>CAWGTD010000014.1:0-214197 GCA_963825415.1 uncultured Actinomycetes bacterium | reverse complement strand
CGACCCGCCGGAAGGTGCTTGCGGCCGTAGTGTTCCGCGACAAGGTCAAGCGAACGGCATCGACGCGCGCGCGTCCCTTCGCGCGCAAGCGTCGCTGACACGAGGAGGGCCCTGATGGCAGCGCAGAGCAGCGCGACGACGGTGTGGGAAGGCGACCTTGCGACCGGAAGCGGCACGACGACGCCCGACAGCGGTGCGTTCGGGTCGGTCGCGGTCACGTGGGCGTCGCGCACGGAGCGGTCGGCCGGCAAGACGAGCCCCGAGGAGCTGCTCGCCGCCGCGCACGCCTCGTGTTACTGCATGGGGCTGTCGAACGAGCTCGCCGAAGCGGGCACGCCGCCCGACCGGCTCGAAGCGACGGCGAACGTGGAGTTCGAGCCTGGGGTGGGCGTGAAGTCCTCGCACATCGTGGTCAGCGGGCAGGTCCCCGGGATCGATCAGGAGGGCTTCGCCAACGCGGCACTCGCGGCGGGCCAGGGTTGCCCGATCTCGGGCGCACTGCACGGCAACGTCGCGATCTCGGTCGACGCCACCCTGGAGTCCTAGCTATGGCCCGAGGTCCGTCTCGACCAGGTCGCAACGCTCGACGGGCAGGCCGAGCGCCTCGGCGTGCTCCAGCACGCTCTTCTTGTCCGGCGACGCGTAGAGGCAGATCGCCTTCAGGCCGGCGTCGGTGCGGATCACGTGGGTGTGCTCCCACTCGACGTCCGGCCAGCGCTCCAGCCTGATCTCCGTCGAGTGGGCGGCGATGCGGTCGAGCTCCTCGCGGGTGACCTCGCCGAGGGTGCGCTCGAGCAGGTATCTGGGCATGGGGCGCAGTGTCGCATTTCGGGTCGAGCCAGAAGTAGGATCATCGGACCCCCGTGAGCCTTGCCATCCGCCTGCTCGGCACGCCGCAGATCGAGCGCGACGGGGTCGCCATGCCGCCCCCTCGCGGGCGCAAGACGTGGGCGCTGCTGGCCTATCTCGTGCTGAGCGAGCGCCCGCCTCCACGCAGCCGCGTCGCTTCGCTGCTGTTCGCGGAGGCCGACGATCCGCTGGGGGCGCTGCGCTGGAGCCTTGCTGACCTGCGGCGGGTGCTCGGCGCGCCGGATGCCGTCGGTGGCGATCCGTTGGAGCTCGATCTTCCGCCGGACGTCGCCGTCGACGTGGTCGCCCTCACGGCGCCCGGCGACAGTGCTTCGTTCGAGCCACCCGAGGGCGAGCTGCTGGAGGGCATGGCGTTCCCCTCGAGCTCCGTCTTCGAGTCCTGGCTCGGCGTGATGCGTCGCCAGCTCGACGGCGCCGCTCGAGCGATGGCCCACGACGAGGCGCTCGCGCGGCTGGCCGCCGGCGACACGCCGCGCGCGACCGAGCTCGCCACCCGCCTCGTCTCGCAGGACCCGCTGGACCAGGCCGGCCAGGAGCTGCTCATCCGCTGCTTCGCGCGGGCGGGCCGACGGCAGGCGGCGGAGCAGCAACTGACCGAATGCGAGGCGCTGTTCCGGCGCGAGCTTGGCGTCGCGCCGGGGCCGGAGCTGCGCACCGCGGCGGGCGAAGTCGACGCGATCGCGGCGGGCGCGGTCGGCGACAGCGACGCCGCCCTCGGCCAGCTCGAGGCCGGCCAGGCGGCGCTCGATGCGGGCGCGGTCGAACCCGGCGTGGAGATTCTCCGGCAGGCCTGCGCCGAGGCGGCCGCGAGCGGCGACGCTGCGCTCGCAGCACAGAGCCTTGCCGCGCTCGGGTCCGCGCTCGTGCACGCGGTGCGCGGCCGCGACGAGGAGGGTGCCGTGCGCCTGCACGAAGCGCTGCGGCTCGCGGAGGAACATGGCGAGCGGGCCACCGCTGCGGCTGCGAGCCGCGAGCTGGGATACATCGACGTCCAGGCCGGGCGTGGCCCATCGGCCGGTCGCTGGCTGACCCGCGCGACCGAGCTCGCGCAAGGAAACGAGGAGCTCTGCGCGCTTCAGGGCGTGCGCGGCATGGCCCTGTCCGACCGCGCTCACTACGCCGCCGCGCTCGACCTGCTGAACCGCTCGGTCGCCCGCGCGGAGCGTTGCGGCCAACGCCGGCAGGCGGCCCTCTCGCTGGCGCTGATCGGACGCATCCATCTGCTGCGGGGCGACACCGCCCTCGCGCTGTCGGTGATCGACGAGAGCCTCGCTCTCGTCGCAGCCGAACGTTGGACCTCCTTCCGGCCGTTTCCCGAATCGCTGCGGGCGGAGCTGTCGCTGATGACGGGCCGCCCTGATCAGGCCGCTGAGCGGCTTGACCGCGCGTTTCGGCTCGCCTGCCGGCTGGGCGATCCGTGCTGGGAGGGGATGAACGCCCGGCTGATGGGGCTCCTGGCCGCGCACAACGGTGACACCGACAGGGCGCGCGAACTGCTCGCCGACGCCCTCGCGCGAACGACCCGCGTCTCCGACGCCTACCAGTGGGTCCATGCGCGCGTGCTCGACGCCGCGGCCGGGCTCGCCGTGGAGACGGGTGACGAGGGCGCCGCAGAAACCGTCGACCGGCTCGCCGAGCTGGCCGAGCGCTGTGGCCTGCGCGAGCTGGTGGTGCGCGCGCTCGTCCACCGCGGCCGCCTCGGTGTCCCGGGAGCGCTGGAATCGGCCCGCCTGCTCGCCGCCGAGATCGACAACCCGGTGCTCGACGCGCTCGTCGGACCGGCTGTGCCCGCCTGACCTCACACGCCCGCTCACACGGCCGTCGCGTTTGCTGCGCCCTCGTCAATCAATCGAGGGAGGCTTCGAATGCCGTACATCAACTGTCGTGTCATGGAGGGTGTGCTCTCCGACGACCAGAAGGCGGAGATCGCCGAGCAGTTCACCGAGACGATCGTGTCGGTCGTGGGCGAGCCGGTTCGCGGACTGACCTGGGTCATCGTCGATGACATCTCGAGCGGCCAGCTGACGATCGGCGGGCGCCCGGTCACCACCGAGGGCGTCAAGGAGGTCCTCGCCGGGTCGCCGGCGGCCGCCTGACATTCCGACCGGCCGAGGCGGCGCGGGCGGCGCGTTGCCTCGGCCGGCCCTTGACACGGGGCGAATCGCGCTACCCTGCGCCGTGTAAAGGTCGAGCTTTCGCTCGACACCGTCGTGCAGACGTAAGCAGGTCGTCGCTTCAACAGCTACCTCCCGCACGTAAGCACTCGAGCAGGAGGAAGTACACACATGCCTACTGGCACCGTGAAGTGGTTCAGCGACGAGAAGGGCTTTGGCTTCATCACACCCGATGAGCCTGGCAAGGACCTCTTCGTCCATCATCAGGCGATCCAGAGCGACGGTTACCGTTCGCTCGCCGAGGGCGCGAAGGTCTCCTACGAGGCCGAGGCCGGGGACAAGGGTCCCAAGGCCGTCAACGTCACGGTCATCTAGGACCGCAGCTTCAGCCCGCCGCGGCGGCCGCCGGAGCGATCAACTCCTCCGGCGCCCGCAGCGGCGCGGCGAGTTTCACCAGCCCGCCGTACTTCGGCGCCAGCGTGATGTTGCGCATCACTGGCGGCTCATCGGCGGAAGACACGGCGCGGAGGTCCGCGCGCAGCACGATTTCCTCGCAGGACGATCTTCATCTCCTCGTGCGCGAACGCCGCGCCGAGGCAGCGGCGCACGCCGCCGCCGAACGGGATCCACGCGTACGAGTCGGGCGCGCCGTCGAGCCAGCGCTCGGGCTTGAACGTCCACGGGTCCTCGTAGAGGTCCTCGCGGAAGTGCAGCGCGACGATCGAGGCGAGGATCAGCGTGCCGGCCGGCACGGTGTAGTCGCCGACCTTCGTCGGCACCATCGCCTTGCGCGCGACGTCGGCGATGATCGGGCGAACGCGCAGCGTCTCCTTGATCACCGCGTCGAGGTAGTCGTCCTCGCCGTCGCGCAGCGACGTGCGCAGCCGCTCGAGCACGTCGGGGTGGCGCAGCAGCCGCTCGACCGCCCACGCCAGCGCGGTGGCGGTCGTCTCGTGGCCGGCGCCGACCACCGTCACCAGCTCGTCGCGCAGCTCGCGGTCGGTCGGCTCGTTGCCGTCCTCGTCGCGGGCGCGCATCAGCAACGACAGGACGTCGTCGCGTTCGTCGAGGTCCCCGGCGGCGCGGTGCTCGGCGATCGCGTCGTAGACGAGCCTGTCGAGCTCGGCGCGCGCCCGCAAAAAGCGCGCCCACGGGCTGCGCGACCCGAACGAGCGCCGCAGCGGCTCGGGCAGCACGAGCGCCTGGCTGGTCTTGGCGAACTCGTCGGTGACGGCGTGGGCCTCCTCGAGGTCGTCGTCCTCGCCGAGTCCGTAGACCGCGCGCAGGATCACGTCGAGCGTTATGCGCTGGGTGTGGTCGCGCAACGCGAACGGCTCGCCGACCGGCCACGTGTCGAGGTCGCGCCGCACGCTGGCGAGCATCACCTCGCGGTAGCGGTCGATCGCCCGCCCGTGGAACGGCGCGAGCAGCAGCTTGCGCTGGCGCATGTGCTCGCGCCGTCGAGCGTCAGCACCGAGCTCGGGCCGACCGCGGGCTCGAGAATCGTGGCGTTGGCCTTGCCGGCGTGCAGCTCGGCCGGGTCGCCGGTGAACAGCTCCTTGACGAGCCCCGGCTCGGCGACGTAGACGACGTTGCGGAACGACGGGAACGAGAGCCGGAAGACGTCGCCGTAGCGCTCGTGCATCTTCACGAAGAAGCCCAGTGCGTTGCGCGAGTAGCGCAGCGCCTGGACGATCGCGGGCGCGCGGGGGCCGGGAGGGCGGCGGCTCACGCCTGGAATGGTGCCACGTACCGCCCTCATGAATGTGACATTGGTCCGGAGGGTGACCCGCCGGCAGGGCCGCAGCGAAACGATTTGGCGCGAACGACGTCGAGTACGCTCGCTGTGCACTCGAGGCAGGGGAGATTCATATGCCGATCCGCCGATTCGTCCTTCTGGTCATCGGACTGGTGGCGCTCTGTGCGCCCGCGCCCGCCGCCGCGTGGAAGCAGGTAACCGCGTCCGACGGCTCCAACATCGACCAGGTCTCGACGGCGCGTACCGGCGACGGCGTGCTGCACGTCGCGTGGCTGCGCAAGACGGGGCCCAACACCATGGACCTGCTGCACACGGCGATCGCGCCGAACGGTGCGATCGGCGCGCCGAGCCCGATCCAGACGGGCTGGGCGGTCATCGGGAACCCGGCGATCGTGGTCGCCCCCGGCGGCCTGCGGGTGTTCTGGGGCGGGATCCGGACGACCCAGCCCAACGAGACCAACGAGGAGCTCAACACGGCGGCCTCGGCCGATGGGGGCGCGACCTGGGCCCTTCAGCCGGGCTCGGTCGTGCCGGACGGCGCGCAGGCCTACGGCAGCCCGGTCGCCGCCACGGTGCTTCCCAACGGCACCCCGCTCGAGGCGTGGGCCGGCACGCTGGGCACCTGGGTCCATTCCGGACTGAGCCCGGCGACACCGAACTTCAACTACCAGCCTCCGCTCGGCAACTACGGCTACGACACCGGGATCGCCTCGGATGCCGCAGGTCGCGCCGTGATGGCGTGGTACTCCAACGCCACCGGCCACCTCGGCCTCTACGCCCAGGACGTCGCGGCCGACGGCTCGCCGGTGGGCTCTGCGGTCAACATGCCCGACACGTCGAACATGCGGGTCGGCCCGATCGGCCGCACACCGATCGTCGCACGCGTCGGCGGTGGCTTCTACACCGCCTTCGCCACCGGCTACCCGTCGCTCGACACGGTGCGGGTGTGGCGCGTGGGCGCAGGCCAGACCGCACGCCTCGCCCGCCGTCTGAGCGGCGCGAGCGCCTCGATCGCCGCTGCGCCCGACGGCCGCCTGTGGGCCGTGTGGAAGACGGCTTCGGGCGGCAAGCCGGCGGTCTTCGCCGCGCGTTCGAACAAGCAGGCGACGCGATGGGGCGCGACCGTTGCGCTGCGCAGTCCCGGCCGGCGCGTCGTCCTCCTACCGCGTCGACGCCAACGCGACGAGCAGCTCGGTGCAGGTGTTCGCGACGTTCACGCTGGGCGCCGCTCCCGGCGTGGCCACATGGACCACGGTGGCGGCCCCGGGCCTGTCGCTCTCCGCCTCGCCGTCCAAGCTGCGCCGCGGCCGCCGCACGACCGTGCGCTTCAAGGTCACCGACGCCGGCGACCCGGTGGCGGGCGCGAAGGTGTCCGGCGGTGGCAAGAGCGACACCACCGACGCGGCGGGCAAGGCGAGCCTCGCGTTGACCGGGCGCGGCAAGCGCGTCCACGTGACCGCGACGCGCGCCGGCTACGTCGCCGCGGCTGTCAACCTGCGCATGCGCCGCTAGCTAGATCTCCAGCCGCGACTCTTCGAGGTCGAACTCGCGCACGACGCGGTTCATCACCTCGTTGGAGATCGTGCCTTCGTTGCGCAGCGCGATCAGCGCCTCGCGCTGCGCGGCGAGCACCGACTGGACGGTCCGCTGGTAGACGAGCGAGCGGTCCTCGTAGCCGTCGTCGTCGATCTTGCCCGCCTGGGCCTTGAAGCGCCGCTGGCGGTACTCGTAGAGGCCGCGCATGCGCTGGACGGTGTCGTCGCGCGTCCACGGCTCGGCGGCGAGCTCGTCGAGGCGCTCGAGCGCGGCCGTCGACGCCACGAGGCGGGCGCGGATCTCCTCGCCGTCGCTGTCGCCGCCGTCCTCGATGCCGAGCCGGCGGATCACCATGCCGAGCGTCAGACCCTGCGCGACCAGGGTCGCGAAGATCACCGCGAAGGTCAGGAAGATGATCAGGTTGCGGTCGGGGAACGGCGTGCCCGCGTCGGTCTCCAACGGGATCGCCAGCGCCGCGGCCAGCGAGACGGCGCCGCGCATGCCGCTCCAGGCGATGACCAGCCGCGGTCGCCAGCCGACGCGCCCCGCGCGCCGCGCGTAGCGACGGTCGAGCCGGATGATGTACCGGCTGCCGAACATCCAGGCCACGCGCATCGCCACGACTACGCCGCTCACCGCAAGCGCGTAGCCGGCGAGCGTCAGCGCCGAGCCGCTCAGCGCTTCGACGACGGTGTGCAGCTGCAGGCCGACCAGCACGAACAGCGTCGCGTTGATCAGGAAGTCGACGATGTCCCAGACGAAGAAGCCCTGCAGGCGCGTACGCGCGTCGATGATGCTCGGACCGCGCACGCCCATGTAGATGCCGGTCGTCACCGCGGCGAGCACGCCGGAGGCGCCGAGCACGTCGGCCGGGACGAACGCCGCGTAACCGGAGAGCAGCGAGATCGTGATGCTCACCTGCGTGTCGGTCGTTCGCCCGCGGATCCAGGCGATGACCCAACCGACGACCAGGCCGATGGCGATCCCGCCCGCAGCGCCGGCGACGAACGTCAGCCCGGCGTCGGTGACCGAGAAGCTGCCGCCGACGACCGCGGCAACCGCGACCTTGAAGGCCACCAGCGCGGAGGCGTCGTTGAACAGGCCCTCGCCCTCGACGGCGCTGACCATCCGCCGCGGCACGCCGAGGCGCCGCATGATCTGCGCGCCGGCGAGCGGGTCGGTCGGCGAGACGACCGCGCCGAGCGTGAACGCTGCGGCCCATGGCATCCGTTCAACTCGTGTGCGACGAGCGCGACCGCGAAGATCGTGAGCAGCACGAGCCCGACCGCGTTCAAGGTGATGCCGCGCAGCGACGCCCGCAGGTCGGCGAGGTTGGCGAAGAAGGCGGCGGCGTAGAGCAGAGGCGGCAGGAAGACGACCAGCACCACGTCCGGGTCGAGGTTGATGTCGGGCATCCCCGGGACGAAGCCGGCCAGCGTCCCACCCACCACCAGCACGATCGGGTAGGGCAGGCCCAGCTGCCGCGCCAGCGCGCTGAGCCCGGCGACGGCGATGAGCAGCCCTCCGATCAGGAATTCGGCCTCGTTCACCGCGCACATCATCGCGGGGCGCCGTGTCGTCCGGCCGCCGGCCGGGTACGCGAACTGCGAGGAGGAGATAGATGGCAACCGCCCAGAAGACGCGCGCGAAGCGCTCCACCGCGCCCCGCAAGACCCAGGCCCAGCGCCACGCCGAGCAGGCCAAGCGCAAGGTCGCCGCCCGCCGCGAGGAGACCACCGGCGCCGCCGGCTGGGTCGCCGATCGCGCCGGCGAGTGGACGCTCGACGGCCCCGACTACGACTTCATGAACCGCCAGAAGCTGCTGTGGAACCCGCTCGTCGACTACTGGTTTCGCCAGGAGGTCGAGGGCTGGGAGAAGCTGCCCGACCCGCCCGTGCTGCTGGTCGGCATCCACTCCGGCGCGCCGTTCGTCTGGGATGCGTGGACCGTCGGCGTGCAGTGGTGGCGGCGCTTCGGCGACTCGCGCCCGCTGCACGGCACCGCGCACGACGCCCTGATGGCGCTGCCGCTCGTCGGCAGCTACTTCCGCCGGATGGGCGTGCTGCCCGCCGCGCCGGACAGCATCGCCGCCGCGCTGGCGGCCGGCCACGACGTGGCGCTGTGGCCCGGCGGCGAGGTCGACTCGCTGCGCCCGTGGACCAAGCGCGACGAGGCGATCCTCGCCGGGCGCAAGGGGTTCGTCCGGCTGGCGATCAAGAGCGGCGTGCCGATCGTGCCGTTCTCGACCGTCGGCGGGCCGGACTCGATGCCGGTGCTGGCGACGGGCAAAAGGCTGGCGAAGCTGCTCGGACTCGACAAGGTCGCGCGGCTGAAGATGTTCCCGATCGCGATCAGCGCACCATGGGGGATCGCGCCGGCACTGCTGCCCGAGATCCCGCTCCCGGCCAAGATCCGCACCGCCTTCCAGGAGCCGATCAAGGTCGCCCGCGACCCCAAGAAGGCCGACGACGAGGCCTACGTCGACGCCAAGTACGAAGAGGTCCGCGAGAGCATCCAGGCCGGCATGGACGCGCTGGCGCGCCGCCGCCGGCTGCCGCTCTTCGGCTAGTGGCGTGATTCGGAAGTTCGGTCTCAGCCTGCGGCTCGGACCGTCGTTCGTGGTGGTGGGCGACGACGAAGCCTGTACCGGTGGTACAGGCGAGGAGCCGGCCGCCGCCACGGGCGGCGAGACGCCCGCAGACTGCCAGCGAACTAACGAATCACGACACTAGGTCCCCATCGCGTGGTCGGGCGCGGCGACGTGCCTGACCGGGTCGGGCCGCAGCTGCAGCACGACGATCGCGGCGAGCACGAGCGCGCCGCCCAGCAGCTGCACGCCGCCGAGGCGCTCGCCGAAGATCGCCGCGGCCAGCGACACCGTCACCGCGGGCTCGATGATCGAGACGATGCTCGCCGTCGAGGGACCGACCCGCTCGAGGCCGAGCAGGAACGCGGTGACTCCGCCGACCGTCGAGATCAGGACGAGCCCGAGCATCGCCGCCCACCCGCGCGCGTCGAGCGTGGCGTCGAGCTGGCCGGTGACGAGCGAGAAGACGAACAGCGAGCCGAACGCGCTCGTGACGACGATCGCGGCGAGCGAGAACGGGTCGCTCCCGCCGACGACGCTGTCGGCGACGAGGATGTACGTGGTGTACGTGAGCGCCGCGCCGAGCGCGAGCGCCACGCCGGTCGCGTTGAGCGCGCCCGCGCCGCCGCCGAGCAGCACCAGCGCGGTGCCGGCGCCCGCCAGGCCGAGGGCGCTCACGCGCGCGCCCGTCGCCCGGTCCCGGCCGAGAACCACGGCGCCGACGAACACCAACGCCGGGTAGGTGCACAGCAGCAGCGCTGTCAGCGACGCGTCGATGTGGCGCAGCGCCGAGAAGTAGCACGCCGCCTGCGCGCTGTAGCCGAGCGCGCCCAACCCGATCCCGGCGTGCACGACGCGGCGCTGCGGCAGCGGCCGGCGCGCCACGACGACGATCACCCACAACACGGCGGCCGCCATCCCGAAGCGCAGCGTCAGCAGCGATGTCACGTTCGCGCCGTGGCGGAACGCGAACTTGGCGAAGATCGCCATCGCGCCGAACCCGCACGCCGAGAGCAGGCAGAGGAGGATCCCCTGGCGGTGGCGGGACATGCCCGCTGGGCCTAGGTGATCTCGGTGACCGAGTACACGTGGCGGCTGAGCTCGAAGTCGGGCCCCGCCGACGCGGTGCTCACGCGGTAGCCCAGGCGAGTGCCGAGGGCGTAGATCGCCACGATCTTGGTGCCGTCGAGCGGGTTGGGCTTGCCCTCCTCGAACAGGCAGTCGCGCCCACCGTGGCGGCACGCGACGCTGTAGACCCTCTTGCCCGGCTCCGTCACTTCGGTCTCGCTCGCCATCTCGACCACTCTACTTCCGCAGCCCGGCACGCGCGAATTCGTGCTGCAACGAGAGCTCTTTTGCGATCTTGCCGACGTCGCGGACCTGGTCGGGGATCACGAACGTGATGCCGACGCCGGTGCGCCCGGCGCGGCCGGTGCGCCCGACGCGGTGGACGTAGTCCTCGCGGGCGTCGGGAGCGTCGAAGTTGATGACGTGGGTGATGTCGTCGACGTCGAGGCCGCGAGCGGCGACGTCGGTGGCGATCAGCGTGTCGGTGTGCCCGGAGCTGAAGCCGGCGAGCGCCCGCTCGCGCTGGCCCTGGGTCTTGTTGCCGTGCATGGCGGCGGCCTGGACGTCATGGGTGCGCAGGCGCTTGACGAGCCGGTCGGCGCCGCGCTTGGTGCGGACGAAGACGAGCGTGCGGCCGCGGTCGCGGTGGCGCAGCTCGCGCACCAGAGCGTCGAGCTTGCCGGTGTGGTCGACAGCGACGAAGCGGTGCTCGACGTCGCCGCGCGCCTCGGGCGCCGCGGCCTGCTCGTGGCGGCGGGCATCGCGCGTGTACTTCTGGGCGAGCTGCTGGACGCGGCTGTCGAGCGTCGCCGAGAAGAGCATCGTCTGGCGCTTGCCTGACGTCTGGCGCACGATCCGGTCGACGGCGGGCTTGAAGCCCATGTCGAGCATGCGGTCGGCCTCGTCGAGGACGAGGATCCGGACGTTGGCGAGGCTCAGCACGCCGCGGTCGAGGAGGTCCTCGAGCCGGCCCGGCGTCGCGACGACGATGTGGCTCTTCGGCGCGGCCTTGATCTGGGGCTGGATGCCGGCGCCGCCGTAGACGGCGGTGATCGACAGGGCGCGGGCATGCGCGGCCTCGCGCAGCGCCTCGACGATCTGGCTGGCGAGCTCGCGCGTGGGCGCGAGGACGAGCGCGGCGGGGCGCGGGTCGGTCGCGTTCAGGCGCTCGACCATCGGGACGCCGAAGGCCAGCGACTTGCCGGAGCCGGTGGGAGAGCGGACGAGCACGTCGCGGCCGGCGAGCGCATCGGGCAGGACCCGGTGCTGGACGGGAAACGGCTCGGTGATGCCCTGGTTGCCCAGGGCTCGGGCCACAGCATCGGACACGCCGAGCTGGGCGAAGGACTGCTTGGACATGTGAGTACTCCTTGTCGCGACCGCCATCGGGGCGTCGCGCGAAAACGATTCGGGAGATTCGACTGACCCGGATCGCGGAGCGCTCAGAGACAAGAACCTCGCGAGCGGCGGCGCCGCTCACACACCCCAAGGTAGCAGCGTATGGTCGCTGCATCGACAAAAGCGCCCGCATAGAGCAGATTCGCGCCGAGCTGGACTATCTGCGCCAGAAGCGCGATCTGTACCGCGCGAAGTCCTACGGCCCGCGCACCACGTCGCCCGAGCGGATGCGCGAGCTCGACCGTGCGGTGGCCCAGGCCGAGGAGCGGCTGGCCAATGCTAGGCACGGCTAACCGGGCGCGGCGGCGCTGATCCAATACGGCGCCCGGGCCGTACTTAATCCAATGCCTCTCGCGCACATCGGGCACTGGATCGTCGAACCCCTGCTCTTCGCACCGGCGTTCGCGGCCGTCCTCTGGGCGATCGCGACCTCGCGGCGCTCCGGGCCGACGCGCGCGTCCGACCACGTCAAGGGAGACTCATGAACACCGCTCGTACCCCCGCTCAGACCTACTCGCTCGTCTTCGGAGCCACGCTGCTGGCCGTGGGCGTGCTCGGCTTCATCGCCAACTCGTCGTTCGGCTCCGGCGGCGACGTGCAGGGCAGCGACTTCATCATCTTCGAGGTCAACGGCTGGCACAACCTCGTGCACATCGCCTCGGGCCTGCTTGGCCTGGCGCTGTGGCGCTCCGCGGCCGGCGGGCGGATGTTCGCCCTGGGCTTCGGGGCCGTGTACGCCATCGTGACGCTGTGGGGCTTCGTCGATGGCAACGACGTCCTCAGCCTGATTCCCGTCGACACCGCCGACAACCTGCTGCACCTGGCGATCTCGAGCCTGGGTCTCGCGGCCGGCCTCGTCTCGTCGTCGGCGCCTGCCCACCCCGCACGCAGCATCGCCGCGCAGTAGGCGCTCCGATAGCGTTCCCGCCCTTCTGGGAGAGAGGAGCGCATCGGTGGTCGAGCCGGCCGGTCGTGGACGCAACCCGTTCGACCCGAGTGGGGTCGAACGGGGGGCGGACGGCGTCGCGTACTACGCCGACCGGCCCGACTCGCTCGCCGACATGCTGCGCGCGAGCGTCGACCGCGACGCCGACGCCATCGCGATCGTCTGGATCGACACCGGCGAGACGCTGAGCTACGGCGAGCTGTGGGAGCGCGCCGCGCGCGTGGGCGGCGGGCTGCGGGCACAGGGCATCGAGCCCGGCGACCGCGTCGCGATCCGGCTGACCAACGGCGTTCCCTGGGTGCTCGCGTTCTGGGGCGCGCAGCTCGCCGGCGCGGTGGTCGTGCCGGTCAACACGCGCTTCGCCGATCAGGAGGTCGCCTACGTCGTCGACGACTCGGGCGCCTCGTACGTCTTCATGCCCGACGCCGACCTGCCCGACGGCGAGCCGATCGACGCGGTCGCGCGCGAGCCCGACGACCTCGCGGCGATCTTCTACACGAGCGGGACCACGGGCTTTCCGAAGGGCGCGATGACGTCGCATCGCAACTTCCTGACGAACTCCGAGAACGCGTTCCGCTGCCTGATGACCGAGCGCTCGGAGGGCCCTTCGCTCTCGACGCTGATCAACGTGCCGCTGTTCCACGTGACCGGCTGCAACAGCCAGCTGATCGTGACGCTCGAGCTCGGCGGACGCGTCGAGATCATGGCCAACGCCCTCGACATCGACAGCTACTTGAAGTCGATCGCCGAGCACAACGTCACCCAGCTCGTCAGCGTGCCGGCGATCTACCACGCCACGATCCGCCACCCGGCGTTCGCCGACGCCGACGTGAGCAACGTGCGCTGGGTCTCCTACGGCGGCGCGCCGATCGCCGCCTCGGTCGTGCACACGATCATGGAGCACTTCCCCAACGCGCGGGTGGGCAACGGCTTCGGCCTCACCGAGACCTCGTCGCTGACGTCGTTCCTGCCCCACGAGGAGGCCGCCGACCACGCCGACTCGGTCGGTTTCGCGATGCCGGTCGTCGACCTGGCGATCGACGCGCCGGACGACGAGACCGGGGTCGGCGAGCTGCTGGTGCGCGGCGCGAACGTCGTGCAGGGCTACTGGAACAAGGCCGAGGCGACCGCCGAGACGTTCGTCGACGGCTGGCTGCACACCGGCGACCTCGCCCGCATCGACGACGAGGGCCTGCTCTACATCGTCGACCGCAAGAAGGACATGATCAATCGCGGCGGCGAGAACGTGTATTCGATCGAGGTCGAGTCGGCGCTGGCCAACGCGCCGGGCGTGGGCGAGGTCGCCGTCCTCGCGGTGCCCGACGACATGATGGGCGAGAAGGTCGGCGCCGTGGTCGTCCCGGTCGCCGGCAACGGCGAGCCCGACGCCGCGGGGATCGTCGCCCACGCGCGCGAGCGCATCGCCGACTTCAAGGTTCCGCAGTACCTGGCATTCCGCACCGAGCCGTTGCCGCGCAACCCGGCCGGCAAGGTGCTCAAGGGCCAGCTCCGTGACGAAACCGAATGGGGAGATCCGCTGCGATGAGCACCGTCGAAACAGTCCAGGGCCCCGTCGACGCAGGCGAGCTGGGGCTGACGCTGATCCACGAGCACGTGCGCTTCCGCGACGAGGCGATCGCCCGCAACTGGCCCCAGCTTTATGACCCCAACGTCGAGTTCAGCCGCGCCGTCGACGCCGTCTTCGCGGCCAAGGACCACGGGGTGCAGACGATCGCCGATCCCGACCGCGATGTTCGGCGGCCGCGACGTTCGCTTCATGAAGCAGATCGCCGACGTGACCGGCGTGAGGATCGTGCCGTGCACCGGCATCTACACCTACGACTATCTGCCGCACCACTTCGAGAACGGCGACGCCGACCACATGGCCGAGCTGTTCATCGAAGACATCGAGAAGGGAACGCAGGGGACCGAGATCAAGTGCGCGTTCCTGAAGTGCGCCGCCGACGCGGCGGGCGTCACCGAGAACGTCGAGAAGGTCCATCGCGCGTGCGCGCGCGCGAGCCTGAAGACCGGCGCACCGATCATGGCCCACTCGATGCCGGCCGCGCAGACCGGACCGCGGCAGGTCGAGATCTTCCTCGAGGAGGGCGTGGCGCCCGAGAAGATCCAGATCGCCCACTGCGGCGACAGCCCCGACGTCGAGTACGTCCAGGGGATCCTCGACAAGGGCGTCTACGCGGGGCTCGACCGCTACGGCCTCGAGATGTACCTGCCGATCGACCAGCGCAACGCCGTCACGGCGGAGCTGCTGCGCCGCGGCCACGCCGAGCGGCTGATGATCTCGCAGGACTACACGGTCACCATCGACTGGTTCCCGGGCCCGATGGAGGAGGTCGAGAAGCAGTTCGAGGCCGCGGGCGCGATCCGCAACTGGTCGATGACGCTGGTCTTCGAGGAGGTCGTCCCCTGGCTGCGCGAGCAGGGCGTGCTCGACGACGCCGGGTTCGAGACGATCTTCGTCGACAACCCGCGGCGCTGGCTGGCGGGCGCGTAGCGCCTTCCGTCACACCCCGCGCCCGTCGCGGCGCACTCGTCCCGGAATCCTCGGGGCGTGGGCGATCGAACCGACCCATCTGGTGCATTCGATCGCCCGACCTGGGCGGGCGTGCTCCAGGCAGCGGCGACGGAGCACTGGGTAATGACCGCCGCTCAGCTGGCCGAGCTCGGATTCACCCCGCGCCAGATCGCTCGCCGGTGCGAAGCCGGCGCGTTGCATCGTCAGTACCGCGGCGTCTACGCGGTCGGCCGACCGCAGCTGAGCTTTGAAGGAGCATGCCTCGCCGCCACCCTCGCCTGCGGGTCCGGGTCGGCGATCAGTCATGCGAGCGCGGCACGGCTTTGGGGGATCCGGCAGAGCGCCGGCGCCATCCATGTCTCTGTCCCGCGCGGGCGCAAGGGGCACCCGGGACTCCGCGTCCACCGGCCCCGCTCGCTCTCCTTCGATGACATCATCGACCGGGAGGGCATCGCGGTCACCACGGTGGCCCGGACGCTGCTTGACTTGGCGGCGACCGAATCCGCCAACCGCGTGGCCTGGGTCATGCACGAGGCGGCCGTCCAACGCGTGTTGGATCTCCGCGAGGTGTGGTCCGTGCTCCGGCGCCTACAGCATCACCGAGGGGTGGGGAGGTTGGAGGCGGCTCTGGCGATCGAGGTCGTTCCGACGCGCACCGGGCTCGAGCGGGAATATCTCGACATCTGTGGGCGGGCCGGTCTGCCAGCCCCGCGTGTCAACGAGTACGTCTGGTCGGTCGGTCGCCTCGAGGAGGTGGACTTTCACTGGCCCGAGGCGCGGCTGATCGTCGAGGTGGACGGAAGCCGGTACCACTCCACTCGCTGGCGCCGCCTCAAGGACGCCGAGAAGACCACGCGCCTCGAGGACGGCGGCTGGTGCGTACGTCGCTTTACCGAGCTCGAGGTCGAACTCGATCCCGCCTTGGTCGCGGCGGAGACCGTACGCCTGCATGCATTGGGCTATCCGACGCACGCATGAGGTGGCTTCGATCGCCCAAGAGTGCCTAGGCCCGCTGGAGGGCGAGTTCGGGGCGGCGTGTGGCGAGCGTGAGGGCGAGGGCCGCAGCGATCGTTGCCGCCGCGGCGGCGATCGCGAACAGGGTGGCCGCGGCGCCGGCGCTGTCGCCCAGCAGGGTCGCGAGCAGGATCGCCGACACGATGCTGCCGAGGTAGCGGCCGGTCGAGTAGACGCCCGATGCGAGGCCGGCGTCGGCGGCAGCGACCGCCTCGATGGCAGAGGTCTGAAGCGGCGCGTTGGCGAGGCCGAGCCCGGCGCCCGCCACCGTCATCGTCGCGACGAGGCCGCCGACGCCGGGTGCCGCGCCCATCGCGGCCAGGCCGACCATCGCCACCGCCAGCGCGCCGAGGCCGACGACCGCGGGGGTACGGTGGCCGAGGCGGTCGGCGAGGCGCCCACCGGCGATCGAGACGACCACCATCACGGCCGACATGAGCGCGAGCGCGAGGCCGGCGTCGCCGCTCGACCAGCCCGCCCGATGGGAGAGAACGACCGGGATCGCGAGCAACGTCGTGTACATCGCCATGTTCGAGAGCCCGGTCGCGGCCGTCGCGGCCACGAAGCGCGGGTGGGTGAGCCGGCGCAGCGAGCCGCTGGCGGTCTGAGATTCATCGAGTGCGCAGTTGACCGCGCTATTCGCGGCTAAGTGCGCACTCGATGCGGTGGGCACTGCCCGCAGGACCAGCGCCGTGGCGACTGCCGCCACCGGCAGGTTCACCAGGAAGATCGCGCGCCAGTCGAACGCGTCGACCAGGACGCCGCCGAGCGCCGGGCCCGTCGCCGCGGCGACGCCGAGCAGCGAGCCCATCAGCCCGTAGCCGGCGGCGCGGCGCCCGGCGGGCAGCTCGGTGCGCAGGATCGCCATCGCGTTCGGCACCACGAGCGAGCCGGCGACCGCCTGTCCCAGCCGCGCGACGACGAGCAGCGCCAGCGAGGGCGCGACACCGGCGGCCGCCGACGCGGCCGCGAACGCGGCCAGCCCGGCGAGCACGACACGGCGGCGGCCCAGGCGGTCGCCGAGCCGGCCGGCGAACGGGCCGAGCGCGGCCATCGCGACGACGTAGGCCGTCACCAGCCAGCTGGACGCGGCGACGCCGCCGCCCGTGTCCGACGCGATGTCGGGCAGGGCGACGGCGAGCATGGTCGAGTTGAGCGGCAGCAGCATTGCCGCCAGCCCGACCGCCGCGATCACGGTGCGCCCGGGGCGAGCCGGGCGCACCGCGGCCGAGGCGCTAGACGATGCGGACGATGCCCGCATCCCCGTCGACCTCGACGGTCTGGCCGTCCTGGATCACCTTCGAGCCGACGCCCGTGCCGACCACGGCTGGGACGCCGTACTCGCGGGCGACGACCGCGGCGTGGCTCAGCACGCCACCGGTGTCGGCGACGATCGCGCCGGCCGTCGCGAACAGCGGCGTCCACGGCGGGGCGGTCGTCTCGGCCACGAGGATGTCACCCGGCTGGAGCCGGTGCGCCTCGGAGATGTTCTTGATGACCCGGGCGGTGCCGCGGGCGAAGCCCCGCGAGCCCGCCGAGCCGCTCAGCTCGCCGGGGACCTCCGACTCGGTCGGCGGCCCGCCGAAGAACTTCATCATCGAGCGCGACATCGGATCCTCGGGCGGCGGGCCCTCGGGCAACGTCCCGAGCACCGGCGGAGGGGACACCTGCGACTGGCGCTCCAGCTCGTCGGCGCGCTCGGCCACCAGCGCGCGCAGGTCGGCGACGCCGTTGCACAGCGCGTCACGCAGCTCCTCGCGATGCAGGAGGAACACGTCGTCGGCGTGCGCCAGCGCGCCCTCGGCCTCCAGCCGGCGGCCGACCGCCATCGCGACCTGCCGCACGTGGTGGGCGACGACCATGTCGATCCAGAAGTTGTGGTCCTCGCTGATGACCACCGACTCCTGGGCGGCGACGAGCATCGCCTCGAACTGGCCGCGGATCGGGGCGGGGTAGTCGGCAAGCGCCTCGCGCGCCTCGGCGACGGCGACGTCGCGCGCCTCAGCGGCCGCCTGCTGCTTGGCCACCGGGCCCTCGGACTCGGGCTGGCCGATGTAGTCGCGCAGGTTCTTGATCGCCGGCGTGGGGTCCTCGACCCAGCTCGGCGCGCCGATCGACCACTTGTCGCTGCGGCGGCCGTAGTAGACCAGGTAGTCGTCGAGCTCGGCCAGGAACGCGCGGCCGGCCTCGGTCGCGCGCAGCGCGTCGACCACCGTCTCCGAGGAGTGGCGCTCGAGCACGTCGCGGACGTCGTCGTCGGCGAGCGCGCGCCGCGAGAGCGACCACATCGCCTGGCCGACCTCGACGGTCATGTTCGGGAAGCCCTCGACAAGGCGGTAGGAGTCGAGCGGGGTGGCGTCCTCGAACAGGCCGCGGTAGAGCTCGTCGAACTCGCTGATCGCCACGTAGGCGGGGAGGATGATCCGGAAGTGCAGCTCCCAGATGCGCACGAGGCGCTCCCAGGTCTCGTCCAGGTGGGCGAGCAGCGCCTCGCGCGAGGCGCTCGCGGCGTCGAAGGACTCCCACCAGGCGATATGGGCCTGGATCTCGGGCAGGAACTCCTGCTCCCAGACCTCGCCGACGCGGGCGATGACGTCGCGGACGGCGGCCTCGGCCTGCGCGCCGCGCGCCTCCATCTCCTCAGGGGTGCCCTCCACGGGCACCATCGCCATGTAGTAGTAGCCGTTGATCGCCTGGACCTCGGCGCGGTCCAGCGGCGCGTGGTAGGCCTCGAACGCGGCCTTGAAGCCGCCCCCGATGGCGCTGGCCGCGTAGGCGATCTCCAGCGGCGCGATCGGGTCGGGGAAGTGCATGGCGTCCTGCTGCCAGAACAGGCCGGCCTCCGCCGGGTCACGCCAGACGACGGGGAAGTCGGCGGGCGGCTCGATGGCGGTCGGGGCGGGGGTCGTCGCGGTGGTCATGCTGCCTCCTTGATGGGCGTCTGGTTCAGGGTGGTGATGGGGCGGGTCTGCAGGAGATGAAGTTCGCGGCCGGTCCAGGCGACCTCGAGGTCGACCGGGTGGCCGAAGGACTGCTCGAGCGCCAGCGCCAGCGAGGCGGCGTCGATGGCCTGCTCATCGTCGATCGACGGCATGCGGCGCAGCGGGGCGGGGACGTCGACTTCGCGGCTGCCGCCGGGCACGCGCACGGTCATGCGGCGCTTCTCGGCGATCGTGCGCTCGAGGACGCGCATGGCGCAGCGCTCGACCGTGAACGAGTCGGGCGTGACGGTGCCGCCGACGATGCTCTCGCCGAGCCCCCAGCTCGCGTTGACCAGGACCTGGTCGCGGCGGTTGGTGACCGGGTTGGCGCTGAAGACGACCGCGGCGGAGTCGGCGGCGACGAGCGCCTGGACGAGCACCGGTAGCGGCGTGGTCGGCATCGCGAGGCCGTTGTCGCGGCGGTAGGCGAGCGCGCGGGGAGCGTTGCCCGACGCGCGCGCCTCGGCGAACGCCTCGAGCAGCTCCTCGGGCCCGCGGACGCCGAGAATCGTTTCGTGCTGGCCGGCGAACGACGCCTCGGCGCCGTCCTCGTCGGCGGCCGACGAGCGCACGGCTACCGCCGGCGCATCCTCGCCGACCTGGTCGGCGAGGCGCGCGTAGGCGGCGGTCAGCTGCTCGGCTCCGACGTCACCGACGACGGTGAAGCCGGGCGGGACGCGGTGCTCACGGGCGACGCGCGCCAGCGCGGCGGACTTGCCGCCGACGCGCGTCCGGTCGGTCGCTCCGGCGTCCTCGAACCAGACGACGGCGGGAGGGACGGTGGTGGGGCGGGAGAGGGGGGTGACGGTCGCTGTTCCCATGGCCGGAGAGGATCTCGACCGCCAGGGGGTGCTGGAAGGAAGCGAGCCGGTGAATCGCTGGTGTGGTCACCCGCACTCCGTTTCTCAGAGCAACTGTCAGCGAGTAGGGAGCGGCGACACCGGGCACACCCATGGCAGACACGCTCTTGTCGGGAGGCAAGCCATGATCGCCGCAGCAGCCTTTTTCGCCTTTGTCGCAGCGTCCGGCCTGGTGATGCTGACCATGATCGTCAGCGATCTGGTCCGCGATCGGCGCCTGGCAGTCGCCAACCACCGCACGCTGGAGCTCCGGCGTGAGCGTGCGCGCGCCACATCGGTGGAGCGTCCGAAGCCCAGCTTCCGCACCGGCCGGTTCGACCGCCACGCCGAGCGCGACCGGTCGACGGCAGCGCCGCTCGTCCGCTAGAGCAGGCCGCTGTCCATCTGAACCAGCAGCGCGGACCGGGCGCTTGACCCGGCCCGCGCCAGTTCCACCTAGTTGGCCGAGGCCGTGACCGAGCTGGTCAGCATGACCGCCGTTCCGCCACCCGACGGGACCGCCATGACGGTCGCTGTGTTGGTGTACGGGTAGGGCCCCTGGCCCGGCTGGGCGTCTGCCGGGATCTGGACCGGGTCGCCGATGCCCGGGATCACGTCGACGTTGCACGTGTAGACCACGGTGCCCATTGCCGGCAGCGTCTGGGTCCCGCTGGGCGAAAGCCCGCTGCCCGCGAAGCCGCTGCAGTTCGGATCGGTCGCGTTCAGCGAGTACACGGTGCTGGTCAGGTTCTTGACCGTGATCCGATAGTCGATGTCGGACTGGTTCAGCGGCACCGAGATGACGCTGGTGGTGAACGCCGTGTCCGGCTGGCCGAGCTGGCGCTGCTCCTTGAGCAGCGTGATCGGCACGGCCGGGCCCGCAGTGCTTGTTCTTGGCGCGCACGCCGTTGTGGCCGCGCCCGCACGGTGTATGGGGCAGCCGGTGGCAACCGTTGCCCGGCACGGGCCGACAGGGCTTGTTGTACGCCCGTCGGGTTGTGCGAGGTGTCGCACGAGTTGCCGCAACTGGGGTGGTTGCCGCCGTTGTTCGTGCTCGTGCCCTGGCCGTTGCCGGTCGACGAGCTCGGCGCGCTCGCTGTCGTCTGCGAGCTGCTCGTGGTGTCGGTGCTGCTGGGTGGCGGCGAATAGCCGTTGGAGTGCGGGTTGGCGTGCTCGCTCTTGCCGCTGGCGAGAGCTGCCGAGAAAAGCCCCAGCGCTGCGATGAGCAGCACGGAACCGAGGACCTTGCGAGTCATGAAGTTTGCCCCTGTCAGCTGGATTGGACCGTCGAAACCGATGATATGGACGCCGCTTTCGGCGGTCAGAGCCCGAACGTGAGAGAAGCCGCGGGTCGCGCGGCTCCTCTCTGCACCGGTCTCGATCGCCTTTGTACTTCTACGTCCCAGGACTTGTGTCGATGAACTGCCTGGGTGGCGTCGACACTCCCGACCGCCGGACTGGCCGCCGGCACATGGCCGGCGCGTGGCGCGGCTGCCCCGAAGGGCTGGTCGAGTGGGCGATCCGCCCGGTCGGCGAACCCTAACCGAGTCGCTGGCGCGCGCGCCAGCGGCGACTCAGCAGCCCTGGAGGGGAGTGGTCGGGCTGAGGATCGTCGAGTCGCACTGCTTCCAGGCGGCGCGGAAGGACTGCCGGAGCGTCGACAGCGACCAGCTCGTCGCGCGGGCATCGGAGATGAAGCGCATGCTCTTCTTGAAGATGATCCGCTGGCCGAAGATGCCGCCGATGAAGACGCCCTTGTTGTCGCCGAAGCGGACCTCGGAGTTTGGCGCGTAGATGATCGCCGCCAGAACGCCGCTCTTGCCCAGCGGGAGCTGGAGGCGGTCGCGCTTCTTGCGCGTGCCCGACCCCCAGGCGATGATCGAGAGTGCCGTCGGATCCAGCGAAGGGTTGACGATGACGGCCTTGCCGGCAGCCTTGAGCGTACCCTGGTCCTTCTTGCAGCCCGACCCCGGTCGCGAGGGCGAGTCGAGGTAGATCTTCACCGGGGCCGCACCAGTGCCGCCGGCGTTGAGGATGCCGCGGCCGTCGATCTGGATTTTGCAGAAGTTGTAGGTGCCCGGCGCGAGCGTGACCTGCTTGTTCTGAGGGATCTTCAGGAAACGCGGGGTCGCTGCCGAG
Organism: uncultured Actinomycetes bacterium; assembly: GCA_963825415.1. GTDB lineage: Bacteria > Actinomycetota > Thermoleophilia > Solirubrobacterales > Solirubrobacteraceae > BP-464. The sequence continues at coordinate 192,410 of CAWGTD010000014.1, read as the reverse complement.
TCGGTGTAGAAGGTGCTCGAGATGTTCGAGTTGTTGTGCCCGCCGGCGTTCGTCGTGGCGTTGAAGGCGGTCGCCGTCGTGCCGAAGTCCGGCTGCTGCGGCGCGACGACGATGTCGTTGGCAGGGTCACGCGTGTAGCTGCGTGATGCCCTTGACCTTCGCCTTGCGGCCGACCTTGACCGCGCCGGTGATCGTGGTGCTTCGGCCGACCTCGAGCTTGGAGTTGACGAGCAGGGCGCTGCCGCTGGTGGCACCCGTGAAGGTGACCCCGGTCTCGATCTTGACGGAGTCGATGGCCTTCACCGTCCCGTCCGAGAGAGGCTGGGTCCCGGCCCCGCCCTGGGTGGTCACGCGGACCGCCAGCCGGCGCTGGACGCCGTTGGACGTGCCGGTTCCGACGACGCAGCGGTCGGGAACTCCGGGGACGGCGGCGCCGGGGCACGAGGACGGCGCGGGTGACGTGGACACCTGGTAGGTGAAGCCGGCTCCGGCCGCGACGCCCTCCGAGGTGCTCAGCGCACCCCAGCCGCCGGTGCAGGTGGTCGACGCGACGACCGTGCTGCCGCTGTTGGCGATGCAGCTGGTGGCTGCAGGGTTGATGAGAGCCAGCCGGTGCATCGCGGTGTCGATGCCGGAGTCGGCCGCCTGGAAGGCCTGCTGGGCGTTCGTCTCCTTGTTGGTCGAGTGCGACAGCAGCACCGACGCCTGGAACGTCGCGGCGCTGAACGCCAACACCGAGAGCAGGATGAAGAAGGAGACCATCAGCGCCGAGCCGTCCTCGGCGCGCAGTCGAGTGCGCAGGCGCTGCATCACGGGGTCGTCTCCAGCCCGATGGAGCTCGGGTAGTCGGAGTGGTCGTACATGAACACGAGGTCGTTGGCCGTCGTCGATGCGTTGGGCGCCGCGAGGTGATCGGACACGGTGAGCTTGAGGCCGATGCGCCGGCCGGTGGCCACCGTGTAGTAAGTCGCGCCGACGGGGAGGAAGCGGAAGTTGAACTGGACCTCGGCGAAAGCGGTGTACATCGGGTTGAGCTCCACGCTGCCCGCCGTGCCGATGATGTTCACGGTGCCGACGACCTTGCCGTCAGAAGCCAGCGTCCCGGGCACGTCCCAGATCGAGTAGCAGAAGCGGCCGGGGTGCGTGAGCCCGTCGAGCGTCTGGGCGTAGATGTCCGCGATCGCGTTGCCGGTGACCTTGACGGGCGACGCGAGGATCGGGCCGACCCAGAACATCACCTTGTTGTCGTCGTCGTACTTGTCGCACAGCGAGTCCTTCTTGATGCCCCTGCCGATGAGGGCGGCAGAGGAGATGTCCGACGAGTAGTCGTAGGTGGGGATCGTCTGGCCGGGGTTGTTGGGGTCGGCGTTGGGATCCGGCGGCGGGTCCTGGTCCATCAGGTCGGGCTTGTCCTTCGTGCTGTGCTTGCTGTGGCTTGCCGTCTGCGCCTGGCGCGTCGAGAAGATCGCCTTCGTGTCGTACTGGTAGTAGGTCAGGTAGTTCGTGGGCGCGGGCGGCGCGCCGGCGGTCGTGGTGGTCGTCACCAGCGCGTCGGCCGGGTTGGCGACCTGCGTGGAGAGGATGATCGGAGCCGCGATTGCGGCTCGCGTCGGAGAGGTCACCGTCACCGCGACGGTGATCCGCTTGTAGTCCTGGGTGCCGGTGCACGCTGTGCAGGTCGTGTCGTCCCCGTAGGTGACGAAGCGGTAGAGGTTGCCTGCGATCCTGTCCGAGGCGGAGCTGCCCGCGGCGGTCGTCTCCCACGGGGTCACGGTCGCGCTGACACTGCGGGTGTCGATCTCGCCGACATCGGGAGCGGCGCCGATCGCCAGCGGCTGCGACTGCGCGTCGGTCGCCGGCCGGTAGTTCGTGCCGCTGAGGTAGACGCTCGAGAGAGGGTCGTTCGCGCTGCTGCCGCTGGCGACCGGCGTGCCGTTCATCTCCAGCGCTTCCCAGCCGATTGCGCGCAGCCTCTCGAGCTCCTGCTGGGCGACCTTGGTCGCGGCTGCCTTCGTCTGGTCGGTGCCCGCGAGGTCGCGGAATCCGACCGCGGAGGTGATCACGACACCCAGGGCGAGGAGGATCACCAGGGCGGCGATCATCACCTCGATGATCGTGAAGCCCTCCTGGCGCGCGGCGCGGCGAAGCATGGTCACGAGCCCACCCCTCCGCTCTGCGCGTAGCGGATGTTGCGCAGCTCGAAGCCGCTGTCGAGGATGATCGTCCGCTGGCGCCCGCCGGCGGTGAGCTCGCCCTTGGCCGGGAACTCGAGGTGGACGGCGACATAGACGGGCAGCGGCGGGCCGGCGATCAGCGTCGGGTCCGTGCAGACCTCCGTGTCGTCGTCGGGGTCACACGTGTCGTCGATCGTGGGCAGCGTGTAGGTGAAGATCGCCTTGCCGACGGGGTTGGAGATCCGGTAGACCTTGCGCCATCGCGGCGGTCGGGCTGGGCAGCGCGGCCGGCGGCGCCGCGGCCGTCAGGCGAACGCAGGCCTTCAGCAACGGATTGTTCGGGTCCGCCTCGTCGCACTTGTAGGAGAGCTGGGTGCCATCGAGCAGCTGGACCGTCATCTGGTTGGCGGTCTGGGTCAGTACGTCGACGCCCTGGCGCAGCTCGCGCACCATGCGATCGAGCGACGCCTGCGCCTCGGTCTGTGACTGGGCGTTCTCGGCGTCGGAGTTGGTGCTCGACTGGAACTTGCCCAGGACCGTGCCCGACGCGGCCATGACGACGACCGTGAGGGCCATGGCCATCAGCAGCTCCATCAGGGAGAAGCCGTCGCTCGCCCGCAGGGCAGCGAGGCGGGACACACGCGAGGAGTGCTTGGGCCTGGACCAACTCATTCGCACGTGTAATCGGACCCTGGAGGCCCGGCTTGACCCCGGCCTCGGATCCTCGGCGGATGTCCGAGCGCGACATCCCCGGAAATGCCATACAGGCGCTGGCTTTCGTTGGCCGGATGCGACCCGCCGCCAGCGGGTATTCCATGCTCAGCCGTGGTTCCCGGCCGGCCCGCGTGCGCCGGCCGGGGCCCGGCAGTTCTTCGGGGGCGGCAGTATGTGCGCATGCTCGAGGGACTCATGCAGCACGACCATCCCCTGACGCTCCAGCACGTCCTGTGGCGCATGCGGACGATGAACGGCGAAGGCGAGGTCGTGACGCTCACCGAGGACGGCGCGACGCGGGTCAGCTACACGGAGCTGGCCGAGCGGGTCGACCGGCTGTGCGGCGCCCTGGCGGCGATGGGCGTGGGGCCCGGCGACCGTGTCGCCACGTTCGCGTGGAACTCACAACACCACCTCGAGCTGTACCTCGCAGTGCCGTGCATGGGCGCGGTGCTTCACACGCTGAACATCCGCCTGTTCCCCGAGCAACTGACGTACATCGCCAACCACGCCAAGGACAAGCTGCTGTTCGTCGACGAATCGCTGCTCGACGTACTCGAGCCGGTCGCGCCGACGTTCGAGACGATCGAGCGCACGGTCGTGCTCGGCGCTGAGTACGAGCAGCTGCTGACCGCCCAGGAGCCCGGGTTCGAATACCCCGAGCTCGACGACCGCCAGGCCGCGGGCCTCTGTTACACGAGCGGCACCACCGGCAACCCGAAGGGCGTCCTGTACTCGCATCGCTCCAACGTGCTGCACGCGATGGGCAAGTGCTTGGCGGACGCCGAGGGAATCGGCCGCAACGACCGCGTGCTGCCGGTCGTGCCGATGTTCCACGCGAACTCGTGGGGCTTCCCGTACGCATGCGCGCTGATGGGCTCGAGCATGGTGATGCCCTCGCGGTTCGTCACCGCCGAGCGGCTGGCCCGGGCGATCGAGTCCGAGCGCGTGACGGTGTCCGGCGCCGTGCCGACCGTGTGGCTGGACCTGCTCGCATATGCGGACCGCGAGAAGCCCGACCTGTCGAGCCTGAGGATGCTGGTCTGCGGTGGCGCCGCGGTGCCCGAGTCGCTGATCCGCGCGTTCGACGAGCGCCACGGCGTGCGCATCGTGCAGGCGTGGGGCATGACCGAGACCAGCCCGCTGGCCTCGGTCTGCCATCCGCACGCCGCGCTCGAGGGCGACGAGCTGTTCGCCGCGCGGGCGCGCCAGGGCCGGCCGCTGCCGCTCGTCGAGGCAAGGATCGTGGGCGACGACGGCGAGGAGGCGCCGTGGGACGGCGAGACGACCGGCGAGCTCGAGGTTCGCGGACCGTGGATCGCCAGCGAGTACTACGAGGACCCGGCCGGCGCGGAGAAGTTCCACGACGGCTGGCTGCGTACCGGCGACATCGCTTCGCTGGACGCCGACGGCTCGATCCGGATCTCCGACCGCGCCAAGGACGTCATCAAGTCCGGCGGCGAGTGGATCTCCTCGGTCGACCTCGAGAACGCGATCATGGCCCACCCCGCCGTGCGCGAGGCGTGTGTGATCGCGATGCCGCACGAGCGCTGGTCCGAGCGCCCGCTCGCGTGCGTGGTGCTCGACGAGGGCGCGTCGCTTACGCCCGAGGAGCTGCGCGAGCACCTCCTCGACCACGTCGTCAAGTGGTGGCTGCCCGACGAGGTCGCCTTCGTGGACGAGATCCCGAAGACGAGCGTCGGCAAGTTCGACAAGAAGGTCCTGCGCGGCCAACTTGCCGAGGGCGGGCTGCTGCCGGCATCCTCGGTGTCCGGCTAGGTTGCTGGCGATGCCCAGCGTGCTCGACGTCGTCGATCGCACCTGGCCGGTCCTGCGGCGGCTGGTCGGCGGCCACTCGGTCGTCTACAAGGCGACCAACGGCCTGATCGGCCATCGCTTCCCCGGCGGGCCGCCGATGCTGCTGCTCGATCATGTCGGCGCGAAGAGCGGCACGAAGCGGACCACACCGCTCGTCTACGTGACCGACGGCGCCGACGTCGTCCTGGTGGCCTCCAAGGGCGGCAACCCGAAGAACCCGGCGTGGTTTCACAACCTCAAGGCCAACCCCGACACGACCGTGCAGATCGGCTCGGAGAAGCGCCCGGTCCACGCGCGCGTGGCGAATCGCCTCCGAGCGTCGAGCGCCTGTGGCCGCTGGCCGTGAAGACCTACTCCGGCTACGCCGACTACCAGAAGCGCACCGAGCGGGAGATCCCGCTCGTGGTCCTCGAGCGCCGCTAGGCGCTCAGCCGAAGGCGAGCTCGTGCTTGCCGGCTGGCACGTCGACGACGAGGCTCTTGCCGTTGAGCGTGACCGTCGCCGGCGCGCCATCGAGCGTCGCGGCGATCCGCTTGCCCCAGCTGCCGGTGAGCGTCAGGCGTAGGGGGGCCGCGGTGTCGACGTGGCCGGTGAGCTGCTTCGTGGCGAGGCGCATGCGCTTGAGGTCGAGGGCAACCGCTCTGGCGCCGGTCAGCTTCGCGGTGAACGCGTTGCTGGTCGCGGGTGTCCGGGCCAGGTCGGTGTTCCACCCCTGGCCGACCATCGCGTAGGGGTAGTTCTGGTTGGCGGTCGCCGGGCCGTCGGCCTCGGGCGTGGTCGTGTGCGGCGGGTTGGGGATTGCCAGCGACGCGCCGTCGAAGCGCGCCACGCCCTTGGCCTGGTCGACCGGCTCGAGGCCGGACATCCAGTACGCGCTGTCGAGCGGGAAGGAGTGCTCGACGCCGCCGGAGTTGACGGTCTCGATCGCGTTCTCGAAGACCATGCTGCGGATGTAGGTGACCTCGGGCGGGTTGGGGTCGCGGACGAACTGATGGAGGTACTTCGCGCCCTCGCTCCACTGGTCGACCACCGGCGGGCCGTAGTGCTCCTGGCCGGGGAAGTTGTAGTAGCGATAGCGGTAGCCGAGATCCTGGAAGCGCTTGGCCTGGATCGTCACGCCAGTGGCGGGCACCAGCTCGTCGTCGGTGCCGTGGTAGATCGCGTAGGGCACCCACTTGAGGTTGTCGACCAGCGGCCCGGTGTACTCGGCGCGAGCGTCGCCGCCGTTGGCCTCGATGAAGCACGGGTTGTTGTCGTCGTAGGTGTACTGCTCGCAGCCGGGGAAGTCGACGCCGGTGACGGCGCCCTGGGTCGGGGGGCCCGAAGCGGGGAATGCGCCGGCGAACCAGTCCGGGTGCATGACCGGCAGGAGGTAGGACGCCCAGCCGCCCATCGAGTGCCCGGCGATGTAGGTGCGGTCGCGGTCGATCGCCAACAGCTGGTGAGAGTCCTCCCAGACCTGGAGCACGTCCTCCTGGCTCTTGCCCACGTACCAGCCCGACGTGCCGCGGCCGTCGGGCGTGATCACGATCGAGTTCTGGGCCTCGCCCATGTCCCAGATCACGCCGGGGACGACCGTGGCTGCGATGTGCGCGTCGCCGCCGCGGAAGTGGAACCAGAACTGCGTCGGCGTTGCGCGCTGCGGGTTGTAGCTGGTCGGCAGGTAGACCCCGTAGTGCTGGAGCAGGCCGTTGGTGCCCGACTCCTGGGAGATCTCGGGCGTCGAGGTGAAGATCCGGTCGTGGTAGCCCGGGCTCGGGACGTAACGCTCCTCGGCGCCGGCCGCCATGCGGTCGAGGTCGGCCGTGGTGAAGAACGCGTCCATCGTGCCCTTCAGCAGCTCGAGCGCCTGCTGCTTGTCCCACCAGTTGCGCGCCGGCTCGTTGGTGCGGAAGGCGACGTTGGCGACGTTGGGCTGCAGATCGAGCGTCTTCAGCGCCGTGGAGTCGGCGCCGGCCAGGCCGGCCGCCACCGCGACGCCCAGCTTCGCGGGCGCGCCCGCCAGCAGCGCGCTCGGCAGGCGCGCTTCGATCGCGTTTGTCGTAACCGGCGGCGTCCGTGGCGACCGAGCCGGCCGGCAGCGCGTGCACCTCCGCCGGCTTGGCGAGGTCGACCCAGGCGCCGTGGTCGCCGGTGAGGAACACCGCCACGTCGCCCTTGGTCGTGGTCAGCCCGCTGTTGAACGGCACGGCACGGCTGGTCGTGCCCGGCCGCGTGTCGAGCAGGACGAGCAGCGCCGTGCCCGGCGAGTCGTCCTTCATCGTCGTCGTGCGCGCCAGCAGCCAGAGGTTGCGGGCGCGGTCCGTGCCGAGCCTCACTTCGTGAATATCGGCCTCGTCGACACGCGCGTCGTCGCCGTAGTGCGTCTCGGTCGTGAACGGGCCGGTCGGGATGCCGAACTCCCCGGGCACGTACTGATACGAGGGGTCGAGTCGGTACGCCTCGGGGAACGCCGCGGTGGCCGGATCGAACGCCGACAGCCGCTGTGCGTCCTGACCGTTGTCGGGCCCATAGGCGTCGAAGATGTGGTCCTCGTAGACCAGCTCGCCGTACGAATAGGCGAGCGCGCCGCCGAATCCGGGCAGCCTGCCGGGCCAGTCCGTGCTGCTGCCGTTGACGGTGCGCGGTGTCAGGGGTCGGCGGCCGACGTCGACGATCGTGCCGCCACCCGCGGGAACCTCGGACCGGAACACCGGCAGCGTGACGCCGCCGACCGGCAGCGCGGACGCGCTGGCGGGCAGGGCAAGGGCGACCAGCAACAGTCCGAGCAGTCGGCGCATGTCGCCTGAAACGTCTGGGCCGAAGCGAACTTGCGGCGGCGCTAGCCCGCTGCGCGCAGGTGCCGGAACGGGCGGCCGGCGCGCAGCTCGCGGATGACGCCCTCGACGAGGCCGTCGCCGTCGAGTCGCCGGCCCTCGGTGACCGCCGCGACGATCCCGCGCTTGCGCTGGATCAGCTCGGCCATCGTCTCGTCGATCGTGCCGGCGGCCAGCAGGTACCAGGCGGTCACCGCGTCGCGCTGGCCGATGCGGTGGCAGCGGTCCTCGGCCTGGTCGTGCATCGCAGGCGTCCATTCCAGCTCGAGAAAGCAGACGTTCGAGGCGCGCGTGAGCGTGATGCCCTGGCCCGCGACGCGCGTCGCGCCGACGAACAGCTGCGGGCCGTCGGGGTCCTGGAAGGCGCGGACGGCGGCCTCGCGCTTGCCGCTGGGATCCGAGCCGAGGATGTGCAGCGCATGGGGGAAGCGCTCGAGCACCGCGCGCTGGACCTCGATGTGGCGGGCGAAGACCACCAGCGGCTCGCCCGACGCCAGGAAGTCGTGGATCCACGTGAGGGCGGCGTGCAGCTTGCCGCGGCCCGCGAGCCGCTGGAGCGCGCCGAGCTGGGCGAGGCGCTCGGCTCGCAGTGCCGCCGCGATCTTCGCGTCGAGTTCGGCGAGGTCGAGCGGCTGGGTGCGCAGCCACTCGATCACGTCCTCCTCGGCGAGCCGGTACTCGCGCTCGTTGTCGAGCGCGATCGGCACGACGACCTGGCGCTTGGCCGGCAGCTGGGGCAGCACCTCGCTCTTGAGCCGGCGGACGAAGCACCGGCGCCGCAGGTGCCAGTGCAGGCGTTCCTCGGACAGCTCGCCCTGGAACTGCCGCGCGAAGCGCGCGCCCGAGCCGAAGTCGTCGAGCCGCCCGATCACCCGCAGCTGGGCGATCAGCTCCTCGGCGTGGTTGAGCACCGGCGTTCCGGTGAGCGCGAGGCGCAGGCCGTCGTCCGCCACCGCGGCCGCGAGCCGCCGCACCGCCTGCGTTCGCTTGGCCTGCGGGTTCTTGACGTAGTGCGACTCGTCGATCACCAGCGCGCGCGGCTTCGTGCGCGCGAGCGCTTCGCGGTGCGCGGCGACGATCTCGTAGTTGAGGATCGTTATTTCCTCGGTGGGCGGCACCGCGAGCCGGCCGTCGATCACCGCCACCCGGCGATGCGGGAGCCAGTGCGCCGCCTCGCGCGCCCAGTTGAGCTTCAGCGACGCCGGGCAGACCACGACCGCCGGATAGGCGTCGTCGGCCTCCAGCGCGGCGAGCGCCTCGACCGTCTTGCCGAGGCCCTGCTCGTCGGCGAGGAAGACGCGGCGGCCGTCGAGCGCGTAGTGGACCGCGGCCCACTGGAACGGCTGGAGCTCGCCGCCGAGGCGCTCGGCTATTTCCACGATGGGCTCGGCCGTGGTCGCGCGCGAGCGGCGGACCGCGACCATCGCCTCCTCGTGCTCGGCGCGCAGCGCGGCGAGGATCGGGGCCGCGGCCGGGGTGACCTCCACCTCGTGCAGTCCCAGGAACGCGTCGAGGTCCTCCGCGAGCCAGGGATCGAGGGGGACACGCCGGCCGTCGGCACCCTTGACGCGGTCGAACGCCTCGCCGACGGCGGGGTCCCAGAGCACCTCGAGGCGCAGCGCCTCGCCGTCGACGCCGGTCACGTGGTCCAGGCGCGCGGGGGCGGGGACGCGGCCGAGCTCGACGATCGTCAGGCAGCGCGCGGCGGCGGCGTCGAGCCGCGCAGACGGCTGCTCGCGCAGCGCGGCGGCCGCGTCGGGCGTCATCGCGACCAGGTGCGTGCGCTCGCCGTGCTGGACCGCATCGGCGCGCAGCGCCTCGGGCAGCTCGCCGGCGCGCGTGTCCAGGGCGAACCAGCCGCGGCCGTCGTGGCGCTGGGTGCGCACGCGGCCGATCCAGCGATGCGCCAGGCCTGCCAGCCAGGCGTCGACCTCCTCGCTGGTCGTCAGCTCGGGGTAGCGCGCCAGGACGTCGGCCACGTGCACGCCGGCCCAGTCGTCGGCGGGCGCGAACCACTCGCGCCGGTCCCAGTCGAAGCGGCGATGCGGGATGCGCCTGACCGCAGCGACGATCCGCGCGTCGTAGGGGAAGGCCAGCACCACGATCGGCTCGCCGTTGGGGTCCCGCCGCAGCTCGACGTTGGGACCAGATGCGACGAGCTCCATCGCGCCCGCACGGTAGCTGCCCGCCTGTGTGCGTTAGGCCGCGGTGCTTGCGTGGCATGACCTCGGGGATGGGCCGGGGTGCAGACGACGTCAGGCGGACGGCCGACGAGCTCGCGTCGCGGCTGCCCGAACCCCTGGCTCCGCTGGCGAGGATCGCCTACAACTACCGCTGGTCCTGGCTGCCCGGCGGCGCCGACCTGTTCGCGGCGATCGCCCCCCACCGCTGGGAGCTCTGCGGCCACAACCCGGTGCGGCTGCTGCAGGAGGTCTCCGCCACCGTGCTCGAGCGCGCCGCGGCCGACGGTGAGCTGCTGGCGCGAATCGGCGAGGCCGAGCGGGCGATCGCCGACGACCTCGCCCGCCCGCCCGCCGACGGGCCGGTCGACCCCGAGCGCCCGGTGGCGTTCTTCTGCGCCGAGTACGGAGTGCATCCGTCGCTTCCGATCTACAGCGGCGGCCTGGGCGCGCTGGCCGGCGACATCCTCAAGGAGGCCTCCGACCGCGCGCTGCCGTTGGTCGCCGTCGGCCTCATGTACCAGCAGGGCTACTTCCGCCAGCGGATCGACGCGACCGGGTGGCAGCACGAGTACTGGGTCGACACCGATCCCGATCGGCTGCCCGCCGCGCTGGTGTGCGACGACGACGGCCGGCCGCTGACGGTCACCGTCCCGATCCACGGCGAGGACGTCGTCGCGCAGATCTGGCGGGTCGACGTCGGGCGCGTGCCGCTCTACCTGCTCGACGCCGAGCGCCCGGAGAACAGCCGGCTGGCGCGCTGGATCTCCTACCAGCTCTATGTCGGCGACCCGGTCACGCGGCTGGCGCAGTACCTGCTGCTCGGCGTCGGCGGCATGCGCGCCCTGCGCGCGCTGGGGATCGAGCCCGGCGTCGTGCACCTCAACGAGGGCCACGCCGCGTTCGTATCGCTCGAGCTCGGCGACGCCGACCGGACGGTGTTCACCACCCACACGCCTGTGCCGGCCGGCAACGACGGCTACCCGGCCGAGCAGGTGCTCGAGGCCGTGGCCGGGCTGGACGTCGATGCCGGCGCGCTCGTCCGCGCGGGCCGCACGCATCCCGACGACGAGTTCGAGCCCGTCGGCGTGACACAGCTCGCGCTGCGCACCAGCCGGGCGGCCAACGCCGTCAGCCGCCGCCACGGAGAGGTCGCGCGCGAGATGTGGCAGGCGATCTGGCCCGATCGCGCCGTCGACGACGTGCCGATCGGTCACGTGACCAACGGCGTGCACCTGCCGACGTGGGTGGGCGGCCCGATGCGCGAGCTCCTCGACCGCCACCTGGGCGGCGACTGGCTCGAGCGCGCGACCGACCCGGGCGCGTGGGACGCGGTCGATTCGATCCCCGACGAGGAGCTGTGGGCGGTCCGCGACAGCCAGCGCGCCGCGCTGGTCGACTACGTGCGCGACCGCAGCGCGGCCGACCGGCTGTCGCGCGGGGAGCCGCGCGACTACGTCGAGGCCGCCGCGCGCGCGTTCGACCCGGGCGTGCTGACGATCGGCTTCGCGCGCCGGATGGCGACCTACAAGCGCCTGACCCTGCTGATCAGCGACCCGGGCCGCGCGCTGGGGCTGCTCGGCGGCGACCGGCCGATCCAGATCGTGATCGCCGGCAAGGCCCACCCCCGCGACGACGCCGGCAAGGGGCTGATCCAGGCGCTCTTCGCACAGCGCGGCGCGCCGCACGTCGGCGAGCGCGTGATCTTCCTGCACGACTACGACCTCGCGATGGCCGCGCGGCTCGTCCGCGGCTGCGACGTGTGGGTCAACGTCCCGCGGCCCCCGCAGGAGGCCAGCGGCACGAGCGGCATGAAGTCGGCGATCAACGGCGGGCTGAACCTCAGCGTCCTCGACGGCTGGTGGCCGGAGGCATACGACGGCACCAACGGCTGGGCGCTATCGGGGGAGGTCGACGGCGACCACGCCGCCCAGGACGCGCGCGACGCCGCCGAGCTCTACCGCCTGCTCGAGGAGGAGGCCGTCCCGGCGTTCTACGAGCGCGGCGACAGCGGCGTCCCACACGCATGGCTCGCCCGGATCCGCGCGTCCTTGAAGACGGTCGGCCCCGGGTTCTGCGCCGGGCGGATGCTCGAGGACTACGTCGAGCGGGTCTACGCGGGCGCGCACGTCAGCTCGCGCTAGGCCTCGTCAGGCGAGCATGCGCCCGGCGATGGCCGCCCAGCCGGCCTTGAGCTCGTCGAGCGGGACGCCACGGCCGCGGCGCTGGTGCATCACCAGCTCGGCGCTCAGGCAGCTCAGGAGCGCGTCGGCGGTGTAGTCGGGGTCCAGGCCGGGAGCACCGGCACGGACGAGCGACATGACGTGCGCGCGGTGAGCGCCGTAGGGCGAAGCGCGGAAGCGGCGGCCCGGGCCGCCCGCCTCGGCCGCCAGCACCAGCTCGCCGTGGAGCTCGATGCGGTCGAGCAGGGCGTGGCCGAAGGCGACCAGCCGCTCGGCGGCCGGCGCGCCGGGCCCGAGCGGCGCGGGGCCGCGGATGAAGGCCTCCTGGAACTCGCGCTCGCTGGTCTCCAGCAGGGCGAGGACCAGGCTCGCGCGGTCGCCGAAGCGGCGGAACAGCGTTCCCTTGCCCACCTCGGCGGCGGCGGCGATCGCGTCCATCGAGACGCACTCCACGCCGTGCTGGGTGAACAGGCGCTCCGCGGCGGTGAGGATCCGCTGGCGGTTGCGCACGGCGTCGGCCCGCTCGCGGGACTCGGCGCCCAGTACTGGGAGCTCGATGGGGGAGGTCGTCACGGGGAGGTGGATCATCGCTTGTGGACCGCGGTCCGTTTGTGCTACCTTATCAGTCATAAGCGGACCACGGTCCGGAAACCACCTCTTCCAGAGGGAGCAAATTCAGATGGCAGCCACCACCACAGCCACACCCGTCATCGGAGTACCGCAGGGCACCTGGGGAATCGACACGATCCACTCCTCGGCGTCCTTTGCGGCCAAGCACATGGTCGTCTCGACGTTCCGCGGCCAGTTCGACGACTTCGACGCGACCCTGACCGTCGGCGACGACGGTGAGGCGAGCCTGCTCGGCGTCGTCAAGGTCGACTCGATCGTCGTCAAGGACGAGAACCTGGCGGGGCACCTGAAGTCGCCTGACTTCTTCGACACCGAGCGCTACCCCGAGATCCGCTTCGCCTCCGCGGCGATCCGGCGCGACGGCGACGAGCTCGTGGTCGACGGTGACCTGAGCGTCAAGGGGCACACCCAGCGCGTCGAGGCGCGCGGCACGATCAGCGGGCCCGCGACGGGCCTGGACGACTCCTACCGGATCGGCCTGAGCCTCGAGGCGATCATCGATCGCACGGCGTTCGGGCTGGACTGGAACGCGGAGCTGCCCAAGGGCGGCCGCGTCCTGGCCAACGACGTCACCCTGATCGTCGAGCTCGAGCTCGTGCGGCAGGAGGGCTAGGAGCCATGCGCGTCCTCGCCATCTCAGGCTCGCTGCGGCGCGACTCGCACAACCGGCGCCTGCTTCGGGCGGCGGCAGCCCTGCTGCCGCCCGAGGCGGAGCTGGTCGAGTTCGACGGCCTCAAGGCGATCCCGCCGTTCGACTCCGACGACGAGCGCGATCCGGCCCTGCCGGTCCGAGCGCTGCGCGAGGCGATCGCGCAGGCCGATGCGGTGCTGTTCGCCACGCCGGAGTACAACAGCTCGATCCCGGGGGTCCTGAAGAACGCCGTCGATTGGGCCTCGCGCCCGACAGCGAAGGCGGCGCTGGCCAACAAGCCGGTCGCCGTGATCGGCGCGAGCACCGGGATGTTCGGCGCCGTCTGGGCACAGGCCGAGCTGCGCAAGGTGCTCGGCTCCGCCGGTGCCCGGGTGGTCGATCGCGAGCTGCCGGTGGCCGTCGCGGACGAGGCCTTCGACGCCGCCGGCCGGCTCGCCGAGCACGACCTCGAGGTCGAGCTGGGCGGCATCCTGGCCGAGCTGTTGGCCGAGGCTCAGCCGCAGCGCCGCGCCGCCTAGGAGCCGCCGCGTACGCTGCCGCGCGTGGATCCCTGGATCGCACGAGCGGCGCAGGAGATCGCGGGCCGGACCGAGCGCGAGCTCGACGCACTGGTGGGCGTCTCCTCGCCATCGGGCGACGTGCGCGGGGCCGAGGAGGTCTTCGCGATCGTCGCCGCGCTGCTGCCCGATGCGGCCACCATCGAGCGCGTGCCGTGCTCCTCGCCGGAGCACGCACCAGACCTGCTCGCCCATCTCCGCGGCGACGGGACCGGCCGGCTGCTGCTGCTCGGCCACGTCGACACCGTCGTAGCTCACGGCGAGCACCGCCCGTTGGAGGCGGCCGAGGATCGCCTGATCGGCTCCGGCACCGTGGACATGAAGGGCGGCGTGGTGCTCGCGCTCGGCGTGCTGCGTGCGCTGGGCGGCCGCCCGGAGCTCTTCGATGAGGTCACGCTTCTGCTCGTCTGCGACGAGGAGTGGCGCACGGCGCCGTTCGCGCACACCGAGCGCTTCGCCGGCTTCGATGCGTGCCTGTGCTTCGAGGCGGGCCAGACGGGGCCCGGCGGCGAGGACCAGGTCGTGGTGCGCCGCAAGGCCGCGGGGACGCTGACCGTGACCGCCCATGGGCGCTCCGCGCACTCGGGCTCCTCGCCCGACAAGGGCGCCAACGCGCTGCTGGCGCTCGCCGAGGCCGCGAAGCGGGTCGCGGCCTGTCACGACCCCGCGGGCCCGTTGCGGCTGACCGCGGTCCCGACGGTGCTGCACTCCGGCGACGCGTTCAACGTCGTCCCCGCGTTCGGCCGGCTGACCTGCGACCTGCGCGCCGACGACGCCGCGTGCTTCGCCGACGTGCTGGCGACCGTGCCCGACCGGGTGGGCGACGCGCGGCTTGAGGCCGAGATGCTGCGCGTTTGGCCGGGCATGGACGCACGCGAGGCGACGGCGGGCGCGCTGGCCGCCGCCGGCGAGGCGCTCGGCCGCCCGGTACTCGCGGGCGCGCGAGGGGGCGCGAGCGACGCGAGCCACCTCGCCGCAGTCATACCTCTGACCATCGACGGTCTCGGCCCGCGCGGTGGGGACGCTCACCACCCCGACGAGTTCGTTTTACGGTCGTCAATTCGTCCATGTTCGGAGGTTGCCGTAGCTATTGCGGCCGCCGTCCTGTACGAATGGCGAAAGGGCTAAATACAGACGGCCGATCGGCCGATGACCGGAGGGAAGGCTCGCCCTCGATTTCGGAGTGTCCCCGTTGCGCAAGCATGTCGTTCGTCTGGCCCTGTTGGCCGGACTCAGCCTCTTCTCGGTTCCCACCGCGGCTCAAGCCGCGGACGTCGGCCTGAACATCCCCGGCGGCGGGGCTTCGATCAACCACATCCGCGAAGCCGGTACAACCGGCGCGAAGTGGGGTCGTGTCTTCCTCATCTGGCCCGGCACCTCCGCGCCTGACGCCTTCACGGTGACCGCCTACCAGGCCGTCATCAGCTCGATGAACGCCAGCGGGATGAAGCCCGTCATCGTCGTCACCGGACTGGGCGGCAACCCTCCGGGCGACGTGAACGCATACGCCTCCTACATCGGCGCGCTGGCTCGCGCCTACGGCTCGCAGGTCGGCGCCTGGGAGATCTGGAACGAGGAGGACGAGGCCGCGTGGTGGGGCAACGCGGGCGGCGATCCCGCCAAGTACGCCGCGCTGCTGAAGGCCTCCTATCCGGCTGTGCATCCGCACGCCCCGGTGTTCGTCGGCGGCCTGACCGGCAACAACTTCGAGTTTCTCGACAAGGTCTACGGCGCACTGGGCGGTAGCTCGGCCGGCGCCTTCGACGGCGTCGCGACGCACACCGACACGGCGTGCTCGCTGGTCGGGCCCGACTCCTTCTTCCGCAACGCCGACGGCCGGATCAACCGCTTCACGTTCCTCGGCCTGCGCGAGGTCCACCAGACGATGGCCTCCCATGGCGACGACGGCAAGCCGCTGTGGATCACCGAGCTGGGCTGGGCGGTCGAGCCTGGCCGCTGCGGCTCCGGAATGTTCGCCGGGCAGAAGGACGCGGGCGTAAACGACGCCGACCAGGCGAAGTTCCTGGGGCAGGCCTGGCACTGCCTGAAGAGCTACCCCTACGTCACCAACGCGCTGTGGTTCAACTACCGCGACGAGCCGGGCTCGTGGTACGGGCTGAGGACCAACGACGGCGCCAGCCGCCCCGCGCTGAAGGCGTTCATGGACGTCGCGGACGGCAAGGACGACTTCGCCGGCCAGCCGTGCGGCGACTTCGACCCGCCGAAGATCACGGTGTCCGCCCCGACCCAGAACGGGGTCTTCACCGACAACCTGCCGATCGAGGCCAGCGCGGCCGACAACAACGGCGTCGGCCGGATCAGCTTCATCGCCGACGGCCAGAAGATCCGCAACTTCACCACGGGGCTGCGGGACGCCAGCAAGTTCCCGAAGACCCTCAACGGCGCCATGACCTGGCAGGGCGCCAAGAGCCTGGGGCTGGGTCCCCACACGATCACCGTTACCGCGCTCGACGCCAGTGGCAACACGTCGAGCGTCGACGTGAAGGTCACCAAGGTCGACCCGTCCAAGCTCGGCGCGCTGCCGACGACGTTCTCGCCGCTGATCCTCGGCGGCAAGGGCAGGCGCCGCACGGTGAGCGTCAGGGTGACCGCGCCGGTCAGCGGAGCCATCGGCTTCCGCGCCTTCCACAAGGTCCAGGTCGTCTTCCAGAAGCGCAAGGGCGGCAAGTGGAAGACCGCCCACAAGTACACGAAGAGCGCGAAGGCGCCGATCAAGCTGAGCGTCAAGCTGGAGAAGGCCAAGTGGCGCGTCCAGGCGATCTTCCGCTCCAAGGCGCCGTTCAAGGGGTCGAAGACCCCGTACAAGTACTTCTCCGCCTAGGTTTTTCAACCAAGACCGGCCTTCTGGCGCCAACCGTCCGAGGGTTGGCTACACTGGCCGTGTCGTGACCAGCCGAATCCCCGCTGCGCCAGCGGTGGGGAACGGGGGAACCACTTGGTCCGGAAAAGCGTTCCGCTGATCCGGGCCCGGGGCGAATCGCCGCATCCGCGGTGTAGCGCTGGCCTTTCTGCGCGAGCCCGTCAGCTCACCCCGTAGGCACCGGAAAGGAAGGGGAAGTTCCGTTGTCAACGCATTGTCGTCTGGGCTGCGCCGTAGCCGCGCTGTCTCTGGCCCTGCCCGCAGTGGCAGGGGCCGATACCGGGGGAACCGGTTACAGCACCACGAACTCGCGCACCGCGAGCAAGCCCAGCACCCAACAGACCAGCGCGCCCAAGTCGCGTCGCACGAGCCCTCGTGCGGGCCGCTACGTCCATCTCGGTGACCGCGTGCCCGTCCGCCAGGGCATGCGCGGGCACGACGTCAAGGTCCTTCAGGACTTCATCAACAGGATCGGGATGCGGATCTCGGTCGACGGCTCCTTCGGGCGCGCCACGTGGGCGGCTCTGCGCCGCTTCGAGAAGCGCGCCGGCCGCCGCATCGACGGCACGCTCGACGCCGGTGATCTCGCCGCGCTGCGTCGCGTCGTCGGCGCCGGCGGTTGGGGCACGCTGAAGAAGTCCACGCCGGAACCCCCGCCGCCGCTGCCCGCCGGGTCGCGCGCGCGGGTCAACAGCGACGGCCTGGCCTCGGTCGCGGACGACGCGCCCGACGAGGTCAAGGCGATCATCGCCGCCGGCAACGAGATCGCGACCAAGCCGTACCGCTACGGCGGCGGCCACGGCCGCTGGAACGACACCGGCTATGACTGCTCGGGGTCGATCTCCTATGCGCTGCACGGCGCGGGCCTCATCGAGCGGGCGCGGGACTCCTCGGAGTTCGAGCGCTTCGGCGAGAGCGGTGCCGGGCAGTGGGTGACGATCTACGCCAACAGCGGCCATGCCTACATGGTCGTCGCAGGCCTGCGCTTCGACACCAGCGGCCGTTCGCGGAGCGGCTCGCGGTGGCAGACCGCTCGGCGCAGCTCGAGCGGCTACGTCGTGCGGCACCCGCAAGGCCTCTAGCGCTGGGCCCCTCTGGCCGCGCGCGGCAGGCCGCTACGGTGCGGCCATGCCGCGCGCGGACGCGCTGCCCGTCCTATATGACGCCGACTGCGGCTTCTGCCGCTGGACGCTGGCGCTGCTGCTGAGACGCGACCGGGACGGGCGGCTGCTGCCGCTGCCGATCACCTCGCCCGAGGGCGACCGGCTGCTCGACGGCATGCCTGGACCGCAACGGCTGCGCAGCGCGCACGTCATCACGCCCGACGGGCGGATCTGGTCGGGCGGCGACGCCGTGGCGCCGATCCTGCGGGAGCTCGGACGAGGCGGTGCGGCCCGGGCCAGCTGGGCGCTGCGCTTGGCGCTGCGTGCCGGCTATCGGGCTGTCGCCTCGAACCGCACGCGGCTCAGCCGCCTGATGCCGACCGGCGCGCGCGACGCGGCGACCGCCGAGATCGCCGAGCATCGCCGGCGCGTGGCGGCGCCATGACCGTGCCGCGCGAACCGCATCGCCCACGCACCTCCGACGAGGAGTTGCTCGGCGCCGAGACCAGCCTGGTCGAGACCGTCCTCGCCGACGAGGAGCGCCTCGCGCGGATCCGCGACGAGCTCGCCCACGCATTCACGCTGATGTCGGAGGTGCCGCGGGCGGCCTCGGTCTTCGGGTCGGCGCGGACGCCCGAGGGCTCGCCCGAGTACGAGCTGGCCCGGACCGTCGGGCGCCGGCTCGGCGAGCGCGGGCTGGCGGTGATCACCGGCGGCGGGCCCGGTTCGATGGAGGCGGCCAACCGCGGCGCGCGCGACGCGGGCGCTCTCTCGGTCGGCCTCAACATCGAGCTGCCGTTCGAACAGCGGCCGAACGCCTATCTCGACCTGTCGCTGGACTTCCACTACTTCTTCACGCGCAAGCTCGTCTTCGTTCGCTACGCGAGCGGGTTCGTGGTGCTGCCGGGCGGATACGGCACGCTCGACGAGCTCTTCGAGGCGCTCCTGCTCGTCCAGACACGCAAGATCGAGCGGTTCCCGGTCGTGCTCGTCGGCAGCGCGTTCTGGGGCCCGATGGTCGACTGGGTCCGCGGCGCGCTGGTCGGAGCCGGGATGGTGTCTGCTGACGACGCCGACCTGATGGTGGTCACAGACGACCCGGAGGTGGCCTGCGACGTGGTGTCTGCCGCCGCCGACGCTCAGGGCCGGGGCGCGAGCACCGGGTAGAGCGCGCGGACCTCGTCGACGAAGGCCGCCAGCCGGTCGGCCAGCGATGCGCTGCGGATCTCCAGGACGTTCTCCGCGTTCGTTTCACCCGACCGCGACAAGTTGAACGACCCGACGAACACGACGTCGTCGGCGACGGTGAGCTTGGCGTGCATGAAGTCGTGGACCGTGCCCGGCGCCCACGGGGTGGACTGCTTGCCCGAGAACGCTCCCGATGCGAGGGCCTTCTGGAGCAGCGGGAGCTTCCACGACGTATTTGGGTTGGCCAGCCACTGATGCTGGACCTGGGCGATCTGGGTGGCGTCGAGCACACCCTTGAGATCGAGCCGCCCCTCGGCAAGTTCCTGGACCACCGTGGAGAGCACCGGCGCCGCGGTCAGCACCGGCGAGGCGATCCGGACCCGGCGCCGCGCGCAGCCGATCGCGGACGCGATGCGGTGCGACAGCTCCGGGCCACGCCCCGGGCAGAACCAAGGTCTGACCGTGGCGTCGCCGACCTTCGCGGCCTTCACGTCGAGCTCGCCGCTGCCGTCGACCCGGCTCCGGCGCCACAGCTCCTCGAAGTTGTGGGCGTAGGCCGCGGCGATCTCGGCGGACTCCACCGTGACCAGCACGTTCTCCTCGCGCTGCCACGAGTCCAGGGTCCAGTTCGTCGAACCGGTCCACACCGCCTGTTGGTCGCGCACGACGTACTTGTGGTGCATGAGGTCGCGCGAGCCGGGGATCCCGCGCAATGGCACCCCCAGCCCCGCCAGCAGCTCGGGCTCGGTCTGCGGCGGCGGGGGGAAGGGAAGGTGCTCGGCCTGCGGCTCGTCGTCGTTGTAGGCGATGCGCACCGCGACTCCGCGCTTCGCAGCAGCGCGCAGCGTGTCGGCGACCAGGTCGCCCGGAGCGCCCGGGAGCCGGACGTCGTAGAGGGCGATGTCCAGTGACTTCTTGGCCTCGCCGAGCCAGGCGGCGAGGCGTTGGGCGATGTCCGGCGCGCTCTGCCCGCCGTCGGTCAGGGTGGTGACTTCGAGCATGCGGTTGGCGCACGCTATTGACCAGAGGGGTAAAACCGGTGCCATGAAACTTCGCCTGGGCGCCCTCGCCCTGCTCTCGGTCCTTGCCGCGCCCGCTCTGGCGCGCGCCGCGGACCCCACCGAACCCGTCTACTTCACGACCCCGGTCAAGGACGCGACCGTCGGCACCGAGCCGCGGATCTCCGTCGGGCTCGACGACGCGCGCTACATCACGACCAACACCGGTTCAGGCGACGTCGGATGGCCGTTCGTGGTCTTCAAATCCGTCGACGGCGGCTTCTCCTGGCAGAAGACCGCGACCGACCCGCCCCAGCAGCAGGCCACGATCGACACCGACACGGTCACCTTGCCGACCGGGCGCGTGCTGGTGTCCGAGCTCGATTACGCCGGCCTGAACTTCCCGACCGCGGTCAGCGACGACAACGGCCAGACCTGGCAGAACTCCAACGGGTCGACGACGCTGGTCGACCAGGATCGCCAGTGGTTCGCCGTCGGCCCCGTGCCGAAGGGCTCACCCGCCGGGACGCAACCGCCGGTCTACCTGCTCTACCACAACCTCGGTTCGGGGGTGGCCCAGCACAACATGTGGGTCGCCACGTCCACCGACGGCGGCCTGACGTTCGGCGTGCCGGTCCCGATCGCCCAGCCGGGCAGCGACGCCTACCTCGATCTGCAGTGCTCGGATTCCGGCGGCCCGTCGAACATCACGGTCAATCCGCAGACCGGCCGGATCTACGCCTTCTACACCACGCGCGCGGCTCCCAACCCGACCGGCCAGGACGCCGGCGGCTGCGCCGGGCCGGTCTTCGGGCAGCCGATCGAGTTCAACATCGTCAACGGCACGCGGGTGTGGGTAGCCAGCTCGCCGGACGGCTCGCCAGGGTCGTGGAGCAACTCGCTGGCTGTCGACAAGTCGGACACCAACCAGGTCGTCTCGATGCAGCTCGCCTACGGCGCCCTGGACAACGCCGGGAACGTCTACGTGGCATATCCCGAAGCGCCGAACGCCTATCCGGACCTCGAGGGCGCGGGCGTCAAGCTGACCTGGCAGACGCCCGACGCCGACGGCAACCTGACCGACGACAAGTGGTCGGCGCCCGCCACGCTGGTGGCGCCCGTGCCGCACCCGGCCGGAACGCTCGTCGGCGGCGCCGACCTGGTCCACCTCGTCGCGGGTGATCCCGGCCGGGTCGCGGTCGCCTACTACTGGGGCGAGATCGCGCCGGGGACCGGACACACGCCCTACTACACGCACATGCTGACCTCCTTCGACGCGCAGTCGGCGACCCCGCACGTCGTCGACAAGCGGGTCTCCGACGTCGTGGCCTACAACTGGAACACCAGCGAGATGATGGGCCTCTGCGGGGAGTCCAGGGACTTCGGGCCGCTACAGGGCGTCTACGCCGGCCTCGGCTGCAACCGCTCCACCGACGTGTGGGGCATCGCGGCAGACGCCCAGTGCCGCGTGATGGCCACCTGGCCGTCGGGCACGTCCGGCGGCACGGACAACAACCCCCAGGTGACCTACGCGACCACCCAGGTCGACGGGCCGAGCCTGTGCGCGTCGCCGCGGTCGCTCCCCGGCGGGTCGCAGGGTGTGACCTTCACGCCCGGTGCGGCGGGTTCGAAGGCCGGTGGTTCGACGGGCGGCAGCGATGTCGGAGGCTGCAAGGACAAGGTCCCGCCGGTCTCGCACAAGACCGGCAAGGTCAAGGCGAGCCGCAAGTCGATCCGCCTGCACGGCCCGGCCACCGACCGTGGCTGCGGCGTGAAGGGCTCGGCCGCCCGTAAGCGTGTGCGCTCGATGTCGGTGGCGATCGGCCGCCGGCTGGCGAACAAGAAGTGTCGCTTCCTGCGCGGCAACGGCAAGTTCGGCCCGGCGGTCAGCTGCCTGCGGACGCGCTACATCGTCGCGAAGGGGACCTCGTCCTGGACGCTGACGATCAAGGGCAAGTTCCCCAAGGGCCGCTACGTCGCCTGGACGCGCGGCGTCGACATCGCCAACAACGTCGAGCGCAAGGCGCGCAAGCGCAACCTTGCGCGCTTCACGATCCGCTAGCGCCAGCGGCGACTACTCCGAGGCGTCACCGTCACCGTCGTCGCCGCTGTCGGCGGCGGTTCGGTGTCGTCCTCGCCCGCCAGACGCGACGCGTTGGGGTCGGTGGGCCCGCCGGGGATCGGCTCGCCCTTGTAGTCCTCGGGGTTGTCGACCTTCTTGCCGTCGATCGAGACGCTGCCGTCCTCGTGATGGACGAGCCCCGACGGGCCGAGCTGGACCTCCGGGCCCTCCTCGTAGCCGTGGTCGCCCTCGCCGCCGCCGAAGGTCGTGTACTTGGCCTCGTCGGTGGGCCAGTCCTCGAGCTTCTCGGGCGGATCCTCCTCGAGCTCCTTCATCTTCTCCTGGCCGCGCTCGTGGGCCTCCTGGACCTCCTGAGCACGCGTCTGCTCGTCGGGCTTCTCGTCGGTCTCTTGCTCGGTATCAGCCATGAATCCCGGTTACCCTCCGCGGCATGAGCGCGAACCTTGCTTCCATCCTCACCGACTCCGTACAGCGTGATTCCGAGGCGGTCGCGCTCAAGCTCGACGACGCGGAGGTGTCCTACGGACTGCTCGACGAGGGCAGTGCGCGCATCGCCGCGCTGCTCGCCGCCAAGGGCGTCGAGCCCGGCGATCGCGTCGGGATCATGCTGCCCAACGTCCCGTACTTCGCGATCGTCTACTACGGCATCCTGCGCGCGGGCGGGGTCGTCGTGCCGATGAACGTCCTGCTCAAGGGGCGCGAGGTGAAGTTCTACCTCGAGGACCCCGAGGCGAAGGTGGTCTTCGCGTGGCACGACTTCGCCGAGGCGGCGGAGAAGGGCGCCGACGACGCGGGCGCCGATTGCATCCTCGTCAAGCCAGGGGAGTTCGAGAAGCTGCTGGCCGACGTGGAGCCGAAGACGGAGGTCGCCGAGCGCGCCGACGACGACACCGCGGTGATCCTCTACACGTCGGGCACGACCGGGACGCCGAAGGGCGCCGAGCTGACGCACTCGAACCTGCGGCGCAACGTCGAGGTGGCGAGCGGGCTGTGGGACTACTCCGACGAGGACGTCATCCTCGGTGCGCTGCCGCTGTTCCACAGCTTCGGGCAGACCTGCTCGCTCAACTGCGCGATCAATGCCGGCGCGACGCTGACGCTGCTGCCGCGGTTCGAGCCGGCCAAGGCGCTGGAGATCCTCGAGCGCGACAAGGTCACCGTATTCCTCGGGGTCCCGACGATGTACTCGGCGATGCTCAACTGCGACGGCCGCGAGAAGTACGACACGTCGTGCCTGAGGATGTGCGGCTCGGGTGGCGCGGCGATGCCCGTCGAGGTCATGCGCGGCTTCGAGGAGGCGTTCGACTGCAAGGTGCTCGAGGGCTACGGGCTGTCGGAGACCTCGCCGGTCGCCTCGTTCAACCATCCCGACAAGGAGCGCAAGCCCGGCTCGATCGGAACGCCGATCGAGGGCGTCGAGATGAAGGTCGTCGACGACGACGGCAAGGAGGTGCCCCAGGGCGAGGTCGGCGAGATCCTCATCAAGGGCCACAACGTGATGAAGGGCTACTGGAACAAGCCCGACGCCACGAAGGAGTCGATCAAGGACGGCTGGTTCCACACCGGCGACATGGCCCAGATCGACGAGGACGGCTACTTCTTCATCGTCGACCGCAAGAAGGACATGATCATCCGCGGCGGCTACAACGTCTATCCGCGCGAGATCGAGGAGGTCCTCTACGAGCACCCGGCGGTCCGCGAGGCGGCCGTGCTCGGCATCCCGCACGACGAGCTGGGCGAGGAGGTCGGCGCCGCGGTCGCGCTGAAGGACGGCCAGGACGTCTCCGAGGACGACCTGCGCGCGCACGTCAAGGAGCAGGTCGCGGGCTACAAGTACCCGCGCAAGATCTGGTTCGTCGACGAGCTGCCGAAGGGACCGACCGGCAAGATCCTCAAGCGCGAGATCGAGGTGCCCGAGGCCGTCACCGAGGGCGCCGCGCAGTCCTAGCTAGCTCTCTATCGGCCGGACGCGCGCGAGGTCCTCGCCCTCGGGCGCGCGACCGTCGCGGCCGACATAGCCGTCCTTCGCTCCGACGATGACGTAGACCGCGTCCTCGTCGCCGGTGTTGCGGACCTTGCGATGCGTCGCGGCGGAGACGTGAGCCAGCCCGCCGGCGCCGAGGGTGTGACTCGCCCCGTCGCCGAAGACGATCTCGATCGTGCCGCGGTGCACGAAGTACAGCTCGTCCTGCTCGTCGTGGTAGTGGAACCAGGTCTCGATGCCCGCCGGCATGACGATCGCGTTGACCCCGAACGCCGTGACGCCCATCTCCTTGCGGATCTTGCGGAAGCCCGGCCCTTCGCCCAGCTCGTCGATCGTGGCCACTGCCCAGCCGTCGCCTGTTGCACCCATCGAAGGTCCCTTCAGTGGTGGAGTTCTCAATGCTACGTTCCGCGCGATTCGGCCGTGGGACACCACGGCGAGTGGATGGAGGGACAGCAAAAATGGCCGAAGGCACCGTGAAGTGGTTCAGCGACGACAAGGGGTTCGGGTTCATCACGCCCGATGAGGGCGACAAGGACCTCTTCGTCCACCACTCGGGCATCGCGATGGAGGGCTACCGCTCGCTATCGGAGGGGAGTCGCGTCTCCTACGACGAGGAGCCAGGGGACAAGGGCCCCAAGGCGGTCAACGTCCAGAACATCTAGCCGCGGTCGCGCGGCCGTCAGTGGTCGGCGACGTGGCCGCCCTCGGGTTCGAGGGGCAGGCCCTCGTCGAACCAGCGCTGCAGGCCGCCGGTCATCGTGTATGCCTCGTACCCGGCGGCCCTGAACGCCTGCGCGGCCATCGCCGATCGCGCGCCGATACGGCACTGGAAGACGACCGCCCGATCGCGGTCGATCGTCTCGGCCTGCGCGGCGAGCCGCTCGAGCTCGATGTGCCGCGCGCCGGCGATCCGGCCGGCCTCGTGCTCGTAGCCCTCGCGGACGTCGACGAGCTGCGCGCCGGCGTCGACGAGCTCCCGCGCCTGGGCGGGCGTGACCTCGATGTCCGGTGCGGAGAAGGTGCTCACGGGTTCGAGGCTAGCGACAGGCCGCGGGCGGTTCTTAGGCAGCTCATACATGCCGTTTATCTCCAATGAGTGCTGGGCGCCCATCCTCTTCGCCATGGCCTCCACCTCCGTCAGCCGCCGCATCCGAGTTACCCGCATGCGGCTCCGCGTCGGCATCGCGACGACGGCGGTCTTCGCCGTGTCGCTCGGCGCCGTCGCGGCGTTCGGCCGCCAGCCGGGCAGCAAGTCGACGACCGCGGCTGCGGTGAGCAGCGCCACGATCACCGAGGGCTACTCCAACGACAACAGCGACGCCTACGAGTCCTCCGGCACCGGCAGCGACAGCTCATACGACAGTGGGGGAAACTCCGGCTCGAGCTCGAGCGATCCCTCCGCCATGACCACCAGGTCCTCGTGAGAATGCGCGAGCACCGCGTCGAGGTCGCCGTCTTCGGCGGTACCGCCACCATCGTCGTGGCCGGCCAGGGCACCGACGGGACCAGTGCCCCGCTCGCCGCGGCGCGCGCCGCGGCCGAGCTGCGCACGATTCACGTCGCGCTCACGCGCTTCGATCCCGAGTCAGAGCTGAGCCGCCTGAACGCCGACCGCCGCAACGCCGTCCCCGCCTCGCCGCTGATGCTGCATTTCGCCCGCGCCGCACGCGAAGCCGGCGTGCTGAGCGGCGGACTGGTCGATGCGACCGTGCTGCCCGAGCTCGTCGCCGCCGGCTATGGCCGGTCGCGGGCCGGGCAGCCCGGCCTCGGGGCCCAGCACCTGCGCGACACGCGCACCGCGGCCGTCCGGCCCGCGTTCGCCGATCCGCGCGCACGCTGGCGCCAGGTCGCCGTCCTGCGCGACCTGGTCGTCCGCCCGCCCGGTGTTCGCCTCGACGGCGGCGGCCTGGTCAAGGGGATGGCATGCGACCTCGTCGCCCGGCGGCTCGAGAATCACCCGCTCTACGCCGTCGACTGCTCGGGCGACCTTCGCATCGGCGGGCTTGCCCGCTGCGCTCGCGAGGTCCTGGTCGAGGACCCGTTCGGCGGCGAGCCTCCCACGCGCTGGCGGATCGCCGACGGCGCGGCGGCGACGAGCGGCGTGCGCAATCGCTCCTGGCACGGGCCCGACGGGCGCATTCGCCACCACCTGATCGACCCCGGTCGCGGGCGGCCCGCCGAGACCGACGTGGTCCAGGCCACCGCGCTGGCGCCCACCGCGCTGGAGGCCGAGGTGCGCGCCAAGATGGCGCTGCTTGCGGGCGCCGAGGGCGGTCCCGCGCATCTGGTGCACGGAGGCCTGCTTGTCATGCGCGACGGCACGTCGAACGAGCTGCCCGAGCACGTCGGGCGGTGGGCGGCGTGATCGCCGGCGTCTCGGCGGCGTGGTCGATCAACCGCGCGGCCGGAATCGCTGCGCTTGAGCTGTCGTCGGCGACGATCGTCGTCGGGCTGATGCAGTCCGGCCGTCGTATGAAGCTCAAGCTGCCCGCGGTCGAGCGCCACGCGCTGCACGAGGCGCTGTCGATCGCCGTGCTCGTGGTGATCGCGATCCACGGCCTGGCGTTTGCGCTGGACCCGTTCTTCCACTCGGGCATCGTCGGCGCGCTCGTGCCGTTCGCCTCGCCGTACCGGCCGCTGAGCGTCGCAGTCGGCCAGGTCGCCGGATACGGGATCGTGGCCTTGAGCCTGAGCTTCTACCTGCGCCGCAGGATCGGCACCCAGCGCTGGCGTGTCGCGCACCGCTTCATCGCCGTCTTCTGGGGGCTTGGCGTGCTGCACACGCTGCTGACCGGCTCGGAGGTGGGGCGGTCGTGGTTCCTGCTAGCGACGATCCCGCCGGTGCTCGTGGCGCTCTTCCTGCTGCTGCAGCGCGCGGACGAGCGGTCGCCGATCAGGGCCGCGGACCGCGAGCCTTCGGCCCGGCCGGCAGCTCGTGACGGATCAGCTCGTGTGCGCGCCGGGCCCATTCGCACAGGACCTGACGCGTCTGTCGCGGGTCGATGATGTGCTCGATCGAGAAGTGCTCGGCCGTGCGGAACGGCGAGAGGACAGCGTTCAGCCGGGCGTCGATCTCGGCCCGCAGCGCCTCGGGATCCTCGGCCGCCTCGAGCTGGCGCTTGAACGCCGCCTCCAGCCCACCGGCGATCGGCAGCGACCCCCAGTTGCCCGAGGGCCAGGCGTAGCGGAGGTTCAGCCGTGCGCCGCTGCCATGCCCCGCGCCTGCGATCCCGTAGCACTTGCGCACGAGGATCGAGCACCACGGCACCGTCGCCTGATGGACCGCGAACAGGCCGCGTGCGCCGCGCCGCATCGTGCCCGCCCGCTCGCTCTCCCTGCCCACCACGAA
The DNA here is from genome assembly GCA_963825415.1 of uncultured Actinomycetes bacterium. Classification (GTDB taxonomy): domain Bacteria; phylum Actinomycetota; class Thermoleophilia; order Solirubrobacterales; family Solirubrobacteraceae; genus BP-464. Next base: position 165,097 of record CAWGTD010000014.1, on the reverse strand, counting down.
CCCGGGCTGGTCGACGAGGTTGACCACCGGTAGGTGGAACTGGTCGCAGACGTCGACGAAGCGAGCGAGCTTGTCGGAGGCCTCCGCGCTCAGGCCGCCGCCGTAGTGCTCGGGATCTGAGGCGAGCACGCCGACGGGCCGGCCCTCGAGGCGCGCGAGCGCGGTGATCAGCGGCCGGCCGAACCGCGCGCCGAGCTCGAACACCGACCCGGCGTCGAACACGAGCTCCAGGACGCGGCGCATCTTGTAGGTCTTGCGCGGGTCGCGCGGGACGATCGAGAGCAGCTCCTCCTCGGTGCGGTCGGCGGGATCTGTCGTCGCGACGATCGGCGGCGCTTCCCAGACGTTGTCGGGCAGGTAGGAGAGGAAGCGCTTGAGCTGGGCGATCGCGTCCTCCTCGTCGGCCGCCTCGTTGTCGACCGCGCCGGCGCGCGTCTGCATCCGCGACCCGCCCAGCTCCTCCTTGTCGAGCTGCTCGTTCATCGCCCACGCCACGACCGGCGGGCCGGCCACGAACAGCTGGCCGATCTCCTTGACGATCACGCTGAAATGCGACATCACGACCCGCGCGGCGCCGAGCCCCGCGCACGGCCCGAGCGCGGCGGCGACCACGGGCACTCGTGACAAATTGTCGACCCACAGCTCGCCGCCGGGGAGCGGCGGCACGTAGGAGAAGCCCATGTCGTCCAGGCTCTTGACGCTGCCCCCGCCGCCGGTGCCGTCGACGAGCCGGACGAGCGGCAGCCGCAGCTCGTTGGCCGCCTTCTCGGGCCAGACGTACTTCTCCCAGATCGACGCATCCGCGGCGCCGCCGCGAACCGTGAAGTCGTCGCCCTGCACCACGACCCCGCGGCCGGCGATCCGGCCCTGGCCCACCACGAAGTTCGTGGGGGTGAACTCGGTCAGCGAGCCGTCGTCGCCGTAGCTCGCGCGGCCGGCGATCATCCCGGTCTCGCGCCACGAGCCGGCGTCGAGCAGCAACTCGATGCGCTCGCGGACGGTGAGCTTGCCGCGCTCGCGCTGGCGCGCCACGGACGCCTCGCCGCCCATCTCCGCCGCGAGCGCCTCGCGGCGGCGAAGCTCCTCGAGCTCGGGTTCCCAGCTCATGAGGCGTGGGAGGATATGGCGGTGCGGGCCACCGCCATCGCGTTCGCCGTGCTGATCCTCGCCGGGTGCGGCGGGGGCGGGCCCTCCACGCGGCAAGCGGCACGGACAACGCAGACCAGGCTCGCGCAGAACGACGCGGAGGTCCGCATCGCACTCGGGCTCCCCGCCCGCGTCCCTCTGCGCGCCGAGGGCAAGGCCGCGGCCGCCGACGTTCGTGTCGTCCGGACGTGGCTGGATCGCCTACGCGCGGGCGACGTAGCCGGCGCCGCAGTCCTGTTCGCGGTGCCCAGCCGCTTTCAGAACCTCGCCTCGGTGGCGATCATCCGCTCGCGCCGTCAGGCGGAGGCGATCAACGCCAGCCTGCCGTGCGGCGCGCGCCTTCTCAGCGCCGGTGGAGCCGCCGGGTTCGTCGTCTACCGGGCAAGGCTCACCAAGCGGCCGGGCGGCGAGTGCGGTTCGGGTACCGGTGGTACGGCCCGCGGGGCGATCCTGATCCGCGACGGGCTGATCGCCGAGTGGTACCGCCTGCCCGACGTCGACACGCAGAGCGGCGACGGCGGCGACGGTGGTGGCAGCGAGCCGCCCGTGATCACCGGCCCTGAGGTCTGAGCCCGGCCGCGCTCAGCAGCGGTGGCCACCACCGAGGCTCGCGCGGCGCGGGTGCGGGTCGGCTCGCCTGTCAGCGTCCCGCCCGGCATGCGCCTCGCGGTCCGATCGGTCAGCCCCAGAACAGGTTGAACATCCCGTAGACGCGCTCGGGGTGCCAGTCGACCGGCGGGCCGAGGCGCATGCGCTCGGCGTGGTTGACCGGCCGGAATCCCCAGCCGCGAAGGATCTCGATCCCTGCGCTGTTGGCATCGGGCAGCGTGAGGATCACCGGGCCGCGCGTCGCCGCTCGCGCCGCGCCGAGCAACGCAGTCGCCGCCTGTTCGTCGGCCGCCAGCACCGCCGGGCCGGCGCCCCAGCGGGAGGTGAGCGTGTAGCCGCGAAGCGCGCCGTCGTCCTCGGCGGCCATCCCGGTCAGCGGCGAGATCGTGTCGAGCACCGCGTCGCGGCGCTCGCCGGTCACCGCGCTGTCGAGGTCGCGCAGCGCCGAGCGGTCGGCCGAGCGCAGCGAGCGCACGCCGTCGGTGGACCGCGCCGGGGCGGCGGTCCCGCGCCACGCGCGCGAGCGGCCCTCCGACACGAACCCGACGCGCTCGTACACCGGCCGCCCGGCGTCGGTTGCGTGCAGCAGCACGGTCTTGGCGCCGCGCTCGCGCAGCCACTCGACGGCGGCCAGCGTCAGCGCCGCGCCGACGCCGCGCCCGCGCGAGCGCGGGATCACGCCGAGCGCGCCGATCCAGCCGGTCTCGCCGAAGCTCGCGCAGCAGGCGCCGCCGATGATCCGGCGCAGCCGACCGGTGGCGACCAGCACGGTCCCGGCGTCGTGCTCCCACGGCCACGTGACGAGGCGCCCGACGTGCGGGCCGAAGCCGGCCTCCGAGAGAGCTCGGATGGTCGGGCGCAGCTCGTCATCCCGCGCGGGGCGGACCTCCGGAGTCAGAGGCCCTCCCCGGCGCTTGCGGTCAGACGGGCGGGCGGTCGACGTAGCGGTCGCGGACGACAACGTCGTCGCGGCGGCCAAGCAGACTGCTGGCGAAGATCAGCGAGATCACCAGTCCGACGATTCCCACCACGAGCAGGATCGTCCCGATTGTCGTCAGTGACACGCCTGAGACGTCCGCGGTTACCGCCCACTTGAGGATGGCTCCGACGGCGATCAGGACTATTGAGGTTCCAATTCCCATGCCCCATCGGGTTCCCGACCGGCCCGAATACCATGCGCTGTATGGACATCTCTCCTACGGTCACGGCGGACATCTACGACCTCCCGGCCGAGCACAAGGACTTCCGGGACACGATTCGGCAGATCGTCACCGAGCGCGTGGCGCCGCGCGCCGCCGAGATCGACGCGACCGGGGAGTATCCCTGGGACCTGCGCAAGCTGTTCGCAGAGCAGGACCTCCTCGGCCTGCCGTTCCCCACCGAGTACGGCGGCACGGGCACCGGCACGCTGATGCTCAACGTGGCCGTCGAGGAGGTCGCCAAGGCGTGCGCCTCCAGCGCGCTGATCCTCATGGTCCAGGAGCTCGGCACGCTGCCGATCCAGCTCTTCGGCACCGACGAGCAGAAGGAGCGCTGGCTGCCGCGCTGCGCGTCCGGCGAGTGGAGCCCGGCGTTCGCGCTGTCGGAGCCCGAGGCCGGCAGCGACCCGGCCGCGATGCGCACCACCGCCGTCCGGGACGGCGACGAGTGGGTCATCAACGGCACCAAGAACTGGATCACGAACTCAACGATTGCCGACTTCTACGTGGTCTTCGCCATCACCGATCGCGAGGCCCGTCGGTCGACGGCGTTCGTCATCGAGAAGGACCGGCCCGGCTTCAGCGTCGGCAAGCTGGAACACAAGCTCGGCATCAAGGGCTCGCCGACCGGTTCGCCCGTCTTCGAGGACGTGCGCGTGCCCGACTCGAACCGCATCGGCGCCGAGGGCAAGGGGCTCTCCGTCGCGCTTGCGACGCTCGAGCGCACCCGGCTGGGCGCCGGCGCGCAGGCCGTCGGCATCGCGCAGGGCGCGATCGACTACGCCCGCGCGTACGCCAAGGAGCGGATCGCGTTCGGCAAGCCGATCATCGAGCTGCCCGCGCTCCAGGCCAAGCTCGCCGACATGCAGACGCGCACCGCCGCGGCGCGCGAGCTGCTCTACAAGGCGTGCGCGATGGCCGACCGCAACGACGCCGGCCTCGGGATGTGGACCTCGATGGCCAAGCTGTTCGCGTCGGACACCGCGATGTGGGTCACGGTCGAGGCCGTCCAGGTCCTCGGCGGCTACGGCTACGTCACCGAGTACCCCGTCGAGCGCTACATGCGCGACGCCAAGATCACGCAGATCTACGAGGGCACCAACGAGATCCAGCGGCTCGTGATCGGGCGGGCGCTGGCGCGATGAGGCGGACGGCCTTCGCCGCTGCTGTCGCGCTCAGCACCGGGCTGACGGGCATCGTCGCGCTGCAGGGGTTCAGCACGACCGGCTGGATCAAGGCGGTCGAGACGCTGGCGGTGCTGGCGTTCGGCGCGGCGATCCTGTTCGGGCTGGCGGCCTTCGTCATGGTCCGCATGGGCGGCTGGAGCGAGCCCGAGTCCGAGGAGGAGTTCGAGCGTCTCGTGATGCGGGCCGAGCGCCTCGCCGCCGACGGGCTGGCGGCCGAGCCCGACGAGGGCGAGTTCCTGGAGCTGGACCCGTTCGACGACGAGGACTTCGAGGAGCTGGTGCGCGACGCGCTCGACGAGCTGCCCGACCTGCTCAAGCGTCCGCTCGAGCACAACGTGGCGGTCGTGCTGTCCGACCACGGCCGGCGCCACCGGGCCTACGGCCTCTACCAGGGCGACGGCGCCAACCGCGACACCGTCTCCGACCGCATCGTGATCTTCCGCGACACCCTGCGGCGCGACTTCGGCCACGACGCCGATCTCCTGCGCGAGCAGGTCGTGCGCACCGTGCGCCACGAGCTCGCCCACCACGTGGGCTTCGACGAGCTCGGCGTGCAGGGCCTGGGCCTGTAGCGCCCGCGCGCCCGGCTCTGAAAGAGTGTGGTTCTCCGTACCTCGGGCGGCGACCCGCTGCGTACCGTGAGATGCATGTCCCGCTCCCGCATCATCACCACCACCGCTGCCGTCTCACCGTGCCAGGCACCGGCCTGAAGAAGGGCGCCACGATCCCCAAGGGCGCGCGGCTCGTCTACCGCAACGTGAGCCTCAGCCGCGGCCAGGAGACCGCGTTTCGCGTTCAAGGCGACCGGCGGCCGCAAGCTGCGCGGCCTCGTCCCCGCCGACGGCAGCGCGACGAAGGTCGGCTTCGCCGTCGTCAGCCCGGACAACTACGCCGGCAAGACGTCGGTGCTCGGGTTCGTGCGTTCGCGGCACCCAAGGCCAAGGGCCGGGTCACCGGGCGTATCTACGCCTACACGCGGTAGGCGGTTTCGCGGAGGCCGCGCCGGGCTCGAGTCCCGGCGCGGCTCGCGCGAATGGCTCTAGCGGTGGGCTCGAGCCGACTTGTTGTGTGTGCGCGCCGGCGCCGCCTTGACGACGGTGCGGCCGGGCAGCTGCGTCACGACGACCTTCCAGCCGGCCTGCAGGTCGGCCAGCGTGGCGTCGGACTTGCCGGGCACGTGGATCTTGGCGTCGCTCGGGATCGTCAGCGTGACGTCCTTGTAGGTCGCCGTCTTGGTGCCCTCGGTGATCGTCAGGCTCTGGCCCGACACCGACTTGACCTTCCCGCGGTCCAGGACCACGTTCTTGAAGCCGTCGTTGGTGGCGACGACCGCCTCGGCGTGGACGGCGCGGCCGAGGAAGCGGCCGGCCCGACCGAGGAAGTGGTCGGTATCGCGGTGGCGGGACGCCGCGCGCGAGTCACCGTTGTGGCTGTCGTGGGCCAGCGACGTGATCGCCTCTGTGCCCAGGGCGCCTCCCGCGCCGGTCATCGTGCAAATGGCGGCAATCGCCATGGTGCGTGTTCTTGTCATGAAAATCGCAACACGGCTTCCGCTCGTAGGATGCGGTCGCTGTGATGATCGTGATGACACCCGGCGCGTCCGAGGCGGACGTCGAGGCCGTCAAGGAGCGCCTGGCCACGACCGGCGTCCACGTCGTCGTGCTGCCGGGCGAGATGACCACGGCGATCGGCGCGATCGGCGACCCCGAGGGCGTCGGCGAGCTCGGCCTGGAGGGCATGAGCGGCGTCGACCGGGTGGTGCCGATCTCGCGGCCCTACAAGCTTGCCTCGTCGGAGCTCTACCACCACGAGCCCACGGTCGTGCAGATCGAGGGCCGGCGCGTGGGGGCCAGGGACACCTTCTGCCTGATCGCCGGGCCCTGCACGGTCGAGTCGCGCGAGCAGACGCTGGCGGTTGCCGACGCGGTCAAGGCCGCGGGCGCCTCGATGCTGCGCGGCGGGGCGTTCAAGCCGCGCACCTCGCCGTTCGCGTTCCAGGGCCTCGGCCGGCCCGCGCTGGAGATCCTCGCCGAGGCGCGCGAGCGCACCGGGCTGCCGGTCGTCACCGAGCTGCTGGACTCGAGCCACGCCGACGCGATCGCCGAGCACGCCGACGTGGTGCAGATCGGCGCGCGCAACATGCAGAACTACGCGCTGCTGGAGGTCGCCGGCAAGCTCGGCAAGCCGGTGCTGCTCAAGCGCGGGCTGTCCTCGGCGCTCGACGAGCTGCTGCAGGCCGCCGACTACGTGCTCAAGGAGGGCAACTCGCAGGTGATGCTCTGCGAGCGCGGCATCCGCACGTTCGAGACCGCCACGCGCTTCACCCTCGACCTCGGCGCGGTGCCGTGGCTGAAGCTCCACACCCACCTGCCGGTGATCGTCGACCCCTCGCACGCCGCCGGCGACCGCCGGCTCGTCGAGCCGCTCTCGCGTGCGGCCGCCGCGGTGGGAGCCGACGGGATCATCGTCGAGGTCGCCGAGGATCCCGAGGTCGCGCTGTGCGACGGCCCGCAGGCCCTGTACGCCGCGAACTTCCCCGAGTACGCGCGCGACGTCGCCGCTCACGCGGCGCTGCTGGGCAAGAAGCTCGCCTAGGGCGCAGCCGCCCGGTGCCGTCGCCGTTGCCAGGCGGCGAGGATGCCGATCCAGCCGAGCCACGTGACCCACGAGGTCGCGAGCCCGAAGACGACGCTCCTGGTCTCGCGCCCGGCCCTGACCAGGAGGCGGTGGCCGTCACGCGCGACGACGACATCGCCGACGTCCTCGTCGAACACGCCGACGACGGTGTCCCGTTCGACGTGTGGCCAGGGGAACCACGTCACCGACCATGCGACCACGTCGCGGTCGTCGTCGTCGGACTCGCCGTTGACGTACGACTTGTCCGGCGTCCTGAGCCAGACCGCTCCGAGCGGGATCGGGCCGAGCTCTACCCGGTGCGGGCCGCTCGGGACGCCCCGTGCCAGACGCGTCGCGCTCGCGATGTCGACGCGCCCGGAACGGCCCGAGCGCACCGTCAGCGGGCAGGCGACGAACGCCCACGCGACGACGGCCAGGACCGCCGCGCGCCGCGGCCAGTGCCGCACCGCGACCAGCGTGACGAACGCCAGCCAGAACCGCAGCGGCTCCCACGGCCAGCCGGTCCAGCCGAAAACGGTTCCGAACAGCGAGACGACGAGCACGACCACGCCGAGCGCGATCAGTCTGCGGCGATACCTCATGACAGGGAGTCTCTAGACTTCGGGATGTCCTCGGAGTGCGACCGCGGGACCACCACCGCCCCCTGGAGTGCGACTGCGGGGGCCCAATCCGAAAGGACGTATTTCTCAAATGCCTGAAGCTGTGATCGTCGACGCGATCCGGACGCCGATCGGCCGTGCCTTCAAGGGCACGCTCAAGGACACGCGAGCCGACGAGGTCGCCGCAACACCGCTGCGCGCCCTCCAGGAGCGCAACCCGGACGTCGACTTCGCCCAGACCAACGACATCATGATGGGGGCCGCCTCCAGCGTCGGGGAGCAGGCCTACAACATCGGCCGCAACGCCTCGCTGCTGGCGGGGATCGACCATCACGTGCCCGCCTGCACGGTGAATCGCTTCTGCGCTTCGTCGCTGCAGACGCTGCGGATGGCCTTCCACGCCATCAAGGCCGGCGAGGGCGATCAGTACATCGCCGCCGGGGTCGAGTGCGTCTCGCGCGCCGGCCTGGGCGCGGGGATGGCCGACGAGACCAAGCACCCCAAGCTCGACGGGAGCGAGGGCTCGGTCTATGACGTCTACATCCCGATGGGGCTCACCGCCGAGAACGTCGCCGAGCGCTGCAAGGTCAGCCGCGAGGCGCAGGACGAGTGGGCCGTGATCTCGCAGAACCGCGCGGTCGACGCCCGCGACTCAGGGCACTTCGACAAGGAGATCGTCGCGGTCCAGACGCCCGACGGCGAGGTCACGCAGGACGATGGGCCGCGGCCCGGCACGACGCTGGAGAAGCTCGCGGCGCTGCAGCCGGCGTTCAAGCCGGACGGCACCGTCACCGCGGGCAACGCGTGTCCGCTGAACGACGGCGCCGCCGCCGTGCTGGTGATGAGCGAGGAGAAGGCCAGCTCGCTCGGCCTCAAGCCGCGCGCGCGGATCATCGCGTCGACGGTGTCGGCGATCCGCCCGGAGATCATGGGCCTCGGCCCGATCCCGGCGATCCAGGCGCTGCTCAAGCAGACCGGGATGAGCATGGACGACATCGACGTCGTCGAGATCAACGAGGCCTTCGCGGCGCAGATCGTGCCGTGCATGCAGGACCTCGGGATCGAAGAGGACAAGCTCAACCCGTTCGGCGGCGCGATCGCCCTCGGCCATCCGTTCGGGATGACCGGCGCGCGGATCATGACCACGCTGCTCAACGACCTCGAGACGCTCGACAAGACCTACGGGATCGAGTCGATGTGCGTCGCCGGGGGCATGGGGCAGGCGATGCTGGTCGAGCGTTTGAACTAGCCGTGGCTCTCTCGGGCGCCCGCGCCTTCGGGTGCGGGCGCCCGGGTACAGCCGCGGGACGGCCGGGGGTCCGGTCGGGCCTAAGGCCTTCGGCCGTCATGAATACGGCCCCGTCCGCCCCGCCGGACCCCCGCCACGCCCGCGTCCTGAGCGGGCGTTTGCTTCGCCTTCCCCTAGGTGCCCTGTCCCGCGGCCAACGTGGCGCGGTAAGCCGCGGGGTCAGTAGGCCCCTCCGTCGCGACAAGCAGCACGCGGGTCGTGGCGCTCAGGTTGATCGTTGCCCGCAGTGCGGCGCAGTCGTCCTCGGTGGCGAGGGCGCGGAGGGCGGCGAGGGGCGCGGCTCCGCAGTCGCCGATCGCCAGTCCGCCGGCTGCGAGCTCGCGCATCGATTCGTGCGCCTCAGCGTCGGTGACGGTGATCGTGCCGTGGATGCCGGCGCGCAGCGAGGGCCATGCTGCCTCGGATACCTCGGCGCAATCGAGCCCGGCCATGTCGGTGCCCGGGTTGGAGATCGCGGTCGGGCGTCCCGCGGCGAGCGAGGCGGTCAAGCAGGCGGCGGCCACCGGCTCGACGCCGACGACCGCGGCGCCCGTGCCGGCGGCGAAGCGCGCCGCCGCCGCGGCGAGCGAGCCGACGCCGACCGGCACGACGACCAGGTCGAAGCCGCCCTGCGAGGCGGACTCGGCGAACAGGGTCGCGTAGCCGTCGATCACCCAGCCCGCGGGGCCGGAGGCGCCGACGTCGGCCAGTTCGATCACGCCGGGCTCGCGGCCCTCGGCCGCGGCTCTGCCGACGGCCTCCTCGTAGCCGCCGTCGACCACCACGACCTCGGCGCCCTCGGCGGCGATCGCCGCGCGCCTTGCCTCCGCCGAACGCGCCGGAAGGAACACCCGGCACGCGAGCCCGCGCAGGGCCGCGACGTGCGCGACCGCGCGGCCGTGGTTGCCGGCGCTCGCGGCCACGAGCGTACGGGCGTCCGGGCGCTCGCGCAACGCACGCTCCACCGCCCACGACGCGCCCAGCACCTTGAACGCCGGAAGCCCGAAGCGGCTCGACTCGTCCTTCAGCGCCAAGGCCGCGACGCCGAGCTCTGCGGCCACCGCGGCCAGGTCGCGCAGCGGCGTCGCGCGATAGCCCTCCAGTGCCGTGTGGAACGCGTAGGCGTCCTGGCTCGCCTCCGGCACGGCCGCGGGTGCGACGTTCGGGTTGACCAGCGCCCTCACGCGCAGATGCGGGCGGCGACGGCGGTCAGGATGCGCGTGACCTTCTCGGTGTCGGAGACGCTGACCCACTCCTCGGCGGCATGCGCACCTACGCCGCTCGAACCGAACATCACGGTCGGGATCCCTGCGGAGGCGATGAACGCCGCGTCGGCCCAGTAGCTCACGCCGCCGATCGGGGGCGCCGCACCGAGCACCTGCGCCGCCGCCTCGCGCACGGCCGTCACGACGTCGGCGTCCTCGGGCACCTCGAACGGCGGGCGGACCAGGAGCGTCCGCTGCTCGGCCACGAGCTCCGGGTCGAGCGCTCGGCAGCGGTCGAGCAGCGACGGCCAGTTCGGCCTCGACACCCGCGGCCGTGTCGCCGGGCAGCGTGCGCCGCTCGAGGCCGAGCACGCACCGCGCCGGGTAGCTCGACAACTCCTCGCCGCCCTCGATCTTCGAAGCGTGCACGGATCCGCGCCCGAGCAACGTGTGGGTGCGCTCGCCGAGCGCGGCGTCGAGCTCGCCCAGCGCCGACAGGATCGGCCCCGACTTGACGATCGCGTCGACCCCGAGTTCGTGCCGCGACCCGTGGGCCGCGACCCCGGTGACCTCGATCTCCGCCCAGACGAACCCCTTGTGCGCGACCACGAGCTCGAGCTCGGTCGGCTCGGTGACGATCGCCGCGTCGGCCTGCACCGAGCGCAGCACCTCCTGCACGCCGAGGCTCGCGTGCTCCTCGTCGGCCACGGCCGCGACGACCACATCGCCGGCCAGCCCGAGCGCCGCCGCCTCGCGGCACGCGATCAGCGCCGCCGCGACGCCGGCCTTCATGTCATAGGCGCCACGGCCGTGGAGCCGGTCACCGTCGAGCCGCGGGGTGTGCGGCGCGTCGGTCATCCCCTCGACGGTCACGGTGTCGAGATGGCCGCACAGCAGCAGGGTGCGCCCGCCGCCGGTTCCGCGCGCGCGCACCACCACGCTCGGGCGCCCCGGGGTGGCCTCGAGAACGTCGGCCTCCAGCCCGGCGCGGCGCGCCCAATCGGCGACGAACGCCGCTATCTCGCTCTCGCCCGCGCCGCCGGGCACCAGCGACGGATTGACCGAGTCGATCGCCACCAGATCGGAGAGGAGTTCGAGCAGGCCGTCGGACACGCCCGTACAGTCTGCCCGTGAACGGTCCAGCGGTTCGCACCAAGCGCGTCGCCCTGATGGTCGCGATGGTGCTCGCGACGCTGAACATCTGGACCGGTGGCCCGCTGCTGGCGCTGTGGATCGGGTCGCGCGTGCAGTCGACCAGCGGGCCGAGCATGCTGGCCGTCGCGGTCGCCGCGATCTCGCTCGGGGTCATCAGCTACGCGCTGGTCCGGCTGCTGGCACACATCGACGCGGCCTACGGGCGCGCCGCGGGCCGGCCCATGCGCGTGAGCGGCCACCTGCCCTGGCTGCGCAGCATGCGCGGCGAGCGGCCCCACGTCCAAAAGCACGCCCGTGACCTCTCGCCGCTCGAGGTCATCCTGATCACCTCGGTCGTGGTCGTCATCGTGCTGTTCGAGGTCTGGTTCTTCTTCTACTCGCCCTCGCCGATCGACAGCCGGACCGGGCGCGACCACAAAGCGCCGCTGATCGGCCTCGTCCGCTAGCCAGCCCTAGGCGAGGTCGAGCTCGACGCCCTCGCGCGCGAGCGTCAGCTCCCCGTTGCCGTTCCAGCGCGAACGGGCCTCGTCGGCGAGCGCGTCGAGCGCGTCGTCGTCGTGCGTCGGGTCGTGGTGGAACAGCGCGGTGTGCCGGGCTCCGGCGCGCCTGGCGAACCCGAGCGCGCCCTTGAGGTCGCTGTGGCCCCAGCCGATCGTCTTGGCGTACTCGGCCTCGGTGTACTGGCCGTCGTGGATGAGCAGCGACACGTCGTTCGCGAGCCCGTGCCCCGAGATCCATTCGGCCGGGTCGCTGTCGAGGTTCTGGCCGAGCGCGGGCTCGTGGTCCGGCAGGTAGGCCAGCGACGTGCCGCCCTCCTCGATCCGATAGCCGACCGTCGGCCCACGGTGGATCACCGGCCGGGCCGTGATGCACGCCTCGCCGATCCGCCACTGCTCGCTCGGGCACGCGCGGAACTCGACGTTCGCGGGCAGGTCGCGGATCTCGACCGGCGAGAGCGGCGTCGAGAGGTAGCGGGCCAGGCGCTTGCGCAGGTCGTCGACCTGGTGCGGCGGGCCCCAGACGGTCACATTGGCGCGCGGGTCGAACAATGGCGTGAAGAACAGCAGCCCGGAGATGTGGTCGAGGTGCAGGTGCGTGAGCAGGATGTGGATCGGCTCGGCAGCCGGGTCGATCGTCGCGCCCAGCGCGCGGATGCCGGTGCCCGCGTCGAGCACGAGGTGGTGGCCGCCCTCGAGCGCGACGCTCACGCACGCCGTGTTGCCGCCGTAGCCGAGCGCGCTGCGTTCCGCCACCGGGACGGAGCCGCGCACGCCCCAGTAGCGGACCTTCATTTCGCCACCGGCCAGAAGACGACCATCGCGCCGTGAAAGACGCCGCCGGAGATCAACGGCACGGCGCTGGTCTCCACCTCGACGATCGTGCGCTCGTCGGTGCAGATGTTGAAACGGCCGTGCGACGGGCGGCCCTCGCGCATCGCCACGGTGAGCGGCAGATCGCCGCTGGCGATCGGGTTGCCTTGGGAGTCGACCGGGCCGATCTCGTTCCACTGCTCGCGCGTGAGCCGGCCGGTCTCCTCGAAGCGCTTGCCCAGCAGCGCACCCGCGGCCTCGTTGTAGAAGACCAGCACGCCGTCGGTGTCGACCATGAACGACGGGGTCTCGAGCACCGACATCAGGTTGCGGGCCAGGATCAGGTCCAGGGGCTGCTGGTCGGCCACGGGTCGGGATCTTCGCGCATCGGCTTGCGGGGGAAAGTGCGGCTCGTCACGAAGGCCCCGCAAGTTCTGCTGAACCGAAGCGTTCAGAACGACATGCGGAACCGTCTCGCGCTGCCCCTCGTACTGCTCGTCGCTGCCCTCGCGCCGAGCGCCACCGCGCACGCCGACGAGGTCCGCGACCGGGGCGTCAAGGCCACGGTGACGCCGGAGAACGTCACGCTCGCCAACTCGCTGGTGCAGCGCACCTGGGACCGCGCCTCGCTGCGCTCGACGATCGTCGACCGCCGCGGCGGCGGCCGGACCTGGTCGGAGAACGCGCCGGACTTCACGCTCGAGGTCGCCGGCCAGAAGATCTCGAGCACGGCGATGCACGTCCGCGACGTCGTCGTGACCCACCTGCGCCGCGGCGGCCTGCAGGTGACGATGAACCTCGTCGACGACACGCTCCCCGGCCTCGTGGCCAAGCGCGTCGTGGAGGCCTACCCCGACGTCGCGGGCTTTCGCACGCAGCTGGTGCTCACGTCCGCGGTCCCGCTGCTGCTGAGCGCGGCGACGCTCGAGGAGGCCGCCGTCGGCGGCGCGGTCGTCCCGAGCCTGAGCGCGTTCCGCGCCGGCTCCGACTGGCGCGACCCGAGCTGGACCGGCCCGCCGTTCGCGCTGGGCGACGCCCATCCCGGCACCTGGCGCGTGACCAGCACCGGCCCGGCGGGCGGCGCCGTGAAGGGCCCCGGCGAATGGCTCTCGGCCGCCGACGGGGACGCCACGCTCTTCCAGGTGATGGAGCGCAACGACTTCCCCTCCTCGACTGCCGGCTATGACGGCACGACCGCCGCGCTGCGCGTCGACTTCACGCGCGACGTGCTGAGCCTCGGACCGTTCGAGGAGAGCGGCCACGTCGAGAACCCGGTCGCCGACGGCCCGGGCCGCGGGCGGCTGGTCACCTCAGCCGGGCTTGCGCTGCCGCCGGCGTTCGTCGGGCTCTCTCGCGGCGACGGCGACGAGGCCTGGCAGTTCCATCGCTACCTGGTCGAGCACCGGCTCGATCCGTACGCGCATGACGTCGTCTTCAACTCCGACGGCACCGACGCGAACCGGATCTCCACCGGGGCGAAGGACGACATGGACTACGCCACGGTGCAGGCGGTCGCGCCGATCGCCCGCCGCCTGGGCGTCGACACGTTCGTCCTCGACGACGGCTGGCAGGCGGCGTCGGGCGACTGGCAGCCCGATTCGCCGCAGTTCCCCGAGCCGCGCGGCAAGTTCCCGGCACGCTTTCCCGACGCGACCTTCAGCGCGGTCCGCGAGGCGATCGCCCCGATGCGTCTGGGCCTGTGGATGAGCCCGATGAACTTCAACCCGGCATCGAACACCTACAAGGCCCATCCAGAGTGGGGCTGCGCTCCGACGGGCCACGCGCTGGCCGGCTACACCGCCGCGCAGCCCGACAGCTCCTCCAACGAGGCCGGCCTCGGCGTCTGGAGCAAGGACGCGCTGCCGCACATCGAGGCGCGCATCCGCGACGCGATCGTCAACTGGCACGTCGGCTTCTTCAAGTTCGACTTCATCGCCTGGCTGGACTGCGCGGGCGCAGGCGACCTCTACGACATGCACGACGCGTTCGTCGCGATGATCGACCGCCTGCGCGCCGACCATCCGGGCGTCACGTTCCAGATCGACGAGACCAACGACTACCGGCTGTTCCCGTTCGAGTCGGTCTCGCGCGGGCCGACCTGGTTCCAGAACGGCGGGCCGTCGGTCACCCAGTTGCTGCACAACCTCTGGAACCTCAGCCCCTACGTCCCGACCTTCGCGATCGGCCACAAGCTCTTCGCCGGCAACTGGCGCGCGGACGGGCTCGACACCGTGATGGCCGCGGCGCTGCCCAGCCACATGCTGATCACGACCAACCTCACGACGCTGACCGACGACGAGATCGCGCGGGCGCGGCCGTGGATCGACTGGGCCAAGGCCCATCGCCACGACCTCGACGGCGTGACCTACCCGCTGCTCGGCGACCCGCTGGACAACGACTGGACCGCGCTGCAGAGCTGGGATCCCAAGGCTGGGCGCGGCGTGCTGCTCGCCTTCCGCCAGAACGGCGCCGCGGAGTCGCGGACGATCGCGCTGCGCAACGTGCCCGACGGCAACTACGAGGTGTCGCAGGCGCCAGGCCGCACGATCGTCGCGAACGTGACCGCCCAGCAGCTGCGCAGCGGCCTCGAGGTCGCGCTGCCGCTCAAGGGCGCGAAGGTCCTGCTCATCCGCCGGGCGCGCTAGCCATCAGCTCGGCGAGCGCCTCGTCGAGTGCGGCGCGGGCGTCGTCGACCGACGGATCGAGGTCGCGGTCGGCCAGCAGGCCGAAGTACACGCCGCCGTCGTAGGAGAGCACGCCCACGCTCAACCCCTGCGAGGCCGGGTTCAGCGGCACGGCGGGGTAGGCCTCGAGCAGGCGGCGGCCGTTGAGGAAGAACGGCAGCTGCGGGCCGGGGATGTTCGAGACGACCACGTTGAAGGCGCGCACGCCGCCCATGGCGCGGGCCAGGCCGGAGGAGACGAGTGGGGGCGCCCAACCGCTCGCGCCGACGAGCAGCGCGCCGGCGCGGACCGCCGCGGAGTCCTTCAGCGCCTGCATCGACGCGCTGATGCGGGCCAGGCGCTCGCGTGGGTCGTCGACGTCGGTGGGCAGGTCGACGAGCACCGTGGAGATGCGGTTGCCGCCCTCCTCGCCCTCGCGGCGCACGCTGATCGGTACGAGCGCCACGGGCGGGCGCGCCGGGCGCTCTCCGGCCTGGGCCAGCAGCCGCGCGAGCATCCCCGCGACCGCGGCGAGGATCGCGTCGTTGACCGTCCCGCCCATGGCCTTGCCGGCGGTCTTCAGCGTCGCCAGCGGCGCCTGCGCGGTCGCGTAACGGCGGTTCGGGCCGATCCCGTTGTTCAGGAAGGTCATCGGCGCCTGCGGCCGCGTGCGGGCGAGCTCGGCCAGCAGCTCGGTGGCGCGCTTGAGATCGGTGGCGGCGCGCCGCGGGTCGGTCGCGGCGAGCGCGCGGCTCGCGCTGTCGAGCATCAGCCGCTGAGCCCGCACGACCGGCGTGGCGGCCAGGCGCGCCAGGTGCCGCCCGCGGTCATAGGCGCGCGGCGTCCACTCCTCCTCGGGCGCGATGTCCATCGGCTCGGGTGACGGGTCGAGCACGACGGTGCCGATGTCGACGGCCGCCACGCCGTCGACGAGCGCGTGGTGCATCTTCGGTACGAGCGCGACACGGCCGTCAGGAAGTCCGTCGACCACCGCGAGCTCCCACAGCGGCCGCGAGCGGTCGAGCCGGCGCGAGAGCTCGTGCCCTACGAAGCCCTGGAGATCGGCGGTGGTGGTGCGCCGGACGTGCCAGCCCAGCTCGAAGCCCTCGTCGTCGACCCACACCGGGTTCGTGAGGCCTCCGGAAACCGGCTGCTCGAGGCGCTGGCGGTAGCGCGGGATGAGGTGCAGCCGGCCCGCCACCCGCTCCAGGATCTGCTCGTGCTCCAGGCCGGGGCCGCCCTCGAAGAGCAGCGCTCCGCCGACCGCCATGTTGACCGGGCCCTGCTCCGCCGCAAGCGACGAGCGATCCGCCGGCGAGAGCGCATCGGCCACGGCGCGACCTTATCGGGAAGGACCGTGGGCGGCTTGGCGTCATGGAGGACATGAGCGTGAGGCGTTTCGGGGTACTCGCCGCGGCGCTCCTGGCCGGGGGCGCCGTCGCGGTCGTGCCCGCCCTGGGAGCGGGGGCCGACCACCCGGTGACGGTCGTCGACTTCGGCTTTGGGCCGAAGACCGTGACGATCGACGTCGGCGACTCGGTGACCTGGTCCTACCCAAGCGGCGCGAGCGCCCACAACGTCGACTTCACCGATGGGCCCGCCTACCGCATGCCCGCCACGGTGCAGCCGATGGGCTGGAAGGTCACGCGGACCTTCGACACGGCCGGGACCTTCCACTACGAATGTGATCTGCACGCGTCGATGACCGGCACCGTGGTGGTCGGCGCAGGCGGGTCGACGACCACGACCGAAACCACGACGACGACCACCACGACCACGACCACGACGCCGCCGCCCGCGGCCGACACCACGGCGCCGAGCGCGCGGAACCTGCGCGTG
This sequence comes from uncultured Actinomycetes bacterium, assembly GCA_963825415.1. GTDB lineage: Bacteria > Actinomycetota > Thermoleophilia > Solirubrobacterales > Solirubrobacteraceae > BP-464. Next base: position 148,260 of record CAWGTD010000014.1, on the reverse strand, counting down.
CGCAGCCGGCGGCTGCGGCTCGTGCTCTCCGAGCCTGCCCGGCTCGACGGCCGCATCCTTCGCGGTGGCCGGCGGGTCGCCCGGCTGCTGCGCATGCGGCTTCCCGCCGGGCAGACGAGCGCAAAGCTGCCGCGGCTGCGCAGCGGGCGCTACGTGTTGAGGTTCACGCTGCTCGACGCGGCCGGCAACCGGTCGTCGACGAAGCGGCTGGCGTTCAGGCTGCGCTGAGCGGCGTCAGCGCGGCGGCATCCGCAGCGCGCCGTCGAGCCGCACGACCTCGCCGTTGAGCATCGTGTTCTGCACGATGTGGCCGGCGAGCGCCGCGTACTCCTCCGGGCGGCCCAGGCGCGACGGGAACGGGATCCCCTCGCCGAGCTTGGTGCGCTGATCCTCCGGCAGCGCCGCCAGCAGCGGCGTGTCGAACAGGCCCGGGGCGATCGTGCACACGCGGATGCCCAGCGAGGCGAGGTCGCGGGCGGCGGGCAGCGTCATCCCGACGACGCCGCCCTTGGAGGCGGCATAGGCGATCTGGCCGATCTGCCCGTCGTAGGCCGCGATCGACGCGGTGTTGATGCACACGCCGCGCTCGCCCTCCTCGTCGGGCTCGTTGTCCGCCATCCGCGAGGCGGCGAACCGCAGGGCGTGAAACGTGCCGATCAGGTTGATCCCGATGACGATCTCGAACGGTTGGGGCTGGTGCGGGCCGCGCTTGGACACCGTGCGCTCCGCCCAGCCGACCCCGGCGCACTGCACCGAGATCCGCAGGCCCTTGCCGAACTCGACCGCGGCGTCGACGGCGGCCTCGACCTCGTCGGGCTTGGTGACGTCGGCCGAGACGAACTGGACGGCGTCGCCCAGCTCGGAGGCGAGGGCGTCGCCCTTCTCGGCGTTGACGTCGGCGATCGTGACGCGGGCGCCCTCGGCCCGAAGGAGGCGGCTGGTCGCCTCGCCCAGGCCTGACGCGCCGCCGACGACCAAGGCTCCTGCTCCGTCGATGCGCATGGCGCGGCAACCTAGCGGACCGGATTGGGCCTAGGAGTTCCACCGCCAGACGACACGCACCTCGCGCTCCCACCCGAGCACACAGATTGCGCCGGTGGAGAGCGCGAGGAGGCCGCCGTCGGGCGCCGGCAACCCGATCCAGCGAGCGGCCAGCACGCGCAGCACGTGGCCGTGGGAGAACAGCACCGCGTCGCCCGACAGGCCCGAGAGCTCGTCGACGAGCGCGTCGACGCGCCGGCCGACGTCGAAGGCGCCCTCGCCGTTCGGGCAGCCGTCGCGCCAGAGAAACCACTGCGGGCGGGTCTCGCGGATCTCGGCGGTCGTGATGCCTTCGTAGTCGCCGTAGTCCCACTCGAGCAGCTCGTCGCGCGCCCGTGCGCGCTCGCCGAGCCCCGCCAGCTCACACGTCTCGCGCGCTCGCGACAAGGGCGACGTCCAGACCTCCGCCCACTCGCGGCCCGCCAGCCGGTCGCGCAACCCGCGCGCGGCCTCCCGGCCCTCGTCGAGCAACGGGATGTCGGTGCGCCCGGTGTGCTTCTTGTCGCGCGACCACTCGGTCTCGGCGTGGCGGACCAGCCAGACCTCAGGGAGTTGCTGCGTCATCGACGATCACCTCCAGTCCCGAGCGTTTCAGCAACGAAGCCGGCGTGGCCGGCGACGGGTCGCCGAGCAGGCGGCCGACCGCGTCGCGCTTGGCCTCGCCGACCGTGTGCAGCACGCGCCGTCGCGCCGCGTTCAGCGCCGCGATCGACAGCGAAATGCGCTCCGGCGGCGGCTTGGGCGCGTCGGAGATGCCGACGGTCGCCCACGTCGGTCACCTCCAGCGCGGGGTGGTCGGGAAACAGCGAGGCGGTGTGCCCGTCGGGGCCGAGGCCGAGGTGCACCACGTCGAGCACGGGGATGCCCGCGTCGTCGAGCTCGAGGTGCTCGGCCAGCTCGGCGGCGTACGCGCGGGCGCCCTCCTCGGGCCCGAGCTCGCCGCGCATCCGATGCACGCGTTCCTCGCCGATGCCCGCGCCCTCGATGAGCGTCTCGCGGGGAACGGGGAAGTTCGAGTCCTCGTGGTCGGCCGGCACGCAGCGCTCGTCGCACCACCACAGGTGCACATGCGACCAGTCGTCGATCAGCTCGACCAGGCGCTCGTAGACCGGTCGCGGCGTCGTGCCGCCGTTGAGCGCGATGTGCGCCTCGCCCCGCTCGCCCAGCGCGCCGCGCAGCACCATGCCCAGCGTCTCCGCGCAGCGCTCCGCCGCCGCCGCGGGATCGGCGACCGTCGTGACCCTCACGCGTCGTCCGGGCGGCCCGAGGAACCGCCGGCTCCTGGCGGTATCTCCTCCCGCGACGGCGAGAGTGACTTCCGGGTCGGCCGCCGTCTGCTCGTCGCCGGGCGCGCGCAGCAGCCCGGTCTCGCGCCGGCGGGCGTCCAGCGGCTGCTGGGCGAGCATCAGCTCGTGGTCGGCGCGGATCACGTGCATTACGGCGTTGATCAGCGCGAGGTGGGTGAACGCCTGCGGGAAGTTGCCGAGGTGCCGGCCGGAACGCGGGTCGATCTCCTCCGCGTACAGGTACAGCGGCGACGTGTAGGAGAGCATCTTCTCGCAGAGCTCCCGGGCCATCCGGGTCTCGCCGATCTCGCTCAGCGCGCTGACCGAGCCAGAACGAGCAGATCGCGAAAGTGCCCTCCTCGCCCGACAGGCCGTCGTCGGTCTCGTCGACCTTGTAGCGCAGCACCAGCCCGTCGACCGTCAGCTCCTTGCAGATCGCCATGACGGTCGCCTTCACGCGCTCGTCGTCGGGCGGCAGGAAGCGCACCAGCGGCATCAGCAACAGCGCCGCGTCCAGCGCGTCGGTCTCGTAGTGCTGGGTGAACACGCCGCGCTCGTCGACCCCGTTCTCGCAGACGTCCGCGTGGATCTCGTCGGCGACCTCCTGCCACTTCTTCGCGCTCTCGGAGTCCTCGCGCACGCGCGCCAGCCGCGCACCGCGGTCGCACGCCACCCAGCAGAAGACCTTCGACGACACGAAGTGCTTGGGATCGCCGCGCACCTCCCAGATGCCGCGATCGGGCTCCTTCCAGTGGTCGATCGCGCATTCGACGGCCTTGACGATGATCGGCCAGACCGACTCCGGAAGGTTGTCTCGCGACTTGGTGTGCAGGTAGATCGAGTCCAGCAGCGCGCCCCACACGTCGTGTTGCTTCTGGTCCCACGCGCCGTTGCCGATCCGCACCGGCTGGGCGCCCTCGTAGCCCGACAGGTGATCGAGCACGTGCTCCTCGAGCTCGCGCTCGCCGCCCAGGCCGTACATCACCTGCAGCTGGTCGTCGCCCGAGGCCACGTCGTGGATGAAGTAGAAGAAGTCGTTGGCCTCCCAGTCGAAGCCGAGCGTGTAGAGGCCCCACAACATGAACGTGGAGTCGCGGATCCACGAGTAGCGGTAGTCCCAGTTGCGCTCGCCGCCCGGCGTCTCGGGCAGCGACGTGGTAGCCGCCGCGCACATCGCCCCGGTCGGCGCGTAGGTCAGCCCCTTCAGCGTCAGCGCGCTGCGCTGCAGGTGGGTCCGCCACGGGTGGTCGGGAAACGCGCCGTGCGAAAGCCACTCGTGCCAGTAGTCGGCGGTGCGCACCAGCCGCTGGTAGGCGTCCTCGTAGCTCTCGGGCCCGCCGTGCTCGCTCCAGGACAACGCCACGTAGGCGAGGTCGCCGTCGTGCATCGTGGTGCGCGCCCGTGCGCGCGAGCCCTCGAACCCCAGCCGCAGGTCGGTCGACAGCGTCAGCTCGAGGTCGAAGTCCTTCGCCGTGGCCACCGCCTTGTGGTAGCCGCCGTCGGCGTAGTCCCAGCTCGACCTGCCGGCGCCCGTAGTCCATCACCGGCACGCAGTCGAGGTTGATCTCGACCTGGCCGTTGACGCAGCGCAGCATCCGCAGCAGCACGTGGTCGGCGTCGTAGTCCGTGGGCGAGCGCCGGTGCGTGTGCGAGCGCTCGTCCTCGTGATGCCAGGGGCCGATCAGCAGCACGTCGCGCACGATCACCCAGCCGGTGCGCGTTCCCCACGTCGTCTCCAGCACCATCGTGCCGGGGAGGTAGCGGCGCCCGGCGGGGACCGTCTGGTCGGCCGGGCCGAGCCGGAAGCCGCCCGCGTCGCGATCGAGCAGCGAGCCGAACACCGAAGGGCCGTCCATACGCGGCACGCACATCCATTCGACGTTGCCGCTCGGCGCCACCAGCGCCGTGCACTCGGTGTCCGAGAGGAATGCGAACTCGGCGATCGGAGGGAAAGGGCTGCCGCCCAGTGGGACGTCGCCCACTAGCTGGCGCACACCGTCTCCCAGACCTCGCTCACGCTTCCAGCTCCCGCGCCTTCTCGACCGCCGGCCGGTAGGTCGGGTCGCGCAGCAGCGCCTGGCGGATCCCCTCGCCGAGGATGCCCGCCTCGCCGCGCGACGCGCCCAGCACGGTCCACTCGCGCTCGACACCGCGCGTGTGGCGGTAGTGCGCGCGCAGCCCGCCCGGGCCGCGGTCGAGCCGCAGGCTGCGCCCCGACGCGGTCGCCACCTCGATCCCGGCCAGGCCGGGGACGTCCTGCTCGGCGACGGGCTCGAGCCGCAGCTGCACGTCCTGGCGGCGCCCCTTCGCCGATCCGGCGAGCGCTTTGCCGGCGGGCGTCAGGCGCGCCGGCTTCCAGTCCAGGCGCGACGCCAGCCAGCCCAGCATCAGCAGGCCCGATGCCAGCGACTTTGGATGGTGGTGGACCACGACGCTGCTGATCATGCGCAGGTCGGCCCGCAGCTTGTCGGGGTCGAAGGTCGCGGCGATCCGCTCGCGCCACGGCGTCGAGCGCAGCCATGCGAGGTCGACCACGTAGGCCTCCTGGGAAAGCTGCCAGGAGCGCTCCAGCGCCTCGCGGACGTCGGGTTCGTCGACGGAGTCGAGGAGCACGACCTGGACGAGGCCGAGCAGCGCGTCGACCGCCTCGTTGTGGCCGTGCGGGGCCCAGACCATCGTCGACAGGTCGGTGACGACGAGCGGGTCGACGATCGTGTCCATGCGCTTGAGGTGGCGCGGGCCGCAGCGCAGCACGATCAGCTCGCGGATCAACGCCACGCCGTCGCCGTCACCGTCGCCGTCCGCGGCGATCGAGGCGACGGCGTCGATCGTGTCGCGGCCCTGCTCGACCGCGCAGACGATCGTGCGCGAAGGGTGGAAGCGCCCGACCTTCGCCAGCCGGTTGGCGACCTCGCCGCTCCACTCGGCGTCGACGACGACGACGAGGTTGAGCACCCGGGCGGGCACGTACGACGAGCTCTCCGCATGGCGCTCGCGCAACAGCCCGCGCAGCGCGGCATCGATCGCGCCCGGCGTCGTGTCGCGCTCGCTCCAGACGGCGTCGGAGGTGGTCAGATCGCCCTCCAGGCGTCGTCGCCGACGAGCAGGCGGGCGGCCTCTTCGGGGCCAGGGGTGCCCGCCTCGTACTGCGGCAGCGGGCCTGGTGTGGCCTCCCACTTGGCGACGATCGGGTCGCAGATGTTCCACTGCGCCTCGACCTCGTCGTTGCGTGTGAAGAGCGTGGCGTCGCCGCGCATCGCGTCCATGATCAGCCGCTCGTAGGCCTCGGGCGACTGCGACAGGAACGCCGTCCCGTAGAGGAACTCCATGTTGACCGGGCGGATTCGCATCCGCGACCCGGGGATCTTGGCGCCGAGCGAGAGCGACACGCCCTCGTTGGGCTGCAGCGTGAGGATCAGCTGGTTGGGCTTGACCCCGACCGACCCGTCCTGCGCGAACGCGAGGTGGGGGACCGGGCGCAGAGTGACCGCGATCTCGGTGATCTTGCGCGCCAGGCGACTTGCCCGTGCGCAGGTAGAACGGCACGCCCGCCCAGCGCCAGTTGTCGATCTCCAGGCGCAGCGCGGCGTAGGTCTCGGTGTTGGAATCCTCCGGCACGCCCTTCTCGTCGAGGTAGCCCGAGACCTGCTCGCCGCCGACGTTCCCCGCGGCGTACTGCGCGCGCACCGCGATCTCGTCGACCTCTTCCTCGGTGGGCGCGTGGATCGCGCGCAGGACCTTGACCTTCTCGTCGCGCACCTCGTCGGCCGAGAAGTCCACGGGCGGCTCCATCGCCACGTGGCAGAGCAGCTGGAGCATGTGGTTCTGGACCAGGTCGCGCAGCGCGCCCGCGTTGTCGTAGTAGCCGGCGCGTGTTCCGATGCCGATGTCCTCGGCCGCGGTGATCTGGATGTTGTCGATGTAGTTGCGGTTCCAGACCGGCTCGAAGAGCCCGTTGGCGAACCGGAACGCCATCATGTTCTGGACGGTCTCCTTGCCCAGGTAGTGGTCGATGCGGAAGATCTGGCGCTCCTCGAAGACGCCGAGCACCGTCTTGTTGAGCTCCTTGGCCTCGGCCAGGGTCGTGCCGAACGGCTTCTCGATGATGCAACGCACCTCGGCGTCGGGGTGGACGTCCAGCCCGGCGGCCCCGAGGCGCTCGACGATCACCGGGAAGAACTCCGGTGCGGTCGAGAGGTAGAAGGCGCGGTTGAGGTGCTGGCCGGCCTCGTCGTCGTAGGCGTCCAGGGCCTCGCCGAGCCGCTGGTAGACGCTCTCGTCGTCGAACGAGCCCGGCACGTAGCGCACGTGCGTGAGCAGCGCCTCCAGCACCGTCTCGTCGGGCTCGCGGCGGCTGAACTGGCGCACCGACTCCGAGACGATCTTGCGGTACTCCTCGTCGGACATGTCGCTGCGCGACGAGGCGATCAGGTTGAAGCGCTCGGGCAGCGCGCCCTCGTGGGCGAGGTTGTAGAGCGCCGGCAGGAGCTTGCGCTTGGCCAGGTCGCCGGTGCCGCCGAAGATCGTCAGCGTCGTCGGGTGGACCGGCAGCCGCTCGAGGCCCTCGACGAGCGGGTTGTCGAGCGTTGCCGAAGAGGTCACCTCTTGCCTCCTTCCGGTCGGCGCTGTCGGAGATCAACGTCGGCCATCCTGGCCGCCGTGATCGGGCCTTCGGCCCTCATCCGTCGGCCCGCTTCTGCACGGCGTGGCCGCCGAACTGCGCGCGCAGCGCGGCGAGCACGCGATGCGTGTAGTCGCCGTTCTCGCGTGAATAGAAGCGGGCGAGCAGCGATGCCGTGATTACCGGCGTCGGCACGTCGAGGCTCATCGCGTCCTCGATCGTCCAGCGGCCCTCGCCGGAGTCGGCGGTGTAGCCGGAGAGCGCCTTGAGGTCGTTGCCCTCCTGCTCGAAGGCGAGCGCAGCGAGCTCACACAGCCATGAGCGCACGACGGAGCCCTGCATCCACAGGTGGGCGACCTTCGCGTTGTCGATGTCGTACTCGCATTTGTCGAAGATGTCGAAGCCCTCGGCGTACGCCTGCATCAGCCCGTACTCCACGCCGTTGTGGACCATCTTCACGTAGTGCCCCGCGCCGGTCGGCCCGAAGTGCCCCCAGCCGGGCCCGTGCTCCTCGGTCGCCGGCGGGGCGAGCACGTCGAGGATCGGCGAGAGCCGCTTGATCGCCTTGTTGGGCCCGCCGACCATCATGCAGTAGCCGACCTGCAGGCCCCACACGCCGCCCGATGTGCCGACGTCGACGTAGTGGATGCCCTGCTTCCGCAGCGCCTTGGCGCGCTCCTTGTCGTCGGTCCACTTCGAGTTGCCGCCGTCGATGATCATGTCGTCGGCGTCCATCAACTTGGCGAGCTGGTCGACGGTCTTCTGCGTCGCCTCGCCCGCCGGGACCATGATCCACACCATCCGCGGGGGCTCGAGCTTGCGGACCAGCTCCCGCAGCGACGACGCGCCCGTCGCCCCGACCTTCGTGGCCTTCTTGACGGCCTTGTCGTCGAAGTCGAACGCGACGACGTCGTGGATCGAGTCGCGCCGGATGCGCGCGACCATGTTGCCGCCCATCCGGCCGAGGCCGACGAACCCGATCTGCGCCATCAGTTGATCTCCTTGATGAGGTTGCGGACGGCTTCGGCGGGCTCGCCTTCGAGCCGCACCTGACATGCCGGCAGGCCGTGTGAGCGCAGGGTCTGCAGGTCGCCGACCGCTTGCGCGTTCTTCAACGTCGTGAACGAGTAGGGCTTGCCCGGTACCGGCACGTCGGGCAGCGAGTCGGCGATCAGCTGCACGAACAGCCCCTGGTTGGGGCCGCCCTTGTGGTACTGGCCGGTCGAGTGCAAGAAGCGCGGGCCGTAGCCGAACGTCGTCGTCGCCTTCGTGCTGTCGCGGATCGCGCCACGCAGCTCGGCGATCGCCGCGTCGAACTCGTCCGACGGCGCGACGTAGCCCATGATCGCCACGTAGTGCGGTGGGGCCGCCGCGGACAGCAGCTCCTTCAGCGAGCCGGGGTCCACATCATCAACGCCCTCCTCGAGCACGCGCTTGGTGTTGTCCTTGGCCTCCTGCACGTTGGGCTGGTCGAACGGGTTGATGCCCAGCGCCCAGCCCGCGACCGCGGTGGCGAACTCGGCGAAGAAGAACACCCGCCCGAGGTCGGCGGGCCCGCCGGTGGTCTGCATGGTCAGCACGGGATGGCCGGCCTCGGCCAGCGCGGTGACGGCCTTCTCGTTGCCTTCGTCGGGGTCGTCGCCGTTGCGCAGGTGGACGAAGACGCGGTCGTCGCCGTAGACCTCCGGCGCCCCGAGCGGCTCGTCGGCGACCGGCAGCACCCCGCGGCCCTCCTTGCCCGTCGACTCGGCTACCAGCTGCTCGGCCCAGAGACCGAAGCTCGCGATCGGCTCGTCGACGACGAACGTGAGCTTGTCGCGCCCGCGCAGCGACAGCTCGCCCAGCGCGCAGCCCAGCCACAGACCCGAGTTCGAGGTCGAGTCGAACGAGTGGCATGCCTGTTCGGCCACCGCCGCGGACTCGAGCAGCGCGACCACGTCGATGCCGGCCAGCGCGGCCGGCACCAGCCCGAAGTACGACAGGACGCTGTAGCGCCCGCCGATGTTCGCGTCGTTGGAGAACACGCGCGCGAACCCGTGCTCGGAGGCGAGCTCCTGCAGCGGGCTGCCGGGGTCGGTGACCGCGACGAACTGCTCGCCGCGCCGGCCCGTCTGGTCCCAGAAGTACTCGAAGTGCGACAGCGTCTCGACGGTGCCGCCGCTCTTGGAAGAGACGACGAACATCGTCTTCTTGAGGTCGATGGCCTCGGCCAGGTTGCGCACGGCGGTCGCGTCGGTCGAGTCGAGCACGTGCAGGTTCGCGCCGAACGACCGGCGCAGCACCTCGGGCCCCAGCGACGAGCCGCCCATGCCGAGCAGCGCGACGTCGGTGTAGTCGAGGGTCTTCGCCCACGCCATGAGGTCGGCGGACTCCTCGCGCAGGCAGTCGGCGATCGTCAGCCAGCCGAGCCGGTTGGCGACCTCGGGGGTGCCCTCCGGTGCCCAGAGCGTCGCGTCCTTCGACCAGATCCGCCGCGCGACGTTCTCGTCGGCCGCCTTGCGCACGCGCTCGGCGATCGGCCCCTCGAGGTCGTCCGGGATCGAGCCGGCGATCGTCGCGGGCCGCCCGGTGACGACGGACTCGCGCTTGGTCTCCACGCCGGCCAGCAGCTTGTCCAGCGAGCCCTCGAATGACTCGATCCCGTCGCGCAGCAGCTGGTCGGTGACGTCGTCGAGGTCGAGGCCCGCCTCCGCCAGCGCGGCGAGGTCCGCCGACGGGTCCTGGTCGGCGGTCGGTCCGGTGATCTCGGCGCGCTCGGCGGCGGCCAGCAGGGTGTTCATCGGCATCGTGTTGACCGTGTGGGGCGCCACCAGCTGGTCGACGTACATCGTGTCCGGGTAGGCCGGGTTCTTCACGCCGGTCGAGGCCCACAGCGGGCGCTGCAGCGGCGCGCCGGCGTCGCGCAGCTTCGCGTAGCGCTCGCCCTCGAAGAGCTCCTTGAAGCGCTGGTAGGCGCTGCGGGCGTTGGCCAGGCCCGCCTTGCCGGCGAGGTCGCTGCGGCCCATCTTCTCCAGCCGCTTGTCGGCCTCGGTGTCCACGCGCGAGACGAAGAACGAAGCGACCGAGTGCACGTCGACGGACTCGCCTGCTTGAAGGCGCTGCTCCTGTCCGCGGATGTAGGCCTCGGCGATCCGCTCGTAGGCGGCGACGCTGAACAGCAGCGTGATGTTGACGTTGATGCCCGCGGCGGTGGCCGCCTCGATCGCCGAGACGCCCTCGTCCGTGCCCGGGATCTTGATCATCACGTTCGGGCGGTCGACCTCGGCCCACAGGCGCTTGGCCTCCGACAGCGTGCGCTCGCCGTCGCGCGCCAGCTGCGGGTTGACCTCCAACGACACGTAGCCGTCGACGTGCTCGGAGGACTCCCAGATCGGGCGCATGACGTCGCACGCCAGCTGGACGTCGGTGATCGCGATCTGGTCGTAGACGTCCTCGGTGCTCTTGCCCGCGCGCGCCAGCTCCTCGAGCTGTTCGTCGTAGTCGGGCGACCCGAGGATCGCCTTCTCGAAGATCGCGGGGTTGGAGGTCACGCCGCGCAGCGAGCTCTCGTCGATGAGCCGCTGCAGCTCGCCGTCGGTGATCAGCGTGCGGCGGATCTGGTCCAGCCAAATCGAAGTGCCGGCCTCGGTGAGGGCGGCGAGCCGCTCGTTGACGGCTGGCGCTGACGTGCTCATGGAGCTCCTTTTCGCTCGATCTCGGAAACCTTGTCAAGTCGCCGCTGGTGGCGCTCCTCACCGGAGTACGCCGCGCCCGCGAACGCGCGGACGATGTCGGCCGCGTACGCGGAACCGACGACGCGCGCGCCGAGGCACGCGACGTTGCAGTCGTCGTGGCTGACGCACTGCGCGCCCGTGTACGTGTCGTGGGTCACCGCTGCGCGGATGCCCTTGATCTTGGTGGCCGCGACCGCGACGCCGGCGCCCGAACCGCACACGAGCACGCCGCGCTCGGCCTCGCCGGCGAGCACCGCCGCGCACACCGTCCGCGCGATGTCGGGGTAATCGTCGGCGTCGCCGAGGTCGATCGGCTCGTGGCCGGCATCGCGCAGCGTGTCGAGGACCGTGTCGCGCAGCGGGACGCCGGCGTGGTCGAAGCCGACGGCGATGATCATCCCCTTGCCTCCATCCAGTCGGCGCTTGGGAGACCAACGCCGGCCCTCCGGGCCGTCGTGAACTGGCCTTCGGCCCTCATCCGAGCTCGTCCTGTTCGAGCAACAGCTCCTGGCCGGCCATCAGCGCCGCGCCGAGGACGCCCGCCTCCGGGCCGTAGCGCGCGATCCGGATCTCGGTCCTGGTGCCCACACCGCGCAGGATGAACCGCTGCGCGGTCTCGCGCGCGTGGTGCAACAGCAGCTCACCGGCGGCCGAGACGCCGCCGCCGATGGCGACGACGTCGGGCTCCAGCGCCAGGATCACATTGGCGATGCCGATGCCGAGGCGCTCGCCGAGGATCCGCATGCACTCCAGTCCGGCCGAATCGCCGCGCTGCGCGGCCTCGACCGCGCCGCGCCCGTCGGTCAGCCCGCGCTCGGCGGCGAGCTGGTCCAGCGCGCGGCCCGCCGCCAGGCGCTCCAGCGAGCCGGGCCGCGGCGGGCCCTCGGGGTCGGGTGCGCCGTCGTCGAGGTCCGCGCCGATGATCATGTGGCCGAGCTCGGCGGCCGCGCCCGTCGCGCCGCGGTAGATGTGACCGTCGATGACGATCCCGCCGCCGATGCCTGTCCCGACGGTGAGCATCACGAGGTGGCGGACGTCGACTTTCGCGTCGGGCCCGTGCGCCTCGGCGACGGCGGCCACCGTCGCGTCGTTGTCGACGTAGACCGGCACCTCGAGGCGCTTGCGCAGGATCTTTCGCAGCGGAACGTGCTCGAGCGGGATGTTCACCGACGAGCGCGCGGCGCCCTTGGCCCAGTCGACGACCGAGGGCACGCCGATGCCCACGGCATCGGCCGGCAGGGCCTCCTGGATCGCCTCCTCGAGCTGGTCGACCAGGGCGTCGGGGGACTCGAGTTCGGTCGGCCGGGTGCGCGTTTCGCTGAGGCGGCCGTCGTCCAGAGTGGCCACGGCCACCTTGGTCCCACCGACGTCCACCCCGACCAGCCTGGTCACGGAACGCAATCTCTCATACATGAGGCGGTCGTTAGGGTCATCCATGGTGGACGAACGGGAGCTGGTCCAACGCCTGCGCGCACGTGACGAGCAGGCCTTCGCCGAGTTGGTCGCGTTGTGGGCGCCTTCGATGCTGCGCCTTGCGCGCTCGTACGTCCCGAGTCGCGCGGTCGCCGAGGAGGTCGTCCAGGAGGCGTGGCTGGGCGTTCTCCAGGGGATCGACCGCTTCGAGGGCCGCTCGTCGCTGAAGACCTGGGTCTTCCGCATCCTGCTCAATCGGGCGATGACGCGGGGGGTTCGCGAGTCGCGCAGCGTGCCGTTCGCCGCGCTCGCGGCGCGCGAGATGGGCTCCGAGGATGCGAGCGTCGACCCCGATCGCTTCTTCAGCGATGGCGCCTGGAGGTCGCCGCCGCGGCGCTGGGAGGACTCGCCCGAGCTCAAGGTCTATTCGGACGAGACGCTTGCCGTGGCGCGGGCGGCGATCGATCAGCTGCCGACGGCGCAGCGCCTCGTGATCACCCTGCGCGACCTCGAAGGATTTCCTTCCGACGAGACGTGCAACGCCCTGGACATCAGCGAGACCAACCAGAGAGTTCTGCTGCACCGGGCGCGGGCAAAGGTCCGGGTGGCGCTGGAAGAACACCTGGGAGATGGGCAATGAGGCTTTGGAGACGGAGATCGGAACCCGTGCCCTGCGCGACGTGGTCGAGGCGGTCACCGCGTATCTCGACGGCGCCATGAAACCCTCCGACCGCGCGCGCTTCGAGACCCATCTGGCGGCGTGTCCGCACTGCTCGCTCTACCTCGAGCAGATCCGCACGACGATCGAGCTCACGGGCCGCCTGGACCCCGACGACCTCTCGCCGGAGGCTCGCGAGGCGCTCGACGGCGTCTTCGTGGCCTGGGCCGCCTAGTACGGGTTGCATCCGCATTCCGCGGAAGCTAAGTTCGCCCCTCCACCGTCCCCCCTGGAGGCATTGATGCATCCGTTCAAGAACATGTTCATCTGGACCCACTCCTGGAGGAGTTGGGGGCCGGCCGTGGTCGGCATCTGTTTTCTCATCTTCATGGTGGCCTTGCTGTTCGATCCTGGCTGCCGCGGGGCCGGCTGCTGACCGCGGCCGCGCCGAGCTAGACGCCCATCTGCCGCCGCAGGACCGCGTCCCAGCGGCGGGCGCCCAGTAGCCGGCGGGCCACCACCTGCGCCTTGGCATCCCGGCCGACGAGGTAGCGGTCCTTCGGGCGGCGCGCGGTCAGCGCGTGCTCGATGACCTCCGCGACCTTCTCGGGCGGGATCGCCGAGCGACTGAGCTTCGCGACGACCTCGTCGGCCTTCGCCAGCGTCGCGCCGTACAGCTCCTGGCCGCGTGGGGGCATCTGCGCCCCGGCCGCGCCGGCCTGCTGGCCGATCTTGGCCCAGATCGGCGTGGCGATCGCGCCCGGCTCGACCGTCGCGACATGGATGCCCCACGGCCGCAGCTCGCCGCGCAGCGACTCGCCCACCGCCCATAGTCCGGCCTTCGACGCGGCGTAGGCGCCGGAGAAGGGCAGCGGGGTGCGGGCACCGACCGAGCCGGTGTTGACGATCCGGCCGCCGCCGCGACGCAGCGCTTCCAGCAGCGCCTGGATGACGGCGATGTGGCCGAGCAGGTTGATCTCGAGCTGGCGCCGGACCTCGTCGAGGGGCAGGAACTCCGTGGGCCCGCTGATGCTCACCCCGGCGTTGTTGACAAGGCCGGCCAGCGGGCGGTCGCCGACCTGCGCGCGCAGCGCCTCCACCTGCGCGGCATCCGTGACGTCGACGATCGCGGGCTCGATCCGCTCGCCGCGCACCTCCTCGGCGGCGCGCTCGGAGCGCACGCCGGCGATGACGTCGAAGCCGCGATCGGCCAGCCGCCGCGCGGTCGCCAGGCCGATCCCGGTGGATGCGCCGGTGATGACGACGAGCCCGGGCACGCCGCGACCCTACCGGCTGGCTTCGCGCGCGCTGGCGTCGACCAGCACGCCGACCAGGAAGACGATCGCCGACAGGTACACGGCGACGATCAGCACGAACGCGACCGCCAGCGAGCCGAACACCGAGTCGTAGGACGCGACCCCTCCCGCGTAGCCGATGTAGCCGCCGACGACGAGCAGCCAGCCGGCCACGATCACCACCGAGCCCGGCCCGATCCACCGGATCGGCTGGCGCACGGCCGGCGCGAATCGCAGCGTCAGGCCCACCGCCAGCGTCAGCAGCACGGCGGCCACGGCGTAGCGCGCGAACAGCGAGCCGACGCCGCCCACCACCGACCGTCCACCGATGATGACCACCAGCGCGACGAGCATCAGCAGGCCCACTGCCGCCGCCAGCCCGATCGAGATGGCGTAGCGCTCGCGCCACGAGCGCTTGCGCCGTGCCTCGTAGACGTCGTCGAGCGCCTGCATCGTCGCTCGCATCGCGCCCGACAGCTCCCAGAGCATCAACAGCAGCCCGAAGGTCACCCAGAACGTCTGCTTGTGCTCGAGCACCTGGAGGACCGTCTTGTCCGCAACCGCCCAGACCTCGTAGGAGGCGCGGTCGGCGATCGACGGGCTGAGGTGTTTCGTCCAGAGATCGTCGAGATTCAGCACGCCCATCAACGCGAGTGCGAAGAGCGCGAACGGGATGACCGAGCTGATCACCTGGTAGGCGATCGCGCTGGCGTAGGTCAGCAGCCGGTGCTCGGAGAAGCCGTCGACGACCGCGCCGCTCACGCGGCGCAGCTCCCGTCGATTCGGGATCGCCAGCTCCATAGGGGATGGTCCTACCCGCTAGGAGGGAGCGAGTGCGTCGATCAGTCGCGGCAGGTCGTCCGGGCTCGTCAACGGGGTGAGGATCAGCGTCGTGATCCCGCCGTCGACGAACGCGCCAAGGCGCTCGCGCATGGCGTCGGGGTCGCCGAAGACGAAGATCTCGCGAACGAGGTCGTCGGGGACCAGCTCGAGCGCGCGCTTGCGATCGCCGCCCTGCCAGGCCTCCACCATCGGGTCGAGTTGCTCGGCCCAGCCCAGCCAGCGGAAGAACTCCGCGTAGACGGGCACCGTCCCGTAGGCCGCGAACAGGTGGCGCGCGAGCGCCAGCCCCTGCTCCTCGGGCTGCGGCACGCAGAAGAACCGGCAGGCGAGCTCCTTGTCGTCGCTGCCGAACGCCTCCTTGACCTTGGGCAGGCCGGAGAGCGGCAGGAAGTTCGTGAACGCGCCGTCGCCGAGCTCGGCGGCCAGGGCCAGCATCTTGCCGCGCAGCGCGGCGACCACGATCGGGATCGGCTGTGCCGGCGGCGTCTCGAGCTTGAACCCGCCCGGGCCGCGCTCGCCGGCGAACACCGGCCGCAGCATCTCGATCGTCTCGCGCATCTTCGACAGCGGCTTGACGAACGGGATCTGGTTCCAGCGCTCGACGATCACGTTCGACGACGAGCCGAGGCCGAGGACGAAACGCCCGCCGCTGGCGTCCTGGAGCGCGGCGGCCTGCTGCGCCAGCAGCGCCGGCCCGCGCGTGTACGGGTTGACGATGCCGGTGGCCAGCCGAACGCGCTCGGTGACCGCGGCGGCCAGCGCGAGCGGCGTGAAGCCGTCGGGCCCCGCGGTCTCGCCGGTCCACAGATCGTCGTAGCCGGCGGACTCCGCGCGGCGGAAGAGGTCGAGATGGTCGTGCAGCGCGATGCCGGGGAACGGGATCGTCAGGCCCCAGCGGACGTCAGGCATGTGGGCACGGTATAGGCTGCGCCCGCATGGACTTCTCGCGGCTTCGGCGTGGTGAATGGATCGCGATGGGGGGCGGTGTACTGCTCGCTCTCGGGCTGTTCCTGGCCTGGTATCACCTCGAGGTCAACGGCAAGGTCGGCAACATCACGGAGCCCGGGAACCTGACCGGCTGGGAGTCGCATCCGACCATGCGTTGGTTCCTGCTGGCCGGCGCCGCGGCGCCGCTGATCCTCGCCTGGATCATCGTCAACGACCACGCGCTTTCGTGGCCGCGCGGCGAGATGACCGCCGTCACGGCGATCGCCGCCTTCGGGCTCGTCGGCTACACCGGCGTGATCGACCGCCCGGGCGACAGCCAGTCCCTGATCGGCCTGCGCTACGGCTGGTTCGTGTCGCTGCTGGGGACCCTGCTGATGCTCGGTGGGGCGGTCATGCGCCAGCAGGAGACCGAGGTCCGGCGCAAGCCTCCGGGGACCATTTGACGCCGGAGGAGCGCGCCGGGAGGCCGGATCGCAATCTGGCCCTCGAGCTGGTGCGCGTCACCGAAGCGGCGGCGCTGGCCTCCGCGCGCTGGATCGGGCGCGGCGACAAGATCGCCGCCGACCAGGCCGCGGTCGACGCCATGCGCCTCGTGCTCGACACCGTCCGCATGGACGGGCTGGTCGTCATCGGCGAGGGCGAGAAGGACGAGGCGCCGATGCTCTACAACGGCGAGCACATCGGCGACGGCTCGCCGCCCGCGGTCGACATCGCCGTCGACCCGCTGGAGGGCACGACGCTGACCGCCAAGGGCATGCCGCGCGCGCTGGCCGTCATCGCGCTGGCCGAGCGCGGGAGCATGTTCGACCCCGGTCCGTGCGTCTACATGGAGAAGCTCGCGGCGGGCCCGGCGTTCGCGGACCTGCTCGACCTCGACCGGCCGCTGCCCGAGACGCTGGCACTCGTGGCCGAGCGCAAGGGCACCGAGATCGGCGACG
Source organism: uncultured Actinomycetes bacterium (assembly GCA_963825415.1). Classification (GTDB taxonomy): domain Bacteria; phylum Actinomycetota; class Thermoleophilia; order Solirubrobacterales; family Solirubrobacteraceae; genus BP-464. Next base: position 131,504 of record CAWGTD010000014.1, on the reverse strand, counting down.
TCATGGTCATCATGCTCGACCGGCCACGCCACGAGGACATGCTGCGCGAGATCCGCGAGTGTGGCGCGCGCGTCCGGTTGATCTCCGACGGCGACGTCTCGGCCGCGCTGCTGGCCGTCTCGGACCGCTCGACGGTCGACGTGCTGTGGGGCGTCGGCGGAACGCCGGAGGGCGTGATCTCTGCGGCGGCGATCAAGTGCACCGGCGGCTCGATCGTCGGCCGCCTGTGGCCGCGCAACGACGAGGAGCGCACAGCCGCGCTCGAGCAGGGCTACGACCTCGAGCGCCAGCTCACCGCCGACGACCTCGTCGCCTCCGACGACTGCTTCTTCTCGGCGACCGGCGTGACCGACGGCGACGTCCTCGAGGGCGTCCACTACCAGGACGGCACGGCCACGACCGACTCGCTCGTCATGCGCTCGCGCTCGGGCACCGTCCGGCGCATCCAGGCACGCCACGACCGCGCGAAGCTCCGCGCCATCGCGGCCGAGCGCTTCGGCTGAGCGCGGGCCCAGCCGACGAGTGTCGACTTAGTCGCGCATAGACCGACTAACTCGACACTCGATGCGCCGCGCGACGAAGCGTGGCTCGTTCGTGCACCGGAAACCGCGCGAGAGGCGCGCGCGTCTGCGCACCGCCGGCTCCTCTTTCCCCTAGGTGCCCTGAACCCGGCAGCGGGCTCGCGCCGACTACACCCGCGCGCGCTCGCGGTCGGACGGCAGCGGCCGGTCCGGGTCCGGAACGTCCTCGACGCTGTCGAAGCGGCGCACGCGCGAGGGGGCGAGGTCGAGGCGGGCGAGCGAGCGCAGGAAGCCGTGGGTGACGAGCACGTGGATGCGCGACTGGGTGTTGCGGTAGAGCCAGTCCGACAGGCGGGCGGAGATCGCCGGGTAGAAGTTCGCCACCTCGACCTCGACGTGCACGCGCCCCTTGCCTGGCTCGTCGCATTCACAGCGTGAGACGTCGATCTCCAACAGGCCGCGTCCACGACCGTCGCGGGTGACGAGCACGCCGCGCTCGATCCGCCAGCGCACGACGCCGCGCTGAGCGTCCATCTCGTACTCGGGTGCCTGGAAGGCGAGCAGGACGAACGGGCGGAACAGCAGGCAGACGAAGCGCTCGCGCTCGGTGTACTTCACCCGGATCAGGCCCAGGGTGACGTGCGACAGGTAGCGCCAGTAGGTCCGCGCCAGGCGCTCGAGGTGCGCCGGCGTCCAGATCGCCTCGAGCTGCTCGAGCGGCATGATCAGGTCGGCCGCCTGGATCGAGCGCACCGCGCCCTGCTCGTCGGTGGTCGTGTGCTCCTCGGGGTCGACGATCACCGTCTGCGCCACGACCTTGCGGCGGTTGAGCAGCGAGCGCGAGACCGCGAAGAGCAGGGCGGCGGCCAGCACGCAGGCCACGACGACGATCGCGGTGGACATCGGCTGCAGGGAGACTAGGCGGCGAGCGCCTCGCGCACGGCATCATCGAAGCCGAGCGGTGCATCGTTGACGCCGGCCGGTGGTTCGCGGCGGACGACCGTCTCGGCGCTCAGGCCGTGGACGAGCGGCAGCGCGATGGCGCGATCGGCGGGCGTGACCAGCGCCACCCACAACGACGACAGTGCCGGCGTTAGGACCGGGACGCTCACCATCACCGGCTTGCGACGTCCTGCGATCTCGGCGAACCGGGTCATCATCGCGCGATAGGTGAGGACCTCGGCGCCGCCGAGCTGCACCTCGCCGGGCGACGGCTCGAGCCCTCCGAGCGCGGCCAGTGCGGCCACCACGTCACGGATCGCGATCGGCTGGGTGCGGGTGTCGACCCAGCGCGGGCAGATCATCACCGGCAGGCGCTCGACCAGCTTGCGCATGATCACGAACGAGGCGCTGCCGGCTCCGATGACCATCGCAGCGCGCGCGTAGACGAACTCCGCGACGTGCTCGCGCAGGATCTCGGCGACCTCGTGGCGGCTGCGCAGGTGCTCGGAGTCGGCCTCTTCGCCTTCCAGCCCGCCGAGGTAGACCACGCGGCGCACGCCGCCGGCCCGCGCCGCCTCGCCGAACGTTCGTCCCGCCTGACGGTCGCGCTCGGCGAAGTCGGCCGGATTGCCGCGACCCATCGAGTGAACGAGGTAGTAGGCGACCTCGACGCCCTCCAGCGCCTCGGTGAGCCCCTCGCCGCTGACGACGTCGCCGCGCCGAACGTCGACGCCGGCGGGCAGCGACGCGCCGTCGGGATTGCGTGCTAGCGCGCGGACCTCGTGGCCGCGTTCGAGCAGCTCGGGCAGCAGCCGGCCGCCGACATAGCCGGTGGCACCGGTGACGAGGACGCGCATCGCCCGAGCTTAGGCCGCGGTCACAACGGTTCGAGCGCGACGACCTCGCCGGCCGCGATCTCGCCCTCGCCGCGCGGGATCAGGGCGAGCGCGTCGGCGCCCAGCATCGAGGAGAGCACGTGCGAGCCCTGCGGGCCGGTCGCGTGCGCGCGGCCGTCGTCGTCGAGGCGCACGCGGACGGCCTCGTCGCGGGCGGGGTGGCGGGCGTGGGCGTGGGCCAGCGGCGCCCGTCTACGGCGCGCCGCCTCGGCACCCTGCAGCGCCGCCAGGGCCGGGCGGGCGAAGAGCACGAAGGTGACCAGCGCGGACACCGGGTTGCCCGGCAGGCCGAGGATCAGCGTCTCGCCGCGCACGCCGAACCAGGTCGGCTTGCCCGGTCGCAGGGCCACGCGCCAGAAGCGCTCCTCGGCGCCGAGCTCGGCGAGCGCGGGCTTGACGTGGTCGTGAGGGCCGACCGACACCCCGCCGGACACGAGCACGAGGTCGGCCTCGTCGAGCGCGGCGGCGAGCGCGGTGCGGGTGTCTGATGGCGAATCGCCCGCGCGGCGCGCTCCGGTGACGACGGCGCCCGCGCGCCGGGCGAGGGCGGTCAGCGAGAGCGCGTTGGAGTCGTGGATCTGGCCGGGGCCGAGCGGCTCGCCGGGGTCGACAAGCTCGTCGCCGGTCGCCACGATCGACACGCGCGGGCGCGCAGAGCAGCGCACCGCCGCGCGGCCGGCGCCCACCGCCACTCCGAGCTCGGCGGGGCCCAGGCGCGTGCCCGCCGCCAGGACCACCTCTCCGGCCCGCAGGTCCTCTCCGGCCTCGCGGACGTTGTCGCCGGGCCCGGCGACGCCCTCGATCGTCACGTGGCCGGCGGCCTCGTCCGTCCGCTCGACGGGCACGACCGCGTCGGCATCGACCGGCAGCGCCGCCCCCGTCGAGATGCGAATCGCCTCGCCCTCGCCGACCGCTGCGTCGGCCGGAGCGCCCGCGCGCGACTCGCCGACGATCCGAAGCGGTCGCGCCAGGTCGGACGACGAGCGGACCGCGAAGCCGTCCATCGCGCTGTTGGCGAACGGCGGCACGTCGTGGTCGGCGCTGACGTCCTCGGCCAGCACCCGGTCCAGCGCCTCCGCGACGGGCACCGCCTCGGCGCTCAGCGGCCGTACGGCGGCGAGCACGGCGGCGCGAGCCTCGTCGATCGACAGCATCGGGACGCATGATGGCGGGGCACCGTCCACGCGCGCTGGTTTCCTACGCGCGTGGACGCGCACGCACCCGAGCCTCGCCGACCGCGGCCCGTGGCCGGCCTGCCGGCCGCCGACGCCCACTCGGTGGCCAAGGCCTGGTTGATCGAGCTGGTGGCCGGCTGCACCCTCGACGAGGCCGCGGCGCTGCCCACCGCCGAGCTGGCACGCGAAGGGCCGGGGCTCGCCGCCGCGGTCCTTGCCGCGTTGAGCGACGACACCGCCCTGCGCCGGCTCGCGCCCGGCGGCAACCTCGACTGGCTCTCCGGCCGTGCCGCTTCCCTGGCGGGCGCGACGGGCGCCGGTGGCGCGGTGCGCGCCTGCGAGGCGCTGCGCCGGGCCACGTCTTCATCGATCCACGCCTCGGGGCGGCTCGACGCGGCCACGACCGCCGATCTCGCCGACCGCCTGGCCCACGTCTGCGCGCTGCTGGCCGAGGCCGCGGCAGGCCACGCCAGCGGCGAGCCCGCAGCGCCGCGCGCCGACGCCGGCGTGCCGGAGGGCGCTCCCGAGGTGAGCCGGGCAGAGCCGCCGGAGCCCGGCGTTGCCCGGCAGGCCGACCCCGGCTCCTGGGAGGCGGCGGTCCAGCGCCGGCTCGAGCGCCACGCCCAGGACGGCAGCCCGTTCGCGCTGCTTGCGATCGAGGTCGACGGCCTCGAACGGCTGCGCGAGGCACAAAAGGAGGGCGAGGTCGACGAGCTGCTCGAGGCGGTCGAGCGTGCGCTGGCGGCAGGCCTGCGCCCCGCCGACCAGCTCTTCCGGGCCGAGCCGGGCCGCTACTGCGTCACCGCGCCCGACACCGGGCCCGCCGTGGGTCGCGTCCTGGCCGAGCTGCTGGCCGAATCGGCCGGCGTCGCCGCGACACACAGCGGGGTCCCGCTGACCGTGTCGATCGGCGTCGCGACCTGCCCGGAGGACGGCGAGGACACCGTGGCGCTGGCCGAGCGCGCCGACCAGGCGATGTTCGCCGCCCGCGCGGCCGGCACGCCGGTCGCCCAAGCTTGACACCGGAGGCCCGCGGCGCGGAGTATCGCCGCATGCCCTCGAACCGCAGGACGGTCCAGCTCATCGCCGGCGTGGCAGTCGGCTCACTCCTGCTCGCCGGTGTCGTCGACGCCCGGACGCCGCGGCCCCAGAAGAAGGGCGCGACCTACTCCGGCCACACGAGCCAGGATCAGAACAACTGCCGTACCGGGAACTCCAACACGGCTCCGTGCAGCATCTTCGCCAGCGTCTCCAAGGACGGCGACAAGGTCACCACGATGCTCATCTACTACTTCGCGCCGTGCACCGACGGCAAGGTCCTGCGCAGCACGACGGTCTTCCGCAACCGGACGATCAGCAAGACCGGCAAGTACTCCAACGCCTCGTCCTACACCGAGACGCTGGGCGACGGGACCAAGGCGGCCAACACCGTGAAGATGCACGGGAAGTTCACGCACGGGACCAAGTGGAAGCTCAAGGGCGACTACTCGATCGTCTCGGAGCTGACCTTCCCGAACGGCTCCAAGACCCAGTGCAAGTCGGGTCCGGTGACCTTCAGCGCTTCGACGAAGTAGGTCCGCTACTTGCGCGTGGACAGCGAGACCGCGCCGACGCGAGCGGTGTGGGTGAAGCCCAGCGCGCGGGCGGCGGCCGAAGTCAAGTCGTAGGCGGCCGAGGGGACTCCGTAGGGACCGCGGTCCACGACGCGAGCCGTGAGCGTGCGCCCCTGGTAGTAGAGCGCGACTGAGCGGCCACACGGCAGTCCGCGGTGCGCGACGCCGATCAGGTTGCGGGTCAGCCGCTGGCCGCAGGCGGTCCGCCTGCCGTAGAAGCCGGGGCCGTACCAGGTCGCGAGCGCGGGCTTGTAGACGGTGAGCCGCATCGAGGCGAGCGCGCCCGCTGCCCGCGCCTGCCCGTCGGCCGGAAGCGCTCGCACCGAGAAGACGCCGATGTGGTCGGCTTTCCAGGAGGCGACGTAGGCGCCGTCGGCATCGGCCTGGGCCGTCGCTTCGGTCAGCCATTGACCGGCGTGCGGATCGAGCCGCTGGACGCTGACCCGGGCGCCGGGCGCCGCGGTCCCGCTGAACCGGACCAGGCCGCCGAGCAGCGCACCCGGCCGGGCGTGCAGCGCTTCGGAGCCGACCTCGCCGGGGGCGACCCCGTACTGCACGCCGCCGGTCCCGCCGGCCCCGTACTGGGCGCCGCCGGACTCGGCCGCGGCCGTGCCGGCGGTCGCCGACAGGGCCACCGTGACAAGCACGACGGCAAGCTTCGCGGGATTGCGCGGAACGATCCTCATGACCTCGTATCGGTGCCGCCTACGGGGTGAGCTGACGGGCTCGCGCGATGCGCTACGAGGCGCTGTAGGCCTCGATTCGCCCCAGCGGGCCCGGGCATCGGGTCCGCAGTGGTTCCCCCGCCCTTCACGCGCAGGACGCGCGAAGGCTCGGCTGACGAGGCGGCACTATAGAACGTCGCCCGTCGGAAAGCGCCGCCTGGAGCTCAGGAACCCGAGCGCCGGCCGAGCGCCGAGCGCAGCGCGTGGCTGCCGACCGCAAGCCCGATCTGGGCCAACTCGCCGGCGGCCTGGACCGCGGTGCCGATCAGCTCGGCGGCCGAGGGCGGCGGGCGATCCTGGGTTGCCTCCGGGGGAGAGAACCCCGCCGGCGGCATCTGCCGGCGCCGTCCGCCGCTGCGATCGGCGCGCCGCGGGCCCAGCGGCGTGGGCTTCTTCGCCGCGGCCGACCTGGCGCGCGGAGCGGCCTTGGCCTTGGGCTTGGCCTTCGCCTTCGGCTGCGCCGCGGCCTTCGGCTTGGGCTTCGCGGCAGCCTTCGGCTTGGCCTTCGCGCCGGCCTTGGGCGCGGCGGCGCGCTTGGCGCTGCGGCGCTGCGGGCGGGTCCGTGGCAGGCTCGAGAGGACGTCGCGATCGGGCTCGTCGGGCGCCATCTCTCACATTCTCGCCCATCGCGGAGGCCTGCGCCTCAAGGGTCGCGGCGACGCGCCGAAAGGCAGGGTGGAGACCCGGCAAACCGAAAGAGTTGGGCGTCGCGCTCGTTATAGAGAAGGCAGATCGAGGCCCTAGACTCAATCCACCACCGGCCTCGTAGGATCGGAAGCCATGTCTGTACTGGAACTTCAGGAGCTGGAAGAGATCAAGGGGCTGGTCGCCAAGGGCCAGCAGCTTGGCGTGCTCACTTTCGGTGAGATCGCTTCCGCCGTCTCCGAACTCGACCTCGACGAAGCCGACATCGAGGAGCTGCATCAGTTCTTCGAGAAGAGCGAGATCGAGCTCGTCGAGGAGGACCCGACCGTCGAGGCCGCCGCGCCGCAGGTAGAGCGCGCGCCCGACAAGCGCAGCCGCCGCAAGACCAAGACACAGCTGGATCTCCGTCCCGACATGACGACGGACAGCCTCCAGCTGTTCCTCAAGGACATCGGCAAGGTCCGCCTGCTCACCGCCCAGGAGGAGGTCGATCTCGCCAAGCGCATCGAGCGCGGTGACCTCGACGCCAAGCAGAAGATGGTCGAGTCCAACCTGCGCCTGGTCGTCTCGATCGCCAAGAACTACCGCAACCAGGGCCTGCCCTTCCTCGACCTCATCCAGGAGGGCACGCTGGGCCTGGTCCGCGCCGCGGAGAAGTTCGACTACCGCAAGGGCTTCAAGTTCTCCACCTACGCGACCTGGTGGATCCGCCAGGCGATCGCCCGCGCGCTGGCCGACAAGGCGCGCACGATCCGCATCCCCGTACACGTCGTCGAGAAGCTCAACAAGATCGGCCGCGCCGAGCGCAAGCTGGTCACAGAGCTGGGCCGCGAGCCCACCGCCGACGAGATCGCCGAGGTCACCGGCATCGAGCCCGAGGAGGTCGACTCGATCAAGCGGTCGGCCCAGGCGCCGGTCAGCCTCGAGAAGCCGGTCGGCGACGAGGAGGAGTCGGAGTTCGGCCAGTTCATCGCCGACGAGCGCGCGGAGTCGCCCTACGAGCGCGCCGCCGAGATCTTGACCAAGGAAGCGCTGCGCGAGGCGCTCGAGAATCTCTGACTTACCGCGAGCGCCGCGTGCTCGAACTGCGCTACGGGCTCGGCGGCGAGCATCCGCGGACGCTCGACGAGGTCGGCCGTACGTTCAACGTCACGCGCGAGCGGATCCGGCAGATCGAGAATCAGTCGCTGAAGAAGCTCCAGAGCCTCGCCGAGGCTCAGAAGCTGCGCGACGTCGCCTGAGCCAAGAGTCCGCGGCGGGACATGCGCGCGTTGCGCTCCTGGGTCCTGACGGTCGTCGCGCTGCTCGCCCTTGCGCCCGCGGCATGGGCCGACGGCGACCCCGCCAGCGACGTCCTGCCGTCCCAGGACGTCTTCTACCCCTACGCGCCTCCCACGTCGACGCGCCTGCGCAACGCGCTCGACGAGGTGCTCAAGAAGGCGGCGACCGCGGGCTACCCGATGAAGGTCGCGCTGATCGAGTCGGCCGGCGACCTGGGTTCCTATCCGCAGCTGTTCAACCAGCCCCAGCGCTACGCCAACCTCCTGGCCGGCGAGTTGCCGACCAACCCCCATGGCGGCCTGCGCGATCCGCAGCATCTGCTGGTCGTCATGCCGGTCGGAATCGGCGGCAACAACCTCGGCGACGACGTCGACCGCGCCCTGGAGCCCGTGCGCGTCGATGCGGCCGCCCAATCGGACGGGCTCGCCCGCGCCGCGATCGAGGCGGTGGCCCGGGTCGCCACCGCCAACGGCCACTCCGTGGCGGTTCCGCCGGAGGCGCGGGCGCAGCTGGACGCCTCCAACAAGTCGACCAAACGCTCCGCGGGTCCGTCGCCTTGGCTGTTCGTCGGGCCGATCGTCTTCGTCATCCTCGGAATCGCCCTGGGGAGCCGGATTGCGGCCCGCAGGGCCCGTCCTACCGAGGATTCCGCTCCCACTGCGGAGTAGGACGACCGTCCAGAGCCTCAAGGACCACGAAAACCGGCCGATTCAAGGTATGTGTTCGACCTCGAGTCAGCGCTGCGCCACGCGGTCGAGGCGGGTGGTTCTGACCTCCACCTGAAGGTGGGGGCCCAGCCGCTTGCCCGCGTCGACGGCCGTCTCCGCCCGATTCGCGGTGGTCAGACGCTGTCCGCCGAGGACACGCTCGGCGCGGTCGGCCAGATGCTCCACGACCCTGCCAAGCTCGCCGAGTTCGAGGGCGAGCGCGAGGTCGACTTCTCCTATGAGGTCGAAGGCCTGGCGCGTTTCCGCGTCAACGCCTTCCACCAGCGCGGCCATGTCTCGCTGGTCTGTCGTGCGATCCCGACGGTGATCCGCACGGTCGAGGACCTCGCCCTGCCGCCCGTCATCCGCGACCTGGCCGAGGAGCCCCGCGGCATCATCCTGGTGACGGGGACCACGGGCTCGGGCAAGTCGACGACGCTCGCCGCGATGATCGACCACATCAACCAGACCACGTCGAAGCACATCGTCACGATCGAGGACCCGATCGAGTTTCTGCACGCCGACAAGCAGTCGCTGATCAACCAGCGCGAGGTCGGCATGGACACCCAGTCGTTCCGCCGGGCACTGCGCCGCGTGTTGCGCCAGGACCCCGACGTGATCCTGATCGGCGAGATGCGCGACGAGGAGACCGTCCACACCGCGTTGAGCGCGGCCGAGACCGGCCACCTCGTGCTCTCCACGATCCACACCGTGGACGCCTCGGAGACGATCAACCGCATGATCGACTTCTTCCCGCCGCACATGCACCAGCAGGTCCGGGCGATGCTCGCCGGGACCCTGAAGGGCGTCGTCTCCCAGCGGCTCGTGCCGTCGATCGACGGCGGCCGCGTCGTGGCCTGCGAGATCCTGCGGACCACCGGCCGCGTCCGCGACATGATCATGGACCCGGCCGAGACCGGCCGGCTGGAGGAAGTCATCCAGAGCGGCGGCTATTACGGGATGCGCACGTTCGACCAGGCGCTCTTCGAGCACGTCAAGGAGGGCCGCGTCTCCGTCGACGACGCACTGGAGGCCGCGACGAGCCCGCACGACTTCAAGCTCCTGCTCGCGGCCGACGGCAAGCGCGGCACCACGATGGCCGACGTCGACGAGGCCCACGCCGCAAACCTCGAAGCTGCTTGACGCCGGGGGTCGATGGGGCGAGGGTTGCCCCCATGGACACCACCCTCGCCACGTTCGCCGAGACGCAGTCGACCGACGCGTTCTCGCTGCAGAACGGAAAGCTGCTGAAGGTCCGCCTCGATCAGGTCACGATCCAGGCCAAGAAGGGTTCGATGGTCGCCTACCAGGGCGACGTGAGCTTCGAGTTCGCCGGCGCCGGGGGTGTGGGACGCCTGCTCAAGAAGGTCGCCACCGGCGAGGGCACCTCGCTGATGAAGGTCTCGGGCACCGGCGAGGTCTTCCTGGCGGATACCGCCCAGGACGTCCACCTGATTCACCTTGACGGCGAGAAGGTGACGGTCAACGGGCCCAACCTGCTGGCGTTCGACGCCGGGATCGAGTGGGACATCGAGCGCGTGCAGGGCGCGGCCGGCATGCTCGGAGGCGGTCTGTTCAACACCTCGCTGCGCGGCTCGGGCTCGGTGGCGATCCTCTCCGACGGACCGCCCGTGATGCTCGACGTCGGCTCGGCGCCGACGTTCGCCGATGCCCAGGCAGCGATCACGTGGTCGGAGCACGTGACGACGGCGCTGAAGACGGATTTCAAGGCCAAGAACCTGATCGGTCGCGGTTCCGGCGAGTCGATCCAGATGGCGTTCGGCGGCCAGGGGTGGGTCCTGGTCCAGCCCTCGGAGGGCCGCGTCGACGTGCCGAGCAGCGGCGGATCGGGCGGCGGCGGCCTGGGCAACCTGCTCTCGGGCTAGCGCTTCAATTGGTAAAGTATTGGCATGGCCGTCGATGCCAGCTGTCCCGTATGTCGCACCGCGGAGGTCATCTGCGGCAAGTGGACCCTGCTCCTCGTCCGTGACCTGGCCGAGGGCCGGTCGCGGTTCTGCGAGCTCGAGCGTTCGCTGCAGGGCATCAGCCCCCGGACGCTCTCCTTGCGCCTGCGCGCGCTGGAGGAGGAGGGGATCGTCGAGCGGCTCTCCTACCCCGAGGTCCCGCCGCGCGTCGAGTACGCGTTGACCAAGAAGGGCCTGGCGCTACTGCCGATCATCGAGGACATGCGCTCCTACGGGAAGCACTGGCTCGCGGCCGACTGCGCCGAGGACGCCTCCGGCGAGCTCAGCGCCGTCGCCTAACCCGCGAAGCCGTCCTTAAACGCCGAACGGCGGACTCTCCCAAGTCCGCCGTCCGTTTCTTCCAGGCACGTGCCCCAAGCTTGTGAAGGCATCAAACGCAGGCGATCGCAGAAACTTGCGCCCCTGTCGGTGAAGGAGCCCGTGCGGGCGCCGCGAAACCGGAGCGCATGCTCGATCGCCAGCTGCACGCCGCCCTGCGCGCCTTCGCCGAGGAGGCCGCATGGGCACTTTCCGCCGAGACGTCAGAAGGCGCGGAGCTGTCCTTCGACGTCATCGAGGAGCGCGCGGGCCGTCGCGGCCCCACGCTCTATTGCTACCGCCCGGATACCACGGGGTTCATCGCCGACCGCGCCCGCGTGCTCACCAGCCTCGAGAACTGGGACGCGGCCGTCCGCTCCGTGGCGGCGACCAGCGGCGTCGACGCCTACCTGCGCTCGCGCGGTCACACGCATGTGCCCGCGGGCGCACGCGAGCGCGCCGAGATCGCATTGCGCGCCTTCCTGGAGCACCTGTTCGAGGACCTGTCGGAGTTCACGCTGTCCGACGAACGCTTCGTGCGGGCCTACGGCGAGCTCGCCGAGCGGGTGAACGCCGGCGTAAGCGACGTCGAGGTCATCGTCCCGCTGCTCGGGCTCGAGATCGAGTCCACCGAGCTCTCGCTCAGCACCGGGCTGGCGCTGGTGGCGCCCGGCGAGATCGAGCGCGTGCCGGAGGCCGCCGCCTGGGAAGGCGCGACGGAGACCGTCCTCGCACTGGTGCGCGGCGACGACGAGGGCGTTGTCGCCCAGGCGCCCGCGCGCGTGCGCCGGCTGGTGACGGCGCTGCGCCTCTACGACGAGGCCTGTGTGGCCATGGGCCCGGCGGCATGGGTTCGCACCGCCGGCGGGCCGTGGCAGGCCGTCCCGACGGGCGCGGGCGGGCACGCGAACGGGACCCTCGTCCTCGAGGCCGGCCAGGAGGACGAGCTGCGCGCCTTCTGCAACCTCGTCTGGCGGCGGATGCCGCGCGGCGGCGAGCTGGCCTGGGCGTTGGCGCGCTTCGAGATGGGCTGCGAGCGCCCGCCGCACCACCGGCTCACCGACCACCTGCTCGCGCTGCGAGCGCTGCTTGCCCCCGAGACCGACGCCGACATGCTCGCCGAGCGCGTGGCGGCGCTGTGCGCCGAGCCCGAGTCGCGCGCGATCGTGGCCGAGGGCGTGGCTCAGGCCGTCTCGCTGGAGCGCGCGATGGTCACCGGGCACGGCCCGCCCGACGCCGGCGTCGAAGAGGTCGTCGACGAGCTTGCCGGCCATCTGCGAGCGATCCTGCGCGACGTCCTCTGCGGGCACCTGGACGCCGACCTCCGCAGCCTGGCCGACGAGCTGCTGGGCGAGGCCGAGGAGCTTCCGGTGGAGGGTGTCCCGGTCTAGGCCGACGCTGCCCAGAGGTGGCGGTACATCGCCACCAGCCCGTCGACGTCGTGCACGTCGCCCGACAGGTGGGGTACGAGCACCGGGTGGTCATCGCCCAGCGCCGTCCTCAACCGCGCCACCGCGGCCGCGTCGCGCTCGGCCAGCATCGCGACCTCCGCGGCCGCCTCCGAGACCTTCGCCGCCAGCTCCGGGCCGAGCCCGCTCGTATCGAGCTCGCCCGTCACCGGGGCGTGCACGCGGTTGACGACCAGCCCGCCGAACGGCAGCCCGGCCTCGCTCAGCTTGGCGCCGAAGTAGATCGCCTCCTCGACCGGCTCGCGCTCGGGTGATGCGACGACGATGAACGTCGTCGCCGGATCGGCCAGCAGCCGCTGCACGCCCGCCGCGCGCTCGCGGAATCCGTCGAGCAGTCGGCCGAGCGACCCGAAGAACGTCGAGAGGTCCTCGAGCAGCTCGACGCCGGTCACCCGTCGCAAACCGCGCAGGCCGACGCTCGCGCCGCGGCCGACGACGCGGGCCGCCAGGCCGGTGGGGGCCAGCAGCATCCGCAGTGCGCGGCCCTCGAGGAACGCCGTGAGGCGCTCGGGCGCGTCGAGGAAGTCCAGGGCGTTGCGCGACGGCGGCGTGTCGAGCACGATCGCGTCGAAGCGCCCGTCGCGGTCGAGCTCGTAGAGCTTGGCCATCGCCGTGTATTCCTGCGAGCCCGCAACGGCGGTCGAGATCTGCTGGTAGATGCGGTTGGCGAGCACCTCGCGGGCCGTGCCCTCGTCGGGCGCGAGGTGGTCGATCAGCTCGTCGAAGGTGCGCTTGGAATCGAGCGTCATGGCCCACAGCTCGCCGCTCACGTCGAGGCCGTGGCCGGCCAGCCGCCGGCGGTCGACCCGCCGCGGATCGTTCTCCAGGGTCCCCAGGCCGAGGGCGTTGGCCAGCCGCCGGGCGGGGTCGATCGTCACCACCGCCACGCGCGCGCCGTCCGCGGCCAGCCCGAGCGCGAGCGCGGCCGACGTCGTCGTCTTGCCCACGCCGCCCGCGCCCGCGCAGACGATCACGCGCTTGTCCCGAAGACGCTCCCTCACAGCGCGCGCTCCAGGATGTCGGCGAGCTGCGCGACCGACTCGTGGTCGAGCTCGGCCGCGAACAGGAACGGCAGCCGCACGGGCGCGACGTCGAGGCCGGCGCGCAGGCGCCGCAGCTGGTTGCGCTGCGAGCGGGCGCGGTCGTGGGACCACAGCGCCGCGCCGACCGGCCCGTCGGGCGCCCCGCCGTGCTCCGCAAGGCTGCGCGCCTCCTCGGCGGTGAAGCGATCGGGAACGATCCCGTTGGCGATCACGCGGGCCACGTCGATCCCCATCCGCTCCCGCAGCGCCGCCCGCAGCTCGAGCGTCTCGTTGACAGGCATCTCCTCGGGCGTGACAACGGCGACCACGGCTGTGCGTGCGGGGTCGATCAGCGTCGCGTGGATCTGGCCGGCCTGCCGGTGGATCGGGCCCACGCGCGCGGCATCCGAGAACGTCCGCGGCGCGCCGAGCAGCGCCAGGCCGTGACCGCTGGCGGGCGCGTCGAGGACAACCAGGTCGTACGGCTCGGCGTCGGCCACGCGGCGCCGCTCGCCGGCGAGCTCCCAGACCTTGCCGATCGACAGGAGCTCGTTCATGCCCGGGGTGGCGGCGACGAACGCCGAGAACGTGCCGCTGTGCGACAGCAGCTCGGCCAGCGGGCGGGGGAGCTGGTCGGCCACGTACTCCTCCATCGCCTCGCGCGGTGCGATCGAGTGGTGGTCGGGACCGCCGGGCCCCAGCAACCGCGGGATGTCGTGACGGTCGCCGACCTCGGCGACGACCGTGCGCCGGCCGCGCCGTGCCGCGACCGTGGCGAGCGCCGCGGCCACGGTCGACTTGCCGACGCCGCCCTTGCCGGTGACGACGACGATGTCGACGTCCAGAACCGGGGCTTCGCCCCTCAGTCGTCCCAATACGGGACCTGCTCGGGCTTGAAGACGATCCCGAGCCCGCGCATGAGGACCTTGCCGGTCCGGGGGTAGAAGCACATGTCGTTGGGATCGACGTCGCTGTACATCAACAGCGTCATGCCCCCCTCGCCGGCGCGGAACGCGTGCGTCACGCCCGTCCCCGCCGGTCGCGCGACCACCGAGCCCGCGCGCACCGGATGCTCCTCGGACCCGAGCAGCGCGACCCCGTCGCCGTCGAGCACCACGAACAGCTCCTCGACGGCCGAGTGGCAGTGCGGCTGCGCGGCCTCGGCCCCCGGCGCGATCTCAGACCAGTTGAGCGCGGTGCGCCGCGCCCCGAGCCGGCGGCCGATGAAGCGCGCCCGTGCGTCGGCCGCGCCACGCTTGAACTCGATCACGTCGACGTCGGCGACGTTGACGATCGTCGACGGCCGCGCGTCGAGCGTCGCGGGCAGCTCGACCGGGCCGGCGCGCTCGGCCTCGAGCTGGAACTGGTGGACCGGCAGGAACTCCGAGACCATCCCGCCGATCCACGTCGCGTTGATCCGCGGGAAGCGGACCGCCTCGTGGCGCAGGTTGTCGCCGAAGGCCAGCACGTCGATGCCGTCCTCGCCGCCCACGACGGTGTGAGCGGGGCCGCCGTGCGGATGCAGGACCACGTCGCCCTCGGCGATCTCGTAGGCGCCGTTCTCCTGGAAGCTGACGCCCGAGCCGCGCAGCACGTAGAACATCTCCTCCTCGCCGAAGTGCGCGTGCAGCGGGGTCGACTGCTTGCCCGAAGAGATCCGGATGCGCCGCAGGCCGACCTTGTCGCAGCCTGCCGCGTTACCCACCAGATCCCAGTCGGCGCCCATCGGGCCGACGTCGAAACGGGCGGACGGCGCGTCGTCGATGTGAGCGATGCCGTTGGTCATGGGAGGAATCCATAACGCACGTGCGAATAGTGCGGCGTACGGGTTTCCCCGACGAGAAAGCTGAGCCTGCCGTGGAGAACAAGGCCAAGGTCATCGCATTTGCGAACCAGAAGGGCGGCGTCGCCAAGACGACGACCACGCTGAACCTCGCCTGCGCCTTTGCCGAAGAGGGCCATCGCGTCCTTTGCGTGGACATGGATCCGCAGGGCAACCTGACCATGTCGCAGGGCATCGACCCCGACACGGTTGAGAAGTCGATGTACGACGTGCTCGTGCACAAGGTCTCGATCCGCGAGGTGGTCCGCAAGCGCGAGGTGGACATCGCCTGCTCCTCGATCGACCTCGCGGGAGCCGAGATCGCGATGAGCGCGATGATCGGCCGCGAGCGCTCGCTGCAGAAGGCGTTCGAGCCGATCCTCGAGGACTACGACTTCATCTGCATCGACACGCCGCCGAGCCTCGGGCTGCTCACCATCAACGCGCTGACGGCGGCAAACAAGGTGATCGTCCCCGTCCAGTGCGAGTATCTGTCGATGCGCGGGCTGATCCAGCTCCAGAACACCCTCCAGATGATCCGCGAGCACCTCAACCCCGACGTCGACATCGAGGGCATCCTCCCGACGTTGGTCGACTCGCGGACCATCCACGCCAAGGAGGCGATCGAGATCCTCGAAGAGAATTTCGGCGACCGGGTCTTCGCCTCGCGCATCCGCAAGACCATCCGGTTTGCGGAAGCCCCCGTGAAGGGGATGTCGGTGCTCAAGTACGACCCGGACGGCCCCGCCGCCCAGTCCTATCGCGATCTCGCGCAGGAGGTTCTCTCCCATGGCCGGCCCTAGCAAGCGCGCAAGCATGAGGGAGGGCCCGCTTGCGGCGCTGTTCCGCAAGACGGAAGAGGCGGGCCAGCCCGAAGAGGAAGCCAAGAAGGAAGAGCTCCAGAAGGAATACGAGCCGCCGCCACATCCGCGTGAGACCGGCGTGCCGCATCCCTCGCTGCGCCAGCCGGAGCAGACGGTTCCGGAAGCGCCGCACGTGCCCTCGCCGCAGGAGCGCCTGCGCCACGCCTTCTCCTCGGAGATCCCCGAGAACGTGCTCGACCGTCCGGCCCCGTCGCAGCCGCGCGAGGACGTCTACGCGCGCTCGCAGACGTCGGCGTTCGCCGAGGCGATGCCCGTCGGCCGCCCGGTCATCCGCGTCGTCGGCGTCGGTGGCGCCGGCGTCAACGCGGTCAATCGCATGGTCGAGGCCGAGGTCGAGGGCGTCGAGTTCGTCGCCATCAACACCGACCTGCAGTCGCTCCAGCAGTCGACCGCGGACATCACCGTCCACATCGGCGGCGGCATCACCCGCGGGCTCGGCGCCGGTGCGAACCCCGATCTCGGCCGCGCGGCCGCGATGGAGGAGTACGACAAGATCAAGGCGCTGCTGAAGGGCAGTGACCTGATCTTCATCGCCGCCGGCGCCGGTGGCGGGACCGGCACGGGTGCCGGGCCGATCGTCGCGCGCATCGCCCGCGAGGTGGGCGCGCTGACCGTCGGGATCATCACCAAGCCGTTCGGCTTCGAGGGCTCGCGCCGTCGCGATCTGGCCGAGCACGGCATCCAGGCGCTGGCCGACGAGGTCGACACGCTGATCGTGGTGCCCAACAACCGCCTGTTGAGCGTGCTGGACAAGCAGACGTCGATGGTCGACGCGTTCCGCGTCGCCGACGACGTGCTGCGCCAGGGCGTCCAGGGCATCTCCGACCTGGTCACGCTGCCGGGGCTGATCAACCTCGACTTCGCCGACGTGCGGACGATCATGTCCGAGGCCGGCAACGCCCTGCTGGGCATCGGCATGGGCTCCGGGGACAAGCGCGCGGTCGAGGCCGCGATGCACGCGGTCTCCTCGCCGCTGCTGGAGACCAGCATGGAGGGCGCGCGCAAGATCCTGCTGTCGATCACCGGCGGGCCGGATCTCTCGCTCTACGAGGTCAACGAGGCGGCCAAGGCCGTCGCGGAGGCCGCGCACCCGGACGCGAACATCATCTTCGGCGCGATGGTCGACGAGAAGCTCAGCGAGAACGTGTGGGTGACCGTGGTGGCGACCGGCTACGGCGACCGCCCGTCGCGACGGCAGCGGACGATGTCCGAGCCGGCCGGCGAGCCGCGCGTCGCGGACCGTCGCGCGCCGTCGATGACACAGCGCACCGGGCTCGGCGTCAACGAGATCGACGTCCCCGAGTTCTTGCCGCGCCGCTGACGGACTCTCGACGCGCCTGACTGTGTCGCTACGGGCCGGGCCGTGCCGATGCACTGTCCCGGCCCGTGCTCCTTGTCAGCCACGCCGACAGCCTCGTCAGCGACGCGGCAATGGTCGGTAGGTTCGCCGGCATGTCCTCCCGGGGCATATGCGCCGCCGGTCATCCGCTGACCGCGGAGATCGGCGCACGAGTGCTGCGCGAGGGCGGCAACGCCGTCGACGCAGCTCTCGCGGCGATGATGGTCTCCTGGGTGGCCGAGCCGCTGTTGACCGGCCCCGGAGCCGGCGGATACCTGCTCGTCGCCGGGGCCGGGGTGGAGCCGACGCTGCTGGACTTCTTCGTGGCAGCGCCGGGCGCGGGCGCGGGCGGCGAGGCGCCCGGCGATCTGGTGGCGGTCCACGTCTCGTTCGGCGACGCCGTGCAGGTCTTCCACGTCGGCGCCGCTTCGTGCGGGGCCTACGGGACGCCTGCGGGCATCGTTGCCGCGGCCGAACGCTGGGGAACCGTGCCGCTCGAGAGCCTGGCCGCGCCCGCGGCCGGGTTCGCGCGCGAGGGCGTGGAGACGAACGCCCAGCAGGCGTATGTCGCCGAGATCCTGCGGCCGATCCTTGGCCTGACCCCGGAGGTCGAGGCGATCTTCGCGCCCGGCGGCGACGTTCTGCGCGAGGGCGAGGTGTTCCGCTGCCCGGAGCTGGGCGACACGATCGAACGGCTCGGGCGCGAGGGCGCCGCGCCGTTCTACGAGGGCGACATCGCGGCGGCTGTCGTCTCCTACCTGGCCGAGCGTGGCGGCATGCTGACCGCCGAGGACCTGCGCTCCTACCGCGCGGTCGAGCGCGAGCCGGTGGCCGTTCGTTACCGCGGGCGCGATGTCATCACCAACCCGCCGCCGTCCGCGGGCGGGGTGCTGATCGCGCTCGCGCTGGCGCGGCTGGACCGCGCCGACGGCCCGCCGGCGATCGAGGACGTCGTGGCGGTGATGGAGGCCGTGCAGGCCGCGCGCTCGGAGGATTTCGTCGAAGGCCTTGCCGAGCCCGGGTTCGCCGATCGCTTCCTGGCCGAGCGGCTGGGATCGACGACCCACATCTCGGTGGTCGACGCCGACGGCCTGTCGTGCAGCGTGACCTGCACCAACGGCGAGGGCTCGGCGATGGTCGTGCCGGGCACCGGCATCCACGTCAACAACATCATGGGCGAGGAGGACCTCAATCCCCACGGCTTCCACACCTCGCCGCCCGGGCGGCGGATGCCCTCGATGATGGCCCCGACCGCGGTGCTGCGTGGCGGCGAGCTCGAGCTCGTACTGGGCAGCGCGGGCTCCAACCGGATCCGCTCGGCGATCCTGCAGACGATCATCGGGGTCGTCGACCACGGCCTTTCGGCCGGCGACGCGGTCGAGGCGCCGCGGGTGCACATGGAGTCGGGGCTGGTCTACGCCGAGCCGGGCGTTCCGCTCGACGCGCTGCACGCCGGCACCCACAAGGTGGTCACGTTCCGCGATCGCAACCTGTTCTTCGGCGGCGTCCAGGCCGTCGAGCGCGATCCGGCCACGGGCGCCCTCTCGGGCGCAGGCGATCCGCGGCGCGGCGGCGCGGCGGTGGCCGCCTAGGCGTGCCGGCCGACGCACTTGCCCTCGCGCTGACCGCGGCCGCGGTCCATGCGGTGTGGAACCTGCTGTTGGCCGGGGCCGAGGACACGCGCACGGCAGGCGCCGTGCAGGTCCTTGCGGCGGTGGCGATCTGGGCGCCGGTCGCGCTGATCGTCTGGCGCGTGGAGACCGACGCGCTGCCCTACCTGGCGGCCGCGTCGCTCCTACAGCTCGCGTACTTCGCGTTGCTGGCGGCCGCGTATGCCGAGGGCGACCTGAGCCTCGTCTACCCGTTGGCGCGCGGCGGCGCGCCGCTGATCGTCGTCCTCGCGGCGGCGGCCGGCGCCGGCGGAGGCGTTACCGCGCTCCAGGTGGCCGGGATCGTCGCGATCGCAGGCGGCGTCGTCGCAGTGCGCGGAATCAAGGGGCCCTGGCGCGGGCGCGACACCGTGCTGGCCGCCGGGACCGCGGTCTGCATCGCCGGCTACACGGTGCTCGATCGCTACGGGGTCCGCCACGCCAACCCGCTCACCTACGTCTGGCTCGAGCTGCTGCCCGCGGCGATCGTCTACGGCGGGCTGACGCTACGCAGCCGTGGCTTCGCCGCGGTGCGCGCGGCGGTCGGCTGGCGGGCCGTGCTCGCTGGGGTGGGAGCAATCGGCTCCTACGTGCTCGTGCTGGCGGCGCTGCGGCTTGCCTCCGCCGCGCCGGTCGCCGCGGTGCGCGAGAGCAGCGTGGTCATCGCCGTCGGCCTCGCCTCGGTGGTGCTCGGCGAGCGGGTCGGCCGCGCCCGTCTGGGCGGGGCCGTCGCGGTGGCCGCGGGAACGGCCATCGTGGCCCTCGGCTGACAGGATCGTTCGATGCGCCCGGCCGCCCTCGCCATCGTCGCGCTGCTGGCCGCCGTGGCGCCGGCCGGCTGCGGCACGGCCGGCGCCGACCTGCTGGTCGCCACGCGGGCGGGCTCGATCCCGGGAGCCGCGCTGACCCTGCGGGTGATCGACGACGGCCAGGCGGTCTGCAACGGCAAGTCGCACACGCTGTCGAGCGAGCTGCTGATCGACTCCCGGGAGCTGATCCGCGACCTCGAAGAGCCCGCGAAGGCACAGACGAGCCTGCCCTCGCAGCGCAACTCGATCCTGCGCTACCGGATCCGGACCGAGGACGGCGTCGTGGGCTTCAGCGACACGTCACGCGGCCAGCCCGCGGTCTTCTTCCGCGCCGCGCTGCTCGTCCGCCGCATCGCGCAGGAGGCCTGCGGCCTGCCGCGCTAGCCGCGCTAGCCGCGGACGATGCGGATCCGCCGGATCGAGCTGGCGTTGGAGACGTGCGCGCCGTCGGCGATCCGGACGAACACCCGGTAGCGCCCGCTGTGGGCGACCCGGATGCTCTTGGCGTATCGGGAGCGGGTCGAGTTGAGCGTCTTCAGCGACCCGCCGCCGACCGTGCGCCACTTGCCGCTCCTGCGGCGCTGGACCGCGAACAGCGACCCGTCTTTGGGCGGCGACACGGTGCCCGAGAACCGGACGAGCCGGTGCGCGCGGACGCGGGTGCGGTTGACCGTCGTGCGGACGATCACCGACGAGCCCACGGTGATCGTCGGGCTGGTGGACCTCTTGTCGGCCGTCATCGCACGGAACTGCGTGTTGGTCGTCAGCCCGACGACCGGGAACGAGAAGCGGCCGTTCGCGTCGGTGGTCTGCTGCGCCCCGAGCGGCTTGAAGCCGGCCGTGAACGGGAACGCGTTCTGCTGGAGGACGATCTTCTCGCCTGCCGCGCCGGACCCGGTCACCTGGCCGCTGACGGTGGTCGCCAGCCCGTAGAGCACCGGGTTGGGGGTCGCCGACAGCGAGAAGGCAAGCGGCAACGGCTTGGCGGTGAAGTTGCGATCGCGCCCGATGTCGTTGCCGTTGGCGTTGGTGGCGACGAGGCGGTAGTGGTAGGTCGCTCCCGGCGTGAGGCCCGTGAGGTTCGCGGTCACCGCGACGTTCGTGGTTCCGGCGCCGACGGCCACCGGCGCACTCTGTGACCCGTAGCTCTGCGTGGGGCCGTACTCGAACGTGAACGAGGTCGCCGTTCCCTTCGGGTTGACCGTGCCGAGCAAGGTCACGCTGTCGCTCGTCAAATCGCGGGTGCCGCCGCTCGAGGCCGTCGGCTTGGCGGTCGCCGCATGGGCGGCGGACACACCGACCGCCGCGACGAGGACGCAGAGCAGCAGTACGCGCCGCATGCGCTACTTGACGACCTTGATCGTGCGGCTGGAGCTCGCGTTTGACACGTGGGAGCCGTCGGCGACCCCCACGAAGATCCGGTAGCGGCCGCTGTGCCGGAGTCGCACGCGCTTGGAATAGCGCGAACGGTCGGACTTGTAGGGGTGCAGCGAGGCGCCGGCGATCGTCACCCAGTTGCCGGACTTCAGGCGCTGGACGGCGTACAGCGCGCCGTTCTCGACCGGGCTCACCGTGCCCGCGAAGCGCAGCAGGTGGCGCCGCTTGACGCGGTGCTTGACGCCGAGTCGCACGATGACGGCCGAGCCGACGGTCACCACGGCGCTGGTCGTCTTCTTGTCGGCGGCGACTACGCGGAACTGCGTGTTGAGCGTCAGCGAGAGCACACCGAAGGTGAAGTTGCCGTTGGCGTCGGTCACCTGCGGGTTGCCGACGTTCGCGAAGCCAGCCGTGTAGGGGAAGGCGTTCTGCTGCAGCGTCACGCTCTGCCCGGGCCCGCCGGTGCCGGTCAGCTGCCCGGAGAGCGTGGTGGTGCCGCCGAAGATCGTCGGGTTCGGGTTCGCCGTGAGCGTCAACGCAAGCGGCTGAGGCTTGGTGCGCACGGTCTTGTCCTGGCCGGTGGTCGCGCCGAGCGCGTTGGTCGCGACGAGCCGGTAGTGATAGGTGGTCAGCGGCATGAGGCCGGTGATGTCCGCCTTCACTCCGACGCCCTTGTTCCCGGCGCCCGCACTGATCGGCCCGGTCTGGGCGCCGTAGCTGCGCGTCTTGCCGTACTGGAAGTAGTACGAGGTGGCGCTGCCGCGCGGGTTGACACTGCCGTGCAGGGTCACGCTGGTGGGCGTGACGTTGTTGGCGTTGCCGGTGGTCGCCGTCGGCTTGTCGGCGGCCGCCGCGGCGGCGGGAGCGGCGAGCGCGGCGGCGATGATGAAGGTCAGGATTCTGGTGTGCACGCCAGCATTCAACACGAGAACGGCCCGGTGGTTGCGGCCCGCGCAGGCGACTAGGTCGCCGCCGAGCCCTCGGGAGTGAGCCAGACGACGCCCAGAGGGGGCAGGGTCACCTGGGCGCTGAAGGGCTGGGAGTGCCACGGGATCGGCTCGGTCTGCACGCCGCCGACGTTGCCGACGTTGGCGCCGCCGTAGGTCCCGGCGTCGGTGTTGATCAGCTCGGTCCAGCGCCCCGAGCGCGGCAGGCCGAGGCGGTAGTTCTCGCGCGGCACCGGGGACAGGTTGCAGACGCACGCCACGACCCGCGACCCACCGCCTCCGGCGGCGTGTGCCCGCTGGTCGGTGGACGTGCGGCAGAACGCGACGACGTTGGCGTCGGCGTCGTTTGGCTCCAGCCAGTAGAAGCCTGCGGGATCGGAATCGAGCTCCCACAGCGCGGGCTCGTCGCGGTAGGCGCGGTTCAGGTCGCGGACGAGCGCCTGCACGCCGGCGTGCTGGGGGTCCTCCAGCAGGTGCCAGTCCAGCGAGCGCTCCTCGCTCCACTCGGCTTCCTGGGCGAACTCCTGGCCCATGAACAGCAGCTTCTTGCCGGGATGCGCCCACATGTAGGCGTACAGGGCGCGCAGGTTGGCGAGGCGTTGCCACTTGTCGCCGGGCATCTTCGAAACCAGCGAGCCCTTGCCGTGCACCACCTCGTCGTGTGACAGCGGCAGGACGAAGTGCTCGCTGAAGGCGTACATCAGCGAGAAGGTCAGCTGGTGGTGGTGGAAGCGCCGGTAGACGGGGTCCTGCTGGAAGTAGGCCAGCGTGTCGTGCATCCAGCCCATGTTCCATTTCAGCCCGAAGCCCAGGCCGCCGACGTAGGTCGGCCGCGACACGCCGGGCCACGCCGTCGACTCCTCGGCGGCCGAGATCACACCCGGCACTCGTGCGTGCACGACCTCGTTGAGCTCCTTGAGGAAAGCGACCGCGTCGAGGTCCTCGCGGCCGCCGAACTCGTTCGGGACCCACTGACCCTCCTCGCGGGAGTAGTCGAGGTAGAGCATCGAGGCGACGGCGTCGACCCGCAGCCCGTCGGCGTGGTACTCGCGCAGCCAGTACAGGGCGTTTGCGAGCAGGAAGTTGCGGACCTCGTTGCGCGCGAAGTTGAAGACGAGCGTGCCCCAGTCGGGGTGCTCGCCGCGGCGCGGGTCCTCGTGCTCGTAGAGCGCCGTCCCGTCGAAGCGCCGCAGCGCCCAGTCGTCCTTGGGGAAGTGCGCCGGGACCCAGTCGAGGATCACCCCCAGGCCGTGGCCGTGCAGGCGGTCGACGAACTCGCGCAGCTCGTCGGGCGACCCGAAGCGCGGCGTGGGGGCGAAGTACGAGGTCACCTGGTAGCCCCACGACCCCGCGAACGGGTGGGCCATCACCGGCAGCAGCTCGAGATGCGTGAAGCCCATGTCCTGCGCATAGGCGGCCAGCTCGTCGGCGAGCTCGGAATACGTCAGCGACCGGTTTCCCTCCAGCGGGTTCAGGCGCCACGAGCCGAGGTGCACCTCGTAGATCGACATCGGCGCGCTCTGGGGCTCGGTTCGCGCGCGCTCCTCGAGCCATTGCGCGTCGGCCCACTCGTGCGTCGAGCGGTTGACGACCGACGAGGTCTCCGGCGGCACCTCGGCCTCGAACGCCAGCGGGTCGGCCTTCATCCGCAGGTCCCCGGCTTGGGTGAGGATCTCGAACTTGTAGCGCTGCCCCTCCTCGACGCCGGGGACGAACAGCTCCCAGATGCCCGAGGAGCCCATCGAGCGCATCGGGTGCAGCCGGCCGTCCCAGGAGTTGAAGTCGCCGACGACGCTGATCGCCTTCGCGCTCGGCGCCCAGACCGCGAACGACGTGCCCAGCGCGCCGTCGATCTCCTGCACGCGGGCGCCGAGGCGGCGGTAGAGCTCCTCGTGGCGCCAGCGACGCGGGTGACACGGCGTCGAGGGTATTTGGGCGGGCGATAGCCTCGCCTCATGACCGCGCGGGAACGCGCCGAGGAGCTGCGCAGGCTGCACCAGGCGCCCGAGCTGTTGGTGCTGCCCAACGTCTGGGACGCCGCGAGCGCGCGGGTCGTCGCCGCGCTGCCGGAATGCCGCGCGCTGGCAACTGCGAGCGCAGCGATCGCCTCCGCCCACGGCCTCCCTGACGGCGGCGCGATCGGAGCAGAGACGATGGTCGCGGCGGTCGGCCGGATCGCGCAGGCGGTCGAGCTGCCCGTGACCGCCGACCTCGAGGACGGCTACGGCGACGCCGCGGCAACGGTGGCGGCGGCGACCGAGGCCGGTCTGGTCGGGTGCAACCTGGAGGACCGCATGGGCGACCCGGGCGACCACGCCGAGCGGGTCGCCGCGGCACGCGCGGCCGGCGAGGCGGCGGGCGTCCCGGTCGTGATCAACGCGCGCACCGACGTGTTCCTGCGCAGCGACCCCGAGGTCGAGGATGCGATCGCCCGTGGCCGCGCGTACCTGGAGGCCGGCGCCGACTGCGTGTTCGCCATCGGTGCGAGCGCGCCCGACGACCTGCGCGCGATGTCCGAGGCGTTCGCCGGCCGGCTGTCGATCTACGCAGCGCCGGGGTTCCCGCCGCTGCGCGAGCTTGCGGCGCTGGGCGTTGCGCGCGTGACGTTCGGCCCGGGGCTCATGGGCGCGTCCCTCGCTGCGTTGCAACGGATCGCCGGGGAGCTGCTGGCCGGTGGCGAAGCCCCATCGGACCTGGCGTTCCGCCCACCGCCGCAAGGTTGACCCGTCGCCAGCGTTGTGGTTGGCATGCGCACCGGACGCCTGCTGATCGCTGCTCTCTTCGCTTTGTTGGCGCTGGCGCCCGCGGCGCATGCGGCCTCGCCCTATCCACCGCTTCCGGCGGCGACCTACAAGACGGTCAGCGCCGACGTCTTCCTGCCGATGGACGACGGCGTGAAGATCGCGATGACCGTGAC
The DNA here is from genome assembly GCA_963825415.1 of uncultured Actinomycetes bacterium. GTDB lineage: Bacteria > Actinomycetota > Thermoleophilia > Solirubrobacterales > Solirubrobacteraceae > BP-464. The sequence continues at coordinate 106,482 of CAWGTD010000014.1, read as the reverse complement.
GCGCCCGTCGCTGGACGGCGCGACGCCGGCTCCGGGCAGCTTCCCGGTGATCCTCGGCATGACGCCCTATGGGCGCGACGGCACGTGCAGCTGCCCGAGCGCGGCGACCTTCGCCCCGCGCGGCATCGCCGTGGCGGTCGCCGACGTGCGCGGCACGGGAGGCAGCGGCGGCAACCTCAACGAGAACTACTTCTCGCCGCGCGAGCAGCGCGATGGCGCGGCTCTGGTCGATTGGCTCGGCACCCAGTCGTGGTCGAACGGCAAGGTCGGCATGGCGGGCGGCTCATACGTCGGCATCACCCAATACCTGGTGGCCGAGCAGCAGCCGCCGCACCTGGCGGCGATCGCGCCGGCCGTCGCGCTCAGCGACGTCTACGAGGACGCGTTCACGCACAGCGGCATCCCGGACTTCTTCTTCGACGCGCAGTACATCGCCGTGCAGGGCGGGCCAGGGCTGCTGACGCCCAACAAGGACCCCAACGCCGCTCAGCAGACCTTCGACGCGAAGGTTGCGCAGGCGACGGGCACGCCGATCGCGCTCGACTACGTCGCGCGGCCGAACGACGGGCCGTTCTACCACGACCGTTCGCCCTGGTACCACGTCGATCGCATCAAGGTTCCGGTGCTGGCAATCGACGGCTGGCGCGACGGCTTCGTCCGCGGCAATCTCGAGATGTACGAGGCGCTCGCCAAGCGCGAGGGTGTCGAGACCCGGATCAACCTCGGCCCGTGCACGCACAAGGGCTGCGGCGCCCCGTTCGCACCGTTCACCAACCCGCCCGGCCTCGACGACCTGACGGCGATGCAGTTCGAGTTCTTCCGTCGCCACCTCGGAGGCGACGACACCGCTCACCGCGCGAACGTGCGCTACTACGTCCAGGGCGAGAACGCCTACCGCGAGGCGACCGCGTGGCCGCCGCCGGAGACGAAGTTCGAGCGCTTCTACCTCGACCAGGGCGCGATCACTTCCAAGAAGCCGAAGGGCCACGGTGCGTCGGAGTACTTCACCAATCCGGCCGCCGGCTTGAGCATGGCGTTCGACGAGTACGGAACGATCGCGATCTCGCCGTACCTGCCGACCGACCAGCGCGCCGAGACCGGGCAGGGCATCACGTGGCGCACCGCGCCGCTCGACGCGCCCCTGACGCTCGCCGGCCCGACGCAGCTGCGCCTCTACGCGTCGTCGACCGCCACCGACACCGACTGGATCGCGAAGCTCGCCGACGTCGCGCCGGACGGCACGGAGTCGATCATCACCGAGGGCTACCTCCGCGCCTCGCACCGCACGCTCGACAAGGCCCGCAGCAAGACCGCCAACCCGTACCACGACAACGAGCATCCCAAGCCGCTCGAGCCCGGCGCGGTCTACCGGTTCGACATCGCGGTCTACCCGACCGCCTACCGGCTCGAGCCGGGCCACCGCCTCCAGCTGCGGTTGACCACCTACGACATGCCGACGCACCTGCCGGGCCGCTACAAGGTCGACCGCAACGACCCGGGCTCGGTCAGCATCGAACCGTTGCTGCCGGCGACGAACACGGTCCAGGAGGGCGGCAAGCTCGCGTCTTCGCTGCTGCTACCGGTCCTGGGCTGAGGCGGCAATCAGCCGGCCTTGCGGCCGGTGATCATCAGGTTGTAGAAGACCCGCGCCGGGAAGCGCGGCTCGAGCAGGCGGCTGTCGAGCTGCTGGAGGAGCAGGTAGCCGCGGTACGCGTACTGGCGCCATAGCCATGGGATGTCCTCGGCGGCTGCGCTGGCCTCCAGCGTGCGGTTCGCCCAGCCGAACCAGTTGGCGAGCAGCTCCTCGCCGCGGACGCGCACTTCGGCGAACCCGGCGCGCTCGGGGTGCGAGGAGAGCTCGTCGGGCGTGAAGGCGTGGACGTCGACGTAGGGCTCCAGCGCGTGATCGTCGAAGCCGCCGCTCGAGGTGCCGTTGCCGGCATGGTGCTCGGCCGGCCGCGCGCGCACGAGTGCCCGCCACACCGGCGAGACCGCCGCCGCGCCGCGCTTGGGGTAGGCGGCGATCCGGTCGCCCACCCGGGAAGGCTCGCCCGCGAAGAGGAACACCCCGCCAGGGCGCAGGACCCGGCGGAACTCCCGAAACGCGGCTGACAGGTTGGGGATGTGGTGCAGGATCGCGTGGCCGAGAACGAGGTCGAAGCTCTCGTCGGGGAAGGGCAGGCCCTCGGCGTCGGCCACCGCCGTCCTGACGTCGATGCCCAGCCGGTCGGCGTTGGCGGCCAACGTGTCGAGCATCCCCTGCGAGATGTCGGTGCACGTGGGACGCTCGATGACGCCCTCCTGCACGAGGTTCAGCGAGAAGTAGCCCGTCCCTGAGCCAATCTCGAGCGCGTCGCCGAACGGCCCTGGCCGGTTGCCCAGCAGCTTGCGCACCTTGCCCAGCACCTGGCTGCGCCCGACCTCGCCGAAATCGATGCCCCACTTGGTGTCGTAATCCGCGGCCGCGACGTCGTGATACCGCGTGTTGACCTCGCGGATCTGTTCGGCTGTGGGAGGCGCGGCCATGCGGGCGCGGAGTGTAGAACGCACTCGTTCAGCGGCAAGCGTTTTCGTCGGGCGGGGCCGCGTCCGAGGGTCCGCCTCCACGCCTCCGCCCTCCGGGCTCCGGCTAGAGCGTCGGCCGGACCCCCGTCGCGTCCCCGCCCAGGTGGGCGTCGGCGGTGCACGACACCCGGTTCGAGCGGTCGCGGTTTCGCCGAAGCGGCTCGCCACGCCCGCGCCCGTCAACCTGCTTTGCCGCCGAAGCGACTCTGCGCATCGAGTGAGCACTTCGCCGCGGATAGCGCGGTCAATCGCTCACTCGATCACGTGACGCTCAGAGCCGGAGCCGGAGGCAGAGGCGAGGAGGCCGGGCCCCGGCCGCGTCCACGCCTAACCACCCACATGAGGCGTCCGAGCCGATGCAGCGCCACGAGCGACCACTAGCCTCAGCGCCCGCATGGAGCAGCAGCTCTATCTCCAGCGCGACCAGCCTCCGGGCGTCCCTCCCGCCCCCGGGCGTCCCGCCGCTCGCCCTCACCGGCGAGCGCACGCTGCCCGACGTTCCCGAGGAGAACTACTGGTATCGCCGCCACCTCGTGGTCTACGAGTGGATCGCCGCGCGGGTCGACGGGCTGCACGTCGTAGACGTCGCGTCGGGGGAGGGCTACGGCGCCGCGGCGCTCGCTGCGCGGGCGGCGTCCGTGGTCGGCATCGAGCCCAACCCGGAGGCCTTCGAGCACGCGCGCCTGCGCTACCCGCAGGTCGGCTTCCGCCGCGACATCGCCGAGACGTTCGTCGAGCCGTGCGACGCCGTCGTCTTCCTGCAGACGATCGAGCACGTCCCCGACCCGGGCGCCGTGCTCGAGCACTTCTCCTCTCAGCTGCGCCCCGGCGGCGTCGCCTACGTCTCGACGCCCAACGTGCTGACGCTGGCGCCGGAGGGCGCCGAGAAGTCCGGCAATCCCTGGCACGTCAAGGAGTACCGCGCCGAGGAGTTCCGCTCGCTCTGCGAGGCGCACTTCTCCTCGGTCGAGCTGCTCGGCCTGTTCCACGCGCGCAAGCTGCGCGTCCACGAGCTGGCGCTGCGCCACGCGCGCTGGGACACGGTGCATGCCCGGCTCGGCATCACCAAGCGCTTCTATGACCGCTTCACCCCGGCCATCGCCACGGCCGACTTCGCCCTACGTACCGACGGCCTGGACCGGGCGCTGGACTTCCTGGCCGTCTGCCGGCCATGAGCCGCCGCCTCGCGATCGTCCTGCACACGCACATGCCCTACGTCGAGGGCTTCGATACCTGGCCGTTCGGCGAGGAGTGGCTGTGGGAGGCGATCGCCGGCAGCTATCTGCCGGTGCTCGACGTCCTCGAGCAGACGGGTGCGCCGATCACGCTCTCGCTGACGCCCGTGCTCTGCGACCAGCTCGAGGCACCGGGAGCGCTCGATCGCTGTGTGCGCTTCCTCAAGGAGGTCAGGCCGGAGTCGCATCGCATCGACCTCGCCGAGCAGCCCGCCGAGCTGCGCCCTGCGCTCGAGCGCTCCGCCCGCGACTACGAGCGCGCCGCCGAGCGTCTGGAGGGTCTCGACCTTCTCGCCGCGCTGGCGCCGCACGCCGCGTGGACCTCGGCGGCCACCCACGCCGTGCTGCCGCTGCTGGCCACCGACGCCGGGGTACGGCTCCAGGTGGCCAACGGCATCGCCGCCCACCGCGCCCGCTTCGGCCCCGGCTGGCGCGGTGGCTTCTGGCTGCCCGAGTGCGCCCACGCCGAGTGGCTCGACCCGCTGCTCGAGGACGCCGGCGTGCACTGCACCTGCGTCGATCTGACCGACGTCTTCGGCCTCGGCTCCGCCGAGCACCTGCGGCCGCTGCGCAGCGAGGCGGGCGTCACGCTGGTGCCGTTGGACCGCCAGACGATCGAGCTCGTGTGGAGCGACGGCGGCTACCCCTCCGACGGCGCGTATCGCGACTACCACTGGCGCACGCGCATGGACCACCGCCCGTGGGCGATCGACGGCACGCCCTACGACGCCGACCGGGCCGCCGCCCTCGCGCGCGAGCACGCCGCCGACTTCGTCGCCCGCGCGGTCGTGCGCCTGCGTGACGCCGACTCCGACGACGCGCTGCTGGTCTGCGCACTGGACACCGAGCTGCTCGGCCACTGGTGGTACGAGGGTCCGCTGTGGCTGCGCGCGGTGGTCGAGGAGTGCGAGCGTCAGGAGCTCGACCTCGTCCATCTGGACGACGCGGTGGCGGGCGGCGACCCGCGGGCCGCGCCCGAGCTTCCGGTCACCACATGGGGCTCGCCTCGCGACCTGTCGACGTGGGAGGGGCCGGGCGTCGAGGAGTTCGCCTGGCGCGCGCGGGGGGCCGAGCTGGCGCTGGTCGCCGCCGGCCGCGACGCCACGCCGGCCGCCGTGCGCGAGCTGCTGGCGCTCCAGTCCAGCGACTGGGCCTTCCTGGTGCACCGCGACCTGGCCGCCGCCTACGGCCGCTCCCGGGCCGAGGGACACCACGCCCGTCTGCGCTCACGGCTGGCGTCGGTAGGCTCCGCCGACGATCCGGGGCTGCGCAATCTCGCGCCCCACGCCCTCCAAGCACCGCTGCTCAGCTAGTGGTCCTTCTCGCATAGTGGCCCAGCGCGTCCTGATCCTTTCTTGGGAGTACCCGCCGATCGTGGCCGGCGGTCTCGCGCGGCACGTCCGCAAGCTGGCCGAGGGGCTCGTCCGCGAGGGCGTCGAGGTCAGCGTCCTCACGCGCGGCGGCCCGACGACGCCGGTCGAGGAGGTCATGGAGGGCGTCGAGGTCCATCGCGTGCGCGAGACCACGACCCCGCGCGACCTCGACGCGTTCCTGGCCTGGGTCGACCGGATGAACGCCGACATGGTCTCGCGCGGCATCGAGCTGATCGACGACGTCGACCTGATCCACGGCCACGACTGGCTGGTCGCCGAGGCCGCCGACGCGCTGGCCCGCCGGTCGGGCCTGCCGTACCTGACGACGATTCACGCCACCGAGTTCGGACGGCACCAGGGCTGGGTCGACAAGCACCCGCAGTCGCACATCCACGCCGTCGAGCGCTGGATGGCGCGGCGCGCCGACCACGTGATCACGTGCTCGCACTACATGCGCGGCCACGTCGCCGACATCTACGGGCTCGACGAGCAGCGCGTGACGGTGATCCCCAACGGGATCGATCCGGACGACCTCCAGCCCGTCGACGATCTCGACGCACTGCGCGCCCGCTTCGCGGCGCCCGACGAGCGGCTGGTCCTGCTGGTGGGCCGGCTGGTCTACGAGAAGGGCTTTCAGCTCGCGCTCGACGCGCTTCCCGGCCTGATCCGCCGGCTGGGCAACGTGCGCTTCATCGTCGCCGGATCGGGCACCCACGAGGCGCAGCTCCGTGCCCAGGCCAGCCGGCTCGGGCTCGACGAGCACGGCACGTTCCTTGGGTGGATCGGCGACGACGTACTGCACTCGCTCTACCGGATCGCCGACCTCACGGTGGTGCCTTCGATCTACGAGCCGTTCGGCCTCGTCGCGCTGGAGGCGATGGCTTCGCGGGTGCCCGTGCATCGTCGCGGACACCGGGGGCCTGCGCGAGGTCGTCCCCAACCGCGACGTCGGGCTGCGCTTCCGCGCACAGTCGGCGCGCTCGCTCGCGCACTGGGTGGCGCGCGTGCTCACCGACGACGACCTGCGCGACCGCCTGGTCACCGAGGCCTCCGAGCACATCCTGCGCTTCGACTGGGGGGACATCGCCCGCCAGACGGCCGAGCTCTACGCGGTCGTTGCGTCCGCGTCCCGGGCCCGCGCGCGCTTGGTCTCGTAGAGGTCGGCGTCGGCCTGCTTGTACAGAGCGTCGAGGTCGGCGCCGTCGGCTGGGGCCGAGGCGAGCCCGCACGAGACCTCGACCCGGGTCGAGAGCTCGTCGCGCACGCGCCCCATCGCAACCCGCGCCGCGTCGCGGTCCGCACCGGCCAACAGCACCGCGAACTCGTCGCCGCCCACGCGCGCCACCGAATCCGTCGGCCGCAGGGTCGTGCTCACCTGCTGGACGACCCAGCAGAGCAGGTCGTCGCCGGCCGCATGGCCGTAGGCGTCGTTGTAGGCCTTGAAGCGGTCGAGGTCGAACAGCGCCAGGCTCGCCGGGTGATCGAAGCGCACCACCCCGGCGAGTACCTGCAGCGCCGCCTGCTCGAACCCGCGGCGGTTCAGGCAGTCGGTCAGCGGATCGGTCTGCGACGCGACGAGCAGCAGCTGTCGGCGGCGGTCCTGGTTGCGCGCCTGCCAGTAGCTCATCATCGCCACGCAGGCCAGGGTGGAGACGAACATGAGCCTGGTGCCGCCGCCCTCGTCCGAGGCGACGGCCATCCCCAGATAGGTCCCGAGCACTGCGCCGCTGACGATCGCGACCGAGGTGCGCGGATATGACATCCCCGCGAAGACGATCGGGATGAACAACAGCAGCGTCAGCGGGCTGGAGGCTCCTCCGTCCAGGCCGGCGATCGCGATCACGATCGCGACGTCGAGCAGGCTCCACGCCAGGAACATCGGCTCGCGCAGCGACGAGCGCAGGATGCGCTCCCAGGGCAGAAGCCGCACGACGACCGCCCCGGCGACGGCGAGCGCCAGAAGCAGCGCCATCGCCAGCTTGTGGTCGTCGGCCCAGCCGAAGACGTAGACCGCTGCGGCCCCGCACGCGGCGAACGTGATCCACACCCCGGCCGCCACGGAGTCCAGGCGGAACCGCAGCTCGGCAGGGTCGAGCAGCCGGTCCTGCGGGTGCTCCGGGTGCCTCATGGACGGCCAATGTCCCAGGCCGAGCGGACGACGGCAAGCGCCAGGTGCTACGTCAAATCGACTAGGGACAACTGAGTAAAGTCGCAGCCCCGCCGTCCCTCGAGGAGCCACTGTGCGTTTTCACGCGTTGCCGTTGCCGATTCTGGCCGTCGTCGTCGGTCTCGCTGCCTGCGGCGGCGGGTCGAACGACAAGGACGAGATCTCCAAGATCGTTCGCGAGGGCGGCAAGAACCCTGCGTCGATCTGTGACCATCTCGAGGCCAAGACGCTCGAGAAGCTCGGTGGTCGCAGCAAGTGTCTGGAGCTCGCGAAGGGGGCCGACACGATCGACGCCAACGTCAAGATCGACAAGGTCTCCGTCGACGGCGACAAGGCCACGGTGAACGTCACCGGCAAGGACGGCAAGAGCACGATCAAGTTCGTCAAGCAGGACGGCGACTGGAAGGTGACCGCATGAGCGATGCAGCGAACGACGCCCGCGCCCGCGCTCGGGCGACCTGGGGGGCAGGCAACTGGGACGAGGTCTCCAAGATCCTTCCCGCGGCGGGCGAGCGGGTGCTGGAGCTCGCGGGTGTCGGCGCGGACATGGACGTCCTCGACGTCGGGACGGGCAGCGGTGGGACGGTCGCGATTCCCGCGGCACTGCGCGGCGCGCGCGTCGTCGGTCGTCGACGTCACGCCCGAGCTGTTCGAGGCCGCCCGGCGGCGCGCGGCGGAGGCCGGCGTCGAGGTGGAGTGGCTGGAGGGCGACGCGGCCGACATGCCGGTCGCCGATGCGAGCTTCGACCGCGTGCTGTCGACGTTCGGCCACGCGTTCGCCGCCGACCAGGCCGGCGCCGGGCGCGAGCTCGTGCGCGCGTGCCGCCCGGGCGGCACGATCGCGGCCGCGATGTGGACGCCCGAGGGCTACAACGGCCAGATGTTCAAGGTGATGGGAAGCCACATGCCGCCTCCGCCTCCGGGGTTCCAGCCGCCGGTCCTCTGGGGGACCGAGGAGCGCTGGAACGAGCTCGTCGGCTCGCAGGGCGTCGAGCTCGAGTTCCGCCGCGAGATGCTGGTCACCGAGCGCGACGACAGCCCCGAGGACTTCCTCGCCGAGTTCACCAACAACTTCGGCCCGGCGGTGATGGCCCGGAAGGTGCTCGGCGACAAGTTCGCCGACGTCGAGCGCGACCTGATGGCGCTGATGGCCGGGGCCAACACGCACCCGTCCGGGGGCGTGCGCTTCGAAGCCGAGTACCTCGTGGCGGTGGGGCGGGTCAGCTAGCCCCAGCGCAGGGTCCGCGGGCGCGGGCGCATGCGGATCAGCCGGGCCGGGATGCCGCCGACGACGGCGTTGGCGGGCACGTCGCGCGTGACCACCGAGAGCGTTCCGACGATCGCGTTGTCGCCGACCGTCACGCCGCGCAGGAAGCAGGCGCCGTAGCCGATCCAGACGTTGTGGCCCACCCGCACGTCGCGCTTGTAGATCCCCTGATGGCGGATCGGGCGCTCGACCTCGACGACGCCGTGGTCGAAGTCGATCAGCATCACGCGGTCGGCCACGATGCACTCGCGCCCGATCGAGACGTGCTGGAAGGCCGAGACCGTGCACTCCTGGCCGAGCACCGACTTCGCACCGATGTGGACCTCGCCCTCGTGGGCACGGATCTTCGACCCGTGGCCGATCCACGACCAGCGGCCGAGGTGGACCTTCGCCCCGCGACCGATCTCGAACTTCACGCGCGGGCAGACGAAGCACACGCCGTCGGTGACCAGCCGGCCGCGCCAGCGCAGCTTCAGCCACGCAAAGCGCGCCAGCAGCAGCGCGTAGCCCGGGGTGAGCATGTGGTTGCGCCGAGCGAAGCGCAGGAACGTCAGCGGGTTGCCGTGTAGCGGCGGCGGGTCGGTGCGCAGCACCACGGGCAGCCGCCGCGCCGGCGGGGGCGCGTCCAGCGGCGCCGCCGGGGGCGCTCCCCGCGGCAGCGGGGGCGAGGGGATCCGGGCCCGTTCCACGCCCCGATTATGCTCCGCCGCCGCATGCCACGACGCGATGAGGACCTCGCGCAGCGCCTCGTCGACGGCGACAAGCGGGCCCTCGCGCGGGCGATCTCGCTGGTCGAGAACGACGATCCGGCGGGCTGGGCGCTGGTGCGCGAGGTCTATCCGCGCACCGGCCGCGCGGCGATCGTCGGCCTGACCGGGGCGCCCGGAGCGGGCAAGTCGACGCTGATCGGAGCGCTGATCCGGCTGCGCCGCGAGGCCGGCCGCGAGATCGCCGTGCTGTCGATCGATCCGTCCTCGCCGTTCACCCAGGGAGCCCTGCTCGGCGACCGCATCCGGCTGTCCGACCATTTCCTCGACCCGGGCGTGTTCATCCGCTCGATGGCCAACCGCGGGGCGCTGGGCGGGCTCAGCGAGGCCGCGCTCCAGGCGGCGCTGTTGATGGACGCCGCGGGCAAGGACGACGTCTTCCTCGAGACCGTCGGCGTCGGTCAGGCGGAGGTCGACATCATCGATCACGCCGACACGATCGTGCTCGTGCTCATGCCCGGCTCCGGCGACTCGATCCAGGCGCTGAAGGCGGGGATCATGGAGATCCCCGACGTGATCGTGGTCAACAAGGCCGACCATCCGCTCACCGACACGATGGTGCGCGAGATCCGGGGCGTGCTGTCGCTCGCGCCGCAGCGCGGGTGGCGGGTCCCGATCGTCAAGACCGAGGCGCTGCGCGGCGACGGCGTCGCCGAACTGATCGAGAAGCTCGACGAGCACCGCGCCCACATCCAGGCCGAGGGCACGCTCACCGAGCGGCGCCGGCGCAACCTGCGCAACGAGGTCGTGGCGCTGTGCACCGGGCGCCTGCGCCGCAAGCTCGAGGCCGACCTGCACGAGGACCCGGAGTTCCAGCGTCTGCTCGACGAGGTGGTGGCCCGGCGCCTTGACCCGGCCAGCGCGGCGACGGAGATCCTCGCCCGCGAGACGGGTGACTGAGGCTCGCTACGTCCCCGCCGCCGGGCGGCCGGGCCTGACCGCGCTCTACGACCCGGTGCTGGCGCTGACGATGCGCGAGGGCGCGTGGCGCCCGGCGCTGGTCGCGGCGGCGCTGGCGGGCGAGGGGCGCGACGTGCTCGACCTGGGCTGCGGCACCGGCACGCTGGCGATCGACCTCGTGCGCGCGGGCGCGCGTGTGGTCGGCGTCGACGGCGACGACGAGGTGCTGCAGCGCGCCGCCGCCAAGGCGCGTGCGGCGGGTGTCGAGCTCGACCTGCGCCAGGGCCTCGCCGACGCGGTGCCGCTGGCGGACGGCAGCGTCGACGTCGTCGTCTGCTCGCTGCTGCTGCATCACCTCGCGCCGACGGTCAAGACCGCGGCGCTGCGCGAGTGCCGCCGCGTCCTGCGCCCCGGCGGCCGTCTGCTGATCGCCGACTGGGGACGGGCCGCCGACCCGGTCCAACGCGCCGCCTTCTTCGCACTGCAGTTGCTCGACGGCTTCGACGGCACGCGCGACCATGCCGCCGGCCGCCTGCCGGGTCTGGTGACGGCTGCCGGGTTCGGAGGGGTCGCCGTGACCAGCAGGCTGCGCACCGTCTTCGGCACGCTCGAGCTGCTCGAGGCGCGGGCGTAGCCCACTCGCCCGCTAGAAGATCCCGTGCGGCGGGGCGAGCGTCGCGTCGCCGGCGAGCGCGGCGATCAGGAGCCACGCCGTCAGGCCCACCGTCCCGACGGCGAGCAGCGCCCCCGTGCGCGGGAAGCGGCGCAGGCCCCAGGCGGCAAGTGCCGCGGCGAACGGCAGCGCGGGCAGCAGCAGGCGGCCCGGGAACCAGGCGCCGTCGATCCGCGGGGCCAGCAGCCCGCCCTCGAGCAGCTGCGCGACGACGGCGAGGGCCGCGAAGGCGGCCACGACCTCCGCGTGGACATGCTCTGAGATCACGGCCGTCAGCCGCGCCCGCCGCGAATGCCACAGCAGCCACAGGCCCACGATCGCAAGCACCGTGAACGGCGCCCAGCGCAGGACGTCGCCCAGCAGGTCGAACACGTGGGGGATGCGGTCGACGACGTCGCCGGCGTCGTGCAGCCCGGTCGCCGGCCCCGGCCGCGCGCGACCTGCGTAGGGCGTCAGCCCGCCGTAGAGGCGGTCGTTGAACGTGATGAAGACGACCGCCGAGGTGAACACCACCTCCAGCGCCACGAAGCCCGCCAGGCCGCGCTGCCGGCGCCGCAGCCAGCGCGCGAGCGCGAACGCGACCACGGCGGCGGGCGCGACCGCGGTCAACCCCAGCCACGGGACCGCGGCGACGAGCAGCGCGGCCCAGAAGGCGACGGCCGGCTCGGGCCGGTCGCGGATCCTCAGCGCGAGCACCGCGGCGCCGGCCAGCGCGGCGGCCGTTGCGATCTCCGGGCGGATCGCGGTCGCAGCCGCGACCACCGGCGGCGACAGGCCGACGACCAGCGCGGCGGCGCTCGCCCACGGCTCGGGCACGATGCGCCGCGCAAGCGCGGCGGCACACGCGAACGCGATCGCGGCCAGCGCAGCGAGGAACAGCCGCACCGCGACGACCCCGCCGATCGCCCACGCGGGCGCCAGCAGCAGCGGGAAGCCGACACCCTGCGGCTCGACCAGCCGGCCGGTGGCGTCGGGCCGCGCCCCGGGCCGCAGCTCGCGCCCGTACCACTTCCGCCAGGCGCCCTCGCGGTACTGGTTGCGCAGGTCGACGTCGCGGTCGGAGACGATCGACTCGGTCGTCATCAGGACATGCGCGCCGGCCGCGCCGAGCCGCAGCCCGGGGGAGGCGTGCGTGCCGAGCGTCGCCGCGTAGACGGCGAACAGGACCGCCGCGACCGCGACGGTGCGTCTACGCGCCGAGTGCTCGGGCGATGACCATCTGCTGGACCTCATCGGTGCCCTCCCCGATGGTCAGGATCTTCGCGTCGCGGTAGAAGCGGCACACCGGGTATTCCTCGATGTAGCCGTAGCCGCCGTGGATCTGGACGGCCTCCTCGCTCGCGCGCACCGCCAGCCGCCCGGTCTTTAGCTTGGCCTGCGCCGCGGTCAGCGTGAAGTTGCGCCCGGCGTCCTTCTCCAGCGCGGCCTTGTAGACGAGCAGCCGGGCCGCCTCGATCTCGGTGCTCATGTCGGCGAGCTTGGCCTGGATCGCCTGGAACTTCGAGATCGGCTGACCGAACGCGCGGCGTTCCTTGGCGTATGAGAGCGCCTCGTCGAGCGCGCCCTGCGCCAGCCCGACGCCCATCGCCGCGACGCCGATGCGGCCGATGTCGAGGATGTGCAGGAACTGCCTGAAGCCCTGCCCCCGCTGGCCGAGCAGGTTGGCCTCCGGGACCCGGCAGTCGTCGAACGACAGCGGCCGCGTGTCGGACGCGTTCCAGCCCATCTTGCGGTACGGCTCGCCCTGCTCGTAGCCGGGCGTGTCCTTCGCGACCAGCAGGTTGGAGATCTCCTCGTCGCCTGTCTTCGCGGTGATGCACACGACGCCGGAGATGTCGGTCCCCGCGTTGGTGATGAACTGCTTGGCTCCGTTGACGACCCACTCGCCGTCTTCCAGGCGGGCGGTCGTCTTGGTGTTGCCGGCGTCGCTTCCGGCCTCCGGCTCGGTCAGCCCGAACGCGCCGAGCTGCTCGCCGCTGCACAGCCGTGGCATCCACTCGCGCTTCTGCTCCTCGGTGCCGAACAGCCAGATCGGCTGCGTGCCGAGGCTCGTGTGGGCGCAGAGCGTGATCGCCACCGACGAGTCGACCCGCGTCAACTCCTCGACGGCCAGCGCGTAGGCCAGCGTGTCGCCGCCGCCGCCCCCGTACTCCTCGGGGAACGGGATCCCCATCAGGTTCAGCTCGCCGAGCTGGCGCACGATCTCGTACGGAAAGCTCTTGGTCTTGTCGAGCTCCTCGGCGACCGGGCGGACCTCGTTGCGAGCGAAGTCGCGAACCAGCCGCTGGATCGCACGATGGTCGTCGGAGAGGTCGAAGTCCATGGCCGCGGGAGCCTACCCGCGGCGCTCAGGGCGCTCGCCGGATGGCCAGCCAGCCGCGCACCGCGCGCGCCGGCAGCGACACCAGCCGGCGAGCGTGCGCGGCGACCAGCGCGCGCCGGCTTTCGCTCGAGCCGGGGAAGAACATCTCCATCTGCTCGCGCGGGGGAAAGAGGCCGACCCGCGTCAGGTGCAGCCGCTCGCGGCCGCGCGCCTGCCGCCAGCGCAGCAGTCGCTCGGCGCCGACCTCCTCGGCGCCGGCGGCCAGCAGCGTCCAGCGCAGGGAGGGCTCCGGAACGCCGAGGCGGTCGGCCAGCGCGGCGCCGCGGGGATCGAGCCGCAGGCCGGCCGAGAACGCGTCGGTGGCGTCGAGCTCGGCTGCCAGCACCGCGGCCTGTCGCCAGGTCTCTTCGTCGAGGCGCTCGACGGCTGTCGCCACGTCGACCCGCGGCTTGAGCTCGACGTCGCCGTGCTGGGCCGCGTGCAGCGCGAGATGCACGGTGCGGGCGACCGGGTCGAGCACCGGCACCGTCGCTTCGCCGACGGTCATCTCGACATGGCGTGCCCAGAGCAGCGCCCAGGCCTGCGCCGGGTCGGCTCCGATGCCGGGCAGCCTCCAGTGCAGCTCGACGATCGCGGGGCCGCGCCGCCAGACCTGCTCGTGCGGCTCGGTCCAGGCCTCCGGCGTGCGGGTCTGGTCGCGGACGCAGCCCATTCCCTTCTCGCCGAGCACCGCGCCGGCCGCGTCGAGTGCGTCGGGCGAGACGAACAGGTCGCAGTCGACGTACCCGCGTGCCTCGCCCGGGGCGTAGAGCCAGTTGGCGACGACCATCCCCTTGACCACCATGGCGTCGACGCCGGCTTCGCCAAGCGCGGTCAGCACAAGCGGCGCCAGGCGATCGATGTAGCCACGCCGGTCGCTGAACGCAGCCCGGTGGGCGAACGCCAGCAGCGGGTCGTCGCCGCCCTCGGGCTCCATCACTCCGCGACGTTCGCGGCCAGCTGCGTCAGCAACCGCACCCCGAAACCGCTCCCGCCCTTGGCGATGTACTTGCGCGGCAGGTCCCACGCCGTGCCGGCGATGTCGAGGTGAACCCACGGCACGTCGCCGACGAACCTGCCCAGAAAGCTGGCGGCGGTGATCGAGCCCGCCTTGCGCGACTCGACCGCGTTGAGCAGGTCGGCGGTGGAGCTCTTGATCAGCTCGTCGTACTCGGCGTGCAGCGGCAGGCGCCAGGTCAGCTCGCCGGTGTCGTCGCCCGCGCGCGCCACCTGCGCCGCCCACTCGTCGTCGTTGGCGAACAGGCCGGCGTGGGTGTTGCCGAACGTGGTGATGATCGCGCCGGTCAGCGTGGCGACGTCGACGATCCGCTCGGCCCCCAGCTCCACGGCGTGCGCCAGGCAGTCGGCGAGCACCAGCCGGCCCTCGGCGTCGGTGTTGATGACCTCGATCGTCGTGCCGTTCATCGCGCGGATGACGTCGCCGGGGCGCATCGATCGGCCCGAGGGCATGTTCTCGGTCGCGCCGACCACGCCGGTGACGCGCACCGGGAGGCCGAGCCGGGCGATCGCGCCGATCGCCTCGATCACGGCGGCCCCGCCCGACATGTCGAACTTCATCTCCGACATCTTGTTGCCGGGCTTGAGCGAGATCCCGCCGGAGTCGAACGTCACGGCCTTGCCGACCAGCGCGAGGTGCGGGCCGCGGGCGTTCTCGGGCGCGTAGGTCATGGTGATCAGCCGCGGCTCCTCGTCGCTGCCGCGGGCGACGGCGGCGAACGAACCCATGCCGCGCGCCTCGATGCCCTCGCGCCCCTCGACCTCGACCTCGACGCCTTCGAGCGCCTGGGCGTGCTCGGCCAGCGCCGTCGGCGTCAGGTCGTTGGCGGGCGTGTTCTGGAGGTCGCGCGCCGCGTTGGCGGCCGCGGCGAGCACCGAGGCGCGGCCGACAGCGCCGGCGAGGTCGTCGTGGGCGCTGACCAGCAGCTCCTGTGGCCGCGCGGGCTCCTCGTCGGCCTTCGCCTGGTAGCGGTCGAAGCGGTAGGCGGCCAGCAGCGTGCCCTCCACCAGCCCGCCGGCGACGGCGTCGTCGACGTGATGGGGGACCTCCCAGCAGAGGACCTCGGTGCCGAGCTCGACCGCCCGGCCGTAGGCCACCGCGGCGGCGACCCGGGCGCGCTCGGGGTCGAACTTCGTGCGGGCGCCGAGCCCGACGAGGACCCAGCGCTTGCCCTCGCCGTGGGCCACCGCGACGTGGCGGAAGCGCCGCTTGGCCTCGCCGCTGTCGAGCATGCCCGCCAGCAGCCCGCCCTCGAGGTCGTGGGCGATGCCCTCGTCCTCGAAGACTCCGACCACCACCGTGTCGGCGGCTGTCTTGATCGGGGGTTCAGTGGTCGCGGAGGCGTTCATGACCCATACAGTGAAGGACATGCCCACGACCGTGATCCTTGGCTCCGCCCGCACGCCCATCGGCAAGCTCGGCGGATCGTTGTCCAGCCTCGATGCCACCGAGCTGGGCGGCATCGCCATCCAGGCCGCACTCGACCGCGCCGGCGTCGAGCCCGACCAGGTCGGGCACGTGGTCATGGGGCAGGTCCTCCAGGCCGGCCAGGGGCAGATCCCCTCGCGCCAGGCCCAGATCAAGGCCGGGATCCCCAAGGAGGTCTCCTCCGAGACGATCAACAAGGTCTGCGCAAGCGGCCTGCGCTCGACGGTGATCCTCGACCAGGCGATCCGCGCGGGCGACGTCGAGATCGGCGTCGGCGGCGGGATGGAGTCGATGTCCAAGGCGCCCTACCTGCTGCCGCAGGCGCGGTTCGGCTACCGCATGGGCGACGCCCAGATGCTCGACGCGATGGTCCACGACGGGCTCACCAACCCGTTCAGCGGCCGCCAGATGTTCGACGAGGCCACCGAGATCGGCGACGAGCTCGAGCTGACCCGCCCCGACCTCGACCGCTGGGCGCTGCGCAGCCACCAGCTGGCCGTCGAGGCGACCGACGCCGGCCGTCTGCCCGAGGAGATCGTCCCGGTGACGATCAAGTCCCGCAAGGGCGACACCGTCGTCGAGATCGACGAGGGCCCCCGCCGCGACACGTCGCTGGAGAAGCTCGCCTCGCTGCCGGGGCTGGTGTCCAAGGAGGGCTCGCACACCGCCGGAAACAGTCCTGGCGTCAACGACGGCGCGGGCGCGCTGGTCGTGGCTTCCGACGAGTGGGCATCGAAGAACGGCCGCGAGGCTCTGGCCGAGGTCGTCGCCCACGCCCAGAGCGCCAACGACTTCGCCTACCTCGCCACCACGCCGGCGAGCGCCGCGCAGAAGGCGCTGGAGAAGGCGGGCCTGAAGGCGCAGGACATCGACCTCTGGGAGATCAACGAGGCATTCGCGTCGGTCGCGCTGAACTCGATCCGCCTGCTCGGCATCGAGGAGGACAAGGTCAACGTCAACGGTGGCGCGGTCGCTCTCGGCCATCCGATCGGTGCCTCCGGCGCGCGGATCCTGGGCGCGCTCGTCCACGAGCTGCGTCGCCGCGGCGGCGGGCTCGGCTGCGCCGCGATCTGCTCGGGCGGCGGGCAGGGCGACGCCGTCATCCTGCGCGTCAACGGCGGCTGAACCCCGCGGCGTGCAGGCCGCGGCCTTCTTCGATCTCGACCGCACGCTCATGGCCGGCTCGTCGGGCCTGCACTGGGTCCGCGCCGCGCATCGCGCGGGCCTGGTCACGCGCCGGCAGATGGCCTCCGACGCGTGGGCGAACCTCAAGTTCCGCCTGCGCGGCTCGACCGACGCGGAGACCGAGGCGATCCGCGACCGGATGGGGGAGTTCCTCGGCGGCCGGCGCGTCCGCGACCTCGAACGGCTCGGCCCGCAGGTGCTCGCGGGGATCCTGCCGCGCCTGTACCCGCAGATGCTCGACGTCGCCTACTCACACCAGGACGCCGGCCGGCCCGTGTACATCTGCACGGCCGCGTCACAGGACCTCGCCGACATGCTCGCCCACGTCCTGGGCTTCGACGGGGCCGCAGGGTCGCGCCTGGCCAAGCGCGACGGCAACTACACCGGAGCCTTCGACGGCCCGCTCTGTTACCGCGCCGGCAAGCCGCAGCGCATGCGCGAGATCGCCGAGCGCGACGAGCTCGACCTCGCGACGTCGTGGGGCTACTCCGACTCGGAGTCCGACCTCCCGATGCTGCGCTGCGTGGGCCATCCTGTGGCGGTGAACCCCGACGCCGAGCTCGCGCGCGTGGCTGCCGAGGAGGGTTGGGAGGTCCTGCGCTTCGACACGCTCGGGCGGCGGCTGAAGGTCGCAGCCGCCTTCGTCGCCTTCAGCGCGGTCGGTGCCGTCGGGCAAGGCGGCGCGGGGGAGGTTGGTGCGATGAGCTTCTACGAGCTCGAGCGACGAGCAGCAGGAGATTCGCGCGCTGGCCCGCCGCTTCGCCGACGAGGTCATCGCTCCGGGGGCGGCGGAGTGGGACCGCTCGCACACGTTCCCCAAGGAGGTCTTCGAGCAGCTCGGCGAGCTCGGGCTGATGGGCGTATGCGTTCCGGCGGACCTCGGGGGTGCGGGCGCGGACTTCCTGTCGTATGTGCTCGTGCTCGAGGAGCTGTCGCGCGGCGACGCCGGCGTCGGCGTGACCGTCGCGGTGCACACGAGTGCCTGCACGCTGCCGTTGATCGCGAACGGCAGCGAGGAGCAGCGAGCTCGCCTCGTTCCGCCGCTCGCCCAGGGGCATGAGCTCGGGGCGTTCGCGCTCACCGAGAGCGGCAGCGGCAGCGACGCCGGCGCGATGGTTTCCCGTGCCACCGACGACCGCATCACCGGCAGCAAGCAGTGGATCACCAACGGCTCATACGCCCACACGTTCCTGGTCTTTGCGCGCGATCCGGACAAGCCGTCGTGCTTCGTCGTCCGCCGCGGCGCCGAAGGCTTCGAGGCGACGAGGGAGGAGGAGAAGATGGGCCTGAACTCCTCTTCGACCGCGGACCTCGTCTTCGACGCCACGCCGGGCGAGCGCCTCGGTTCTCCCGGCGCCGGGATGCGGATCGCTCTGTCGACGTTGGACGGCGGGCGGATCGGGATCGCGGCTCAGGCGGTGGGCATCGCGCAGGCCGCCTTGGACGTCGCCGTCGGCTACGCAAAGGAGCGCCGCACGTTCGGCAAGCCGATCGGCGGACACCAGGCGATCCAGCAGAAGCTCGCCGACATGCAGACCGCCGTCGAGGCCGCCCGCGCGCTGACGTGGCGGGCGGCGGCGCTCAAGGAGGCCGGGCGCCCCCACACCGTCGAGGGCGCGCAGGCGAAGCTGTTCGCCTCCCGCACCGCGCGCGAGGTCACCGGTGAGGCGATCCAGGTCCTCGGCGGCTACGGCTACACGCGCGAATTCCCCGTCGAGCGCTACTACCGCGACGCCAAGGTCACCGAGATCTACGAAGGCACCAGCGAGATCCAACGCCTGGTGATCGCGCGCGCCCTTCTCGGCGAGGCAGCCCGGGGCGAATAGCCCCGGCGCGGCTACCCTTCCCACATGGCGACGCGGCCGACGCAGACCCCGCTCGAGGGCTGGGAGGAGGCCTATCGAGCCACCCCCGAGCGCGATGTGCCGTTCACGACGCTCTCGGGGGAGCCGGTCCGGCCGCTGTACACCCAGGCCGACGTCGGCGACGCAGAGCAGATCGGCCTGCCGGGCCAGTTTCCGTACACGCGCGGCGTGTATCCGTCGATGTACCGCGGCCGGCTGTGGACGATGCGCCAGTTCGCCGGGTTCGGTACGGCCGAGGAGACCAACGAGCGCTTCCGCTACCTGCTCGACCACGGCCAGGACGGGTTGTCGACGGCGTTCGACATGCCGTCGCTGATGGGCCACGACTCCGACCACCCGAAGTCGCTTGGTGAAGTGGGCCGCGAGGGCGTCGCGATCGACTCGGTCGACGACATGGAGACGCTGTTCGCCGGGATCGACCTCGGCAAGGTCAGCGTGTCGATGACGATCAACGCACCGGCGGCGATCATGCTCGCCTACTACGTGGTGGCGGCCGAGGAGTCCGATGTGCCGCCCGAGCGGCTCGGCGGGACGATCCAGGCCGACATCCTCAAGGAGTACATCGCCCAGAAGGAGTGGTGCTTCCCGATCGACCCGGCGATGCGGCTGCTCGGGGACATGATCGAGTGGTGCAGCGGCCACATGCCGCGCTGGCACCCGGTCTCGATCTCCGGCTACCACATCCGCGAGGCGGGCTCGACGGCCGGCCAGGAGCTCGCCTTCACGCTCAAGGACGGGCTGACCTACGTCCAGCAGGCGGTCGACCGCGGCCTCGACGTCGACGACTTCGCGCCCAGGCTGTCGTTCTTCTTCAACGCGCAGATCGACTTCTTCGAGGAGATCGCCAAGTACCGCGCGGCGCGGCGCATCTGGGCCCGGGAGCTGAAGGACACCTTCGGCGCGCGCAACCCCAAGAGCTGGCTGATGCGCACCCACGTGCAGACCGCGGGGGTGTCGCTGACCGCCCAGCAGCCGTTGAACAACATCGTCCGCACGGCGATCGAGGCGCTGGCGGGCGTTCTGGGTGGCACGCAGTCGCTGCACACCAACTCCTACGACGAGGCGCTCGCGCTGCCCACGGAGGACGCGGTTCGGATCGCGCTGCGAACGCAGCAGATCATCGCCCACGAGACCGGCGTGGCGAACACGATCGACCCTCTGGGCGGCAGCTACTTCGTCGAGTCGCTGACCGACGAGCTCGAGCGCCAGGCCTACGACTACTTCGCCAAGATCGACGAGCTCGGCGGGATGGTCGAGGCCGTCAAGCGCAACTACCCCCAGCGCGAGATCGCCGACGCCGCCTACGAGCTCCAGGCCGAGATCGACTCCGGCCGGCGGATTGTCGTCGGCGTCAACGACTACCGCCACGAGGACGAGGAGCCGCTGGAGATCCTGCGCATCGACCCCGATCTCGAGGGCAAGCAGATCGGTCGCGTGCAGGCTCTGCGCGCGCGAAGGGACGCCGGGAAGGTTGAGGCCGCTCTCGGCGTCCTCAAGGACCAGGCAGCCAAGCCGGACGTCAACCTGATGCCGGCCCTTTTGGACGTCGCGCGTGTTCATGCCACCGAAGGCGAGATCGTGCAGGCGCTGCAAGAGGTCTTCGGCTCCTACACCGAGTCCCCCGTCTTCTAGAACCCCCCGACATCGGAGAACGATTCAGCCCATGCGCAAGTACCTCGCCCTGCTCGCTGCCGTCGCCCTGCTCGGCGCCCTGGCCGCCACCTCGCTCGCCGCCACCCGCACCGTCAAGCTCGGCGACGACTGGTTCGTCAGTGCTCGCGGAACCCACAGCGCTGTGATCCGCAAGGGCTCGACCGTCAAGTGGGTCTGGACCGGCCATCGGCGCCACAACGTGACCGGCGAGAGCGGCCCGGTGACGTTCCACTCGCGGTCGAAGGGCAGCGGCACGTTCAGCAAGCGCTTCACCCGCAGGGGCCTCTACACGATCGTCTGCACGATCCACCCCGGCATGGAGATGAAGCTCCGCGTCAAGTAGGTCGGTGTGCGCGCGCGGGAGTGCGGTCCACGGCCGTACAATCCCGCGCGCCATGCCCGAGTCGGCCAACCGCAAGATCCGCGTCGTCGTGGCCAAGCCTGGCCTCGACGGCCACGATCGCGGGGCGAAGATCATCGCCCGCGCGCTGCGTGACGCCGGCATGGAGGTCATCTACACAGGCCTCCACCAGACACCCGAGCAGATCGTCGAGACGGTGATCCAGGAGGACGCCGACGCGGTCGGGCTCTCGATCCTCTCGGGTGCGCACATGACCCTGGTCCCCCGGATCGTGGCGTTGCTCCGCGAACAGGGGATCGACGACGTGCTGGTGACGGTCGGCGGGACGATCCCCGCCGACGACATCCCCGAGCTCAAGGAGCTGGGGGTGGCGGAGGTCTTCACGCCCGGCGCTCCGACCCAGCAGATCATCGACTTCATCCGGGATGGCGTGCTGGCGCGGGACGCCGCGTAACCGCTGCGTCGCCGGGCTGTAGGACGATTGACTGACGAGTCAATCGGATAGGATCACCCCCGTCACACGGCCGCAGCCCCTCCGGGCCGGCCAACCTTAGGAGGCACCGAACTTGAAGATTTGCGTCCTGGTCAAAGAGGTCCCGGACGCCGCTGTCCAGAAGCGCATCGACGCGTCGTCGGGGCGTATGGACCGCAGCGGAGAGAAGAACCTCAACCCGTATGACACCCACGCCATCGAGGCGGCCATGCAGATCAAGGAGGGCGGCACCGTCACGGTCGACGAGGTCGTCGCCGTGAGCATGGGCCCCGAGTCGGCCGTCCGAGCGCTGCACAAGGCGGTCTCGTTGGGCGCCGACCGCTCGGTGCACCTCACCGACGCCGCCCTGTCGGGCTCCGACGTCGCCGCCACCGGCTACGCCCTCGCCAAGGTCCTGGAGACCGAGAGCCCCGACCTGGTGCTGCTCGGCCAGCAGTCAGACGACGGCGAGTGCTACACGATCGGCGCGGTCGTGGCCGAGCATCTCGGCATGCCGTCCCTCACCCAGGTGATCAAGATGGACACCTCCGAGGGCGCGCTGCGCTGCGAGCGCCAGGCCGAGTACGGCTACGACACCGTCGAGGTCAAGCTCCCCGCCGTCATCTCGGTGGGAGACGCGATCAACGAGCCGCGCTACCCGTCGCTCAAGGCGATCATGGGCGCGAAGAAGAAGCCGCTGGACACCAAGGCGATCGGCGACGCCGGCATCGAGGCCGACCGCGTCGGCGAGGCCGGCTCGAAGGTCAGCTGTGGCGACTTCAAGGCGCCCCCGCAGAAGGAAGGCGGCACGATCATCGAGGACGAGGACACCAACGAGACGGTCGAGAAGGTCGTCGCATGGCTTGATGAAAGGAAGTTGATCTAGACATGCCCGGCATCCTGACCTTCGCCCTGCACCACGAGGGCGCAATCAACAAGAACTCGCTGGGCGCCGTCTCCGAGGCGGCCAAGCTCGCCCAGGAGCTCGGCACCGAGGCGCACGCCGTCGTCGTCGGCGAGTCGATTTCCGACGACGCCGCGTCGTCGCTCGGCAAGTACGGCGCGACGAAGGTCTTCCGCGTCGAGGCGCCCGAGGGTCTCGGCGAGCCGGTCGTCGACGCGATGGCCCACCTGTTCGAGGCCAACGGCTACGACTACGCGCTGTTCGGCGGCGGTCTGCTCGGCTTCGAGATCGGCGCCGGCCTGGCCGCGCGCCTGGACGCCGGCGTGACGATGGAGGTCACGCAGGTCAACGTCGAGGACGGCAAGCTCGTGGCCGAGCGCCCGATCCTCGGCGACTCCTCGATCTCCACGTCGCGCTACAAGGACCGCGGGATCATCATCGGGCGCCTCAACGCGTTCGAGATGGCCGAGTCCGGAGGCGCCGCCGAGGTCGAGGACGTCCAGGTCGAGCTCTCGCCCCAGGTCGGCCAGACCACGATGGTCCAGCGCGGCGAGCAGCGCGGCGCCGACGTCAACATCGAGGACGCCGACTACCTCGTCGCCGGCGGCCGCGGCCTCGGCAAGCCCGAGGGCTTCGAGCTCTGCGAGCAGCTCGCCAACGCGCTCGGCGGCGCCGTCGCCGCCACCCGCGCGGTGGTCGACGCCGGCTGGTACCCCTACGCCGCGCAGATCGGCCAGACCGGCAAGACGGTCGCGCCGAAGCTGTACCTCGCGGCGGGCATCTCCGGCGCGATCCAGCACAAGGTCGGCATGCAGAACTCCGAGAACATCGTGGCGATCAACAAGGATGCAAACGCCCCGATCTTCGAGTTCTGCGACCTGGGCATCGTCGGCGATCTCAACAAGATCCTGCCCAAGCTCACCGAGGCCATCAAGGCCAAGAAGGGAAGCTGAATCCAGGTGGCCGGAACGAGCAGCCGTAACGGGACAGCTGCACCCAGCGCGTTCCCGCCGCCGGTCGATTCGGTCAAGGAGTTCGTCAAGCGCGAGCTCGACGCCTCCGACGAGCGCATCGAGGTCGGCGTCGCCATCGTCGGTGGTGGCACCGCCGGCCTGGCGACGGCCAACCGGCTGTTGCAGCTGCTGGGCGACGATCCCGAGCTGCTCGAGCAGCTCGGCGAGGTGCCCGTCGCGATCATCGAGAAGGCCAAGACGTGCGGCGGGCACAACCTGTCGGGCGCCGTCATGCGCCCCGGGCCGCTGCAGGAGCTCTACCCCGACATGTCCCGGGAGGAGTGGCGCGCCAAGGGCTTCGCGTTCGGCGAGGTCACCAAGGAGGCCGTCTACCTCACGCCGACCGCCAAGCGTTCGATCCGCATCCCGCCGCCGCCGCCGTTCAAGAACCACGGCAACGAGGTCATCTCGGTGGCGGCGCTCAACCGCTTCCAGCAGCAGCAGGCCGAGGAGGGCGGTGCCTACGTCCTCACCGAGACGTCGGCCACGCAGCTGCTCGTCGAGGACGGTCGCGTGCACGGCGTCCGCTCCGGCGACAAGGGCCGCGGCAAGGACGGCGAGCCGCTGGGCAACTTCGAGCCGGGCACCGACATCACCGCCAAGGCGACGGTGCTGGCCGAGGGCTGCTGGGGCCATCTGACAGGCGCGGCGATCCGCGAGTTCGACCTCGCCGAAGGCCGCGAGCCGCAGGTCTGGGAGCTCGGCGTCAAGGAGGTCTGGAAGGTCCCCAAGCCGCTGAACCGGCTCATCCACACCATCGGGCCGTGGCCGCTGAAGCTCTCGCCGAAGTACGGCCAGATCGGCGGCACCTGGATCTACCCGATGAAGAACGACAAGGGCGAGGACCTCGTCTCGATCGGCTTCGTCATCGACCTCGAGTACGCCGACGCGACCACCTCTGCCCACGACCTGCTCCAGCTCTTCAAGCTGCACCCGCTGGTCAAGGAGATCCTCGAGGGTGGCGAGCGCGTCGCCTGGGGCGCCAAGGCGCTGCCCGGCGGCGGCTACTGGTCGATGCCCAAGCTGACGATGCCCGGCGCGCTGCTCGTCGGCGACAGCGCCGGCATGGTCGACACCGTCGCGCTGAAGGGCGTCCATCACTGCATCAAGTCGGGCATCCTGGCCGCCGAGGCGATCTACGCCGCGTTGAAGGCCGGCGGCAGCGACTTCTCGCCCTACGAGCAGGCCGTCGAGGAGTCCTCGATCGGCAAGGAGCTCTGGCAGGTGCGCAACACGCGCCAGCCCTTCCAGCGCGGTTTCCTGGCGGGCGGGCCGCTGGTCAACCTGATGATCGCCACCAAGGGGCGGTTCCCGGGCGGCCGCTGGTCGTGGCATCGCAACGACGACAAGGAGATGTTCGTCGGCGACACCGCCGCCAGGTACCCCAAGCCCGACGGCAAGTACACGTTCGACAAGCTCTCGTCGGTCTACATCACCGGCAACGCGACGCGCGACGACGCGCCCAACCACATCCGTCTGCAGAAGCACGTGCCGCGCGAGATCGCCGAGACGTGGCGCTGGATGTGCCCGGCGGGGGTCTACGAGATCCCCGAGGACGCGCCGGAGACCGGCGACGTCGACGTGATCGTCAACTACACCAACTGCGTGCAGTGCGGGGCGATCACCGCCAAGGGCGGGCGGCTGACCGACGCCCGAGGGCGGCGACGGGCCGCTCTACCAGATCACCTAGCGCGCAACCTTGGCCGCGCGCAGGGGTTTCCGGGGCGATGCGCCGCTCTGCAGCCATCCTGTTCGCCCTGGGCGCGGTCCTGCCGGCCGGGGCTTCCGCGTCCCCGCTCGACCGCACTCCCGAGCGGCCGGCCCTCGACGCGCGCCTTGCCTCGTGCCACACCGGAGAGGACGCGGCCGACCGGTACGCGGTCTTCACCGGCTCGATGCCGGCGGGCGCCGACACGGCGCGCATGGAGATGCGCTTCGACCTCTACCAGCGCCGCGCCGCCGGGCTCGGCTACGCCCATGTGGCCCTGCCCAAGTGGGGCCAGTGGGAGCGCTCGAGCCGGTCGGGCGCTTCCGGGTTCATCTTCACCAAGCGCGTCGAGCAGCTCGTCGCACCGGCCGTCTACCGCGCCGTGGTTCGGTTCCGCTGGTACGACGCCGACGGCGACCTGGTGCGCACCGCGAAGCGCGCCAGCGAGTCCTGCCGGCAGCCCGATCCGCGCGCGGACCTGCGGGTGGGCGACCTGCGCGCCGCTCCCGACGGCTCCTATCTCGTCGACGTGCACAACGAGGGGCGCTCGGACGCCGGGCCGTTCCTGGTGTCGCTGGCCGTGGGCGGCACCGTGGCCGACACGCGCGTCGACGGGCTCGCCGCCCACGGGACGCGCACGGTCGTCGCGGCCGGCGGCCGCTGCACGCCGGGGGAGCTCATCCGCGTCGAGATCGACACGACCGATGCGGTCGACGAGGCACGCGAGACCGACGACTCGGTCGTGCGTTCGTGCCCGTTCGAGTCGGCCTGACCCGGCGGTAGACTGGATCGAGCGATGAAGACAGGAATCCACCCCGAATACGTCGAGGCCCACGTCCGCTGCACGTGCGGTAACGAGTTCACGACTCGCTCGACACAGGCCGACATCCACGTCGAGATCTGCTCGAACTGCCACCCGTTCTACACCGGCCGGCAGAAGCTGGTCGACACCGGCGGGCGCGTCGAACGCTTCAAGCGCCGCCAGGCCGCGGCGGCGAAACGCAACCCACCTCCCCGGCGCTAGCCGAGGCGAACGATCGTGGCTGCCGAGGGCCCGGGCACCCTCGAGGCCCAACGCGACGCGCCGGTGGGCGGCCAGGCCGTCCTCGAAGGCGTGATGATGCGCGGCGTCTCCTCGTGGGCCGTCGCGGTTCGCAAGCCGTTGCCCGAACAGATGCGGCCCGGCGGCCTGGACGGCGAAGAGGCCGCCCTCGGCGAGATCGAGGTGCAGTCGTTTCCGCTGACCTCGGTGCTCAAGCGCCACCGCGTCCTGCGCCTGCCGATCATCCGCGGCGTCGTCGCGCTGGGCGAGTCGCTGGCGATCGGCTTCAAGGCGCTGGGGATCTCGGCCAACGCCCAGATTCCGGAGGAGGAGGGCGAGATCTCCGGCGGCATGTGGGCCGGGACGATCATCGTCGCGCTCATGCTGGGCATCGGCCTCTTCTTCCTGCTGCCGGTCGGCCTGACCAGCCTGATCAAGGACGAGCTGGGCTCGTCGTTCCTCTTCTGGCTCGTCGAGGGCATCCTGCGCACCGCCATCTTCCTCGGCTATCTGTGGCTGCTCTCGCGGATGCGCGACCTGCGCCGCGTCTTCGAGTACCACGGCGCCGAGCACAAGACGATCTCCTGCTTCGAGGCCGGCCTGCCGCTCGAGCCGGCGACCGCCCAGCGCTTCTCGCGCCTGCACCCGCGCTGCGGAACCAGCTTCCTGCTCGTGGTGATGATCGTCGCCATCTTCGTCTTCGCGCCGATCGGACTGCCGGCCTGGTATCTGCTGATGATCACGCGCATCCTGGGCGTGCCGCTGATCGCGGGCATCTCGTTCGAGCTGATCAAGTTCGCCGGCCGCAACCGCACGCGGTCGTGGGTTCGCGCTCTGATGTGGCCGGGCATGAAGCTGCAGTTGCTGACCACCCGCGAGCCCGATCTCTCACAGCTCGCGGTCGCCATCGCGGCGATGGAGGCGGTTCTCGCCGTGGAGGACTTCGGGTCCCTCACCGAGGACGACCTCGTCGGCATCGAAGTCGTCGCCTAGAGGGTGGGCCCCTCCCGGCCGAAGGCCGGACGGTGTCAGAGCGGTTCGAAGCGCGCCGTGAAGTGCCGCAGCGCGGGCGGCTCGGAGACGATCCGCAGACCGCGCAGCTCGGTCGCCCGTTCGGCCACCCAGCGGACGACCTCGATCACGTAGTCGACGTGGCTCTGGGTGTAGGTCCGCCGCGGGATCGCCAGGCGCACGAGATCCAGGGCCGAGGGGCTCTCGGAACCGTCGGGCTGTCGCCCGAACATGACCGTGCCGATCTCGCAGCCGCGGATGCCGCCTTCGACGTACAGGGCGCACGCCAGCGCCTGGCCCGGGTACTCGAGCGGCGGCACGTGGGGTAGCAGCGCGCGGGCGTCGAGGTAGATGGCGTGGCCGCCGCTGGGTCGCATGACCGGAACGCCGGCTTCGTGCAGCGCGTCGCCGAGGTAGGCGGTCGAGCCGATCCGGTAGCGCAGGTAGTCGTGGTCGATCACCTCGCGCAGCCCTTGCGCGATCGCCTCGAGGTCACGGCCCGCGAGGCCGCCGTAGGTCGGGAAGCCCTCGGTGAGGATCAGCAGGTTGCGGCACCGCTCGGCGAGCGCTGCGTCGTGGAGCGCCAGCCATCCGCCGATGTTGGCCAGGCCGTCCTTCTTGGCCGACATCGTCATGCCGTCGGCCAGCGCGCTCGATCTCGCGCACGATGTCGGCGACCGGCACCGAGGCGTAACCGGGCTCGCGCTCGCGGATGAACCATGCGTTCTCGGCGAAGCGACAGGCGTCGAGGAACAGCGGCACGCCGTGCCGGTCGCACACCTCCCGCACGGCGCGCAGGTTCTCCAGGCTCACCGGCTGGCCGCCGCCGGAGTTGTTGGTGATCGTGACGAAGACGACCGGCACGTCGGCGCTGCGCCTGGCGAGCAGATCGTCGAGCGCGACGACGTCCATGTTGCCCTTGAAGGGGTGCTCGAAGGACGGCTCGCGCGCCTCGGCGATCGGCAGGTCGATGGCCTCGGCGCCGGTGAACTCGACGTTGGCGCGCGTCGTGTCGAAGTGCGTGTTGTTGGGGATCACCTGGCCCGGCCCGCCCAGCACGCTGAAGAGGATCCTTCGGCGGCACGGCCCTGGTGGGTCGGGATGACGTGCTCGAAGGCGAACAGCTCGCGGACCGCGTCGCGGAAGCGAAACCACGACGGCGAGCCCGCGTAGCTCTCGTCGCCGCGCTGGATTCCCGCCCACTGCTCGGCGCTCATCGACCCCGTGCCCGAGTCCGTCAGCAGGTCGATCAGCACGTCCTGGCTGCGCAGACCGAAGAGGTTGAAGCCCGCCTCGGCGAGCGCCGCCTCGCGCTCCTCGCGGGTGGTGATCCGGATCGGCTCGACCGAGTGGATGCGGAACGGCTCGAGGATCGTCCGGAAGCGCTCCACAGGCCGACCCTACCGGCGCGGACAGTACGCTCGGAGCGATGATCGAGGGCCTCGTCGAACAGATCGAACAGCGGTTCGCCGAGCTGGAGAAGCTGATGTCCGACCCCGAGGTTCTGGGTGACCGCCGCCGTGCTGCCGAGGTGGGCCGCGAGTACCGCCAGCTCGAGGCCGCCTCGAAGCTCGCCGCCGAGTGGCGCCACGCGCGCAGCGACGAGGAGGGGGCGCGCGAACTGGTCGACGAGGGCGAGGAGATGCGCGAGGAGCTCGAGGCGGCGCGCACCGAGCGCGAGCGCCTGGAGGAGGAGCTGCGCCTGGCGATGGTCGAGCGCGACCCGGCCGACGACAAGGACGTGATCATCGAGATCCAGGGCGGAGCCGGCGGCGAGGAGGCCAGCCTGTGGGCCGGCGACGTCTACCGGATGCTCAGCAAGTACGCGGAGGGCCGCGGCTACAAGGCCGAGCCGCTGGAGGCCAGCGAGGGCAAGTACTCCTTCGCGATCAAGGGCGACGGCGCCTACTCGGTGTTCAAGCACGAGGGCGGCACCCACCGGGTCCAGCGCGTGCCCGCCACGGAATCCCAGGGCCGCATCCACACGTCGACCGCGACGGTGGCCGTCCTGCCCGAGGCCGAGGAGGTCGACGTGCAGATCGACCCCAACGACCTGCAGATCGACGTCTACCGGTCCACCGGGCCGGGCGGGCAGTCGGTGAACACCACCGACTCGGCGGTGCGGATCACCCACAAGCCATCGGGCGTCGTGGTCGCGATGCAGGACGAGAAGAGCCAGCTGCAGAATCGCGAGAAGGCGATGCGCGTCCTGCGCGCGCGCCTGTACGACCATGCGTTGGCCGAGCAGCAGGCCGAGCTCGCCGCCGACCGGCGCTCGCAGGTGGGCACCGGCGACCGCGCGGAGAAGATCCGCACCTACAACTTCCAGGAAGGCCGGGTCACCGACCACCGGGTCAAGCTGACCAAGCACAACCTCCCGCAGGTGCTCGAGGGCGACCTCGGCGAGTTCACCGACGCACTTCAGGCGGAGGAGCGGCGGCTCAAGCTCGAGGCGCAGTCGGGCGCCACCGCGTAACGACCGTGCGGGGAGCGAGCGTGCGCGACGCGCTCGAAGGGGCGGCCACGGCGATCGGCGCCGGTGGGTCCGACACGCCGCGCCTGGACGCCGAGCTGCTGCTGGCCCACGTCCTGGGCGTCGAGCGCGCCGCCCTGTTCTCCGATCCCGACCTCGTCGTCGAGGGCCCGGCGGTGCGCGCGTATCAGGACCTCGTCCGCCGCCGCTCGGTGGAGCGCGAGCCGGTGGCCTACCTGGTCGGCCGGCGTGGCTTTCGGCACCTCGACCTCGAGGTCGACCGGCGCGTGCTGGTGCCGCGGCCCGAGACCGAGCACGTCGTCGAGGCGGCGGTCGAGCTCGCTCCGCGCGGCGCCCGCGTGCTCGACGTGGGCACTGGCAGCGGCGCGATCGCGCTCGCGCTCGCCGACGAGCGGCCGGACCTGCGGGTGACGGGAAGCGACGTGTCCGCCGACGCGCTGGAGGTGGCGCGCGCCAACGGCGAGCGGCTGGGGTTGAGCGTCGACTGGGTGTCGGCCGACCTCGTGGCGCCCGGCGAGTGGGACGTCGTCGTCTCCAACCCGCCCTACGTGGCCACCGGTGACGCCCTGGCCCCCGAAGTGCGCCACGAGCCCACGGGGGCGCTGCTCGCGGGACCCGAGGGACTCGACGTGCTGCGGCGCCTGGTCGAGGAGGTGCGCGCGCCGCTGCTGATCGTCGAGGTGGGAGCGGGGCAGGCGCCGGCGGTGGCGGCGCAGGCCGCGCGGAGCGGATGGGGGCGCACCGAGCTGCGCGAGGACCTGGCGGGCATCGAGCGGGTGGTCGTCGCGTGGCGCTGAGCACGGAGTTCGAGCGCTGTGTGGCCGAGGGCGGCGTGGTGCTGTTCGGCGCCGACACCGTCTATGGCCTCGCCTGCGATCCCCACGCCCCCGCCGCCGTCGAGCGGCTCTACGCGCTGAAGGGCCGGGCCGCCGACAAGCCCGCCGCGGTCATGTACTTCGCGGTCGAGCCTGCGGTAGCGGAGCTCGGCACGCGGACGGCGGCCGCGGCCCGCGCCCTGCTGCCCGGCGCCGTCACGCTGCTGGTACCCGACCCCGACCGCCGGTTTCCGCTCGCGGGCGGCGGTGCGATCCTGGGCCTGCGGGTCCCCGACCTGCCGGCCCTCGCGGCCGTCGGCCGCCCCGTCCTGCAGTCGAGCGCCAACCATGCGGATGGCCCCGACGCTCGCAGCCTCGACGCGGTGCCCGACTCGATCCGCGCCGGCGCCGACCTCGTGCTCGACGCCGGCGAGCTGCCGGGCGTCGCGTCGACGGTGATCGATCTGTCGTCTTACGAAGAAACGGGCGAGTGGTCGATCGTGCGCGAGGGCGCCGTGCCCGCGACGACGGTGGCGGCCGCTCTCTAGTGACCGAACTTCCGAATCACGACACTAGGCTCACGCGATGCCCACCGCGTTCGTGACGGGCGGTTCGGGGTTCATCGGCGGCGCGCTGATCAGGCGCCTGCTGGGCGAGGGCTGGGCGGTTCGCGCGCTTGCGCGATCGGAGGGCTCGGCGGCGACCGTCGCCGACCGCGGTGCGGAGCCCGTCCGCGGGGATCTCGACGACGTCGACGCGATGCGCGATGGCGCAGCCGGCTGCGAGCTCGCCTTTCATGCCGCGGCGCACCTGGGCGACTGGGGGAGCCGCAAGGACTTCGAGCGCGGCAACGTCGGCGGCACCCGCAACGCGCTGGCGGCGAGCCGCGGCGCGGGCGTTCGGCGGTTCGTGCACGTCGGCACCGAGGCGGCGCTGATGCGCGGCAAGCCGCTCGTCGCCGTCGACGAGCGCGCACCGTTGCAGCCGCGTTCGCGCGCGCTCTACAGCGCGACCAAGGCGCAGGCGGAGATGGCCGTCCTGAAGGCCGGCGGCGACGGATTCGAGACCGTGGTCGTGCGGCCGCGGCTCGTTTGGGGCGTGGGCGACACCACGATCCTGCCCGCGGTGCGCCATGAGGCGCAGCGCGGGCGGTGGGCCTGGATCGGCGGCGGCCGGCACCTGACGTCGACGACACACGTCGACAACGTGGTCGAGGGGCTGTGGCTCGGGGCCACGCGCGGCGCGCCCGGCGGCGTCTACTTCGTCACCGACGGCGAGCCGGTGGTCTTCAGAGACTTCATGGAGCGCCTGCTGGCGACCCAGGACGTCGCCCTGCCCGACAAGAACGTGCCGGCCCAGGTGGCGGGCGCCGTCGCGGCGGTGGGCGAGACCGCGTGGCGCATGCTGCCGTTGCCCGGCCAGCCGCCGGTCACGCGACTTGCGTACTGGCTGGCCTCGCAGGAGTGCACCATCGACATCACGCGGGCGCGGACCGAGCTCGGCTACGCGCCCGTGCGGACCATGGACGACGGAATGGAGGATCTGGCGCGTGCGCATCGCAATGGGGTCTGACCACGCGGGCTTCGAGCTCAAGGGCCACGTCGCCGAGGCGCTGCGCGCCGCGGGCCACGAGGTCGTAGACGTCGGCACCGACTCCGAGGAGTCGACGGACTACCCGCTGTTCGCGGAGCCCGCCGCGCGGATGGTCGCCGACGGCGAGGCCGAGCGCGGCGTCCTGGTGTGCGGCTCGGGTGTCGGCGTGAACATCGTCGCCAACAAGGTCGACGGCGTCCGGGCGGTCAACGCCCACGACGTCGGCGAGGCGTCGCTCGCGCGCCGCCACAACGACGTCAACGTCCTGACCCTCTCAGGCCGGCGGATCGGCGCCGAGCTCGCCGATGCGATCGTCGAGACCTTCCTCGACACGGCGTTCGAGGGCGGCCGTCACGAGCAGCGGGTCGAGCTGATCAGCGAGGTCGAGCGCCGCTGAGCTCGGCGCTGGTACATTCGGTTCAGCCGCCGTGACTGGCGCCTCGGGAGGAACAGACCTCCGGGAAGCGGCGGCTCCAGACTCGCCGCGCGCCTGGGCACCCCATGCAGTGACGAGGAGGGAACGCCCATGACCGACCTGCCCGCCGACTTCTTCACCCGGCCCCTCGCCGAGGTGGACCCTGAGATCGCCGACGTCCTGCGCCTCGAGCTCGAGCGCCAGCAGCACACGCTGGAGATGATCGCCAGCGAGAACTTCGTACCCCAGGCCGTGCTCGAGTGCCAGGGCAGCGTGCTGACCAACAAGTACGCCGAGGGCTACCCCGGCCGCCGCTACTACGGCGGCTGCGAGCACGTCGACGTCTCCGAGCAGCTGGCGATCGACCGCGCCAAGGAGCTCTTCGGCGCCGAGCACGCCAACGTCCAGCCTCACGCCGGCGCCCAGGCCAACGCCGCCGTCTACCACGCGCTGCTCGAGCCGGGCGACACGATCCTCGGGCTCGCGCTGCCGCACGGCGGCCACCTCACGCACGGCATGAAGATCAACGTGTCCGGGCGGCTGTACGACATCGCGCCGTACGAGGTCGACCGCGAGACGAGCCTGATCGACATGGACGAGGTCGCCCGCATCGCCCGCGAGCGCAAGCCGAAGCTCGTGCTCGCCGGCTGGTCGGCCTATCCGCGCTTCCTGGACTTCGAGCGCTTCAGGGAGATCGCCGACGAGGTCGGCGCGCTGCTGATGGTCGACATGGCCCACTTCGCCGGCCTCGTCGCCGCCGACCTGCATCCCAACCCGGTCCCGTACTCCGACGTCGTCACGACCACGATCCACAAGACGCTCGGAGGCGCGCGCGGCGGCATGATCCTCTGCCGGGAAGAGCTCGCCAAGAAGATCGACTCGGCCGTCTTCCCCGGTCAGCAGGGCGGGCCGCTCGAGCACGTCATCGCGGGCAAGGCGGTCGCGCTGCGCATCGCGGCGACCGAGGCGTTCCGCGAGCGTCAGCAGCGAACGGTCGACGGCGCCAAGGCCGTCGCCGACGAGCTTCTGTCCCCACCCGCCCGCGGCCACGGGGTCAACGTCTTGACCGGCGGCACGGACGTGCACCTCGTCCTCTGCGACCTGCGCGAGTCAGAGCTCGACGGCAAGCAGGCCGAGGATCGGCTGCACGACGTCGGCATCACCGTCAACCGCAACGCCGTTCCGTTCGATCCCCGCCCGCCGGCGGTGTCGTCGGGACTGCGGATCGGCACGCCCGCGCTCGCAACGCGCGGCCTGTCCGTCGAGGATCTGCGCGAGGTCGGCGAGATCATCGCCGTCGCGCTGACGCCGGAGTTCGACGCGCGTCGCGCCGAGCTGGCCGAGCGCGTCACCGCGATCGCCGACCGTCACCCGCTCTACGAGCAGCTGACGACCGGCGCCGCAGTAGCGCTCGGCTA
Organism: uncultured Actinomycetes bacterium; assembly: GCA_963825415.1. Taxonomy (GTDB): domain Bacteria; phylum Actinomycetota; class Thermoleophilia; order Solirubrobacterales; family Solirubrobacteraceae; genus BP-464. The sequence continues at coordinate 72,778 of CAWGTD010000014.1, read as the reverse complement.
GGCGTATACGGGATCCGGCGAGCGGTCGCGTGCGTATCGCTCGCGATCCTCGTCGACCGACTCGGGCAGCACCCGGGCGGACTGGACCTGCTCGGCGTCCTGCACTGCCCAGGCGATCCGGTCGCATAGGCAACGCCGGAAATGCTCGGCGTCGAAATCGTCGGCGCCCACGCGCTCCCACAGCACGACTTCCTGCGCAGGGTCTTCTGCCTGCACGATGATCCTTGGCATGTAGCCGCTCCTCCCTGTGTCGTTGGGGGACTAACGACAGGTGCAGGTTCGCGCTTCGGCCTGAGTCCGAGGTAAAAAATCAGTGTCCTGGCGCGGCGGCACTCGCCAGGACAGCTTCCATCAGCTTTGCGCGGCTTTGGACGTCGTGCTCGGAGGCTGCCTCGCGCGCCGCGCGGTTCGGCGAGGGCAGATCGGCCGCGCGCCGCATCCCGTCGGCGATCGCGGCGGTGTCGAGCGGGTCGACCAGGACGCCCGCCTCCGGCGAGACGAACTCCGGCGGGCCGCCCTCGCGTGTCGCGACCACCGAGCGCTCCATCGCCATCGCCTCGAGCGCGGCCTGGCCGAACGGCTCGAGCAGCGATGGCTGGCAGAGCACGTCGCAGGCGGCGATCCAGCGCGGCACGTCGGCGTGCGGCACGCGGCCGGCGAGGTGGACGCCGGCGCGCCCCTCGAGCTCGCCGCGCAGCGGGCCGTCGCCGACGTAGACGAGCGAGCCGCTTCCGAGAAGGGCGAACGCGTCGGCCAGCCGGACGACGTTCTTGCGCTCGACGAGCGAGCCGACGCAGAGGAACCGCGGATGCTCGCCGGGCCAGTCGGCCGCCGGCCCGCCGGGGGAGAAGGCCTCCATGTCCACGCCGCAGTCGATGACGTTCGCGGTCACACCGGTCAGGCGTTCGAGCCGGCCGGCGAGGTGCGCCGAGTTGGCGATCACGCCGGCGGCGCGGCGGACCACGAGCCGCGTCAGCGCGCGGATCGGCGCGAGGCGCTCGGCGTTGGCCACGTCCTGGCCGTGGGCCATGACCACCAGCGGCGCGCGCACGGCGAGCAGCGCGGCGAGCCCGGCCGGGACGAGGAAGTGCGCGAAGACCACGTCGGGTCGCGGCCGGCGCGCGGCGCGGGCCGCCAGCACCAGGTACTTCGTCGGCGGGCCGCCGCGCCGGTCCAGGACGGCGTGGTCGACGTCGTGGCCGAGCGTCTCGAGCTCGCGCGCCACCTGCGCGACGAACGCGCCCAGGTCCGGGTCCTGTGGCCCCGGCCACATCTGGCTGACGATCAGGATCCTCACGCGCCCTGGCGCTCCCGCCACAGCTCGAGGCACAGCAGGCCCCACAGCGGCCGGGAGTGATCGTCGCGGCGCGCTATGTGCTCGTCGAGCAACCGCAGCGCGACGTCGCGGTCGACCAGCACGGCCTGGCCGAGAACCTCCCTCGCGAAGGGCGCAAGCTCGCCGCGCAACCAGGCCGCCGCCGGAATCGAGAAGCCGCGCTTGGCGCCGTGGACCACCTCGCGTGGCAGCAGCGGCTCGACCGCTCGGCGCAGCAGCCGCTTCTTCTGCAGCCGGCGCACCTTGTGCTCGGTCGGCAGCGCAAGCGCGAACTCGGCCACCGCGGGGTCGAGGAACGGCACGCGCGCCTCCAGCGAGTGGGCCATCGACGCGCGGTCGGTCTTCACGAGCAGGTCGCTGGGCAGGTAGAGCCCGATGTCGAGGTCCTGCAGCCGCGCCAGTGGCTCGGCGCCCTCGGTCTCGGCCCAATGCGCCCGCCATGCGTCGAGCGGATCGACCGGCGCGCGCGACAGCCGGCCGTCGAGCAGTTCGGCCCGCAGCTCCGGCGCGAGGATCTCCCGCCAGCCGTGATGGCGCTCGAGCGGCGGCAGGTGCGCGGCGCGGGCGAACCGGCGTGCCTTGTAGTCGAGCGACACGCGGCCCGAGCCCGACGGCACGCGCTCGACCAAGGGGCGCGCGAGCCGCGCGAGCGGCGCCAGGCGCGGCGCCAGCAGGTCGGCGACGTAGGTGTAGTAGCCGCCGAACAGCTCGTCGCCGCCTTCGCCGGAGAGCGCGACCTTGACGTGCTCGGCCGCGAGCCGCGAAACCAGATAGGTGGGCAGCGCGGACGAGTCCGCGAACGGCTCGTCGAAAGCGTCGACGATCTCGGGCAGCAGCTGGATGACCTCGCCCCGCCCACCCGTACGACCAGCTCGTGATGGTCGGTGCCGTAGCGGTCCGCCACGAGCCGCGCCAGCTCCAGCTCGTCGAAGGACTGCTCCTCGAAGCCGATCGAGAACGTGGAGATCTGGCCCGGCGTCTCCTCGGCCGCCAGCGCGGCGAGCGTGCCGGAGTCCACGCCGCCCGAGAGGAACACGCCCACCGGCACGTCGGAGACGAGGTGGGCGCGGACCGAGTCGCGCAGCCGGGCGCGCAGCTCGTCGGCGAGGTTGGCCTCGGGCTCGCGGCGCAGCGCGTTCGCGTTTGCCGGGCTCACGCGGCACCACCGGCGCACGACCGGCTCGGCCCCCGGCCGCCACTCGAGCAGCTCGCCGGGCCCGAGCTTGCGCACGTCGCGGAAGATCGACAGCGGGGCGGGGATCGCGTTGAAGGCCAGGTAGGCCTCCAGCGCGTCCGGATCGAGCTCCGAGCCGATCCCGGGCACGTGGCGCAGCGCCTTCAGCTCGGAGGCGAACGCGAGCACGCCGCCCGCGGTGCTCCAGTACAGCGGCTTGATTCCGAAGCGATCGCGGGCCAGCAGCAGCCGGCGCTCGCGGCTGTCCCACAGCGCGATCGCGAACATGCCGCGTAGACGCTCGAGCAGCCCGTCGCCCCAGGCCTCGTAGCCGTGCAGCAGGACCTCGGTGTCGGAGCGGGTGGCGAAGCGGTGGCCGAGGCGCTCGAGTTCCTCGTGCAGCTCGACGTGGTTGTAGATCTCGCCGTTCTGGATGCAGACGACGTGACCGTCCTCGGAGGCCATCGGCTGGTGGCCGCCGTCCAGATCGATGATCGACAGACGGCGGTTGCCCAGCGCGACCGGTCCCTGGACCCAGCGGCCCTCGTCGTCGGGGCCGCGATGGGCGAGCGCTGCGAGCATGCGCTCCAGCGGAGCGGGGTCCACCGCCGCCGCCGTCGAGCGCCGCCAGCCCGGCGATCCCGCACACGGCCTAGGCCTGGCCGCGCCCGGCCAGCGCCGCCGGCACCTCGCGCACCACTCGCACCGCGATCCGCACGATCGTCGCGAACACCATCCGCACGTACAGCGGGACCGAGCGATCGGCGAGGTACTCGAGGTCGTGGGCCAGCTTCTCGGCCCAGGTCATCTCGCGGCGCATGCGCAGCTGCGCGAATCCGGTCAGGCCCGGGCGGACGACCAGGCGCTGCCAGTACTGCGGGAGCTCGTCGATCAGCTCCTCGAAGAAGATCGGCCGGATCGGGCGCGGGCCGACGATCGACATGTCGCCGCGCAGCACGTTCCAGAGCTGGGGCAGCTCGTCGAGCTGGGTGGCGCGCAGCGCGCGGCCGATCGGCGTGTGCTCCGAGGCGGTGACCTCGTCGAGCGCGACGTCCTGGAGGTGGCCGATGCGCTCCTCGGCCTGGGGCCGCAGCGTGCGCAGCTTGTACATCGTGAAGATCCGCCCGGCGCGGCCCACGCGCGGGCCGCGGTAGAGCACCGGGCGGCCGGAGGTCAGGGCCACGGCGCCGGCCATCAGCATCAGGATCGGGGACGCCACGACGAGCACCGTGCCCGCGATCGCGACGTCCAGCGCGCGCAGGATGCCGTCGACCCGGCGGCGCTCGAACGGGTGGTCGGCGAGCGCCTCGTAGCGGTCGGCGAGCGTGCGGGAGTGGACCAGCCGCGCCGGAGGCTGTTCGGACCCAAGGCCTTCGGCCTTGTGTGCCCCGGCTGCGGTCGGTGGCTCTGGGCGGCTGCGCAACTGGAGGATGCTCACGCGACGGCTCCGAGGATCATGTCTACCAGGAGCCCCGGATCGCGCCGTTCGGTTGGTTGGTGGTCGGGGCGCTTGATCAGCTCGATCGCCCGTGGGTCGGTGAGCGGGCGCAGCGCGCCGGTGCGGATCAGCATCTCGTCGACGCCGCCCAGGCGCCCGCCGTACGTGGTGTACACGGGGGTCCCGAGCGCGACGGCCTCGCGGTTCATCGAGCCGCCCGCGGAGACGACCAGGTCTGCCATGGCGACCGCGCTGCGGCCGTCGATCGCGCCCTCCGGCACGATCACCGACGGCAGCCCGAGCTCGCGCACGTACTGGCGCTGGGCCTGGGTGCGCGGCAGGACGACCGCGTGGACGCCGTCGTCTGAGCCAAGGTGCTCGAGCACCTGCGGGAACAGCGGGTTGGACTTGCGGTGATAGAGCGAGACGTCGGGCGGCGGGCGCACGATCACCGTGACGCGCGCCGGGTCGATCCCGAGGGTGTCGAGCAGCGACCGGTCGGGCTCGAAGTCCGAGAGGTAGTACTCCTCCTTTAGGCCCGGGTACTGCACGAGCTTTCCGTCCGAGACGCCGTAGCGGCGCAGGCGCTCGGGCGGGATCGCCTCGGGGACGATCACGCGGCGCGCCAGGCGACAGCCGATCGTGTGCTGGACGGTGGCCCACTCGTAGTCGAACGTGTCCACCGCGGGGATCCGCAGCGACCGTGCGACGAGGGCGAGGTCGTTCGACCCGTGCGCGACCGCGAGGTCGAAGTCGCGCTTCTTCGCCCAGCGCCGCAGCGCGCGGGTGCGCGACAGCAGCGCGCCGAGCTTCTTGGTGCGCGTCGCGCCGCCGTGCGCGCCGAACACTTCGACGTCGAGGCCGTGGATGCGGCACAGCTCGAGCGTCTGGGCGTAGTCGCGCGCGGTGATGTCCACCTCGTGCCCGCGCTTGCGCAGTCGGTCGACGATCGGCCGCATGACGATCGGGTGCGCCGAGGCGGTGAGGTCGACCCATATCCGCATGCGCTGGCAGACTAAGGCTCGTGCCCCGCACCGGCCTGGACGCGCTGTTCGCTGGGCTCGTGGCAGCGGGCGTCACCGCCCTCCTCACGCCCCTGACCTCGCGGTTGGCACGGCGCGTGGGCGCCATGGACGAGCCGCGCGAGCGCGGCCTGTCCGACCGGCCGACGCCGCGGCTCGGCGGGCTGGCCATCTACGCCGGCGTGCTCGTCTCGACGCTGATCTGGCTGCCGCACGGCGAGGCGTACCGCGCGATCCTCATCGCGGCCGCGTTCATCATGCTCGTCGGCGCCATCGACGACGTGATCGACCTGCCCGCCGGCGTCAAGCTGGCCGGCCAGGTGGCCGCGGCGTGGTACATCGCCCACCAGCCGGACGGGCGGGTGCAGACGTTCACGCTGCCGCTCCTGCACCGGGTGGACCTCGGCGACTGGGCCGTGCCGCTGACCGTCCTGGGCCTCGTCGTGATCATGAACGCGGTCAACTTCTCCGACGGCGTCGACGGGCTGGCGTCAGGAGTGTGCGCGATCGCCGGCGCGTCGTTCGCGCTGATCGCGTTCGACGCGGGCTACACCAAGGCCGGCGTGCTGTCGGCGATCACCGCCGGCGTGGCGATCGGCTTCCTGGTCCACAACTTCTATCCCGCGAGCGCCTTCATGGGCGACAGCGGGTCGAACCTGCTGGGCCTGCTGCTCGGCACCGTCGCCGTGCTCGGCGCCGTGAAGACCTCCGCGTTCATCGCCTTGTTCCTGCCGCTGATCGTGTTGGCCGTTCCGTTCGTGGACACCACGTTCGTGGTCCTCAAGCGGATGAAGTACCGCCGGCCCGTCTACCGCGCCGACACCAACCACCTCCACCACCGCTTCAGCAGGATCGGCTTCAGCCAGCGGCGGACCGTGCTCTACCTCTACGCGTGGACGCTGATGCTCGGAGGCGTAGCGGTGGCCACGCGCTTCGTGCCCTACTCCGACCACCACGGCCACTTCGACGTCGGCTGGTCGATCGTCATGGGCGCGATCCTGCTCGCCGGCCTGGCCGCCAGCGTCTACCTCGTCTACCTGTTGGAGATCCTCAAGGTCCGCCGCCGCTTCCGCCGCGAGTCCGAGGAGGAGGTCCAGCGCCGCCTCGAGACCGGCGAGTTCCAGGCGGTCGAGCGCTAGCCGCCGGAGCGGCTCACCGCGCCCGCGTAGCGCTAGCTCGCTTTCGGCACAGAGCGCCGGCCGGACAGGCGCTAGCTTCAGCCGATTGTGCGTGCCTTCTACGCGGTAGGCAGCAACCCGTGCTCTTTGGGCTTGCAATCCGTCGGCTTCTTCGTTTCCGGTGCTTGCCGGCGCACAGCGACATTACGTCTTCGTCATCCAGATCCAGACTGTATCTCCGGAATCGTCATCGGTCTTAGTCTTTGCCCTCCTCGGTACCGGGTGCGTGATCAGCGCGGCTCGGAACAAGCGCCGGTGCGCGGCGCAGAGCGGGGGCAGCACAGACTGCTTCTTCGGCAGGCCTGACGCTTCATCGCGGGCGCGGTTGACCGCGCTATCCGGCGAAACCGTGACCGCTGCGACCAGGGCGCTGCTGCCTGCATGCAGGCCGACGCTTACGCGGGCGGGGGCGCGACGGCGCTTCGGCCGAAGCTCGTGAGCCGGCGGGCGCAGGCGTGCCGAGGCGGACCGCCGGACGCGTCCCCGCCGCACCACGGACGCTTGCGCGGATCGCCGAGGCCGCCTAGCCGTACACGCCGCGCATCCAGACGCCGACGAGCGCCTCGACGGCGTCTTCGCGCGAGAAGGGCGGCTCCTGCACGACCAGCTGGTAGAAGGTCCGCTCGGTCATCCAGACCAGGGCGAAGGCGGTCGCGTGGGCGGGGGAGGCAGGCGCCTTGCCGGCCGCCTGTTCGAGCTCGATCCGCTCGCGGCTGGCCTCGATGAAGCGCCCGAGGACCGCGCGCCAGAACGCGGCGACCTCCTCGTCGTAGGTCGAGACCTCGACGATGACCCGCAACAGCGGGCTGTGCTGCTCGTAGAGGGCGGCGATCTTGCCGAGCGCCTCGCGCATCTCGGCCTCCGGCTCGCCTTCGCCGGAGTACCAGAGGTCGGCCTCCGCGTAGAGCAGCTCGGCGACGTCCTCGGTGAGGCGCATCAGCAGCTCGCGCTTGTCGCGGAAGTAGAAGTAGAACGCGGTGCGCGAGATCCCCGCTCCGCCGGCGATGCGCTCGACGCCGAGCTCGGCCCAGCTGGCCCCGTCGGCCAGCAGCTCTTCGGTCGCGCGGAGGACGTCCGCCTGCACCGCCGCGCGCTTGGGGGTGGTCGCCATCACCTGAAGGGTAAAGGACTTGACAGGGTGTCAAACTCGCGCTTGACTGCCGGGCATGGCCCACCTTCTCGACCTCACTTCGCAGGGCGACGTCGGCACCATGACCGACGACTCGCAGCTCACCTCGCAGATCCAGCTCATGGATCCCCAGCAGCTCTACGAGCTCTGGGAGCGCCAGCCCTGGAGCGCGCACGCCATCGACCTCGAGCGCGACCGCGAGCAATGGGCCGCCATGCCGGAGGAGGACAAGCGCCACCTGGCCTGGAACCTCAGCTCGTTCTTCGTCGGCGAAGAGCGCGTGACCACGCAGTTCACCGGCCTCGTCGCCGCTTACGAGTCCCAGAGCGAGGAGGCGTTCCTCACGACCCAGCAGGTCGACGAGGCGCGCCACGCCCAGCACTTCAACCGCTTCTACGAGCAGGTCGTCGGCTACGACGGCACCTTCGACGAGCGCCTCCAGCAGGCGCGCGGCGACCTCAACGACGCGTTCCTCGTGCTGTTCGACGAGTACCTCGTCCAGGCGTGCGACCGGCTGCTGGCCGACCGCACCGATCTCGAGGCGAAGGTCGACTTCGTGACGACCTACCACATGATCATCGAGGGCACGCTCGCGCTGACCGGCCAGTTCTTCATCACCGAGTACATGGAGAAGAACGACCTGCTTCCGGGCTTCGTCGAGGGCTTCAAGAACATCGCGCGCGACGAGCACCGCCACGTCGCCTACGGCACCTGGTACCTCCAGCAGGCCGCCCGCGACGCCGGCCTGCGGCGTCGCATCCAGGAGAAGATCTTCGAGCTGATCCCGATCGCCGCCGGCGTGCTGGTGCCGCCCGGCGCCGATCCCGAGCACTTCGAGATCCTCGGCTACAGCTCCGAGGAGACCAACGAGTTCGCATTCCGCGCGCTGACCCGCCGGCTGAAGGTGATCGGCGTGTCGCTGACGCCGGAGGGCGCCACCGCCTAGCCGCCGGAACTTCCGGGCGCAGGGCTAGTTTGAGGTGAAGCATGCGTCGTGTCCTGCCCCTGCTGGTCGTCGCCGCGGCGCTGCTCTGCGCGCCGGTGACTGCGTCCGCCCTCGTGGTGGGCGTCGGCGACCAGAAGCCCGACATGTTCGCCGACGCGCGCTTCCACGATCTCGGCATCCGCCATGCGCGGCTGCTGGTCGGCTGGGACACCCTGACCTCGCGTAGCCAGACTGCCAGGCTCGACGCATGGATGAAGGCGGCGCACGCCGCGAACGTCGAGCCGCTCGTGAGCTTCGCCCATTCGCTGCTGCGCGACAGGCGCCGCGTCCTTCCCACGCCAGCGCGCATGCAGTACGAGTTCAGGCGCTTCCGCGCGCGGTACCCCTGGGTGACCACGTTCGCGACGTGGAACGAAGCCAACCACTGTGGCGAGCCCGTCTGTCACAGGCCCGAGCTCGTGGCGGCGTACTACAACGCCGAGCGCCGCGAGTGCCCCACCTGTCGCATCCTGGCGGCCGAGGTGCTCGACCAGCCAGGCATGGTCGACTGGATCCGCGCCTTCCAGCGCAAGGCCCGCGGCCTGCCGCGCAAGCAGATCTGGGGGGTGCACAACTACCTCGACGCCAACCGGCTGCGCACGATCGGCACGCGGCGGCTGCTCGCCCACACCCAGGGCACCGTGTGGTTCACCGAGACCGGCGGGATCGTCTATCGCCGCAACCGCAGCCGCATCACCTTCCCGGAGTCGGCTGCACACGCCGCGACCGCCACGCGCTGGGTCTTCCGCAAGCTGGTCCCGCTGAGCCCGCGGGTCACGCGGGTCTACATCTACAACTGGAACTCGCCTTCGAAGAACCAGACCTGGGATTCGGGGCTGATCAACCCGCACGGCCAGCCGCGTCCCGCGTTCGCCGCGCTCAAGCGCGAGCTCGAGCTCCTCGAACCGCCGTTCCCGGCCACGCCGACTCCGACGCCGACGCCGACCCCGCCCCCGCCCGAGCAGCCCCCGCCGCCGCAGCCCCCGCCGCCGCAGGACCCGGCGCCGCCGCCGGCCGAGCAGCCCCCGCCCGGCCCGTAGGCTCGAGGTCAGTCCGCCGGCTCCGGCTCCGGCACGCTCACGGCTCCTTCGCGAGGCGCAGCGCGTTGATGACGGCGCCCGCCAGCAGGATGATCGCCACCGCGTAGAACCAGATCAGCACGATCAGGATGAAGACGTAGGTGCCGCTGAACGTGGTCAGCACCGACTGCCCGAGGTACAGCGGGAAGGCGTAGTCGAGCGTGCCGATCGCGATCGTCGCGCCGAGGGCGCCGGGCCAGACCCCGCGCCACGGGAAGCGCTCGTTGGGCACCACGCGGTAGACGACGCAGAGGATCGCGAACAACAGGACGAGGCCCAGCACGAGCGACATCACGTAGGTGGTGCGGTCGGCGTCGAGCCCGAACGGAAGCTGATCGGTGCCCTCTACCACGGCGCTCTGGAGCACCGGTACGGCGACGGTCGAGGCGAAGAACGCGACGACGACCACCAGCATCGCCAGCGCGAAGCGCTTCTGCTCGAGCCAGCTCCGGCAACGGCAGTGATAGATCCGGCAGAAGGCCGTGTCGAGCGCGCCCCAGAACGACGAGCCGATCCAGATGCTCGATACGAGGGCGAGGATCCCCAGCGTCGTCGACGACCGGCGGATCCCGTTCAGCAGCCCGCTGAGGTCGGCGCTCTCGCTGCTGGGAAGGATGCGGTGCAGGTCGTTGATCACCGACGCCTGGACCTCGGGCGAGCGCACGACCCGCCCGAAGATGAACAGGATCAGCAGGGTCAGCGGCAGCAGCGAGAGCAGCAGGTTGTAGGCCACCATGCCGGCCAGGCCGGTGAGGCCGTCCTCGTAGCTCTTGGTCCAGAACGCGCCCAGGGCGGCCCGGACCCGCGCCGTTCTCCTTGCCATCGCCAGCCATCTTCCCCGAGGAAGGCCGTGGCTGACCGCGCCGCGCGTGAAGATGACGGGTGGTGCACGCGCACGACCACGCCCATCACCATCACGCGGTCTCGCCGGATGCCGACCAGCGGCGCCTCGCGATCGCGCTGGGGCTGATCGTCGGCTTCATGGCGATCGAGGTCGTGGTCGGCGTGATCACCGAGTCGCTGGCGCTGCTCTCCGACGCTGCCCACATGCTTGCCGACGCGGGCGCGATCGCGCTGGCGCTGGTCGCGATCCGCCTCTCGCGCCGCCCCGCGCGCGGCCCGATGACATTCGGGCTCAAGCGCGCCGAGGTGCTCTCGGCGCAGGTCAACGGCGCCACGCTGCTGGTGATCGCGCTGCTGATCGTCTACGAGGGCATCCGGCGGCTCGTCTCCTCGCCCGAGGTCCCCGGCCTGCCGCTGTTGGTGGTCGCGATCGCGGGGGTCGCCGTCAACATCGCGGCGACCTGGGTGCTGGCGAGTGCCGAGCGCCGCAGCATCAACGTCGAGGGCGCCCTGCAGCACGTGCTCACCGACCTCGCCGCGTTCGCCGCCACGGCGGTCGCCGGCGCGGTGATCCTGCTGACCGGCTTCCACCGCGCCGACGGCATCGCCGCGCTGCTGGTCGCCGCGATCATGCTGCGCGCCGCCTACGGCCTGCTGAAGGCTTCGGGGCGGGTCTTCCTGGAGGCCGCCCCGCTCGGGACCGACGTGGCCGAGATCGGAGAGGCGATGGCCGGCCATCCGTGTGTCACCGAGGTCCACGACCTGCACGTATGGGAGGTGACGTCGGGCTTCGTCGCCCTATCGGCGCACGTGCTCGTCGGCCGCGGCGACGACTGCCACGCGGTCCGCCGCGACCTCGAGCGCCTGCTCGCCGAGCGCTTCGAGCTGACCCACACCACGCTGCAGGTCGACCACGCCGGCGGCGAGCTGCTCGAGATCGCCCCGCGGACGACGGGCTAGCCGGCCATTACCGCGAGGTGGATGCTGGTTAGCAGCAGCCACGCGAACGCCGCGGCGTAGAGCAGGCGCTCGACGAGGCCGAACAGCCGGGCGTGGAGCGCCGGCACCACCGCGGAGATCAGCGTCGCCACGGCGGTGATCGCCACGACGCGCGAGAGCACGCGCAGCGGGTCGTGGACGCCGCCGTCCCAGCCCGGCGCGTCGGCCAGGGCGTCGGTCAGGTCGATCGCGCCGAACGCGATCGAGGTGAACGCGACGGCCGCCAGGAAGGCGTGGATCCTGCCGGTCGCGGTCACGGGCTGGTCGGGCAGGTCGGTCATGAAACCCGCGATCGCCACACGCGACGCCGCGTAGGCGGCCAGCCACGCAAGCCCCGCGTTCTCGGCCTCGCCGTCGCGCGCCAGCCCGATCGTCAGCAGCGCGGCGCCGACGCCCAGCAGCACGACCATCACCCGGTAGTTGAGGTGGTGTGGGCCGACGCCGTAGTCGCTGACGGCGTCGCGAACCGGATCGCGCCCGGTCGGCAGCAGATGGGTCCGCACGAGCACCACCAGCGCCGCGGCGAACGCGACCGCCGCGGCGATCGCCAGCGCTGCGGTCAGCGGCGAGTCCACGCGTCCGGCTTGGCCGTCAGCGAGGAGATCTGTCGTGGCAGCTTGCCCTCGACGACCTGGTCGAGCGTCACGTGTTCGAGCACGCTGCGCAGGCTCGACCGCACCGCGATCCACACGTCCTGCATCGCCGCCGAGTTGCCGCCGTAGCTGACGTCCTCGGGGCGGTGGCCGGCGACGCCGGCGAGGGGGCCGTCGACGGCTCGGATCACGTCGGCGAGGGTCACCTTCCGTGGCGGGCGGGCGAGCCTGTGGCCGCCGTGTGGGCCGCGCGTGCTCTCCACCAGGTCCGCCTGCCGAAGCTGCTGGAGGATGTTCTCCAGGAACTTCACAGGGATGTCCTGCGCGTCGGCGATCGCCTGGGCCTTGACCGGTTCGCCGTCGTTCGCGGCGGCCAGCTCGACCGCCGCCCGGACCGCGTAGTCGACCTTCGCGGAGACGCGCACGGCCGGGAGTCTGCCGGAGAACCGCTTCTAGGAGGTCGCGAACTCGCGAACGCGATGCGCGCGCAGCCACACGACGTCGCCTGCAGCGACCTCCAGCTCGGTCGCATCGTGGCGCGTGATCTGCACGACCACGGGGTCGCCGGCGGCGGTCGTGGCCTCGATCCGGGCCTCGAAGCCCAGCCGCGTGACGCGGTCGATCATCGCCTGCACCGCGCCGTCCTCGGGCTCGACGAGGATCTCGAGGTCGTGCGGACGCAGCCAGTAGTCGCCGAGCTGCGTCACAGGGCCGACGAAGCCCATCACGAACGCGTTGGCCGGCCGTTCGTAGAGCTCCTCGGGGGTGCCGGCCTGCTCGATCTTGCCGTCGTTGATGACCGCGATCTGCTCGGCGACGTCCATCGCCTCCTCCTGGTCGTGCGTGACGAAGATCGTCGTCACGTGGACCTCGTCGTGCAGGCGGCGCAGCCACTCGCGCAGCTCCTGGCGGACCTTGGCGTCAAGCGCGCCGAACGGCTCGTCGAGCAGCAGGACGCGCGGCTCGACCGCCAGCGCGCGCGCCAGGGCCATGCGCTGGCGCTGCCCACCCGAGAGTTGGGAGGGGTAACGGTCGGCGAAGCCGTCGAGGTGCACCAGCGCAAGCATCTCGTCGACGCGCCGCGTGACCTCCGGCTTCGGGCGCTTGCGGACGCGCAGGCCGAAGGCCACGTTGTCGCGCACCGACATGTGCTTGAACGGGGCGTAGTGCTGAAAGACGAAGCCGACGCCGCGATCCTTGGCCGCGACCTTGCTGACGTCCTCGCCGCCGAGCAATACCTGCCCGGCGTCGGGGATCTCGAGGCCGGCGATCACGCGCAGCAGCGTGGACTTGCCGCCGCCCGAGGGGCCGAGCAGCGCGGTGAGCGAGCCGTCCGGGACGGTGATCGACACGTCGTGCAGCGCCTCGAACGTGCCGAACGACTTGTAGACGTTGCGGACTTCGATGGCCATCAGGCCTCCTTCTTGCGACGCTCGAGCAGCGTCATGGACGTGATGACGAGCACGGCGAGGATCGCGAGAACGACCGACGCGGCATAAGCACCCGTGAGGTCAAAGTTCTGGAAGCGCTGCTCGACGTGGAGGGTGAGCGTCTCGGTCTGCCCGACGAGCTTGCCCGAGACGACGGCCACCGCGCCGTACTCGCCCAGCGCACGCGCCGTGGTCAGGATCACTCCGTAGGTGATGCCCCAGCGGATCGACGGCAGCGTGATCCGCCAGAACGTCTGCCAACCCGTCGCGCCGAGGGTCCGCGCCGCCTGCTCCTGGTCGGTGCCGACTTCGCGCAGGACGGGGACGACCTCCCTGACCACGAACGGCAGCGACACGAAGATCGTGGCGAGCACCATCCCGGGCAGCGAGAAGATGACCTGGATGCCGTTGTCGGTGAGCCAGGTGCCGAACCAGCCGGTGCGGCCGTAGACGAGGATCAGAGCCAGGCCGATGATCACCGGCGAGACCGCGAACGGCAGGTCCACCAGCGCGCTCACCAGCGACTTGCCGCGCCACCGGCCGCGCACGAGCGCGAGCGACACGACGAGTCCGAACAGCGTGTTGGCCGGCACGGCGATCGCGACCATCAGGATCGTCAGCCAGAACGCGTGCACCGCATCGGGCGTGGTGACCGCCGTCCACGCGTCGCCGAGGCCGTGCTCGAAGGCGCGGTAGCCGACCATCAGCACGGGCGCGAGCAGCAGCAGCGCCAGGTAACCGAGCGCGACCGTCCGCAGCCCCAGGCGCCTAGCTGCTTTCCGCATGGCGCGACCACCTCGCTGACAGCAGGCTGATGCCGAGGAAGATTGCGAACGACGCGGCCAGGAGCACGACGGCGACCGATGCGGCGCCGACCGTGTTGTCGGACTCGATCTGGCCGTAGATGAAGACCGAGGCGACCTCGGTCTTGAACGGCAGGTTGCCGGAGATCAGGACCACCGAGCCGAACTCGCCGACCGCGCGGGCGAAGCCCAGCCCTGCGCCGGCGAAGATCGCGGGGCGCAGGTTGGGCAGCACGATCCGGCGAAAGACAGCCCGCGGCGAGGCGCCCAGCGACGTGGCCGCCTGCTCCATCTCGGTGTCCATCGAGAGCAGCACCGGCTGGACGGCCCGCACGACGAACGGCAGCGTGACGAACAGCAGGGCGAAGGCCACGCCGATCCGGGTGTAGGCGACCTCGACCGGCGCCGGGCCGTTGGGCCCGTATAGCGCCAGCAGGGTGAGGCCGGCGACGATCGTCGGCAGCGCGAACGGCAGGTCGATGACGGCGTTGACGAAGCGCTTGCCTCGGAAGTCGTCGCGGACGAGGACCCAGGCGATGATCGTGCCCATCACGATGTTGACGGCGGTGATCGCCAGCGAGACCCAGAGGGTCAGCGTGAGCGCCGCCTTGGCCTGCGGGGTGGAGATCTGATCCCAGAAGCCCGAGAGCCCCTTCTCGGTCGACTTGGCCACGATCGCGGCCAGGGGGATGAGGACGATCAGGCTGAGGTACGCGCCGGCGAGGGCGCCCCCGAAGAGGCGCCCTCCGCGAAGACCGAACGCGAGCGGTCGGCTACTGGGTAGCGACGCCGAGGCCACGTTCGATCCTTGCCATCACCGAGTCCGCTGGGTCGAAGAACTTCTTCATGACCGTGTCCCAGCCGCCGAACTTGTCGATCGTGAAGAGCCCGCTCGGTGTCGGGAACTTCTGGGTGTCGACGAGGCTGGTGATGACCGGCCGGTAGCCCTGCTCGGCGAAGACCTTCTGGCCTGCCGGCGAGCGGACGTAGTCCAGGAAGGCCTTGGCCTGCTCGGGGCGCTTGGAGGTCTTCGTGACCGCCGCGGGGTTCTCGATCGAGATCGTCTCGTCGGGGATCACGTACTCGATCTCGCCGCCGCTCTTCGTCTGGCCGGTGATCGCCTCGTTCTCGTAGGCGATGAGCGCGTCGCCCTTGCCGCCGAGGAACGTCTGCATCGAGTCGCGGGCCGACTTGTCCTGGACCGCGACGTTCTTGAACAGCTGCTCGAGGTACTCCTCGCCGCGCGCGCCGTAGGCCGCCATCACGTTCCAGCGGGCGCCGCCGGAGGTGAACGGGTTGGGGGTGAGGACCTCGACGCCCGGCTTGATCAGGTCGTCCCAGCCCTTGATGCCCTTCGGGTTGCCCTTGCGGACGGCGATCACGACCACCGACTTCGACACGAAGCCGTGGTAGGGCGCGCTGGCCCAGTTGCCGTCGACCATGCCCGCGTCGACGAGCTTCTTGACGTCGGGCGCGAGCGAGAAGGCGACGACGTCGGCGGGCAGCCCGGAGACCACCGAGCGCGCCTGGTCGCCCGACGGGCCGTAGGACTGGCTGAACTTGACGCCCTTGCCGGCGGTCGTCTTGTCGAACGCCGGGATGATCTGGGAGTAGACCTCCTGCGGGGTCGAGTAGGCGACCAGCGAGAGCTTGCCGCCGCCGCCGCTGCCACCGGACGCGTTCGAGCTGCTGCCGCAGCCCGCGGCGCCGAGTGCGACGCCCAGGACGAGGAGGGAGATGAGGATCAGGGGGAGACGGTTTCGGTTCATTGTGGGCGGGAATATACACAAACTCCACAGAGTTAGTGCAGATATCTTTGCGCGAGCAATCTTCGTGAGGGTCGTCTGCGCTCGAAGGCAAACCCGCGGCGCGCCGAATCGGGGGTGCGTGGCGGGTGTCACAAAGTTGTTACAAAGTCGCGAAAAGCGATAGGCTGCAGGAGCCGCCACCGAGACGCAGACCGCGCTCGGAAACCCATGGCGAACCCGCCATCGTGCGGGCTTTGTCGTCTAAGGTGCCGCCTCCTTTGAACCATGCCCGATCGCGATCCTCCCTTCGACCCCGATGACTCGTCCGCCCCGGAACACGGCGAGCGGGATGGTGGCGGGGACGCTGCTGCTGAGCGGGGTGGTGCTCGGCGGGCTCGTCGGCGGCGGGGTCGGAGCCCTCGTCGGTGCATTCGGGCCGTTGCTCGGCCTCGGCATATTCCTCGGCTTCGTCGGCGGGACCGCGGCTGTTATCGCCCGCTTCCGGGATCTCTGAGTCGATGATCGGCCTGCGCTACCTCGACGTCGGACTCGTGATTGCCAGCGCTCCGCTGGTGCTTCTTGCCGGCCTGCCGGTGGTCGGCTATGCCTTCGGCGCCGGCGCCTGGGTGTTCACGCGAGCGGGTGCCGCCTACCTCGAGCACCGCGCGACGGTGGCCGGAGCCGACTCACGTATGCGCCTCGGCTACCAGGTTGGTGGCATGATGGCCCGCGTCTGGATCGTGGCGCTCGCGGTGATCGCAGCGGGCACCGCAGGCGAACGGGAGGACGGGGTCATGGCGGCTGTCCTCGTACTCGCCGCCTTCACCGTCTATTTCGGCATGACCGTGCTGACCCGCCAGCTGGAGAGGACCGTTCCCCGACCATGACGACGAAGCAGAAGCTGCTCGCCTTCCTCGGCGTCTATATCGGCGGCGTGGTCGTCATCGTGGCGGCGACGGGTTGGCATCGCACGTCCAACGACGCCTTCCAGCCGCAGAACGAGTTCAAGCTCGACAACTGGATCGAGCTCGGGGCGTTTTCGATCAACAAGGCCGTGATGTACGTGATCATCGCGGGCGTCCTCACGTGCGCGACGATGATCTACGTCGCCAAGCGCATGCAGGACCGGCCCAACCGCGTGCAGACCGCGGTCGAGATCCTCTACCAGCTGATGCGCGACAACATCACTCGCGGCGCGATGGACAGCCGCATGGCCGCGAAGTGGTTCCCGTTCATCGGCGCGCTGTTCCTCTTCATCCTCTTCTCGAACCTGATCGGGTACATCCCGCTGCCGACCAACACCGAGCACAAGATCAACGTGTTCGGCGCGGAGATCCCGAGCTTCGCGCTGTACGCCGCGACGGCGAACCTCTCGATCCCCTTGGTGCTCGCGATCGTCGTCTTCTTCGCGTACACGATCGAAGGGGTCCGTGCCAAGGGCCCGATCGGCTACCTCAAGAGCCTCATCCCGGCCGGCGTGAAGGGCCCGATGGCGGGCTTCATCTTCGTCCTCGAGGTCTTCTCGAACGTGATGCGGCTCATGTCGCTCTCCGTGCGACTTTTCGCCAACATCCTCGCGGGCCACCTGATCATCCTGTTCATGGGTGGCGCGCTGGCCGTCCTGCTCGGGATCGCAGCTCTCGGCTGGCTCACGCTCCCGCTCGGGATCATCCTCTTCCTCTTCGAGGTCGGGCTTGTTGCCGGCCTCCAGGCGTTCATCTTCGCCACTCTCACTGCCATCTACCTCGGCGGCGCAGTCGCCGAGTCTCACTGACTCACAAAGGAGCCACAGTGGACCTCTCCGTCATCACCCAACTCGCACAGGCCGCCGGCGGCGGTGAGGAAGTCTCCAAGGCCGGCAAGGCAATCGCCCTCGGCGTCGGCGGCGGTCTCGGCGCTGCCGGAGCGGGCGTCGGCATCGGCAACATCTTCGGCAAGGTCATCGAGTCCGTGACACGCCAGCCGGAGATGCGCGACGAGATCACCTCGATCCAGTGGCTGGGCTTCGCGCTGACGGAGGCCTGCGTGTTCTACGGCCTCGTCGCCGGCCTGCTGGCGTTCTTCCTCTAGGCCGGCATGCTCGCGTTCGTCACCACTCTCGCGGCCGAAGATGAGGGCGGCAGCTTCCTCGTCCAGCCCGGCATCGGGTTGATGATCTGGACGCTGGTCGTCTTCGTGGGCGCGATGGTGCTGCTCAGCCGTCTTGCCTTCCCGCGTATCGCCGAGGCTCTCGACAAGCGCCAGCGCGCCATCGAGGAGTCGATCGATCTGGCCGAGCGCACCAAGTCCGAGGCCGAGGCGCTGTTGGAGGAGTACCGCCAGCGGCTGAAGGATGCGCGCACGCAGTCCGAGGAGATCGTCACCCGCGCGCGCAAGGCCGGCGAGGTGCACGAGCGCGAGTCCACCGAGGAGGCGCGCCGCAAGCGCGAGGAGATCATGGCCCAGGCCCGGCGTGACATCGAGGCCGAGACCCGCCGGGCGATCCAGGAGATCCGCCGCGAGGTCGCCGATCTGACCGTCATGGCGACCGAGAAGGTCACCCGCAAGACGCTCAACGAGGCCGACCAGGAGCGCCTGGTCAAGGAGGCCCTCGACGAGCTCGACTTCTCCGCGTTGGCGGGGGAGAGCCGGTAGGAGCTCGTGGAGGAGATCGCCACCGTCTACGCCCGGTCCCTGTTCCAGGTGGCCACAGAGCGCAACGCGCTCGACACGGTCCGCGACCAGCTGGGCCAGTTCGCCGACGAGCTCGCCGAGAACCGCGACCTCCAGGTGTTCTTCTTCTCGCCCTACTTCTCGACGGCGGAGAAGAAGGACGGGCTCGGCCGCACGGTCACCGGCGCCGACGAGGCGGTCCAGAACTTCCTCGAGCTGCTCGTCGAGAAGCACCGCATGCCGGCGATCTTCCGCATCCGCCGGGAGATCGATCGCCTCTGGCGCGACGCCAACCAGCTGCTGCCGGTGACCGTAACCTCCGCGATCAAGCTGGACTCCGGCATCGTCGACGGCATCGGCAAGGCGATCGGCGACCAGACCGGCCGCAAGGTGCAGCTGACGGCCGAGGTGGACCCCGACATGCTCGGCGGGATCATCCTGCGCGTCGGCAACTCGATCCTCGACGCCTCCATCCGCAACAGACTCGAACAGCTTCGCCGCCAGGTGGCGAAGGCCGCCTAGGTAGGAGACCTAAGACATGACCATGCAGATCAAGCCCGACGAGATCACCGCCATCCTCAGAAGCCGCATCGAGGGGCTCGACGCCGGCGAGGCCGAGCTCACCGAGGTCGGCACCGTCCTGTCGGTCGGCGACGGCATCGCACGCGTGCACGGCCTCGAGAACTGCATGGCGTTCGAGATGCTCCAGCTGCCCCACGACGTCACCGGTCTCGCGCTGAACCTCGAGTCCGACAACGTCGGCGCCGTGCTGTTCGGCGAGTGGGACAAGGTCGTCGAGGGCGACACCGTCAAGCGCACCAACCAGCTGCTGGAGATCCCGGTCGGCGAGGCGCTGCTGGGCCGGATCGTCGACCCGCTGGGCAACCCGCTCGACGGCAAGGGCGACATCGAGACCACCGAGACGCGGCCGGCTGAGTTCAAGGCCCCGGGCGTCGTTCAGCGCCAGCCGGTCAAGGAGCCGATGCAGACCGGCATCAAGGCGATCGACTCGATGATCCCGATCGGTCGCGGCCAGCGCGAGCTGATCATCGGCGACCGCCAGACCGGCAAGACGACGATCGGCATCGACACGATCATCAACAACAGGGAAACCGGCGTCGTGTCGGTGTACGTCGCGATCGGCCAGCGCATGGCCACCGTCGTGCAGCTCGCCGAGACGCTCGCCGAGGCGGGCGCCATGGAGAGCTCGATCATCGTGGCCGCCGCGGCAGACGAGGCGGCGCCGATCAAGTTCCTCGCCCCCTACGCGGGTTGCGCGATGGCCGAGCACTTCCTCTACAACGGCAAGCACGCCCTCTGCGTCTACGACGACCTCACCAAGCACGCCTACGCCTACCGGCAGATGTCGCTGCTGCTGCGGCGCCCGCCCGGTCGCGAGGCCTACCCCGGCGACGTCTTCTACCTGCACAGCCGCCTGCTCGAGCGCGCGGTCAAGCTCAACGACGACCTCGGCGGCGGCTCGCTGACCGCGCTGCCAGTGATCGAGACCCAGGCCGGCGACGTCTCGGCCTACATCCCGACGAACGTCATCTCGATCACCGACGGCCAGATCTTCCTCGAGCCCAAGCTCTTCTACTCGGGCGTGCGGCCCGCCATCAACGTCGGCATCTCGGTGTCGCGCGTGGGCGGCAACGCGCAGATCAACGGGATGAAGAAGGTCGCCGGACGCCTGAAGATCGAGCTCTCGCAGTACCGCGACCTCGAGGCGTTCGCGCAGTTCGGTTCCGACCTCGACGCCGACACGCAGCGCACGCTGGCGCGCGGCGAGCGGCTGGTGAAGATGCTCAACCAGAACGAGCGCTCGCCGCTGCCGGTCGCCGTCCAGGTCGTCCAGGTCTACTCCGGCACGAACGGCTACCTCGACCGCATCGTCGTCGACCGCGTTCCGGAGTTCCTCGACGGGCTCACCCAGCGGCTGCAGGCCGAGTCCGAAGGGGTGCTGGAGAAGATCTCCGGCGGCGACTGGTCCGACGAGACCCAGGACGCGGTCAAGAAGCTCGTCTCCGAGTTCGCCGAGGACTTCGGCTACGACCTCGACGAGGAGGGCCAGCCGCTCGAGGCGCACGAGGACAAGCCGCGCTCGCAGCGCGAGCAGGAGAAGGCCGACTCCGACGACGACAAGGAATCCGACGACGACGAGAGCGGCGACGAGAGCGGCGGCGAGGGCAACGGGGCCGTCCCGAAGGACGAGGCGTCCGACGACGAGGGCGATGACGCCAAGGAGCAGGAGGCCGAGGAGGCCGCTCCCGCGTGAGCCAGCGCGACGTCAAGAACCGCATCGCGTCGGTCCAGAACATCCGCAAGATCACTCGCGCGATGGAGATGGTCGCCGCGGCGCGGCTGCGCCGCGCCGAGCAGCGCATCGAGCGCCTGCGGCCCTACGCGGCGGCGATCCGGCGCATGACCCGCCAGGCGGCCGAAGCCGCCGGAGCGGAGATCTCCGCGCTGCCGATCCTCCAGGAGCACGACTCGATCGACAACGTCGCGATCCTGCTCGTCACCGGTGACCGCGGCCTGGCCGGTGCGTTCAACTCCCAGATCCTGCGCGCCGGGCTGCGCGCCGCCGCCGAGCACGAGAGCGAGGGGCGGTCGGTCGTCTTCTACGCGTCGGGTCGGCGTGGCGTCTCCTCGTTGACGTTCCGTGGTCGCGAGGTCGCGGGCAGCTACGTCGGCTTCACCGACCGCCCGGGCTACGCCAACGCGCGCGAGATCGCCGAGGGGCTGATGGCCGCCTACATCGACGGCAAGATCGACCGCGTCGAGGTCTTCTACAACGGCTACGTCTCGGCGCTGACCCAGGAGGTCCGGCGCGAGACGCTGCTGCCGCTCCAGGACGCGACGGTTCTGGAGGGCGGCCGGGCACACACCGCCGTAGGCGGTGGGTCGGATGACGTCGACAAGCGCGACGAGGACGGCGAGGGCGAGTCCGAGGGCGAAAAGCACGCGCTCGTCGAATACGAGCCCGACCCGGCCGAGATCCTCTCGCGCCTGGTTCCCGACTACGTCGAGATATCGATCTTCCGGGCGCTGCTGGAGTCCACGGCGTCCGAGCACGGCGCGCGGATGACCGCGATGCGCAATGCCTCGCAGAACGCGGCCGAGGTCATCGACGACCTGACGCTCGAGATGAACCGTGCCCGCCAGGCTGAAATCACCCAAGAGATCATGGAAGTTGTCGCGGGCGCGGAAGCGCTTTCGTGACGTCGGCCGAACGTCGCCGCTTGCGGCGACGGTAGGACGAAACCCTTAGGAGAAAAAAATGGCTGCGACCGACACCGAGACCAAGACCGAAAAGCGCAACGTCGGCCGGATCGAGGAGATCCAGGGCGTCGTGATCGAGGCCGTCTTCCCCGACGAGCTGCCCGAGATCAACAACGCGATCACGATCGCGCGCGCCGCGACCGAGCACCAGGCCTCCGAGCAGTCGGTCGCCCACGACGAGTCGGGCCAGGAGATCCTGGTCTGCGAGGTCCAGCAGCATCTCGGCGACGACCGCGTGCGCGCCGTCGCGATGGACACCACCGACGGCCTGGCGCGCGGCGCCGAGGTCATCGACACCGGTGGGCCGATCACCGTGCCGGTGGGCGAGGTGACGCTCGGGCGGATCTTCAACCTGCTCGGCGACACGATCGACCTGGGCGACGAGATCGAGGTCAAGGAGCGCTGGCCGATCCATCGCGACGCACCCGACGTCGCGGACCTCACGCCGACCCAGGAGATGTTCGAGACCGGCATCAAGGTCGTCGACCTCCTGGCGCCCTACGCCAAGGGCGGCAAGGTCGGCCTGTTCGGCGGCGCCGGCGTCGGCAAGACGGTGATCATCCAGGAGCTGATCCACAACCTCGCCCAGGAGCACGGCGGCCTGTCGGCGTTCTGCGGGGTGGGCGAGCGCAGCCGCGAGGGCAACGACCTGTGGCTGGAGATGAAGGAGTCCGGCGTCCTGGAGAAGACGATGCTCGTCTTCGGCCAGATGAACGAGCCGCCCGGCGCGCGCATGCGCGTCGCCCTGTCCGGCCTGACGATGGCCGAGTACTTCCGTGAGCAGGGTCAGGACGTGCTGCTGTTCATCGACAACATCTTCCGGTTCGTGCAGGCGGGCTCGGAGGTCTCGGCGCTGCTCGGGCGGATGCCCTCGCAGGTGGGCTACCAGCCGACGCTGGAGACCGAGATGGGCCAGCTCCAGGAGCGCATCACGTCGACGCGCCAGGGCTCGGTCACCTCGATCCAGGCGATCTACGTGCCGGCCGACGACCTCACCGACCCCGCGCCGGCGTCGGTGTTCGCCCACCTCAACGCGACCACGACGCTGTCGCGCTCGATCGCGGAGAAGGGCATCTACCCGGCGGTCGACCCGCTCGACTCGACCTCCACGATCCTCAAGCCCGACGTTCTCGGCGAGGAGCACTTCCAGGTGGCCAACCAGGTCAAGGAGGTCCTCCAGCGTTACCGCGAGCTGCAGGACATCATCGCCATCCTCGGCATCGACGAGCTCTCCGACGAGGACAAGATCACCGTCCAGCGTGCGCGCAAGATCGAGCGCTTCCTGTCGCAGCCGTTCCACGTGGCCGAGCAGTTCACGGGCACGCCGGGCACCTACGTGCCGATCGAGGAGACGGTGCGTTCGTTCAAGGAGGTCCTCGAGGGCCAGCACGACGACATCCCCGAGGGTGCGTTCCTGCTGAAGGGCTCGATCGACGACGTGGTCTCCGGAGCCAAGGGCGAGGGCACCAAGCAGGGCCCGAAGGGCTCCTCGAAGGATTCCGAGAAGGAGCAGTCCGACGACGGCGACGAGAAGTCCGACGAGTCCAAGGACGACGAGTCCAACGGCGACTCCGAGAGCTAGATGGCCCACGAGAAGTTCACCGCCGAGGTCCTGACGCCCGAGGGCGAGGTCTTCAAGGACGAGGTCGAGATGGTCTCGACGCGGACCACGGTCGGTTCGATCGGCATCCTGGCCCACCATCAGCCGCTGCTCGGCATGCTCGATCCGACCGAACTGCGCCTCTACAAGTCCGAGAGCGACATCGTCAGCTTCGCCCAGGCCGAGGGGTACGTGCAGGTCTCCGGCGACCACGTGCTGCTGTTGGTCGAAGAGGCCATCCCGGCCGACGAGATCAACACAAGCGAGCAGCGCGAGAAGCTCCAACGCGCCGAGAAAGAAATGGGTTCGGCAGACAAGGACTCCGAGCAGTGGCGCACGGCCGAGCGCAACAAGCGCCGTGCCGAGGCCTTCTTGCGGATGGTCGAAGGCGGCGACGGCTAGTTCGAAGGCAAGTTCCGCGGTCGGGCTGCGTTTGCGCCTATATGCGCCGGATCGTGCAGCTGTTCGCTTGTCTTGTGGCGACGGGGCTTCTCGCCCCGGCCGTCGGCAGCGCGGACCCGTTCGAGACGGGCTTCCAGCCCGACTGCACCGAGGCGGCTCCGACGGTCCTGTCGACGGATTTCTCCGAGCCGATCGACATCAACGTCCTGGTGTTGCTCGACGGCGTGCCCCAGGCCACTGCCGAGCGCACGATGACTGTCGTGGCCCGTCCGTACGCGGCGCTGGGCATCAACCTGCTGTCGCACTACGCGGCCGCGCCCGCGGTGGCCTCCGTCGATCCGATCGAGATCCTCGACGCCACACGCGCCGCCCAGAGCGGCCGGCGCCCGGCCGGGATCGATCTCGTCTACACGCTGACGAACAAGAACCTGGCCGACCCCGTCTCGGGTGACGGCGTCGCCGGAATGGCGGACTGCATCGGCGGCATCGCGTTCGGAGATCAAGGCTTCGCCGTCGGCGAGGTCGACGAGTCGCCCGCCGACGAGCTCGGCCTGTTCGGCGAGCAGACCGCGAAGATCGAGGCCCACGAGCTCGGCCACCTGCTCGGCGGCCAGCACCACTACGCCAACTGCGCACAAGCACCGCCGACCGACGCGGACCGCAGCGGCTGCACGCTGTTGATCAACGACGTCGGCCTGGCCGAGCTGACGTTCAGCACGCTCAACGCGTCGGTCATCCGTGGCCACGCGGAGCTCTGGCGCTACCGCGGCCCGGCTCCCGACGACCCCGACTCGCGCACGTCGACCGGCTCGTCCGGCTCGGCGCCGCCGTCCGGCCAGGCGCCGAGCAGCAAGCCGAGCAGCAAGCCGAGCGGCAAGAGCGCCGCCTGCAAGAGGGCCCAGTCCCGGGTCCGCCGCGCCAAGTCGGCATTGCGCTCGGCCCGTGCCGCGCACCGCAAGGCGCACACCAGCAAGGGCCGCCGCAACACCCAGCGCCGAGCCGCCAAGCGCGCGGCTGAGCTCAAGCGCGCACGCCGTGCGGCGAAGCGCGCCTGCGCCACGCGCTGACGCTTTGCGGCCGGTTGGGTAGTACCGCGGCAGATGCCCAAGACCGCGCTGATCGTCATCGACATGCTCAACACCTACGAGCACGAGGACGCCGAGCCGCTGGCCGAGTCGGCCGCGGGCATGATCGACCGGCTCGCCGAGCTGGTCGAGCGGGTGGACCGCGACGAGACGCTGCTCGTCTACGTCAACGACAACCACGGCAGGTGGGAGGCGGGCCGCGAGCAACTGGTCGAGCGCGCGCTGGCCGCGCGTCACCCCGAGCTCGTCGAGCCGATCGCACCGCCCGACGACGTCCCGTTCGTCGCCAAGGGACGCCACTCGATCTTCTACCAGACGGCCGTCGACGAGCTGCTGAGCTCCGAAGGCGTCGAGCGGGTCGTGCTGGCCGGCCAGGCGACCGAGCAGTGCATCCTCTACTCGTCGTTGGACGCGTACCTGCGCAACTACGAGATCTGCGTGCCCACCGACGCGGTGGCGTGCATCCATCCCGACCTCGCCGACGCTGCGCTACGCATGATGCAGGTCAACATGCACGCCGAGCTCGTGGCGGCACGGGATTGCGACCTGGTGCGCGGCGCGAGCACTCCGGCCGGTTGACGTTCGCGATCGCGGCGTTCTCTTGCGACGACCACGCGTCTCGCGTTAGTGTCGCCGAAGGCTCCACGTCGGAGTCTTGCCAATCACCTGGGAGGGAACTGGCATGGGGGAGCAGGGGGCACCGTCAGCAGCGCGTCGAATCCGCGGCGGCAGGTCCACGCTCGCGCGTGCATGTGGTCTTGCCGTAGTGATCGTCTGCATCTCGGCGGCGGTCGGCATCGCCCAGGGGCGCCGCCCTCTCCACAAGGGGCTCCCCGCCAAGCCGGTGGCGAGCGCGCCCGCGGGCGCGGTAATCGTGATCATGAAGGACCAGGCGGCGCCGGCGCGGGTGGCCGACGCGGACACGATCGACGAGGTCGAGCGCTCGGGCGGCGACGTCACCTACCGCTACCAGTCACTCAACGGCTTCGCCGCGAACGTCGACGCCGACGAGCGCGCCCGGCTGGAGGCCGACCCGGAGGTCAAGGAGGTCATCCCCGACGCCGTGATCGCCCGGCCTCGGCCGCGGCTCGACATGCCACTCACCGGCGGCGGCGCACCCGCGAACGCGACTCCCCAGCACGGCGTCTGCCCCGACGATCCGAGCAAGCCGCTGCTCGAACCGGAATCGCTGCAGCGGTCTCACGTGGCCTACACCGACCCGAGCATCCCGCAGGCGCAGGCGCTCGCCACCGGCAAGGGCGTGCGTGTCGCGTTCTTTGCCGACGGCCTGGACATCGACAACCCCGACTTCATCCGCGCCGACGGCTCGCATGTCTTCGTCGACTACAAGGACTTCACCGGCGACGGGCCCGACGCATTGACGAACGGCGCCGAGGCGTTCGGCGACGCCAGCGCGATCGCCGCCCAGGGCCGCATCGTCTACGACCTGTCGGAGTGGGTCAGTTGGTCGCACCCGCTGCCCAAGGGGTGCACGATCACGGTGCGCGGGTTCGCCCCGGGAGCCGATCTGATCGGCATGAAGACCGCCGACGTCTCGGGCGCGAACCGGACGTCGCGCCTGCTGGCAGCGATCGACTGGGCGATCACACAGGACCACGCCGACATCCTCAGCGAGTCGCTCGGGACCCAGGGCAACATGCCGGACTCGGCCGAGAACGCGCTCAGGCAGATGAACGCGCGTGCGGTGGCGGCGGGCATCGTCGTGGTCGAGGTCAGCGGCGATGCGGGCTTCAACGCGGGCCCGGTGTCGGGGGCGTCCGATCCCGCCGTGATCGACACCGGCGCGAGTACGATCTTCCGCCTCGCCAGCCAGATCGGCTGGCGCGCCGCGCAGTTCAGTGACGGCTGGCTTTCGGGGAACATGGCGTCGTTCTCGTCGGCGGGCTTCACCCAGGGGGCCCGCACCGTCGACCTCGTCGCGGGCGGCGACAGTGGCTGGGCGCTGTGCACGCCGGACCCGGAGCGATACGGCGACTGCTTCAACGCCAACGGCGAGCCGTCGAACCTCGGGATCATCAACGGGACGAGCGAGGCGACGCCGGAGGTGGCAGGCGCCGCGGCGCTCGTGATCGAGGCGTACCGCAAGACCCACGGCGGTCACAGCCCGAGCCCAGGCCTCGTCAGGGAACTGCTGACGAGCACCGCCACCGACCTCGGCGATCCTGGTGTCCTACAGGGCGCCGGCGAGCTGAACGCGCTGGCCGCCGTACAGGCCGCACAGTCCGTGGCCGACGCGAACGGCAGCCCCACGCCGACCGGACACGGCCTGCTCGCTAGCCCGACCCAGGTCGCGCTCACCGGCAAGGCCGGGCACGCGCCGGACTCCACACCGAGTGTCACGGTCACCAACGTCGGTGCCGGCCCGCAGACGATCCACGCCCACGTCCGCGCGCTCGGCCGACCGATGAAGCGCACGACGGGCGCTGTCGACCTGGACGGCTCGGGCGAGCCGTTCCAGGACGTCGCCGGCCAGCCGCGGGTCCTCAGGCGCGTGACCTTCGACGTGCCGAAGGACGCCGATCGCCTGCATGGCGAGGCCACCTGGTTGCCGGGCACGATCAACCTGATCCAGCTGACACTGCTCGATCCCCATGGCGCACTCGCTGCGCATGCGTCGCCGGAGTCCGTCAACAGCGGCCGCGACATAGTCGACGTCGCCCACCCCACCGCCGGACGCTGGACCGCGTTGATCTACGCCAGGCCCGATGAGCGCTCCCACGTTCAATACGAATTCTTCAGTCAGCGCTTCAAGGCGGCCGAGAAGGTCATCCCGTCGGACTTCACGCTCCCACCCGGAGCGACCAAGGACGTCCAGCTCGACGTCCGCCTGCCGCACGACGCCGGCGACGCCAGCGAGGACCTCGTGCTCGACTCGTCGGCGGGCTCGAGCAGCGTCGTGCCGCTCGTGCTTCGCTCGCTGATCGACGTCCATGGCGACCACGGAGAGTTCCGCGGCGAGTTCAACGGCGGCAACGGGCGAAACAACTGGATCCTCGACGCGCAGACGTTCGAGTTCGACGTGCCGCCCGGTCGCGACGCGATCACCGCAACCCTGCGCTTCGACGGCGACCCCGCAGGCGTCGAGATCGACGCCGCGCTCGTCTCGCCGGACGGCCAGGCGTTGGCCGTGGCCTCCACGAGACGGATCGACCCGCCCGCCTACGACCTGGTCGACGCCAACGCGCTGCAGGCTGTGGCGCTCGCCCCGAAGGCGGGCCGCTGGCAGCTGCTGATCGGGCAGTTCAACGACAACGGCAGCGCGCTGACGACGCCCTACAAGGGCACACTCTCCTTCGCGGCGCCGCCACGGGTGCAGGCACGCGGACTGCCGGCGAACCCCAAGACGGTGATCAAGCACGGCCAGAGCCGTACGACGACGATCACCGTGCGCAACGACGGGCCGATGTCGGAGGCGCTGTTCGTCGACCCGCGGCTGCCCAGCCGCCAGACCTACGAACTGCTGAGCTTCGATCAGACCGAGGGCCTGCCGTTGCCGAACCCGCCCTTCGCGGCCCCGCGGTTCTACCTGCCGAGCCACGCGGACACAGCTTGGGCGAGCGCGTCCGCGGACATCCCTGTCAACGTCGAGTGGGGCTACTCGTTCGGCGATCCGACCGTGAACGGTCAGAGCACAGGCCACCAGGCGTCCGCCAGCTACAGCGCGCCCGAGATCGTCAACGGCCCCTGGTATCTCAGGCCGGAGGTCATCGGGCCGTTCAGCGAGCCGATCAGCGGGACCGCCAGCGTCGGCATGGCCGCGCGGATGCTGGCCTTCGACACCGACGTGAGCTCGTCGACCAACGACCTCTGGCGCGAGTTCACTGATCCCGACGCGCCGCTCGACAACCTGCAGATCGTGGCGCCCCACAAGCAGGCGACGATGACCGTCACGTTCACGCCGACCGCACCCAGCGGCACCGTCGTGCAGGGCACGCTCTACGTCGCGGACTTCAACAACTGGCTGGCCAGCAGCCAGGACGTCGCCGCGATTCCGTACGCCTACAAGGTGGGCTGAGCGGCCTCAGGGCGCCGGCAGGAACGCGAAGGCGCGGTCGACAGCGGGGCGCCGGGGCAGGATGCCGAAGCGTGCGTCCCAGGTCGCCCAGCGCTCGAGCACGTCGCGGTGCAGCGCGGTGCCGAGGATCGGGGCGACCGCGGCGAGCTGGGCGCGAACCAGGCGCGGCTCGGCGCCGCTCGCGCGGGCGATCTCGTCGACGGCCGGTCCGGGCCGTGCGCGAACCGCCTCGATGCCGGCCGCGATCGCTTCGACCGCGGCCTCGATCGCGTCTCGGCGGCGTTCGAGCGTCGAGCGGCGCGTGACCAGCACGACCTCCGGGTAGCGCGGCGCGCCGTAGTCGTCGACCCGGAACTCGTTGACCCGGACGCCGCGCTCGCGCAACGTGACGCCCTCCGCGTTCCAGAAGGCGGGGACGGCGGCGACGTTGCGCTGGACGAGGTTCGGCACGGCCGCGAAGCCGATCGTCACCTGCTTCGCCTTGTGGAAATCGGCGCCGTCCTTCTGCATGACCGCCTCGAGCACCGCGGGGTCGGAGGGCAGCCCGGAAACCCCGACGCGCCGGCCCTCGAGGTCGCGCGGCCGGGCGACGTCGGGCAGCGCGATTATCGCGGCGAGCGGCCGCTGCACCAGCGCGGCGACCGCCACCACGTCGCGGCCCTTGTCGACGGCCAGCCCGAGGTCGTGGATGTCGAGCACGCCGACGTCGGCGGCACCGCTCAGGACGGTCTTCAGCGAGTCGGGCGACGCGCCCGGGGTCCGGATGCGCAGTCGCACGCCGGCCGTGCGGTCCAGGCGCTCGCGGATCGCTGCGTAGATGGGGGCATGGACGGCGTTGGGGGTGAAGTCCAGCGCGACCGTCAGGCGCGGGAGCTCGCGTTCGCCGCCACCGGCGTCGCCACAGCCGGCGAGCGCGGCGGCGAGCAGGCAGGCGAGAGCGGTCCCACGGCGCACGGCGCGAGACGCTAGCCATCGCGACCCGCCGAGTGTCGAGTTACTCGGTCCAGGGCCGACTAGATCGACACTCGGCGTGCGTCGAGCGCTCGCCAAGCGAGCACCGCCAGGGCGGCGCTCGGCAGCGCGAGGGCGAGCACGATTCCCGTGGCGAGGTCGATCAAGTGGACGGCGGCGAAGGCGACGATGGCGGCGGCCGCGAGCGCCGCCCGGCGGCGCCCGTCGAGGCGCGGGTGCGGCCGCAGCGCCAGCGCCGCGACCGCGACGAGCACCACCGTCCCCAGCGCCGGGCCGGCGAGCTCCCGCGCGACGTAGGCGAGCGGCAGCGCGGCGGCGGCGAGAGGCCAGCGGGGCACCGGGGTACCCTGGCATGGATGGACGAACGGACCCTCGCCGAGCGCCTGATGCGCTACGACACGTCGAGGCCCGACGAGCTGCTCGCCGCGGCCGGATTCGTCCGCGGGTGGCTGGGCTCGCGCGAGATCGAGGTCCTCGACTCCGACCACAACGGCCTGCCGGTGCTGCGCGCCGACGTCGGCGCCAAGGAGGGCCCCACGGTCGTCTTCCACGGCCACCTCGACGTCGTGCCGGCCCACGAGGAGCAGTTCGAGCCGCGGGTCGAGGGCGACCGGCTGATCGGCCGCGGTGCCTACGACATGAAGGGGGCGCTCGCGGCGATGATGCTCGCGACCGTCGACGCGGCGCAGCAGAACCTGGTCAAGGTGCGCTTCGTCTGCGTACCCGACGAGGAGGCCGAGGACGTCGAGGACCGTTCGATCGACGCACTGATCGCCGGTGGCCTGCGCGGCGACTTCGCGATCACGGGCGAGCCGACGGACCTGCACATCGGCGTCCAGGCCAAGGGCGTGCTCGCGGTCCGGCTCGAGGTTTCGGGCATCGCCGCGCACGGCTCGACGCCATGGCTGGGCGACAACGCGATCCTCAAGGCCCACGACGCCTTCCGGCGGATCGAGACGCTGCCCTTCAGCCGCGAGTCCTCCGACCTCTTCGACCGCCCGTCGATCAACCTGGCGCGGATCGTCGGCGGCGACGCTTTCAACAAGGTGCCCGACACCTGTTGCATGGACGTGGACATCCGCTACCTGCCCAACCAGGACACCGGCTCGATCCTCGCCCAGATCCGCGAGATCGACGACCTGAAGGTGGTCAAGTCCTTCGAGCGCGTTCCGGCGATCGTCTCGCGGCAGAACCCGTACGTGCGTGCCCTGCGCGACGCGCTCGCCCAGTCGATCGAGGGCGATCCGCTGAGCATCGGCCGCGACGGCGCTTCCGACGCGGTCTCGTTCATCGAGGCCGGCGTGCCCGCCGTCGAGTTCGGCCCGATCGGCGGCGGCCACCACGGCCCCGGCGAGTGGGTCTCGATCGGATCGCTGAGCCATTACCGCCGCGCGCTGGGGGACTTCATCACCCAGCTGCCAGCGTGGCTGGAGGAGGAGCGCGGTGGCGGAGGCCTCCGCGCGCTGGAGGGCGGGCTGGCGTGACCCCCGAGGAGGGGGAGGCTGCGGGCCATTCGGGTCGCGGCCTGCTGCTGCGCGCCGGGATCGGCGGCCTGCTGATCGTGGCGCTGACCGCCGGTGCGACCGCCACCGCCGGCCTGTTGCAGGTAAAGGACCTCGCCGACCGCATCGGTCGCAAGGGCGGCCCACACATCGCCAACACCGGCATCACCGAAGCGCAGGCCGGCAAGCCGCAGACGATCCTGGTGCTCGGCTCCGACCGCCGCTTCGACGAGTTCAAGGCCAACAACCCGCTGCTCAAGCGCTCGGTCCCGGCGCGCTCGGACACCGTGATGCTCATCCGGCTCGACCCGCACCAGGAGGCGACGTCGGTCCTGTCGCTGCCGCGCGACCTGAAGGTCGAGATCCCGGGGCACGGGATCGACAAGCTCAACCAGGCCTACTCGATCGGCGGGCCGACGCTGACGCTCCAGACCATCAAGCAGCTCACCGGCCTGAAGATCAACCACGTCGTCAACGTCCAGTTCCGCGGCTTTCGCGACGCGGTCAACGCGCTCGGATGCATCTACGTCGACGTCGACCGCCGGTACTTCCACTCCAACGCCGGGCTGCCGATCGGCCAGCGCTACGCCGAGATCGACATCAAGCCCGGCTATCAGAAGCTCTGCGGCACCGACGCGCTGAACTACGTGCGCTACCGCCACACCGATTCCGACATCGTGCGCGCCGCGCGTCAGCAGGGCTTTCTGCGCGCGGTGAAGGACCAGGTCAGCACCAGCGCCCTGTTCGGTCAGCGCACGAAGCTGATCGACATCTTCGCGGCGAGCACCCAGACCGACGCGAGCCTCGATACGACCAAGGGCCTGCTGCGGATCCTCAAGCTCGCGCTGTTCTCGGCCGGCCACCCCGTCCGCGAGGTCCAGTTCCCCGCGGAGTTCGACGTCGAGACGCTGCCGGGCGGGGCCGAGATCGCCTACGTCGTCGCCTCGCCGGACGCCGTCCAGCGCACGGTGCAGCGCTTCCTTCGCCCCTCGCGCGCCCAGACCCGGCCGAGGGTCCAGCTGACACCGAACGAGAACCGCCGCGCACCGCGCCGTCGCCGCACCGTCCTGCCGAGCGGTCTGGTCGACGGCCGGCGCGCCGCGTCCACGGCGGTCGTCGCGAAAGGACTCCGCCGGCGCACGGGCTTCCCGATCTACTTCGCCTCGCTGCTGACCCCGTCGAGCCGCTACCCGACGATGAGCGGCGCCCGCGCCTACACCGTCCACGACCGCGGCGCCGGCACACATCAGGCCTACCGCCTGGTGCTGGTGGCCAACGAGGCCGAGGGCCAATACTGGGGCGTGCAGGCCACCGACTGGCGCACGCCGCCGATCCTCCAGGCCAAGCACGAAACGGTGGTGCGCCATCGCCGCCGCCTGAGCGTCTACCGTGACGGGTCGCGCATCCGCCTCGTCGCGTGGCGCACCCCACACGCCGTGTACTGGGTTTCGAACTCCCTGAGCATGTCGCTTACCAACAGCCAGATGCTCGAGATCGCCGGGACGCTGACCCGCAGCGCCCGCCCGGCTCGATGACGGCCATACCGGACGACGCTCGCCCGCCCCGGCCCGGCTGGGGGCTGATCAAGCGCTTCGGGCTCGGCGCGCTGCTGATCGTCGTGCTCACCGCCGGCGCCACGGCCACCGCCGGCCTGCTGGAGATCTCCGACGACGTCGCGATCTTCGGCAGCGGCGAGCGGATCCCCGGGATCGGTGACGTGCTCGACGACGTCGACGCCGGCGAGCCGCAGACGATCCTTGTGCTCGGCTCCGACCGCCGCTATGCGGACATCAAGGCCAAGATTCCGCCGCGCTCCGACACGATCCTGCTCGTGCGGCTGGACCCGAGCAAGGAGGCGACGGCGGTGCTGTCGATCCCGCGCGACCTCAAGGTGAAGATCCCCGGGTTCGGCACCGACAAGATCAACGCCGCCTACGCGCTGGGCGGGCCGAAGCTCACCGTCCAGACGATCCGCAACCTCTTCCACTTCCCGATCAACCACGTCGTCAACGTCAACTTCGGCGGGTTCCGCCACGCGGTGAACAAGCTCGGTTGCGTGTACGTCGACGTCGACCGGCGCTACTTCAACGACAACCACCCGCCGTTCGACTCGCCCACCAACTACGCGACGATCGACGTCAAGCCCGGCTATCAGAAGCTGTGCGGCGCCGACGCGCTGGACTACGTCCGTTACCGCCATCTCGACAACGACTTCGTCCGCGCGGCGCGCCAGCAGGACTTCCTGCGCCAGGCCAAGGACCAGTTCGGGCTGGGCACGCTGTTCGGCTCGCGCAAGGAGCTGCTGCGGGTCTTCGCGCGCTACACGCAGACCGACATCCACTCGACCAGCGCGACGCTGCGGTTGCTCAAGCTCGCGTTCGAGTCCTCCAAGAACCCGGTGCGCGAGGTCCACTTCCGGGGCGGCATCGGCGACAACGTCGCCTACGTCGAGATCACCGACGAGAACCTGCGCCTGACGCGCGACGAGTTCCTCAACGCCCAGGCGTCGTCGGGCCCGCGCGGGACCGGACGCCGGACCAAGCGCTCTCGCGTGAACAAGCCCGGCATCGCCCGTGGCCTGATCCGCGACAAGCGCGCGGCCGAGGACTACGTGGCCGACGCCTCCACCCGCACCCGCTTCCCGATCCTCTATCCGGCCGTCCGCCTGTCGCGGGGCTCCTACAGCCGCGACCATCCGCGCGTCTACAACATCTACGACCGCGCGAAACACCGCTACCGCGCCTACCGGATCGTCATCTACGGCGGGGAGATCGGCCAGTACTACGGCGTGCAGGGCATGACCTGGAACGCGCCGCCGATCACCGACAGCCCGTCGGAGACGCGCAAGCTCGGCGGGCGCAAGTTCGAGCTGTTCTTCGACGGCAGCCGGCTGCGGTTGATCTCCCTGCGGACGTCGAAGGCCGTCTACTGGGTGTCGAACACGCTGTCGCAGACGCTCAACAACCAGCAGATGCTCGACATCGCCCGGTCGCTGACGCGCGTCGGGCGTTAGCCTCCGGCGCCCCATGGGGGATGCACGCGAACCGATCGGTGTCATCGGGACCGGCTACGTCGGGCTGGTCACGGCTGCGGGTTTCGCGGAGCTGGGCAACGAGGTCTTCTGCATCGACATCGACGTCGAGAAGATCGCGGCGCTCGAGGAAGGCCGGATCCCGATCTACGAGCCCGGCCTCGAGGATCTCGTCGCCCGCAACCGCGAGCGGCTGCACTTCTCCACCGACATCGCCGACGCGCTCGAACGCGCGCGCCTGCTGTTCGTCGCGGTGGGCACGCCGCCCACCTATTCCGGCGACGCGGATCTCAGCGCCGTCAACGCCGTGGTCGACGCGATGCCCGCGTCCGACCGCCACGCGCTGGTCATGAAGTCGACCGTGCCGGTCGGCACCGGGGCGGCGATCAAGCGGCGCTTTCGCGAGACCGGCAAGGAGGGGTTCCGCTACGTCTCCTGCCCCGAGTTCCTCAAGGAGGGCTCGGCCGTCGCCGACTTCCTGCACCCCGACCGCGTCGTCGTGGGCGACGACGGCGACTGGGCGGGCGACGCGGTCGTCGAGCTTTACGCACCGCTCGACGCGCCGCTGGTGCGCACCGACATCGCCTCGGCCGAGATGGTCAAGCTCGCGTCCAACGCGTTCCTCGCCACCAAGATCTCGTTCATCAACGAGATCGCCAACGTCTGCGAGGAGACGGGCGCCGACGTGACGGAGGTCGCCCGGGGGATGGGCCTCGACGACCGCATCGGCCCGAAGTTCCTGCAGGCGGGGATCGGCTTCGGCGGCTCGTGCTTTCCCAAGGACGTCAACGCGCTCAAGCAGCTCGCCGGGAACTCGGGCTATCACTTCCAGCTGCTCAACGCCGTCATCGAGGTCAACGAGCTGCAGAAGCGCCGCGTCATCGGCAAGCTGCAGAAGCACCTCGGCACGCTGGTCGGCAAGCGCATCGCGCTGCTCGGCCTCGCCTTCAAGCCCGATACCGACGACATGCGCGAGGCCAGCTCGCTGGTCCTGTCGGCGCGCCTGCAGGCGGCAGGCTCGGAGATCTCGGTCTACGACCCGATCGCCGAGGACGAGGCGCGCGCGTTGATCCACGGCGTGGACTTCGCCAAGGACGCCCTGGACTGCGTCCGTGGCGCCGACGCGGTGGTGCTCGTCACCGAGTGGGCGGAGTTCAAGGAGCTCGACTGGACGGCGGCCGCCGAGGCGATGGCCGGCACGCTGGTGGTCGACGGGCGCAACGCGCTCGATCCCGATGCGGTCAGGGCGGCCGGGCTGACCTACGAAGGGGTCGGGCGCGGTGGCGGCGGGCTGGACTCCGACGCCGGTGGCGGCGGCAAGTTGCAGCCCGCCGCCTGATGCAGGCCGTCATCCTGGTCGGGGGCGAAGGCACGCGGCTGCGGCCGCTGACCTCGACCGTCCCCAAGCCGGTCGTCCCGCTCGTCGACCGGCCGTTCATCGCGTACATGCTCGAGTGGCTGCACCGCCACGGGGTCGACGACGTGATCATGTCGTGCGGTTTCCTGGCCACGAGCGTGCGCAACGTGCTTGGCGACGGCTCGCGGTACGGCCTGCGGATGCGCTACGTCGAGGAACCCGCGCCGCGCGGTACCGCGGGCGCCTTGAAGTACGCCGAGGAGTTCCTCGACGAGCGCTTCCTGATGCTCAACGGCGACGTGCTGACCGACCTCGATTTGAGTCTGCAGCTCGCCCAGCACGAGGCGACGGGCGCGCGGGCGACGCTCGCGCTCGTGCCGGTGGCAGACCCCAGCGCGTACGGGCTCGTACGGATCACCGACGACAACGCGGTCACCGGCTTCCTGGAGAAGCCGTCGGCCGACGAGATCGACACCGACCTCATCAGCGCCGGCGCCTACGTGCTCGAGCGCGACGTGCTGGAGATGATCCCGCCGGACCGCACGGTCTCGATCGAGCGCGAGGTCTGGCCGCACCTGGTCGGCAACGGCCTGTACGGCTTCGCGACGGAGGCCTACTGGCTCGACATCGGCACACCGGAGCGCTACCTGCAGGGCACGTTCGACATCATCGAGGGCAACGTGCAGACAGCGGTCCTCGATCGGCTCGGCCAATCCTTCCTCGCGGTCGACGGCGACGCCGAGCTGGAGGGCCGCGTCGTGCCGCCCGCGGTGATCGGCCGCGGCTGCTCGGTCGCGCCGGACGCCCACGTAGGCAGCCTCGTGGTGCTCGGCGACGGCGTGCGGGTCGGCGCCGGCTCGCGGATCGAGCGCAGCGTGGTGCTCCAGGGAAGCGAGATCGGCGCGGGTTGCCGCCTGGAGAACTGCATCGTGGCCGCGGGGGCTCGGATCGGCGACCGCACGACGATCAGCGACGGCGCGGTGTTGGGTGAGGGCGTGACCGTCGGGGCTGGCAATCTCCTGACCCGTGGAATTCGCGTCTTCCCCGGCATCGAACTGGCCGACGGCGCGGTCAGGTTCTGAAAGGGTGCACGGGGGCGAAGCATGAGCGGCGTGGCACAGGGCAACCGGCTCAACCGGGAGGGGATCTCCGAGGTCGACACGTCCGACCTGCTCGAGGACATCCTCGCGATCCCCGAGCACCTGCGCGACGCGCTCTGGAAGGTCGAATCGGCACACCTCGAGCCGTGGGACAGCCCCGGCGGCATGGTCGTGGCCGGCATGGGCGGCTCGGCGATCGGCGGTGCGCTCGCGCGCGCCGCGCTCGGCGACACCGCATCGCGCCCGATCCTCTCGGCCCGCGCCTACGGGCTGCCGGCGTGGACGACGCCCGACACGACGGTCCTCTGCGCGAGCTACTCGGGCGAGACCGAGGAGACCCTGGCCGCCTACGAGGCCGCGGGCGCGCTCGGCGCCAAGCGCGTCGTGGTGACCACCGGCGGGCGGCTCGCCAAGCAGGCGCGAGCCGACAAGGTTCCCGTCGTCCCCGTCGCGGGCGGCTTCCAGCCACGGGCGGCCGTGGCGTACATGTTCGTCGCCTCGCTGGAGGTCGCGGCGCTGTGTGGCGCCGGGCCCAGGATGAACTCCGAGATCGACGTCGCCGCCGAGCACCTCGAGAACTGCGTCATCGAGTGGGGCCCCGACTCCGCCACGGACTCGCTCTCGAAGCGGATCGCGATGGACATCCACGGCAGCGTGCCGGTGATCGCCGGCGCCGGCATCACCGAGCCGATCGCCTATCGCTGGAAGTCACAGATCAACGAGAACGCCAAGCTGCCGGCGTTCGCACACGAGCTGCCCGAGCTCGACCACAACGAGATCTGCGGCTGGGAGGGTGCGCCCGGGCTCGGCAAGTTCTCGGCGGTCTTCCTCGAAGACGCCGACCTGCACCCACGCGTGCTCGAGCGCATCACGCTGACCGAGCAGCTCATCGCCGAGTACGCCCACACCACCATCCGGGTGAGCACCGTGGGCCGCACGGGGGTCGAACGCGTGATGTCGCTCGTGCTGCTCGGCGACCTGGTCTCGCTGTACCTCGCCGTGCTGCGCGGTGTGGACCCCACCCCGGCCACGGCCATCGACCGCCTGAAGTCCGAGCTGTCCGAGCGCTGAGTCTCGATCGGCGAAAGGCGGGTATGTCGAAGACATGCCTTCGCTCCTGAGCCTCCCGTTTCGCGCCGCCGAGCTGGCCATCGCGCCGCCGCGGTTCGCGGTCAAGACCCTCTTGCGCTTCCTGCGCGACGACGCCGACTCGCCGCGATCCGAGGCCGCCGCCCCCGCTCCGCCCCCGCCGCGGCCACGGCCGGAGGCGAGGGCCCCGGCGCCGCCGCGCCGCCCCGAGCCGCCGAGCCCCAGCCCCGAGGCCGCTCGGGACACCGGACCCGGCCCGGAGATCCACGTGGCCGAGCCGTGGGCTGGATTCGAGACCATGTCCGAGGAGGCGGTTCTCGATCGCCTGATCGGCGCCGATGCGGGCTTGCGGGCCGCGGTCAGGCTCTACGAGGCGCGTAACGCCAACCGCCCGCAGGTGCTGATCGCCACCGAGGAGCCGCTTCCCCAACCTTGACACAACGTTGATAAGGTTGGGGCCAGATGGACGCCCTGACGATCAACGAAGCTGCCGAGACGACCGGATGGTCGCCGCGAATGCTCCGCTACGTCGAGCGGATCGGGCTGGTGGAGAGCCCGCGCTCGGCGTCGGGCTATCGCCTCTACGGCCCTGAGCAGCTGCAGCGTCTACGGACGCTGCGCGAGCTGCTCGCCGGCTTCGACATCGGTCTGGGCGACGTCGGTTTCGCGCTACGCCTGCGCCGCGAGCCTCAGCTTCGCGACGCGGTGGAGGCGTGGTTCGAGGCCGAGGCCCGACGCCCCGAGGGCGTCACGTCCGCCGCCGACTGGCTGCGCTGGGAGCAGGAAAAGCACCAGCGACTCCTACACCTTGCAACGAACACGGAGAAGAACGCCGCATGAGCACGACCGCAGAACCGACCACCCAGGACTTCAAGGTCGCCGACCTCTCGCTCGCCGAGTTCGGCCGCAACGAGATCCGCCTCGCCGAGCACGAGATGCCGGGGCTGATGAAGACGCGCGAGGAGTTCGCGGCGTCGCAGCCGTTGAAGGGCACGCGGATCATGGGCTCGCTGCACATGACGATCCAGACCGCGGTGCTGATCGAGACGCTCGTCGCGCTGGGCGCCGAGGTGCGCTGGGTGTCGTGCAACATCTTCTCGACGCAGGATCATGCCGCCGCCGCGGTCGCCGTCGGCCCCAACGGGACGCCGGAGGATCCGCAGGGCGTCCCGGTGTTCGCCTGGAAGGGCGAGACGCTGGAGGAGTACTGGTGGTGCACCGAGCAGGCGCTGCGCTGGCCGAATTCGGACCCCGCCCACCCAGGGCCGAACATGATCCTCGACGACGGTGGCGACGCCACGATGCTCGTCCACAAGGGCACCGAGTACGAGGCTGCCGGCGCCGTGCCGGATCCCGCGCAGGCCGAGTCCGAGGAGTTCCAGGTCTTCCTGACGCTGCTGCAGCGCTCGCTGGAGGAGGACCCGCAGCGCTGGACGAAGATCGGCCAGGAGATCAAGGGCGTCACCGAGGAGACGACCACCGGCGTCCACCGTCTCTACGAGCTGGCCCAGCGCGGCGAGTTGCTGTTCCCGGCGATCAACGTCAACGACTCCGTCACGAAGTCGAAGTTCGACAACCTCTACGGCTGCCGCCACTCGCTGGTCGACGGCATCAACCGCGCCGTCGACGTGATGCTCGCCGGCAAGACCGCCGTGGTCTGCGGCTTCGGCGACGTCGGCAAGGGCTCGGCCGAGTCGCTGCGCGCCCAGGGCGCCCGCGTGATCGTCACCGAGATCGACCCGATCTGCGCGCTACAGGCGTCGATGCAGGGCTACCAGGTCGCCCGGCTCGAGGACGTCATCGCGACCGCCGACGTGTTCATCACGACGACGGGCAACAAGGACATCATCCTCGTCGACGACATGGCCAAGATGAAGCACCAGGCGATCGTCGGCAACATCGGCCACTTCGACAACGAGATCGACGTCGCCGGCCTGGCGAAGGTCGCCGAGCGCAACAACATCAAGCCGCAGGTCGACGAGTGGCGCTTCCCCGACGGCCACACGATCATCCTGCTCTCCGAGGGCCGCCTGCTGAACCTCGGCAACGCGACCGGCCACCCGTCGTTCGTCATGTCGAACTCGTTCACCAACCAGACGATCGCCCAGATCGAGCTGTGGACCAAGAACGACGACTACGACAAGCAGGTCTACGTGCTGCCCAAGCACCTCGACGAGAAGGTCGCCCGGCTTCACCTCGACGCCGTGGGCGTGAAGCTCACCGAGCTACGCCCCGACCAGGCGGCGTACATCGGCGTCCCGGTCGAGGGCCCGTACAAGCCCGACCATTACCGCTACTAGGACCGAGATCGCCGTGCTCGAAAGCGGGGCCGCCCGGATCGAGTGGGCCGACGGGCAGATGCCCGTCCTGCGCTCGATCCGCGAGCGGCTCGCCGCCGAGCGTCCGCTCGACGGCCTGAAGGTGGGGGCGTGCCTGCACGTCACGGCCGAGACGGCCAACCTGGCCCGCACGCTCGTGGCCGGCGGGGCCGAGGTGGCGCTGTGCGCGGCCAACCCGCTCTCCACCCAGGAGGACGTCGCCGCGGTCCTCGGCGAGGAGATGCTGGTGCGCGCGCAGCTGCGCGCCGACCCGACCCCCGGGCAACGCGAGGTCGCGGAATGGGCGCCGGCGATCACCCTCGACGACGGCGCCGACCTGCTGGCGCTGCTGCACGAACAGCCCGAGCTGCCCGACTGGTTTCCTCGGCGGTACCGAGGAGACCACCACGGGACTCGTCCGCGCCCGCGCGTTGGAACTGCGCTGCCCGGTGCTCGCGCTGAACGAGGCGCGCACGGAGCGCGTCTTCAACGACCACTACGGCACCGGGCAGTCGACGCTCGACGGCATCCTGCGCGCCACCAACATGCTGCTCGCCGGCCGCACCGTGGT
This sequence comes from uncultured Actinomycetes bacterium, assembly GCA_963825415.1. GTDB lineage: Bacteria > Actinomycetota > Thermoleophilia > Solirubrobacterales > Solirubrobacteraceae > BP-464. The sequence continues at coordinate 32,024 of CAWGTD010000014.1, read as the reverse complement.
GGTGCTCGGCTACGGCTTCACCGGGCGCGGGATCGCCACCCGCGCGCGCGGCGCGGGGGCGCAGGTGGTCGTCTGCGAGATCGACCCGCTGGCCGCGCTGGAGGCGCGGATGGAGGGCTTCGACGTGATGCCCGCGCTCGAGGCCGCCGCGCGCGGCGACGTGTTCATCACGGTCACCGGCGCTCCGCACGTGCTCGGGGCCGAGCACTTCGCGCGGATGAAGGACGGCGCGACGCTGGCCAACGCCGGGCACTTCGACGTCGAGATCGACATCGCCGCGCTCGGCGAGGACTCGCGCGAGGTGCTGCCGCTCGTCGAGCAGTACGTGGTCGGCGACCGGCGTCTGAACCTGCTCGCGCAGGGCCGCGTGGTCAACCTCGCCGCGGGCCGCGGACACCCGGCCGAGATCATGGACATCTCCTTCGCCCTGCACGCGCTGGCGGTCGAGTGGCTGGCGCGCGAGGGCGCCGGTCTGAAGCCGGGCGTGCAGCCGGTGCCCGATGAGCTCGACCGCGAGGTCGCGCGGCTGAAGCTCGCGGCGCTCGACGTCGACATCGACGCGCCGACAGCCGAGCAGGAGGCCTACCGCAGCACCTGGGAGCACTCATGAACGAGCCATTGACCGGCGGTTGCCTCTGTGGCGCCGTGCGCTACGAGATCTCCGCGCCGCTGGCAGCAGCGAGCTACTGCCACTGCACTCGCTGCCAGCGCCGCAGCGGAACCGCGGCTTCGGCGCAGGCGTGGCCGGCTCCGGGGACGTTCCGCTTCGTTTCCGGAGAGCAGCTGGTGCAGACCTGGCGACCGCCCGACGAGGGCTGGCCGAAGTCGTTCTGCTCGGTCTGCGGCGGCCAGCTCTTCAGCCACGACCCGCACGACCCCGACCGGCGCAGCATCCGGTTGGGCACGTTCGACGGTGACCCGGGCATCCGGCCGTCGTTTCGCCAGTACGTGGCGTACGCGGCGCCGTGGGAGCCGATCCCGGACGACGGCCTGGAGCGCTTCGAAGAGGGTCGTGGCTAGCCTCCGCGCCGCATGAGCCTCGACGCGTGCGTGGCCAAGATGGAGGCCGCGGGCCTGCCCGCGGTCGCGATCGAGACGTTCGCCCACTACTACCGCCAGCTCGAGGCGGGGGAGACGGGGCTGATCGCCGAGGGCGAGATCGAGCCGATCGAGTCGTTGCCCGACGCAGAGGAGCTGCCCGAGCCGGGCGACGAGGCGCGCGAGCTGCTCGACAAGGCAGTGGTGCTCAAGCTCAACGGCGGGCTGGGGACCAGCATGGGGATGAGCGGGCCGAAGTCGCTGCTGCAGGCGAAGGACGGCATGACGTTCCTGGAGCTGACGGCGCGCCAGGTGCTCACGCTGCGCGAGAGCTCGGGTGCGCGCGTGCCGCTGGTGCTGATGAACTCGTTCGCCACGCGCGAACCGTCGCTGGCGGCGCTCGACCCGGCGCTGGCCGCCGACCTCCCGCCCGACTTCCTGCAGAACAAGGAGCCCAAGGTCCGCGTCGACGACCTGCAGCCGGTGGAGTGGCCGCCGAACCCCGACCTCGAATGGTGCCCGCCGGGGCACGGCGACCTCTACACGGCGCTTCAGACCTCGGGGCTGCTCGAGCGCATGCTCGAGTGCGGCTATCGGTGGGCGTTCGTGTCGAGCTCGGACAACCTCGCCGCCGTGCTGGACCCGCGGATCCTGGCGTGGATGGCGGCCGAGGACGCACCGTTCGTCGCCGAGGTCGCCGACCGGACAGAGGCCGACCGCAAGGGCGGCCACCTCGCACGGCGTCCCGACGGCGGCCTGGTACTACGCGAGGTCGCCCAGACGCCGGATGCCGACCTCGACGCCTTCCAGGACGTCACCCGCCATCGGTACTTCAACACCAACACCCTGTGGCTCGACCTCGACGCGCTGGCCGCCGAGCTCGACCGGCGCGGCGGGGTGCTCGGCCTGCCGTTGATTCGCAACCGCAAGACGGTCGACCCGGCCGACAAGGCGAGCCCGGAGGTCTTCCAGATCGAGACCGCGATGGGCGCCGCGGTGGGCGTGATCGAGGGCGCCCGCGCGCTGCGCGTCTCGCGCGCGCGCTTCACGCCCGTCAAGACGACAAACGACCTGCTGGCCCTGCGCTCGGACGCCTACGAGGTCGCCGCCGACGGCAGCGTCGTGCTCGCCGCCGACCGCCACGGCCGGCCGCCGTACATCGACCTCGACCCCGAGCACTACAAGCTCGTCGCGGACTTCGAGCCGCGCGTTGCCGCGGGCGCGCCGTCGCTGCGCGAGTGCGAGCGGCTCGTGGTCCGCGGCGACGTGACGTTCGGCGCCGACGTCGTCGTCACCGGCGACGTGGAGATCCAGGCCCAGGGTGGTCCCGTCCACCTGGCGGACGGGACCGTTCTCGAGGGCTAGAAGGTCAGCGCGACTTCGCCCGCAAAGACCTTGGGCGGGCTGATCGTCATGTCGGAGAGATTCTCCTTGATCCAGTCGGCGGCCTGCCGGTTGGACTCGTCGGCGCCGTCCTGGCTGTCGTAGACGCTGACCGAGACAGCGCCTTCGGCGGTCCGGACCAGGTAGTAGGCCTGGAAGCCGTCGATGTCGCCGATCAGCCGGCGGACTTCGCTCTCGTTCTCCAGCAGCGCGTCGACCAGCTCGTTGTTGCCTTCGTAGTCGCGGACGCTTGCGTACATGGGACTCTCCTCGGGTGGGGGGGCGCTGCTTCCCGAGTGTCCCACTTCTATGCGGGCTCGTAGCGCTCGGCGCGTTCGTCGTTGCGCTGGCTCTCGCCGAGCATCCGGACGAACAGCCACGCCAGCGCCGTGCCCATCACGATCGACTGCTCGACGGCCATCAGCGCGCCGGCCACCTGCTGGTCGGTGTGCGGGTCCATGCCCCAGACCGGCCCCTGCTGTTCGTAGAACGCGTAGAGGGTGTCCGGAGCGAACGTGATCACGATGCCCAGCAGGCCGACGCCGAGCTTGGTGGCGACCATGTAGACGACCGGCGCCATGCCCGTGAGCCGGTGGCGCCCGCGGATCGGCGAGAGCAGGTGCCACCAGTACAGCCCGCCGGCGACGGCGAAGCAGATGTGCTCCAGGGCGTGGACTCCGCTGTGCTCGAGCGCGGCGTCGTAGAGCGCCGGGACGTGCCAGGCCGCCATCGTCGCCACGTAGAACAGCGCGGCGAAGACCGGGTGCGCGAGCGGACCGGCCGCCCGCTCGATCGCCTGCACCCGCCGGGTGGCGGGCCGCAGGATCACGCGCGTGAGCCCGACGATGCCGAGGATCGGCGCGATGTCGAGCAACAGCAGGTGCTGAGCCATGTGCATCGTCAGCACCTGCTCGCCGATGCGGTCTACCGGCGAGATGAGCGCGATCGCGCCGGCCAGCAGCGCGCCGGCGAAGCACACCGCCCGCCATGTCGGTGCGTCGCGGGAGCGGGCGATCGTGACGGCCTGGTGATGGCGATGGCCGGCCGCCGCCGCGCGCGCCGCCCGCCAGCGGCGCGCGTAGAACCAGGCCGCGAGCGCCATCAGCACGATCGGCCCGGGATCCAACGTCCACGACGCGTCGACACCGGCGAGCACCGGCGAAGTCTCGCAACAACCGGCGCAATTCCCACGCGCGCGCCCGCGCGAGCGTTCTCGGATGCTTCGCTTCCTCGCCGCTCTCGTGGCGCCACCGGCGTGCGCGGCCTGCGGCGCGCCCGGCACGGCGAACGCGTTGCTGTGCCCTCCCTGCCGCGCAGCCCTGCCGTGGCTCGGCGCGAGCACCTGCTCGCGCTGCGCCCTGCCACGCCCCTGCGGCCCGCCCTGCCCCGCCGCCCACGCGGCGTTCGACCGCGCCTGGGCGGCCGTGGCCTACGAGGGCAGCGGCCGCGCCGTCGTCGCCGCCCTGAAGTTCCGCGGCCGCCTCGCGCTCGCCGACCTGATGGCCGCCCAGATCGCCGCCAACGCCCCGCCCGGAATCGTGGCCGGCACGCTCGTCCCGATACCGACCGCGCCCGACCGCCGTCGCGCCCGCGGCTTCGACCAGGCCGAACTGCTCGCGAGGGCGCTGGCGCGCCGAACCGGCCTCCCGGCAAGGCCCCTCCTACGCCGCCTCGATCGAGCGCGCCAGGCCGGTTCGGGGAGAGCCGCGCGGCTCGCGGCACCCATGAGAATCGTGCCGCGCGGCCCCGCGCCAGCTCTCGTCACGCTCGTCGATGACGTCCACACCACCGGCGCCACGCTCGATACCTGCGCAAAAGCCCTGCGAAACGCGGGTGCCGCCGACATACGAGCCGTCACCTACGCCCGCACGCTGCGGTGAAACATTCGTTGAGCCTGTCTTCACATGGCCGTACCATCATGTGTGGAGCGCACTGCCATGTCCCCGTCCCACCGGGGCGGGGACCGACCGAGAGGAAGGTCTCGATGCAGATCGAGGTCAAGGGCCGCAACGTCTCCGTCACCGACGAGCTCCGTGAGCACGTCGAGAGGCGCTTCGCGAAGGTCGGCAAGCAGGTTTCCGACCTGGCCAGGCTCGAGGTCGAGTTCTCGCACGAGCGCAACCCCGCCAACCCGGACGCCGAGGTCGTCGAAGTCACCCTCTACCTCAAGGGCGTCACGCTGCGCGCGCATGACGCGTCGCGCGAGTTCCGCCACTCGGTGAACCTCTGCGAGGAGGAGCTCGCACGGCAGGTCAAGCGTCACCGCGACAAGCGTCGCAAGCGCCGCGAGTCGCGCGCGGCGGCCCGCAGCAGCGACGTTCAGCCCGCTCTGTAGCCGCAAAAACCGCCGTCAGGCCACTGCTACGCTGACCCGATGGGCATCCTCGAGCGTGCGCTCAACGTCGGCGAGGCCAAGAAGTTCAAGATCTACGAGCGCCGGGTCGCGCTGATCGGGGCGTTCGAGCCCGAGCTCGAACTCGAGACCGACGAGGAGCTGCGCGAGCGCTTCGACGGGCTCCGCGAGGAAGCGCGCAACGGCCGCGACCTCGACGACCTGCTGCCCGAGGTCTTCGCCATCGTCCGCGAGGCCGGCAAGCGCTCGATGGGCATGCGTCACTTCGACGTCCAGCTCATCGGCGGCATGGTCCTCCACGGCGGCGAGATCGCCGAGATGAAGACCGGCGAGGGCAAGACGCTCACCGCCACCCTGGCCGTCGTGCTCAACTCGATGGGCGGCAAGGGCGTCCACGTCGTGACCGTCAACGACTACCTCGCCCGCCGCGACGCCGAGTGGATGAGCCCGATCTACGACTTCCTCGGGGTCACCGTCGGCGTGCTGCAGAACATGCAGTCCTACGAGGACAAGCAGGTCGCGTACGCCAGCGACGTCACGTACGGCACCAACTCGGAGTTCGGCTTCGACTACCTGCGCGACAACATGGCGCAGTCGCTGGAGGAGAAGGTCCAGCACGGCGGCCGCGTCGGCGAGGACGGCCGCCCGGTCGGCATGCACCACTTCGGGATCGTCGACGAGGTCGACAACATCCTGATCGACGAGGCGCGCACGCCGCTGATCATCTCCGGCGCGCCCGAGCAGGCCGCCGACCTCTACCAGAAGTTCGCCAGGCTGGCGCCCCAGATGAAGCCGGGCAAGAAGCCCGAGGGGATGGACCCGCGCATGAAGAAGGACTACGTCGCCGACTACGACTACGAGTTCGACGAGAAGCACAAGACGGTCGCCATCAGCGAGCAGGGCGTCGCCAAGGCCGAGCGCTTCCTGGGCATCGACCACCTCTACCGCGCCGAGAACGGCCCGCTGGTCAACCACCTCATCCAGTCGCTGAAGGCCGAGTCGCTCTACAAGCGCGACGTCGACTACGCGGTGTTCGACGGCGAGGTGAAGATCATCGACGAGTTCACCGGCCGCATCCTGGAGGGCCGGCGCTGGAGCGAGGGCCTGCACCAGGCCGTCGAGGCCAAGGAGGGCGTCCGCGTCCAGGAGGAGAACCAGACGCTCGCGACGATCACGCTCCAGAACTACTTCCGGATGTACGACAAGCTCGCGGGCATGACCGGCACGGCCCTCACCGAGGCCACCGAGTTCATGAAGATCTACAAGCTCGGCGTCGTCCAGGTCCCGACCAACCAGCCGATGGTCCGCGGCGACCGCAACGACCAGGTCTACAAGACCAAGGACGGCAAGTGGGACGCCGTGGTCCGCGAGATCGCCGCTCGCAACGAGAACGGCCAGCCCGTCCTCGTGGGCACGATCTCCGTCGAGGTCTCCGAGCTGCTCGGGGCGCGCCTGAAGCAGCGCGGGATCGAGCACACCGTCCTGAACGCCAAGCCCGAGCACGCCGAGCGCGAGGGCGAGACCGTCGCCGAGGCGGGCCAGCCCGGCGCGGTGACGATCGCCACCAACATGGCCGGCCGCGGCGTCGACATCAAGCTCGGCGGCAACGAGGAGCACCAGACGCGGCTCGAGCTGGCCAAGCTCGGCCTGCGCACGGGCGACCCGGGCTTCGACGAGCAGTTCGCCGAGCTGCTGCCCAAGATCACCGAGCGGATCGCCGCCGACCGCGAGCGGGTGCTCGAAGCGGGCGGGCTGTGCATCATCGGCACCGAGCGCCACGAGTCGCGGCGCATCGACAACCAGCTGCGCGGTCGCGCAGGACGACAGGGCGACCCCGGCGAGTCACGCTTCTTCCTCTCCGGCGAGGACGACCTGGTGCGCCTCTTCGCGGGCGACCGGATCTACAACATCCTCAACCGCTTCGGAACGACCGACGACGAGGGCAACGAGGAGCCGATCGAGGCCGGCATCCTCTCCAAGCAGATCGAGAAGGCCCAGCGCAAGGTCGAGGAGCAGAACTTCCTGATCCGCAAGCGCGTCCTCGAGTACGACGACGTGATGAACGAGCAGCGCCGGATCGTCTACGAGTACCGCGACCAGATTCTCGAGGGCCGCGACATGGGCGACCAGGCGCGCGAGGAGATCGGCCGCGTCATCGAGCGCCTCGTCGACGAGTACGTCGCCGGCGACTACGTCGAGGAGTGGGACCTCGGTGGGCTGTTCGTCGCGCTGAACGACATCTTCCCGATCGACCTCGACGATTCCGACCTCGACGTCCAGGCGCTCGATCGCGTCGAGCTGGTCGACCGCCTCACAGCGGCGGCGGTGGACCTCTACGGCAGCCGCGAGCAGGAGCTCGGCCCGGAGCTGCTGCGCCAGCTCGAGCGGTTCCTGCTGCTGCAGATCATCGACAACCGCTGGCGCGAGCACCTCTACGACATGGACTACCTGCGCGAGGGCATCCACCTGCGCGGGTTCGCCCAGATCGAGCCGCTGGTCGCCTACAAGAACGAGGCCTTCGAGCTGTTCACCGACCTGATGAACACCATCTGGTCGGACTTCGCGCGCATGATCTACAACGTCGAGGTCGAGGTGGAGGGCGCGAACGGCAGCGGCCCCGTGCCCGAGCCGCGGCGCGCCGGCGGCAGCTCGACCAAGGCCGCCAACGTCACGTACTCCGGCGGCGTCGGCGCCGCACAGCCCAGCGCGCTGGCGGCGGCGGCCGCGGGCGCCGGCGCCGGAGTGGCCGCCGAGGGCTACGCCGATGCCGACGGCGAGATGGTCGAGGCGCTGCCGGTCGTCGAGCAGCGTCGCGTCGACGAGTCCGAGCAGATCGGGCGCAACGACCCGTGCTGGTGCGGGTCGGGCAAGAAGTTCAAGAAGTGCCACGGCGCCTGAGCTGACAACGGCGACGGGGCGCCTGAAGACGCCCCGCCGCGGTCACCTGCGTTTTTTCGGCGCTCCAGCAACACGAACGCGGACGTGCGCCGAAGGTTGGCCGGTACGCGTCCATATATTTGGCTGCACATGGCCGAGATCCCCACAGCGCAGCGCCTTGCGGCCGTCCGCGAGCAGCTCGAGCCGCTCGCCGCGAGCGTCGATCCGGCGACCCTCGAGGGCCGCGCGCGCGAGCTCGAGGAGCAGATGGGGGCGCCCGGCTTCTGGGACGACCAGGAGCGCGCGGCGAAGGTGTCGGCCGAGCACTCGCGCCTGACGCGTCGGATCGAGGAGTTCCGCTCGCTCGAGGCCGACGTCGACGATCTCGAGGGGCTGGCCGAGCTGGCCGCCGAAGACGAGTCGATCGCCGCCGAGGTCGACACCCAGTTCGCCGCGGTCGAGGATCGCCTCGCGGCGCTGGAGCTCGAACGGCTGTTCTCCGGTCACTACGACGCCGGTGACGCGCTGGTCACCGTGAACGCGGGTGCGGGAGGAACCGACGCCCAGGACTGGGCCGAGATGGTCCTGCGCATGGAGATGCGCTGGGCCGAGAAGCGTGGGTTCAACGTCGAGCTGCTCGAGGTGAGCCCGGGGGAGGAGGCGGGGATCAAGTCCGCGACGTTCCGCGTCAGCGGCGAGAACGCCTACGGCCTCTACTCGGCGGAGAAGGGCGTGCACCGGCTCGTGCGCCTCAGCCCGTTCGACGCCGCGCACCGTCGCCAGACGAGCTTCGCCGGCGTCGAGGTCGCGCCCGTCATCGAGGATTCCGCGGAAGTGGAAATCGACCCCGACGACCTCCAGGTCGACACATACCGGGCCTCGGGCGCGGGCGGCCAGCACGTCAACAAGACCGACTCGGCCGTGCGGATCACCCACAGGCCCACCGGCATCGTCGTGCAGTGCCAGAACGAGCGCTCGCAGACACAGAACCGCGAGACGGCGATGAAGATGCTGCGCTCCAAGCTCGTCGAGCAGCGTGAGCGCGAGCGCGCCGAGGAGCTGGCGCGGGAGAAGGGCGACAGCCAGGACGTCAACTTCGGCTCGCAGATCCGCTCCTACGTCCTGCACCCGTACACGATGGTCAAGGACCACCGCACGAACTTCGAGGTCGGCAACGCCCAGTCGGTGCTCGACGGTGAGCTCGACGGGTTCGTGCGCGCCGAGCTGCTGCGGTCGGCGGGTAGATAGCGCGCCGGTGGCCCGGGTCGTCCTCCAGGTCCTCGTGGGTGCGGTGCTGCTCGGGGCGTCCGGCGCCAAGCTCGCGGCGCGCCACGAGAGCATGGCCGGCCTGGCGAACCTCGGCGTGCGCGGGCCGCGACTGGCCAAGGCGGTGTTCGCCGCAACCGTTGTCGTTGAAGCCGCATGTGGGGTGGGCGCGCTGCTGGGCTCGCGCGCGGCGCTCCTGGTCGCAGCGGCGTTCCTGCTCGCCACGGCCGCCGTGCTGGCGCGCGCATGGCGACGCGGTGGTCGCGGGCTGCCGTGCGGATGCTTCGGCGCGCACGGCCGCATCTCGACCGGCGCCGTCGCGCGCAACGTCGCGCTGGGAACGGCGGCGGCGGTCGCGGCGCTGGCGCCGGACGGCACGCCGTCGCGCGAAACGATCGAGCTGGTGCTGATCGGCGTGCTCGTGATCGCCGTGGCGGGACTTGCGGTCGCCGTGCTGGCGCTCGCACGGGAGCTGGGGGTGCTGCGGGTGCGGCTGGGAGGCCAGTCGGCGCTCGAGCTCGACGGCGAGGGCCCCGAGCTGGGCGCGCGCCACGATCTGCCGCGTTGGTTCGGCGACACGCCGGTCGCCGGGCTCGCCGTCGCGATCTTCACCTCCGCCGGCTGCCCGATGTGCGCCGATCTCGGCCCGGCGATCGAGCTGCTGAGGCGCGACAGCTGGCTGACGATCGCCGAGCTCGACGAGGAGCGCGACCCGGCGGCATGGGCCGCGTTCGACGTCCCCGGCAGCCCCTACGCGGTGGTCCTGGGGCCCGAAGGCGACGTCCTCGCGAAGGGGACCTTCAACGGCCTGCCGCAACTCGAGAGCGTCGTCGCCACCGCGGCACGGCGCGCGGGAAATGGCGCCGGCGTCGCCTGACCGCCAGAGGGCGCTGGAACGCCTGGCCACGGCGACGTCGCGGCGGGGTTTCCTGGCGCGGGTAAGCGAGGCACTCGTCGCGGTCGCCGGAGCCGGGACGGCCGTGCGGCTCGCCGGCGCCGATCCGGCGGAGGCCTACACGAACTTCTGCGGACACCTGTACACGACGGGCAACTGCCCGCACCCGACGGGGCTTCCACGTATCGATCGCCAGGGACGGCCGCTGCGCGCGCGCGACGGTGTGCGGGTGGACGATCTCGGTCGGCGCGTCGACGACGAGGGCCGGCCGGTCGACGAGGACGCCCGGTTGCTCACCGACCCCGACGGCCGGCCGCTGCCGCCCGTGCCGCGCAGCCGGCTGTGCGCGGCCGTCGGCGAGCGCTACGACTTCCGTCCGTACGTGGACGGCTCGTGGCACCGCTGCTGCGGCGGCCAGGTGCGCAGCCTGGTCGACTGCTGTGGCTACGTCCGGCGCAGGATCAACGGGGACGGCGCGCTGACCGGGTACTGCTACCGCGGCCGCAAGGTCTTCTGCGTGATGTACCGGGACACGAAGATCCCGTGCTAGGCGTCGGCGTGGCACTCGGCGTGACGGCGTTCCTCGCCGGGCTGACGGGCACGTGGTCTCCGTGCGGCCTTTCGACGGTCGAGACGCTCGGCTCCGCGATGGGGCGTGGGGCGCGGCGGCGCACGGTCCTCGCCGCGGCGGTGGCCTTCGCCCTCGCGGCGCTCGCGGGCGGTCTGGCGACCTTCGGAGGCGCCGCGCTTGCGGGAGCCGCGCTCGGCTTCGACGGCAGCATGGTGCCGGCGGCGCTGCTGGTCGTCGTGGCGGTCGCCTGCGCGGTCGGCGACTGGCGTTTCGCGCGCGTCGTGCCCCAGATTCCCGCCCAGGTGCCCGAGCGCGTGCGCTGGCGCCTTCCGTTGCCCGTCACGGGCGTGCTCTACGGGTGGCTGCTCGGCCTCGGCTTCACGACCTACCTGCTGAGCTACGCGATGTGGGCGCTGCTGGCCGGGGCGCTGCTGCTGGGCGAGCCCGGCCTCGGGTTGGCAACGGGCGTGGCCTTCGGCGCGGGGCGCGCGCTGCCCGTGCTCGTGCTCGCTCCGACCTACGGCGCCGAGAGCACGCAGGCGTTCCTCACCGACATGGCGCAGCGGCCGCTCCTGGCCGGCCTGCGCAGACTCGACGGCGCGGTGCTGCTGGTGGCCGCCGTGCTGGTGGTGCCGGTGGCCGGCGCCGCGGCCGCCGAGGCGCCGCCGGCGCCGGCATCCGACCCGAGCGTCAGCGGCTCGGACCTCGTCTTCCAGCGCGACGGCCACGGGCAGTTGCGGCGCGGCGACGCCGCCGCGGTCACGCTGCCGGGTACCCATCCGGCCGTCGGCGGTGGCTGGATCATCTGGCATGACGGAGCGACGGTCACCCTCGCCCGGCGCGACACGCTCACGACCGTCGTGACCTTCCCGCTGCCGGGCGTCGACGCGCTGGCGGTGGGCAGCCGCTGGCTCGCCTACCGCACGACCTCGCCGCAGGGCAGGCAGATCGTCGGCGCCGCGCGCCTGAATGCATCCGGCCTGCCGACGACCTTCTACGCGCCGCGGGCGATCACGACCCATCTCAGTCGCCCGTCCGTCTGGGGCGACATGCTGGCGCTCGGCGTCGCGGGCCCGCATCACAGCCGCGTCGTCGTCGTGAACCTCCGCACGGGCCGGCATCGCACGGTGCGCCGGGCGGGGTACGGCGAGCAGCTGAGCGCGCCCTCGCTTCGCGACGGCAGGCTGCTGTACGTGCGCGCGACCAGATGCGTGCAGGAACTGCGGCTGGGCCGCGTCGATCGGGCGGCCCGACACGACCGCGTGCTGCTGCGAACGCGCTCGATCACCATCCGCGATCGCGGCTATCAACGCGGATACACGCGGGCGTACAACGGGGCGAGCCTCTGCCGCGGGCTGCCGACGTCGTCGCTACGGGGGATCCTCTGGACGACCGCCCTCGGCCCCGACGCCGCCTACGTCACGCGCCTGCCCGCCGACGCGCGCGGGCACCCGAGGATCTCGTCGATGTCTCGGTAGTCGCGGGGGATAGGCTGCGCGCGCATGGCGTCTGAGCCCAGCGAGCAGCCCACCGCGCCCTATCTCGACGCGCTGGTGGCCTACGGCTTCCGCGGCTCGGGACGCTTTCACGTACCCGGCCACAAGGGTGGTTCGGGGGCCGATCCGGGGCTGCGCTTCGCGCTGGGCGACCGCGCGCTGGCCGTCGACGTGCCACAGGACATCGAGGGGATCGACCTCGGGCCGTCGCCGACGCCCTACGAGCGCGCCGAGGCGCTGGCAGCCGAGGCCTACGGCGCCGCTCGCACGTGGTTCTTGACCAACGGCGCGACGCAGGGCAACCACGCCCTGTGTCTCGTCCTCGCCCCGCTCGGCGCGCGCGTGGTCGCCCAGCGCAACTCGCACGCGTCGCTGGTCGACGGCCTCGTCCTGAGCGGCGGCGTGCCCACGTTCGTCGCGCCCGAGTACGACCAGGAGCTCGGCATGGCCCACGGGGTCACGCCCGAGGCGCTCGAGCGCGCGCTGGCAGGAGCCCCCGAAGCCCGCGCGGTGTTCGTCGTCTCGCCGACGTACTACGGGATGGTGGCCGACGTCGAGGGCTGCGCCGAGGTAACGCACGCCGCCGGCGTGCCGCTCGTCGTCGACCAGGCGTGGGGCCCGCACCTGGGCTTCCATCCGGACGTGCCGGGCTCGGCGATGGCAGTCGGCGCCGACGCGGTCCTGACCTCGACGCACAAGATCGTCGGCAGCCTCACCCAGAGCGCGATGCTCCACGTCGCCGACACCGGACGGATCGACATCGGCGCCGTGGGGCGGGCGATACGGCTCGTGCGCTGCACGTCGCCCAGCTCGCTGCTGCTCGGTTCGCTGGACGCCGCGCGCCGCCAGCTCGCGGTCCATGGCGAGGCGCTGCTGCACGAGACGCTCGCCGCCGTCGAGCGCGTGCGCGAGAAGCTGGCGATGGTCCCGGGCGTCGCGCTGATCGGGCCCGAGCTCGTGGGCCGGCCGGGCGTGGCGGGCTGGGACCCGATGCGCATCGTGCTCGACGTGCGCGGAACCGGCCGCTCGGGCTACGAGGTCGCCGAGGCGCTGCGGCGCGCCTACGACGTCCAGCCCGAGCTCGCCACGCACGCCACGGTGGTGTTCGTCGTCGGGGTCGCCGAGTCGACCTCGGTCCTGGAGCGGATGGCCGGAGACGTCGACGAGACCGTCAAGCGCATCTCGATCGAGGGTTCGACCGAGGCGCTCGTCCGCGCTCCGGGTGCGCTGGAGAACGAGATGGCTGTGACCCCGCGCGAGGCCTTCCTGGGCGAAGCCGAGGAGGTCGCGATCGACGACGCCGTGGGTCGCGTCTCGTGCGAGTCGATCGCCGGCTATCCGCCGGGGATCCCCGCGCTGCTGCCGGGCGAGCTGATCACCGCGGAGACGGTGGCGTATCTGCGCGAGCTGGTTGCCAGCGGCGCGCGGCTACACGGGGCCAGCGACCCGGCCTTCGGCACGATCCACGTGCTCGCCGGGCGCTGACCCCGCGCTGCGCTTCAGTCGATCTATGCGGTGGCGGGCGAGGCCGCGACCGCGGACTGCTCGCGGACGAGCGATCCCGCGACGACGAGCACCCAGACCATGAACGCGATCGCGGCGATGTAGCTGAACGCGCCCTGCGGCGAGAAGAACCCGTCGCCGTCGGCGAGCGCGGCTGCGCCGACGATCTGGAGGAGCGCGACCAACATCCCGAGCGGCGCGACCCAGCGGGCGACCAGGCCCGTGGCCGCGAGGCCCTGGGAGGCGGCGAACAGGAACACCGCGGCCGGGAAGCCCGACATCGCGAAGACGATCGTGTTGGCGTCCAGCAGCGTCCGAGCGAGCGCTTCGTCGCCGGCCGAGGCGCGATAGACCATGATCGCCCCGACCGCACAGGCCACGAGCACCACCGCGGAACCGGCGACGCCGCCCACGGCGGCCATCAGCGACCAGCCCCCACGGTCGCCCTCGGCGCGCCGGAGCATCCCGACGACTGCCGCGAGGAACGCGAGGAACGGGATGATCGCCAGGCCCTGGAGGAAGGCCGAGGTGAGCAATGCGCCGCGGTGCTCGGTGACGTAGGAGACGACCTTCGATCCCGGCTCGCCGGAGTTCGGCAGCCCGGAGGGAAGGAAGGCAACGAGGGCGACCAGGAAGATCGCCACGAACAGCAGGCCCGCCATGCCGGCAAACCGCCGGCTCGTCGGATCGAACATTCGAACCCCTTTCCGATGGGGGTGGGGAAAACGGTGCCGATGGTACTCCGGGCGTCGGCGGCGGTTACTTCGATTTTTTGCCTGCAAAACCTCATGAAAAGGAGTGTCAGTGACGCCGCCTCGGCGCGCCGGGCCGCGACGCGCAGCGCCTCGCCGCCGATGAGCCGTTCGAAGCGCCCGACGACCGCCCACAACGCGCGCAGCCGCACCGTCGCGCGGCGCCCGACAGGCGCCACCCGCGCCTCGCTGATCAGCGCGCTGCCGCCGGGCGTGGGCTCGACCCAATGGGCGAAGAGCACCCGCGCGGTGTCGGAGCGGTCCCAGTCCCTGAACTCCGCGGCGTCGGCGAGCCGCGGGTAGTCGCGTTCGAGCGTCCAGATGCGGCCGACCAGCCCCGAGACCAGCCAGTGCTCGCCCTCGTCGAGCACGGTGAACGGGTGCGCCCGGAAGAGCTCGCCGAAGGTCTGCTCGTTCGGCACGCCCGGGATGCGCCAGCGCACCATCCGGCCGAGGGTCCGCGTGTCGCGCAGTCGCAGCTGCTCGGCGGCCTGCCACAGTGCCGCCGGGTCGGCGCGCGACTCGCGCCGATGCCGCGTCCGGATGACCGCGCCCGGCAGCAGGACATCGAGATCGGGCACGGCCATCGCCTTAGAGTGCCTGACGATGGAGCTCGACGACATCGTCCGCCGGGCGCTGGAGGAGGACATCGGCGCCGGCGACGTGACCTCCGAGGTCACGGTTGGAGAACGGGCGCGCGGGATCGCCACCGTCACGCAGAAGGCGCCGGGCGTCCTGTTCGGTCTCGACGTCGCCGAGGTCGCGTTCCGACAACTCGACCGCGAGGTCGAGCTCGAGCGGCTCGCGCCGGAGGGCGAGTGGAGCGAAGGCGGGCCGGTCCTGCGAGCGACCGGATCCACCCGGGCGCTCCTGGCCGCCGAGCGCACCGCGCTGAACTTCCTCCAGCGGCTGAGCGGGATCGCCACGCTCACCGCTCGCTATGTGAAAGCGGTCGAGGGGACGGGCGTCCGGATCCTCGACACCCGCAAGACGACGCCCGGGCTACGGGCCCTCGAGAAGGCCGCGGTGCGGGCTGGCGGTGGACACAACCATCGCTTCGGCCTGTTCGACATGGTCCTGATCAAGGAGAACCACGCCGCCGCCGCGGGCGGCGTGGGCGAGGCGGTGCGGCGCGCACGGGAAGCGTTCGGAGACCTCCCGCTGGAGGTCGAGTGCCGGACCGCCGAGGAGATCGCCGAGGCGCTGGAGGCGGGGGCGCCGCGGATCCTGCTCGACAACATGACGCCCGACGAGCTGCGCGCCGCGGTGGACCAGGTGGGCGGCCGCGCGGAGCTCGAGGGAAGTGGCGGAATGACGCTCGAATCCGTCCGGGAGAAGGCGGTTTCGGGGCTAGACTGGATATCGGTCGGCGCACTGACCCACTCCGCCCCGGCGCTCGATCTCTCCCTCCTGCTGGAAGGAGTCCCATGACCCTCCTCACCCTCCAGAACATCCCCGCTCTGCAGGCCGAGGTTCGCGAGCTCGTGCGCGAGCGCGACGCCGTGATCCTGGCCCACAACTACCAGCTGCCCGAGGTCCAGGACGTCGCCGACTACGTGGGCGACTCGCTGGGTCTCTCCCAGCAGGCGGCCAGTGCCGGCGCCTCGACGATCGTCTTCTGCGGCGTGCATTTCATGGCCGAGACCGCGTCGATCCTGTGTCCCGACAAGCGCGTCCTGATCCCCGACCTCGATGCGGGCTGCTCGCTGGCCGACTCGATCACGCCGGAGCAGCTGCGCGCCTGGCAGGCCAAGCATCCCGACGCCGTCACCGTGATGTACGTCAACACCACGGCGGAGATCAAGGCGCTCACCGACTACTGCTGCACGTCGTCGAACGCGGTCAAGGTGGTCGAGCACATCCGTGCCGAACACGGCGAGGACGTCGAGATCCTCTTCGGGCCGGACATGTTCCTCGGCGCCTACGTCGAGAAGACGCTGGGCATCAAGATGCACGTCTGGGACGGCGAGTGCCACGTGCACGCCGGGATCCGCCCGTCCGACATCGAGCGCGTGCGCGGCGAGCACCCGGGCGCCGACTTCCTGATCCACCCCGAGTGCGGTTGCTCGACCTCGGTCATGGAGTACGTCGCCGCCGGCGACGTCGACTCCGAGGGCGTGCACATGCTGTCGACCGGCGGCATGCTCGCCTACGCGCGCCAGGAAGAGGCGGAGCATCCGGGCGGGACGGCGATCGTGGCGACCGAGACCGGGATGCTGCACCCGCTGCGCGTCGCGGCGCCGGACATCGAGTTCATCGCCGCCAACGAGGCGGCCTCGTGCAAGTACATGAAGATGATCACGCTGCCGAAGCTGCGCGACTGCCTGCGCGACGAGACCGGCGAGGTCCGCGTGCCGCCCGAGATCGCCGAGCGCGCGCGGCTCCCGATCGAGCGGATGGTCTCGATCAGCTAGTCGGTCAGCGCGAGCGGGCGAGGTACGACTGGCCCGCGCGCAGCACGATCGTGCGGTGACGCTTCGTGTCGCGCACGGCGACTGCGCCGTGGGTGACCTTGGTGTAGGTCCCGCCGCAGCGCTCCTGGACGAACCAGGTCGTGCCGCGGACCGTCGCGACGCTGTTGCTGCCGCGGGTGCGGAACTTGCCGTGCGTTGTCGTGGCCCCACAGGCCGGCGCCGCGACGGCGGACGGCCGAGGCGACCGCGCGCCCGGAGCGCGTCGAGCAGCTGGGCTTCGGGCCGCGCAGCACCAGCTCGGTCACGCCGTCCTTGGCCTGGCGGACCTGGAAGACGCCGCCCCAGAAGGAGGCGGTCTGCCCGCCGCCCTGGTCGTCGGTCGCTGAGCTGAGCGTGATGCGCCCGTGGCGGGCGTCGACCACGGCGCCGACCGGCAGCTCGCCGCCGTCGCCGAGGGCGTGGAAGGAGTGCGAGCCCGGGACCATGACGGCGATCGTGCCCTTGCTCGGGGCGACGACGACGTTCTTGCCGTAGGTG
Organism: uncultured Actinomycetes bacterium; assembly: GCA_963825415.1. Lineage (GTDB taxonomy): Bacteria > Actinomycetota > Thermoleophilia > Solirubrobacterales > Solirubrobacteraceae > BP-464. The sequence continues at coordinate 14,939 of CAWGTD010000014.1, read as the reverse complement.
GGCTTGGGCGCGGGCGCGGGCTGGTCGACCGGCGCGTGTCGGTGTCGGCAGGCTCGGTGGCGGGGTCCTCGACTCCGAACGTGACCGGGGGCGGTCGTGTCGCCGTACTTGTCGTCCGTGTTCTCCGGCGGCTTCGGTTGCTTGCCGTTGCTCTGGCCGCTTGTGGCCGAGTCGTTGGAGTGGCCGCTGTCGGCGAGCAGGGCGGTGGGCACGGCCATCGCGACCACGAGCGCTGCGAGAGCGGAGACGAGCGTACGAGCGGAGATCCGGTGCATGGGCTCTTCATCGGAGCGCTCCGGGCCGGACGCAAGCCCTCTCCGACGAATATGCGGCCGCGAGGTCCCCACTTCTCGACATAGGTATCGGTAGCTTCGGCGGCTTGCGGTTAGGAGTTCGCTACGACGGGATCAAGGAGCGGATCGGCGCGCTGCTGAACCTCGTGCCCGTGCCGGTGGGCTACTCGATGTTCGGCATGCCGGTCGCCCGCGCCACCCAGATCGCCCAGCGCACAGGCATCTTCGGCGAGCTGGTGGGAGGCCCGGCGACCGCCGCCGAGCTCGCCGGCCGGCTGGAGCTGCGCGAGGAGGGCACGCGGCTGCTGCTCGATTCGCTCTGCGCCGCGGGGCAGCTGCGGATCCGTGGCGACCGCTACGAGCTGCCGCCGCGGACGGCGAAGTGGCTCGACCCCGCGTCGCCCACCTACGTCGGGGACTTCGTGGCCGACAACTTCCATTACTGGGACTGGTGGACCGGGCTGGAGGAGCTCGTCCGTGACGGCCGCTCGATCGAGCTGCACGACCGCGGCCCCGACGACCCCTATTGGCGCTCGTACATCACGGGCCAGTACCAGCTCGCGCGCCTGTCCAGCGCCGCGGTGGCGCGCGCCGTGGCGCTGCCCGCCGGCGCGGCCTCGCTGCTCGACGTGGCCGGCGCCCACGGGGAATTCGCGATGGCGCTCTGCCGCCGCCACGATGCGCTGAACGGCGACGGTGGTCGACCTGCCGGGCAGCGCGCGGATCGGGCGCGAGATCGTCGCGGCGGCCGGCATGACCGACCGGGTCACGCACCTCGAAGGCGACATGTTCGCCGCCGACCTCGGCGGCCCGCACGACGGTGCGCTGGCGTTCAACATCGTCCACCACCTGTCCCCGGAGCGCACGCGCGAGCTGTTCGAGCGCATCGCCGCCGCGCTGCGTCCGGGGGCGCCGCTCTGCGTGCTCGACCTCTACGACCGGCCGGAGGGCAGGCGGCCCGACAGCGGCAGCTTCCTCGGCCTCTTCTTCCACCTGACCTCGGGCGCGGACACCTACACCGTCGAGGAGGTCTCCGACTGGCTGGCTGCGTCCGGGTTCGGCAAGGCGCAGGTCAAGCGCCTGGCGCAGCTGCCCGGCCTCGCGCTGCTGCGAGCCGAGCGCGGCGCCTAGGAACCGATCAGGTCCTGCCCGCTGCTCGGCCGCCTTGCGCACGCGCGGCAGGCTCGCCAGCTTGCGCTGGAACTCCACGGGCGTGTAGCAGTGCACCTCGGCACCGGCGCCCATCGCCGCGCCGTCCCACAGGCTGGCCGCCTGGTGGACGCGTTCCAGCCACGGGACCCCGTCGAAGCCCGGCGAGACCAGGACGACCAGATACTCCTCACCCTCCGCCGCGTAGGCACGCTCCAGCGGCCAGCGCTCCGACACCCGCCGCGTGTAGCGGCGCAGCTCGTCGAGGTGGGTCAGAACTCGTCCGCCTCGTGGGGGCCGACGACGGCCACGGCGAGCGTCTCGGGATCGACCGAGCGGGCCGTCTCGGCGACCTCATCGAAGGTCACCGCGTCGAGCCGCGCGATCGTCGCCTCGATGTCGATCGGCTCGTCCCGCACGATCAGCTGCGAGGCGGCATATCGAGCCACCGCACCGGTGTTCTCGAAGGCCAGCACCATCCGACCCGCCGCGTAGGCACGTGCGCGTTCGACCTCGTCGGGCTCGGGCCCGTCGTCATGCAGCTCGGTGACGATCTCGCGGATGCGCTCGTAGGCCTCCACGCACTTGGCCGACTCCAGGCCGGAGCTGATCTGGAGTATCGGCGTGTCGGCGAAGCTGTGATCGATCGAGGAGACGGAGTAGCACAGGCCGCGCCGCTCGCGGATCTCTTCGAACAGGCGCGAACCCATCGAGCCGCCAAGCAGCGTGGAGTAGATCGCCAGCGCCGCGCGGGCGGCGGGAACGCTGGGATCGATCTGCGGGCGGTAGAGCATCCGCAGGTGCGACTGGTTGGTGTCGCGCTGCTCCGCCGCGCGAACGGTCGACGGTGGCGGCGCCGGGTCGTAGGGCTCGGGCTCGCCGGGCCGGGAAGGCGCTCGAGCAGGTCGGTGGCCGCATCGGCATCGAAGTGCTCGAGATTGCCGGCGACGAACGCCGCGCCGCGCGACCAGCGACGCTCGCGGAAGGCGACGATCGCCTCGCGGGAGAACGTTCGCAGATGCTCCTCGGGGCCCAGCACCGGGCGCCCAAGCGGATGCTCGCCGAACGCTGCATGATCGATCAGGTGCTCGGCCACGACCGACGGCTGGTCCTTCGAGCGGTTGATCTCCTGGATCACCACGCCGCGTTCGCGGTCGATGTCCTCCGCCGCCAGGCGCGGGCGCCCCACGAAGTCGGTCAGCAGGTCCATGGCCTCGTTGGCGGCCTCGGCCCGCACGGTGAGGTGGAACGCCACGAGGTCGTGGGACGTGTAGGCGTTCAGCACGCCGCCCATCCGCTCGGCGGTCTCGTTGACGTCGTGGTGGCTGGGGTACTTCTCGCCGCCCTTGAACACCAGATGTTCCAGGAAATGCGCCATGCCGTTCTCCTCCGGGCGCTCGGTGCGAGCCCCGGCGTCGAAGGCCAGCAGGAGGGTGGTTGCGCGCGTTCCGGGCAGGGGCACGCGATGCAGTGGGACGGACATGCCCCGCAATGCTAGATGCAGGGTTCAGCGGGCCTGCCTCGTACCCTCTTGGTCATGGCCGCAACGCAGGAGCGACCGACGACTACGCCTGGCCCGGGCCGGCCTCCGGCACCCCTGGCGGACGCCGTCATCGAGTTTCGAGGGGTCTCGAAGGTCTACGAGGGCGGCGACGTCGGCCTCGAGGACGCCACGTTCACCGTCCGCAAGGGCGAGTTCGTGTTCCTCGTCGGTTCCACGGGCTCCGGCAAGTCGACGGTCATGCGGCTGCTCATCAAGGAGCTCGACCCCACCGGCGGCATGCTCCGCGTGGCCGGGCGCGACCTGCACGAGATGGACCGCAAGCGCGTGCCCCACTACCGCCGCAACATCGGCGTGGTCTTCCAGGACTTCAAGCTCCTGCCCAACCGCACGGTGCACGACAACGTGGCCTACGCGCTGCAGGTCACGGGCAGCAGCCGCCGCGAGATCCGCGAGAAGGTTCCCGACATCCTGCGGCTCACCGGGCTGTCGACCAAGCTCCACAACTTCCCCGACCAGCTGTCGGGCGGCGAGCAGCAGCGCGTCAGCGTCGCGCGCGCGTTCGTCAACCATCCGCCGCTGCTGCTGGCCGACGAGCCCACCGGCAACCTCGACCCCGAGACGTCGATCGGGATCATGCAGCTGCTCTACCGGATCAACCGCGCCGGGACCACGGTCGTCGTCGCCACGCACGACTCGCACCTGGTCGACCGCATGCGCCGCCGGGTGATCGAGCTCCAGGGCGGCCGCATCATCCGCGACGAGGCCACCGGCCTGTACCGGCCCAGCGAGCAGACCACCGCCGAGTTCGGCGCCATGCTGCGAAGCGACGACGGCATGCCGATGCCGCGCCGCGCCCCGACCGCGCGCCGCACGGCGGCCGACCTCTTCGACGAGACGTTCGGAGACGACGAGCAGTGAGCGTCGGCTTCTTCTTGCGGGAGTCGCTGCGCTCGATGAAGCGCAACGCGATCCCGAGCTTCGCCGCGATGGCATCGGTGCTCGTCACCGTGCTCGTGCTCGGCGTCTTCATCCCGGTCGTGCAGGCCACCACCGGCGCGGCCAACGAGGTCCGCAGCCGCGTGCTTGTCGACGTCTACATGAAGACCAACGCCAACGACGCCGACGTCGAGCGCGTCCGCCGGCTGCTGACCGAGGACACCGCGCACGTCAAGAACGTCGAGTACGTGTCCAAGGCCGACGCCTACGCACAGGAGCGCAAGCGCAATCCGGAGGCCTACAGCCTGCTCGGCTCCAACCCGCTTCCCGACACCTTCCGCGTCACGCCCGACAAGCCCGACAACGTGCTCAAGCTCCGCGACGCGCTGTCGCCCCAGACCGCATCGGGCGGCCGCACGTTCACCGACCCGGCGATCGAAACGGTGAGAAACCGCAAGGACGAGACGACCAAGATCCTCACCGCCACGCGCGTGATCAAGCTGACGATGGGCCTGCTGGCGATCCTGCTCGTGATCGCGTCGATCCTGCTGATCTCCAACACGATCCGGCTGTCGCTGTTCAGCCGCCGCCGCGAGGTCGAGGTCATGAAGCTCGTCGGCGCGACCGACTGGTTCATCCGCTGGCCGTTCATGATCGAGGGCGTGTTCCTCGGAGCGCTGGGCGGCGTGGTGGCGATCCTGCTGCTGGCCGTGGGCAAGATCGCGCTGGTCGACCCGCTTGCGCGCGACTTCGCTCTGATCGCGGCGCCGCAGACGATCAACTTCGCGGCGCTGATCGCGATCCTGCTGGCCGCCAGCGTCGGGGTGTCGGCCGCCGGCTCGGGCCTCTCGTTGCGCCGCTTCCTGCGCGTCTAGAGCCGCAGTGCGCCGGTCGCCGTTCAGAGCGCTCGCCGGGCTGCTGGTCATCGCTGCGCTCCTGCTCGGCATCGTGCTCGGCGGCCACCCGACGCTGCTGCCCGGGTTCTTGCGCGACCCGCTGGTGGGCGATGCCGACACCCGCGTCGTGCGTGAGGCGATCGACAAGGTCAACGACGACTACTACCGCGAGATTCCCGAGAAGAAGCTGGCCGACGCGGCGATCGCCGGAATCGTGCGCTCGCTCGGCGACCGCTTCTCGCGCTACTTCGACGCCGCCGAGTACCGGCGCTTCCGCGAGGTCACCGACAGCGCCTACGAGGGCGTCGGCATGCAGGTCGCCAAGGCTCCGAAGGGGCTGCGCGTGGTCGCGGTCTACGACGGCTCGCCGGCGCGGCGCGCGGGGATCCGCAAGGGCGACGTGGTCACGGCCGCCGACGATGTGTCGCTGGCGGGCAAGAGCAGCGAGCGCGGCTCGGAGCTCATCAAGGGCCCGCCCGGCAGCGAGGTGACGCTGAGCGTCCTGCACGACGGCCGCCTGCGGAAGGTCACCATCGAGCGCGCGCGCGTCACGGTGCCCGTCGTGGCCTCGAGCCTGCACTTGATGGGCAAGGACAGGCTCGGCGTCGTCCGGCTGGCGACGTTCAGCTCGGGCGCGCACGGGGAGGTCGGCAAGGCGTTGCGTGCGCTTCAGAAGCGCGGCGCCGACGGGTACGTCTTCGACCTGCGTGCCAACGGCGGCGGGCTGGTCACCGAGGCCCAGCTGGTGGCCAGCGCGTTCCTGCGCGGAGGCGACATCGTCACGACCCGTGGCCGCGCCGTCCCGGAACGCACGCTGAAGGCGCGGGGCAAGCCGGTCGTCCCCGACGCGCCGCTGGTCGTATTGGTCGATCGCGACACCGCGTCGGCCTCGGAGATCGTCACCGGCGCGCTGCAGGACCGCCACCGGGCGACCGTGGTCGGCGTGCGGACCTTCGGCAAGGGCGTCTTCCAGGAGATCCTCGAGCTGTCCAACGGCGGCGCGCTGGACATCACGGCGGGGCAGTACTTCACCCCCAGCGGGCGCAACCTCGGCGGGCGCGGCGTGCGCACGGGCGCGGGCATCACGCCCGACGTACCAGCCCGCGACGACCCCAAGACGCCGCGCGACGAGGCGCTGCGCACCGCGCTGCGGGTGCTGGCCGGCAAGGTCTCGTGAAGGAGACCGGCGAGGTCGTCGGCCTGCTCGCCCAGCGCGGGCGTTTCCTGGTGGCCGAGCCGTTCTTCGAACGAGGGCGCAGGCTGACGGTCGAACGCGACCGCAAGGCGCGCCCGGGCCAACTCGCGCTGCTGCGGCCGCCGGCCCGGGGACGCTCGGCAAAGGTCGTTCGCCTGCTGGGCCGCCCCGACGTGGCGCGCGACGTGATCGAGGCGCTGATGCTCGACCGCGGCCTCGCGCGCCGGTTCCCCGCCGGCGTCGAGCGCGCAGCCGAGGAGGCCCGCCAGGCGATCGACGACGGTGATGCCGCGCGCGAGTCGTCGCGACCTGCGCGACCTGCCGACGTTCACGATCGACCCGGCGACGGCCAAGGACTTCGACGACGCGATCTCCTGCGAGCCGCTGGCCGAGGCCGCTGGCGCGTCTGGGTCCACATCGCCGACGTCACCGCGTACGTGCGCCCGGGCTCGCCGATCGACCGCGAGGCGTACCGCCGCGCGACGAGCGTCTACGTACCTGGCGCCGTCGAGCCGATGCTCCCGGCGGCGCTCTCCAACGACGCCTGCTCGCTCGTGCCGGGCGTCGACCGTCTCGCGGTGACCGTCGAGCTCGAGCTGAACGGGCCGAACGTCGTTCGCACCGCGTTCTACCGCTCGCGGATCCGGTCCGACGTGCGTCTGGACTACGACCAGGTCGACCGGATCTTCGCCGGCCTGGACCGCGCCGAGGAGCCGTGGGCCGCGCCGCTGGCCGCCGCCCGCGCCGCCGCTGCGGCGCTCGAGGCGCGCCGCGCCCAGGGCAGCGCGCTGGTGCTCGAGGGCGCCGAGCCCGAATTCCACTTCGACCTGCACGGCCACGTGATCGAGTCGACGGCCAAGCTGCAGACGGAATCGCACCGGCTGATCGAGCACCTGATGATCGCCGCCAACGAGCAGGTCGCGCGGCTGCTCTCCGAGCGCGGCATCCCGGCGCTCTACCGCGTCCACGAGCGCCCCGAGGCGGCGGCCGTACAGCGCCTGGTTGCGCAGCTCGCCACGCTCGAGGTCCCGACGCCGCCGCTGCCGGAGCAGCTTTCGCCCCAGCAGGCGGCCGACGCCGTCGGCGAGATCTCGCGGGCCGTCGACCAGCATGTCCGGCGCACCGGCCACGGCCGCCAGGCTCTGACGTCGCTCGTGCTGCGCACGCTCAAGCAGGCCCACTACGCGCCGCGCGGCCTCGGCCACTCGGGGCTGGGCCTCGAGCACTACTGCCACTTCACCTCGCCGATCCGGCGCTATCCCGACGTCATCTGCCACCGCGCCCTGCTGAGCGCCGTCGGCGGCGGGGAGGACCAGCCGCCGGCGGGAGCGATGGAGCAGGCGGGCACCTGGACCTCGGCCCGCGAGCGCGACGCGCTGGGGATCGAGCGCACGGCCGACGACGTCGTGCGCTGTTTCTTGCTCGAACGCCGGTTGCTCGACACCGGCTGGGACACCGCCTTCGAGGGCGAGGTGGTCGGCGTGATCGGTGCCGGAGCGTTCGTCGCGTTCGGCGAGGGTTACGAGGGGCTGCTGCCCGTGCGCCGGATGCGCGGCGACTGGTGGGAGCTCAACGAGGAGGCCACGATGCTGCGCGGAACCGAGAGCGGGCGGGCGATCCGGCTGGGCGATCCGATCATGGTCCGGGTCGAACGCGTCGACGCGCCCCGCGGCCGGGTGGACCTTGTTTCGGTGCACTGACTGGACGGATGTTCTAATGCGTTTCGGCTAACCACAGCCCATACTTGGGGAGCGATGCGGGGGACAGCCGCCATCGAATGAAGTAACCGGGACTCGCACGGCTAGTCCGAGCGGGTCCGGGGAACCGACATGTGCAACTGAGAGGCGCTCCGGCGCCTCTCAGCCTTTAAGTGCCCTAACGTCGAAGCGGATGGCGAAAGGCAAGCGCAAGGTCGCCCCCGGCGATGTCGCCACCAACCGGCAGGCCTCCCACAGATTCGACCTGCTCGACCGTCTGGAGTGCGGTCTCGTGCTGCACGGAACAGAGGTCAAGGCACTGCGGGAGGGCGGGGCCCAGATCAAGGACGGCTACGTCTCGGTCTCCGACGGAGAGCTCTGGCTGCACAACGTCCACATCCCGCCCTACGCGCCCGCCGCTCGCGACAACCACGAGCCCGAACGCCCGCGCAAGCTGCTGGCCCATCGGCGCGAGATCGAGCGGATGGCGAGCCGCGTCGCCGAGCGCGGCCTGACGCTGGTGCCCACGCGGGTCTACTTCTCCGACGGCCGGGCGAAGATCGAGATCGCCCTGGCCAAGGGCAAGGACCGCTTCGACAAGCGCCAGTCGATCCGTGCGCGCGAAGAGCGCCGCGACGTCGAGCGCGCGCTGCGCGACGCCAATCGCTGACGCGCCGGCTGCGTCGGGTGGGCCGGGCCTTGGTGGTTCGGGTGCGGAGCGTTCGAGGGTCGGCCGGGCCACCCCTCCGCCTCCGGCTCCGGCGGGAGCGCCCTTCGGACCCTCGACCGTCCGCACCCTCTTCCCTCGCTGCCCTTGGATCAACCTCGCTGATCGAACGCCGTGTCAGTCTCCGACTCCCGGCACCCTGGTCGCGCGGGCGCGGTTTCGCCGGAGCGGCTCACCGCGCCCGCGTCCGGCCAGCTCGCTTTCGGCACGGGGCGGGTGTGGCGCGGCGGGGCAGTTGGGAAGCCAGGAAGCCGCCGGCTGCGCAAACCCGCGCGCCTTTCGCGAGCAACCGGGTCGATTCGGGCGCAGTCCCCGGCGCGTCGTCATCGAGTGGACGGTTTGAGTCGCTATGCGACTCTAAATGTCCACTCGATGAGATCGGGGCGCTTGGCGTAACGCCACACACCGGTTGCTCGCGAGAGACGCACGCGACTGCGCAAGCGGGCGCCTCCTCGCTCCCTGACAGCCCCGCAGAACCACCCACCCCCACACACACACACACACACACAACTGCGGCAGAGCAGCGTGAGACTCAGACGTCGTCGAAAGTGCGCTCGAGGTGCGTGGCGTCCATGCCGACGACCAGCGCCGCGATCAGCCCGATGTAGACGCAGGCCACGAGGAGCCGGTGGATTGGCTTGACGCGGTAGTAGGCCGCGGTCTCCTCCGAGCCGTCGCGGCGGGCCTTCCAGCGCCGCCACGTCTCCATCCCGCCGAAGAGCAGGATCAGCAGGATGATCGGGTTCGGGAACAGGATCGCCGCGCCGACGAGCACGGCGATGCCCACGAACCACATCCACGGCGCCATCGCCGCCATCGCGCGCCCGCCGTCGAGCGGCAGCACCGGCGCGAGGTTGAAGAGGTTCAGGAAGAAGCCGGTGAACGCCAGCGCGCGGAACAGGTTGTTGCCGGTCAGCTCGGCGATCGGAATGCACGCGGCGGCGCCCAGCGAGCCGAGCACCGGGCCGGCGAGGCCGACGCGCGCCTCGGCGAGGGCGTTGCCGCCCAGCTGCTTGGCCCAGACGACCGCGCCCAGGAAGGGGATGAACACCGGCGCGCTGGCCTCGACACCCTCGCGGCGCAGCTGGATCACGTGGCCCATCTCGTGGACGAAGAGCAAGACCACGAACCCGACCGCGAACTTCCAGCCCCAGATGAAGCTGTAGGCGCCGATCGAGACGAGCATCGTCCCCGACGTCGTCAACAGCTTGAGCTTCGGCAGCAGCAACAGCAGCGCCTTGCCCTTGCCCGCCAGCACGGCGAGCGCGGCGAGCAGCCCCCCGCCGCGGCGCAGCAGCGGCTGGCGCGGCTTGCCGAACGCCGGGTGCGAGTCGCCCGACGGCTCGGTGACCACGGGCGGTTCGGGGACGACCGGCGGCAGCCACTGGGGGGGCGATTCGGCCATCGGATTCAGTGTACGAAGGGGCCCTAGGGCGGCTCGCACGACCCATTTTTTTCGGAGGTTGCGGGATCGTTCGTCCAGTGCTCTTGACGGCGAATCGACGCGCTGGGATTCTCATTTCAGACGCGGAACCAAGTCGCAGAGAGCGAGGCCATGGGATGCAAGGCCCGCCACCCTGACTCAGCAGCGCTGCCCTCGGGCGGCTGCAGCTGAAGAGGGTTCCCGAGCGACTTGGGACCGCGTCGTTTGCGTCAGGCGATGGCCACGCCGGAAGCCCGCGCGGCCTCTTCGGCGTCCTCGAGCTGCGCCCGGACGAGCTGCAGCCCGCGGTCCCAGAACCCGGGGTCGGCGAGATCGATGCCGACGATCGCGCCCAGCTCCTCCGGGCTGCGCGAGCCGCCGGCCCGCAGCAGCTCGAGGTAGCGCGGCACGAACGGCTCGCCCTCCTCGACGTAGCGCGCGTAGACCGACAGCGCGAGCAGCTGGCCGTAGGCGTACGCGTACACGTAGCCGGGTGTCGCGATGAAGTGCGGGACGTAGGACCACCAGCTGCGGTAGTTCTCCGTCACCTCGACGGCGTCGCCGAGCAGCTCCTCCTGGCAGGCGACCCACAGGTCGCCGATCCGGTCGACCGCCAGCTCGCCCTCCTCGCGGCGGGCGGTGTGGATCAGGTCCTCGAAGCGGTTCATGGCCACCTGGCGGAAGACCGTCGCGATCGAGCCCTCCAAGGACTCGGCCAGCAGGCTCAGGCGGGACGACGGGGTGGGTGCCTGCTCCAGCAGCCGGTTGAAGACGAGCGTCTCGCCGAACACCGAAGCCGTCTCGGCGAGCGTCAGCGGCGTGCCCATCTCCATCGGCCCGCGCGGGCGTGCGAGCGCGGCGTGCACGCCGTGGCCGAGCTCGTGCGCCAGCGTCAGCACGTCGCGGCGCTTGGAGGTGAAGTTCAGCAGCACGTAGGGGTGGACCGACGGCGTGGCGTACGCGCAGAAGGCGCCGGCGCGCTTGCCCGGGCGCACGGGCGCGTCGATCCAGCGCTCGTCGAAGAACTGCCGCGCCAACCCGCCGATGTCCGGCGAGAAGGCCTCGTAGGCGTCGAGCACCATCGCGCGCGCCTCGTCCCAGTCGAACTCCTCGTCCTCGGAGGTCACCGGCGCCATGCGGTCGTAGTCGGCCAAGCGGTCGACGCCGAGCATCCGCGCCTTGACGCTGTACCAGCGCTTCGGGATGTCGTAGTTGGAGCGAACTGCCTCCACGAGCGCCTCGACCGACTCGTCGGACGCCTCGTTGGCGAGGTTGCGACTGGAGATCCAGCGCGGGTAGTGGCGCAGGCGGTCGTCGACCGCCTTGTCGTAGAGCAGCGTGTTGAAGACGTATGCACGCGTGCGCAGGCCCGACTCCAGCGCGACGGTGACCGCCTCGGCGGCGGCGCGGCGCACCTCGCGGTCAGGGTTGCTGAGGCGGCTGAGGGCGACCTCGAGCTCGACCGGCTCAGCCTCGTCCGGAAGCTCCACCTGGATCGCGGACATCAGCTCGGAGAACAGCCGGCCCCAGGCGTTGCGGCCGGTGATCGCCTTCTCGGTGAGGACCTTCTCCTCGGGCTCGGAGAGCAGGTGGGGGCGGTAGCGGCGCAGGGTGCGCAGGAAGTGACGGAAGCGGTCGATCCCGTCGGCGCTCAGCAGCTCCTCGGCGCGGTCGTCGTCGAGCGCGGCCCACTCGAGGTCGAAGAAGAGCAGCTTCGTCTCGATCGCCGTCCCCTGCTCCTCGGCGCGCTGCATGAGTGCGCCGTTCGCCGGATCGAGCGTGTCGGCGGCGAAGCGCAGCGAGGCGTAGTGACCGGCGCGCCCGACCAGCTCGTAGATCTCCGCCAGGTCGTCCATCGCCTGCGCGAGGCCCGGGCCGTCGAGCTCGGCGATGCGTCCCGCGTGGCGTTCGGCGAAGGTCTCGGCGAGCTGCGCGGCCTCGGCGAGCTGGCGGTCGACTCCCTGCGGCCCCTCGCCGTCGACGAGGTGTTCGAGGTCCCAGGTGACGTCTTCGAGAGTGCTGCTCGCCATGAAGGCAGCGTATTCGCCGACGCCGCTGTGGGTAGCCCTCAAACATGGAATCCCTTGACCGCCCCTACGGCGACGACGAGCACGACTACACGACCATCGATCCCGAGGCCGCCGGCGCGGAACCCGACGAGCAGCCGCGCGGCGACATCCCGACCGTCGACGAGGACGAAAACGTCCACGACCCTGCCTTCCAGGCGGTGGAGGAGGCCGGCGGCGGAGTCTCCGAGGGCTTCGAGGCGTCCGAGGGCCAGCTGATCGAGAACATCGAGGCGGCGCCCGATGCGGACCGGACGCTCGACGGGTTCGATCCCGACGATCCCGGAACGGACGTCGACGAGGACGTGGCCGACGACGTCGAGAAGGCGTTGGACGACGCCGATCCCGAGCGATGCGTACGCGGTACCGCGTGACCAGGAGGCGCTGCGCTCCACGGCGGAGTACGGTGAAGCCGACGAGGTCGACACCACCGAGGTCGACAGATGATCCCCGCTTCCGCGTGACCGACCCCCCCGAGGACAACGCGCCGGCTGACGAGCCGTCGCCGCCCGACGCAGCCGCCGAGCCGCCCGCGCCGCCGGCCGAGGAGCCTGTTGCCGCGGAGGAGCCGGCTGCTGCCGAGGAGGGGCAGGCTGCTGCCGAGCAGCCGGCAGCGCCCCAGGCGGAGGCTCCGGCCGCAGTGCCGAAGAGCCGCCCGCGGCGGCAGAACCGCCCGCCGCAGCGGAGCCGCCCGCGGCGGCAGAACCGCCCGCCGCAGCGGAGCCGCCCGCGGCGGCAGAGCCGCCTGCAGCGGATGCTCCGGTCGAAGCGCCGGCCGACGAGCCCGCTCCGGCCGCCACGGCCGACGCACCCGCTGCGGCCGCGCCCGCACAGCCCGCACCCGGCGCGCCACCCAAGCCGCGCCGCCGCCGCCGGCCCACCGCTGCCGAGCGCCATCGCCGCGTCTTCTTCGCGCGACTCACCGAACTTCGCTCCGGCGACAAGCCGGCTGCGCAGGAGCAGGAGGCTGCCCCCGCGCCTGAGGCCGAGGCCGCGCCCGAGCCGGAGCCCGCTCCGCCCGAGCCCGAGGCGGCGGCTCCTGAGCCCGAGGCCGCCGCACCTGAGCCGGAGCCCGAAGCCGCGACGCCGGAGCCCGAAGCCGCGCCGGAGCCGAGCCGCGAGCCCGAAGCCGCGACGCCTGAGCCCGAGGCCGCGCCCGAACCCGAGCCCGCCGCACCAGCCGAGCCGCCCGCACCCGAGCCGGCAGCCTCCAACGATCCCGTTCCGCGGACCGCGCGCGACCAGGCGCGGCTCGTCGCCGCGATCACGCGCGTGGGCGGTCCACCGGTCGTCCGCGAGGCGCTCGCACCCAAGCGCGACGAGGCCGGCAAGCCGATGAAGTGGGCCGCGGTCTGTTGCGCCGCCGCACAGGGGCTCAAGCCCGGCGACCCGGTCTTCGCCGCCTGGGTACGGCTCGCCGCGACTCCGGTGAGGGAGATCAAGTCCAAGGTCCCCGACGACCGGCCCGAGCGCGGCCGCGGGCGCGGGGGTGGAGGCCGCGGCGGCGGTGGCGGCGGCGGTGGCGGACGCGGCGGTGGGGGTCGTGACGATCGCCCCGGTGGGCGCCGCGACGACCGGCCGGGCCGCGGGCGCCGTGACGATCGCGATCAGGGCCGCGCGAGCCGCGAGGACATGGCGCAGCACGCGCACGGCGGCACGGTCCGCCCGAAGATCGTCATCCCGGGGTTCGAGGAATAGTCGCCTCCCGGCGCTGCCGTCGGCGCACACGGATACGGTGCTGTCTGATGGCGAGCTGGCGCTTGGCGACGCTGACCGCATTGCTGTTGCTCGTCCCGACGGCGCCTGCCGGCGCGCTCGTGATCGGCATCGGAGACCAGAAGGTCGACATGTTCGAGGACAGCCGCTTCGCCGACCTCGGCATCCGCCACGTCCGGCTGAACATCGGCTGGGACGCGCTGCACTATCGAGACCAGCGCGTCGTGCTCGACCGCTGGCTGCGCGCCGCGCACAAGGCGGGGACGCAGCCGCTCGTCACGTTCGGCCATTCCCGGGGCGCCGATCGCGACCATTACCTGCCGGCGCCGGATGCCTTCCAACACCAGTTCCGCCGCTTCCACCGGCGCTACCCATGGGTGCGGAACTTCGCCACCTGGAACGAGGCCAATCTTTGCGGTGAGCCGACCTGCAACCGCCCCCAGCTGGTGGCCGTCTACTGGAACGCGATGCGCCGCGTCTGTCCGCAGCCGCGTTGCCGTGTGCTCGCGGCGGAGCTGCTCGACACGCCCAACCTCGCGCCCTGGATCCAGGCGTTCCGCACCAAGGCCACCGCGGAACCGCTCTATTGGGGCCTGCACAACTACGTGGACACCAATCGCCTGCGCACCACCGGCACGCGGGCGATGCTTGCCGCGACGAAGGGTCAGATCTGGTTCACCGAGACCGGCGGGATCGTCAAGCGCCGTGACGTCCCCAACAGCGGCTTCGAGCAGTCGAGCGCGCACGCCGCGCTCGCCACCAGCTGGGTGTTCCGCCGCCTGGTCCCACTGAGCCGGCGCATCACCCGCGTCTACATCTACAACTGGAACGCGCGGACGAGCCGGGACCCCTGGGACTCGGCGCTGATCAACGTGCACGGCCAACCGCGCCGCGCGTTCGGGGTGCTCAGCCGGGAGGTTGCCGTGCTGCGCCAGCGCGCTGCGCGCCGCCTTGCAGCGGCCGAGCGACGCCAGAACCCCCGCTAGACTGGGTGTCACAACGCCCCGGGGACGACAGGCTTCGACGTGGTTGATTCCGTGGGGTTGGTTGCGAGTCGAGGTCCCGGGAGGCCTCGTAAAACACCCGGGAAAACCATACGTGCGGACTCTCACGAGTACGCCCTCGCTGCTTAGTCACTGACTAGGTGAGTGAGGTCCCGCCCACCGCCTGCCGGCCGTGGTGGATCCGGGATCAGATGCCGGCTAAGCCCTCGGCGGTTCGCCTCCGCCAATGGGGGGACTTTTTCAGGAGGCTGGTCCTCGACAACCCCGCCGGCGTGGCGAGTCGAGGATGAGAACAGAGCGCCGGATACGCTCGTAGAAGCCAATCCAACGCGA
>CAWGTD010000013.1:0-255304 GCA_963825415.1 uncultured Actinomycetes bacterium | reverse complement strand
GAGGTTCAGGGCCCGTGGGCCGGCTGGTCTCATCACCACTGGCTCGTCGACATCTACGCCGAGGCCTCCGCGATCGAGTTCGTCTTCAAGCACCATGTCGTCCACCGGCCGGGCGCCCGTTTCCCGGCCGGCTTCGCCCGGACGGTCGACGACGATCGTCGCTACGAGTGGCTGTGGTGGGAGGGCGGCTTCGACTTCCGCGAGCGGATGTTCGACGGGCCGGCCGAGCTCGAGGACTACCTGAAGTCCTACGTCCTCGCGCACGGGCCCGCCGACGCTCCTCCGGAGTCCGGCGCCGCGGCCTCTCTGCGCCGATTGCTTCGCCGCTGACCCCGCATGCGGTCAGGCGACCCTGTTGTGCTGATGGTCTGCGATGTGTTCCCTGTCTCGCTGGAGACATCGTGACCCAGAGGTCCGCCCGCTACGGCGGCTCGGCTAGTCCCCCCGCCGGGCGTGGTTGACGACGTGGCGGATCTTCCACCCCTGGTTGGAGCGCATCGTGAAGCGCTTGTGCTCATTGACGTGGTCGAATCCTGCGTACCAGAGCATGTCTCGCCAGGCCCGCCGGTTGGGTAGCCAGAAGACCACCGCCGAGTCGCGGTTGCCACGGAACCGGGCCATCGGAAGCGGTGCGAGGTCGCTGCGCCACTCGTACTCCTCGGCCGAGATGAACGTGCCTCCTCGAGCCGTGAGGGCGGCAATACGCTCGAGCGCAAGGAGCTGGTCGCGCAGATGAATGAGGACCGACCCGCAGAAGACCAGATCGAAGGTTCCCAGGTCGTCGGGCGTGGCGTGATAGATCGAGCGCACCACGCGCTGAACCCCGGACTCCAGCAACTCGCTGGCGATCCGGAAGCCCGCGCCACGAACGAGATCGGGGTCCGGCGTGCGCCGCCGCGGAGGCCAGTCCAGGTCGCGCTCGTCGTCCAGGTCGATCGCCACGACCTCGCTCGCTCCGCGACGCTCGAGCTCGAAGGCCCAGAAGCCGTCCCAGGTGCCGATCTCGAGCACCCGCTTCCCCTCGAGCGAGTCAGGCAGGCCGTACCGCGGCACGTATTGGCGCATGTCGAACAGCCCGTCGGTCGTCAATCCGGGCAGGTCGAGCGTGTGGTACCAGCCTTGTTGTTTAGCCCGCTGGAGGAGATCCGTCGCAGCCACTCCCGTAGTATGGGCGATTCGAGGAGCCCGGTCCGCGACACCCAACCCGGCGCAAGACTGTAAGACCGCAAAACGCGTGCGTTTGTTGCGACAGCAAATGGCTGGCCTCCTGAAACGCGGCCATCGTTCGAGCACCGCAGAGGCTGCTCCACCCCCGCTACCGAGGCCGGCGGTTTCTGCAACGCAGGCGGGTGTTGATCCGGGCGAGCTACGGATGCCCAAGGCGTTCTCATCGCTCGCAGCTCCTCCCGTCTTCATCACCGGCTACGGGCGGTCCGGTACGACGTGGACTTTGGACATCTTTGCCTGCCATCCCAAGGTCTGCGCGATCTTTGAGACGTGGCTACTTACGCGACAGGAGGGCGTCGTAGGCGTCTTCCACCAACCCCAGTGGGTGAGCCAGTACTACGAAGATCGACGAGAGGGGATCGGCCTGGAGCACGGTGCCGTGCAACTTGTCGGTTATGACGAGATGGCACGGGACCTAGGCGCTCTCGTGGCTGGCTGGATGACCCGGCGCCTGCGCCCGGGCCAGAGCTATCTGGTCGAAAAGGGGCCGATCGACATCCCCGCTGCCGCCGCGATGTTCCCCGAAGCCAGGTTCGTTCATGTGATCCGGGATGGCCGGGATGTGGCTCTGTCACACGCGCGGGCCGCGGCATCCTGGGCGCCTGAGATGAACAAGAAACGGCCGCTCGCGTCGTTCGCGCGACCGTGGCGGCAGGCCGTTGCTAGGCGTCGAATCGACGGCGCCGCACTAGGAGACCGTTATCTCGAGGTCCGTTTCGAAGACATGACGCGTGACGTTCGCTCGGTGGCATCGGGACTGTTTGAGTTCGCCGAAATACCGTTAGACGGCGACACCCTCGAGCTGGTCTCCAAGAAGACCTCGCTCTCCGCCTATGACGAGAGCGTTCGCCAAAGCGGCTTTCGGGGAGAAGGGCGTGACGGAGCGTGGAGCGAAGTCATGACGCCAGAAGACGCCCGGTCCTTCGACGCGGAGGCGGGCGATCTGCTTGTCGACCTCGGCTACGCCGAGGGAAGGGATTGGTGGCGAGTACGCGCATCCGTTTGATGGCGCACTGAACGGCACGAATAGGATCTGCCTGTGGGCCGGGTCGATAGTCCGCCTTGTGACCGAATGATCTTCGCCTTCGGGGCTCAGCGCAGCGGAAGCTTCTGGCTCCAGCGCGTACTCGCCAGCCACCCACGGATCTGCAGGCTTTCCCGCTGGCTCGAGCTGCCGTAACCGTTGGCCTGTCGGTCGTTGTGCCGGCGCGTAATGCAGCCAGGCATCTTCCCGCACTTCTCGATGCGCTTGTCGCACAGCGGCGCGCACCCGACGAGGTTGTGGTGGTTGATGACGGGTCCAGCGACGACACCGCGGCGATTGCCGCGCGCTCGCCGGTGGTGACAAACGTCGTCAGGACGTCGGGGGTGGGTCCGGGCGCAGCGCGCAACGCGGGCGTGGCAAGCAGCACTGGGAGTCTCATCGCTTTCACGGACGCCGACTGCCTACCCGCGCCGGGGTGGCTGGCCGCAGGGGCCGTCGCACTCGAGTCGGCAGATTTCGTCCAGGGTGCCGTCCACGCTCCGCCGGGTGAGCCGATCGGTCCGTTCGACCGAACGATCTGGGTCACCCGCCCGCATGGTCTATACGAGACCGCGAACCTGTTCGTCCGTCGCGAGCTGTTCGAGCAGCTCAGTGGATTCGAGCCATGGCTGTCGCCACGCGGGAGCAAGGAGCTCGGAGAGGACGTCTGGCTCGGCTACCGGGCTCGGCGCGCGGGAGCCCGGATCGGCTTCTCGGCCGAGGCGCTCGTCCACCACGCGGTCGAGCCCCGCGGCCCGCGCGCCTACGTGGTCGAGCGGCTGCGGCTGCGCTTCTTCCCGGTGATGACCGCCCGTATCCCGGAGCTACGCCAGACGTTCCTGTACCGGCGCTTGTTTCTGTCGCGGCGCACTGCGGCGTTCGATGCTGCCGTTGTGGGAGTCGCGTACGCGGCGTGCCGCCGGCGACCGCTGGCGGCACTCGCTGCGCTGCCCTACGCCCGGATGCTTCGCCACCGCCGGGCCGAGGTGGCGGCCGTCGAGGTGGCCGCCGATGCCGTCGGGCTCGCAGCGCTGGTCGCCGGCAGCATGCGCAGCCGCACCCCGGTGCTCTAGCCGTGCGCGTCCTCTCGGTCGGCAACATGTACCCGCCACACCATCTGGGGGGCTACGAGTTGGTCTGGCAGTCGGCGACGCAGGCGCTGCGAGACGCGGGCCACGTGGTGCGGGTGCTGACCACCGGCCATCGGCAGTCCGGCGTCGAGGGCGGCGGGGACACGGACGTGCACCGCGAGTTGCGCTGGTACTGGCGCGATCATGGGTGGCCTCGGCTCGGGCTGCGCGAACGCGTCGCGCTTGAGCGGCACAACGCGCGGGTGTTCGACCGCCACGTCGCCGAGCTGCGTCCCGAGGTCGTGGCCTGGTGGGCAATGGGCGGGATGTCGCTTTCACTGATCGAGCGCGCGCGCCGCGCCGGGCTGCCGGCCATCGGCTTCGTGCACGACGATTGGATGCTCTATGGGCCCCGCGAGGACCAGTGGCTGCGCACGGTTCAGCGCGCGCCCTGGCTCTGCACCCTCGCCGGTCTCCCGACCACGGTGGACTTCTCGGGTGCGGCGCTTTGGCTGTTCGTCTCCGAGCAGACCCGCCGCCGCGCCGCTGAGCGCGGCGGGCTGCGACTCGCTCGCACCGGCGTGGCGCACTCGGGCTTCGACCACCGCTATCTCGAATCACCCACCTCGCAGCGGCCGTGGGCCTGGCGGCTGCTCAACGTCGGCCGCATCGATGCGCGCAAGGGCATCGAGACCGCGATCCGCGCGCTTGCCGCGTTGCCGGCCGACGCGCAGCTCGACATCATCGGTGACGGTGACGACCGCGAGCTCGCCACGCTGCGCGCGCTGGCCGGCGAACAGGGGGTAGCCGAGCGCGTGACGTTCGCTGGCCAGCGCGACCGCGCCGGGCTGCTCCACGCTTACGGGCATGCCGACGTCGTCGTCTTCCCTGTCGTCTGGGAGGAGCCGTGGGGTCTCGTGCCGCTGGAGGCAATGGCACGCGGACGGCCGGTGATCGCCACCGGGCGCGGCGGCTCGGCTGAGTACCTGCGCGACGGAGAGAACTGCCTGCTGTTCGAGCCCGGCGACCCCGGCGCGTTGGCCGCCGCCGTCGAGCGCTTGGCCAACGACGAGATCCTGCGCCGGAAGCTTGTCGAGGGCGGCCGGCATACCGCGCAGGAGCACACCGATGCCGTGTTCAACCGCGGCGTGGTCGAGGCGCTCGAGCGCGAGGTGGCATCGCGAGGCGATTGCGCACCCGGGCGATGAAGCCTAGATTCCGCTGTTCTGAGCAGGAGCGCCGAGACGAATGAATGACACTCGCTCGGCGGAGCGGCCTGTACTGGTGCTGGCGTCAGGTCAGCGCTGTGGCTCGACTCTGGTCCAGCGGCTGCTGACCTCCAACCCGGACATCATGATCTGGGGAGAGCACGGCGGGCACCTCAAGGACCTGCTTGCCATGACGCAGGTCCTCGAGGCCTGGGACCATGGGGTCTCCGTGCCGGCGCGCGACGCGTTCGAGAAGGGCGCCCACCAGAGCTGGATGGCCAACGTGCTACCGGGCCCGGATGCTGTGCGCGACGCCGCGCGCGCCTACCTACTCGCGCTCTTCCACGAGCCAGCCGCCGTGCTCGGTCGCCCGCGCTGGGGTTTCAAGGAGGTCCGCTTCGGCCTTGAGGAGGCTGCCGCGTTCCGGGGCCTGTTCGGCGAGCTGCGCGCGATCCACATCACCCGCGACCCGCGCGACGTACTCGTCTCGCTGGATTGGTGGGAGCGCCAGCGTCAGTGGTGGCGCCGCGAGTTCACTGAGATGGCCGTCCGCGCCTGGGTGACCGTCAACCAGAGCTTCCTCGACCAGAGGGACGAGTCCTGGCACGTATCGGTCCGCTACGAGGACGTGGTCTCCGACCATGGCGCCTTCACCGAGCGCGTGGCTGCCCTGCTCGGCGTCTCGCCCGACACGTTCGACCGCTCGGTCTTCGCCAAGCGCATCCACGACTACGGCGACGGCAAGCGCGAACTGCGCACTTGGCACGACCTCCCCGACGACCTCCGCGCGCTCCTGCACGACCCCACGGTCCACTCCGTAGCTTCCGCGTACGGCTACGAGCTGGACTGAGTCAAGCGATGTCTAGGCGGCGCGCATCCTACGATCCGCCTCCTTGACGTCAGCCCCCGACATCACTCGCTTCCACGCGGAGCGCCCGCACGACCTCCGTCGCGCCGCCCCGTGGCACCGGCTGTCGTACATAGTCGGGGAGCTGCCGCGGCGCCTGGAGGCGTTGGCGGCGGAGCTGCGCGTTGCACCCGGAGCGCGCGTGCTCGACTATGGCTGTGCCGACACGCCCTACCGCCGCTTCTTCGCATCCGACATCGAGTACATCGCCGCGGATCTTCGCGGCAACCAGCACGCGACGCTGGAACTCGCGCCGGACGGCACGGTGCCCGTGGCGGACGGCACGGTCGACGCCGTGCTGTCGACGCAGGTGCTCGAGCACGTCACCGACCCGGAGCTCTACCTGCGCGAATGCGCCCGCATGCTGCGTCCTGGGGGCCGGTTGTTGCTCTCGACCCACGGCATGATGGTCTACCACCCTGACCCCGATGACTACTGGCGCTGGACATGCGCGGGCCTGCGACGGGTGGTCGGCGAGGCCGGCCTGGACGTGGTGCGCTTCGAGGGGATCATGGGACTGACCGCTACCGGCTTGCAGCTAATTCAGGACGCGTGGTACTGGCGACTGCCGCGTGCGCTGCGCTCGCCGTTCGCGCTCGTCCTGCAGACCGCGATTCGGGTCGCCGAGCGGGTCGAGCCGCGCGCGGTTCGCGACCTGAACGCCATGGTGTTCGCTGTGGTGGCGGAGAAGTCGTGAGGCCAATCTTGGAGGCGATCTCGGGCTGGCGTCACCGTCGCCGTTGGCGGCGGATGCTCGGGGCCAGGCTCCTCGCCGCCTTCGCAGAGAGCCACAACGCGGCCACCTTCGTCGAGATCGGCGCCAACGACGGCCGCAAGCATGACCACCTGCGCGACTACGTCGCCACGCAGTCGTGGACCGGCCTGATGGTCGAGCCAGTGCCGTACGTCTTCGAGCGCCTCACGGCCAACTACGACGGGGTCGAGGGAGTGACGCCAGTCAACGCCGCCGTCGCCGACCGCAACGGGCTGCTGCCGTTCTTCCATCTTGAGGAGGTCAGCGGCGAGGAGCTCGCCGAGCTGCCGGACTGGTACGACGGCATTGGGTCGTTCCTCCGCGACGTCGTGGTCAGCCACGCCGATGAGATGCCCGACATCGAGCAGCGCATCACGACGATCGAGGTCGAGGCCCTGACGTTCGACACGCTGCTCGAGCGTCACGGGCTCGCGAGCATCGACCTGCTGCTGATCGACGCGGAGGGCTACGACGCGGAGATCCTGCGGAGCATCGACCTCGATCGCCATCGGCCGCGCCTGATGGTCTACGAGCACTTCCACCTGAGTCCTGGCGACCGCGCCGCGGCGCGTGCTCGGGTCGAGGCGCACGGCTACGAGACGGCCGAGGAGCTCTTCGACACGTTCTGCATGCTGCCCGGCACCGGCGACGTGCTCGACAACGCTTGGCGCCGGTATGAGCCGGCGCTGCCTGGTGTGACCAAGCACGACGCGGCGGGTATCGCGTGAAACGGCTGCTGCGCCGCCTGCTCGGAGCGGACGCCGATCCGTTCCCGTTTCCCGAGCTCGTGACGCTCACTGACGAGGACCGCCGTTACCTGACGACGCTTCACGACGAGACCGCGCCCCTTCCCGCCGACGCGGACATCCAGCTGCATGGCGACAACCCGCGGCTCGTGGAGCTGCGCGACGCGTACGAGCGGTTGAACCTCCCGGTCACAGCGGGATCGCGCTGGGCGCGCGAGCACGTCGAGTCGTTCCTGGACCTGCGCTACTTCCGGGGCGAGACGCTCATCACCTGGCACTACCGCGAACTGCCTCGCATCACCGCGCTCAAGTACTTCGTGCTGCTTCGGCACGTCGCGCAGGCCGACCGCGCCGGCCTGTTGGGCCGGCTCGAGGAGGACGGTGCCTTCGGCTGCTGGACCTTCTCGTTTCCTGGTCACCGGCCGGTCAGCCGCGACCTGCTCGAGTCGGTCAACGAACTCGGTTTCCTGGACCGCCGGTTCGGGCTGTCGAGCCGCGAGCGGTTCTCCGTGCTCGACGTCGGCGCTGGCTATGGGCGCCTTGCCCACCGAATGGCGCAGGGCTTTCCGAACCTTGTCGACTTCTGCTGTGTCGACGCGGTGCCGGAGTCGACGTTCCTTGCCGAGTACTACCTGCGATTTCGCAATGCGTCGCCGCCGGCGCGGGTAGTGCCGCTGCACGAGATCGGCGCGCAGCTGCGCCCGGGCGCGTTCGACCTCGCGCTCAACGTCCACTCGTTTCCGGAGATGCCGCTGGCGGCGATCCAGTGGTGGGCACAGCTCCTGGCGCGCCTCGAGGTAAAGGTGCTCGTCGTCGTCCCCAACGACGCCAACCGCCTGGTCAGCCTCGAACCCGACGGCTCACGCCAGGACTTTGCACCGGTGCTCGCGGCGGCCGGCTTCGACCTGGTGCACACCGAACCGGTCATTGACGACCCGGCCGTCGCGGAGCTGGTGCACCTGCACGACTGCTTCTGCGTGTTCGAGCGGCGATGACGTTGCACGTGTCGTGTGCCGTCGCGGGTGATTACGTCCCGCACAGCGCAGCGATGCTGCACTCGGTCCTGACCAACCGAGACGGGGAGGACGTCGTCATCCATTTCCTCCACGGCCGGGACCTGGGGCGTAGGCCCGCCCACCGCCTGGACGAGATGGTTGCCGCCGCGGGTGGTTCGATCGTCTTCCACGAGATCGCCCCCGAACGCGTCGCGGGCCTACCGGTGCGCGACTACTTCACCGCCGCCATGTGGTACCGGATCTTCCTTCCGGAGCTGGTCGACTCCGACCGCGCGCTCTATCTCGACGTCGACACCATCGTCGCAGCGCCGCTCACGGAGCTGTTCGCCACGGACCTCGGCAATGCCTATCTGGCGGCAGTCGACAACATTCCGCTGCCCTGGCTTGGAGACCGGGCGGCCGACCTTGGCCTCGCCCGCTACTTCAACAGCGGGGTCCTGCTGTTGAACATCGAGGCGATGCGCGCCGACGGCCGCACCCGCGCGCTGGTCGACGTGGGCCGCGGCGAAGCCGCGCGGCTGCTCTGGCCCGACCAGGACGCGCTCAACCTTGCCCTCGGCGAGCGCCGCGTTTCGCTGAGCCCGCGCTGGAACGCGATGAACGCGCTATTCGCCTACCCGGAGGGCGCGGAGACCTTCTCAGAGGAGCTCGTCGAACAGGTGTTACGGAGCCCGGGGATCCGTCATTACGAGGGGCCTGGCGCGAACAAGCCGTGGCATCACGACTTCGAGCATCCACATCGCGAGCTCTACCTGCGCCATCGCGAGGCCACGCCGTGGCCGAGGACCCGGATCGAGGGGCTGCCACGCAGGCGTGTCGTGGCGCGGCTGCGTCAGGCCTTGATGGCCATGCGGCCGCTGTAGTCGGTGCGCTGCAGCAGCGGCGTTGGGGGATGTGAGTCGAAGTACTCCTCCACCGCGCGCCGCGCGCCGTCCCAGTGGCCGAAGTCGTCGATGATCAGCACGGCGCCCGGGGCGAGCAGCGGGTAGAGGTGCACCAGTTCGTGTTTCGTGGACTCGTACCAATCGGTATCGAGTCGCAGCAGCGCCAGTCCGTCCGGCGTCTGGGACGGGATGGTGTCCTCCACGCCGCCCTTGATGAGGTGGATCAGTTCGCTCGGGTAGCCGGTGGCAAGCAGTCTGTCGCGGACGGCCGCCTCGCCAACCTGTTCGGGTTCAAATAGCCCACCCCAGGCCTGTTCTCCGGTATCGCGCGCCCGCTGCCAGGTTTCCAGCGCCGGCGCGTTGTAAGGAGAGACATCCTGTTCCGTGGGCTCGGTCATGCCCTCGAACGTGTCGTATAGCCAGACGTGGCGATCGACCGTGCCTAGATCCTGGAGCGTGAGGATCATCGCTAGCACCGATCCGCCCCGCCAGACGCCGCACTCGGCGAATGAGCCCGGGATGTCTCGCGCGACGACGTAGCGGACCGCGTCGATCAGAGCTTGAAGCCGTTGAACACTTGTCATGCTCACGGGAAGGCACTGCTCGATGATCGCGCGATCCGCCGGATCCGCTCGTTCGAGCAGCCCGGCATCGAGCGGCGGCGGCTTGATGGGAGGCAAGGGTTCGCTCGAGGAGGCCGTGTGTGTGCGCGCGCGGCGCAGTCGATCGAACTTCACCGCCACCGTCCCCCGAGGTCGAGCTCCGGAAGCGGGTCTTCCCTGTAGTCGATTTCCTTGATCGGCCTCGCCGGCGCGCCGGCGCAGATGGTGTGCGCTGGGAGGTCGCGCGTGACCACGCTGTTGGCGGCGATCACGCAGCGCTCTCCGATCGTGATTCCTCCGCCCGGGATCACCACGTTTACCCCGCACCACACGTAGTCGCCGATGATGGTCGGCCCTTTGGTCTGGAGTCCCTGCCAAAGCCACGGGCGCACCGGATCGTCGAAGCGGTGGTCGGCGTCGGAGATGAAGCTGCCGGCACCTATCCCACAGTGCTTGCCGATCTCGACGCGGTTGTTGGCAACGATCATGACCCCGAGCGTGAGCTTGGTGTACTCGCCAATCCGCAGCCGACCGCCGAGAACATCGATCCAGACGTGCGGCTCGAAGTGGACGTGCGGCCCTAGTTCGATCCAGCCCTTCCTAAACGCCTTGAGGAGATTGCCCTCGACCGGCCAGCGGACGAAGGCCTCGCGAGCCATCATCTCGCGATGGATCATCAGGCGGCGCCACGGCAGGCTGTTCTGGTTGAAGTGAGTCCACTTCTCTCCGTAGACCCGTGCTCTGTGAAGTCGGCCGGGCACGCGCGCATTCTTGCATCGAACTGGCGACGGTAGGCTCGCAGCGTGATGGACGCCAGCGCCGCCGTAGCGGCCAACCCGCTCTGGTACCACACAATGGAGCTGGCGCCGGGAGTGATCACGCCGGGATGGTTCGACCTCCGGCCGGTGCTCGGTCGTTTGCCGTGGCCGGACGTCCGCGGCAAGCGCTGCCTCGACGTCGGGACCTACGACGGGCACCTCGCGTTCGAGCTCGAGGGCCTCGGCGCCGCCGAGGTCGTCGCCACCGACCTATCCGACCATTCGGAATGGGACTTTCCGGTGGATCTGCGCAGCCGGGCCGGCAGCGTGCTCGAAGCGGTAGTGGGCCCGGAGAAGGGCGCCGGGTTCCGGATCGCGGCGGAGCTGCTCGGCTCGTCCGCCCAGCGGCTGGAGTGCAACGTCTACGACCTGTCGCCTGAGCGCGTCGGGACGTTCGACGTCGTTGTGTGTGGCTCGCTTCTGCTGCACCTCCGTGACCCGCTGCGGGCGCTCGAGGCGATCCGTTCAGTGTGCGGAGGGCACTTCATTTCGGCCGAGGAGATACTGCCGCGCTTGGAGCTGGGTGCGATCCGGCGGCGGCCCGTGGCCGAGCTCGACGGCCTCAGCGACCTCTGCCACTGGTGGACCCCGAATCGCGCCGGGCACCGGCGGATGCTCGAGGCCGCGGGCTTTGAGGTCGTCACGAGCAGCCCGCTGTACTGCATCCCGTTCGGGCCGGGGCATCCCCGGCCTCGGGCGACGCCGCGGAGGCTGGCGAGGCGGCTGGCTGTATGGCTGCTGACGCGCCAGAACGGCCTGCCCAACTCGGCGCTGCTGGCCCGCCCGGCGGAGCGTTAGGGTCGGCGGCCGATGGACGAGCCTGTGGTCATCCTCTGCGGTGGGCGCGGCACGCGCCTGCAGGAGCACACACGGGAGATCCCCAAGCCGCTGGTGGAGATCGGCGGTCGGCCGATCGTCTGGCACGTCATCCAGCTCTACGCGGTCCAAGGCTTCAACAATTTCGTACTGCTCACCGGCTACAAGGGCGAGCTGATCGACGAATTCGCGGCGGCCGAGTCGTGGCCCGATGGGGTGCGGGTGCGCTGCGCCGACACCGGGCTGGAGACGCCCACGGGTGGCAGGATCGCCCGGATGCGCTCTGAGCTCGGCGGGCATCGCTTTTGCGCGACGTACGCCGACGGCGTGGCCGACGTCGACCTGCCGCGGGTGATCGAGTTCCACAGCGCCCACGGCGCGCTGGCAACCATGACCGTCGTACGTCCGGAGCTGCAGTTCGGGGTCACCGAGATGGACGGCGAGGGCCGCGTGCTCGGCTTCCAGGAGAAGCCGCGCTCCGACCACTGGATCAATGGCGGCTTCTTCGTGTTCGAGCCCGGCGTGTTCGACTACCTCGGCGAGTCGTCAGTGCTCGAGCGCGAGCCGCTGGAAGGCCTCGCCGCCGACGACCAGCTACGGGCGTTCCGCCACACCGGCTTCTGGGACTGCATGGACACGTACAAGGACGCGGTGCTGCTCAACGACCTCTGGGCCGCCGGCGAGGCGCCGTGGAAGGTGTGGGCGTGAGCGGCTCGTCGCTAGGCTCGCCGAGATGAGCCGATCGGTGCTGGTCACGGGCGCCTACGGGATGCTCGGCTCCTGGCTGGTCAAGGCGCTGCTCGGGCGCGGGGACCGCGTGGTGGCGCTCAAGCGCGACGAGGTCACCACCTCGGCGCTCCAGCTCGAGGGGACCGAAACGCGCTGCTCGGTGGTGCACGGCGATCTGATCGCCCCCGGCGTCGTCGACCGCGCAATCGGCGAGTACGAGGTCGACACCGTCTTTCACCTCGCTGCACAGACGATCGTGGGGACCGCCACGCGCTCGCCGGTGTCGACCTTCGAGTCGAACATTCGCGGAACCTGGACGCTGCTGGAGGCATGCCGCTCCCAGGGCGTGGAGAGGACCGTCGTCGCCGCCTCCGACAAGGCCTACGGCCCGTCCGACACGCTGCCCTACACCGAGCGCCATGCGCTCGACCCGCGCTACCCCTACGACGTCTCGAAGGCCTGCACCGACCTGATCTCCCGCTCGTACTGGCACACGTTCGAGCTGCCCGTGGCCGTTACGCGCTTCGCCAACATCTACGGGGGCGGCGACCTGAACCCGTCGCGGCTGATCCCTGAGGCCGTGGCCGCGGCGCTGGCCGGGCGCGCACCTGTGATCCGCTCCGACGGAACGCCGCAGCGCGACTTCCTCTACGTCGAGGACGCGGCAGCCGCATACCTGGCGATCGCCGACGCCCTGCCCGGCGCCGGCGGCGAGGCGTTCAATGCCGGCGGTGACGAGCCGCACAGCGTGCTCGAGGTCGTGCAGGCCGTCTGCCGCGCCGCGAAATTCGACGTGCAGCCCGATGTGCGCGGCGTCGGCACGCCGCACGCTGAGATCGACCGCCAATGGGTCGACTCGACGAAGCTGCGCGAGCTCACTGGCTGGCACCCGCAGGTCGGGCTCGACGAGGGCCTGCGGCGCACGGTCGAGTGGTACCGGGCCCATCCCGCGGCCCTTGGGCGGTGAAGAGCCTGATGCGCGTGGTGCGCGGTCGGCGAAGGACGTCACCGGCGGCGATGCCCGGCTACTACTCCCCGACCTTCGCCGCTGACGACGTACCGGACCAAGTCTGGGAACGCCGGTCCCCAATGCGCGGCGTCCAGTTTGACCTCGACGCACAGCTGGCATTGCTTCGAGAAGTCGCAGAGCAAGGGGTGGCATTAGGCGAGACGGATTTTTGCTTCGCCAACTCGTTTTACGAGCATGTAGACGCGGAGGTGGCGTACGGGATGGTTCGCAGGGCGCGGCCCCGCCACGTGGTCGAACTCGGCTCCGGGTTCTCGAGCCACGCACTCGCTGCGGCGTGCGAGGCCAACCGCGGTGGGGGGGCGCCCGTCCGTTACGACGTGTTCGATCCGTTTCCACGCGCTGCCGCCCAGTTACCTGCGCACGGCATCGACGGCGTCCACACCGTTGCCGCGCAGGATGTCGGTGACGAGGTCTTCGACAGTCTGGGCGACGGCGACATCCTGTTCGTCGACACCACCCACGTCGTGCGTACCGGCGGCGACGTCAATCGCATCGTGCTCGACGTCCTGCCCGCCCTGTCCGTGGGAGTGCACGTGCACTTCCACGACATATGGCTGCCCTTCGAGTACCACCGCGATCTCACCGCGATTCTGGGGTTCAACTGGTCCGAGCAGTACCTCCTGCAGGCCTTTCTGTGTGGCAACAGCGACTACGAGGTGACGTTGGCGCTCGCGGCGCTTGTTCGTGAGCGCCCCACTGACGTGCGCTCGCTCTTCCCGGCGTGGGACGGGAACACGTTCCCCAGCGCGTTCTGGCTACGTAGGACAAGTCACCGGTTGTGAGTGGTCTCGAGGTCGCGGTCGTCGTCGCATCGCACGACCGCCCGCTGCGGCTGCGCTGGCTGCTGAACGCCCTGGAGGAGCAGACGCTCGCGCGTGACCGCTGGGAGGTGGTGGTCGCCCACGACTCGCGCGGCTCCGAGACCGACGAGCTGCTGCGCGCCCACCCGCTCGCCGGCGCCGGCCTCCTGCGCGCGCTGGGCTTCCCACCGGGCCCCGGGCCGGCGGCCAAGCGCAACGCCGCCTGGCGCGCGGCCGGCGCGCCGCTGATCGCCTTCACCGACGACGACTGCCGCCCGCCGCCCGACTGGCTCGAAGGCCTACTCGCCGCCGCTCGCGCCCACCCTGGGGCGATCGTCCAGGGCGCCACGCGGCCCGACCCCGACGAGGCCGAGCTGGCGCTGCGCGCGCCGCACGCGCGCACGCAGTCGATCGACCCGCCGACGCCGTGGGGCCAGACCTGCAACATCGCCTACCCGCGCGGGCTGCTCGAGCGGCTCGACGGCTTCGACGAGACCTTCGGCCTGCCGGCCGGGGAG
The DNA here is from genome assembly GCA_963825415.1 of uncultured Actinomycetes bacterium. Lineage (GTDB taxonomy): Bacteria > Actinomycetota > Thermoleophilia > Solirubrobacterales > Solirubrobacteraceae > BP-464. The sequence continues at coordinate 241,155 of CAWGTD010000013.1, read as the reverse complement.
GACACCGACCTGCTCACGCGTGCCCTGGACGGCGGCGCCGAGCAGGTCGCCGCGCCCGAGGCGCTCACCTACCACGCCGTCGACCCGGGCTCGCTGGCCCAGACGGTGCGGGTCGCCTGGCGCTGGCAGGCGCTCGCGCTGGTGGTGCGCCGCCATCCGCAGCTGCGCTCGCACCTCCCGGCCGGGATCTTCTGGAAGCCGCGCCACGCCGGGCTGGTGGGCGCGCTGGCGGGAACGCTCCTGGCCCGCCGCGCGCCGCTGCTCGCCGCGCTGGCGTGGATTCCCTGGGCCCGCGACGCGCTGCCGTCCTACGGCAGCTCGCCGCGCGGCCTGCTTCGCGCGGTCAGCGAGCTGCCCGGCGCGGCGCTGGTCGACGCGGTCGAGGTCGCCGGCGTGGCCCGCGGCGCCGTGACCCACCGCAGCCCGCTTCTGTGAACGTCGCGCTGCTGCATCCGACTTACTGGCCCGAGGTGAGGCGGGGCAGCGAGCGCTTCATCCGCGAGCTCGCCGACGGGCTGCTCGCCGCCGGCGAGAGCCCGCGGCTCATCACCTCGCACCCCGCGCCGACCGTGCACAACGTGGAGTCCGGCCTGGAGATCACGCGGCACTGGCGCCCGCCGCAGGAGCGCCTGCGGCGCCGGCTCTACGAGCCGTGGCTCACCCACCTGCCGCTGTCCTACATGGACCTGATGCGCGGCGAGGACCAGATCGCCCATGCCCTCTATCCCTCCGACGGCGCGGCCGCGGCGCGCTGGGGCCGGCGAACGGGCCGGCCCACGGTGCTGTCCTACATGGGCCTGCCGCACCGCACCGCGCTGGCCAACAAGCGCCTGCGGGTGAGGCTGACGCTGGAGGCCGTGCACGGCTGCAGCGCGGTCGTCGCGCTTTCGCAGACCGCGGCCGCCCACTTCCGTCGCTGGCTCGGCGTCGAGGCCCGCGTGATCGCACCGGGTGTCGACCTCGACGCGTTCACCCCGGACGCGGCGGCGATCGCGCCCGACCCGACGATCCTGTGCGCCGCCGACGCGCGCGAGCCGCGCAAGCGGGTGGCCCTGCTGGTCGAGGCGTTCGCCCTCGTGCGGCGCGAGCACCCGGCGGCGCGGCTGATCCTCTCGGCGCCGGCCGAGGTGAGCGGGCCCGGGATCGAGGTGCGCGACCTCGACGACCGCACGACGCTCGCCGCCGCCAACCGCGAGGCGTGGGTCGCGGCGCTGCCGTCCTGGGGCGAGGCGTTCGGGCTCGTCCTGCTCGAGGCGATGGCGTGCGGGACGCCGGTCGTCGGGGCGGCGCGCGAAGCGATCCCGGAGGTCGTCGATTCCGCCGCGGTCGGCCGCCTGTTCGAAGGCGACGAGCCCGCGGCGCTGGCGGCGGCGCTGCTCGAGGCGATCGAGCTGGCGCGCGACCCGGCGACGGCCGTTGCCTGCCGCGCGCGGGCCGAGCAGTTCTCCTGGGCCCGCACGACCGCGGCCTACCTCGAGCTCTACCGCGAGCTGCGCGTCTGAGCGATCAGCGGCGGGTGAGCCGGACGAGGCAGAACTGCGTCCCCTCGCCGATGACCGCGGCCACGTCGAGCCCCGCCGCCTCCGTCGTCGCGCGCAGGGCTCCCAGCTCGACCGCCGAGCCGCGCCAGGCCGCATTGCGCATCGGGCGGCGAACGCGCCAGCGGCGCTTGTGGATCTCGGGGTCGTTGGAGATCTGGAAGGCGGCCCAGCCGCCGGGCCGCAGCACGCGGCCCATCTCGCTCACGTAGCCGAGCGTGATCGCCGGGTCGGGGATGTGCTGGAAGACGACGTGCGAGAAGACGCCGTCGGCCTCGCCGTCGCCGACCTCGGCCAGCGTCGTGCCCTCGCCGTGGACCCAGCGCACGTTGGTCAGCTCGGGGTTCGCCTCGCGCGCACGGGCCAGCATCTCGGCCGAGACGTCCAGCGCGACCACGCTCTCCGCGCGGGCGGCCAGCACGCGGGTGAGCCGGCCGACGCCGCAGCCGATCTCGACGATCGTGCGCCCCTGCACCTGGAAGCCCAGCTCCTCCTCGAAGCGCGCGACGATCTTCTCGCCGCCTTGCCAGAAGGCCTCGCCACGCAGCCCGCGGTCGTCGACGTAGAACTCCGCGTCCTCGCGCGCCGCCCGGTCCCAGAAGTCAGCCATCCCCATAGCGGGCGGGATGGTCGCAGACGGCTGTTGCTAGACGCCCTTGGCCGACAGCACGTGGACGATCGTGCGCAGGATCACCTGCACGTCGGTCCACAGCGACCAATGGGCGGCGTAGAGGTAGTCGATCGTCGCCATCTCCGCCACGCCGACGCGGACGTCGGGCGAGCCGAGCACCTGCCACGGGCCGGTGAGGCCGGGCTTGAGGTGCAGCCGGCGGCGGTGGTAGCCCTGGACCAGGCGGTCCTCGTCGACGACCAGCGGGCGCGGGCCGACGAGGCTCATCTCGCCGCGCAGCACGTTCCACAGCTGGGGCAGCTCGTCGAAGGACGTGCGCCGCAGCAGCCGGCCGACCCGGGTGACGCGCGGGTCTTCGGACATCTTGAAGAGGCCGTCCGTCGCATTCTGGGCGGCCAGCGCGGCGCGCTGGGCGTGCGCGCCGTCGAACATGCTGCGGAACTTCATGACGCGGAAGTGGCGCCCGTCCTGGCCCACCCGGACCTGGCGGAAGAGCACCGACCCGCGGCTGTCGAGCTTGACGGCCAGGGCGATCAGCGCGAGCAACGGGGCGCCGAACGCGAGCAGCAGCGACGCGCCGGCGATGTCGACCGCGCGCTTGACGAGCTGCGAAGACCGCGACAGGCGGAAGGAGCGGACGCCGAGCAGGGTCATGCCGCCGAGGTCGTCGAACTCGACCGACGAGCCGATCACCTCGCAGATGCGCGGCAGGACGCTCACGTTCACACCGAGTGCCTTCGCGCGGTTGACGATCTCGAGGACCACGCCGGCGTCGGCGCCGTCGGGCACCACGACCACGCGGTGGATGCCCATCGACTGGACACAGTGCTCGAGGGCGGCATGCGGCGGCAGGACGCTGTCGGTGCGGCGCTCCAGCAGCGGCAGGTGCGCGACCACGGCGGACTTCAGGCGGCGGTCGTACTCGAGCTTCTCGGCCAGCCGCGTCAGCTCGCCGTCGTCGGCGAGGACCAGGCACTTCTCGACGGGCGCGAGGTGCTGTGCGGTCCGGCGGGCGCCCGCGCGTCCGACCAGCAGGCCGACGAAGAGGGTGATCCAGAGCACGATCACCTGGCGGGGGCCGACGGCGATCGAGGCGAGCTGGGACTGGCCCAGCCAGACGCCCAGGGTGAAGAGGGTGGCGAGGTGGAACACTCCCGGCGCGTCGTCGAGCGTGCGCTTGCACACGACGACCTCGTCGCGGTCGTAGAGGTTCATGGTCTTGGCGACCAGGACCAGGGCGACCGGCAACAGCAGCGCGGCGGGGCGCAGGTTCTCCCCGAACAGCATTCCGAGCATCACGACGGTGACGATCGCGTCGGCGAGGACCAGTGCGCGGCGGAAGATCGCATCGCGCAGCAGCGCGGGCGTGACGGCGTTCGCCGAAGCCGGGGCGAGCATCCCCAGTCTGCGATCGCTCGCGAGGCCGAGCCAGGACGAGGTCTCAGATTCCGGCTCTTCTGCGCGAAGAGCGGTATCGATTGCCATTTCCTACCCCCTTGGGACTGGGAGCCCTCATGGCTCCCTAAGGCCTGACAACGCGGGCCCCATCCGAAACTTGCGCAAACCTGCGGGCGCGTGTTTCGGTGTCAGATCTCAAACCACAAGGCCGTGGCGAACCGTGTTCTCGGTCACCACGCGCGGCTCGACGAACTGGAGCAGATAGTCCGGGCCACCGGCCTTCGAACCGGTCCCCGACAGGCGGTTGCCGCCGAACGGCTGGCGGCCCACCATCGCGCCGGTGATGTGCCGGTTGACGTAGAGGTTTCCGACCGGCGTACGCGCGGCGACGCGCTCGACCGTGCGCGGGTTGCGGCTGAAAAGGCCGCCGGTGAGCGCATAGCGCAGGGAGTCGACGCGATCGAGCGCCTCCTCGACGTCGCGCACGCTCTCGACCGCCAGCAGCGGCCCGAAGATCTCGTCGGCGAGCACGGGCGAGTCGGCGGGCAGGTCGGTGGCCACGCACGGCGCGCAGAACCAGCCGCCGCCCTCCGGCTCGGCTGCCCGCCCGGCGATCGTGCCCTGGTCGGCGGCCAGCTGTGCGTAATGGCGCACCCGATCGCGCGCCTCCTGCTCGATGACCGGAGGCACGTCGCTGGCGAAGTCGTCGGCCTGCCCGACGCGCAGGGTCTGCACCGCGCCCGCGAGCCGCTCGGTCAACGCGTCGGCGATCGCCTCGTGGACGAGCACGCGCGCCGCCGCCGAGCACTTCTGGCCCGCGTAAACGAAGGCCGAGCGGACGATCGCCGGCACGGCGTCGTCGAGGTCGGCGTCGGCGTCGACGATCACGCAGTTCTTGCCGCCCATCTCGGCGACCACGCGCTTGAGGTGGCGCTGGCCCTCGGGAACCTCGGCTGCCGCGCGCACGATCTCCAGGCCCACGGGCACCGACCCGGTGAACGCGATCGTGTGCACGCGCGGGTCGCGGACCAGCGCGGCGCCCACGTCGCCCTCGCCCGGCACCAGCGAGATCGCCCCCGCGGGCACGCCGCCCTCGCGCAGCGCCTGCACCACCGCCGCGCCACAGCCCGGCGCCTGTTCGGCGGGCTTGAGGACCGCGGTGTTGCCGGTGGCCAGGCCGGCCGAGACCATCCCCATGGGGATCGCCAGCGGGAAGTTCCAGGGGGAGACGACGGCGAGCACGCCGCGCGGCGCGTAGCGCATCGTGTTGCGCTCGCCGGGCACCTGGGCGAGCGTCGCCCCGCGGTCGAGCGCGAGCGCGCCGCGCGCGTAGTACTCGAGAAAGTCGATCGCCTCGCAGACGTCCGCGTCGGCCTCGCCCCAGGGCTTGGCGCACTCGCGCACGGCGAGGGCGGCCAGCTCGTGCCGGCGCTCGCGCATCCACGCGGCCGCCCGCACGAGCGCGGCCGCGCGCTCGCGCCGCCGGGGTGGCCGCCCAGGCGGGCAGCGCCTCGGTGGCCACGGCCACTGCGGCCGCGGCGTCCGCCGCCGTGCCGCGCGCGCCGAGCGCGACCACCCGGTCGGGCGCGCCGGGGTCGGTCGACACCAGCTCCTCGCCGTCGCGGCGCTCGTCGCCGATCCAGACGGGCGCCGAGACCGGCAGGCGCAGGCGCTCCATCCCGGCGCTCAGCGTCGCCCGCGCGTCGGCGCGGCGCAGCTCGAGGATCGGCTCGTTGACGAACGCGGTCGTCACGGCGCCGCGAGCAGCTCCTCGAGCGCGCGACCGGTCGCCTGATCATGCAGGAAGGATTCGTTGGCGGTGTTCTCGAGCAACCTGCGCACCAGGTATGCCATGCCCGCGACCAGGTCGCCGACCGGGCAGTACGTGCGCACGCGCATCCCGGTGGCGGCGAGGGCGTGCTGGAGGTCGTCGCCGAGGCCGCGCAGGACCTGGAACTCGAGGTCGCGGTCCTCGGCGCCCGTGGCCCGTCCGACCGCGATCGCATGCGCGACCGAGCGCAGGTTGTGGCTGGCGATCGCCGGCCGGATCCGTGCCCCGGCGGCGCGCGCCTCGATCAGGCTGACCGTCAGCGCCTCGAAGTTGCGGTCGCAGTCGGCCTTGACCTCGAACACCGGCGCGGTCCAGCCGTGCTGGCGCGCCTCGACGATCTCGTGGTCCCAGTAGGCGCCCTTGACCAGGCGGACCACCAGCGGGTGGTCGCGGGGCGTCCGGGCCGCCCAGTCGAGCACCCGGCCGCAGAGCTCCGGGGAGTCGACCAGGTAGGCCTGGAGCACGAGCCCGGCGCTGGGGCCCGCCGCGAACTCGTCCTCGGCGAGCAGCTCGAGGACCAGCTCGGCGATCGCCTCGAGCGAGTCCACCGACTCCATGTCGATGTGCAGGTGGGCACCGAGATCGCGCGCGCGGCGCAGCAGCTCGCGCAGGCGGGGCGCGGCGTCGCGCTTTCCGGTCTCCGGCGCGTCGGGGCGCAACAGCGGCGTGAGTGCCGACACCTTCACCGACAGGTTGGCCCGCGGGATCGGCCCGAGCGAATCGGCCTCCAGCGCGGGATTCGCCGGTAGCCGGGCATGAACGGCGGCCAGCTCGTCCAGCGCGGCCGCGCAGCGCGCGGTGTAGCGGTCGGCCTCGGCCGCCGTGACGGTCGCCTCGCCGAGGAGGTCGACGGACGTGCTCACGCCGTCGCGCCAGAGCTGCTCCAGGATGCGCTCGGCGTCCTGCGGCGTCTCGCCGACGATGAAGCGATGGGCCATGTGGCGCACGCCCGCCGCCGCCGCGGCGCCCAGCGCGGCGCGGCCGGGCCGCGAAGCGCTCATGCGCAGCGCCACGTCGAGCGGCGCGGGGCGGTCGTCGACCTCGTCGAGGAAGCCGGTGAGGTGTCGCGCGAGGTCGTCGAGCGACCGGCAGGCCGGGACGACGTCGACGAATCGAAACAGCGCGGTGCGCAGCTGGGCGTCGCGCGAGGCGAGGTCCATCGCGCGGTCGTCGAGCGCCTTGAGCGGCCGGCGGCTCGACGACGGAAACGCGGCGGCCAGGGCCTTGCCGATGGCGAGCACGTCGGCTTCGGCGACACGAGCCTCCATCGCCCGACACGCTATCGCCCAGGGTCAGGGTGAGACGGTGCCTGCGGGCGGCACGCCGACCACCACGCCGGCTCGTTCGAGCGAGACCGCGGTCGCCGACGCCGAGGGCGGCGCAGCCGCGAGGCGCGCCCGCGGCGGCTGGCTGACACGGACGTCGGTGGTCGTCGGCTGCGAGGTCGCGCCCCCGAACACGCCGGCGACCGCAAGGATCAGCAGCACGGAGGCGAGCACCAGGCCGGCCGGGATCGCGAGCTCCCGCGGGGAGTGGTCGCGCAGCGGCCGCTGCTCGTGGTCCCGGCGGGGCCGGGGCAGGCGCGGGGGAGCGCTGCGCGTGCGCGGTGCGCGGCGCGCCGCGGACGGCTCCGGCGAGACCGGCGCCGCGGGCGCGGGGGGAGCGACCTGAACCGGATCGGCGGGCTCGGTCCGCGGCTCCGGGGCCGACGAGGCAAGTGGCTCCTGGATCATCGGGACCGCGCTGCGGGTGCCGGCGTGGGGCGCGCGAGCGCGCGTTCCGTCTTCGCCCGGACAAGGCGGCCCAGAGCGGTCGCCGTACCAGCGACCGTCTGCGCCTGCTCGGCCGCGCGCCACGAGCGCCGCTGGCGGGGCGCGGGCGGCGGGATCTCGTAGTACGGCTTCGCCGACCGTGCGCCGCCCCCGTTCGCCCCGACCAGCTGCAGCTCGGGCTCGGCATCGGCCAGCACCAGTTCGGGCTCGGCATCGGCCAGCACCAGTTCGGGCTCGGGCTCGAAGGGCTCGGGCTTCGCCACCCGCGGTTCGACCTCCGGCGGCCGGACCGGCCCCCGAGATCCCAGCGGCGCGGCGGCGGTCATGGCGGCCACGATCGCGGCCGCGACCTCCGCCGGGATCGGCCCCTCCTCGGCGTCGCGATAGGCGCTCTCGCCGGCGGCCACCCGCTCGGCGAGCTCGCGGCAGAAGTCGCACGCGCGGTGATGGCTGGAGAGCTTGCCGTTGTCCTCGGGTGCGATCGTCCGCTCGGCCCGTGTGGCGAGCCGCGTCCGCGCGGGAGCGCACCCGGGGTCGGGCCCGGGTGGCGTCAGCTCGAGGACTGCGCGGCGCGTCGCGCGCAGCAGCAGCGTCTCGGGATCGAGGTCCGTGCGCGCGCTCGACGACCTCGGCGCGAAAGCGGGCGAAGGCGTCGGCCGCCGCTCGCGTGCAGCACCCCTCGTCGCATACGGCGTCGACGAACGCGAGCACCGCCGTCCCGCGCCGCGCGCACAGCTCGGCGAGGACGGCGGGGTCGCCGGCGATCACGCCGGCGGGCGTGATCGCGACGGATGAACCCACCGGCGGCATCGCCGGGCAGCGTACCCACCCGACTGGCGGCATCTTGCATACTGGCCGCGCGCCCATGGACCGCCCGCCCATCTGCCTACTGGTCGACGGCTTCCCGGTGCGCAGCGAGACGTTCGTGGGCGCGGAGGCGCGCGAGCTGACGCGGCTGGACCATCCGGTGCGGATCGAGGCGGCCACCGGCGGCGACGGCGTCGAGCACCCCGACGACCCGCAGGTGTCCCGGCGCGAGGACGATTCCGAAGGACATACGCCGGGCGGCGCTGCGGTGGCTGCTGTTCGCGCACCCGCTGCGCTGTCTGCGCGACGTGCTCGCCCGCCGGCGCTGGCGCAAGCAGGAGTGGGCCCCGCCGCTGCGCGAGATCGCGCCGGTCGCCAGGCGGGTGGCCGACGCCGGCGAGCGCCACCTCCACGCGCACTTCGCCGCCGGCTCGGCGCTGACCGCGATGCGCGTCGCGCGGCTGCTGGGCCTCACCTACAGCGTGACCGCCCACGGCTATGACGTGTTCCTCTCGCCGGCCAACCTGCGCGAGAAGCTCGAGGGGGCGGCGGTCGCGTTCACCGTCTGCGAGTACAACGCGCGACACCTGCGCGAGCTCGCGCCCGACGCGCGCATCGAGGTCGTTGTCATGGGCGTCGACCCGACCGTGTTCCGTCGCGTCGGCGAGCACCCCGGGGGCCGCACCGTCCTGGCGATCGGCCGGCTGGTCGAGAAGAAGGGCTTCGAGGTCCTTGCCGAGGCGGCGACGCGCCTGCGCGACACGCGCGTCGTCATCGCGGGGGAGGGGCCGCGGCGCGAGGCGCTCGAGAACACCGACGTCGAGCTGATCGGCGCGGTCGATCACGCCCGCGTGCGGTCGTTGCTGGAGGCGGTCGACGTGTTGGCGATGCCCTGCGTCGTCGCGGCCGACGGCGACCGCGACTCGATGCCCGTCGTGGTCAAGGAGGCGATGGCCATGGAGCTGCTCGTCGTCGCCAGCGACGAGGTCGGGCTGCCGGAGTGCGTCGGGCCGCCCTGGGGCCGGCTCGTTCCGCCCGGCGATCCCGACGCGCTGGCCGCCGCGCTGGAGGAGGTCCTCGCCTACGAGCCCGAGGAGCGCGCGGCGGCGGGGTTCGAGGGCCGCCAGTGGGTGCTCGCGCACGCCGATGTCAGCGTGGAGACGCGCAGGGTTTCCGAGGCGATCGTCCGCGTGGCATCCTGAGTGGCGTGCGCATCGCGGTGGCCAGCGACGAGCGGACGGGCGTGGCGCAGGCGGTCGTCGAGGAGCTGCGGGCGCGCGGCCACGATCCGATCTGCCATGGCGCCCTCGCCGACGGCGAACGCGACGACTGGGCGTGGGCATCCGAGGCGGCCGCCCGCGACGTCGCCGACGGGCGCGCCGAGCAGGCCGTCGTTTGCTGCTGGACCGGAACCGGCGCGTCGATCGCCGCCAACAAGGTCTCCGGCGTCCGCGCGGCGCTGTGCTCCGACGCCGCCACCGCCGCGGGCGCGCGCCGCTGGAACGACGCCAACGTCCTGGCGCTGAGCCTGCGGCTGACCTCCGAGGCGCAGCTCGCCGAGATCCTCGACGCGTGGTTTCGCAACGAGGCCAGCGAGGAGCCCGACGACCGCGCCAACGTCGAGCACCTCGACGAGATCTAGTCGAGCAGCTGCCGTCAGCTCGGCGGCTGTCCGGTCCCAGCTGAACTGCGCGGCGCGGCGCAGCCCCCGCTCGCGCAGGCCGTCGTCGCCGATCGCCGCATCGACCGCGTCGGCGATCGCCGGCTGGTCGGTGGGGTCGACCAGCAGCGCGGCGTCGCCGCAGGTCTCGGGCAGCGCGCCGCGGTCGGAGGCGACGACCGGCACGCCGCAGGCCATCGCCTCCAGGCACGGCAGCCCGAAGCCCTCGTAGAGCGAGGGCAGGACGAACGCCAGCGCGCCCGCGTACAGACCCGGGAGCTCGGCGTCGGGAACCTCGCCGAGCGCGCGGACGGGGAGTGCCTGCTCGGCGCGGAACTGCGGGCGCTCGGGGCCGGCGGCGAGCAGCTCGATCCCGCGCGCGGCCAGGCGGCGCGCGGTCTCGCCGAGCGCCGCCAGGTTCTTGCGGGCGGTGGCGCCGGCGACGGTGAGCACGTAGGGCCGGTCCTCCCGCGGCGCCCCCGGGACGAAGCGCGCGTGATCGACGCCGCCGGGCACGATCGCGGCGTCGACGCCGAGCAGCTCGGCCAGCTCGCCGCGGCTGAACTCGCTGACGGTCACGACCCGCAGCGCGCGCCGGGCGATCGCGGGCAGGACCGCCCGCTGCCAGGCGACATAGGAGCGCGAGTACCAGCCGGGCTCGCGCAGCGCCGCGGCGTCGTGGATCACCACGACGTTGCGCCGGAACGCCAGCGGGGCGAGGTTGGCGGGGTTGACCAGCACGTCGGCGCCGCGGGCGCGGGCCGGCAGCACGGCCTGCTCCCATAGATGGCCGGCACGGTGCGCCAGCGCCGCCGGCGGCCGCAGGACGCGGGCGTCGAGGCGCGCCGCCAGCTCGCGCGCCCAGCGCTCGACCCCTCCGAGCTCGGGCCGCGCGGCGGCGCGGGCGTTCAGGGCGATCACGTCGCCGTGAAGCGCACGACCCCGTCCTGCTCGATCTCCTCGACGCGACCGTCGTCGACGAGCAGGTCGGTGTGGCCGAGCACCTCCGAGAGCGTGAGATAGGCCTGGGTGACCGCGACGTTGCCCCACATCGCCTGCGCCAGCTCGTAGGCCGAACGCGGACGCTCGGCGATCAGCCGGTGGAGCTTCTCGGCGCGGCGGACATGCAGGCCGAAGCGCTCGTCGATCAGCGTCGCGTGGTCGTCGATCGGCTCGCCGTGGCCGGACAGCACGGTCGTCAGCTCCATCGCTCGCGTCGCCGTGAGCGAGTCGAGGTAGATCCGAAGCGACTTCGGGCGCTCCTCGCTCGCGCACCGACCCACGCCCTCCGGGCGCGTGTGCTCGAGCGGCCGCGAGATCAGGGGGTTCGAGGAGATGTGCTTGATCAGGTGATCGCCGCCGACAAGCAGCCCGCTGGGCTCCTCGTGAAAGACGGTGTCCGACGGCGAGTGGCCGGGGCGGTGCCACACCCGCCACGTCCGGTTGGCGAACTCCAGCTCGCCACCGTCGTGCAGCTCGCGGGTGACGGTCGCGCTCGCGCCCCAGGCCCGGAACTGGGCCGAGACCGCGCGCAGCGCGTAGCGGATGTCCTCAGGGATGCCGTGGCGGGCCATGACCGCCTCGGCGAAGCCGTCGTCGGCGTCCATGCCCTCGCTGTAGCGGGCCAGCCAGGGAGCGAGCGCGTCGAGCGCGCAGACCTCGGCGCCCGAGCGCTCCGCGAGGATCTGGACCAGGCCGATGTGGTCGATGTGCTGGTGGGTGACCACGATCCGCTCGAGGTCCTCGATCCGCCGGCCGTGCTCGGCCAGCGCCGCCTCGAGCGTCGTCAGCGAGGTGGCGCTGTTCGGCCCGCTGTCGACCAGCGTGAGCGGATCGTCGTCGACGAGGTAGGTGTTGACGCGCCCGACGGCAAACGGCGTGGGGATCGGCAGGCAGTGGATGCCGGTGGCGGCCGCCATCTACTCGAGGTGCGCGGTGTCGTTGAAGCGGCGCATGGTCCACACGTCGCCGGCGACGACGAGCTCGGAGATCGAGGCGTTGTCGACCGCCAGGAAGGCGAACGGCTTCGCTCCGCTCGCGGTCGAGAGCGCCTGGCTGATCGTCCCGCCGTGGGCGACGACCACCACCGTCTCGTCGGGATGCGCGGCGGCGATTCGCGTGATGCCGTCGCGCACGCGCTCGCTGAACGCCGCCGACGACTCGGCGCCGGGGATGACCTCCCAGCGCTGCGAGGTCAGCAGCTCCATCACGATCGGGTGGCCCTCGTGCATGTGGCGGCGGAAGTGCCCGCCCTCCCACTCGCCGAGGAAGATCTCCTGGAGCGCGGGCTCGACGCGCTGCTTGAGCCCGAGCCGGGCGGCGAGCGGCGCCGCGGTCTGCGCGGTGCGCCGCAGCGGCGTCACGTACAAAGCGGCGACCTCCTGGCCGCCGAGCCGCTCGGCCACCCGCTCGGCCTGGGCGACCCCGACCGGATCGAGCTCGGGGTCGCTGGAGCCGTCGAGCAGCGGCACGGGCACGCCCTCGCGCACCGGCTCCGACTCTCCGTGGCGCACGAGCAGCAGGACCGTCGCTCCCGGCGGCGGCACGAACCGCAGCTGACGGATGCCCTCGCTCACGCGCGGATCAACGCGAGCACCTCGTCGCGGCGGCGCTCCATGTCCTCCACGGACACCAGCGACTCGAGGTTGAGCCGCAGCAGCGGCTCGGTGTTCGAAGGGCGCACGTTGAAGTGCCAGTCGTCGTAGTCGACCGACACGCCGTCGAGGTGGTCGATCCGGCCGTCCGAATACTTCTCCTCGATCGCGGCCATCTTGGCCTGCTGGTCTGAGACCTCGGTGTTGATCTCGCCGCTGATGAAGTAGTTCGCGCGGTAGTCGCCGACCAGCTCGCTCAGGCGGCGCCCCTCGACCGAGAGCTTCTCGAGGATCAGCAGCGCCGGGATCGTCCCGCTGTCGGCGTTGTAGAAGTCGTGGAAGTAGTAGTGGCCGGAGACCTCGCCGCCGAAGATCGCGCCCTCGTCGCGCATGCGGGTCTTGAAGAACGCGTGGCCGACGCGGTTGCGGAAGGCCTTGCCGCCGGCGCGCTCGACGACGTCGGGCACCGCCCGCGACGCGCGCACGTCGTAGAGGATCGAAGACGGGTGGGTGGGGTCGGATTTGGCCAGCAGGTGCTCGGCGAGGATCGCCGTGAGGAAGTCGCCGTCGACGAACGTGCCCGAGTCGTCGATGAAGAAGCAACGGTCGGCGTCGCCGTCCCAGGCGATCCCGAGGTCGGCGCCGGTCTCCAGGACCTTGTCCATGAGGAAGCGCCGGTTGGCCTCGATCATCGGGTTGGGCTCGTGGTCGGGGAAGTTGCCGTCGGGGTCCAGTAGGCCTTCTCCAGGTCGAGCGGCAGGCGCTCGAGAAGCGGGCCGACCATCGGCCCGGCCATGCCGTTGCCGCCGTCGACGACGACCTTCATCGGTCGCACGTTCGCGGGGTCGATCATCGACAGCGCCCGCTCGTGGAACTCCGCGACGATGTCGACCTCCTCGACCGTTCCACCGCCGGGGGGATCCGGCAGCCCCGCCTCGATCGTGCGCCGGATGTCCTGGATGCCGCGGTCGCCGCTCAGCGCGATCGCGCCGCGCTCGACCAGCTTGGCGCCCGTGTAGGGCTTCGGGTTGTGCGACGCCGTGCACATCAGCCCGCCGTCGAGCTCGCGCGAGCCGACGAGGAAATAGAGCATCTCGGTGCCCACCTCGCCGATGTCGATCACGTGGGCGCCCTCGGCGGTCATGCCCGTGCGGTAGCGATCGGTCAGCTCCGGCGCCGTGAGGCGCATGTCGCGCCCGAGGCCCACCCGCAGCGCGGTCGTCTCGGTCCCGACCATCCCCGCGAGCACGCGCACGAACGCGCGGCCGACCAGCTCGGCGAGGTCGCCGTCGATCTGCTCGCCGTAGAGGCCGCGGACGTCGTACGCCTTGAAGATGCCGGGATCGAGGTCCATGGAGCGCGTGATCCTACGAACCGGCCACGCCGTACGATTGGCCGGGCATGGCGCGGCTGATCTATTCGGCGATCTGCTCGCTCGACGGCTACGTCGCCGACGAGGCCGGCAACTGGGACTGGTCGCGGCCCGACGACGAGGTCCACGCCTTCGTCAACGACCTCGAGCGGCCGATCGGCACGCACCTCCTCGGCCGCCGCATGTACGCGGTGCTGGCCTACTGGGAGACCGCGTCCACTGCCGCCGACCAGCCACCGGCCATGCGCGACTACGCACAGATCTGGCAGCAGTCCGACAAGGTCGTCTACTCGCGCACGCTGGAGGCGCTGCCGACCGCAAGGACGCGGATCGAGCGCGAGTTCGACCCCGACGCGGTCCGGCAGCTGAAGACGTCGGCGGCCGCGGATCTGAGCATCGGCGGGCCCGAGCTCGCAGCCCAGGCGCTCGCGGCCGGGTTGGTCGACGAGTGCCACCTGTTCGTCTCGCCGGTGATCGTCGGCGGAGGCAACCCGGCGTTGCCTGCCGGGATGCGCCTGGACCTGGAGCTGATCGACGAGCACCGCTTCGGCAACGGCGTCGTGCACCTGCACTACCGCGTCGTCTAGCGGGGCCGGTCATAGACTGGGCTCGGTATGTCAGGTCATTCCAAATGGGCTTCGATCAAGCACAAGAAGGCGATCGTCGACTCGCGCAAGGGCAAGCTCTTCACCAAGCTCGCGCGTGCGATCACGGTCGCCGCGCGTGAGGGCGGGGGAGACGTCGATGGCAATCCCTCGCTCGGCCTGGCGGTCCAGAAGGCCAAGGACGCGTCGATGCCCAAGGACAACATCGAGCGCGCGATCGCCAAGGGGACGGGCGACGACAAGGACGCCGAGACGTTCGAGGAGGTCGTCTACGAGGGTTATGGCCCGGGCGGCGTCGCGATGCTCGTCCAGGCGCTAACAGACAACCGCAATCGCACCGGGTCGGACATCCGCCACGCGTTCACCAAGCACGGCGGCAACCTCGGCGAGCCGGGTTCGGTGGCCTACCTGTTCGACAAGAAGGGCCTGATCGTCGTCGACGCCCAGCGCTATTCGGAGGACGACCTGCTCGCCGCGATCGAGGCCGGCGCCGAGGACATCGCGGTCGACGACGACGTCTTCGAGGTCATCACCGATCCGTCGGCGCTCACGCCGGTTCGCGCGGCGTTGGAGGAGGCGGGCGTCGAGATCGAGACTGCCGAGATCCAGCAACGCCCCAAGTCCGTCGTCCCCGTCGACGCCGACGCCGCGCTGAAGCTCATGCGCCTGATCGACGCATTGGAGGACAACGACGACGTCGACGCCGTCCACGCGAACTTCGACGCCCCCGCCGAGGTGCTCGAACAGGTCGCAGCCGCCGCGGGCTAGGGCTCGGGCTACAGCAGGCCGAGCTGGCGCAGGATCCCGACGGAGTCGGAGTAGACGTCCTTGCGCAGCAGGAGGCCGTCGGAGTCGAACGGCATCACGTCGACGCCTTCCCAGCTGATCGTGCGGCCGGTCGGCTCGGCCACCACGTCGCCGCGGGTCATGCGCTCGACGTGCGTGGCCGTCGCCCGCCACTCCTGCGTGACCAGCCCGTCGCCCACGTAGAGGCGCACTGTCTCGAACGCGATGTCGGGCCAGGTGCGAAAGATCGCCGCGATGTGCTCGCGAACCTGCTCGCCCTCCGCCGACTCGCCGGCGGTGTGGTTGTGGAAGACCATCCCCGGCGCGTGCATCCGCACGATCGTGTCGACGTCGTGTGCGTTCCACGCCGCGTTGTAGCGGTCGATCGTCTCGCGCAGGTCAGGCATCGTCGGCCTCCTCTTGCAGTCGTCGTGCGCGCCACAGGCCTACGGGATCGGGCACGCCCTTGATGTTCCTGACACCCGCGTTCGACCACTGATAGCCGTCCGGGGCGGACTCCTGGACCGCATCGGTGGTGAGCACGCTCCCCGGCCGCGCGATCGTGGTGACCCGGCTGGCCAGGTTGACGGGGCGGCCGAACCAGTCGCCGGAGCGGCTGAGGGCCTCGCCGGCGGCCAGCCCGGCGCGCAGCTGGGGGAAGCTCTCGCCCTCCGCGTAGGCCTCGTCGATCAGGCGCAGCGCCGCGTCGACCGCCGGGACGGGCTGGGGCGAGACGAGCATCACCGCGTCGCCGATCGTCTTGACGAACCGCACCGGTGGCTCGACGAGGTCCATGACGATCGCCTCGAGCCGGCCCGCGACCGCGCCGAGCTCGTCCGGTGGGACCTCCTCGCCCAGGCGCGTGAAGCCGACGAGGTCGGCGAAGGCAACGGTCACCGGCCGCGCGCCGGCCAACCGGCCGCTCTTGCGCTCCTCGGCGTTGATCAGCTCCGTGCTCACCAGCTTCGACAGGTGAACGCGCATCATGTTCCCCAGCAGCGGCTCGACCATCGGGGTCAGCGCGCCCGCGGCCCGCGCGTAGCGGACGGCCAGCTCGCGTTCGTCCAGACCGGGCTCGAGGACCATGCGCAGCGCGGCGACGCGCATCGCCTCCGCGGCCTGCGCGAACCCGCGGCCGAGCAGCCGGCCGACCGTGATGACGTCCTCCTCGGGCAGGCCGGCCTGTCAGGAAGTCGCCCGACGCCTTCAGCGTGCTGAGGTCGGCATCGGTGTAGGCGCGGCCCTCGTAGGCGACCGGAAACCCCTGCGCCCGCACCAGCCGCCCAGCGAGCTCCGCGTCGATCCCGGTCCGCTCGACGACCTCGTCCCACGTGTACTTGACCTCGAGATCGATGGCATGGCCCGCGAGCAGGAACAGCAGCTCGCCGTCGGCATGTGAGCGCTTGATGTCCTCCAGCGTGCAGCCCTCGGCCTGAAGCGTCTCGAGCAGCTCGATGCGCGACTTGCGCTCGCGGCCCCGTAGGCCGTCGAGCAGTCCCTCAGCGCCCCAGTCGACCCCCATGGCGGCAGCGTAACCGCGGAGTCGATGCGCACCCCCGGAGGAGCAGGTTGCATTTGTCACAAGTTTCTGCGCAATCTCGGCCGAGCGGTGTTCGCCCCCCTGTCCAGCCCCCTGCGTCGCGGAGTCGCCGCGACGTTCGCGGTGACGGTGCTGATCTCGGCCGCGGTCGCGATCCCGGCCATCGGCGGCCCGAAGCAGAACTCGGCCACGGCGGCGAAGGCTTCCAAGCTCGCCAAGGAGGCGACCGCGCGCTCGGAGAACGTGCTCGACTCGCTCGCGGTCGTCGGCCCCGGCACGCCGGGCGCCGTCGGCCCGAAGGGCGACAACGGCAATCCGGGCTCGCCGGGCCCGAACGGCGCCGGCGGCAACCCCGGCAACAACGGGGCCAACGGGCTGCCCGGCAACAAGGGCGCGGACGGCGACGACGGCGAACCGGGGCCCGACGGGCTGTCCGGCGGGACGATCGTCAGCCGCGGCGGCGGGAACCGCCGACCGGACGACGTGCACGAGCCCCTGCAACAGCACCTACCCGCTGAACGACAACCCGTCGTGGAGGCAGCAGCCGGGCGAGATCGACGCGATCTTCGTCCAGGTGGAGTGGACCGGCGCTCCCGGCGACTGCGACGCCGGGATCAGCCCCGACGGCCCCGGCATCTACGTGAACGTGTCGGTCAACGGTCAGCCGCAGGGGTTCAACTTCATCGACGCTGGACGGGGATCCTCCGTTCGCTCCGGAACCTGCCGTGAGCCCGTACGGGCTTCCGCCGATCTTCGTGGCGCCCGCCGACGATCCGATCGACCGTCATCTGAGCATCAGCTTCCAGGACAGCTGCGTCAACAGCGGCAGCTTCGAGATCACCGACGTGGCGATCACCGTGGGCGCACTTCACCCGGCGCCGGTGATGGCTCCATGAGGCGCCGCCCCGGACCCGCGCTGATCGCGGTCGCGCTGGCGGCGGCGGTCTTCGTCGCGTCGATCGCGCTTCCGGCGCTCGGCGCCCCGCACGCCTACACGGCCGCCAGCGTGGCCTCGAAGGTCAAGAAGGCGCTGGGTCTGGCGAAGGCCGCCGACGTCGACTCCAAGCGCGCGATGCGCGCCGCCGAGCGCTTCGGCAAGGGCCCCGCGGGACCGCAGGGCGGCCAGGGCGAGCCCGGGAACCCCGGCGAGGCCGGCGCGGGCGGTCTGCCGGGCGGCAACGCCGGCAACGGCGGCTCCGGGACGGTCGGTACGCCCGGTGCCGGCGGAGACGCGGGCGATGACGCCGCCGACGGCGCGCCCGGCTTCGACGGGATCCCGCGCAAGGCGACGCCCGTCCTGGCGACCACGCCGACGCCCACCGAAACCGCCACCTCGCCCAACCTCGTCGAGATTCCCCTGGACGACGCCTCGTGGACGCAGGGCGAGTTCGAGACCGACATGGTCTTCGCGTCGCTCACGCTCAGCGACCCCGACGTCCCGAACTGCGACTCCAGCGGCAGCCGGCGGCTTCCCGCCCGCCGCGATCTTCAACCTGCGCCTCGATTCGGCGTCCGGGCCGATCCTGCTGACCGGGGTGGCGGTGCCGGACCAGGAGCCCGTGGTGCTCCACCCGCCGTTCAACAACAACCCCGGCCCGGCGCAGATCTTCGAGCCCGGCACCGACACCCCGCGCTCGCTGTATCTCGAGGCCGGCGACACGTGTAGCCCCGGCCCGGACAACCTCCAGGTCGACGACGTCGACATCGCGGTGGTGGGCTTGAGCCAGGAGGGTTCGCCATGAGCTCGCGCCGCGTCCGCATGGGGCTGATCGGCTCGGCCGTCGCCGCGCTGCTGCTGGCGGCCGCGATCTCGCTGCCGGCGTTCGGCGGCTCGGGCAAGGCGCGCCAGTCGAGCGTCACGAAGGACGCCGCGAAGGCGCTCCAGCTCGCGCAGGACGCCGACAAGCGCTCCAAGGACGCGTCCGCCCTGGTCCCGGCCTCCGGCCCTGGGGGCGGCGAGGGCGCCAAGGGCCAGAAGGGCGCCCAGGGCCCGACGGGCGCGCAGGGCGCCAACGGTGCCAACGGCGTCAACGGAACCAACGGCCCCAACGGCGCGAACGGCGGCAAGGGCGCCGCCGGCGCCGACGGCTCGCCCGGCGCGAACGGCGACGTCCGGCCGGCTCGCCGTGGACGGGCCGCACGACCCGCCCCAGGAGACCGACGAACCGGACGCCGACCCGGACATTCGCGTCTCGACGGCGACACGCAGTTCGTTCCCAGCAGGCGCGGCGAGTGGCTGATCGCTCACCGCCACCGTCGACGGGACCACAGCGCGACCTGCGCGGGCTCGGGGGCCTCGCAGGTCGTTGTCGTGCTCATCGACGACGAGCCGCCGAATTCGACGTCATCACCGGGTTCCTGCCGTGGACACCTTCCACTTCGGGCCGCCCCCGGGCCGCCGATCGACTTCAGCCGACGCCTCGATCCAGAGCGCGGCACCGTCCCGCCGACCGGCTCCGACGACGATCGTGGGACGTCAGCGCAAGGTCTCCGACAACTGCGGCAACGCGGGCGATTCCGACTACCGCTGGCTGGTCAGCGCGTCCGCGTGACCGTCGCGGGCACCGGCCCGCCGCCCCCGCCGGCGCCCTGATCTCCGGCGCGGCGGGAGGCGTCCGGCCTCGCGCGGAGAATCCCGCCTGCATGGTGGTTCTCGGCATCGATCCCGGCACCGCGAGCACCGGGTACGGGGTCGTGGCCCATGCCCGCGGGCGCCTCGCGGCGCTCGACGGCGGCGTCATCGCCACCCATCCGGGGCTGTCGGCCGAGCGGCGCCTGACCGCCATCCACGCGCGCGTCGTCGCACTGCTCGCCGAGCATCGGCCCGACGCGGTCGCGCTCGAGGACCTCTACTTCGGAGCGAACGCCCGCAGCGCGTTCGCGGTCGGCCAGGCGCGCGGCGTCGTGATGCTCGCCGCCGGCCAGGCCGGGATCCCGTGCGCGGGCTACACGCCCCAGCAGGTCAAGGGCGCGGTGTGCGGCAACGGCCGGGCCGCCAAGGACCAGGTCGGCCGCATGGTGCAGGCGCTGCTCGCCCTGCCCGAGCCCCCCGAGCCCCACCACGCGGCCGACGCGCTCGCGGTCGCGATCTGTCACGCCAACCGGGCGCCGCTCGCCGCGGCGGTGGCTTCGTGATCGCGTCGATCGCCGGTGAGGTGGCGGTGCGGCGCGCCGATCACGTCGTCGTCGAGACCGCCGGCGGTGTCGGCTACCGGCTCGCCGTCTCGACCGAGACGCTGCGCCACGTCCCGCCGGTCGGCGGGTCGGTCTCGCTGCTCTCCCACATGGTCGTCCGCGAGGACGCGATGGCGCTCTACGGCTTCGCCAGCGAGGAGGAGCGCGACCTCTTCGAGCTGCTGGTCGGCGTGCAGGGCGTCGGGCCGAAGGTCGCGGTCGCCGTGCTCGGCGGGGGCGCGCCGCGCGAGCTGATCCGCGCGCTCGCCGGCGGCGATGTCGCGCGCCTGCAGGCCGCGCCCGGCGTCGGCAAGCGCCTGGCCGAACGGATCGTCAGCGAGCTGCGCGAGAAGGTGGGCGTCGACCTGCCCGACGACGGCGCCATCAGCGTCCTGCGCTCCGACGAGCCGCACGAGCTCGCCCGCGCCGGCCTGCTCGAGCTGGGCTACGAGCCCGGCGAGGCCGACCGCCTGCTCAGCGTCGCCGAGGGCGACACGCCCGAGGCCCTGCTGGCCAGCGCACTGCGAGGCGCACGCGCATGAGCGAGCGCATTCAGACCCCCGGCGCGCTGCTCGTCGACGAGGACCTCGACCGCTCGCTGCGGCCGCGGCGGCTGGAGGACTTCGTCGGCCAGCCCGCGCTGCGCGAGCAGCTCTCGGTGTCGATCGAGGCCGCGTCCGCGCGCGGCGAGGCGCTGGACCACGTCCTGCTCGCCGGCCCGCCCGGGCTCGGCAAGACCTCGCTCGCCCAGATCCTGGCCCACGAGCTCGACGTGCCGTTCATCCAGACCGCCGGCCCGGCGCTGGAGCGCAAGGGCGACGTCGCCGCGTTCCTCACCGCGCTGGAGCCGCGCAGCGTCTTCTTCGTCGACGAGGTCCACCGCCTGCCGCGCGCGCTGGAGGAGACCTTCTACCCGGCGATGGAGGACCGGCGGCTGCCGATCACCGTCGGCCAGGGGGCGGGCGCGCGCGTCGTCACGCTGGAGCTGCCGCCGTTCACGCTGGTGGGCGCCACGACCCGGGCGGGCCTGCTCACGACGCCGCTGCGCGACCGCTTCGGCATCCAGCACCGCCTGGAGCCCTACGGCGCCGACGACCTCGCCGAGATCGTCACGCGTTCCGCGGCGATCCTCGACGTCACGCTGGACCCCGCGGGCGCCCGCGCGCTCGCCGAGCGCAGCCGCGGCACCCCGCGCGTGGCCAACCGCCTGCTCAAGCGCGTGCGCGACTACGCCGAGGTGCGCGGCACCGGCGTGGTCACCGCCGAGGCCGCCGACGCGGCGCTGGACATGCTCGGCATCGACGCCGCGGGCCTTGACCCGCTGGACCGCGACCTGCTCGAGGCGATCTGCGTGCGCTTCGGCGGCGGGCCGGTCGGGCTCTCGACGCTGGCGGTCGCCGTGGGGGAGGAGGCCGACACGATCGAGGACGTCTACGAGCCCTACCTGCTCCAGCAGGGGCTGCTCAAGCGCACGCCCCGCGGGCGCTGCGCCACCGAGGCGGCCTACGCCCACCTCGGGCTCGAGGCACCGGCCGATATCCGGCTCTTCTGACATCGAGGTCTGGTACCACACGTTCGACCTGCCGGACGGCACCGCGACGCGCGGGCTGTTCGACCATCGCTCGCTGGTGGGCAAGCTGCCGATGCCGTCGTCGCTCGCCGGCAGGCGCTGTCTCGACCTCGCCTCGGCGGACGGCTTCTTCGCCTACGAGATGGCGCGGAGAGGCGGCGACGTGACGAGCGTCGACCTCGACGACCCGGCCGCGCAGGACTGGCAGGGCGAGCGGCCCGTCAGCGGTAGCACCGGGGCGCGTGCGCGCTTCGAGGCCGTCGGCGCGGCGACCGGGCTCGAGGTCCGCCGGCTCGACCTCGACGTCTACGACGTCTCCCCGGAGACCGTCGACGGCACCTACGACTTCGTGTTCATGGGCAACATCCTGCTGCACGTCAGCGATCCGGCGCGCGTGCTGCGCAACGTCCGCAGCGTGACCGGGGGCGCCTTTTTGTGCCTCGAGACGATCGCGATGTCGCTGACGCTGACGCGCCCGTTCACCGCGGCGGCGCAGCTCGGGACCGGCCACGACCCGCGCTGGTGGACGCCCAACCTGCGCGCGCACCGCCGCCTGCTCGAGGCGACGGGGTTCTCGATCGTCGAGAGCCGGTTCCCGCTCTTCCAGCCGTTCGGCCGCGGTACGCGGCGGCGGCCTGGGCGGCCGCCGTGGAGCGCCGACATCACGCCGGGCTGGCTGGCGTTCTGGGCGCTCACGCGCTGGACGGGCGTGCCCTCGGCAGCCACGCTCTGCCGCTGAAGCGCCGCTGGCTCGGGGGCGGCGCCCTCTACCCTTTGGGAGCCGATGGCCCACCTCTTCATCTGCCCGAACTGCGGTCACCGCTCGACCCAGAGCGAACGGACCGCGGGTTTCAGCCGCGCGGCCAAGGCCTGCACGCGCTGTGGGTTCGCCTTCCTCTTCGAGCTGCTCGACGACTACTACCCGGCGCCCGACGCCGCGTTTTTCGTGTGCGACAGCGATGGGCGGCTGATCGGAACCGGCAAGGGCGCCTTCGAGCTGACCGGCCTGAAGGACGAGCGTGTCGTCGGCCGGCCCGTCAAGGAGGTACTCGGGCTGCGCTTCGCGAACGACGAGGACCATGTGGCCACGGCGCTCGAATGGGGTGTACGTCAGCTCGGCAAGGAGGTCGAGGTCAACGCCGAAGGAGACTTCCCGGCGCAGGCCACCGCGGACCTCTTCCCGGCCTACGACGACGACGGTGGGCTGCTCCTCGTGCTGACCCCCGCCAAGTAACCTGCCCGCAGCCATTTCATGACCGACCGCCGGCGCAACCTCTTCATCCTTCTGCTGGTCGCCGGCCTGCTCGCCGGCTCGGCCGCGGTCGTCGCCACCAAGAAGACGCGCCAGGGTCTTGACCTGAAGGGCGGCGTCGAGCTCGTCTACCAGGCCAAGCCGACGAAGTTCTCGCAGGTGACCGGCGACGCGATCCAGCGCTCGCTGGACATCATGCGCGAGCGCGTCGACCAGCTCGGTGTGGCCGAGCCGGAGATCCAGCGCTCGGGCTCCGACCAGATCATCGTCAGCCTGCCCGACGTCAAGAACCAGCAGCGGGCGATCGACCAGGTCGGCACGACGGCCCAGATGTACTTCTACGACTGGGAGCCGAACGTCCTCGGGCCGGACTGCAAGGCCAACCCGACCGACGCCAACGTCACCGGTGGCCAGTCCGCGGGCAACCCGGCCGCCGGCCTTCCGTACTACGGCGCGGTCGTACGGGCGGCGCGCTGCCCGGAGAAGGCCAGCCAGAACACGTCGCACGACGCGCCCTACTACTACCTGGTCGACGACAAGGCCAAGCGGGTGCTGCGCGGGCCGGAGGAGCGCGAGGCCGACCTCTTCTCCGAGTCGCGCGAGAAGGCGCCGACGGCCGACCAGAGCATCCGCATCGTCAAGCCCGGCGTCGTGGTCATCGAGGCCGAGTACGACACGAAGGACAAGCCGAAGGACGCCAACAAGGCCGCGTGGTTCGTCATGAACGACCACTTCGCGCTGCGCGGGACCGACATCAAGAACCCCGAGCAGAACTTCGACAGCGGGACCGGTGGCACCAACGCGCCGATCGTCACCTTCGAGTTCACCAAGCAAGGGGCGCAAGACCTGGCAGACCGTCACGCGCGCCATCGCGCAGCGCGGCCAGTCCAACCAGATCCCCGGCCAGCCGGCGACGGCCGCCTTCCAGCACTTCGCGGTCGTGCTCGACAACGAGCTGATCTCGGTCCCGTACATCGACTTCCAGCAGAACCCCGACGGCATCGACGGCGCCAACGGCTCGCAGATCGAGGGCGGCTTCACGATCTCCACCGCTCAGCGGCTGGCGAACCTGCTGAAGACCGGCGCGCTGCCGATCAAGCTCGAGCTGATCAGCGCGTCGCAGGTGTCGGCGACGCTGGGTCAGCAGGCATTGGACCAGGGCCTGAAGGCGGGCATCGCCGGCTTCATCATCGTCTGCCTCTTCCTGCTGCTCTTCTACCGCGTGCTCGGCATCATCGCCGTCGGCGCGCTGGTGGTCTACGGGATCTACTTCTTCGCGCTGATCAAGCTGATCCCGATCACGCTGACGCTGCCGGGCATCGCGGGCCTGATCCTCACGATCGGCGTCGCGGCCGACGCGAACATCGTCATCTTCGAACGTGTCAAGGAGGAGATCCGCGGGGGTAGATCGGTCGCGGCCGGCATCGCCCAGGGCTACAAGCGCGGCATCAGCGCGATCATCGACGCCAACGTCGTCACGTTCATGACGGCGTTCATCCTCTTCATCCTCGCCACAGCAGGCGTGAAGGGCTTCGCGTTCGTGCTGGGCATCGGCACGCTGACGTCGCTGTTCACCGCGGTGCTCGCCACGCAGGCCGTGCTGGGCACGATGGGGCGCTCGCGGATGATCTCCCACCCGACCGCGCTGGGCGCCGGGGCGCAGAAGCGGCGCTGGAACTACGACTTCATGGGCGCGTCGAAGTGGTTCTTCTCGATGTCCGGGCTGATCCTGCTCGTCGGCGCGTTCGCGATCGGCGACAAGGGCCTGAACTTCGGCATCGACTTCGAGTCCGGCACACGGATCAAGGCGACGCTGACGAAGACCGTCGACGAGGCGGGCGTGCGCGACGTCATGTCCGCCAACGGTCAGGGCGACGCGAAGATCCAGCGCGTCGAGGAGAAGGGCCTGGGCGGCAACACGTTCCAGATCTCCACGCCGACGCTGAAGCCCGACCAGGTGTCGCAGATCAACTCCGCGCTGGACTCGAAGTACGGCCTCGCCCGCCCGCCGGACACGACCTCGATCGGCCCGACGTTCGGCAACACCGTCGCCAAGAGCGCGATCATCGCGATCATCGCTTCGCTGCTCGTGATCAGCGCGTACATCGCGCTGCGTTTCGAGTGGAAGTACGCGGTGCCGGTGCTGATCGCGTTGATGCACGACGTGCTGATCACCGCCGGTGTCTACTCGCTGCTCGACCGGGAGGTGACGACGTCGACGGTCGCGGCGCTCTTGACCATCTTGGGTTACTCGCTCTACGACACGATCATCGTGTTCGACCGCGTGCGCGAGAACGTGCCGCGGATGCCGCGTGCGGCGTTCACGCAGATCGTCAACCGCTCGATGAGCGAGGTCCTCACCCGGTCGCTGGCGACCTCGTTCTGCACGCTGCTGCCGATCATCGCGCTGCTGGTGTTCGGCGGCGAGACCCTGCGCGACTTCGCCTTCGCTCTGATGGTCGGCGTGGTCTCCGGTGCGTACTCGTCGATCTTCATCGCCTCGCCGGTGCTCACGCACTGGAAGGAGCGCGAGCACGTCTACATCCAGCGGCGCAAGCGGATCGCCCAGCTGGCCGGCGGCATGGTGCCCGCCTACGCCACGCCGGTGGGCGGCGCACCGGTCGACGTGGCGCCGCCCGAGAGCAAGCGCCGCACCCGGCGGCTGACCGAGCCCGAGACGCCCGACCGGCAGGTCTCGCGGGCCGAGTTCGACGAGATGGTGGCCGACCTGCACGGCGAGACGCCGACCGCGACCGTGGTGCGCGAGGGCCCCGAAGGCAAGCCCGCTCCGAAGCTCGATCCGAGCCGTGATCTCTCTCCGGAGGATGTCGTGATGCCGCGCGAGCCCAAGCGCGACAAGCCGAAGAAGCCGCGCAACAAGCGCCACGGGAGGAGCCGCTGATGGGCGCGTTGGCGTGGATCATGATGGGGCTCGCGATCTGGCACTTCACGGTGTTCATGCCCGACAAGTTCTGGGGCGGCATCGTGGGCGCGCTGATCGGCGCGATCGTCGGGGCGTTCGTCGTCGCGCTCGCGATCAACGGCCTCGTGGTTCCGGGCCAGAACGACACGCACCTGGCCACGGCGCTGGACGCCATCCCGGGCGCGCTGCTCGGCATCGCGGTGATGTACGCCGAGGGCGCGCGGCGCGGCAACGAGGCGCTCGAGCTCTGAGCGGGCCGGCAGTGGGGGAGAACCCCCACTGGTATCACTCGATCGAGCTGGCGCCGGGCGAGGTCACGGCGGGGCATGTGGATCTGCGCGCGATCGCGCCGGCGGTGCTTCCTGCGTCGCTGGCGGGGCGGCGCGCGCTCGACGTCGGCACGTTCGACGGCTTCTGGGCGTTCGAGCTGGAGCGTCGCGGCGCCGAGGTGGTGGCGACCGACGTCCCGCGCCTGGACGCGGCCGAGTGGCCGCCGGCCAACCGGGAGCGGCTCGAGGCCGCGGCGGTCGAGCTGAACGTCGAGCTGGGGCGGGGCTTTCGGATCGCCGCCGAGGCGCTGGGCTCGGCGGTGCGCCGCGTGGAGGTCAGCGTCTACGACCTCGACGCCGACGCGATCGGCGGCCCGGTCGACTTCGCGTTCGTCGGCGCCCTGCTGTTGCACCTGCGCGACCCGGTGCTCGCATTGGAGCGGGTGCGCGGCGTGCTGGCACCGGGCGGGCGGCTGACGCTGCTCGAGCCGGTCGACCCGATCACCTCGTTGCTCGCCCCGCGGCGCCCGGCGGCGCGCTTCCAGGCCACCGCCACCGACTTCAACTGGTGGGCGGCCAACGTGGCGTGCCTGCGGGCGTGGCTCGACGCGGCGGGGTTCGAGCGGGTCGCGCGCGGCGGGCTGTTTCGCGGGCCGGGGCTCGCGGGGCTGACGATGTGCGCGCTCGGCGCGTGGAGCGCCACGCGCTGACACCGCGTCGCGGCCGACCGCCTACGATGCCGCCGCGTGAACCTGCCGCGCCGCAACCGCAGACGGCTGGACCGGCTCGAGCGCAGGATGGTGTGGATGGTCGGCTCGCCGCGCAGCGGGACGACCTGGCTGCTGAATCTGCTGCGTTCGCACGAGGGCATGGTCGGGATCGACGAGTCGATCATCGGCATGCACCTCGGCATCTTCTCCACCGACGTGTTCAGCATGCCGGCCAGCTCGTACAGCTCGGAGAAGAAGCGGCTCAACGAGGCGCTGGCCGGCCGTGCCGACTACTTCTTCAGCGACAAGTTCGAGCCGGTCTGGCGGCCGCTGCTGCGCACGATGATCCTCGAGCGCTACGACGCCCAACTCGCAGAGCTCGACCCGTCCGGCCGGTCGATCTGCGCCATCAAGGAGCCGAACGGCTCGCAGGGCGCGGACATCCTGTTCGCCACGCTCCCGGAGTCTCGGCTGCTCTGGGTTGCACGCGATGCCCGCGACGTCGTCGACTCGGAGCTCGATGCCGCGGGCGAGGCGGCATGGGTGACGAACGCCTACGGCGGGCAGATGGACCGGACGCCGGAGCGCCGGCTTGATTACGTGCGCGAGCGGGCCTACAGGTGGCGATGGCGATACGAGATCGTGCGAACCGCCTATGAGAACCACGATCCCGCGCTGCGGATGCGGGTGCGCTACGAGGACCTGCTCGCCGATCCGCTGCCCGGGCTCGGCGAGCTGTTCGCATGGATGGGCACCGAAACCGAGGTCGACGTCGGCGTCGTGGAGAGGCTCTCCTTCGACGCGCTGCCGGCCGAGCTGAAGGGGCCGGGGCGGTTCGCCCGCGCCGCGAGTCCGGGCAAGTGGCGCGAGAGCCTCACGGCTGACGAGCAGCAGACGCTCAACGAGGTCTGTGCCGAAGGCCTGGCCTATCTCGGATACGAAGCGGCCTAGTCGGCGAGCGAGGCGAGGTCCTCGAGCAGCGCGGGGTGCACGCCCTGCACGAGCAGGGTCGTGACCTGCGACTCCCGCCACGGCTGGATGTCCTCGCGGATCTTCTCGATCGGGCCGATCAGCGTGAGCTGCTCGATGAGCTTGGCCGGGATGGCGGCGGCCGCCTCGTCCTTCTTGCCCGAGAGGTAGAGGTCCTGGATCGTGTCGACTTCGGACTCGTAACCCATGCGGCGGGCGACGTCGGCGTGGAAGTTGCGGTCGCGCGCGCCCATGCCGCCGAAGTAGAGGGCGTACATCGGGCGCACGGCGTCGATGGCCGAGCCGGCGTCGTCGGTGACGATGATCGGGACCGAGGCGACGATCTCGAAGTCCTCGCGGCTGCGGCGGGCGCCCTCGCGGGCGAAGCCCTCGTCGAGCGCGTCGCGGTAGAAGCCGTCGTGCTCGGGCGCGTAGAACAGCGCCAGCCAGCCGTCGCAGATCTCGGCGGCGAGCGCCACGTTCTTCGGTCCCTCGGCGGCGAGGAAGATCGGCAGGTCGGCGCGCAGCGGGTGCACCGAGGACTTCAGCGGCTTGCCGAGCCCGGTGCCGCCCTCCAGCGGCAGCCGGTACTGCTCGCCCTCGAACGTCGACCGGGCCCTCGCGCGCCAGGATCTGGCGGACGATCGCGATGTACTCGCGCGTGCGCGCAAGCGGCTTGGCGAACGGCTTGCCGTACCAGCCCTCGACCACCTGCGGACCGGAGACGCCGAGGCCGAGGATGAACCGCCCGTTCGACAGATGGTCCATCGTGATCGCGGCCATTGCCGCCGCCGCGGGCTCGCGCGCGCTCATCTGGGCGATCGCGGTGCCCAGGCGGATCTGCTTGGTGTTCGCGCCCCACCAGGCCAGCGGGGTCAGCACGTCGGAGCCGTAGGCCTCGGCGGTCCAGACCGAGTCCAGGCCGAGCCGGTCGGCCTCGGCCACCAGCTCCGCGGCGCCCGGCGGCGGCCCGCCGGACCAGTACCCGACGTTGATGCCGATCTTCATGGGCGACATTCTTCTCGGATAGCGCGAGCTATGTCGCCCAGCCGGTTCCGTCGGGGCCGAACCGGATACTCGGTCGGTGCCACCGCCGTCCACCGCCCGCCTCAGCATCGCCCCCGCGCCGTACGCGCAGGTCGCCGCGCTGCAAGAAGACGCTCGGGGTTTCACACGCGGTTGCGCAGACGCTGGTGCGGCGTTCCCTGGCTGCCCCGGAGGAGGCGCGGGCGTTCCTCGCCGCCGACGACGGCTCACGACCCGTCCACGTTCGGGGGAATGCCAGAGGCGGTCGACGTGATCCTGCGCCACGTTCGCGAGGGCAACCGCATCGTCGTCCACGGCGACTACGACGTCGACGGCGTCTCGTCGACCGCCGTCCTGGTCGGCACCCTGCGCGAGCTGGGCGCCGACTGCGGCTGGTTCTTGCCGAGCCGTACCGAGGACGGCTACGGCCTCGCCGTCGCGACCGTCGATCGGCTGGCCGCCGCCGGTACGAAGCTGCTCGTCACCGTCGACTGCGGGATCACCGCGGTCGGGGAGGTCGCCGCCGCGCGGCAGGCGGGGATGGAGGTCGTCGTCACCGACCACCACACCCCGCGGTCCGACGGCACGCTGCCCGACGCGCCGATCGTCCATCCGCTTGTCGGCGGCTACCCGTGCCCGGAGCTCTGCGCGACCGGTGTCGCCTACCTGCTCGCGCGGGCGCTGCTGGCCGGCGCCGGCCGCGATCCAGGCGGGGCCGACGCCGACCTCGACCTCGTCGCGCTCGCCACGGTGGCCGACTGCGTGCCGCTGGTGGGCGAGAACCGGCGGCTCGTGCGCGAGGGCTTGCGCGCGCTGGCCGGAACCACTCGCCCGGGGTTGCGGGCGCTGATGGCGGTTTCGCGCTGCGACCCCAGCGCCATCGACGCGAAGACGTGCGGGTTTCGCCTCGCGCCGAGGATCAACGCCGCCGGCCGGCTGCATCGCGCCGATGCAGGGCTCGAGTTGCTGCTCACCGAGGACGACGCCCGCGCGCGCCAGATCGCCGAGGAGCTCGACGCCGCCAACGCCGAGCGTCGCCACGTCGAGACGCGGATCCTCTTCGAGGCCGAGGCGCTGGTCGCCCAGGCCGGTGACGATGTCTCCGCCTACGTGCTCGCCGGCGACGGCTGGCACCCGGGCGTCATCGGGATCGTCGCGTCTCGAATTGCTGAGCGCCACAACCGGCCCGCCGTGCTGATCGCCCTCGACGGCGACACCGGCACCGGCTCGGGGCGCTCGATTCCGTCCTTCGACCTGCTCGCGGGCCTCGACGCCGGCGCCGAGCACCTGCTGCGCCACGGCGGCCACCGCGCGGCCGCGGGGCTGACCATCCAGCGCGACGCCGTCGATGCGTTCCGCGCCGCCTTCACCGCGCACGCCGCCCGGGTGCTCTGCGCGGCCGACCTCGTCCCGGTCGAGCGCGTCGACGCGGTCGTCTCCGGCGACGACCTCGGCACCGACCTCGCCGAGGAGCTCGCCCGGCTCGCGCCGTTCGGCCAGGGCAACCCCGACGTCTCGCTGCTCGTCCCCGCCGCCCGCCTGACCGACGCCCGGCCGATGGGGGAGGGCAAGCACGTGCGCTTCACCGTCGAGGCCGGCGGCGCCCGCGCGCGCGCCGTCGCGTTCGGCACCGGCCGCCTCCCCGACGGCGCCGAGGAAGGCCGCCTCGACGCCACGTTCGGCCTCGAGCTCAACGAGTGGAACGGAACTGTGGAGCCGCGGCTGGTCCTTCGCCACGCCGTGCCGTGCGCGGGCGGCCCGATCGAGCTCGCCGGCGAACCGGAAGGGCTCCTGGAGGCGGCACTTGCGGAGGCCGCCGCCGAGCCGACCACCCCGAGCTGTGGTCACTTTGGGGCGCATACCGCACCAAAGTCACCACAGCTCGCCATCAGCGACCGCCGGGGCGCCGGAATCGCCGGGACGATCGCCTCCCTGGTCGCCAGCGGAGAGCCGGTCCTCGTGGTTTGCGCGGACGCCAGGGCGCGCCGGAAGGGGCTGCAGGGCCGCCTCGGCGGCTTCGCGATCACCAGCTACGCGGCGCTCGCGCGCAACCCCGAAACCGCGCGCCCCTACCCGCACGTCGTGGCCCTCGACCCGCCCGCGGAACCGGCCCACGAGGCGCTGTTGCACGACGGCTTGCCTGGCCGTACGACGCATCTGGCGTGGGGGGACCCTGAGCTAGCCTTTGCTGTGCATGTTCACGAGCGTGATCTCGACCTCCGCGCCCCGCTGCGTGCCCTCTACGTCGCACTGCGCGATCGCGGATCGGCAGCGCTTGCGGACGTCCCGCCGGTCCAGGCCGGGCGCGCCCTACGCGTGCTCGAAGAACTCTCCCTCGTCGCCATCGAAGGAACGGAACTCCGCGTCCCCGCGCCGTCGGGCCGCACCGAGCTCGAGCGCTCGCCGAGCTTCGTCGCATACGAGCGACGCCTCGAGGAGGGCAGGCGTTGGCTGAGCCGAGGGACAAGCCTGGCGGCGTGAAAGCCGGAAACGGCGCGGCCGCCAACGGCGGCACGGACGGCGGGATGCGCAGCATGACCCGCGTGCCCGTCGACGTCGTCGAGCACCCCGAGTCCCACGCATCCCTCCAGCGCCCCAACCTCACCGAGCGCGAGGGCCGGCTGCTCTCCGACCTCTTCGCGATCGTCGAGGAGCACGCTTCGGACTGGGGCACGGAGATCGACCGCGATCGCGTCGAGGCCGCGTTCGTCTTCGCCTGCGAGCACCACGCAGACCAGCGCCGCAAGTCCGGCGAGGACTTCATCGTCCACCCGGTCGGCGTCGCGAAGATCTGCGCCGGCATGCGCCTCGACACGGCGACGCTCTGCGCCGCGCTGCTGCACGACACGGTCGAGGACACGTCCGCGTCGCTCGAAGAGGTGCGCGAGCAGTTCGGCGACGAGATCGCGACGCTTGTCGACGGCGTCACCAAGCTCACCGGGATCACGTTCCAGTCGCGCGACGAGGCGCAGGCCGAGAACTACCGCAAGATGATGGTCGCGATGGCCTCGGATCTCCGGGTCATCCTCATCAAGCTCGCCGACCGCCTGCACAACATGCGCACGATCGCGGCGCTCGCCAAGCAGAAGCAGTTCGACAAGGCGCGCGAGACGCTGGAGATCTACGCGCCGATCGCCCACCGGCTCGGCATCCACGCGATCAAGTGGGAGCTGGAGGACCTCGCGTTCGCCGCCCTGCACCCGCGCAAGTACCAGGAGATCAAGGGCCTGGTCAACCAGCAGCGCGAGGAGCGCGAGGGCTACGTCGACAAGGCCGGCCAGTACCTGCTGCGCGAGCTCGAGGCGCTGGGCATCCGCGCCGAGATCGTCGGCCGCGCCAAGCACTTCTATTCGATCTACTCGAAGATGACCAAGAAGGGCCGCGAGTTCAACGAGATCTACGACCTCACGGCCATGCGGGTCGTCGTCGACTCGGTGAAGGACTGCTACGGCGCGGTCGGCGTCATCCACTCGCTGTGGAAGCCGCTGCCCGGCCGCTTCAAGGACTTCATCGCGATGCCCAAGTTCAACATGTACCAGTCGCTGCACACGACGGTCATCGGGCCCGAAGGACTGCCGCTGGAGATCCAGATCCGCACGCGCGAGATGCACGACATGGCCGAGTTCGGC
Organism: uncultured Actinomycetes bacterium; assembly: GCA_963825415.1. Taxonomy (GTDB): domain Bacteria; phylum Actinomycetota; class Thermoleophilia; order Solirubrobacterales; family Solirubrobacteraceae; genus BP-464. Next base: position 209,099 of record CAWGTD010000013.1, on the reverse strand, counting down.
GTCGCCGCGCACTGGATGTACAAGGAGACCGGCCCGGACAGCGACAAGAAGGTCCACTGGCTGCGCTCGATGCTCGAGTGGCAGCAGGAGCTGTCGGATCCCAAGGAGTTCATGGAGAACCTCAAGGTCGACCTGTTCGACGAAGAGGTCTTCGTGTTCACCCCCAAGGGCGAGGTCAAGTCGCTGGCCGCCGGCGCGACGCCGTTGGACTTCGCTTATGAGGTCCACACCGAGATCGGCCACCGCTGTGTCGGCGCGAAGATCAACGGCAAGCTCGTCCCGCTGCACTACGAGCTGAAGTCCGGCGACATCGTCGAGATCCTCACCGCCAAGCGCGAGCGCGGCCCGTCGCGCGACTGGCTCGCGCTCGTCAAGACGACGCGCGCGCGCAACAAGATCAAGCAGTGGTTCAAGGCCGAGTCGCGCGAGGACACCGAGCACACCGGGCGCGCGCTGCTCCAGGAGCACCTCCAGAAGGCCGGGCTGCCCGCCCAGAAGATCACCGGCTCGCCGCTGCTCGCAGACGTCATCCGCGAGATGGGCTTCCGCAAGGCCGAGGACTTCTACATCGCGCTCGGCGGCGTGAAGATCAGCCCGAAGGTCGTCGTCACCAAGGTCATGCAGCGGCTGCGCGAGGGCGAGGCCGCGGAGGACCCGCAGACCGCGGTCGAAGCGCTCGCCACCGCGACGCGCGGCCGCAGCCGCCGGCCGACCGGCTCCTCGGGCTCCTACGGCATCGAGGTCGAGGGCGTCGAGGACGTGATGCTGCGCCTGGCCAAGTGCTGCCGGCCCGTGCCTGGCGACCCGATCGTCGGCTACATCTCGCTCGGTCGCGGCATCACGATCCACCGCGACGACTGCCCCAACGTCGCCGCGCTGCGCAAGGACCCCGACCGCTTCGTGCGCGTCAACTGGGCGGGCGACCAGACCCAGTCGTTCAAGGTCGAGCTGCAGATCGACGCGTGGGACCGCCACCGCCTGCTCGAAGACCTGTCGCGCACGTTCGCCGAGGCCGGCATCAACATCGTCGAGGCCCGCTGCCTGGTCAACTCGCCGATGGTCTCCAACCGCTTCGTGATCGAGGTCGGCGACACCCAGGCGCTGAAGGCGACCGTCGGCCGCCTGCGCAACATCGAGGGCGTCTTCGATGCGTACCGCGTGACACCGGGCGCCGGCTGATCCTGCTCGAGCGTCTGCAGCACAGCGTCGTCGTCGTCAACTCGAGCGACCGCGAGAGCCTCCGGGTCGGGCCGTTCGCCGCGGCGATCGACCTGATGCGCGAGACGTTCTACCTCAGCTCCGCCGTTCCCGACCCGGGCACCGGCGCGGACGCCGCCGGGGCGCTGCCCGAGCTCGAGGAGGCGTTCCGCGCGCGCGGCCGCACGCCGCGGCTGGAGTTCATCGAGGATCTCTCGCCCGAGCTGCCGCCGCTGCTCGAGGCACACGGATGGCGGCTGACCGAGCGCATCCCGGTCCTCATCTGCGAGCCCGCCGAGTTGCAGCAGCCCGATCCGCCGGCGGGGGTGGCGATCGAGTCCTTCGAGCCCGACTCGCCGCCGCAGCGGATCCGCCGGTTCATGCTCACGCAGCGCGAGGCCTTCGACGACGACGAGCCGATCACCGACGAGGAGATCGCACGGTGGGCGCGCCGCGGGACCGGATCGGTGCGCGTGGCCGCGACCAGCGGTGAAGAGGTTCTTGGCACCGCGGTGGCCTTGCCGCAGGTCGACGGCGTCATCGAGATCGTCGGCGTGGCCACCCTGCCCGCGCATCGGCGCCGGGGCATCGCCGGCGCCGTGACCGCCGACGCCACCGCGCGGGCGTTCGCGGCCGGCGCCCAGGTGGCGTGGCTATCGGCGGCCGACGAGGCCGCCGCGCGGATCTACCAGCGCGCCGGCTACCGGATCGTCGCCACGCAGGTCGGCTACAACGCCGACTAGACACCATCCGGCCTCCGGCCGGGAGGGGCCCACCTCCGGCCGCCATAGACCAACCGCTCCGCGGTCGGTGCCCTCGGCCTCCGGCACCCTCTAGCCAGCTAACCGACGACGCAGAGCGCCCGCGGCGCGATGCCGAAGCGGGCCTCGGTGACGGCGCCGATGTGGTCGCCGTCGCACTGCAGCGGCAGCTCGTGGCCGTCGACGCTGCGCACGACCAGCTCCTCGACGCCGGTGAAGCCGTCGACGGCGCGATGCCGGGTCAGGCGGGCGCGCTTGGCGAACACGCGCCAGATGACCGAGGGCATGATCGTGGGTGTCGAGCGCTTCAGCACCGCGCCCGAGAGCGTGCCGTTCTGGAGCGCGCCGCCGTCGGCCACGCGCACCGGGCGATTCTGGAAGTAGGTGTACGGATCACCGTTCTGGACGATCACGGTGACGCCGTCGAGCTGCGCGCCATCGGGCAGCTCGACTGCCAGCCGCGGCGGTCGGACCACGTATCCGGCCAGGAAGGTGGTGATCGCCGCGTAGGTGTAGTACCAGGCGCCGAAGCGTGCCTTGCGGTACGGGTGGCTGTCGACGCGCTCGACGACGCTGGCGTCGAGCCCCAGCCCGGCCGAGAACGTGAAGTGCCGCCCGTTGACCCGCGCCAGATCGACGCGACGCGGCTCCCAGGCGTCGGCGAGGCGGAGCAGGTGCTCGGTGGCGTCGACGATCTCGCCGGGGACGCCGAGCATCTTGCCGAAGACGTTCGTCGCTCCGCCGGGCAGGCAGGTCAGCGGAACGTCGGATCCCGCGAGCCCGTTGGCGGCCTCGTTGACCGTGCCGTCGCCGCCGAACGCGACCACGACGTCGTACTGCTCCTCGACGGCCTCGCGGCACAGCTCGGTCGCGTGCCCGCGGCCCTTGGTCTCCACCGCCGTGACGTCGTAGCGACCCTGGAGTGCGTAGACGACGAGGTTCTTCAGCCGGACGCTCACCGTCGTCGCGTACGGGTTGACGATGATGAGCAACCGCTTGCGCTCGGTGGGCCCTTCGAGCGCCCACGTGTCGGCGAGGCGTTCCAGGGAGTCCAGCGGCGGCGCGGACGGCACGAGGCCAACCTACACCGGCCCTGCGGGGCCGGTTACCGGCCCGCGCGATGGCGCCGCGTCAGAGCCAGCCGCGGCGGCGGAAGTACACGACCATGCTGACGAGGACCGCCAGCATCAGCCCGAGGATCGCCCAGAACGCGTGGGTGCTGCCCTCGCCCGGCACCCGGACGTTCATGCCCCACACGCCCGAGATCAGGGTGAGCGGCAGGATGATCACGCTGAACGCGGTGAGCACCCGCAGCACGTCGTTGAGGCGGTGCGACAGCTCGGACTCGCTGGTGGCCTCCAGCGCCTCGGCCACCTCCTTGAAGTTCTCGAGCATGTCCCAGATGCGCTCCGACGCATCGTTCATGTCGTCGAAATAGACCTCGAGCGTCTCGGGGATGTAGCGCTTGGTCCGCTCGAGGTCCTTCAGCGCGCCGCGCTGCGGGCGCACGATCTTGCGGAAGTTGATGATCTCCTGCTTGGCGTCGGAGATGTCGCGCACGACCTCGCGCGAGCGGCCCTCGAAGATGTCGTCCTCGATGCGCTCGAGCTTGTTGCCGATCTTGTTGAGCATCGGGAAGCCCGAGTCGACGCAGTCGTCGACGATCTTGTAGAGCAGGTAGCCGGGGCCCTTGGAGAAGATCTGCTCGCGCATCTCCTCGCGCGTGCGGCAGCGCTCGAAGAGGTACTCGACGGCGTCGAGGCGCTCGTTGGGCAGCGTGATGACGTAGTCGGGCCCGATGAACACGTCGAGCTCGGCCGCGTTGAGCCGGCTGATCGCCTTGTCGAAGCGCGGGAAGTGCAGGACGACGAAGAGGTAGCTGTCGTACTCGTCGACCTTGGGGCGCTGGTTGCGCGAGAAGACGTCCTCGTAGTCGAGCGGATGGAAGTCGAAGTGCTCCTCCAGCCAGGCGCGGTCGGCAAGGCGCGGGCGCTCGATGTTGATCCAGCGGAGGCCCTCGGCCTCGACGATCTCGACGCGGGGCGCGTCAGGCTCGGGCGCAGCGACGACGGCCCGCCCGCGAATGCGGGAGGAGCGACCGAACCGGGGCTTCGGAAGGCTCGGCATCGGGACTCGGCGGGTCATCCGCGTCGATGTTCGCGTCGAACGGCATCGCGCCAGCGAGTCTACCCAGACGCCCGGCCGATCCTGCATGAGCGCCTGCTATGGTCCCGGCCCACATAGCTGGACACATCCAGAGGGGTGGAGGGACTGGCCCGTTGAAACCCCGGCAACCCCCGCGAAGGCCATATGGCCCGACCGGGAAGGTGCCAATTCCTGTGAGATGTGGCTGGGGCTTCACCCGAACCTCCGCCACTTACCGGCGGAGGTTTTTCAAATGGCAGCGGAGTCCCTGAAGTGTCGTGAGTGTGAGGAGGTCTATCCCCTCGACGCTCGCTACGTGTGCGAACGCTGTTTCGGGCCGCTCGAGGTCGCCTACTCGAAGGCTCCGGTGATCGACGTCGCGGCGACCCGCCGGCGCATCCAGGGCGGGCCGCAGAACATCTGGCGCTACGCGGACTTCCTGCCGCTCGAGGCGCCGCCCGGGCCGTCGAGCCGGCGCTCGTCGCGCTTCGGACTGCCGGCGGGCTGCACGCCGCTGATCCGCGCCGACCGGCTGGCCGAGCGGCTCGGCCTCGGCGAGGTCTGGGTGAAGAACGACGCGGCCAACCCGACGCACTCGTTCAAGGACCGCGTCGTCTCGGTGGCGAGCGCGCGCGCCCGCGAGCTCGGCTTCGAGGTCCTCGCCTGCGCGTCGACCGGCAACCTGGCCAACGCCGTCGCGGCACAGGCCGCCGCGCTCGGCCTCGAGTCCTACGTCTTCATCCCGGCCGACCTCGAGGAGCAGAAGGTCCTCGCGACGGGCGTCTACGGAACGAACCTCGTCAAGGTCAAGGGCAACTACGACGACGTGAATCGCCTCTGCACCGAGCTGTCGGGCGAGAACGAGGGCTGGGCGTTCGTCAACGTCAACATGCGCCCCTACTACGCCGAGGGGTCGAAGACCCTGGCGTACGAGATCGCCGAGCAGCTCGGCTGGCAGCTGCCCGACCGCTGCATCGTGCCGGTCGCCTCCGGCTCGCTCTACACGAAGATCGCCAAGGGCTTCGAGGAGTGGATCGAGCTCGGCCTGCTCGAGGGCGAGCTGCCGACGATGAACGGCGCGCAGGCCGCCGGCTGCGCCCCGGTCGCGACCGCGTTCGAGACCGGCCAGGACGTCTGCCGCCCCGTCAAGCCCGACACGATCGCCAAGTCGCTGGCGATCGGAAACCCCGCCGACGGGCCCTACGCGCTCGAGCTGGCCCACCGCAGCGGCGGGTCGATCGACGCGGTGACCGACGACGAGATCCGCGCCGGCATCCGGCTGCTCGCCGAGACGACCGGGGTCTTCACCGAGACCGCCGGCGGCGTCACCGTGGCGACGCTGGCCAAGCTCGCCGCGCGCGGCGACATCGGCCGTGACGAGCGGGTCGTCCTCGTGATCACCGGCGAGGGGCTGAAGACCCTCGACGCCGTGCGCGGGACGTTCGACGCGTTCGAGATCGAGCCCACCTACGACGCGTTCCAGAGCGCCGTCGGCGAACGGGTGGGCGTCTGATGGCGGTCACGGTCAAGCTGCCGACCCAGCTGCGCGCGACCACCGGCGGCGAGGCCGTCGTCAGCGGCGAGGGCGCGACGGTCGGCGAGGTGCTCCAGTCGGTCTACGAGACCCACGCCGAGCTGCGCGACCGCATCTCCGACGACGGCGGCGCGCTGCGCCGGTTCGTCAACGTCTACGTCGGTGGCGAGGACATCCGCTTCCTCGACGGGCTGGAGACCCCGGTGCCCGATGGCGCCGAGGTGCAGATCCTGCCGGCTGTCGCGGGGGGCTGACGCCCGCCGGATGCCTAGGATCGCGGCGTGATGGCCGCGATCCGCCGACTGCGCCGCCTGGGCTGGACGCTCGCGTTGCGCGCGCGCCTGCGCCGGCACGGCGTGCGGCTGCAGCTGGTCGCCGGGCCGAACCTGCGAATCGCCGGCCGCCCGCGGCTCGATCTCGACGCCGGCGACGAGCGCTCCGGCGGCACGCTGTCGATCGCGGTGGGGGCGAACGTCCGGGTCGGCCGCGACCTGGTCCTCGACGTGCGGCCCGGTGACGACCACGTCATCGAGGTCGGCGACGGCGCCGTCCTCCAGGACCACGTGCGCCTCCAGGTGCGCGGCGGCAGCATCCGCCTGGGCGAGCACGTCCAGGTGCGCGACCACTGCGAGCTGAAGTCCGGTGGGGAGCTGACGGTCGGCCGCCGCGTGGTGCTGGGCGTTCGTCGACCTTGCACTGCGTCGAGCGCGTCTGGCTCGGCGCCCATGTCGGCCTTGGCGACCGCGTCTCGATCACCGACTCCGACCACGCCCACGACGGCACCGACACCTGGTTTCTGGATCTGCCGCTGTCGGTCGAGCCGGTGCTGGTGGAGGACAACGTGCTGCTGGCGACCAACGTCGTGGTGCTGCGCGGCGCCACGGTCCGGCGCAACGCGGTGGTGGCCGCGGGCGCGGTCCTGGTGGCCGGGGAGTACGCCGCGAGCTGGTTGGTCGGCGGCGTGCCCGCACGCCCGATCAAGCCGCTCGGCACGCCGTGAGCGACCGGCTGAAGACCTACCGCGGCAAGCGCGACTTCAAGGCGTCGCCCGAGCCCGCGGGCAAGGCGAAGGCGGGGGACGGGCCAGGCGCGCTTCGTCATCCAGGAACACCACGCGACGCGCCTGCACTGGGACCTGCGCCTCGAGCACGAAGGCGCGCTGGCCTCCTGGGCGGTGCCCAACGGCATCCCCGAGGAGCCCAAGCAGAACCGGCTGGCCGTGCGCACCGAGGACCACCCGCTGGAGTACCTGGACTTCCACGGCGAGATCCCCAAGGGCAGCTACGGCGCCGGCACGATGACGATCTGGGACCACGGCACGTTCGAGCTGCACAAGTGGGAGCCGAGGAAGGTCGAGGTCACCCTGCACGGCGAGCGGCTGAGCGCGCGCTACGCGCTGTTCGCCACCGACAAGGACGAGAACCCCAAGAACTGGATGATCCACCGGATGGGCGCGGCCGCCGACCCGACGGCGGAGCCGATGCCCGAGCAGGTCGCGCCGATGCTCGCCACGGCCGGGCCGCTGCCGCCCGACGACGGTCGCTGGGCGTTCGAGATCAAGTGGGACGGCGTCCGCGCGATCGCGCACTCGGAGCCCGGCCGGCTGCGTTTCCACAGCCGCAACCTCAACGAGATCACGCCGCGCTATCCCGAGCTGTCGAAGCTCAACCGCGCGCTCAGCTCACACCGGGCGGTGCTCGACGGCGAGGTCGTGGCGTTCGACGACGACGGCCGGCCGAGCTTCTCTGCGCTCCAGGGGCGCATGCACCTGACCTCGGAGACCCAGATCCGGCGGCTGGCGAAGTCCAACCCGGTGAGCTACGTGATCTTCGACCTGCTCTGGCTCGACGGCCATTCGCTGCTGCGCGAGCCCTACGAGCGACGGCGCGAGCTGCTGGCCGAGCTCGACCTCAACGGTGAGCGCTGGCAGACGCCGGACCACGTGATCGGCCACGGCGCCGAGGTTCAGGAGGCGGCGCGCACCCAGGGGCTCGAGGGCATCGTCGGCAAGCGGCTGGACTCGATCTACGACCCGGGCCGCCGCTCGCGCGGGTGGGTCAAGGTCAAGAACGTCACGCGCGAGGAGGTCGTGATCGGCGGCTGGATGTCGGGCGAGGGCCGGCGGCGGGAGCGGATCGGCGCGCTGCTCATCGGCCTGCCGGACGGCGAGGGCGGGCTGCGGTACTCCGGCAAGGTCGGCACGGGCTTCACCGAGCCCGAGCTCGACAAGCTGGCCGGCCTCCTGGGTCCGCTCGAAACGGACAAGAGCCCGTTCTCGACCGCGGGCGTGCCGCGCGGCGCGATCTTCGTCGAGCCGCGCCTGCAGTGCGAGGTCGAGTTCGTCGAGTGGACGAAGGAGGGCCGGCTGCGCGCGCCCTCGTACAAGGGGCTCGTCGGGGGTACCGGTCCCCTGATGGCGGGCGCGAAGCGGACCGGCAAGGGCAAGGACAAGGCCGTCGAGGTAGAGGTCGACGGCCGCAGCGTGCGCCTGTCGAACCCCGACAAGGTCCTCTATCCGAAGACCGGCTTCACGAAGTCCGACCTCGTCGACTACTTCGCGGCGATCGCCCCGACGCTGCTGCCGCACCTCGAGGGCCGGATGCTGACGCTCAAGCGCTACCCGAACGGGGTGGACGAGAAGTACTTCTACGAGAAGCAGTGCCCGTCGCACCGCCCTGACTGGGTGGCGACCAAGAAGGTCAAGCTGCAGTCCAAGCAGATCGACTTCTGCCTGGCCAACGACCGCGCGACGCTCGTCTGGCTCGCCAACCTGGCCGACATCGAGCTGCACACGTCGCTGGCGCTGGCCAAGTCGCAGACCCGGCCGACGATGATGGTCTTCGACCTCGACCCCGGCGAGCCCGCGACGATCGTCGAGTGCTGCGAGGTGGGGGAGTGGCTGCGCGGGATGTTCGAGGGCCTCGGGCTCGAGTGCGTGGCGAAGACGTCGGGCTCCAAGGGGCTTCAGATCTACGTGCCGCTGAACTCGGCGGTGACCTACGACGACACCAAGCCGTTCGCCAAGGCGGTCGCCGAGCTGCTCGAGGGCGAGGCGCCCGAGAAGGTCGTCTCGCGCCAGAGCAAGGACCTGCGCAAGGGCAAGGTGCTCGTCGACTGGAGCCAGAACGACGAGCACAAGACCACCGTCAACGTGTACTCGACGCGCGCGCGTGAACGGCCGACGGTGTCGACGCCGGTCACGTGGGACGAGGTCCGCGCGTGCCACGAGGCCTCCGACGCGGAGCTGCTGACCTTCACCACCGACGACGTGCTGCGCCGCGTCGGCTCGGAGGGCGACCTCTTCGCGCCGGCCCTCTCTCTGACCCAGCGGTTGCCGAAGCTCTGAGCGCTAGGCCGTGTGCGCGACGGCGGGCGGCTGCTCGTCGAGCCGCCAGCACAGCTCGACCCAGGTGGCCCCGGGCTCCTTGCGGATCTTCAGCTCGTCGGAGACGTAGGCCATCAGCGACAGACCGAGGCCCATCCCGGGGCTGTCGTTCCGGGGGCGCATGCCCTTGCCCTCGTCGTAGACCGCGACGCACAGGACGCCGTCGTCGACGCCGACCTGCAGGCGAAAGCGGCCGTGGTCACGGCCGGCGTAGGCGTGCTGGACGACGTTGGAACAGGCCTCGCTGACCGCCAGGCGCATTGCGTCGAGGGTGCTCGGGCAGGCGCCGGCATCGCGAGCCCTGCGCTCGACCGCGAGGCGGGCGCGAGGAACGCTGGCGGGCTCGACCGCCAGGTCGATGTCGAGGTCGTAAGAAACCATCTTCTGGTTGTCGGGCTACCCGCTAGCTTGCGCGCCGATGCCCCCGATGCTGCCGCCCGCCACCGCCGTCGCCGGCGTGACCCTGCGCAGCGCCGATCGCGGCCGTTCGGAAGCCTTCTACCGCGAGGTTGCGGGATTGCAGGAGATCGGCAGCGGTGAGCTGGGTTGGGACGGGGCGCCGCTCGTTCGAGTCGTCGAAGACGGCGTGACCGGCGGCCGCGCGCCACGCGCGGCGACCGGCCTGTTCCACACGGCCCTGCGCTACTCCGACCGCGCGGCGCTCGGCCGAGCGCTGGAGCGCGTGGTGCGGGCAGGGCTTCTGACCGGTGCGTCCGACCACGGGGTTTCCGAGGCGCTCTATCTCGACGATCCCGACGGCAACGGGGTCGAGCTGTACGTCGATCGTCCGCGGGAGGCGTGGCCGCCGCCCGCGCCGGGCGAGAAGGTGGGCATGTTCACGGCGCCGCTCGACCTCGAGAGCCTGCTGGAAGCCGGCGCGGTCCGGCGATCCGGACGGCCCGCTGACCGTCGACATCGGCCACGTGCACCTGAAGGTCTCCGAGCTGGGTCGGTCGGTCGCGTTCTGGACGGAAACGGTCGGCCTCGAGCTGATGGCGCGGATGACCGACCAGGCCGCGTTCGTGGCGGCCGGCGGCTATCACCACCACATCGGGCTGAACACGTGGATGTCGCGCGGCGCGGCGGCCGGGCCGCGCGAGCTGCCCGGCCTGGACGACGTGCGGCTGCGCGTGGGCGGCGCCGACGCGCTGGCGGCGCTGCGCGAGCGGCTGGAGGCGGCCGGCGCCCCGGTGGAGGATCGCGACGGCGCGCTGATCACCCGCGACCCCGACGAGATCCGGCTCGTCGCGCTCGCCGACTGAGCGATTCGACGCGAGGCGACCCCTCGGGGGTGATGGAGAGCAGCTCCGAGGGGCCGGCGCTCGCGCACCTGCTCAAACGTGTCGCCGCCCGTTGCGTTGCGAGGATGTGTCCGTGACGATCGAGGACCCACTGGTCATCACGCGTTCGGTCGCGATCCCGCTCGCGGAGATCGAGCTGCGCGCGAGCCGCTCCTCCGGGCCCGGCGGCCAGCACGCCAACGTCACCGCGTCGCGGATCGAGGCGGTCTTCGACGTCGCCGCCTCGTCCTCGCTGACGCCCGAGCAGAAGACCCGGGTCCAGGCCCGCTGCGGTCCCCGCGTCGTCGCAGTGGCCCAGGACGCCCGCAGCCAGGCCCGCAACCGCGAGCTCGCGCTGCGCCGCCTGCGCGACCGGCTCGCCTCGGCGCTTCACGTCCACCGCCCGCGCCGCCCGACCACTCCGGGCGCCGCCGCCCGCGCCCGCCGCCTCGAGTCCAAGCGCCGCAACGCGGCCAAGAAACAGGCCCGTCGCCGCCCCGACCCGGAGTAGCAGAGACGTCAGGCAGCTTGGAGTGGTTGCTCGGCGTCGATCGAGAGCGAAGCGAGCCAGGCTTCGAAGCGTGTAGTCCACGGCGAAGCGAACTCCGCTGGACCTGGTTGTTCGCAGCTGGGTCCCAGCCTGAGGTTGCCAACGAAGTTCGCGCAAGCCTTTACTGGGACGATGAAGACGTGCTTGAGTTCCGGCGAGTAGACAGCCATGAGGTCAGCGCGCCCGACATAGCTCAACCGACCGCGGCCATGGTCCGTGCTGCAAGTGTTGAATCGGACACACCCGCCGCGGATCCGACTCGACTTCACCTGAACCCGCAGGACACGCTGGTCGGGGAGCACGACAGCCAGATCGAACGACCAGCCGCCGCCGAACGGCAGCATGACGCCCAGGTCAGCGCCACGAATGCGGCGAGCACTGCCGCCTCCGCCGCGTTTCCCCGAACGATCGTGCTCACGTTCTCAACCGTACGGAGAGCGTCGGACGAACACGTGTTCGTACCTTGGGTTTCGACTAGCCTTCCGTCTCCCAGCGCCCGTAGCTCAGTGGATAGAGCGCCGCCTTCCGGAACGGAAGCCGCAGGTTCGAATCCTGCCGGGCGCGCTAATGCCACTGGGAGATCAATGCCGCTCACAGGTGAATACGAGCCGAGTCCCTGGGACTGGGTACGCGAGCAGGTCGAGGAGTACGAGGCCAGCAACGGCGAACGCGCGAACACGCTGCGGGACACCGGCCTCCCGATCGTGATCGTCACGACCCGCGGGAACAAGAGCGGGAAGCTCCGCAAGTTCGGGCTGATGCGAGTGGAGCACGAGGGCGAGTACGCGCTCGTCGCCTCGATCGGGGGCGCTCCGAAGAACCCGAGCTGGTACCACCATCTGCTCGCCGACCCGACCGCGCTGATGATCCAGGACGGCCCGGAGCCGCACGACTTCGTGGCGCGGGAGGTGCAGGGCGAGGAGCGCGACGTGTGGTGGGAGCGCGCCGTCGAGGCATTCCCCACCTACGCCGAGTACCAGGAGAAGACCGAGCGGACGATCCCGGTCTTCGTGGCGTCCCCGGCGGACTCCTAGCCCGTCGCGCCCACCTGCGCGGTGCAGAACGCGCACCGCCGCGCGCCCACCGGGATGTCGCTCAGGCACTCCGGGCAGGCGCGGGTCTCGGCGTCGACCGCGGTCTCGGGGCGCATGCGCGCCATCAGCGCGTTGACCGGCCGGATCACGAGGAAGAACACGGCCGCGGCGATGATCAGGAACGTGATGATCGCGTTGATGAAGTCGCCGTAGAGGAACTGCGAGCCGTTGATCGTGAACTTCAGGTTCGAGAAGTCCGGCTCGCCGCCGATCGCGGCGATCACGGGCGTGATGATGTCCTTCACGAGCGCCGCGATCACGGCGCCGAAGGCCGCGCCGATTACCACGGCGACGGCGAGATCGACGAGGCTGCCACGCAGGATGAACTGCCTGAAGTCCTTGAGCATGTAGGGCAGCGTTACCCTCGCGCCGGATAGAACGTGGACCTCTCGCTGTTCTTCGCCGGCACGGCCGGCTCGGTGCCCTCGGCTCGGCGCGGCCTGCCCGCCGTCCTGCTTCGCCGTGGCGGCGACCACGTGCTGTTCGACTGCGGCGAGGGCACGCAGCGCCAGCTCGTGCGCAGCGTCGGGCTCAGCGACGTCTCGCACGTCTTCCTGACCCACTTCCACGCCGACCACTGGCTCGGCCTGCCCGGGATGCTGAAGTCGTTCGAGCTGCGCGACCGCGCCCGCCCGCTGGTGGTGCTCGGCCCGCCCGGCACCACGCGGCTGCTCGAAGCCGTCCGCTTCGTCTACGGCCGGCTCTCCTACCCGTTCGAGATCCGCGAGCTTCAGCAGGGGGAGACCGTTCGCTTCGACGACTGGTACATCGCCCCGTTCCCGGTCGATCACCGCGGCCACGGCGCCGTCGGCTACGCGATCGTCGAGGACCCGCGCCCGGGCCGCTTCGACGCCGAGCTGGCCGAGGAGCTGGGCGTTACGCCCGGCCCGGACTTCGGCCGCATCCAGCGTGGCGAGACGGTCGCCGGCGTCGAGCCCGACCGGGTCATGGGCCCCGAGCGCCCCGGGCGCAAGCTTGTCCTGTCGGGCGACACGGCGCCGTGCGAATCCCTGCGCATCGCCGCATACCAGGCCGACGTGCTCGTCCACGAGGCGACGTTCGCCGACGAGGAAGCCGAGCGCGCCCGGCAGACCCGCCACTCGACCGCGCGCCAGGCGGCCGAGCTGGCCCGCGACGCCGAGGTCGGCCTGCTTGCCCTGACCCACCTCTCCAGCCGTTACGCGGGCGGCGAGATCCGCGACGAGGCGCGCGCGGTGTTCGAGAACACGGTCGTGCCACGCGACTTCGACACGATCGAGGTGCCGTTCGCCGAGAAGGGCGAGCCCGAGCTGGTGCGCTGGGACTCCACCGGTCCCGGTGGCAGCGCCGCCCGAAGCCGCGCCGGGCTAGGTACCGCCGAAGGAGATCGTCCAGCGCACCGGCCGGCCCGGCCGCGTCGCCGAGCGCGACGACGTCGATACGTCGACGGTGCGCGGGCGTTGCTCGGCGGGAGCTTCTTCCAGCGGCGGCGGCATCGTTCGCAGCAGATCGAGCTGCGACGCCAGCTCGTCGCGCTGCGCGCGCAGTTCGGTCTCGCCCAGGATCCGGGCGCCCGGCGAGCGGGGAGCGTCGACCGAGGGATCCTCGCGCCAGGCGCCAAGCGTCTTGAGAAGCCGTTCGTCGGCGAGCTCGCGCTCGAGCATCGCGATCTCGGCCCGCAGGCGCCGCCGGCGTGCCGCCGGTTCGGCGGGCTCGGGTTCGTCCGGGAGCGCTGCGGGCGGGGTGACCCCGGTGTACATCGCGGCGGCGACCTCGCGCGGGTCGATGCCGGCCGCCCGGGCATCGTCGAGCGCCCGCCGGGTCACGAGCGCGAGCTGGCCGTCGGCGGGAACGACGGCGCTGACGAACGTCCCGCGACCGTGCTCGGCGCGGACGAGGCCCTCGGCCTCCAGCCGGGCGTAGACGGCGCGGACGGTGTTGGCGTTGACGCCGATCGCGGCGGCGAGCTCGCGCACCCCGGGTAGGCGGGCGCCCGAGCCCAACTCGCCCGCCAGCACACGGGCGCGCAACGCCCACGCGAGCTGGACGCCGACGGGGACCTCGGCGGAGCGGTCCAACTCGATGCCAAATGGGGCCTCCATGCCTGCAAACAGGGTACAGGACCAGAGTACTGTCACAGCACACAGTAAGTGTGCTAGCGTGCTGGATCAGTACTGGTTGCCGCCATGGTCCGCACCGTCGCCGACAGAGCATTCCTCCCGACGAAGAACCTCCTGGAAGAGGTCGGGGACATGATGATCTTGACGGGCAAGACGATCGTGTCGGCGATCCGTCCGCCGTATCCGTATGGCGGGGAGTTCGTCAGTCAGTTCCTGTTTGCGCTGCGGTTGTGTTGGTTTCCGCTGCTCGTCTCGACTGTCGCGTTCGGTTACGGCGCGCCGGGCCTTCAGGCGGCGAACTTCCTGGTGTTGTTCGGTGCGCTTGACCGGCTCGGTGGTTTCTTCGTGTTGGCGTCGATTCGTGAGTTCGCGCCGTTCGTCGACGCGATCGTGCTCGCCGGCGTGGCGGGCACGGCGATCACGGCCGACCTGGGCGCGCGGAAGATTCGCGAGGAGCTCGACGCCTTGCAGGTGCTCGGCGTCGATCCGGTCAAGAACCTCGTCGTCCCGCGCTTTTTGGCGCTGATGCTCGTCACGGGGCTGTTTGACATCTACGCGCTGTTGTTCGGGATCTTCGGCGGCGTCGTCGCCACGTTGGTCAACGGCGCGCCGCTGGGGCCGTTCTGGGCGACCTTCTTCACCAACGCCTCCACCACGGACCTTTGGGGGTCGGTCCTGAAAACCACCTTGTTCGGAGCGATCATCGCGATCGTCTGCTGCTACAAGGGCATGACCGCCAGTGGTGGTGCCGAAGGGGTCGGTAGAGCCGTCAACCAGGCGGTCGTGATCGCCTTCCTGGGCGTCTTCGCGTTCAACTACGTCTTCACCCAGACGCTGCTCGCCACCCACCCCGAGATCCAGGTCATCCGATGAGCGGTTGGATCGAAGCCACCGGGCACCTCGGCAGCTTCTCGGCGCGCGTCATGGGCCAGGTCTTCTCCGGGCGCGTCTTGAAGTTCTTCGGCGAGACCCTGCGCCAGTCGGGGATCCTGATCATCTCCTCGACGCTGGTGATCTGGGGCCTGGTGTTCATCATCGGCCTGCAGTGCGGCATCGAGGGCGCCTACTTCTCCCGCTCGACGGGGGCGCCGGCGTACTCGGGTGTCTTCTCGGCCTGGTGCGACCTGCGCGAGCTGGTGCCCTACGTCTTCGGCTACATGATGGCCGCCAAGGTCGGCACCGGCCTCGTCGCCGAGCTCGGCTCGATGCGCATCTCGGACGAGATCGACGCCCTCGAGGTCATGGGCATCGACTCGGTCCTGTTCCTCTGCGCCACGCGGCTGCTCGGGGCATGGATGGTGCTGCCGTTCCTCTACATCGCGGCCGTCGGCGCCGGGTTCTTCGCCAGCTACCTCGCGGTCGTCGTACAGATCGGCGAGGTCTCCAGCGGCGGGTTCTTCCTGATCTTCTGGATGTTCCAGAACCCACCCGACCTGCTCTACAGCGTCATCAAGGGCATGGTCATGGCGACCGCGATCGTGCTCGTCGGCTGCTACTACGGCTACCACGCCTCGGGTGGTCCGGTGGGCGTCGGCACCGCAACCGCGAAGTCGATGGTGCTCAACCTCGTCCTGATCCATCTGATCGGCATGCTCGGGACGCAGGTGTTCTGGGGCGCCAACCCGCGAGCACCCATAGGCGGATGACCCCGACCCTTCACATCCCCTTCGTCGTCGATTTCATCGTCGAGCCGGACGAGCGCCGTGCGCGGAAAGACCTGCGCGCCCAGGTCGCGCGCCTCGAGGCTCAGGGCGCGCGGGCGACTGGCACCAACGGCCCGCGCCTGCTCGATCTCGGCGAGCTCGAGGCCGTGCGCGACGACCTGCTGACCCGCCCCGCCACCGTCCCACCTCGCACCGAGCGCCGCCGCCCGCGCCCGGCTGGAGGCGATGCTCGCCGACCCCGCGACGTACCGGCACGCGCGCGTCGCACTCCGCGAACTCGGGCTGCCGGGCTGCGGCAGCTACGTCGTGCGCCCGCGCCTCGGGCTGGTAGGGATGCTCGCCGGCTGGTGGGAGGTCAAGCTCTCGTCGGGCTGCCCTTAGCTGCAATAGTCGGCGCATGACCGTGCAGCCGATTCCCGAGGGGTACCCCCGCGTGACGCCCTACCTCGTCGTCGAGGGCGCCGCCGATTGCCTGACCTTCATCCGCGACGTCTTCGGAGCCGACGAGCGGTCCCGCATGGACATGCCGGACGGGAAGGTGGGCCACGCCGAGACCGCCATCGGCGACTCCGTGGTGATGGTCGCCGACGCGGGCGGCGAGCACCCGCCGAAGACGGCGATGCTCCATGTCTACGTCGAGGACTGCGATGCCACCTTCCAGCGCGCGCTCGACGCCGGGGCCACCGCGGTGCAGGAGCCGACGGACCAGTTCTACGGCGACCGCTCGGCCCGGGTCCGCGACCGATTCGGCAACGAATGGTCGCTTGCCACCCACTTCGAAGACGTCTCCGACGAGGAGATGGCCGCGCGGGCCCAGCGGTACGCGGAGGAGAACGCCTGATGCCCGAACGCACGGAATACATGCCCGGCGTGCCCTGCTGGGTCGACACCACCCAGCCCGATCCCGAGGCCGCCGGCCGAGTTCTACAGCGGCCTGTTCGGATGGGAGCTCGAGCAGGTGATGCCGCCGGAGTCGAGCGCGAAGTACTTCATGGCGCGGATCGGGGGCCGCGACGCCGCCGCGATCAGCTCGCAGCCCGATGGCGCCCCGCCGCAGGCGGTGTGGAACACCTACATCGCGGTCGACAGCGCCGACGACGCGGCCGCCAAGGTGCGCGACGCGGGAGGGCGGGCGCTTGCGGAGCCCTTCGACGTCATGGATGCCGGGCGCATGGCGGTGTTCGCCGATCCCGAGGGTGCGATGTTCGCCGTCTGGCAGGCTGGGCGGAACATCGGCGCCGGCGTGGTCAACCAGCATGGTGCGGTGAACTTCAACGGCCTCAACACGCGCGACGTCGAAGGCGCGAAGGCGTTCTACGGCGCGGTCTTCGGCTGGGGCACGCTCGAATTCGGCGGCGCCGGCGAGATGTGGACGCTGCCCGGCTACGGAGAATTTCTGGAGCGCGACACCCCCGGGCTGCGCAAGCAGATGGCGGAGCGCGGCGCACCGGGGCTTCGCCGACGTCGTGGCGACGCTCAACCCGATCGGCGACGACCAACCCGACACCCCGCCGCACTGGAGCGTGACGTTCATGGTCGACGACGCCGACGCGGCGGCGGAGACGGCGCAACGGCTCGGCGGCAACGTGCTCGTGCCTCCGATGGACGCGCCGTGGGTGAGGCTGACCGTGCTCGCCGACCCCGCGGGCGCGACGTTCGTCGCCAGCAAGTTCGTCCCGGAAAACGCGAAGTTGGGCTAAGCCGGCCCGCCGCGCCCGCTGCTACGCTGCGCCCGATCGCTCCTTTAACCCGGTCCCGAGAGGCCAGGAAGGACGGACAGACGTGGCAGACGAGAAGGTCGTCCTCGACCAGGACGACATGCGGCGCACACTGGTGCGCATCGCCCACGAGATCGTCGAGGGCAACCCGGGGCACGGTGCGGACTCCGCATCGGTTCCCGCGATCGTCGGCATCCATCGCCGCGGCGCGGTCCTCGCGGCCCGGGTCCACCAGCTGGTGGCCGACCTGCTCGACGCGCCGGTCCCGCTCGGCGACCTGGACATCAGCTTCTACCGCGACGACGTCGGCACCCGCACCGACGCCCCGGTCGTGCATGCCTCGCACGTCGACTTCGACGTCACCGGGCGCACGGTCGTCATCGTCGACGACGTCCTCTACACCGGTCGCACCGTCCGCGCGGCGATCGAGGCGCTCTTCGACTACGGCCGCCCCGACCGCGTGCAGCTGGCCGTGCTCGCCGACCGCGGCCACCGCGAGCTGCCGATCCGCCCCGACTACGTCGGCAAGAACCTGCCGACCTCCCGCGCCGAGCACGTCCACGTCCGCGTCGAGGAGCTCGACGGGATCGACGAGGTCGCGATCGCCGGAGCAGGCGTGAGGCCGGGCACCGCCGAGCGCAGCGAGGGGGTCGGTGTATGAGGCACCTGCTGTCGATCGAGGACCTCGAGCGCGAGACGATCGAGCGGATCGTCGAGCAGGCCGCGCGCTTCGCCGAGGTCTCCGACCGCGAGATCAAGAAGGTCCCGACGCTGCGCGGCCGGATGGTGCTCAACCTCTTCTACGAGGCCTCCACCCGCACGCGCAGCTCCTTCGAGCTGGCCGCCAAGCGACTCAGCGCCGACGTCGTGAACTTCGCGGCGAGCGGCTCGAGCGTGGAGAAGGGCGAGTCGCTGAAGGACACGATCCTCACGCTGAGCGCACACAAGCCCGACGCGATCGTCATCCGGACCCCGTGGGCCGGGGCGGCCGAGCTGGTCAGCCGCTGGACGAGCGCGGCGATCGTCAACGCCGGCGACGGCAAGCACGAGCACCCGACCCAGGCGCTGCTCGACGTCTACACGCTGACCCAGCGCATGGGGGCGCTCGACGGAGCGTCGATCTGGATCGTCGGAGACGTCGCGCACTCGCGTGTCGCACGCTCGAACATCCTCGCCTTCCGCAAGATGGGCGCGAAGGTCACCGTCGCCGGGCCGCCGACCCTGATCCCGCGCGGCATCGAGGCGCTGGGTTGCGAGGTCCGCTACACGCTCGACGATCTCGGCGGCGCCGACGTCGTCTACGCGCTGCGGATGCAGCGCGAGCGGATGACCGAGGCCTGGGTGCCCTCGATCCGCGAGTACGCCGCCTGGTATCAGATCAACGGCCGCCGGCTGGGCCCGCGCCAGGTGCTCATGCACCCCGGGCCGGTCAACCGCGGAGTCGAGCTGTCCGGGGAGGTCGTCGACTCGCCGCAGGCGGTGATCACCGCGCAGGTCGAGGCGGGCGTGGTCGTGCGCATGGCGGTCCTCTACGAGCTGCTCGCGGGCGCGCGCGTACCGGAGCCCGCGCCGGAGCCCCAGCTCGCATGACCCTTTGCCATGGCCCACACGTCCCCGTCGACGTGCTCGTGCGCGAGGTGCACGTGCTCGACCCGCGCGCGGGAATCGACGCGCCCCACGACGTGCTCGTCCGCGACGGCGTGGTCGCCGAGCTGGCGCCACCGGGTTCGCTGTCGGTCGACGGCGTCGAGGTGGTCGACGGAGTCGGCAGGCATCTCGTGCCCGCGTTCGTCGATCCCCATGTCCACCTGCGCACGCCCGGCCAGGAGCACAAGGAGGACCTCGACACCGGCACGCGCGCCGCCGCGGCCGGCGGCTTCTGCGCCGTCATCGCGATGCCGAACACCGACCCGGTGCTCGACTCGGCGCCGCTGCTGCGCTCGCTGCGCGACGCAGCCGCACGCGAGGCGCGCGTGCCCGTCGGGTTCCTCGCCGCGATCACGCGCGGCCTGCGCGGCGAGGAGCTGACCGAGATGGCCGAGCTGCACGGCGAGGGCGCACTCGGCTTCACCGACGACGGCAAGCCGGTCGTGGCCGCCGGGATGCTGCGCAAGGCGCTGCAGTACCAGCGCCTGGCGGGAGGCGTGCTCGCGCTGCACGAGGAGGATCCGTCGCTCAGCGGACCGGGTGCGATGCACGAGGGCGAGGTCAGCGCCGCGCTGGGCGTCGCCGGCATCCCCAGCGTCAGCGAGTCGACGATGATCGCCCGCGACGCGGCGCTGGCCGGCTACGAGGACGGGCGCATCCACGTCCAGCACCTCAGCGCGGCCGAGTCGGTAGAGGCGGTTGCCGCAGCCAAGGCTCGCGGCGTGCGGATCAGCGCCGAGGTGTCGCCGCACCATCTGCTGCTCACCGACGAGGACGTCCGCTCGCTCGACACGCGCATGAAGATGAACCCGCCGCTGCGCACCGAGGCCGATCGACAGACGCTGATCGAGGCGCTGCGCAGCGGGGTCATCGACTGCGTCGCCACCGATCACGCCCCGCACGCGCGCGACGAGAAGGAGGTCCCGTTCGAGCAGGCCCCGATGGGCACGACCGGCCTGGAGACATCGTTCGCCGCGCTGCACACCGGCCTTGTGCTGCCGGGCGTGCTGCCGCTGGCGCTGCTGGTCGAGCGGATGTCGGCCGGGGCCGAGCTGTTCGGGATCCCGACGCCCCGGATCGCGCCGGGCGAGCCCGCCAACGCAGCGCTGATCGACCTCGAGACCGAGTGGATCGCCGGCGAGCACGGGTGGGAGAGCCGCTCGGAGAACTGCTGCTTCAGCGGCCGCAAGCTGCAAGGCCGGGTCCTCATGACCCTCGCCGCCGGCGCGGTGGCCTATCGAGAGCGCTCGTTCGCGGTGGTGGCGGCGTGAGCGCCTACGTCCTTCTGGAAGACGGCACGCGCTTCGACGGCGACGCGTGTGGGGCGGAGGGCCCCGCGGTCGGCGAGGTCGTCTTCACGACCGGCATGGCCGGCTATCAGGAGTCGATGAGCGATCCCTCGTTCGCCGGCCAGCTGATCACCTTCACCTACCCGCACATCGGCAACTACGGCGTCAGCGCCGAGGCGATGGAGTCCGACCGGCCCTGGGCGCGCGCGGCGATCATGCGCGCGGCGAACAACGGCGAGGACGCCCCGACCGCCGAGCGCGGCTGGCTCGACTGGCTCGCGGACTGCGGGATCCCGGCGATCACCGGCGTCGACACGCGCGAGCTGGTGCGCCACATCCGCGACGCGGGCGCGATGCGCGGCGGGGTCTTCCCCGGCGCGATGTCAGAGCAGGAGGCGCGCAAGCTCATCGAGGCCGAGCCGCCGATGACCGGCCAGGATCTCGCGAAGGTCGTCACGCCGGCGACGGCGAGCACACACGGCGACGGCGACGGCCCGCGGATCGCGGCGATCGACACCGGCATCAAGTCCTCGATCGTTCGCAACCTCGTCGCGCGCGGCGCGCGCGTGACGCTCTATCCGTGCTCGGCGACGAGCGAGGACCTGCTCGCCGACGACCCCGACGCGCTGTTCCTCGCCAACGGCCCTGGCGACCCGGCCGCCCTGGACTACATCGTCGCCACCGTGCGCGAGATCGTCGGGCAGCAAGCCGGTGTGGGGCATCTGCCTGGGCCACCAGCTGCTCTGCCGGGCCGTCGGCCTGGAGACCTTCAAGCTGCCTTTCGGCCACCGCGGCGCCAACCACCCGGTCAAGGACCTCCAGACCGGCCGCATCGAGATCACCTCGCAGAACCACGGCTTTGCGGTGCTCGGCCCCGACGGCAACCGCACGATCGACACCGACGAGCCGGTCCGCTGGGAGACCGACTTCGGCGCCGCTCAGCTGTCGCATGTGAACCTCTACGACCGCACGGTCGAGGGGCTCGAGCTGCTCGACGTCCCCGGCGGCACCGTCCAGTACCACCCCGAGGCCGGCCCCGGGCCCGCACGACAGCCTCTACCTGTTCGACCGCTTCCTCGACCGGATCGCGAGCGCCGCCTGATGCCCCGACGCGACGACCTTCGCCGCATCCTGATCCTCGGCTCGGGCCCGATCGTCATCGGCCAGGCGGCCGAGTTCGACTACTCCGGCGTGCAGGCCTGCAAGGTGCTGCGCGAGGAGGGCTACGAGGTCGTGCTCGTCAACTCCAACCCGGCGACGATCATGACCGACCCCGAGTTCGCCGACGCGACCTACGTCGAGCCACTGCTGCCCGGGCCGGTCGCGCAGGTGATCGAGAAGGAGCGCCCCGACGCGCTGCTGCCGACGCTCGGCGGGCAGACCGCGCTGAACCTCGCGCGGGCGCTGCACGACGACGGGACGCTGGAGCGCTTCGGCGTCGAGCTGATCGGCGCGAACTACGACGCGATCGCCCGGGCCGAGGACCGCGACCTCTTCCGCCAGACGATGGAGGCCGCGGGCCTGAAGATGCCGGTCAGCGCGATCGCCACCACGGTCGACGAGGCGATCGACGCGCTGCCCGACGTCGAGCTGCCCTGCATCGTGCGCCCGGCGTTCACGCTCGGGCGGGCGCGGCGGCGGCATCGCCCGCACGCTGGAGGAGTACCGCCGCATCGTCGCCCGCGGGATCGACGTGTCCCCGATCGGCCAGGTGCTGCTCGACCAGTCGGTGCTCGGCTGGGGCGAGTTCGAGCTCGAGGTCATGCGCGACCACAACGACAACGTGGTGATCGTCTGCTCGATCGAGAACGTCGACCCGATGGGCGTCCACACGGGCGACAGCGTCACCGTCGCCCCGCAGCAGACGCTCACCGACCACCTCTACCAGCAGCTGCGCGACCAGGCCCTGACGGTCATCCGCGCGGTCGGGGTCGAGACCGGCGGCTCCAACGTGCAGTTCGCGGTCAATCCCGAGACCGAGGAGATCCTCGTCATCGAGATGAACCCGCGCGTGTCGCGCAGCTCGGCGCTGGCGTCGAAGGCCACGGGGTTTCCGATCGCCAAGATCGCCGCTCGCCTCGCGGTCGGCTACTCGCTCGAGGAGATCGACAACGACATCACCGGCGTGACGCCGGCCAGCTTCGAGCCGACGATCGACTACGTGGTCGTCAAGTGGCCGCGCTTCGCCTTCGAGAAGTTCCCCGGCGCCGAGGCCGGCCTGACGACGCACATGAAGTCCGTGGGCGAGGCGATGGCGATGGGCCGCACGTTCGGCCAGGCGTTCGCCAAGGCGATGCGCTCGCGCGAGCTCGACAAGGTGCCGGAGTACGACGAGACCTCCGATGCCGACCTGCTGGCCGGCATCGCGACGCCCGCCCAGGATCGCTTCGACGCGATCCTCGAGCTGTTCCGGCGCGGCGCGGCACTCGAGGACATCCATGCCGCCACGAAGGTCGATCCCTGGTTCCTGCGCGAGTTCGCCGCTCTCGCCGCCGACCCCGACGCTGCCTTCAGCGGGGAGCGCACGTTCAAGTCGGTCGACACATGCGCGGCGGAGTTCCCGGCCAGGACGCCGTACTACTACTCGGCCTGGGAGCGCCGCGCGGCCCACGAGGTGCGTCGCGGCGACCGCCCGAGCGTCGTGATCCTCGGGGCCGGCCCGAACCGCATCGGCCAGGGGATCGAGTTCGACTACTGCTGCGTGCACGCGGCGATGACCGTGCGCGAGTCCGGCCGCGACGCGGTGATGATCAACTGCAACCCGGAGACGGTCTCGACCGACTACGACACCTCCGACCGCCTCTACTTCGAGCCGCTGACGCTCGAGGACGTGCTCGGGGTCGTCGAGGTCGAGCAGCCCGAGGGCGTGATCGTCCAGTTCGGCGGCCAGACGCCGCTGAAGCTCGCCGCCGGGCTCGTCGAGGCGGGGGTCCCGCTGATGGGCACGAGCGTCGACGCGATCGACCTCGCCGAGGATCGCGGGCGCTTCGGCGGGCTGCTCGAGCGGCTCGGCTACGAGGCGCCGCCCTACGCGACGGCGCGCAACCTCGAGGACGCGCTCGCCAGCGCCGACGCGGTCGGTTTCCCGCTGCTCGTCCGCCCGAGCTACGTGCTCGGCGGGCGCGCGATGGAGATCGTCTACACCGCCGACGGCCTGGCCGACTACCTGCGCCGCGAGGTCGGCTGGAAGCCCGCGCCCGGCGTCATCGGCCGCGAGATCTTCCTCGACCGCTTCCTGGAGAACGCCGTCGAGGTCGACGTCGACGCACTGTGCGACGGCGAGGACGTCTGGATCGGCGGGATCATGCAACACGTCGAGGAGGCCGGCGTGCACTCCGGCGACAGCGCCTGCGTGCTGCCGCCGCACTCGCTCGGCGGCGAGATGCTCGACCAGATCCGCGACGCCGCCCGCGGCATCGCGCTCGGGCTGGGGGTCGTCGGGCTGCTCAACGTCCAGTTCGCGGTCCACGCGGGCCGGCTGTTCGTGATCGAGGCCAACCCGCGCGCCTCGCGGACCGTGCCGTTCGTCTCCAAGGCTGTCGGCGTGCCGCTGGCCAAGATGGCCTGCCGGATCATGCTCGGCGAGCGGATCGCCGACCTCGACCTGCCGATCGATCCGATGGACTGCGATCACGTCAGCGTCAAGGAGGCCGTGCTGCCCTTCGATCGTTTCGAGGGCGCCGACGCGGTGCTCGGGCCCGAGATGCGCTCGACCGGCGAGGTGATGGGGATCGCGCGCGACTTCCCGACCGCGTTCGCCAAGGCCCAGGCGGCCGCCGGCTCGCCGCTGCCGATGAGCGGGACCGCCTTCGTGACCGTCACGGACTCCGACAAGCCCGGCGCCTTCGCGGTCGCCCAGATCCTGCACGACCAGGGCTTTCGGATCCTCGCCACGCGCGGCACGGCCGAGGCGATCTCGCGGATGGGCGTGCCGGTGACCACGCTGAACAAGATCGGCGAGGGCTCTCCGCACGTGGTCGACTGGATCGAGCGCGGCGACGTCGACATCGTCGTCAACACGCCCACCGGCTCGGGCGCCCGGACCGACGGCTGGGAGATCCGCCGGGCGGCCGTCATGCGCGGGATCCCATGTCTGACGACGCTTTCGGCCGGTGTGTCCGCCGCGCGCGCGATCGCCAAGGCCCGCTCCGGCGGGGAGGCGCCCGTCCTCTCGCTTCAGGAGCTGCATCGGGCAGCCGCGGGCGACGAGGCCGGGGTGGCGTGAGGGGCACGGGGTGACCCGTACATTGGCGCCGCTGGCTCGCCGGCGTCTGGAGGTCACCGGCATGGACGAGTTGGGCGCCTATCGCGTCCTGCGCGTGGCCGATCCCGAAGGGCCCGCGCCCGATCCGGGGCAGTTCTCGATGCTCACGGCAGTCGAGCGGTGGGGTGGGGGCACCGACGAGCGGCCCTACCTGCCGCGGGCGTTCTCGGTCGCCCGCTGGGCCGACGGCGAGGCCCACTACCTGCTCGAGGACGTCGGGCCGGGCACGAACCGGCTCTGCGAGCTGAGCGCCGGCGACGAGGTCTGGGTGTTGGGCCCGCTCGGCAAGGGGTTCACGCTCCCGGCTGACGGCCGCCGCGCCGTGCTGGTCGGCGGCGGGGTGGGGATCGCCCCGCTTGCGATCTGGCAGGACGAGCTGCTGGCCCGCGAGCTGCCGCACGCGCTGCTGCTGGGCTTCCGCGACGGCGACCGCGCGACCGGGGCGAACCTGCTGCGCTGCGCGCGCGTCGCGACCGACGACGGATCGCTCGGCCACCACGGCTTCGTCACCGAGCTGCTGGCAGCCGAGCTCGAAGCCGAGCCCCACGCGCAGGTCTACTCGTGCGGCCCGCCGCAGATGCTCGAGGCGGTGCGGGCGCTGTGCGAGCAGCGCGCGATCCCGGCTCAGCTGGCGCTCGAGTCGGGCATGGCCTGCGGCTTCGGCGCCTGCTTCGGCTGTGTCGTCCCGATCCACGGCGGGGGCTACCTGCGCGTGTGCGTGGACGGCCCGGTCGTCGACGCCGCGCTGCTCGACGAGGTCGACGTGAATACGGCCCACCCACCCCAGGCGCCAGCGTGACGTCCTTCTGCGGCCTGGACCTCGCGCACCCGATCATCAACGGCTCGGGCACGTTCGACGCCATCGCCGCCCGCCGGGCCTTCGGCGACGCGCTGCTCGAGCAGTTCCCGTTCTCGGCGTTCGTCTCGAAGACGATCACGCTGGAGCCGCGGGCGGGCAACCCGCCGCCGCGCCTGTGGGAGACGCCGGCCGGGCTGATCAACTCGATCGGCCTGCCGAACAAGGGCCTGGCCGGCTACCTCGCTGACGACCTGCCCGAGCTGGCACAGCTCCCCGTACCGCTGATCACCAACGTGATGGGCTCGTCGGCCGACGAGGTGGTCACGCTGGTCGAGGCCGTCGGCGAGCGCGACGAGGTCGCGGCCATCGAGCTCAACGTCTCGTGCCCCAACGTGCGCACCGGGCTGGACCTGGGCGCCGATCCGGGGAGCCTCGCGGGGCTTCTGAAGGAAGTCCGCCCGCGAACCGACAAGCCGCTGATCGTCAAGCTGACCCCCAACACCGCCGATGTCGCCGCGGTGGCCGAGGCCGCCGAGGCGGAGGGCGCAGACGCGGTCTCGCTCATCAACACCCTGCGCGCGATGGCTCTGACCCCGGCGGGGGAGCCCTGGCTGGGGGGTGGGACCGGCGGATTGTCCGGTCCGGCCGTCTTCAACGTCGCCCTGGCGCAGGTCGCGGCCGTCGCGAGGCGCGTCGCGCTACCGATCGTTGGCATGGGCGGGGTTCGGACCGCCGGCCACGCCCGAGCGATGCTCGACGCGGGCGCGACGCTCGTCGCGGTGGGCACCGAGAGCTTCCGCGACCCCCTGACCGCGGCCCGTATAGCGGAGTCTCTGAGCGAAGTCCCCGCTATCTCCGAACTACCAGATTTCTGACTGCGATAGACCGGGTTTTCGGTCTCGCAAAACCGCTGCAAATCCGGCCAACGAGGGTCAAGTGCCCTGAAGAGGCATGAAGCTCAGGTCGAGGTCCATGCGAATTTCACGGAGATCGCTTGCACGTGGCCGAGCCGTCTGTATATTCGCCGCCCATGCCGCCCGTGCCGATGGAGACCGCCCCCGCCAAACAATCGACGGCGCCGGAGCGGAGCCTCACCCAGCGGATGGAGGCGCTACAGCGGGCCAACGACATCCGGACCCGCCGCGCCCAGCTGAAACGGGACTTAAAGGGCGGTCGGGTGACGATCCACACCCTGCTCACCAAGCCCCCTGAGTACGTGGAGACCGCGAAGGTCTTCGACATGCTCCTGGCGGTCCCGAAGTACGGGCGCGTCAAGGTCAACAAGATCCTCCAGCAGTGCCGGATCTCGCCGAGCAAGACAATCGGCGGCCTGTCGGAGCGCCAGCGCGCTGAGCTGGTCTCCCTACTGCGCCGCTAAGGAAGGCGCCTGATCGCTTCACGCTCAGGCGCTCGAGTCTTCGTCATCACGGGGCCGTCGGGGGTCGGGAAAGGCACCCTGATCCGCAGCCTGCTGCAGCGGCTGCCGCAGATCCAGCTCTCGGTATCGGCGACCACGCGCAGCCCGCGGCCGGGCGAGCAGCACGGCGTCGACTACTGGTTTCTGTCCGAGTCGGACTTCGACGAGCGCGTGCGCGCGGGGGATTTCGTCGAGCACGCCACCTACTCGGGCAAGCACTACGGCACGTTGCGCTCCGAGCTCGAGCGGCGGATCGGGGCCGGCGTTCCGGTGGTGCTCGAGATCGAGCTGCAGGGCGCCCGCCAGGTCCGCGAGGCGATGCCCGAGGCGGTGCAGATCTTCATCGCCCCGCCTTCGGCCGACGCGCTGCACGCGCGGCTCGTCGGCCGCGGCACCGACGACCCCGAGCAGATCGCGGCGCGCCTGCGCACCGCGGAGGCCGAGCTCGCCGCCCAGGACGAGTTCGCCCACGTCGTGGTCAACGACCGCTTGGAGGACGCCGTTGCAACCCTGGAAGGCATCGTCGAGCGGGAGCTAGACTCCGAGGCATGATCTCCCCGCGCATCGACCGCCTGCTCGAGAACGTCGACTCGAACTACGCGTCCGTGATCGTGGCGGCCAAGCGCGCGCGCCAGATCAACTCCTACTACCACAACCTCGGCGAGGGAACGTTCGACGAGTTCCCGCCGCCGATGGTCGAGACGGGCTCGAAGAACTACCTCACGATCGCGCTCGAGGAAGTCGCCGCGGGCAAGATCAAGTACCAGTACCGCTAGGCCGCTCTCACTCTCATGCCACGGCTCCTGCTCGGCGTCAGCGGCGGGATCGCCGCCTACAAGTCGCTGGAGCTCGTGCGTCTGGCGACCAAGGCGGGCCACGCCGTGCGCGTGGTGCAGACCCCCACGTCCGAGCAGTTCGTCGGCAGGGCGTCGTTCGCCGCGCTCACCGGAGCGCCCGTCCTCGTCGACGAGTTCGAGCGCGACCCGGCGCGTGGCGCGTTCGGAGACCAGCAGGCGCCCGACCACGACCCGCTCAGCCACCTCGAGCTCGTCCGCAACGCCGACGCCTTCCTGATCGCACCGGCCAGCGCGAACACGATCGCCAAGCTGGCCGCCGGGCTCGCCGACAACCTGCTGACCAGCGCCGCGCTGGCCGCCACCTGCCCGGTGCTCGTTGCGCCGGCGATGAACAACCACATGTACGAGCACCCCGCGACGCGGGCGAACCTCGACACGCTGCGCTCGCGGGGCGTGACGGTGCTCGATCCGGGCGTCGGCGCGCTGGGCTCCAAGCACGAGTGGGGGGTGGGCCGGCTCGCCGAGCCCGCCGAGCTGCTCGCCGCCTTCGAGGCGGTCGTCCCCGCCGGCGCGCGCCCGTGGGACGGGCTCTCCGTCCTGGTCACCGCGGGCGGCACGCGCGAGCCGATCGACAGCGTGCGCTACGTGGGCAACCGCTCCAGCGGGCGGATGGGCTTCGCGCTGGCCGAGGAGGCCGCGGCCCGCGGCGCGCGCGTCACGTGCATCGCCGCCAACGTCGGCCTGCCGCGCCACCCGCGCGTGCGCTACGTCGCCGTGGAGACGACCGCGGAGCTGAAGGCGGCCTGCGAGGAGGAGTTCGCGGCCTGCGACCTGCTGCTGATGGCCGCCGCCCCGGCCGACTTTACGCCCGCTGAACCTGTCTCGAAGAAGATCAAGAAGGATGAGCACGACGCCCTCACCGTCGAGCTTGCGCGCACCGACGACATCATCGCCGGGCTGGCCGGTCGCCGGCGCCCGGGCCAGACCCTCGTCGGCTTCGCGGCCGAGCACGGCGAAGGCGCCGTCGCATACGGCCGCGACAAGCTCGAGCGCAAGCGCCTCGACGCCGTGGTGGTCAACGACATCGCCCGCGACGACATCGGCTTCGACACCGACGCCAACGAGGTCACGATCGTGACCGCCGCGGGCGAGCGCGCGGTGCCCCGCGCCTCGAAGGCCGACGTCGCGCGGGCCGTGCTCGACGTCGTCGACGAGCTTCGGGTGCCGCGAAGGGCGCCTGCGTGAGCGGCACGATCGCCTCCGAGGAGCTCGCGGGGGCGGGCGCGCTCGTTCGTCGGGTCGCGGCCAACGTCGCGCGCGCGGTCGAGGTCCGCGACGAGGTCCTCGAGCACGTGCTCGTCGCGGTGCTCGCCGAGGGCCACATCCTGATCGAGGACCTGCCGGGCGTCGGCAAGACGACGCTGGCGCGGGCGCTGGCGCGGTCGGTGGACCTGCACTTCGCGCGCATCCAGTGCACGGCCGACCTGCTGCCCGCCGACGTCGTCGGCACCAACGTCTTCAACCAGCGCGAAGGCCGCTTCGAGTTTCGCCCCGGCCCGATCTTCGCCAACGTCGTGCTCGTCGACGAGATCAACCGCGCGTCGCCCAAGACGCAGTCCGGGATGCTCGAGTGCATGCAGGAGCGCTGCGTCACCGTCGACGTGCACACGCACGAGCTCGCTCGCCCGTTCCTGGTGCTCGCCACGCAGAACCCGGTCGAGTACGAGGGCACGTATCCGTTGCCCGAGGCGCAGGTGGACCGCTTCATGGTGCGCCTGTCGATGGGCTATCCGACCGCAGCCGCCGAGGCGGGAATGCTCGCCTCGCACGAGACCGGCGATCGCGTCGCCGAGCTCGAGTCGGTGGCGAGCGCAGCGGACGTGCTCGCCGCTCAGGACGCCGCCTCCCGCGTGGTGGCGACCGACGCGCTGCGCAACTACGTCGTGGCCGTGCTCGCCCGGACGCGCGCGGATCCGCGCGTGGAGCTGGGGGCCTCGCCGCGCGCCGGGTTGATGCTGCTGCGCGCCGCGAAGGCGCGAGCCCTCATCGAGGGCCGCGACCACGCCCTTCCCGACGACGTCCAGGGCCTCGCGCCCGCCGTCCTCGCCCATCGGATCGTCGTCACGCCCGAGGCGGCCGACGTCAGCGGCGAGCGGGTGGTGGCCGACGCCCTGGCGGCGACCCCGGCCTTGTAGCGATGAACGGGGCGCCGGACCCGCGGCCTTCGACCGCGTGTGCCCCGACTGCCAAGCTCGGCGCCGCGCTCGTGCTGGCGGCGGCGCTGTTCGACGCCGAGCCGCTCTACGTGGGCGGCGTGGCCTTCCTCCTGCTGGCCGCCGTCTGCGTCGCGTGGGTTGTCAGTGGAGCCAACGGGCTGCGGGTGCAGCGGCGGGTGCCCGCCGGTCACGTCGTCGAGGACGAACCGCTTGCCGTCGACGTTGTCCTGACCAGTGCCCGCGTGCTGCCGTCGTGCACCGTCGAGGATCCGCTGCTCGCCGAGCCCACGCTCGTGCGGGGCGGCCGGCGCACAGTGACCCTGCCGATCGAGGCCCGCTTCGCGCGCCGCGGGCGCCACACGATCGACCCGCCCGTGGTGGTCGTGCGCGACCCCCTCGGGTTGGCCCGGCGCGAGGTCGAGGGCGATGTGCGCGACGAGGTTCTCGTCCTGCCACGCGTCGAGCCGATCCGCGCGGTCGCCGAGGCGCAGGGCGCCCTGGGGACCATGACGCGCCGCCCGCGGCCCGGCGTGGCACCTGCGGCGGAAGTCGACATCGACGGGCTGCGACCCCACCGCGAGGGTGCGCCCGCCTCGCGGATCCACTGGCCGGCCTACGCGCGGACCGGCGAGCTGACCGAACGCCGCCTGCGCGCCGAGGGCGACACCCGGCCGCTGATCATCCTCGACCCGCGCGGCCCCGACGACTCGATGGTCGACGCCGCCGTGCGCGCGGCGGCTTCGCTTTGCGTTCATCTCGCCGGGCGTGGCGGCTGTGCGCTGCTGCTGCCGGGCGACCGGCGGCCCGTCGCTGCTGGAGCCAGGGCTGGCGGGGTGGCCGCATCTGCACACCCGGCTGGCGCTCGTCGAGAACGGGGCGACGCCGTCGCTGATGGGGTTGTCGGCGCGCCGCGGCGCGGTGATCTACGTCGCAGGTCGGCCGGCCGGGTCGATCCCGCGGGCGCTGCTGCACGCGCCCGGGACGCGGGTGCTCGTGGTCCCGGGTCGCGTCCCGGGCCGCGTGCCGGCCTTCACGGTCGCCGGCTGTCACGGCTACGAGCTCGAGTCCGCACGGCGCCGCAGGCGGGCCGCATGAGCGCCGTCGCCGCACCCCGTTCGATGCCCGCGCGCTCGGCCGCCGCGCCCGACGCGGTGCTGGCGTCGCCCGCGGTGGTCCGCGTCGCCACGGCGGCCGCCGTCGCGCTCTTCGGCGCGCTGCACTGGGCGAACCTGCTGGAGCCCGCGGCGCGGGGCCGGATGCTGCTGTGCACGCTGGTGGTCGTGGCGGCCGCGGTCGTGGCGGTCACCATTCGTGGCCGATCGGTCGGCGCGCGGCTCGCCGCCGCGAGCGTCGCCGTGGTCGCGGCGCTGCTCCTGCTGCCGCTGGCACGCGTCCCGGGCCGCCTGTTCGCACCCGCCCAGTGGGACGCGCTCGTGTCCGGGATCGCGCAGGGCGTCCAGACGATCCCCGGCATCGGCGTGCCCTACCGGGGCGTCGATCCCTGGGTGCGGATCGACCTCGTGCTCGCCGGCGGCGTGCTCCTGCTGATCGGCATGCTGCTCGCCGTCCACGCGCTGCGCCGGGGCGCGCGGCCGGTCGCCGCGGCGGCAGTGCTGACCGTCGTGTACGCGGTTCCGATCGTCGAGCACACGCCGAGCCATCCGTACGCGGGTGGGATGGCGTTCGCGGTGCTGCTGGGCGCGCTGCTGTGGGCCGACCGGGTCGAGCGGCGCCACGCCGCGCCGGCGCTCGTCTTCGCGCTCGTCGCCGCGCTGGGCGGGCTCCTGGCGGCGCCACGGCTCGACGGCTCGCGCGCGTGGCTCGACTACGAGCGGATCGCCGGCAAGCTCACCGACCCGCCGTCGACGAGGTTCACGTGGACGCACAGCTACGGCTCGCTGGACTGGCCGCGCGACGGCCGCGAGCTGCTGCGCGTGGCGACCCGCAAGCCCGTCTACTTCAAGGCGGCCGACCTCGACGGCTTCGACGGGGTGCGCTGGCGCAGCGAGCGCCTGGTGCCCCCGCAGCGCGACACGCAGGTCTCGATCAACCATCCCGACTGGCGCCAGCGGTTGCGCGTCACGGTCCGGAACCTGCGCTCGCCGGAGTACATCGGGGCCGGAACGGTGCTCGGTATCCAGCACTCGCCCCGCACGATCTTCAACGGGCCGCCGGGGACGTTCGTGACCGGCCGCGACAGCCAGCTCCGGCGGGGCGACTCCTATCAGGCCGACGTCTACGCCCCGCGCCCCACCGTCCTGGAGATGGCCGCGGCCGGCGCGGACTATCCGACGTTCGCCAGCGCCTATCTGACGATGGACCTGCCGGCCTCCGTGGGCGGACCGGGTGGGACCGCGGACGCGCCCTCGACGCTCGCGGCGGTGCAGGTGCAGTTCCAGGGCTTCGGCGTCGACATCCCGCCGGTCGCGATCGCGCCCGGCGTGGGGCCGTCCGGTACCGACGCGACCGCGCTGCTGGAGGCCTCCGCGTACGCGCCCGCGTACGCGCTGGCGCAGCGGATCAAGGGCCGGGCGGGGACTCCGTATCAGTTCGTGCGCGCGGTCCAGCAGTACCTGGCGACCGGGTTCGCCTACGCGGAGTCGGTGCCCGCCCCGAAGGCCGGGCGCCCGCCGCTCGTGTCGTTCCTGTTCGACGAGAAGGTCGGCTTCTGCCAGCAGTTCTCGGGTTCGATGGCGCTGCTGTTGCGGATGGGGGGCATTCCCACCCGGATCGCGTCGGGCTTCACGCCTGGCACCTACGACAGCGCGCGGCGCGAGTGGGTGGTCCGCGACTACGACGCGCACTCCTGGGTCGAGGCGTACTTCCCGGGGATCGGCTGGGTGCCGTTCGACCCCACGCCGCCCGCCGCGCCTCCCCGCAGCCAGCTGGCCGGAGGGCCCACGCCCGAGGGCGCGACGCCCGCCCCGGCGCAGCAGGAAGCCGGGCGAGCCGACGTGCCACGCGGCGGCGGTCCTCAGAGCCTGGGCAAGGGTGCGGACGTCCCGCTCGGCGTGCTGGTGCTCGCCGGGGTGCTCGTCCTGCTGATCGGTGGCGCCGCGGTGGCGCTCGTCGCACGCCTCCGGCGGCGGCCACGGTCGGTCGTCGCGCCCGAGCTCGCCGAGCTCGACCGGGCCCTTCGCCGAACCGGCCGCCCGCCGCTTCCGCCGCTCACTCTGAGGGCGCTGGAGCTGCGCTGGCTGCGCCATGCGCCGCAGGCCGCGGCGTACGTCGAGGCGGTGCGATTGGCTCGCTACGCCGGGGCCGACAACGGCCCGACGCGGGGCCAGCGGGCGGCCCTGCGCGAGGAGCTCGCGGAGGGCCTTGGGGCCCTCGGCCGGGTGCGCGCATGGTGGGCGGTTCCGCCGTCCTGGGCCGTGCGGGGACGTCGCGACGCGCCGTACACTGGAAGGTGATGGAGAGCGCGTACGACCTCTTCCAGCGCGGCACAGCGCTCCTCGCGCAAGGCGACTTTCACGCCGCCGTCGTCCCTCTGACGCGGGCACGCGACCTCGAGCCCGGCAAGGACTCGATCCGCGAGGCCCTCGGCCGCGCGCTGTTCCGTTCGCAGCGCTACGAACAGGCCCGCGAGGAGTTCGAGGCGATCGTCGAGCACGCACCCACCAACGACTACGCGCTGTTCTGCCTCGGCCGTTCGCTCCAGCAGCTCGGGCGCCACGCCGAGGCCCGCCACCCGCTCGCCCTCGCCTCGAACCTGCGCCCCGAGCGCCGCGACTACCGGGCCTACCGCGATCGCGCGCGCAAGCACGCGGCCTGACGAGTTCGCGGCGCGGGCGCCGCTCCGATTCATCTAGCGGATCACGCAGACCCCGCCCGCTCCCGCGCGCTCGCGGCTGCCTCCACCAGCGCTCCGAGCAGGCGGTCGAGGTCGGCGTCCGCTGCCGGGACGTCGCCGAGGACCCACACCTCGCCGGCGCGCGTCGAGCCGTAGCGAACGAGCTCGAGCGAGCGGTTGCGATGCAGCAGGTCGGAGGGGTCGAGCACGCCGGCTTCGACCACCGGCGCCTGCGCTCGAAGCAGGCCGGCGGACACCCGCAGACCGATGTGCAGCGAGGCTCCGGCGCACTCGATCTCGAGGCCCCATTCGCCCTCTGCGACCCGGCGTCCGCCGACCTCGCGGACGTAGGCGTCGATGTGCTCGTGGGGCATCGCGGTGCTATTCTCCTCGGACAACTTTCGCACCGGTCCCACGGGTCTGGTGGCAGTACCGAAAGTGGGCGCTCGCCCGCTTTTTTTGTTGGCAAAAGGAGGGAAGATGAGCAGCATCCAGGCCGAGATCGAGACGCAGCTCGCGCAGAGCGAGCCTGACGTCGAGGTCTTGCTTGCCGAGCTTGTCGGCGACACGGTCCGGCTGTTCATCGACCATCCCGACGGCGTGTCGCTCGCCCTCTGCGAGCGGGTCACCCACCAGCTCGAGGGCGTGCGCGAGCGCTACTCGCTGGAGGTCTCCTCACCGGGCCGCGAGCGTCCGCTGACCAAGCCCGATCACTTCCGGCGCCACCTCGGTCAGCGAGCGCGAGTGCGCACGCTCGGCGACCACGACGGCCGCCGGAACTTCACCGGCGAGCTGGTCGGCGCCAGCGACACCGAGGTCATCCTGGCCGCCGATACCGGGGTGGTCCAGATCCCGTACGCCGACATCAATCGTTCCCACCTGGTGGAGGAGTAGCCACATGAGCCGCGAGATCCTGGAGGCCATGGGGGCGCTCGCCCGCGAAAAGGGCATCGCCGCCGAGAAGCTGCACGACGCGCTCGAGGACGCGCTGCTGTCGGCCTACAAGAAGCAGCCCGGCTCGGCGAAGTACGCCCGCGTCGAGCTCGACGACGACACCGGCGACTTCCGCGTCTACGAGCTGATCGTGCCCGAGGAGCTCGAGGACAAGCTGCTCGTCGAGGCCGTCGACGAGGGCCGCAGCGTCGACCCCGAGACGGGGGAGATGATCGAGCCTCAGGATCCCGAGATCGACCCCGCGAAGTTCGAGGAGTACCGGGACCAGATCGACGACCGCGACGTCACCCCGGACGACTTCGGCCGGATCGCCGCCCAGACCGCCAAGCAGGTGATCCTCCAGCGGATCCGCGAGGCCGAGCGCGACATGATGTTCGAGGAGTACCGCGACCGCGTCGGCGAGCTGATCACCGGCATCGTCCAGCAGAAGGACTCGCGCTACACGCTGATCCAGCTGCGCGAGCGCGTCGAGGCCCTGCTTCCCAAGGGCGAGCAGGTCGAGGGCGAGCGCTACGAGCACAACCAGCGCATCAAGGCGGTCATCAAGGAGGTCTCGGCCTCGACGAAGGGGCCGTCGATCATCGTCAGCCGGCGCGACCCCGAGCTGATCAAGTCGCTGTTCGAGCTCGAGGTCCCCGAGATCGCCGACGGCCTGGTCGAGATCGCCAACGTCGCCCGCGAGCCCGGCTACCGCTCGAAGATCGCGGTCATCTCGCACGCCGACGGAGTCGATCCGGTCGGCGCCTGCGTCGGGCCGCGTGGCTCGCGCGTGCGCATGGTCGTCTCCGAGTTGCGCGGCGAGAAGATCGACATCATTCCCTACAACGACGAGCCCGCCCGCTTCGTCGCCAAGGCGCTGTCGCCCGCACGCGTGCGCGAGGTGCTCGTCGACGACGACAACAAGCAGGCGACCGTCGTCGTCCCCGACGACCAGCTCTCGCTGGCGATCGGGCGCGAAGGCCAGAACGCGCGCCTCGCCGCGCGCCTGACCGGCTGGCGCATCGACATCCGCTCCGAGACCGAGTTCGCCCAGGAGGAGTCCGAGGGCGGCTACGAGGAGGAGGAGACCAGCGGGCGCTGCGCCGCGATCATGTCGTCGGGCCGCCGTTGCCCGAACGCTTCGCTGCCCGGCTCGCGCTACTGCGGCCTGCCGGTCCACCAGGAGCTCGAGGGCACCGACAGCGACTACGTCGCCGGCGAGCCCGAGGACGAGCCGGAGGAGCCGATCGCCGACGACGACATCGGAGTCGAGGCGGCGACCAACGGCGACGGCGACGGCCTGGAGCCGCAGCCCGAGGCCTCCGAGCCGACTGCCGAGAGCCTCGACCCCGAGGACGCGGCCGTCGGCGAGCAGGAACCCGCGTCATAGCGGTACGCCAGCCGGAACGGCCCACAGCCATCGTCCTCAGGCGCCTTTGGTGCCCGGTGACGGCTGGGCGCAACGCCCTAGAATCCCCCCGAGCCTGATGGCCGACAAACGCGTCTTCGAAATAGCCAAGGAGCATGGCCTCTCGTCCCGAGAGGTCGTCAGCCGCCTCAAGGAGGCAGGTCTCGACGTGAGCGCGGCCGCGTCGACCGTCGACGAGGCCGCGGCGCTGAAGGCGCTCGGCAACGGTGCCGGCCCGGCCACCGAGGAGGCCAAGCCGAGGCCTGTTCGGCGCCGCGCGACCAAGAAGGCCGCCGAGCCCGAGCCTGAGCCCGAGAAGGCCGAGAAGGAACCCGCCCCGGCCAAGAAGGCGCCGAAGGCCAAGCGCGCGCCGCAGGTGGCCGTCCCGCCCAGAGCCCCCAAGGCCGACCCGAAGCCGGCCGCAGAGCCCAAGGCCGAGGAGCCCAAGGCCGAGAAGGCCGAGCCGGCCAAGAAGCCCGCCGCCGCCGCCAAGGCAAAGGCAGCCGCGCCCGAGGCGAAGGCCGCGGAGGCGCCCGCGCCCGCCGCCAAGAAGCCCGCCGCCAAGAAGCCCGCCGCCACCAAGGCAAAGGCAGCCGCGCCCGAGCCGGAGGCTCCGGCGTCAGAGCCCGAGGTCGCCGCGCCCGTCGAGGAGCCCGTCGCCGCTGCTGACCCCGCGCCGACGGCCGAGGCGCCCGCCGACGCCCCCGAAACTCCGACCGATCCCGGCGAGCCCGACGGCAAGGGCCCGAGCGTGCCCGGCAGCCACCCCGACGCGCCGCCGCCCGGCAAGGGCCCGCGGATCATCTCCACGCCCAGCAGCAGTGGCGGCCGCCCCAACCGTTCCTCGATCAAGGGCGAGACCGCTCCCGGTGGCGGCCCCGGCCGGCGCCGCGTCGTCATCGACTCCCAGGCTGCCCGCCGCGGCACGGGCCCCGGTGGCCCCGGTGGCGGCCCGCCCGGCGGCGGCCCGCAGCGCCGCCCGACTCGCCGCCGTGGCCGGCGCCGCCGCGAGGTCCTCGAAGAGGTCGCCGCGCCGATCGCCGAGGACGCGCACACCAGGACCGACATCGTCAAGATCCGGTCGGGCTCGACCGTCAAGGACGTCGCCGAGTATCTCGGCGTCGGCTCCCCGGAGCTCATCAAGAAGCTGATGACGCTGGGCGAGATGGCGACGCTCACGCAGACGCTCGCCGACGAGGCGATCCAGGTCCTCGCCGACGAGTTCGACAAGCAGATCGAGATCATCCACGCGGCCGACGACGTCGACGAGGAGCCGCTCGAGGACGACGCGGCCGACGATCTCGTCGACCGCCCGCCGGTCGTCGTGATCATGGGTCACGTCGACCACGGCAAGACCTCGCTGCTCGACGCGATCCGCCAGACCGACGTCACCGCCGGCGAGGCGGGCGGCATCACCCAGCACATCGGCGCCTACCAGGTGCATCACGGCGACGGTGCGATCACCTTCCTCGACACGCCCGGCCACGAGGCGTTCACCGCCATGCGCGCACGCGGCGCCCAGGTCACCGACATCGCGGTGATCGTGGTCGCGGCCGACGACGGCGTGAAGCCGCAGACCCGCGAGGCGGTCGACCACGCCAAGGCGGCGGAGGTCCCGATGCTCGTCGCGGTCAACAAGATCGACAAGGAGGGCGCCGACCCGACGCGGGTGCGCACCGAGATGACCCAGCTCGGCCTCCAGCCTTCCGACTGGGGCGGCGACACGGAGTTCGTCGACGTCTCGGCCAAGACGAAGGAGGGCCTCGAGGCTCTGCTCGAGACGATCCAGGTCGTCGCCGACCTCCAGGAGATCAAGGCCAACCCGGACGCCGACGCGTCGGGGGTCGTCATCGAGTCCAAGCTCGACCCGGGCCGCGGCCCGGTGGTCACGCTGCTCGTCCAGCGCGGCACGCTCTCGGTGGGCGACGCACTGGTCGCCGGCGCGCACTGGGGCAAGGTCCGCGCGATGTCGGACTACGCCGGCGCGAAGGTCAAGAAGGCACGCCCCGGCGAGCCGGTCGAGATCCTCGGATTCGACGGCGTGCCGGAGGCCGGCGAGGCCTTCCGCGCAGTCGAGAACGACCGCCGCGCCCGCCAGCTCGCCGGCGAGCGCGCTCAGCGTCTGAAGACCGAGATGCTCGCGCGCCGCTCGGGCCGCAAGATCTCCTTCGAGGACGTCTTCAAGCGCGTGCGCGAAGGCGAGGCCCAGGAGCTCGCGCTGGTTCTCAAGGCCGACGTCTCGGGCTCGGTCGAAGCCTTCGAGGACGAGATCGCCAAGCTGCCCCAGCAGGAGATCCAGGTCGACGTCATCCACACGGGCGTCGGCGGGATCACCGAGTCCGACGTCATGCTGGCGTCGGCCTCCGACGCCGTGGTGATCGGCTTCAACGTCCGCCCCGTCGGCGACGCGGCGGCGGTCGCGGAGCACGAGGGCGTCCAGATCCGGACGTACTCGGTCATCTACAAGGCGCTCGACGACCTGCGCGCCGCGATGGAGGGCATGCTCGAGCCCGAGGAGGTCGAGGAGACCGTCGGCACCGTCGAGATTCGCCAGACCTTCCGCGCCTCGCGGATCGGCACGATCGCCGGCTCCTACGTCACCGACGGCAACGTCCGTCGTGGGGCGAAGGTCCGCCTGGTGCGCGACGGCACCGTCATCTACGACACGACGATCGCCAGCCTGCGCCGCTTCAACGACGACGTGCGCGAGGTGGCGGCCGGGTTCGAGTGCGGCATCGTTTTGGAGAACTTCCAGGACGTCAAGGAGGGCGACGTCCTGGAGGTCTACGAGACGCGGCAGGTCGAGCGCGAGCTCACCGTCTGAGGCTGCGACCGAGATGAGCGACGCGTTCGTCGCCCTGCTCCGCATCGAGCTGCACTTCCCCGACGCGGCGAGTCTGAAGGCCAAGCGAAGCGAGCTGCAGCCGGTCAAGGCGCATCTGCACAGGCGGCTTGGCGCCGCCGTCGCCGAGGTCGACCACCACGACCTCTGGCAGCGCGCGACCCTTGCCGCGGCGCTGTGTTCCGGCTCGCCGGCGTTCCTGGACCGCGAGGTCGACGCGTTGGAGGCGTGGCTGGACGCTCGCTACCCGCAGGGCGTCAGCGTCCAGCGAACGCTGGCGTCCTGGGAAGACCTTCGGGGGGTAGCATGAGCCCCGACCGCATGCGCCGAGTGGACGAGGCGATGCGGGAAGTACTCAGCGACGCACTGACGCGCGATGTCAAGGATCCGCGTGTCGGTTTCGTGACCGTGACCGCAGTCGAAACCAGCCCAGACCTTCGCCATGCACGCGTGTTCGTCAGCGTGCTCGGCACCGACCCCGAGCGCCAGGAGAGCCTCGAGGGGCTGCAGTCGGCCCACGGCTTCCTGCAGCGTCGCGTGGCCGACGAGCTGCGCCTGAAGCACACCCCGCAGCTCCTGTTCGAGGAGGACGACACGGCGCGCCGCGCCGACCGCGTCGAACGATTGCTTTCAAACGTCGACCCGCCGGAAGACGCGTGAACGTCGCCGTCGAGTCCAGGGAGCGTGCCCTGGAGGAGATCCGCTCGGGGCAGCAGTTCGTGCTCGTGACCCATGAGCACCCGGACGGCGACGCGCTCGGCTCACTGGTGGCCATGCACGGTGTGCTCACGGCGCTCGGCAAGGACTCGGTGATGTTCCTCGCGGCCGAGGAGCTGCCGCTGCCCTACGAGTACAGCTTCTTCGACCTCGACGGCATGACCTCAGAGCTTCCCGAGGACGTCGACGGCCGCGTGGTGATCTTCCTCGACTGCGGCAACATCGACCGGGTGCCCGTCGACGTCGTGCAGCGCTTCGGCTCGCACATCCTCAACCTCGACCACCATCACGACAACACGATGTTCGGCGACGTCAACCACGTCGTCTCCGACGCCTCGTGCACGGCGGAGATCGTCTGGGATTTGATGCACGAGCTCGGCGTCAAGCCGACGTCGGAGATCGCCGAGGCGCTCTACGTCGGGTTGGTCACCGACACCGGCAAGTTCATGTACGAGAACACCGGCGCGAGCGCACATGTGATGGCGGCCGACCTGATCGACGCCGGCGTCGACGTCCACGCCATCTACCGCCGGCTCTACGAGGGCATGCCGTACGCCAAGCTCGAGCTGCTCGGGCGGGCGCTGGCCCACGTACGCCGCTACGACGACGGCCGGCTGACGCTGGCGTTGCTGACCCGCGACGACTTCCGGCTGGCCGGCGCCGAGGACAGCCACTCCGAGGGCGTGATCGACCACCTGCGCTCGGTGACCGGCACGAAGGTCGCCGCGCTCGCCCGCGAGCTGGTCGACGAGGCGGGCGAAGGCCGCAAGAAGGTCTCGCTGCGTTCGACCGACGGCGAGATCGACGTCTCGATGATCGCGCGCGAGGGCGGAGGCGGCGGGCACCGCCGGGCCGCGGGCTTCACCACCACGCTGGGCGAGCAGCAGCTCGTCGAGTTCCTGCGCGAGCGTGTCGCCGCGCAGCTCGACGCCTAGGACGCGCTAAGCGGTCGCGGCTTCGCCGCTTGTGCGCTGCTCGCGCTTGGCGCGCCGCGCACCGCCGATCGCGCCGAAGATCGCCCCGAGCACCGTCGTGATCGCGACCAGGACCCCGTGCGGGTCCGGGAGCTTGGCTTCGGCCTGCTGGCCGAAGATCGAGTGGCCGACGAGGATGAACACCCCGAAGAGCAGGCCGCCGCAGATCCCGCGAACGAAGCCCTCGTCCGCGCCGAGGTGGTCGTAGCCGGCGAAGATGCCGCCCGCGACGCCCAGCAGCGACAGGACCAGGTAGGCCGCCTCGTTGACTCCCAGCAGGAACCCGGTCAGCAAGCCGTAAAGGGCCGGGACGACCACCGCGAGGAGCAGCTGGGCGGCGAACGGGCGGTCGAGGAGCAGCGGCTGAGGATGCATCGGCGAAACGGTACTTCGACATCCGCCACAACGTCGCACTAAGGTCCCCGCCGTGGGGAGGCTTGTGGCAGTAGCGCTCGTCGTCGTGGCGGCCGGTATCGGCGTGGTGATCGCCAACGGTCCC
Source organism: uncultured Actinomycetes bacterium (assembly GCA_963825415.1). Classification (GTDB taxonomy): domain Bacteria; phylum Actinomycetota; class Thermoleophilia; order Solirubrobacterales; family Solirubrobacteraceae; genus BP-464. The sequence continues at coordinate 168,077 of CAWGTD010000013.1, read as the reverse complement.
GGCACCGACAAGCCCGAGGAGCGCGAGGCGCTGATCCCGAAGAACCAGTCCACCAAGGTCGAGCTCTCGCAGGCCGGTGGCACGCAGGAGCCGGCCGATTCGCCCGGCACCGGCACCGCGACGGTCACCGACACGGTGAAGATGCAGGGCCTGGAGTTCTCGCCATCGGTCGTCAACGTCAAGACGGGCGACGCGGTGCGGTTCGTCAACCGCGACGACGTCGTCCACACGGTCTACGAGGACGTCGGCGCCCGCAGCGGCTTGATCCCGCTGTTCGCTTCGGATCGCATCCCTCGCGGCGACGCGTTCTCCGTGGTGCTGCACACCGCCGGCACGATCCGCTTCGTCTGCACGCTTCACCCGACGACGATGCAGGGGCGCATCATCGTCACCGGCGACAACGCCTGATCCGGTTTCGCCGCGCGGGCGCGGCATGATGGCGGCCATGGACGGGGTCCTGCTCTGCGACAAGCCGGCCGGCAAGACCTCGCACGACATGGTCGCCGTGGCGCGGCGCGCGGTGCGCGCGGAGACCGGCGAGCGTGCGCGCGTCGGACACGCGGGCACGCTCGACCCGTTCGCCACCGGCCTGCTGCTCGTGCTCGTCGGCCGCGCCACCCGTGTCCAGCGCTACCTCATGGAGTTGCCGAAGACCTACGAGGTGGTGGCGCGGTTCGGTGCGGTGTCGACGACCGGCGACCCGGAGGGCGAGATCACCGAAACCGGCGTCGTGCCGCAGGGCGACCTCGAGTTGCCGGTGGGGGATGTCAGGCAGCGGCCGCCCGCGTATTCGGCGGTGAAGATCGGCGGGCGCCGCGCCTACGCGCTGGCCCGGGCGGGGGAGGTGGTCGAGACGGCCGAACGGACGGTCGTGGTCGACCGCTTCGAGGAGCTCTGGCGCGAAGGCGACCGGCGCGGGTTCGTCATCGAGTGCTCGTCGGGCACCTACGTCCGCAGCCTGATTGCCGCACTCGGCGATGCGTACTGCGAAGCGCTGCGGCGAACCGCGATCGGGCCGTTCGCCGTGGCGCAGGCGGGGCGGCCCGACGAGCTCGCCGGGCTGATCGGCCTGGAGGAGTCGCTGGCGTTCCTGCCGAGGCTCGAGCTCGAGGGCGACGCGGCGCGCGCGGCCGCGCACGGGCGGGCGGTCGAAGCTCGCGGCGAGGGCCCGACGCTGCTCGTCGACGAGGCCGGCGCGGTCGCGATCGCCGAGCCCAACCAGGACGGCGTGCTCAAGCCCGTCGTAGGGTTCCGCGGGTGAGGGTCACGCGGCTGTCCGATGCCGAGGCTCGGCCGCGTCGCGTGGCGGTCGGGACGTTCGACGGGGTCCACCTGGGCCACCGGCGGGTGATCGCCGGCAGCGACACGGTGCTGACGTTCGATCCCCACCCGGTCGCCGTCGTCGCCCCGCAGGCGGCGCCGCGGCTGCTGACGACGCTGGATCGCAAGACCGAGCTGATCGCCTCGGAGGGCGTCGACGAGCTCGTGATCATCCCGTTCGACCGCGACTTCGCGGCGCGCAGCGCGCAGGAGTTCATCGACGACGTCCTCGTCGGGACACTGCAAGCCACGCGCGTGGCCGTGGGGGAGAACTTCCGCTTCGGCCACAAGGCGCAGGGCGACGTCGACCTGCTGCGCGCCGACGGCCGCTTCGAGGTCCAGGTGGAGACGCTGCTGGAGGTCGACGGCGAGGTCGTCTCGTCCAGCCACATCCGCGGCCTGGTCCTCGGCGGCGCGGTCGAATACGCCGGCCGGTTGCTGGGCGCGCCCTTCGCGCTGAGCGGCGAGGTCGTGCACGGCGACGAGCGCGGCCGCTCGCTCGGCTTCCCGACCGCGAACCTGGTCCCGCCGGACGGCTATGTGGTGCCCGGCCACGGCGTCTACGCGGCGGTCGCCGACGGCGTGCCGGCCGCCGTCAACGTCGGCGTGCGGCCCCAGTTCGAGACCGGCCGCGGCGAGCTGATCGAGGCCTACCTCATCGACTGGGAGGGCGACCTGTACGGCAGCCGGCTGCGCATCGAGTTCCTCAAACGGCTGCGCGGCGAGCGCCGATTCGAGAGCGTCGACGCCCTCGTAGAGCAGATGGGACGGGACGTCGAAGCCGCCCGAGCGGTCATCGGCTGACTGCTACCCTCCGGCGTCGCATGCCCACGCTGACCCCCGAGCGCACGCGCGAGCTGACCGCCAAGTTCGGCGCCAACGACGCCGACACCGGCAACACGCGCGTGCAGATCGCTCTGCTCACCGAGCGCATCAACGCGCTCACCGAGCACCTGCGCGCGCACAAGAAGGATCACCACTCGCGCCGCGGGCTGCTGATGCTCGTCGGCCAGCGCCGCCGGCTCCTGAACTACCTGCACAAGAAGGACCTCGAGGGCTATCGCGCCCTGATCAAGGAGCTCGGGCTCCGGCGGTGAGCGTCCTCGCGGCCGGCACGTCCGCGCCCGAGTTCAGGTTGCGCACAGAGGACGGCGGGGACTTCACCCGGGCCGACCTTCTCGATCACACGACGGTCCTGGTCTTCTACCCGGCCGCGTTCAGCTCGGTCTGCACCAACCAGCTGCAGGTCTACGAGGAGGTGCTGGAGGAGATCGCCGCGCAGGGCGCCCGCGTCATCGCCGTCTCCTGCGACCAGACCGAGTCACAGACCGCCTTCCGCGAGTCGCTGGGCGTGAGCATTCCGCAGCTCAGCGACTTCGAGCCCAAGGGCGAGGCCTCGCGCGCGTTCGGCGTGTACTTCGAGCCGACCGGTGTGTCCAACCGCGCGCTCGTGATCGTGAATCCGGAGGGCGTCGTGCAATGGAGCTGGGAGGGCGAGCACCCAGGGGTGCTGCCCGGCGCCAACCTGATCTTCGACGGCCTGGCCGTCCGCGCCTAGCGCGAGCGCGCCGGCGCTCGCGGCGCCCGCGCCTGACGCGATACTGGGGGCTTGGCCGATCTGCGGTCCGCCCCCGTCCCTTCCCTGCGGGACGACGACCACGTGCGTGGCCCGGCGCCGGGGCCGCTGGTCGTCTTCTACGCGGACTTCGCCTGTCCGCGCTGCGCTGTGGCGCACGACCGGCTGAAGGCCTCCGAGCTCCGCCTGGCCTTCCGGCACTTCGCACTGCGCGCCAAGCACCCGCGGTCGCTCCCGCTCGCCCACGCGGCCGAGGCGGCGGCGCTGCAGGGAAGCTTCTGGGAGTTCCACGACGCCCTCTACGAAGACCAGGGCCGGCTCGAGGACCCACACCTGTGGGAGCGCGCGCGGGCGCTCGGTCTCGACGTGGAGCGCTTCGACGCCGACCGGCGTTCGCCGGCGATCGCCGAGCGGGTCACGCGCGACGTGCGCGAGGCGGTGAGGGCCGGGGTGGTGACGACGCCGACCCTCGTCGTGGCGGGCGAGCTGCACCCCGGGGCGCCCTCTGCGGCCTGGGTTGCGGCGCTAGGATGACCGGGTTCGGATTCAGAAAAGAGACGCAACCGCGCCCGCCGACCGAAGGGCGGGCCCAGAAGGTAGGTACATATGAGTAGTGACGCCGTGACGACGGTTTCCGTCGAGATCGCTGGTAGCGAAATCTCGTTCGAAACCGGCAAGATGGCCAAGCAGGCCTCCGGCGCCGTCGTCGTCCGCCAGGGCGAGACGATGGTCCTCAGCACCGCAACGGTCGGCAATCTCCGCGATGTCGACTTCCTGCCGCTCACCGTCGACGTCGAAGAGCGCATGTACGCCGCGGGCAAGATCCCCGGCTCGTTCTTCAAGCGCGAGGGTCGCGCAGGCGAGAAGGGCACCCTGACCGCCCGGATGATCGACCGGCCGATCCGGCCGCTGTTCCCCAAGGGCTGGCACTTCGAGACTCAGCTGGTGGCAATCCCGCTGAGCATCGACCACGTCCATCCCTACGACATCCTCGCGATGAACGGCGCCTCCGCGGCGCTGATGATCTCCGACGTGCCGCTGCCCCACCCGGTGGGGTCGGTGCGCATCGGCAAGATCGACGGCAACTTCGTCGTGAACCCCTCCGAGGAGGCTCTCCTCGAGGGCAACGACCTCGACCTCGTCGTGGCCGGCACCGAAGAGGCGATCCTGATGGTCGAGGCCGGGGCCAACGAGATCCCCGAGGCCGAGATCCTCGACGCGCTCGACATCGCCCACGAGGCGATCAAGAAGATCTGTGCGCTGCAGCGCGAGCTGGCCGAGAAGGTCGGCAAGCCCAAGCGCGAGGTCGAGGCGCCGCAGATCGACGAGGGCCTGCTCGAGCAGATCAAGGCCAGCCACGGTGGCGCGCTCGACGCGGCCACCCAGGTGGTCGACAAGCTCGAGCGCCAGGACGCGACCAAGAAGGTCGAGGAAGAGGTCCTCGACCCAGTACTCCGGCGACCCGGGCTCCGAGACCTATTCGGAGGCGCGCCAGAACGCGCAGCTCGCGTTCGACCGTCTCGAGAAGACCATGATCCGCCAGCGGATCGCGGTCAGCAAGCAGCGTCCCGACGGGCGCTCCGAGAAGGAGATCCGGCCGATCGACATCGAGGTCGGCATCGCTCCGCGCACGCACGGCTCGGCCCTGTTCACCCGTGGACAGACCCAGGCCCTCAGCGTGGTCGCTCTCGGCACGCTCAAGGAGGAGATGCGGCTCGACACGCTCGGGCTGGAGACCAAGAAGTACTACTGGCACCACTACAACTTCCCGCCCTTCAGCGTGGGCGAGGCCGGTTTCATGCGCGGACCCAAGCGCCGCGACATCGGTCACGGCGCGCTGGCCGAGCGGGCGCTGGTGCCGATGATCCCGTCGATCGAGGAGTTCCCGTACACGATCCGCGTGGTCTCCGACATCCTGGAGTCCAACGGTTCGTCGTCGATGGCCTCGGTCTGCGGCTCGTCGCTGTCGCTGATGCAGGCCGGTGTGCCGATCAAGGCGCCGGTCGCGGGCATCGCGATGGGGCTCATCAAGGAGGGCGACGACTACACCGTCCTCACCGACATCGCCGGCGTCGAGGACCACCTCGGCGACATGGACTTCAAGGTCGCCGGCACGCAGGACGGCATCACCGCCCTGCAGATGGACATCAAGATCACCGGTGTGACGTTCGACATCCTGCGTGACGCGCTCACGCAGGCGCGCGAGGCGAGGCTGAACATCCTCGGGCAGATGAACGAGGCGATCCCGGCCCCGGCCTCGGAGCTGTCGAAGTACGCCCCGCGGATCCTCCAGGTCCAGATCGATCCCTCGAAGATCGGCCTGCTCATCGGCAAGGGCGGCGAGACGATTCGCGGCCTCTCCGACGAGTTCGAGTCCCAGATCGACGTCAACGACGAGGGCACCGTGCTCATCTACTCCGCCAACGGCGAGCTGGGTGAGGCCCTGCGCGATCGCATCACCTCGATGACCAAGGAGGTCGAGGTCGGCGACGAGTTCGACGGCAAGGTCGTCAAGACGACCACCTTCGGCGCGTTCGTCGAGCTGGCCAAGGGCACCGACGGTCTGTTGCACATCTCCAACGTGTCGCCCGGTCAGCGGGTCGACACCGTCGAGGACGTGCTCAACCGCGGCGACGATGTCAAGGTCCGCGTGGTCGAGGTCGACCGCGAGCGCGGCCGCATCGGCCTGCGCCTCGCCGAGGATCCCGAGGTCGCCGGCAAGTCCGCCGAGGAGCTCGCCTCCGTCGGCGGCGGCGGTGGTGGCGGCGGCAACGGTGGCGCCCCGCGTCGCGACCGTGATCGTGGCCCCCGCCGCGATGGCGGCGGTGGCGGCGGCGGCGATCGTGGGTCGCGCGGCTCCGGCCGCCCGCGGCACCGCAGCGGCTCCGACCGGCCCGAGTAGGTTCAGGCGGTGCAGGAAGAGCACCGCCTGACCGAGGTGGATCCGGATCCCGGGCATCCCGGGGTCCGGGTCGTCACCGAGCGCATGGACTCCGTGCGCTCGGTCGCGCTCGGGTTCTGGATCGGCACCGGCTCGGTGGGGGAGGCCACCGACGAGGCGGGCCTCTCGCACCTGGTCGAGCACATGCTCTTCCGGGGCACCGATCGCTTCGAGTCGCTGGAGATCGACCAGCTCTTCGACACGATGGGCGCCGAGCTCAACGCGGGCACCGGCAAGGAGACGACGTCGGTCTTCACCCGCGTGATCGACGAGCACCTCGAAGAGGCCTTCGACGTCATGGCCGACATGGTCTGGCGCCCGCGATTCGCCGGCGGAGGACCTCGACAACGAGCGCGAGATCGTCCTCGAGGAGATCGCGATGTACGAGGACGACCCGCAGGACAAGGTCTTCGACGTCATCGGCGAGGCGGTCTTCGGCGGACACCCCCTGGGCCGGCCGATCATCGGCCGCGCCGAGGTGGTCGGCGAGGTGGCGGCCGCCCGGTTGTCCGCCTTCCATCACGCCCGCTACGTCCCCGGCAACGTCGTCGTGGCCGCCGCCGGCAACCTCGACCACGACGCGATCGTCGAGCTGGTCACGCGGACGCGGCCGCGAGCGGGCGGAAAACGCGGCTCCGGAGCTGCCCGGCCCGCCCGAGGGCGAGCGCGCGCGGACGCTGTTCGTCGCCAAGCCGACCGAGCAGGTGCACATCTGCCTGGGCGCGCCGGGCATCGCCCGCGACGACGAGCGCCGCTTCTCCCTGCGCGTGCTCGACAACATCTTCGGAGGGACCGCCGTCGTCGCGGCTCTTCCAGGAGGTCCGCGAGCGCCGCGGCCTGGCCTACGCGGTCTACTCCTACCAGTCCACGTACGCGGGCACCGGCCAGGTCGGCCTCTACGTCGGCACGCGCCCGGACAACGTCGGCGAGGCGTTGCGCGTCGTGGCCGGCGAGCTCGAGCGGCTGCAGGAAGAGCCCGCGACCGCCGAGGAGCTCCACCGGGCCAAGGAGAACGTCAAGGGGCGGATGGTCCTGGCGCTCGAGTCCACGGCGGCGCGCATGAACCGGCTTGGGTCGTCGGTGCTGGCGGGGATCCCGCTGCTGACCGTCGACGAGGTCGTCGAGCGCATCGAGGCCGTGACCCTGGACGACCTGCGCGAGCTGGCAGCGGCGCTGTGGGCGCCCGACCGCCTGAGCGCCGCGGGGATCGGTGGCGACGAGGCCGCGTTCCGCGCCGCGCTCGAGCCGGTGTCCGGCGCGCTGGCGGAGTCCGCGGCGTGAGCATCCGCGTCGCGGTCGCCGGCGCCGCGGGGCGCATGGGGGAGACCGTCTGCGGCGCTGTCGAAGTCGGCCGACGACATGGTGCTCACCGGCCGGGCCGACCCGGCGCTCGGGACGCAGGTCGAGGACGTGCTCGACGGCGCCGACGTGCTGGTCGTCTTCACGACGCCCGACGCCGTGCTGCCCGCGATCCGCGCGGCGGTCGACTCGGGGGTTCACGTCGTCGTCGGCTCGACGGGCTTCGACGCCGCCGAGCTCGACGGGTTGGACGGGCGCGAACGTGTTCGTCGCCCCGAACTTCGCCATCGGCGCGGTGCTGATGATGCGCTTCGCCGCCGAGGCCTCTCGGCACCTGGCCCGAGCCGAGATCGTCGAGCTGCATCACGACGGCAAGGTCGACGCCCCGTCGGGGACCGCCAAGCGGACCGCCGAGCTGATGCAGGGCGACGTGCCGATCCACTCGGTGCGCCTGCCGGGGCTGGTCGCCCACCAGGAGGTCATCCTCGGCGACGTCGGCCAGACGCTGACGATCCGCCACGACTCCGTCGACCGCGAGTCGTTCATGCCCGGTGTGCTGCTGGCGATCCGGCGCGTGGGCGACCTGCCCGGCTCGCCGCTGGTGGGCCTCGAGCACCTGCTCTCCGACTGAGCGCCGGCGCGGTGCTCGTCGCCGTCACCGATCACGCGGCCGACCGCTTCCGCCAGCGCGTGCGCGGCACGCTCGAGCCCAAGACCGAGATCGCCGGGCGCGTCAGGCTGGCGCTGGAGGCGGGGCGGTTCGAGGAGGCCGACCGCGCGACGATCCGCGTCCGCGACCTGCAGCGGCGCGACCTCTTCTACATCTGCCGGCCGGGTTCGGGCGAGCTGGTCGTCGTGACGGTGTGGGAGGAGGGCGACGACGCGGCCGTGCCCAAGCGGTTCACCGACGCGCTGCGCGGCGACGATCCCCGCTAGGGGAACCGCGACCCGTGGCAGAAGACCTTGTCGTAGCTGAGGACTGGCGGCTTGTCGTCATAGAGGGCCGCGGACAGCACTGATCGCCCACCGAGGAGCACATGGATGCCGAGCTCCTCGTCCTCGTCGCTGATCGGATGCACCGCGAACGTCGCGGTGCTCGGGAACCCGCAACGCAGTTCGGTCGGCCGGGTGGTGCGCCGCGCCCTGGTGACGGGGCGGAACGTGTTGATCTGCCCGACGCGCCGGCAGCGCGGCTTGAAGCTGCCGCCGCCCTCGCGGTCGATCGAGCCCAGCCGGTTGCGCCCGGTGAACGAGCGGGTCAGCGTGTAGAAGTCCATGTGGGGCAGGGCGTTGGCGCGGTTGCCCTTGGGCAGGAAGATGAACGTGTGGCGCTTCAGGCCGCACTTGACGGTCACCGCAGACGCCGGCGCTGCACCCAGAGCCGCGGTAGCGGCGAGGGCGAGCAGGGGAGCGAGGAGCAGAGTCCGGGGCAGTCGCATGGGCGCGCAGGCTAGCGCCAGGCCCGGCGGGCGCTAGCTCCCGCGGACCAGTTCGGCCAGGCGGGTGTGGCGCGCGCGACCCTGGGCGGTGCGCAGCGCGACCGCCAGCGCGTCGGGGCGGGCGACGACGACGCAGACCCGTTCGCTGCGGGTCACCGCCGTGTAGAGGAGGTTGCGGGTCAGCATCACGTGGTGGGCGGCGTCGAGCACGACGACCACGGCCGGAACGCTGCTGCCCTGGGCCTTGTGCACCGACATCGCGTAGGCAAGCCGGATCGTGGCCAGCGCGTCGATCGGCAGCGAGACGCGCCGGCCGTCGTCGGTGGCGAGCAGGACGCGATCGGGATCGCGCGTGAAGGAGACGAGCACGCCCGTCTCGCCGTTCATCAGCTCGCGCTCGTGGTCGTTCACCGTCTGGACGACGCGGTCGCCCACGCGCAGGGTGGTGCCGGCGACCGGCTCGCCGTCGGGGTTCAGACGCGCGCGCAGCTCGGCGTTGAGCGCGTCGATCCCGGCCGGCCCGCGGTGCATGGGAGAGAGGACCTGCACGTCGGCGGCCGGGTCGAGCTCGTAGTGGGCGGGCAGGCGCGCGGCCGCGAGCGAGACCGCCTCCTCGAACAGCTCGGCCGACGAGCCGCGCCGGACGACGAAGAAGTCGCGCAGGTCGTCGGGCTGGTCGGGGCGCGTCGGCGGCTGCTCGCCGTGGTTGATCGCGTGCGCGGCGCGGACGATCAGCGAGCGGCGGGCCTGGCGGAAGATCTCGGTGAGCGCGACCGAAGGGACGTCGCCGCTGTCGAGCAGGTCGTCGAGCACGCGGCCGGCACCGACCGGCGGCAGCTGGTCGGCGTCGCCGACGAGCAGCACGTGGGTGCGTGGGCCGACGGCCCGCAGCAGCGCGTCGGCGAGCCGCAGCGACAGCATCGACGCCTCGTCGACCACGAGCAGATCCGCGCCGGGGATCGGGTCTGACTCGTCGCGCGTGAAGCCGCCCTCCTCGCCCGACCACTCGAGCAGGCGGTGAATCGTGGTGGCCTCGTGGCCGGTGCTCTCGGCGAGGCGCCGCGCGGCCTTGCCGGTCGGAGCGCAGAGCTTCACGCGCCGGCGCTTCGCGCGCACGGCGTCGACAAGCGCGCGCATGGCGAACGTCTTGCCGGTGCCCGGGCCTCCGGTGAGGATCGAGAGCCGGTGCTCGTGGGCCTGCACGATCGCCCGCCATTGGTCCGCAGACAGCCTTTCGCCCGCCGGCCGCTCGTCCGGCGCCTCGAGCACCGGATCGGAGTCGAGCAGTTCCGTGACCTTGCGCGCGAGGCGCCGCTCGATCCCGTCGATCGCCGGATCGACGATCCGCCCGCCGTCGAGCACGAGCCGGCCCGCCGCGCCCAGCGTGCCGATGCGCGCCGCGACGGCGTCCGCGGGAGCCAGAAGCAGCCGCGCGGCGCGCTCGGTCAGGTCGACGCGCGGCAGATTGCAGTGGCCGTCGGCCTCCGCCTCGCGCAGCGCGTGGACGATCCCGGCGTCCAGCCGCGCGGGGTCGTCGGCCGGCAGCCCCAGCGCGCGGGCGAGCGCGTCGGCTGTCGCGAATCCGATGCCGTCGACGTCGGTGGCGGCGTACGGATCGGTGCGCAGTTGCTCGATCGCGCCGGGGCCGAGCGCCCGGATCAGCCGCGAAGCCGCGGCGGCGGGGACGCCGTGCTCGTCGAGGAACAGCCGGATCGCGCGCTCGCCGCCACGGTGCTCCCAGGAGCGCACGGCGTCCGGGAGCCGGCGGCGCCCGATTCCCGGCACCGCGCCCAGACTGCCGCCCGGGTCCTGGTCGACGGCCTCGAGCACGCTCGCGCCATGGCGCTCGAGCAACCACGCGGCGCCGCGCGGGCCCACGTGCTTGACCGAGGCCAGATAGGCGAGCAGGGCGTCCTCCGACGCAGGCGGGGCGATGCGCACGTGCTCGACGACGAACTGGCGGCCGTGGCGCGGGTGCTCGCGCCACGCCCCGCGCAGCTCGAGCGACTCGCCCTCGTGGACGTGGGCGAGCGCGCCGGTGAGCGTGACCTCCTCACCGTCGTCGGTCACGGCGGCGATCACGGCGAAGTCGTCGCCGCTCCAGCGCACCGCCATGACCTCGGCTTTCAGCGACTCCACGATCCGAACCTAGCCCGCGAAGCAGACCAACCCGCCCCGGGCGGGTGGGGCGGTTACCGGGGCATCCGCGGGCCGATGATGCCCAGCGCGGCCTGCACGCCGGGCCCGACGAGCGCGGCGAAGGCCACCGTCCCGACGCCGATGCGCCCGCCGAGCAGAAAGCCGCCGATCATGGCGCTGCCCTCGATCAGCGTCCGGATCAGCCGCAAAGAGCGGCCGGTGCGTGCGCTGAGCCCGGTCATCAGGCCGTCGCGCGGCCCGGGGCCGAGCCGCGCGCCGAGGTAGAAGCCGCTGCCGACCGCGACGAGGCCGATGCCGCCCGCCAGCAGCCCCCACGCGCCCACGTGTTCGGGATCGGAAGGCAGCACCGGGAGCATCGCGGCGATCGCCAGCCCGATGACGATCGCGTTCAGGACCGTCCCCAGCCCGGGCCTCTGGCGTAGCGGGATCCAGAGCGCGAGGACTCCGACCGAGATGGCGATCGTCGCCTCGCCGATCCCCATCGGCGTGTGGTTGGCGACGCCCTGGGCGAGCACGGTCCACGGCGAGTTGCCCAGCCCGGCGGCGACGATGCACGCCTCGCCGGTACCGAAGACCCACAAACCCAGCACCAGCAGCGTCAGGCGCAGCGGACCGGCGCGCCAGAGGGAGGGCGGGGGCATGGCGGCACGACGCTAGCCGCCGTGCCGCTCGGAGCCTTGCGATACTCAGGCCCATGCCCGCGCTCGGCGCCATGCTGACGGCGATCGTCACGCCGTTCGACGACCGCGGCGAGGTCGACGAGGAGGCCTACGTCCGCGTCCTGCAGCACGTCTGCGAGCACGGCTCCGACGGCGTGGTCGTCTGCGGCAGCACGGGGGAGGCCTCGACGCTGACCGACGAGGAGCACCTGCGGCTGGTCGAGCTCACGGTTGCGGAACGCCCCGAGGGCAAGACCGTGGTGGCGGGCACCGGCTCCAACGACACGCGCCACGCGATGGAGATGACCGAGAGCGCCACCGCGCTGGGAGTCGACGGGATCCTGTCGGTCACCCCGTACTACAACCGCCCCGACCCGCGCGGGCTCGTGGCCCACTACACCGAGATCGCGCGGGCCACCGACAAGCCGATCCTGCTCTACAACATCCCGTCGCGGACGTCGCTCGACATCCCCAACGACCTCCTGGCGCGGCTCGGGCAGATCGACAACATCAGCGGGGTCAAGCAGGCCAACGACGACGCGCTGGCGCTGATCGACGGGCTCGACCTCTACGCCGGCAACGACAACACGTTCGCGCGCGTGCTCGACCTCGGCGGGGCCGGCGGGATCCTGGTCGCCAGCCACGTCGTGGGTGACGAGATGCGCCAGATGCTCGACGAGCCCGACAAGCGGGCGGATATCGATGCGGGACTCCAGGACGTCTACGCCGCCACCGGCTGGCACAACCCGATCCCGATCAAGAAGGCCTGCGAGCTGATCGGGCTGTGCTCGGCGCGCCTGCGCCTGCCGCTGGTGGAGGCCGACGAGGAGCGCACCGAGCTGGTGCGCGCCGCGCTCGAGCATCACGGAGTCCTGACCGCCGCGTGAGCAGCGGTTCGCTACGTGTGCTCCCCCTCGGCGGGCTGGGGGAGATCGGCAAGAACATGACCGTCGTCGAGCTCGACGGGCGGATCCTCGTCGTGGACGTGGGCCTGAGGTTCCCGACGGCCGAGATGATGGGCATCGACCTCGTGCTGCCCGACTTCGCCTACCTGCGCGACCGGGTCGAGGACATCGAGGGCATCGTGGTCACCCACGGGCACGAGGACCATCTCGGCTGTCTGCCCTTCCTCCAGCGCGAGCTCGGCGTCGACCTGCCGGTCTTCGGAGGCAAGCTGACCATGGCGATGGCGCGCTCGAAGCTCGACGAGCACCGGCTCAAGGACGTGCCGGTCACCGACGTCGACCCCGGCGAGCCGCTGAAGCTCGGCCCGTTCGACGTCGAGCTGATCCACATGACCCACTCGATCCCCGACGCGTGCGCGGTGGCGATCCACACCGACCTCGGGACCGTCCTGATCACCGGCGACTACAAGTTCGACCAGACGCCTGTCGACGGCGTGCCGGCCGATGTCGGGCGCCTGGCCGAGCTGGGCCGCGAGGGGATCCTGCTGCTCTGCGGGGACTCGACCAACGCCGACCGGCCGGGGTTCTCACCCAGCGAGTCCGTCGTCGGGCCCAAGCTCGAGGAGGTCTTCGCGCGCTGCGAGGGGCGGATCGTCGTGACGAGCTTCGCCTCGAACATCCACCGCGTCCAGCAGGTCGTCGACGCGGCTGCCGCGCTGGATCGCAAGGTCGCGCTCGTGGGCCGCTCGATGCGCAAGAACGTCAACATCGGGCGCTCGCTGGGGCACATCGACGTGCCCGAGGGCATGCTCGTCCAGCCCCGCGAGATCTCCGACTTCCCCGAGGAGCGGCTGGTCATCATGTCGACCGGCTCCCAGGGCGAGCCGATGTCCGCCCTGCGGCGCATGGCCCACGACGACCACCCGCAGGTCGAGCTCCACAGCGGCGACACCGTGGTCTTCAGCGCCACGCCGATTCCCGGCAACGAGCGAGCGGTCAACGAGACCGTCGACCGGCTCTTCCACATCGGCTGCGACGTGATCACGACCCGTGACGCCGCGATCCACGCGTCCGGGCACGGCTTCGGCGAGGAGATCAAGCTGATGCTCAACCTCGTCAAGCCGCGCTACGTGATGCCGTTCCACGGCGACTACAAGCGCATCCGCCTGCACGGCAAGCTGGCCGAGTCGCTCGGCATCGAGTCCGACCGGATCTTCGGCGGCGAGAACGGCCTCCCGCTCGAGATCGGCAAGGACGGCAAGGCCGCATGGGGCGATCGCGAGCAGGCCGGGATGATCTTCGTCGACGGCATGGACATCGGCGACCCCACCGACGTGGCGCTGCGCGACCGCCGCATGCTCTCCAACGACGGGATCTTCGTGGTCGTGGCCACGATCTCCGAGCAGGACGGCTCCTCGGTCGCCGATCCCGAGGTGATCTTCCGAGGCGTGCCCTATCCCGAGGACGCCGAGGGCCTGCTCGACGACCTGCGCGACACCGTCGAGCGCTCGCTGGCCCGCGCGGCCAAGGACGAGATCCGCGAGATCGACCTGCTCCAGAAGGTCCTCCACGACGACCTCGCCGAGCTGGTCTACGAGCGCCTGCGCCGCCGGCCGATGGTCCTGCCGGTCGTCGTCGAGGTCTAGTAGCGGGCCGATGCTGTTGTGCCGCAGGTGCGTGCGTGTTCTGTGACTCGCGTTCGCAGTTAGGGAGCGTGGTCGGGGGTGTGCCCCGCAGCTTTCGCTGGGCGCAAGTTCCGAGGCACACCCCTTTCGTGAGGGTCCCACGACACCCCCGGTTGCTTGCGAAGAGCGCGCGGGTTGGCGCCACCGCAACCGCTCACACCCCCTAACTGCCCGTCCCCGCCACACCCGCTTCTTACCGAAAGCAGCAGTCGCCGCTAGCGGGCGAGCGGGGCGGCGGCGTCGACGATCCGCCACGGGTCGGCCTCGGGGCCGTCGATGGCGAGCGTCCAGTGCTCGGTGAAGGTCGTCTCGGTCGACTGGGAACCAGAGAGGACCTCGGCCGTGGCGCGGTCCTCGATGTAGCGGCGGCCCCTGACCGTCACCTCGACGGTCATCTGCGCGGGATCGGCGGCGGCGTCGAGGTTTGTGATGCGCACCTTCTCGACGACCGGGCCGCGGACCACGAGGCGGGTGCGGCCGTCCGGGTCGCCCGGGTGCAGCAGCGCCTCGAGCGCGTCGGGATGTGCCACCGCGAGCAGCGCCTTGTCGTCGCCGTCGACCGCCTCGGCCCAGCCGGCGACCGCGCGGCGCACGGCGATCTCCAGCACGTCGGGGGCGAAGCGCGCGTCGGCCAGCGACAGGTCGAGCGCGGCGGCGCGGGCGTCGCCGTCGAAATCGAGGTCGGCGATCTCGGCCGTCTTGACGCGTCGCCGGCGCGGCGTCGGCGGTGGCGAGCTCGACCAGCGAGTCGTCGCGCAGCGCCTGCTCGTCGGCGTCCGGGGTCGTGACGAGCTTGTCGTCGAGGTGGTGGACGCCCTCGGCGTCCTGCTCGATCGACACGCAGATCCAGCGGTCGTCGTGCCGGGCGAGCGTCCACCACTCGGCGACGTCGACCTCCTCGGTCTTGGCGCCGTCCTTGAGGACCTTGCCGCCGTTGGCGGTCTCGATGAAGTCGCGCTGGTGGGCGCTGATCCGCACGACCACGCGGTCGTCGTCCTCGTCCTCGCGGTTGACGAGGCCGAGGTACTCGATCACCGGGTCGCCCTTGACCTCGACGCGGTTGTGCCAGCCCTTGGCGTCGAAGTCGTCCAGCCGGCGCGTCCACTCGGCCAGCAGGTCGGTGCCCACGAGCTCGGCCAGCCGGGCGCGGTCGCGCTCGTCCCAGGCGACCTGGCAATCGCGGTAGAGCTGGCGCGCCGCACCGAGGACGAGCTCGGCGCCGAAGTCGGGATCCTCCGCGGCGGCCTCGGCCGACGCCACCGTGACCCGCGCCGCGCGCTCGCGCCGGCGCCTGCGCAGCCGCCAGGCGCTGAACGCGCCGATGGCCAGGAACGCGAGGACGACGAGGATGATGATCAGCCCGACCCACGGGCTCCCGCCGCCCGAGCCGCCGCCGCTGCCGCCGCCGCCGGAGAACCCGCCGCCTCCGCCGCCACCCCCGCCGCCGTAGCCCGAGCTGCCACCGCCGGCGCCGGCCAGCGCGGGCGCGGCGACGACGAGCGCGACCAGCAGGCCGGCGAGCGGAGCGAGGCGACGCATGGTCAGACCGTAGCCGTCTCGGGGACGCGCACCATCGGCAGCTCGACCACGAACCGCGCCCCGCCGTCGGGTGGGCTCTCGAGGCGCACGGCGCCGCCGTGCGAGGCCGCCACGGCGTTGACGATCGAGAGGCCGAGGCCGAACGAGCGGCCGCGGTCGCCCTCGCCGCGGACGAAGCGCTCGAAGATGCGGTCGCGCAGCTCCTCGGGCACGCCGGGCCCGTCGTCGGACACCACCAGCCGCGCGCTGCCGTTGACGCTTGTCACCTCGGCATGCACATGGGTCCCCGGCGGCGTGTGCCGCACGGCGTTCTCCATCAGGTTCAGCGCCATGCGGTGAAGGTCGTCGCGGGCGCCCTGCACCACGGCGTGGCCCGCTTCCACCGTCACCTCGTGATCGGTGGCGACAGGCTCGAGCTCGGCGGCGGCCTCCACGACCACGCCGCCCAGGTCGGTCGGCTTGTGCGGGCTCTCGCGCCCGACGTCCGCGCGCGCGAGCAGCAGCAGGTCGGCCACGAGGCGCCGCATCCGCCGCGAGGACCGCAGCGCGCTGCGCGCAGCCTCGCCCTCGTCGCCGCGCAGCTCCTCGACGAGCAGCTCGAGGTTCGCGAGCACGCTGGTCAGCGGCGTGCGCAGCTCGTGCGATGCGTCGGCGACGAACTGGCGCTGGCGCGTCAGCATCGCCTCGGTCTCCTCGCGCGAGTCGGCGAGCGAGGAGAGCATCTCGTTGAGCGTGCGCGCCAGCTCGGCGACCTCGTCGTCGGCGGCCGGCACCGGCACGCGGCGATCGGGGTCGCGCGTGCGGGCGATCTCGCGCGTCGTCGACGTCATGCGCGCGATCGGGCGCATCGCGTTGCGCGCGACGACCAGGCCCGCGACCAGAGCAAGCAGCGCGCCACCGATCACGCCGAGCAGCAGCAGGTAGCGCACGCGGTCGACCGTCGAGTCGACGTCGGAAAGCGGGCGGCCGTATTGCGCGATCAGGCTGTAGCCGCCGGGCAGCGGGACGTAGCGCGTCTCGATCCGGTACCCGTTCGCCACGGAGGCCTCGCCGAGCGCCAGGAAGCCGAAGCGCGGCCCGCGCTTGGGCGTGGCGAAGACCAGCGTCGTGCCGTCGGGCTGGACGAGCCGGACCAGCGCGCGGTCGGCCGATGCGAACGCATCGAGGCTCACCGGGTCGAGCTCGAACGCACCCGTGGCGATGTCGAAGCGCACGCTGCGCTGCACGCGCTCGCGCAGGTTGTCGGCGCCCTGGGAGACGTGGACGTTGAAGTCGTCGCGGATGCGGCGCGTCGTGAGCGCGCCGACCGCGACCGCGAACGTGAGCAGGATGACCAGCGTCAGCAGCGCCGAGCCGCCGGCCAGCCGCCACCGGATGGGGATGCCGCGGATTCCCTTAAGCACGCAGCACGTACCCCGCTCCGCGGATCGTGTGCAGAAGCCGCGGCTCGCCCTCGGCCTCGAGCTTGCGGCGAAGGTTCGAGACGAAGACCTCGATCGTGTTCGTCGTGGCGAACGGGTCGTAGCCCCAGACCTCCTCGAGCAGGCGCTGGCGCGGCACGACGATGCGCTCGTTGCGCATCAGGAACTCCAGCAGCTCGAATTCGCGCTGGGTCAGCTCGACCTCGCGCTCGCCACGGGCGACCTCGTGGGTGTCCGGGTTCAGCTGCAGGTCGGCGCAGATCAGCGAGGCCGAGCCCCGGGGCGGCCGGCGGCGCAGCAGAGCGCGCAGCCGCGCCAGCAGCTCCTGGCGCTCGAACGGCTTGACGAGGTAGTCGTCGGCGCCTGAGTCGAGCCCCTCGACTCGCGCCTCGACGGCGTCGCGGGCGGTGAGCATGAGGATCGGCACGTCGTCGTCCGCGCGCAGCCGGCGAGCGACCTCCATGCCGTCCAGGCGCGGCAGGCCGAGGTCGAGGACCACAAGGTCGGGAACGAACGCCCGGGCGTCGGTGAGGGCCTGCTCGCCGTCCTCGGAGATGCGCACGTCGTAGCCCTCCATGCGCAAGGAGCGCTGGAGGACTCCGGCAATCTCGGCGTCATCCTCGACGACGAGCACGCGTGCACTGCGGCCCGAGGCATTCATGTCCATGCTCGATGGTAGATCGAAGGCTTAAGGGGCGCCAAAGTGCGGGGCGGAGGAGTCACTTCCGGCGCGTCGAAAGGTCGCCTGATGCCCCCACGGCGCAAGTCTCCGAACCGCGGCGCGCGGCCGCGCGCTTCCACGCGCCGTCGGGCGCGCCGCGCGCCGGCCTGGCGGATGGGCCTGCCGGTGCTCGAGCAGCACCATCTCGATGTTCTCGGGCTGGCGCTGGTGAGCCTCGGCGTCTTCCTGGCGTTCCCCCTGTACCTGGACTGGGACGGCGGGAAGGCGGGCGAGGCGCTGCTCCGCGGTCTCCGCTACGCCGTGGGCGAGGCGGGCTATGCGGCGCCGATCGGCTTCGTGGCCGCCGGCGCCGTCCTGGTGCTCCGCCCGGTGCATGCCCGCGGCGCGGCCGTTCCGCTCGGGCGCAGCCTGTCTGGTGGGCGCCGTCACGCTCGCGCTGGCCGCCGGCACGTTCGGCCTCGGCCCCGGCGCGGCGAGCGAGCACTGGCGCCCGGAGATCTTCGAGCACCGCGGCGGGATCGTCGGCGATGCGCTGTTCTACGGGACGTCGAGCCTGTTCGGTACCGCCGGATCGCACCTGCTGGCCGTGTTCTTCTTCCTCGCCGGGCTGCTGCTCGTGACCGGCGCATCGATTGCCGGCGTGCTGCGGGTCACCGGGACCGGCGTGGCCGACACCACTCGCGCGCTACGGCGCGGCTCGGAGGAACTGGCGGCCCTCGGCCGTCGCATCCCGCGCCACCAACCGGTGCAGCCGCCGGAGTCCGACGATGAGACGGCGTTCGTGGTCACACGTACGGTCACGCCGCCGCCGCTCGAGCTCGAGGCAGAGCCGTTCTCGGGCTTGGAGGAAGTCGAAGAGCCCGTCGTCGCCGAGCTGCCGCCGATCGAAGCCGACCTCGAGGACGAGCCCGCCGAGCAGTTGCCGGTGACCGAGCCGATCCAGCATGTCGAGGGCGAACCCGTGGAGTGGGAGATCCCCGAGCCCAAGGCGGTGCTTCGCTTCTCGACCGAGGATGGACTGAAGCCCGACACCCGCGGCCAGGAGAAGACCGCCGCGCGGCTGATCGAGGCGCTGGGGCACTTCGGCGTCAATGCTCAGGTCATGGGCGCGGTCGCGGGCCCGCACATCACCCGCTACGAGCTGCGCCTCGCTCCCGGCACGAAGATGTCGAAGGTCGCCCAGCTCAAGGACGACCTCGCCTACGCCCTGGCCGCGACCGACATCCGGATCCTCGCCCCGATCCCCGGCAAGCAGGCGGTCGGCGTCGAGGTCCCCAACGCCAAGCGCAAGATCGTCACGCTCGGCGACGTGTTCTCCGCGCGGCCGAAGGACTGGTCGCCGCTGACCGTCTGGCTGGGCAAGGACGTCTCCGGCAAGGCGATCGGCGCCGACCTGACCAAGATGCCGCACCTGCTCGTGGCCGGCACCACGGGCGCAGGCAAGTCCGCGGCGATCAACGCGATGCTCTCGTCGATCCTGCTCCAGGCGCGGCCCGACGAGGTGCGCCTCGTGCTGGTCGACCCCAAGCAGGTCGAGCTCAACCACTACGAGCACATCCCGCACCTGCTCACGCCGGTGATCACGAGCCCGCGCAGCGCCGCCAACGCGCTCCAGAACCTGGTCCGCGAGATGGAGTGGCGCTACGGGATCATGTCGATGGCCCGCACGCGCAGCCTGCCCGAGCTGAACCGCCACCGCATCGCCCACAGCGACGAGCCGCTGCCCTACATCGTCTGCGTGATCGACGAGCTCGCCGACCTGATGATGGTCGCGCCGGCCGACGTCGAGGACTCGATCATCCGCCTGGCCCAGAAGGCGCGCGCGGTCGGCATCCATCTCGTGCTGGCCACGCAGTCGCCGCGTGTCGACGTCATCACGGGGATGATCAAGGCCAACGTCCCGTCACGGATCGCCTTCGCGGTGAGCTCGCAGACGGACTCGCGCGTGATCCTCGACCAGAACGGCGCCGAGTCGCTGCTGGGCCAGGGCGACATGCTCTTCTCGCCGGTCGGCACGTCCAAGCTCCAGCGCATCCAGGGCGCATATGTGGACGAGTCCCAGATCGAGAAGCTCACGGACTTCTGGGCGCGCCAGGGCAGCCCCGAGCTGCGCGAGGACCTGCTCGCCCAGGTCGAGCCCACAGACGCCGAAGGCTCGGGCGACGACGACTTCGATCCCGACGAGGACCTGCTGCTCGGCGACGCGATCCAGCTCGTGGTCGAGATGGGGACCGCGTCGACCTCGATGCTCCAGCGCCGGCTGCGCCTCGGCTACACGCGCGCCGGCCGGCTGATCGACATGCTCGAACGCCGCGGGATCATCTCCGGCTACGAGGGCTCCAAGCCGCGCTCTGTCCTGGTGTCCGAGGCCGATCTTCCGCGCGTGCTGTCGAACCTCGCGGAGCGAGGCGATGCGGTCTCCTCCGGCGCGGACGGCATCGCGCTTGCACCGTCCGGGGCACACGCGGCCGAAGGCCGTGGGTCCGCCGAAGCCGCCGAGTAGCCTGCGGCGCACATGCCGGAGATCGGCGCGACCCTTCGCGAGGCGCGTATGCGCCAGCGCCTCGACATCTCGGACATCGAGGCGCAGACGAAGATCCGTGCGAAGTACTTGCGCGCGCTCGAGAACGAGGAGTGGGAGCTGCTTCCCGGCCCGACCTTCGTCAAGAGCTTCCTGCGGACCTACGCAGAGTCGCTGGGGCTCGACGCCCGCCTGGTGCTCGAGGAGTACAAGCTGCGCCACGAGCGGCTCGCCGACCACGAGCTGCTGCCGATCGGCCCGCCCGGCAGCCGCGAGCATCGCCGGCAGCGCAGCGGCCCGCCCGCGATCTCGCGCGACGTGATCGTGGCGGCGGTGATCGTCGCCCTCATCGCCCTGCTGATCGTGCTCGGGCGCAACGGCGGTGACGACGACGACGCCAAGACTGCGGTGAACACCGTCGCGACGCCGACGGACACCAAGACGACCGGTGGCTCGACAACACCGGCGAGCAAACCCGCGACGCCCGCGGTGGCGCGGCTGCGGCTGGTGCCGACGGGCGAGGTGTGGGTCTGCCTGACGGCCGCCCGTGGGCGGGTGCTGATCGGCGGCACCGTGATCTCCCCGGCCGACAAGCTTCCGACGTACCGCTCGAAGCAGTTCCGGATGACCTTCGGCAACGGCAACCTCTCGCTGCGCGTCAACGGCAAGCCGCTCGCGGTGCCGGAGGTCAAGAACGCGATCGGCTACGAGATCGATCGCTCCGGGCGGCGGACCGTCCTGTCGCCCGCCGAGCGGCCGACCTGCTCGTGAGGGCCGAAGGCCCGATCACGGCGGCCCGCGCGGGCATCGTCGTCACCGGCACCGAGGTTCTCACCGGCCGGGTCGTCGACCGCAACGGGCCGTGGCTGGCCGAGCGACTGCGCGAGCTCGGCGTCGACATCGCGCACATCGCCGTGGTGGGCGATCGCCCCGAGGACATCACCGGTGCGCTGCGGTTCTTCCGCGGCGAGGGCATGGACCTGATCGTCACCAGCGGCGGGCTGGGGCCGACCGCCGACGATCTCACCGCCCAGGTGGTCGGAGAGTTCCAGGGGCGCGAGCTCGGGCTCGACGACGCGCTGGAGGGCCGTATCTGGGCGATCCTGGAGCCGCTGATGCAGCGCTGGCCGGGGCTCGATCCCGCGGCCCTGCGCGCGTCGAACCGCAAGCAGGCGCTGGTCCCGGAGGGCGCGGTCGTGCTCGAACCGGTCGGGACCGCGCCGGGGCTGGTGGTGCCGCCCGCCCAGGGCGGGGCGCCTGTGATCGTGGTCTTGCCGGGCCCGCCGCGCGAGCTGCAGCCGATGTGGGGTGTGGCGGTCGAGACCGAGCCGTTCCGCGAGGCCGTCGCGGGGGCGACCGAGTATCGCCAGGAGATGCTGCGGCTGTTCGGCATCCCGGAGTCGGAGATCGCCGCGACGCTGCGCGCGGCCGAGGAGGCTCACGGCCTCGACGGGCTCGAGATCACCACGTGCCTGCGCCGCGGGGAGGTCGAGGTGGTGACGCGGTTCGAGCCCGCCGCCGCGGGCGTCTACGAGCGATTCGCGGCGACCGTCCGCGAGCGCCATGCCGACACGCTGTTCTCCGATGACGGTACGTCGGTCGACGAGCAGGTGGCCTCGCTGTTGCGGGAGCGCGGGTGGACGATCGCCGTCGCCGAGTCGTGCACGGGCGGGTTGCTCGTTGCGCGGCTGACCGACCTGGCCGGCTCGTCGGACTACGTCCTGGGCGGGGTGGTCGTCTACGCGAACGAGGCCAAGATCGCACTTGCGGGCGTTTCCGCGGAAACGCTTTCGGCGCACGGTGCCGTGTCGACGCAGGCGGCCGAGGAGCTCGCCGACGGCGCCCGGACGACGCTTGGCGCCGACGTGGGGATGGGGGTGACCGGGATTGCAGGGCCCGGAGGCGGGACCGAGGAGAAGCCCGTGGGGTTCGTGTGTTTCTCGGTGGCGGGGCCGGACGGCGCGCGGCTGACCCGCAGTGCGACCCTGCCCGGCGCCCGGTTCGACATTCGCGACCGCTCCACGACCGTCGCCATGCACCTCCTCCGCCGGCTGCTGCGCGGCGAGGGCGACTAATTGGCCCACCCACCAGCGTGAGCGAGCCCAACGTCCGGCTCTTCGCGGCGCTGGAGGTGCCGGAGGACGTGCGCGCGCAGCTGCACGCGTGGGCCGTTCCACTGGCGGCCCGCGAGCCGGCATTGCGGGCGCTGCCGCCCGAGTCGCTGCACGTAACGCTCGTTTTCCTGGGCTGGCAGCCGCCGGGCGTCGTCGACGAGATCGCCGCTGCCGTGCGCGCCGTGGCTCGCCCGTTGCCCGAGCTGGCGGTCACGGGCGCCGCATGGCTGCCGCCGCGCCGGCCGGGCGTGCTCGTGGCGGACCTTGCGCCCGAGGCCACGCTCGCCGAGCTGCATGCGGACATCGTTGCCGGCCTGAGCCCCTACCACGAGCCCGAGGCGCGGCCGTTCCGGCCCCACGTCACCGTCGGCCGGGTGGGTCGTGGCACACGCGTGCGCGCGCGCGAGGTGGGCGAGCCGCCGGCGCTGCGTTTTCAGTCGACCGGCCTCGTCCTCTACCGCTCGCACCTCGGGCGCGCCGGCGCAAGCTACGAGGCGATCGCGCGGACCTAGGCGGTGCGCTTCCAGGCGAGGCGCCCGCCGGCCAACCCGCCGGCGATGGCGGCCAGGAAGAGGGCGGCGAGCGTGGCGCCCGGGGCGAGGCCGATGATCGCCGTGCCGAGCATCGCGACCAGCACGGCGGCGAGGGCCGTCGTGATGGCGGCCCTGACCAGGCGGTCGAGCCGCGAGGCATCGAGCCGACGGTGGACGGTGGCGAAGTCGGTGGTGGTCGACATGGTGATCGTGTTCATCCCCGGTGCCGCGAGTCCTGCGCTTGCAGGGCGGCTTGTCGTCCGTTTGCGCGGCCTCGTGACGAACGGGGCCACCCGCTGCACGCGAGCGCCCATAGCGTCGCCGTTCTGTCCGGACCCGACCGTAGGTTCTCTCTCCAAACCGCCAGAGATTCAGGAGTTTTGCCATGCCCACGCCCGTCGACGAGAAGGCCGCGAAGGCCCGCGATTCCGCCCTGCAGGGCGCGCTGACGCAGATCGAGCGCCAGTTCGGCAAGGGCACGGTCATGCGGATGGGCGACGAGGGCGCCCAGGTGAAGGTCAACGCCATCCCGACGGGCGCGCTGTCGCTCGACCTCGCGCTGGGGATCGGCGGCGTGCCGCGCGGCCGCATCGTCGAGGTCTTCGGGCCGGAGGCCTCCGGCAAGACCACGCTGATGTACCACGTGATCGCCGAAGCCCAGAAGCTGGGCGGCGTGTGCGCGTTCATCGACGCAGAGCACGCGATGGACCCGCTGTACGCCCAGCGCATCGGCGTCGACATCGACGAGCTGCTGGTTTCGCAGCCCGACTACGGCGAGCAGGCGCTCGAGGTCGCCGACATGCTCGTGCGGTCGGGCGCGGTCGATCTGATCGCGGTGGACTCGGTGGCGGCGCTGACGCCGCGTGCCGAGCTCGAGGGCCAGATGGGCGACCAGACCGTCGGCCTGCAGGCCCGGATGATGAGCCAGGCGATGCGCAAGCTCGCCGGCAACCTCAACCGGACGCAGACGATCATCCTGTTCACCAACCAGATCCGCGAGAAGGTCGGCGTGATGTTCGGCTGCTTCCACTACGACGCACGCGTCGTGCTAGCGGACGGCAGCACCGAGAAGATCGGAAAGATCGTCAACCAGCGGATGCCAGTCGAGGTCATGTCGATGGATCCGGAGACCGGGGACATCTCTCCGCGGCGGATCGCTGAGTACTACGACAACGGCCCGACTGATGAGTTCTGGCAGTTCGAGGTCGAGGCCGGCGGTGGGTCAGGCCGACGGAAGTTCGCCTGCACGCCCAACCATGTGATCTTCACTCCTGACGGCGAGCGCCAGGCCTGGGAAATCGAGGAAGGCGACGAGGTGCTCGTCGCGACGAAGCAATACGCCCTCAGCGACGGCCAGATGAAGCTCATCATGGGCAGCCTGCTCGGTGACGGCTCACTTCGTTACGCGTCTACACACAACGCAGCGTTCCGCGTCGGACATGGGGAGCGCCAGCGGGAGTACTGCGAGTGGAAGCAGCAGATGCTCGCCCCGTTCGCCCACAAGATGGGCGCTACGGGCAACGGCATCGGCTTCGACACGATCCCGATGCGGCAGCTGGCTGAACTTCGCGATGCGGTGTACGCGGCAGAGGGTCGCAAGACGGTCACACCGTCGCTTCTCGCTGATCTGGACGAGCGCGCCATTGCCGCCTGGTACTGCGATGACGGGACGTTCGGTGGCAGCTACAAGCGTTGGGGTCACGGCAAGCCCACGATCTGCGTCGCAGGTCTGAGAGAGAGCGATCGCGCGCTGGTGGCCCAGCGATGCGAAGAGCTAGGGATGGGCCGACCGACCCTCAGCGGAAACAACCTGCTGTGGAGCGGGGAACGCGCCCGAATGTTCCACGAGAAGATCGCGCCTTACGTTCATCCATCGCTGGACTACAAGCTCCATCCGAATTTTCGCGGTCAGTTCGCGTGGCATCCGGAAGGCGAAATCGCAGACCTGCGCACAGGTCTGGCAGAGCGGACGAGCCTTCGGCCCACCGCGATGAAGGTCCTACGCAAGTACCGCAAGCCGCGGGGTGAGCGGTGCGAGACGCATCGCTACGACCTGCAGGTCGAAGGCAACCACACGTACCTCGTCGACCACGTGGTCGTGCATAACTCGCCGGAGACCCAGCCCGGCGGTCGCGCGCTGAAGTTCTATTCCTCGCAGCGCCTCGACATCCGCCGGATCGAGACCCTCAAGGAGGGCACCGAGGCTGTCGGCAACCGGGTGCGCGTCAAGGTGGTCAAGAACAAGGTCGCCGCGCCGTTCCGCCAGGCCGAGTTCGACATCGAGTTCGGCACCGGCATCTCGACCGCCGGCTGCCTGATCGACCTGGGGATCGAGAACAACGTCGTCACCAAGTCGGGCTCGTTCTTCTCCTACGGCGACGAGCGTCTCGGCCAGGGACGCAACAACGCCAAGGCGTTCCTCGTCGAGCATCCTGAGCTGGCCAAGGAGATCGAAGACAAGATCTACGCGGCCCTGGACGTCGAGCGCGACCTGGTCGCCCCGATCGAGCGCGACGACGACGTGGCGCCGCCGATGCCCGAAGAGGAGCCTGCGGCCGCTGCGGCCTAACCCGTGCCCGACGACGCGCTGGAAAGCGCCTATCGCCATCTCGGCCGCCGCGACCGTACGGTGGCCGAGATGCAGCAACACCTGGCGACGAAGGGGTTCGAGCCGGCGCAGGCCGATGCGGCGATCGATGAGCTGACGGCGCAGGGCTACCTCGACGACGCCCGCTACGCGCAGCGCTTCGCCGAGGATCGCCGCACGCTCGACGGCTGGGGCGCCGAACGGATCGAGCGGCGCCTGCTCGCCGTCGGGATCGCTCCTGACGTCGCCTCCGAAGCCGCGGGCGGCGGCGACCTCGAGAGCGAGCTCGGCGCGGCGTTGGCGGTCTTGCAGCGCCGCTTTCCCGTCCCGCCGGCCACCGATCGCGACCGCGAGCGGGCGCTGGCGCTACTGGTGCGCCGCGGCTACGCGCTCGACCTCGCCTACGACGCCGTCCGTCAGCACGAGCGCGCCGCGGCGTAGCTCGGTCAGACCGGCGAGGCGCCGAGGCGTCTGCCCATCTCCTCGGCGAGCGCGTTGAGCCCCGACAACGGGCGGACCATCACGCTGATGTCGTCGATCAGGCCGTCGGCGTTCTCACGTACGAGATCGATCCCCTGCACGGAGCGGTCGCCGACGCGCGCCTCGAAGACGAGCGCGCTCGTGCCCTCCGCGGTGAGGTGGTCGGTGTAGTGGAAGTCCTCGAAGACCTCGGACACCGTCCGCAGGACGTGGCTGACGACCACACGACCTTCGAAGGGCTTGAACGTGACAGGACTGTGCAGAACGACGTCTTCGGCCAGAGCCGCGAGCGCACTGTCCAGGTCACCGGACTCGACACCGGCCCGGAATCGATCGGCACCACCAACGTTGGACATGGCGAAAGCCTAGACGGCGAATGCCGGCTCGCCGGTCGACAGGAGCGTTGCGCCGCCCACCGGCCGGTACTACGATCCGGTGCAGCGTTGGACCTGGCCCGCAAGGGCGCTCAAATCAGAACCAGAACAGCTTTTTCGGCACATCCAGACGGCTTCAGCCTGACGACGACCCCGATCACGAGAGCTACTTCCAGACCCCGAGTCGCAGCCTGAAGCGGCGGCACCGAGCCGCCTGATCGTCCTCATAACCCGTCCGCCGCCCGTGCGGCGCCGGGCCCCGCGCTCCGACCACACCAGGACCTCTGTGCCGGGTTACCACCCGGGCGGAGGGAGGAGACACGGACATGGAACTCGTGCTCGCCGCCGCCCTTCTGGCAGCGGCCATCGTCGCCACCGGGCTGCTCTACGGCCGGCACGGCGCGGCGCGCCCCGGCCCACGCCAAGCGTCACCCGCGGCCACCGCGCGCGCGGAAGCCGACATCGACCGGCGCGTCACCGAGATAGAGCGGCGCGAGGCGCAGGCGGCGCGGCTCGAGGCCGAGGCCCAGCGCGACCGCGCCGAGCTTGCCCGCGAGCGCGCCGAGCTGACGCTGGCGCTCGAGCAGGCTTCGGGCCTCAGCGCCGGCCAGGCCCGCCAGCAGCTGCTGCAGGACGTCTCCGAACAGGCGCGCCACGAGGTCGCGCGCACCTTGCGCCAGGTCGAGCAGGAGGCCAAGCAGGACGCCGACCGCCGCGTGCGCTCGATTCTCGCCGTGGCCATGCAGCGTCTGGCGGCCAGCCATGCCGCCGAGACCACGGTCTCGGTCGTCCATCTCAACGCCGACGACATGAAGGGCCGCATCATCGGCCGGGAAGGGCGCAACATCCGCGCGCTGGAGAACCTCACGGGCGTCGACTTCATCATCGACGACACGCCCAACGCCGTTGTTCTCTCGGCGTTCGACGGCGTCCGTCGCGAGGTCGCCCGCATGACCCTCGAGAAGCTGCTCGCTGACGGTCGCATCCATCCGGCGCGGATCGAGGAGACCTTCTACCAGGCGCGCTCCGAGCTCGATGCGCACATCGCGACGATGGGGGAGGAGGCCGCGTTCGAGGCCAACGTCCAAGGCCTCGACCCCGAGGTGGTCAAGATCCTCGGCAGGCTGCGCTTCCGCACCAGCTACGGCCAGAACGTGCTCGCCCACTCGGTCGAGTGCGCGCACCTGGCCGCCACGATCGCCCACGAGCTCGGCGCCAGCCCGAAGACCGCGCGCCGGGCGGCGCTGCTGCACGACATCGGCAAGGCGGTCTCGCACGAGGTCGAGGGGCCGCACGCCCTCGTCGGCGGCGACCTCGCCCGCCGCCACGGCGAGCCCGAGGCGGTCGCCCACGCGATGGAGGCCCATCACAACGAGGTCGAGCCCCAGACGATCGAGGCCGTGATCGTGCAGATCGCCGACGCACTGTCCGGCGCCCGGCCCGGAGCCCGCGGCGAGTCGCTGGAGTCCTACGTGAAGCGCCTTCGCGAGCTCGAGCACATCGCGTCGCGCCACCAGGGCGTCGACAAGGTCTACGCGATGCAGGCCGGGCGCGAGATCCGCGTGATGGTGATCCCCGACTCGATCGACGACGACGGCATGATCCTGCTCTCTCGCGAGATCGCGCGCGAGATCGAAAAGGAGCTCGAGTACCCGGGGCAGATCAAGGTCACCTTGATCCGGGAGTCGCGAGCCGTCGACTACGCGAAGTAGCACCCGCAGCCCCACGGTTGCGTTATCGTTTCCGCACGCTCGGACGACCTGGGGGGAAGGGCGTCCGAGCGTCGTAGTTTCCGTCACCGACAGCGTGGGACGCGACGCGAGATGCGTCCGCCCGCGCCGTCGGTCGCCTACCCTTGGCCGGTCGATGAAGCGCTACCACGTCACCACGTTCGGCTGTCAGATGAACGAGCACGACAGCGAGCGCATGAAGGGCATGCTCGACGCGCTCGGCTACGTCGAGGCGGCCCAGCAGGCCGACGCGGACCTGATCCTGTTCAACACCTGTTCGATCAGGGAGAAGGCCGACGAGCGCTTCATCGCGCGCCTGTACGAGGCCCGCGCGCTCAAGCGCCGCGGGGGTGGGCGGGGCGAGATCATCGTCGGCGTCGGCGGCTGCTGGGCGCAGTCGGTCAAGGACGAGGTCTTCGAGCGGTTCCCGTTCGTCGACGTGGCCTTCGGCCCCGGCCAGGTCCACAAGCTCGCCGAGTTCCTCACCAGCGACTCGCTGACCGCCCAGGGCTTCTTCGAGTTCGAGGGCTTCACCGGCCACCTGCCGGCCAAGCGCGGCCGCGAGGCGCAGGCGTGGATACAGATCTCGGCCGGCTGCAACATGGTCTGCAGCTACTGCATCGTGCCCTCGACGCGCGGTCGCGAGGTGTCGCGGCCGCTCGAGGAGCTCGTCGACGAGGTAAAGGGCTTCGCCGCCGACGGCGCGCGCGAGGTCACGCTGCTGGGCCAGAACGTCAACTCATACGGCCGCGGGCTGCGGCCGCGGCGGACGTTCGCCGAGCTGCTGCACGCCGTCGATGCGGTCGCGGGCATCGACCGCGTCCGCTACACGTCGCCGCACCCACAGGACATCAACGAGGACGTGGTCCTCTGCCACGCCGAGCTGCCGAGCGTCTGCGAGCACATCCACCTGCCGCTGCAGAGCGGGTCCTCTCGGATCCTCAAGGCGATGCGCCGCACGTATTCACGCGGGCGCTATCTCGACCGCGTCGCGCTGATCCGCGAGCACGTGCCCGACTGCGCGATCACGACCGACATCATCGTGGGGTTTCCGGGCGAGACCGAGGCCGATTTCGCCGAGACGCTCGAGGTCGTCGAGCAGGTCGGCTACGACGGCGCATTCACGTTCATCTTCTCGCCGCGGCGGGGGACCGAGGCGGCACAGCTGGCGGACGACGTGCCGCATGCGGAGAAGGTCGCGCGGATGGAGCGGCTCGTCGAGGTGGTCCAGCGGCGCGCCCACGAACGCGCCCAGCGCTTCGTGGGCCGGACGCTCGACGTGCTCGTCGACGGCCCGTCGCGCCACGACCCGTCGCGTCTGCGCGGCCGTACGCGGCACAACAAAGTCGTCAACTTCGACGGCCTCGCTCAGCCGGGCAGCATCGTGCCGGTCGCGATCACCTCGGCGACGAGCCAGACGCTGGGCGGCGAGCAGCCGCTCGTGTCCGCCGTGGCCTAACGCGACGCAAACACGAATCTGCCGGAGCGTATGCGAACATGTGTTCGTGCGCTGGCAGAACCTCGCGATCGACGCCGCCGAGCAATCGGCCCTGCCTGGCTACCGCGAGCCGGCGGTCATCAGGCACTTCGAGGCGCCCGAAGCGCTCGACACGCGGTTCTACGAGGTGCGGGCCAAATCGGCGCTCAATCGCGTCCCCGAGAAGTCGCGGATGCCGTTCCGCTGGACTATCAATCCGTACCGGGGATGCAGTCATGCGTGCGTTTACTGTTTCGCCCGGCCGACGCACAAGTACCTCGACTTCGACGCCGGCCGCGATTTCGAGCGCGAGATCGTCGTCAAGGTCAACACGCCCGAGATTCTGCGCGCGGAACTGGGCCGGGCGTCGTGGAAGCAAGAGCACGTCGCGATGGGGACGAACACCGACCCCTATCAATGGGTCGAGTCGAAGTACCGGCTGATGCCGGAGATCCTCGAGGCGCTGCGCGACTCCGGCACGCCGTGCTCGGTGCTGACCAAGTCGCCGCTGCTGCTGCGCGACATCGAGGTGCTCAAGAGCTTCGCGGGCGCGGGCGTGGAGGTCAGCGCGGCGTTCTCGGTGCCCACGCTGGAGGAGAAGGCGTGGCGTGCCAGCGAGCCGCGCACGCCGCATCCGCGCAAGCGCCTGGAGGCCGTTGGCGAGCTCAACCGCGCCGGGATACCCACCGGGATCCTCGTCGCGCCGCTGATGCCCGGGATCAACGACGAGCCACGCCAGGTCGAGGAGATCCTCGCGATCGCGGGGGAGATGGGTGCCGTGAGCATCGGCGGAATCGCGCTGCACCTGCGCGGCGAGGTTCGCGGGATCTTCATGGAGTGGCTGCGGTCCTACCGTCCGGACCTCGTCGAGCGCTACGAGGAGCTCTACGCGCGGGGTGCCTACGCTGCACCTGCGGAGCGCGATCGGCTCTCCGCGATGGTCCGGCGCAGGAGCCCAGGCCGCGGGTGGCGTGGGGAACGGACCGGCCATCGCCAGGCGCGCCCAGATCCGGCTCCCGAGCCCGTCCGCGCCGGACTGATCCACAAACCCCTGCAGGAAAGGCTGTTTTGAACCACGCCGTGACCGGCATCACACACATATGTCCTCAGACCGCAATGGTGTTGAGCAGTCCCCGATGAAGCGGATGTTCGAGACCCGAAGCCATTCGTGGCGCGATGCAGGGCTGGCACGGCAGCTGAACCGTGCCCGGCTGCGGCGTGCGCGGATCCAGGTCCTGCTGTTCTCGGCGCTGCTCGGCGGGATCCTGTTCGTCTACGCCAACCGTGAGGCGCTGATCGGGGCCGACACCCCGGTGCGCGCGGCCACGGTGATCGCGCTGCTGATGCTCGGTTGGGGAATCGCGCGCGACGTCGGGCGCCTGCTCGGGCCCACCCTCTTCCGCCGCCTCGACCCGGCCACCGCCGGAACCGTGGGCTTCCTGGTCCGCCTGGTCGGGATCGTCGTGGTCACGCTGGCCGCGCTGCGGATCGCGGGCCTGCGCCCGCAGACGCTCGCGGTCGGTGGCGCGTTCACTGCGATCGTCGCCGGCCTGGCGGCACAGCAGACGCTCGGCAACCTGTTCGCGGGGCTCGTGCTGCTCAGCGCGCGCCCGTTCCGGGTGGGCGAGCGCGTGCGGTTCCAGGGCTCGGGAATCGACAACGAGGGCGTGGTCAGCTCGCTCGGGCTGCTCTACACCAGCCTCGACAACGGCGAGGACACGATCATGGTGCCCAACAGCGTCGTCCTCAGCGTCGCTGTGATCCCGCTGCGCGAGCCCGACGGCGTCGACATGCGCGCGCGCCTGCCCTCCGACGTGACGCCGAGCAAGATCGAGGCGCTGCTGCGCGATCACGTGCAGACGCCGTTGCGCGGGCGCCCGGAGATCGCGCTGGAGGAACTCGACGGCGACGAGGTCGTCATGCGCATCGCCGCGACCCCGCGCAATCCGCAGGACGGCTCGCACCTGGCCAGCGAGGTGCTCGCGGTCGTCTCTCGCGAGAGCGTGCGGGCGGCCGGCTAGCGCTTGTTGCGCTGCCCCGACTCGAGCTGCTGGCCGAGCCTGTCGCCGCCCATCTTGCGGGCCATCGAGGCCGACATGCCCGGGGCGATCCCGGCGAACGTGGTCATGACCCGCATGCTGATCGGCGCCACGTCGACCTCGAACAGGTTGCGTTCGATCGCCTTCACGACGCCCTGGGCAACCTGCTCGGGCGTGCTGGTGCCCACGTAGGACGGAAGCTTGGTGCCCGACTCGGCGAACATCCCCGCGTCGCGGATGAACCCGGGGAAGACAGCCGACACGCCGATCCCGCGTGGCTCGAGATCGCCGCGGAGCCCCTGGGTGAAGCCGCGAAGCCCGAACTTGGTCGCGCTGTAGACCGCGCTGCGAGGCTGGCCGCTCTTGCCTGCCAGCGAAGAGATGAACACGATGTGGCCGCCGCCGCGGGCGGCCATCTGCTCGCCGATCAGCCGCGCGAGCACGATCGGGGCGCGCAGGTTGACGTCCAGCGCGCGGTCGATCTCTTCGACCGAGAAGCCGAGCACGTCGCCGGACGCCGGCAGCGCGGCGTTGGCCACCAGGATGTCGACCTCGCCCGCCTCCGCGACGAGTCCCTCGACGGCTCCGCGATCGGCGAGGTCCACCGCCGTGGCGCGGCCGCCGGTCTCGGTCGCGAGCGGCTCGAGCACGTCGGTGCGCCGGCCGGTGAGGACGAGGTTTGCGCCCTGGCCGCGCAGCGCGCGAGCGATGGCGTGGCCGATGCCGCCTGTGGCACCGGTGAGCAGGACGGTACGGCCGTTGATCTCCATGGCTAGCAATATGCCACTCGTGAGCGTGCTCGCGATCTTTGGCCCCACCGGCGTCGGGAAGACCGCCGTCGCCGTCGCGCTCGCCGAGCGGCTGCGCGAGCGTGGCGAGCGGCCGGTGGCCGTCTCGGCCGACGCGCTTCAGGTCTACCGGGGCCTGGAGGTCCTGACGGGTGTCGCCAGTGCCTCCGAGCAGGCCCGCCTCGAGCATCGGCTGGTCTCGTTCCTGGCGGTCGACCAGCCGTTCAGCGCCGGCGAGTACGCCCGGCTCGCGCACAAGGAGATCGACGGGCTGCTCGCCGAGGGGGCGACGCCGATCGTGGTCGGTGGGACCGGGCTCTACCTGCGCGCGGCCCTCAGCGAACTCGACCTGCGCCCGCCGGTCGACCCGGCCGTGCGCGCGCGGTTCGAGGAACGCTCGCCGGCCGAGCTGCACGCCGAGCTGCGCGACCGCGCACCGCAGCTCGCCGAGCGCGTGCGCCCGTCGGATCGCCAGCGCCTGGTCCGCTCGCTCGCCCTGCTCGAGCAGGGGATCGAATACCCGCCGCCGCCGGGGGTGGGCTCGGAGGGTCTGTGGACGGCCGAGACGCGCCGGCCGACGCGGTTGATCGCCCTGGTGATGGAGCGCGAGGCGCTCTATGCAGCGATCGAGGCCCGCGTCGACGCCATGCTGGCCGCGGGAGCCGGCGACGAGGTGCGTCGCGCGGACGCCGCCGGCGCGGCGGGCACCGCGCGCAAGGCGCTGGGATTCGCCGAGCTGCTGGCCGGCGACGAGGAGGGGATGCGCCGCCGCACCCGCAACTACGCCAGGCGCCAGCTCACGTGGCTGCGCAAGTTGCCCGGCGCCGAGCTCGTCGACGTCACCGGTCGCTCCCCGGCGGACGTGGCGGCCGCCATAGACTCGCCCGCGCCATGAGGTTCGAGAAGTGGCAGGCGCTCGGCAACGACTACGTGATCGTCACCGAGCCGGTGGACGCCGAGCGTGTGCGCGCTCTCTGCGACCGGCACACCGGCGTCGGGGCCGACGGCGTGCTGCTGCTCGAGCCGGCCGACGCGCCGGGGTTCGTCGCCCGGCTGCGGATCTTCAACCCGGACGGCTCTGAGGCCGAGCTGTCGGGCAACGGCGTTCGCCAGGCGGTGCTCTACCTGCACCGCCGCGGGTGGACCGACTCCGAGCAGTTCTCGATCCAGACGATCGCCGGCGAGATCCGGCCGACGATCCTCGACCCGCGCACGTGCAGGGTCGACATGGGCCGTGCGAGCGTGGGGGACACGGTCGCGGTCGCCGGGCATCAAGGCCTGGAAGTGCGGATCGGCAACCCGCAGTTCGCGGTGCGGGTCGCTTCGGTCGACGAGCTCGGTGCGCTCGACCTGGCGACCGCGGGCCCGCCGATCGAAAACGACCCGCGCTTCCCGGAGCGCACGAACGTCTCGTTCTGGACCGAGCTCTCACCTGGGGCGATCCGGGCGCGGATCTTCGAGCGTGGGGCGGGGGAGACGCTCAGCTCCGGCACGGGCGCGATCGGAGCTGCCGTGGCGTACGTCCTGCGCGGTGGCGACAGCCCGGTCACGGTGCAGCTCGATGGCGGCGAGCTGGTGGTCGACGTCGGCGAGGACCTGCACGTGGACCTCACCGGCTGGGCGATCCCGGTGTTCGAAGGCGAGGTGCTGGAAGGATGACCGGCGTGCGCAGCGCCTCCGGACACGGGCTGGCCACCGTAGACACGGCGTCGGGCCGCGTGCTCGACGTCTTCTACGCGCAGCCGGTACTGGGCCCCGATCCCGCAGGGCCGACGCTCGAAGGATCCGAGGACGACCTCCGTGGCGTGCGACTCGAGCCGGTCACGACGGTGGTCGAGGACCTCGACGCGCCGCCCGCGGACGCGCCCGACGCCTATCTGCGGCTGCACCTGCTGTCGCACCGGCTGGTCGCGCCACACGGCCTGAACCTCGACGGCATCTTCGCCGTGCTGCCCAACGTCGCCTGGACGAGCCGCGGGCCGATGGACATCGAGCAGGTCGCCGAGCGCAGGGCGCAGGGCGCACGGATCGAGATCCGAAGCGTCGACAAGTTCCCGCGGATGACCGACTACGTGGTCCCGCCCGGCGTGCGGATCGCCGACGCCGACCGTGTGCGGCTCGGCGCCCACCTCGCCGACGGAACGACGGTGATGCACGAAGGCTTCGTGAACTACAACGCCGGCACGCTGGGCGCGTCGATGGTCGAGGGTCGCATCAGCGCCGGGGTGGTCGTTGGCGACGGCTCGGACATCGGCGGCGGGGCCTCCACCATGGGCACGCTGTCGGGCGGCGGCAAGCAGGTCATCAGCGTCGGCGAGCGGTGTCTGCTCGGGGCGAACTCCGGCCTGGGCATCTCGTTGGGCGACGACAGCGTCGTCGAGGCCGGGCTCTACATCACCGCCGGCACGCGGGTGACCCTGCCCGACGGCGAGGTGGTCAAGGCGCGCGAGCTGTCGGGTGCCTCGAACGTGCTGTTCCGGCGCAACAGCCAGACCGGGGCGGTCGAGGTGGCCCAGCGCAGCGGTGACTGGGGCGGCCTGAACGCCGCCCTGCACGTCAACGGCTGATCATCAGTCGACGGGCTGCCTCCGCGCAGCGCTCCAGCGGCGGTACGAGCGCGACGCGCACGTACCCCTGGCCGCCCGCGCCGAGGTACGAGCCTGGCGCCACGACGATGCCGTGTTCGTCGAGCAGCCGCGCGGCGAACGCCTCGTCGTCGGGCCCCGGCGTTGCCAGCCAGAGAAAGAACGTCGCGTCGCCGCCCGCTACGCGGAGGCCGGCGGCCTCCAGCGCCGGCAGCAGTGCCGCTCGCTTGGCGCGATAGCGGCCGCGGACCTCCTCGACGTGCTCCTCGTCGCCCCAGGCGGCCGCGGCCGCGCGTTGCACGAAGGTTGGCGGCGCGACGCCCGCGTTGGGCCGGTAGCGCTTCAACGCGGCGATCAGCTCGGGATCGCCGGCCGCGAACCCGGCGCGGTACCCGGGCATCGAGGAGCGCTTGGAGAGCGTGTTGAGGACCAGGACGTTGCTGCGATCGGCCAGCTCCAGCGCGGAGTGCGGCGGGTCGCCGTCGAACCACAGCTCCGAATAGGCCTCGTCGCACGCCAGAACGAACCCGCGGGTCGCCGCCAGCGCCGCGGCGCGCTCCAGGAGCTCGAGCGGTGCGCGCGCGCCCGTCGGGTTGTTCGGATAGTTGAGCCAGAGCAGCGCGAGGTCGTCGGGCAGCGCGTCGAGATCGGGAAGCCAGCCTTGGTCGGCACGCAGCGGGACCGCGACGACGTTCGCTCCGGCGAACAACGCCCCACGCTCGGGGACGGGGTAGCCGGGGGTCGGGACCGCCACCACCGAGCCCGGCCCGCCGACGACCTGGGCAAGGCCGAACACGACCTCCTTGGAGCCCAGGGTGGGTACGACCTCGGTGTCGGGGTCGAGCGTCGCTCCGAAGCGCCGCTGTACCCACGCCGCGATCGCGGCGCGCGTCTCGGGCAGGCCGTCGGCGGAGGGGTAGGAGGAGATCGGCTCGGCCTCGACCGCCGCGGCCAGCGCCTGGCGGATGAAGGCCGGCGTCTCCTCGCGCGGCTCGCCGATGCCGAAGTCGATGACGTCGACGCCGCGGGCCTCGGCGGCCCGGCGCGCCTCGCCCAGGCGGACGAACGGGTAGGCCTCCATCCCGGTCAGGACCGGGCTCAGGCGCACGCGAAGCGCTCCAGCACCTCATAGGCGCGCTGCAGCGCCGCCACGGTGACCTGCTCGTCGCGCCGGTGGGCGAACGCCGGGTCGCCCGGGCCGAAGTTCACCGCGTCGATGCCCGCGAGGCCGAACTCGGCGACCGGCGTCCACGCCTGCTTGGGCTCCAGCGCCAGGTCGCCGGCGGCGCGGAGCCGGTCGACCAACGGGTTGCCCGAGGGCACGCGGCCGGAGGGGGCGTTCGAGAGGATCTCGAGCTGTCCGTGCGGCTCGCACAGCTCGCGCAGGCGCGTCTCGGCGTCGGCCGGCGAGCGGCCGGGGGCGTAGCGGTAGTTGACGTGGGCGACCGCCCGGTCGGGGATCACGTTGTCGGCGATGCCGCCGGCAACACGGGTGACCGACGCGGCCTCGGTGAACAGGAGCCCGTCGAACTCGTGCTCCTCGAACGGAACGTCGGCGAGCGCCGCGATCCCGCGGGCGGCCCGATGGATCGCGTTGTCGGCCAGCCAGGGGCGTGCCGAGTGGCCCGAGGTGCCGGTGAACGACCACGCGGCGTTGACGTTGCCCAGGCAGCCGGCCTGCAGCGTGTTCGCGGTCGGCTCCATGACGATCGCGAGGTCGGCCTCTCGCAGCGCCGGCTCGCGCGCCAGCAGGGGCGTCAGCGCCGACTCGCCGACCGGGAGCTCCTCGCGGGGGAAGAACACGAAGCCGAGGTCGACCGTGCGGGCGGCGGGGTCGGCCAGCGCGAGCTCGACCATCACCGCGAGGCCGCTCTTCATGTCGCTGGCGCCGAGCCCGAAGACGGCGTCGTCGTCGCGCCGCCCTGGCCGGTTCTCCTGTGCCGGAACCGTGTCGAGGTGGCCGGCGAGCAGCACCAGCGGCCGGTCGCCTCGCGCCGTCGCGCCCGCCAGCAGGCAGGCTGTCGCCGGCGTCGCGGCTGTCGGGCAGCAGCCCCAGCACGTGAGCGGCGAGCTCGCTCTCGTCGCGGGACTCCGAGGCGATGTCGACGAGCTCGAGGGTCCGGGCTGCCAGGTCACCGGGCACGCGGGCAGGCTAGCGGTGGGAGACTTCCCCGCTGTGAAGCGGCTCTGGGTGCTGCTCGGCGCGACGGCGGCGGCAACCGGCTGCGGCGGCTCCGCGTCTCCGAGCGGGCCGACGTTACGAGTCGCCGCAGGGAGCGCGATCGGCTCGGTCCTGCAGGGGTGCACGCCGAACATCTCGGGGGTCCGTGTCCGGCTGGATATCGACAGCACCACAAACATCGCGGCCGAGATCCGCCGCGGCGTGCTGCCGGACGTCTTCGTGGCGACCAACTCGGGCACCCCCGCGGCCCTGGCCCGCGCGGGCAAGGTGGCAACGCCTGTCGAGTTCGCGGTCAACGCGCTGGTGATCGCGGCACGGCCCGGGGACGAAGAGACAAGCGACCTGAACCGGCTCGCCGCGTCCGACCGCACGATCGCCATCGGCGACGTCTCGTCGCGGCTGGGCATCCATACCCGGTCGGTGCTCGGGCGACTGCCGCTCGATCAGCGCATCGCTCTGCTGTCACGGGTCAGCGCCCAGGCGCCCGACGGGCGCCGCGTGGTGGCGAAGGTCGTATCGCGGGCCGCCGACGCGGCGTTTGTTTTCCGCAGCGACGTCCGCGAGAGCAAGGACAAGCTGCACGCGACCGACTTGCCCGGCGAGCTCGGCGGCGTCGTGGTCTACGCGATGGCGATCGTCAACGGGACACGGCAGCCACAGGCGGCGCGCCGGATCGTCGACGACGTTCTGCACGGGGGCTGCGCGGTGGCGCTGCGACGGGCAGGATTCGCGGCGCCATGAGCACGATCCGGCTCGACCGCCGTGAGCTGGCCGGCGCGGTCGCCGACGTGGGTGTACTGGTGCCGATCGCGACCGCGCTGATCGTCTCCAACGGGCTCTCGGCGACGGCCGTCCTGCTACCCGCAGGACTGCTGTATCTGGCGGCGGCCGCCACCTACCGGCTGCCGGTGCCCGTCCAGCCGCTGAAGGCGTTCGGCGCGATCGCCATCGCGAAGGGCCTGGGCTCGGACGAGATCGCCGCCGGAGCGCTGCTGATGGGCGTGATCTTCGTCGTGCTCGGGCGCACCGGCCTGATCGACCTCGCGGCGCGGGCGTTCCCCAAGCCGCTCGTGCGCGGAGTACAGCTCACCGTCGGCCTGTTGTTCCTGAAGGTCGCCTGGGGCCTCGTGCATGCCGCGCCGAAGTCCTTCCGCGACCACTCGGCCGATCCCGACCTGCTGATCGTGCTCGGGCTGCTCGTGCTCGCCGCGGCACTGACGCTCAAGCGCCGGCTGGTGTCGCTCGTGCTCGTGGCGGTTGCGGTGGTCATCGCACTGGTGCGGGTGCGCGGCGGCGTGGGGTTGGGACCGTCGAGCCTCGCGTTTCCGCACCTGGACTCCGCGACGCTCTGGACGGCGTTCACGGTGTTGGTGCTCCCGCAGGTCCCGCTGAGCTTCGCGAACTCGTGCATCGCCACCAGCGATGCCGCGCGCACCTACTTCGGTGAGCGCGCATGGCGAGTGAAGCCGGGGCGGCTGGCCACCACGTTCGGCTTGGCGAACCTGCTGTCCGGGTCGATCGCCGGCATGCCGGTCTGCCACGGGGCTGGGGGGATGACCGCCCACCGTGCTTTCGGCGCACGGACGGCCGGTGCCCCGCTGGCGATCGGCGGCGCGCTGGTCGTCCTGGCGGTCGGCTTCGGGGCGGGGCTGGCGGGCCTGCTGGCCGCTTTCCCGCTGCCCGTCCTGGCAGGAATGCTGGCCGCCGCGGGCGTGCTGCACATCGGGCTTCTGCGCGATCTGAAGGGCGCACGCAGCTGGGCCGTGGCGCTCTTGATCGGCGTGGTCGGGTTCGCTTCAAACCTCGCGGTGGCGCTGCCGCTCGGGTTGGCCCTGTGGTGGATTCCGGTCGGCGCGGTGCGCCTGAGACGGGCGGTCGCCGGTGTGGCCTGACTCTAGACTCGAAGCGTGCAGGAACCACGGGCAAAGGAACGCGCGATCTGTATCGGCGTCACGCAGGAGGGCGACGACCTCTCCGAGCTGCGCGAGCTGCTGCGCACCGCCGGCGTTGCCGTGGTCGGCCAGCTCGTCCAGCACCGCGACAAGCCGCATCCCAACACCTACCTGGGCCCGGGCAAGCTCGAGGAGCTCAAGAGCCTGATCGAAGAGCTCGACGCCAACGTCGTCGCCTGCGACGACGAGCTGAGCCCGCGCCAGGAGCGCAACCTCGAGCAGGCGCTCGAGACGATCCCCGTCGTCGACCGCACCGCGACGATCCTCGACATCTTCGCCGACCACGCCCACAGCGCCGAGGGCAAGCTCCAGGTCGAGCTCGCGCAGCTCGAGTACAACCTCGCGCGGATGCGCGGCTTGTGGACGCATCTCGAACGCCTCGGTGGCGTGACGAGCGGCGGCTTCGCCACCCGTGGCCCGGGCGAGTCGCAGATCGAGACCGACCGGCGGCTTGCGCGCAACCGGATCTCGCACCTCAAGCGCCGGCTTGTCGGAGTCCAGGGCTCGCGCGCGACGATGCGCGCCGAACGCGAGCGGGCCCACCTTCCGCGGGTCGCGCTGGCCGGCTACACCAACGCGGGCAAGTCGACGCTGCTCAACGCCCTGACCGGCGCGGAGGTCGGCGTCGGCGATCGGCTGTTCCACACGCTGGACCCGACGACCCGGCTGCTGCGGCTGCACGGGCGCCCGTACCTCGTGACCGACACGGTCGGCTTCATCCGCAAGCTTCCCCACCAGCTCGTCGAGGCGTTCGGAGCCACGCTCGAGGAGACGCGGCTCGCTGACCTCATCGTGCACGTCGTCGACGCCTCGGCCCCCGAGGAGGAGCGCCTGGAGATGATGGCCGCGGTCGAGGACGTGCTCGAGGAGATCGGCGCCGGCGATCGCACGCGCCTGATGGTGCTCAACAAGGCCGACGTCCTCGACGCCGACCGCCGCGCCGAGCTGGCTCACCGCCATCCGGGCGACGTGCTCGTCTCGGCGCTGACAGGCGAGGGCCTCGACGTCCTGGGGGACAAGGTCGAGGAGGCGTTCCGCGCGACGCTGTGCCCCGTCGAGCTGCTGCTGCCCTACGCCGAGGGCGGCCGGCTGGCGGAGCTGCACGACGTCGCCGGCGAGCTCGAGCGCACCGACACGCCCGAGGGCGTGCGCGTGCGCGCCCTGGTTCCGGCCGGGGTCGCCGAGCGCTTCGCCGCGTTCTCGACCAACGGCCACCTCGGGTGAGCCTGCGGGTCCAGCGGCTGGACCCCGCGGCCCGGCTTCCGACCCTCGCCCATGAGGGCGATGCCGGTTATGACCTCTGCGCGCTGGAAGCGGCCGAGCTCGCACCCGGCGAGCGGGCGGCGCTGCGCACGGGGATCGCGGTCGAGATCCCGCCCGGCCAAGCCGGGTTGGTGCTGCCGCGCTCGGGCGCGGCGGCTCGCCACGGCATCGCGCTGGTCAACGCCCCGGGGCTGATCGACTCGGGTTACCGGGGCGAGCTGAAGGTGCTGCTGCTCAACACGGATCGCAGCGAGCCGTTCGCGGTGCAGCCCGGCGACCGGATCGCCCAGCTCGTGCTCGTCCGTGTCGAGACGCCGGAGGTCGAGGAGGTCGCCGCCCTCACCGCGTCACAGCGCGGCGAGGGCGGCTTCGGCTCCTCCGGGCGCTAGCCCGGGCCTGCCGGCTACTCGAGGTAGCCGGACTCCGTCAGGTACTGCTTGGCCACAGCGGCCGGCTTCTGCTTGTCGAGGTCGACGCGGGAGTTGAGCTCCTGCATGACCTCGGTTGTCAGCCCCTCCTGGACCTGCTCGACGACCTTGTCCATTCCGGGGTGGCCCTTCAGGGTCTCGTCGCGCACCAGGAAGCTGACGTTGTAGGGCGGGAACAGATGCTTGTCGTCGCCCAGCAGCGCCAGATTGTCGGCCTTGATCTGCCCGTCGGTGGTGAACACCAGCGAGACGTCGGCCTGGCCGTTCTTGAGCACCTCGTGGCGCTTGGCGAGGTCGACCGGGATGAACTTCTTGAACTTCAGCCCGTAGACCTTCTCCAGGCCCAGCTTGCAGTCCTCGCGCTGGCGGCACTCCGGCGGACCGGCGAGCGTCAGCTCGGAGGCCTTGTCGGAGAGGTCGGAGAGGTTCTCGACCCCGAGCTCGTCGGCCTTCTGCATCGTCATCGCGAAGCCGTTGGAGTCGGTGAACGGGGTGGGGGCCAGCGCTTCGACCCCATCCTGTTCGGCCAGCTCCTGGGCCTGCTCGTAGGCGGCCGAGCTGTCCTTGGGCACGTCCTCGGTCTTCACCTTGTAGAACGACGTCAGCATCGTCCCGGTGTACTCCGGATAGGCGTCGACCTTGCCGGCCCGGAGCGCCTTGTAGGCGATCTGCTCGGAGCCGAGGTTCAGCTGCTTCTTGACCTTGTAGCCGGCCGCCTCGAGCGACTGGGCGTAGATCTCACCGAGGATGAACTCCTCGGTGAAGTTCTTCGATCCGACCGTCATGACCGGCGTCGAGGCCGCACCGTCGATCGGCTGGATCACCTTCGAGCTCGTGCTGCCGCCGGTGGAAGCCGGTTCCGAGCTCGAGTTCTTGTCGTCGTCGCCGCATGCGGCAACGGCGAACGCGGCCATCGCCGCCACCGCGGCGGCGAGGGCGGGACGGGTCTTCATGCGAGACATCTTCCTCCTGATGGATGGTGGCTTGAGGCCTCGCGGGGTGACGACCCGCTGTAGGCCGGAGAAGAGGACTTCGGACGCCAGCGCGAGCGCGGCGACGAGGATGGCTCCGCCGAGTTGACCGGCTTGGCCGTAGACGTTGGTGTTGATGATCGGATCGCCGAGCGTGACGACGCCCACGAACGGGCCGAGCGTCGCGGTGGCGAGGACGTTGACCGCAGACGTGCGGATGCCGCCGAAGATCAGCGGCAGCGAGAGTGGAAGCTCGACCCGGCGCGCGACCTCCGCGCCGGTCAGGCCCATGCCCCGGGCGGCGTCGACCGCGTCGCGATCGACCTGCCGCACGCCGACGTACGTGTTGGTGAAGATCGGCGGGACGGCGAGCAGCACCATGGCGAACACGAGGTTCGTCACGTTGAAGCCCAGGTAGGCGCTGAAGAACACGAGCACCGCGAAGGACGGCACGGCGCGCCCGGCGTTGGAGATCGTCGAGGCCGCCAGCTCGCCGCGGCCGAGATGCCCCAGCCAGAGCGCGATCGGGATCGCGATCAGGCAGGCGATCGCCATCGCCTCGCCGGTCACCTGGAGGTGCTTGCCCAGCAGCGGCCACAGCTGCGAGCCGCCGACCTGCACGCCTCCCGCAACGGATTCGCGCCCGTTGAAGATGAAGGAGACGGCGTCGCCGAGATCGGAGAGCCAGCTCGCGAGGATCAATGCGCGACCCTCCGCCACGGCACGAGCGAGCGCTGCGCGACGAGCAGCACGGCGTCGAAGGCGAACGCCAGCAGGACCGTCAGGCCGCCGGCGACCACGATGTTCGACTTGAACGCGATGTCGGTGAGGATCTGGGCGCCGAGGCCACCGGCGCCGGCGAAGAACGCAAGCGTTGCCAGCGCGACGTTCGTGACCGTCGCGATGCGCACGCCGGCGACGATCTCCGGGACGGCCAGCGGCAGCTCGACGCGCCAGAGCAGCTGGCGTTCTGTCAGGCCCATGCCGCGGGCCGCGTCACGCGTCTCCTCGGGCACGTTTGCCAGGCCTGTGACGGTGTTGCGGAAGATGATGATCAGCGTGTAGGCGACGAGTGGGATCACGCCGACGAAGAACCCGAACCCGAGGATCGCCTGCAGCACGGTGAACAGCACGATCGAGGGGATCGTGTAGAGCACACCGGTTATCGCGGTGAACGGGCCCACCAGCCAGCGGCGCCGGTGGGCGAGCAGCGCCAGGGTGAAGGCGATCGCGAAGCCGATGGCGACCGAGACGATCACGAGCTCGACGTGGCGGACGAGCGGGTCGACGTAGTCGCCGATGTGGTCGCGGATCCAGTCCGGGCAGAAGTCGTTGCGGCTCACGCAGGTCTCGGTGCGCTGGTGGATGACGACCTGGGCGATCACGAGACGCGGTCCGCCGCCGGTGGCGCCTGCTCGACTCGGCCGTCGGGCGCCGGCTTGAGGAACTCGATGATCACGTCGACCGAGAGCGTGCCGATCGACTGCCCCTGCTCGTCGAGCACGGCGGCCTGCTGCTCGCCGGCTTCCAGCACCGTCGACAGCGCGTCGCGCAGCGGCTGGTCGGCGCGCACCTGGACGGCGCTGCCGGCGGTCGGCGGGGCGAGGTCGATGTCGCGGACCCGCTGGAGCGACAGGCGCTTCAGCGCGCGGTCGGCGCCGACGAAGTCCTCGACGAACGCGTCGGCCGGGGCACTGAGCAGCTCGGCCGGGGTCGCGTACTGCGCGAGCTTGCCGCCCTTGCGCATGATCGCGATCCGGTCGCCCATCTTGATCGCCTCGTCGATGTCATGGGTGACGAACACGACCGTCTTGCGCAGCTCCTGCTGGAGCCGCAGGAACTCGTTCTGGAGCCGCTCGCGGTTGATCGGGTCGATCGCGCCGAACGGCTCGTCCATGAGCATCAGCGGCGGGTCGGCCGCGAGCGCGCGGGCCACGCCGACGCGCTGGCGCTGGCCGCCCGAGAGCTGGGAGGGGTAACGATCGGCCATCGTCGTCTCGAGGCCGACGAGCTCGAGCAGCTCGAGCGCCCGGGCGCGCACCCGCCGCTTGTCCCAGTCGAGCAGGCGCGGCACGGTGCCGATGTTCTCGGCGACGGTCTGGTGCGGGAACAGGCCGATCTGCTGG
This sequence comes from uncultured Actinomycetes bacterium, assembly GCA_963825415.1. Classification (GTDB taxonomy): domain Bacteria; phylum Actinomycetota; class Thermoleophilia; order Solirubrobacterales; family Solirubrobacteraceae; genus BP-464. The sequence goes on along the minus strand of CAWGTD010000013.1, from coordinate 124,301 downwards.
ATCGCATAGCCGATCTCCCTGCGCAGCTCGGCCGGTTTGCGCTCGCGGACGCTGCGGCCGTCGAGCAGGATGTCGCCCTCGGTGATGTCGATCATCCGGTTGACCATCCGCATCGCGGTGGTCTTGCCGCAGCCCGACGGGCCGACCAGCACGCAGATCTCGCCGGCCTCGACGCGCAGGCTCAACCGCTCGACCGCCGCCTCGTCCGAGCCGGGGTAGCGCTTGGTCGCCTCGCGGAACTCGAGCGTGGCGGCTTGGGGGTAGCCGGACGGCCCCTCGGTCTGGGCGGTGTTGGAGATGTTCACGGGGCCGAGCGTGGCCGGCGGGACGGTCGTTTGGCGATGCTACACGCCTGCGGCGCGTCTGGCGGAGCTGTGCGCGGCGTCCTCGAAGGCGTCGTCGAGCGGCTCGAGAGCGGGCAGCCCGAGCGCTGTGGCCAGCAGCCAGTCGGCGAACCACGCGTTCTTCGGCAGCAGCGGCCCGTGGAGGTAGGTCCCCACGACGTTGCCGCGGCGGACGCCCTCGTGGCCGGAGTCGCCGGTGTTGCCGTGCCCACGCAGCACCCGGCCCAGCGGGCGCTCGCCTGAGCCCAGGTGCGTGCGGCCCCCGTGGTTCTCGAAGCCGGCGAGCACCCGCGGGCCGTCCAGCCCTGGCAGCTCGACCTCGATCGCGACGTTTCCGATCAGCCGCGGGCCCGCCTCGCGCACCGTCGACAGGTCCACCAGGCCGACCCCGGGCAGCTTCTCGTCGCCGAGCGCGTAGGAGGTGCCCAGAAGCTGATAGCCGCCGCAGACCCCGAGGATCACGGCGCCGCGAGCCGCGGCTGCGTGCAGCGCCTCGCGCTTGGTCTCGACCAGGTCCTGGGCGCACAGGGCCTGGTCGCGGTCCTGCCCGCCACCGATGTAGAAGAGGTCGTGGGCGTCGGGGTCCAGCGGCTCGCCCAGCCCGGCGGAGGCAAGCGTGAAGCCGAGACCCCGCCATCCACACCGCCGCTCGAGGAGCAGCAGGTTGCCCCGGTCGGCGTAGATGTTCATGAGATCGGGGTACAGGGCGCAGACGCGCAGCGTGGCCTCAGGCACCGAGGACCACCACCTCGGTGCCGACGTAGTCGGCGGTCTCGGCGATCAGCCGGCGCGACAGGACCCGTAGGCCCGCTCGCTCGGCCGGCGGCCTCGAGCTCGTCCGCGGTGATCGCGGCGAGGAGGATCTCGTCGCGGGCGACCGTGCGCTCGCCCGCCGGGGAGACGGTCTCGCGGATCCGCTCGATCACCATGCCGTCGGGCGCGCGGCGGATCGCGACCGGCTGGCTGCACCACACCCAACCGTCGCGCTCGCGCATGTCGGGCACGGGCCGGACGTCGCCCTCGTAGACCGGAGGATCGGCGAGCGCCGCCGCCAGCATCCCGCCCTCCACCAGATGGGCGGCCGCGCAGCGCACGAAGTCGGCGTGGCGTCCGCCGAGCAGCTGAACCGTCTGCATCGGAGCCACGACGAGCCCGAAGCGCCGGCCGAGGTCGAAATCCCGGGCGTCGGCGAGGACGGTCTGCACCGCGAGGCCGTCGGCGCGGTCGCGCAGGGCGGCAAGCAGGGCGGCATCGGTGTCGAGCGCGACGACCTCGTGTCCGCGGCCGGCGAGGTCGAGCGCGACGCGCCCGGTGCCGGCGCCGACGTCGAGCACCGGCCCGCCGGTCTGCTCGGCGAGCGAGCGCCACAGCGGCAGGTCGTCGACGTAGCCGCCGCATTCGATGTCGTGCCAGACGACGCTGAGATCGACGGTCACACGAACGACCCGCTGGTGACCCCGCGGCGCGTGAGCAGCTCGCGCAACTCGAGCATCGCGGTGTAGGTGGGCAGCGCGTACAGGCGCCCCGCCCCGTCCCCGGCGGCTCGGTTCAGTGCCGCCTCGAGCCGCGGTTCGACCGCGATCCGCTCGACCGGGATGCCCGCGTACTTCAGGCGCACCGCGAGCTCCTCGGCCCGCGTGCCCGAGCACGTCACCCGGTGCACGCGGCCGGCGAGCACCTCGAAGTCGGCATCCCAGACCCAGGAGACGTCCCGGCCGTCGGCCGTGAGGTCGTTCAACACGCCCAGGAGGTCGTGCTCGCCCGGCTCCAGCACCAGCGTGCGCAGGACCTCGTTCGCGCCGGCGGGGTTCTTGACCAGCAGGATCGCGAGCTCCTGCTGCGGGGCGAGCGCGACGGTTTCGGCACGGCCGAACGCGGGGGAGACGGACTCCAGGCCGGCGACCACGTCGTCGAGCGCGGCGCCGAGCGCCAGCGTGACGGCCGCCGCACCCAGCGCGTTGTAGACGTTGTAGAGGCCGGGCAGCGGGAGCTCGACGCGCGCCTGGCCGGTGGGGGTGTGCAGCGTGAACGCGGCCGAGCGGGTCCCCTGGAGTGCGACGTCGGTGGCGTAGACGACGGGGTCGGGCCGCCGGGCGTCGCCGGTCGGGCAGTGGTAGCGCCCGAGGTGGCCCATGTAGATCGCCTCGTAGACGTAGGGGGCGCCGCAGCGGCGGCAGTGCTTCGAATCGGCCGCGTGCTGCATCTCGGCCATCGCCATCGCGTCGTCGGCGACGCCGAAGTAGGTGACGTCGGCACGGTCGCGCCCGAGGTCGGCCACCAGCGGGTCGTCGGCGTTGAGGACCAGCGCGCCCTCGTGCGCCGCCGCCACGGCCGCCCAGCGGTCGGCGATCACCTCGAGCTCGCCGTAGCGGTCGAGCTGGTCGCGGAACAGGTTGGCCAGCAGAAGCGCGCGCGGGTGCAGCTGGTCGGCGACCCGGTCCAGCCAGAACTCGTCGACCTCGAAGAGTCCGAGCTCGCCGTCGCCCTCGAGCAGGGCCGTGGCGACACCGCCGGCCATGTTCGCCCCGGCGCGGTTGTGGACGAGCCGCACGCCCGTCCGTTCGAGGATCCGCGCGACCATCGCGGCGGTGGTCGTCTTGCCGTTGGTCGCCGAGACCACGACGCTGCCCTGCGGCAGGTGCGCGGCGAGGCGACGGATCGCCTCGCGGTCCAGGCGCATGAGCAGCTTGCCTGGCAGGCTCGTGCCGCCGCGGCCGGTGCGGCGCGACAGGGCGCCCGCCGCGCGCGCGGCGGCGACCTTCGCCCCTAGGAGGGGCACAGCACCTCCAGCGCGTGCGGGATGACCTTGATGGTGACCGGCACCTCTCCGATCGGATCGCCGTCCGCGTAAACGACGAACGGCCGGTCGGCGGAGATCCGAACCGAGGCGCCGCGCCGGACCTCGACGCTCGGCAGCTCGACGTGCGTTCCCTTGAAGGTCCGGGCCACGACGCGCAGGAACCCCAGCTTGCTGGTCTTCGAGCACAGCACCACGTCGAGCAGACCGTCGTCGAGCTCGGCGTCGGGCGCGGCGTACATGCCGCCGCCATAGGCGCGGGAGTTGCAGGCGCCGACGCTCCAGCCCGTGAAGGTCCGCGTTGTGTCCTCGAGCTCGATGGTGAACGTGGCGTGCCGCCACGAGGCCAGCGCACGCAGCGCTCCATAGACGTAGACCAGCTGGCCCAGGCGTGCGGGCGCCTCGTTGGCGATCTTGTTGGCCACCGAGTCGAAGCCCAGGCTCGCGATGCCGATGAACGACCGGCCCTCGACGTCGCCGATGTCCAGGGCTCGCGGCGTGCCCGTGGCGATCACCTGGCACGCGGGGACCGCCTCGCGGGGAATGCCGAGCACCCGGACGAGGTCGTTGCCCCGCCCGCCGGGCAGGACGCCGAGCAGCGCCCCCGGAACCTTGCGCAGCGCGCCGACCACGCTGCCGATCAGCCCGTCGCCGCTGAGCGTCACCACCGCCTCGCCGCCCAGCGCGGCCGTGTGGGCCAGCTCTGTCGCGTGCTCGAGCGAGGTGGTCTCGATGGTGTGGAAGCTCACGCCGAGGCGACGGAGTTCGGCCTGTACGTCGGGCAACACGCGCGCGGCCTTGCCGCCGCCCGCGGAGGGGTTGACCAGCAGGCACGCGTCGCGGTCCATCGGGCGCGAAGCCTAGTCCGGCCGCGCCAACGCTCGGCTATCCTCGCGCCCCATGCCGCGCACGGTCGCCCTCGCCGTTCTCGTCGCCGCCATCGGCATCGGCGCCTGCGGCGGGTCGGACTCCAAGAAGAAGACGACGACCTCGACCGCCACGGCCGCCCCGGCAGAGCAGACCACCGCGGCGGGCTGCACCAAGGTCGCCCAGCCCGAGCCGCGCGGCGAGCAGCATCTGCAAAAGCCGAGTTCACAGCTGAGTGCATCCAAGCGCTGGGTGGTCAAGCTCCAGACCAACTGCGGCGACATCAGCATCCGCCTCGACGTCAAGCGCGCCCCGAAGACGGCCTCGTCGGTCGCCGCGCTGGTGCGGCGCGGCTTCTACGACGGGCTGACCTTCCACCGCGTGGTGGCGGACTTCGTCATCCAGGGCGGAGACCCGCTCGGCAACGGCCAGGGTGGCCCGGGCTACACGGTGGTCGAGAAGCCGCCCATGAACACCGCGTACACGCGCGGCGTGGTCGCGATGGCCAAGTCGCAGGTCGACCCGGCCGGCGCGTCGGGCAGCCAGTTCTACATCGTCACCGGCCAGGACGCCGGCCTGCCCGCGATCTACGCGATCGTCGGCCGCGTCACCGGCAGCACGACCGCCATGGATCGCATCGCGGCCACGCCGACCAACGCCGGCGAACGCCCGCTCGACCCGGTCGTCATCGAGAAGGCGACGCTCTCGGAGAGCTAGAACAGCGTCGGGTCCGGCGGTGGCGCCGGCTCGAGGCACTCGGGCCCGTCGTAGCGCGCGTCGTTGACCGCCGGCCCGACCTCCACCGCCGCGGTGTCCCCGAAGGGCTGCAGGAGCTCCTGGGCGGCGTCGTCGGAGGTGCGGCTCGCGAGCCAGGCCGACTCGGTGTCGGGCGGCAGGATCACCGGCATACGGTCGTGGAGCTCGGCGAGCTCGGACGTGGCCGTGGTGGTGACGATCGCGACCGTGCCCCAGGGCGAGGCCAGCCCGGCAAACGCGAACGGCTGGTGGTCGGTGCGCGTGATCCAGTAAGGGTGCTTGCGGCCGTCGGGGCCCTGCTGCCACTCGTAGAAGCCGTCGGCGACGACCAGGCAGCGGCCCTCGTGCAGCGCTGCGCGCCAGGTCGGACGTTCACCGAGCGACTCCGCGCGGGCGTTGATGGTCGTGTAGGCGTTGTCGCGCAGGAATCCCCAGCGCAGCAGCGCACCGCCGTTGCGGGTCACGGCCACGACCTCGTCGCCCGGCGCGACGTTGTAGCGGCGGCGCAGCTCGACGCGCTCGTCGAGCCCGAAGCGTGCGCGCAGGCCGGCGAGGTCGCCGGTCGCCACCGTGAACCGCCCGCACATCGGCTCAGCCGCCGCCGCGTGCTTTCACTGCTTTGGCCTGGCGCCGCCGGCCCACGAGCGTGAGGACGCCCAGGACCACAAGCACCACGACCAGGCCGAGCGGGATCGCCGCTCCCGTGCTGACGCCGCCGAGCGGCAGCGCGATGAGCTTGACGATGCCGAACCCGAGCGCGAGCAGCACCACGATCAGCAGGACGATCAGCGCGATTCCGCGCAGGCGGGTGAGCCTGCCCGAGTTGGGCGGCGGGTTGACCAGCGCCAGCAGGCGCAACACGAACAGCTGCCGGCCGCCGGGAGGGGCCTGGCCGAGGCGCTCCATCGCCGCCTTGAGGTCGTCCGGGCGCCGCTCGGCCATCGCCAGCGAGGCGTCGGCCATGCGCCGCAGCTGCATGCGCTCCTGCGGGCGGGCGGCCGCGAGGGCCTTCTGGAAGTGGGAGCGAGCAGCCTGGACGTCGAAGCGCTCGGCCGCCCGCGCGCCGAGAATCGCCTGCGCCGCGGACTTGAACCGGGTCTCGTTCGCGAGCTCCTCGTCGGTCTTCGAGTCGAGCGCCTGCATCGCCGCGAGGGCGCCGCGCTGCTCGATCTTGATCTGGCGCTGCTTGGGTGGCATCGCTGCAATGATCGCAGGCCGATGCGACCCACGGTCCTGCTCGCCGCCCTCGCGCTCGCCCTGGCCCCGGCGGCCGCCCAGGCTCAGTTCGCGCCGTTACCGCCCGCCCAGGGCCAGACGACCCCGACTGTCGTGGTCCAGCCCGACGCCGATTCGGGCGGGCTCGAGAGCTGGCAGGAGATCCTGATCTTCAGCGCGGGCGCGATCCTCTTGGCCGGCATCGGCTGGGCGATCGTCACCGACGCTCGCAGCCGCGCACCGGTCAAGGAAGGCGAGGCGCGGCCGGGTACGGCGGGCTCCAAGCCACGCCGCTCGCAGCGTGAGAAGGAGCGCGCCCGGGCGCGCGCGAAGGCCGCGCGCGCCCAGCGCAAGCGTTCTCGCTAGGGGCGGATCGCCGCCCGGGCCGAGCAGTCGCCGGTGCCGCGCAGCGGCTTGCCCGCCGTCTGGCGGAACAGGACCGGCTCCGAGTAGGGGAGCGGCTGTGCGGTGACCGGGTCCCTCGCCGTCGTGTCGCTCGCGGCGATCATCACGCAGCCGTCCTTGTCGACGGCGTTGGTGAAGAAGTCGCCGAGCCTGCGGTCCTGGCCCGTGGCCAGGCAGGTCGTCCCGCCCTGGCATACCCCGCCGGAGTGGATCGGGTTGTCGGAGACCAAGGCGTTGTGGACGAACGGCGTGGCCGTGTCCGCCTGCCCGATGTACGACGAGTACACGCGGATCGACGAGCGCCTCGCAGTCGAGGTCGACCAGGCTGTCGCTCTGGTACCAGACGACGTTGATCCTGCCCTTGGCGCCCGCCACGATCCAGGGCCAGAAGGCGCGAGCGTTCTTCGGCGCCGTGATCGTCACCGGTGCCGACCAGGTCGCGCCGTGGTCCTTGGTGTAGGCGTACTTGATCTGGTTGGCCAGCGGTGCCCCCGAGCGGCCGTTGCCGACCACGGTGTCGCTGCAGGAGAACCCGGAGTCGCGCCCGCGGGTCGGTGTCCCAGACCATGTAGACGGTGCTGGCGTCGTCGAGCGCGATCGCCGGCCAGTGGGAGAGGATTCCCTCCTTGGTGGCCCGCCCCGGCTGCTTCGTGAACGCCGCGTCGCCGCGGTTCCAGGTGTTCAGACCCATCGAGGTGTTCGGCTCGACGAGCCCGCCCTTGCCGTCGGCCATCTTCTTGTCGTAGTAGAGCTTGCCGTTGCCGCCCGGGCTCTTGAAGGACGCCCCGCAGCTGCTGCCGCCGTCGGTGCTCTGCATGATCATGTGGCCGCCGTTGCTGGCGTTGGTGGCCAGGAAGACCTCGTTCGGCTTGCCGCCGGCCAGCCACGGCCGGTCGCCCTCATGGCACTGGATCGTGCCGAGATCCCAGTTCCGGCCGCCGTCGATCGTCGAGAACAAGGCGTCGTTGACCAGGTTGATGCCCGTGTTGTAGACGCGGCCGCCCTCGTCCTGGGTGAGGTCGGGGTCGCTGAAGCCGGTGTTCTGCGCGGGGTTCTGGAAGAAGCCGGTGCCGTTCCAGTTGACGCGCTTGAAGGTCTTGCCGTCGTCCTCGGAGTACCACTCGTTGACCTGGTTGCGGTAGTTGGCGAACCAGTCCGGCACCGTCGTGGCGACGCCGTTGCGATAGAGGTGCGTGGTGCCCTCGTGGCTGGTGTAGATGATCGTCCCGTGCATGTTGTCGGCGAACATCAGCGGCTCGCCGCCGCCGAGGCCGTGATCGACGAACTTCTTGGCACCGAACGTCAGCGGAACGGCCTGGGAGGTCGCCGGCACCGTCGCCGCGACGGCCAACAGGCCGGCCAGCGACAGCCAACCGGACACACCTGCGCATTGCCTGACTCATGAGACGAAGGCCTCCCTTGGGCCGCGTGAACGAGCTGTCTACAGGCGCAAACGCACGATGCACCGCTTACTTGCGGCTCTTCAGGTCCGCAGGAAACCGCGACTTCTCACCGAAACGTCACAGGGCTGACCGCCGCGCCTGTCACGGTCGGCCCCGACGCGATGCTCGCCCTGCCCAGCCGTCCCCGTGCGCTGCGTGCGCCGTTCGCCCCCCGCCACCTCGAGGAGAGCCGTCTGCGGCTCTCCGACGGCGCCCGGACAACGCTCTACGTGGCGACGTACGACCGTTCGAGCACCGAGGTCGGCGTCGTGCGCCTCCAGCGGCCGGCGCCCCTCGAAGCCTGGTGTCGCGCCCGTGCGGTTCCCGAGGCTTTGGTCGGCGGGTTCTACGTCCGGCCGGATGGTGCGCCGCTCGGCGAGTTGCGCACCCGCGGTGTGCGGCGCCTCAGCGTGCCGTTCGACGCGCCCTGGGCCCGGATGCGCGCCTGCGTGCACGTGGTCGGCGGGGATCTGAGCATCGTCCGGCGTGACGCGCTGGCGGCGATGCCGCCCGGTGACCTGCTTCAGGCCGGCCCGCTGCTCGTCAGCGCCGGGCGGGCGGTCGTCGACGGCGACCCCGAGGGCTTCTCGGCGGGCGCGGCGCAGTTCGACTCCGACATCACCGACGGGCGCTACCCGCGTGCCGCGCTTGCGCTCGCGGGCGACCGGCTGCTCGCCGTCGTATGCGACGGCCGGCACGACCGCGACGCCGGCATGACGCTTCAGGAGCTCGCCGACACGCTGGTCGGCCTCGGAGCGACGGAGGCCATCAACCTCGACGGGGGAGGCTCGACCTCGCTCGTCTGCGCAGGGCGGCTGCGCAATCGCCCGCGCGAAGCGCACGGCAGGGAGATCGCCGGCGGGCGCGCCGTGTCGACGGCGCTGGTGTTCCGAGCGCAGCACTGAACCCCGTCCTCGGGTACAACCGGGGCATGCCGCGCGTGCTCTCCGCCCTGATGTTCTTCCCTCGCGGCGGTTCGGCGATGGTCGCGCGCGCCCTGGCCCGTGAGCTGCCCGCCCACGGCTGGGAGGCCACGATCCTCAGCGGGTCGCTCCCGGGATACGGAGACGCCGAGCGCTACTACGCCGGCCTCGACGTCCATGCGGCGCACTTCGAGCCACAGGGCGACATGCCGATGCACCCGTCCTACGAGGACCGCAAGGACGCTCCGGACCGCATCTACGCCTCGGTCGACGACGCCGCGTTCGAGCGCCACGTCGACGCCTGGGCCGCCCGCTTGCAGGCGGCGGGCGCCGCGGATGCCGACGTGCTGCACCTGCACCACCTCACGCCGCTGCACGAGGCGGCGGCGCGCGTCGCCCCGCACGTGCCGGTGGTGACCCATCTGCACGGCACCGAGCTGCTGATGCTCGAAGCGATCGCGGAGGGCGCGCCGGCGAGCTGGACGCACGCCGAGGAGTGGGCGTCCCGGATGCGCGCGCTGGGCTGCGAGCAGCCATCGCATCATCCTGCTCTCGCCCAGCCAGCTGGACCGGGCGCGCAAGCTGCTCGACGTCGAGGCCGACCGCTGCACCGTCCTGCCCAACGGCTTCGACCCCGAGCACTTCGACCGCCACCACGTCGACCGCGCCCGCCACTGGCGCCAGAGCCTCTTCGAGGAGCCGCGCGGCTGGGCGCCGGGCACCGAGGAGGGGGCGATCCATTACAGCGTCCACGAGGCCGCACGCGTCGCCGCCGGCACGGTCGTCCTGTTCGTGGGCCGCTTCACCGCCGTCAAGCGCATCGGGCTGCTCATCCGTGCGTGGGAGTCCGCCAGGGATCGCTTCGAGCGGCGGGCCTCGCTCGTGATCGTGGGCGGGCACCCCGGCGAGTGGGAGGGCGAGCATCCCCAGGAGACGATCGAGGCCACCGGTGCCCACGACGTCCGCCTGGCGGGCTGGCATGCACACGAGGAGCTGCCGGACTTCCTCACGGCCTCCGACGTGATCGTGCTGCCCTCGGTCTGCGAGCAGTTCGGCGCCGTGCTGGTGGAGGGCATGGCCTGCGGTCTGCCCGCGATCGCGGTCGACCGCTACGGCCCCGGCGAGATCGTCGACGACGGCGTGACCGGCTGGCTCGTGGAGCCCGACGACGAGGCGATGCTGGCCGACGCGCTGGTCGAAGCGGTCAACGACCCCGACGAGCGCCGCCGGCGCGGCGCCGCCGCGTACGACAACGCCCGTGGGCTCTACGCGTGGCCGGCGATCGCCGAGCGCCTCGCCGACGTGCTCGAAGAGGCGCGGACGTCGGGCAGCCGCGTCGCCACGGCTCGCGCATAGTGACCGCCGTCCTCGACGAGCTCGTCCTGGCCGACGACCCGCGGACCTGGCGGGAGCTTGGCTTCGCGGTCGACGACGACGCGGCGTTGATCGGCGGCGTGACGATTCGCCTGGCCGGGACCGGAGTGGGGGAGGGCATCGTCGGCTGGAGCGTGCGCGGCCTGGCCGACGGCGACCTCGACGGCCTGCCGGTCCCGCGGGCGACACCAAGCCCGCCAGCCGTGGAAGCGCCGCCCGTCGCTGACGAGCACCCCAACGGCGTCGTGGCGGTCGACCACGTCGTGGCGCTGACCGGCGATCTCGGCCGCACGATGGCCGCGCTACGTGCGGGCGGGCTCGAGCCCCGTCGCGTGCGTGAGGTGCCCGATGGCCCTCTGCGCCAGGCCTTCTACGTGCTCGGCACCGCGCTGCTGGAGCTCGCGGGGCCGATCGAGGGCCGTGACCGCGCGGCGCTGTGGGGTCTGACGCTGGTCGTCAGCGACATCGATGCTCTGGCCGACCGGCTCGGCGACCGCGTCGGCGCGATCCGCGACGCCGTCCAACCCGGCCGCCGCATCGTGACGCTGCGGCGCGAGGGCGGCTCGAGCACGGCGATCGCCTTCATGACCCCCAGGTGAGGCTCAAGTCCCCGGGGCGGACCGCCGATGCAAGCAGGAGCCGGAAACCGGCTTTTTGCACACTGTCGGTCGTCCCCATGCGTCTTCCTCGGCTTCTCACACTGCTCGCCTGCACCGCCGCCTCGGCGGCCGTGCTCGCAACCCCCGCCGGCGCCACCACGAAGGGCCCGGGCGTCAAGCACCTTCACTACCGAATGGGCCCGCTGCACATCTCGCCCGGCCAGAACCTCATCGAGTACGCGCCGACGAACCTCAAGCCGAAGGTTTCCGGCTACGTCACGCGCTTCAAGCCGAACATCACCCGCGCCGACGGCTCGGTGCCGCCGGTCGACGTGATCCACCTGCACCACGGCGTGTGGCTCATGGGCGGCCAGCTCTTCTCCGCGGTCGGCGAGGAGAAGACCATCGTCTCGCTGCCGCGCTTCTACGGCTACCGGTACACGCCGAGCCAGAAGCTGATCGTCAACTACATGCTGCACAACCTCACCGCGAACCCGGACACGGTCTACATCGAGTGGGACATGGACTTCGTTCCCGACAGCTCGTCTGTCGCCAAGCGGATGCACACCGTGCACACCCAGTGGATGGATGTCGCCGGCCTGCGCGCCTACCCGGTCTTCGATGTGCACCGCGGCTCTGGCACCAAGGGCCGCTTCACCTACCCCGACGACGCGCCGAACGACCCGGCTGTAGGCCCGTCGCACCAGTGGATGGTGGACCGCCCGCAGACGCTCGTCTACACCGCGGGGCACCTGCACCCGGGCGGGTTGAACACCTTCCTGACCGTCACGCGCGGCACCAAGACGGTGCGGATCTTCACGTCGCACGCGAAGTACTTCGACAAGGCCGGCGCGACGACGTGGAACGTCTCGATGCAGGCGACGCCTTCCAACTGGCGCGTGAAGGTCCTGCCCGGCGACGTCGTCCGCGTCCATGCCGTCTACGAGAGCGCGCGCGCCTCCTGGTACGAGGTGATGGGCATCATGCCGATCGCAGTCGTCGATGGAGGCAACGGCAAGGACCCCTTCACCCAGCGCATCCCGACCAAGGGTCAGCTCACCCACGGCGAGCTGGCGGAGAACCGGAGCATCGGCGGCGAGGCCGCCGTGCTGCCCGATCCCGAGCGGATGCTCGACGGCCCCGTGTCGGACAAGCAGGTCACGATCGACGGCTTCGTGTACGGCCAGGGCGACCTCAGCCTCACCGGGATGCCCGGACGGCCCGCCGTCGTGACCCAGGGCCAGCCGCTGACGTTCCTCAACACCGACGCCAACAAGAACATCTTCCACACGATCACCGCCTGTAAGGCGCCGTGCAATCGCTCCACGGGTATCGGCTATCCGCTTGCCAACGGGCCCGTCGACTTCGACTCCGGCGAGCTCGGCTTCGGGCCCCAGGGGTTCACGGCCGCCGCCAACCGCGACACGTGGACGATCCCGTCCAACCTCCCGACCGGCACCTACACGTATTTCTGCCGCGTCCACCCGTTCATGCGCGGGTCCTTCCGGGTCAAACCGGGCAGCGCCTGAGCGCGGTTGGCCCGGTATGAGGTGGGGTACGCGAAGCGCATGAGCGCCCCTCGCGAGACCCCTGGGCCGCCCGGCCCGCCCGCGCCCGATCCGATGCCGCCGACTCCGACGCCTGGCCCGGGCCCGCTGCCGCCCGACCCGAACCCCCGCCCGATCTAGCCGGAGTCGCGCGACGCCGCGTTGGCCGTCGGCGCGGCGGTCCGCCGCGCGGCGTCGACCAATCCTTCGCGGACCGGCGCGCCCCAGGCCGCGTGCACGGCGGCGCGCATCACGGGGTCGACGGGCTGGTTGATCGAGAAGCCGCGCTGCGACCAGCCGATGGCCCGCGCCATCACCTCGTCGGCGTAGGCCACGCCGGTCAGGTCGTGGCCGTAGTAGTCGTAGGCGGCAAGCCATGCCGTACCGTCCAGGTGCGCGCCGGCGCCGCCGGAGGACAGCAGGTTGGCGGCCGCCATCATCGCGTCGAAGTCGTCGTAGACCGACGGGTGGGTGGCCGTCGGATGCGGGTAGCTCGCGGGCCTGTCGGCCTTGCGGAACGCGTCCTGGTGGCGCTCCCAGGTGGTCGTCGGGCCGTTGACGACGTTGAACTGCATCGGCCCGGCACAGCAGCCGGCGAAGTTGCGCCCGTGGTAGGTGCCCGCGGCTGTCGAGAAGGCCGTCTCCTGGCGGTGGACCGAGGCGAGCAGCAGCCAGTTGACGCCGAACGCTCGCTGCGCACGCTCGTAGAGCGGATAGAAGCCGGAGACCCAGTTTGCGGGCACGTGGGCGCTCTCGTTGTCCAGCAGCGCCCTGCGCCAGGCGGACCGCACGCCGGCGAGGTTTGCGATCGCAGGCGTGGTCGCCGGCGGCCCTGTAGTGGTCACCGGTGTGGGCGCGGCGATGATCGCGGGGGGCACCTGTGCGCCGGCGTCGGGACCGCCCTTCAGCGCGGTCATCGCCACCAGCAACATTGCCAGGCCGCCCACCGCGCAGCCGCAGGCAGCTGCCAGCGGACGGCGATCGTGGGACGCGGAGGCCATCCGCGCCCACGGTAGCGCCTGAGGTGGCGGCTAGAAGTCCTCGGGAAGGATCAGGTCGTCCTGCAGCGCGTGCGCGAACGCGTCGATCTCCTCGAGGTGACGGCTCAGCGTCCACAGCTCGAGTGTCGCTTGCATGTTGGCGGTCTGCGAGTCGAGGGCGCGGTCGAGCTCCTCGAGCCGGTCCTCGTCGTGCGTGGTGATCTCAGACCACTGGCAGTTGGTGCAGGTCAGCTCGACGCGGTACCAGTTGCGCGCCAGGACCTGCAGCACGTTGGTGGGGACCACGAACGAAAGGCCGCACGCCGGGCATTCGTGCAGGGGTGCCGGCGCGGTCGTGATGCGGGGTGTGGTGGGTGTTCCTTCCGTGGGCATGTGGGAAAAAACGCGCATCTGAAGCGTTGCTTGCGGCTAAAAACCGGAGTCTTGAGAAAAAGTTCTCAGGGCCCGTGGACACTGGGCGGAATCAACCGATGGACCGCGACTTTCGGCTGCGTGGTCCGGGCGATCACCGTCTTCGTCCAGCCGGCAAGCTCGAGGTCTGCCAGCAGGTTCTCGGCGGGTGCACGACCGGGGTCGGCGAGCCAGGTCTCACTGTCCATCTGCATCAACAACGAGCACAGCGGCTCCACGTTGCGCCGTTCGTAGACGACGTCGGCGGCCAGGACCAGATCCCATGGCCCGCGGGCGAGCAGCTCGTCGGGTTCGCGCCAGTCGGAGAGGAGCGTGGTTATGTGCAGCTCGTTGCGTCGCGCGTTGGCCTCCGCGGCGCGGACCGCGTCCTGCGACCAGTCGGTGGCCAGCACGCGGCCGCCGGCCAGGGCGGCGGCCAGGCTGGGCAGACCCAGGCCGCAGCCGAGCTCGAGCACGCGCGCGCCGCGCAGCGAGCGCACGGCGACGGTACGCGCGAGCAGTTCCGCGCTCGGCCACAGATCTGCCCAGTACGGGACGTATTCGTCGTCTCCGAACGTCGTGTCGTCGAGCAGTGCCTCGGTGTCACGCGGGCGCAGGAGGGCCAGATCGCGCCCCGCGAGCGGGAAGATCTGCTCGACGAGGGCGTCAGGTTCCATCATGTGGTTGACGTAATCCCCGTTAGCGGGCATTGCTGAAATCATGACCGGGCATGGCGCAGCCCCCTGCTCTGATGCGCCGTTGGCGCCGCCAGGCCCTTCTGGTGGTCGTTCTCGTCGCCGCCAGCGCGATCCTGGCGGCTGTCGCCGAGAGCACGGCGCTCGACGCGGTCGCGCTGGCGATCTTCGGCCTCGCGGGCGTGTTGGGGATCTCGCTGGTCTTCTACGAGATCGGCCGCAGCGAGGATCGCTCGCCCGACGCCCTGCGCCGTCAAGGCGCCAGCCGCTCGACCGACCAGGAACCGCCCTCGAGCCGGTAGCGCAGCCGGTCGTGGAGACGATCGGCGCGGCCCTGCCAGAACTCCACGGCGTCGGGCACGACGCGAAAGCCGCCCCAGCGCTCCGGGCGCGGCACCGTGTCGGGGTACTCGGCCGCGAGCGTGTCGCGCGCCTCCTCGAGCACCGCGCGGGAGTCGATCGGGCGCGACTGCGGGCTCGCCAGGGCGCCCAGCTGCGATCCGCGCGGCCGCGAGTCCCAGTAGGCGTCCGCGTCGGCGTCCGGGACGCGCTCGACGCCACCCTCGACGATCACCTGGCGCTGAAGCTCGACCCACGGGAACACGAGCGTGGCGCGCGGGTTCGCGGCCAGCTCGGTGCCCTTGCGCGAGTCGTAGGCGGTGTAGAAGACCAGCCCCTGCTCGCCGAGGCCCTTCATGAGCACCGTGCGGGCGCTGGGCGCGCCGGCCGGCGTCGCGGTGGCCAGGAGCACCGCGTTGGGCTCCAGCACCCCGCCGTCCTCTGCCTCGCGCAGCCAGCGGCGGAGCTGGTCGAGCCACGTGTCGGCGAGGTCGGCCTCGTCGAGGCCTCCGATCTCGTAGGAGCGTCGCATCGCCGCCAGCCGGGCGGCGCGCATCGCCTCGTCGGTCACGCGCGCACCCCGCGGCCGAGCCCGGCGGCGATCGTCTCGGCGACCTCCGGCCGCAGGTCGCCGAACGACAGCCGCCGCCCGGTGCGGGTGCGAACCCGCAGGACCGCTCGCCGCCCCAGGCGCGTGCGCCGTTGCTCGACGGCGGTCACCAGCCCGAAGCGCACCCAGTCGACCCGCGCGGTCACGGCGTCCTCGAGCAGCCACAGCAGCCGCCGGTCGGTCAGCGCCAGCCGCGCGGGGCCCGCGCCCGAGCGGCCGGCGTCTGCCACCAGGCGCACCTGCTCGCCGTCGCCCAGCGCGGTCAGCAGCTCCCACCCCAGCGCACGGCGCACCGGGTCGGGCAGCCATGCGCCGGGCGTCGAGCGCCGCCGCGACGTGCTGCCCGCCGTGCGCCGCGACGCCTGGCGGCGCAGGTCGGCGCGCGCCTCGGAGTAGGCCTCGTTCAGCTCGGCCATGCGCTCGTCGGTCGCCCGTGGGCTCAGCCGGCGCCGATCGGGATGCCGGCGCTTGGCCTCCCGGCGAAAGGCCGCGGTCAGCTCCGGCTCGCTGACGTCCGGGTCCACACCGAGCAGGTCGAACGGGTCCACGGGTCGCATTCTCGCGCGCAGCCGCGCGCATTGACACTCAGCGCGGCGCGACGTACAGCGACTGCGCCGCCACGCCGACCGGCCCGCGCAGGTCGTGCAGCGTCGAGCGGGCCAGCGCCGTGCCCTCGGGGCCGTGCTCGGTGCGGGCCTCCACGGCGATCCACTCGCCTTCGGGTTCCCGCGACAGGTGGAACGTGAGGTCGGTGTTGACGAACAGGTGGTGGTCCCAGTTGAGCTCGGAGCTCGTGCCGTTGCCGAAGTCCGCCGCCGCGGCAACCCGCTGGGTGGCCGTCGGCTCCTCCGCCCTCCACGAGCGGCCGGCTCAGCCGGAACCAGGCCGTCGACGGCCCGCGCTCGGCGAACGCGCCGTCGGTGAAGCGCAGCTCCATGGCGGTCGGAGCGAAGCCCTCGGGCAGGCCGTCGGGCATCAGCGGGATCGAATGCGGCTCGATCCCGTCCGGGCCGGGGATGCGCGGCTCGGGAATCGCGCCGTCGGGGACCGTGACGGCCGCGCGCCGCAGCCGCGACGCGCGCGCGCGGCAGACCTCCTTGCCGTCCACGACGATCGAAGCCTCGGCGAGCTGCAGGCGCCGCCCCGGCCGGACGATCTCCGCCCGGACCTCCATCGGCGCCAGCGGGACCGCTCCGAGGAACTCGACGGTCAGCCGGGCGAGGAGCATCGGGCCGGGCGCCTCGAGCTGTTCGACCGCGCGCACGAGCAGCGCGGCGGGCCCGCCGCCGTGCTGGCTGTTGGGATCCCACGGCCCGCGCGCGTGTCCCGACGGCACGAGCAGGCCGTCGCGCTGCGTGTAGATCGCCTCGCTCATCGCAGCTCGGTCCGGATCACCAGGCGCAGACCCGACCAGGTCTCGTCGATCGCGCAGACCTTGGTGTCGACGAGACCGGTGGGAAGCGCGACGGCCCGCACGATGTCCTCGGTCATGTCGGTCGTCACGCCGGAGGCCTTCTTCGGCCACGCGATCCACAGCATCCCGTCGCTGGTCAGCGCGCGCCGCAGGGCCGGAAGGCGCTGCTCGAAGATCCGCCGCGCCGTGACGAAGCAGACGACGAGGTCCAGCGGCCCGCGCAGCGCCTGGTGGACCTTCACGCCGGCGGGCAGCTCACCCAGCAGTTCGGAGAATCCCGCCGGCGCGTTGACGAACGCCACGCGCTGCCCCGGCTTGAGCCCGAGCTTGTCGGGCAGCGGCGTTCCCGAGTAGCCGCTCACGCCGCCGCCACCTCCGCGATGACCTTCGACAGCTGCCCGCCCTGCCAGGCCAGCGGCGAGCGCCCGGGCTCCTCGACGAGGAGCCGAGCGCCGGGGATCGTGGCCGCGTAGGCCTCCCCCACGCGCAGGGGATGGCCGGGGTCGACCTCGTCGCGCGAGGCGACCACGGTTGTCGGTGCGGCGATCGCCGCCAGGTCTTCGAGCCCTCCGAACGGCGCCGAGCGCGGCACCTGCTCGAGCGCGTCGGCAACCGCTTCGGGATGGGCGTGCTGCGACAGGCGCTGGCGGACGACCTTGGTCACGGTGTCGCGCCACTTCTCGGGCACCGGCGGCTCGCCGTAAGCGGCGACGAACCCGTCGACTCCGTTCTCGCGAAGTCCGCGGGCGAGTGCGTCCCAGCGCTCGAGGTCGGGCTCGTTGCCGGGCAGATACGCAGGGGTTATGACAACCAGCCCCCCCACGCGTTCGGGGTGATCGAGCGCGACGCGCAGCGCGGTATGGGCGCCCATCGAGGCGCCGGCAAGCACGGCGCGCTCGATCCCGTGCTCGTCGAGAACGCTGAGCAGGTCGGCGGCGAGCGCCGCGTAGTCGTAGGGCTGTGCGGGATCCGACTCGCCATGGCCGCGTGCGTCGTAGGAAACCACGCGATGCCCGCCGCGCTCCAGCGTGTTGGAGCCCATCACCACGTAGCGGCGGGTGGCCGTCAGGCCGTGCAGGAGCACGACCGCCGGGCCGTCGCCGCCGCTGTCGGAGATCGCCAGCACGGCGGGCAGTGTTTCGTACCCTCCGACGAATGGTGATCGACGTCAGCGAGGCGACCTTCCAGACCGAGGTCCTGGACCGTTCGAAGACGACCCCGGTGGTCGTCGACTTCTGGGCGGAGTGGTGCGGCCCCTGCCGTGCGCTGGGCCCGGTCCTCGAGCGCGAGGCGGCCAAGCGCGAGGGCAAGGTCGTCCTTGCCAAGCTCGACACCGATGCCAACCCTTCGTTGTCCCAGGCCTTTCAGATCCAGGGCATCCCGGCGGTCAAGGCGTTCCGCGACGGCGAGGTCGTCGACCAGTTCGTCGGCGCCCAGCCGGCGCCGGCGGTCGAGCGCTTCTTCGACCGCCTGGTCCCAAGCGAGGCCGAGACGCTCGCCGCCGCCGGCGACGAGGCCTCGCTGCGCCGCGCGCTCGAGCTCGAGCCGGGCCGCGTCGACGCCGCGGTCCCGCTGGCGCGGCTGCTGCTCGACCGCGGCGACCGGGAGGGCGCGCTGGAGGTCCTCGCCGACGTGCGCGAGTCCTTCCAGGCCGAGGCGCTCGCCGCCCGCATCCGGCTCGAGGACACCGCCGGGCTCGCCGACGCGTTCGCGGCGCTCGACTCCGATGAGATCGAGCGCGGCCTCCAGCTGCTGATCGACGCCATTCCGTCGAGCGATGGCAACCGCGACGACCTGCGCCGCGTCGTCGTCGGCGTGCTGGACGAGCTCGGCGTCGAGCACCCGCTCGCACGCGAGTACCGCCGCCGGCTGGCGGCGGCGCTCTACTGAGAGCTCACTGCGCCCGCGCGGACGTGATCGCGCACGAGCTGGGCGGAACGCTCGGGTTGCTCGACCCAGAACATGTGGCCGACGCCCTCGAGGCGCTCGAGCCGGGCGCCGGGGATCGCGCGGGCGATCGCCTCGCCGTTGGCGACGTCGAGCATCTGATCCTCGGAACCGTGGACGACGAGCGTCGGCACCGCGATGTCGGCGAGCCGCCCGCTCGCGTCGTGGGCCATGCACGCCTGCATCTGGCGCATGATCACGTCGACGGCCACTGGCCGGGTCAGCGCGGTCTCGCGGAACGCCTCGTAGTTGGCCTCCTCGGCCGCGAACGCCTCTGAGACGTTGACGCTCCAGCCCGCGCGGATCGCGCGCTCGCGGTCGCCGGACTGCATGCCCTCGGCCAGGATCCCGATGACCTCGGGCGCGGTGAGGCGCCCCTCGGGGCCGCCCGCGTAGGTGCAGCCGAGGACGAGGCTGCGCACACGCTCCGGGTGGCGCAGCGTCAGCTCCTGGGCGATCATCCCGCCCATCGAGACGCCGAAGACGTGGGCGGACTCCCAGCCGACCGCGTCGAGCACGCTCGCGGCGTCGTCGGCCATGCCGGCGATCGTCAGGTCGCCCTCCAGGCGCGGGCTCTCGCCGGTGCCGCGATTGTCGAAGGCGACGAGGTCGAAATCGCGCTCCAGGTCGGCGAGGAACGACTCGCCCCAGTGCAGGTTGTGGCCGCTCATCCCCATGATCAGGAACAGCGGCTCCCCGGCTCCGCGCCGGACGAAGTGCAGGCCCATGGCGGCAGGCTACATCGGCAGCGCGAGCTGGTCGGCGTCCTCGACCACGTCCTCGCGATCGAGGCCGGCGACCTGCACGCCGAGCAGCCGCACCGGTCGCGCCGGCGCGTACGCACGCAGCAGCTCGAGCGCGATCTCGCTGACCGTCTGCGTCTCGTTCGTCGCGCGCTCGAGCGTGCGCGCGCGGGTCACCGTCGTCCAGTCGTCGAGGCGGACCTTGATGCTCACGGTCCGGCCCTGGCGCTCCTGGCGGACCAGGCGCTCGCAGAGCTCCACCGCGAGCCGGCCGAGGATCTCCTCGAGCTCCGCGGCGTCGGCCACGTCGGTGTCGAACGTGGTCTCGCGCGACTCGGACTTGGCCACCCGCACGCTCGTGACCGCGCCGTCGTGCTCGAAGCGCGCACGCCTCACCAGGTCGTGCCCGAGCCGAGGCCCGAAGGTCTGCGCCAGCGCCTCGGCATCCGCGGTCGCCAGCGCTCCCAGCGTCCTCAGGCCCATGCCCGGCCAGACGCTCGGCGGTCTTCGGCCCGATCCCCGGCACGAGACCCGGCGGAGCGTCGGCGAAGCGGGCACAGGCCTCCTCGCGCGTCAGCACCACGAACCCGCGCGGCTTCTCGGCGTCCGAAGCGACCTTCGCCACCAGCTTGTTCGGCCCGATGCCGACGGAGGCGGTCAGCCCGGTCGCCCCGTGGATCGATGCGACCAGCCGCCGCATCGCGGCGCGCGGGGCGACCATGCCGGTCAGGTCGAGATACGCCTCGTCGAGGCCGGCGACCTCGACGTCGTCGACGGTCGCGCGGACCAGCCCCATGACGACCCCGGACGCCTCGCGGTAGGCGCTGAAGTCGGGCGGGATCAGCACCGCGTCGGGGCACAGACGCCGGGCGCGCGACGTCGGCATCGCCGAGCCGATCCCGAACTTGCGCGCCTCGTAGCTGGCGGTCGTCACCACCGCGCGCGGGCCGCTGCCCGAGACGATCACCGGCAGCCCGCGCAGCTCCGGCCGGCGCTGCAGCTCGACCGACGCGTAGAAGGCGTCGATGTCGAGATGCGCGATGCACCGGCCCACACACGCAGCGTACGGCCGCCGCCCGACGCCTCAGCCCGGGACGTCGACCGTCGCCGTGCCCAGCACGAGCTGGGCCGCGAGCGCCGGGTAGGTCAGCGCCTGGGACTGCTCGGGGAAGACGCGGAGCGCCTCCTGGGCAGCCGCCAGGAGCGCGTCCGCCGTGGCCACGACGGGTGTGAGCGCCGGTCGCAGCGCCAGCCGGGCGAGGCTCAGCGGCTCCGTGGGGTCGCCTTCGCGGAACGCGATCTGCACGGCCGCGGTGGTGTAGGCGAGGCCGCGCTCCAGGGTCAGGGTGCGGGGGCCCAGGCCGCCCTCCCCCGGCGCGGGGCCGAGCTCGAGCGGCTCCTCCCCGTTGACGACACGCGCGAGCTGCTCGCCGGCGATGGCTCGCAGCGCGTCCGGGCCCAGGCCCGCGGCGAGCGCGCAACGCAGGAAGGCCATCGCGGAGAACCGCGGCGTGCCATAGGGCATGTCGCTGGCGTACAGGATCCGGTCCGCCGGGACGTGCGTGAAGAGCGTCAGCAGGTCGGAGACCTGCCACCAGGACGAGTCGAAGAATATGTTCGGCGCCTCGGCGGCGACCTCGCCGATGTGTCCGAGGTCGCTGATGCCGGCGTGGGCGAGGATCAGCCGCGCGCCGGGGTAGCGCCTTGCGAGGCGGGCGGCCTCCTCGCCCAGCCCCGGGAACCCGCGGCCGGCGTGGAAGAGAACCGGCGCGCGGTGCTCGTGGGCGAGCGCGACGATGCGCTCGACGATCGGGTGCGGAAGGTCGAACGCGTCGCTGCGCGGATGCAGCTTGAAGCCGACCGCGCCGGCTTCGAGGCAGCTCGTCGCGGCCGCGATCGCCGGCTCGCCGTCGTTGGGGTTGATCCGCGCCAGCGCCAGCAGGCGGCCGTCCGACGCGCGGGCGGCGTCGATCGCCGCGGCGTTCGCGTCCGTGTACCCGGCCGGCTCCTGCATGGCGAAGATCAGGGCGCGCGCATGGCCCGCCCGGTCGAGGCCGGCGACGACCTCCTGCGCGGTCGCCTTGCGACCGTCCGGATCGTTCTCGCCCAGGTGGGTGTGGGCGTCGTAGAACTCCAGCGGCGTGCCGGCCAGCTCCAGCGCGTGCTCGTAGAGCTCGACGAGGCAGATGTCGTGCGGATCGCCGGGGACGGCCACGGCCGCCGAGGCTATGGAATCACTCATCCAAATGGCGACCTGCTTGACTTGGAGACGTGCCTCACGGCAATCGCCTGTCCGCGCTCGACACCACGTTTCTGCACCTCGAGTCCGGCGGTGCGCACATGCACGTCGCCTCGATCTTCGTCTTCGAGGGCGAGTCTCCGCCCTACGAGGAGCTGCGCGACGCGATCGAGGGCAAGCTGCACCTCGTCCCCCGCTACCGCCAGCGGCTGGCGACCGTACCGTTCAACCAGGGTCGCCCGGTGTGGGTCGACGACCCGCACTTCAACATCGGCTATCACGTCCGGCACACCGCGCTGCCCGCGCCGGGGTCGGACGTCGAGCTCAAGCGCCTCGCCGGGCGGCTGTTCGCCCAGCCGCTGGACCGCTCGAAGCCCCTCTGGGAGATCTGGCTCGTCGAGCACCTCGCGCCGGCGGGTCGCGGCAAGCAGTCGCGGTGGGCGATGGTCTGCAAGACGCACCACGCCCTCGTCGACGGGATCTCCGGCGTGGACATCACGGCGGTGCTGCTCGACGCCGCACCGGACCCGGCGCCGCCCGCGCCGCCCGATCGCCCGTGGGTGCCGGGCCCGCCGCCGGCTCCAGGCATCCTGCTGGCCGAGGCGCTGCTCGAGCGGGCGACCCAGCCGCGCGAGGCCCTGCGCGGGCTGCGCGCACTGGGCCGGGCGCCGCGGCAGGCGTTCGCACGCCTCGTGGAGGCCGCGACCGGGGTGGGTGCCATGGCCTGGGCGGGCCTGAACCCGGCTCCCGAGTCGCCCTTCAACGTCCCGATCGGCCCGCATCGCCGCTACACCTGGATCGACTCCGACCTGGCCGAGTTCAAGGCGATCAAGACCCAGCTCGGCGGCACGGTCAACGACGTCGTCCTCGCGTCGGTCACGCTCGGGCTCGGGCGCTACCTGCGCCGCCACGGCTACGACACGACCGATCTGGTTCTCAAAGCGATGGTGCCGATCTCGGTACGCGCCGATTCCGCGCGCGGCGCGCTCGGCAACCAGGTCTCCAACGTCTACGCGCCGCTGCCGGTGGACCTGCGCGACCCCGCCGAGTGCTTGGCATGGGTCCACGCCGCGATGGGCGACCTGAAGGCCTCCGGCCAGGCGGTCGGCGCGCAGGTCATCACCCAGATCGGGGACTTCGCGCCGCCGACGATCATGGCCCAGGCCGCCCGCCTGCAGGCCCGCCAGCGCTTCTTCAACCTGGTCGTCACCAACGTCCCCGGCCCCCAGATCCCGCTCTACCTGCTCGGCCGGCGCCTGATCGGGCTCTATCCGGTCGTCCCGCTCGCGCAGCGTCAGGCCCTGGGCATCGCGATCATGAGCTACGACGGCAAGCTCGGCTTCGGCCTGCTGGCCGATTACGACGCCGTTCCCGGCCTCGAGCAGCTCGCCGACGACCTGCGCGCGGGGATCGCCACGCTGGCCCGCGCGGCCGGCAAGCCCGCCAAGCGGCCCGCCCGCGGTCGCAACGGCGGGCGTGCGAGCCGGCCACGGACGCCGGCGCGCCCGACGAGCTAGCGAATGCGCCGAGCGGCCACGGTCCTGGCCTCGGTGGGCATGGCGGTCGTCGCGGTCGTGGTCGTGATCGCGTTCTTCTCCTCGCGCGACGAGGCGACCACCGCTCCGAATCGCAGCGCTCCCGGCGTCGTCGACAGCGGCGCCACCGACCCGCTGCTGCGCAACGGCAATGTCGAGATCCTCTATTCGAGGGCCGGCGACGGGCGGCGTCTGCGCAAGCTCGCCGAGGACCTCGGCGCGCCCGACACGCCGGCGCTGCGGGCGGCCGGCCAGGCGGTGGTCCTGCGCCTCGATGCGGGCGGCCCGGCCGTGCGCGCACGGGCATTTCGACACAGCCTGCGGGTCGCCTCGGCGGCCGATCCGCGCTTGCAGGACTTCGTGGAAGCCTGGCTAGGAGCCGCCGCTTCCGGATAATCGGTGCCGTGCGCATTGCGCTGGCACAGATCGACGCGACGGTCGGCGACATCGCCGGCAACGAGAGCCGCATCCTCGAGCGGCTGGCAGAGGCGCGCGCCGCCGGCGCCCAGCTCGTCCTGTTCCCCGAGCTCGCGGTCACCGGATACCCGCCGGAGGACCTGCTGCTCAAGGAGCATTTCCTCGCCGACGCTCGCGCCGCCGTGGACCGGATCGCCCAGCAGGCGACGGGGATCGTGGCGCTTGTCGGCTTCCCCGAGCGCGCGGAGGACGTCTACAACGCCGCCGCGGTGTGCGCCGACGGCCAGGTGGCGGGCATCTACCGCAAGATGCACCTGCCCAACTACGGCGTCTTCGACGAGGTCCGCTACTTCCAGAGCGGCCCGGGCCCCGCGGTGTTCGAGCTCGACGGCGTGCAGATCGGGGTGACGATCTGCGAGGACGTCTGGCGCCCCGGCTCGCCGGAGACCGACGAGGCGCTGGCGGGCGCGACGCTGATCGTCAACATCTCCGCCTCGCCCTACCACGCGGGCAAGGCGGCCGAGCGCGAGCGGATGGTGGCCCAGCGCGCCTCGGACAACATCGCCGCGTTCGCGTTCTGCGCCCTGGTCGGCGGCCAGGACGAGCTGATCTTCGACGGCGGGTCGTTCGTCTGCGACCACGAGGGCGCGGTGATCGCCAGGGCTCCGCTGATGGCCGAGCACCTTCTGATCTGCGACGTCGATCCGCAGGCGGCGGCCTCGGCGCGCCTGCGCGACACGCGCCAACGCCCGGCCGCCCGCGAGTTCAAGGGCGAGGTGCAGCGGCTGGGTTCGTTCGTGGTCGGTGGCGAACACGTCGACGAGGCCCCGGGCGGCGAGCTCTGCGAGCCGCTGGACCTGGTGGCCGAGGTGTACGCGGCGCTGGTGCTCGGCACGCGCGACTACGTGGCCAAGAACGGCTTCCAGCACGTCGTGCTGGGCCTCTCGGGCGGGATCGACTCGACGCTGGTCGCCCTGGTGGCCTGCGACGCGTTGGGCGCCGAGCGGGTCACGACCGTGGTCATGCCCTCGCCCTACTCGTCGGAGGGCACACAGGGCGACGCACGCACCCTGGCGGCGAACCTCGGCACACAGCTGCTCGAGCTTCCGATCGGCGGCCCGATGACGGTCTACGAGGAGGTCCTGAGCGACGTCTTCGCAGGGCGCGAGCCCGACCTGACCGAGGAGAACCTCCAGGCGCGGATCCGCGGCAACCTGCTGATGGCGCTGTCGAACAAGTTCGGCTGGCTCGTCCTGACGACCGGCAACAAGTCAGAGATGTCGGTGGGCTACTCGACGCTCTACGGCGACAGCGCCGGGGGCTTCGCGGTCATCAAGGACGTGCCCAAGCTGCTCGTCTACCGGCTGGTCGAGCACCGCGCCGCGCGCGACCCCGAGAACCCCGTGCCGCCCGAGATCGCAACCCGCCCGCCATCGGCCGAGCTGCGCCCCGACCAGCGCGACGACGACTCGCTGCCGCCCTACGAGATCCTCGACGCGATCGTCGTGGGCTATGTCGAGGAGGACCTGGGCCGCGACCAGCTCATCGCCCGTGGGCTGCCCGAGGCCGACGTCGACCGCGTGATCCGCCTGGTCGACCTGGCCGAGTACAAGCGGCGCCAGAGCCCGCCGGGCATCAAGGTCACCAGCCGCGCCTTCGGCCGCGACCGCCGCGTGCCGATCACCAACCGCTATCGCGGCTAGCCCGGCGGCGGCCGGACGGCGATCGTCATCCGCACGAGCGCGCAGAGGCGCTCGGCGTCGTCGGTGATGTCGACCTCCCAGACCCAGGTCGTCCGGCCGCGGTGACGGCGGCGGGCGACGGCGTGAATCGTGCCTTCGGTGATCGGCCGCAGGAACGACGTCTGGTTGGAAAGGCCCTGCGCCGACATCCCGTCCTTGGAGACGGCCAGCCAGGTCGCCGCCGAGGCGATCGTCTCGGCGATCGAAGCGAACACGCCGCCGTGGACGAGCCCCGCGGGCTGCTTGAGGTCGTCGCGGACGACCACGTGGGCACGGACCTCCTCGTCCGTGAATGAGTCGACTTCCAGGCCGATCAGGCCGTCGAAGGTCCCCTCGAACGACATCGGTGGTTGAGCGGCCACGCGCGAACCGTATCCTTCCGCCCTCGAATGCCCAGGATCGACGAGCTCCCCGCCGACCGCCGCGCGGTTCTGCAGCTGCTGCTGAAGCAGGGCAAGACCTACGAGGAGCTTTCCTCCCTGCTGCGGATCGAGCCCGAGCACGTCCGCGAGCGGGCGCGCGATGCGCTGGATCGCCTCGGCCCCGGCGACGGCGCGGGCCTCGCGCTCGAACGCCAGGACGAGCTCTCGGACTTCCTGCTCGGCCAGCAGAGCGCCGCCGACCGCGCCGAGACGCGCCGGCTGCTCGAGGACTCCGCCGCCGCGCGCGCCTGGACGCGTGTCGTGGCCGGCGAGCTGGTCGAGGGCGGAGTCGCCGCCGCGGCCGCGCTCCCGGAGATCCCGGCCGACCGCGCCGAGGCGCCCACCCGCGCGCAGGCCCCGCCTCCCCGGCAGCGGGAGCCCAGGCAACCGCGGCAGCCACGCGAGCGCAAGCCGCCCCGCGAGCCGCGTGCACCCCGCGAACCGAGGGCTCCGCGCGTGCCCGGCGCGGAGCGTCGCAGCTCACGCATGGGTGGCCTGCTGCTGCTGGCCGCGGTAGGCGCCGCGATCGCGATCCTGATCATCGTCGTCATCCCGGGCGGCGACGACGACAAGGCCGGCACCTCGGCGCAGCGCGCCCGCACCCAGACGACCGGCCAGCCGGAGGTTCTCGGCCAGATCAACCTCAACCCACCGGCCAACTCGGGCTCGAAGGCGCTCGCGGCGCTCACGCTGGTGCGCCAGGGCGACGAGACCGACATCCTCTTCCAGGGCCAGGGCATCCCGCCGAACAAGACCGGCGACGTCTACGCGCTCTGGGTGCGCGGCAGCCGCGGCGTGGCGCGCCTGGGCTTCATGCCCCGCGTGGGCAAGACCGGCAAGGTGCGCTTCCCCGGCGCGCTGCCAGACGCCGTCAACCTCGCCGACTTCGACACGCTGCTGATGACGCGCGAGACCACGGCGAACCCGACCAAGCCGGGCCCGATCGTCCTCCAGGGCGAGCTTCCCGCCCGGCGCCTAGGCGCGCCGCCCGCCGGAATTCAACAGCTTGCCGGGGTTCATGATCCCGGCGGGATCGAAGCGCTCCTTGACCGCTCGCAGCGCTTCGAGGCCGAGCGCGCCGGCCTCGGCCTCCAGGTAGGGCACGTGATCGCGGCCGATCGCGTGGTGATGGGTGATCGTGCCGCCCGCCGCCACGATCGCCTCGCTGGCAGCCCGCTTGGCCGCCGCCCACTGCTCGACCTCTTGGCCGCGTTCCTGTCGCGCAAGGAACGTGAAGTACAGCGAGGCCCCGTCGGGATAGACGTGCGAGACGTGGCAGCCCACCAGCGGCGGCGTGCCGCGGGCGGTAAGCGAGGCCCGCAGGGCGTCGCCGACGGCTACGTAGAGGGCAAAGAGGTTCGACCACGTCGTGGCCGTCTCGAGTGTCTCGGCGAGCACGCCGCGGTCGAGCAGGTGGTCGCGCAGATAGGGCCCGTGGTAGCGGTTGCGCTCCCATGAGCGTCCCGCGCCGGTGCTGAGCCCGACTCCGCTCTCCCCGCGCAGCACGGGCGCCACGCGAGCGCGCCGCTCGGCGATCGCGGACTCCTCGTCGAGCCACCCGATGATCGCCAGACAGCCGCCCTGCACGCCTCGCAGCTTCAGGTAGCGGCGCAGAAACTCTCCGCGCCGCCCCTCGACCGCCCCCGACATGATCAAGGACGTGTGCGTCTCGTCGGCATCGGACAGCCGCGTCACGTCCGGCGAGTCACCCGCCTGCTCGAGCGTCCGCAGCGCCTCGACCCCGGCGGCGAACGACGGCAGCATCCACGCCTCGTAGCGGGTGGCCACGGGGCTGGGGCGCACGCGCAGGGTCGCCTCGGTGATCACCCCGAGCGCGCCCTCCGAGCCGACCAGCAGCTCGCGCAGATCGGGCCCGGCGGCGCTGCCGCCGACCGCGGGCAGGTCCAGGTCGCCCGCGGGCGCGACGCAGCGCAGCCCGCTCACGAGCTCGTCGATGCGCCCGTAGCCCGACGACGCCTGGCCGGCCGAGCGCGTCGCCACGCAGCCGCCGACCGTCACGTATTCGAAGCTCTGCGGGAAGTGGCCGAGCGTCAGGCCCCGCGCTCCCAGAGCCGCCTCGAGCTCGAGCGCCTGCAGGCCGCCCTCGGCGGTCACGGTCATCGAGCGCTCGTCGACGCGCACCACCCGGTGAAGGCCGCCGAGGTCGAGCGAGAGCACGCCGGCGAACCCGTCCCCCATCGGCGCGACCCCGCCGACCACGCTGGTGCCGCCGCCGAACGGGACGACCGCGATCCGCTCGGCTGCGCAGACCTCCAGCAGTGCGCGCACCTCCGCGGCGCTGCGCGGCAGGGCGACCGCATCGGGCGCGCCGTCCGGCGTCCCCGCCCGCAGCCGCACGAGATCCACGTAGCCCTTCCCCGCCGAGTGCAGAACGCGTGCCTCGCGGTCGGTGCTGCACTCGGCGGCGGCACGCAGGCGGTCGAGCAGTGGCTCTGAGAGCGCGATCTTCGGCAGCTGGACGTCCTGGAGGGCAACCGGCCCGCGGACCTCGCCGCCGATCTCCAGCCGGTCGCGCAGGAACGTCAGCGCCGAAGCGTCGAGCACACCGGCGTGGGCGTCGTCGCCCCAGCCCCACCAGCGCATTCGCCTAGCCAAGTGCCAGCTCCAGCCCGTCGAGCGCCTCGTCGAGGATCCGGCGCGTGGCGCGCCGCACCAGGAAGCCGCCAAGCCGCGAAAGTCCGCGCATCCGCTGGCGCAGGGTGATCGTCACGCTGGTGCCGGCATCGGCGGGCTCGATCGCGATCGAGGTCTCGGCGGAGGCCAGCACGCGCTCGAACGGCGAGCCTGCCAGCTCCTGCTCGAAGCGCAGCAGCCGGCCGCGGCGCTTCTCGGCGACCCGGAAGTCCGCGCGGACGGCGCGCCCGCTCTTGGCCCGCAGCAGCTCGGTGAACCGCTCGCCCTCGACGCGCTCGACCCGCTCGACGCGCGGCCACCAGCGCGGCAGGTGATACGGGTCGCCCACCACGCGCCAGACCTCCTCGGGCGGAGCGCTCAGGCGACGGCTGCGGCGCGTCGTCGGCATCACGGCGCCTCGTAGACCACGAGCGAGCGGACGTCGTGGGGCTCCAGCCGGCGGCGCCCCTCGAGGAACGCCAGCTCGACCAGGAACACGCACGCCTCGACGCGACCTCCGAGCCGCTCGACGAGCTCGCAGACGGCGGCCGCGGTGCCGCCGGTGGCCAGCAGGTCGTCGTGGACGACCACGCGCGCGGCCTCGGGCAGCGCGTCGCTGTGGACCTCGAGGCTGTCGGTTCCGTACTCGAGCTCGTAGGAGGCCGCCACGGTCGTGTGCGGCAGCTTGCCGGGCTTGCGGGCCAGGATGAACCCGGCGCCCAGCTCGCGGGCCAGCGCCGGGCCCAGCAGGAAGCCGCGCGCCTCCGCGCCCACGACCATGTCGACCTCGCGGCCGGCAACCTGCTCGGCGAGCCCGCTCACGGCCGCGTCGAGCGCCTGCGCGTCGGCCAGCAGCGGCGTGACGTCCTTGTAA
This sequence comes from uncultured Actinomycetes bacterium, assembly GCA_963825415.1. Classification (GTDB taxonomy): domain Bacteria; phylum Actinomycetota; class Thermoleophilia; order Solirubrobacterales; family Solirubrobacteraceae; genus BP-464. The sequence continues at coordinate 95,030 of CAWGTD010000013.1, read as the reverse complement.
CCGATCCCGGGCCGGGGGAAATCGGGGATCTCGCGGATATACCGCCTGAGGTCCAACGCCTCAACCGGCGATCTTGCGCAGGTCCCTGATGAGCAGCAGGTGCTTGAGGTGGGTGGTCACCGCGGCGAGGTTCTCCAGCGCCTCCAGGGCCTCCTTGCGGCGCTGGGTGTTCCGCGAGCGCAGCGCCGGGGCGAGGATCTGCTGCAGCAGCGCCGATTCGCGGTCCGCCGACGTGCGGAAGGCGCGCAGGTTGCGCCCACCGACGCCGTAGCGGGCGAGCTCGGTGACCGCGCGGATGATCTCGCGCTCGGTCTCGTCGTAGTAACGGGTGCCGGCGCGGTCCTCGCCCTTGATGACGCCGTACTCCTCGAGCTCCTTGACCATGCTGGCCTCCGCGCGCGTCTCGTCGAGGACGTCCTCGAGCGAGTACAGGGCGCCCCGGTCGCGCACGCTGATCGCGGCGCGCGGCGCGCGGCCACGCGAGGAACCCGCACCGCCCGGCGGACTGGCGGGAGGACGCACGCCCTCGTCGGCCGCCGCGCCGGCGGCGAGCTCCTGGCGGATCACCCGCAGCGGCAGGAACTCGTCGCGCTGGAGGCGCAGGATCGTGCGCAGCCTCGCGACGTCGACGGAGCTGTAGAGCCGATAGCCGCCTGGAGTGCGCCGCGGCGTAAGCAGCTTCTGGTCCTCGAGGTAGCGGATCTTCGAGATCGAGATGTCCGGAAACTCCTGGGAGAGCGACTTGCAGACCGAGCCGATCGTCATCGACTTCGGTCGGGGCTCCGAGGAGGGGGCGAGCTCGCCGTTCGGCGCGACGGCGGTTGTCGTGTCCTCGGCCATCAGCGCTGGAGGAACGTCAGCTTGTACTTGCCCACCTGAAGTTCGTCCCCGTCGGCCAGCCGGTGTGACTCGATCCGGTGGCGGTTGACGTAGGTGCCGTTCAGGGAGCCGAGATCGTCGATGTGCCAGCCGTCGGTGCGGTGCACGAGCAGCGCGTGGTCGCGCGAGACGGTCACGTCGTCGAGGAACACGTCCGCGTCGGGGCGGCGGCCGATCGTCATGCGCTCACCGGCCAGCGGGAAGCTCTCCCCCACCCTGCCGCCGCCGCTGCGGATCACCAGCGCGGCGCCCTGCGCGACCACGTCGTCGAGCTCGACCGGGATCAGCTCGCCGGTCTCACCAACTCGGTAGGTGGCCGTGGTGGCCTCGGTCTGGGTGTCTGAGGTGGCCAGGAACGACCCGCACTTCTGGCAGTAGTTGGCGCCCTCGTCGTTGACGAAGCCGCATTCCGGACAGTGGTTGGCCACTGCCGATTACTCGCTCGGAGGCTCCTCCGAGCTACCCCGGCCGGCGAGGATGTCCGTCAGCCGCTGCACGTCGGCACCGGTGATGACGTCCTCGCCACCCTCGTGCTTCTTGCGCAGTCTGTTGACCAGCTCGGCGCGCAGGATGTCGATCTTGCCGTGGAGGATCCGGCGCTTGTAGGAGATGTCCACCTCCTCCTCGGTCAGCTGCTGAATGAGGTCCTTCAGCTCCTGGTCCGACAGGGATCCGAGGTCGGGGAAGGTGTCCATTGGGGGTCTCCTCAGGGGAACGGGCCGCGAGCGGCGAGCATACCTGCAATCAAGCTGAGGTTGAGACTTGGCGGACGTATTGCGCCGTGGCGGTCAAAGTCATCGCCACGCCGACGTAGAGCAGGATGTCGTCGAGCGGGTCGACCCCCAGCACCGCGAACGCCAAGGCGCTCATCGTGGGCCACACCGCCCAGCGCCCGATCATCGTGATCCGCAGCTCGCCGCCCCGCCGGACGTAGAACGAGCCGACCACGAGCATCAGCGCCTCGCGCGCGATCAGCACCGCGAGCAGCCAGCGCGGCAGCAGCTGGAAGTGCCAGGCGACGGCGACGCCGGCGATGACCAGGGCGCGGTCGATCACCGGGTCCATAAGCGCGCCGAGGCGGCTGTACTGGCGGGTCAGGCGCGCGGCGATGCCGTCGGCGTAGTCGCCCCAGCCCACCACCGCGAACAGGGCGAACTCGAGCCCTCCGGTCCCGTCGTCGCTGGAGAAGGCCACGATGACGAAGGCGATCAGGGTCGCGATGCGGGCGTAGCCGATCGCGTTCGGGATCGTCCACGGGCGCAGCGGAGCGCCGCGCTGGGTCTCGGGCGGCGGGCCGCCCGAGCGGTCCAGGCCCGACAGGCGGCGGAAGCCGAGGCGACCGCGAGGTGGCTCTAGGGGAGGGTCGCCCACAGTGCGGCAACCGCCTCCGCGGCGCCCTCCAGCGGCACGGGGTCGCGGTCCTCGCTGCCGCGGCGTGCCTGCGCCTCGGCGGCGCCGCTCTCCAGCGAGCGCTTGCCGATCACCAGCCGCAGCGGGCAGCCCAGCAGCTCGGCGTCGGTGAGCTTCTCGCCGGTTCCGGCGTCGCGGTCGTCGAGCAGGACCTCCATGCCGGCGTCTCGCAGGCTGCCGTAGAGGGTCTCGGCCGCCTCCCGCTCGGGCGTGTCCGGCTTGCCCAGGGCCACGACCTCGACGTCCCACGGCGCGAGCGCGCGCGGCCAGGCGATGCCCTGCTCGTCGGCGAACTGCTCCACGGCGGCGGCGGCGATCCGCGCCGGCCCGATGCCGTAGGAGCCCATGACGATCAGCTGCTCGCTGCCGGACTCGTCGAGGTAGGTGGCGCCCAACGGCTCGCTGTAGCGGGTGCCGAGCTTGAAGATGTTGCCCACCTCGATCGCGGGCTCGATGCGGATCGCGTTGCCGCCGACGGTGTCGCCCTCCTCGACGCGCCGCACGTCGACCCGCTCGCCGGCCGGGACGTCGACGACGACGTGGAGGTCGGGCTGGTTGGCCCCGGCCACGTAGCGGCCCGGCGCCACGGCGGCGTCGTAGAGCGCCGCGCTGCCCTCGGCCGGCCCGAGGAACCCGGGAATCAAACCCCGCCCACCCAGCTCCTCCGGGCGGGCGGGCCGGAACTCCTCGCCCAGTGCGTTGCCGAGCTTGATCTCCTGGACGCGGTGGTCGCCGCGCAGGAAGACCGTCACCAGCCCGCGCGACTCGGTGACGACCGGGAAGGCCTTGAGCAGGTTGCCTGCCGGAACGCCGAGCGATCCTGCCACCGCCTCGATCGTCGTCAGGCCGGGCGTCGGCAGCTCGCCGTCGAGCTCGAGCGGCGGCACCGGCTGCGGGTCGGCGCCCGCGACCTCCACGTTGGCCGCGAAGCCGGGCGCCAGCGCGACGTCGTTCTCGCCCGCCGGGCAGGGCGCCATGTACTCGTGCGCGCCGGTCCCCCCCATCGCGCCGACGTCGGACTCGACCGAATACCACTCCAGCCCGCACCGGTCGAAGACGCGGTCGTAGGCGCGGGCGAAGCGCTCGTAGCTCTCGTCCAGGCCCGCGGCGTCGCGATCGAACGAGTAGGCGTCCTTCATGATGAACTCGCGCGTCCGCAGGACGCCGGCCCGCGGCCGCTGCTCGTCGCGACCCTTGGTCTGGAAGTGGTAGAGCAGCTTGGGCAGCTCGCGATAGGACCGCACCGCGGCCGCCACGTGGAAGGTGATCGTCTCCTCGTGGCTGAGCGCCAGCACGAGCTCGGCGTCGCGGCGGTCGTGCAGCTTGAACAGCTCGTTGATCGGATAGCGGCCGGACTTCTGCCACAGCTCGGCCGGTGTGATCAGCGGCATGAGCATCTCGTGGGCGCCGATGCCGTCCATCTCCTCCCGCACGATCTGGGCGGCGCGCTGGTGGACCCGCCAGCCGGCGGGCAGCCACGACCACAGGCCGGCGCCGACCTGCCGGACGAGCCCCGCGCGGACCATCAGCTTGTGCGACAGCGCCTCGGCGTCGGCCGGCGGCTGGCGTTCCGTCGGCAGCAGTAGCTGGGAGAGGCGGGCCACGGGCGGCGAACACTAATGTCCGGCCTCGAACTACGAACCAGAGAGAGGAGCCGAGATGGCCTACGAGGTCCCACCGCTTCCCTACGACTACGCAGCGCTCGAGCCGCACATCGACGAGCAGACGATGCAGCTGCACCACGACAAGCACCACCAGGCCTACGTGGACAAGGCCAACGGCGCGCTGGAGGGCACCGAATGGGCCGACAAGCCCATCGAGGAGGTTCTGGCTTCGCTTTCAGAGCTGCCGGAGGACAAGCAGGCGATCGTGCGCAACAACGGCGGCGGCCACGCCAACCACTCGCTCTTCTGGGAGTCGATGGGGCCGGGTGGGTCCGGTATGGGCGGCGAGCCCAGCGGCGAGCTCGCGGACGCCATCAAGGAGGCGTTCGGCTCCTTCGACGACTTCAAGGAGCAGTTCGAGGCCAACGGCGTGGGCCAGTTCGGCTCGGGCTGGACGTGGCTCGTGCTCGACGGCGGCCAGCTCAAGCTGACCAAGACGCCGAACCAGGACAGCCCGATCCTCGAGGGCCAGACGCCGCTGCTGGGCAACGACGTCTGGGAGCACGCCTACTACCTGTCCTACCAGAACAAGCGGCCCGACTACCTCAAGGCGTGGTGGAACACCGTCAACTGGGACAAGGTCGCCGAGCGCTTCTCGGCCGGCAGCTGAGCGCGCAACTCAAGCCCCGCCGAGGGGTTCTCCGATACGAGGGAGGGCGGCTGCCGCGCCGTCCTCCCGTTCCTCCGTCCGCCCCCATGCCCACCCGCCGCTTCCTCGCCCCGCTGCTCGCCGTGATGGCCGTGTGCCTCCTGGCGCCCGCTGCGCACGCGAGCAACACCCAGCTGTCGGTGATGATGGACGACGACCACCTGCTCTACCGCGGCGACCAGGTGCGCGATCAGACGCTCACGCGCATGAAGGAGCTGGGCGTCGACGAGGTCCGCGTGACCGTGCTGTGGAGCGTGATCGCCAACGGCGCGCGCAAGAACAAGGCTCGCCGGCGCCGCTTCCACAAGCTCGGCGCCGACAACCCCAAGGCGTATCCCATGCTCAACTGGGACCGCTACGACCGGCTCGACCGCGCCTGCCAGACGCTGCGGATCGGCTGCTACTTCGACGTCACCGGCCCCGGGCCGAAGTGGGGCCACGAGAAGGCGCCGCGCAAGTACCGCAAGGATCGGGCGACCTGGAAGCCCAAGCCGCGCGAGTACAAGCTGTTCGTCACGGCGGTCGGCAAGCGCTACTCCGGCAGGTACCACGACGAGAACGACGGGCACGTGGTGCTGCCGCGGATCTCGTTCTGGTCGCTGTGGAACGAGCCCAACCAGGGCGGGTGGCTGACGCCGCAGTTCGTCGGCGGCCGGCCGTATTCGCCGATGCTCTTCCGCCGGCTGTTCGTGGCCGGGCGCCAGGCGCTGCTCGCCTCCGGCCACGGCAGCGACGTCATCCTGCTCGGCGAAACCGCCCCGCTTGGCTGGACGACCCGCACCGACCGCTCGGCGATGGGTCCGTTGACCTTCATCCGGGCACTGTTCTGCGTGGATTCCGCCGGGAACCCCGCGAGCGGCCCGGGCTGCTCGGACTTCGCCAAGCACGGGCCGCTACAGGCGACCGCATGGGCGCATCATCCGTACACGAAGACCGGCTCGCCGGCGGCGCCCTTCACCGACTCCGCCGCGATCACCGACGACGCCAGCGCGGTGACGATGGCCAACCTGTCATCGCTCACCGGCCTGCTCGACCAGGTGGCCGCGAACAGCGGGCGCGTGGCGACCGGCATGCCGATCGCGCTCACCGAGTTCGGCTACGAGACCAACCCGCCCGACCCGTTCGCCGGGATCCCGCTCGACACCCAGGCGGCCTACCTCAACCTCGGCGAGCTGATCGCCTGGTCGAACCCGCGCGTGATCACCGAGACGCAGTTCCTCCTGCGCGACGTGGCGCCCGACCGCAGCCACACGCGCAACTCGAAGGCCTACTGGCACACCTACCAGTCGGGCCTCTTCATGAGCAACGGCACCCCCAAGTCGGCGGCCGCGGCCTATCGCCTGCCGCTCGTCGCCGCTCCGATCGCGCGCAACCCGACCACCGGTGCGCTGATCACGGCGGTCTGGGGCCAGCTGCGCTTCCGGCCCAAGGGCGTGCCCGACCAGGTCACGCTGCTCTACAAGCCCGCCGACGGCTCCACGGGCTTCGTCGCACTCGGCGAGCCGGTGCCGGTCAACGGCCCGCGCAACTACTTCACGACGAGCGTCGAGTTCCCCGGCCCCGGCCAGCTCATGGTCCGCTGGCAGGGAACCCAGGCTCCGTTCCAGGCCGACAGCCGCGTCGTGAACGTCAGCAGCTAGAGGAGCCTGTCGAAGAACTCGGCCGCCCGGATACGGCCGCTCCGCGGCGCCGGATCGACAGTCCCGGGACGACCGTCGGTTCTTCGCCAGCTCCTAGGCGCGCGAGAAGCGCCGGCCGGTGACCGGTGAGGTCGCCTCGTCCAGCGCCGGCGCTGCGGCGGGCGGCTGGAGGACGTCGTCGCCCCCGCCGTGCTCTTCGCTGGCCGAATGCTCCAGCGCGGCCATGCGCTCCGGCGTCATCTCGCCGGCGTTCTCGGCCTCGATCTCGGCGAGCAGCGCCGCGCCCGCGGCGGCCTGCTCGGCGTCGACCACCAGCTGCTTGCCGGCGGCGTAGTACTTGTCGATCTCCTCGAAGAGGACGTCGACGAGCTGCTCCTGGGGCACCTTGCGCAGCGCCTGGCCGCGGGAGTAGACGACCCCCATGTTCTTGGCGCCGGCGATCCCGAAGTCGGCGTGCGAGGCCTCGCCGATGCCGTTGACCGCACAGCCGAGGACCGCGACCTCGATCGGGTCGTCGTAGGCGCGCAGCCGCTCCTCGATCTCGGCGACGACCGTGTCCATGTCGAACTGGAGCCGGCCGCACGTCGGGCACGCGATCAGCACCGGGCCGCGCTCGCGCAGCTTCAGCGCCTTGAGGATCTCCCAGGCGACCTTGACCTCCTCCTCGGCGTGGAAGGTCGACAGCGAGATCCGGATCGTGTCGCCGATCCCGTCGGCGAGCAGCGTCCCGAGGCCGACCGCGCTCTTCAGCGAGCCCGACCACTTCGTGCCCGCCTCGGTGATCCCGAGGTGCAGCGGGTGGTCGATGCGTTCGCTGAGCAGCCTGTTGGAGGCGATCGTGTAGGGCACCGACGTCGACTTGATCGACACCTTGAAGTCGTAGAAGTCCAGGCGGTGCATCAGCTCGACGAACTCGACGGCGGCGCCCACGAGCGCCTCGACGGGGTTGTCGCGCTCGAGCTCGTGCAGGTGGCGGGGCAGCGAGCCGGAGTTGACGCCGATGCGCAGCGGCACGCCCGGCGGCGGTCGCGCGGCCCACGACCTCGGCGACCTTGTCGGGCCCGCCGATGTTGCCCGGGTTCAGGCGGATGCAGTGCGCGCCGGCCTCGATCGCCTTCAGGGCCAGCGTGTGGTTGAAGTGGATGTCGGCGATCACGGGGATCGGCGACTGGGCCACGATCGTCCGCAGGGCCTCGGCGTCCTCCTCGCGGGGAACGGCGCAGCGCACGATGTCCGCGCCGGCCTCGGCGACCCGCCGGATCTGGTCCATGGTGGCCGAGACGTTGGCGGTCTCGGTCTTGGTCATCGTCTGCACGGCTACGGGGGCCCCGCCCCCGATCGGCACGCCGCCGACGTGGATCTGTCGCGCTGAGGCCACGACCCCATTCTAGGGTGGGGTCGTGGCCTCTCAGCGGTGCCCGTCCTTCGACGGAGAAAGGGTCAGTACGTCGCGCCGCGCCCCCGGAAACCGGACACGAACATGAAGAGAGCGACGATCGCCAACGCGAAGAGGATCGGGTGGACGATGGCGCCGCCCGCGATCGCGATGACCAGCAGGATCACAGCCAATATGAGCCACAACATCGGGCACGACTCCTTTGGTTGGAGGACTCTTACCCGGTGAAACGCGACGCTGGACCGGAGGTTGGCCGCAAGCCGGCGGTTTATGGGACGGCCCGCGGACCGCTGGCGCGCCTGGCCTCACCGGTGGCGGCGCGCACCCGCGCCCGCCGCCACGCCGCGCTGTTTCCGGCCCTTCCGCCGGGCGCCCGGGTGGTCGACGTCGGGCTGCGGCACGCTGGGCCTGCGCGCGCTCGAGCCCGACCTCGACATCACGGGGGTCGACCTCGTCGAACGGCCCGACTACCCCGGCCCGTTCGTGCGCGCCGACGCCACCGAGCGCCTGCCGTTCGACGACGGCGCGTTCGACCTGGCCTATTCCTCGAGCGTCATCGAACACGTCGCGCCGGCGCGCCGGCCGGCTTTCGCGGCCGAACTGCGACGCGTCGCCCGGGGCCTCTACGTCCAGACCCCCGCCTTCTCGTTTCCGATCGAGCCGCACGCCCTGCTGCCCTTCGCCCACTGGCTGCCGCCGTCGCTGCGCCGGCCCTACTGGCGCCTCGGTGCCGCCGGCGACTGGGAGGAGATCGCGCTGCTGCGCCGCGCCGAGCTGGCCTCGCTGTTTGAAGGCGCGCGGGTTCAGGCCGAGCGCCTCGGCCCCGTCGTCAAGTCGTGGATCGCCGTTATTTCTTGCGAGGGCTGACCCGGACCGCGTAGTCCATGTTCCGCAGCCCGTAGCGGGTGCGGACCACGACGCGGAAGGTCAGCGGGATGCCCACCGACCGCTCGGGCCAGTCGATCCGGTCGCGGAACACGCCGCTGCGGAACCTCGGCACGTATGGCTTCAGGACCGTGCGGCACGCGACGATCCGCCCATTGAAGAGGAACTGGTAGCTGATCTTCCCGCCGGAGATCGCGCGCCCGCCTCGACTCGCCGTGATCTTGATCGGCCAGAGAGCGGCCCAGGCCTTCTTGCCCTGGTCAGGGATGTAGGTGTAGCGCCACTTCGACGGGTGATGCCCCGGGGTGGTCAGACGCGCGCTGAACCCACCGGTCGCCTTCTGGGGACTCTTGGAGCATCCGTGCGACGACGTCGGGGTCTGCGCACGGGCAGCGTTGTCGGACCGGCCCCCAGAGAGCGCCAGAATCACTGCTGCCGTTGTGACCAGGAAAGCCCCAGCCGCGAACCTGAACCGCACGTTGCCTCCTACGTTCGCCTCCAAGTGCAGCGGTGCAACCTACTCAACATGCGCGCGCGTCACGTCAGCAGGCGTCGGCGCGCCCAGCAGCGTCAGGCCCAGCTCCACCTCTTCTCGCAGCAGCTCGAGCACGCGCAGCGCACCCGCCTCGCCACCTACGGCGAGGCCCCACAGTGCCGGCCGGCCGACCATCACGGCGCGAGCGCCGAGGGCAAGCGCCACCAGGACGTCGGTGCCCCGCCGCACGCCGCCGTCCACCAGCACCTCCAGGCGCCCCGCGACGGCCTCGACGGCCTCCGGCAGCACGTCGATCGACGCGGCGACGCCGTCGAGCTGGCGGCCGCCGTGGTTCGAGACCACGATCGCCGCCGCGCCGTGCTCACAGGCCAGCGCCGCGTCCTCGGCGGTCTGGATCCCCTTGACGACCACCGGCAGCCCGCGGGCCGCCAGCTCCCCGACGACCGACCAATCGGTGTCCAGAGCCAACAGGGAGAAGAACTCGGCCGGCGAGGGACAGCGCGGCGCGCCGGTGGCGGCCCGCACCGCCGGCATGTCGACCGCCTCGGGAACCGCGAAGCCGGTGCGCAGGTCGCGCTCGCGGCGGCCGGCCCTGGGCGCGTCGACGGTGAGGACCAGAGCGCCGAACCCGTGCTCGACGGCCTCGTCGACCAGCGCCTCGGTCACGGCCCGGTCGCGAAAGCAGTAGACCTGGAACCACCGTGGGGCCGGCGGCGCCTCAGCGGCCACCTCGGCCGGCCGTGACGTCGCCAGTGTCGACAGGCAGTAGATCGTCCCCGCCGCGGCCGCGGCCCGGGCCATTGCGGGCTCGCCGTCGGGGTGCGCCATGCGATGCAGCGCCGTGGGCGCCACGAGGACCGGCATCGACACCTCGGCGCCCAGCACGGTGGTCGCCGCTGTCACCTTGCTGACGTCCACCAGGACCCGCGGGCGAAGGCGCCGGCGGGCGAAGGCGTCGACGTTGGCGGCCAGCGTGCGCTCGTCGCAGGCACCGCCCGCGTAATAGCCGAGCAGACCCGCTTCGAGCAGGCCGGCGGCGGCCGCCTCGAAGTCGGCCACGTTGACCAGCGCATCGAGGTCGGTCATCGGGCTCCCGACGCTATCGCAGCGCCTCAAGAGGCGGTTCTGATCGGTCGATCACATAAAGGCGGATGCCCGCCCCCGACCTGTCCCTGTTTGCACCCCTGCGCGAGGCCTACGAGGCCTCGCGCTCGGTTCGCACGCCCGAGGACCTCGCCGCCGTCCTCGAACGCGTCGGTGCGATGGTCAGCGAGCACCTCGGATGGGGCACGGTGGTGGTCAACGCGCACCGGCGCGCGTGGGACGACTTCGAGGTGGCGGTCGTGCACGGCAATCCCGAGGCCCGCGAGCTGCTGCTCGGCGCGAGCCAGACGTGGGAGTGAGTGGGCGCCGCTGTTCTCCGACCGCTTCGCGCGCAACGGCGCGTACTTCATCCCTCACGACGCGGGCGTCTTCGCCGCGTCGGACCTGCTGGTCCGCGAATACCGCGCACCGGCCCCCGCCCACCCGGACGCATGGCACCCGCAGGACGGGCTGCTGGTGGTGATGCGCGGCGGCGACGAGGAGATCGTCGGGGTGCTTGAGCGTCGACGATCCCGTCGCGGGCATGCGCCCCACCGACTCCGACATCGACGCCCTCGTCGCGGTGGCCAACGCCGCCGGGGCCGCGCTTCACCAGGCGCGCGAGGCCTCCCGCGACGCCGAGCACCGCGCGGCGCTCGAGCATCTGCTCGCGGTCTCGACCACCCTCGCCGACGCACGGTCCGGAGCCCGCGTCCTGGAGACGGTCTGCGCCGGGATTCGCGACGCGCTGGGGTTCGAGCGCGTGGCGATCGAGCTCGCCGACGAGATGGCGAGCTCTGCACCGGCTGCCCAGGTCGGCTGGGACGAGGTCCCCACGGCCGCCCTTCACGCTCGGCTCAGCTCGACGCGATCTTCCGGCCCGAGCACTCCGAGCACGGCTGCCATCTGCTCGAGCGCACCGACGCCCTCTCCCTGCTCGGCATGGCCGACGGCGGATACCGCTCGCAGCGCAACGGCAGCGGGCCGTGGGGCTGGCGCCGCCACTGGCTGCTCGTGCCGCTTCGGGACCCGTCCGGACGCATCATCGGCTTCATCTGGCCCGACGACCCCCGCGACTGCCTGCGACCCGACACCGCGCGCCTACAGGCGCTGCGGCTGTTCGCCGACCAGGCCCAGGCGGCGCTGGAGGCGGCGAGCCATTACGAGCAGACGCTCCACATGGCCCAGCACGACTTACCTGACCGGGCTGCCGAACCGCCGCGTCCTGCTCGACCGTCTCCGAGCATGCACTCGTGCGCGCCCGGCGCAGCGATGAGCACCGTCGCGGTCCTGTTCGTCGACATCGACCGCTTCAAGGCTGTCAACGACACCTACGGCCACGAGGTCGGCGACGAGGTGCTGCGGCTGGCCGGGGCCCGCATCGACGAGGCTCTGCGGCCCGGTGACACCGTCGCGCGGCTGGGCGGCGACGAGTTCGCCGTGCTCTGCGAGGACGTGCGCGACGGTGACGGCGCCCTGGAGGTCGCACGTCGGCTGCGCGTCGCCCTCGCCCGGCCACTCGACGTCGGCACGACGTCGGTGTCGATCACCGCCAGCGTCGGGGTCGCGCTGCCCGCCGGGGCGAACTGACGACGCCGCGGCCCTCTTGCGCGACGCCGACGTCGCGATGTACCGCGCCAAGGACGCCGGTCGCGACGCCGAGGAGCTCGCGAGCCCGGCGATGCGTGCCGGCGCCAGCGCCCGCGCCCAGCTCGAGCGCGCGCTCGGCGGGGCGCTCGCGCGCGAGGAGATCGAGCTCTACTGGCAGCCGATCGTGGCGGTCGCCGACGCCCGCGCCGTGCGGTTCGAGGCGCTGTGTCGCTGGAATCACCCGGGGCTGGGCTGGGTCTCGCCGCTGGAGTTCATCCCGATCGCCGAGGACACCGGCTTCATCGTGGAGCTCGGCCGCTGGGTGCTGGAGCGGGCATGCGCGCAGTGGGCACACTGGCGCGAGCTCCATGGCACCGACTCCCCCGGGGTGGCGGTCAACCTCTCCCCGCGTCAGCTCAACGACCCCTATCTCCTGGAGCTCGTGGCGGGCCTGACCGCGCGGCATCGGATGCCGCCCGGCTCCCTCTGCGCCGAGATCACCGAGAGCGCTCTGCTCGACGCCGGGCGCTCCACCGAGCAGGCGCTCGCGGGTCTACGTTCGTTGGGCGTAGAGATCGAGCTCGACGACTTCGGCACCGGCTTCTCGTCGCTGAGCTCGTTGGAGCGCTTCCACTTCGACGGCCTGAAGATCGACCGGAGCTTCGTGACCGGGCGCCAACGCGACGCGCGCGCAGGTGAGATCACCGAGGCGTTGCTGGCCATGGCGCGGACGCTCGGGTTGCGGGCCGTCGCCGAGGGCGTCGAGACCGCCGAACAGCTCGCGTGGCTGACCGGCGCGGGGTGCGAGCTGGCGCAGGGCTATTACTTCGCGCGCCCCCAGCCGGCGGCCGGCATCGACGCGATGATCGGCCGGCAGCTCCCGCTTGCTCGCCGCGCTTGCCAGCTAGCTCGCGTACATCGCCTCGATCTCCGAGGTGTACTTCTCGGCGATCGGCTTGCGCTTGAGCTTCATCGTCGGCGTCAGCTCGTCGCCACCGGGCAGCCAATCGCCCTGGACGATCGTGAACTTCTTGATCTGCTCGACACGCGCCAGCTTGGCGTTGGCCTGCTCGACGCCCTTGGCGACCTCGTCGCGCACGCGTTCCTCGGTCGCCAGCGCCTCCAGCGAGGAGTCCTCCACGGACGGGTCGGAGAGCTTCGCCGCCCACGCCGGCGCGAAGTCGGAGTCGAGCACGATCAGCGCGGTGTTGTAGGAGCGCCCGTCGCCGATCACGGCCGCCTGCCCGATCAGCGGCGAGGCCGTCTTCAGCGCCGCCTCGATGTTCGCCGGCGACATGTTCTTGCCGGCGGCATTGATGATCAGCTCCTTCTTGCGGTCGACGATCTTCAGGTAGCCGTCGTCGTCGAGTTCGCCGATGTCCCCGGTCCGCAGCCAGCCGTCCTCGGTGAACGTCTCCGCGGTCTTGTCGGGCAGGTTGCGGTAGCCGAGCATCACCACGTCGGAGCGGATCAGCACCTCGCCGTCGGTGTCGAGCTTGATCTCCACGCCCGGCGCCGCGGGCCCGACCGTGCCGATCTTGATCCGGTCGGGCGGGTTGACGGTGCCGGCGCCGCAGGTCTCGCTCATCCCCCACAGCTCCGAGAGCGGCAGGCCGATGGCGTGGAAGAACTCGAGGACCTCGATCGGTGTCGGGGCGGCGCCCACGTTGATGGCCACGACCTGGTCGAGCCCGAGCATCGCGCGCAGGCCGGCGAAGTACTTCTCGTCGGCCTCCTCGACCCGCTGGCGCAGGTCGTCGGGCACGGGCTCGCCACGCTGCTCGAGGCGGACCTTCTCGATCGCGTCGCGCAGCGCGGTCTCCATCGGCTCGCGCTGCTCTTCGGGCTGGCCGGCGAGCATCGTCTCCAGGCCGGCCTTGAGCTTCTCCCAGATGCGCGGGACGGCGAAGAACCAGCTCGGGTGCACCTGCGGCAGCGCTTCGAGGACCTTGCGCGGATCGGACACGGTGGTGACGCTCAGCCCGAAGACGATCGGGATGTAGTGGTGGGCGTTGCGCTCCGCCACGTGCGCGTTGGGCAGCCACGACACGACGCGGCCGTCGCGCGGCAGCTCGATGAGGTCCTCGATGCCCTGGACGGCTGCCAGCAGGTTGCGATGCGACAGCTGGACGCCCTTCGGCGGCCCGGTGGTCCCCGACGTGTAGATCAGGGTCAGGACGTCCTCGGGGCCGATGTCGCGCACCGACGCCTCGACGTCGAACGAGCCGTCGCCCGCCGCCATCGCCTGCTCGAGCGTCATGCCTCCCTCGGGCGCCTCGCCGTCGACCACGATCACGTGCTCGAGGTCGGGCAGCTCCTTGCGCGCCTCGACGACGTTGTCGACGAACTGCCCCTCGGTGATCAGGACCTTGGCCCCGGCATCGCCCACCACGAACGCGATCTGGTTGGGCGCGTAGGTCATGTAGATCGAGAACGGGGTCGCGCCGAGCATCACCACCGCGAGGTCGGCGAGGTGGAACTCGGGCCGGTTGCCGAGCATCAGCGCGACCGAATCGCCCTTGCGGACGCCGAGGCCGTGCAGGCCGTCGGCGAGCCGGTCGACCCGGTCGCGGAGGTCTCCCCAGGTCCATTCGGTCGAGCCGTCCAGCGTCCGGACGGCGACGTCGCCCTCGCGCTCGGAGGCCGTCAGCCGAAAGGCCTCGGCGATGGTGGCGGCATCCACCGCCCGCTTCGCAGCAGTCTCGCTCCCCATGCTGGTTAGCGTATCCCGAAGCCCTCCCCGCGGAGCCGGTCGATGTCGTTGGTGAAGCCGATCAGGAAGATGAAGATCACCAGCATGAATCCGACTATTCCGGCCCGCTCCATGACCGAGAACGGGACCGGCTTGCCGCGCAGCTTCTCGGCCATCGCCCAGAACACGTGGCCGCCGTCGAGCGGCAGGAACGGGAACAGGTTCACGATCGCCAGCGACAGCGAGATGATCGCCAGGATGTTCAGCGCGTCGAGCGCGTTGAACTTGATCGCCTGGCGCGTGGCCTCGTAGCTGCCGACGACGCCCGAGACCTGCTTGCGCGCCTCCTCGGAGACGAAGAGGCGGCCGAGCGCCGAGACGGTGCCCTTGGTGACCCGCCACATGCCCGAGACGGCGCCGGTCGCGCCCTTCCCCAGCCCATCCGGGTCGCCAGTGACGTCGAAGGTGAAGCCCAGCAGCGGTCTGGGGTCCTCCGGATCAGCCGTCGAATAGCGCGGCCGCGCAGACAGCTCGATGGTGCGCCCGTCGCGCAGCACCGTGAGGCGCGCGGCCTCGGCGGCGACGCAGCCGTTGCGCTGCGCGCCCGCGCAACGGTGGGTCGAGATCTGCTTGCGCAGCTGCTGCGGATCACCCCTGACCCCGTCGACCGCGACGATGCGGTCGCCCGGGCGCAGCACGCTCGCGGCCGGTGAACCCTCGTTGACGGTCCTGACGCGGTCGGTCGAGACGTACGGCCCGTGGAAGGCGAACAGCGCCCACAGGATCACGAACGCGATCAGGACGTTCATCGCCGGGCCGGCGAGGATGACGACGATCCGCTTCCAGGGCTTCTGGCGGTAGTACGCGCGATGCTGGACCTCGGGCGCCAGCTCCTCGCGCGGGTTCATCCCGGTGATGCGCACGTAGCCGCCCAGCGGGATCACGCCGACGCCGTACTCGGTCTCGCCGCGGCGGAACTTGACGATCATCGGGCCGAAGAACAGCGAGAAGCGCTCGACCCGCATCCCGACGGCCTTGGCCGCCATGAAGTGCCCGAACTCGTGCAGCACGATGAGCACGGCGAAGCCGGCGAACGCCAAGAACCAGGACACGGCTAGGCCCGGACCGCGATCAGCTCGCCTGCAACCGCGCGCGCCTCGCGGTCGGCGTCGTAGAGCGATTCGAAGGCGCGCACGGCCGTGACGCCGAGGCGGTCGAGGGTCTCCTCGATCACCGCCGGGATCCCCATGAAGCCCAGCCGGCCCGCCATGAAAGCGTGCACCGCGACCTCGTTGGCGGCGTTGAGGACGCACGGCGCGGTCCCGCCCGCGATCGCTGCCTCGCGCGCGAGGCGCAGGCACGGGAAGGCATCGAGGTCGACGGGCTCGAAGTCCAGGCGGCCGACGTCGGCCAGGTCGAGCGCGCGCATCGGCAGCTCGATGCGCTCGGGGTGGTTCAGCGCGTAGGCGATCGGGACGGCCATGTCGGGATATCCCAGGTGCGCCAGCGCGGCGCCGTCGCACAGCAGCACGTAGGAGTGCACGATCGACTGCGGGTGGACGACGACGTCGATGTCCTCGTACGGGGTCCCGAAGAGGTGGTGGGCCTCGATCAGCTCGAGGCCCTTGTTCATCAGCGTGGCGGAGTCGATCGTGATCTTGCCGCCCATGTCCCAGGTCGGGTGGCGCAGCGCCTCCTCGACGGTCACGTCCTCCAGCTCGGCGCGCGACCGGCCGCGGAACGGGCCGCCCGAAGCCGTCAGGACGAGCTTGACCACCGAGCCCGGTCCGCCGATCCGCTCGGTGGCCATGAGCTGGTGCAGCGCCGAGTGCTCGGAGTCGACCGGCAGGACCTGCGCCCCGGTCGCCTCGGCGAGCTGCATGACCAGCTCGCCGCCGACGACCAGCGACTCCTTGTTGGCCAGGGCGAGGTCGATGCCCTCGCCCAACGTGGCCACGGTCGGCCCCAGCCCGGCACTGCCCACAAGGGCGTTGAGGACGAGGTCGGCTTCGGATTCGACCACGAGCCGAACGAGCCCCTCGGCGCCCGCCAGCACTTCTCCGTCCGTCCAGGCCTCCGCGGCACGCGCGGCCGCGTCGGTGTCGGCGAGCGCGATCCGGTCCACGCCGTGGCGGCGGGCCTGCTCGACCAGCGCCTCCCAGGAGCGCTCGGCGGAAAGGCCGACCAGCTCGAACTCGTCGCCCTGGAGGCCGAGCAGGTCGAGAGCCTGGGTACCGATGGACCCGGTCGAGCCGAGGATGAGGAGCCTGCGGGGCACGGCTCCTAGGGTACGGAGGACGCATGCCAGCCGTTCGCGATGACCTCCGCAACGTGGCGATCGTCGCCCACGTCGACCACGGAAAGACCACGCTGGTCGACGCCATGCTCTGGCAGTCCGGCGCCTTCCGCGCCAACCAGGACGTCAACGAGCGCGTGATGGACTCGATGGACCTCGAGCGCGAGAAGGGCATCACGATCCTCGCCAAGAACACAGCGGTCCGCTACCGCGGGGTCAAGCTCAACATCGTCGACACCCCCGGCCACGCGGACTTCGGCGGCGAGGTCGAACGCGGCCTGACGATGGTCGACGGCGTGCTGCTGCTCGTCGACGCCAGCGAGGGCCCGCTGCCCCAGACGCGGTTCGTGCTGCGCAAGGCGCTGGAGTCGCGGCTGCCGGTGATCCTGGTCGTCAACAAGGTCGACCGCGACGACGCGCGGATCGCCGAGGTGGTCGACGAGGTCTACGAGCTGTTCCTCGACCTCGACGCCGACGAGGAGCAGATCGAGTTCCCGATCGTCTACTGCAACGCCCGCGCCGGCCGGGCCGGCCTGTCCGAGGACGACCTCGCGGACGACCTCGCACCGCTGATGGACCTCCTGCTCGAGCGCATCCCCGCCCCCGTGCACGAGCCCGGCCATCCGCTCCAGGCACACGTCACGAACCTCGACGCCTCGCCCTACGTCGGCCGCCTGGCGCTCTGCCGCGTGCGCAACGGCACCATCCGCCGCGGCCAGGCGATCGCGTGGTGTCGCGCCGACGGCTCCGTCGCCCGCGCACAGGTCGGCGAGCTCTACATCACCGAGGCGCTCGACCGCGTCGAGGCCGAGGAGGCCGGGCCCGGGGAGATCATCGCCGTGGCCGGGATCGCCGAGGTGACGATCGGCGAGACGCTGGCCGACCCCGACGACCCGCGCCCGCTGCCGGTCATCACCGTCGACGAGCCCTCGATATCGGTGACGATCGGGATCAACACCTCCCCCCTGGCCGGCCAGGACGGCTCGAAGCTCACCGCGCGCCAGGTTCGCGCGCGCCTCGACTCCGAGCTCGTGGGCAACGTCTCGCTGCGAGTCCGCGAGACCGAGCGTCCCGACGCGTGGGACGTCCAGGGGCGCGGCGAGCTGCAGCTCGCCGTTCTGGTCGAGCTGATGCGCCGCGAGGGCTTCGAGCTGACCGTCGGCCAGCCGCAGGTCGTCACGCGCGAGATCGACGGCCAGACGTGCGAGCCGGTCGAGCGCATGGCCATCGACGTCCCAGAGGACTTCGTCGGCGTGGTCACCCAGCTGCTCGCGCTGCGCAAAGGGCGCCTGGAGCAGATGGTCAACCACGGCACGGGCTGGGTCCGGATGGAATATCTGGTGCCCGCCCGCGGCCTGATCGGCTTCCGCACCGAGTTCCTCACCGAGACGCGCGGCACCGGCCTGCTGCACCACGTCTTCGATCGCTGGGAACCGTGGGCGGGTCAGCTGCTCACGCGCGCAACCGGCTCGTTGGTCTCCGACCGCCGCGGTACGGCGGCGGAGTTCGCCCTCATGAACCTCCAGGAGCGCGGGGCGCTGTTCATCGGCCCGGGCGACGAGGTCTACGAGGGCATGGTCGTCGGCGAGAACGCCCGCAACGAGGACCTCGACGTCAACGCCACCAAGGAGAAGCACCTGACGAACATCCGGTCCTCGACGGCCGAGGTCCTCGTTCGCCTGGTGCCCCACCGCACCCTCTCGCTCGACCAGGCACTCGAGTTCCTGCGCGAGGACGAGTGCGTGGAGGTCACCCCGAGCGCCGTCCGGATGCGCAAGGCGATCCTCGAGCGCACCGACCGCGTCCGGGCCGGCCGCCGCGCGCGCGCCGGTGCGGCACCGGCCTAGCTACAGCAGCGCCAGCCACACGTAGTAGCCGACCACCACGGTGAAGATCGCCGCGTCGAGGCGGTCCAACGCCCCGCCGTGGGGGCCGAAGATGCGCCCCGTGTCCTTCGTGCCCGCCTCGCGCTTGAGCGCGCTCTCGAACAGGTCGCCGATCGGCGCGGCCAGCGCGACGCCCACGCCCAGCAGCAGCGCGTCGGTGCCCGACAGCCAGTCCTGGTAGAGGCCCGCGAACCACACGGCCGCCACCGCGGTGAGGATCCCGACCCCGAGGCCCTCGAAGGTCTTGTTGGGCGATATCCGAGGCGCCATCGGCGTGGCTCCGAACGCCCGCCCGCCGAGATAGGCGCCGGTGTCCCCCAGGAACGTGCCGACCAGCACGTCGACGACGATGCCGCTGCCGTGGGGCAGGTCGCGCAGGAGCACCGCGTGCGCCAGTCCCAGCCCGATCCAGACCAGCCCCAGCATCGTCACCGACAGCCCCGGCGCACCGCCGCGCGGCTGCAGCTGCAGCACGGCGAACGTCAGCGGGACACAGAGCACCAGCACGAGCACGAGCTCCTCACGCCCGCCGTAGTGCGCCGCGAACAGCAGGCCGATCGCGCCGACGAAGCCCGCAAGCCGCGCCGGGTGCGCACGGTCGAACATCTCGAAGAGCTCGTGCAGGCACAGGATGCCCAGCACCGCGAGCCCCGCCACCCACGCCAGCCCGCCCGCCCTGACGATGACGATCGCGAACGCGATCGCCGGCAGCGCGGCGAAGATCCGCGCGCCCAGGTCCGAGCCGGTGTTCCGGCGGCCGGCGCGCCGCGCCCGGCGCCGTGAGCGCGGCTCAGCCATCTGTCGTGTCTCTCCCCCCGAACCGCCGGCCGCGCACCGCGTATTGCACCAGGCACTCCTCGAACGAGGCGCGGGAGAAGTCGGGCCAGAGCTCGTCGCGGAAGATCAGCTCGGAGTACGCCGACTGCCACAGCAGGTAGTTCGACAGGCGCTGCTCCCCGCTGGTGCGGATGATCAGGTCCGGGTCGTGCATCTCGGGCGCGTAGAGACCTCGGCGAAACGCCTCCTCGCCGCCGCCGTCATAGCGCTGCGCGGCGTCGAGGATCTCGGCGCGGCCACCGTAGTTGAACGCGACGAACAGGGTGATCACGTCGCCGGCGGCCGTCTCGCGCTCGGCCCAGTCCATCTGCTTGCACAGCTCGTCGGAGACCCCCTCGCGGCGGCCGATGAAGCGCATCCGGACGCCCTCGTCGCGCAGCTCGGGCGTCTCGCGCTCGATTCGCTGGGAGAACATCCGCATCAGCGCGGTGACCTCCTCCACGGGCCGCGACCAGTTCTCCGTCGAGAACGAGTAGACCGTCAGCTCGGTCACGCCCAGATCGGCCGCGTCGCGCAGCCGCGCCTTGACCGTGTCGGCCCCGGCCTCATGGCCGGCGACGACCGGCAGGCCGCGCGCATGGGCCCAGCGGCCGTTGCCGTCGGTGATGATGGCGACGTACCGCGCCGCCTCCGCGGCGGCGCCGCCCGTCATACCTCGAGGATCTCCTCTTCCTTGGCCTTCAGCGCGGCCTCGAGCTCGCCGATCCGCTGGTCGGTGAGCTTCTGGAGCTCCTGCTCGGCCCGGCGCTCGTCGTCGGCGCCGGTGTCGCCCGCGTCCTTCAGCTCGCGCAGGTCGTGCATCACGTCGCGGCGGATGTTGCGGATCGCGACCCGCCCCTCCTCGGCGATGTGCCGGACGACCTTGACGAGCTCCTTGCGGCGCTCCTCGTTGAGCTCGGGGACCTGCAGGCGGATCAGCTGGCCGTCGTTGTTGGGCGTCAGCCCGACGTCGGACTCCATGATCGCCTTCTCGATGTTCTTGATCGAGGCGCGGTCGTAGGGCTGGACCGTGAGCAGCCGAGCCTCGGACGCGTGAATGGTGGCCAGCTGCTTGAGCGGCGTCTGCGCGCCGTAGTAATCGACGACGATCCGGTCGAGCAGCGCCGGGCTCGCGCGCCCGGTGCGAACCGACCCGAACTCGCCGCGGGTCGAGTCCACGGACTTGGCCATCCGCTGGCCGGCGTCCGCGATCAGTTCGTTGGTGATGTCGCTCACGCCGCCGTCTCCACCACGGTTCCCACCCTCTCGCCGCACACTATCCGGTCGATGTTGCGCTCGTCGTCCATGTTGAAGACGTAGAGCGGGAGCTTGTTCTCCATGCACAGCGTCAGTGCCGTGGCGTCCATGATCCGCAGCCCGCGCTGGAGCGCCTCCATGTGGCTGATGCGCTCGATGAACTCCGCCGAGGGGTCGAGCTTGGGATCGGCCGAGTAGACGCCCTCCACCCCGTTCTTGGCCATCAGGATCGCCTCGGCGTGGACCTCCACCGCGCGCAGGGCAGCCGCCGTGTCGGTGGTGAAGAACGGGTTGCCCGTACCCGCGGCGAAGATGACGATCCGGCCCTTCTCGAGGTGGCGCATCGCGCGGCGGCGGATGTAGGGCTCCGCGACCTCGGCGATGTGGATCGCGCTCTGGACGCGCGTGTGGGCGCCCTCGGCCTCGAGCGCGTCCTGAAGCGGCAGCGCGTTGAGGACCGTGGCGAGCATTCCCATGTAGTCCGCGGTGGCGCGGTCCATGCCCGCGGCGGCCCCCGCCATGCCTCGGTAGATGTTGCCCGCGCCGACGACGACGGCCAGCTCCACACCCTGTTCGTGGACGCCGGCGAGCTCGCGTGCGACGGCCTTGACGCGCTCGGGGTCGGTCCCGTACTCGAGGTCGCCCATCAACGACTCCCCGGACAGCTTGAGCAGGATCCGCTTGAAGACCGGACCGGGCATGGCCCGCGCTACTCGCCGACGGCGAAGCGCATGAACCTGCGGATGACGACGTTCTCGCCGGTCTTCGCCGAGAGGTCCGCCCGCAGCTGTTCGATCGTCTTGCCGTCGTGCTTGTCGGCGTTGACGTGCGGCTGTTCGAGCAGCACGACCTCCTCGAACCACTTGCGCAGCTTGCCCTCGGCCGCCTTCTCACGCGCGTGCTCGGGCACGTTGTCGAGCTGCTGGGTGTAGACGCGCATCTCGGCGTCACGGGTGTCCTCGGGCACGTCGTCGGCGGTGACCCACTGGGTCTGGGGCGAGGCCGCGATGTGCAGGGCGACGTCCTTGGCGAACGCGACGAACTCCTCGTTGGTGGCGACGAAGTCGGTGTTGCAGTCGACCTCGACCAGCACGCCGACCTTGCCGTTGGCGTGGATGTAGGACTGGACGGTGCCCTCGGTGGCCTCGCGGCCGGCGAGCTTGCCGACCTTGTTGCCCATCTTCACGCGGAGGATCTCGACGGCCTTGTCCATGTCGCCGTCGGCCTCCTGGAGGGCGGCCTTGGAATCCATCATCCCCGCGCCGGTGCGGTCGCGCAGGGCCTTGACGTCGGAAGCGGCGATCGTGGGGGTCATGCTTTGGCGTCCTCGGTGGTCCGTCTCGGTGGTCTCGGCCGGCTGGTCGTCCGCCGGGGCCTCGGCTGCCTCGGCTGCGTCGGCCACCTCGGCCGCCGGCGAGGCCGGGCCGGGCGTGTCGTCCTCGGCAGGCGGCGCGGGATCGGGCGACGTGCCCGTCACGTTGTCGGCGGCCGCCGGGGCGACGGGGTCGTTGGCGCTCTGGGGCACGTGCGGGTCCGGCGCCGGGCGCCCGCGCTGCTGGACGGCCTCGGCGACCTGGGTCTCGGCTGCCCCGCGGTCGCCCCCGCCCTCGGCGGTGACGAGCGCCTCCTGAGCCGCCTGCTCCGCAGCGGCGCGCGCGGCGGCCTCGGCCTCCTCGCGGGCGAGCCGCTCGGCCTCCTGGCGCGCGGCGAGCTCCTCGGCCTCGCGGCGGGCGGCCTCCTCCTCGGCACGGAACTTCGCGTAGTTCTCCGAGACGACGTCGCCGATCGCCTGCGCGACGACGCGGCAGGACTTCATCGCGTCGTCGTTGCCGGGGATCACGAAGTCGATCCCGTCGGGGTCGCAGTTGGTGTCGACCAGCCCGATGATCGGGATTCGCAGCCGCTGTGCCTCGCGCACAGCGATCTCCTCGGTCTTGAGGTCGATGACGAACACGGCCTGCGGCGGGCGCTGCATGTGCTTGACGCCGCCGAGGTTGGCCTGGAGCTTCTCGAGGTCCGCCCGTGCGGCCATGCGCTCGCGCGTGGGCAGCAGCTCGAGCTGGCCCTCGGCCTGGTAGCGCTCGAGGTCGTGCAGACGCTTGATCCGCTGGTTGATCGTCTGGAAGTTGGTCAGCAGCCCGCCCAGCCAGCGGTGGTTGACGTAGGGCATGCCGGCGTCCTCCGCCACCTGCTTGACCGCGTCGCGAGCCTGCTTCTTGGTGCCGACGAACAGCACCGTCCCGCCGCGACGGGAGATGTCGGCGACGAACTCCTGCGCGGCAAGCACCGCCGACTGCGTCTTGAGCAGGTCGATGATGTAGATGCCGCTGCGCTCGCCGAAGATGAAACGGCGCATCTTCGGGTTCCAGCGGCGCGTCTGGTGGCCGAAGTGCACGCCGGCCTCCAGCAGCTCTCGAATGCCGACCTCGGTCGCCATTGGTTCTCCTTGATTATTGGGGTGTGTACCGCCCCGTGGACACGCGGGACCAGGAGAGCCGGAAGGCCGCCTGGCAGGACCCGCGATGCCCGAGTCGGGCCGGGTCGTTTACTTGGCGTGACGAGTGTACGCAAGTGTTTCGATGGTCCTGCGTTAGGTGTAATGCGGGCCGGCCCCTTCCCCTACCTCCGGTGGCCAGTCCGTTCCGCGAGGGGGCGGTCCCAGGACGGACCGCCCCCTCGCATTTTCGAGTTCTGAGCGGCGAGGCGCGACTCTTATCCTGGGCCGGGTGAGCGAGCTTCACCCCCTGGTTGCCGGGTTCGCGGGCGACGTCTACGACCGCGGTCGGCCGGCTCACGGCCCCGAGATCACGGCCGCGCTGGCACGAGAGCTTGCACTGGCGCCGGGAGCCCGGGTCCTCGACCTCGGCGCCGGGACGGGCAAGCTGAGCCGGGCGCTTGGCCCAGGCCGGCTTCGACGTCGTGGCGGTGGAGCCGCTCGACCACATGCGCGCCGTCCTCGCCGAGATCGTGGGCCGCGACCGCGCGCTGGCGGGCACGGCCGAGGCGATCCCGCTCGGCGACGCCGCGGTCGACGCGGTGACGATGGCCGACTCGTTTCACTGGTTCGAAGAACGCCCGGCGATCGAGGAGCTGCGCCGGGTGCTGCGGCCCGGTGGCGGCGTGGCGGTGCTCTGGACGGTGCCGGTGTGGGGCGCCGGCAAGGTCGCGTGGGCGACCGAGCTTGGCGAGCTCGTGGGCAGCATCCGCCCCGAGCACCCGGTGTTCAGCGGTCGCGGCGCCGAGGCGCCGTTCGCGGAGGCCGGCGGCTTCGCAACGGTCCGCCGGGTCGAGGTCGACGCCGAGCAGGAGACGGATCGCGCGGGCGTGCTGGCCTACGTCGCGTCGATCAGCTGGGTCGGGACGCTGCCCGCCGCCGAGCGCTCGGAGTTCCTCGCGCGCGTCGAGGAGCTGCTGGAGCGCCACGAGGTGTCACGGATGCGCCACCCGGTGCACACCGAGCTGTTCGTCA
The DNA here is from genome assembly GCA_963825415.1 of uncultured Actinomycetes bacterium. Lineage (GTDB taxonomy): Bacteria > Actinomycetota > Thermoleophilia > Solirubrobacterales > Solirubrobacteraceae > BP-464. The sequence continues at coordinate 70,922 of CAWGTD010000013.1, read as the reverse complement.
CTCACCTGCTCTAGCCCGCTCGAGCGCCGCGACGAGGTCGTCGGGCAGCGGCGAGCCGACTTCGACCGCGCTCGCCCGTGACCGGATGGTCGAACTCCAGCCGCGCGGCGTGCAGGAACTGCCGCGCCAGCCCGTAGAGCCCCGCGCGCCCGTACTCCGGGTCGCCGCAGACCGCGTGGCCGATCGCGAGCAGGTGCGCGCGGATCTGGTGGGTGCGACCGGTCTCGAGGCGCACCCGCAGCAGCGTGGTCGCCGGCAAGGCCTCCTCGATGGCGAAGTGCGTGATCGCCGCGCGCGGCTCGTCGGTGTCGGGCGACATCCGCGTGCGCACCCGGCGGTCGCGGCCCAGCGGCGCGTCGATGCTGCCGCTGCGCGCCGGCGGCCGACCTTCGACGAGCGCGAGGTACTCGCGGACGATGTCGCGGTTCTCCAGCGCCTCGCGCAGCGTTCGATGCACGGCTTCCGAACGGGCGACCAGCAGCAGCCCGGACGTGTCGCGGTCGAGCCGATGGACGATGCCGGGCCGCTCGGGGTCGCCGCCGGCGGCGCCACGTGCGGCCAGCGCCTGCGACAGCGTCCCGGTGCGGTGTCCGGCGGCCGGGTGCACGACCACGCCGGCCGGCTTGTCGACGACCAGCAGGTGCTCGTCCTCCCAGGCAACGCGAAACGGCGCCGACTCGCCCTCCTCCGCCGGCGGCGCTTGCTGGGTCTCGTCGACGTCGATCGCCTCGCCGCCCGCCAGGACGTGGCGCTTGGGCCGCGCCCTGCCGTCGACCAGCACGCGGCCGGCCTCGATCAGGCGCTGCGCCCGTGCGCGCGAGCCCAGCGGAGCGGCGAGGAATGCGTCGAGCCGCTCGCCGGCGGCGTCAGGCGGGGTCGTCAGGCGCATCGCTGTGCTCGATCGCGATCAGCAGGGCCACCACGCCGGCTGTGATCGCCACGTCGGCGAAGTTGAACGCGGGCCAGATCGGCACCTTGATGAAGTCGGTCACGGCGCCGTCGCGCAGCCGGTCGATGATGTTGCCCAGCGCGCCGCCGAGCAGCAGGCCGGTGGGCAGCCAGACGAACGGGCGCCGGGCGTGCAGGACGAACCAGACGACCAGCCCGAGCAGCGCGGCGGCCACGATGATGATGACCACCGGCTTGCCGGAGAAGGCGCCGAACGCGACGCCCTTGTTGGTGACCCGCACGATCTCGACGCCCGGGAAGACCGCGTTGCTCTCGCCGCGATCCACGCCGGCGATCACCAGGCGCTTGGCCACCTGGTCGACGGCAAGAACCCCGGCCAGCACCAGCCCGGCCCGGCTGTAGGACTGCGCGGCCGAGCGCACCTCGCGCTAACCGCGGATGAGGCCGGCCACCAGGCCGCCCACGATGAACAGCGCGAAGATCGCGACGATCGGGCTGAGGTCCAGCGGCCCGATCCGCGGGACGAACCGCCGGAAGATGCGCAGGTACGGCTCCGAGACGTCGCGCAGGAACCCCAGCGTCGCGCTCGACCATTTGGCATACGGCACGCGCCCCCCGAACGACAGGTACCACTGGCTGAGGATGTAGCCCAGGATGATGATCCAGTAGACGGTCACCAGGGCCTGCACGTAGTCGGCGATCTTGTCGCGTACCGACGCCAGCACCAGCACCACTGCGCTCATGGGCGCATCACCGCCTCCATCGCCTCGAGGAACGCCGCACGCACCTTCCCACGTTCCAGGGCTGCAAGGCCGCGGGCCGTCGAGCCGCCCGGGGAGGCCACCTCGCGGCGCACGGCGAGCGTGTCGCCGCCGCGAGCGGCCAGCAGCTCGGCGGAGCCGGCGATGGTCTCGACCACGAGCTGCGAGGCGACCGGCGCGGTGAGCCCCTGCTTGACGGCTGCGTCGACCATCGCCTCGGCGATCACCGCCACGTAGGCCGGCGAGACGCCGCTCGTCGCGCCCGCGACGTCCATCAGCCGCTCGGGGAGCGTCACGACGACGCCCACGCGCTCGAGCAGCTCGCGGACCGCGTCGTCGGGCGGCGACTCCTCGGCCACGACGATCACGCCGCGCCGCACCTCCACGGGTGTGTTCGGCATCGAGCGCACGACCTGCGCGCCGGGGAATGCCCCGCGCAGCTGCTCGATCGTCGTGCCGCCCAACACGGAGAGCACGGTGCCCTTCGCCCGGTCGCCGACGTCGGCCGCGATCATGTCGAGCTGGTAGGGCTTGCAGGCCAGCACCACGACGTCGGCGCGCTCGGCGAGCGCCGCGTTGGAGTCCAGCGCCTCACCGCCCAGCTCGGCGACGAGCGCGGCGGCGCGCCCTGAGCCGCCATCGGTGGCGAGCACGGGCTCGCCCCAGCCCCGTGCCAGCGCACGGGCCATGTTGCCGGCGCCGATCACCCCGATGGTCAAGGCGCCACCTAAGACTGGTTGAAGAAGCCCTTCTCGATCAGTCGCGCGCGCTCTTCCGCGGAGATCTCGACGTTGCGCGGCGTGAGCATGAACACCTTGTCGGCGATCCGCTGCATGCCGCCGTCGAGCGCGTACGTGAGCCCGCTGGCGAAGTCGATCAGGCGCTTGGACAAATCGGTCTCGACGCCCTGCAGGTTGAGGATGACCGGAACGTCGTCCTTGAACCGGTCGGCGACCTGCTGGGCATCGTTGAACGACTTGGGGATGACGAGGTGGACGCGAACGTCCCCGTTGCGGCCGCGGCCGCCCTGGACCGGTCGCAAGGTTGCGGTGCGCGCCGGCGGGTCGTCGTCGGCGAAGATGTCGTCGATCTCGTCGCGGCGGCGCCGGCTGGACGGCAGCCTGCGGACGCTCGGCCGCTCGCGGTAGCGATCCTCGAGCTCGACCTCGGGCTCGGGACCGGTGTCCTGCTCCTCATAGGGGTCGCGCTCCTCGGCCAGGCCGAAGTACACGAGCGCGCGGTGCCAGGAATCACGAAACGCCATCGTCCGGCAAGTCTACGCCGCTAGGCCCGTTTTCCCTGCAATGGGTGGCCCGTTGGGCGGTATTCGCGCCTAGCGGTACAGGCGCGAGCCGATGCGGACGACCGTGGCGCCTTCTTCGACTGCGACTACGTAGTCCTGCGTGGTTCCCATCGACAGCTCGGGCAGGCCGTGGGCCTCGGCGAGCTCGCGCAGCGCGGCGAACCAGCGCCGGCTCTCCTCGGGCTGCTCGGTGAAGGGCGGCATCGTCATCAGGCCGACCACCCTCACCGGACAGCGGTCGAGGAAGCCCGGGAGGTCGTCGGGGTCCACCCCACCCTTGCCCTCCTCACGCGCGACGTTGACCTCGACGAGCACTTCGGTGTCGGCCGCGGCGTGCCGGCCGAGCTGGGCGAGCGCGGAGTCGCTGGCCACCGAGTGGATCCACTTGACCAGCGGCAGCACCTGCTTGACCTTGCGGCTCTGGAGCTGGCCGATGAAGTGCCACTCCAGCTCGGGATGAGCGCCCGCCTTGAGCTCGAGCTCCTGGGCGCGGTTCTCGCCGGCCGCCGTCACGCCGCCCTCCGCCAACGCGTCGAGCTCTTCGACGGCGAGGTACTTCACCGCCGCCATGATGCGGACGTCGCGCCCGCCGGCCGCCGCGGCGATCTCGGTGCGGACCGCGTCGAGGTTGCGCTTGACGCGCTCTGCGGTCAGTCCCGCCACACGACTCCGGCCTGGCGCCCCGCCGTAGCGCCTTCGCGACGATGGCTGAAGAACCGCTCGTCGCAGATCGTGCAGACGCCGCTGTCGAGGATCTCCTCGACACCCGCAGCGCGCAGCTGCGCGGCGGCGATGCCGGGCATGTCGAGGTTGCGGTCCGCGGTGCCGAAGGCCGCGCGAACGTCGTCGCCGACCTCGTAGCAGCACTGCCGCGCGCCCGCTCCCATCGCGGCCGACAGCGGGCCTTCGGCCCCCAGCTCTCGGACCGCCCGCACGCCCTCGTCGACGATGCCCGCCGCCAGCCCGCGCCAGCCGCCGTGCAGCATCGCCACGACTCCGTCGCCCGCGATCGCGATCGCCAGGCAGTCGGCGACGAACACCGTCGGAGCCACGTCGGTGCGGGCCGTCGCCTGGCCGTCGGCCTCCTGCACCGGCGGGTCCGGCTCCGTGACCCGCCGCACCACCACACCATGGACCTGGCGACCCACGGCCAAGGGCCGGCCGGCGAGCTCGCGCACGCGGTCGAACCCCTCCTGCTCGCGCACGTCGCCTTCCCCGCGCGCCGTGAAGAGCACTCGAGCCCCGGGGAGCGTGAGCTCGATCACCGCAGGTGCAGCTCGAGGTCCGGGACCGGCTCGCGCTGGGCGTACTCGAAGTGCGCGCGCCCTGAGCTCACCAGCGTCTCGCGCAGCATCCACCCTGTGCCGCGGCCGGCGCGATCGAACACCGAAAGGCGCATCGAGGCCGCTTCGCTGTTGTAGCAGTAGGCGTGATCGCCGTCGGGGTCGGTGTAGGTCACGCCGGCGAGCGACTGCCGCGGCGCGTCGACCTCGCCAACCACGCGGCGCTTGCCCGCCGTGGCCTCGAACGACCACGACGTCAGCGCGAACCGGCTCGGTGCGCGCAGCACAGCCAGCGGCGAGGTGGCCAGGAAGTCGTCGTCGAGCAGGCGACCGACGACCGGTGTGCTGGGCCCCACCTCGCGCCCGAGCCTGGGCACGATCACCGACACGCCGTCGAGGAAGTTGCCCGGCCGCGGCGCGCCGTCGACCGAAGCGAAGTCGCCGCAGTGCGCCCACGCCCAGCGGGTCGCGTGCTTGGACCCCCACAGATGGGCCTGGCCGCCGTGGACACCGTCCAGCCGCAGCTCGGCGCCGGCCACGCGAATCGTGCCGGAGACGGCGACGTCGCCGTGCGGAAGGACCAGCACGGTCTTGGCGATCTTCGCTCGGCGCAGCATCGCGGCCACGTGCTCGTAGCTCTTGCCCGGTGCCCACGTCAGGTCCCAGGCGACGTCCTCGAACGCGCCGGACATGCCGCTGTCGGTGAGCTCGGCGTCGGCGATCCGCAGCTTGAACGGGGCGGCCTCGGCGATCATCCGTGCCGCGGGGAACGTCGCCTTGCGTGCGATCGTCGGCCCCTCGGGGCGGGTGGCGATGAACCACAGCGAGCACGTCGGCTCGCCGTCGATCGGGCGCCAGCATCGTGTAGCGGATCCAGAGGCCGGTTCCGCTGGTCGGATCGGTGGTCGTGAGGTAATAGACCTCGTAGTGCCCGGGCGAGCCGTCCCACTGCAACGCGTTCAGGTCGGCCATTGCGCGCAGCCTACGAGAGCGCCACGGCCAGTTCCTGCTCGCGCCCGCGAGCCTCGCCGTCCAGGCGCGCGGCGAGCGCCCGCTCGAGCCGCTCGCCGAGGTCGCGCCCGGCGGGGATGCCCGCGGCGAGCAGGTCGTCGCCCGTGATCTCCAGCGACACGTGGCGCAGTTCGTCCAGCCACGCCCGAGCGGCGTCCTCCGCGCCGAGCGCTCCCGCCAGCGCCACCGCCTCGGTGCGATGCCCACGTGCCGCGGCGGCGATCGCGGAGGGCCGCTCGGCTGTCGCAAGGGAGTCGGCGAGCGCACGGGCGCCGGTCGCCGCCGCCACGACCGTGTCGCGCTCGCGCGCGGGCACGCCGAGATCGTCGAGCCACGCCCGCAGGCGAACTGGGTCCACGCCCAGCGCCATCGCCGCCAGCGCAAGGATGCCCGCGTCGGCTTCGCCCGGCAGCAGCTCCTTGGCCACGGCGTGGAGGTGGCCGCACGGTGCCGTCCCCTCCGGCATCAGCCCGAGGTCGTGCGCAAGGCAGAGCGCCGCCATCGGGTCGGGCTCGACGAGAGCGAGGCGCAGCTCCGCGCCGAGGCGCTGGCCGGCCACGGTGTCCAGGACCCCCGCGGCGACGGCCTCGCGCGCCAGCCGCTCGGTGCTCTCCTCGACCTCGAACCCCAGCCGCGTGGCGTAGCGCGCCATCCGCCACAGCCGCGTGGGGTCGTCGTGGAACGATCCGTCGTGCAGCACCCGCATCCGTCGGGCAGTCAGGTCGTCCCGCGCGCCGGGAAACTCGTGCAGGCCGCCCCCGAGGTCGGCCGCGATGGCGTTGACGGTGAAGTCGCGGCGCCGCAGATCGTCCTGTAGCCCAGCGGGCTCGACAACCGGCAGCGCGCCGGGCATCGGGTAGCGCTCGGTGCGCGCCGTGGCGACGTTGACGGTGCCGCCGCCCACGACGACGGCGGTGGTACCGAAGCGGTCGTGGATCTCCTGGACGTCGCCGAGCTCGCGCGCGAGTGCAACGGCATCGCCCGCCACGATCACGTCGAGGTCCTTCGGCGGACGACCCAGCAGGGCGTCGCGCACCGCACCGCCGACGATCCAGACGTCCTCGCGCTCGCCGAGCACGTCGAGGAGCACGTCCCCACCCGGGACGGCGCGCAGCGCGTCGAGGACGTCGACATCCATCGCCGAAGTCTCGCCCATCGCCCCGCCGAGCACAGTCGGGCCGTCCACTACCCTCCGGTCGATGGTCTCCCGCCTCCGCGGTCGCGGCTGGCTGCTGGTGGGGGGCGTCGTCGTCACGCTGCTCGCGGTCGTCGCCGTGCTGCTCCTCGTAGCCCACACCGGGCGCGAGGGGGACGTGTCGAACCCGGATGTCGAGTTCGAGCAGGGCGCGACCCAGCCCCCCGCGGTCACCGCCCCCAAGAGCCCACCCAAGGGGCATCCCAGCGACGACCAGTTCGAGTGGCCGATCTTCGGCTACTCCAAGGCGCGCACCCACGTGCTGCCGCTCACCAGGCAGCTGCGCCCGCCGTTCCGCCGCGCGTGGGCCACTCGGGGCGATGCGCTGCTGGAGTTCTCGCCCGTCCTCTGCAAGCGCTCGGTGTACCTGCTCAAGGACGACGGCGTGCTCGACAAGATCAGCCGCTGGACCGGGGACGTCATCTGGCGGCGCCAGCTCGGAAGCCTCGCCGCGAGCTCGCCCGGGTGCAGCCACGGCGCCGTGTACGTGGTGCTGCTGCGGTCGGGAAGCCACGGCGGCCGTGTCGTCGCGCTGACCGCCCGCACCGGCCGGATCCTGTGGTCGCGTTCGCTGCCCAGCCGGGTGGAGTCCTCGCCCCTGCTCGACAAGGACCGCCTGTACTTCGGCAGCGAGGACGGCACCGTCTACGCCATGCGTACGAGCGACGGGGCGATCCGCTGGCGCTACAGGGCGGCCGGCGCGGTGAAGGGCGCCCTCGCACTCGACCGCGGGCGGCTGTTCTTCGGCGACTACAGCGGCACCGTCTACGCCATCCGCCAGCGCGACGGATCGCGGATCTGGAAGGTGGGCGCAGCGTCCGGCGGCGCGTTCGGCCTCGGCAGCGGCAACTTCTACTCGTCGCCCGCGGTCGACTACGGCCGCGTCTACATCGGCTCGACCAACGGCGCGGTCTACTCGTTCGCCGCGCGCACCGGCCGGCTGGCGTGGCGCAAGCAGACCGGCGCGTACGTCTACGCCTCGCCCGCCGTCGGCCAGGTCGCGGGCGGCCCGCCGACGGTCTGGATCGGCTCCTACAACGGCAAGTTCTATGCGCTCAACGCTCGTAGCGGGAGCGTGCGCTGGGCGCGCAACCTGGGCGGCAAGGTCTCCGGCTCGGCCGCCGTGATCGGCGACCTGGTGTTCGTCTCGTCGGTCAACCTGAAGGACACGTGGGCGCTGGGCGCCAACACGGGCAAGACCCTCTGGCGCGACAACCACGGCAAGTTCAACCCGGCGATCAGCGACGGGCGGCGCATCTACATGAACGGCGCCGGGACGCTCTACGGGCTCGACCCCAAGGGCGTCCGCTACGCGCCCAAGGGCCGCCACCCGGCCCGCAGCGAGGCCGAGCGCCGCGCCCGCCGCGATGCCGCCCGCTCACGCGCCCATCGTGTGGCGCGGCATATTCGCTACCTGCGCCGGATCTGCGGGCGCTTCCTGCACCGCAACCGCCGCGCGGCGCTCAAGCGCCATCACTGCTGGAGCTTCTTCCAGGAGCACCCGCGCCACCCGCACCGCAAGCAGCGGCGCAAGAAGAACTAGACCCGCCCGCCCGGCCGCACCGGGATCCCGGCCGCCGCGATCGCCGCGTGCGCCTCGGCGATCGTGTGCTGGCCGTAATGGAAGATCGACGCGGCCAGCGCAGCGTCCGCCCCGGCGCGCAACGCCTCGACGAGATGCTCCAGCGTGCCCGCGCCCCCCGAGGCGATGACTGGAACGCCGACGGCGCCGGCCACCGCCGAGGTCAGCGCGAGGTCATAGCCGGCCTCGGTGCCGTCGCGGTCCATGCTCGTCAGCAGGATCTCCCCCGCCCCACGCTCGGTCGCCTCGCGCGCCCACGCCACGGCATCGCGCCCGGTGGGTGTGCGCCCGCCGGCCACGCAGACCTCCCAGCTCTCGCCCTCCTGCGCCCTGCTGCGGGCGTCGATCGCGAGGACCACGCACTGCGCTCCGAAGACCTCGGCCAGCTCGTCGACGAGCTCGGGCCGCGCGACCGCCGCCGAGTTGACCGACACCTTGTCGGCGCCGGCGTCGAGCACCGCCTGCGCATCGGCGACCGAGCGGATCCCGCCGCCGATCGTGAACGGCACGAAGACGTTGTCCGCCGTGCGGCGGGCGAGCTCGACGATCGTGTCGCGCTTCTCGTGGGTGGCGGTGATGTCGAGGAACACGAGCTCGTCGGCGCCCTCGGCGTCGTAGCGCTCGGCGAGCTCGACCGGGTCGCCGGCGTCACGCAGGTCGACGAAGTTGGTGCCCTTCACCACGCGGCCGGCGTCGACGTCCAGACACGGGATCACGCGCTTTAGGTGCACGTCAGCCTCCGAGGGCGCGCTGTGCCTCGCGGATCGTGAAGCGGCTCTCGTAGAGGGCCTTGCCCACGATCACCCCGCCGAGGTTGACCTGGCGCAGGTCGTGGAGCGCCTCGAGGTCTTCGAGCTTGCCGATCCCGCCGGAGTACAGGAAGCGCCCGCGGACCACGGAGGCGATCCGCTTGACCTCGTCGAGGTCGGCGCCCTCGAGCATCCCGTCGCGGTCGACGTTGGTGTAGACGAACGACCGCACGCCGCGCTGCTGGAGCCGCCCGATCACCGCGTCGGCAGGCATCTGCGTCGTCTCCTGCCAGCCACGGGTGGCGATGTTGCCGGCGCGCGTGTCGACCGACACCACCACCCGGTCGCGGAACGCGCCGAGCACGTCGTCGAGGAAGTCGATGTCGGTGAACGCCGCGGTACCGAGGATCACGCGCTCGGCTCCGGCACGCAGCGCGTCGCGTACGGCGGGCAGCGTGCGCAGGCCCCCGCCGTACTGGACGGGAACCGACAGCTCGGTCGTGATGCGCTCGAGGTGGTGGAGGTTGACCGGCTTGCCCTCGCGGGCGCCGTCGAGGTCGACGACGTGCAGGAAGCGCGCGCCCTCGGCCACCCAGGTCCGCCCGGCCTCGAGCGGGTCGTCCTCATAGATGGTCTTGGCGTCGAAGTCTCCCCGCACCAGGCGCACCGCCTTGCCGTCGGAGATGTCGATCGCGGGATAGAGGATCACGCGGCCACCGGCACGCAGAGCTGGGTGAACTCCCTCAGCAGGCGCAGACCGGCGTGCGAGGACTTCTCGGGGTGAAACTGACAGCCGAAGACGCGGCCGCGCGCGGCGATCGAGACGAACTCCGTGCCGTAGTCGCCGACCGCCACGGTGTCCTCGGTGCGCTCCGGTGCGTAGGAGTGCACGTGGTAGTAGGCCTCGCGGCCCGCGGCCGGGGTCAGCGGTGTGGAGCGCACGAACTCGACCTCGTGCCAGCCGATGTGCGGCAGCTTCAGGCCCTGCGCGTCGAGCGGGCGGACCCTGCCGCCGAGCAGCCCGAGCCCCTCGGCCCCCTCGAATTCATCCGAGCCCTCGTAGAGCAGTTGCATCCCGAGGCACAGGCCCAGCACGGGCACGTCGGCGGCGCGCTCGCGGATCAACTCGTCCAGGCCGGCAGCGCGCAGGCGCCGCATCGCCTCGGGGAAGGCACCGACCCCCGGCACCACGAGCCCGTCGGCCTCGCGTAGCACGGCGTGGTCGTCGGTCAGCCGCACCTCGGCGCCCACGCGCTCGAGCGCCTTCTCGACCGAGCGCCTGTTGCCCATCCCGTAGTCGACGATGCCGATCACTCGGTCAGCGTTCCCTTCGTGGACGGCACGCCCGTCTCGGTCGGGTCGATCGCGACGGCCTGGCGCAGCGCGCGCGCGAACGCCTTGAAGGCGGCCTCGATCATGTGGTGGGCGTTGGCGCCGGCCTCGATCTCGAGGTGCAGCGTGAGCCGCGCGGCCGTCGCCGCGGCGCGGAAGAACTCCTCGGTGAGCTCGTGGTCGAACGTCCCGGTCAGGCCCGGCGGCAGGTCGGCCACGAACGCCGTGTACGGCCGCCCGGAGATGTCGATCGTGCAGCTCGCGCGCGCCTCGTCCATCGGGATCACGGCGTGGCCGTAGCGGAAGATCCCGGTGCGGTCGCCGAGCGCCTTGTCGAGCGCCTGGCCCAGCGCCAGCCCGGTGTCCTCGACGGTGTGGTGCGCGCCGGTCTGCAGGTCGCCGGTGACCGTCACGTCGAGGTCCAACCGCCCGTGGCGGGCGAGCAGGTCGAGCATGTGGTCCAGGAAGCCCACGCCGGTGCTGCGCTGCCCCAGGCCGCTGCCGTCCAGCGTCAGGCGCAACCGGACGTCGGTCTCCTTGGTGGTGCGGGCGACTTCGGCGGAGCGGCTCATGGCGCCTCATTCTTCCCGACGCGCGCCTCCATCGACTGCGCGTGCACGGCGAATCCCTCGGCGCGCGCGATCGGAGCACCCGCGCGCGCGAGCTCGGAGGCCGCCTCGCCGACGTGCACCTCGGCCATCCGCCGGCGAAACGCGCGCGGCGACAGCGCCGAGGCGAAGCGGGCGGCTCCGCCCGTCGGCAGCGAGTGGTTCGAGCCCGCCGCGTAGTCGCCGAACGCCGTGCCGCTCTCCGCGCCGACGAACACGCAGCCCGCCGCGCGCACCCGGCCGGCCAGCGCCTCCGCGGCCGCGCCGACGAGCTGCAGGTGCTCGGGTGCGAACGCCTCGGCCACCGCCAGCCCGGCCTCGAGGTCGGCCACTTCGACCAATGCGGCCGCCGCGCCAGACTCCTCGGCGTCCTGAAGGCGCCGCGCCAGCTCGTCGAGCAGGCCGCCGTCGTCGGAGATCGCAGCCACGACCGTCCCGGCGCCATGCTCGGCCTGGGCGAGCAGGTCGAGCGCCACGAGCGCCGGATCGGCGTCACCCGCGGCCAACACCAGCAGGTCGCTGGGCCCCAGGAAGCCGTCGATTCCGACGTCGCCCGAGACGAGCCGCTTGGCCTCCTGGACGTAGAGCGAGCCCGGGCCGGCGATGACGTCGACGCGTTCGATCGTCTCGGTGCCGTAGGCGAGCGCGGCGATCGCGTGCGCCCCGCCCATCCGGTGGACCTCCTCGACATCGCACAGCGCGCACGCCCCGAGGATCGCCTCGTGGCCTCCGGGAGCGCACACGACGATCTCGCGCACGCCGGCCACCTGGGCAGCGATGACGCCCATGATGACCGTCGAGGGATACGGCGCCTGGCCGCCGGGGACGTAGATCGCCGCCCGCCGGACCGCAAGCTCGCGCACCTTGACTCGGTGCCCCTGCGCGAGCGTCACCTCCACGTCGGCACGGACCGCCGTCCCGGCGATCACGGCCACGTTCTCCATCGCCGTCCGCAGCCCGGCGCGCACGTCGGGCGCCAACGCCGCGCCCGCGGACTCGAGCTCGTCGGGGGTCACGCGCACCGCGCCCGTCCAGCCGTCGAACTGCTCGACGAACCCGCGCAGCGCGGCGTCGCCGCCCTCGCGGACGGCCGCGACGATCCCGCCGACGTCGTCGCGTACCGACGCCCCGGCCGGAACCAGCCCGCGGAGCGCTGTGGCGGCACCGTCGCCGCTAAGCCGCTCGACGCGCACGCAGCCGCTCCACCATGTCGTCGATCGCCGCCGCCTTGAGCTTGTGCGCCACCGGATTGGCGATCAGCCGCGCCGTGGCCGTGAACAGCTCCTCGCGCACGACGAGGCCGTTCTCGCGCAGCGTGGTGCCGGTCGCGGTCAGGTCGACGATCGCCTCCACCAGCCCGGTGAGCGGCGCGAGCTCGACGGAGCCCTTCACCTCGACGATCTCGGCCTGGCGGCCGGTGGACTCGAAGTACTCGTTCGCGGTCCGCGGGTACTTGGTGGCCACCCGCACGACCCCGAGCCGGCGCAGCGCCTCCGCCATCGGGTCGGCATCCGACTCGACCGTGGCGACGATCATCCGGCAGCTGCCGTAGCCGAGGTCGAGCAGCTCGTAGACCTCGCGCTCTGACTGCTCGCGCAGCACGTCCTTGCCGGTGATGCCGACGTCGGCGGCGCCGGCCTCCACGTAGGTCGGCACGTCGGAGGGCCGCATCGTGACGATGCCGACCTCGCCGAACAGCAGGCGCCTGTCGTTGCCGCGCACGTCGCCGGTGTCGATTCCGATCGCCTCCAGCGCGTCGAGCGTTCCGCCGAACAGCGCGCCGCGCGGCACCGCGATCGTCAGCGCAGGGGCTGCCCCGCCGCTCATCGCGCTTCCTCCCCCGCCAGCGCGAGGTGAAGCCGGTCGACGCCCAGCGCGAAGCCCACGGCGGGCAACGGCCGACCGAAACGGCCGACCAGGTCGTCGTAGCGCCCGCCCCCGCCGATCGGCGAGCCGAAGGCCGGGTCGAGCACGTCGAAGACCGCGCCCGTGTAGTAGCCCAGGCCGCGGGAGAGGCCGAGGTCGAAGATCACGCGCTCGGCCACGTTGGGCTCGAGCAGCTCCAGCACCTGGCGCAGGCCGGCCACCGCGTCGGAGACCGGGCCGCCCACGGGCGCTTCGAGGACGTCGGGGCCGCCGCGCATCTGCGGCACGGCCACGAGCAGCTCGGCGTCCTCGCCGCGCAGGCCCAGCTCGAGCGCCGCGCGCTCCAGCCCGACGAAGTCGCGGGTCACGAGCTCGCCGAGCAGGCGCTCCTGCGCCTCGGGCGGTAGATCGAGCGCCCGCAACAGCCCCGGATACAGCGCGGCGTCACCCAGCCCGATCCGATAGCCGCGCAGGCCGACCGCGTCCAGCGCCCGGCACATCACCGTCAGCACCTCGGCGGTGCCCGCCGGCGCCGGCGCCCCGATCAGCTCGATGCCGGCCTGGAGGAACTCGCGCATCTGGCCGCGATGCGGGCGTACGGCGCGGTAGGCGTGGGCGAGATAGCAGAAGCGCAGCGGCGGCTCGACCGCCGCGTAGCGAGTGGCGGCCAGGCGCGCGATCGGCACGGTCATGTCCGACCGCAGCGCCAGCACCTCGCCGTGGTCGTCGAAGACCCGGTAGGCCGGCTCGGCCCCGAGGCCGGCGCGGCGCAGCACGTCCTCGTACTCGAGCGTCGGCGTCCAGACCTCGCCGCAGCCGGCCTCCTCGAACACCCCGCGCAGCGCGTCGGTGATCGCGCGCAGCTCGCGCATCTCGTCGGGCAGGACGTCTCGCGTCCCTGATGGGATCGGATGGATCACGGCATGGTCTCCTTGCCGTGGAGGCTAGGCGTGGATCGGCTGGTGCTGGGACTCGAGCTCGACGCGCTCGATGCGCGCGCCAAGCTCGCGCAGGCGCTCGTCGATGCGCTCGTAGCCGCGGTCGATCTGGCGGATGTTGCCGATCTCGCTGCGGCCCTCGGCGGCGAGCGCGGCGATGAGCATCGCCATGCCAGCGCGGATGTCGGGCGACTCGACGCGCCCGCCGCGCAGCCGGCACGGGCCGGTGACGATCGCGCGGTGCGGGTCGCACAGGACGATGTCGGCGCCCATCGTCACCAGCTTGTCGGTGAAGATCAGCCGGTTCTCGAACATCCACTCGTGGATCAGCACCGACCCGGCGCACTGCGTCGCCAGAGCCACCGCGATCGACGTCAGGTCGGCGGGGAACGCCGGCCACGGGCCGTCCTGGATCTTGCTCTTGTACTCGCCCAGGTCGCGCTTGACGATCAGCTGCTGCTCGCCGGGGACGAGCACGTCGTCGCCGTCGAGCTCCGTGCGCAGGCCGAGCTGCTCGAAGACCAGCCGGATCATTCGCAGGTCCTCGGGCCGCGTGTCGCGGATGCGCAGCTCGCCGCCGGTCACCCCGGCCAGCGCCATGAACGAGCCGACCTCGATGTGGTCGGGGCCGACGCGGTGCTCGCAGCCGTGCAGCCGGTCGGCGCCGCCGACCGTCAGCACGTTGGAGCCGATGCCCTGGACGTCGGCGCCCATCTTGACCAGCATCCGGGCCAGGTCCTGGACGTGCGGCTCGCACGCGGAGTTCCCGATCACGGTCACACCCGGCGTGAGCGCGGCCGCCATCAGCGCGTTCTCGGTGGCCATCACCGACGGCTCGTCCATGAAGACGTCGCCGGCGCGCAGGCCGCCCGCCGGGGCGGTGAGGACGATGTCGCCCTCGAGGTCGTGGACGGCGCCGAGGCACTCGAATGCGTCGAGATGCGGATCGAGCCGGCGGCGCCCGATCACGTCGCCGCCCGGCGGCGGCAGGACCGCTCGCCCGAAGCGGGCGAGCAGCGGGCCGGCGAGCAGGAACGAGGCGCGGATCAGCTCGCTGAGGTCGCGGTCGATGCGCGCGTCGGCGGCCACCGCCTGGGAGCGCAGCGCCACCGAGTGCTGCGAGCGCCATTCGACGCTCACGCCCACGCTCTCGAGCAGTTCGAGCATCGTCGTCACGTCGCGGATGCGCGGGACGTTGGAGACGACGACCTCGTCCTCCGTGAGCAGGCAGGCCGCCAGAATCGGGAGCGCCGCGTTCTTGTTGCCGGCAGGCGTGACAGTGCCCGACAGCGGCACGCCGCCTTCGATGATGAACTTCTCCATGGGCGGACGCGCCCGCGGAAAGCGCCCCGAGCGCTTGGCTAGGGTAACAGTCATGCCGCGACGGATTTCGCGGGACGAGGCCTGGGACCTGCTGTCGGAGTGGGTCGCCTCGGAGTCCCTGCGCCGCCATTGCCTGGCGGTCGAGGCCGCGATGGCGGCCTATGCCCGCGACCGCGGCGCCGACGAGGAGCTGTGGGCCGTGACCGGCCTGCTCCACGACGCCGACTACGAGCGCTTTCCGGACATGGACGACACGGAGACCGGCCATCCGCGTTCGATCATGGCCGAGCTCGAGGGCCGCGACGCCCCTCCGGAGATGGTGCGCGCGATCGCCTCGCACGCCGACTTCCTCGGCGTCTCGCGCGACAGCGAGATGGAGAAGGCGCTCTACGCGTGCGACGAGCTTTCGGGGTTCCTGCTCGCCTGCGCTTACGTCCGTCCGGAGGGCATCAGGGGCCTGACGCCCAAGAGCGTGAAGAAGAAGCTCAAGGCACCGTCGTTCGCCGCGGCCGTCAACCGCGACGACGTGCGCCACGGCGCCGACGAGCTGGGCGTCGAGTTCGACGAGCACGTCGCGTTCGTCGTGGCCGCCCTCGAGGAGCGCGCCGCCGAGCTCGGGATTTGACCCCGCCCGCCCCCGGCACAGCCGCCTGAGTGACTGCCCGCGACCTCTACGGGCGCGTCCTGCGCGCGCCGCACGTGCGCAGGCTGTGGGTCGTCACCACGATCGCGCGGCTGCCGATCGGCATCAACGGGCTGGCGATCGTGCTGGCGATGCGCGAGGCGACCGGCTCTTTCGGCTCGGCTGGTGCCGCGGCGGGCGCGTATGCGCTGACGCTGGGCCTGGCGTCGCCCCTGCAGGCGCGGCTGATGGACCGCCACGGGCCGCGCCGGGTGATCCCACCGCTGGTCGCCGGCAACGTGGTCGTGACGGTCGTGTTCGTCGCTCTACTCGGGCATGCGCCCACCTGGCTGCTGATCGTCCTCGCCGGCCTCGTCGGCCTTGGCCTGCCGCCGCTCTCCCCGATCCTGCGCGCGATGTGGCCGCGGCTGCTGGGCTCCGAAGAGCTGGTCACGACGGCCTTTGCGCTCGACGGGGTCCTGATCGAGGTGGTGTTCGTCATCGGCCCGCTGGTGGTCGGAGCCGCGGTTGCCGTGGCCGGCGCTCGTGAGGCGCTGCTCGTCAGCGCGGCGATGATCGTGCTCGGCAGCGCGCTGCTCGTCTCCGCTCCGCCGGTTCGCGCGTGGGTGCCGGAGGCACGCGGCGGCCGCAACCCGTTCGGGGCGCTGGCGAGCGCGGGCGTCCGGACGATCGTGCTGGCCACCGTGCCGATCGGGTTCGCCATCGGCGCGGTGGAGATCGCCCTGCCCGCCTTCGCGCGCGCCCATGGCACGCCTGGGCAGGCCGGCCTGCTGATCGCGATGTGGGCGGTCGGCAGCGGGCTCGGCGGCCTGGCCTACGGCGGGCGCGTCTGGAACGCGCGGCTGGGCACCCGTTGGCTGGCGGCGACGACGCTGCTCGCCGGCGCGACGTTCCTGCCGCTCGCGGCCTCCTCGATAGGGGCTCTGATCCCCCTGCTGTTGCTCACCGGCGCCTTCATCGGGCCCACCTTCGCCAGCGGCGGCCAGCTGATCGGCAAGCTCGCGCCGCCCGGCATGACGGCCGAGGCCTATGCGTGGGGCCCCACGGCGATCGTCGTCGGTGCCGCGGCCGGGAGCGCCGTGGCCGGCGCGCTGGTCGAGGCATCCGGCTGGCGAGCTGCGATCGTGGCGGGCGGCATCGCCGGCCTCGCCAGTGTCGCGGTCGCGCTGGCCCGGCGCGGGACCCTGCGCGGCGGTCCCGCCTAGAGCGGCGGCGGGTATGGTCGGGCCTCGGATGGCCGAACCGCTGGCGATCACGATCCTCGAGGGCGACCAGACCGGCCAGGAGCTGCTCGAGCAGGCGGTCCGCGTGCTCGATCCAGAGGTGACCGGCCTGGAGCTGCGTCTGGACCGCTTCGACCTCTCGCTCGAGCATCGGCGCAAGACCGGCAACGAGGTCGTCCACGAGGCGGCACGGGCCATGCGCGACTCGGGCCTGGGAGTCAAGGCGGCCACGATCACCCCCGAGGGTGCCGACGACGTCGGCTCGCCCAACCGGATCCTCCGCGAGGAGGTCGACGGCAAGGTGATCATCCGCACGGGCCGTCGGATCCCGGGTGTCGCGCCGGTTGGCGGCACGCACCATCCGATCTCGATCGTGCGCATGGCGGTCGACGACGCCTACGGCGCGGAGCAATGGCGTGAAGGAACACCCGGGCATGCCGACGAGGTCGCCCTGCGCACGGAGCGCATCACCCGCGGCACCTGTCGCGCGGTCGCGGAGTACGCGTTCCGGACCGCCGGACAGATGGGCGGCTGCGTCTACGGCGGACCGAAGTGGACCGTGTCACCGATCTACGAGGGGATGCTCAAGGAGGAGCTCGACGCGGCGTCCGAGCGCCATCCCGACGTGGGCTACCGGCCGGTGCTGATCGACGCCACCTACGCGGGGCTCATCAGCGGCGCCCCCGACCAGCCACTCGTCATCCCCGCGCTGAACCGTGACGGCGACTGCCTGTCGGACCTCGTGATGCCCCTGTTCGGCTCGATCGCCGGCGCCGAGTCGGTGCTCCTCAGCTTCGACGACGAGCTACGCACACGCGTGGCGATGGCCGAGGCACCGCATGGCACCGCCCCGGCGCTGGAGGGCAAGGACATCGCCAACCCGATGGCGATGCTGCTGGCCTGTGGCGCTGTACTGCACCACGCCGGCCAGCGTGGCGCCGAGGGCGCCGGTCGCGCCGCGCGCGCGATCTACGAGAGCGTGCTGGAGGCCACCGCGGCCGGCGTGCGGACGCCCGACCTCGGCGGCCATGCGACTACGACCGAGTTCACCGACGACGTCGTCGGCCGCGTCGGGACGAAGATCGAGGTCTGGGCCTCGCTCGGCGCCGGCGTCTGAGCAGCCGACCGGCCAGATTCCCCCGCTTTCCGGGCCTTTTCGGCCAGGGCTGCAAGATCGCTTGCACGAACGCGTGTTCCGTCCGACTCCGTTGGGAGTCTGCCGAACACATGTTCCCCTCTTCCCCACAGCGCCAGAAGGGCTCCATCACCGTTCACCCCGCCCTTCGGCGTGCCGCCGTGCTAGCACGCGCTTTCATCCTCCTGGAGGACCCTGAGCTCTCCGGGCCGCGCGTGTCCGTCGGCGAGCCTGCGCACCCGCACCGAGCGCCGCTGCGTCCCAGCCTTGGGGCGCGCCGGCCCGGTGCAGGGGTGCCGCGGGCACAGATCTGCTTGACGCCGCTGGCCCAACCGCCCCATGCGCCCGCCGCGCGCCGTCGCTAGAGAGCACGTCCCACAACGAGAAACGGGCCGCCTCGTGAGCGGCCCGTTTCTGTCAAATAAACCGGCGGCGACCTACTCTCCCGGGCCCTTGCGGACCAAGTACCATCGGCGCTGAGGGGCTTAACTGCTCTGTTCGGAATGGGAAGAGGTGTTTCCCCCTCGCCATAGCCACCGGAAGTGGCGAGAGCCCTCTGGCGGGCCTTGAAAACTGCAGCTGCGAAGCCTCGAATACCACCCACCGGCCGCAATTGCCGGTGGTACAAAATATCCGTCAAGCCCTCGTCCCATTAGTACCGGTCTCCTTCGCATGTCACCACGCTTCCAGATCCGGCCTATCAACCTGGTGGTCTACCAGGGGACTTACTCCCTTGAAGGGATGGGAGAGCTCATCTCGAGGCCGGCTTCCCGCTTAGATGCCTTCAGCGGTTATCCGATCCGCACGTAGCTAACCTGCAATGCCCTTGGCAGGACAACAGATACACCAGAGGTGCGTTCATCCCGGTCCTCTCGTACTAGGGACAAATCCTCTCAACTCTCCAACGCCCACGGCAGATAGGGACCGAACTGTCTCACGACGTTCTGAACCCAGCTCGCGTACCGCTTTAATGGGCGAACAGCCCAACCCTTGGGACCTACTTCAGCCCCAGGATGCGACGAGCCGACATCGAGGTGCCAAACCGGGCCGTCGATGTGGACTCTTGGGCCCGATAAGCCTGTTATCCCCGGAGTACCTTTTATCCGTTGAGCGACGGCACTTCCACTTGCTACCGCCGGATCACTAAGGCCTGCTTTCGCACCTGCTCGACTTGTCAGTCTCGCAGTCAAGCTCCCTTATTGCCTTTACACTCTACGCACGATTTCCAACCGTACTGAGGGAACCTTTGCGCGCCTCCGTTACATTTTGGGAGGCGACCGCCCCAGTCAAACTACCCGCCTGGCACTGTTCTCCGCCCGGTTTCACGGCGCGGAGTTAGAGACCCAATACACCAAGGGTGGTATCTCAAGGTTGGCTCCACCAGAGCCGCAGCCCTGGCTTCAAAGCCTCCCACCTATCCTGAGCGAGGTGCATCGAGCCCCAATACCAGGTTGTAGTAAAGGTTCACGGGGTCTTTCCGTCTAGCCGCGGGTACTCGGCATCTTCACCGAGACTGCAATTTCACCGAGCCCCTCGTTGAGACAGCGCCCAAGTCGTTACGCCATTCGTGCAGGTCGGAACTTACCCGACAAGGAATTTCGCTACCTTAGGACCGTTATAGTTACGGCCGCCGTTTACCGGGGCTTAGCTTCGGTGCTTCGGACCCGAAGGTCCTAACACCTCCACGTAACCTTCCGGCACCGGGCAGGCGTCAGCCCCTATACGTCGTCTTAACGACTTAGCAGAGACCTGTGTTTTTGGTAAACAGTCGCTTGGGCCTATTCACTGCGGCCCCCTCGGGCTTCGGCCGAAAAGGCCTAGACCCTACTGGGGCGCTCCTTATCCCGAAGTTACGGAGCCATTTTGCCGAGTTCCTTAACGAGGGTTATCTCGATCACCTTAGTATTCTCTACTTGCCCACCTGTGTCGGTTTTGGTACGGGCACGCGCAACCTCCCTAGAGGCTTTTCTTGGAGGCATGGCTTCAGGAACTCGCCGGCTTTACGCCAGCTGGCATCGCGCCTCAGGTATAGAGCTCCCGGATTTGCCTAGGAGCTCCCCTACACGCTTACCCCAGGACGACCATCGCCTGGGTTTCCTTAGCCTTCCTCGTCCCCCCATCGGTCAAACGGTTGCGACGTGGTACAGGAATATCAACCTGTTGGCCATCGACTACGCCTTTCGGCCTCGCCTTAGGTCCCGACTAACCCTGAGCCGACGAACGTTGCTCAGGAATCCTTGGGCAATCGGCGGAGGGGATTCTCACCCCTCTTTCGTTACTCATGCCGGCATTCTCACTTCCCACGCCTCCACGGCTGGCTCACGCCGCCGCTTCACTGGCGAGGGAACGCTCTCCTACCGCGCGTCGTAAGACGCACCCGCAGCTTCGGTGACTAGCTTGAGCCCCGTTACATTATCCGCGCCCGAACACTTGACCAGTGAGCTGTTACGCACTCTTTCAAGGGTGGCTGCCTCTAAGCCAACCTCCTGGTTGTCTGTGCATTCGGACATCGTTTGCCACTTAGCTAGTACTTGGGGACCTTAGCTGGCGGTCTGGGCTGTTTCCCTTTTGACGCTGAAGTTTATCCCCCAGCAACTGACTCCCGGAGTACACGTAATGGTCTTCGGAGTTTGCCTGAAGTCGGTAACCTGGTAGGGCCCCTAGTCCAAACAGTGCTCTACGGCCAAAACGCAATTTATCCGAGGCTATACCTAAATATATTTCGGAGAGAACCAGATATCACTGAGCTTGATTAGCCTTTCACTCCGACCCACAGGTCATCCGCCCAGTTTTCAACCTAGGTCGGTTCGGTCCTCCACGAGGTCTTACCCCCGCTTCAACCTGCCCATGGGTAGCTCGCTCAGTTTCGGGTCTACCGCCTACGACTCAAATCGCCCTATTCGGACTCGCTTTCGCTACGGCTCCGCTCATCGCTTAACCTTGCCGCAGACGAGTAACTCGCCGGCTCGTTATGCAAAAAGCACGCGGTCACAGAACAAGTCTGCTCCCACCGCTTGTAGGCACGCGGTTTCAGGTACTATTTCACTCCCCTTCCGGGGTACTTTTCACCTTTCCCTCACGGTACTAGTCCGCTATCGGTCACCTAGGAGTACTTAGCCTTGGAGGGTGGTCCCCCCAGATTCAGACCGCGTTTCACGGGTGCGGTCCTACTCAGGAACGTCATCGGGAGAGCTCGCAGTTTCGTCTACGGGACGGTTGCCCTCTTTGGTGCGCGGTTCCACACGCTTCGACTACCGCGAGCTTTTGTAACTCCCGCCAGGTCAATCAGAACCTGGACAGAGCGTCCTACGACCCCGAACACGCAACGCCTGATCGCTTGCACGTGCCCGGTTTAGGCTGGATCCCTTTTCGCTCGCCACTACTCAGGGAGTCTCGGTTGATTTCCTTTCCTCGGGGTACTGAGATGTTTCACTTCCCCCGCTTGGCTCCACCCGGCCTATGTGTTCAGCCGGGGGTGACGCCGCATTACCAGCGCCGGGTTTCCCCATTCGGGAATCCACGGGTCAAAGGCTATTCAACGCCTCACCGTGGCTTATCGCAGTCGTTCACGCCCTTCTTCGCCTCTAGGTGCCAAGGCATCCACCGTGTGCCCTTACTATCTTGACGGTGATCACACCGGAGCAAGGAACAACGGCTCCGGCGTGGTGATACCCGTTGACGTGTGAACGCTTATCGATGTTCACACGTCGGCTTCGCATCTGCAGTTTTCAAGGACCGCCAAGAGGGTCGCGGCGAGGGGACTCCCCGCCTCGGTCTCTCAAAACTCAACAGCATGCGACCGGCCCCGCCCGTAGGGGCGGTTCGTTAGAAATGGCCGGCCAGGTCCGGTCGACGTTCTAGCCGCGCGGTCGATCGCCATCGCCGACCCTCGTCGCGGCGCGCCCACACAAGTGCGGGTCGCTGACGACGAGGCGCAATGGCTTCGTGCCGGCACGGGCCCCCTAAGGGGCTCCCTAGAAAGGAGGTGATCCAGCCGCAGCTTCCGCTACGGCTACCTTGTTACGACTTCACCCCAGTCACGGGTCCCACCTTCGACGGCTCCCTCCCAAAGGGTTAGGCCACCGGCTTCGGGTGTTACCCACTCCCGTGGTGTGACGGGCGGTGTGTACAAGGCCCGGGAACGTATTCACCGCGGCAGTGCTGATCCGCGATTACTAGCAACTCCACCTTCAAGCAGGCGGGTTTCAGCCTGCTATCCGAACCGAGACGCGCTTTGAGGGATTCGCTCCACCTCGCGGTATCGCAGCCCTCTGTACGCGCCAATGTAGCACGTGTGTAGCCCCGGACATAAGGGGCATGATGACTTGACGTCATCCCCACCTTCCTCCGGTTTGTCACCGGCAGTCTCGCATGAGTCCCCAACTAAATGCTGGCAACATGCGACGGGGGTTGCGCTCGTTGCGGGACTTAACCCAACATCTCACGACACGAGCTGACGACAGCCATGCACCACCTGTGTACCTGCCCCGAAGGGAGGCCGTGTTTCCACGACTGTCAGGTACATGTCAAGCCCGGGTAAGGTTCTTCGCGTTGCGTCGAATTAAACCACATGCTCCGCTGCTTGTGCGGGCCCCCGTCAATTCCTTTGAGTTTTAGCCTTGCGGCCGTACTCCCCAGGCGGGGCACTTAATGCGTTAGCTTCGGCACGGAGGGAGTCGACACCCCCCACACCTAGTGCCCATCGTTTACGGCGTGGACTACCAGGGTATCTAATCCTGTTTGCTCCCCACGCTTTCGCGTCTCAGCGTCAGTACCGTCCCAGAGTGCTGCCTTCGCCATTGGTGTTCCTCCTGATATCTGCGCATTTCACCGCTACACCAGGAATTCCACACTCCTCTTCCGGACTCGAGCTGAGCAGTATCCACCCGCCTCCCGGGGTTGAGCCCCGGGCTTTCAGAGCGGACTTACCCAGCCGCCTACACGCGCTTTACGCCCAATGATTCCGGACAACGCTTGCCCCCTACGTATTACCGCGGCTGCTGGCACGTAGTTAGCCGGGGCTTCTTCTGAAGGTACCGTCACCCATAACCGCTATTAACGGCACAGGCTTCGTCCCAACTGAAAGCGGTTTACAACCCGAAGGCCGTCTTCCCGCACGCGGCGTTGCTGCGTCACGCTTTCGCGCATTGCGCAAGATTCCCCACTGCTGCCTCCCGTAGGAGTCTGGGCCGTGTCTCAGTCCCAGTGTGGCTGATCGTCCTCTCAGACCAGCTACCCATCGAAGCCTTGGTGAGCCTTTACCTCACCAACAAGCTAATGGGCCGCGGGCCCATCCAGATGCGGAAGCCGAAGCTACCTTTCCTCAATCCACTGATGTGGAAGGAGCACATCCGGTATTAGCCCGAGTTTCCTCGGGTTGTCCCGGTCATCTGGGCAGGTTACCCACGTGTTACTCACCCGTTCGCGGCTCTGCCCCAGGGCAAGCCCTGGTTCGTCGCTCCACTTGCATGTGTTAAGCACGCCGCCAGCGTTCGTCCTGAGCCAGGATCAAACTCTCCGTGAAGAACTGCTGGCCGGCTCACCCGAGGGCGGACCGACCGATACACGTAGAGCTGTCACTAACCACTCGGGGCGCCTCGTACACCGTGGCGGCCCCGGTCAATGACGGGTTCATTCTTTGGCTCCCGCCGGCTCGCTGGCGAGTCGGCGGAATCGGACCTGCAGTTCTCCGGCCGATGTAGAAGGCCGGAGAAGCGCATGCTGTTGAGTTTTCAAAGACCGTCGCGCCCTCTCGTGCAGCGGGGGCTCCGCCGCAGGGGCGCGCTCGGGCATCTCCGCCCGAACACGGACCGACGAGGATAGCACCACCCCGCCAGCCAGATCGGGGGATTTCTAGGCCGAGACGCGCACGCGGACGAACCGCCGCGGGCCGAGCTGCAGCACCCGGCCGTCCAGCCGGTCGACCGGGAGGTCGACGTCCTCGCCGCCCAAGGGCTCGCCGTCGACCTTGACGCCTCCCTGGCCGAGCTGGCGGCGTGCCTCCGAGCGCGAGACGCCGAACGCCTCGGCAAGCACGGCGGGCACGTGGATCGTGCCGTCGGCGACGGTCACGGCGAGGTCCGGGACGCTCTCGGGCGCCTCGTGGCGCACGTGCAGGCGGTCGAAGTGCTCCTCCGCCGCAGCGGCGGCCGCGGCGTCGTGAAAGCGCTCCACCAGCGCCCGCGCGAGCGCCCGCTTGGCGTCCCGCGGCGGCATCCCCTCGGCGGGGGCCTCGCCCAGCAGCAGGTCGTACCAGGTACCCAGCGCGGCGTCCGGGGTCCGCATCGTCCGCCCGTAGATCTCCTCGGGCGGATCGGTGATGCCGATGTGGTTGCCCAGCGACTTCGACATCTTCTCCTCGCCGTCGACGCCGGGAAGGAGCGGCATGGTGAGCACGGCCTGCTCCGGCTGGCCGTAGGCGCGCTGGACATCGCGGCCGAGCAGGAGGTTGAACGTCTGGTCGGTGCCGCCGAGCTCGACGTCGGCCTTGATCGCAACGGAGTCGTAGCCCTGCAGCAGCGGATAGAGCAGCTCGAGCACCGAGATCGGCTCGTTGGCCCCGAAGCGCCGTGAGAAGTCGTCGCGTTGGAGGATCTGCGCCACTGTGGTGGTGCGGGCCAGGGCGAAGAGATCCTCGGCCGGCATGTCGAGCCATTCGCCGTTGAAGCGGAGCTCCAGCCGCTCGGGGTCTGCGAGCAGGACCTTCTGGGCCTGCTCGCGGTAGGTCTGGGCGTTGGCGTCGATCTCCTCGCCCGACAACGTCGGCCTGGTCGAGGACCGGCCGCTGGGGTCCCCCACCCGCCCGGTGTAGTCGCCGACGATCAGGACCACCCGGTGGCCGAGCTCCTGGAACTCCCTCAGCTTCTGGAGCACCACCGTGTGGCCGAGGTGGATGTCGGGCGCGGTGGGATCGAGGCCCAGCTTGACCCGCAGCTGGCGGCCGTCGCGCGCCGCGGCGGCCAGCTTTGCCTCGAGCGCCCCGTCGGGCAGGCAATCGACCGCATTGCGGGCGAGGAAGGCGGCGTCCGAAGCGGGATCGGCCATCCGGCCCAATGCTATTCTCGCGCCCAGTCGCCCGGGCCCCGCCGCCCCGCCTGGGTAGCCGTCCCCGCGCCGTTTCAGGCGCCTCGTCAATGAGCGTCGCCGAGCCTCCAAGCGTCACGCCGCTTCCTCTGCCCGAGCCGGGCGGTAGGCGGCCGCGACCCAAGGTCAAGAAGCTGCGGCTGCTGCTGATCCTCGGCGGCCTGAGCATGCTCGCGGTCGTCTCGACGGTCTTCGGGATGATGATGGCGGTCGCCTCCGACCTGCCCCAGCTCGAGAACGACTCCCGCTTCCACCAGGCGCGCAACTCGGTGCTGTTCGACGCGCAGGGCCGCTCGATGGGTCTGCTGGTCTCCAACCAGAACGAGGTCCTGGTCAACTACGACCAGATCTCGCCGGCGATGCGCCACGCGATCATCGCCGTCGAGGACCGCCGCTTCTACACCAACAGCGGCGTCGACATCCGCGGCATCGGCCGGGCGTTCGTCCAGGACGTCGTCAACCAGAAGACCGTCCAGGGCGGCTCGACGATCACCCAGCAGTTCGTCAAGAACGCGCTCGAGGCGCAGGGCGACCGCACGGTCTTTCAGAAGCTGCGCGAGGCGGCGCTCGCCTACCACCTCACGCGCAAGTGGTCGAAGGACAAGATCCTCACCGAGTACCTCAACGCGATCTATTTCGGCAACGGCGCCTACGGCATCGAGTCCGCCGCCCGCGTGTACTTCGGCAACGAGGACCCGGAGCATCCGAAGTGCGGTACGCGCGGCCTCCCGAACTGCGCTTCGCTGCTGCACCCCGAGGAGGCGGCGCTGCTGGCGGGGATCGTCTCCAACCCCAGCGCCTATGACCCGGTGGCCCACTGGCCCGCCGCGATGTCGCGCCGCAACCTCGTCCTCGGCAAGATGCTCGAGCAGGGGTTCATCACGCGGGCCGACTACGACCGGGCGCTCACGGTGACGGCGCCGCCGGTGGTCCAACCTCCGGTCCAGCAGCTGCCCAGCGACCTGCCCGAGACCCGGTACTTCACGAGCTGGATCCGCCAGCAGCTCGTCGACAGGTTCGGCGCCGAGCGCGCCTTCCGGGGCGGCCTGCGGGTACGCACCACGCTCGACCTCGACCTCCAGCGCGCGGCGTACAAGGCGGTCAACGACTACCTCGCCAGCCCGACCGGCCCGACCGCGGCGCTGGTGGCGATCGACAACAAGACCGGCGCGGTCCGCGCGATGGTCGGCGGGCAGGACTACGACCACGCCCCGTTCAACCTCGCCACCCAGGGCCAGCGCCAGCCGGGCTCGTCGTTCAAGCCATTCGTCCTGGCCGCGGCGCTGCGCAAGGGCATCTCCCCCGGCTCGACGTGGGCGTCGCGCAAGAAGATCTTCACCGTGCCCAACAGCGGCGGCAAGGAGAAGTTCGTCGTCAACAACTACGAGGGCGCCTACAGCGGCGTGACGACGCTCGCCCGCGCGACCACGCTCTCCGACAACTCGGTGTTCGCCGAGGTCGGCTTCAAGGTCGGCTTCAAGCGCATCGCCGACATGGCCAAGGACTTCGGCATCCGGACCCCGGTGTCGACCAACCCCGCGATCACCCTCGGCGGCCTCAAGCAGGGCGTCAATGTGCTCGACATGGCCCACGCCTTCGAGACGCTGGCCCACGGCGGCGAGCGCGTCGAGGGCTCCTTGGGCGCGAGCGACGGCGGCCCGGTCGGCATTCGCGAGGTGGAGGTGCCGAAGGGCAAGGGCAAGGAGGGCTTCAAGACGCTCGCGAAGAACAAGGAGCACCTCGTGCGGGTGGTCTCGCCGAAGCTGGCCGAGGTCGAGACGTCGATCCTCTCGAGCGTCGTCGCCTACGGCACCGGCAAGCAGGCCCAGATCCCCGGCACCTTCATCGCCGGCAAGACCGGCACCACCGAGGACTACGGCGACGCATGGTTCGTCGGTTACACCGAGCGGTTCACGGTCGCCGTCTGGGTCGGCTACCCGGACGTGGTCAAGCCGATGAAGACCGAGTTCCGGGGCGGCCCGGTGGCCGGCGGGACCTTCCCGGCGCTGATCTGGCGCGACTTCATGGAGTCCGCGATCGCCCTCGACGAGACTCGGCGCGCCGAGCGCGAGGCCAAGCAGGCGCTGAAGGACAACCCGACCGGCATCGACACGACCGCCACGGCGCCGCCGACCACCTCGACGACCACGACCACGCCGGGCGCGCAGACGACGACGCCCAAGGCCGCGCCCAAGACCAAGACCCCGGCGCGCAAGCCGGCGACCCCGCCCGAGCAGCCCCCGGCCACCGAGCCACCGCCCGAGGACACCGGCGGCACCGGCGGGACCGGCGGCGCAGTGACGCCGCCCTAGCGAACCGCGTGCGCGCGCGGGCGCCGCGCAGACCTTCAGGCCAGGGGCGCGAGACGCTGCGGCTGCCCACCGCGCAGAAGCGCCATGGGAGCTCGACGGCCCGGGTGATCCCGATCCTTGTGGCGACCACGCTCTCGGGCGGCGCGCCGACCGGCGGCAGCAGGGCGATGGGACCGTCGAGCAGGTCGGTGCCGTTGAGGTCGAGGCCGATCCCGAGCGCCTGGGTGAGCTTGCCCGGCCCCGAACAGAGGTCCTCGATGCGCTCCAGGCCGCGCCTGCGACGCATCAGGTCGATGCCGTCCTCGGGCTCGAGCGCGCGGATCAGCACGGCTGCGCCCGTGCCCTCGGGCTCGCACACGGCGTTGAGCAGTGCGTGGATTCCGTAGGAGCGGTAGACGTAGGCGATCCCGGGCGGCCCGAACAACGTGGCGGTTCGGGGCGTGAGCCCGACGTAGGCGTGGCAGGCCGGCTCGATCTGGTGGTAGGCCTCCGTCTCGACGATCACCCCCGCGGCCTCCCCGTGGCGCACGGTCCAACCGACCAGGTCGCGGGCGACATCGACCACCGGGCGGTCGAAGAAGTCGCGGTCGATGGCGGCCTTCACGCCGCGAGCGCGGCGCGGGCCGCGTCGAGCTGCTCACGCACGCGCGCCAGAGCCGTGCCGCCCTCGGAGACCTTGGACTCCAGCCACGAGGACTGCTCCAGCAGCGCGCCGGCTTCCGCGCCCAGCTCGGCCTCGACCAGCGCGCGGAAGGAGCCCTCCCCGCCCACCGCGCGGCGCACGAGGTCGGCCACGACGCCGTGGGCCTCGCGGAACGAGGTGCCGTGGCGAACGAGCAGGTCGGCCAGATCGGTCGCGGCGATCAGCTCGTCGGCGCCGGCGTCCGCCATCCGGTCACGATGGAACTCCGCCCCCTCGATCATCCCGCGCGCCGCCCAGAGGCACAGCTCGAGGGTGTCGACGGCGTCGAAGAGGTGTTCCTTGTCCTCCTGGAGGTCCTTGTTGTAGGTCAGCGGCAGGGCGTGCAGCACCCCGTGCATGGCGGCCAGGTGCCCGACGATTCGCGGCGCCTTGGCCCGCAGCAGCTCGGCGGCGTCGGGATTCTTCTTCTGGGGCATGATCGACGAGCCGCTGGTCCAGGAGTCCGAGAGCGTCACGAAGCCGAACTCCTCGGTCGACCACAGCACCAGCTCGCCTCCGAAGCGGGACAAGTGCGTCGCGCAGGTGGCTGCCGCGCCGAGGTGGTCGAGGGCGTAGTCGCGGTTGGCCACCGCGTCCATCGAGTTCGGCGACACCGAGCCGAAGCCGAGCTCGGCGGCGACCGCGGCGCGGTCGGTGTCGAAGTTCGTGCCCGCCAGCGCACCCGCGCCGAGCGGCATCGTGTCGGCCTGGGCGCGCACGAACCGGAAGCGCTCGCGGTCGCGCAGCAGCATCCACACGTAGGCCAGCAGATGGTGGGAGAGATAGACGGGCTGGCCGCGCTGCAGATGGGTGTAGCCCGGAAGCGGCCAGTCGAGGTGCCGCTCGGCGGCCGCGATCAGCGCTTCGCAGAGCCCGGCGATCGCCTCGATCGCGCCGTCGGCGGCGTCGCGGACGTAGAGCGTGACGTCGGTGGCGACCTGGTCGTTGCGCGAGCGCGCGGTGTGCAACTTGCCGCCGACCGGCCCGGCGAGCTCGGTGAGCCGCCGCTCGATCGCCATGTGGATGTCCTCGTCGTCGTCGGCGAACGGGAAGCGGTCCTCGGCGAGTTCGCTCTCGACGGCGGCGAGCCCCTCGTGCAGCGCGTCGCGGTCGGCCTCGGTGATGATCCCGCGCGCGGCGAGCATGCTCGCGTGTGCGCGCGACTGCGCGACGTCGTAGGGCCAGAGCCGGCGGTCGAACGACAGCGAACTGTTGAGCGCGCGGAAGCGCTCGTCCTGCGGCTCGGAGAAGCGGGACATCGGGTGAGCAGCCTAGACGGGCGGCCCAAGGTCGTTGACAGGCTCCTAGATCGAGCTCAGGCCCTCGGCGATCTGGGCCACCTGCGTCGCCAGACCGAAGCCGAGGAGGTACAGCGTCGTCGCCCAGCCGAACCACGCCATGCGCGGCGAGCCGTAGAAGCGACGGTCGGGATCGCGCAGCTCGTCCAGGACGATCGGGATGAAGCACACGAGCCCGAGCAGCATCAGGACCCAGGGCGCCCAACCGGTCACGAGGTAGCCGAACTCCAGCCGGAAGCCCTCCGCGATCTGCACGATCGTCTGGTGCCAGAGGATCGCCGGCAAGGCGAGGGCAGCCGCGAAGCTCACGAGCTCGACCCTCAGGCGCTGGTGGCCAGGCAACATCCCCCGGTCCATCGCTCCAGATTACTGCCCTATGGCTTCGCGCAGCGCCGTGGCGACGTGCTCGATCTCGCTCTCTGTCAGGGTCGGGAAGAACGGCAGCGCCAGCGAGCGGGCGGCCACGGCCTCGCAGATCGGAAATTCCCCCGGCGCATGGCCGAACCGCTCGCGATAGAAGCTCATCAGGTGGATCGCCGGCAGGTAGGGCTTCGAGGCGACCCCGCGCTCGCGCAGCGCCCCGATCACCTCGTCGCGGTCGCGGTCGGCCGGGACCTGGACGACGTAGACGAACCATCCGCGCTTGTCGCCCTGGGCGTCCTCGCAGGGCAGCCCCAGGCCTTCGACGTCGGCCAGCGCAGTGCCGTAGAGCGCGGCCACCCGCGCCCGCTGCTCGAGCATCTCGTCGAGGCGCTCGAGCTGTGCGACGCCAAGCGCACACGCGATGTCGGAGAGCCGGTAGTTGAAGCCCAGCCGATCGTGGTCGAGCCAGTCCATGTTCGGCGCCCGGCCCTGGTTGCGTTCGGAGTCGAGGCGCTCCTTGACCGCCGGGTCGCTCGTGGTGACCATGCCGCCCTCGCCGGTCGTGAGCTGCTTGTTGGCATAGAAGGCGAAGACCGCCGGGTGGCCGCGCGCGCCCACCGCCATGCCGTCGGCGTGCACCGCGCCGAGCGCCTCGCAGGCGTCCTCGACGATGGGCAGGCCCATGGCCTCGAACGCCGGGAGATCGGCGGGGTAGCCGAAGATGTGCACCGGGAGCAGCGCGCGGGTCCGGTCGGTGATCGCGGCCTTCGCCGCCTCGGGGTCGAGGTTCAGGGTGACCGGGTCGATGTCTGCGAACACCGGGCGCGCCCGCTCGTAGATGACGGCGTTGGCACTCGCCACGAACGAGAACGGCGATGTGACGACCTCGTCGCCTTCCTCCACGCCGACCGTGCGCAGTGCCAGGTGCAGCCCGGCGGTGCCGCTGGAGACAGCGCTGGCGTGTGCCACGCCCAGGCGAGCGGCGAAAGCCTCCTCGAAGGCGGGAGCCATCGGGCCTAGCGACAGCTGGCCGGAGCGCAGGACCTCCAGCACCAGCTCCTCCTCGCGCGCACCGAGGATCGGCTTCGCAAGCGGAATCCAAGGGGCTCCGCCCCTTACGCCGGGGCTTCGCACCGGCTACCCCCGAGTTACCCGGTTGCCTTCGGCCTGCGGCTTGCGGCCGGGCTGCATGCCGAACTCCAGCGAGTCGACGAGCGCCTCCCACGACGCGGCGATGATGTTGGTGCTCACGCCGATCGAGCCCCAGGTCTCGACCCCGTCGGAGGAGTCGATCGCCACGCGTGTCACGGCGTCGGTGCCGTGCGACTCGTCGAGGATCCGGACCTTGAAGTTGACGAGGTCGATGTCCTTGAGGTGCGGATGAATCTCGCCGATCGCCGCGCGCAGCGCCCGGTCCAGCGCGTTGAGCGGGCCGTTGCCCTCGGCGGTGCGCAGGTAGCGCTCGGTCCCGACCCAGATCTTGATCGTTGCCTCGGTCCTGACCTCGCCGTTCGCGCGCTGCTCGACGATCACCCGCCAGGACTCCAGGCGGAACAGCTGCTCGTAGGCGCCGGCCTCCTTGCGCATCAGCAGCTCGAAGCTCGCGTCGGCCGCCTCGAACTGGTAGCCGGCGTGCTCCAGCGCCTTGATGCGCTCGAGCACTCGCGCCGCGAGCGCGTCGTCGACGTCGATGCCCGCCGCCTCGGCGTGCTCGTGCACCGTTGCCCGGCCCGACTGCTCGGAGACGAGCACGTGGCCGTGGTTGCCCACCACCGCGGGATCGACGTGCTCGAAGGTGGCGGCATCCGCGCGAACACCCGCCACGTGCATGCCGCCCTTGTGGGCGAAGGCGTTGCGGCCCACATAGGGCTGGTTGGGGTCGGGGTTGAGGTTCAGCAGCTCGTCGACGAAGTGCGCCGTCTCGGTGAGCCGCGCGAGGCGGTCGTCGTCGAGCACGCGCCGCCCCATCTTCAGCTGGAGGTTGGCGATGATCGGGACGAGGTCGGCATTCCCCGTGCGCTCGCCGACCCCGTTCATCGTGCCCTGGACCTGCGTCGCGCCGGCCTCGACCGCGGCGAGCGTGTTCGCGACGCCGCACCCGCAGTCGTCGTGGCAGTGGATGCCGACCGCGACGCCCTCGAGCGCGCCCACCACGTCGGCGACCGCCTCGGAGACCTGGCCAGGCAGCGACGAGCCGTTGGTGTCGCACAGCACGACGCGCTCGGCGCCCGCCTCGGCGGCCGCGCGCAGGCAGCCCAGCGCGTAGGCCGGGTCCTCGCGCCAGGCGTCGAAGAAGTGCTCGGCGTCGTAGATCACCCGCTTGCCCGCCTCGGCGAGGAAGGCGACGGAGTCGGCGATCATCGCGAGGTTCTCGTCGCGGCCGACCCGGACGACCTTCTCGAGGTGCAGCGACCAGGTCTTGCCGACGAGCGTGCAGACTTCGGCGAAGCAGTCGGCGAGCTGGCGCAGCGCCGGATCGTCGGCCGCCGCCAGGTCGCGACGGCGCGTCATGCCGAACGCGGCGATCGTCGCGATCTCGAAGCTCTCCTGAGCCAGCAGCTCGAACAGCTCGAGCTCCTTGGGGTTCGACGCCGGGAAGCCCGCCTCGATGAAGTTGATGCCGAGCTCGTCGAGCTTGTGGGCGACGCGGACCTTCTCGGGCGCCGTCAGCGACATCCCCTCACCCTGCATCCCGTCGCGCAGGGTCGCGTCGTACAGCTCTATGACGGCCACGGCTAGGCGACCAGGTCGGAGGTCTCCGCGACCTCATAGAGCTCGGCCGGCACCGGGTCGAGCCAGTCGCGGTAGCGCTCGGTGCGGCCGTGGAGGGCGTCCTCGAATGCGGTCTGGACCACGCGCGTGATCTCGCCGGGCTTGCCGCTGCCGACCGGGTGGTCGTCGACCTCGCGGACCGGTGTGAGCTCGGCCGCGGTGCCGCAGACGAACAGCTCGTCGGCGAGGTAGAGCTCGGCGCGGCCGATGTCGCGCTCGATCACCTCGATGCCGAGGTCGCGGCCGATCTGGATGACCGACTTGCGGCTGATGCCGTCGAGGATCGAGGCGGTCAGCGGCGGAGTGGCGATGCGCCCGTCGCGGACGACGAAGACGTTCTCGCCCGAGCCCTCGCAGACGTTGCCCTTGTCGTCGAGCAGGATCGCCTCCTCGTAGCCCGCCTTGTGGCTCTCGATCTTGGCCAGCACCGAGTTGAGGTACTGCCCGCAGGCCTTCGCCTGCGGGATCAGCGAGTCCGGGCTGATGCGCCGCCAGCTGGAGACCTTGGCGCGCACGCCGTCGCGCTTGCCCTCCTCGCCGAGGTAGGCGCCCCACTCCCAGACCGCGATGCAGACGTCGACAGGAGCGTCGAGCGGGAACAGGCCCATCTGGCCGTAGCCGCGGTAGACGAGCGGGCGGATGTAGCAGGAGCGCAACCCGTTGCGAGCGATCAGCTCGAGCGTGGCCTGCCGCACCGCCTCGCGGTCGTACGGCATCGGCATGTAGTAGAGCTCGGCCGACCGGAAGAGCCGCTCGACGTGGTCGGCGTGGCGGAAGATCGCCGGCCCGATCTCGGTGTCGTAGCAGCGGACGCCTTCGAAGACGCCCGTGCCGTAGTGCAGGCCGTGGGTGAGGACGTGGATCTTCGCGTCCTCCCAGGGGACGAACTCCCCGTTCATCCAGATGAGCTCGGCCTGGTTCACGTCACGCTCCTTGAAGCTGGTCGAGGACCGCGCGCGTCGCCTGCTCCGTCGTGGCCGCGCCCCCCAGGTCGGCGGTACGCAGCCCGGCGGTCAACGCCCGGTCCACAGCCGATTCTAGGGCGGCCGCTTCGTCGTGCCTAGCAAGCCCGTGGCGCAGCAGCAGCGCGGCCGAGAGGAACATGCCCAGCGGATTGGCCACGCCGCGCCCCGCGATGTCCGGCGCCGAGCCGTGCACGGGCTCGAACACCCCCGGGGCGCCGCCCTCCCCCAGCGAGGCGCTGGGCAGCAGACCGAGCGACCCCGTCAGCATCGCGGCCTCGTCGCTGAGGATGTCGCCGAACATGTTCTCGGTGAGGATCACCTCGAAGTGGCGGGGCGCCGCGACGAGCTTCATCGCGCACGAATCGACGAGCTGGTGCTCGAGCTCGATGTTCGGGAACTCCCGCGAGTGGACCTCCGATACGACCTCACGCCACAGCCGCGAGGTCTCCAGGACGTTCGCCTTGTCGACGCTGACGACCTTCGAGCGCGCGGTCGCGAACGCAACCCGCGCAATGCGCTCGACCTCCTCGCGCGTGTAGACGCAGAGATCGCTGGCCGCGTCGGCGGTGCGTGTCTTCGCGCCGAAGTAGATGCCGCCCGTCAGCTCGCGCACCACGAGGAAATCGACGCCCTCGACGTCCTTCAGCGGCGACGCGTCGGCAAGCGCCGCGAAGACCCGCACCGGGCGCAGGTTGGCGAACAGCCCGAGCTCCTTGCGCAACCCCAGCAGGCCCTGCTCCGGGCGCGGCGCGGCGGGGTCGGTCGTGTCCCAGCGCGGACCGCCCACGGCCCCGAGCAGGACGGCGTCGGCGCCGCGACAGGCCGCAAGGACGTCGTCGGTCAGCGCGGTGCCGTGAGCGTCGATCGACGCGCCACCGAAGGGATGCTGCTCAAAGGCGAAGTCGCCAAGCTCGCCCAGAACCTCCAGGCAAGGCTCGACGATCTCAGGCCCGATCCCGTCGCCTGCAAGGACTGCGATGCGGTGGGCCATGGGCGCGGCGCAGGCTAGCGACCGCGCCCATGGGCCGAAGGTCCGCTAGAGGAGCGGCGCGAACGGCACCGTGCCGTCCACAGGATTGACGCCGGGGCCGCCGTGCGAGTGCATGTACGCGAGCTCCTTCGCCAACGACCCGACGCCGTTGGACGCGGGGAGCGGGGCGACCGCCACGAAGCTCAGCGTGCCCAGGGCCTGGCCGGCGGCGTTCATGAAACCGCTGCCGGAGTCCCCGGGGATGCCGGGCGTGACGGTGTAGACCTGGTACTCCCAGCCGCTGGGGTCGTTCAGTACGTCGACGCCCTGCTTCGGGCTCAGCGCCGTGATGCCGGCGCGAAGCGAGGAGTTGCCGTAGCTGTAGACGCTGCCGCCCGGCGAGGCCGTGCCGACCCCACCCGTCGGGCCGCCCCAGAACGGAACGCTCGGGTTGACCTTGCTCGCATCCGCGTTGATCTGCACCAGCTCGAGGTCGTTGTACTGGCAGGCGGCGGCGTCCGTCTCCCCCTGGGCCTGCATGGTCTCCCACGAGCTGTAGACGATCGTGCCGGAGTAGGTGTTGCCGTCGCTGCCGTCGATCTCCACCGGGGTCCCTGCGCCGTAGTGCGGCGTGGTGCACCCGTTGGTGTCGGTGTTCGTGCCCTTGCTGGAGCAGTGGGCGGCCTGGCCGATGAAGGCGCCGCCCTCGCTCCCGTAGATGAAGTTGGCGGTGCACTGGGCGCCCTGGGTGTAGAGCTGGACGCCGGGATGAATGGGGGCCGTATCGGCGGGGCCCCAGGCCTGGGCGCCCGCGGGCGCAATGGCGAGGGTCACGACGGCGGCGAGTGAGTACTTCAGCAGTTTCGTCATGGCTTCCGGCACTTTCCCACAAGAAGCTGTGATGAAACGCCGGTTGTCGGAGCGGCGGCGTGCGGATCAGGCGGCGACGACGCGCGGGAGGCTCACGGCCTGGTCGGCGGCAACCGGCCGGCCCAGCAGGAAGCCCTGGCCGAGCTCGCAGCCAAGCGAGCGCAGCAGGTGAAGCTGCTCGGAGGTCTCGATGCCCTCGGCGACCACCTGCATGCCGAGCGTGCGGCCCAGCTCAAGGATCATGCGCAGGAACGACGCCTCCTGCGGACGGCGCGCGGCGCCCTCGATGAACGGCCGCGCGATCTTGAGCATGTCGAACGGCAGCGCCCGCAGATAGCTCAGCGACGAGTACCCGGTCCCGAAGTCGTCCAGCGCCAGACGCACGCCGAGGCCGCGCAGCTGGGCCAAGGTCGTCGCGCCGCGGATCGCGTCGCGCAGCACGGCGCTCTCGGTGAGCTCGAGCACCAGGTGGTGCGCCGGCAGCCCCGAGTCCTCGAGCACGGCCTCGACGCGGCTGACCAGGTCGGGGTCCTCCAGCTCGACGGCCGAGATGTTGACCTGGACGGCGAAGTCCTCGTCGATGAGGTCCTGGTCGAGCCAGGTGCGGGCATCGCAGCAGGCCCGGTGGAGCACGAACTGGCCCAGCGCCTTGATCAGCCCGGTCTCCTCGGCCAGCGGGATGAACTCCGAGGGCAGCACGGGCCCCGTGCCGGGGCGATTCCAGCGGACGAGGGCCTCCACCGCGGTCGCCCGGCCGCCGTCGAGGTCGACGATCGGCTGGTAGTCGACCCGGAAGGACTCGTTCTCGACGGCTGCCTGGAGCTCGGCGTGCAGGCCGTGGCGCTCGAGCACCGCCGCGCGCATGCTCGGCTCGAAGAGGACGTAGCGGTCCTTGCCGGCTCGCTTGGCGTTGTACATGGCGACGTCGGCGTTGCGGATGATCGCGTCGGCGTGGTCGATCTCGGGGCGCCCGGTGGCGATGCCGATCGTCACCGAGACGCGGACCTGCTGGTGGGCCGCGAGCGCCGGGCGGTCGAATGCTCCGACGATGCGCTCGGCCACCGCGCAAGCGGCGTCCTCGGGCTTGCCGACGTTCTGGATGAGGACCGCGAACTCGTCGCCGCCCAGGCGGGCGACCACGTCGGTCGGCAGCACGCAGGCGCGCAACCGCTCGGCGATCATCATCAACAGCTCGTCGCCGACCGAGTGGCCGAGCGTGTCGTTGACGGTCTTGAAGTCGTCGACGTCGACGAACAGCACGGCGATCGGGCCGGCGTCGCGTGCGAGCGCGTCCTTGACCTGGTTGTTGAAGAGCGCGCGGTTGGCCAGATCGGTGAGCGGATCGTGGAATGCCTGATGCTGAAGCTGCTCCTGGAGCTCGCGCATCTGCCAGATCGACTGCTCGAGGCGGTCGAACTGCAGCGCGACGCTCGTGTTGTTCGCCAGCGCCTCGAACAGGCGCAGGTCCTCATCGCCGAAGCGCCCGTCGACGCCCGGCCGGTTGGCGAGCATGAGGGTGCCGACGACCCGGTCGTTGCTGCGCAGGATGGCGAGCATGGCGTGGGTCACGCCGCGCTGATCCATGTAGTCGCGCACGCGCGTGCTGCCGAACGGCGCCTCCAGTGCGACCACGGGGCCCTCGGTCTCGACCAGCTCGAGCAGGTCCGCCGCGATGGCGCGCTCGATCGGCACCATTGCCTCCTTGCCCCCGCCGGCCGACAGCCACGTGCTCAGCGGCGGCTGACCGTCGGCGGACATGAGGACGATCTCGGCCATCTCCACGCGGAAGGCCTCCAGCGAACGGGTCAGCAACGCCTCGAGCGCAAGGATGATCTCGGGCGAGCGCGCGAGCGTGCGCGTGGCCTCGTAAAGGAACTCCAGGCGCTCGTGGCGCTGGCGCTCGACGATGTAGGCGCGGTAGGCCAGGTAGACGGTCGTAGCCGGGATCAGCAACAGCGGCAGCGACCAGGGGTCCAGCGCGATTAGGGCCGAGGCCGCCAGCGCGAGGCTCGTGTTGGTCACGGTCACGGCCAGGTCGCGCGTGATCATGTCGCGGAACATCCCCTCGGGGAGCCTGCCCTCGGAGAGCCGGATGGCGGCACCGATGAGGCACACGGTCAGGATCGCGCTCGATTCGACCGCCGCGAAGACAGCCACCCAGTCGGCCACGCCGATGTGCTCGGTGCGGACGGTGATGAAGTGCAGGATCGTCTCGGCGACGCAGATCACCAGCGCCGTCTGCGCGAGGTTGAAGCCCGTCTTGATCGCGGGTAGACGCCGGTCGGCGATCAGCGTCACGGCGGTGCCCAGCATCGCTGCCAGGAGCAGGTCGTGGGAGCCGGCGAAGATCAGGCCGAACACCAGCGGGACGTCGCCGAAGGAGAACGAGTGCGCGCTGCGCCGGAAGTGCAGGTGCACGACGGCGCGCTCCCCGGCCACGAACGCGATCGCCAACGCCCACACCGGGATGTGCGGATCGGCGATCGGCCCGAGGTGACGAGCGTGCAGGGCGTAGAGCAGCGCGGCGCCGCCGGCAATTGCGAGGTTCAGCAGCCAGACTGGGCTGAGACGGAGCAAACGGGTACCGACCCGGGAGATACGGGTGGGCGATCGGCGTGGTGCTGTTTGACGTCTGGACAGCCGTGGCCCCAGGGTTCTCGGGCACACCGCATCGGTTCGGCGGCGGCGCGCGTTCGCCCGGGTGATCGGTCGCCCCCCGGCAATCCTTGAATCTCGCCGACGCCATCCTCAGAACTGGGGAGGTCTGACTGGACAGGGCGTCCAGTCCCTCTTCAGGTCCGCCATAGGCCACCCGATGGGGCAGGCGAGCCGTCTTTTTCAGTTCAGGGCAAACCCGTCGCGAGGCGGGGACGCAAAGTCAGAGATCTCCCCCGGGAGACCGCTCGACCGCCGGCTCCGAATGAAGCTTTCGCCGCCCCCATGCATGGGGACGGACACCGACTCGGAGGTCGCCCTGAACATGCAAGTCGCCTGCCCGCCTGTTGCCCCGATCCGTTTGCGGATCCGGTGGATGGTCGTTGCGGCGACTGCACTGTTCCTCGCGCTGGCCGCTCAGGCACCCGCTTCTCGCATCAGCGATCCCGTGCTCGCCCGCACCGCGGCGCACCATCCGGCACGTCAGGTCGAGGTCATCGTGCAGTTCAGCGCGAACGTGTCGGAAGCGCAGGCCCGCCGTGCCGTGCGCGCCGT
This sequence comes from uncultured Actinomycetes bacterium, assembly GCA_963825415.1. GTDB lineage: Bacteria > Actinomycetota > Thermoleophilia > Solirubrobacterales > Solirubrobacteraceae > BP-464. Next base: position 32,536 of record CAWGTD010000013.1, on the reverse strand, counting down.
GCACGGCCGGGTCGGCGCAGTCGTCCCGGTCATCAACGGCCTCTCGGCGCGCATGAGCGCTCGCGCTGCACGCCGCCTGGCGCATCGCGCCGGCGTGCGCGCCGTGTCGCTCAACTCGCGCGTCAAGGCCCAGGCCAAGGACGTCCCGGATCCCAAGAAGCTCTACACGTCGTTCGTGCAGTCCAGCGGCCTCGAGCCGACCTGGGCCAAGACGACCGGCGCGGGCGTAGGCGTCGCCGTGATCGACACAGGCATCGCCGGTGACCTGCCGGACTTCCGGGTCTCGGAGACCGACCCCACCTCGCGCGTGATCGCCTCGGTCGTGACCAACCCCGACGCGACGACCGCGAACGACGTCTTCGGCCACGGCACGCACGTCGCGGGCCTGATCGCCGGCAACAGCCTCGGCCGCGGCAAGAGCGACCGCTCCTACGGCAAGTTCGCCGGGACCGCCCCCAAGGCCAATCTGATCTCGATCAAGGCCGGCGACGACCAGGGCAACGCGACGGTGCTCGACGTGATCTACGGCCTGCAGTTCGCCATCGACCACAAGGCCGACTACAACATCCGCGTCGTCAACCTCTCGCTGGAGTCCTCGAGCGCCGAGTCCTACAAGACAGACCCGCTCGACGCCGCCGCCGAGGCCGCGTGGTTCAGCGGGATCGTCGTGGTGGCGGCCGCGGGCAACCGCGGCAGCGCGCCCGACGCCGTGCAGTACGCACCCGGCAACGATCCCTACGTGATCTCGGTGGGCGCGATCGACGACGCCGGTAGCAAGGGCAACGGCGACGACCTGATCGCCGATTGGTCGAGCCGCGGCACGACCCAGGACGGGTTCGTCAAGCCCGACGTCTACGCCCCCGGTGCCCACATCTTCTCGACGCTGGCGCCGGGCAGCGCGTTCGCCTCGATGTGCCCGAGCTGCATCTTCGAGGGCAACTACATCCAGGCCGGCGGCACGTCGATGTCCGCGCCGATCGTCTCGGGCGTGGTCGCCGACATGCTCGCGCTGCACCCCGACTGGACGCCCGACATGGTCAAGGGTGCTGTCACCGGCACGCTTCGCGACGTCGACACCAGCGGTGCGCTGAAGAGGAGCTTCGACGCCCAGCAGGATGCGGCGAAGAAGGCGTTCGATGCGCAGAGGCCCACCAAGGACGCCGCGGACGCGTTCCGCAAGCAGCAGGAGGCCGACAAGAAGGCGTGGGACGCGCAGAAGGCCGCCCGCCGCATGGGTGAGCTCGACGGCGACCACGGGATCACGGCCGACCCGAAGAAGCTCGTCCCGGCCAACCAGGGCCTGACGCCCAACGAGATGATCGTCGACCCCGCCACCGGCGCCGCCGACCTCACCCGCTCGCGCTGGAGCCGCTCGCGCTGGAGCCGCTCGCGCTGGAGCCAGGCCACGGGCGACCTCTCGGCCGGTTGGGCTCGCTCGAGCTGGAGCTGCACCTGCTCGCGGACCGAGAGCGGAGCCGTCGACCCGACGCGCTCGCGCTGGAGCCGCAGCAGCTGGTCGACCGTCCTCGGCCTGTAGCCGGGAGAACGTCCGTCTTTGGCTAGAGCGCCGTGGTTACCGGACCGCGGCGCTCGCGCTCGTTTTCGTAGGCCGCGATCGCGTCGGCCTGCTGGAGGGTGAGCCCGACGTCGTCGAGCCCGTTGAGCAGGCGGTGCCTGATGTCGGGGTCGATCTCGAAGCTGAACTCGTCGACCGTCTGCGCCTCGAGGTCGATCCGCGCGCGGCCGCGCTCCGCCAGCGTGCGGCACGCCGCCTCGTCGAGCTCGACGGGCAGCAGGCCGATCTTCGTGCAGTTCGAGCGGAAGATGTCGGCGAAGCTCGGTGCGACGATCGCCTTGAAGCCGTAGTCCTCCAGGGCCCACGGCGCGTGCTCGCGGCTCGACCCGCACCCGAAGTTCCGGCCCGCGACGAGGATCGGATTGCTCGGCAGGTCCCAGCCGGGTTGCTTGGCCCAGTCGTAGAAGAGGTACTCGCCGAAGCCGGTGCGCTCGACCCGCTTGAGGAACTGCTTGGGGATGATCTGGTCGGTGTCGACGTCGTCGCGCGCGAGCACCGAGACGGGGCCGTCGATCACGGTCACTGCTTCCATCACCACTCCCTGATGTCGACGAAGTGACCGGCGACGGCGGCGGCCGCCGCCATCTGCGGGCTGACGAGGTGCGTGCGCCCCCCGCGGCCCTGCCGGCCCTCGAAGTTGCGGTTGGAGGTCGAGGCGCAGCGCTCGCCGGGCTGGAGGATGTCCGGGTTCATCCCGAGGCACATCGAGCACCCCGCTCGCCGCCAGTCGAAGCCGGCCCCGCGGAAGACCTCGTCGAGCCCCTCGCGCTCGGCCTGGGCACGGACCTGCTCGGAGCCCGGGACGACCATCGCGTGGACGCCTTCGGCCACGCTTCGGCCGCGGACCACCTCGGCCGCCGCGCGCAGGTCGCCGATCCGCGAGTTCGTGCACGAGCCGATGAAGACGCGATCCAGGCGGATGTCCTGGATCGGCGTGCCCGGGCGCAGATCCATGTACTCCAGCGCGCGCTCGTCGCTCTCGTCCTGCGGCTCGGGCACCGCGCCGGTGACGGCGACGACCATCTCCGGGTTCGTTCCCCACGTCACCATCGGGCTGATCGCGGCGGCGTCGACGCTCACCTCGCTGTCGAACGCCGCGTCGGGATCCGTGGGCAGCTCGCGCCAGGCCCCGTCGACGGCGACGCCGCGCTCGGAGAGCCAGGCGAACGTCGTCTCGTCGGGCGCGACCATCCCGGCACGACCGCCCGCCTCGATCGTCATGTTGCAGACCGTCATGCGGCCCTCCATCGAGAGCCCTTGCACCGCCGGCCCCGCGTATTCGACGACGTGGCCGGTGGCCCCCGCGACCCCGATCTGGCCGATGGTGGCGAGGATCAGGTCCTTGGCTGTGACCCCGGCGCCCAACGCCCCCTCGTAGCTGATCCGCATCGAGCGCGGCTTGCGCTGCACGAGGCACTGGGTGGCGAGCACGTGCTCGACCTCGCTTGTGCCGATGCCGAACGCCAGCGCGCCGAACGCGCCATGGGTGGCGGTGTGGCTGTCGCCGCAGACGATCGTCATCCCCGGCTGGGTGACGCCCAGCTCGGGCCCGATGACGTGGACGATCCCCTGGCGGTCCGAGCCCAGGCTGTAGAGCGGGATGGCGAACTCCTCGCAGTTGCGCTCGAGCGTCTGGACCTGGACCCGCGACAGCTCGTCGCGGATCCGGGCGGCGGTGGGTGTTCCGTCCGTCGGGACGTTGTGGTCCGCGGTGGCCAGCGTGCGGTCGGGGCGGCGCACCGGGCGGTCCGCCAGGCGCAGCGCGTCGAACGCCTGCGGGCTGGTCACCTCGTGGACCAGGTGCAGGTCGACGTAGAGCAGGTTGGGCGCGACCTCGTGGCCCTCCCAGATCTTGTCGAAGAGCGTGCGGCTCATGAGCGGCGCAGCCCGGCGGAGACGACGGCCAGCAGCACGGCTTCCTCCTCGGAGGCGTTTTCGAAGTGGTGGGGCAGGTCGGCGTCGAACGTCACGCAGTCGCCCGACTGCAGCTCGTGGCGCGCACCGTCGACCACCAGCGTGACCGTGCCCGTCTCGACCAGTGCGGTCTCGCGCGCACCGGGCTCGTGCATCGGGGGGTCCCCCGGCCCGCCCGTCGTCGCTCCCCGCGCCAGCCTGTGGCGGCTGAGCTCGGCTCGTTGACCGGGCAGCGGCGGGGTGAGGATCTCGTAGCGATGCCCGTCGGCGCCGCCGTGGCGCCGCTCGGCGGAGCGGACGACCGAGACGACCCCGCCCTCGTCGATGCGCAGCAGCTGGGAAAGCGACAGCTCCAGCCCGTTCGCGATCCGGGCGGCGATCGAGAGCGTCGGGCTCGTCTCGCCCCGCTCGACCTGGCTGAGCATCGGCGCGCTGACCCCGCTGCGGTCGGCGAGGTCGCGCAGCGAGAGGCTCATCCCCTCGCGCAGGGCCCGCACACGCGGCCCCACCGCGGTGACGTGATCGCCGGCGACAGCTGGCATACATCCGTACGCTATCACGTACACCAGCGCAGAACGCCGTAGCAATCGGCACAATGGACTGTCCTGCGGTACATCACGTCACGGAGGATCACCATGTCGCGTCGTCTGCTCGTCTGCCTATGCGCGCTCGGAGTGCTCGGCTTCGCGCCATCCGCGCATGCGGCCGGCAAGCCGTTCGGCACGCTGACGTGCTTCCTGCGCGACGGCTTCGACGGACCGCGCTTCTGCGGCACCGACCCCGGCACCACGGTCTCCCCCGTGCCGAGCTTCGACGGCACGCCCCTCGACACCAACGTGACGCTGCCGCCCTCGTCGCAGGGCGACGGGCCGTTCCCGCTGATCGTCATCGCGCACGGCTGGGGCGGCCAGAAGAGCGGCTACGACGGCGGCGCCGGCTACATCGGGACGATGAAGGAGCTCGCCAACCGCGGCTACGCGGTGCTCAGCGCCACCGCGCGCGGCTTCAACGGGTCGTGCGGCAACGCGGCCAACCGGCTCCTGATCGGCGCGGCGTGCAAGAACGCCCACATCCGGCTCGACGACTACCGCTTCGAGGCGATGGACATCGCGTACCTCGCCGGCAAGCTCGTCGACCAGGGCACCGCCAAGCCGGCGATCGGCGTCGGCGGCGGGTCCTACGGCGGCGGCGTCTCGCTCGAGCTCGCGGTGCTGAAGAACCGCATGTGCAACGACCTCTACTCCTACGACGCGGCCAGCCACTGCGAGTCCCTGGTTCCGTGGACCAGCCCGGCCGGCACGCCGATGAGCATTGCGGCCGCCACGCCGATCATCCCGTGGTCGGACCTCGTCTACTCGCTGATGCCCAACGGGCGCACGCTCGACTACACGATCACGAATCCCTACGTCGATGCCGCCAACGCCGGCGACGACGCCTCGGTCGTCGGCATCGCGAAGCAGAGCTTCGTGGCCGGGCTCTTCGCGCTCGGCTCGACGTCGGGCAGCTACCAGACTCCCGGGCCGCCCTCGAGCGACCCGTTCGACGCCGATCTGACGTCGTGGTTCGCGCGCGTAAACGCCGGCGAGCCGTACACGGACCCGGTCGTGCAGCACATCCTCGACGTGATTGCGCGGTTCCGGTCGCCCTACAACATGCCCGCGGCAGCGGGCGGGCCGGCGCCGCTGTTCATCTCCAACGGATGGACGGACGACCTCTTCCCGCCCGACGAGGCACTGCGGTTCTACAACCGCCAGCGCGCCGAGTTCCCCGGCAACCCGATCGCCCTGCTGTTCGCCAACTACGGCCATCAGCGCGGCGCCAACGGTGACGCCGACATCGCGATCATCCGTTCGCGGGTCCAGGCCGAGTTCGACCACTTCCTCAAGGGCGACACCGGCACGGCCGCTCCGAGCGGCGTCGAGGCCTACCTCACCGCCTGTCCGGCACCCGACGGCGCATCGCCCGGCCCGATCGTCGCCCCGAGCTGGGATGCACTGCATCCCGGCGAGGTGCGCCTGATCGCGCTGCCCGACGCGACCGTCTCGCCGCAAGGCGATCCGGACGAGAACCAGGTGTCCGACCCGATTGCCGCGGGCAGCGACCCGTGCGGATCGGTCGGCGGCGCAACGGACCCGGCCGGCAGCGCCACCTACCGGCTGCCCGAGGTCGCGGGCAACGGCTACACCCTGCTCGGGGCGCCGACGGTGATCGCGAAGCTCGCGGTCACCGGCGGCGGTGCGGCCCAGATCGCCGCCCGGCTGTGGGACGTCGCACCCGACGGCAGCGAGATCCTCGTCGCCAAGGGCGTGTACCGCCCCGCCGGGTCGGGGATCGAGGTCTTCCAGCTGCACGCCAACGGCTGGCACTTCGCCGCCGGGCACACCCCGCGGCTGCAGCTGCTGCAGTCCGACGTCCCCTCCGCGCGAGCCTCCAACGGCGCGGCGTCGATCACCGCTTCCGAGCTCCAGCTGCGACTGCCGACGGCCGAAGGCCCCGACTGCGCGCAGGTCCTCTCCCCCGCGGCGCCGGTGCTCCCCGACCCGGCCACGAAGCTCAGCCGCACGCTCGCCCCCGGGGTGAGCGCGAGCGGGTCGGGTGCGTGTGGGGATGCGACGAAGGCCTCCACCGGCGCGAGCCCGGCGACCGTCGGTGGCCAGGCGCTCAGCGGCAAGGGGACGCTGGTCGCGCCCAAGGCCAAGCGGCTCAAGGCGCGGATCCGCTTCGGGACCTACCGCTACCGGCTGCTGAAGGCCGTGCGCCGCAACGGCATCGGCGTGCGCGTCAGCTGCTCGCAGGGCTGCCGGGCGACCGCGCAGCTGAAGACGGGCGTCACGCGCCTGGCGAGCAGCAAGGTCCGCACCAGCAAGGGCATCGTCCGCGTCCGGCTGGGCAAGCGCGCGGTCAAGCGCCTCCGGCGGCACCGCAGGACGAACCTGCGCCTGACGATCACGGTCGCCGACACCGCCGGCAAGCGCGCCGCGCGGCGCACGGGCGGCTACGTCGTGCGCCTCAAGCCGCTGCGCCACCCCCGCCGCTGAGCGACAGGCACCCGGCTACGCTCGCCGGGTGCCCACCCTGTTTCGCCCAGACGTGCTCGTCCTCGCCGCGGGCGGCACCGTCGGCGAGGCCTGGATGACCGGCGTGCTCGCCGGGATCGAGGCCGAGACCGACATCGACTTCCGCCGCGTCGAGGCCTTCGTCGGCACATCCGCCGGCTCGATCGTCGCCGCGGCGCTGGCCGCCGGCAGGCGCCCGCGGCGCCCCGATCCGAAGCGCGGCCCCTCCCGTGCCGAAGCCGCGTTCGGCGAGCAGCGCGCCCAGGAGCGGGCGGGTGCGCTGGCGGGCGCCGTTCGGATGGCCGCGCGCGTGGGTGGCGCCGCAGCGGCTCCCCTCGTCCCGTCCGTGCTTCGCATCGGGGCACCCGGCGGTGCATTGGCGCGCGCCGCGCTGCTCTCGCGCGTTCCGGCCGAGGGGCGCCCGCTGACCCAGCTGCGCGACGAGGTCGAGCGCTGGGGCGCGCGCTTCGACGGCCGCCTGCGGATCTGCACGGTCGAGCGCCGTACCGGCCGGCGCGTGGTCTTCGGCGCGCCCGGAGCGCCGCCGGCCACGGTCGCCGAGGCGGTCGAGGCGTCCTGCGCCGTCCCCGGCGTCTTCCGGCCTGTGACCATCGGTGAGCGGGTGTACGTCGACGGAGGGGCTTGGAGCCTCACGAACCTGGACGCGGCACCGGCCGGCCGCGACACCCATGTCCTCTGCCTGACGGTCACCGGCGGCGCGGTCGAGGCCTCGCCGGCGGGACTGCTGCGCGTGGCGGCCCGCCCCGCCGTCGCGCTGGAGACCGCGGCGCTGCGACGCCGCGGCACGCACGTCAAGACGGTCGGCCCCGACACCCCGTTGGGGACGAACCTGCTCGATCCCCGCGGCGCCCCCGCCGCGCTGGCGGCGGGGTTTGCCCAGGGCCGACGGATCGCCGCTCCGGATTGAGGGGCATCGGCGCAAGTTCGGCCTACGGGCTGCGTTTGCCGCTGCATGCCAAGTCGCCGCAGCACCGTCGCCGTCGCCGTCGCCGCGCTGTCGCTCACGGCCGCCACGCCGGCGCTCGCCGATCCGCCGCGGACCGGCTTCGAGACGTCCAACGGCGCGTCCTGGACCACCTACGAGGACGAGCAGGCGTTCCTGGCGGCCGTCGCCGCGGACTCTCCGCGCGCGCGTGTGAAGAAGATCGGCACGACCAGGCAGGGCCGCACGCTGAACCTGGTCGTGCTCGGCGCGCCCGCCCCACGGACCTCCCTGGAGGGTCGCTCCCAGCCCACCTTGCTGTTCACCTGCTCCCAGCACGGCAACGAGCCCGCCGGGCGCGAGGCGTGCATGACGACGCTGCGCGACCTCGCGTTCTCCGACGGCCCGGCCACGATCGCCCTGCTCGAGCGCGCGACGATCCTGTTCGTGCCGGCCGCCAACCCCGACGGGCGCGCCGCCAACACGCGCGGCAACTCCGACGGCACCGACATCAACCGCGACCACATCACGCTCGCCACCCCTGAAGCGCGTGCCGTCGCCGGTGTCGTGCGCTCGTGGCAGCCCGACATCGCGATCGACCTGCACGAGTACGGCCCGTCGACGCCGGTGCTCTACGACGACGACGTCCTCTACCTCTGGCCGCGCAACCTCAACACCGACCAGCAGGTCCACGACCTCGCCGAGGACCTTGGCCGCAACTACATCAAGACCGGCGCCGCGGCCGCCGGCTACACGGCCGACGAGTACGGTCAGAACTCCGTGGGCGAGCAGGACGTCCAGCAGACGGCCGGCGACGCCGACGAGGGCATCGCGCGCAACCTGATGGGCCTGCGCAATGTGCTCGGCATCCTCGTCGAGACCCGCGTCGACGCCGATCCGATGCTGGACCCGATGGAGCTGGCCGACGCCGCCATGGTCAACCGCCGCCGGGTCGACTCGCACCTCACGGTGATCGACATCGCCCTGGGTTTCCTGGCCAGCCGCGGTGACGAGGTCGCTGCGGCGACCGCGGGCGCCAGGGCCCGCAAGACGCGCGAGGGCGCGGAAGGCAGCGCGCCGGTCTACTTCGGCGGCGCCGACAACCAGGCGCCCACAGCCGCACAGACCGTCGCGGCGCCGTGCGGCTACCGCCTCACCGCAGAGCAGTTGGCGGAGGTCGGCACGCAGCTGCACCTGCTCGGCGTGAAGGTCAAGGGCGACGTCGTGCCGATGGCGCAGCCTGCCGAGCCGCTGATCCCGCTCATGCTCGACGCACGCGGCACCCGCCACAGCGTGGAGGCCTCCCCGCTCGACGAGTGCTGAGCGCCGGCTAGGGCGTCGGCGTCAGCTCGGCGTCGGCCGCCCGATCGGGCTCCTGCTCGGCCGCCTGTGCGCGGCGCACCACGTTCGACAGCGCGCGCACGTATGCGATCGCCGCCGCCTGGAGGATGTCGGTCGCCACGCCCTGGCCGGACGCCGTCTGCCCGCTGAACTCGAGCACGACGCTCGTCTCGCCGAGAGCGTCCATCCCGCCGGTGACGGCTCCCACCTGGAACTCGCGCAGCTTCGCGTCGATCCCGGTGGCGGCGTTGATCGCGCGGAAGATCGCGTCGACCGGGCCGTCGCCGGTGAACGAGCCCGTCAGATCGTCGCCGTCGGGTGTCCGCAGGCCGACCGTGGCATGTGGCGGACGGCGCGAGGAGGCCTCGACGTCGAACCACTCCAGCGTGTAGGACGGCACCGCGTCGCGCAGCTCGTCGGTGACGAGCGCCTCGAGGTCCATCGCGGTCACCTGCTTCTTCTTGTCCGCGATCTCCTTGAAGCGCTTGAACGCGGTGTTGAGCGTCTGGCCGTCGACCTCGAAGCCCAGCTCGGCGAGCGCCTCGCGCAGGGCGTGGCGCCCCGAGTGCTTGCCGAGGACGATCTGGTCGGCGTCGTTGCCGACGGTCGTCGCGTCCATGATCTCGTAGGTCGAGCGCTCCTTGAGCACGCCGTCCTGGTGGATGCCGGATTCGTGCGCGAACGCGTTGCGCCCGACGATCGCCTTGTTGGGCTGCACGACGTAGCCGGTCAGCCGCGAGACGAGCCGGCTCGTGCGTGCCAGCTCCCTGCTGTTGACGCCGGTGTCGAGCCCGCCCAGCTCGGCCGAGCGCGTGCGCAGCAGCATCACCAGCTCCTCCAGCGAGGCGTTGCCGGCCCGCTCGCCGATCCCGTTGATCGCGCACTCGACCTGGCGCGCGCCGGCCAACACGCCGGCGAACGAGTTGGCGACCGCCAGCCCGAGGTCGTCGTGGCAATGCACCGACAGGGTGACGTCGCGCAGGCCGTCGACCAACTCGTACAGCCGCTCCAGGTACGCCGCGTACTCCTGCGGCATCGCGTAGCCGACGGTGTCGGGGATGTTGATCGTCGTCGCGCCCTCCTCCAGCGCGATCGCCACGATCTCCGCCGTGAACTCGACGTCGGCCCGGGTGGCGTCCATCGGCGAGAACTCGACGTCGTCGCAGTAGCCGCGCGCCTGGGCGACCGAAGCGCGCGCGAGGCCGCGCACGTCGTCGCGCGTGCCCTGCAGCTGGTGCGTGATGTGGATGTCGGAGGTCGAGACGAACGTGTGGATCCGCGGCCGCGCGGAATCACGCACTGCCTCCCACGCGCGGTCCACGTCGGTTGGATTCGCGCGTGCGAGGCCGGCGATGACCGGGGGTGGGTGCGGACCGAAATCTGCCCGCGCGATCGCCTGGACCGCCTCGAAGTCCCCGGGCGAGGAGATCGGGAAGCCGGCCTCGATCACGTCGACGCCCAGCCGCGCGAGCTGATGAGCGATCTCGAGCTTCTCGGGCACGTTGAGCGAGATGCCCGGCGACTGCTCGCCGTCGCGCAGCGTTGTGTCGAAGATGAGTACGCGGTCTGGCTCTGCGGTCATGTCGTGCTCTTTCGTCTGTTGTCGGCCTTCGGTCTGCTTCTCGTCGGTTTGCGGCTTGGCGGCCGCCACGCATTCGCTCCCCCTAGCGGGGGAGGAGGAGAAGCAGGCGAAGGTCGATCGGGCGCGACATGCTCGATGGATCTTAGGGCACCAGCACGACCTTGCCCACGTTGCGCCGCTGCTCGATCACGCGGTGTGCCTCGGGCGCGCGCGTCGAACGGGATCGCGTCGGAGACCACCGGCTGCAGCGTGCCGTCGTCGAGCAGCGTCCGTAGCGGCGTGACCCATGGCTCCAGCGTGCCGCGGTCGTCCCACAGCGCCAGCATGTTCAGCCCGATCACGGCCTTGGACGACTCCATCTGCTCGATCAGGTTGAAGCCGCGGAACATCCGCAGCGCCTGCGGTGCCGCCTTCAGAAGGTTCCGCGTCTCGCCCGTGACCACCGACGAGGCCCCGAACGCCACGAGCCGGCCGCCCACGGCCAGCATCTTGTAGCTGCGCCGGTGCGACTCGCCGCCGATCGCGTCGAGGATCACGTCGAACGGCGGCAGCCCGCGCTCCCAGCCATCGCGGGTGTAGTCGAGCGGGTGCTCGATGCCGAAGCCGCGGATCGCGTCGTGCTTGCCGGGCGACGCTGTGCCCCACAGCTCGGCGCCGCGACTCTTCGCGATCTGCGTGGCCGCGATTCCCACCCCGCCGGCCGCGGCGTGGATGAGCACGCGCTCGCCGGGTTGGAGGTTGGCGTAGGACATGAGCGCCGCCCAGGCCGTCGAGTACTGGACGGGCACCGCGGCTCCCGCCTCGAACGAGAGCCCGTCCGAGAGCGGGATCGTCTGGTCGGCGGCGACGACGATCTGCTCGGCATAGCCACCGAAGCGCGTGCCGGCCATCACCCGGTCGCCGCGCGCGACGTCCTCGACACCCTCCCCGACCTGGCTGACCGTGCCGGCGACCTCGTAGCCGACGACGCAGGGTGGCTTGGGCGCCGCCGCGTAGAGCCCCTGGCGGGCCATGACGTCGGCGAAGTTGACACCCGCCGCCTTGACCTCGATCCGGACCTGCCCCGGGCCGACCGTGGGGTCGGGGCGGTCCTGGACCTCGAGCACGTCGGGGGCCCCGTGCCGTGTGATCACGACCGCGCGCACGGCGCAAACCCTACCCGGCGGGCGCGGCCTCCTCTTCGAGGATCCCCGGGCGTGCGACCTCCGGGCGGCGGCGGAAGAACTCCGGGTGGCCCTGATGGCGCCAGAGCAGCATCAGCACCGGCCCCATGAGCAGAAAACCGGCGCCGATGACCAGCGGCGGGCCGAGGCCCAGCCACGACTCGCCGGCCGTCGAGTTGGCCGGATCGGCGAGATCGACGCAGGACTTCACGAAGACCCCGAGCAGCATGAGGCCGCCGAGGACCGGCAACACTCCGGCCATGACCAGGTTCCTGACGCTCTTGCCGAGCTCCCGGCGGAAGTACCAGGCGCAGGCGAATCCGGTGATCCCGTAGTAGAAGGCGATCATCAGGCCCAGCGCGGCGATCGAGTCGTAGAGGATGTTCTGGCTGACGATCGTCAGCCCGACGTACCAGACCACCGACAGCGCACCCATCCAGATCGTCGAGACGTGCGGCGTGAGATAGCGCTCGTGGATGCGACCCAGCGACTCCGGCAGCGCCTTCGCGCGCGCCATCGAAAGCGTGGTCCGCGCGGTCGGGAGGATGGTGGTCTGTGTCGACGCCGCGGCCGACGTCAGCACGGCGATGATGACGATCTTGCCCAGCCAGTCCGAGCCGAAGACGTCATTGGCGAGGATGCCGAGGGCGTCGTCGGAGTCGGCCAGGCGCTCGATCCCGCCGAAGGCGACCGCGGCAGTCGAGACGACCACGTAGATGCCGACGAGGATCAGCGTCGCGGTGACGGCGGCCTTGCCGGGAACGGTGTCGGCATCCTCGGTCTCTTCGTTGACGGTCACGAGGCTGTCCCAGCCCCAGTAGATGAACACGCCGATGAGCACGCCCGAGACGAGGGCGTCGAACGAGTCGATCGCGAAGGGCGAGAACCAGGACAGGCTCGGGTCGATCGAGCCGGCCGGCGACTCCGTCCAGACGCGGACGAGGGCCACCACCGAGAAGATGCCGAGGGCGAGGAGCTCTGCGGCGAGCAGATAGCGCTGGGTCTTGGCGTTGAGCTCGATGCCGATGACGCAGATCCACGTCATGGCGAGGATGAACACCACGCCGAGGGCGGTGACCACGGCCGTCGAAGCGTCGATGCCGAACAGGAGCAGGGTGTAGAGGCCGGCGATCTCGGCGAGGTTCGCCATGACGATGATGTCCGCCACGACGATCGCCCATCCGCCGATCCACCCGGCCGAGGGCCCGAAGGCCTTGGTGACCCAGGAGAACGTCGTGCCGCAGTCCGGGTCGGCCTTGTTCAGATAGCGGTACGCCCACGCGACACAGACGATCGGGATGAACGAGACGATCATCACGGCGGGCGCCTGCACACCGACGCCCTCGATCGCGATGATCAAACCGAGCACCGCGGCGAGGCTGTAACCGGGCGCCGTGGACGCGACGCCGATCACCACGCTCGAGACGTAGTTGATCGCGTTGGCCTTCAGGCCGTGTTCGCTGCGCCCTGCCCCGTCCGGTACGGCAGCCGTGCCTTGCATCGCGCGACCCTACCTCCCGATCTCCACTCCGAGCAAGTGCGGCAACTCCGCGACCGCGCGCACCACCGGACCGACGGGCCGGCCCGCCTCCTCGGCACGCTCCGCGCGGTCCAGCGCGACGCGGACGGCCTGCCCTCCGGCAACGCGCAGCGGTTCGGGCGGAAGCGCCCGGCGGTCGGGCTGCACGATCGGCAGGCGCGTGAGCGGATCGCGCTCGTCGAGTGCGAGCGCCGCGAGGATCCGCCCGCACAATTCCGAGGGGCCGACGCCGTTGCCCGTGTATCCGAAGGCGGCGTGCGTGCTGCCGCCCGGGAGCGTCTCGACGATCGGCAGGTGGCTCGGCGACGCGTCGATCGGCCCGCCCCAAGCGTGCTCCACCGCGCGGCCGCCTAGCTCCGGGAAGAAGCGCAGCAGGTCGGCGGCGACCTGGCGGGCCAGCCGCGGATCGGCCTCGTCGCGCGGGCGCAGGCGCGCGCCGCAGACGATGCGCCCCCCTCCCCACCCGAACGCGATGCGGCCGTCGGGCGTGGTGCGGAAGTAGTGGACCAGGCGCCGGGCGTCGGTGATCGCCTCGCCACCGGTCCAGCCGAGCCGTTCGAGCACGTCGGGCACCGGCTCGGTGATGACCATGTGGCTGGAGGTCACGGTCAGGCGCCGGCGCAGCGGCCCGACCGCCGCCGAGTGCGCGTTGAGCGCCAGCACTCCCGCCCGAGCGCGCACCCGCCCCGCCGCGGTCTCCACGACAACGCCGCCCGGCGCATCGCGCAGCGCGCGCACCGGGCTGTGCTCGAAGACGCGGACACCGCGCTCGATGAGCCGCGCCCGCAGCCCGTGGGCCAGGCGCGCGGGCTGGACCGTGGCGGTCGAGCGGCGCGAACACGCCGCCGCGCAACGGCGCTGCGGCGCAGCGCGCCCGGACCTCCTCTGCCGTAAGCGGCGCGAGCTCGTCGCCGAGCCCGAGCGCGCGGCATGCCTCGACGGCCTCGTCGGACTCCCCGTCCTGGCCGGGAGCGGCCGATGCGACGATCTGCCCGGCCTGTTCGAACCACGCGTCGACGTTCTGCTCGGCGCACCAGGCGCCGATCGCGCCGACAGAGGCGACCGAGGCCTCGATCGTCGCGCGCGCGGCGGCGTCGCCCGCCAGCGCTCGCAGCCGCGGCGCCGCCTGCGCGAGATGGTCGACGAAACCACCGTTGCGCCCGCTCGGGCCGTCGCCGCAGATCGCGGCGTCCAGCAGCGCCACGCGGCACCCCGGTGCGCGCTCCAGCACGTGCCATGCCGCCCACATCCCGGTGTAGCCGCCGCCGATCACGACGACGTCGACTGCCAGGTCGCCGGCCAACGCCGGCGCCGGAGCCACCGGCCCCGCCTCCTGCAGCCACCAGCCACGGGGTTCGACGTGCACGCCCGGAAGGTACGCTCGATTGGCGATGGCGCCGCTTCCGACCGGCTTCCCGGCGGCCGATGCAGCCGACGACTTCCTGCGCGCCCGCCGCCGCCAGACGCTCTCGCGTCTCGCGCATCGGCTGGGCCGCCAGGGCGAGGTCGACCTGATCCTGCCCTTCGACGAGGTCGTCGCGGCCCTCGGCCGCACCGGCGAGCGCGACCTCGGCCTCAAGGTCGTCGACGTCGACTCGATCCTCGGCACGGTCGACCGCCGGTCGGGCTTTGACCGTAGCTTCCGCCCCACCTCCGCGCGCGTGCGCCGCCGCTGGGAGCGGATCGCAGACGCGGCGCGCCGCGGCGAGCCGCTGCCGCCGGTCGACCTCTACCGGATCGGCGAGGTCCACTTCGTGCGCGACGGCCACCACCGCGTCTCCGTGGCCCGTTCGATGGGGCGCGAGCAGATCGATGCACACGTCGTCGAGATCCTCACCCGCGTCGGCGCGGAACGCACGCTCACCGTCGCCGATCTACCGCTCAAGAGCCACGAGCGCCTGTTCCGCGAGCGCGTTCCGCTGCCCCCGGAGGCGGCCGAGCGCGTCCGCCTCGGCCGTGCGCCCGCATACGGCGAGCTGGCCGAGGGCGTCGAGGCCTGGGGGTATCGCTTCGGCGTGGAGACCGGCGAGCTGCTCGACCGCGAGCAGCTGGCACTCCGCTGGTTCGAGCAGGAGTTCAGCCCGGTCGTCGCGATGCTGGCCGAGGCCGACATGATCGGCAAGGGCAGCGAGGCCGACGCCTACCTGCGCGCCGGCCGCGAGCGCTGGCGCCTGCTGCGCACCCACGAGTGGAACGAGCAGGTCATCGCCCGCATCCGTGGCGAACGCCGCGGCGGGCGCTAGCTGCGGCGGGGTGCGACCCTCAGCTCTTGGCCACCAGGCTGCGACCGTCCTCGGGATCGAAGAGGTGCAGCTTGGCGACGTCGAGCCAGAGCTTCGCCTTCTGTCCGCGCTCGACCCCGGTCGTCGGATCCAAGCGCGCCACCGCGTGTTCGGCGCCTGCGCCGGGGACGTCGGCGGCACCGGAGTCCGCCGCGAGCTCCTGGAGCTCGTCGGAGCTCACCCCATCGCCCTCATAGGAGAAGTGGGCGTAGACCTCCGAGCCCATCGACTCGGTCATCTCGATCGGGGCCTCGAACGTGAAGCCCTTCTGATCGCCGGCCAGTTCGGCGTCCTCGAAGTCCTCGGGGCGGATGCCGACGATCACCTGCCCGTCCTTCGGCGCGGCGCCCTCGACCGCCTGGCGCTGCTCGTCGCCGAGCGGGACGTCGCCGAACGGCAGCTTGACGTTCGAGCCCTCGATCTTGCCGGCGAAGAAGTTCATCGCCGGAGAGCCGATGAATCCCGCGACGAAGAGATTCGTCGGGTGGTCGTAGAGCTCCTTGGGGCTGTCGACCTGCTGGATCACGCCGTTGCGCATCACAGCGACGCGGTCGCCCAGCGTCATCGCCTCGGTCTGGTCGTGCGTGACGTAGACGGTCGTCGTGCCCAGCCGCTGCTGGATCCTCGAGACCTCGGATCGCATCTGGACGCGCAGCTTCGCGTCGAGGTTCGACAGCGGCTCGTCCATCAGGAAGACCTTGGGTTCGCGCACGATCGCGCGCCCCATGGCCACGCGCTGGCGCTGGCCGCCGGACAGATTGGCGGGCTTGCGGTCGAGGTGCGCAACGAGGTCGAGCGTCTTGGCCGCCTCCTCGACCTTGCGGTCGATTTCCTTCGCGTCGACCTTGGCCAGCTTCAGCGCGAAGCCCATGTTCTCGCGCACGGTCATGTGCGGATACAGGGCGTAGTTCTGGAACACCATCGCGATGTCGCGATCCTTCGGCGCACGGTCGTTGACCACCTCGCCGTCGATCTTCAGCTTGCCCTCGCTGATGTCTTCGAGGCCGGCGATCATCCGCAGCGCGGTCGACTTCCCGCAACCCGATGGCCCGACCAGGATCAGGAACTCTCCATCGGCGATCTCGAGGTCGATGTGCTTGACGGCCTCGTAACCGTCGGGGTAACGCTTCGTGACGTCGTCGAGCTCGATCTCGGCCATCGTGCGACTCCTAACCCTTGACAGCGCCTGCGGTGAGTCCCGCGACGATCCGGCGCTGGAAGAACATGACCATGATGATGATGGGGACGGTGACGACCATCGCGGCGGCCGCGATGGAACCGGTGGGTTGCTGGAACTGCGACGCGCCCGGGAACTGCGAGATCGCCGCGGGCACCGTCTGAGCGGCCTTCGTCGAAGTCAGGGACAGCGCGAAGACGAAGTCGTTCCAGGCGAAGATGAATACGAGGATCGCGGTGGTGAACACGCCCGGCGCGGCCAGCGGTGCGATGACCTTGGTGAACGCCTGGAACGGCGTGGCGCCGTCAACCTGGGCCGCCTGTTCGAGCTCCCATGGGATCTCCCTGAAGAACGCCGAGAGCGTGTAGATCGCCAGCGGCAGCGTGAAGGTCATGTACGGGATGATCAGCCCCGGCCATGTGTCGAACAGGCCGAGGTTGCGCCACAGGTTGTAGAGCGGGCCGACGATCGAGATCGGCGGGAACATCGCGATCGCCAGCGCAGCGGTGAGCATCAGCGTCTTGCCCGGGAAGTCCAGCCGCGCGATCGCGTAGGCGGCCATCGACGCGAGCAGCACGGCCACGAAGGTCGCGATCAGCGCGATGCCGATCGAGTTGATCAGCGCGCGCGTGAAGATCGCCTGGTCGAAGATTCCCTCGTAGTTCTTCAGCGACCAGGTCGCCGGGATCAGCCGGCCGTCGTTGACCGTCCCCGGATCCTTCAGCGACAACATCAGGATCCAGAAGATCGGGAACAGCGCGAAGACGAACACCATCAGGTTGGCGGTGCCCCATCCGGCAATCCTGGTGCCACGCGAGTTCATCTCAGCGCTCCCCTCGCTGCTGAGCCAGCGACGTGCCGAATCCCTTCACGAACAGGAAGGCGATCAGCGCGACGCACAGGAAGATCAAGACCGACACCGCTGAGCCGAGACCGAGGTTCAGCCGGTTGAGCAACTGGTTGAAACCCAGCACCGAGACCGACTCGACGTTCGGGTTGTTGCCGTTGGAGATGATGAAGACCGAGTCGAAGATCCGGAAAGCGTCGAGCGTGCGGAAGAGCAGCGCGACCAGGATCGCCGGCTTCATCAGCGGGATCGTGATGCGCCAGAAGCGCTGCCAGGCGCTTGCGCCGTCGACGCGGGCGGCCTCGTGCAGCTCGTCGGGCACCAGCGTGAGCCCCGCGAGCAGCAGCAGCGCCATGAAAGGCGTGGTCTTCCAGACCTCGGTGAGGATCACCACGACGTAGTTCCAGAACCCGTGATTGAGGTCGACCGGGTCGAAGGTCCACTTGAAGAGCTTGGGCACGAAGCCGCCCTCGGCGCTCGACCACGCAAAGCGCCACGCGAACGCGGCGACCACCGTGACGATCCCGTACGG
This sequence comes from uncultured Actinomycetes bacterium, assembly GCA_963825415.1. Classification (GTDB taxonomy): domain Bacteria; phylum Actinomycetota; class Thermoleophilia; order Solirubrobacterales; family Solirubrobacteraceae; genus BP-464. The sequence continues at coordinate 14,583 of CAWGTD010000013.1, read as the reverse complement.
GATCAGCGCCGCCGTGCGGATCAGCCCGCGGCCGAAGATCGCGCGGTGCATCACGAGCGCGAGCAGCATCCCGAGCACCAGCTCGAGCGTGACCGACACGCCGGTGATGAGGATCGTGTGGCCGAAGTCCTTCCACCACAGGCTCGAGGTCAGGACGGTGACGTAGTTGTCCAGGCCGACCCAGGTGTTGTCGTCGGGGAAGCGCAGGTCGGCGCGCAGCAGCGACAGGTAGATCGCGTAGCCGACCGGATACGCGGTGACCGCGACCATCACCAGCGCGGCGGGCGCGCAGAGCATCCAGCCGAGCTTGCGCTCGGCGCGCACCCGATCGGAGACGGCGGCGCGGCTCACAGGAGCCCCTTGGAGTTCAGTGCGTCGTCGAGCTTGGCGCGCAAGTCGTCGACGAAGTTGCCCAGCGCGATGCGCGACGGTGGTGAGACTGACTTGGCGATCGCGAGCGAGACGTCGGCGTAGGCCGGCGTCTGCGGCCGCACCGCGCCGTCGTCGACCTGCTTGCGGATCAGGTCGGCGAACGGATAGTCCTTCTGGAACTTCTTGTCGTCGTACAGCGACGACAGCGTCGGCGGCAGACCGCCCTTGATTGCGGCCTCGCGCTGGTTCTCCTCGTTGCGCATGCAGGCGGCGGCCGCGAAGGCCTGACCCGGATGCTTGGTGAAGCCGCCGACGCCCCAGTTGATGCCGCCGATCGGCGCCTTGACAGGCTTGCCGTCCTCGACGGCCGGATAGGGCTTCCAGCCGATCTGCTTGAACAGCTTCGGGTCGGCCGCCTTGGCGCTCGGGTAGATGAACGGATAGTTGACCTGGAACGCGGCATGGCCCTGCTCGAAGGCGATCCGGGTCTGGTCCTCCTTCTCGGCGCTCAGCGACGGGTCGGCCGCGCGCGAGGTCGCCAGCTTGCGCATGATCTCGGCGGCCTTCTTGCCCGGTTCCCCGAGCGTGACCTTGTTGTTGTCGACGATCGTCCCGCCGCCTGACTGGACGAGCGAGTTGAACCACACGACGACGCCCTCGTACTGGGCGCCCTGAATCTCGATGCGGCCGGCCTCCTTGAGCTTCACCGCCTGGTCGATGAGCCCATCCCACGTGGTGGCCGGGTCGGACACGAGGTCCTTGCGGTACCAGAGCAGCTGCGTGTTGGTGTTGGCCGGCGCCGCGTAGAGCTTGCCCTGGTAGGTGGCGGTCTTCAGTGGTCCTTCGAGCGTGCCGTTGCGCACCTTGTCGGCCACGTCGGAGGGCCACGCCTTGATCCATCCGGCCTCGGCGAACTCCGGGGTCCAGATGACGTCCATGCCCAGGATGTCGATGCTCGCGTCCTTGGCGGCAAGCCGGCGAACGAGCGCCTGGCGCTGCTGGTCGGCGTCGTTGGAAAGCGCGTTGAGCACGACCCGGTAGCGGCCGTTGGACTCCGCGCTGCAGCGCTTGGCCGCGTTCTTGAAGGACCCCGACGGCTCGTTGAAGACCCAGAGGTTCAGCGTCGCGCGGCCGCCGGAGCTGCCTCCGCCGCCACATGCGCCGAGCCCGAGAGCCAAGGCCGCTAGAACGCCGCATACGCACGCTCTCCTCACCAACCATGCCGATTCCCCTTAGCTCACGGCGACAAACCCTTCGCCCGGACCGAGCACGGCCGGGGGTGTGGTGAGCGCGGGATCGTTGGTGTGACGCAGCACCCTGCTCGCCGCGGGAGCCGGCGCGGGCTCACCCGTCGGGTTCAGCGCGATCACGTGCTCGCCCCGCCGTAGCGCGACGACCCCGGCGTCGCCGTCGAGCAGCTCGATGCTGCCCTGGAGTCCGACGCCGCAGTTCGATCACGTCGCGATAGAGGCGCAGGATCGAGTCCGGTCGCTCCCACTGCTCCTCGACCGTGCCCTCGCGCGGCGCGGCGACCTCCAGCCATGGCCGGGCGTCGCTGAAGCCGCCGTGAATCGAACCGTCCCAGGCCATCGGGTGGCGAAACGGATCGCGGCCGGCGCGGTCGTCGGGCGGGTCGGCGCCCGGCCCGTCGACCTGGCCCAGCTCGTCGCCCTGATAGACGAACACCGGCCCCGGCAATGTGAGCAGCAGCAGCGCCGCGGCACGCGCCTGTGCTTCGCCGACACGACTCGCCAACCGTGAGAAATCGTGGTTCGAGGTCACCCACGCCATCCGGCCCGGCCAGGAGAGCGCGGCGTCGAGCGCGGCCCGCAGTGGTCCGGGTGCCCAGTCTGCGTGGTAGAGCTCGAAGCCGAAGGCGACGTCGAGGTGCTCCATGTAGGGACCGAGCTCGCCGGTCGGCAGGTAGACCTCGCCGACGAGGTAGGCGTCGCCGCCGGCGGCCGCTCGCAGTGCCGCCAGCCCGTCGCCGATGTCGGGAGCGTTGAGCGAGTGGCGGTGCTCGAGCGTGGCGTGCTCGGCGTGCAGCGGCAGGGGCGGTGGGCCATGCGCCGGCGGGTCGTCGCGCAGCTGCGGATCTTTCAGCAGGCGGTCGAGCGCGTCGAGGCGGAAGCCGTCGGCGCCGCGTGCGCGCCAGAAGCGCAGCACGTCGCCGATTGCGGTCCGCACGTAGGGGTTGCGCCAGTCCAGGTCGGCCTGCTCGGCATAGAAGGAGTGCAGGTAGAAGCCGCGGCCGGCGGGGTCGGCTGACCACGCCGGCCCGCCGAATGTGGAGCGCCAGTTGTTCGGCGGTCCGGCGGACGGCGACCACACGTAGCGGTCGGGTTGCTCGGTGAACCACGGGTGCTCGATCGAGGTGTGGCAGGGGACCACGTCGAGCAGGACGGCCAGCCCCAGCGCGTGCGCGCGCTCGATCAGTGCCTCGGCGTCGGCGACCGTCCCGAACCGTGGGTCGACGTCGACGTGATCTGAGATGTCGTAGCCGCCATCCGCCATCGGAGAGCGGTAGAACGGCGAGAACCAGACTGCGTCGGCGCCGAGGCGCGCGACGTGCTCGAGCCGGGACGTCGCGCCGCGCAGGTCGCCCTCCCCATCGCCGTCGCTGTCCTGGAACGAGCGCGGATAGATCTGATAGACGACCGGCTCGGCCGGGACGTTCACGTGCAGACGGAGATCGCCCTGCCGGCGCGGAACCCGTCCGACGCCGCGATGCCGGCGATGACGTCGCTGGGAACGAGCTGATCGGTGGTGACGATCATCACCGCCTCGCCGTCATCGCCCGCGTCGTAGCCGACCGCGGCCGACAGGATGTTGATCCCGCCCTCGCCGAGTGCCGTGCCGACGCGGCCGACCATCCCCGGCACGTCGCGGTAGCGGAACAGCGCCACGCAGCCCTCGAGCTGGATGTTGAAGCGCTGGCCCCACGCCTCGAGCAGGTGCGGGCGATGGTGGCTGCCCAGCGTCGTTCCCACCACGCGCTCGCCCGCGGTCGCCGGCCACCACGGCCACGCGGATCAGGTCGGTGAAGTCGCGGGCGTGCGTGCGGTTGGTCTCGACGATCTCGATGCCGCGCGCCCTGGCGATGGCCGGCGCGTTGACCTGGTTGACCTCCTCCTCGGTGTTGCCGCTGAGGACGCCGAGCAGGACCGCCACGCCGAGCGGGCGGGTGTCGCGCTCGGCGATCCGGCCGAGGAACTCGACCTCGATCCGGTCGACCGACGAGCCCTCGGCCAGGCCGATCGCCAGCCGGCCGAGCTGCCGGCACAGCGGGATGAAGGGCCCGAGCACCTCGAGGTCCTCAGGCGCGACCGCCGGGACGTTGACCGCGGTGGTGACCGCGCCGCCGGTGAGCGCTGCGACGATCTGCTCGGCGGCCTGGAACCCGGCGCGGTCCGTCGCCTCGGCAGTGGAAGCGCCCAGGTGAGGCGTGACGATCACGTTGGGATAGCCGAACAGCGGGTGCTCGGTGGCCGGCTCGGTGCGAAAGACGTCGAGCGCGGCGCCCGCGACCTTGCCCGAGTCCAGCGCGTCCTTCAGATCCTCGTCGACGACCAACGGCCCGCGCGCGACGTTGAGGATCCGCACGCCGTCCTTGCACTTCGCCAGCGCCTTGGCGTTGAGCCAGCCCTCCGTCTCCGGGGTCTTCGGCAGGTGCAGGGTCAGGAAGTCCGCCGCGGCGCAGAGCTCGTCGGCCGAATCGGCCTTGTCCACCCCGAGCTCGCGGTACCGCTCGGCCGCGACGTAGGGGTCGAACGCCATCACGCGCATGCCGAACCCGCGGGCGCGCTCGGCCACGAGCTGCCCGATGCGGCCGAAGCCGAGGATGCCCAGCGTCTTGTCCATCAGCTCGACGCCCGAGTACTTCGCGCGGTCCCAGCGGCCGTCGACCAGCGAGGCGTGCGCCTGGGGCACGTTGCGCGCCAGCGCCAGCAGCAGCGCCATCGTGTGCTCGGCGGCGGTGACGACGTTGGACTCCGGCGCGTTGGCGACGATGATCCCGCGCTTGGTCGCCTCGTCGACGTCGACGTTGTCGACGCCCACGCCGGCGCGCCCGATGGCCTTCAGGTTCGTCGCGCGCGCGAGCAGATCCGCGTCCACCTGCGTAGCGCTGCGGATCAGCAGCCCGTCGTAGTCGGCGAGCTGGTCGAGGTGCTCGGCACCCTCGTCGACCTCGAAGCCGGCCTCGCGCAGCAGCGCCACACCGGGCTCACCGATCTTCTCGGCGACCAAGACCTTGGTCACAGGCGCTCGACCACCCAGTCGATGCAGGCCGTGAGCGCCTCGACGTCGGCCGGCTCGACCGCCGGGAACATCCCGATCCGCAGCTGGTTGCGGCCGAGCTTGCGGTAGGGCTCGACGTCGACGATCCCGTTGGCGCGCAGCGTCGCGGCCAGCGCGAGGGCGTCGATCTCGTCGGAGAAGTCGATCGTGCCGACCACGAGCGAGCGCTTCGCGGGGTCGGCGACGAACGCACTGGCGAACGCGGTCGCCTCAGCCCAGCCGTACAGGCGCGAGGAGGAGTCGGTCGTGCGCTGCACGCACCAGTCCAGGCCGCCGTTGGCCAGCATCCACTCGACCTGGTCTGCCAGCAGCAGCAGGGTCGCGAGCGCCGGCGTGTTGTAGGTCTGGTCCTTGCGCGAGTTGTCCAGCGCGGTGGCGAGCGACATCGACTCCGGGATCCAGCGATCCGTCGCGGCGATCTCCTCGATTCGCTCGATCGCCGCGGGGCTCATGACGGCCAGCCACAGGCCGCCGTCGCCGGCGAACGACTTCTGGGGCGCGAAGTAGTACGCGTCGGAGCGCCCGAGGTCGATCGGCAGGCCGCCGGCACCGGAGGTGGCGTCGATCAGGACCAGCGCGTCGCCGTCCGGCCGTACCACCGGGACCATCACGCCCGTCGACGTCTCGTTGTGCGCCCAGCAGACGGCGTCGCAGCCCGGCTCGGCACGTGGTTCCGGCGCGTCGCCGGGCGGGGCCTCGACCACCACCGGCTCGGCCAGGAACGGCGCGGCCGCCGTGACCTTCGCGAACTTCGAGGAGAACTCGCCGTAGGTCAGATGCAGCGCCCGCTCGCGCACGAGCCCGCAGGCGGCGGCGTCCCAGAAGCACGTGGTACCGCCGTTGCCGAGCAGCACCTCGTAGCCGTCGGGTGCCGAGAAGAGCTCCAGTAGCCCGGCGCGGATGCGCCCGACCACCGCGCGCACCGGCGCCTGACGATGCGAGGTGCCCATGATCGCGGCGCCCTCGCCGGCCAGGCGCTGCAACGCCTCGGGCCGCACCTTCGACGGGCCCGAGCCGAAGCGCCCGTCGGCGGGCTTGATGTCAGCGGGGATCTCGAGGCTGGTGGCGGCGGTGTCGGGCATGAGCCACGTCAGAAGTCCGTCTTGATCCAGTCCATGTGGGAGCGCAGCTCCTTGCCGACAGACTCGACCTCGGTGTCGGCCTGCTCGGCGCGCATCCGCTGGAAGTTCTCCTGGCCGGCGCGGTTCTCGGCGATCCATTCGCGTGCGAAGTCGCCCGACTGGATCTCCTCGAGGATGCGCTTCATCTCCGCGCGAACGCGGTCGTCGACCACGCGCGGCCCGCGGGTGTAGTCGCCGTACTCGGCGGTGTTGGAGATCGAGTACCGCATGCCGGCCATGCCCTTCTCGTACATCAGGTCGACGATCAGCTTGAGCTCGTGGAGGCACTCGAAGTAGGCCATCTGCGGGTCGTAGCCGGCCTCGACCAGCGTCTCGAACCCGGCCTGCACGAGCGCGGTCGCGCCGCCGCACAGAACGGCCTGCTCGCCGAAGAGGTCGGTCTCCGTCTCCTCCTTGAAGGTGGTGTCGAAGACGCCGCCGCGCGTGCAGCCGATGCCCTTGGCGTAGGCGAGCGCGAGGTCCTTGGCGTTGCCGGTCGCGTCCTGCTCGATCGCGACCAGGCCCGGGACGCCGCTGCCCTCGAGGTACTGGCGACGCACGAGGTGGCCGGGGCCCTTGGGCGCGACGAGCGCGACGTCGACGCCGGGCGGCGCCTCGACCTCGCCGTAGAGAACCGAGAAGCCGTGGCCGAACAGCAGCAGGTTGCCCTCGGCGATGCCGTCGCGGACCTGGCCCTCGTAGACCTCGCGGTGCTTCTCGTCGGGCACCAGGAGCATCACGAGGTCGCCGCGGCTGGCGGCGTCGGCCACGCCGAGCACCTCCAGGCCGCCCGCGCGGGCCTGCTCGGCCGAGGCCGAGTCCTCGCGCAGGCCGACGACCACGTCGACCCCGGAGTCCTTGAGGTTCAGCGCGTGGGCGTGGCCCTGGGAGCCGAAGCCGATGATCGCGACGGTCTTGCCGTCGAGGAGGTGAAGGTCCGCGTCGTCGTCGTAGAACATGCGGCGTCGGACCTTAGCCGGAGGCCGAGGCCACCAAGGCGCGCGCGGGCATGCGCAGGCTGCCGTCGGCCTGCTCGTAGCTCGCGTAGCGGGCGCGGACCGCCTCGTGGAGCTCGTCGATGGCATCCGGATCGAGCGATCCGAGTGCCAGGTGCATGCTCGGCGAGAGGTCGTACTGGGCCTCCCACCACTCGTCGAAGGACGGCGCGGTGAAGGCGAAGTCGACCGCCTCGACGACCGGATCCTCGAACCCTGCGGCGAGCAGCAGCTCCTTGATCCGGCCGTCGGGCGCAAAGGCGTACATGCCCGGCTCGCCCGGCCCGGCGGGCTCGCTCAGCCCGCGGGCCAGAAGCTCGGCGCCGATCTGGGCGTTCCACGGGTTGTGCTCGGCGGCGGCCCAGGCGGCCAGGGCCAGGCGCCCGCCGGGGCGCAGGACGCGGCGCGTCTCGCGCAGCGCCGCCTCGGGGTCGGCCAGCAGCATGTAGCCCCACCGGCACAGGACCGCATCGACGCTGGCCAGAGGGAGATCTATCCACTCGGCCTCCATCTCGCGGTGCTCGACGTTCTCGAGGCCGAGCTCGGCGGCGCGGCGGCGCGCGGCCTCGACCATCGCCTCGGCGCCGTCGGTGCTGATCAGCTTGCCCTCGGGGCCGAGCAGCTCGGCGGCCATGAAGCCGGTGTCGCCGGGACCGGCGGCCAGCTCCAGGACGGTCTGGCCGGGCTGGGGGTCGATCGCGGCGACCATCCAGCGCGAGACGGGCTCGCTGGCGGCCGTCATCATCGCCCGGCGCTCCTCCCAGCCGCGGGCGGCGGCGTCCCAGCGCTCGCGGCTCAGATGGCGGAATGTCTCGGGATCGAAGTCGGTCATGCGAGGCGGGAGCGGACGAGCTTGCCGGACGGGGTGCGCGGCAACTCGGCGACCACGGAGTATCGCTTGGGAACCTTGAACGCCGCCAGACGGGCGCGGCAGTGCTCGCGCAAATCGTCGTCGGTGATGGTGAATCCGTCGCGCAGGACGACGACCGCGACCACCGCCTCGCCCCATTCCGCGTCGGGGGCTCCGAACACCGCGGCCTCCGCGACCGCCGGGTGGTCGGCCAGGATCGCCTCGACCTCGGTGGGCGCCACGTTCTCGCCGCCGGTGACGATCGTGTCCGCCTTGCGGCCGGTGACGACCAGCCTCCCATCGGAATCCCAGGAGCCGAGATCGCCCGTGCGTAGGACAGGGCCCGACGCCGGCGCCACGGTCGGTCCCGAGACGAGAATCTCGTCATCGGCCGCGAGGTCGACCCGGGTGCAGAACAGCGGCCGGCCGGCGGTCGTCACCTGCGAGCAGGCCTCGGTCAGGCCGTATGTCTCGGTCGTGGGAACGCCCGCCGCTTCGGAGCGCTCGATCAGAGCCGGCGGCACCGGCGCCCCGCCGATCAGCGCGCAGCGCAGGGCCGGCGGCGCCTGGAGTCCGGCGTCAAGCAGGCGGGCGAGCGTCGTCGGCACGAGCGAGACGACGGTTGCGTCAGCACGCAGCGCGGCGAGCGCCTCGTCGGTGTCGAAGCGCTCGTGCACGATCGCCGTGGTGCCGTAGATCGCGCTGCGGATCAGGATCGACAGCCCGCCGACATGCGAGAGCGGCAGCGCGCACAGCCAGCGCTCGTCGGGCCCAAGCCCCATCGCGACATGCGCGCCCAGGGCGCTCCACAGCCAGTTGCCGTAGGTCAGTTCGACGCGCTTGGGCTCGCCGCCGCTGGTCCCCGACGTGTGCACGACGACCGCGGTCCGGTCGAGGTCGTGCGGGCGCGGCTCGACGGGCTCTCCTTCCAGCGGCCCGTCCACGACGAGGTCGCAGCCTTCGATCACCCGGGCGCGTTCGCGCTCGCCCAGACGCGGGTCGACCGGTACCGCCGCCGCCCCGGCCAGCAGGCAGCCGTGCAGCGCGACGACGAAGTCGCGGCCTGCAGGCAGCGCGATCCCCACGGTCCTGGCCGACCCCAGGCCGCCGGCGGCGCCACGCGCGGCGCGCAGCAGCTCGGCGTAGGACAGCGAACCCTGCGGCGTGCGCAGGGCTTCGTGATCGGGCCGCGAGCGGGCGGCCCGCGCGAGCCAGGGCTCCACGAGCATCGCCCCATAGGCTCTCACCCATGTCTGTGACGTGGACCTCCGGCGGCGACTTCGAAGACATCCGCTACGAGCTGAGCGGCGACGGCATCGCGAAGATCACGATGGCGCGACCCGAGGTGCTCAACGCTTTTCGCCCCCAGACGGTGATCGAGCTGTCGCGAGCCTTCGAGCTCGCGCGCGAGGATCCCGAGGTCGGGGTGATCGTCCTCACCGGCGAAGGCGAGAAGGCGTTCTCCTCCGGCGGCGACCAGAACGTGCGCGGCGATCGGGGCTACGAGACCGAGCCCGGGTCCGGCGTCGGGCGCTTCCACGTGACCGACCTGCACGTGCAGATGCGACGCCTGCCCAAGCCGATCGTGGCGATGGTGGCGGGTTATGCGATCGGCGGCGGCCACGTGCTGCACGTCTGCTGCGACCTGACGATCGCCGCCGACAACGCGCGCTTCGGGCAGACCGGCCCGCGCGTCGGTTCGTTCGACGGCGGGTTCGGCGCGACCGTGCTCGCCGCGCAGATCGGGCAGAAGCGCGCCAAGGAGGTCTGGTTCCTCTGCCGGCAGTACGACGCGCAGCAGGCGCTGTCGATGGGGCTCGTCAACGCGGTCGTCCCGCTCGAGCGCCTCGAGGAGGAGACCGTCGCGTGGTGTCGCGAGATGCTCGCCCTCTCCCCCTTCGCGCTGCGCCTGATGAAGGCGAGCTTCCATGCCGCCGAGGACGGGCTGGCCGGCCTGCAGCAGCTCGCCCACGACACCAACCTCCTGTTCTATGGCAGCGACGAGGCCCAGGAGGGCCGCGAGGCCTACAAGGCCAAGCGCCCGCCCGACTTCTCGCAGTTCCCGCGGCGCCCGTGACCTTCCGGATCTGGCTCATGGCGGCGCGGGTCCGCACGTTGCCGGCCGCCGTCGCGCCGGTCCTCGTGGGCACGGCGCTGGCGATCCACGACGGCGACTTCGACGGCTTCGCCTTCGCCTGCGCGCTGCTCGGCGCGCTCTTCATCCAGGTCGGCACCAATCTCTCGAACGACTACTCCGACGCCCGGCGCGGCGCCGACGCCGAGGACCGGCTGGGGCCCGTGCGGGTGACGGCGGGCGGCCTCGTGCCGCCGCGACAGGTCCTCCAGGCGACCTACGTCTCGTTCGCCCTCGCGGTCGCGTGCGGCGTGTACCTGGTCGTGGTCGCCGGCCCCGTGCTGTTGGCGATCGGCGCGGCCTCGATCATCGCCGGCGTGCTCTACACGGGCGGTCCCCGGCCCTACGGCTACGAGGGCCTCGGCGAGGTCTTCGTGTTCCTGTTCTTCGGGCTCGTCGCGGTGACCGGCTCCTACTACGTCCAGATCCAGGACCTGCCCTGGGAGGCGTTCGCCCTCGCCGTGCCGGTCGGCCTGCTGGCCGCCTCGATCCTGGTCGTCAACAACGTGCGCGACATCGACAGCGACCGCCGTGCCGGCAAGCGCACGCTCGCGGTTCGCTTGGGCCGCGAGCGCGCGCGGACGCTGTACGGGGTCATGGTCTACGGGTCGTTCGTCCTCGCCCAGGTGCCGTGGATCGTGGGCTCGCTCAGCCCGTGGCTGTTGCTCGTGCTGATCCTCTCGCCGCTGGCGCTCGACCTGGTCCGCACGGTGCGCACCCACACCGACGGGCCGACCCTCAACGACGCGCTGGCCCGCACCGGTCTGCTTCAGCTCGCCTGCTGCACGATGCTGGCCACGGGGATCCTGCTGAGCTGATGCGGCTGCGCGTCAGGGCCGCGACCGTGGCGCTGCGCGAGCCCCTGCGCACCGCGCACGGGACGATCGAGACCCGGGAGCTGATCGAGGTCGAGCTGGAGGGCGCCGACGGCGTGATCGGCCGCGGTGAGGCCGCGCCGTTGGAGCCCTACGACGGCGTGCCCGCCGAGTTGGTGCGGGCGGCGCTCGACGCACACGCGGCGGCGATCGCCGCGTTGCCCGACGAGGCGTCAGGCGTGCAGGTCATCGAGGCCTGCCGCCAGGCGGCCGACCTGCCGCAGGCGATCGCGGCGGTCGACCTCGCGCTCTGGGACCGGGCCGGGCGGCGCGAGGGCAAGCCGATCGCGGCGCTGCTCACCGACGACCCGGCGGCCGAGGTGGAGGTCAACGCGACGATCGGAGCGCTGGACCGCGCGAGCGCGGCGGCGGCCGCCGCCGATGCGGCGCAGGCCGGTTTTCGCTGCGTGAAGGTCAAGGTCGGCGCGGGCGACGACGCGGGCCGGGTCGCGGCCGTGCGCGCCGCGGCCGGCCCCGGAGATGGCGCTGCGATTGGACGCCAACGGCGCCTGGAGCGTTGAAGAGGCAGTGAGGTGCATCGAGGCACTGCAGCCGGCCGGGCTCGAGCTCGTCGAGGAACCGGTCCACGGCGTGCCCGAGCTGCGCGCCGTGCGCGAGCGCGTGACGACGCGCATCGCCATGGACGAGACCGCGGCCGAGCACGGCGCGGTCGGCTCGGGCGCGACGGACGCCGTGTGCCTGAAGCTCGCCCGCTGCGGTGGCATCTCCTCGATGCTCGCGGCCGCGACGCTGGTGCGCACGACCCGCGCCGAGGTCTACATCGCGTCGACGCTCGACGGGCCGCTCGGGATCGCGGCTGCGCTGCACTGCGCCGCGGCGCTGCGGGTCGCTGCGCCGTGCGGGCTGGCGACGCTCGGGCTGCTCGAAGTCGACGACCCGTTCCCGCCCCGCGAAGGGCGCATGACCGTGCCCACCGGCCCCGGGCTCGTCCCCGTGAACGCGCGCCAGCTGACGATGCTGCTGGTCCTGGCCGCGATGTGGGGCGCGTCGTTCCTCTTCATCGCGATCGCGGTCGAGGACCTCGGGGCGGTCGGCGTGGCGGAGGGCCGGACGGTGTTCGGCGTAGCCGGGCTACTGATCTACGCGGCCGCGCTGAGCCGGCTCCCCTCGCTCCGTTCCCGCTGGCGCGCCTTCCTGGCGCTCGGCGCGGTCAACGCCGCGGTGCCGTTCGTGCTGATCGCCGCGGCCCAGCTGACGATCCCGGCGTCGATCGCCGCGATCGTCAACGCGACCGCGCCGCTGTTCTCGGCCGTGGGCGCGGCGATCTGGCTCGGTGAGGCGCTCAACCGCCGCAGCGCGCTCGGGCTCGCCCTCGGCCTGGCCGGCGTCGCACTGGTGGTCGGGCTGGCCCCGATCGACCTCGACGGCGCGACGCTGTTGGCGGTCGGCGCTTCGATGGGCGCCGCCGCGCTCTACGCGGCCGGCGGACACCTGACGAAGCTGCGATTCAGCGGGGTGCCGCCGGTCGCGCTGGCGATCGGCCAGTTGACCGCCGCCACGATCCTCCTCGTTCCCGCGCTGGCGGTGGACCCGCCGCGCCACGCGCCGGGGGCAGGCCCGATCGCCGCGGTGGTCGCGCTCGGCCTCCTCTCGACCGGCGTGGCCTACCTCATCTACTTCAGGCTCATCGAGGAGCTCGGCGCCACCAGCGCGCTCACCGTCACCTACCTGGTGCCGGTCTTCGGCGTCCTCTGGGCCGCGCTGTTCCGCGACGAGCAGATCACCGTCGGGATGCTCGTGGGTGCCGCCGTCGTGCTGGCCGGCGTGCTGCTCGTCACCGGGACTGCGCCGCGCCGCCGCGATCGCCGCCGCCACAGCCTCCGGAGCCTCCCGAAGCAGCGCCGTGCCCCGCCCCCGGCACGACCACCAGAGGCTCGGCTGCGGGCAACGCGCTGACGAGCCGCTCGCCGATCGCGCGGTACTTCTCGTCGCGCTCTCCGACCACCACGGTCACCGGCATCTGCAGCTCGCCGAGGCGGTCCCACAAAGGCGCCATCGCGCCCGTCCCCACGCCGCGCAGCGAGGCGGCGAGCCCGTCGGGGCTGTTGCGGCGGATCTCCTGTTCGGAGCGCTCGACGACCTCGGGCGGGTCGCCGGCGAACAGCGGCTGCGTCGTCCAGCGGGCGGCGAACGCCTCGATCGAGCCCAGTTCGGTCTCGTGGGCGAGTGCCTCGTCTGCGGCTCGGCGCGCCGCGCGCTCGTCGCGATCCTCGATACCGGCCGTCGTGGAGATGAGCACCAGCCGCTCGACGCGCTCGGGTGCGACCAGGGCGACGGTCAGCGCGATCCGCCCGCCCATCGAGTAGCCCGCGAGGACGAAGCTCGGAGCGGCCCAGTCGAGAACCGCCTTGCCGCAGGTACCGAACGAGACCGGCTCGCCGTCCCACGGCCCGTGACCGGGGAGGTTGGGCGCGACCAACCGCACGCCGTCCGGCAGGTGGCGGGCGACCGGCTCCCAGCTCTCGCCGGAGCCCGCGAACCCGTGCAGGCCCACGACCTCGATCACGGCGCGGACCATACGCTCTGCCGGTGCACGTCCTCCTTCGCGCGTTCGCCGACGAACTGGCCCGCTGCGGCATGCGCGCGGTCTGCACCTCGCCGGGTTCGCGCTCCACGCCGCTCGTGCTCGCGCTGACCCGCGAGTCCCGGCTGGAGGCCTTCTCCCACGTCGACGAGCGCTGTGCGGCGTTCTTCGCGCTCGGCCACGCCAAGGCGACCGGGAGGCCGGTGGCGATCGCCTGCACGTCGGGCACCGCGGGCGCCCACTTCGCTCCGGCGGTGATCGAGGCCCGCGAGGCGCGCGTCCCGCTGCTGGTTCTCACCGCCGACCGCCCGCCCGAGCTGCGCGAGATCGGCGCCGGCCAGACGATCGACCAGATCAAGCTCTACGGCGGGGCGGTCAAGTGGTTCTTCGAGGTCGGCGACCACGAGCCGACGCCACAGCGACTGCGCTGGATGCGCACGCTGGCCTGCCGGGCCTACTGGACCGCGGCGACCGGCCGCCCCGGGCCCGTGCACCTCAACTTCGCCCTGCGCGAGCCGCTGGTGCCGGAAGGCGACCTGCCCGCCGACGACAGCGGCCGCTCCGACGGCCGGCCGTTCGTCACCCGCATCGCGCCCACGACACAGCTGGTGCCCGACGCGCTGCAGGGCGTCGCGGAGATCGTCGGCGGTGCGCCCCGCGGCGTGGTGGTCGCCGGCCGCGAGGAGCACACGCCCGACCTGCCCGCCGCGATCAGGGCGTTCGGCGAGGCGGTCGGTTACCCGGTGCTCGCCGATCCGCTGTCGGGCGCGCGCGGCGGCGCGGCCGCGGTCGCCCACTACGACGCGTTGCTGCGCGACGAGTCGTTCGCCGGCGCCCAGCGGCCCGACCTCGTCGTGCGCGTCGGCGACCTGCCGACGTCGAAACCGTTGCGCGCGTGGCTCGCCTCGCTCGACGCGACGCAGCTCGCGCTCGACCCTGACGGCGCGTGGCAGGACCCCGACAGCGTGGTCGACCTCTCGCTCGGCCTCGATCCCGCCTCCACCCTCTCCGCCCTCGCGAACCTGGGCCGCCGCACCGGCGACCCGCACTGGCTCGGTGCGTGGCGCGACGCCGACGCCGCGGCGGCGCGGGCGATCGAGGCCGACGCTGGGCGACGCGCTCTCCGAACCGCGCGTGGTTGCCGAGCTCGGCGCCGTCCTGCCGCCGTCGGCGATCCTGTTCGTCGCCTCGTCGATGCCGGTGCGTGACGTCGAGACGTTCGTCGCTCTGCGCGACGACGCCCCGCGCGTGCTGGCCAACCGCGGCGCGAACGGCATCGACGGGCTCGTGTCGACCGCCTACGGCGTGGCGGCCGCGCGACTCGGGCCGGTCGTGCTGCTGCTCGGCGACGTCGCACTGGCCCATGACGTCGGCGGCCTGCTCGCGGGCACG
>CAWGTD010000012.1:0-23671 GCA_963825415.1 uncultured Actinomycetes bacterium | reverse complement strand
GCCGGTCGTGATCTCGTTGTAGACGACCTGCTCGGCCGCGCGCCCGCCGAGCGCCACCTTGATCCGGGCGATCAGCTCGGAGCGGCCGTAGCTGTAGCGATCGCTCTCGGGAGTCGAGAGCGTGACCCCGAGCGCCTGGCCGCGCGGGATGATCGAGATCTTCCTGACCGGGTCGGCGCCGGGGGTGAGCATGCCGACCAGCGCGTGGCCGGACTCGTGGAAGGCGGTGCGCTCGCGGTCGGCGTCGCTCATCACGATCTGGCGCTCGGCGCCGAGGATGATCTTCTCGATCGCATCGGTGAAGTCGGCCTGCTCGACCGCCTTGTGATCGCGCCGCGCGGCGAACAGCGCGGCCTCGTTGACCAGCAGGGCGAGGTCGGCGCCGGTCGCGCCGGGGGTCGAGGCGGCGATCTGCTCGAGGTCGACGCTCGGATCGAGCGGGACCGAGCGCGTGTGGATCTTCAGGATCGCCACGCGGCCGGTTTTGTCCGGGGGCTGGACGGCGATCCTGCGGTCGAAGCGCCCGGGGCGCAGGAGCGCCGAGTCGAGGATCTCCGACCGGTTCGTCGCGGCGAGCACGATGACGTTTGTCTCGGCCTCGAAGCCGTCCATCTCGGTCAGGATCTGGTTGAGCGTCTGCTCGCGTTCGTCGTGGCCGCCGCTGATGCCGCCGACGTTGCCCGAGCGCGAGCGGCCGATCGCATCGAGCTCGTCGATGAACACGATCGCCGGCGCGGCCTCCTTCGCTTGCTTGAAGAGGTCGCGCACCCGCGAGGCGCCGACGCCGACGATCGCCTCGACGAACTCCGACGCCGACATCGAGAAGAAGGCGGCCTCGGCCTCGCCGGCGACCGCGCGGGCGAGCAGCGTCTTGCCCGTGCCGGGCGGGCCGTAGAGCAGCACGCCGCGCGGGATGCGCGCGCCGAGTTTGCTGTAGCGCTGCGGGTTCTTCAGGAAGTCGACGATCTCGACCAGCTCGTCCTCGGCCTCGTCGATGCCGGCGACGTCCTCGAACGAGACCCGGTCCTGCTCGCCCGGCTGGACGCGCCGCGCGGTCGAGCGGCCGAAGCCGCCGAGCACGCCGCCCGCGCCGCCGCCACCCATCTGGCGCCGCGCGATCCAGATGAAGAACCCGACCAGCAGGAGCGTCGGCAGGAGCCCGAGCAGGAGGCTGGACACAAAGCCGCGGCCCTCGTCGGGCGGCTTGGCGTTGACGATCGTGTCCTGATCGGCGACCAGCTTCGTGAGGTTGGCCCGGTCGATGAAGGCGGGAACCTGCGTCTTGAAGCGCGTGACCTTCACCGGCTTGGCCTTGCCGGGCGGGTCGTAGGTCGCCTCCTTGCGCAGTTCGCCCTCGAGCGAGTCCGCCTGCGAGGTGATCTCGCTCACGTTGCCGGTCTGGAGCTGCTGGACGAAGAACGGCTGATACGGAATGCGCGCCCGGTCCTGCGGCTGCCCGGTGACGAACGACACCACGAGGTTCACAGCGAGCAGGAAGGCCAGGATCGCGAAGAAACGCCGGCCTCGGGGGACCATCGGCGGCTTCTTGTCGGGCGGGGCTCCGCGGCCGTCCGGAGCCGGGTCCACACGCCAGCCGGACGACCCGGAAGGACGGGCCGGGGGAACCTGGTCGGGCGGAAGCGGCGGGGACGGGTCGGGCACCGCTCCTAAGTGTTACCGGTCGGCACTGCCGACCGCGCGAGCAAGTGCTCGACGGATCGCGCCCGTGTAGCGCATGATGCGCGCGTGAGGCTTCTGGCGACTGCATCTCGAGGACTGGCGGCGGGCGTGATCGGCACGGCGGCGATGACGGCATGGCAGGAGCTGGCCGCGCGGCTCGAGAGCGACGAAACCGAATCGGCGAACAACGGCGGTCCGCCCGCGGACCCATGGGAGAGCGCACCCGCACCCGCGAAGGTCGCGCGGAAGTTCGCCCAGGACGTGTTGCACCGCGACGTGCCGCCGGAGCGCATCGGACTGCTGACCAACGTCATGCACTGGGGCACGGGAACCGGGTGGGGCGTGGTCTACGGTCTCCTGCCCGGCCGCGCCCGGCGCGGCCCGCTACTCCAAGGCGCGCTGTTCGGCACGCTCGTCTGGGCATCGAGCTATGCGCAGCTCGTTCCGATGGGCATCTACGAGCTGCCGTGGAAGTACCCGCCGAGGGTGCTGGGCCTCGACCTGTCCTACCACCTCGTCTACGGCGTGGGGACCGGCGTGGGTCACCGCGCGATCGCCGGCGACTCCGCCTAGCCGGCGCGCGGCATGCCTGCCGGGGCCCTCTGATCTGGTGCGCAGCTATTCTCGCTGAGCAGTGAACACCGATGTCCCATCCTTCGAGCTCGGCGTCGAGTCCAGCGACGGGCAGGTGTCGTTCATCCCCCGTGGGGAGCTGGACCTCGCCACCGCACCCGAGCTCGAGGACAAGATCCTGGCCGCCGTCCGCGAGGGCGGGCGCTCGGTGATCCTCGATCTGCGCGAGCTGACGTTCATGGACTCGACGGGCGTGCGGACGATCGTCGCCGCCCACAAGGCGGCCGAGGAGGCGGGGACCGAGCTGCGCGTCGTCCGCCCGGACGCCGGCAATCCGGTCTCGCGGGTCATCGAGATCTCGGGGATCGACGATGCCCTCGGGCTCGTCGACGCGCCGTAGTGCCCGATCCCGAGCCAACCACGCAGGAACTGCGCGTGCTCCAGACCAAGCGCGAGCAGGGCGAGCGCGCGGCGGCCGACGAGGCCTCCACCGAGGCCGACGAGCGCACGCACCGCCGCCGCGCCGAGAAAGCCTCCTATCTCGAGCAGAAGCTCGCCGAACAGGAGCACGCCGACGAGTCGTGAGCCCATCGGTCCAGTCGAGCAACGGTCCAGTTGTGAATCCATCAGTGCTTCAGCGCATGGCCGACCTCGTGGTCGACCTCGGCGCCAACGTGCAGCCCGGCCAGATCGTGGCCATCACCTCCGAGCCCGGCAAGGAGGAGTTCACGCGCGCCCTCGCCGAGAGCGCCTACCGCGCCGGTGCGCAGTACGTCGACGTCTGGTACTTCGACATGCACGTCAAGCGTGCGCGCCTGCTCCACGGCGCCGAGGACGACCTCGGGTTCGTGCCGCCCTGGTACACCCACCGCCTGCAGGAGCTCAGCCGGCACCGCAGCGCCCGCATCGCGCTGACGGGTCCGGCCGCCCCGGGGATTCTGGCCGACGTCGACCCGCGTCGCGCGGGCCGCGATCTCCTGCCCTTCCTCGAGGAGTCCTCCGAGGTGGTCAACCAGCGCACGACCAATTGGTGCGGTGTCCCGTGCCCGTCGCTGGGCTGGGCGCGCGTGGTGCACCCCGACCTGTCCGACGAGAACGCCCTCGCGCTCTTGTGGGACCAGATCCTGCACGTCCTGCGGCTCGACACGGACGACCCACGCGCCGCCTGGGACGAGCGGGTCGCCGCGCTGACACGCGCCGCCAACACCCTCGATGGGCATCGCTTCGACGCCCTGCGGTTCCGGGGCCCCGGAACCGACCTGACCGTGGGGCTGCTGCCTTCCAGCAAGTGGCTGGCCGCCCGCTTCGAGACCGTCGAAGGCACGGTGCACATGCCCAACCTGCCGACCGAGGAGGTCTTCGCCACGCCCGACCCCGAGCGGGTCGACGGCGTCGTGGCGGCGACCAAGCCGCTCCAGATCGGCGGCTCGATCGTCAGCGGCCTGAAGGTGACGTTCGAGGGCGGCCGGGCGGTGAAGATCGATGCCGACGAGAACGCCGACGTGCTGCGCGGCTACGCGGCCCACGACGATGGCGCCAGCCGCCTCGGCGAGGTGGCGCTCGTCGACAGCGAGGGCCGCATCGGTCCGTTGGACACCGTCTTCTACGACACGCTGCTCGACGAGAACGCGGCGAGCCACATCGCGCTCGGGTCGTCCTACGCGTTCTGCGTGGGCGACGAGGACCACGACCGCATCAACCGCAGCCGCATCCACGTGGACTTCATGATCGGCTCCAAGGACGTCGAGGTCATGGGTGTGACCGCGGCCGGCGACGAGGTGCCGGTGCTCGTCGGCGAGACCTGGCAGGTGTAGAACGACGGGTACCCTTGGCGCCGCTCCCCGGAGAGGTGCCGGAGCGGTTGAACGGGCGCGACTGGAAATCGCGTAACGGGGGTCAACCTCGTTCGAGGGTTCGAATCCCTCCCTCTCCGCTGCTTCAGTTGCCCTGAGCGGCGGTACATTCCGGCCGGCGATGAGGCAAGAGGCCGTCGATTCCGGGCAGGGTGTGCTCAGCGCCGAGGAGGCACTGCGCTTCCTCGACGAAGCCGCAGCCGTGCTCGTCGGCTCGCTCGACTACGAGCACACGGTCGGCCGCGTGGCGCAGCTGGCGGTTCCGGCCCTCGCCGACTGGTGCGCCGTGGACATCCTCGAGGAGGACGGCTCGCTGCGGCAGATCACCAGCGGGCACCCCGATCCCGAGCAGGAGCAGCTGCTCATGGAGCTGCGCCGCCGGTATCGGGCCGAGAAGGGCGCGACCGAGGGGGTTGCGCGGGTCGTCGCCACCGGCGAGCCGGAATTGCAGACCGACGTCCGCACCGCGGCGCGCATCGACATCCGCGCGGAGGAGAGCGACACCTACGAGCGGCTCGGCCCCAAGTCGTACGTGATCGTCCCGCTCGCCGCCCGCGGCCGGACGCTGGGCGCGCTGACGCTGCTGTCGACGCGCCCGGGCCGCCACTACACCGAGGCCGACCTCCCGCTGGCCATGCACCTCGCCCGGCGCTCGTCGCTGGCGATCGACAACGCGCGGCTGTACGACACCGCCGAGCGCTCGCTCGGATTACTCGACACCCTCTTCACCACCGCTCCGGTGGGCCTGGGGTTCGTGGACTGCGACCTGCGCTACGTGCGCGTCAACGAGGCGCTGGCGAAGCTCAACGGCCTGTCGGTCGAGGACCACGTGGGGCGCTCGGTCGGCGAGGTGCTCGGCCCACTGGCAGAAACGGTCGTGCCGCTCTATCAGCGCGTCCTCGACGAGCGCCGGCCGATCCTGGGCAGGGAACTTCTGGGCGCGACCCCGGGCCAGCCCGACGAGGAGCGCCACTGGGTGGCCTCCTACACGCCGGTGCTCGGCCTCGACGACCAGGTCATCGGCGTCGGCAGCGTGATCATCGACGTCACCGAGCAGCGCAACGCGCTCGACGCGGCTCGCGACGCCGCACAACGCGCCACGTTCCTCGCCGAGGCCGGCGCGCTGCTCGACGCGTCGCTGGACGAGAAGACGACGCTGGACAACCTCGCGGCGCTGGCGGTGCCGGACTTCGCCGACTGGTGCGTCGTGCACCTGCTCGACGAGGACGGAGACCTCGTGCAGGTCGCCGTCGCCCACGTCGAACCGCAGAAGGTGCGCTGGGCCCGCGAGCTCTACGAGCGCTACCCGACCGACGTGGATCCCGGCCGCGGGATCGGCAAGGTCCTCGCTACGGGCCAGGCTGAGGTCGTCAACGACGTCACCGACGACCTGCTGGTCGCGTCGGCCAAGGACGCCGAGCACCTGCGGATCCTCCGCGAGCTAGGCCTCACCGCCGGCGTCACCGCACCGCTCACCGCGCGGGGCCGGATCCTGGGCGCGCTGTCGTTCGTCTCGACGGAGTCGCACCGCCGCTACGGCGACGCCGACGTCCAGCTCCTGGTCGAGCTCGGCCGCCGGGCGGGGGTCGCGGTGGAGAACTCGCGGCTCTACACCGAGCGCAGCCGTATCGCCCACACGCTCCAGGCGCGCCTGCTGCCGTCGTCGCTGCCCTCGCCGCCGGGCCTGCGACTGGCCGCGCGCTACCGCGCGGCCGGCCAGTACAACGAGGTCGGCGGCGACTTCTACGACGCCTTCCAGCGCACGCCCGAGGAATGGGTCGTCGTGATCGGCGACGTGTCGGGCAAGGGCCCCGAGGCCGCCGCCCTCACCGCGCTGGCGCGCTACACGATCCGTTCGGCGGCGCTCAGTGACGCGAGCCCGGCCAACGTGCTGCGCAGGCTCAACGAGAACCTCATGCACGAGGAGGAGTCGCAGTTCATCACCGTGGCCGTCGCGTACCTCGCGCCCGCGGGCGAGACCACCAACGTCCGCCTCGCCCTCGGCGGCCACCCGCTTCCGTACCTCGTCTGCGCCGACGGGCGCGTCGAGCAGATCGGCCAACCGGGGACGCTGCTTGGAATCCGCAACGAGGTCCGGCTGCACGAGGTTTCGACGCAGCTGGGCGTCGGCGACTCGTTGCTGCTCTACACCGACGGCGTGATCGAGGCCGGTCCGCGCGGGGCCCCGCTGGGTGAGAACGGCCTCGCTCGGCTGCTGGAGTCACTGCCCGGCGTCGAGCCCGAGCGGCTCGTGGCGGCGGTCGACGAGGCCGCGCGCGACGCCGCGCCGGGCCGCGCACGTGACGACGCCGCCGTGCTGGCCGTCCACAACCTCGGCGAGGCGGGTGCGCAGACGCTCGACATGACGCTGCCCGCGATCGCACGGAGCCTGCGCGATCTGCGCGCCGCCGCGACGGCGTTCGGCCGTGGCGTGCCCGGCATCGATCTCGACGCCGTGCGCCTCGCGGTGGGCGAGGCGTGCGCCAACGTGGTCGTCCACGCCTACCGCGATCGCGAGGAGCCCGGGACCGTGCGCTTGCGCGCGACCGTGGCCGACGAGGGGCTGGTGGTCGAGGTCTCAGACGAGGGCTGCGGCCCCGCGCCGCGGACGGACAGCCCCGGCCTCGGGCTCGGCCTGGTGCTCATGGGCCGGCTGTCTCGGAAGCTCGACGTCAGCGACCGCCAGCCCTCCGGCACGCTGGTCCGGATGGTCTTCTAGGCGTCGGGGTCGTCGCCGAGCGGGATCACGAAGACGATGTGGCTGCGCGAGATCGCCATGAAGTCGTGCAGCGTTCCGCTGCCCTCGTGCCCGAGCGTCTCGAGCGTCACGTCGGTCAGCGAGATGAAGTCGCGTTCCGCGGCGTTCAGCAGGTCCGAGACCCGGCTGCGATAGCCGTCCCGCGCGAGCGTCAGGGTGCCGGCGATCCGGTGCCGCTGCGTCTCGATGAGGATGCGTTCGTGGCGCTGCTCCATGCCCGCGGCGGGAGTCTAGAGCTAGGCAGCGACGCGCAACGGCTGCGCTGTGCCCGGCACCGGCCGGGTGAAGCGGCCCGTGGCGACGGCCGGGGCGGCGGCGGCGCGCGGCCTTACCTTCAGCGAGCGCAGGGCCAGCGATGGGGACGCCACGTCCGAGTTGTCCCTTGGTGTACGGCCAGCCACACCTTCGCGCGAGGGCCTGCACCCGGATCACAGATCTAGCAAGAACGGCGGATCTACAGCGTTTAAGGCGGAACTGGACGGATCACCTATGTACAGCGCGAGGATGCGCTGCGAAGGTCCGCGCACCGCAAATCCAAGGAGGGAAGTTCATGGGCGCCCACACGGAGTACGGCCCGGCGGGCATCACGATCGGAGTCAGCCGCCTCGCACGGGTGGTCGCGCTCGCGCTCGTGTTCGTCGCGTTCGCCGCGGTGGCCGCTCTCGGCGGGTACCTCTACGGCAAGAGCGATCACCAGCGCAGCGAGGCCTCGATCGCCCGCGAGCGGGAGACCGCGGTCCGCGAGGCGGTGACGAAGGCGGTCGCCGCGAAGGGCGCGGCCGACCACGTCATCCGGCTGCGGATCGTCGACCGCCACGTGGCCGCCCAGCGCGCCCAGGACATGCAGCTCCTCGATCGCGTGCTGCTGCGCGAGCAGCAGGCCGGCGACCGCCGCGCGGCCGCCGCCTTCGAGCGCGGGCGCAAGTCGGCCCAGCCGGTGGCGAAGCCGCCGGAGAAGACCGCCGCGCCCGTCAAGGCCGAGTAGCAAGTTCGCCCGCTTCGAGCCGTTCTGGAAGAGGTGAGGCGCCTCTTCCTGACGCTCGCGGCAGCGGTCGGCATCGCGTTCATCGGGGCCACCACGATCGCCACGGCCGCTGTCGGCATCCCGCCGCAGGGCCGCACGCTGCTGGTCGTCGGCCAGTCCGGCGAAGCGCCCGTAGACGCGTTCGCGGGCGCAACGCACGCGGATCCGGCGGGTGGCATGTGGTACGTCGGGCCCTACGAGGACCAGGCGACGGTCGACGGCCTGCTCGCCGACATCGACGACGCGGTGGCCGCTCGGCCCGGGCTGGTCGTCAACCTCGGCGTCAGCTTCGGTTCGGTCTCTACGCCGACCACGCCCTACACGGCGGCGATCGCTGCCGGCGCGTACGACGCGACGCTGCATCGGATGGCGACGTGGCTGAAGGGCCTGCCGACGATCGCCTACCTGCGGCTCGGCTACGAGTTCGACCTGCTCGGCGGCCAGTACGGCCCGGCCGAGCTCTACAAGGCGGCATACCGCCACATCGTCGACGTCCTGCGCGGCGACGGCGTGACCAACGCGGTCTACGTCTGGCATTCGGCCGGCGCGTTCTGGCGGGCCACCGATCCATCGCTGTTCGCGGTCCAGTCCGGAGCGCTGGCGCAGGCCGCCCGCGATGCGCTCCCGCCGCCGGCGAACGATCCGCAGCCGATCACCGCGTTCTATCCCGGCCGTGAATACGTCGACCTGTTCGGAATCTCCTACTGGCAGGATGGCTGCTGCTTCGGGCGCTCCTCTCCGCAGGCCCGCGCGATCTACGAGGCGCGAACGCGCGAACTCTTGTCACAGGCGCGTGGGCTCGGCCTTCCGGCGATGATCGGCGAGTCGACGCCCGCCTACGTGGGCGCCGATTCGGGCGCCGACAGCGTCGCCTGGCTCGACGGGGCGTTCCGGCTCGTCAAGGACTTCGACATCCGCGTCTGGTCGCTGATCTCGATCGACTGGGACGACGGCGGGTTCTTCTCGGCGCCGTTCTGGAACGGATACTGGCCCGACGCGCGGATCCACCGCTATGCGGCGACGTGCGGACGGCTCGTGGCCGAGATCAACACCACGAAACGCTACGTGCTGCGCACGCCGGGCCTGCCGCGTCGGCTGGGCCTCGGCGGCCGGCCGAAGCCGCTGCCCGCGCCAGCCCACGCGCCTGCCGGGCCCTGCGGATCAGGCTGAGACCGGATCGATACCGACGGCGGGGCCGGGCGCGCAGCTAGGGCTTGCCGCCGGGCCCGCGCCCGTCGTGGCGGTGGTGGTGGCGGAACTGCCAGGCGAGGAACAGCAAGATCACGGCCATGCAGATGGCGAAGATCTCGCCCCCTTCGAGTGCAGCGACGATCAGTGACATGCGGAGTTCCTATCAGTCCCATGAGCGGAATGACAAGAATTCCGTGTTAACGACGAAGCCCCGCCGAGGCGGGGCTTCGCACCAGGCGTCTTGCGGACGGTGAACTAGGGCAGCAGCGTGGCGTGCCCGGTGTAGGAGTCGTTGGCCACCAGGAAGTACGGCACCTTGACCAGGAACCAGGCCTCGCCCTCGTCGTCGACGTAGCCCCCCAGCGGGATCTCGGTCGTCTCGAAATCGCCGACCGAGGTGTGGCGCGGGTCGTTGGAGCCCAGCGGGCTGCCGGCGGCGACGTCGCCCTGCGGATCGCTGAGATCCTCGTACTCCGCACCGCTGGCATCGCTGCCGTAGACGCGCAGGTCGAAGTCGGAGACGGGCTGGAAGCCGTCGATGCGGAACTTGACCGAACCCCCGCTGAGCGGAGCGTCGGTGATGTGCACCAGCGTGAGGTCGCAGTTGTTCTGCGGATCGCTGCCGCAGCTTCCGCGCAGCTGGGACGGGCCGGCGCCGAGGTCGGCGAAGTACGAGACGTTGGCGCCGTTGCCGGGAGCGCTGGTCCAGGTCGCCGCATCCGAGGTCGGCGAGATGGTGACGGTCGGCGAGGCCGATGCCGGAGCGGCGACGGCCAGGGCCGCGAGCGCACCGAGCAGGGTCATCTTCCAAGTGGAGTTGAGCATGCCAGGCTGCAACGCACCGGAATTGCAGAACTTGTGCTCTTCTTCGGAACTTCAGCCCATCAGCGGGCCGCGAAGCGGTACACCGGGCCGCTCTGCGAGACCACGTAGACGCGGCGGGCGGCGTCCTCGCCGAACGAATCCAGACCCTGGATCGTCGGGACGCCGGCGATCGCGCGGTCGCCGGTGGCGCGGCCCGCGGTCAAGCGTGCGCTGCGCAGCTGGCCCTTGCAGTAGTCGCCGTAGACGTAGCGGCCGTAGAGGCCGGGCACGCCGCGATCGCGCACCACATAGCCGCCGGTGATCGAGCACCAGCCGTCGCCGTGGGTCTTGGTGATGACGGGCGCGACGGCCCCGGGCGCCGACTCGTCGAAGGCGCGCTTGTTGCCCTCGAACGGGCGCCAGCCGAAGTTGGCTCCCCGCCCGCGACCCTTGCGCACGAAGTCGATCTCCTCGACGGCGTTCTGCCCGACGTCGCCGATGATCAGATCGCCGCGCGACCGGTCGAACGAGAATCGCCACGGGTTGCGCAGACCGTAGGCGTAGACCTCGCGGCGCGCACCACGCCGCCCCACGAACGGGTTGGACGACGGCGCGGTGAACGATCGGCCGCCGGACGCCCGCGGGTCGATCCGCAGGATCTTGCCCAGCGGCGAGCCGAGGTTCTGGGCGTTGCCGCGCGCGCCGTGCTGGTCGAAGCCGCCGCCGCCGTCGCCGGTCCCGACGTAGAGGTAGCGGTCGGGGCCGAAGGCGAGCATGCCGCCGTTGTGGTTGCCCTCGGGGTCGGCGTGGACGAAGACCGTGCGCGCGCTGGCGGGGTTCGCGCGGTTGGGGCCGGCGCGGCGGTACTCGACGAGGTGCTCGCGGCTGTCCTTGCCGGTGAAGTAGACGTAGAACAGCCCTGACCGCGCGTAGCTGGGCGCGAAGGCGAGGCCCAGCAGCCCCTGCTCGCCGCCGGCGGTCACACCGCCTGCGATGTCGAGGAAGGGCGTGGCGAGGATCCGGCCGCCGAGCACGACCCGGATGCGCCCGCCCTGCTCGACGACGAACAGTCGCCGCCGGTCACCGGGCGGCGACGCCACGAACAGCGGCTGCTCGAAGTCGCCGACCTTCACGAGCTTGACCCCGCGGCCCGCCGCCGACTGCGCACGCGACTCGCTCGTGCCGGTCACCGCAGCCGGCTCCGCCGTCGCCATGTCCGTGGCGCCATCGGACTCGCTGCCGCACCCGACGATCGCCACCGCGCCGAGGATCGTCTGCAGCAGCACTCGCCTCACCCTCACGACACGGAGCATGGCAAACGGCCTGCGCCGGCTTGCGGATGCTCCGCTCCCGGGCTCAGGTAGGCGCGATTCCCGCGAAGGCCGCGGCCGGCCCGTAGATCCTGTAGAGGACGAACGAGCCGGTGCGCGGCTGCCCGCAGCGCGCGTCGAAGAGCTGCGTGGCCCACGCGTCGGGCAGGACGGTGCCGTAGCCGGTGAGGGTGCTCCCCTCGACGGCGCCGCCGACCCAGCGTCGTAGGCGAGCCAGGATGCTCGCCCGCCGGGTGGCGCTTGCGTGCTGCCAGGAGGCGCACGTGTAGCGGCCGAGGGGCCGCGTGGTCATCGCGACGGGCTGGAGCCACGTGCTGCTCGCGTCGGCGGACGACCCCGCCTGCGCGTCGAGCCGGACGCCGCGCGCAGCCAGCTCCTCGGCGAACGGCGTGCACGTGCGGTTGGCGCCGACCATGCCGCAGAAGCGCGCGAACGCGTTGACCCGGCCCGCCGACCGCGCCTTCGCGGGCTCGCCGGGCGTCTGCGTCCACGTACAGCTCGTCGAGTTGCCGTTGGGATATCCCGACACCTGGAAGCCGGCGAGGCAGGCGGTCAGCTCACCCTCGTTCTGCGGGCTGCCGGTGCCGACGCTCGACGCGGGCTTCGTACCGCCCGCGCAGTCCGGCAGAGGCGACGGTGACGTCGTGACCGAGTGCCCCGGAGCAGCGTGGTTGTCGTACCAGCAGTTGCCCGTGTTGGCCGGGTAGGAGTCCCACCAGAAGTCCGTGCCGTTGGGCTGGCTGCTGCCATCGGGCGCTACGCCCATCGTGTTGCCGTAGAAGAGGTTGTTGTAGGAGGTCGACACCTTCGACGGATCGCAGCCGGGCACCGGAGTGCCGATGCCGGGTCCGCAGATCACGGCGTCCGGTGCCGAGAACAGCATCGTGCCGCGCCGGCGGTTGTTCCAGAAGCGGTTGTTGCGGACGATGTTGTCGTTGCCGCCGGCGATCCAGAGGCCGGTTCCCACCGGTGCGGCGATGTGCGGTGGGACGTCGCTGCCGGCGACGTAGGGGTTGAAGTTGTTGTCGAAGAAGTTGTTGTCCTCGACGAGGTCGCCCTGTTGGGGGAACCCGGGGTGCCCCGGCGCCGTGAAGACGTCGGTCGTGAAGCCGAGGGCGTTGTCGTAGAAGTTGTTGTGGTCGACGTGCGTCGAGTTGCCGTCGGTGCCGGAGTAGCCGCTGTTGTTGTGATGCGAGTCGCAGAGGCGGATCTGCTGGCTGTAGCGGAACTCCGGGTAGTAGCGCTCGTCGCGGCCCGCGCTGGTCTTCGCCCCCGCGCCCGGGTACAGGCCGGAGTCGCCGCTGCCCGCGGCGTCGCAGTTCTGCATGAGCCCGTGGTCCTCGACGAAGGTCAGGACTCCGTAGGCGCCGTTGTAGAACGCCTTGAAGCTGTCGAAGAGGTAGCCGTCGGTCTCCAGCGCGTAGATCCCGTGCTCGAGCGCGTGGCGCACGGTGACCTTGCGCAGCACGAAGCCGTCGGCCCGGTCGACGAAGACGCCCACGTCCTTGCGGTGCCCCTTGGCCGATGGTCCGCCGTTGCCGGCCGTCGGGTCGCCGGCCTCGATGACGACGTCGTCGGAGCTGACCCCCGACCCCTCGAGCTGGAAGTTGCAGCGGATGCACGGGCCCTCGTTGGGGATCCCGTGACGGTCCTCGCGGGCCGGGTCGGGGTCCGTCCCCGGCCCCTCGCCCCGGCCGATCACCGCAACGAGGTTCGCGTCGTTGGGGCAGTGCAGCTGGTAGGCGTGCGACAGCGCTCCCGGGTCGCCGGTGTCGCTGTGGATCTTGTACTTGTCGCAGGCCGGGTCGTGCGTGGGCTGCGCGCTCGCCGTCGGCTCGGTGTAGATGCCCGGCAGGACCACGACTCGATCGTTGTTGTGAGAGGCCGTCACGGCCGGCTGGATCTCGTGATAGCGGCAGAGCTTCTGCAGCCGGCGGTTGATCGCCAGCAACCGTCGCGCCGACCGCCTGCTCAGGCTCCGGTGGTCGGTCGGGCGGATGTCGTACCCGCGCGCGCGAGCCCGGGTGATCGAGCGCTTCAGCCGCCTCAGGGACTGCCGCTGGCAGACGACGCGCGTGCTCCCGGGCAGCTTGCGGTTCAGCGCGGACGCCAACGAACGCGCCGCGGGCACCGCGCCGCCGGCACACGGGCTCACCGAGCAGTCGGGTGCGGGGTCTGGCCAATAACCGCTGCGCTCGACATGCGCCGGCGCGACCGCGGGAAGCGCCATGACAGCGAGGACTGCGACCACGGCCGCCGGCAGGCGCCACCTCATGCGCGGAAGCTAGCTGAGCCCCGCGCCCGAGGTCGCGGTCAGGTCCTGATCGGCTGGATGGGAGGCTCGGCCCGTCCGCAAGGGGATACGGACGGGCCGAGCGTTGGGGTGGGACTGGTGCTGGCGACGAGCCGCTTCAGGGCGCTGCGATCGGTGACCGGCGGGACCGGCCGGACCGACGAAACGCAAAGGGCTGCTTGGGGCACTGGAGACCTCCGAGTCGCACAGCGAAATCTCGAAACTCGAAAGTCA
The DNA here is from genome assembly GCA_963825415.1 of uncultured Actinomycetes bacterium. Classification (GTDB taxonomy): domain Bacteria; phylum Actinomycetota; class Thermoleophilia; order Solirubrobacterales; family Solirubrobacteraceae; genus BP-464. The sequence continues at coordinate 9,930 of CAWGTD010000012.1, read as the reverse complement.
GCGGATGCTGCCCCTGTACAAGCGGCCCCATCGTGTGCCCTCCACGAACCACAATACACCTCCAGGCAACCGATCACACCTGCACGCGCCGGGCTTGCAGTGCGTCGTAGACCGGGCGGCACGCCTCGGCGACCGCGGCGTCGTGGTCGGAGAGAGTCGCCTCCCGGGGGCGCCAGGGCTCGAACCCGGTGGATGCCCAGACGGCGGCGTACCAGTGCGGCGCCCAGACGCCGTCGGAAGCTCGCGGGCCCGCCGGCCACGACAGCATCCGGTCGCTGAACGGGATGCCCAACCAGTCGCACAGCCAGCGCAGGTGCGCCGCGGGCGCGTTCAGGAAGTCGCGTGCGTCGATGATCGGCACGTCGATGCCGCGCTCGTCCCAGAGCTCCATCAGCCACCCCTGTTGGGGTAGCCCGATGTCGTCCGGCTCGCAGGTCTCACGCGCGCGCACGTACGAGGCGACGACCTCGACCGGGTCGCGAAGGAGCAGCACGTTGCGGAAGCGCAGCGTCCAGCGCAGATCCATGTCGCGCGAGACGTGGTGCGCCATGTGCTTGGCGTAATGGACGCCGTGGCCGGGCGGCAGCGGTCCGTCCAACGCGGCGACGGCCTCCTCGAGGTCGGTCGGCTGGGAGGCGATGACCTGCTCGCGCACCGGGTGGTCGATGCCTGTCCGCTGAAGGTAGGCCGCGTACAGCGGCTCGTCGACGACGACCGTGTCGGGACGGTTCTCGAACGCGCGCATCATCGCCGTCGAGATGTTTCGCGGGCCGGACCACATCGCCACCCGCACGACGTCGCTCATGGCGCGACGCGCGCGGCGACGTCGGCGTCGACCAGCTCGCGATACAGCCCCTGAAGGCGTTCGACCATCGGCCCGCGGCGGCCGTCGCCGATCGTGCGACCGTCGACGGACCGGACAGGAACGACGCCGGCGTAAGTGCCGGTGACGAACGCCTCGCGGGCGGAGTAGACGTCGGTCAGGCTGAAGCTTGTCTCTCGCTCGGGTATGTCGTTGGCGCGGCAGATCTCCAACACGTTGGCGCGCGTGATGCCGGCGAGGCAGTACCGGCCGTCCGAAGTGATCACCTGCGGCGCGTCGTCGGGGCCGACGACGACGAAGAAGTGCGTCGAGTTGCACGTCGCCACGAAGCCGTGCGGGTCGAGCATCAGCGCCTCGTCGGCGCCGGCGGTGTAGGCCTGGATGCAGGCCGTGATGTCGTTGAGCTTGGAGTGCGAGTTGAGCTTGGGGTCGAGCGTGTCCGGCGCGGCGCGGCGCACGTGCGTCGTGAAGAGCGTGATGCCGTCGGTCACCGTCGCGGGCAGCGGCTCCTTGTGCTCGGCGATGATCACGACGGTCGCGGGCCCGGTCGTCAGGCGCGGATCCTGGTACGGCGTGCGCTTGACGCCGCGGGTGATCATCAGCCGCGCGTGCACGCCGTCGGTCATGTCGTTGGCCCGCAGCGTCGAGTAGATCGCCTCGGTCAGCTCGTCGCGGCTGCGGCCGATGTCGAGCATGATCGCCTTGGCGCCCTCGAACAGGCGGTCGAGATGGCGCTCGAGGAAGGCCGGATGGCCCGCCCGCACGCGCAGCCCCTCCCAGACGCCGTCGCCGAGGACGAAGCCCGCGTCGAAGACCGACACGACCGCCTGTTCGCGCGGCACGAGCTCGCCGTTGACCCAGATGAGGATGCGCTCGTTGCGCGGGTCGTCGGAGAAGTCGTGCGTGCCGTGGGCCATGGTCCGAGACCCTAAGCCTCCGGTCACGCGCAGGTTTTTCGGGTTTCTTTCGTTGCAGCCGCCATGACTCGCAAGATCCTGCTCGGTTCAGCCCTGCTCACGCTGCTCGCCGCGGCCCCCGCTGCGACGGCCGCCACCTTCACCGCGCTGCCCACCGTCTTCAAGACGGTGCGGGCGGCCGAGGCTCAGCGCACCAGCTGCGTCATGCTCGGCGGCGCCGAGCTGCGCAGCGTGGGTACCACCACGTACACGGCGCCCATGTCGGGCTATCTGACGACCCGCCTGGCCGCGCCCGACTCGAGCAACTGGGACCTCACGGTCGTCAATTCCCAGTCCGGGCGCGTGGTCTCGAGCTCGCGCGGGTTCGGCTCGCACGAGGTCGTGCAGAGCTGGGTCCGTGCCGGAGAGCGCCTGCAGGCCGTCGGCTGCCGCCGTTCCGGCGCCGCCAGGTCCGCCCGCATCAGCTTCGAGCTGATCGACGTCGCGCTGCCCAAGGCCGGCGCCGCGCCCGAGTTGGCCCGCGTGGCTCTCGACCGCGCGAAGCAGGCAGAGGACCTCGAGGACATGGGCCTTGACGTCACGCACGAGGTCAGCAGCAGCCACGCCGACGTCATCGCACTGCCCTCGCAGCTCGCCGAGCTGCGCGCGCTGGGCTTCCGCTACACCATCCGCGATTCCAACCTCGAGCAGGCACAGCGCCGCTCCACGGCCGCCGACGTGCGCGCGGCCAACGCCGGTGCACCGTCCCCGCTGCCCACCGGGCGCGAGACCTACCGCAGCTACGACGAGATGCAGGCCGAGCTCCAGCAGCTCGCCACCGCCAACCCGGACCGCGTCAAGCCGGTCTCGATCGGCCGCAGCTACCAGGGCCGCGAGCTCCAGGGGCTCGAGATCGCCAACAACGTCAGCCGCGAGGACGGCCGCCCCGTCTATCTGGTGGTCGCCACGCACCACGCCCGCGAGTGGGCTGCGGCCGAGGCGGCGATGGAGTACGCGACGATGCTCGCGACGGCCGGCGCCGGCCAGGACAAGGTCACGCGCCACCGCATCTCCGACCTGCTCAACCACGAGCGCACCGTGATCGTCCCGCTCATCAACCCGGACGGCTACGTCAGCAGCCGTAGCTTCGCCGCCGTCGATCCTGCCGACGCGCTGCGCGACAACGGCGTCTGGAAGGGCCTCGAGCCGGCCGGCGACGCGGTCGGTGTGGACACCACCGAGGACCCGACCGGCGAGCCCAACCTCGACGCGTGCCAGATCGGCTGCGTACCCCCGTCGACCGTCGAGGCGATCGCGCCTCCCGGCGGAATCTTCACCTACCGCCGCAAGACCTGCGCGGGCGAGGTGCCCAACCCGGCCTTCCCGTGCGAGCTCCAGTACGGCGTCGATCCGAACCGCAACTACGGCCAGCTCTGGGGCGGCCCCGGCTCGTCGCCCGATCCGACGTCGCAGAGCTATCACGGCCCGGGCCCATGGTCGGAGCCCGAGACACAGGCCGTCCACAACTTCAGCCAGACCCATCAGGTCACGGGCTTGATCACGCTGCACAACGTGGCAGCGCTCGTCCTGCGCCCGCCGGGCGTGCACGACGGCGGCAAGGCCCCCGACGAGGACGCGCTCAAGGCGCTGGGCGACAGGATGGCCGACGCCGCCGGCTACACGTCCCAGTACGGCTTCGAGCTCTACGACACCTCGGGGACCACCGAGGACTGGAACTACGCCGCGGCCGGCACCTTCGGCTACACGATCGAGATCGGGCCCGAGAACGGCTCGTTCCACCAGCCCTACCAGACGGGCTTCGTCGATCAGTGGACCGGCAAGTACGCGGATGACCGCGCGGAGAGCGCTCCCGGAACACACGGCGGCCTGCGCGACGCGCTGCTGCTCGCCGGCGAGGCCTCGGCCGACCGCACCCATCACGCGGTCCTCAAGGGCCGGGCTCCCGCCGGCGCACTCCTGCGCCTGCACAAGTCCTTCGAGACGAAGACGAGCCCCTACTGCCCGGTGGGCACCGAGAAGACGCCGATCTACTTCACCGGTGGTCCGCTGTATCCGGTCACCGACGGCAAGTGCCCGCAGGGCTTCCAGGACCCGCTGAGCGTCGACGACAAGATCGACACGACGACGACGGTGCCCGCCTCGGGCGCGTTCACCTGGGACGTCAACCCGTCGACCCGGCCGTTCGAGACGATCGGCAAGACGACCACGACCGTGTCCGACACGCCGCAGAGCGAGACGCGCACGCCGAAGAAGGACACGACGGCGTGGGTCACCGACGACCCCGCCACCGCGCTGGCGCCCACCGATCGCCCGCCGACGCCGGACAAGAACCTCGAGGATCAGGATCTGCGCGTCGACAGCCTCGGCCGCCTCGTGCTCACGCTCACGTTCGCCGACCCGACCGAGGACTACGACCTCGAGCTGTACAAGCGCGAGGCCGACGGGAAGCTCACGGAGGTCGCGACCTCGGCCAACGGCAACGCCCAGGACGAGTCGATCGACCTCGCCGACCCGGCCGACGGCGACTACGTCGTGCGGGTCGTCAACTACTACGGCCCCAAGAACGACTGGTCACTGAAGGTCGACCGCTACACCAAGACGACCACCACGACCCCGGGCGCGATCGAGAAGTACACGCTCAGCTGCGAGATCGGCGGCAACGTGGTCAAGTCGAGTGAGATCTACGTCGATCGCGGTGACGTCCTGTACAGCCTCGCCCCGTGCGGCAAGCCGGCTAAGTAACCGCCGGCTTACCGCGCCAGGCGGGCCACCGCCTCGGCGGCGGGGATCACCTCGTGGAGGCGGTGGATGGTCTCGCCCGCGTAGAGCGCAGCGCGGTCGACGGTGTCCTCGGGCATCCCGGCGAGCGGCAAGGCCGGCGAGAACAGCGGCAGGCGTGGGCGCTGAAGCGCAACCATGCGGCCGGTGGCGCTCAGCGGTAGCGCGCCGCCAAGCGGCGCGGTGAGATCGCTCACGCGGCGCAGCCAGCGCGGGCCGCGCTCGTCACCGCGACACCAGCGGTCGGTGGCGGCGTTGGGGACCACCCGGTGGCGCAGCGGCCAGCCGAAGCCGAACAGCTGGGTGACCAGCGTGCGGTCGGCCGCGAGGACGCGGCGGCGGTAGGCGTCGTGAGCGCCGGACTCGGGCGTGAGCAGGAAGCGCGTGCCGGCGACCGCTGCGGCCGCGCCGGCGGCGAGGACGCGGCGCACGTCGGTGCTCTCGGCGATTCCGCCCGCCGCCAGCACCGGCGCGTCGGCGGCGACATCGAGAATCCGGGGGAGCGCGTCTGCCAGCGGGTCGACGCCCATCAGGTGCCCACCCGCCTCGACCCCCTGGGCAACGAGCCCGTCGGCGCCGTCGGCGAGCGCCCGGCGGGCCTCCTCTGCGGTACCGACCGTCATGAAGACTTGCACGCCGCGTTCCCGCAGCGCCGCCGTGGCGGCCGGAGCAAAGCCGCCGTGGAAGACCACGAGCGCCGCGCCCTCGGTGGCACAGGCCTCCAGGTGCCCCCGCTTGACGAACGGCACCAGCAGGTTGGCGGCGACCGGGCGGCCGGGAGCGCGGCGGCGTGCGTCCGCAAGGGCGCCGGCGAAGGCCCGCGGCGCCATGATTCCCACGGTCCCCAGCCCGCCGGCCGCGGACACAGCGCCCGCCAGCGCACCGCCCGCGACGCCGCCGCCCATGCCGGCCTGGACGATCGGGTGCTCGAGGCCGATCCGGTCGAGGAAGTCCATCGGCGACATCATCGCCCCGACCTCGAGGCTGTGCACCCACCGCAAGGACGGGGCCCGCCAGACGTTGAAGGTTGCGATGCCCTCCCGTTACCGGAGAACTGCCCATGCCTCGCTGCTGGTCGGCCTGACAGCCCTCGTGCTCGGGCTTGCGGGCCCGGCGCAGGCGTCCGTCGACAAGTGGGGCTACATCCCGCTCGAGGACGGCACGCAGCTGCGCTACACGGTCACGCTGCCGGCCGCCGACGGCCAGTACCCGGTGGCCATGGACTACGACGGCTATTGCGAGGGCACGGGGGCGACCGCCTGCAACGACGTCGACATGGCCAAGAAGCTGGTCGGTGCCGGCTATGCGGTTCTCGGGGTCAGCATGCGAGGAACCGGGTGCTCGACGGGAACGTTCGACTTTCGCTCACCCCAGGAGCACGCCGACGGTGCGGCCGCGGTCGAGTGGGCGGCCAAGCAGCCCTGGTCGACGGGGCGGGTCGGGATGTTCGGCGACTCCTTCCCGGGCCTGAGCCAGCCCGGCGTCGCCGCGCTGCGACCCCACGGACTGGCCGCCATCGCGCCGTTCCAGATCATCGACGACGTCTACCGCGACGTCGGCTATCCGGGCGGCATCTCCAACGGCGAGTTCGGCGCGTTCTGGGGTCTGGGCGACCAACCCGCAGCCGATGTCTCGGGCACCGTGTCGGGCGTCGCAAATCAACGCGATCCTCAGTGCGCGGCCAACTTCGCGATTGCCCACGCCCAGAACGGCCCCAGCAACATCGTCGTGGCCGGCGCCACGCACATGTGGGACGACGACTACTGGCAGTCGAAGGCGATCGGCGCCTCGGCCGCAAAGATCGACGTTCCCGTCCTCAACTGCACCACGTGGCAGGACGACGAAGTCGGCAGCCGCTCGGCTTGGACGCTGTTCCCGCGCATCAAGCCCTCGCTGCTGTGGTTCATCGGCAGCAACGGCTACCACGCCGGCTGCGAGCTGTCGAACACGCTGATCCAGGACCAGGTCGTCCGGTTCTTCGATCGGTTCGTCCGTGGGGCGGACAACGGCTTCGAGTCCACTCCGCGCGTGCAGATCTGGCACGAGGCCCACAAGGCCACCGAGGGGTCCGCGAGCGTCAACGTCCCTTCCTGGATCAGCACGTTCAGGTCGTGGCCTCCGAAGACGAAGCCGGCGGCCGTCTACCTCCACTCGGGCGGATTGCTCGAGGGCGGCGGCCCCGCCGACGGCGAGGCGGGCGAGACCTACCTCTCGCCGGCCCCGTCGGCCGGCATGGAGGAGGGCATCGTGTTCGGGCAGAGCAATCTGCTCTGGGACAAGCCGGTCCCGCCCGGCGGCGCGCTGGCGTGGACGACGAAGCCGCTCACGCGGGATCTGGAGACGCTGGGGCCGGCCAGCGCCGATCTCTGGATCTCCTCGACGAGCGTCGACACCGACCTGCAGGTGACGATCACCGAGGTCCGCCCGGACAGCCAGGAGACCTACGTGGCCCGCGGCTGGCTGCGGGCCTCGCAGCGCAAGCTCGACCCCGACCTGTCGACGGTCACCCGCCCGTACCAGACCCATCAGCAGTCAGACCTCGAACTGCTGACGCCGCTGACGCCGGTGCTCGCCCGCGTCGAGGTCTTACCCTTCGACCACGTCTTCCGCGCAGGCTCCGCCATCCGCATGATCGTCGACACACCGAGCCAGACCGGCGGCTGGAACTTCCTCCTGCGTCCCACCGCGGCGCAGAACACGATCCTCCACGACCACGAACACCCCTCGCGGCTGGTCCTGGGCACCCTTCCCCAGAGGCGTGCCGAAGCTCCGCTCCCCGCTTGCAACACGCTGCTCAACCAGCCTTGCCGGGCCAGCGCATATCCGGCGCCGGCCGTGGGCTGAAACCGACGGGCAGATTGCCGATGCGCCTCGTTCTCCTCGCCGCCCTGGCGGCACTACTCGCGCTCAGCGCGCCGGCGCTCGCCGCCTACGACCCCGCCTACGAGGCGCACAACTTCGACAAGGGCAACGAGCGCGCGCGCACCGACTACACCCCCGAGTTCAACGTCCTCCTCGCCCAGCGGGGAGCCGAGAACGAGGCCGCCGCCGCATCGATAATCGCCACCGACGGGCCCGACAAGCCGTTCGGCCGCGACTTCGTCGGACAGCTGTGCTGGCAGAAGATGAACGGCTGCGCGGGCGACGTGCGCCTCTACGACTGGGCGGGCAACGGGTACGGCAACGTCCTGCCCGTGCTCTTCACCCAGCGCAACGGCTCGACGCTCTCGGGCCACGTCTGGTGGACCGAGCGAGGGCCCGCCAAGCGGCCCGGCGTGGTCATCACCAACGGCTCGGTCCAGGCCCCCGAGGAGCTCTACTGGTTCGGCGCGCAGACGCTTGCCAAGGCGGGGTATGTCGTGCTGACGTGGGAGCCGCAGGGCCAGGGGTACTCCGACACCTACGGCGACGGTGCGGACCGCAACGACGGCGTGCCCTCGCAGTCCGGCGGGCCGTTCTACGACGGCACCGAGGACGCGCTCGACTTCTTCTTCTCGTCCCCGGCGAGCCCGTACGCCCCGCGACCGTCGTGCTCGACCGGCACGTCGCACGTCGACAAACAGGCGGCGCGCGTCAACGACGGGCGCTCTTCAGGTTTCAACCCGCTGTACGGCATGCTCGACCCGGCGCGGGTCGGGATCATCGGCCAGTCGCTCGGCGCCGGCGCGGTCTCCTTTGTCGGCCAGCGCGACCCGCGCGTCAAGACGATCGTCGCCTGGGACAACCTGCGGTCGTCGGATGCGGGCTCGGTTCCGGCGTGCGCGAAGGCGCCCGAAACGCGCACCCCGGTCCCGCCGCGGGTGCCCGCGCTGGGGCTGGCCGGCGACTACCCGCTCGGCGGCAGTCCGAAGACGCAGGAGCCGCAGCGGACCGAGAAGCAGGCGGGCTACGACGCGCTCCGCAAGCAGGGCCTCGACGCGGGGGAGATCGTCATCCGCGGCGGTGGGCACTTCGAGTACGCCTACATCCCGAACCCCGCGTTCCAGGCGACCGCCCGCGGGATGGACCTCGTCGCCTGGTACACGACCGCGTGGATGGACCGCTACGTCAAGGGCGATCCGTCGGCGGGCGAGCGTCTGGCCACCGATCGCTGGCGTGACGACGACCCCGAGAAGGCGATCGATCCGACCGACGCCAACCTGTTCTCGACCTACTACGACTCGCCGATCGTGACCGGGGACTTCACGTGCGCGGATCTGCGCCGCTGTCCGGGCGTCGCGCCGGACTCCCTGGCGAAGCCGTACTCCTTCCTGGCCGACGTCACGAGCAAGGACGAGCCGCTGCCCGGCGACCAGAGCCGCGGCACGGTCGCGCCCGGCGGCTCGACGGGCGTCCCGCCCGCGGCGTCCGGGACGACCGCGGCCACCGACGCCGGCGGCGCCTGCCGCGACTCGAGTGCGCCGCGCTCGCGGATCAGGAGGGCGTCGCGGACGCGCATCAGCGGCACCGCCACCGACAGCGGCTGTCGCGGCGGCAAGGGCCGTCTCGTCACCGTGTACGTCGCGGTGGGCCGCGCTGCCGGCGGACGCTGCCGCTTCCTGCGGGCCGGTGGAACGTTCGGCCCCGCTCGCAGCTGCCTGCGTACGAGCTACATACAGGCACGCGGCAAGGCGAGCTGGCACATCCAACTGCCCCGTCGTCTGCGGCGCGGGAACTACAAGCTCTGGTCACGGGCCGTCGACGCGGCGGCCAACGTCGAGCGCAAGGCGCGGACGCGCAACTTCCGCGCGCTGCGCGTGCGCCGTTGACCGACGCTCAGTCGGGGACGAGGGCGAGGTCGCTGGGGCATTGGCCCCCGTCTACTCGTCGACGGCGTCGTACAGCTCGTACGGCACGTTGTGGCGATAGTGGATGGTGAGGTAGCGGAGCGCGAACCGCCAGGTGCCGTCGCGGCGCTCGAAGGTGTCCTGATAGGACGCGGACATCATCACGAACTTGCCGTCGTGGTCGATGCACTTGCAGATGACATCGGCCTTGCCCGTAGCGTGGTCGGCGTCGGCGAAGTCCAGGACGAGATTGGTCGTCCAATGGTGGGTCTCGGGAAACGCGTCCCAGATCTCGTCGATGCCGGCGCGGATGCCCTCGTGGTCCTGATACAGGCTGAATGGGCCGCTCACGTCGTAGGTCGCATCCTCGTGCCAGATCGACATGAAGAGCTCGGGATCGCGCAAGTCGGTGCCGCGGCAGTAGTTGGAGACGAGGTCGGCGATCTCGTTGCGGCTCTCCTGACGCTCGAGGCGCTCTTCGACGGTCAGCCGGGTGTTCGTGGCCATGCTCGCTCCTCCTGGGATTTCGCGAGACGATAGCCAGCGATCGGCGAACATCCGAAGCAGCGGGATTTGTCGAGGACGAGGGCCATCGCGCCTCCGACAACGATACGACTACGTAGTTGTATAGTTGCAGGTGTGCCCA
>CAWGTD010000011.1:0-7139 GCA_963825415.1 uncultured Actinomycetes bacterium | reverse complement strand
GCCAGCATGGCGACCAGGCCCGCTAATTCAGCTTCGGTGACCCACGAGGTCCTCAACCAGCCGCCGCCATTCCTGGGGCACAACGCCTTCGAAGCCGACCCCGCGCTGCAGGCGGCGCTTCACCGCGAGGGCGGCGCGTGGGGCGAGGACCGTCTGCGCGACCTGGGGGCGGTCGTGGCGTCCGAGGAGGCCGACGGTCACCGGCGCCGCGCGCAGCGCAACCTCCCGCGCCTGTACCAGCACGATCGCTGGGGCCACCGCGTCGACGAGGTCGAGTACGACCCGTCGATGCACTGGATGCTGCGCCTCGGCGTCGAGCGCGAGGTGAACTCGTTGCCGTGGCGCGAGCAGCGCGCCGGCGCCCACGTCGTGCGGGCCGGGCTGTTCTACCTGCTCAACCAGCTCGACACCGGCCCCTGCTGCCCGATCTCGATCAACTACGCGGCCACCCCGACGCTGCGCCAGGGCGACGCGGCGCAGGCGGCAGAGTGGGAGCCGCGCCTGAACCTCCCCGACTACGACCGCTTCGCCCAGGCGGGGATGGTGATGACCGAGAAGCAGGGCGGGTCGGACCTGCGCGCCAACACGACGGTCGCCGAGCCGATCGGCGACGGCTTCTACGAGCTGACCGGCCACAAGTGGTTCTGCACGCACCCGGTCTTCGACATGTTCTTCACGCTCGCCCAGGCGCCGGGCGGGATCGCCTGTTTCGTGGCCGAGCGCCCCCACCCCGGCTTTCGGATCCAGCGCCTGAAGGACAAGCTCGGCGGGCGCTGCCTGGCCAGCGCCGAGGTCGAGTTCGACCACCTCCCCGCCCGCATCCTGGGCGAGGAGGGCCGCGGGACGGCGACGATCGTCGAGCAGATCGTCTGGACACGGCTCGACGCGCTGATCGGCGGCGCCGGAATGATGCGCCGCCTGCTCGGCGAGGCGGTGTGGCACACCCGCCACCGCAGCGCGTTCGGAGCGGTGCTGGCCGATCAGCCCGCGATGACCAACGTGCTCGCCGACCTCGCGATGGAATCCGAGGCCGCGATGCTGCTCGCGCTGCGCCTGGCGCGCGCCTTCGACGAGGGCGACCGCGCGTTCTCCCGGCTGGCGCTCTCGGTGTCGAAGTTCTGGGTCAGCAAGCGCGGCGCGCCGTTCGCCGCCGAGGCGCTCGAGTGCCTGGGCGGCAACGGCTACGTGGAGACCCAGGAGTCGCCCGTCGCCCAGTTCTACCGCGACATCCAGATCAACACCGTCTGGGAGGGATCGGGCAACGTGGTCGCGCTCGACGTACTGCGCGCCATGGCCAAGGCGCCCGAGGCCACCGACGCGTTCCTGGCCGAGTGCGAGCTGGCCCGCGGCGCCGACCCGCTGCTCGACCGCCATCTCGACCGCTGCCGCACCGCGCTCGCCGACATCGCCGCCGCAGAGCCCGAGTGGCAGGCGCGCGCGCTCGTCGAGGACCTGGCGCTGGCGCTGCAGGCATCGCTGATGGTTCGCCACTCGCGACCCGCAGGTCGGCGACGCCTTCTGCGCCACACGCCTGGCCGAACGGCCGCACAAGTCGTTCGGCACGCTGCCTGCCGGCGCTGCCGGGGCCGCGATCGTCGAGCGAGCGCTGACCGTCTAGGCGTCGCGCACGGTGACGATCGCCAACGCGGCGACGCCCTCCTCGCGGCCCACGAAGCCGATTCCCTCGCCCGGTGGTGGCCTTGACGTTGACCGGCGCGCCGAGGGCCTCGGTCAGCGCCGAGGCCATCGCCTCGCGGTGGGGGGCGACCTTCGGGCGCTCGAGCACGACGGTCGTGTCGGCGTACGTGGGCGCGTAGCCCGCCTCGGCGGCGCGGCGCACGGCCTCGCGCAGCAGCTCCAGCGAATCGGCGCCGGCGAACGCCTCGTCGGTGTCCGGGAAGTGCGTCCCGAGATCGCCCAGACCGGCGGCGCCGAGCAGGGCGTCGATCAGCGCGTGGGTCAGGACGTCGGCGTCCGAGTGCCCGGCGAGGCCGCGGTCGTGCTCGATGCGGACGCCGCCGAGGACGAGTGCCCGTCCCGCCTCGAGGCGGTGGGAGTCCCAGCCGATACCGCTGCGGGTCATCCCAGCGGCTCCATCCGCCGGTTGCGTTTCTCGAAAACCGCGATCTCGGAGACGCCGTGGTCGCCCAGCAGCGCGACGGCGTCCTCGTAGCGGTGGCCGAGCTGGTCGGCCACGTGCGCGTCGGACGACAGCGCGAGCGGGACGCTGGCGTCGACGAGCATCTCCAGGAACGCCGGCGACGGATAGATCTCGCCGACCGGCTTGCGCAGCCCGGCGGTCGAGACCTCAACGGCGACGCCGCTGTCGACGATCTGCTCCATCGCGAGGTCGTAGTAGAAGCGCAGGTCCTTCTCCGGCACCGGGCGCTCCGGGCCCCAGTGCTTGACGAGGTCGGGGTGGGCGAGGATGTCGAACATCCGGGTCGCCGCCGCCTCGCCTAGCCAGGTGAAGTACGTGCGCCAGATCTGGTCGGCCGAGCGGCCGCTGGTCCACACGTCGTAGACGTCGTAGTCGACGGCGCCCTCCCCGAGGAAGTGGACCGACCCGACCACGAAGTCCCAGTCCCGAGCCTCCAGCAGGTTGCCCATGCGGTCCTCGCGACCGGGCACGAAGTCCGCCTCGATCCCCAGCCGCAAGTCGGTCTGCTCGCGCACGAATGCGCAGTAGGCATCCAGGTCGTCGCGCGCGTTCTCGCGCCAGAACGGGTGATCCCACACGTCGAGCGCCTGCTCGAAGCGGTGCACGTGCTCGGCGACCCCCAGCTCCTCGATGCCGCGCTCGCTCGCCACCTCGCGGTAGTGCTCGGCGTTGGCGGCCGTGAACGCGCTCGCCGCGGTGTGCTCGAGCTCGTCAGGACGGAGATGGACGTGGTAGTCCGTCAGCACCGGCGTCGAACGCTACCCGCGCACGCCGGCCCGGCGGCCTGCCGCCCGTGGCGAGCCACGACCCGGCGAGGATCAGCAGCAGGCCGGCGACCGCGCCGGCACCGAGGCTCTCGTCGAGGAAAGACACGCCGAGCGCCACCGCGATCACCGGGTTTATGTAGGTGACCACCGAGGCGCGGCTCGGGCCGGCAATGGCGATCAGAGCGAACATCACGGCGAGCGCGACCGCGGTACAAGCGATGCCCAGCACGACGATCGAACCAATCACCTTGTCCGAAGGCACCTGGTCGGGAAGGGTCGCCAGACCCGCGGGCGCAAGCAGCAGGGCGGAGATCACCAGCGAGGCGGCGACCGGCCCCATCGGGTTCAGCGCGCCCAGCTTTGCCCGGACGATCAGCGGCGCCGCCGAATAGCCGAGCGTCGCGATCACGAGGCAGCCCACGCCGATGAGCTCGCGCGGGTTGCCGGCGACGTCGATGCCGACGAGAGCCACCACTCCTGCCAGGCCGACGAACAGTCCGACCAGCCGCAGCCCGGTGGGTCGTTCGGAGGGATCGACCCGCGCCGCCATCACCGCGATGGTGAGCGGCACCGCGGCGATCATGATCGCGGCAAGCGACGACGAGACGAACCGCTCGCCGACCGGTATGGCAGTGAAGGGCACGGCAATCTCGATCACGGAGAAAGCCACGACCGCCCGCCAGCGCTCGCGGACGCCCCGCAACGCACCGACCCGCCACGCGACAGGCAACAGCACGACAGCGCCCAGCGCGACGCGGCTCCAGGCGAGGAACACCGGATGGACCTCGTCGAGCGCGACCTTGATGAAGAAATACGGCACTCCCCACAGCACCGAGACGGTGGCGAAGGCGATCCAGGCGCGGCGGGTCACTGCCGGCATGGTCGCAGCGGCATCGCGCGCGCGCCACGAATCCTGCTGATCGGCGTTCCAAGCGCCGCTGATGGTCCGCTCTGGCGCCCAGAATTCACGATTCCCCGGCAACTGGGCGATAACTGGGCTACAGGGAGTATTGAGCCTGACGCCGTTCTAGGTCCGTCCGACCAAGGCTGAACGCGTAGCGCCAATCTGAATCCTCCAAGTCCATCGCGGTAGTGATGCCGCACGGGAGGATCACCATGGTTGACCACGTCGACCGCAAGTCCAGCAGGCGCCTCTTCGGCGCCGGTCGCACCCTCACCCTCGTCGGCCTGGTGCTGGCGCTGACGGTGGCATTCGCGAGCAGCGCGGCGGCCGCCACGTCGGTGCCCCTCGGCACCGCGAGTTCGTACGCCATCCTCGGCGGCTCGACGATCACCAATACCGGCGCGACCACGGTCAGCGGCGACATCGGGCTCTCGACGGGGAGCGCGATCACCGGCTTCGACGGGCCCAACCCGGACTTTGTGACCCAGCCCAGCGGGGCGCGGCACATCACCGACGGAGCGGCCGCCACCGCCCAGGACGACCTCGATCTCGCCTACTTCAACGCTGCCGGCCAGGCGGTCACGAACACGGTTCCCGTCGATCTCTCACTCACCGGTACACCGGCGAACCCGCTGCTCCCCGGGGTCTATGAGTCCACAGCGCACGGCGCCTTCCAGATCAACACCGGCCTCACGCTCGACTTCGGTGGCGACCCCAACGCGGTCTTCATCTTCCAGGGGACAGGCCTGATCACCGCAGCGGCCGCCGGCGGCTCCGTGAACATCGTCAACGGCGGCTCCGCACCGAGCACCTGCAACATCTTCTGGCAGCTCTCCGATGCGACCCAGGGCGTGACCCTGGGCACGAGCAGCGCGTTCAAGGGCACCACGATGTCACTCGGCGCGAGCGTGCTCGGCACCGGCGCCACGGTCGAGGGCCGGATCCTGACCAGGCGCTCGAAGGCGGTCAACCTCGACACGAACACCATCACCCGCACCGATTGCTACGTGGCCGCCCCGAGCGGCGGCGGCGGCGCGACCGAGCCCACGGACACCACGCCCCCGGCCGACACCGTCGTACCGACCCCCGCGGACGCGCCGAACCCGCCCGTCAGCTTCCCGGCGGCGCTCCCGACACCTGTCGGCTCGGCGCACCTGGCCGGCCCGCACGGCCTCGTCCACGGCCCGTTCACGGTCGTCGTGACCGGACGCGAGATCGCGAAGGTCGTCTTCTACGTCGACGGCAAGCGCATCGGGACGGTCAACGCCAAGCCCGGGCGCAAGAAGTTCAAGATGAAGATCAACCCGCGCAAGCAGAGCAGCGAGATCCATCGGGTCAAGGCGCGCGTGACGTACACCCAGCCGACCAGCGGTGGGACCACCGTGCGGCTGACCTACTGGCGCCCCTTCCCGACGCCTAAGCCGCACTTCGCCGGCTGACCTCCGAGTGGCTGCGATCGGGGCGCGCGAGCGCCTCGATCTCCGCCACCGCGCGGTCGGAGCGAAGCTCGTCGGCGATCGCATCAGCGATGCGCCGCGCCCCGGCCGCGTAGCCCGGCGTCTCGAGCACCGATCGCACCGCGGCCGCGATGCGCGCAGGCTTCGCCCCGGGCTTGACGCGGATGCCGGCGTGGGCGACCTCGAGTCGAGCCGCGTTGTCGAGTTGGTCGCGCCCCATCGGCAGCGCCACGACCGGCACGCCCGCCGCCAGGGCCTTGATCAGCGTGCCGTGGCCCGCGTGGGTCACCACGGCGGCCGCGTGCTCGAGGACCACGCTGTGCGGCGCCGAACGGACGACGCTCACGTTCGGCGGGGCCTCGATGTCGGCGGGGTCGACGGCGGGCCCGGTCGTGACGAGTCCGCGGACCCCGAGCTCGCCGAGCCCGGCGATGACGCGCCGCAGCACGTCGGCCTGGTCCATGAACGTCGAACTCATCGAGACGAGCACCAGCGGCTCGTCGCCGGGCGGGGGCGTCCAGTCCTCCGCCCAGGCCGGATCGGCCAGGCGTGGCCCGACGTAGACGACGTTGTCCGGCGGCGAGCACTCGGCGAAATCGAAGGCGCGGCTGACGATCATGAGAAGGCGATCGCCCGCCAGCAGCTGCTCGATGGCCGACGTCACCGGCCCCAGCCCCTGCTCGGCGCGGGCGGCGTTCAGCGCCGGCAGGCCCTTGTCGAGCATCCGCCGGTTCATCTTGCCCACCAGCGCGTCGCGCCGGCGCCCGAGCGGGCCCTTGGCGGGTTTGAAGCCCGGGCCGATCGGCGGGACACCCCACTCGGGCACACCCGGGAAGGAGTGGACGAGCACCACGGAGGGCAGCTTCGCCGCCTCGGCTGCGATGCCCGGCCCGGGCAGCAGGTAGTCACGCGCGAGCACGTCGGGCCGGCGCTGCTCGATCTCCGCCGAGGTATCCGCCGCGTAGGCCGCGCTCGGCCCGGTGATGATCCCGTCGCGCAGACGAGCGAACGCGCCGGCAGGAGTGCGGGCCTCGTAGTCCTTGACGAGGACACCCGACGGGTCCCATGTCGTGCGCTGGGGCGCGCGCGTCCATGCGACGTGCTCGGCGCCGACGGCCTCGACCTCTTCACGCAGGATCGCGTCGGCGAGCACGCGGACGTGGTGGCCGCGCCGCACGAGTGCGCCGGCGACGCTCAGCTGCGGAGGGACGTTGCCGCCGCCCTCCCAGATCGCGAACAGAACATCCTTGCTCTCGGACATCACAACTACTCCTTGCTGTCGATGAGACTCTGCACCAACCGATCCAACGCTGCGACCGTGGCCTCTGGCGAGAGGCCCTGGTCGCGGCGCAGGAGCTTCCAGCTGTAGACGTCGGTGGCGACCACGAGCAGCGCTAGCAGCTCGCCGGATGCGCCGAAGGTTCGGGCCACCCAATCGCGGTGATAGCCGCGGCCCGCGGTGAGAATCGGCGCGACTGCCGGCACGCGCCCTTCGAGCGCGAGCATCCGGATCACGGCGTCGCCGGTGACCTCGTAGTCGGCGACGACGGCGGCAACGGCCGCCGCCACGTCGCCGGGCTCCACGTCGCGCTGCGTGACGATCCGCCGGCTCATCTCGGCGAACGCGGCCGCCGCGAGCGCGTCCTTGGCGCCGAAGTGGTTGACGACCGTCTGGGACGAGACCCCGGCCGCGCCGGCGACCGCCGCGATCGTGACCTCGTCGTACCAGCGCGCCAACAGAAGATCGAGGGCGGCGTCGCGGATCCGCCCCTTCGTCGCCTCGGCGGCCGCGGCTCGGGTCTCCATCCGATAGGGGCGCGCCGTATTCATTAGTACGAGACTAAAACGAA
>CAWGTD010000010.1:0-6750 GCA_963825415.1 uncultured Actinomycetes bacterium | reverse complement strand
AATTGCACCACCCGGGCACCGGGTGATCCTTGCGCAACGGGCCGGCTAGCTCACCTCATCGCCCGAAGGTGGCCGCGGCGCTGGCGTGGAGCTCTTGCAGTTGGGTCGGGCTGGGGCACCAGTTCGACTCGAAGCCGGCGCTGTCCCAGCCGGCCAGGCGAGCACCGGCCTCGTAGGCGCTCTGGAGGAACGCGAGCAGTCCTTGTCTGGGATCGCGAGCGGTGCGTACGGCCTCGTAGGGGAGGATCGCCAGCGAGCCCGCGCCGAACTCGATCCATTCGCCGGCGGACAGCGGCTGGTCGCGCAGCCCCTCCGGCTCCGGGGCGGTGTAGGAGTAGTAAGCGGCGTCACCGACGTTGTCGTCGCCGGCCCAGAACCCGAACGAGATGACCTCCTGCGAGTAGGCCTCCTGGGTGACGGCGTCGGCGTCGATCGGCGCGGCCGGCCGGCCGGAAAACCGGGTGACGGCAAGGTCGAGGCCGTGCCAGAACAGATGCACGGGGCTCGTCTTGCCGTTGAACCAGCCGCTGAACTCCTCGAACACCGAGTCCGACCAGTCCAGAATCCGGCCGAAGCGCGCGACGGCGTCGCGATCCCACGACGCGTGCGCGGAGTCCTGCGGAAACGGCGTCGTCATCGGCACGCCGAAGGGCTCCTCCTTGATCTCGACGTCGACGCCGAGTTCGCCGAGCAGCGCGTGGAGGCGGGCATCGAACTCCGCGACCGGCAGTCCGTCGCCGAGCTCGAACGACTTCGTGCGTCCGTCGGCCGTCCGGACGACCACCGCGTGATCGACGAAGTCGATTGCGATCTCGAACGTCGTGCCGCGGTGATGCAGCCGCCGCGTCGTGAGACCGCGCACGTCGACGTAGAGCGGGACGTTCCACCAGTGGTTGCGCGGGGCGGTGGTTGCCAGCCGGATCTTGCCGACGATCTGGCTGTAGAGATGCAGCGTGTCGCGCGTCGCGCGCCAGTCGGCCAAGTGCAACTCCGGCAACGTCATCATCGAGCGGTGAGCTGGACGATCGGGATCGCCCGGTTCGCCTTCGCCGCGTCGCGGCGGTAGATCGCGTAGGGCGCAAAGACACGGTCGGCGAGCGTCCAGAGCCTATCCCGCTCACCTTCCTCGGCGACCACGGTCGCCCGCATGGCGATGCCGCCCAACGTGACGTCGGGGTTGGCACGAAGATTGTGGAACCACGCGGGGTGCTTCTCGGCTCCTGCCTTCGAGGCGACGATCGTCACCCGATCTCCGTCGTGGAAGTAGATGACCGCGTTGCGTCGCAGTGCGCCGCTCTTCGCGCCGCGGGTTTCGAGCAGGGCGGTGGGGAGGACGAGGCCCATGCCGAAGCGGCCCCGCGTGAGGCGCAGGAGGTACGGATCGAGCTTCCAGAGGACGTTGGCCGAGACGAACCTTGCGAAGCGCGTCGTGGAGAACACGGCATAGGCGCGGCTGAACCAGCCGCGCGGACGGTTGGGGTCGACGTACTTCAGCTGTCTCGGCATAGGGAGAGGACGAGCTTCCCCGTGTTCTGGCCGTTGAAAAGCCGCAGCAGGACTTCGGGGAACTGGGCGACGTCGCCCTCGACGATGTCCTCGCGCGATTGCAGCTCACCGCTCTTCAGCCAGGCCGCGAGCTGTGCGCTCGCCTCCGGGAAGCGGGCGGCGTAGTCGAAGATCACGAAGCCGGTCATCGACGCGCGGTTGACGAGCAGCTGCATGTAGTTGGCGGGCCCGGACATCGCCTCGGTCGCGTTGTACTGCGAGATCGCCCCGCTGAGCACCACCCGCGCGCCGCGCGCGAGGCGCAGCAACACCTGGTCGAGCACCTCGCCGCCGACGTTGTCGAAGAAGACGTTGACGCGGTCGGGAGCATGCTCCTTCAGCTGGGCGCGCAGCTCGCCGGCCTTGTAGTCGATCGCACCGTCGAAGCCGAGCTCGTCGACCAGCCAGCGGCACTTGTCCGGCCCGCCGGCGATGCCGATCGCCCGTGCTCCCTTTATGCGGGCGATCTGCCCGACCACGCTGCCCACCGAACCGGCCGCACCGGAGACCACGACGGTCTCGCCCGCCTCGACGCCCGCGACGTCGAGCAGCCCGAAGTACGCCGTCAGCCCGCTGATGCCCAGGGCACCGAGGTGCACAGGCGCGGGAGCAAGGTCGGTGTCGACCGCCGTCACCGCGCCGCCATCTGCCACGGCGTAGCGCTGCACGCCGAAGACGCCTTGGACGTGGTCGCCGACCGCGTGGTCGGGATGGTTGGAGTCGATGACCCGCCCGATCCCCGCGGCGCGCATCACCTCGCCGATGCCCACGGGCGGGATGTAGGAGCGCCCGGCGTTCATCCAGCCGCGCATCGCGGGGTCGAGCGAGAGGTACTCGACCTGGACCCGCACCTGCCCGTCGGCGGGCTCGGGGGCCGGCTCCTCGACGTAGTCCCAGTCGGACTCCTTGGGCAGCCCGACCGGGCGGGCCGCCAGCCGGCATTGGGCGTTGACGAGCGCCATCGCTTGGACGCTACACCTGTCAAGACGACGTCAAGGTTGCAGCCGCGGCCGTTAGGACCGCGTCAAGATCGCCGAGCGCCGGCGCGGGCACCGGTACACCGGCGTCATGGCAACGTTCTCCGGCTCCGTGGCGCGGGCGGTCGTCGGCGAGCCGCTGCGGAGCGACCGCCTCGAGGAGACGCTGTTGCCGAAGCGCCTGGCGCTGCCGGTGTTCTGCTCGGACCCGCTGTCGTCGGTGGCATACGCCACCGAGCAGATCGTGCTCGTTCTCGGGCTCGGGGGCCTCGGGTTGCTCTACCTCACCCCCTGGGTCGCGGCGATCGTGGTCGCGCTCCTGGTGATCGTGGTGGCGTCCTATCGCCAGACGTGTCACGCCTATCCGAACGGCGGCGGCGCCTATGCCGTGAGCCGCGCCAACCTGGGTGAGGACGCCGCCCTGGTGGCGGCGACGGCGTTGCTGATCGACTACGTCCTGACGGTCGCCGTGTCGGTCGTCGCGGGCGTGGCCGCGATCACGAGCGCGGTGCCCAGCCTGACGCGGCACGCCGTGGCGCTTTCGGTCGTCTCTGTCGCCGTGCTCGCCGTGGTGAACCTGAGGGGGATCAAGGAGTCCGGCCGCACATTTGCCATACCGACCTACGGGTTCGTCCTGATCGTCTACGCAATGCTCGCGGTCGGCTTCGGCAAGGTGCTGTTCGGCGACGGCATCACGGCGGAGAGCGCTCACTACGAGCTGCGGCACGTCGCGCATACCGGTGGGCTGCTCACCGTCTTTCTGCTCCTGCGCGCGTTCGCTTCGGGGTGCACGGCGCTGACCGGTGTCGAGGCGGTATCGAACGGGGTGCCGGCATTCGAGGAGCCGAAGAGCCGCAACGCCGCCACGACGTTGCTGATCATGGGCGTGCTGTCGATCTCGATGTTCGTCGGCATCACGGGCCTGGCGATCGCCGCGCATGTCCACATGGCCGAGGATCCGTCGGCCCTGATCGGCGCTCACGGGGTTCAGCGCACGGCTCTGAGCCAGATAGCGATCGCCTCGTTCGGGCAGACCGTGCCGTTCTACCTCCTCAACGCGTTCACCGCCGCGATCCTGATCCTCGCCGCGAACACCGCGTTCAACGGCTTTCCCGTGCTCGCGTCGCTGCTGGGGCGCGACCGGTTCCTGCCGGGCCAGCTCTCGCACCGCGGCGACCGCCTGGTCTTCTCCAACGGGATCGTGCTGCTGGGCGGCGTCTCGGTCCTGCTGATCGTGGCGTTCAACGCGAGCGTCACCCGGCTGATCCAGCTCTACATCCTCGGCGTGTTCCTGTCCTTCACGCTGAGTCAGGCCGGGATGGTTCGCCACTGGGCTCGCGAGCTGGTCCGGGCCGACCTGCCCGACGGCGAGCGGCGCGCCCTGCGCCGCAAGCAGCTGCTCAACGGCGGCGGAGCCGTGGCGACGGGCGTCGTCTTCGTCATCGTCCTGATCACGAAGTTCGCGCAGGGCGCGTGGATCGTGGTCCTCGCTGCGCCGATCCTGTTCGCGGCGATGAAGGCGGTCCGGAGCCACTACCACCGCGTTGAACAGGAGCTCACGCCGGCTCCGTCTGGGGTGGCGCTACCGAGCCGCGTGCACGTTCTCGTCCTTGTCTCGAACCTGCTGGCGCCCACGCTGCGGGCGCTCGCCTTCGCCCAGGCGATGGCCCCGGCGTCGTTGCGGGCTGTCACGGTGGCCGACGATCCCGAGCACTCGGTCGCCGGCGATTGGGAGCGCCGCGGAGTGCCGGTGCCGCTCGTCGTGGTCGAGTCGCCCTATCGCGAAACCGTCAGACCGCTCGTGCGCTACGTGCGCACGCTGCGCCGCGAGCATCCCGGCGACGTCATCGCGGTCGTGATTCCCGAGTACGTGGTCGAGCATTGGTGGGAGCACGTGCTGCACAACCAGACCGCGCTGCGTCTCAAGGCTCGCCTTCGATTCGAACCCGCGGTGACCGTCACGAGCGTGCCGTGGGTGCTCGGCGATACGAACGGCGCAACGCCGACGGCTGCTGGGAGGAAACTGTGAGCATCAGCGCGCGCCTCACCTACGTCCCAGATACAGACCTGCTCGACGAGGACGTCCCCACGCGGCGTGCGCCTCGCCAGAGCGTCGGCCGCCGGCGCCAGCTCGTTGGCCTGCTGCTGGCGATGGCCGGGCTTCCGCTGCTGACGCTGCTGCTCGACCACACCGACTCGTCGCTCTCGCTGGAGGGCGAGGTACTGCTCTACCTCCTGGCCGTGGTGGTCATCGCAGTCGTCGGCGGCATCGCCGTGGCCTTGCTCTCGGCGGTCGCGGCCGCGCTGCTCATCAACTACTTCTTCGTCGTCCCGCTTCACACCCTCGACGTCAAACACGCCGACCAGGCGGTGGCGCTCGTGGTCTTCGTGGTCGTCGCGGGAGTGGTCAGCGGAACCGTCGAGCTCGCGACCCGCCGCGCTCGCGCGGCCGAGGAGGCCGCCCAGCAGGCGGACACGCTGTCGGCGCTCGCCGGCGCCGATCTCGTCGAGCACGAGACGCTGCGCACGATCCTCGAGCGCGCGCGACAGACCTTCAACATGGAGGCGGTCGTGCTCAAGGAGCGCGATCACGGCACCCACGAGTGGCGCGAGGTCGAGCGGGCCGGCTGGACCACCCAGGAGCCCCTCCGATTCGATGTCCCGATCGGGCGGGACCTGCGGCTCGTCGGCCGCGGGCCCGCACTGTTCGCGGAGGACCAGCGGGTGCTGCAGGCCTTCGCGTCGGCCGCGCACACCGCCTACGACGGTCGCCGGCTGAGCGTGCAGGCGCGGGAAGCGGAGGGCCTGGCGGTCGCCGACAAGCAGCGAACCGCTCTTCTGGCGGCCGTCGGGCATGACCTGCGGACTCCGCTCGCCGGTATCAAGGCATCGGTCGGAACCCTGCGCCAGACCGACGTCGACTGGTCACCGGCCGACCGCGAGGAGCTCCTGTCGACGATCGAGGAGTCGGCGGACCGGCTCGGTGGAATCGTCACGAACCTCCTCGACGCGAGCCGCCTGGAGGCCGGCGCCTTGACCGTCCAGGTCGAGGCTGTGCCGCTCGACCAGGTCGTCAACGCCGCGGTGCTGGCGGTGCCGGGAGCGGTCGACCGCGTGGAGATCGACGTGCCCGACGACCTGCCGCTGGTGCTCGTGGACGCGGGCCTGCTCGAACGCGTGCTGGTGAACCTCGTCGAGAACGCGCTCCGCCACGGCGGGGGAGGGCAGGTGGAGATCGAAGCGGTGGCCGGGAGCGAGAGCGCGAAGCTCTCGATCGTCGACCACGGGCCCGGCGTCCCGGCCGACGAGCGCGACCGGCTGTTCCGGCCTTTCCAGCGCATGAGCGACCAGAACCCGGGCGGAGGCCTCGGTCTGGGCCTGTCGGTCGCCAAGGGGTTCACCGAGGCGATGGGGGGCGCCCTCGTCGCCGACGGCTCGTCCGGTGGCGGGCTGACGATGCGGATGCGGCTCCCGCTCGCCCCATGACCCGGATCCTCGTCGTCGAGGACGAGAAAGGCCTGCGCCAGGCGCTGGCGATCAACCTCCGCGGGCGCGACTACGAGGTTCTCACGGCCGCGGACGGGGCGGCGGCGCTGGCATCGGCGGCGGCCAAGCCACCCGACGCGGTCATCCTCGACCTCGGCCTGCCCGACATGGACGGCAGCGATGTGATCCGCGGGCTCCGGGGATGGACGGAGGCGCCGATCCTCGTGCTCTCGGCTCGCGCCGGCCAGGGAGACAAGGTCGACGCGCTGGACGCCGGCGCCGACGACTACGTCACCAAGCCGTTCGGCATGGACGAGTTGCTCGCCCGGCTGCGGGCCGCGCTTCGCCGTTCCCCTGCCGGCGAGAGCCTCCCTCTGGTCGAGACCGCCGCATTCACGATCGATCTCGCGGCCAAGCGCGCGACGACCGCCGACGGAACGACGGTCCGCCTGACGCCCACCGAATGGCACCTGCTGGAGGTGCTCGTGCGCAACGAGGGAAAGCTCGTCTCGCAGCGCCAGCTGCTTCAGGAGGTGTGGGGGCCGGCGTACGAGACCGAGACCAACTATCTCCGCGTGTACGTCGCCCAACTGCGCCGCAAGCTCGAACCGGATCCGCCCAAGCCCCGCCACCTGTTGACCGAGCCCGGGATGGGCTATCGATTCGTGAAATGACGCGGAGCCCATGTCGGCGCCTCTGCCGGATAGCGTCGCCCGTATGGCAACCGTCATCCCCATCGACG
>CAWGTD010000009.1:0-406558 GCA_963825415.1 uncultured Actinomycetes bacterium | reverse complement strand
GACTGCTCGCGGGCACGCGGCTGGGGATCCCGCTGACGATCGTGGTGCTCAACAACGCCGGCGGCGGGATCTTCGACTTCCTCCCCGTCGCCACCCAGACCGACGTCTTCGAGGAGCACGTCGCCACACCGACCGGCCTCGACATCGCCCGCGCCGCCGAGCTCTACGGCGCGCGCCACACGCTCGTCACGACCGTCGACGAGCTCCACGCCGGTCTGGAGTCCTCCGAGGGCACGTACGATCCTCGAGGTCCGCACCGACCGCGGCGAGAACGTCGCGCTGCACCGGCGCGTCTGGGAAGCGGTCGCCGCGCAGCTAGGCGCTCAGGACCGGTAGCAGGGCCTCGAGCTTGGCCTCGGTCTCGGCCAGCTCGGCCTGCGGGTCGGAGTCGGCCACGACGCCGACGCCGGCGTAGCAGCGCGCCTCGCGGCCTTCGAGCAACGCGCAGCGCAGCGCGACGCACAGCTCGCCGTCCTCGTGCGCGTCGGTCCACCCGATCGGCCCGGCGTACCAGCCGCGATCGAACCCCTCCAGCGCCGGGATCAGCGGCGCCGCGACGTCGAACGGCTCCCCGCCGACCGCGGGAGTCGGGTGCAGTGCGCCGGCGAGGTCGACCAGGCCGATCGCATCGCGCAGCTGCGCGCGGATCGGCGTGGCGAGGTGCTGGACGTTGGCCATCTTGACCACCACGGGCTCGTCGGCCGCCGCGACCCAGACGGAGTGCGGGCGCAGGGTTCGCTCGATGCGCCGGGCCACGATCGCCTGCTCGGCGCGGTCCTTGGTCGAGCGCAGGAGCTGCTCGCCGAGGTGGTCGTCGACGGCCGGATCGGCGCTGCGGCGCGTGGTGCCCGCGAGAGCGAGCGTCGAGGCGCGAAAACCCTGGCGGCGTACCAGCAGCTCCGGTGTGGCGCCGACGAACGCCTTCTCGCCGCGGCCGACGGCGAACACGAAGCAGGACGGGAACACCTCGCGCAGCACGCCCAGAACGGCGGCCGCGTCGTGCGCCGCGCCGGCGTGGACGAGCACCTCGCGCGCTAGCACGACCTTCTCCAGCGCGCCGCCGCGGATGCGTTCCACGGCGCGCTCGACGGCCCCGACGTAGTGCTCGGGGGGCATCGCGCTGGCCACGCGCGCCGGCCGTACCGGGCTCGGGTCCAGCAGCGGCAGCGTCGCGACGCTCATCGCTTCCAGCCGCGCGTCGGCGCGAGCGAGGAGGTCCTCGGGTGCGTCGTCGGGAGCGGCGGCGACGGTCACCGTCAGCCGCGTCTCGCCGTCGCGCCGCGCGATCGCGACGTCGGGCACGTGCAGCGATGCGGGCGCGAAGCCGCTCCAGTGCGACGCGTCGCCGCCGGCCGGCTCGAAGGCGAAGCCGCCCACGGCGATCAGCCCGCTGCCGGCGGGACCATCGAGCGGATCAGCCGCCGCCTCGGCCGCCAGCCCCCGCCACCCGCGCGCGACATCCTCGAACCGCCGCGCGCCCGTCGCCTCGATCGATCGTGCGCAGCCCAGCGCCGCGAGCGCCGCGCCACCGTCGTCGGGATGTTCGAGCACGAACCACGGCTCGCCGCCTGTCCGTGAGGCGGCGATCACCGCCGCCGGATCGACCGCGCCGTCGAGCACCATCGTCACCGAGGCGAGCGCCTCACCGGCGGTCCGTCGCGCGCGGCGAACCGCCGCTTCGGCGTGGCGCGTCAACCGCTCGCGGGTGCCCGCATCGAGCGCAAACCCGTCCCGCTGGCCGGCCGCGATCGCCATCCGCTCCGAGTCTACGGAGCCAACCCCGCCACTAGTTGGCGCGTTACCCGGGTAGACCATCTGCAACGGACCTAAGGGAGGCTTCCTGTGCGCATTCGTCGCAGCAAGGGTGCATTCGACGGATTTCTGCTGATCCTGCTGGGCCTGTGGGGCGGGTTCGTCCCGTTCATCGGCCCGTACTTCGACTACTCCATCGGCTCGGACACCACCTGGGACTACACCTCCGGGCGCCTCTGGCTGTCGATCCTGCCCGGCGCCGCAGTGGTGCTCGGCGGGCTGATCGTGCTTGGCAGCCGTCACCGCCTCCGCGCCGTCACCGGCACCTGGCTCGCGCTTGCGGGCGGCATCTGGTTCATCGTCGGCCAGACGGTCAGCACGCTGTGGAACGACGGCGCCAGCGCCGCCGGCTCGCCCAACGGCGGCACCACGCTGCGCGCGATCGAGGAGCTCGGGTTCTTCTACGGCCTCGGCGCACTGATCACGGCGCTCGCCGCGTTCGCACTCGGCCGCCTCGCGGTCCGCAGCGTCCGCGACGCCGCCTACGAGGACGAGCTCTCGGCCACCACCACAGCCGGAACCGCGACCCGCGGCCGCTCCAGCAACGACCGCACCGATGACCGCACCGTCGTCAACCGGGACATAGACGTGGACGGCGACGGCATCGACGACCGCGACGAGGCCGACGAGGCCCCGCGCCGCCGCTTCCTAAGCCGTAACCGGGTCCGGAGTTAGTTCCCAGAAAACCTGACGTTTCGCGTGCGGATCGGCGTGGCTGACTAGGAGCGCGGCCGGGACAGTGCTCGTGCACGGACCGGCCGCGAGCGACGACGTCAGGCGCGGCGAGACGCCCGCGAAGCGTCAGGTTTCGCCGCGGCCGCGCGAGATCGCGATCTCGCCGGTCCGGATCATCTCGATCAGGCCGAACGGGCGGACCATCCGCTCGAACGCCTCGATCTTCTCGGTCGTCCCCGTTATCTCGAGGATGATCGAGCGCTTGGTGACATCGACGACCTTGCCACGGAAGATCTCGCAGATCTGCATGACCTCGCCGCGGGCGGTGCCCTCGGCGGCGACCTTGAACAGGCAGAGCTCGCGCGCGACCGTGTCGGCCGGCTCGAGGTCGCGGATCTTCAGCACGTTGATGAGCTTGTGCAGCTGCTTGGTGACCTGGTCGATCGGGTGCATCGCCCCGTCGAGGGTCAGCGTGATCCGTGACACGGCCTCGTCGTCGGTCGGCCCCACGGTCAATGTGTCGATGTTGAACCCGCGCCGGGCGAAGAGCCCCGCGATGCGGGTCAGGACGCCGGGCTTGTTCTCCACGAGGATCGACAGGACGTGCTTGCGCCCGGTGCGCAGGCCGCCGCTGGCCTCGAGCTCCTCGAGCGACAGCAGTTCCTTGGTGCCGGGCTCGCCCATAGGGTTACCTCCGCGGGGCATCCAGCCCCGCGTCCTGATGGGATCCCACGGCCTCCGGCCGCAGGTGACTGGATGCCCGCTTCGCGGTCATCCCACCATGTCGCGCGCGGCCTGGCCGGGCGCGATCATCGGGTAGACGTTCTCCTCGCGCGTCACGCGCACGTCGACCATCACCGGGCCGGGCGTGGCGAGCGCCTCGCGCAGGTCGCCGAGGAGCGAGCTCTTGTCGGTCAGCCGCAAGCCGGTCGCGCCGTGGGCCTCGGCGAGCTTGACGTAGTCCGGCCATTCGCCCATGTCCACCTGGCTGTAGCGCTTGTCCCAGAACAGCTCCTGCCACTGGCGGACCATGCCGAGGTAGCCGTTGTTCATGATCACGACCTTGATGTCGATGCCCTCGGTGGCGCACGTCGACAGCTCCTGCATGTTCATCTGGACCGAGCCGTCGCCGGCCAGGCAGACGACCAGCTCGTCGGGCCGCCCGACCTTGGCGCCCATCGCGGCGGGCAGCCCGAAGCCCATCGTGCCGAGGCCACCGGACTGGATCCAGTTGCGTGGGCCGTCGAAGTGGAAGTACTGGGCCGCCCACATCTGGTGCTGGCCGATGTCCGTCGACAGCACGCACTTGCCGTTGTCGGTCGCCTCGTAGAGCGCCTCGACGAGCCGCTGGGGCTTGATCTCGGTGCCGTCGGAGTCGTCGTAGCGCAGCGGGTGCTTGGCCTGCCACTCGCCGATGCGCTGCCACCACGCGTCCAGGCGGCTGTTGTCGACGCCCTCGAGCGCGCGGTACTCCTTGACCAGCTTGCCGAGGATGTTCTTCGCGTCGCCGACGATCGGGATGTGGGCCGGGACGTTCTTGGAGATCTCGGCCGGATCGATGTCGATGTGGATGAACTTCGCGCGCGGGGCGAACTCGCTGAGCTTGCCGGTGATCCGGTCGTCGAAGCGCGCACCGATCGCGCAGATGAGGTCGGCCTCGTCCATGGCGTAGTTCGCGGTGCGGGTGCCGTGCATGCCGAGCATCCCGAGCCACTGGTCGTGCGTGCCGGGCAGCGCTCCGAGCGCCAACAGCGTGCACGTGACCGGGAAACGGCCGAGCTCGGTCAGCTCGACGAGCTCGGGCGAGGCGCCGGCGTTGATCACGCCGCCGCCGACGTAGAGGACCGGGCGGCGCGCGCTGGCCAGCGCCTTGGCGGCCTGGCGGATCTGCTTGGTGTTGCCGTCGGTCGTCGGCTGGTAGCCGGGCAGCTTCAGGTCGGTGACCGGCTCGTAGGGGATGTCCGCCCGCGACAGGTCGACCGGGATGTCGACGACGACCGGGCCCGGGCGGCCGGAGCCGGCGATGTGGAAGGCCTCGTGGATCGCCCGCGGGAGCTCCAGCGGGTGCTGGATCATGAAGCTGTGCTTGACCGCCGGCATCGTGATGCCGATGACGTCGGTCTCCTGGAAGCCGTCGGTGCCCAGCAGGTCGGTTCGCACCTGGCCGGTGATGAACACGACCGGGCAGGAATCCATCATCGCGTCGACGATCGGCGTGACGACGTTGGTGGCGCCCGGGCCCGACGTGGCGAAGCACACGCCCACGCGGCCTGTCGCCTTCGCATAGCCCTGGGCGGCGTGGCCGCCGCCGGCCTCGTGGCGGACGAGCACGTGGCGGATCCCGGCGTCGTAGAGCGCGTCGTAGGTAGGCAGGTTGGCGCCGCCGGGCAGTCCGAAGACGACCTCGACGCCCTCCGCCTTCAGGCACTCCATGACCGCATCGACCGCGCGCATCGATCGAGTGTACCCCCGGCTCGGAGGCCCTCAGAGGGCGGGGGCGGGCGGTTGCAGCAGCTCGTCGGGGAACTCGAGCTCGGTCCCGCAGCGGGTGCACAGGGCGTCGTGGAGCATGCAGACCTTGCCGCACGTCGGGCACTGCCGGCGCGGCTCGTCGGTGTCCATCCGGTACAGCAGCGCGGCGAGCAGCCCGATGAACGGCACCACCGCCGAGATCACGAACCACAGGAAGAACGACGACCCCTTCATGCGCCCGACGAAGCCTCCGGCGAGGCCGAAGAACAGGGCGATGATCACGTAGGGCACGAGCCCTCCGGGCTGCTAGGTGATCGTGCGCCAGGCCCAGATCACGGCGATCACGGCCAGGACCGCAACGACCGCCCAGGCGACGCCGGCGATGATCCCGATGACGATCTTCAGCAGGACCCAGGCCGCGACCCCGAGGACGACGATCGCGATCAGCCGTGCGCCGATCGAAGAGCCACGCTCTGACTCGGAAGACATGCGCCGATCGTACCGCCCGGCCCAGGCGGGCCCGCAAGGCTTCAGTCGTACGTGCGGACCAGATGCAGGTGCCGCACGCGCGGCGCCCGCAGTTCGGCCACTCGGACACGAGCCAAGCGGTAGCGGCGCAGCTGGGCCTCGGACCGCTGGAGCGGGCGCGGGGTTTCGTCGGGAACGGCGGCGATTCGAGCTGTAGCGCGGTCGATCATGGCGAAATCTTGGCGATTGGCAGGGCTTTCGCCTTTGGCCCGTCGTCCAAGATCGCCCGTGCCGCCCTCGACCCCGCGTCCAATGCCGGCCGCATGGCGCGCTCCATCCGCCGGCGCACCCGCCAGGGTGAGCCGCTGAACGCGAGGTTCGCGACTGTCGCGAAACCCTCCTCGTCGGTGCGCAGGGCGAGCAGCAGGTGGGCGATGCGGTCGCCGGACGGCAGATCGGGGTCGTCGACGCGTACGCACCAGCAATCCACCCTTCTGCCTCCGGCCCTGACGAGCAGCGCCCCCGCCGTGCCGACCAGCCACACGCCGAGCCGGCCGCGCTCGAGCACCAGGCCCGTGCGTGCGTGCAGCTCGCGAGCGTCGTTGTCGACCAGGTCACCGAGCAGGCCGACCGACACCTCGCTCGGCCCCCTCCGGCGCGCGCGACTTCGGGCGCACCACGTTCGCGCCGCGCTGGGCGTAGAGCGCCGGGATGATCCACGCGTGCGCGACGCACGCCGCGGCCACGGCGAACGCGAGCGGCTGGATGTACATCAGAAAGGCCGCCGTCAGGAGGAACGGCACGACGTGGGCGACGGTGGTCAGCGTCCACAGCCGCCCGCGCCGCCGCAGCCGGACCGCGTCCATGCGCTGGCGCCAGTAGACCGAGGCAAGCTCGGGCAACCCCGCGCCGATCTGCGGTGGTTCAGCTACCGGCGTGGCTGGCAAGGACGCTTCGACCGTGGCGTGCTCTGCACGCGAGGGAGGGAGGACGCAGGCAGGCGCGGCGAGAGTCAGCCACCGGAGATCGGCAGGCGCATGATGACCAGGTCGGCGTCGACCGGGAGCTCGCGCACCTGCTCGGCGTGACCCTCGCCGGTGGAGACCATGCCGTAGTAGCCGAGGTCGAGCTGTTCGCGGAACGCCTGCACGGCGCCCTCGACGGCCTCGGCATCTGCGGCCGTCCACTCAGCGAGGGTGGTGTGGCCGGTGTGGTCCATGCGGATGAGTCGGCTCATGGACCGGATGCTACGCCTACAAACCCAGCTGTTCGCGCACGATCTTGGTGACCGCCTTGCCGTCGGCGCGGCCGCGCGTCTCGCGCATCACATGGCCCGACGATGACCCCGATCGGCTTCATGTCGCCGGTCTTCAGCTTCTCGGCCACGTCGGGGTTGGCGGCCAGCGCGGCCGCGACGATCGGCGCCAGCTCGTCGCCGCCGCCGATCGCGCCCAGGCCCTCGGACTCGACGATCGCCGCCGGGTCGCCGCCCTCGGCCGCCACGCGCTCGAGCACCTGGCGGCCGGCGTCGTGGCTGACCTCGCGGCGCTCGACCATGCCGACCAGCGTCGCCAGGGCGCCCGGCTCGACGCGGCTGGCCGCCTCCTCGTTGACCAGCCAGTTGGCCAGCGCGGCGGGGGGCGTGGGTGGGTGGGAATCCGATTCCGCCAGTGCGGCCTCGAAGCGGTCGCCCAGCTCCGGGCGGAAGGCGAGCAGACGCGCCGCGTCCTCGCCCAGGCCCAGGCCTGCCAGGCGATCGGCGCGGGCGGCGGGCAGCTCGGGCATGTCCGCGCGCGCGCCCTCGAGCATCTCCTGCGTGGTCGCGACCGGCACGAGGTCGGGCTCGGGGAAGTAGCGGTAGTCGTGCGCCTCCTCCTTGGAGCGCAGCGACGTGATCTTCTCGGTGCGCGGGTCGAAGTGCAGCGTCTCCTGCTCGACCTCCTCGCCCCTGGCCACGATCCCCTCCTGGCGGGCGATCTCGGCGTTGATCCCGCGCTCGAGGAACCGGAAGGAGTTCATGTTCTTCAGCTCGGCCTTGGTGCCGAGCTCGGTGGTGCCCGCCGGGCGGATGGAGACGTTGGCGTCGCAGCGCAGCGACCCCTCCTCCATGTTGACGTCGCTGACGCCGAGCTGGCGCAGCGTCACGCGCAGCAGCTGGAGCCACTCGCGCGCCTGCTCGGCCGAGCGCACGTCGGGCTCGGTGACGATCTCGACGAGCGGCGTGCCGCAGCGGTTGAAGTCGACGATCGACGCGTCGGAGCCGTGGATGCGCCCGCTCGCGCCCACGTGCACGAGCTTGGCGGCGTCCTCCTCGAGATGGACGCGATGGATGCGCACGTCGCCCAGCCGGCCTCCGCGGCAAAGCGGTTCGTCGTACTGGCTGATCTGGTACGCCTTGGGGTTGTCGGGATAGAAGTAGTTCTTGCGGTGAAAGATCGACCGCTCGGCCAGGTCCGAGCCGAGCGCCATCCCGATCATCAGCCCGTGGTGGATCGCCCGCTCGTTGACCACCGGCAGCGCGCCGGGCAGGCCCAGGCAGACCGGGCAGGTGCGCGTGTTGGGCGGCTCGCCGAAGCTCAGCTCGCACCCGCAGAACATCTTGGTGCGCGTGTTGAGCTGGACGTGGATCTCCAGGCCGATGACGGGCTCGTAGCTCATGCGCGCACGTGCGGGTTCTCGAAGCCGATCGCCTGCTCGAGCGCGTAGGACGCATCGAGCAGCCGGTTCTCGCTGAACGCCGGGCCGGCGAGCTGGAAGCCCACCGGCAGCTCCTCGCTGAGGCCGCACGGGATCGAGATCGCCGGGATCCCGGCCAGCGGCATCGGCACGGTGCAGTAGTCGTTGAGGTACATCGCCAGCGGGTCGGCTGTCTTCGAACCGAGCTCGAAGGCGACGGTCGGGCTCGTCGGCGTGACCACGAAGTCGAAGTCGGCGAAGACCGTGGCGAAGTCCTCGGCGATCTTGGTGCGCACGCGCTGCGCGCGGCCGTAGTAGGCGTCGTAGTAGCCGCTCGACAACGCGTACGTGCCGATCAGGATCCGGCGCTTGACCTCGGGGCCGAACCCGTCGTGGCGGGTCTCGGTGTACATCGACAGGAGGTCGCCGGTCGCCGGTCGATTCCGCAGCCCGTAGCGAACGCCGTCGTAGCGAGCGAGGTTCGCCGACGCCTCGGCGGGCGCGATCACGTAGTAGGCGCTGAGCGCGTGCGGCGCGTGTGGCAGCCGGCAGGTCTCGACGACCGCGCCGAGGTCCTCCGCGAGCTTCAGCGTCTCGCGGAAGCGGGCGAGCACGCCCTCCTCGATGCCATCGCCGGAGAGCTCCTCCGGTACCCCGAGGCGCAGGCCGTCGAGGCGCTCGGCGCTCGGCAGCCCGATCTCCTCCGGGTGGCCGACGGAGGTCGAGTCGCAGGGGTCGGCCGCGCCGGTCATGTGGCGGTACAGCAGCGCGCAGTCGGTCACGTCGCGGGTGAGCGGGCCGGCCTGGTCGAGCGACGAGGCGAAGGCGATCATGCCGTAGCGGCTGACGGTCCCGTAGGTGGGCTTCAGGCCGACGATCCCGCACAGCGCGGCGGGCTGGCGGATCGAGCCGCCGGTGTCGGTGCCCAGCGCCCAGGGCGCCAGGCCCGCCGCGACCGCGGCGGCGCTGCCGCCGCTCGACCCACCCGGCACGCGCGTGCGGTCCCAGGGGTTGAGCACCGGGCCGTAACCGGAGTTCTCGTTCGACGAGCCCATCGCGAACTCGTCCTGGTTCGTCTTGCCGAGCAGCGTGGCGCCGGCGCTCTGGAGCCGCTCGACGACGGTCGCCGTGTAGGGAGGCTTGTAGCCCTCGAGGATCCGCGAACCGGCCTGGCTCGGCACGCCCTCGGTGCAGAACAGGTCCTTGACGCCGAGCGGCACGCCCGCCAACGGCGAGTCGGTGTTCGCCTCCGGCGCCTCGTCGGCCACCCAGAGGAAGGCGTTGAGATCCTCGGCGGCGGCGCGCTCGCGGTAGGCGTCGAACAGCTCGCCCGCGCTGATCTCCTTGGACCGAACGCGCTCGGCGGCCTGCGCCGCCGTCAGCTCGATCAGCCCGCTCACGCCTGCGGGCTCGGCACGAGGAAGCCGCCGTCCTGCGTCGCCGGCGCCTCGGCCAGCGCCACCTCGCGCGGCAGCGAAGGCCGCGGCTCGTCGGCGCGCAGGGCGTTGGCGACGTCCACCACGTGCGACGTGGGCGGCACTCCGTCGAGGTCGAGCTCGCTGATCCGCTCGATGTGCTCGAGGATGTTCGACAGCTCGGAGGCCATCGTCTCGACCTCCTCGTCGGAGAGCCGTAGGCGCGCCAAGCGGGCGACGTGCAGCACCTGTTCGCGATCGATCATCGGGCGCCGAAGGCTAGGCCTCGACGGGCGGCACGGGCCGTACTTCGATCGGTCGCTCGCGCGCGTTGGGCGTCCTGTCGTCGCGCATGGCCAGCCAGCCGCCGACGGCGATGCCCATTACGCAGACGAGCCCGAGCCACCAGCCGGCCTTCACCGCGGTGTACGAGTCGTCCTCGGGCTGGGCGATCAGCTGGATCAGCAGGGCGAAGGTCCCCAGGATTCCGAACAGCGACGAGCAGATCGCGGCGAGCACGGGAAGCACCGGGCTCTCCTGCGAGGCCGTGACGAGCACGAGCGCGATGCCCGCGAGGATCGCCAGGTCGCACAGGCCGAGCGCGAGCCAGCCCAGCGACGACCAGCCCGACGCCTCGCGGCTGAAGACCGCGTCGAACGCCGCCCCCTGGTCGGTCGTGCCCGAAACCGCGGCGGCGAGCCTGAACCAGTCCAGGAACAGCACGCCGAACAACGCGAGCGCGAAGAACCCCGCGATCCATTCCCCGTGTCTGAGCCTCTTCACGGCCCGAAAGCTAGCCGGGAAGCTGCATCCGCGCCGCCAGCACGGTGTTGCGCAGCAGACAGGCGATCGTCATCGGCCCCACCCCGCCCGGGACGGGCGTGATCGCACCCGCGACCTCGCTCACCTCCGCGAACGCGACATCGCCGAAGAGTCCGCTCTCCAGCCGGTTCATTCCGACGTCGATCACGGTCGCGCCGGGCTTGACCCAGTCGCCGCGCACCATCTCGGGGCGGCCGACCGCCGCGATCAGCACGTCGGCGCGCCGGCAGACGCCCGGCAGGTCGCGCGTACGCGAGTGACACGTGGTCACCGTGGCGTTGGCGCCCAGCAGTAGCTGCGCCATCGGCTTGCCGAACAGGTTCGACCGCCCGACGACGACGCATTCGAGGCCTTCGAGCTCGACCCCGGCCTCGGCGAGCAGCAGCATCACGCCCGTCGGCGTGCACGGCCGCAGGCCCTCGCGGCCAAGCGCGAGCAGGCCGGCGCTGAGGGGAGTGAGGCCGTCGACGTCCTTGCGCGAGTCGATCATGCCCGTGAGGTACACGCCGTCCATCTGGGCGGGCACCGGCAGCTGGAGCAGGATGCCGCTGACCGCGTCGTCCTCGTTGAGCTGTGTGATGAGGCCGGCGACCTCGTCCTGGGAGGCATCGGCGGCGAGACGGTGGTCGAAGCCCTTGATCCCGACCTCCGCGCACGCCTTCTGCTTGCCGTTGACGTAGACGGCGCTGGCGGCGTCGTCGCCCACCAGGATCGTCGCCAGGCCCGGCGGGCGGCCGCCCTTGGCGGCGACGGCCTCGGCCTCGCCGGCCACGTCCGCCCGCACGCGCGCCGCGACCGCCTTGCCGTCGATCACCCGGGCCGCCACGGCTAGCGCCTCGTCAGCGGCGCGTATTCGGCCATCAGCTTGCGCTCCGAGCCGTCCTTGGCGAACCGGACGACCACGATCCCGCCGGGTTCGATCGACGTCACGACGCCCTCCCCGAACGCGGGATGCGCGACGTCGTCGCCGAGTCGGAAGGACGGGCCTCCGCCGACACCTCCGCCGCCGCCACTGCGTTCGGCGCCGGCGACCGTCGCGGCCGCCGCCGACGCCCACGACGTCGCCCGTGCGAGCAGACCACCCGGCGCGGGCCGGCTGTCCTCGTCGATCACGTCGGAGGGAAGCTCGGCCAGGAAGCGGCTGGGCAGGCCGGGAGCGCTGGCGCCGCCGAACACCGCCCGGCGGCGCGCGTATGTCATGTACAGGTCGCGCATCGCCCGTGTGATCCCGACGTAACAGAGCCGGCGCTCCTCTTCGAGCCCGCCCTCGTCGAGCGCGCGGCTGTGCGGGAAGACGCCCTCCTCGCAGCCGATGATGAAGACGATCGGGTACTCGAGGCCCTTCGCGTTGTGCAGCGTCATCAGCGTGGCCATGCCCTCGTCGTCGCGCCGCGTGTCGGCGTCGGCGATCAGCGAGATCTGCTGGAGGAAGACGTCGAGCGTGTCGGCGTCCTGCTCCGCGCGCGCGTCGAACTCGCGGCCGACCTCGACGAGCTCCTGGAGGTTCTCGGTCCGGCCCTGCGCCTCGATCGTCCGCTCGGCCTCCAGCCACTCCAGATAGCCGGACTCGTGCAAGACGGCCTCGAGCAGGTCGCCCACCGGCACGCCTTCCTCGGCGCGACCCCGAAGACCCGCCATCGTGCTCATGAAGCGCTCGAACGCCCGCACGGCCGCGGTGCCCAGGCCGGGCACGTTCGCGGGATCGGCCGCTGCGTCCCAGACCGAGATGCCCATCGTGTCGGCGTGGGCCAGCACCCGTGACAGGGAGGTCTGCCCGATCCCACGCCTTGGACTGTTTGCCACGCGCGTGAACGAGATCGCGTCCTGCGGATTGGTCAGCACCGTCAGGTAGGCGATCGCGTCCTTGATCTCGGCGCGCTCGTAGAACTTCGTGCCGCCGATGACCTGGTAGGGGATCTCGCGGCGCACCAGCGTGTCCTCCAGCACCCGCGACTGCGCGTTGGTCCGGTAGAAGCACGCGATCTCGTTCAGCGAGACGCCCTCGTCGACGAGCCGGTCCATCTCACCGACGACGAACCGCGCCTCGGCGTGCTCGTCGTCGAGCTCGCGCACCTTGATCGGGTCGCCCTCGCCGACCTCGGTCCACAGAGTCTTGGGCTTCTGCCCGCGGTTGTGCGAGATCACCGCGTTGGCGGCGTCGAGGATCATCTGGGTCGAGCGGTAGTTCTGCTCGAGCTTGACCACATGGGCGTCGGGAAACGTCTCCTCGAAGCCCAGGATGTTGCTGATGTCGGCTCCGCGGAAGCCGTAGATCGAGTTGTGGGTGACGATCCCGTTTGCGACGAAGTTGTGCGTGCCCTCGACATTGAGGTCGTAGACCGGGCGATCGAGCTCGACCTTCTCGACCGAGTCCACGACATCCCAGCCGCCGTCGCCGGTGAAGACGATCATGCCCGGCCGCACGTTCGACGCCATTGTGAACGGGAGCGAGAAGCCCGGCAGGTTGCGGGCGTCGTCCTTGCCAAGGCGAGCGACGCACCTCACCGTGACATCCACATGGCTGCTGATGCGATCGACCAGATCGAGAATGGCGCCGGCATCCTTGTGACAGGTCTCGAACTTCCAGCCCCCGCCACGGGCGGGTCGGATGCTGAGACCAAGCGTTTCGAGCTGCTCGCGAGTGTGGTCGTCGCGGCCCGCTAGCGAGATCCGATGCATCGGGGTCCTGCCTCGATGGTCACCGCACAGGGTGACGGTGAGCAGGCGGCGGCGACCGGTGTAGCTTTGCGGCTGGTGATGTGCCTGGTGAGGGCGAAGGCCCTCATCCTCCAGAAGCGCGAGGCCACCAGCCTCCGAATCGACACTCTCAAAGACCTCGTCGATCAGCCCCTGCTCCCCGACCAGCGTGTTGGGACTCCCGTTCTTTCGCGCCATGAACGGAAGCGTCGGAAGCCCGTAACGGACGGACAGAATCGCTTCGGCCTTGCGCGCCTCAGACTCGCTCGCGTGAGTGGAAACCACCCAGCCGGCGTCAGCGCGTTCATGGTTGACGCGCAGTGAGAGACCCATCACCGGCTGTTTCTGGCCGCGGGTGTACGTGCGGGTGGTGCCCACCCGGCACCCCTTGTCGTGCCGCCACATGAGGTAGGTCGCATGGAGGTCAGGGGTCATCCCAACCCGGTAGCCGGCGAAATGAACGTGCTCGGGCGTCGAGATGAGTTCGCGCCCGCCGACCGTCGTCAGCTTGATGCCATCGGTCCGGCCGTCCGTTCTGAAGGCCGACGTGACGACTGCCTGCCGGAAGTCACCGCTGCCATATCCGGAGAGGACCTCATCTCCGGCGCGGACCTCCTCGATCGGCAGCAGCGATCCATCGGCCATCGTGACCAGGGTGCCTTCGACCAAGCACTGCGCGTCGTCGCCGACCACCATCAGGTTCCGGTGCTCGTCCGCGATGAGCTGGAGCAGGCGGTACTGCGCGAGGTTCGTGTCCTGGTATTCGTCGACGAGCACGTGACGGAACGACGCCGAGTATCGGGCCCGCACCTCGGGGAACAGCTCGAGCACGTTGACCGTCCGGCCGAGCAGGTCGTCGAAGTCCATCGCGTTCATGCGATGGAGCTCCTTCTCGTAGAGCTCGAAGACGTCGGCCACGGTCTGCTCGAAGTAGCCGCCGACGATCTCGCGATACGCCGCCGCGTCGTTCAGCCGGTTCTTCGCGGACGAGATCTGCGACTGAACGGCGGCCGGAGTGAAGCGCTTGGGGTCGATGTCGAGCGCGTCGATGCAGCGCTTGACCAGCCGCCGGGAGTCCGCCTGGTCATAGATCGTGTACTGGCGCGTGTAGCCCAGCCGCGGCGCCTCGGCGCGCAGGATCCGCGCGCAGGCGGCGTGGAAGGTCATCACCCACATCGTGCGCGTCGAGCGGCCGAGCAGCAGCTCGACGCGCTCGCGCATCTCCTGGGCGGCCTTGTTGGTGAAGGTGATCGCGAGGATCTCGCCGGCACGTGCGCGCTCGGTGTGCACGAGCCACGCGATGCGGTGCGTCAGCACGCGGGTCTTGCCCGATCCGGCGCCCGC
The DNA here is from genome assembly GCA_963825415.1 of uncultured Actinomycetes bacterium. GTDB lineage: Bacteria > Actinomycetota > Thermoleophilia > Solirubrobacterales > Solirubrobacteraceae > BP-464. The sequence goes on along the minus strand of CAWGTD010000009.1, from coordinate 392,177 downwards.
GAGCACCAGCAGCGGGCCCTCGGGGTGCGTCACCGCCTCCCGCTGCGGCGGGTTCAACCCGGCGAGCAGGTCATCGACGGCGGGGGCTTCGGGCACCACACCGAGGATACGATCAGGGGCGGGCGGGATTGTGATCATGGGTCTCTGCGACGACGTCCGGGAGCACTGCGCCGCGGTCGCCGATCATGCCCGCTGGGTGACGATCGACCCCGAAGGCCTGGCCGCCTACGACCTCGACGGCCCGCCGTCCGAGCCGCAGCAGCTCGACCCGGAGCGCCACTACCTGGAGGGCGCGGCGGCGGATGTGGCCACCTACCTGCTGATCCTCGACGCGATCAACTTCGGCTCGGGCTGGTTCCCGCTGCTGAGCAAGCGCCCGCTCTGCTCGGGCTACTACACCGTCGCCTGGGCGCTGGCCGACCACTTCCGCGCCGGCGGCCCGCTGACCAACGAGCAGCTGCGCGCCATGACCGCCGACCGGATCGCAGAGATCCTCGGCCAGGACCCGGCGCTCGAGCTGATGGCCCTCTACGCCCAGGCGCTGCGCGAGCTCGGCCGATTCCTGGGCGACCGCGGCGCGCTCGACGTCGTCGCAGCAGCGGGCGGCTCGGCCGAGCGACTGGCCGCCACGCTGGCGGCCGGCATGGCGATGTTCGCCGACCGCGGCTTCTACAAGCGCGCCCAGATCGTCCCCAACGACCTCGCGCTCGCCGGCATCGCGCAGTTCGACGACCTCGACCGCCTGACGATCTTCGCCGACAACCTCGTCCCCCACGTGCTGCGCACCGACGGCGTGCTGCGCTACCACCCCGACCTGGCCGAGCACGTCGACTCGGGCCGGATCCTCAGGATGGACGAGCGCGAACGCGAGATCCGCGCCTGCGCCGTCCACGCCAGCGAACAGCTCGCCGCCCGCCTGTCGATCGCGCCCCGCCTGCTCGACACCTGGCTGTGGGAGCGCGGGCAGGGCGACGCCTACAAGGCGCGCCCCCGCCACCGCACCCGGACCGTCTACTACTAGCCGCCGGCCGGATTCGGGCCGCGCACCGGCCGCAGCGGGCGCACGTCGCCGCGCGGCTCGTGGTCGGCGTCGCCCGACAATTCGGCGACCGCCTTCTCCAGCGCGCCGATCCGGCTCGCCAGCCCCTTGATCGCGTCGGCGATCGGGTCGGGCAGGTGGACCCAGTCGGCGTCGGGCCCCTCTGGCCGCGTGCCGTCGACGCGCACCGGGTGGCCGGGGTTGCCGACGACGGTCGAGTTCGCCGGCACGTCGTGGATGACGACGCTGTTCGCGCCGATCTTCGCCCCGTGGCCGATCGTGATCGGCCCGAGCAGCTTCGCTCCCGACCCGATCGTCACGTTGTCCTGCACCGTCGGGTGGCGCTTGCCGGTGGCGAAGCCCGTGCCGCCGAGCGTCACGCCCTGATAGAGCGTCACGTCGTCGCCGATCTCGGCCGTCTCGCCGATGACGACGCCCGCGCCGTGGTCGATGAAGAAGCCGTCGCCGATCTCCGCGGCGGGATGGATCTCGATCCCGGTCAGCGTGCGGGCGGCCGCCGCGATCGCGCGCGGCGCCAGGGGCACGCCGGCCTCGTGCAGCGTGTGGGCTACCCGGTGGGAGAGCAGCGCGTGCACGCCCGGCCACGTGGCCACGATCTCGACGCTCGACACGCCGCGGGCAGCCGGATCGCGCTCGTGGACCGCGGCCACGTCCTGCCGCAGCTCCTGGGTGAGTCGGGCCAGCGTCCCGAGGCCGAACATCGACACAAGAGTAGCCCCGCCGCCGGGTCAGGCGGCCGGGGCGAAGAACGGCGTCGAGACGTAGCGCTCGCCCGAGTCGGGCAGGATCACGGCGATCCGGCGGCCCTTCGATTCGCCGCGGCGCGCGACCTCCAGCGCGGCCCACAGCGCGGCGCCTCCGGAGATCCCGCAAAGCACGCCCTCGCGCCGCGCCGCCAGCCGCGCGGTCTCGATCGCGGCCTCGTCGCCCACCGGCAGGATCTCGTCGACGATCTCGCGGTTCAGGACCGCGGGGACGAAGCCCGCGCCGATCCCCTGGATCTTGTGCGGGCCCGCCGGCCGCCCCGAAAGCACCGCCGAGGCCGCGGGCTCGACGGCGATCACCTGCAGCGCGGGGTTGCGCTGCTTGAGCACCTCCCCCACCCCCGTGATCGTCCCGCCCGTCCCGACCCCGGCGACCAGAACGTCGATCCGCCCGTCGAGCGCCTCGAGCAGCTCGGGCGCGGTCGTGCGCCTGTGGATCTCCGGGTTGGCGGGGTTGGAGAACTGATCGGGCAGGAACGCGTCGTCGCGATCGGCGAGCGCGCGGGCCGCGTCGACCGCCTCGCTCATCCCGCCCATCGACTCGGTGATCTGCACCTTGGCGCCATAGAGCCGCAGCAGACCCTCGCGCTCGCGGCTCATGCCCTGCGGCAGGAAGAGCGTCAGGTCATAGCCCTTCGCCGCGCACACGAACGCCAGCGCGATGCCGGTGTTGCCGCTGGTCGCCTCGACGATCGTCGTGCGCCCGGGTTCGATGCGGCCGTCGCGCTCGGCCGCCTCGATCATCGCGACGCCGATCCGGTCCTTGACGCTGCCGCCGGGGTTGAGCGATTCGAGCTTGCCGAACAGCTCGACGCCCTCCGGCGCGAGCCGTGCGAGCTCGACCATCGGCGTGCGGCCTACGTGCTCGGCGATGTTGGCGGGGACCCGACCCACTACCGGGCGAGCTTATTGTTCGGCCGATGCGCGGGGGCGCAATGGCGATCGGAGGGCTGGCGCTGGCGACGGCCGGCGGCATCGCGGCCGGCGCGCCCGCGGCGCCGGTCAACCCGGCCAACCGCTGCCTTGCGGTGTCAAGCGCGGCGACGCACCGCGCGATCCCGTCGAGCCCGTTCTTCTTCAAGCCCACGGGCCTGGGGAAGTACCTGCTCTCCGACCACCAGCACAAGCTGCTCGCAGCCGGCGAGCGCGACGCCACGACGCTCGTGACCGACCCCGGGCCGGCGGCCGAGTGGGCGCTCAAGCGCAGCGGGCGGTGGGTGACGCTGCGCTCCACAACGAACGACGGTCTGCTCACGCTCGCGCCGGGCGGCGAGCTGCGGACGGTCGCCGGCAACGACGTCGGCCCGCGCCAGCGCTTCGCCCTCCGACGCCGCGCCACGGGCTGCGAGCGCTTCCCAGAGGCCGCGCTCAACGCGATCGGCAAGCCGTTTCGCGGCAAGCGCGACGGCGGCGTCTTCGGGTTCGCCGACGCGCACCTGCACGTGACGGCCGACCTGCGCGGCGGCGGCCGCGTGGTCTCGGGCGAGAGCTTCGACCGCTTCGGGATCACCGAGGCGCTCGGGAAGGACGCCGAGATCCATGGGTCGGACGGCAGCCTGGACGTCACCGGCAACCTGCTGCGCTCGGGCAGCCCGACCGGCACGCACGACACCCACGGCTGGCCGTCCTTCAAGGGTTGGCCGACCTACGACACCTACACCCACCAGCAGGTCTACTACCGCTGGCTCCAGCGGGCCTACGTCGCCGGGCTGCGCCTCGTCGTCGCCCAGGCGGTCGAGGACCAGCCACTGTGCGAGATCGAGCCGACCAAGTCGCATTCGTGCGACGAGACAGAGACCATCAAGCTCGAGGTCGCCCAACTGCGCGCGCTGCAGGACTACGTCGACGCCCAGGCCGGTGGGCGCGGCCGCGGCTGGCTGCGGCTTGTCTACGACCCGCGCGAGGCGCGGCGGGTCATCGAGCGCGGCAAGCTCGCGATGCTGATCGGCGTCGAGTCCTCCAGCCCGTTCGGCTGCAGCGTGCGCAACGGCCAGCCGCAGTGCACCCGCGAGGACATCGACAAGGGCATCGCGCTCTACCAGCAGCTCGGCATCCGGACCATGTTCATCGCCCACTGGGTCGACAACGCATTCGGCGGAGCGGCGCTGGAGGGCGGCGACAAGGGCACGTTCATCAACGTCTTCCAGGTCCAGCAGACGGGCAACCCGTTCCTCACCGGGCGGTGCCCGGAGGAGGGCGAGGGCGAGGAGGTCGCGCCGCTGCCCGGGAAGCAGTGCAACACGCGGCCGCTCACCGAACTCGGCCAGTACCTGATCACCAAGCTGATCGACGCCCACATGCTCATCGAGGCCGACCATCTCGCCGAGCAGACGCGCCGCGACGTCTTCGCGATGGCAGAGGCGCGCCACTACCCGCTCGTCTCCAGCCACAACGGAACCGGCGGGGCGTGGACGCCGTCGCAGCTCGCGCGCCTGCACGGGATCGGCGGGTACGTCTCGACCAACACGCCCGACACCGCCGGCGAGCTGGGCACGCGGATCTCCCGGCTCGGCGACGTCGGCTTCACCGGCGTCGGCCTGGGCACCGACACCGGCGGCTTCGCGGCGCTGCCCGCACCCGACCCAAACGCAGCGAGCGACCCGCTGCGCTACCCGTTCCGCTCCTACGACGGCAAGGTCCGGCTCGGCAAGCAACGCACGGGCACACGCATCTACGACATCAACAAGGACGGCGTGGCCCACTACGGGCTGAACGCCGACCTGCTGGCAAACGTCGCCCGCGGCGCCCGCGGCGCCAAGGCGATGGGCCTGCTCTTCCACTCCGCCGAGGCCTACCTGCGGACCTGGGAGGCGGCAGCGGGCAGCGGTTAAGGTGGCGGCGATGGCGCAGGCAGGCCAGGAGATCGAAGGACCCGAGGGGTTCCGCTTGCTGCTCGTCCAGACCGCGGCGGAGACCGGCGGCGAGCTGCTGGAGATGGAGGCTCGCTACGCCGGCACCGACCAGCTGCCGCCGGCACATCTGCATCCCAGCCAGGACGAACACTTCGAGGTGCTCGAGGGCAGGGTGCGGGCGGTCGTCGACGGCGTCGAGTCCACGTACGGCCCGGGCGCGCAGTTCGACGTGCCGGCCGGGACACCGCATCAGATGACCGGCGTCGAGCCCTCGCGCGTGAAGTGGGAGGTCCGCCCGGCGCTTCGGATGGCCGAGTTCTTCGAGTCTCTCTATGCGCTGATGGCGCAGCCGGAGCCCGACGGCGCGGCATTCGGAGCGCTGCTCGAGCACTTCAGCGCGGAGTTTCGGCTCACCTGACCGATGAGTTTCGCCGCGCACCGCGGTCCAACCCACCGACAACCACCTTCCACAGGAGGATCGACATGAGCCAGACCACCACCCGCATCAACCAGGTCGGCCGCGTGATGGTCCCGGTCAGCGACCAGGACAACGCGATCGCCTTCTACACCGAGAAGCTCGGCTTCGAGGTGCGCGCGGACATCCCGTTCGGCGACGGCGACCGCTGGGTCGAGGTCGGCCCGGCCGGCGGATACACCACGATCGCGCTCGTCACGCCGCGCAACGAGTTCCAGCCCGGCGGCAACACCAACGTCGCGCTGGACGTCGACGACGTCCCCGCCACGCACGCCGACCTCAAGCAGGCCGGCGTCGACGTCGACGACGAGATCATCGGCGACGGCAACCCCGTGCCGCCGATGTTCTGGCTCCGCGACCAGGACGGCAACATCCTCCTGATCGTCCAGAGCCAGGGCTAGAGGGCCGGCGCGCTGCTCAGGGCGTGGTGGGCGGGCCCACCACGCTCTCGCAGTCGAAGACACCCTCCTCGGTGCCGTCGACGTAGGCCGTGTCGTCGCCCGGCCCGCAGTCGATCATGTCGTCCTGGCCGTCGCGGGCGTCGATGACGTCGTCGCCCGCGCCGGCGTCGATCACGTCCTCCCCCGCGCTGGCGTTCAGGCGGTCGTTGCCGTCGCCGCCGTGCAGGTCGTCGTCGCCGGCCTTGCCGGTCAGGATGTCGTTGCCCGGCCCGCCGTCGAGCAGATCGTCGCCGATGCCGCCGTTGAGCTTGTCGGCGCCGGTGCCGCCCCTCAGGTCGTCGTCGCCCGGCGCACCGACGATGCGATCGGCGCCGGCGCCGCCGATCAGCACGTCGTTGCCGGCGCGGCCGAAGATGTGATCGTTGCCGCCGAAGCCGAGGATGCGGTCGGCCCGCGCGCCGCCGAAGAGGTGGTCGGCGCGCTTCGTGCCGGTCACCCGCCTGGCGTCGGCGACCACCGGCAGCAGCAGCGCGACCGCCGTGCCGATCAGCAGCAGCCGCCTCACGAGGCCGGGACGAACGCGCGGCGCAGCTTGTCGGGCTCGCGGAACGCGGTCGAGGGGTCGGCGCGGCGGAAGTCGAACCCGAGCCGGTCGAGGTACCCCGAGGTGACCATGTCGACCAGGTCGTGCTCCTTGGCGCGGGTTTCGGCCCCGCCGCCGCTCGCGCACGGCTGGCTGACCACGTTCTCGGGGGTCGGGAGGTTCGGGATCTCGAGCTGCGGCTTGGACGCCCAGTCGAACGACCGCGCGATGTTCTGCGTGTATGCGTCGCGGCGGTTGAGCGGCGCCAGACCGAAGCGGTACTCGATCATCTTCAGGATCGACTCGAAGCCGTAGGTCGAGTGCGCGACGTGCCCGCGGCGTACGAACGGTGACACCGCCAGCGCCGGGATCCGGAAGCCCATCAGGCCGTAGTCCTCGTTGATGTCGCGGCTGTTCAGTACGTCGGGGACCCGTCGCGGGACGACGTGGTCGTAGAAGCCGCCCCACTCGTCATAGACCACGAACAGCGCGCCGGTCTTGAACTGCGGCGACTCCATGAACGCGTGCACGACGTCGGCCATGAACGCCTGGCCGGTGCGCACGTCGCCGTGCGGGTGCTCGTCGCCGGAGGCGCCCGGGCCCTCCCCCGCGCTGCCGGCGAAGAACGGGTCGACGAACGAGACGTTGGGAAGCGTGCCGCTCTGGCACCGCGCGTAGTACTCGTCGACCGGCGAGGCGATCGAGAGTCCCTCCTGGCCCCACAGCGCCGTGACCGGCACGTCGACGTAGTAGTAGCGGTGCGAGATGCCGCGCTGGGCGAGCGCGTTCCAGATCGTCGTCTCCCACGGGAAGCCGAACTTGTGCGCCTCGGTCTGCGGCGGCAGGTCGTTGTCGCGCAACCCGTAGGACTGGGCGGCGTGCATGTACTCGCGGTTGGGCAGTGTGGAGCCCATCAGCGAGCAGTGGAAGCGATCGAAGGTGGTGAACGCCTTCGCGGCGTCCTGGATGAACCCCAGGTCGCCCTCGGCGTAGTAGCCGACCGCGAACTCGTCGTTGCCGGTCTTCAAAAAGCCGTCCATCTTCCCGCCGTTCATCTGCCCGCGCCCGCCGTCCCACGAGTGGTCGGGGTCGGGGTGGCCGCAGCCCTGCCAGTCGGGGGTCAGCCGATGGGTGTCGTGCGAGACCCCCGCCGTGTCGACGTAGCTCAGGCCCGCCTGGCGCCCGTCGGCGTTGGGCATCCAGCCGAGGTAGTGGTCGAACGACCGGTTCTCCATCATCAACACGACGAACGTGTCGACCGGCAGGTCGCGCGGCTTGGGCAGATGGATGCGCGTCTGCGTGCGCGCCGCCTCGGCGACCAGCGTGTCGGCAGGCAGCACGCTCGCCAGTCCTGCGAGGCCGGCGGTCAGCGCGGAGCGCTGGAGGAACTCGCGGCGCCGCAGCCCCTCGTCCGGCGCCAGATAGTCGAGGCGTTCGGCTTGCGCCGGATCGCGAAGGTCCTCCATTCGGCAGAACCTATACCCCTGCCGCCGCGCTCTCAGCCTCCCGGCATCGGCAGCAGCACGTGCGAGTCGTACTAGAGCTGCGGGTCGTTCGGCGTGACGTCGCGCGCCGTTTCCCTCAGCCGCTGTCGGGCTCGCCGACCTCGGCGCCGAGGTAGGCCGGCACGGCGGCCAGGAACCCGAGCACCACAAAGGCGACCAGCGCCGCGACGCCGATCGCGTGGGCCCACCCCGGGTCGGCGATCGTGAGGAAGCCCACGCCTGCGAGCAGGCACGCGCCCGCCGAGCGGGCGAGCAGTCCCGGGGCGAGCGCGGCGAGCGGGTCGAAGCCGCGCGGCGCCGGCGCCGCGGCGAGCCGCTGCTCGTCGAAGCGCCCGCCGAGGTACAGGCGAAACAGCAACACCAGCGACGGGAACAGCACCACGGCGCCGGCCAGTACCGCGACGATCAGCGCCACGAGCGTGTCGTGCGACGCGGCGGCCTGCTCGATCGTCAGCCCGGGCAGGAAGACCGGGTCCTGCGCCAGGGCCCAGCCGGCGATGATCGCGGCGACCGCGAGCGCGGCGGTGTAGCGAGCGTGCTCGTAGCGCCTGGTCCACACCATCCAGATCGCGATCACACCCGCAACGACCGAGACGATCAGTGCGGGCAGCCCGTGGCCCTCGATCAGGCCGTGGTAGAGCTCGGGCGCGTCGGCGTTCGTCACCGCGATCCCGCCGATCGCGAGCGCCCCCGCGAGCAGCCCCGAGCCCAGCGCCCGCGCCCGGAAGTCGCGCTCGAGCTCGTCATCGCCCAGCCGTGAGGCATCGGCCGCAAGGTAGACCGCGGCGAGATAGGCGGCGGCCGATACCGCCACGCCGCCGAGCACCAACGACATCGGGTTCAGCCAGCTCGAGATCGCATCGCCGGCCGCGTTGCCGATCGGTATCCGCTGCGAGGCGATGCCGCCCACCATCGTGCCGAGCGCAAACGGCGTGAGCAGCGAGGAGACGGCGAAGGCCGTGTCGATCGTCCGGATCTCCCGCTGAGAATCGGTCCCCGACCGCAATGCGTATGCGACGCCGCGGAAGATGATCCCGATCGCGGCGATGAAGAGCGGGATCGCAAGCGTGGACGCGATCGATCCGAACGCCGTCGGATAGGCCGTCCACACCACGGTGAGAACGAAGATCAGCCAGACGTGGTTGGCCTCCCAGACCGGCCCGGTCGCGCGGTGGGCGTGATCGCGGATCGCAGCGCCGCGCTCGCCGCGGATCGCCGTGAGCTGCCAGATGCCGGCGCCGAAGTCCGCGCCCGCCAGCACCGTGTAGAGCACCAGGCCGACCAGTGCGAACTCCAGCGGGAGGTCGTAGAGGTGCACCGCTCAGCTCCCCGCCGGGGGCGATGTCGGTGATGTGGCGGCCGCGTCGAGCGGTGCGCGCGCCAGGCGCCGCAGCAGCCAGACCACCGCGACGGCGACCCCGAGGTAGACGACCACCAGCGTTGCGTAGCCGACCGGAATGCCGCCGGCGCCCGTGACCGCCTCCGAAGTGCGCATCACGCGGTAGACGACCCACGGCTGGCGGCCGGTCTCGGTCGTCACCCAGCCGGCGATCACCGCAACCAGCGCCAGCGGGCCGGCGGCCACCAGCGCGCGGTAGAACCAGCGTGACTCGGGAAGGCGTCGTCGCCTGATCCGTATCCACAGGACCAGCAGAGCCAGCGCGGCGAGCAATGTGCCGATGCCGACCATCGTCTGGAACGCGACGCGGACCACGTTGACCGGCGGCCGGTCATCCGCCGCGACGGCGTCAAGCCCCTCCACACGCGCATTCGGGTCGTGGAAGGCGAGCAGCGAGAGCAGCTTCGGGACACGGACGCCGAAGCGGATGTCGCCGTCGTCGTACCAGCCCAGCACGTGCAGCGGCGCGCCGCGCTGCGAGTGCGCAAGCCCTTCGATCGCCGCGAGCTTGACCGGCTGGTTGTCGGCCACCTCGCGCGCGGCCCAGTCGCCGACGAGGATCTGCACCGGCGCGGCGAGTGCCGCGATCGTCAGCGGGATTGCCAGCGCGGTGCGCTCGTAGCGGCCCCAGCGGCCCCGCAGCCGCCCGAACGCGTAGACGCCCGCGACGATGAATCCGGTGACGATGTAGCCCGCGACGTACATGTGCACCAGCTCGTGCCAGAAGTACGGGTTCTCGAACAGGGCATGGAAGGGATGGACGTCGACGACCTTGCCGTGCTCGAGGCGAAAGCCCGTCGGGTGGTTCATCCAGCCGTTGACCGCGATGACGGTCAGCGACCCGGTGACGCCGGTGACCACCACCGGGATCCCGCTCAGGAAGTGCGCGCGCGGCGAGAGCCGATCCCATCCGTAGGCGTAGATCCCGATGAAGATCGCCTCGAGGAAGAACGAGAAACCCTCGATCGCGAACCCCAGCCCGAACACGCCGCCGAACGTCGCGGTGAAGTTGGGCCACAGCAGACCCATCTCGAAGCTGAGGATCGTCCCCGTCACGACGCCCGCGGCGAACAACCCGAGCATCACCTTCGTCCAACGGCGCGCGAGCGTCTTGTAGAGCTCGTCGCCGGTGCGGAGGTAGCGCGACTCGACGAACAGCACCATCGCGGGGAAGGCGATCGCGAAGCACACCAGCGGGATGTGCGCGATGAACGACAGCGCCTGCATCTGGCGCGCCTCGAGCAGGTACTCCTGCTGGACCGGCGCAAGCGCTGCGGCGGAAATGGCGCCGAGAGCGATCATGCGAGCCCCGGACACCATGGCAGGTGCGGGGGGCTTGATCTCTCAGCGCGGCGTGAGGCGGAGCTCCACGTGGCCGGACCGCGGGAGGGTGCGCAACCGCAGCACGCGGGCGTTGGGCCGCGAGATCACGCGCGCGCCGTCGACCGCGACCTTGTAGCCGTGCGCGTAGTGCAGTGGGCTGGTCCACACGGTGGTGATGCGCGACGGCGACTCGCTGGGCGCGGCGAGCGCGGTCGTGTAGTCCAGCTCGAACGTGCGGCTCTGCGCATCCCACTTCCAGCGCCGCGGCACGCCGGCCACCGCGCGCGGGTATGGCCGGTCGAGGATCGCCAGCGCGGGCGCGTTGAGGTTCTCGCCCTTCGGAGGCTTGTGCGGGTCGGCGACGAGCCGTGGGCTCGCGTACTCCCAGAAGGTCCACGGGACGCGACCCGCGTCGAGCTCGTCCGCCACGCGCGCGGTCGTCACGAGGTCGTCGGTCGCCGCCCACTCGGTGTTGATCACCGCGAGGCCCGCCTTCTCGGCGAACGCGGTCGCGTTGGCGATCACCATCGCCTCCTCGATGCCGCACGGCGTGCCGTTGTTCGGGACCGTGGGCAGAGCGTCGCCGGCGCCCGCGCCGAGGCAGTAGTCGTGGAAGGCGAAGCCGTCGCCGCCGGTGTCGACCAGGTTGGTGTTGGCGCCGAAGTCGAAGAACAAGTTCGGCTCGACGAACGCGAGGTGTCGCGGGTCTGTGCGCTTGAGCGCCGCGATCACGCGCCGGTACCACGCCGAGAGCAGCTGGTCGAAGACCGGGCAGCCCTGCGGGCTCATGCACGACGAGTACTGCGAGCCCGGCCACGGCTCGTTGAACAGGTCGTAGCCGACCATGCCGGGCTCGTCGCGGAACGTCTGGCCCAACGCGGCCACCATCTCGGCGAACTGGTCGGCCATGCCCGCGCCGTTGCTCCAGAGGTTGTCGAACGCGCGCTCGAGCGCCGGGTTCACGAAGTAGTCCGCCCCGAACGCGACCTTGTTGTTCGGTGCCCCGTCGGTGACGGTCGCCCAGTCCGGGGCGCCGTCGGTGCCGGTCATCGGGCCGTAGCCGTCCTGGTGGATGTCGAGGATCACCTTGATGCCGCGCCTGGCCAGCAGGCGGACCGTGCGGCGGATCGAGTCGAGGTAGGGCCCGCTGATCTGGTCGCGCTGGGGTTCGATGCCCGACCAGTTCATCCCGACCCGCACCACGTCGAAGCCGTGATCGGCGAGGAACCGCGCGTCGTCGTCGCCGAAGCCGAGCGCCTCGGGCAGATGCGGCTCGGCGAAGTCCATGACGGCCACGCCATGCGGAGTGAGCACGCGGCCGTGATGGTCGGTGAACCAACGGCCGGCGTGGCCGGTGGGCCGGGACGCGCCCTGCGCCGCGGCGGGCACGAGTGCGGCGGCGAGCAGCGCGGCGGCGATCACGCGCGGGCGCATATGACCCTCAACGCGCCCGCGCACGCGATCTTGTGCTCTCAGGCCGGGCGCCGGGCGAGGTACGTCTGGCCCTTCATGACGACGATGTCGCGCTTCAGCGCGAAGTCCGTGACGATCACGGTGCCCTTGGTCACCTTGGTCTCGGTGCCCTCGCACAGATCGCTCGTCGTCCAGGCGGTCCCACGCTCGATGCCCGACGACTGGCGCCCGACCACGCGGAAGCGCCCGCTCGCCTTCGCCTGCAGGTAGCGGACCGCGCGCCGACGAGCCGGGCCGGCGCGTGTCGATGCCGGGCACGACTTGAAGTTGCCGCCGACCAGCTTCAGCCGGGTGGTCAGGACGCGTAGCGTCGTACCTAGCGGCGTCACGACCTTCTCGCGCGCCTGCGTGAAGCGGAAGACGCCCTTGGAGAACGTCCCGGTCTGGATGCCGCCCTTGCCGTCCGCCACGCGCAGGACCAGCGAGCCGGCACGCGTGTCGACCGTCGAGCCGACCGGGATGCGCTGGCCGTTTCGCAGCCGCCGCCCGTTGACCAACACGCGCCCTGAGGAGACCGATCCGGTCCCGCTGCGGTTCGCCTGCGGGTCGGGCCCGGGCGGGCCCGCTGAGCGGCCGATGAAGATCGTCGCCTTGTAGCCGCCGAGGTTGTCGTTGTAACAGCACGGCGGACCCGAGAACGCGCTCGCGTCGGCGAACCCGACGAACAGCCGCGTCGCGCGCGCGGGAACATTGATGCGCTGGCGCGACCCGTCGCCGTCGCCCGTGAGCCCGTCCCCGATCCAGAACGTCTGCTCGATCTGGGGCGAGATCTCCAGGAAGCCCTCCCCCAGCCCGAGGCCGGGCGAGAAGTCCAGCCGCGGCGGCGGTGTGCCCGACGGTGTCGCGTCGGTGAGGAACACGCCCACGAGCATCATCGCGGCGCCGTCGGCGACGATCCCCGAGATCCCGGCGAACGAGTCGACGTTGCTGCCACGGCACGCGCCTGTGCCGTCGGGGTTGACGATCCCGCAGCGGGTGTCGATCTGGCCGCGCACGCTCGACGCCGTCATCACCTTGCCGGCGCCCGCGGCGAAGCTGACCTCGTGCGGCAGCTTGCCGTCCGTCGGCGGCGGGGTGGCCTTGCGACCCGCGGCGAAGATGTTCTCCTGGCCGTCGATGTTCAGCGAGCGCTCGAGGGCCGACGCGGGGGCCGTGGAGAGCAGGAGCGTCAGGGTCGCCGTGGCGAGGAAGAGCGCCGGGTGGCTGCGCACTGCGCGGAGGCTACTCGGCGCTCGCACGCCTGCGCAGGGCGGCGATCGCGATCCGTTGGAGCGTGCTGACCATGAAATACACGGAGGTCGCCGTGAAGCCGACGACCAGCCAGGCGACCGGCTCGTCGACCACGTGGATCAACCCCCACACCGACGAGATCGCAGCCCCCGCCGCGGGAATGTGCGCGTTGCCCCAGACCGTCGGCGGGAAGTCGTGCTCCGGGTGGCTCGGCGCGAACGAGCCCTGGGCGATCAGCTCGAGGATGAGGAACGCCACCACCGCTCCGGCCATCAGCAGCATCGCGCCCCCGTAGGTGGCGCCGCCCAGGTGGTGCGCGGTCAGCGCGATCGAACCGCCGAGGCTGACCGTGTAGCCGTACGGCCCGGCCGCGGCGGCGACCGTCGCCGACAGCTGCGCGCGCAGCCCCTGGTGCCCTGCTCCTGGGAGGTGGTGGTGGTCCACAGGTCGGGCGAGAACCTACTTCAGCGCGCCGCCTCCGGTATCAACCTTTCAGCCGGGCGGCCAGCAGGCAGACGTCGTCGGCGTGCTCGGCGTCGCGCAGCGTCTGGACGATCGAATCGGCGAGCGCCTCCAGGTCCTCGTTGCGGAGGCGCACGACCTCGGCTCCCAGCATGCTCATGCCGTCATCGATCGCTTGCGTGCGGCGCTCCACAAGGCCATCGGTGTAGAGCAAGAGGATGCTGCCGGGCTCGAGCTGGTGGACGTCCTCGGTGCGCGCGGCCGGCGAACTCTGCACCGCGAGCGGCACCGATCGCCCTCCCCACAGTACGACCGGATCGCCGCCCGCCGTCACGAGCAGCGGCGGAGGGTGTCCCGCGCACGCATACCGCAGGACCGCCGTGCCAATCTCGAGCTGGGCGTAGACCAGCGTCGTCATGTGCCCCACTCCATGACGCCGTGAGAAACCATCGAGCGCCTCGAGCAAAGCACTCACGCCCAGCCCGGTGGACGCCAGCGCCCGCGCCGCGCTGCGCAGCTGGCCCATCGTGGCCGCGGCAACGATTCCGCGGCCGACCACGTCGCCGACGACAAGGCCGAGCGTCTCGCCGTCGTCGAGCCAGAAAGCGTCGTACCAGTCGCCTCCGACCTCGAGGCCGCTGACCGCCGGCCGGTAGGCCGCGGCGAGATCGAGACGAGTGGACTCGGGCAGATCGCCGGAAAGCAGGCTGCGTTGGAGCTCCTGGGCGATTTCGTGCTCGCGCCGTCGCGCAAGGAGGAGCTCCCCCTCGTAGCGACGGCGGTCGGTCGCATCGAAGACCGTCGTCCGTATGACGCGCTCGCGGCCAGCCTCGTCGTGTCGCAGCACCGAGTTGATCAGCGCCGGCAGCAGTGTCCCGTCCGCTCGGACGATGTCGACCGCGATCTCGCGCACAACACCCTGCATCTGCAGCAGCGGTGCGTAGTGGGTCTCGTGGTAGATGCGACCGCCGGCGGACAGCAGGTCCTGGAAGCGCTTCTCGCCGACCAGCTCCTCGCGGTGCAGGCCCGTCCACGCCTCGAAGGTGCGGTTGACCTTGATGATCGTCCCGTCGAAGCGGCTGATGAGAAAGCCGCACGGCGCGTCCTCGAAGAGCTCCTCGGCGGTGTCCTCGAGGAGCTCGTGTTCGGACATCACGCGGCGAGGAAGGCCTTCATCGCGGCCACCGTTTCCTCCGGAGCGCTGAGGTTGGGACAGTGGCCGGTGGCCTCCATGAGCACCAAACGACTATTGGGCAGCGCCTGGTCGACGTATTCCCCGACGGTCTGGGGAGCGATCGCGTCGCTCGAGCACTGGAGCACCAGGGTGGGTGTGGTGACGCGCGCGAGGTCGGCGCGGTTGTCGGACAGGAAGGTCACGCGCGCGAAGTGCGCGGCGATCTCGGGGTCGGCTCGGCAGAAGCTGTTAGTCAGCTCTTTCCCCAGCTCCGGGCGGTCCTCGTTACCCATGATCACCGGCGCCATCGCGCTCGACCAGCCGAGGTAGTTGCTCTCCAGCGAGGCCAGGAGACCATCGATGTCCTCGTGCGAAAAGCCGCCGACGTAGTCCTCGTCGTCGATGTAGCGCGGCGACGGTCCGACGAGCACCAGGCGATCGAAGCGCTCGGGCTCCTCGACAGCGGCCAGTGCGCCGATCATCGAACTGACCGAGTGGCCGACGAAGACGACGTCGCTCAGGTCGAGCTCGCGACAGATCTCCAGGACGTCCTCGGCGTAACCCCGCAGCGACCCGTAGCGCTCACGATCGAAGGCCGAAGCGTCGGAGTCGCCCAATCCGACGTAGTCGAAGAGCACGATGCGGTAGTCGTCGGCGAACGCGGGCCAGACGTGGCGCCACATGTTCTGGTCGCAGCCGAAGCCGTGCGCGAAGACCATCGGCTGTCCATCGGGCCGGCCCTGGACGTTGACGTTGTTGCGTTGCAGGGCGCTCATGCCGAGTGAAGTTAGTGAACGGGCTGCGGCTCTGAGCGTTCGGCCTTCCCGCGGCTACGCACCTCGGCCAACTCGAGCTGCGACTCGGTCAGCCGCCGCATCCGGCGACAAGCGCTGCGGTAGTAGTCGAGCTGGTAGTGGCGGCCGATCGCGCGGAATCCGAGACGGGTCCACAGCGGCCCACTTCTGGCCGGGCGCGAGTAGGAATGGAGGCGAAATTCGACGTCGCCGTCGTCGAGCCACTTCCAGACCTCGTAGTGCATCTCGCCCTCCTCGAAGTGGCCCTCCAGCGTGCGGTAGCTCCAGCCGAACACACGCACGCGCCGGCCGTCGACGACGCGCGTTTCGTCGTAGGGCGTGCTGACCCGCACGCCGACGTGGATGCGAAGTCCGCGAAAGCGGATCTCCAGCAGCATGTCGCGCCCCTCCAGTGGAGCGACGGGGTCGTAATCGGCGCGAATCTTCGCGGGGTCGGCCACCTGGTAGTCGTGCATGAGCCGCTTGGCGACCATGAAGCTGCCGCCTTCCACGGGCTCGCCGGACGGCTCGTTTGGCAGCGTCGTGCTCAGGTCATCGACGTGCCAGCCATTCTCGAGCGTGTGTTCGGCTGACCGGGAAGGGTCGAAGTTGACCGGCGACCCGGCCAGCGCAAGCAGCTCAGGCGAGCTGCCGCCGCTTGGGTCTGACGGGGTCTTGGGCAGGCAGCGGGTGATGACCCGGACGCCCCCCTCCATGTGGCCATCGGCCATCTTCGACACGCGCTGGAGCACCGACGTCCACATGTGCAGCTGGATCTCCTTGGCCATGCGGACGTGCTCGTACAAGACTTCGGAAACGCTGTCGCCGCTGCGCGCCCACGACTCGATGACGAATTCGATCGTGCGCGCGTTGGAGTGCGCGCGGAACTCGATCTGGCCCGCCTCGAGGTGGCCGTCCAGCGTGGCCAGCCGGAAGGAGTCGGGCCTGACCTCGACCACGCGGACGGGCCCATCCCACGGCCCCGGCATGCGAACCACGTACTCGTCGCCGACACGGAGTTGACCCTCCTTGCCGCGCACCTTGTGGAACTTCGCCATTCCGCCCGGCGCCATCGCGTCGAGGTCGTTGCTGATCCGGGCCATCAGCTCTTGGGCGCTCAGGTCGGAGCCGCGGATGGTCGTTCGGTAGATGCGGTGAAAGAGCGAGCCTGCGCCATCTGCCGGTTGCTGGATGTCCTCGAGCTCCACGCCCTCGGGCAACGGCGGTGGTGAATCCTCCTCGGGAAAGCCGGTCATCTCCCAGCGGTGGACCGGCATGGTGCGCCACAGGTACTGCCATGTCGTCCATGCGACCCCGACCGGCCAACTGGCAGCCGTCGAGAGACGTCGGGTGAGAGGCGGGCGACGCGGCACCCGATAGACCTACCCACAGAGCGCGCGATGCACCGGTGGGATAAGTCGCCCGCTCGCGGGGTAGTGGTGCCGAGCGGATGCTCGTCAAGCCCTTGCACAAGGTCGGCCTGCGCGGCTGGCACCTCCATGCCATCTCACTGAGCACAATCGGCCTGTGCATCTCGCTGTGGGTGCGCGCGAAGACGATCGGCCAGGAGGAGCGCGGCAACGCCGAGCGCCGCGCCCTGTTCGTCGGCCTCTGGCCGCCGATGTTCTGGCTCATCGGCGACTCGCTCGAACACCACGAATAGCCGCCCGGCCGCGCTCACCCCTTGTCGAGCAGGTTGGGCTGCCCGTTGGCGTACAGCTGGGCGTCGGCGGCCTTCGCGGCCTCGAACTCCGGCGGGTCGTAGAGCTTGAACATCTTCACGCGCTCGGCCTTCGAGCCGGTCGCGTCGAGCAGCGCGTTCGCGGCGGCGCGGCCGGACTCGTTCGCGCCCTCCATCGTGGCCAGGTCGATGTCGGTCTGCACGTAGTCGCCGGCGAGGAACAGGTTGGGGACCTTCGTATGCGCCTGCGGCCGCTTCTCCCAGGAACCGATCGTGTTGACCAGCAGCGGGTCGTCGTTGCGGTTGCTGCGGCGCGACGGCGACCACGCGATGGCGGGGTCGAGATGCCACGAGTGGATCATGTCGTCGGTCAGGACGTCGCTGCCGTTGTCGTTGAGGTGGAGCTTGATCTGCTCGAGGACCTCCTTGGCGACCTGCTCGCGCTTGCACAGCTTGGCCGTCTTCTCATAGACGATCCCGGGCGTGTCCCAGTCGGAGACGTCGACCGACAGGCAGTCGACGACCGAGCCGTCGCCGTAGTCGCGCTTGAAGTCGCGGTCGCCCCAGAACTGGCCCTGCGTGAGCGCGGTCAGCGCCCACGGCGCGTCGATGAACGTCATGTGGCCGCGCACGATGTCCAGCGGCCTGCGCAGGTAGAACTGGATGCCGTTCATCCAGTCGACGTAGAGCTCGTCCATCCCCTCCAACGAGGGGTCGACGGCGAGCACTGACGGCGACCACAGCCGGCGCGCGCGCTCGGCGGGCATCCCGGAGACGAACCAGTCGGCCTCGATCGTGCGCCGGCGGCCGCGGCGGTCGCGCACGCGCACGGTGTCGATCCGCCCGCGCCTGACGTCCAGCGCCTCGACGGTCTGGCCGACGTGGAAGCGCACGCCCTTGTCGCGCAGCAGCAGGATCCACGGGTCGATCCACGCCTCGTTGGTCGGCGCGTTGAGCACGCGGTCCGGCGCCCCGTCGTTGCCGCGGCTCTGGAAGTTGTAGACGAACGCCTCGGCCATGTTGCCGATCGTGCGCGTGCTGGCCTTGCGCTCCTTGGCGGCGACCACGGCGCGCGTGAGGCCGCGCGCGAGGACCGTCCTGTACTCCTCCGACTTGCCCTCGGCCTTGATGAAGTCCCACCAGCTGACGTGCTCCCACTGGCCGAAGCGGCGCTCGTCGCAGCTGGTGAGGAACACCATCACGCGCTCGACGAAGTAGGCGAGCTCGTGCGGCGGCACACCGTGCCCGCCGAGCTCCTCCATCAGCACCCGGCGAAGGCCCTCCGGCGTGCTCGCCTCGTTCGGGTCCGGCGCGATGCCGAACACCGTGCCGTCCGCGCGGCCGTTCGTGCGCGGCGACTTCGTCTCGTTGGCGGCCAGCATGTTGTCCCACACGCCGTTGGGGTTCTTGCCGAACGGGATCCGGCGCATCGTGTCGGGCACGTGGTGATAGAAGCCGGGGAAGAACCGGAAGCCGTGCTCGCCGGGCAGCGGCCGGCGCCCGCCCGCGGCCGTCCCCGCGACCGGGATGCTGCGTGCCTTGCCGCCCAGCGCCTTGCGCTCGTAGACGTCGACTGAGAACCCGCGCTCGATCAGCTCGTGAGCGGCCGCCAGGCCGGCCATTCCGCCGCCCAGGACCGCGACGCGCTTGCCGCGCGGGCCTGGCAGTTCGATCCGGCGGCGCGCCTTCGCGGCGTCGGTCGCGAGGCCACCGATGAGCGTCGCGCCGGCGGCCGCGGTCGCGCCCTGCTCCAGCAGCCTGCGGCGTGTGATCTCCCGGTTCACAGCGCTAAGAGTGACAACCGAACTCCGAGAGCGGCGCACTAGACGCGGATGGCGGCGCGTCAGCCTCGTCGGTGGCCCATGTCGTGTTGGGCACCGGCCCCATCTCCAGGTGCAGAACGCCGTGCTTGCGGACCGCGTCGTCGCCGAACCAGGCGCGGGCGAGCGGCTTGCCGTTCAGCGTCGCCGACTGCACGTACTTGCCCGCTAGCGATGCTCCCGGGGCCTCAACCGTGAAGCGCCCCTTGCGGAGCTGGATCGTCGCGTGCTCGAACATCGGCGAGCCGACCATGTACAGCGGCGCGCCGGGCGTGAACGGCCCGAAGCCCAGCGCGGTCCAGACGTACCAGGCCGAGAGCCCGCCGAGGTCGTCGTTGCCGGGCAGGCCGTCGATCGTCGGGCGGTAGGCCTGCTGGGCGGCGCGCAGCTCGGCCTGGGTCTTCCACGGCTGGAGCGCGAACGGGTAGAGGTAGGGCGCTCCGAGGTCGTGCTCGTTGCCGGGCGCCCACTGGTCGACGATGTAGTAGACGCCGAAGAGCTGCGATCGGTTCTGCACCTCGGCCGGCGCGGCGAAGAGGTGGTCGAGGCGCTCGACCGCGAGGTCGTCGACCGTGCCCTTGCCCATGCGCTCGAACAGGCCGCGCGGGTCGTGCGGGACCAGCCACTGGTACTGCCAGGCGTTGCCCTCGTGGTAGCCGGTCTGGTCGTGGGCGGGATCGAAGCCGAGCGGCGTGGTGCCGTCGTACCACGAGCCGTCGGCGTTGCGCGGACGAAGCCACTTCGTCTCGGGGTCGAGCAGGTTGCGGTAGTTCAGCGACTGGGCGAGGAAGCGCTGCGCGTCGTCAGTCGCGGCCCAGCCGGTGGGCCATCAGCGCCAGCGCGAAGTCGGCGATGCCGTATTCCAGAGTGGTCGCGACCGCATAGCGGGCGTCGGCAAGCGTGAGGTAGCCGTTCGCGAGCAGGTTCGGAGGACGGCGGCCCTGCAGCTTGACCGCCTCGTCGTAGAGCTCCTGCGCCTTGCCGTCCGGCAGGAGCCCGCGGCAGACGCCGTCGGCGATCATCGGGATCGCGGGGTCGCCGGTCATGTACCCCGGGTCGCTGTTCTGCTCGGCCCAGCGCGGCAGGTAGCCCTGCTGCTGCGCGTCGGCCAGCTCCGAGCGCAGCATGTCCGCGTAGCGGCCGGGATACAGCGTCGCCAGAAGCTGGTTCTGGGCCTTGTAGGTGTCCCACGAGGAGAAGTTCGCGTACTGAGTGCGCCCGTCGGAGGGCCGGATGACGTCGTCGAAACCGCGGTAGCGGCCGTCGACGTCCTCGAAGACGTTGGGGTGCAGCAGCGAGTGGTAGAGCGCCGTGTAGAAGGTCCGCTTGTCGGCGAGCGTGCCGCCCGAGACCTCGATCCGCTGGAGCTCGGTGTTCCAGGCCGCGTAGGCGTCGGAGCGCGCCTGGTCGAACGTCACGCTGGCCGGCGCCTCGGCGTCGAGGTTGCGGCGGGCACCGGCCTTGTCGACGAACGAGATGCCGGCGCGCATCGTCACCGTCTGGCCAGGAGCGAACTCCAGCCAATGCTCGCCGGCGCCCACGATCGGCTGGTCGAAGCGCGCGACGAAGAACACCCGGTAGCGGCCGTTGAACGTCGAGCCCGTGATCTCGCGCTCGCCGGTCCGCGTCCACTCGCCTTCGTTGGCCGAGATGTCCGGCGCGTCGGCCGCGCCGGAGTTGTTGTGCCGCGGATCGACGATGACGTAGGGCTCGGCGCCGGGCGGGAACGCGTAGCGCTGCAGCGCCGTGTGCGCGGTGGAGGTCAACTCGACGTCGACGCCGTTGCCCAGCAGCACCGAGTAGTAGCCGGCCTCCGCGTGCTCGTTGGCGTGCGTGAACGGCGCGGCGTACTTCATCGGGTCGCTCGGCGGGGTCCCGTTGCCGATCCACGGCATGAACGGCAGGTCGCCGCCGTCGGCCACGCCCACGCCGGAGTAGTGCACGAGGCTGAACCCGCGGATCAACGCGTCGTTGCCCATGTAGCCGGCGTAGACGAGCGGCCCGAGCGTGTCGGGACTGTTCTGCACCATGCCGAACGGCACATCCGCGCCCGGGAAGACCCAACCGGTCCCGAACGTCCCGATCGTCGGGTCGACGTACTGCGCGACGTCCGCCGCCCGGGCGCCGGCGGGCAGCACGAGGCAGGCGAGGACGGTGAGCAGCGACGCGACGCACGTAGACCACAACGTCTGCGGGCGCCAAGCCTTGCGTCTTGCGGCGTGCTCCTCCGCAGGAATAGTGTCGACGGCGTCCCGGGCAGCCGCCTGCCTCACCCTTCGACACTAGACGGGGGCCGCATGCTGGCAGACTTGCGCCGTGGAGAGGCTCGAGACGGACTACCTGGTGGTAGGGGCAGGTGCCTCCGGGCTGTCGTTCACGGACGCGCTCGTCGCGGAATCGGACGCGGACGTCCTGATGGTCGACCGGCGCGAGCGCGTCGGCGGCCACTGGAACCACGCGTATGAGTTCCTGCGGCTGCACATCCCTTCGGCCAACTACGGGGTCAACTCGCTTCCGCTCGGCGCCGACACGCTCGATGACAAGGGCCTGTACGAGCGCGCGAGCGGGCCCGAGGTGCGCGACTACTTCCACCGGGTCTTCGACGAGCAACTGCTGCCGACCGGGCAGGTGCGGTTCCTCGGCGACTGCGAGTACCTCGACGGTGACGGCGGCCGCCACCGCGTGTGCATGGCCGACGGCACGGTCATGGATGTCGGCGTCCGCCGCAAGCTGGTGGACACGCGCTACATGGGCACGGACCTTCCCGGACTGCACACGCCGTCGTTCACCATCGATCCCGGCGTGCGGCTCGTGCCGGTCGGAGCGCTCACCGGAGGAATCGACGACCACGACCGCTTCGTCGTCCTGGGCAGCGGCAAGACGGCGATCGACGCCTGCGGGTACCTGCTCGACAGCGGCGTCGAGCCAGGCCGCATCACTTGGGTGCGCCCGCGCGACCAGTGGCTGCTGGACCGGGCGAGCCTGCAGCCGCTGGACCAGGTCGGATCGATCATCGAGGGCTTCGCGCTCGACCTCGACGCCGCCGCGAACGCGGAGTCCGTCGAGGACCTCTTCGCCCGTCTGGAGGAGAGCGGGAGGCTGCTGCGGATCGACCCGGCGGTGACGCCGACGATGTACCGGTGCGCGATCGTGACGCGCACCGAGCTCGAACAGCTGCGCAGTGTCGAGGACGTGGTGCGCCTCGGGCGCGTCCGGCACATCGGCGAGCGCACGATCACGCTCGACGACGGGACCGTCGCCACGAGCCCTCAGACGCTGCACGTGGACTGCACCGCCAACGGCCTGCACGTCGCCCCGCCGCAGCGGATCTTCGAGGAAGGCCGCATCACGATCCAGCAGGTGCGCCCCTGCAGCCCGGTCTTCAACCCGGCGCTGATCGGCTACGTCGAGGCCACGCTCGACGACGTCGCCGAGCAGAACCGACTGTGCCCGCCCATCGCCAACCCGGACACGCCGACCTCATGGCTTCGCAATCTGACCGCCATGGCGGAGCTGCCGATGCTCTGGACGGACCCCGATCTCGTCGCGTGGCTCGAGCGCTCGCGGCTGAACATCGTGCGCGGCAGGCTCGATCACCTCGACGACCCGCGGATCACGCAGTCGGCCGAGCGCAACAAGCGCAACTACGTCGCGGCCGTGAACAACCTGATGGCCTTCCTGCGTGAGCCCGTCGCAGCCGGATAAGCCGACCGACTCCGGCGTGCCCGCGATTTTGCAGGGTCTTCTGATGCTGCGCTAGATGTAGTACTCGGCCAGCCGCCGAATTCGGCGGCACCATGGGAACGACGGTATCACGAAACAGCCCGGAATTACTGGGGATTTCGCAGATCGCAGATTTTGTGGTGCTCGACTATTTCCGGCTCTGAGACGCGTTTTGTGGGCACCTCATGGGCACCGGATTCACGTCGTGTGGTGTGACGTCCCGAGCCGCCGGTTCACGGGCACGACGAGCGGCCAGCCCGGCACCAGCAACGGAGGCGATGCGACTTCCTCGTCGTGCAAAGCGGGGGCGCGAGTGGTCGCTTAGGCCGTGCGGTGGGCGAGGTCAACGGCCTCCAATACCTCGCGCCTGTGGTCGCCGTCCAGCGACGCCAGCAACATCAGCTCGTACAGCACGACACCGTTGTCCGTGACGTGCAGGTCGGGCCAGCGGATCTCCAGCGGATGGGCGGGTAGTTCGGCGCCTTGGGCCACCATGCCCTGCCGGTAGAGGCCATCGACCTCCATCAACAGCGGCCCAAGGACCATCGGGCAGTCGTATGGCGCACCGCGGTTCACTCCCTCGTGGATAAGCGCAAGCAATACGTACTGGCGGTAGGTCAGATCACGCGCTTGAGCGATCAGCATCAGGGCTTCAGCCGTGCGTAGAGGACCGAACCCGACCTCACCGGCGAATGCGACCCCGCCCACAAGGTTCCCGATGTACTCGGCCTTGCGGTCATCGTGCGTCTCGGCCGCGGCCAGGATCCCGGTCTCGAGAACCTGTTCCGCGTTGCTGCGCCCCGAGCCGGTCCCCCTCAGGAAGTCTTCATCAACCCCCTCGCCGCCATCGACGCGTCGCGCTACCTCCTCCAGCGCAGCTGGTAGCGCTCTCTCTAGTCGAGCGGCCTCGGCTCGCGAGAAGGTGCGGCCTTGCATATCACCGAGCCAGCGATCCCAGACCTCTTCGCCGAAAGCTGCGACGAACGCACTTACGGGCCCTGCCAGCCCGCCAACCGTCTTAATAATGATTCGGCCGGCCGCTGCGCCGACTGAGCCACGATCGGGGTCCGCTGGCATCTACGTGAGCAGCCTAAAGAGCCTGGTGAGCCGCGGCATTCGAGCTCTGTAAGGCATGCAGTCCGGGCTCGCCGACGCACGGTGGAGCCGGGATCGCGCCCGCCGTTCGCTCCGCCTCCCCGACGATCATCAAGTTATGAGCGATCGCGTGACGCGGCTCCGCCGCCGCCCGCCCGGCCCGCGGGTTCTCGCCTATCTCGATCACTCGACGATGCAGTCCTTGGTTTCCGACGAGAGCTTTGCTCGCGCGCGCGACCTGCTGCGCCAAGCGGCCCGCGCCGGCGAGGTGATCTGTCCACAGTCGGTTGAGCACCGAGGCGAGACGCTGCACGGCCGCGACTGGGAGGAGATCATCAAGCTCGGCTTTGAGCTCTCCCTCGGGATTGGTTTCGCGGATATGGAGTCCGTGGTCGACGCGGAGATCTACGCCGCCGCCCAGGAGTTCCTCGGCCTCGAACCGGGTCCTCTGTGGGAGGAGGCGTTCGACAACGACCCTCACGCCGGTCTCGATGAGATCTTCGCCGGCGGACTGGCAATCAACGCGTACTTCCCGCCCGACGACCAGCGGCGCGCGGAAGTTGACCACGAAAAGGGCAAGGAGGCGACGCTGCAAGCTGCCTACGAGGCGGCGCGAGCGAAAACGCTGACCTTCGACGAGCAAGTGGAGCTTGAGTTTGACCAGATGTTGCGTTGGAAGCTCGGGCCTCTCTACGACGCCGACGACTTCGCCCGGATGCTTGACGAGCGCCAGCAACTGCTCGTCTCCGAATGGCTCAGCGATATCGAAGATTTCGAGCCCGGCTCGAAGCTCGACCGTTTCATGGCCTTCTCAGTGCGCAAGACGAAGATCGAGCATCTTGTCAATCGGTTTCCCGAACTGCGCGAACGCCCCAAGGAGTTCGTCGCCTCCGACGCGCTGAGGACCAAGCCATCGCTTCGCTACCCGCCCTTGCTGCGCAGTGCGCTGATCCATACGCCGGGGCGAAAGGCCAAGCGCGGCGACGGCTACGACATCATGCATCTCACCCACGGCCTGGCGCGCTGCGACATTGTCACCGCCGACAGCGGGATGACGCAGCTCGTGACGAACTTCGGCCTGGTACCCGAAGGCTGCGTCATCGTCCGCTACGCCGATATCGACGGGCTCTGCGGCGCGGTCGAAACAGCGATCGAGGCTCGCCGGTAGCGGAGGGTCCAACGGAGAAGGACTGCTTGCCCGCCTACATGGGTTACGGATGCGGGGCGGGCGATCGGTCGCGCGGTCCGGCGGGTGGCACGGTGATCGTCTGCACGGGGACGGTGACGGTGACCGGTGTCGTCAACTGGGGCGGGCGGGCGTCCCGCGCTCTCGATGTCGTCGCGCCGTGCACCGCGAGCAGCACGGCGAGGACAGCGAGCATGCCCAAGGCGCCGCGTAGCCACCATGCAGCCGACCGCAGCAGTCCGACCTTCACCGCTGCGATCTCGCTGGCGACACCTCCCGCCCGCAGTAGCTCGGCTGCGCGCCAGACATCGGCGTCGTTGCCGTCCTTGGCGGCGCGGTCAGGGATGCGAGAGAAGCCTGGCATCAGGTATTCGAAGGCTCGCCCGGTGACGCCGAGGGCGCGCATCGCGCATCCCACAAGACACACCACGAAGAGCGCGAGGACGAGGACGAAGGCGATCCGCCACGTCTGGTCGGGGACCTTGTTGGTGTCCAAAAGGAGCCCAGCACCGCCGACGACGAGGGTCGCGGCGATCGCGATGGTCCCCTGCAGGGTCGTGGCGCGCCGCTCGGCGCTGTCGATCCGGGCGGCCGCCTCGTCGAAGTAGGCCTGGGCGTCGGCGAGGATCCGCGGCCCGTCGGGCGTGGCGCTCCCATCCGACAGCCTGGCGTGCACGTCGTCGAGTGCCTCGGTGTACTCCTCGGGCACCTCGGCGGGCACGAAGGCGTAGTCGTAAGAGCGACGCAGCCATTTCGGCACCTTGGCGCGCCGGCTGCGCAGGCGCTCGAGGTCCGGCGATCGGGTGATCGGTCCCGTGTCGGGATTCGGCTCCGGCGGCAGCGCCATTCCGCCGGGGTCGCCCTCCGGGACGGTGGTCACGTGGTAGGCACCGTCGTGAGCTCGTCGGCCAGGGCAGCGGCGAGAGGTTGTCCAGTCAGCTGCTCGATCCAGGCCCACTGGCCATTGGGGTTGATCTCGAAGAACGTCCATCCCCCGTCGGGCGTGACCGCGAGGTCGACGGCGGCGAAGCGCAGCCCGAACCTCTGCGTGAGCGTCACGCAGCGTTCGCCGATCCACGGGGGTAGCTCGATCGGGTCATGCGGCAACTCCGCGAGGTTTCCCGCCCGCCAGTCCGTCTGGGCCCCCGGCGCCTGCTGACTGTCGATCCGGCAGCCGAACGCCTGGTCGCCAATCACGGTCACGCGAACGTCATAGCGCTTGTCGATGGCCTGCTGGAGCAAATAGGGCTCGGGGCCCACGTCGTCCAGGCGGTCGCGAGCGGAGTCCGTGAGCAACTGGGTGTAGAGCAGACGACTTGGCTTGTCGGGATCATCGTCGTGGATTAATCCGGAGCGCCCGGCCTTGCAGATGACGTCTGGATGCGCGTCGCCGAAAGCGTGCGCCGCAGCCGGGTCGTTTGTGATTAGGGTGGCGGGGACGGCCAGCCCGACGGCGGCGGCGGCGCGCAGCTGGACCATTTTGTGGTCCGCGGCCAAGTTTGCGTCGGGGTGGTTGACCCAGTGGGCGTCGACCGTGCGCCAGAAACCCTGCCATGCCGCGTGGGCTTCGCTGAGTGCCCAGTCGTGCTCGCCGGGAGTACGCCCGGCGGGCTCGAGAACAGGCGCGATCGACCGCCGCCACCAGACGGCCGCGAGCTCGCTGGCGTCGAAGTCGATCTCGTCGGACGTCAGCCGGCCACCACGGTCGTGCCAGACCACCGAGCATTGCGCGGGGAAGTCCTCGCTGTTGATACGCACGAACTCGCAGTCGCGCCGGCCGAGCTCCTGCACAAGCCAGTCGGCGGTCATGTCCGCACGGTTGGTGACGAGGGCGATCACCGCGGCCTCTTAGTCCGTGTCGCGCCCTCCGCGGGTTTGGGTGCCCAGCTCACGCAGCCCGGCGCGTTCGTCGTCGGTGTCCCGACCCCCGCCGGTTTTCGTGATGGTCATGCTGATCGTGGAGGCTTCGGGGTCCCGATCGCGCCCCGCCTCCTTGGTGACGGTGGAGACTAGGTAGTGCCGCGTGCCGGGTTCGTCGTCGACATCGGCTGGGTCGCGCATCCCCTTGGTCTCGGTGCCCGTGTGCGTCGCCGCTGCAGAGAGGACGGCGGGCGTGCCCCGGGCATCCATCCGACAGGCCGCGGCCGCGTCGTACCGTCCCGGTAGCTCGAGCTCGTCGTCAGAGACTGTGAGGGTCAGCGAGCGTAAAAACATCGTGCGGCGACGCTACCGGTCGCCGAGAACGCGTGCGCGACCGGAGGACCGTGTTTACCTCTTTGCCGAGCCCGCGAGCCGTGTTATCCGTCGACGCTCTCCGCAATCAAGTAGGGGAGCGCCTCGGCGGCGCAGGCGCGCCGGGCGGCGTCGACGCCTTCGTGGGCCAGCGCCGTCTGCACGATCTCCTCACGGCTGGACCGCAGCCACCGGCACTCGTCGTCGACCTCGAACAGCTTGTCGTAGCCGGCGACAGCCTCGTCGGGATGCCGCACGCCGATCCGGTAGATGGCCGACAGGACGGCGCTGGAGATCCCGAGCCCCGGCCGTGTGGGCGGTGGCGTGGTGAAGGCGGAGCGCAGCAGGCCGAAAAGCCGCGGCAGCCATCGCACGTCAGTGCCGACGCCGTCGAGCCAGTCCATGTCGTCGGCGTCGACCCACTCACGCTTGCGCACGGCACGCTCGAGCGTGGCTAGCATTGTGGCGACCGCGTCGGGGTCGCCGCGGCGGGCGAGCACGGGCTGGACTGTGGCTGCGAACTCCGGAGAGATCGCAGCCAGCCGGCGGACGTGAGCGAGGCCGACGGTGGCCAACCGCTTGGCGATGTAGTCGATCTCGTGGCGCTTGGCGTCACGCAGGTGGGTTAGCAGCGCCTCGATGAGCGCATCCGGCAGTTCGGCCTCCTCGGGGATCGCGCGAAGGGCGGGGTACCAGAACTCGCCGGTGTCCTCCGTGAGCAGGCCAGCGAGGCGTTCGGACGCCTGTGGCGAGTGGTGGCGCTGGAGCCATTGCAGCTGCTCGTCGAAGGGCACGACCCCCGACCCGGCGATCTGCGCCCATTGCTCGGCGTTGAGGTCCTTGTCGAGCGGCGGCCCGTACCAAACCCAGCCCGCCGCCTCGTTGCGCATGCTCCAGGAGGCTCCACCGCCCGACCGCGATCGCCAGGTCACGGTCGACGCGAACGGCTCGTCGGGCCACCATTCATCGAGCCGCGCGGCGAGGTCGCGCCGCAGGTGCTCCGAAAGCTCGGCGGCCTGACGCGAGAAGAAGTTGCTGTTGTGGGTGATTAGCCAGTCGGTGTGCTCGTCTCGCGGCCGCTCGAGCAGCTCGGCCAGCGTGGGATCTTCGTCTTCGGATGGGTCGTCATATGACGGGTCCTGGATCTCGGGATCGGGTCCGAGAGCGGCACGTGCCTCGCGGGCGCAGCGCGCCTCGGTGAGCTTGCCCGTGAACTCCCGCGGCCAGCCCGCGGCTACGAGCTCCTCGACGGAGAACAGCTCCGCGAGCGCGAAGACGTCCAGTAGGAACGCGCGTTCGTCGCGGACGGCGCTCCCCATGCCTTGCGCGAAGGCGTTTCGGTGCCGGCAGGCGAGCGCACGAACCGACTCCTCGTCAATGCGCCACGCCGCGGCGGCGTACCCGACGTCCTCGGCGATCTCTTCGTCGGAACTCTCCAGCTTGTCGACCGCGTCGAGCAGCATCTCGCTCTCGCGCCGGTAGCGGTCGAGGTCGCGCGCGGCGAGGTTGGCGAGCACCGCGATCTGCTGCCGAGGCGAAGCCCGGTCCTGAAGCCGTGTGAGGGCATAGATGTGCGCCGAGTCGCTCGAGCTATCCAGTAGCCGGTTCGCCGTACTGACTAAATCGTCGGTCGGCGCGAGGCTCATCGCCACCGCGGAGCAGTCTTGGACCTCGACATCGTCATTGCTGGAGATTGCGCGCTCGACGATCGCGTCGAGGAGGCCGGTGAGCTGGAGGCGCCGCGCCGCGCTCGCCGCTTCCCGGCGGACAACCGTGTCGCGTTCGTCGTCTTCAATCAGGCGGCGCAGCATGGGTTCGATGCCCCGGTCGCCGGTATGCGACAGAACGGCGACGGCGTTGCCCTGCAGCACTCGGTCGGGGGCATCAATCGCCGCTTCGATCTCTTCCTTGAGGTCGGCGAGGTCCGCCGCGGCAAGAAGACGGCCCAGCGAGCGCGAGTCCTCCGCGAGGTCGGGAACGTGCCTGCCCCAAATCCAGACCCGCCAGTCGACGTATCGATCCCACAGCGCTCGTGCCGCCGACGCACGCTCGGCTGAGGAGGCGTCCTGGGGTGTCGACCGTGCAGCGGCAATCGGGTCCGTTGCACGGACGGCTTGCCGCCACGTCTCGTCGCGCGACATAACCAGGCTCACGGGGACGAGCACATCAAGCCGGGCGCCGCGGATCTCGGGGGAGCGCTGCGGCACGAGCGCGTCGAGCAACTCGGGCGTTGGCCCCCTCTCCTGGAGGGCCTCCGCCGCGAGGCAAGCACCGAAGAACCGATGGGTGAAACCGACATCACCGCTGCCTCCGTTGGGCCGCAGCATGAGGCGCAGAGTGAGCGTCTCGCACACCTCCTCGTGGGAGCCGACGACCGAGGCGGGTAACTGGATCTGTGCGATCTCCTTGCCTGAGAGCGTCGAGCGGCCGACGAGCAGCATGGCCAAGGCGACGCGGCGCAGCCAGGTCCTGGCGTCCTCCGGGGTCAGCAGAAGATGGCCCTCCTCGCGCTCGAGAGCGTCCGTGACGAGCGCCTGGAGAAGTCCCCAGAGGTCGCGCTGCTGGGAGAGTTCGTCGCGGTCCCGCATCTCCACCACGCGTGAGAGGAAGAACGGAAGCCGAAGTATCTCGCGCGCGTCGTCGATGCCGGCGAGGTGGGGGTGGATGTCACGGTCCCATTCGAGCGACCGGCGCCGCAGATAGGCGTGCTGCCAGCGTTGGCTCGGCATGATCCGCAGGATCTGCCAGTCGCCGGCTGCGAGGCCTTCGAGCCCGTCGACCGGGCGCGTGGTCACGGTGAAGCGATGACCGGGGAAGACGTCGGCGATCTCCCGGATCCGGTTGACGACTTCGGCGTGGTGGGCGGCAGGCACCTCGTCGACGGCATCGAGCAGCAGGTGCAGCCCCGCTTGGGGCAGGTCTGCGTCCGCCGGCGGCGCTGCTCCGAAGCCGGCCGCTAGCCACCGGGCGAGGACGAGGCGCGGATCGCCCGGGCGGGCATCGACGTCGGCAAGACGGATCAGCACGGGGTCGTAGCCAAACTGGACGCTGGCGGCAATCGACAGGAGCAGCTCGCTTTTCCCGCTCCCGGGCTCGCCCACGATCAGTGTGCGGTCGTGGAGGACGACGTCGCTCTCGGCGAACTGCTGGCGCCCCGAGAAGAGGCGTCGGAACTGTCGGTGGCCGCCGAAGTCCCACTCGGCGAGCAGGCTGGCAACACCTTCGTCCTCATCGCCGCGGTGCTCCACGAGCGACGGTGGTGTGTAGTAGATGGTCGGGGCGAGCTCGGGGATCTCTCGTGCGGCGATCGGCTTGCCGCGACGGGCGAGCTGGGTGAGGAACTCACCGATCGCTTCGTAGCGCACGCTTCCGTCAGGGGCGTCCGGCAGGACCACGCGCTCGATGCCATGAGCTTCCCTGGTGATCGACAGGCGCCCGACGCTGATGGCTTCGTCGGTTGTCGCATCGACGATCATCACGTGCGCTCGCGCACCGCCACGGTCGGTCCGCAGCTTCTCGACGAGGTAGGCCTCGTCCAGGGTTAGCCCGAGCAGGCAGAGGCGCCGTCCAAAGATCGCGGTCTTCCAGAAAGCATCGATCTGGCTGTCGTCGAGTTCCGCGTAACCGAAGTGGTCGAGGACGATCGTCTCTGGGTGTGCAACCGACCCGTGGACGTGGAGGACATGCAGACGCGAGGGCACCTCGCGGGCCATCAGAACCGTGGCGGCCTCTGCTGCGTCGCGCCAAGTCAAGGACTTGGACCCCAGGCCGGCTTGTTCGGCTGCCGTCTCGATCACCAGGTCGTAGTTGAGCGTCACGATGAGCCGTGACGGTATGCGCACTAGGGCGTGGGCCATCGGACCGGGTGCGGCATCGTGCCGCTCGAGCGTGCAGTAGTCGGCGACGCGCTTGCGGAGGGACACCGAGCGCGCCTCGGCGTATGGATCGTCGGCTGGACCGACTATCCGGTCGGCCACAGTCCTCGGGTTATTGCGGATCGTCGACGCGATCTCTTCGCCGTCCGCCGCAGGCATCTCCGCCGCCAGCCAGTGCGCAAGCTCGTCTCCAAGCGGCATCCCTGCCTGCTTGCTGACCCCCGCACCTACCACCGGAATGACGTCGACGGGCTGCGCAGCGAGTAACTCTCCGGCGAAGCCGGGCGGCCACCAGGGCGAGAGCTGCTGTTCGTGCGCGTGGTTGGTCATGCTGCAGCGCGACGGAGCATGGCAAGTCATCCCGACCCCGAACTCGCGATTGGCGCGCTCGCGATGGACCGGGAGGCGTTCGTCGGTGCGGCGCGCGCCGCGACGGCTATCGGCCGGGAGTCAGTCGTCGTCGGCGGCCTTCGCCGACCAGAACGCGGCAAGGTCGGCGCGGGCGACCCGCCTCGGGTCGCGAGGGCGCGGCCTGCCCGGGGAGTCGGTGTCGGCGACAGCGCAGGGCGCGCCGCTGGCCCGCAGCGCGCAGGCGCGGTGCTGTCCGTTGCCGACGCGGTCGGAATGGACGTCGTAGTGGATGGGGTCGGTGAACAGCGAGCGCACCCAGGTGCGCTCGGGGTCGTCCGGGCAGAGTTCGGCGAGCAGGGCATTCAGGGTGGCGGCGTCAGCGCCGGTTGGCATGCGCCGGCGCAGCTCGACGCTGACCTCGGCGATGCGCTGCCAGTCGGCTTGATGAAATGGGCACGCCGCAAAGTCCGCGTCGGTGAGCGAGAGGTACCACTGCGCGCCGGCGGCGGGGTGGCTGGCCCAACCCGGCGGTAGACGTTCGAGTATCGCTTCGAAGCGGCTGTTGTGCGGACAGCGGAAGGGGCCGTGGGGCCACGGCAGGTCGGCCGTGGCGACGGTGGCGACGTCATCCCACGCAAGACGCTCGGGGTCCTCGACGACGCGGAGCGCCATCGCCGGATGGCACTTGCCACCGAGGAGCGCGGTCGTCGCCTGATCCTCGGTGAGGCCGAGTGGGGTCTCACCGATCATCTCCTCGACCTCGTGGGCGGTCTGGCGACGGAAGTCGGCGTCAACTGCGTCGAAGGCGCTCCATAGCTCGTCGGAGACGTCGTTACCCGGCATGTGGCAGATGACCTGCAGCCGCTCGGGGGGGATGACGAACGCTTCGGCGATGGAGGCGTGCAGAGCCTCGGCGGCGTTGACGACCGAAGGGCCTGCTCCGTCGGTGAGCTGCGTGGCGATTGCCACCGCGCGCGCTTCTTCAATGTAGAGCCGCAGGTGGCAGACGGGGCCTGCGGCGGCGAGGAACAGCTGGTCGTAGCAGCGGCGCATCAGCTAGCTCACGGCGGTCCGGGCAGCCGCTCCTGCGGGCGCGGGGATCGGGCGCGGCGGCGGTTGTCGCGCACGGCAGCGCGGGTGCCGCACACCGTGTGCTGGCTGTGGCCGTAGAGGAAGCGTGTGGCCCAGCCGTAGCTGCGCAGGTTGATAGTGCGCACGTCGGTCGCGGTCGCCTTGGCGTAGTAGACCTGTGTTGTTTCTTTCGCTGTGGAGGGCGCGACGAGGATGCAGCGGTCAGTTCGCAGCGGGAAGAGCAGCCCGTGCTCGATGGGCAGCCGGTCCTCGGCGGCGAACCGGGCGTAGCCGCAGTCGCCGACGACGAAGCTGCCCTCCTCGGGAGCGAGGACCCACCAGTCGGCGTCTGCCATGGCCAGCGACGCCTCGATGACGCCGGTGATCATGGCTTCAAGGCCGACGTTGCGCTTGCCGGCCAAGCGGAGTTGCACGCCGTTACGGAACGCGGCGAGCGCCTCTTGGCGATCGTCTTCGAGCTCCGCCGGCGTGAGCGACACGCCTCGGTTGGCCGAGACGACGGCAGCGTGTGCAATTGGGTCGTTGAGGAGGCGGTCGAGGTCGGCGCGGCCCATCTGCTCGGCGAGGACTCCGACGGCGTCAAGCGCCTCGGGCGTCCGGGTGATCTGCAGGCCCATGAACATCGAGATGGGCATGCTCTCGTCCTCACTCGGCGTCGACTGACCATCGAGCAGGCGACGGAGCGCCGGCGCCGCGTAGCCCTCGACAAGGGCGAGGAAGCCTTCGATCCGGTTGTCGTGACCGCCGTCATCGTCCGGGGCGCTGTAGAGGTGCTCTTCGGCGCTGGCGGATTCGATCGACACCTTGCGGGTCATGCCGCTGGTCTTGTCGAGGTGCACGACGTGCTTACCGCGGTCAGGGCATTCGAATCCCCGAAGAGTGAGCTTCGGTACGAAGTGGTGCCACCGCGCGTCGGTGGCCGGGATCGGGCGCACACCAGCGCCGATATCTCGCAGCGCCTGTGGGAGGGGGTGGTCATAAACGGCAGGAGGCCAGTGACTCGGCCTTCCGAGCGCGTCGGTCTTCTTTGGGCTCCCTTCCACGACTGCAGTGTTCCAGCAGTCTGGTAACGAGTCAGCCGCGGAGTGGTCTTCGCGCGAAGCCTCCTAGCCCTCTAATTCAGAGGGCCCCGAGCGGTTTCACCAGCACCGCGAGCAACTGCTCGGCGTTCATCGACGGAAACGGCGGCATGGTCAGAAGCGGGCCGTTCGCCGCGAGCTCGAAGAACTTGCCGGTCATCGAGCGGCGCCACGGCGCGCAGCGGTGGACCCTGTCGGCCGTAGACGCGGTCGAGCGCCTCGTGGACTGTTTCGTAGCTCTCGCGGAACAGGTGCGTGTAGATCCCGGTCGTCCCTGGCGTCTTGTGGCCCATGAGCTGCTCGAGCTCGTGGCGCCGACCCCGCCGGCGGCGAGCACCGACGCGTATGTGTGCCGCAGTACGTGCCACAGATGGCCCGGGCCGGTAGACGCCCGCCGTCTTCCATCGCAGGCCGCAGGACGTGCTTGCTCGCCGCCTCCTCGCGCCAGGGCGTTCCGGTTCGCGGGTCGCAGGAAGACCCAGCCCTTCTTGCTTGCTCGGCAGCTAGCAAGGCAGCCAGGCCACTCCACAGCGGCACCTCGCGCTCGCTGTCGTACTTGCAGCGGCGGAGGATCGGCTCGCGCTCGCGGCCGTTGCCGGTGAGCTTCCAGTAGAGCTGGCCGCGGAGGTCGATGCGGCGCGCCTTCCAGTCGATCCACTCCCAGCGCAGGCCGAGGAGCTCGTTTCGTCGGAAGCCGGTGGTCAGGCCGGCGAGCACCAGGTCGACGAACTGTGGTGGTGTGGCATCGAGGAGGGAGAGCGCCTCGATCGGTTCGAGGAGCCGCGGTGGCCTCCGCGATGGCTGGAGGTCGATGAACTCGTGCCGGCTGCCGCCGCGGTGGCGCG
Source organism: uncultured Actinomycetes bacterium (assembly GCA_963825415.1). Classification (GTDB taxonomy): domain Bacteria; phylum Actinomycetota; class Thermoleophilia; order Solirubrobacterales; family Solirubrobacteraceae; genus BP-464. The sequence continues at coordinate 357,703 of CAWGTD010000009.1, read as the reverse complement.
CGCGGCGAGGCGAGCGCAGCGGGTTCTTCTCGACGAGGCCCTCGGCCATCGCGTCGGTGAGCATCCCCGAGAGCGGGATCAGGACGCCCTTGACGCGGCTCTCGCTCAGCCCGGCGGCGGTCGCGCTCGCGCATGAACTTGACGATCACGTCGTGCGTGATCGCGCCGAGCGGCAGCCGGCCGAGCGCCGGCTCGAGGTGCAGGCGCCAGTCGCCCTCGTAGTTGTTGTAGGTCAGCGGCGACATCCGGCCGGCCTCGACCTGGGCGGCGATCCGCGCGAACCACGGCGCGGCCCACTCCTCGAGCGTGACGATCTTGCGGCGCGGCGGCGGCCGGCCTTCGAGCACGAGCTGGCGCAGGTCCATGAGCTCGCGCTCGAACGGGATGAGGTCGTCGTCGCGCCAGCCGCGCGGCAGGTGGCCGAAGCGTGCGCTCGATTCCGAGGATGCGACCGATCACCGCGGGCCCGCACGTGCACGCGCGCGCGTCGCGCGTGTTGCCGGCGGCCTGCGCCGGGCAGCCGCGGACGTGGCGGATGCGAAGCGAGCCGCGCATCAGCCCCTCCCCTCCTGGCTCAGAAGCGAGACGGGAGCGGCACCGTCCGGCGGACCCTCTGTCGGTTGAGGTCCGCCGTCCGGCGCCCCTCCCTCACGAACCGGTCGACGTCCGCCTCGCAGAACCGCACGTACTTCCGGCCCGGCAGCTTGACCCGCGGAAGTGCTCCCTCCCGCCCGAGCTTCCAGACGTAGCGCTCCGTGAAGCCGAGCCTCTCCGCCACCTCCGCCGCCGTCAGGAGTCTGTCTTGTGTCGCGCTCACGCCACACAGGGCGCAGCAGCACGCACCCTCCCGCAGTCCCCGCTCCCTCTCCCCCTCGGTGACCTTGTCCCTGCAGTACGTATCTAGGGCCGCTCAGCCCCAGCCCAGGTGAAAACCCTCGACTGTGGCCGACCACCCGATACCGCCATAGCTTGCATGGTGTGTAGTGGGTGGTCGGGCACAGGAGAGCCGCGGAAACCGCGGTGGGCTGGGGCTGAGCGGCCCGCCCCGGCTTCCGGCCGTCGGAGGGATAGCCGGAGGGATAGGAAGCCCATCCAGGCTGTCGGGCGCTTCCGCGGAAGCGCTCGCGCCGCGGAATCGATGGGCACCTCGTGGGAAGACGTCCCACGAAAGTCGCGATTTGCAGGGACTTTGCGCGGCTGGCCTAGATGTAGTACATCGCCACGCCGGCCTCGCGCGCTTCGCGCTCGATGAGGTCGGCGATGGTGGTGCGCTCGAGCACCACGCGGGCGGCCGCGGCGGCCTCGGCCAACACGCCCTCCGCCTCGCGCCCCAGCGGCCCGTCGAGCAGCTCGACGATCTCCAAGCGCGGTGACGTCGGCGGGGTCGCGGGCGAAGCGGTAGCCGCCCTTCACGCCGCGCTGGCTGGAGAGCACGCCGGCGCGCCTCAACGAGGCGAAGAGCTGCTCCAGGAACTGCACCGGGATCTCGCGGCGGCGTGCCAGTTCGCCGATCGGGACGGGCGCGTCGCCGCCGGTGCGGCCGAGCTCGGTCAGCGCCTTCAGCGCGTACGGGCTCTTCGACGTGATCGACAGCATGGCTGCAGTCCATCGTAAGCGTGTGTGCCTCCGCGCAGGGCCGGGTAGCGCCAAAACAAGCAGCGATTACCGCGAAACGGAGGCACAAGACACCATGGAAATCGGACTTTTCGTACTCCGCCTGGTTGTGGGCGGCTTTCTCGCCGGACACGGGGCGCAGAAGCTCTTCGGCTCGTTCGGCGGGAAGGGCATTGACGGGACGGCGCAGTTCTTCGAGTCGATCGGCATGCGGCCGGGACGGCAGAACGCCCTCGCGGCCGGCGCCCTGGAGTTCGGCGGCGGGCTGCTGATCGTCTTCGGCCTGTTCACGCCGCTCGGCGCGCTGGCCATCACCGCCGTGATGACCGTCGCGATCCTGAGCGTCCACGCCAAGAACGGCCCGTGGAGCACCGACGGTGGCTACGAGTACAACCTGGCGATCATGGCGGCGGTCTTTGCGCTGGCCGGCGTCGGCGCCGGTTCGATCTCGCTCGACAACGCCTTCGGCCTCGACGTCAGCGGCACCGGCTGGGCGCTCGCCGAGCTGGCCATCGGGCTCCTGGGGGGCCTCGGCGCCTTCCTCGCTGCACGGCGCGCCACGGTCACCGACCAGGCGACGACGCGCATCGCCGCCGAGCCCCCCGCCCCGGTCACGACGCCGGCAACGGCAGCCGGCGAGGCGCGGTTCGAGCGCGACACACCGGTGCGCTCGCTGGACACCGACGGCGCTCGCCGCTAACGCACGAAGGGCGCCCCATCAGGGGCGCCCTTCATACCAGGACGGAGATGAGGCCCGACAGGCCCGGGCGGTCTACAGCCAGCCGCGCTCGGTCGCGGTCAGGACTGCCTGCGCGCGATCGACGGCGCCGAGCTTGCCGTAGATGTTGTGGAGGTGGGTACGGACGGTCGAGGTCGAGAGGCTGAGCTCGAGCGCGATCTGCTTGTAGACCTTGCCCTCGGACAGGCGCTTGAGGACCTCGACCTCGCGGGTGCTGAGCGGGCAGGGATCGACGCTGCGCGGGCGCCCGTTGCTCGGGTACGGCAGGTCGAACATGACGGTCCGCAGCTCGGCCGGGCCCATCCCGACGACGCGCGCGGTCTTCAGCAGCTCGCTGGGCGAGATCGCCTGACCCTGCGCGTAGTGGGCGAGCATGTCGGCGAGGCGGACGAACGCGGCCTCGGGCTGACGTGTCGTCGGAGTGATGACGCTCGATGACCGAAGCGATCGCCTTGGGCAGACCCCAGCGGCGGGCGAGGACGCCGCCGACCAGCGCGTGGTCGACACCGAGCTCACGACGCTCGCGGTGGATGCGCTCCTCCGGGGTGCGGGCACCCTGGTGGACCTGGGCGGGATAGCCCGGGTAGGCGTGCATCAGGACGAGCTTGCCGACGTCGTGCAGCAGCGCGGTGACCATCAGGCGGTCGCGCTCGGGATAGCCGGCCTCGATGGCCAGGCGCTCGGCGGCGCGCTGGGTGGCGACACCGTGCAGACGGAAACGCTCGGGCGCGGCGTCCCAGACGGCGCTGCGCTCGAAGAAGTCGAAGGTCCGGGCGCGGGTGGCAAGCGACTGGACGGCCTCGGGCGAGAGCAGATCGACGGCGGTGACGATCGACTCGACCTTGCCGCGGGACTTGCCCTCGACCTGGTTGGCCAGGCGCAGCACGGCGATCACCAGCGCGACGTCGGACTCGACGGCGGCCACGACCTCGCTAGCGCTGATGCGCTCCTGCTTGACCAGCCGCAGAAGGCGGTTGCGCGACTCGGCGAGGGCCGGGAACGCCTCGAGCGCCTCGAAGGCGGCTGTCAGGCGACGACCATGGCCCTCGTTGTGGCGGCGCTGCGTTGCCTCCGCCCCATGGGCGGCCGGGCGAAGAGGAATGGGCTCGGACATTGGATTCATTGCATCCTTGGTGGGATGACCGGGTGGGTCTGGTTCGGAGGAGCCCACAGCCGACGCGGGACGTGCCGGACGAAGGGCTCGCCCGGGTTATCGGCAGGTATGGACGGATGATTGAGTCAGTTCTGTAGGACGGCATCGAGCCGCCTCAGGGACTCATCGCGCCCGAGGACCGCAAGGGTCTCGAAAATCCCTGGAGATACGGGGGTTCCGGCCAAAGCGACCCGTACCGGCTGGAAGACGTCCTTGGGCTTCGAATTACGTCGTTCGACCACCTTGCGGAGCGCCTCCTCTATTTCCGGGACGCCGAACGTGTCGAGTTCCGCCAGGGCGGAGCGGGCATCTGCCAGGGCGCCCATTCCGTCTACGTCCAGCCATTTCTCCCGCGCGGCGGGGTCGTCGGCCGGCCCGTCGTAGATGAAGCCCGCCAGCGGCCAGAAATCCGCCAGCGTCTGCATCTTCTCGCTTGAGATCTCGACCGCGGGGCGCAGGTCGAAGCGGCCGGTGAAGGCCTCGAGTTGCGCGGTGAGCTCGTCGATCGACAGCTCGCGCAGGTAGCGGCCGTTCATCCAGCGCAGCTTCTGCTCGTCGAAGCGCGCCGGATTCCGGGAGACCCGGTCGAGGCTGAAGCGCTCGACCAGCTCTTCGGTCGACAGCAGCGTCTCGTCGTCGTCGCTGCCCCAGCCCAGCAACGCGAGGTAGTTGCGGACCGCCGCGGGCAGGTAGCCCGCCTCCCGCAGCTCCTGCACCGACGCCGCACCGTGGCGCTTGGACAGCTTCTTGCCGTCCGGGCCGTGGAGCAACGGCAGGTGGGCATAGAGCGGCTCCTCGGCGCCGAGCGCCTTGAGCACCAGCAGCTGCTTGGGCGTGTTGGAGAGGTGGTCCTCGCCGCGGACGACGTGCGTGATCTGAGAGTCCATGTCGTCGATGGCGACGGCGAAGTTGTAGAGCGGGCTGCCGTCCGCCCGGGCGATCACCGGGTCGTCGAGGTGCACATGAGCGAACGAGGTCTCGCCGCGGATAACGTCGCGCACGATCGTCTCGCCGTCGTCGGGGACGTGCAGGCGCACCGCCCCCTCCCCCTCGTCGGTCCCGCGGAAGCCGCGCTCTGCCCCGTGCTCCTCCTTGAAGGCCTTGACGTCCTCGGCGGTGGCGTTCGAGCGGTAGGCGTGGCCGGCGTCGAGCAGCTGCTGGATGACCTCGGCGTGGCGCGGGGCGCTGTGGGTCTGGAAGACCGGCCCCTCGTCGAAGTCGATCTCCAGCCAGGCGAGCGCGTCGAGGATCTGCTGGACGTTCTCGGGCGTCGAGCGTTCGCGGTCGGTGTCCTCGATGCGCAGCAGCAGCGAGGCGCCCTCGCCCTCGTGGCGAGCCGCCAGCCAGTTGTAGAGCGCGGTGCGCGCGCCGCCGATGTGCAGGGCGCCCGTGGGGCTGGGCGCGAAGCGGAGCCTCATTCCGCTATGACTCTATGCCGTGCTGATCGGCGCCCACGTCTCCCCCGCCGGCGGCCCGGCGAACGCCGTCGCGCGTGGCGTCGAGCGCGGCTGCGAGGCGATCCAGATCTTCAACCAGAGCCCGCGCGCCTGGCGGGCGCGCGACTACAGCGACGAGGAGATCGCCGCCTACCACGAGGCGCTGGATGCCTCGCCGGTGCAGGCGCTGGTCATCCACGCGGTCTACCTCATCAACTGCGCCTCCGACGACCCCGTGATCGCCGAGAAGTCGCTCACCGCGCTGACCAACGCGCTGCGCGCCGGCGACCAGCTCGACGCTCGCGGCGTCGTGCTGCACGCGGGCTCGGCGAAGACCGGCGACGTCGCGGAGGCGATCGCGCGCGCCGGGGCCGTAATCAAGGAGGCGCTCGCCGAGAGCGAGCGTTGCCCTCTGCACCTGGAGAACACCGCCGGAACCGGCGGCACGCTCGGGCGCTCCTTCCACGAGCTCGCGGCGCTGTTGGAGGCCGCCGGCGGCGGCCCGCGCCTGGGCCTCTGCCTGGACTCCTGCCACCTCTACGCGTCGGGGTTCGACGTGCGCACGCCGGAGAGCCTCGGCGCTGTCCTCGACGAGTGCGTCGAGATCGTCGGGCTGGATCGGCTGGGCTCTTTGCACGTCAACGACTCGGTCACCGCGCTGGGGTCGAACCGCGACCGCCACGCCGCGCTGGGCGCCGGCGAGCTGGGCGAGGCGGGTTGTGCCGTGTTCCTCTCCGAACCGCGCTTCGAGGGCCTTCCGGCGATCTTCGAGGGCCCCGGGATCGCCGGCAAGCAGGTCGAGGCAGAGGACATGCAGACGATGGCCGCGCTGCGTGACCGAGGTCTGACAGCCCGCCAATAGGGCGAGTTTCGCGTGTGTCGAATGGGTACGGCACTCATAAGGAGCGACCCGTTCCCCGGTCCGAGAGTGAAGGAGCGACCCCCCACCCCCGGTCCAGCGGTAGAGCGGGGGGTCGCTTCGCGAACGTAATCCCTACGCGCCCAAAAGGCAACGGGCGGGTTGCGATTTAACGCGAGGTCAAAGGGCCTCGCGAACGTTCTACGCTGACGGCGTGGCCGACGGCGGACAGAGCGAACGCGACGAGGCCGCCCACACCCGTGTCGCGGGCCTGCGCGAGGCGGCCAGACGGTTCGACTCCAATCCCAAGCTTCTCTCCGCGGTCGAGCGGCTGAGGCAGCGGATCCCCGGCGACGAGCGCTTCGGCGACCGGCTCTCGACCGCCGGCAAGGCGCCCGTCGACCTCCTGGCCCGCGGCGTGTCGGCCCTCGAGCCACGCAGGCCGAGCGCGCTGCACGAGGCGAGCCTCGGCGCGCTGCAGATCTGGCAATCGCTGTCGGAGTCCGCCGGGCGCGGTCGCGGCGAGCAGGACGTCACGATCCTCTTCACCGACCTGGTCGGGTTCTCGTCCTGGGCGCTGAAGGCCGGCGACGAGCCGGCGGTCGAGTTGCTGCGCGCGGTCGGCGACGTCGTCGAGGCCTCCGTCTTCGAGCACGGCGGGCGGATCGTCAAGCGCCTGGGCGATGGCCTGATGGCGGTGTTCCTGAGCCCCGACGACGCGGTGGCGGCGGCGCTGGACGCCCAGGAGGCGCTCCAGATCGTCGAGGTCGCGGGCTACCGGCCACGCATGCGCGCCGGCGTGCACCACGGCAAGCCGCGCAAGATCGGCGGCGACTACCTCGGCGTCGACGTCAACGTGGCGGCCCGGGTCGCCGACGGCGCCCGCGCGGGCGAGGTGCTCGTCTCCGAGCCCACGTGCGAAGCGCTCGACAGCGAGCGTTTCTCCACCGGCAAGGCCAAGCGCCTGAAGGCCGAGGGCGCGCCGCGCGAGCTGCGCGTCAGCAGCGTCTCACGCGCCTGACGGCGCGTCGGCGGCAGCCATCGCCGCGACGAGCGCTGTGCCGAGCGCGGTGATCAGCTGCTCGCCGGTAGGGGTGCGCTCGGGGTCGACCAGGTACTGGAGCATGAACCCGTCGGCGACCGCCATCAGAAACGACGCGACGACCTTCGGGTCGGCCTCGGAGTTCTCGCCGAGGCTCTGAGCGACGATGGCCCCGACGCGGGTCCGCGACGCCTCGAAGTGGTCGGCGAGCTTTGTGCGCAGCTCGGGCGAGCGGATGCTCGGGCCGATGGACTCGACGAACGCGAGCAGAAGCGCCTCGCGGCTGCCGATCGAGTCGAGCATCTCGCGCCACGAGGCAGTCATCTGCCCGAGCGGCCCCGCGTCGGCGCCGGCCTCGCCGGCCGCCACCTGCTGCTCGGTCCATTCGTCGAAGATCTCGTCGAAGGCCGCCGCGAGGAGCGCCTCCTTGGAGCCGAAGTGGTAGCCGATCGAGGACAGGTTGGTGCCCGAGGCGGCCACGAGGTCGCGCGCGGTCGTGCGCCCGTAACCCTTGGTCTGCAGACACTCCTTGGCGCCCTCCAGCAATGCTTCGCGATGACCCATGCCGCAAGTGTAGAACGTTCGTCCTACACGTTTGTATAGGACATATGTATGATCTCGCCGATGGCTGCCGCCCTTCCTCCGGGACCTCGACTCCCCTACGCCCTCCAGACGCTGCTCGTCTGGCAATTCACCGGCCCGTTCCTGCGCTGGTGCCGCCGTCGTTACGGCCCGACGTTCACCGTGCGCAGCTACCCAGCGCAGGCCGCGATCCACATCACCGACCCCGCCGACCTCAAGGCGGCGTTCGCCGCCGACCCCGACGTGCTGCGCGCCGGAGAGGCCAACGCGATCCTCGGCCCGGTGCTCGGCCACCGCTCGGTGCTGCTCGCCGACGGCGACGAGCACCTGCGCCGCCGCCGGCTGATGCTGCCGCACTTCCACGGCGAGAGCGTGAAGCGCTACGCCTCCGTGGTAGGCGAGATCGCCGATGAAGAGATAGCCCGCCTGCCGGAGGGGAAGCCGGTCCGCCTGCACAAGCACATGCAGGCGATCACGCTCGAGGTGATCATGCGCGCGGTCATCGGCATCGAGGATCCCGAGCGATTGGCCCGCTTCCGGGTCGCGCTGCGCCGCATCGTCGAGTTCGCCCCCGGCGTCCTGCTGATGTGGGTCTGGCCCAAGCTCGGCGCCTTCGGGCCCTGGAAGCGCCAGCTCCAGTGGCAGGCCGAGGCCGAGGCACTGCTGCTGGAGGAGATCGCCCTGCGCCGCCAGGCACCCAACCTCGCCGAGCGCACCGACGTCCTCTCCCTATTGATCGGCGCCCACCACGACGACGGCACGCAGATGGACGATGGCGAGCTGCGCGATCAGCTGCTGACCATGCTGCTCGCCGGCCACGAGACGACCGCGACCGGGCTGGCCTGGGCGTTCGAGCGCCTGGCGCGCCACCCCGAGGTCATGGCCGAGGCCCGCCGCGCCGCGCGCGAGGGCGACGACGACTACCTCGACGCCGTCATCAAGGAGACGCTGCGGGTCCGGCCCGTCATCCCCGACGTCGCGCGCGTCGTGGCCAAGCCGATCACCCTCGGCGGCTACGACCTGCCGGCCGGCGTCACGGTCATGCCTCAGATCGCCCTGGTCCACTGGGGCGACGCATATCCCGACGCCGACGTGTTCCGCCCCGAGCGCTGGCTGGGCGACGAGCAGCCGCCGAGCCTCGCGTGGCTGCCCTTCGGCGGCGGGCGGCGGCGCTGCCTCGGCGCGGCGTTCGCCTCGCTGGAGATGCGGATCGTCTCTGCAGCACGTGCTCACGCGGGTCACGCTGACCGCACCGAGCGCCCGCGGCGAATGGTCGCTGCCGCAGCACATCACGCTCGTACCGCTGCGCGGCGCACGGCTTACAGTGCGCCCAGTGTGAGCGAAGCCGACGAGACGGAGACGGGCGCGGCGCTCGCCAAGGCGACGAGGCGCCGGATCAGCGTCGCCCTGACCTGCGCGAACGTGACCGGCGGTGTGGTCGTCTGGGTCTTTCTCACCTACGTCCTGCCGACCAGGGTCGGCTATGCCCCCGCATGGGTCAACGACATCGTGTTCGCGGCCTACCTCCCGATCGCGGTGGTGGCCGGCTGGTGGTGGGGCGTGCGGCAGGTCGCCGAGCTCACGGAGTCGTTGCAGGCCGACGGCCCGATCGCCGCGCGAGAGCGCAGCATCGCCCTCCGCCTGCCGACACGCCTCACGGGCGTCCACGCGGTGCTCTGGGGCGGGGGCATCGTCCTGTTCTCGGCCATCAACTTCACGTACTCGGGCCGGGCGGGATGGACGGTTGCCGTCACGGTGCTGCTCGCCGGCCTGATGACGACCACCGTGGCCTACCTGCTCTCCGAGCAGCTCATGCGACCGGTAACCCAGCGTGTGCTGGCCGGCGAGCCATCGACCGAGCCGCTGCCGGGAGTTCGCGCGCGCCTGCTGCTCGCCTGGTCGCTGGGCACCGGCGCGCCGATGCTCGGCATCCTGCTCGTCTGCGGCCAGGTGATCGGCAGCTCGCGGTTCAGCGTCGAGCGCCTCGCGGTGACCGTCGGCTTCCTCGGCGCGATCGGGCTGGGCGTCGGCATGGTCTCCCTGCACCTCGTGGCCCGCTCGATCTCCCAGCCCCTGGCCTCGCTGCGCGAGGCGCTCGAGCGCGTCCGCGGCGGCGACACGTCCGTCGAGGTGGCGGTCGACGACAGCAGCGAGGTCGGCCTGCTCCAGGCGGGCTTCAACCAGATGGTGGCCGGGCTTCATGAACGCGAGCGGCTCCAGGACCTCTTCGGCCGCCATGTCGGCGAGGACGTCGCGCGCCAGGCGCTGGAGGGCGGCGTCCGCCTCGGCGGCGAGGTGCGGGAGGCCGCGGTCCTGTTCATCGACATCACCGGATCGACGAAGCTGGTGTCGACCCGCTCCCCGACGGACGTCGTCGAGCTGCTCAACCGCTTCTTCGGCGTCGTCGTCGAGACCGTCGCCGAGTACGGCGGCTGGGTGAACAAGTTCGAGGGCGACGCCGCGCTGTGCATCTTCGGCGCGCCGCTCGCCCAGGAGGATCCGGCCGGCTGCGCGCTCGCCGCCGGCTGCGCGCTGTACGAACGCCTCGCCTCCGAGGTGCCCGAGCTGGAGGCCGGCATCGGCCTGTCGGCCGGCCCGGTCGTCGCCGGCAACGTCGGCGCGGCGCAGCGTTACGAGTACACGGTGATCGGCGAGCCGGTCAACGAGGCGGCGCGGCTGACCGAGCTCGCCAAGACACGCGCCGAAGGCCGGATCCTCGCCAGCGAGGCGATCGTCCAGCGCGCGAGCCCGGAGCGAGCGCGGCGGTGGCGCGCCGCCGAGGAAGTGCAGCTGCGCGGCCTCGCCGAGCCGACCCGGCTCGCGGTGCCGGTCGCCGCCTAGCCCCTTAGACGGCCTGGGTACCCAGCGCCGAGGGGCCGAGGATGTTGGCCAGCTCGGTGCGCAGCGAGGGCGTCGCCGAGACGCGGTACTCGGGGCCGAGGCGCAGCGTTCGCGCACCGCCGGTGGTGGTGATCGCGAGCACGACCTCGCTCTCCCCCGGGTAGTTCTCGAAGACGTGCTTGAGCTCGTCGATGACGGTGGCGGGCAGCTGGCCGGCGTCGAGCGTCACCGTCATCGGGATCGGGCCGGTCGCCACGGCGGCCGCCGCGTCACGCGCGGATAAAACCTGCTCGGCGGTGGGCTTGAACGGCTCGGCGGACTGGACCACCAGGCAGGTCTTCGTCGCGTCCTTGTGGTCGACCTTGCCGCGCACGAGCACGACCTCGTCGACGCCGAGCGCGCCCTCGTACTCGGCGATGACCTTCGCGAAGGCGAGGATCTCGACGCTGCCTCCGAGGTCGTCGAGCGTGGCGAACATCATCGGGTCGCCCGTCTTGGTCCGGATCTTCTTGCAGGCGGTGATGATGCCGCCGACCGTGACCCACTCGCCGTCCTTGCGCGCGGCCAGCTCGGCGAGCGGGACGTCGACCGCCTCGGCCAGCGCCTCGCGCACCTCCTTGAGCGGGTGGGCGCTGATGAACAGGCCGATCGACTCCTTCTCGGCCGCCAGCAGGTCGTGCTGGTCGAACTCCTCCGGCGGGATCGGCGGATGCGACGGGCGCGCGAACGCCGCGGCTGCGCCGTTGGGCGTCGGCTCGGCCGGCGCGAGGTCGAAGATCGAGCCCTGGCCGATCGCCAGGTCGTTCTGGGCCTGCTGCCCCGCGCCCTGGGCCTGCTCGAGCACCGCGAGCATCCCCTTGCGCGTCGCGCCCGTGGAGCCGAACGCTCCGCACTTGACGAGCGCCTCGATCGCCTTCTTGTTGACGGCGCGGCCGTCGACGCGCTCGCAGAAGTCCCACAGCGACTCGAACGGCCCGCTCTCCTCGCGCGCGGCCTTGATCGCCTCCACCGCCTGGTAGCCGACGCCCTTGACGGCGTCGAGGCCGAAGCGGATGTTGCCCTCGACGACGACGAACTCGTGGTCTGAGAGGTTGACGTCGGGCGGCAGGATCTCGATCCCCATCGCCTCGGCCTGGTTGGCGAAGAACGGGACCTTGTCCTTGGTGTCCATCACCGAGGAGATCAGCGCGGCCATGTACTCGGCGGGGTAGTTGGCCTTCAGCCACGCCGTGCGGTAGGCGATCAGCGCGTAACACGCAGCGTGCGACTTGTTGAAGCTGTAGTCAGCCGACTTCTCGTTGGTCAGCCAGAGCCACTCGATGACCTGCGGGCTCGTGCCCGACGTGCGGCAGCCATCGACGAACTCGGGCTTGAGCTCGCTCATCGCCTTGCGGTTCTTCTTGCCGATCGCCTTGCGCAGGTCGTCGGCCTTGGCGCCGCTGAAGCCGGCCAGGGTGGTGGCGATCAGCATCGCCTGCTCCTGGTAGAGGATCACGCCCTTGGTGTTCTCGAGGATCGGCCGCAGCCGCTCGTCGGGGATCGACACCGCGTCGGGGTTGCGCTTGCCGCGCGCGTACATGGGGATCTGGTCCATCGCGCCGGGCCGGTAGAGCGCCACGAGAGCGACGAGGTCGTCGAACTCGGTCGGCTTGACCTTCTTCAGCGCCTCCTGCATGCCCTCGGACTCGAACTGAAAGACGCCCACCGAGTCGCCGCGGGCGAGCATGTCGTAGGTCCGCAGGTCGTCGAGCGGCAGGCTTGTCATGTTCGGCCGCTCGCCGGTGGAGCGCTCGATGATGTCCAGCGCGTCCTCGATCACGTCGAGGTTGCGCAGGCCCAGGAAGTCCATCTTCAGTAGGCCGATCTCCTCGATCGGCTTCATCGAGAACTGCGTGACCGTGCGGTAGACCTTCTCGCCGTCGGGCCCCGTGCCCGCGTCGGCGCGCTGGAGCGGCACGATGTCGGTCAGCGGGCGGTCGGCGATCACGACCGCCGCCGCGTGGATCGAGGCGTTGCGGACGATGCCCTCGAGCCCGCGCGCGACGTCGACGATCTGCTTGGCGGTCGCGTCGGAGTCGTAGGCGGCGCGCAGCTGCTGGCCGGGCTTCAGGCAGTCCTCGAAGCTCGGCGGCCGGCCCTGCTGCGGGTCGGGGATCAGCTTGGCCAGACGGTCGCCCGCGCCGTAATCGTGGCCGAGCACGCGGGCGGCGTCGCGCGTGGCCGCGCGCGGGAACATCTTGCCGAAGGTGACGATCTGCGCCACGCGGTCGGCGCCGTACTTGTCGGTCACGTAGCGCATGACCCGCTCGCGGCCGCGCACCGAGAAGTCGATGTCGATGTCGGGCATCGACACGCGCTCAGGGTTCAGGAAGCGCTCGAAGAGCAGGTCGTAGCGCAGCGGATCGACGTCGGTGATGTTCAGGCAGTAGGCGACGATGCTGCCCGCCGCGCTGCCGCGCCCCGGGCCGACCGCGATGCCGTTGCTCTTGGCCCAGTCGACGAAGTCCCAGACGATCAGGAAGTAGCCGCTGAAGCCCATCTTGTCGATGACCCCCAGCTCGTACTCCATGCGCTGGATCGCCTCGGCGGGCGGCGGGTCGCCGTAGCGGCGGGCCAGGCCTTCGGCCACGAGCTTGCGCAGGTAGTCGCCCTCGGCCTCGCCCGCCGGCGTCGGATAGCTCGGGATCAGCTGCTGCTCGAGCGCGATCGTCACGTCGCAACGCTCGGCGATCTCCAGCGTGGTGGCGATCGCCTCGGGCCACTCGGCGAACGCGCCCGCCATCTCCTCGTTGGACTTCAGGAAGAACTCGTTCGTCTCGAACGTCATCTTCGGGTCGGCCAGCGTCGACTTCGTCTGCACGCAGAGCAGCGCCGTGTGGTGGTGGTAGTCCTCGCGGCGCAGGTAGTGGACGTCGGCGGTGCCGACGAGCGGGCGACCGATCTCCTTGGCGATCCGCACCGCGCCCTCGTTGGCGACGTCCTGCGGCGCGAGGCCGTTCTTCTGGACCTCGACGTAGACGTCCTCGGGCCCGAAGACCCCGATCAGGTCGTCCACGTGCGCGCGCGCGTCGGCGGCGCGCCCATCGACGATCCGGGAGGCGAACCGCGACGCCAGGCAGCCGGTCAGCGCGATCACGCCGTCGGCGTGACGGGCCAGCAGCTCGAGGTCGACCGTCGGCTTGCCGCGCTGCAGGCCCTCCAGGAAGCCGGCCGAGGAGAGCTTGACGAGGTTGCGGAAGCCCGCGTCGCTGGCGGCGAGCAGCGTCAGGTGGTTGCGCTCGGTCTTCACGCCCGGCCCAGGCTGGGCGCGGTGGTCGTCGACCAGGTAGATCTCGCAGCCGAGGATCGGCTTGATGCCGTGCTTCTGAGCGGCCTTGAACAGCTCCACCGAGCCGTTCATCACCCCGTGGTCGGTCAGGCCGATCGCGGGCTGGCCGAGCTCCGCCGCGCGGGCCGCCAGGGCTTCGACCTTGCACGCGCCGTCGAGCAGCGAGTACTCGGAATGGACGTGCAGATGGGCGCAGCCGGGGGTGCTCACGGGCAGCGACACTGTAGGCGGCGTCTCGGACGCCGGGTGGCCCTCCGCGCGGGCGAAACCCGCACGATGCGGGGAGCTTCAGGAGCCGCGGCGACGGCGGCGCATCCACGGCAGGCCGGCGCTGCGCGGCAGGCCTGAGGAGTCCTTCTCAGGTGCCGGCGGCTCACCCTCCGGCTCCGGCGGGTCGGCCTCCTTGCGCAGCCGCTCGGCGGCCGCGTCGAGGCCGGCGACCAGGCCTTCGGCGTCCTTGCGCGGCGGCGGCGCGCCTCGGGGCACGGGCACCACGGGGCCGGTCGGCGAGGACCTCCGGCCGGGCGCCGGCGCGGACCGTGTGGGCTGGGTCGTCGGCAGGAGGCTCGCCACCCGGGCCTCGAGGTCCGCCACACGCGCCTCGGCCGCCTGCGCCCGGCGCAGCGCCTCGTCGCGCGCCTCTTCGGCCCCGCGCCGGGCGTCCTGCGAGCGGGCGAGCGCTTCGGTGCTCTCCTTGCGCGCTTGGCCAAGGGCCTCGGTGCTTTCCTTGCGCGCCTGGCTCAGGGCCTCTGCACCCTCCTCGCGGGCCTGGGCCACTTCCGCGGCGCTCTGCTCCTGTAGGCGGGTCAGCTCGGCGGCGCTCTGCTCCTGCAGGCGGGTCAGCTCAGTGGCGGCCTCTTCTCGCGTCAGACGATGCGCCTCGGTCAGCTCGAGCTCGCGCTTCTGCGCGGCCTCGGCGCTCTCCTTGCGCGCCTGGCGCAGGGCCCCCTCGCCCTCCTCCCCGGCAACGCGCAGCGTTTCGGTCCATTCCGCTTCGCGCTGCCGAGCTTCATCGGCCGCCTGTTCCCGTGTGACGCGCAGAGCCTCGGTCAACTCCAATTCCCTGAGCCTCGCTGCCTCGGCACTCTCCTTCTGGGCCACGCGGACGGCCTCGGCACGGTCCGCCTCGTGGCGGTTGAGCTGGCCGCGCAGCTCCTCGCTCCGCCGATCGGCCTCTGCCACGAGCTCGGTCAGCCGCTCGGCCTCCTCGCGCCCATGGCGCTGGGCCTCGGCGAGCTGCTCGTCGCGGGCTCGCGCGGTCTCCGCAGCCTCCTCCTCGCGCAGCCGCGCGGCCTCGACGGCCTGCTCACGCGCGAGGCGCAGCGCCTCGGTCAACTCCAGCTCGCGCTTCCGCGCGGCCTCAGCCGCCGCCTGGCGGGCCGACCGCTCGGCCTCGACCCGCTGCGTCTCCCTGGCATCGAACTCGGCGCGCAGCTCGTCGGAGCGACGATGGGCCTCCGAGGCCGCCTCGGCCAGGTCCTGCTCGCGTTTCCGCGCCGCCTCCGTGAGCTCCTCCGCCTGCAGCCGCGCGGCGTCCACGGCCGCCTCGCGCGTGAGACGCAGCGCTTCGCTCAACTCCTGCTCGCGCTGCCGCGCCGCCTCCGTCAACCCCAGCTCGCGTTTCCGCGCCGCCTCGGCCGCCTCCTGGCCGGCCTCGGTCAGCTTCTGCTCCCGTAGGCGCGCCGCCTCGATCAGCTCCTCCTCGCGCCGCCCCGCCTTCTCGGTCAGCTCCTCCTCGCGCCGCCGCGCCTTCTCGGTCAGCTCCTCCTCGCGCCGCCGCGCCTTCTCGGTCAGCTGCTGCTCGCGCCGCCGGGCGGTGTCGACGACCTCCTTGCGCGCCGCTTCCAGCGCCTCGGCGTCCACCGCCCTGTAGCCGGCGACCTCGCGGCGCAGCTCGTCGGCGCGACGGTCGGCCTCGGCGGCCGCCTCCGCCAGCCGCTCGGCCTCCTCGCGGGCCGAGCCCAGTGCCGCGGCCTGGTCCTCCTCGGTCTCGATCCGCCGCTGCTGTTCTGAGTACTCGCGCTGCTCGGCGCCGCGCAACTCGCTGCGCGCGCTCGCGGTCTCGCGTTCGGCCCGCTCCCGCCCGCGCTCGGCCACCTCGACGCGGCGCTCGGCCTGCACGAGCTCGTCTTCGAGCTCGGCGATCCGCCGCTCGGCCCGCCGCGCCCGCTCCAGCAGCTCCTTCTCGGCAAGCTCGGCACGGACCGCGCGACGCTCAGCGAGAAGTTCGGGATCGACGGGAGCCACCACCCCGAAAGTTACGGGTGCGGGCGGCTCAATCCTGCCCGGAGCGCGACACCGCCACGACGGCTACGCCCGCGAGGGCAACCGCCGCGAGCCCGGCGATGGCGACCCGCCGCGAAGGCACGAGATGGCCATAGCGCCGGTTGGCGTACCACTTGGCGCCGTTCCAGACGGCGTATCCGAGGACCTTGTAGCCCATATGGCCGAAGGCTACCCCTCGTCAGACTGCCGCAAGCGCCAGGCCAGCCGCGATTGCAGCGACCACAGCTCGATGAAACCCGGCGAGGCGTTCTGGCTGAACAGGGCGCCGCCGGACTCGAACGTCGCCAGCTGGGCGTCGTAGACGGCGTTGGGCGACGAACGCGTGACCGGGCGCACCGACCCCTTGTAGAGCTTCAGGCCGACCTCCCCCGTCACCCGCTCGTTGACGGACTCCATGTAGGCGTCGAGGTGCAGTCGCAGCGGCTCGTACCAGAGCCCCGCGTAGACGAGGTAGGCCCACTGCTGGTCGAGCATCGGCTTGAAGCGGTTCTCGTGGATCGTGCCCACCAGGCGCTCGAGCTCGGCGTGCGCGGTGAGGATGATCGCCGCGGCGGGGACCTCGTAGATGTCGCGCACCTTCAGGCCCACGATGCGGTCCTCGATGTGGTCGACGATCCCGACGCCGTGGCGGCAGCCGATCTCGGCCGCCCGATCGATCAGCTCGACGATCCCGAGCCGCTCGCCGTCCAGCGAGACCGGCACGCCCGCCTCGAAGCCGACGACCACGGTCTGCGGCTCGTCGGGCGCGTCCTCGGGCCGGGTGACGAGATCGAAGACGTCGTCCTCGGGCGCTTGCGAGATGTCTTCGATCCAGCGGCCCTCCGACGAGCGGCCCCAGAGGTTGTCGTCGATCGAGTACGGCGGCGTCTCGGTGCCGCCCTTGACCGGGATCCCGTGCTCGCGCGCGTATTCGATCTCCTCGTCGCGGCCCATCGACCAGCCGCGGACCGGGGCGATGACCTTCAGCTCGGGCGCAAGCGTCACGACGGTCGCTTCGATGCGGACCTGGTCGTTGCCCTTGCCCGTGCAGCCGTGGGCGATCGTGTCGCAGCCGGTCTCGCGGGCGACGTCGACGGCGAGCTTGGCGATCAGCGGCCGGCCGAGCGCGGTGAACAGCGGGTAGCCGAGGCCGTAGATCGCGTTGGCCTTTATCGCGGGAACGACGTAGTCGCGGGCGAACTCCTCGCGCGCGTCGATCAGCCGGGTCTCGACGGCGCCCAGCATGCGGGCCTTGCCCTCGACGACCTCGTAGTCCTCGCCGGGCTGGCCCAGGTTCACCGTGAGGGTGACCACCTCGGCGCCGTACTCGTCCTGGATCCACTTGAGCATCACGCTCGTGTCCAGGCCGCCCGAGTACAGCAGGCAGACGCGATGCACCTCGCCGGGCTCGGCGAGGTAGGAGGCGTTGCGGGTGGTCGTAGGCGTCTCGGCCATGAGGCCGGGAGCCTACGACCTCCACAACGAACCTTGTCTAGGGGTTCAGCTGCTTCTTGAGCGCAGACGCCGACGAGAACTTCGCGGCGTTGCTCGCCTGGATCTGGATCGTTGCTCCGGTCGCGGGATTGCGACCTTCGCGGGCGTTGCGGCGCGACACGCTGAACTTCCCGAACCCCGAGACGGCGACCTCGCCGCCACGGGAGAGCTCGGACGCGATCGCGTCGAAGACGCTGTCGACGGCCTTGCGAGCGTCGCCGCTGCCCAGATCAGCATCCTGGGCGACCTTCTGGGCCAATTCCTGCTTGGTCATGCGTGGATCTCCCGTGGTTGTTGGGTTGACCGAGGGCATTCGTAACCCATCCGTCGGACGACTAGCCAGGAAAACCGGGCCTTGGGCCCGGAAATCACCGCAAAATGCGGCTCAGACGGCCCAAAGCGTCGTCGATTTCTGCCTCCGAAACGATCAGCGGAGGCAGAAAACGCAGCGTTTCCGGGCCGGTGGCGTTGACCACGAGGTGCTCCTCGAGCAGCGCCCGGCGCGCCAGGTCGGGCGCCCCGCCGGCGGTGATGTCGCAGGCCACCATCAGGCCCCGGCCGCGCACCGCGCCCACGCCATCGAGGCCCGCCAGGCCCTCGCGCAGCCGCTCGCCCAGCTCGCGCACGCCCGCCAGCAGCGCGGCGTCGTCGATGACGTCGAGCGCGGCGTTCGCAGCGGCGGTCACGAGCGGGCCGCCGGCGAACGTGGAGCCGTGATCCCCGTGGGCGAACACGTCGCGCAGCTCCGGCGAGGTGATCAGCGCGCCGATCGGCAGCCCGCCCCCCAGCGCCTTGGCGCTGGTCATCGCATCGGGCAGGACGCCGGTCTGCTCGTAGGCCCACAGCGTGCCCGTGCGCCCCATCCCGGTCTGGACCTCGTCGAAGATCAGCAGCGCCCCCGCGGCGTCGCACGCCTCGCGCGTCGCGCGCAGCACCTCGTCGGGGATCGGGTGCACGCCGGTCTCGCCCTGGATCGGCTCGATCAGCACAGCCGCGGTGCCCTCGCCCACCGAGTCGGCCAGCGCCTCGACCTCGACCGCGCGGAACCCGCCGACCAGCGGCGCGAACGGCGCCTGCTTGCTCTCCTGTGGCGTCGCGCTCAGTGCCCCGTAGGTGCGGCCGTGGAAGGCGGCGTGGACCGAGAGGATCTCCCCGCCCTGCCGCCGCTTGCGGGCAAGCTTGATCGCTGCCTCGTTGGCCTCGGCGCCTGAGTTGGCGAAGAACACGCCGCCACCCAGCGAGCGCTCCACCAGGCGCGCCGCGAGGCGCTCGCCCGGCTCGTTGTGGAAGAGGTTGCCGACGTGCATGAGCCGGCCGGCCTGCTCGCGCACGGCCGCCACGACCGCCGGGTGACAGTGCCCGACGCTCGCCACCGAGATCCCGCTGAGGAAATCCAGGTACTCCGTGCCGGCGTCGTCCCACAGGCGCGTCCCCTCGCCGCGTACGAACGTGACGGGGTGGCGGTCGTAGGTCGGCAGGAACGGGTCAGGCCGCGGCACGGATCTTCGTTCCCACGCCCGCGTCGGTGAACAGCTCCAACAGCAGCGAGTGCGGCACGCGGCCGTCGACGACGTGGGCGAACGTCACGCCACCGTGGATGGCGTCGACGCAGGCGGCGAGCTTGGGCCGCATCCCGCCCGACACCTGCTCCAGCGCGGTGGTGACCTCCTCGGCGTCGGCCTCGGAGATGACGCTGGCGGGATCGGCGGGGTCGCGCAGCCAGCCCTCGACGTCGGTGAGGAAGATCACCTTGTAGGCGCGCAGCGCACGGGCGACCGCGCCGGCCGCCTCGTCGGCGTTGACGTTGTAGGAGTTGCCCTCGCGGTCGGCGCCGACCGAGGCGATCACCGGGATGTAGTCCGAGGCGATGTGCTCGAGCACGTCGACGTTGACGCGCTCGATCCGGCCGACGAACCCGATGTCCTCGCCGCCGGGCGCGGACTGGCGGGCGACCCGGAAGAGCAGGCCGTCGTCGCCGCAGAGGCCGACCGCCGGCTGGCCGTAGCGGTTCAGGCGCAGCACGATGTCCTTGTTGACCTTGCCGACGAGGACCATCTTGGCCACCTCGACGGTGTCCGCGTCGGACACGCGCAGGCCGTCGACGAACTTCACGGGCATGCCCAGGCGCTCCATGTAGGCGGTGATGTCGGGCCCGCCGCCGTGGATGACGACGGGGTTCATCCCCACGAACTTCAGGAGCACGACGTCGCGCGCGAACTCCTCGCGCAGCGCCGGATCGACCATCGCCGCGCCGCCGTACTTGATCACCACGGTCTTGCCGTGGAAGTCGCGGATGTACGGCAACGCCTCCAGCAGGGTGGCGACGTCGCGATGCTCGGCGGGCATCCCCGGATCGTAGGGAGATGCCCGCCGAGCCCACGAAAGGGCGGCTATTCCGCGTACGGCCAGTTCGGCGGCGGGCCGGCCTTGGCCAGGCCGTCGCTGCCGGGATGCACGACGGCCGGTGCGCTGCTGCCACAGGCGCCCAGCCACAACCGCTCGCCGCGCGAGATGTAGACCTGGCGGCTCTGCACGACGTCGCCGCCGATCTCGCAGGTCAGCGTGTACGCCTCGGGATGACCGGTGGTCGTCTCGAACGTCACGTCGTAGTAGCCGATCGTGGCGGTCCACTGATCAGACGCGGCGGCGAAGTACACGACCCGCAGCACGTAGTTGCCGGGCGTCGCGCTGGCGCCCGTGAGGACGACCTCCT
Organism: uncultured Actinomycetes bacterium; assembly: GCA_963825415.1. Taxonomy (GTDB): domain Bacteria; phylum Actinomycetota; class Thermoleophilia; order Solirubrobacterales; family Solirubrobacteraceae; genus BP-464. The sequence continues at coordinate 337,637 of CAWGTD010000009.1, read as the reverse complement.
CGGGCTTGCCGGGCGCGTTGCCCGACGAGCCGACCTGATCGCCGAGCGTGCCGTCGGCGTTCTTGCGGTAGACCTCGACGTCGTAGTCCTCGCCGGTGATCCAGTTGACGTTGATCTTCACCGCGGGCTCGCCGTCCTTGATGGTGAAGTCGTGATCCTCGTACTGGTTGGCGTAGTTGTCGGCCGACGGCGTGCCGGTGACCGTCTCCTCGCGCAGCGGCTCGTCGGACAGCTTCGTGACGAGCGCCCCGCCGCCGACGAATGGCCGCGTCGAGGGGTTCACGTCCCAGTGGAACGCCCCCGATGCCGGCACGGTGGTCGTCGTGTCGATGTTGTCCTTGATGGCCTGGGGGTCCTGCCAGCCGTTGGGGCAGTGCAGGAACGCGCTGGCCTGCTCGCCCACGACCGGAAGGCCGGGCTCCACGACGGGCTCGGCACCGATGACGCAGAACTCACTGGTCATCGTGTCGAAGTCCTTGTGGAGGCGTAGCACGGCCCCGGCGGGGGCCTTGCCGCTGATGAGCGAGTGCGAGGCCCGGCGAGCCGCGGTCTCACCGGCGAGCAGCAGCGCCTCGCGCAGCCCGCCCTTGGCGGAGTCGGCCGGGTTGTCGCCGCGCGTCCACTGGTCGACGACCGCGGACTCGTACGGGCCATGGAAGGGACCGGCTTCGGGACCCATCTCGATCGTGTAGCCATAGCCGCCCTCGGCCGCGTAGGTGTCGTCCTCCGTGGTGCCGGCGGTGTCGTAGAGCTGGAATCCGTATTCGGACGTGTAGCCGGTGGCGTCGGCCATCCGGTCGCCGAGGTCCTTCATCGCCGTCTCGTCGGGCGCCTTGCCCGCGGTGTGCTCGCCCGGCGGGCGCAGCACGAGGGCGGCGACGGTGTGCAGGCTGATCAGCGCCGTGACCTGATGGGTGCGGCTGTAGTTCCAGACCGCCTGCGTCTCGGGCTCCGAGCGCGGAGCCGGCCCGTGGTAGCTCTGCGACGTCGGGTCCTGGTCGGAGCCCGGCCCGCCCCAGAGGTTGCCGTAGTTGCGGTTGTTGTCGACGCCCCACTGCAGCTCGCACGGAACGTTGCCGTCGGGCACCTCGCCGTCGCAGTTCTTGCGGCGGTAGGAGAGGACGCCGCCGGGCGGCGCGATCGCCTCGCCGAGCTCGAGCGTCTCGCCGGCGCCGTTCTCGTCGGTCGGGTCGACGGCCATGTAGTTGTCGCGCGGGTCGATGACCGTGTTGGTGCGCGTCGACGTGTAGCCGTCGACGTTGACGATCGGCACGACCGTCGTGCGCTCCTTGCGCAGCAGCGTCGCGATCCGCTTGTCGCCGGAGCCGTTGGCCATCATCTGCGCGTACTCCATGGCGGTGTCGACCGTCGGCCACTCGCGGGCGTGGTGCATCGCCATCAGGAAGAAGACGGGCCGGCCGTCGTCGGCGGCGACGTCGTTGGCGATCTCCACTCCCTGGACGTCGCGCCCCTGGAAGGTCTGCCCGAGCGTGACCGGCTTGACGAGGTCGGGGTGCTGCTCGGCAAGCGCCTTGAGCTCCTCCTGGACATCGGCCGGGGTGCGATAGGTCGTGCGCCCTGAGGGCAGCGGCGAGCCGGCGGCGCCGGCGCTGCGGGTGTAGGCGGCGTTGGCGGTCGCGACCCTGTGGTCATAGGCGCCGAGGTCGGCGACTCGGGTCTGCGCCCGCAGATGCGTGGCGGCCAGCGCGTCGCGCTGCTTGGCCCCGTTGACGATCACGTCGGCCCAGTTGGCGCCGCGCGACTCGGTCACGTCGAAGCCCCTGCGCGAGAGGCCGTCGAGGACCTTCGCCGGCGCGTGGACGCGGATCAGCGAGGCGACGCCGAGACCCGTGGGCGGCACGACGTCGAGCAGGGTCAGGCTGAGGCGCGCCGTGCGATCCGCCCCGCGGCGGCGACAGGCGAGCAGGTCGATCTTCTGGCCGGCGATGGCCCAGGTCTGGACGACCTCGTTGGAGCGGAAGGCCTCCGACGTGGCCAGGCGGCGGCCGCTGGCAGCGTCGATCGCCACGAGATCCCAGTCGCTGGTCGAGGCCGCGGCCAGGCGCGCTGTCAGATAGCCCGAGATCGGCGCCGTGTAGCTCGAGATCGCCACGCCACGCGCCGCGCGGTCGGCTGTGCTCGCGCAGGTGCGCTTGACGGCCGAGTCGGCGGTCAGGGTGCGGGTGACGGTGGGCAGGGCCGCGGGCTGGGCCATGGCGGCCGAAGCGCTGGTGAGGGCGGCCAACAGGACGGCAGCCGGGATCGAAAATCGACGCATGCCGGCTCCAACGCACCGGAATCCCCGAACTTGCGCCCCGCAGCGGGGCGCGGCGCTGCGGCGCTAAGTCGTGTACTCGGCGTTGATCGTCACGTACTCGTGGCCGAAATCGCTGAAGAAGACCTCGGTCTCGTGGCCCTCGCCGGGCAGTCCGACGACGATCTCGACCTCGTCGCGGGCGACGGCGGTGGCCAGCGCCTTTTCGTCGACCTGCACGCCGAAGCCGCCGGAGCAGACGCTGGTTCCCTCGATCGCGATGTCGAGTGGCAGCGGGGCGGTGCCGGGGAGCGCCGCGCCGGCCGCTTGGGCGATCCGGCCCCAGTTGGGGTCGCCGCCGTAGAGCGCGGTCTTCACCAGCGGCGAATCCGCGATCGCGCGGGCCACGCGCTCGACACCCTCGCCGTTTCCGCCGCGAACCACGACGCGGCCGACGCGCCGCGCTCCCTCGCCGTCGCGCACGACGTCGAGCGCGAGCTGGCGCAGCAGCGCGTCGAGCGCCTCGCCGAAGCGCAGCTCGTCGTCGCTCTCGGGAGCGACCTTCACGCCGCTGGCGCCCGAGCAGAGCAGGGCGACCGTGTCGTTCGTCGACAGCTGGCCGTCGACCGAGATGCGCCCGAAGCTGCGCTTGACCGTCACGCCGAGCAGCAGGTCGGCGGTCTGCGCCTCCAGCGCGGCGTCGGTCTCCACGAAGCACAGCAGCGTGGCGAAGCGCGGCGAGATCATCCCGGCGCCCTTGGCCTGGGCGGCCAGCCGCACCGTGCCCGACGGCAGCGTGACCTCCAGCGTCGCGCGCTTCTCGAACGCGTCGGTGGTCATGATCGCCCGGGCCAGGTCCGCGTCGCCGTCGGCGCGCAGCTCGCGGCTCGCGGCCAGCAGCCCGCGCATGACGAGGTCGGGGTCGAGCTTCACGCCGATCACGCCGGTCGAGGCGACCGCGACCTGATCCTCGGCCACGCGAGCGACCATCGCGCCGGCGCCCTGCATGTGCGCGGCGGTGTCGAGCCCGGGGCCACCCGTCGCCGCGTTGGCGTTGCCCGAGTTCGCCGCGATGGCGCGGATGGCGTCCAGCCGACAGCGCTCGTTGGTCACCACCACGGGCGCGGCCTGCACGCCCGAGGCGGTGAAGCGGATCGCGCTAGTGGTGTCGGGCTCGTCGGAGACCAGCAGCCCGACGTCGAGGGCCGGCGGGTCCGTCTTCTTGATGCCGGCTGCGACGCCCGCGGCGCGGAAGCCGGCCGGCAGCCCGCCCTCCTCGACCACGCGGATGTGCTCGCCGACCTCGACCCAGCGCGACTTGAAGAAGCCGCTCACAGCAGGCCGGCGGTCTCGTCGAGGCCGAGCATCAGGTTGAGGTTCTGCACCGCCTGCGCCGACGCTCCCTTCCAGAGGTTGTCGATCGCGGCGAAGACGAGGACCTTGCCCGTGCGCTCGTCGCGCCGGACGTGGATGCGGCACATGTTCGAGTCGCGCACGTCGCGCACGCCGGGCGGCTTGGCGGCGAGCTCGACGAACGGCTCGTCGGCGTAGCGCTCCTCGAACAGCGCCTCGACGTCGACGTCCGCGTTCAGCGTCACGTAACACGAGACCAGCTCGCCCTGGTCGAGCGGCAGCAGGTGCGGCGTGAACGTCACGGTCACGCCGAGCTCCTGCTCGATCTCGGGGGTGTGCCGGTGGTGACCGACTCCGTAGGGCGTGACGTTCTCGTCGGCCGCCACGAAGTGCGTCGTGTCGGTCGGCGCGCGGCCCGCGCCGCTGACCCCGCTCTTGGCGTCGATCACGACGTCGTCGAGGTATGGGGCGAGCGGCAGGAGCGCGAGGATCGACGCCGTCGGATAGCAGCCGGGGTTGGCGACGAGCGACGCCCCGCGGATGTCGGCGCGGTAGCGCTCGGGCAGGCCGTAGACCGCCTCCTCGATCAACTGGGGCGCCGGGTGCGGGACGTAGAACTCCTCGTAGGTCGCCAGGTCGCGCAGCCGGAAGTCCGCCGATAGGTCGACGACCTTGATCCCCCGCTCGTGCAGCTGCGCGACGGTCTCGGCGGCCGCGCCGTGCGGATAGGCGACGATCGCGGCGTCGAGCGGGCCGAGCTCGTCGAGCTCGAACGCGTCGAGCACCATCGGGACGCGGTGGTGCGGGTACAGGTCGTCCAGCCGGCGGCCGGCGTCGCTGCGCGACGTGACCGCGACGAGCTCCAACTCGGGATGGCGGTGGACCAGCCGCGCCGCCAGCGCCCCGGTGAAGCCGCTCGCTCCGAGTACGGCGACGTCAGGCACGCAGCTCGCCGCCCAGCTGGTCGCGCAGCGCCGCGACGATCCGCTCGCGCACGCCGGCGGCGTCCTCGTCGGTCAGCGTGCGGTCGGGCGCGCGCAGCTCGAGGTGCAGAGCGAGCGAGACCCGGCCCTCGCCGAGCTGCGCACCGCGGAAGACGTCGAACACGCGCGCATCGGCGAGCAGCTCGCCGGCGGCGTTCCTGACGACGTCCACGACGCGGCCCGCCGGCACGTCGTCGGCCACCACGACCGCGATGTCCTGGCGTAGCGAGGGATAGTCGATCAAGTGGCGGTAGGCGGTGACCTCCGGCGCCGCGGCGATGACGCCCTCGAGATCGATCGCGAACGCCGCGACCTGCTGGTCGATGTCCCACGCGCGCGTGACGAGCGGATGCACCTCCCCGACAAGGCCCAGCGCCTCGCCGCCCACCATGACGACGCCGGCCTTGCCCGGATGCAGGAACGGCTCCTCGGTCTGCTCGATCGACGACTCCACCCGCAGCGTGTCGAGGACCGCCTCGAGCAGCCCCTTGGCGGCGAGCACGTCGCCGCGGCCGACCAGCAGCACGGCGAGCGCCTGCATCTCGTCCGGCAGCGGGCCGTCGCCGGCGCGATACACGGCGCCGACCTCGAAGATGCCGAGGTCCGTGACGCCGCGAGCCAGGTTGTGTGCGGCCGCGTCGAGCAGCGAGCCGAGGATCGTGGGCCGCAGGATCGACTCGCGCTCGCTCATCGGGTTCTCGAGCGCGACCACACGGCGGATCGGGTGGTCCGCCGGGAGGCGCATGCGGTCGAGCAGCGCCGGCTCGGCGAACGACCAGCCGGCGATCTCGTACAGGCCGCGCGCGGCCAGCGCGTCCTCGGCGCGGCGCCGCGCGCGCTGCGCCGGTGTCAGACCGCCCGCGGCGTGCGGGGCGTGCAGCGTGGCAGGCAGGCGGTCGACGCCGTCGATGCGCGCGACCTCCTCGACGAGGTCGGCCTCGCGGTAGACGTCGCGTGCGCGCCAGTGCGGCACCTGCGCGACCAGGCCCTCGGCCTCTTCGGTGACGCCGAAGCCGAGCGAGCGCAGGATCTCGACCTGGCGGGCGAGCGCGACCGGCACGCCGACCAGCGCGCCCACGCGCGCCTCGCGCAGGCCCACCGGCGGGGGGTCCGGCCGCCGGGCCACCGACGTCGATCGTCCCGCCCACGGGGCGTGCGCCGCAGAGCGCGACCATCAGCTCGGAGGCGACCGCCTGAGCCTCCATCGCCTGGCCGGGCGACAAGCCCTTCTCGAAGCGCCCGCTCGCCTCGCTGCGCAGCGTCAGCCGCGCGGAGGTGCGGTTGATGTTCGGCCCGTCCCAGGTCGCGACCTCCATCAGCACACGGGTCGTGGCGTCGCCGACCTCCGAACGCGCGCCGCCCATCACGCCGGCGATCGACGTCGGGCCGTCGGCGTCCTCGATGACGACCATGTCGGAGTCCAGCGCGCGGACCTGGCCGTCGAGCGTCTCGATCTTCTCGCCGTCGGCCGCGCGGCGTACGACCAGCCGCCCGCCCGCGACGCGGTCGAGGTCGAACGCATGCAGCGGCTGGCCGGTCAGGAGCATCACGTAGTTGGTGATGTCGACGACGTTGTTGATCGGCCGCTGGCCGGCCGCGGTCAGGCGCCCCTTCAGCCACGGCGGTGACGGCCCGATCGTCACGTCCTCGAAGACCCGCGCGGTGAAGCGGGGGCAGAGGTCCGGGCACTCGACGCGGATCTCGACGCCCTCGACCGAATCGCCGGCCGGGTGGGGGTCGTCCTCCCACGGCGCCTTGACCAGATCGGCGCCGGTGGCGGCGTGCGCCTCGCGCGCGACCCCGTAGACCCCGAGGCAGTCGGGCCGGTTGGGTGTGATCTCCAGCTCGAGGACGGCCGTCGCGATCGGCAGCGCCTGATCGAGCGGCGTGCCCGGCGGCAGCGGCTGCTCGAGGACCATGATCCCCGCGTGGTCGGTGCCGATGCCGAGCTCGTCCTCGGCCAGGATCATCCCCTCGGACACCACGCCGCGCAGCTTGGCCTTGCCGAGCTTGGTGCCGTCGGGCATCACGGCGCCCGGGCGCGCGACCGCGACGGTCTGCCCGGCCGCGACGTTGGGCGCCCCGCAGACGATCTGGGCCGGCTCGGCCTCGCCCACGTCGACGCGGCAGACGGTGAGCCGGTCGGCGTCGGGATGCTGCGACGCCTCCAGGACCTGGCCGACCACGAATGCCGCCGTCTCGCCCACGCCGTGGTGCTCGATCGCCTCGACCTTCGTGCCGGTCATCGTCAGCCGCTCGGCCAGCTCGCCGACCGCGAGACCCGGCCGCACGTATTCCTCGAGCCACGAGACGGGGACCCTCATCCGAACTGCTCCAGGAAACGCAGGTCGTTGTCGTAGAGCAGGCGCAGGTCGGGGACCGCGTGCTTGAGCATCGCCACGCGCTCGATCCCCATGCCGAACGCCCAGCCCTGCACCTTGTCGGGGTCGTAGCCGTGCTCGCGGACGTGCTCGAAGACGTTCGGGTCGACCACGCCGGCGCCAAGGATCTCCAGCCAGCCCTCGCCCTTGCACACCCGGCAGGGCGAGCCGTCGCGGGCGCACGCGAAGCAGGACACGTCGACCTCGACGCTCGGCTCGGTGAACGGGAAGAAGTGCGGGCGCAGGCGAACGTCGCGCTCGGGGCCGAAGATCGCGCGGGCGAACGCCCACAGCGTGCCCTTCAGGTCGGCAAGCGTGACGTCCTCGTCGACCCACAGCCCCTCGACCTGGTGGAACTGCGGCGTGTGCGTCGCGTCGTTGTCGCGGCGGTACGTCCGCCCTGGGATGACCACGGCCACCGGCGGCGGCCGGCTCTCCATCGTGCGCACCTGCATCGGCGAGGTGTGCGTGCGCAGGACCGTGTCGTCGTCGACGTAGAACGTGTCGGTCCGCGCGCGCGCCGGGTGCACCGCGTCGTGATTGAGCGCGTCGAAGTTGTAGTAGACCGACTCGACCTCGCGGCCCTCGACGACCTCGAAGCCGAGGCCGACGAAGACGTCCTCGATCTCGCGCCGTGTCTGGGTGATGAGGTGCAGCCGCCCGACCGGCTGGGGCGGATCGCCGGGCAGCGTGATGTCGACGCGGTCGGTGGCCAGGCGCGCGTCGAGCTCGGCGCCCTCCAGCTCCGCCGCGCGGGCCTCGACCAGCGACTCGAGCGCCTGGCGCGCCTCGTTGGCGGCCTTGCCGACCTTGCCGCGCTCCTCGGGGGCGAGCTCGGCCACGCCGCGCAGCAGGTTGGGCAGCTCGGCCTTGCGGCCCAGGTGGCGCACGCGCACCTCGTCGAGCGCCGCGCTGGTGTCGGCCGTCGCGATCTCCTCCTCGGCCTTGGCCCGCAGCTCGGCGATCCGCTCAAGCACGGCTGACCTCGTAGAGCGCGACCGTGGCGGCCATCGCCGCGTTCAGCGACTCGCTGCGGATCGGGATGTGCCTCACGCGGTCGCATCCTTCCACGACCTCGGGCGGCAGCCCGGCGCGCTCGGCCCCCACGAGCAGCGTGCCCGCATCGCCGGGCGCCAGCGGTTCGCCCTGGCCGGCGACGAGCGCCACGCGCGGGGTCGGTAGCTCGTCGACGCCGCTCGCCCGAGCCACCGGCACGGCGAAGACCGCGCCCATCGACGCGCGCACCGCCTTGGGGCCGTAGGGGTCGGCCGTGTCCGGGCCGATGACCACCGACGCCGCGCCGAAGGCCAGCGCCCCGCGCAGGACGGTGCCGACGTTGCCCGGGTCGCGCACGCCCCACAGGGCGACGCACAGCGGGCCGGCCGGCGCGGCCCAGCGCTCCTCGTAGACGGCCAGCTCGCGGGTGCCCGACCCCAGCGCGCTGACCTTCGCCAGCGCCGCGGGCGCAACGTCCTCGCCCGCGCGCAGGCGCACCAGCGGCTGCCAGCCGGCCGCGTCGGCCGCGGCCAGCAGGTCCTCGCCCTCGGCCACGAAGCGGCCGTCGGACTGCTTGCGCGCCAACAGGCGGCGGATGTCCTTCAGAACGGGGTTGTGGTGGCTGGTGATCACGAAAAAAAGGGCGCCCACTGGGCGCCCGAGAGGATCGTCGCTGTCGGTCCTTTGCGCTAGGCAGTGGCCGACGACGCCTCGCGGGCGGCCTCGGCAAATCGGGAGAACGTCTCGGGGTCGCGCACGGCGATGTCGGCGAGGACCTTGCGGTCCAGCTCGATGCCGGCCAGCTTGAGCCCGTGCATGAAGACGCCGTAGCTCATGCCGTTCTGCCGCGCGGCGGCGTTGATACGGGTGATCCACAGGCGACGGAAGTCGCGCTTGCGGGTGCGCCGGTCGCGATAGGCGTAGGAGTCGGCCTTCATGACCGCTTCCTTGGCGCGCTTGTAGTTCGAATGCGCCTCGCCGCGGTAGCCCTTGGCCAGATCCAGCGTCTTGCGGCGCTTCTTCTTCGCGTGTACTGAGCGCTTGACGCGGGTCACTTCTTCTTGGCCCCCAGGAGCTCCTTGACGCGCGGCGAGTCGTGCTTGGAGAGCGTCAGCGGCTTGCCGAGATGGCGCTTCTTCTTCGGGCTCTTCTTCTCGAGAATGTGCGAGGTGAAGGCATGGCGAGCCTTCACCTTGCCGTTCGCGGTGAGCTTGAAGCGCTTCTTCGCGCCGGAATGGGTCTTCATCTTCGGCATTTCGTCGAGGCGGCACGATAGCGGGTCAGGTTTGGGCCGAACCCGCCGATCCGAAGCGGATGCCCCGGTCCACCCTGCTCGCAGCGGTGGCCGCGACGTTGCTCGTTGCCGCCGCCCCTGCCCACGCTTTCCGCCTGCCGGTCGAACTCCGACCGCTAGGCCGCGGCGGACGGCCGGCGGGCTGAAGCGCTAGGCCGCGGCGGGCGGCTCGGCCTCGTCGGCCGGTGCTTCTTCGGCCGGTGCTTCTTCCGGCGCTTCCGCGGGTGCTTCGGCCGGCGCTTCCGTGGGCGCGGTCGCCTCCGCGTCGGCGGGCGCAATGGCCTCGGCGGGCGCGGCCGCCTCGGCCTCTGGCGCGACGGCGCCGTTGGCCTCCCCCACGGTCCCGGCCAGAACAGCCTTGGAGGGGCCCAGCATCATCGTCATGTTGCGGCCGTCGAGGTTCGGGCGCTGCTCGACGATCGCCAGCTCGTGGAGCTCCTCGGCCAGGCGGTCGAGGATCGCGACGCCGCGCTCGGGGTGGGTCACCTCGCGCCCGCGGAACATGATCGTGATCTTGACCTTGTCCTTGTGCATGAGGAAGCGCACGACGTGCCCCTTCTTGGTGGCGTAGTCGTGCTCGGCGATCTTCGGCCGGAACTTGATCTCGCGGACGTTGATCTGCTGCTGGTGCTTGCGCGCGGCCTTCTGCTTCTGAGCCTGCTCGTACTTGTACTTGGAGTAGTCGAGGATGCGGCAGACGGGCGGCTTGGCCTCGGGCGCCACCTCGACGAGGTCGAGGTCGCGCTCCAGCGCGATGCGCAGCGCCTCGTTGGTCGGCATGACGCCGACCTGGGTCCCGGTCTCATCGATCAGGCGCACCTCGGGCACGCGGATGCGATCGTTGATCCGGGTCGAGTCCCGCTCGGGCGGGCGCCGGTCGAAACGGCGGGGGACCGGCACTAGTTCGGGCGGGCGCGCGTCAAGCGGTGCGCGTGATGCTCAGAAGATGAATCAACGGTCGCGAGTATAGCCCGGTGCAAGCTCGCCGACCATGCGTTCGGCAAGCTCGGCCACCGGCACCGATCCGAGGTCGCCCTCGTGGTGACGGCGCACCGAGACGGCGCCGTCGGCCGCCTCGCGGTCGCCCACGACAAGCATGTACGGGATCTTCTGCAGTTCGGCGTCGCGGATCTTGCGCCCGACCGACTCGGTGCGGTCGTCGACGTCGACGCGTACTCCCGCCGCGCGCAACGTCTCGGCGGCGGTGATAGCCGCCTCCGTGTGGCGGTCGGCGATCGGCAGCACGATCGCCTGCACCGGCGTCAGCCAGAACGGCAGCTCGCCGGCGGTGTGCTCCAGCAGCACGCCGATGAAGCGCTCGAAGGAGCCGAACAGCGCGCGGTGGATCATCACCGGGCGATGCTGCGCGTTGTCGGCGCCCGTGTACTCCAGGTCGAAGCGCTCGGGGAGGTTGTAGTCGGCCTGCACGGTGCCGAGCTGCCACGAGCGCCCGAGCGAGTCGGTGAAGTGCAGGTCGATCTTGGGTGCGTAGAACGCACCCTCGCCCTCGGCGATCGTGTACTCGTGGCCGCCCGCCCGCAGCGCCTCTTCGAGGACGCCCTCGGCGTGGTCCCAGAACGTGTCGTCGCCGAAGCGGTTCTCGGGCTCCGGGCGCGTGCTCAGCTCCAGCCGCGGTGTCAGGTCGAACATCTCATAGACGTCGAAGCCGAAGTCCAGGCAGGCGGTGACCTCCTCGACGACCTGGTCCTCGCGGCAGAAGACGTGCGCGTCGTCCTGGCAGAAGCGCCGGACCCGTAGGAGGCCGTGCAGCGTGCCGCTGGGCTCGCGGCGGTGCAGCTGGCCCGGCTCGGCGCAGCGGAACGGCAGGTCGCGATAGCTCCAACGCTGCATCGAGAACAGATGGGCGTGGCCCGGGCAGTTCATCGGCTTGAGGCCGAACTCCCGCTCCTCGTAGGGCGCGACGAAGATGTTCTCCTTGTACTTGCCCCAGTGCCCGCTGGTCTCCCACAGCTGGGACTCGTAGAGCTGCGGGGTGTTGACCTCCTGGTAGCCGCGCTCGGCCTGCATGCGGCGGTTGAGGGCGATGAGCTCGTTGTAGACCGTCGTGCCGCGAGGCAGCCAGAACGCCGCACCGGGTGACACCTCGCTGAACGTGAACAGCCCCAGTTGGGGGCCGAGCCGGCGGTGGTCGCGCGCCTTGGCCTGCTCGAGGCGCTCGAGATGCGCGGCGAGCTCCTTCTTGTCGAAGAAGGCGGTGCCGTACACGCGCGTCAACTGCTGGCGGGCGGCGTCGCCGCGCCAGTAGGCGCCGGCCAGCGACTGGAGCTTGAAGACGCCGATGCGGCCGGTGCTCGGCGCGTGCGGGCCGCGGCAGAGGTCGAGGAAGGGTCCATTCCGGTAGAGCGAGACGCTGTCAATCGGGTGGGCGGGGTCCGCATTCCGGACGAGGTCCTCGATCAGCTCGACCTTGTAGGGCTGGTCCTGCTCGCGGAAGATCTCCAGCGCCTCGTCGATCGACACGTCGCTGCGCTCGAACGGTTCGTCGGCGGCGACGTGCTCGCCCATCTTCGCCTCGATGCGCTCGAAGTCGGCGTCGGTCAGCGTGACGTCGTCGGGGAAGTCGAAGTCGTAGTAGAAGCCGTTGTCGATCGGCGGGCCGATCGAGACCTTCACGCCCGGGAACAGCTCGAGCACCGCGGTGGCGAGCACGTGCGCGGTGTCGTGGCGGATGAGCTCCAGCGCCTCGGGGCTCTTGGCGGTGATGATCTCCAGCGGGCCCTCGGAGAGCGGCCTGCCCAGGTCGCGCAGCTCGTCGTCCTGCTTGACGGCCAGCGCGGCGCGGGCCAGCCCAGGGCCGATCGCGGCCGCGGCGTCCGCGCCCGTGGCGCCGTCGGGCAGCTCGAGCGGCGTGCCGTCGGGGAGGGTGACCGTCACGCGCCCGAGACTATCCGGGCGTACAGCGTCAGCTCGTCGACCAGGCGACGGGTGACGAGGTGCTTCGCGCGCACCTGCTCGCGGCCCGCCTTGCCGAGCTCGACGGCCAGCCCGGTGTCGGCCACCAGCTCGGCGACGCGCCGGCCGCGCTCGGCCGGCGTGGCGTATGCCTCGCCGAGGCCGTCGGCGCCGTCGGCCGTGACGGCCGGTGTGCCCTTCCACAGCGCTTCGGCCACACCGAGTTCCGACCCGTCAGCGACCGCGACGCGGGCCAGGCGCTGCGCCGCGTTGATCTCGGCGTCGCCGGCGCCGGCGGCGTCGGCCACCAGGCGCACGCCGTCGATGCCCTCGGCGTGGTCGGTCAGCTCGCCGAGCGTGCGCCAGGCACGCGGATCGCCGGCCGGCAGCCTCGCGGCGATCGCGAGCTGGAGGCCCTCGGCGCCCGCGTCGCGGGCCGCCTGGAGGACGTCGAGCGCGAGCTCGGGCCAGCTCCAGCCGTCGATCTCGGTCGTCTGCACGATGAACGGCTTGGCCAGGTCCAGCCCCGCGCTGCGCGCCAGCCCGCCCGCCACCCGCAGCGACAGCTCGAGGTGTCGTGGTGCCAGCGGGTCGATCGCCGGCGCGATCGCCTCGGCCTCGACGCCGGGCGGGGCGTCGGCGGCGCGCCCTACGACGATCGCCTCGGCGCCCTCGACAAGGTCGGCCAGGCCCGCCCACACGGCCGGGTCGGGCTTCGACAGGTCGCCCTCGATCCACCAGATGCAGCGCGGGCGCCGGCGCCCCTCCTCCTGGGCCCGCGCCAGCACCGCCAGACCCTCGGCGCCGTGAACGACCACGACGTCGGTCGCACGCGGGATCTCCGCGGCGGCGTCGACCACGTCCTGGCGCCAGTGCGCGACGTCCTCCGGCGGCCCGGCCTCGCCGCCGCGCAGTGCGTCACCGACCGCGCGGGCGGCGGCGCCCGAGCGATCGTCACCGGAGACGGCGAGCCAGCGCGCGTCGATCCCGACGTCGCGCAGCAGCGGCACCGTCGAGCGAAGGGTGTCCAGCGCGCAGGGCGCGAACGGCGGGCTCGCCAGATGCACGACGCGCAGTCCGCGCAGCGGCTCGGCGGCTGCACGAACACCTGCAACGGCCTCCTCGCCAGCCGTCGCGACGAGAGCTTCGAGGCGCCTTGGGCCGGTTTCGACAGGGATGGTGCGGGTCTGCATGGCCGCTCGCGATCGTAGTCGTGAGAGGCCCGTGTGCGATCTCGCACAGTTCGGTGCCGAATCGAACATCTGTTCGCAAATCGATGCTACGGTGCCTTCACCGGGCAGAGCGGACGTGCCTTTTGCGCGTCCGTCGTCACTTCGCCCCGGAGCGCCTCATGACCGACGCGCCCCCCGCGAAGAAGCGGCCCGGTTGAACCCGATCGGCAGGAGCCCAGTCGCGCTCGTCGCGTCTGTGCGCCCATGCCAGGAGGACCAACCAGAAACCATGAGTCTCAAACGATTCCTTGCTGCCGTGTGCGCGCTGTGCGTGCTGGCGGCACCCGCTGTGGCGCTGGCCGCCACGGCTTCGCAGGACACCGCGACCGCCAGCGCCGCCACTCAGGCGCGGCAGGCGGCGCACCACAAGGCGTATCTGCGCAACGTCCGGCTCGCCCGGATCCTCGCGCTGCGTACCGACCGGCATCTGCCGGCGCGGTATGCGCGAGTTGCGCGCCTGCGCCCGCTAGGCGAGCTGCAGCGCTCCAACGCGCGTCTGCGGCACCGGCTCGACCACCTGCGCGCCCACCGGCGCGCGGCGCGTGCGGCCATCGCCTCGGTGGGCCGCGGCACGCTGGCGGCGATCGCCCGTTGCGAGTCGCACAACAACCCGCGCGCCATCGGCGGCGGGGGCCGCTACCGCGGAATGTTCCAGATGACGTTCACGATCTGGCGTTCCGTCGGCGGCAAGGGCGACCCGGCGCGTGCGTCGGTCGCCGAGCAGTACCGCCGCGCGGCGCTTCTGTACCGCCGCGACGGCGCGGGCCAGTGGCCCATCTGCGGTCGGTAGCAGGACACCACCGGTCGACGGTTAGCGTGCGGGGGCATGGACGCCCCCGCACTGCGAGCCGCCTTTCCGGTCTGCGCGACCTCGGCGTATCTGAACTCGGGGACGTGCGGGCCGCTTCCGCGTGCCGCTGTCGAGGCGATGGCTGCCGAGGCCGAGCGGTTCCTCGCCGAGGGACGCGCTCCGCAGGCCTACTACGGGCGGCTGTTCGACGAGCTGCTGCCCGCGCTGCGCTCCGCCTACGCGGGGGTGCTGGGCGCCGATCCCGTCGACGTGGGCGTCACCACCTCCACGAGCGAGGGCATCGTCCGCGTGCTCGCGGGGCTGGACCTCGGGCCGGGCGACGAGGTCCTGATCGCCGACTACGAGCACCCCGGCCTGCTCGGGCCCTTGGGCGCGGCGCGCGAGCGCATCGGCCTGTCGGTGCGCGTCGTGCCGCTTGCCGACATCGCCGGCGCCGTCGACGAGCACACCCGGCTCGTGGCGTGCTCGCACGTCGGCTGGACCACCGGCGAGGTCGTGCCCTCGCTCGCCGACCTGCCCGACGACGTGCCCGTGCTGCTCGACGGCGCCCAGGGCGCCGGGGCGATCGACGTCGACGTGGGCGAGCTGGGCTGCGCGTTCTACGCGGCCTCCGGCCAGAAGTGGATGTGCGGGCCGGTGGGCACCGGGATGTTGTGGGTCTCCCCCACCTGGCGCGAGCGGCTGGCGGCGCCCGCGCCCACCTACGTCAACCTGGCCGACCCGGGCCTGGGCATCAACTCGCCGCCGTGGCCGGACGGGCGCGCGTTCGACTCCCCCGCGCTCGCCGTCGAGACCGTGGCCGCCGCGCTCGCTGCCCACGACACGCTCGCGGCGCACGGCTGGCCCGAGGTCCACGCGCGGGCGGTGGGCCTGGCGGCCGAGTTCGGGGACGCTCTGCGGGCGGCCGGCCGCGAGGTCGCCCCACGTGGCGAGACCACCCTCGTCTCCTGGACGTCGCCCGACCCCGACGCCGAGGTCGCGCGACTGGGCGAGGCCGGCGTGGTCGCGCGCGGCTTCGCAGGCCTGCCCTGGGTCCGCGCGTCGGTCGGCGCCTGGAACGACGGCAGCGACCTCGACCGCCTGCTGGGTGCGATGGACCGAGGTGTGTCGGGTTGGTCAGCCTGAGGCTGACCGCTCAGCCCGCGATCACAAAGATCAGGAACACCACGATCGCCAGCACGCCGATGACGAACGCCGCGAACGCGCGGGCGTTCTTCGGCGACGTACCGCCTGCCCGCCATGCGGTCACCGCCGTGGCGACCCCCAAGATGGCCCAGATCAGCCACCCGGCGCCGTCGTGATCCAACGCCGCCAGGACGATCCAGCCCAGGACCGTGGCCGCAGCAAGCCAGACCGCCGTCCGAGTGAGTGATCCGTCCTGTCCTACCGCATCCGTGGTTGACATCTTCCGCCTTGTTCGTTGTGGTCCCGCGGCACCATACTGCCGGCCCACGACCCGCTCCGAGACCGCCACGGCCCCGGAACTCCGAGGCCGCAGACCATGGGCGATACTGGGCTCGAACCAGTGACCTCCGCCTTGTCGAGGCGGCGCTCTCCCAGCTGAGCTAATCGCCCTGGGACTCGGCAAGGCTAGCAATGGCATTACCCTGACCGCCGGTCCATCCGGCGCCGTGGCGGAGTGGCTACGCAGCGGCCTGCAAAGCCGTTTACACCAGTTCGATTCTGGTCGGCGCCTTCGATGCCGGTGTCCGGCTGACGCGCCGCGCCGGTTGCTTTCGGCCGGGCGCGAAACTACGCTCGCGGCAGCGCGGCAGGGCGCTCGCCGCTGTGCCGACCCAGCCCCCCACCCGGACCAGCCACAGGCGCGCCGCACGCGTTCTCTTGTTCGTCGTGCTGTGTGCGGCAAGCGCCGGGGTGCTTGGAGGGGCTGCCGAGGCCGTGGGACCGTGCGACACGAGCTGGGTCGCCGCCGTGAGCGGCGCCTGGAACGACGGGACCAAGTGGGACAACGGCGCCCCGTCGAGCACGACGGCGGCGTGCATCACCGTGGCCGGCACCTACACCGTGACCGCCGGCACCGGCAACGACCAGGCCAAGTCGCTCGAGCTCGGTGGTACGAGCGGGACGCAGACCGTGTTGGTCACGGGCATCCCGTCAGTCACCCACGGCAACCTGAGCCTCGCCAATCAGGACCCGCTCCAGGGCATCCAGACCCACGGGGCTCTGGTGCTCGGCAACAACAACACCACCCAGGCCACGGTGACCGTCTCGGCCGGGACGCTGACCAACCGCGCGACGGTCACCTCGGCACCGACGAGCAACGCTGGCAACCACCTGCACGGGAACTTCGACAACCGCGGCACGCTGACCGTCAACGAGCCCCTGCAGAGCGGCGCCACGTCGGTCTGGACGACCAGCGGCACGATCACGATCGCGGCGGCCAAGTCGGTGACGCTCAACTGGAACGGCGCGTCGAGCCTCACCCAGACCGCCGGGACGATCACCAACAACGGCACCTTCGACCAGAACGACGGCGACTTCGTCGCCAGCGGCGCGGGCACCGCCACCGGAAACCCGCTGCTCTTCCACGGCGGCGTCGAACATCAGCCCGTCGGGCACCGGCTCGGGCGTCTTCGAGACCCGCTCTGGCAACGACGCGCTCGCCAGCGACATCGGCTCGGGCTACACGATCCGCGTCGCCGGCGTCCCCTCGGTCACCCACGGCCGCCTCGACGTCGCCGCCTCACACACCAACAACGGCACGATCAACCTCGGCTCCACCGACACCACCCAAGGAACCCTGAACATCGTCGGCGGCACGTTCACCAACGCCGGCACGATCACCTCGACGACGACGAACAACGGCGCCAACCACCTCCACGGCGCGCTCGACAACACGGGCACGCTGACCGTCAACGAGGACCTCCAGAGCGGCGCCACGTCCGTCTGGACTACCAGCGGCACAATGACGATCGCGGCGGCCAAGTCGATGACGCTCAACTGGAACGGCGCGTCGAGCCTCACCCAGACCGCGGGCACGATCACCAACAACGGCACCTTCGACCAGAACGACGGCGACTTCGTCGCCAGCGGCGCGGGCACCGCCACCGGAAACCCGCTGCTCTTCCACGGCGGCGTGAACATCAGCCCGTCGGGCACCGGCTCGGGCGTCTTCGAGACCCGCTCTGGCAACGACGCGCTCGCCAGCGACATCGGCTCGGGCTACACGATCCGCGTCGCCGGCGTCCCCTCGGTCACCCACGGCCGCCTCGACGTCGCCGCCTCACACACCAACAACGGCACGATCAACCTCGGCTCCACCGACACCACCCAAGGAACCCTGAACATCGTCGGCGGCGACGTTCACCAACGCCGGCACGATCACCTCGACGACGACGAACAACGGCGCCAACCACCTCCACGGCGCGCTCGACAACACGGGCACGCTGACGGTCAACGAGGACCTCCAGAGCGGCGCCACGTCGGTCTGGACGACCAGCGGCACAATGACGATCGCGGCGGCCAAGTCGCTGACCCTCAACTGGAACGGCGCGTCGAGCTTCACCCAGACCGCGGGCACGATCACCAACAACGGCACCTTCGACCAGAACGACGGCGACTTCGTCGCCAGCGGCGCGGGCACCGCCACCGGAAACCCGCTGCTCTTCCACGGCGGCGTGAACATCAGCCCGTCGGGCACCGGCTCGGGCGTCTTCGAGACCCGCTCTGGCAACGACGCGCTCGCCAGCGACATCGGCTCGGGCTACACGATCCGCGTCGCCGGCGTCCCCTCGGTCACCCACGGCCGCCTCGACGTCGCCGCCCCACACACCAACAACGGCACCATCAACCTCGGCTCCACCGACACCACCCAAGGAACCCTGAACATCGTCGGGGCGACGCTCACCAACGCCGGCACGATCACCTCGACGACGACGAACAACGGCGCCAACCACCTCCACGGCGCGCTCGACAACACGGGCACGCTGGCGATCGCGACCGAGTCCCTCGACGGCAGCGGTTCCATCAGCTCCAGCGGTACCGTCGACATCGCCGCGGGCAAGAGCCTCGCCGGGAACTCGTTCACCCAGACGGCTGGGACAACGACGCTCGGCAACTCGAGCTCTGGGCTTACCGTCGGCAGCGGCCCCGTCAACATCCAGGGCGGCACGCTCACAGGACCCGGGACGGTCAGCGGCGGCCTCCTGAACGCCGGCGAGGTCGCGCCAGGCAGTTCCCCGGGCTTCCTGACGGTCAGCGGCGCCTACACCCAGACGGCGAACGGCGTGCTGACCATCGAGGTCCAGGGCACCACCCCGGGGACCGGATTCGACGTCCTCACGGCCTTTGGCGCGGCGACCCTCGCCGGCGAACTGCACGTGATCACGACCGGGTTCACGCCGGTCCTCGGCGACGAGTTCACCTTCGTGAGCGCGTCGAGCCGCACCGGGACGTTCGGCACGGTCGAGTTCACCGGTGCGACGTACAACCTCTCCTACGCATCGAGCAGCGCGACGCTCGTCGCCAAGCGAGCGACGACGACCGACGCGGCCTGCGCGCCGGCCGCCCCGGCCGTGTCCCAGGCGACGACCTGCACGGCGACGATCACCGACATCGACGCCGGATCGCCCTCGGCTCCGACCGGCAATGTCACGTTCGACAACGTCGGGACCGGCACGTTCGACAGCGGAGGCGCCTGCACGCTGGCGTCCGTCTCGGCGACCGCATCGTCCTGCTCGGTGGACTACACGCCCACGGCGGCCGGCGCCCACGAAGTCAACGCCACCTACGACGGCGACTCCACGCACAGCGGCGGCCTCGACACGACGGTGCTCGACGTGGGAGGCAGCGGTCCAGGACGCGGCGAGACGACGACGACAACCAACGACGCGGGAATCGAGTTCCCGCCGACGGAAGACGCTCCGGTCCTCCAGCAGGCGGTGGTACCCGAGCCTCGGGCCAACAGGACCGGCAACGTCGAACGCGTCGACGGCACGGTCTTCGCGCTGTTGTTCGGCGCAACCCGCGCCGTGCGCATCGAGACGCTCGCCTCGATCCCGGAGGGCACGCTGATCGACGCGCGCACCGGAACCGTCGAGCTCACCGTGGCCGACGGCAAGGGCGGCTTCCAGAAGGGCCGCTTCTCCGGCGGCATCTTCCGCTTCTCCCAGCACTTCGAGGTCGTCGATGGCAAGCGGACGCTGATCACCGACATCAAACTCATCCAGTCCGGCTATGCCGTGTGCGGCAAGGATCTCGTGCGGCCGCCTCCGCCCCACCGCCGGCGAGCGGTGGCTGGTCCCTCGCGCCGGCGCGTGATCCGCTACCTCAACGCCCAGGCGACCGGCAAGTTCAACGTGATCGGCCGGCAGGCCTCGGGCCTCGAGCGCGGCACCTCCTGGACGACCACCGACACGTGCGAGGCCACCGAGATCAAGGTCACCGACGGCACGGTCGTGGTCACCGACTTCGTCAAGCGCAAGACCTTCAACGTCAAGGCCGGCAAGACGTACGTCGCCAAGGGCCGGCGTCCCCGGCGCTAGGACCACTTCGTACGCGGCCGCTCCAGACGCTCGCCGTCGATGACCAGGTCGACCTTCTCGTTGTAGACCGCGAGCCGCCCGCGGATGATCTCGAGCGCCGGGATCGGCTCGGGGTAGGACCAGGCGAGGTCGGGGTGCTCGCCTGCGGCCGTGACCACCGTCCAGTACGACGCCGTGCCCTTGTACGGACACATCGTGTGCGTGTCGCTGGGCAGCAGCGCGTCGGCACGAAAGTCCTCCGGCGCCAGGTAGTAGCGCGTCGGCAGCCCGGTCTCGAACAGCGTCACGACGTCCTCGCTCTCGGCGATCGTCTCGCCGTCGAGCTCGATGCGCACGTGGCGGTCCGAGGGCAGCGCGTCGACGCGGTGGTGGGGATCGCGCGGATGCACGTCGATTTCCTCGGCCTCCTCGAACCAGCGGTCCAACGCCATGAAGGCGAAGGCAACGTAACCGGCGAGGTCGGGATCCTCGTAGGTCCACGCGGCGTGCTCGGCGATGACCGCGCCGGCCACCACGTCGAGGGACGAGATCGGGTCCCCGTGGGGCGGCGGCTCGCCCTCGGCCGGCCGCAGCACGCCATCGGCGACGTCCTCGCGCGGCACCGCGTAGGTGGGCAGCCCGCGCCCGGACTCCCAGACATAGATCGCACGATCGCTGCGTGCGACCGTCACCCCGCCGAGCTCCGCCCGCACCCGTCGCGGGCTGCGCTCCCAGCGCAGTTCGGGCGGTGGTTTGTTGGTGATCTCGACGGCCATTCGGGGTCGTCGCAAGGGTATCCCCGGGCCCTGAGAAGCGCCGGGAGCGGGGCTATACTGGCCGCCGCGCGCGGCTGTAGCTCAGTTGGCTAGAGCGTCTGCTTGCCATGCAGAAGGTCGAGGGTTCGAGTCCCTTCAGCCGCTTCGTGAAAGCCTCGCTCCGGCGGGGCTTTCGCGTTCCTGCAGCACGACCGGCACCGCCGCCCGACCATGGAGGCCGGGCGGCGGCGCGGCGTTCGGTTCGTCAGGAAAGCGCCTGCGGACCGTGGTGCTCGTGCTTGGGCTTCTTGGGCTTCTTGGGCTTCTTCGGCTTGCCCTTGATCTGGTTGCCGTCAGCGATGTCCGCCTTGGTCTTCGACAGCTGGAACACCGCGTCGGTCGCGGCATCCGACATCTCGTCGAGCCCCTGGAGGTTCAGGTGGCCGATCGTGTCGCACGCCTCGTGGTAGCAGTTGTCGAACGCCACCCCTGCGACGCCGCCGAACAGCGCCTGCTCCTCAGGCGTCTTGATGACCTCGGCACCGCTGAAGATGCCGCCGGCCGGGATCCCGGCGTCGATGAACGCCACGTAGTCCGACCGCCCGTCGAACGGGATCGGCTCGGTCGCGAGGCCCTGGCTGGCGAAATATCCGGTGAAGACGCTCTCGATCAGCCCGGAACCGCTGGGACCCACCGCGTCCGGGAACGTCGAGCCGTCGCCGTCGTAGACGAGCCGCGCGTAGTTCGCCGAACCCAGCATGTCGAAGTCGAGCATCGCCTCGATCTGGCTCAGCTCGGCCTCGGGGAGATTCTCGACGTAGTACGTCGAACCGATCAGGTTGAGCTCCTCGGCGCCGACGAAGATGAACCGCATCCGGTTCTTCGGCTGGCCGCCCGCCCCGAGCTGCCGCGCGATCTCGAGATCGGTGGCGATGCCGGAGCCGTCGTCGTTGATCCCCGGCCCGGCGATCACCGAGTCGTTGTGGGCGCTGACGACCATCGTGCGGTCCGGATCGCCCTTCACCGAGTCGGCGATGATGTTGGCCGTCTGGCGGATCTCCGAGACGGTGTTCGCGAACGCGTGCATCGTGACCGTCGATCCGCCGCGCAGCTGCTGGACGAGTTCCTCGCCGGCCGCGAACGACAGTCCGAGGACGGGGATGTGGAACGTCGGGTTACCGAGCGTGCCCTGAGCAGCGCGTCCGTCCTGCCCTCCTGACCTTCGTTGAAGATCAGCACCGCGCTCGCGCCGGCGTTCTGCGCGTTCGTGGCCTTGACCTCGAAGTTGCAGGTGCCGCGCTGGATCAGCGCGATGTTCCCGGCGGTGAAACCGGAGAAGTCCCCCGGCTCACAACCGGCGGCAGATGAGCTTGGGCTCAGGCCCGGGCGGGATCTGGTTGCCCGCCGACTCCTGGAGTGGCGCGGTGACGTCGCCTGACCCCGAGTAGGTCATCGTGGCGAAGTCGGCCTCCCCGTACGTGCGCGGAGCCGGGCTGACCCGCTCGAGCGTCGAGGGCGCAAGCTCCTCGAAGAACGCGAAATCGAACGGCTGGCGGGTCACGTTGTAGCCCGCGTCGCGCATCGTCGTCTCGATGTAGTCGAGCGTCGCCGCGTTGCCGGGCGTTCCCGCAGCACGGGTCCCCCCGTTGGCGTCGGCGATGTCCTGCAAGGCCTGCTCGTGCGTGAGGATCCCCTGGACCGTCACGGCCTTGCGCAGCGCCTTGGAGTTGTAGGTGTCAGCGGCCGGCGCCACGGCCGGCACGGCAAGCGCAGCGCAGACTGCGCCGACGAAAAAGGCACGTCTCAAAATAAAACCTCCCGTAGGAGCCGTCCCTGGCTCAACCCCTGCGGGTGGGTCCGTCCCCCACCTGTTGGCCCGCAGGCTAGTAACAGCCACCGGGCCGGACAAGGAACGGCGATTCAGCCGTCGGCGGGGTCCTGCTCACCAGACGTGCCGGTCGCCGCCGCCGCCTGGCCGTTGGACCGGACGATGACCTCCTGGTGCATCGTCACGGGGTGCAGATAGCAGAAGAGCTGGTAGCGCCCGGGGAGCAGGAACTGGCGGCTCACGGCCTCGCCCTTCTTCAGTGTCGGCGTTCCGACGACGGCGGGGCCGTTGGCGAGCAGGACGTTGTGGGCGACCGCGTCGTCGAAGCGCCACGTCACGCGGCCGCCGAGCGGGATCTCGATCCGTGACGGCGTGAACACTCCCCCGCGCAGGTCGACCGTCGCCTGGGAGTCGAACGACTTCAGCGGCCCCGGGAGCTCGTCGACCGCCCTGACGGTCCTGCCGTCGGACTCCAGGATGTTCAGCGGGACCTTCGTGTAGGGAGGATCGAATCGATTGCCCGAACGCAGCATGCGCAGCCACGAGGGGGGCAGCGGCCCGCACACCTGGTCCTTGCTCACGCTCGGATCAGGGCTGATGTAGACGTGCATGATCGCCATGACCCGAGCACGGGCGTACTCGTTGTCGTACTCGGAGTCGAGCCTTATCTGCTGCCCCTTGGTCACCGGCACGCCGGGCGTCGAGAGGTAGTAGCGGGTGCTGATCGGCCCGGGTTCGTGCAGAACCGGGCGCAGTCGATAGACGATGTCGTCAGGGTCGCCGTAGAGCGGGTTGGTGTCGAACAGCTTGCGGTCGCCGCAGCCGGGCTCGCGCAGCTCCATCGTCTTGGCGCCGCCATGGAGGTGGCCGCCGGCCGCGACGATGTGGCCGGTCATCGGCACCGTCCAGTTCCAGCCGCGGCGGTACGTCGACCCCGGCCCGCCGTTGCCCGGCACGGTGAAGCTCGGCTGGACCGTCTCGCAACCGTTGGCGCGGATCCAATACGGGACGACCGGCTTCTTCTCCTCGCCGGTGACGACGCGCACCGTGTACCGGACGTACACGTTGTGGGGCATGATGCTGTGGCTCATCAGCATCGTCTGCATGCGCCACTTGTCGTCGTAGCGGATGGGGTAGCCGTAGTCGCGCGGCAGGAGCATCTGTTCGCGCTCCTCCCCGGTCCCGTAGAACGGCTCGCCGTGACGGCCCGCACATGAGCCCTGCTTGGGGTTGCGGCGACTGCCGTCGTTGATGAAGACGATGTGGTGCAGCATCACGCGGCTCAGCGGCACCCGCTTGCCGTTCTTGTAGACGAGCTGCGCGTTCATCTTGCGGATGAAACCGCTCACGCGGGGGGCCGGGACGCGGACCTTCGGCAACCGCGTCTGGAAGCCGTCCATGGCGATCGGCCCGTAGCGGAAGACGTAGGTGCGCACCGCGGCGTCGGCGCGGGCAGCCGGCCACAGCCCCATGAGCAGGGCGACGACCGCACCCATGAGCGCGGCGCGCACGAACACTGGACCGAGAGCGCGCTTGGCGTGCACCACTAGTCAGACTAGTCGGCACGACGGTTATTACAGAAGATCTGGGCGGTGGATCTCAGGCGGCTTCGCGCAGCGACTGCAGCTCGCGACGCACGGCCAGATGCTCGAGCGCACGCTCCTCGATCTGGCGCACGCGCTCGGCCGAGACGCCCAGCTCGCGCCCGATGCGGGCCAGCGTCTGGGGCTCGGGCGACCCGTTGAGGCCGTAGCGCATCTTCAGGACCTTGCGCTCGGGCTCGGGCAGCCCGGCGATCGTCTCGCGGACCAGCTGCTCGCGCATCCGGACGAACACCTCCTCGCCCGGCCCCGGGGCGTCCGCCGACACCAGGTCGCCGAGCGACGTGTCGCCGGCCTCGCCCACCGGGCGGTCCAGCGACGTGACGATCCGCGCGGCCTCGCGCAGGTCCTGGACCTCGCGGGGCTCGAGCTCGGCCGCCTGCGCGACCTCCTCCAACGTCGGCTCGCGGCCGAGGCTGGTCGCGAGCTCGCGCTCGGCGCGCGCGATGCGCCGCTCGCGCTGGGCGACGTTCGCCGGCAGCCGGATCGTGCGGCCACGGTCGGCGAGCCCGCGCTGGAGCGCCTGGCGGATCCAGAGCGTGGCATAGGTCGAGAAGCGAAAGCCCTTGCGCCAGTCGAACTTCTCGACGGCGCGGATGAGGCCGATGATGCCCTCCTGGATGAGGTCGAGCAGGCACAGCTCGCCGAGCCCCTGATACTTGCGAGCGATCGAGACGACGAGGCGCAGGTTGGCGTTGATCATCCGCTCCTTGGCCTGCAGATCACCGCGCTCGATGCGCCTGGCGAGCTCGAGCTCCTCGGGCGGGGTCAGGAGGCGGTAGCGGCCCGCCTCGTTGAGGAACAGCTGCAGCGCGTCGGTGGTGTGGTGGCTGAGGTCCTCGATCGAATAGGTGACCGCCGGCGCGGGCCCGGCGGCCTCCTCGCTGTCGACCTCGATGCCACGCTCGTCCAGCGCGTCGTAGAGCTCGGCGACCCGCTCGCCGGACAGCTCGTGCGTCCGAGCGACGGCGTCGACGTCTGAGGTCGTCAGATGGCCCTGCTCGTCCGCGCGTTCCAGCAGCGCGGTGAGCTCAGGGGTGGTCTCGTCGGGGAGAGGCATGTACCCCTTTGCGCTTCCCCGGCCGTGCGTGGGTCAAACGGCGGCGTCGAGAGCCTGGTTGACCAGTGCGTCCGCGTCGGCGTTCAGATCCCGCGGCACCGAGCGGATGCTCCAGCGCTCGAAATCGCGCAGGGCGGTGCTGGCCTGCTGGTGCAACGGGCGCATCCCGGCGTGCTTGACCTTGTACTGCCCGGTCAGCTGGCGGGCCACGAGCTCTGAGTCGTTGACGATCTCGACCTCGGTGGCGCCGAGCTCGCGTGCGCGCTCGAGCCCGAGCAGCACCCCGCGGTACTCGGCGACGTTGTTGGTCGCCACCCCGATCAGGACGGTCGCCTCGTCGACGACCTCGCCTTCGGGCGTCGACAGCACCGCTGCGGCGGCCGCCGGGCCCGGGTTTCCCCGGGATCCGCCGTCCACGTGGACGACCAGGCGCACCTAGTCGTCGTCGGAGCTGTCGATCGTCGGGAACTCGCCGGGGATGCCCCGGCGGCGCCGGTCGCGGATCGTCCGCTGCTGCTCGGCCGCGGCGGCCTCGTCCTCGCCCGTGCGGCGCTCGCCCTTGCGCCGATCGATGATGACCTTCACGTTGGGGTCCTCGGCGTAGTAGCCCGCCAGCCGGTCGTAAAGCTCCGGCGCCATCTCCTCTGGGACCACGCAATAGATCATCGGCCGGGCGGACTCTAGATGATTCATCACGCATGGACGGAGTCTTCATCACGGAGCTTGCGGCCGCCTCGGACGGACCGACGCTGGCCGTCAAGGACCTCTTCGACACGGCCGGGGTGCGCACCACGTACGGCTCGGCGGTCTACGCCGACCACGTTCCGGACACGACCGCGGAGGCTGTCGCACGGCTCGAGGCGGCCGGCTACCGCAGTGTCGGCAAGGCCAACCTGCACGAGTTCGCATGGGGCATCACCTCGGAGAACGAGCACTTCGGCTGGGTCCCGAACCCGATCGCGCCGGGCCGGATCGCCGGAGGGTCGAGCGGCGGCTGCGCGGCGGCACTGGCGGCCGGCCTGGCCGACCACGCGCTGGGCACGGACTCCGGCGGCTCGGTGCGGATCCCGGCCGCGTGCTGCGGCGTCGTCGGGTTCAAGCCGACCTTCGGCGCCGTTCCGATCGGCGGCTGCTTCCCGCTGTCTCCGAGCTTCGACCACGCCGGCCCGATGGCGCGCGACGTGGCGGGCTGCGAGCGGATGATGGAGGCGCTTGCCCAGGGCTTCACGCCCGCCGCGCTGCCCGACCTGCACGAGCTGAAGGTCGGGCTGGCGTGGACCGAGCAGTGCGAACCGCTGGTGCGCGAGCGGGTCGAGGCCGTGGCCGCGATGTTCGGAGTGGCGCGCGCGGTGGAGCTCGGCCCGGTCGACGACACCTACGCGCTCTTCCTGCGCGAGGCGGCCGAGGTCCACGCGCCGATCTACGGCGAGCACGCCGAGCTCTACGGCGAGAACGTCGCGACCAAGGTGCGCCGCGCGCTGCAGGTCGAGGACGCCGCGGTCGAGGACGCGCGCCGTGCTCGCACCCGCCATCGCGAGCGCTTCGCCGAGCTCATGGACGGCGTCGACCTGCTGATCACGCCGACGCTGATCTGCGTCGCGCCACCGGCGGGCATCGGCGATCTCGCGCTGCGCGACCGCCTGATCCGCCTGACCTACCCGTTCAACCTGGTGGGGGCGCCGGCGCTGGCGCTGCCTTGCGGCGCCGCCGAGGACCGCCTTCCCGCCTCGGTCCAGCTCGTCGGCCGCCCCGGCGAAGACGCCTTCGTGCTGGCCGCCGGCCGCGCGATCGAGACGGCGCTCGCTCGCCTGAATCAGGCGAGCAGGGAGAGCGTGCCGTCGACCCGAGCGCCTGCGTTCGCAGCCTTGTCGGCGTCGTCGAGCTCGCCCAGCTCGGCGCCCTGGTCGGTGACGCGGACGCCCGCGGCCTCGTTGCCCAGGTCGACCTCGTAGCGGTACCAGCACAGCTCCCAGCCGACCACGATCGAGACCACCGCGCCCTCGGTCCGCGAGGGGCGCACCGTGGCGAACGGGGCACCGAGCGAGCGCGCGACCCCGGCCACCGTCCGCGGATGCTCGCCGGCGTTGAACACCTCGACCGCCCGCGCCATCTTCAGATCGGCGTTGGTGGGCACGGCGTGGACGGTGCGCGGCTCGAAGCTCGCCGCCGCTTCCGCGGCCTCCTCCGAACCGCCGTCGGCAGCCGAGTCCTCGGCGCTGCGGGCCACGTAGGCGTCGCGGCGCTGGCGCAGGCGCCCCAGCAGCGAGGCCGACCGGCGCCCGCCATTGCCCCGCACCGCGATGTCGTCGAGGCCCTCGCGCAGCCAGCCCTCGTTTGCGGCGCGGGCGGTGCACAGCTCGCAGACCATCCGGCGCGCGCCGCCGGCGATGAACACCTCGGGGTGCTCGCCGCGCAGCAGGCGCCGCCCGCAGACATCGCAGACGACGACGGAATGGCTGGTAGTGATCGACTTTCGGGCCATATGGGACGACCCGAGACTAACGCTCAGGCCGTGGCCTCCACGGCCTGCACTTTGCCGGCGAGGTGGCCCGGCACCTCCTCGTAGCGCTCGAACTCCATCGTGTACTCGCCGCGGCCGCCGGTCAGTGCCCGCAGGTCGGGGGCGTAGGTGAGCATCTCGTTCATCGGCACCTCGGCCTTGACCTCGGTCATGGCCCCGGAGGGCTCCATGCCCTGGGGCCGGCCGCGCCGCGAGTTGAGGTCGCCGATGACGTCGCCGACCGATTCCTCGGGGACCGACAGCGTCACGAGCATGATCGGCTCGAGCAGGACCGCGCCGGCGCTGGCCAGCGCCTCCTTCATCGCGATCGAGCCCGCCATCCGGAAGGCCTGCTCGGAGGAGTCGACCGTGTGGTAGGAGCCGTCGACGAGCAGCACGCGCACGCCCTTGACCGGGTAGCCGGCGATCGGGCCCGACTCCATCGCGTCGCGCACGCCCTTCTCGACCGCCGGGATGAAGCCCGACGGGATCACGCCGCCCTTGATCTTGTTGACGAACTCCAGCCCCTCGCCGCCCTCGAGCGGCTCGATCTCGATGTGGCAGTCGCCGAACTGGCCGCGCCCGCCGGTCTGCTTCTTGTGGCGGCCGTGGGCCTTGGCGGGCTTTCTGATCGTCTCCATGTAGGGCACGCGCGGCGGCTTGAGCTCGACCTCGGCGCCGAATCGCGACTTCAGCCGGTCGACGATGATCTCGACGTGGATCTGCGACAGGCCGGCCACGATCTGCTCGCCGGTCTGCGGGTCGCGGTGCAGGTCGAGCGTCGGGTCCTCCTCCTGGAGGCGGCGTAGCGCCGTGTAGACCTTGTCCTCGTCGCCCTTGGCCTCCATCGCGAAGGCCATGACCGGCGCCGGGAGCTTGATCGAGGGCATCGAGATCGGCTCGTCGCGGGCGGCGAGCCAGTCGCCGGCGCGCGTCTCCTTGAGCTTGGCCACCGCGCCGATGTCGCCGGGGCCGAAGTCGCCGGCGGGCTCGGTCTCCTTGCCCTTGAACGTGATCAGCTGGCCGATCCGCTCCTTGGCATGGGTGCGGGTGTTCATCACGTGGGTGTCGTGGTTGAGGACGCCCTGGTAGACGCGGAACAGGTTGATGCGCCCGGCGAACGGGTCGGCCCGCGTCTTGAAGACGTAGGCGAACATGTCGGCGCTCTCGTCGTTGGGTTCGAGCGTCGTCTCCGGCAGCTCGAGGCCACCGTGCTTCACGGGCGACGGCAGGTCCTCGACGATCGCGTCGAGCAGGCGGTCGGTGCCGAGGTTGCGGGTGGCGACGCCGCAGACGACCGGGAAGATGTCGCCGTGGTTCGTGCCGTCCTTCAGCGCGGTGACGATCTCCTCGTGTGACAGGGGCTCGCCCTCGAGGTAGCGCTCCATCAGCGACTCCGAGACCTCGGCCACCTCGTCCATCAGCTTCTCGCGGTACTCCTCGGCGATCGCGCGCAGGTCGTCGGGGATCGGGACCTCCTTGCTGGAGGCGCGCTCGGTCGACGGGAACTCATAGGCCTTCATGTCGACGAGGTCGACCACGCCGCGCACGTCGTGCTCGGCGCCCAGCGGGATCTCGGTCGCCACCACGTGCGGGCCGAAGGCCGCCTTCAGCGACTCCAGCGCGCGGAAGAAGTCGGCGCGCTCGCGATCGAGCATGTTCACGTGGATCAGGCGCGCGATGTCCAGCTCGGCGGCGCGGGCCCACAGGCGGGCGGTGGAGACCTCGACGCCCATCACCGCGTTGACGACGAAGACGGCGGACTCGCAGACCCGCAGCGCACCCAGCGCGTCGGCGACGAAGCTCGGCTCGCCCGGGGTGTCGAGCAGGTTGATCTTGCGCTCCTGCCAGGTGAACGAGTTCAGCGCCAGCGAGATCGACATCGCGCGCGCCTGCTCGTCGGGGTCGACGTCCGAAAGGCTGGTGCCGTCCGCGACGCTGCCCAGACGGGTCGTGACCCCCGCCTCGTACAGCAGCGACTCGAACAGCGAGGTCTTGCCGCTGCCGCGATGACCGACCAACGCGACGTTGCGGATCTTGTCCGCCGCATGGTGCATGTCCGCTACTCCTCCTTCTCCTGGGCCTGAGGAAGGCGTGACACTAACGGGCGGAGGTCGTCGTCGTCACGGGCCCACCGGGTCAGCGCCGGTTCGAGTTCGATCGCTCGCGCCAGCGCGGACCAGGCCTCGTCGAGCCTTTGCCGTGAGGCCTCCAGGCAGGCCAGCTCGTAAAGCAGCGACGGGCTTTCTGGGTGGACCCCGAACCCCTCGTCGAGCACACGCCGGGCGGCGTCGACATCCCCGTCACGGCGCAGCGCCACCGCCTTGAACGACCACTCCCAGGCGGAAGGCGTGAACGTCCGCGGGCCGCCGAAGCTCAGGACCGTCGTGCCCGGCTCGAGCGCGACGGCGTGGCGGTGCACCTTGGGATCGGTGACCCGGACGTACGTGCCGGCGGGAGCGTCGAAGCTCTCGCCGTCGAGCGTGAACCGCGCACTGCCGCGATGGACGAAGTAGAGCTCCTCGTGGGCCAGCTTCGGGTCCTCGTCGTGGGGCTCGACGACGTCGACACCGGCCTCGTTGGCGGTGTAGGCGTTGGTGCCGAACGCCCGCAGGTCGAGCGTCATGCGCACGGGGCGCCACGTCAGATCCCAATCCCGCCCACCCACCGGGATCTCCGGGATCTCGTCGAGGTGGAGGCGCTGCCAGCCGCTCACTCGCCCTGAAGGCGGGAGCGCAGCCGCAGGACGGCCTTGGTGTGCAGCTGGGAGACGCGCGACTCGGTGACGCCGAGGACCTCGCCGATCTCGCGCAGGGTCAGGTTCTCGTAGTAGTAGAGGGCGACGACGAGCTTCTCGCGCTCGGGCAGGCGCGCGATCGCGTCGGCCATGCGGTCCTTGAGGTCGGTGGCGTCCATCACCGCGGCGGGGTCGGGCGCGCCGGGGTCCTGGAGCGTGTCGAGCAGCGATACGGAGTCGCCGCTGGCGTCGGAGACGGTCCACAGCTCGTCGAGTGCGGCCACCGTCGAGTTGGAGATCTGCAGCAGCGCCTCCTGGAAGTCCTCGACGGTCATCTCCAGCTCGCTGGACATCTCCTCGTCGGTCGGTGCGCGCTGGAGGTTGTGCTCGAGCTTGGAGTTGGCCCGCTCGATGTCGCGGGCACGTGAGCGCACCGAGCGCGGCACCCAGTCCAGCGAGCGCAGCTCGTCGATGATCGCGCCCTTGATGCGCGTGATCGCGTAGGTCTCGAACTTGATCTCGCGCTCGGGCTCGAAGCGCTCGATCGCGCTGATGAGTCCGACGAGCCCGTAGGAGATGAGGTCGGCCTCCTCGACATGCGCGGGCAGGCCCGACGCCATGCGACCCGAGACGTACTTGACCAGCGGCGAGTAGGCGACCACGAGACGCTCGCGCGCCTGATCGTCGCCGGTACCTTTGTACCGGCGCCACAGGTCCTTCAGCTCGATCGCCTTGACGTTGGTTTCCAAACTTGACGCTCTCCCCGGCGCGCTTATGCCCTCGGGTGTGCTTGTGAGTAAGCGCGCTTGAGCCGGGCCGACTCTACCCGAGTGTAGATCTGCGTCGTGGAGATGCTGCTGTGGCCGAGCAGCTCCTGGATCGCTCGCAGATCCGCGCCTCCGTCGAGCAGATGCGTCGCGAACGAGTGGCGCAGCGCATGGGGATGCACGCGGCCGCTGACCGCCGAACGACGAGCCCAGACGCGCAGGCGGCGGCGCACGTCGGAGGTCGACAGCCGCCGGCCGGATTTCGACAGGAACAGCGCGGCGGGCTCGTCGGCTGCCCCGGCCCGCGCCCGGGTCAGCGCCGGACGTGCGCGCTCGACATAGTCGGCCAGCGCACCGAGCGCGGCCTCGCCGGCCGGCAGCACGCGGGTCTTGGAGCCCTTGCCCTCGACGCGCACCTCCTCGGCGTCGAAGTCCACCGAGGCGGTGTCGAGCTGCACGAGCTCCTCGGCACGCAGCCCGCCCGCGTAGGCGAGCTCGAACAGCGCCCGGTCGCGGATGTCCAGCGGAGTGGTTGCCGGGATCCGGTCGAGCAGGGTCGACACCTCGTCGACAGCCAGGACGCGCGGGAGCTTCGACCCGCGCTTGGGCCCGGGCACGAGGTCGGCGGGGTTCTGGGTGACCACGCCGTGCTCGAGCAGGACGCGGAAGAGCGCTCGCGCTGCCGCCAGCTTGCGCGCGATCGTCGCCGGAGCGTGGCCCTGCTCGGAGATGTTGGCTGCGTGGTGGCGCAGGGCGCGCAGGTCCATGGTCGCCGGCTCGAGGCCCTGGGCGGTTGCCCATCTGGCGAGCTGCAGGAGGTCGGTCGCGTAGGCGTCGCGGGTGCGCGCGGCCGCGCCGCGGCGGCGCAGGTCGGCGTCGAGCATCTCCAGGGCGCGCGTCCACGCGGGGGTAGGCTCGAGTTCGGCGATGGGCTTGTTCTTCATCGACACGTCCAGCGGTCAGGTCGCGACACAGCACCAGCTGATCGACGCGGGCATCGCGCCCGCAAGCGGCCTGCCCCCGCGGCCGTGGCTGCGGATCCAGGGCACGGGCGACGCGTCCACCATGTGGTACGCGGTCCTGCGCCGGAAGGAGCGCGGCGTGTACATCGGCACCCTGGCTCTTCGACACGGCGACCACCATGCCTCCCTGCTCGCCAAGGGCTGGGAGGAGGTCGCGATCGATCAGATCGCCGCGCCCGCCTCCTAGGCGATGTAGATGGGCGCGCCGACCGGGACCTTGTCGTACAGGGCCTCGACGTCGGGGATGCGCATCCGGATGCAGCCGTGGGACGCCGCGTGACCGATGGTGCCGTACTGCGACGGGTCGATGCCGTGAATCCCGGCGCCGGCGTAGATCCCCAGCCAGCGCGCCCTGAGCGGGTTGCCCGGAGCGCCGCCCGGGACCACGTCGCCCTGCTCGTCCTTCGGAACCCACGACGAGTACGGCTTGGTCCAGGCGGGGTTCACCGCCTTGTTCTGGACGTGGTAGAGCCCTGCCGGCGTCTCGAGGCCGACCATGCCGACCGCGATCGGATACGTGCGCGCGAGCTTGAGCTTCTCGTAGAGGCGCAGCTGGAAGTCCCCGCGGTCGACGATCACCAGCGTGCCGTACTCCTTGGCGAGCTTGGCCGTGGTGACCTTCGGCTCGACGTGGCGGGTGCGGGCGACCAGCTTGTGCTCGGCGAAGGGGTCGACGATCGCGTGGTCGACCTGGCGGCGCAGCTCGGCGACGCGGACGGCAAGGCCGTCCTGGCTCGGCACCGGCGCGATGCTCGTGGCCGAGAACCCGATCTTCGCGTCGCGCGGCGGGCGGTCGACGACCTCGCGAATGCGCGTGATCAGCTGCGATACCGCCGGCCGTGAGTAGGTGGCGCGCGCGGGCAGGTCCTGGTCGAGCCGCCCACCCGTGACGCGCCGCCACGTGCGGCCGAACAGGTTTCCCTCGTGGGCCTGCGCGATCGCCATCTCGACCATGCCGTCGAGGTCGGCAGCCACCCGGCTGCGCTCGGCGGGCAGCGAGAAGGTGCGCTCGCCGTGGTAGACGACGATCGGCTCGCGCAGGCGAGCCAGGTACAGGCGCTCGAGCTTGGCGCGAGCCTTCGACGCATTCAGGCCGCCGAGATCGACGCCGGCGACGTGCACGCCCTTGGGAATCGTGTCGCGGCCCGAGCGGTCGTACGCGTAGATACCCGCCGCGCCGGCAAGCATGCCCGCCAGGACGGCGGCGACGACGATGAACAGACGATTCCGCATTCGTGCAGGTGGTTCTTCCCGCCAGGACGAGTCTAGGCTCAGTCCCGGCCGTCAAACAAGCGTTGCAAGCGTCTGTTCTAGGCGGGCGTGTGCTGGCGGGCCAGCAGGCTGGCGATCGCTGCGAGCACCGACGGGCGGGCGGCATGAGCCGTCTCGTGGTCGCGCAGCTGCTCGAGGTCGGCCGCCGAGAGCTCACCGAGCAGTGCGATGACCTCCTCGGCCTCGAGGTCTGCGTAATCGGGCGTCGGAGCTGCCGGTGCGGGGGGCTTGCGCGGCTTCGGTGAACGGCGCGGCCGCGCGGGCGTTGCTCGCGAATCGGTCTGGTCGGCGCCCTCCGCCCCGCCCGCGGCCACGTTGCGCGGCGGCTGGGGCGCCGCGTTGGCCGAGCGGACGCTCGGGCTGTAGCGCAGGAACTCCTCGAGTTCGCGCTCGTAGCGATAGCCCTCGGCCGAGGAGCGCGTGAGCGGCGCGAGGCGCTGGTGCTCGCGCAGCTTCAGGACGGCTTCACGAGTCGTGTAGCGGTAGCGGAAGCCGGTCGCCTTGAGCCGCCGGTTGTCCAGCGCGCGACCGAGGCGCAGCTGGCGCAGCATCTCCGGCGAGAACGGCACGCCGGCACGGCGCAGCACCGACGCGGCGATGCCGGTGCCCCACGGCGGCAGGATCGGGGCCATCTGCTTGCCGAGCAGGTCGATGACCTCCGACAGGACGAGCACCCCGTCGCCGGCGCAGTTGAACACGCCGTCGATGTCGTTCTTGACCGCGTGCTCGAGGCAGTTGCCGATGTCCTCCTCGTGGATGAACTGATAGCGCGGGTCGAACCCGAGGATCGTCGGGACCGCGGGCAGGCTCAGCAGGCGCATGTGCGAGGTGCGCAGCCCGCGACCCAGCCCGTTGGCGAAGCGCAGCACGGTGACGACGGTGTCCGGGTTGCGGTGGCGGAAGTCCTCGACCGAGCTCTCGGCCTCGGCGATGTCCTTCTCCAGCCGCGTGCGCGGCGGATGGCGGCGGCGCATCGCCTCGGTGAAGAACGCCGGGTCGTCCTGCTCGCAGCCGTACCAGTGGGCGCTGGACTTGAAGACGACCTTCTTGATCCCGTCGCACGCGGCGAGCACGTTCATCGTGCCGATGACGTTGTTCTCGTGCGCGCGCTGGGGCGAGGTGACGATCGCGTCGACCACCATGCGCGTGTCGACGACCGTGTCGATCTCGGCGCCCTCGACGATCCGCCGGATCAGCGAGTGCGAGTCGGCCACCTCGACGAACTCGGTGCGCTGCAGCTCGACCTTCGGCGGCCGGCGGTCGATCCCGATGATCGTCTCGACCTCGGGATTGCGCTCCAGGGCCTGCGCGACGCGCCCGCCCCAGTAGGTCGACAGCCCGGTGATCAGGATGCGGCGCGAGGTCACGGCTAGCCGAACCAGACCGAGCGGCGCTCGCCGACCATCTCGAACAGCTCCTCCTGGATCGTCGAGCGGATGTCCTGGGAGACGCTCTGCACGAGCGCCTTGTCCTCCCACGGCTCGTCGCCCATGTCGTCGGTGCGCACCGGCGGCAGGAAGCGGATGTGGAACTTCGCGGGCAGGTAGGCGAGCATCCCCAGCGGGCCCAGGTGCGGGAACGTCGGCGTGATCGGGAAGTACAAGAGCCCGGTGAGGCGCTGTAGCAGCGGGAGCTGGGCGAAGACCGGCTGCGCCTCCTCGGCGCCCACGACCGCGACGGGCACGATCGGGACGTGCGCCCGCATCGCGGCCTCGACGAATCCGCCGCGGCCGAAGCGCCGCAGCCGGTAGCGGTCCTTGTAGAGCTTCTCGGTGCCCTTGCGGCCCTCTGGGAAGACCAGCACCAGCTCCTGCTCGTCGAAGAGCAGCCGGTGCACGTTGGCCGGGTGCGCGGGGACTCCACCGACCTTCGAGACGAGCATGCTGAAGCCCGGATAGCCCTTGAAGAAGTGCTCGACGGTCATGTAGAGCCGCCGGTGGCGGGGGTGCTCCTCCCGGATCGCCTTGGCGATCATCGCCGCGTCGGGCGGCAGCGCGCCCGCGTGGTTTGAGACCACCAGCGCGCCTCCCGCCTCGGGGACGTTCTCGATCCCCTCCACCTCGCAGCGGAACCACAGCCTGTAGAAGAACTCGATCAGGGTGCGGTCCATCAGCCCCTCGATGCGCTCCGAGCGGCCCCAGTCGTCGACCTGGCGCTCGGGCTCCACGCCGGGCAGCAGGTTGCGCAGGTCCTGCTCGACGAGCTCGCCGGGCGGCGGCCCGGATGGCGTCAGCGCCAGCTCGTCGGTCTCCGAGCCGGCGTCGGGCGCCTCGCGCAGCGTGGTTCGGTCGGCCATCAGGCGGCCCGCCTTCCGCCGCCGGCGATGATCGGCTCGAGCTTGGCGGCCAGCTCGGCCCAGTCGCGCGCCGCGATGACGTCCTCGCTCTCGCAGACGTCCTCGTTCCAGGGGTGCACGATCGTCGCCGGGGTGATCCCGGTCGTCCAGCGCGCGCTGGATGTTGAAGGGGCTGTCGTCGATGAGCACGTCGATCTCGAGCTCGGCGCAGCGCGAGACCTTGTCGTAGGAGCAATAGACCTCGTCGAAGCGCAGCCCGATCTGCTCCAGCCAGCGCGTGGTGGCTTCGTGGCAGGCCTCGGCCCGGTGGCTGGTGATGTGGATGAAGTGGCCGGCCTCGGCCCAGGCATTGACGGTCTCGACGGCGCCGGGGTAGGGCTCGCCGGCCATGATCGCCGCCTCGCTGTGGGTCTCCTCGATGCAGAGCTGGAGCTGCTCGGGCTTCAGGCGGGTGATCCCCCACGTGAACTGCTCCTCGTAGGGCAGGTCGATGCCGAATCGCCGCCGGGCGGCGTCGGACAGCCGGTCCCAGTAGTGGTGCAGCGTCGAGTCGATATCGATCGCGATCCGCATCGGCCAACTAGATTAGGCGTCCCATGTCTGCCACCACCGCCACCCCCGTACCCACCTCGGCCAGCTCCGACGCCTACGGCCCGCCCGCCGATTCGGCGTGGATGAAGATCGACTGGCGCGAGCACCTGCAATGGGCCCGCGTCGGCGGCAAGGCCCTCAACTACGTCGAGATGGGCGAGGGCGAGCCCCTCGTTCTCATCCACGGGCTGGCCGGCTGCTGGCAGAACTGGCTGGAGAACATCCCCCACTTCGCGGCCTCCCGGCGCGTGATCGTGCCCGACCTGCCGGGCTTCGGCCAGTCCGAGCTGCCGGCCGAGAAGATCACGATCAAGGGCTACGCCGCCGCCGTCGACGAGCTGCTCGACCAGCTCGGTGTCGAGAAGGCCGACGTCGTCGGCAACTCGATGGGCGGGTTCATCGGCGCCGAGCTGGCGATCGAGTTCTCCACGCGCGTCGACAGGCTCGTCCTGGTCTCCGCCGCGGGCCTGACCAGCCAGGAGCTTCACCGCGACACCGCCATGGCCGCCCTGCGCCGGCTGGAGAACGTGCTCGCCTTCACCACCGGCTGGTTCGCGTCGCGCTCCGAGCAGGTGGCACGGCGGCCGGGCCTGCGCAAGGCGATGCTGGCGATGGTCGCCGCCCATCCCGCGAAGATCCCGCCGCCGCTTGCGGCCGAGCAGGTGCGCGGTTCGGGCAAGGCCGGGTTCATGGACGCGCTCGAGGCGCTCGGGACCTATCCGTTGGAGGACCGGCTGGAGCGCATCGAGTGCCCGACGCTCGTTGTCTGGGGCGACCGCGACCGGCTCGTCCCGGTGCGCGATGCCGACCGCTTCGTCGAGGCCATCGGCGACAACTCGCGCAAGCTCGTCTACGCCGACACCGGGCACGTCGCGATGCTGGAGCGCCCGGGGCGCTTCAACGCCGACGTCGAGGCGTTCTTCGCCGAGGACGCGCCCGAACCAGCTCAGTAGGCCCGCGCCGCGAGCCCGCTACGCGGTGACGGCGCCCTCGCTGGCGCTCGACACGAGCTTGGCGTACTTGGCCAGCACGCCCGTGCGGTCCGGGTTGGGCGGCGATTCGTAGGCCGCCACGCGGGCGGCGATCTCGTCGTCGGGCAGGTCGACGTCGATCCGGCGCGAGTCGACGTCGATCGTCACCGTGTCGCCGTCGTGGATGGCCGCGATCGGCCCGCCGCGTGCCGCCTCCGGCGCGACGTGGCCGACCGTGAAGCCGTGGGTGGCGCCCGAGAAGCGGCCATCCGTCATCAGCGCGACGTGCTCGCCCAGGCCCGCGCCGTTGATCGCTCCGGTGACCGCGAGCATCTCCCGCATCCCGGGGCCGCCGACGGGGCCCTCGTTGCGGATGACGACCACGTCGCCGGCCTCGATGCCGCCGTGGGTGACCGCCGCCATCGCGGCCTCCTCGCCCTCGAAGACGCGCGCGGGGCCGCTGTGGCGGCGGCGCTCGTGGCCGGCGAGCTTGACCACGCAGCCTTCCGGGGCCAGATTTCCGCGCAGGATCGCCAGGCCGCCGGTGGGCTTCAGAGCGTCGTCGAGGGCGCGCACGACGCGCTGGCCGTCGGCCTCCGCGCGCCGCGTCGGCCAGCTCGCCGACGGTGTTGCCCAGGACCGTCGGGCGCGTCGGCGTGGAGGATGCCCGCCTCCTTGAGCCGCCGCGCGAGCAGCGCGGTGCCGCCGGCGCGGTACATGTCGACGGCGTTGTAGGCGCCGCCGGGCTTGAGGTCGCACAGCAGCGGCGTGCGCTGCGAGATGGCGTCGAAGTCGTCGATGTCGAGCGCGACGCCCATCTCCTGCGCGACCGCGAGCAGGTGCAGCACGCCGTTGGTCGAGCCGCCCGAGCTGGTGATCGCCGCGATCGCGTTCTCGAGCGACTCCCGCGTGATCAGGTCGCTGGGTCGCAGGCCGGCGCGCAGCACGTCCATGACCAGGCGGCCGGCCTCGTAGGCGGCCTGGGCCTTGCCGGCCTCCTGGGCGGGGACGCCGAGCCGCCCATCGGGCTGATGCCCATCATCTCGAAGGCCATCGCCATCGTGTTGGCGGTGAACTGCCCGCCGCACGCGCCGGCGCCCGGGCTGGCGGCGGCCTCGAGCTCGGCGCAGCTCCGCGTCGGTCATCTTGCCCGTCGGCGTGCGCGCCGACGGCCTCGAAGACGTCCAGGATCGTCACGTCGCGGCCCTGGAACCGGCCGGGCGGGATCGAGCCGCCGTAGAGCATCAGGCTGGGCACGTCGAGGCGCGCGAGCGCCATCACGGTCCCCGGGATCGTCTTGTCGCAGCCCGAGAGCGCGATCACGGCGTCGAACAGATAGCCGCGCGCGGTCAGCTCGATCGAGTCGGCGATCACCTCGCGCGAGACCAGGCTGGTCTTCATCCCGCTGGTGCCCATCGTGATCCCGTCGGAGATCGCGATCGTGTTGAACTCCATCGGGGTGCCGCCGGCGTCGCGGATGCCCTCCTTGACCTTGGCGGCCAGCGCGCGCAGGTGGAAGTTGCAGGGCATCGTCTCGATCCACGTCGATGCGACGCCGATGATCGGCTTGCCCAGCGCCTCGTCGTCGAACCCGATGCCCTTCAGGTAGGCGCGCGCCGGCGCGCGCTCGGGGCCCTCGGTGAGGGCCCGGCTGCGGTGCTTGAGGTCGAAGCCGCCGTTGTCGGAGGTCATCCGGACGCGGCCGGCTCGCGGCGGGCGAGGCGCTGGCGCTCCCACTCGCGCAGCCGCCAGAGGTCGCGCCGGATCTGGCGCGGGTCGACCTGGCGGCCGGGAAGGTGCATGTTGGCGGTCTCGATCAGCCGCCGCTCGTCGGCCGTCAGCGCCATCCACTTGGCCAGGACGTCGTCGGAGTCGGGCAGGCGGGCGCTGCCGTAGGGCCGCGTCTGGTCGGGGAACTCCACGCAGTACTCGTTCAGCAGCCGGCCGGTCTGGGGCAGGTAGCAGACGATCGGCTTGTGGGGATAGATGAGGTAGGCGTAGGGCGCGCCGGCGCGGGCCGCGCCCCAGACGCGCAGGAAGCCGAGGTCGCGGTACATCGACCACTCCTCCTCGTTGATGCACGAGCGCAGCAGCGCACGGGCGCGCTGCTCGGCGCGCCGCTCGCGGCCCGGGTCGTACGGCGCGCGCGGCACCTTCGCACGGCGAGCGCGGTGGCGGGCCACCTGCTCGGCCGCCGCGGGCCACGCGACCTCCCAGAGCAGCGCCGCGATGACGATCGCGGTGGCACTCAGTGCGAGCAGCATGCCCGGCGGCCTACCCGCTCAGCGCCCGCCGGCCGCGCGCGGGAAGAAGATGACCCGCTCGGCGTCACGCGGGACCTCGTCGAAGCTCTTGACCATCTGCGCCTCGCGGCGCCCGCCCGCGGCGCTCGTGGGCACCGCGGCCCACATTCCCTGCTCGAGCTGGGCACGGAACGCCTCGACGAGGCGCTCCTCGTCCTCGCGCACGTCGACGTCACCCTCGGCGAGGAGGATCTCGCCGTGTCCCGGCTTCATCCGCAGCAGCTTCATGCCGGCCCGATTATGGCACCGCGCGGGATGCGCGGACCATGCCCAGCACGTCGACGGGCCCTGCGCCCTCGCCGAGCTCACGCAGACCGTCGCGCACGGCCTCGGCCGCGATCCGCCGGGCCACCCGGGCCGCGGCGAGCGGATCGTCGCCCAGCGCGAGGCGGGCGGCCAGCACCGAGGAGTGCGTGCAGCCCGATCCGTGGGCCGCGCCGTCGGGGTGGCGCTCGCCTTCGAGCTCGACCAGCTGCTCGCCGTCGTAGAAGACGTCGCTGCCCTCTTCGCGGTGCCCGCCGGTGACGACGACCACTCCGGGGCCGAGCGCATGGATCGCGCGCGCCAGCTCCTCGGCCTCGACGTTCTGGTCGGCCCGTGCCAGCACGCGCGCCTCCGCGAGGTTGGGCGTGACCACGGTCGCGCGCGGCACCAGCTCGCTGCGCAGCGTCTCCTCGGCCTCGGCGGGCAGCAGCCGGGCGCCCGACTCGGAGACCATCACCGGGTCGAGCACCACCGGCGTCCCCGCGGGCAGCTCGTCGAGCGCCGCGGCGACCGCCGCGATCGCCTCGGGCCCGCCGACCATGCCGATCTTGACCGCGTCGACGCCGATGTCGGTCGCGACCGCATGGACCTGCGCACGGATGACGTCGGGCGAGATCGCCTCGATGGCGCCGACCCCCAGCGTGTTCTGGGCGGTGATCGCGGTGATCGCCGTCGTGCCGTGGACGCCGCAGCGGGCGAACGCCTTGAGGTCGGCCTGGATGCCGGCGCCCCCACCGGAGTCCGAGCCGGCGATCGAGAGCACCACTGCAATCGGGCGGGGGGCGACCACGGCCTCATCGTAGGTTCAGGCCCCCACCCCCGCCGCTCGTACGTACGCACCCCCGGGCGCCCGCGCCACGAAGCCGAGCAGCTCGAGCTCGGCCAGCCCGGCGACCAGGCCGTCGACGTCGTCGCCGTCGCGCAGCAGCGCGGCCGGGGTCGCGGGCCCGGATCCCGAGGCGGTCGAGGAGCGCTCGCAGCCCGGCCGGCAGACCCGACGGAGCCGGCCCGCCGGCCAGCAGCCGCGTGCCCGGGCCGAACACGGCGTCGAGCGCGTCCTGGGCGTCGCGCACGAGCTCGGCGCCGTCGCGCAGCAGCGCGTTGGTGCCCGCCGACATGCTGCTCGTCACCGGCCCGGGCACGGCCGCGACGACCCGGCCGAGGTCCTGGGCGATCTCGGCGGTGATCAGCGAGCCCGAACGCCCGGCAGCCTCGACGACGATCGTCGCGGCCGCGAGGCCGGCGATGATCCGGTTGCGCGCCGGAAACCCCCACTTGAACGGCATGAAGCCCGGCGGCATCTCCGACACCGCGCAGCCGCCGCCACCCACGATCCGGCGGTACAGCCCCGTCCTGCTGCGGGGGTAGGGCCGATCGGCCCCGCCGGCCAGCACCGCGATCGTCGGCCCGCCGACCTCCAGCGCGCCGGTGTGCGCCGCCGCGTCGATGCCCAGGGCCATGCCGCTGACCACCGTCACCCGCGCCGCGGCGAGGCCGCGCCCGAGGGCACGGGCGACCTCCAGGCCGTACGGCGTGGCCCGCCGCGCGCCGACGATCGCCACCGCCACCTCGTCCGGGGCAGGCAGCACCTCCGGATCGCCGGCGACGTGGAGAACCGCCGGCGCGTCGTCGGTCACCGCCAGCTCGACCGGGTACGCGGAGTCGTGGCGGCAGACCGTCGTCAGACCGGCGCGGCCGGCCGCCTGTCGGGCAGCGCCCGAGTCGAACTCCTGCAGCGCGGCCTCGAACCAGCGGCGCCGCTTGCCCGCGATCGCGGCGAGCAGGTCGGCCTCCGTCAGCGCCAACAGCTGGCCCAGCCGACGCTCGTGGCGCGCGCGTTCGACATGCGGCGCCAGCAGCTCGAGCAGCCGCGTGCGGCGCAGGCAGGCGTCGCACGCGCCCACCACGGCTTCCGCGCCCGGCTCAGGCGGCAACAGCATCGCCCGCCTCCTCCAGGCGCCACCCCAGCGCCGCCCTGATGTCGTCGAGGCCCACGCGATCTCGCCCTGCGAGGTCCGCGATCGTGCGGGCGACCTTCAGCACGCGCTGATGGCCGCGCGCGCTGAGCGAGCCGCGCTCATAGGAGCGCCGCAACAGTGCCGCTGTCTCGTCGTCGAGGGACACGTGGCGGCGCAGCAGCGGCCCGGTCAGCTCGGCGTTGCACGCGATGCCACTCTCCGCGTAGCGAGTGCGCTGTCGCTCGCGGGCCGCCTCGACCTCGCCCCGCGCCGCGTCCGAGCAGGTCAGTGCGGGGCCGGCCAACTCCGCCGCCGACGGTCGCTGCACGTCGACCAGCAGATCGATGCGATCGAGCAACGGCCCGCTGAGCCGGCGGCGGTGGCGGGCGTGGTCGGCCTCGGTGCATCGGCAGCGCGGGCTACCCGCGTGCCCGCACGGACACGGGTTGGTCGCCGCCACCAGGACGAAGCGCGTCGGGAACACCGCGGCACGCTGGCCGCGCACGACGACCACCCGGCCGTCCTCCAGCGGCTGGCGGAGGGCTTCCAGCGCGCTGCGGGCGAACTCCGACAGCTCGTCGAGGAACAGGACGCCGTGGTGCGCGAGGCTCGCCTCGCCCGGCGTCGGGTACGCCCCGCCGCCGACGAGCCCCGACTGAAGAGATGGTGTGGTGCGGCGCCCGGAACGGCCGCCAGTCGACCAACCCGCCGCCGGGATGCGCGCCGGCCACGCCGTGGATCCGTGTGACCTCGATGGCTTCGTGGCGGCTCAGCGACGGCAGGATCGACGGCAGACGGCGTGCCAGCATCGTCTTGCCGGTGCCCGGCGGGCCCGACATCAGGAGGTTGTGGCCGCCCGCCGCCGCGATGACCAGCGCTCGGATCGGGCCCGGCTGGCCGCGGACGTCGCGAAGGTCGGGCGGGTCGAGCGCCCGCGGCGCGGGGTCCGGGTTCGCCGCCGGGGTCGCCCGGAGG
Source organism: uncultured Actinomycetes bacterium (assembly GCA_963825415.1). Taxonomy (GTDB): domain Bacteria; phylum Actinomycetota; class Thermoleophilia; order Solirubrobacterales; family Solirubrobacteraceae; genus BP-464. The sequence goes on along the minus strand of CAWGTD010000009.1, from coordinate 295,037 downwards.
CTCGGGATCCTCCCCACGCAGGATCGCCACGACGGCCCGCAGGTCGGCGGCCGGCGACACGACCAGCCCCTCGACCAAGCTCGCCTCGGCCGCATTCTCGGGCGCGACCACGATCCGCTCGAGGCCGGCGCGCGCCGCGCCCTCCGCGATGGCCAGCGCTCCGCGCGAGGCCCGCAGCTCGCCGCTGAGCGACAGCTCGCCGAGGACGGCCGTCCCAGCCAACGCATCGGCCGGCGCCTGGCCGGTGGCCGCCAGGATCCCGCAGGCGATCGCGAGGTCGAAGCCGGCGCCGATCTTGTGCACGTACGCGGGCGCGAGGTTGACCACCACCCGTCGCGCGGGGAACTCGAACTGCGCGTTGAGCATCGCCGCGCGGACCCGCTCGCGCGCCTCGCGCACGGCGCGGTCGCCCAGCCCGACGATCGAGAGCGCGGGCAGCCCGGGGCGGACGTCGACCTCGACGGTGACGCGCAGCGAGTCCACCCCGCGGATCGCGAAAGTGGTGGCGCGGGCGAGCATGGCGGCGACGCTAAGCGCGGGCCTGTGCCACAGCGCGTGCGGTTGGTAGAGCAACGGCGCCGGCTTCGTGCCAGGAGGCGCGCGACCGCCGAGATCACGGGATCGCCCGCCTACGGTCGCCACGTGACCGACGCCCGCCAACACCTCGGCCGCCTCGGCGAACAGCTAGCGCTCGAGCACCTCGAGCGACTCGGGTACGAGCTGGTCGCCCGCAATCACCGCACGCGATTCGGCGAGCTCGACCTCGTCGTGTCTGACGGGCGCACGCTCGTCTTCGTCGAGGTCAAGGCGCGCCGCGCGGATCGGCCCGGCCGGCCATGGGAGAGCCTGCATCCGCGCAAGCGCGATCAGGTACGACGCATGGCGGCGGCGTTCCTGGCCGAGAACGGTGACCGCCCGCGCACGGCCGACGCTGCGGTTCGACGCCATCGGGGTGACCATCGACGCCCGCGGGCGCCTTGTCGCCCTGGAACATCTGGAGGCGGCGTGGTGACGCGGCGCGAAGCACGAGGGCTACAGCGCGGGGCTTTGTGGTGCGGCATGGCGTGGCTGGGGGTCGACGGTGAACCGGCACAGTCCTCTGGACGGGCCGGTTCCAGCGGCGGCCGCCAGGCGCGTCAGGACGCCCCGCAAAGCTCGCGCTAGAGCGCCAGCTGCTGGTACGCCATCGAGGCGAACGACATCCGGTGCAGCGGGGAGACGCCCTGGCGCTGGATCGCGTCGCGGTGCTCGGGCGTGGAGTAGCCGACGTGGGCGGCGAACTCCCAGCCGGGGTGCAGTGCGTCGGCGCGGCGCATGAAGCGGTCGCGGGTCACCTTGGCGACGATCGACGCAGCTGCGATCGCCGCGCTCGTGGCGTCACCGCCGATCACCGGCCGCTGGTCGTGGCCGAAGTCCGGGACCGGGAAGCCGTCGGTCAGGCAGATCGCGTCGGGGCGGGCGACGCGTATCAGGGCCTCGCGAAGCGCCGCGAGGTTGGTGACGTGCAGGCCGCGTGCGTCGATCCCGCGCACGCAGCGAGAGACCACGGCAACCTTCGCGGCGGTGCGAAGGACGACGGGATAGAGCTCGTCGCGCCCTTCGGGGGTGTGCTGCTTGGAGTCGTTCAGCGCGGCGAGGGCGCGGCGCTCACGGACGCCGAGCGCCTCGACGTCGAACAGGACGGCGGCGGCTACGAGCGGGCCGGCGAGGCAGCCGCGACCGGCTTCGTCGGCTCCCGCGATCCAGCGGGCGCCGAGCGAGCGATCGAAGCGAAACAGGCGACCGCCCGAAGAAGCCGAGCGCGAGCGCCGGCGGGCGGCACGCTCAGAGGATGCCGATGCGCTTGGGAGGCCAGTAGGTGGCGAAGGCTCCGCCGATGATCCACTCCTTGGGGACCGGTCCCCAGAACCGGCTGTCGTCGGACTCGCCACGATTGTCGCCCATCATGAACCAGTGATCGGGCGGAATGGTGATGGGCTTCGGGTAGTCGCATTCCTGCCCCGGCCGGCAGGGGTTGATGAACGACTCCTTCTGGAGCTTGCCGTTGCGGATCACGTGGCCGTCGCGGATGGCGATCGTGTCGCCGGGGCCGGCGACGACGCGCTTGATGAAGTTGACCTCGGCCTTCTGGGTGGAGGCCTCGGGGCACGGGTGCCCGTCGCCGTAGTTGACCCCGCACTGGCCGCTCGGGCCCCTGCCCGCGCCCTCGCTGTTGGCCGGCGCCGGCGGATGAAAGACGACGATCTGGCCGACGTGGGGCTCGCTGAAGCGGTGGCCGAGCCGGTTGACGAGCACTCGCTGGCCGACCTTCAGGGTCGGCAGCATCGATTCGCTCGGGATGCGGTACGGCTTGACCAGGAAGGCCTGGATCCCCAGCGCGAGCCCCAGCGCAACCGCGACGATGACGACCAGCTCGATCAGTTGGCCGCCGGCGGTCTTCTCCGCCTTGGCCTTCTTCTCGCGACGCCCCGGGAGTCTCACGCCTGCTCGGCGTCCGGCGCGGGCTCACCCTCGCCCGGCGCCTCGGGCTCAGCGCCTGTGTCGGCGCCACCCGCTTCGTCTCCCGCATCCGCCTCGCCGGTTGCCTCGGCCTCGGGTTCCGGCGCCTCGCCCGCCGACGCTTCGGCAGCTCCCTCCGGCACCTCGCCGCCCGACTCGTCGGTCACGGGTGCGTCGGCCGCGGCTTCCTCGCCGTCGGTCGTCTCTTCCGTAGCCGCGAGGTCGACGCCGCCCTCGGCGCTGACCACCTCGTCGGCGGTCTGGCCCGACGCGTCGACCGCCTCGGTCTCCTCTTCCTCCTGGTAGACGAGACCGCCCTCGACGACCTGCTCGGGCCCGGTGTAGCGACGCTCGCGGACACGCGCCCGCTTGCCGACGCGGTTGCGCAGGTAGTAGAGCTTGGCTCGGCGCACGTCGCCGCGAGCGGCGACCTCGATGCGCTCGATCTTCGGCGAGTGCAGCGGGAACGTGCGCTCCACACCGACGCCGAAGGACTGCTTGCGGACCGTGAAGGTCTCGCGCACTCCGTGGCCCTGGCGCTTGATGACGACGCCCTCGAAGACCTGGGTGCGGCGGCGTGTCCCCTCGATGACCTGGAAGTGCACGCGCACCCGGTCACCGGCCTGGAAGTCAGGCACGCGGCGCAGCTGCGCACGCTCGAGGGTTTCGATCACGCTGCTCATGGTTTGACTCAGAGAAACGCCAGGGCGCGCGGCGCCCCGGCGAGAAAAGCCATGGTAGCGAAGGTCATCTGCCTGCTGGATGTCATTGCCTGCCCCGCGCTCCTGACTGCGGGCGCGGCGCCAGGTGCGGATCTCCTCGTGGTGGCCGGAGAGCAGGACGTCGGGCACCCGCCAGCCGCGGTACTCGGCGGGCCGGGTGTAGTGCGGGTACTCGGGGTTGCCGCCCAGCGCCGGGCTGAAGGACTCCTCGACCGCCGACTCGGCATGGCCGAGCGAGCCCGGCAGCTTGCGCAGGACCGCGTCGGCGACGACCATCGCCGCCAGCTCGCCGCCCGAGAGCACGTAGCGGCCGACGCTCAGGGTGTCGGAGGCGAAGTGCTGGACGATGCGCTCGTCGAAGCCCTCGTAGCGCCCGCACAGCAGCGTGATCGCGGGCTCGGCGGCGAGCTCGTCGACGTAGCGGTCGTCGAGCTGGCGGCCGCCCGGCGTCAGCGCGATCACGCGCCGCTGGGTGCGCAGCTCCACCGGGTCGACCCCGTAGAAGCCGCGCAGCGCGGCGTCCATCACGTCGACGCGCAGCACCATCCCGGCCCCGCCCCCGAACGGGGTGTCGTCGACCTGGCCGCCGCTGAGCGGCGTGTGCTCGCGCGGGCTGAGGGTGCGCAGCTCGTGGCCCTGGGCGTGCGCGTTGCTGACGTGGCGCTGCTCGCGAAACCAGTCGAACCACTCCGGGAACAGGGTGATGACGTCGAGCTGCATCAGATGCCCAGGAACTCGGCGTCGACCTCGATGCGGCCGGCCTTGACGTCGACGGCGCGGACGGCGTCGCGCACGAGCGGGACGAGGTGGTCGCCGACCTCGAGCACCTCGCAGGATGGGTAGGCGACGAGCCGGCGCACGGTCCCGAGCTCGCGGTCGCCCGCCACGACCACGCACCCGACCAGGTCCTCGGCCCAGTACTCGTCGGAGTCGAGGGTCGGGGCCGCCTCGCGCGGCGCGAGCAGCGCCTCGCCGCGCAGTGCCTGGGCGGCGTCGCGATCACCCGTGAACTCCAGGCGCACGATCGGCTTGGCGTCCGTGCCCGCGCGGCGCACGATCTCGGCCACCTGGCCGGCGACCTCCACGGTGCGGCCGCGCTCGAGCAGCCGCGGCTCCGGGTCGACCACGTAGAAGGAGCCGTCGAGCCCGTGGGGGCGGCCGACGCGGCCGGCCGTCAGCGTGTGCTCGGCGTTCGGGCCGGCCTCAGTCAACGATGTCGACGAGCACACGACGCTGCTCGCGGACGGCCGCCGCCTTGATGACGGTCCGCAGCGCGTTGGCGGTCCGCCCGCCGCGGCCGATGACCTTGCCGTAGTCGTCCTCGGCGACGGCGAGTTCCAGCACGACGGTCCCGTCGTCCTCGGTGAACTGCTCGACCTCGACGCCGTCGGGATCGTCGACGAGCGCACGGGCCAGCTCTTCCAGGAGTTCGCGGGACGAGCGCGGCACGCTTCGCCTCCGGCCGCCTAGGAGATGCCTGAGATCTTCAGGAGCTTGCGGACCTGCGGGGTCGGCTGCGCGCCGTGGTCGAGCCAGTGGCGCACGCGCTCCTCGTTCAACCGGACCGTGGAGGGGTCGGTCTGCGGGTTGTACTGCCCGACCGACTCGATGATGCGGCCGTCGCGCGGCGAGCGCTGGTCGGCGACGACGACCCGCCAGATGGGGTCCTTCTTGCCGCCTACTCGCGTGAGTCTCAATCGAACGGACATGAGCGGCGTCGAAGGGTAGCGGGTGGGCTGTTCAGCGAGCCTGGCGCATCAGCGCGGCCATGTCGGGCATCTTGCCGCGGCCCATCTGCTTCATCAGCTTGCGCATCTGGCCGAACTGCTTGACGAGCTGGTTGACCTTCTGGACGTCGGTGCCCGAGCCGCGGGCGATGCGCAGCCGCCGCGAGCCCTTGATCAGCTCCGGCCGGCGACGCTCCTCGGGGGTCATCGACAGGATGATCGCCTCGATCCGGTCCATCTCGCGCTCGTCGACCTTCAGGCCCTTCATCTGCTGACCGGCGAAGCCCGGGATCATCCCCAGGAGGTTGGTCAGCGGCCCCATCCGGCGGATCATCTTCAGCTGGTCGAGGAAGTCCTCGAGCGTGAACTCGCCCTTGCGCATCTTGCGCTCGAGATCGGCGGCCTCGTCCTCCTCGAACTGCTTCTCGGCCTTCTCGATGAACGACAGGACGTCGCCCATCCCGAGGATCCGCTGCGCCATCCGGTCGGGGTGGAAGCGCTCGAACTGGTCGAGCTTCTCGCCGGTCGACGCGAACAGGATCGGCTTGCCGGTGACCGCTTTGACCGACAGCGCTGCGCCTCCGCGCGCGTCGCCGTCGAGCTTGGTCATGACGACGCCGTCGAACGCGACCGTCTCGGCGAACTGCTCGGCGACGTTGACGGCGTCCTGGCCGGTCATCGCGTCGACGACGAGCAGGACGTTGTGGGGCTTGACGGCCTTGCGGATCTCGACCAGCTCGGCCATCAGCTGTTCGTCGACGTGCAGGCGCCCGGAGGTGTCGACGATCAGGACGTCCTTGCCGTCCTGCTTGGCCTGGTCGAGCGCCCAGCGGGCGATCTCGACCGGGTTGCGGTCGGTGCCCTGCTCGTAGACCGTCGCGCCGGCCTGCCCGCCCACCTTGACGAGCTGCTCGACCGCGGCCGGCCTGTAGACGTCGCAGGCGGCGACGCCGACCGACGAGCCGTGCTCGGCGTTCAGCCAGCGCGCGAGCTTGGCCGTGGCCGTGGTCTTGCCCGAGCCCTGAAGGCCGGCCATCAGCACGACCGTGGGCGGCCGCGGCGAGAACACGACGGCGTTCGAGGCGCCGCCCATCAGCGCGGCGAGCTCCTCGTTGACGATCTTCACGACCTGCTGGCCGGGGTTCAGCGCGCCGACCACGTCGGCCCCCAGGGCGCGCTCCTTGAGCGTCGAGGTGAACTGCTTGACGACGCGGAAGTTCACGTCGGCCTCCAGCAGCGCGAGGCGGATCTCGCGCATGGCCGCGTTGATGTCCGCCTCGGTCAGCGTGCCGCGCTGGCGGACGTCGCCGAGCGTGGCCTGAAGCTTCTCGGAGAGGGCGTCGAACACCGCCGCCGAGTCTAGGCGGCGGGGTCAGGCCCGGCGGATGAGCGTCACGCCGTCGCGGACGCTGAGGATGACCTGCACGGTGCGCGGATCGGCCGCGACGTGGTCGTTGAACTCGCGCAGCGCGACGGTGGAGTCGTCGGGATTCGCTTCGTCGACCGCCTCCTGGTCGAGGCCTGCCACGCGCCCGCTCCACAGGGTGTTGTCGACGACGATCAGGCCGCGCTCGGAGAGCTTGGGCAGCACCGCCTCGTAGTAGTCGCGGTAGGAGGCCTTGTCGGCGTCGATGAACACCAGGTCGAACGGGCCGTCGAGCGAGGCGATCGTCTCCAGCGCCGGGCCGACGCGGATCTCGATCCGGTCGCCGACGGGCCCTTCGTCCATGTGGCGGCGAGCGAACTCGGCCCGCTCGGGATCGAGCTCGCAGGTGATCACGCGCCCGCCCTCCGGCAGCGCCGCGGCCATGAACTGCGCAGCCGAGCCCGTGTACGTGCCGATCTCGAGCACGAGCTTGGGCCGGCTCGCCCACACGAGCATCTCCAGCAGCCGGCCCTCGACCGTGCCCGAGAGCATGGCGGTGGCCGACTGGGTCGAGTAGGTGTCCTCGTGCAGCCGCGCGACGTGCTCGGCCGCCGGGCTCGTGTGGGCCTCGATGTAGGCGTCGAGCTCCGGCGGGAGCGGGACCGTCACGGCGCCGGCGGGGGCGGCGGCGGTTCCGGGCCGGTACCCAGCCGCGCGCCCAGGTTGCCCAGCGCCTGTGTGAACTCGCCGGGGATGATGAAGACCTTGTTGGCCTCGCCCTGTGCCAGCTGCGGCAGGACCTGCAGGTACGTGTAGCGCAGCAGGCCGTCGTCGGGGTTGCCCTTGTGGATCGCGGTGAAGACGGTGTCGATCGCCTGGGACTCGCCCTCCGCGCGCAGGATCGCCGCCGTCTTGGCACCCTCGGCCTTGAGCACCGCTGCCTGCTTCTCGCCTTCGGCGGTGAGGATCTGCGACTGCTTGACGCCCTCGGCGGTGAGGATCGCGGCGCGCCGGTCGCGCTCGGCGCGCATCTGCTTCTCCATCGCCTCCTGGATCGTGCCCGGCGGGTCGACCGACTTCAGCTCGACGCGGTTGATGCGGATCCCCCACTTGCCCGTCGCCTCGTCGAGCACGACCCGCAGCTGCGTGTTGATGTTGTCGCGCGAGGTCAGCGTGTCCTCCAGCGTCAGGCCGCCGATCACGTTGCGCAGGGTGGTCACCGTGAGCTGCTCGATCGCCTGCAGCGGGCTCGCGACCTCGTAGCTGACCGCCTTGGGGTCGGTGATCGTGAAGTACAGGACGGTGTCGATGTGGACGACGATGTTGTCCTCGGTGATCACCGGCTGGGGCTGGAAGGCCACCACTTGCTCGCGCAGGTCGATCAGCGGCTTGACCCGGTCGGCGAACGGGATCACCAGCGCGAGGCCGGGGTCGAGCGTGCGGCTGTAGCGCCCGAGGCGCTCGACGACGCCGGCACGGGCCTGCGGGATGATGCGGATCGTCCTCGCCGCCACCAGCAGGGCGAAGAAGACGAGCACGGCGACGACGATCAGACCGGCCACGGGGGACCTCCTATTCGGCCACGTGCGCCGTGGCGCCGCGGATCTCGACAACGCGAACCTGCTGGCCCGGCTCCATGACCTCTTCCTCGAGGTAGGCGCGGGCGGTCCATTCCTCCCCGCCGATCCGCACCTTGCCCTCGTGGGCGCCGACGCGCTCGAGCACCATCGCGGGGCCGCCGATGAGCGCGGCGGTGCCGGTGCGGATCCGGGGCGGCGTGATGAGATGGCGGCGGGCGATCGGGCGCGCGATGCCGGCAGCCGCGACCGATGCGACCAGGAAGATCGCGATCTGGATCACGGTGCCCCCGCCCGCCAGTGCGGCGATCAAGCCGCCGAACGCTCCGAGGGCGAAGGGAGCCAGAAAGAACCCGCCGGTCAGCATCTCGCCGATCCCGAAGGCGGCGGCCACGACGACCCACCAAGCCCATGCGCTCACGTCCCGGACCCTATCCGGTGCCCAGCAGCGCCCGGGCGAAGTCGTCGGCGTCGAACGGCCGCAGATCCTCGAGCGCCTCGCCGATCCCGATCAGCTTGACCGGGATGCCCAGCTCTCCGGCGATCGCGAGCGCGATTCCGCCCTTGGCGGTCCCGTCGAGCTTGGTCAGGACGATGCCGTCGACCGGCACGGTCTCGGAGAAGAGCTTCGCCTGGCGCAGCCCGTTCTGGCCGGTGGTGGCGTCGACCGTGAGCAGCGTCTCGTGCGGTGCGTCGGGCAGCTGCTTGGCGACCACGCGGCGGACCTTGGCGAGCTCGGCCATCAGGTCGTCCTGGGTGTGCAACCGGCCGGCGGTGTCGACGATCACGACGTCGACGCCACGCTCACGGCCCTTGGCCACCGCGTCGAAGGCCACCGCGCCGGGGTCGGAGCCCTCGGCGCCGGTGACGATGTCGGCGCCCGCGCGCGTAGCCCACTCGGCCAGCTGCTCGACCGCGGCCGCGCGGAACGTGTCGGCCGCGCCGACGAGCACCGACTTGCCGGTCTGCTCGCGCACGTGCCAAGCGAGCTTGCCGATCGTCGTGGTCTTGCCGGTGCCGTTGACGCCGGCGACCATGATCACGGTCGGCTTGGCGAGCAGGTCGATGGTGCCTTCGGCCGGGCGCGCGATGTCGGCCAGCAGCTCGGTGAGCCGCTGTGTGAGCGCCTCGCCGCCCTGGAGATCGCCGCCCTGGGCCTCCAGCTCGAGCTGCGAGACGACCTTCGCGGTCGTCGTCGCGCCGACGTCGGCCATGATCAGCGCCTCCTCCAGGCGCTCCCAGGCCTCGTCGTCGAGCGTGTCGAAGAGGCTGGCCTGGACCTCGGCCGCGAGCGCCTGGCGGGTCTTCGAGAGGTTCTCGCGCAGGCGCCGGAAGAAACCGGTCCGGCTCTCGGCGCCGGCGTCACCGGCGGCGGTGAGGGTCGCCGACGGGCCGTCGGCGACGATGAAGAGCTCCGACCAGTCGCGCGGCATCGGCGGTGCGCGACCATAGCGAGCGATGGAGTTCCAGCGCGTCCCCGCCGACGAATCCCCCGCCCGCGAGCTGATCGACGCGATGGTCGCCGAGATCAACGAGATCTACGGCCGCAGCATGGCCGACGACCCCCGCTCGCCGAGCGCCACGCCGGCCGACTTCGCGCCTCCCGGCGGCGCGTGCCTGGTCGGCTTCGACGACGGCGGCGCGGCGGTGTGCGTCGGGGGCGTCAAGCGCCTCGAACCCGGCGTGGCGGAGATCAAGCGCATGTACGTCCTGCCCGAGGCGCGCGGGCGTGGCGCCGCGCGTGCGCTCCTCGGCGCGCTCGAGGGCGCGGCGCGCGACCTCGGCTATGCGCGCGTGCGGCTGGACACGGGGCGCTCGGCAGCCGCACGCGCGGTCCTTGTACGAGAGCGCGGGCTACCGGTCGATCGGCGACTACAACGACAACCCGTTCGCGGCGTGGTGGGGCGAGCGGGAGCTGTGAGGCGGGCCGGTGCCGTAGGCAGCGGGCGCCGGCGTCGCCGGCGGGACAGGGCAGTTAGGGAGAGAGGAGGCTCTCGGTGGCGCGAACGCGCGCGCCTCTCGCGAGCAACCGCGGCTACGAATCGGAGCCATTCGGCCCGGTGCGCAGGAGGGGGTGGTCCATCTAACTTGCGCTCAGGCGCAAGACAGTCGGCACACACCCCTCGGCAACGCGACGAAGCGTGGCTCGCTTGCGAGCCGCGGAAGACGCGCAGCACTCGCCCGCGGTGGCGCCACCGCAACCTCTCTCCCTCCTAACTGCCCAATCGTGGAGCGGCGGCGCTTGAGCGTGGAGCGGCGGCGCTTGAGCCCGGCCGGGCGCCCCGGTCAGGCCACGTGCGCGGTCTCGGGCTCCGCGAGCACCTCGCGTGGGAGGCGGCGGGAGACGACCTTCGAGACGCCGTCGTCGCCCATCGACACGCCGTAGAGCGTGTCGGCGGCTTCCATCGTGCGCTTCTGGTGGGTGACGACGATGAACTGGGCGCGGTCGGAGTGGCGGCGCAGGAGGTCGAGGAAGCGGGTGATGTTGAGGTCGTCGAGCGCGGCCTCGACCTCGTCGAGGATGTAGAAGGGGCACGGCCGGGCGAGGAAGACCGCGAACAGGAACGCGATCGCGGTCATCGACTTCTCGCCGCCCGACAGCAGTGACAGGCGCTTCATCGACTTGCCGGCCGGCGTGATCTCGATCTCCACGCCGAGGTCCTCGTCGGGGTCGGCGGCCTGTGCGGCCGATTCCTCGGCGGCGGCCTCCGCCTCGGCGGCCTGCTCGGCGGCTTCGTCGGGCGTGGTCGACTCCTCCGCGCCACCGAGCACCGGGCGCGGCCCGCTGTCCTCGCGCACGAGCCGCAGGCGCCCGCGGCCGCCGGGGAACAGCTCGCTCGCCAGGCCCTCGAAGTTGCGTGCGGCGGCGGCGAACGTCTCCTCGAAGGTCTCGCGGATCTGCCGGTCGGTGTCGCGGATCAGCGCCTTGAGCTCGCGCATCGCGGTCTCGAGGTCGGTGCGCTGCGCCTCGAGGTCGTTGACGTACTCGACGGCCTCGTCGTAGGCCGCCTTGGCCAGCGGGTTGACCGGCCCGAGCTGCTCGCGGCGCCGAGCGACGCGCTCGATGCGCGTGCGCAGTGCCTCGGCCTGCTCGGCGGCCAGCGGCTCTTCGGCGGGCCCGGCACCCTCCAGCCCGAGGCGCGTGGCCAGCTCGCCCAGCTCCTCGGCCGCCTCGGCGGCCTGGTCGCGCGCCTGCTGGGCGCGCACCTCGGCGGCGGTCAGCGCGTCGCCGCGCTCGCGCAGCGCCCGCTGGATCTCGCCTTCCTCGGCGGCGCAGGCCCGCAGCTGAGCGGCGACGCCCTCGCCCGCCGCGCGGTCGGCCGCCAGGTCGGCGTCGAGCGTCTCGACCCGCGCTTCGATCGCCTCGGCCGCCCGGCCGAGCGCCTCCGCGAGCCGGTGGGCTTGCGGGACCAGCCCGGTCTCGATGCGCAGGCGGGTCTCGAGCTGCTCGATCCGCGCCGCGCGCTGCTCACGCTCGCGCGCCGCCCGTTCGGCATTGCGCCGCTCGGCGGCCAGCTCGCCTTCGATCTGGGCGCGGCGCACGGCGCCCGCGCCCTCCTCGGGCGCCTGCCGGCGCTGCTCGACGATCCACGCGGTTCGGCGCTCTTCCTCGGCGGCCGCGGCATGCGCGCGGTCGGCGTCGCGCAGCGCGCGCTCGGCCTCGTCGCGCGTGGCGCCCGCAGCGGCCGCGGCGCCGGCCGCCGCCTCGACCGCGGCGAGCGCGGCCTGCTCGGCCTTCACGGCGTCGTCGGCCTCCGCAACCAGCGCGTCGCGCCGGTTGCGCTCGGCCAGCACGCGGTCCTCGCCGCCCTCCGGCGCCTGGCGCAGCTCGCGGATCGCGCCAAGCCACACGCGGCCGTCGCGTGTGACCGCCACGCCGGTGAAGCCGGGCGGCAGGCTGTCGAGCCGGTCGACCACCCACGCGTCGAACAACAGCCGCCGCGCCGCCTGCACCGCGCGCTCCGGCCCGCTGATCAGGTCGGCGAGACGCCGCGCGCCGGGCTGCGGGGGCGTGGCGCCGTCCGCCGCGCCGGGCGCACGATCGCCGACCACCAGCACGCGCCCGCCGTCGGCGCCGGCGGCGTCCAGCAGCCGGTGGCCCTCGGCGACGTCGTCGGCCAGGCCGGCGCGCAGCCGGTCGTGCAGCGCCGCGGCGACCGCGCGCTCGAATCCCGGCGCGACCTCGAGGTCGTCGGCGAGCGAAGCGGCACCGTGCAGCGCGCCCGAGCGGGTGCGCAGGAACTGGTTGGCGGCCGCCAGCTCGGCGCCCACTCGCGAGGCCTCGCGGCGCGCCGACTCCACCGTCGTCTCGGCCGCGCGCAGCGCCCGGCGGGCGATCTCGGCGGCCTCGTCGGCCTCGCGCAGCGCCTCTCGCCGGGCCTCGACTTCGGCGGTGGCGTTCGCCGCCGCGCTCTCGGCCTCGCCCCGCGCGCGCTGGAGTCCCTCGAGCTCGAGGCTCAGCTGATGCTCGTGCTCGGCCTCGAGCTCCGAGAGCTGCGCCTCCAGCGCCTCGATCCGGGCCAGGCCGGCCTCGTCGGGCTGGTCCTCGGTGGCGGCCGCGCGCAGGATCTCGAGTTGGCGACCGCCGGTCCTCGACGCGCTCGGCCAGCAGCTCCGCGGTCTCCGTGGTCCGCTCCAGCCGCATCCCCACGCGGTCGGCGGCGGACCGTGCCGTGAACGCGCGCCGCGCCAGCGCCTCGCGCTGCTCGGTGGCGGCGGTGAGGGCCTCCTCCGCGGCCTTGCGCCGGGCGGCGACCTCGTCGAGGCGGCCCTGGGCCTCCTCGCGGTCCGACCGCGCCGCGGCGGCGGCCTGCTCGGCGCCGGCCTGCTGCTCCAGCGCCGCGCGCAGGGTCTCGCGCGCCAGCTCCCAGCGGGCCTCGAGCGTCTGGCGCTCCAGGCGCTCGTGCAGCTCGGCAGCCTCGGCCTGGCGCTTGAGCGGCCGCAGCCGCGAGCGCGCCTCGCGCTCGACGTCGAGCGCTCGATCGAGGTTGTCCTGCGTGCGCTCGAGCTTGAGCTGCGCGCGCCGCCGGCGCTTGCGGTGCTTGCCGAGGCCCGCGGCCTCCTCGATCAGCAGCCGCCGGTCGCGCGGCTTGGACGTGACGATCGCCTCGACCCGGCCCTGGGAGACGACCGAGTGCATCTCCTTGCCCAGGCCCGTGTCGGAGAGGATCTCCAGCACGTCGACGAGCCGGCAGCGCGCACCGTTGAGCCGGTACTCGCCGTCGCCGGAGCGGTCGAGCCGGCGCAGGATCGAGATCTCGCCCACCGGCAGGTCGACCCCGCCGTCGGCGTTGTCGATGACGATCTCCACCTCCGCCGACGAGCGCGCCTGGACCCCGCGACCGCCGCCGAAGATCACGTCCTGCATCGACTGGCCGCGGACGGCCAGCGGCGACTGCTCGCCCATCGCCCACAGCACGGCGTCGGTGACGTTCGACTTCCCGGAGCCGTTGGGCCCCACGATCACGCTGACGCCAGGCCCGAACTCCAGGCGCGTGCGGTCGGGGAAGGACTTGAAGCCCTTGAGGGTCAGCGACTTGAGGTGCACGAGGCGAGGTGGTCAGTCTGCCTCTTGCATCGGATGCAATGCCTCCAGGGCCACGCGCGCGGCCTCCTGCTCGGCGTGCTTCTTCGATCGGCCGCGCCCGCGGCCCAGCTCGTCGCCGGACACGAGCGCCACGACCTCGAACGTGCGCTCGTGCGGCGGGCCGTCCTCGGCCGACACCGAGTACTCGACGACGTCGCCGCGCCGGGCCAGCCGCTCCTGCAGCGTCGACTTGTGATCGACGGGGTTCGAGAGCGAGTCCTCGATCTCTGGCCGGAAGGCCTCGACGACGGCGTCGGCGGTGCGCTCGTAGCCGGCGTGCAGGTAGCAGGCGCCGATGATCGCCTCGATGATCGAGGCCAGCACGCGCTCGGTCTCCACCAGCGACTCGGCCGAGTGCCCGATGCCCTCGGGCGCGTTGGCCCGCAGACGGTCGGGCACACCCAGGCGGTCGGCGACCTCGCGGCAGGCGGGGCCCGAGACGGCCTGGGCGCGGATCTTGGTCAGGCGACCGGCGCCGAAGCGCTCGGCCTCCAGCCGCGGGAACAGCCACGTCGTGATCGCCAGGCCGAGCACGCTGTCGCCCAGGAAAGCCAGGCGCGAGTAGTTGTCCGACCGCCGCTCGGACCACGAAGCGTGGGTGAAGACCTGGCTGTAGAGGTCCTCCGGCAGCTCCTCCAGCAGGGCGCGGAGCTTGTCCAACGTCAGGCCGTGCTGGGCGCGTGGGCCAGCACGTAGTCGACTGCCTGGCCCACAGTGAGGATGTTCACCGCGTCCTCGTCGGGCATGCGGATGCGGTAGGTGTCCTCGAGCTCCTGGACCAACGTGTAGAGGTCGAGCGAATCGGCTTCGAGGTCCTCCTTGAAGCGCGTCGATTCGTCGATGCGCGCGGGGTCGAGGTCGAGCTCGTCGACCAGGTGCGACTGCACCAGCGAGAACACCTCTTCGCGCGTCATCGGCCCGGCACGGTAGCGGCTGGCGATCTGCGCAGGGCCCCTGCGAGATCGAGCGCGGCGTGGGTCCTGCCGACCACGTCGCCGCTGGTTCCGCGCGCCGCCAGCAGGATCGCCTGGGAGATGCCGTAGCGCGTGAACCGGCCGTGCGGGACGACCCCCAGACGACGCAGCCCGAGAAGGTATGCGCCGCCCGGGCCCTCGGGATCGATCTCGTCGCGGAAGCGCCGCAGCGCCGGCCGCAGCAGCAGCCCGCCGGCCTTCGCCCGCGGCGACGACAGCGCCCGCTCGCGGATCGCGCCAACGATCGTCTGCGAGACACCCTCGATGAGCTTCAGCGCGATGTTGCCGGTGAAGCCGTCGGTGACGATGACGTCGGCCACGCCCGCGGTCACGTCGGTGCCCTCGACATTGCCGACGAACCGCAGGCCCGGCGACGAGGCCAACAGCGCGTGGGCCTCCTGCACCAACGGCGTGCCCTTGCTCGACTCCTCGCCGTTGGACAGCAGGGCGACGCGCGGCGTCTGGATGTCGAGCACCACTCCCACCAGCGCGGCGCCCATGTGTGCGAACTGGACGAGGTGCTGGGCGCGGCACTCGACGTTGGCCCCCACGTCGACGAGCGTCACCGGCGCGCCGGGCACCGGGATCGGGATCGCGAGCGCCGGGCGGTAGATCCCGGGGGCGCGCTTGATGTTGAACAGACCGGCCGCGACCGCGGCGCCCGTCGTGCCCGCGCACACCCAGCCGTCGCAGTCGCCCGAGCCGACCGCCTTGGCGGCCTGCACGATCGAGGAGTCGGGGGTGTCGCGCACCGCCCGCACCGGGTCGGGCGCCTTGGCGATCGATACGGGGGCGTCGACGACCTCCACGCCCGCCGCCACGTCGCCGATCTCGGCCGCGGGGCCGAAGAGGACGGGCGTCACACCGCGAGATGCGGCGATCGCTGCGCCCGCGGCCACCTCGGCCGGACCGAGGTCGGCACCGTTGGCGTCCACCGCGATGCGCATCGCGCTAGCTAGTGGTCGTGGTCGTGCTCGTGGCCGAGCTCGGGGGCCACGACCTCGCGGCCGCCGTAGGTCCCGCAAACAGGGCAGACGCGGTGCGGGCGCCGGGGGCTGTGGCACTGCGGACAGCTGTTGAACGTGGGCGCGGCGAGCTTGTGCTGCGAGCGGCGCTTGTTCGTCCGGCTGTGCGATTGCTTCTGCTTGGGAACGGCCATGACTGGAGCGGCAGGCTAGCAGCGCGTTCGCGCCAGCCGACGGGCCGGATCGCCGCCGGACTACTCGAGGTTGAGCTCGCGGAGCTTCGCCCAGCGCGGGTCGGGCTCGGCCTCGTGGCCGTGCTCAGGGCCCGCCGTGAGGAGATCCGTGCCGCAGACCGGGCAGAGCCCCGGGCAGTCCTCACGGCAGACGACCTGGATCGGAAGCGCCAGCGCATACGCGTCGCGCGCCCACGCGGCGAGGTCCAGCTCCTCCCCGGTGACGTAGGGGCTCGAGAGCTCGTCTCCCCCTCCGGGCTGGTCCACCTCGCGAGAATCGACCTCGGTCACGGGCTCGGCGTCGCGCAGGCAGCGCATGCACGGGCCGCGCATCGCCGCCGCAAAGCGCAGGCGCAGGCTGTAGCCGCCGCCGGTCATGCGCGAGATGTCGAGGATCACGGGCACGAGCGCCGGAACGGCGTCGTAGCGCTGGCCCGCGAACTCCAGCGCGGCGAGCGGCGTCTCGAGCTCCAGGCGCCGCCCCTCGCCGGCGCTGAGCTGGAGCCGGCCGAGGTCGAAGACGTCGGTGCGGCTCATGATCCGAGGTTACCCAGCCCGCCATTGCGGCGGCCGAGCCCGCCCGTACCCTGAGGGCGCATGCGTGCCGACGACATCGAGCTGCTGTGGTGGGAGGGGTGTCCTTCGCATCCGGCTGCGCTGGCCGACCTGCGCGCGCGCTGCGCGAGCTCGGACTCGACCCGGGAGCCGTCGTGGTGCGCGAGGTGCGCACCGAAGAGGAGGCCGCCGGCGAGGGCTTCGTCGGCTCGCCCACGATCCGCGTCGCCGGCCGGGACCTCTTCGCACCGGGCGACGAACCGACCGGCCTGAACTGCCGCGTCTATCGCCGCCGCGATGGCCGCTACTCCCCCACACCCGATCCCGACGACCTGCGCGACGCGCTGGAGACCGCCCTTGCCGCCCATCGGTGACACCGCACCCACCTTCGAGCTGCCCGACACCGACGGCGCCACGCACGCGCCGGGCGACGCGCCGGCGACCGTGGTCGTCTTCACCTGCAACCACTGTCCGTACGCCCTGGCGTGGCACGACCGCCTGCTGGGCGTCGCCCGCGACTACGAGCCGCGGGGCGTGCGAACCCTGCTGATCGCCCCCAACGACACCGAGCGCTATCCGGCCGACGGTCCCGGAGGCGATGCGCGAGCGGGTGGAGCGCGAGGGCCCGTGGCCCGCCCCGTACCTCTACGACGCCACCCAGGAGGTCGCGCGGGCCTACGACGCCAAGACAGACGCCCGACGTGTTCGTCCTCGACGCCGAGGGCGTCCTGCGCTACCGCGGCGCGCCCGACGCCGACCACGGCGACGAGTCGCTGGACGCCGCCTGGCTACGAGCTGCGCTCGACGCCGTGCTGGCGGGCGAGCCGGTGGCCGAGCCCGAGACGCCGCCCGTCGGCTGCTCGATCAAGTGGCGCGGCTGATCAGCTCTTGCCCTTGCTCTTCCCGTCGTCGCCGTCGTTCTCCGCCTCGACCAGCTCGCGCTTGAGCACCTTGCCGGTGGCGTTGCGCGGCAGCTCGTCCATGAAGACGATCTCGCGCGGCACCTTGTAGCGCGCGAGGTTGGCCTTGACGAGGTCCTTGAGCTCGTTCTCGGAGGGCTTCGTCTTGCCGGATGTGACGACGACGAAGGCCTTCAGGCGCTGGCCGAACTTCTCGTCGGGCACACCGATCACCGCGGCCTCGTCGATCGCATCGTGGTCGTGGAGCAGGTCCTCGACTTCCCGCGGAAAGACGTTCTCGCCGCCCGAGACGATCATCTCGTCGTCGCGACCGTCGACGAACAGGCGCCCGCCGTCGTCGAAGTGGCCGACGTCGCCGGTGGCCATCAGCCCGTCGATGACGTCCTTGCCGCCACCGCCGGTGTAGCCCTCGAAGAGCATCTCGTTGCCGACGAAGATCTTGCCCGTCTCGCCCGCGGGCAGCTCCTGGCTCTCCTCGCTGTAGATGCGCACGATCGTCCCGCGCGGCGGGCGGCCCGCGGTGCCGGGGGCGGCGCGCATGTCCTCGGGCGTCGCGATCGTGGCCCACGCCACCTCGGTCGACCCGTAGAGGTTGTAGAGGACGTCGCCGAAGCGATCCATGACCTTCTTGGCCAGCTCGCCGGGCAGCGCCGAGCCGCTCGCGGCGATGATCTTCAGCGCCGCGAGGTCGTAGCGGTCGATGGCTCCCTCGGGCAGCTCGAGGATGCGCTGGAGCATCACCGGGACGACGGCGAGGACGTTGGCCTGGTGCTCGGCGCAGGCCTGCAGCGTTTCCTCGGGGTCGAACTTGCGCCGCAGCACCAGCGTGGAGGACAGACCCATGCCGAGGGTGAAGTGCGCGAAGCCCCACGAGTGGAACATCGGCGCGGCGATCATCGTCGTCTCGCGCGCGCGGAACGGGATCTTCGAGAACAGCGCCGCCGCCGGTTCCAGCGTCTCGGGCTGGCTGCGGTTGGCCCCCTTGGGCGTGCCCGTCGTCCCGGACGTGAGGATGACCACGCGGCCCTTCTCGGCCGGGGGCACGACGTCGGACGAGTCGCCCTTGAGGATCAGGTCCTCGATCAGCGGGTCCTTGGGCTTCTGGGTCGGGTCGTCGTGCCAGCCGATGAACCGCTTGCGGCGCACGCCGGCGTCGTGGGTGAGCTCCTCGAACTCGCTGTCGTAGATCAGCGCGACGGGCTTCTCGCGGTCGACGACGTCGGTGATCTGCGGGCCCGCGAAGGCCGTGTTCAGATACAGGGCGTTGGCGCCGAGCTTCGAGCACGCGACGGTGGCGTCGATGAAGCCGCGGTGGTTGCGGCACATGATCGCCACGCCGTCGCCCTCCACGATCCCCGCGTCGGAGAGCGCGTGGGCCAGCGCGTTCGTGCGCCGGTGGACCTCGGCGAACGTCAGCGTCCCCAGCTCGTCGACGATCGCGGTCTCGTCGGGATAGGCGATAGCAGCGGACGCGTAGCCCGCCGCCGGCGTCGGGCCCCAGCGCTGGACCGCCAGGCCGATCCGCAGCAGCTTGTCGGGGCGGGCCGGCCGCAGGATCCCGGTCTCGGCGAGGACCTTGGCCGTCCACAGCCGGTTGGTGATCTGGTCCAGCACGTTCATCCGACGGAAACCTACCCGGCCTTCTCCATACGATGCCCGCCATGATCGGCGCGATCGTGCTCGGCATCCTGGCCGGCTACCTGGGCAGGCTCTTCACCCCGGGGTCCGGCGTGCGCGGCTGTCTGCCGACGACGGCCCTCGGCATCGCCGGCTCGGTGATCGGCTACCTGATCTTCACCGAGGCGCTCGGCGTCGGCGACACCGAGGCGTTCGACCTCGGTGGCCTCCCGGGCGCGGTGATCGGCACCGTTGTCGTGCTCGCGCTCGTCCGCGCGGTCGCGCGGCGGCCCTGACGCCGCCGGCACACGGGATCTGGGCGCATTCCTGCGTTCCGTCAGGAGTGCGCCGTACGGTGCGACTTCAACGCATATGGAAGCTGCCACCCCCCTCCCCTTCTCCCAGGTCCGCGTCGTCGGCAACACGCTGCGCGTCGACGGTCTCGTCGTCCACGACGAGACCGCGGTTCGGCTCGCCGCCGAGCACGACGACCCGGCGCGCCTGGTCAGCGATGCGATCGAGATCGGCGCGCGCGTACTCGACCGTGAGCAGACGGGCGCGAACGCGGACTTCGTCAAGGCCGAGTTCGAGAAGGCCGCGCAGGAGCTCAACGTCCAGTTCAGCGACCGCGCCCGCGCCGTCACCGACGGGATGGGCGAGGTCATCTCCCGGCACTTCGGCGACGAGTCCAACGAGGCGGTCCAGCACAAGGTCCGCCAGGTAGTCCGCGACGTCTCGGTGGAGATGCAGAAGGAGCTGCGCGCGGAGCTGCTCGCCGAGGGCGACGCCAACCCGCTGGCCAAGTTCCACCGCATCCAGCTCGAGCTGGCCAAGCGCACCGCGGACTCGCACTCCGAGCAGCTGCGCGCGCTCGTCGACAAGCTCGAGGCCACGCGCCTGGAGGTCGAGCGCCTGCGGGCCGAGAAGGAGAAGGTCGAGGAGCTCGACGCCGAGCGCGAGCGCGGCACCGCGAAGGGCCGCACGTTCGAGGAGGAGGTCGCGCAGGCGATCGAGGCGATCGCGGCCGCCCAGGGCGACGACTCCGAGGCGGTCGGCGACGTCAAGGAAGCCAGCCGCAAGAAGGGCGACGTGGTCGTGGGCATCGACGGCTGCAACGGCCCGGCCCGCGGCAGGATCGTCTTCGAGGCCAAGAACGCCAAGCTGTCGCGGCCCGAGGCGCTGCGCGAGCTCGACCGCGCACGCGACGAGCGCAACGCCGACTTCGCGGTGCTGGTCGTGGCCGGCGAGGGCAAGGTGCCGGCCAAGATGCTCCCGCTGCGCGAGTACAACGGCGACAAGATGGTCGTCACCTTCGACCCCGAGGAGGGCGCGCTCGGCCTGCAGGTGGCCTACGCGCTCGCCCGCGCCCGCGTGCTCCTGCGCCGTGCCGACGGCGAGGGCTCGACTCCGAGGCCGTGCGCGCCACGGCGAGCGTGCGCTCCAGGAGCTCGGCGACGTCCAGCGGATCAAGCAGCAGCTCACGGCGTCGAAGACCTCGATCGACAAGGCCGCCGACATCGTCGAGGGCATGGCCGACGCGGTGCGGGCGCGCCTCGCCGAATCCAGTCGCTCGTCGCCGCCGGCGCCGCCGCGGTCGATTAGCGGGTCTCGAAGCCTCCTAGACCCTCGGGCTCGACCTCGCTGACGTCCACCGAGTCGACCTGCGCGCCGCGGGGGCCGGTGCGGCAGGTGTCGAGGACGCTCTCGACGGCGTCCGCGTCGCCCTCGAGGTGGACCTCGACCGCGCCGTCGGCCCGGTTCGTCGCCCAGCCCGCGACGCCGGCGCGCTCGGCGGCCCGTGCCACCGTCGCCCGGAAGAACACGCCCTGGACGTGGCCCCGGACGACCGCGCGGCGAGCGACGACCGCGTCAGGCATCGAGGTCGATCCGGATGCTCAGCAGCTGCGTCCCCATCGCGCGGACGGCGCGCGCGTTGAGCTTCGGCATGTGCATCTGACGTTGGAGCGGATCGTCGTCGGGCAGCAGGTGGGCCGTGCCCTCCCGCCAGCGGCGACCGATCTTCACACGCACGCGCGGGTTCGGCCTGGATGTTGCTTGACGTAACCCGCGTCGAACCCATGCTCGGCGACCAGCCAGAACATGTTCGTGCCCGTGACCGACCCGTCGCCGACCGGTGTGCGGCGGGGCTGTCCCGTCGTGCGCCCCTTGGTCTCCAGCAACGCGTAGCCGGGCAGCAGCCCGGCGTTGATGACCGCGCGCACCGGCGGGTTGAAGAGGTACTTCTGGAAGGCGTGGACGAGGCGGCGCTTGGTCAGACGACTTCGACTTCGTCCTTGCCCTGCAGGCGCTCGCGGCCGCGCTGGACGGCAGCGATGAACTTCGAGAGGTTGACCTCGAGCGTGTTGAGGATCTCGTCGGCGTAGTCCTCGGCGCCCAGGCGGATCTCGCGCTCGCGAGCGCGGGCGTCCTCGATGATGTCCTCGGCCGCGCGTTCGGCCTGCTTGGTCACCTCTTCCTGGCTGACCAGCTGGTTCTGGCGCTCGCGCGCCTCCTTGACGATGCGTTCGGCCTCGCGCTTGGCCTCGGCCAGCATCTCCTGGCGTTCCTTGACGATCCAGCGCGCCTGCTTGATCTCCTCAGGGATCGTCGCGCGCATCTGGTCGAGGATGTCGTAGATCTCTTCCTTGTCCACGCGTACCTGGTCCGTGAGCGGGACCGGCTTGGCGTTGTGGACCAGATCGTCGAGCTTGTCGATGAGGACGAGGACGTCCATGGCAGACCTCTGTTTCGTCAGCGGGCGAGCTCTTCCTTCAGGCGGGCGGCGACTGATGCGGGCACCAGATCGTCGATCTCCCCGCCGAAGGTGGCGAGCTCCTTGACTCCGCTGGAGCTGAGAAAACTGTACTGCGGCCCGGACATCAGGTAAACGGACTCGATGTCGTCGGCCTGGTTGCGGTTGAGCTGGGCCATCTCCATCTCGTACTCGAAGTCCGAGATCGCCCGCAGGCCCTTGACGATCGCGCGCGCGCCGCACTTGCGCGCGAAGTCGACGACGAGCGTGTCGAACGGCTCGGCGCGGACGTTCGGCCACTCCTTGGTGGCCTCCGCGAGGAAGGCGATCCGATCCTCGGCGCTGAACATCGGCTTGGTCTTGCGCACCGAGATGTTCACCACCGCCACGATCACCTCGTCGTAGAGGCGCGCCGCGCGCTGGATCACGTCGAGGTGCCCGTTGGTGACCGGGTCGTAGCTGCCGGGGCAGACGCAGATGCGGGGATCAGTGGCCATGGATGCGGATGAGTGTGTCTCCGTAGCGACGCTCGAAGCCGACGGGCAGGTCGATCTCAAGCGGCGAGCGGCGGTCGCTCTCGGTGACGATCCGGCCGCCGGGGGCGAGCACCCCCGGCACGTCGAGCTCGCGGCCGAGGCGGTCCGCCTCGCTGTAGGGAGGGTCGAGGAAGATCAGATCGTAGGTGTCCCCCGCGCGCTTTGCGTTGCGGACGAACGTGCGCGCGTCGCCGCGGTGAACCCGTGCCTCGATCTCCAGCGCCGCGAGGTTGGACTCCAATGCACGCAGCGCGGCCGGCGCGCGCTCGACGAAGACGGCTTCGCCCGCGCCCCGCGACAGCGCCTCGATGCCCAGTGCGCCCGACCCCGCGAAGAGGTCGAGCACGCGCGCGCCGTCGACGGTGCCGAGCACGCTGAACAGCGCTTCGCGGACGCGATCGGACGTCGGCCGCGTGGCCGCTCCGGGCGGAGCCGCCAGCCGGCGCCCGCCCAGGCGCCCCGCGACGACCCTCATGCCGGGATCGGCTCGCGCGCGTCGGCGCCCAGCTCGGCGCCGAGCAAGGCGTGCTCGGGCTCCTCCAGGGCGGCGTCGGAGGCCGACGATCCGTTCCGCGTGGGCGCGCGCGGCGAGCAGCAGCGCGGTGTCCTCCGGCAGCCGCGCCACGCGGAACTGGGCCAGCCCCGACTGGCGCAGCCCCCACAGCTCGCCCTCGCCGCGCAGCTCGAGGTCGATCTCCGCCAGCCGGAACCCGTCGCGATGGGCGGCCAGCGCCCGCAGCCGCGGGCTGTCCTTGGGGCCGAACAACAGGCACAGCGAGTCGTGCTCGCCGCGGCCGACGCGGCCGCGCAGCTGGTGCAGCTGGCTGATCCCGTAGCGCTCGGCGTCCTCGACGAGCATCACGGTCGCGTTGGGCACGTCGATGCCGACCTCGATCACGGTCGTCGCGACGAGCACGTCCGCGCCGCCGGCCGCGAACGCGGCCATCGCCTCCTGCTTGGCGCGCGGGCGCAGCTGGCCGTGCAGGAGCACGACGCGGAAGTCCTTGAACTCGGTGTCGCGCAGGCGCTCGTACTCGGCGGTCGCCGCGCGAGCCTGCAGCGCCTCGCTCTCCTCCACCAGCGGACAGACGACGAACGCCTGGCGGCCGGCCCGCAGCTCCTCGCGGATGCGCTCGTAGGCCCGGGCGCGCTCCGCCTCGGTCGACGCCACGTGGGTCGACACCGGCCGGCGCCCGCGCGGCAGCTCGCGCAACACGGTCATGTCGAGGTCGCCGTACTGGAACAGCGCCAGCGTGCGCGGGATCGGGGTCGCTGTCATGTGCAGGACGTGCGGCGAGAGCCCCTCCGGCGCCTTCTCGTCGAGCGCGACCCGCTGGCGGACGCCGAAGCGATGCTGCTCGTCGACGACCGCGACGGCCAGGCGATCGAAGCGCACGACCTCCTCGATCAATGCGTGCGTGCCGACGACGACCGAAAGCTCGCCGCTGGCCAGGCGATCGAGGATCTCCGTGCGCCGCGCCCCGGGCGTCGAGCCCGTGAGCAGCGCGGTGCGCAGCGCCTCCCCGGGCATCAGCGCCTGGAGCGTGGCGAAGTGCTGGTCGGCGAGCGTCTCGGTGGGCGCCATCAGCGCCGCCTGCATGCCGTGCTCGACCGCACGCAGCATGGCGTGCAGCGCGACGACGGTCTTGCCCGAGCCGACCTCGCCCATCAGCAGGCGCTGCATCGGGCGCTCGCGGGCCAGGTCGGCGTCGACCGCCTCCATCGCCGCCACCTGGTCGCCGGTCGGTTCGAACGGCAGCAGCTCGGCGAGCCAGCGCTGCGTCAGAGCGCGCGGCGCGTCGAGCACGGCGGCGCGCGCGCCGGTCTCGCGCTGCGCGCGGCGGCGCAGCAGCGCCAGCTGGGTGAACAGCAGCTCGTCGAACGCCAGCCGCCGGCGACCGCCCTCGTGGTCGCCGAAGTGCGCGGCGGTCAGCGCCGCGGTCCGGTCCGGTAGGCGTTCGGCGGCGCGCAGGCGACCCGGCAGCGGTTCGACCACGTCGACGATCGCGTCGCGGTGGCCCCGGACCAGCTCGAGGATCTGCGTCGACGTGATGCCGTCGGTCGCCGGGTAGACGGCAACGTCCTCTTCGGCCGCCCCGGTCTCGCTCTGGGTCGGCGTGTGCTGGGAGACGCGGAAGCGATTGCGGCCCTCGTACTTGCCGGTCAGCGCCAGCCGCGTCCCCGGCGGGTAGCGGCGTTCGAGCCACGGCTGGTTGAAGAACGTCACCTTCATCGGCCCGGTCTCGTCGGCGACGGTGGCCTCCACCAACGGCTTCATCCCGCGCCTGCGAACCGGTCGTGAGCGGATCGAGCGCACCTCGACGACCACGGTCGCCGTCTCGCCCGGCGACAGCGCCGCAACCGTGCGCGCTGCCTGGCGATCGCGCGGCAGGTGGGTCAGCAGGTTGCCGACGGTCGTCAGGCCGAGCGTCTCGGCGGCCTGGGCCGCCTTGGGCCCGCCCGGCACGTCGAGCGGCTCGCTCAGGCGCGACGGGCGCGGCCAGCGCACGGGCGCCGCGAGCAGCTCGGCGGCGTCGGGCTCACGGGTGTCCGCGAAGGCACGCACCCGGCGATTCTCCCCGCCCAGCCGGATGGCGATCGCCCGGACACCGTCCGGCCCCCGGCCGGGGGGACCCGCCTTCCGGCGGCCACAGACCAACGGCTTCGCCGTCGGTGCCCTCCGCCTCCGGCACCCCTATTCGGCGGCGACGAGCCACCACCAGCTGGGCTGCCCGCCGGCCTCGAGCTCGACCTCGACCCCGTCGGGCACGAGCGCGGCTACGGCGGTGTCGTCCAGCGGGGCGTCTTCGCCGGTGATGCACGTCAACAGCTCGGCACCGTCGGCGAGCGTTCCCAGCACGGTCCGAAGCGTCGCCTCCGGATCGCCCCAGGCCACGAGGCTCTCGTCGACGAAACCGACGGCCTCCCCGACGGCGAAGCGGCCCTGCGGATCCTCGCGCGCAGCCGGCGCGACGCCGCCGGTGCGCAGCCGCGCGAGCGCCTCGCGCAGAGCGGCGGCGTTCTCCTTCGCACCGCGACCGGACTGAAGCTCGATGCACGCGGCGAGCCCGGCCTGCTGAGAGGTCGTCGGGACGACGTAGACGACTTTGTCGGACAGCTCGGCCGCCCGCTCGGCGGCCATGATCACGTTCGCGCTGTTGGGCAGGACGACGACCTCCTCGGCCGGCACCTCGTGGATCCCGGCGAGCAGCTCGTAGGTCGACGGGTTCAGCGTCTGGCCGCCGTCGAGGACCCGTACGCCGAGGCTCTCGAACAGCACGCGCAGCCCTTCGCCCGCCGCCACCGCCACCGCTCCGCAAAGGTCGCGCCGGCCGGGTTCCGAGACGGCTCCGTTGCCCGACAGACGCGCGGTGCGTTCGGCCACCTGGACGTGCATGTCGGCAACGTCGAGGCGCGAGACCTCGCCCGCATCGTGGAACAGGGCGACGACCAGCTCGGGATCGTCGGTGTGGACGTGGACCTTCAGGGTGACCTCGTCGCCGACGACCAGGACGCTGTCGCCCAGGGTCTCCAGCGGCGTGGTCCACTTCGATGCCTCGAGGCCGTGGCCGGTGACGGCGAAGTTCGTGCAGTAGCGGAACGTCGAGGACTCGTGATGCGGATGCGTCACCCGCGGCGCGGCCGGTGCCGTGTGATGCGCGAGCGGCGGCGGATCGCTGCCCCGCAGGGCGGCGACGATCCCGGCGAAGATGATCGTGACGCCGTAGCCGCCGGCGTCGACCACGCCGGCGTCGCGCAGCACCGCCAGCATCTCGGGGCCGCGGCGGACGCTGTCCTCGCCGGCCTCGATCGCGCGCTCGAGGATGTCCGCGAGCAGCTCGTTCTGGACCCCGTCCTCGGCGTCGGGATCCAGGCGCCGGCGCTCGTCGGGCAGGTGGGCGATCTCGGTGGCGATGCGCAGCGCCATCTCGCGCATCACGGTCAGCATCGTCCCCTCGGCGGGGTCGCGCACCGAGGCGTAGGCGCGGTCGGCGGCGCGCGCCATCGCCGAGCCGATGAGCATCGGGTCGACCAGTTCGCCGGGGCGGCTGATGAGCTCCTCGGCGGCGCCGCGGACCAGCTGGGAGAGGATCACGCCGCTGTTGCCGCGCGCGCCGAGCAGCGCGGCACGGGCGACCGACTGCACGATCTCGTCGCGGCCGACCTCGTCGAGCGGGCGGTCCTCGGTGGCCAGGCGATCCAGCTCGGCCAGGCAGGCGCGCAGCGTGAGCGCCATGTTGTCCCCGGTGTCGCCGTCGGCGACCGGGAACACGTTGAGGTCGTTGATCTCCTGGCGGCGCGACTCGAGATGCGCGAGCGCACCCTCCACCACGGTGCGGAACCGGACGAGGCTGGGATCGGACACGCGAGCGCGCGGTCCGGCTCAGACGGCCTTGATGACCTTGCCGGCCTTCAGGCAGCGGGTGCAGACGTACACCCGACGCGGCGCGGCGCCCACCAGGACGCGCACCTTCTGGAGGTTCGGGTCAAACCGCCGCTTGGTAGCGACCATGGAGTGGCTGCGACTGTTTCCGAAACTCGGCCCCTTGCCGCAGCTATGGCAGACCTTGGCCATGGCGCGGGCTAGTGTAGCGGCCGCCGGGGGCGGGTACGCGCGTCCGGAGGACCGTGCCGACCACTCCGATTCCAGTCGCGCTGCCGACCCGATATCGCGTGTTGCGGCACGTTGCCACGGGCGGCATGGCGACCGTCTACGCGGCCCAGGACGACCTCCTCGGCCGGCCGGTCGCCGTGAAGGTCCTGGCCGAGGCGCTGGGCGCCGACGAGTCCGCCCGCTCGCGATTCACGCGCGAGGCACGAGCGGCCGCGCGCGTCAGCGACCACCCCAACGTGGTGACGATCTACGACGTCGGCGAGACCGAGACCGACCCGCCGCTGGCGTTCATCGTCATGGAGCTGCTGTCGGGCGGGACGGTCGACGACCGCATCAAGGCGCGACAGCCGATCCCGCACCGGCTCGTCCTGAGCTGGCTCGAGCAGGCCGCCGCGGCGCTCGACACGGCCCATGCCGCCGACATCGTCCATCGCGACGTCAAGCCGGCCAACCTGCTGCTCGATGCCAACGGCGACCTGAAGGTCGCCGACTTCGGCATCGCGACGCTCGGCACGGAGGCGCGCCTCACGATGACGGGCCAGGTCATCGGAACCGCGGCCTACTTCTCGCCCGAGCAGGCGCTCGGCCACCCCGCGACGGCCGCAAGCGACCGCTACGCGCTGGCCGTGGTCGCCTTCGAGCTGCTGACCGGGACACGCCCGTTTCCCGACGCGGCGCCCGCCGCGCAGGCGCGCGCGCACATCGACGCCGACCCGCCTCGGGCTTCCGACATCGCGCGGGGCCTGCCGGGGACCGTCGACGTCGTGCTCGCCCGCGGGCTCGCCAAGGCGCCCGAGGACCGCCCTGAGAGCGCCGCGGCGCTGGTCGCCGGTCTGCGCCGTGCGATGGGGCCGACCACAGCGGTCACGGAGGTGGCACCGCGGTTCGATCGGGCGCCTGTGGCCGGCAGTCCGTCGCCTGTGGCCGCGGGCCAGGCGCCTGTGGCCGCGGGTCCTGTCACGGGCCGTTCGTTCGGGCGGGGGGCCCATCCCCCGCCCGATCCGCATGCGGCCCGCGCCACCCGCGGAGTGGCGTTGGCGGTCGTCGCTCTTCTTCTGGTTGCCGGTGTCGTTGCCGCCGTTCTGTCGACTGGTGGGGATTCGAAATCCCCGGAGAGCCAAGCTTCCACGCACCGCACGGCCGCGAAGCCGAAGCCGACACCGGCTCGCTCCACCGCGACGCCCGCCGCGGCGGCGCCGAGCGACTCGTTGGCGGACAAGCGCGCCGGTGAGGCGCGCGGGCATGCCCTGATCGATCAGGGCGACTACGCGGGTGCTGCCGCGGTGCTGGGCGACGTCGTCAAGGACTGCCCGGTGAGCGTCACCGATCCGTGCGCGTTCGCGTGGTACGACCTGGGTCACGCTCTGCGGCTGAGTGGCAATCCTGCGGCTGCGATCCCCGTGCTCGAGACACGCCTGCGGAACCCCGACCAGCGCGCAGCGGTCGAGCGTGAGCTGGCCCTCGCCCGAGGCGAGGTGGCAGGTTCGGACGCCAAGAAGCCCAAGCCGCCCAAGGGACACGGGAAGAAGAAGGACTAGGCGGCTCGGGCGCCGGGTCGTCAGCGGGCTCGTCGCCGGGCCACCAGCTGCGCCACGGCAACGGGCGACCGTCGAGCAGCGCCAGCAGCAGCACTCCGAGCGCCACGACGTGCACGGCGGCGATCAACAACAGGGCCGCCGCCTCGCCGCTCACTGCGCCTCCAGCTGCCCGCGGAGCTTGGCCATCGTCAGCACGGTCTCGGCGGCGTGGCGGCCCTGGTCGCGCTTGTCTCCGCCGGCACGCGCCAGCGCCTGCTCCATCGACTCGACGGTGAGCACCCCGAATGCGCACGGGACGCCGGTGCGCAGCTGGACGTCCATCAGCCCGCGCGCGCACTCCTCGCATACGTGGTCGTAGTGCGAGGTCTCGCCCCGGATGACCGCGCCCAGCGCGGCGACGCCGGCGTAGCGCCCGGAGTCGGCGCAGAGCTTGGCCGCGTAGGGCAGCTCGAAGGCTCCGGGGACCTCGAAGACGTCGACCGACTCGGCACCGCCCTCCTGGAAGGCCTCGGTCGCCGACACCACGAGCCGGTCGGCGAGCTCTTGGTAGAAGCAGCCGACGACGATCGCGAAGTCGCTCACCGACGGTCGCGCTCCTGCTCTTCGGCGAGCATCTCCTCGTCGAGCGCCAGCCCCTGGTGGTGCAGGGTGTGGCCCATCCGCTCGGCCTTGGTGCGCAGGTAGTCCTGGTTGTGCGGGTTGGCCGTGTGCTCGATCGGCACCTGGTCGGTGACGCGCAGCCCGTAGCCCTCCAGCCCCCTGATCTTCTTGGGGTTGTTGGTGAGGATCCGGATCGAGGTCAGGCCGAGGTCGACGAGGATCTGCGCGCCGATGCCGTAGTCGCGCAGGTCGGCGGGCAGGCCGAGGCGCAGGTTGGCGTCGACGGTGTCCAGCCCCTCCTCCTGGAGCTTGTAGGCGCGCAGCTTGTTGAGCAGGCCGATGCCGCGACCCTCCTGCGCGAGGTAGAGCAGCACGCCCGACCCTTCGCGCTCGATCGTGGCCAGCGACGACTCGAGCTGCTCGCCGCAGTCGCAGCGCAGCGAGTGGAACACGTCGCCGGTCAGGCACTCGGAGTGCACGCGCACCAGCACGTCCTCCTTGCCCTCGACCTCGCCCTTGACCAGCGCGACGTGGTGCTTGTCGTCGACCAGTGAGCGGTAACCGATCGCGGTGAAGTCGCCGAAGCCGGTCGGCAGCGCCGTGTCGACGACGCGCTCGACGAGCTTGTCGTGCATGCGCCGGTAGGCGATGAGGTCGGCGACCGTGACCATCTTCAGCTCGTGGCGATCGCAGAAGCCGGCGAGGTCGGGGATCCGCGCCATCGTGCCGTCGTCGTTCATGACCTCGCAGATCACCCCCGCCGGGTTGACCCCGGCCAGGCGCGCCAGGTCGACGGCCGCCTCGGTCTGGCCGGTCCGCTCGAGCACGCCGCCCTCCTTGGCCTTCAGCGGGAAGACGTGGCCGGGCTGCACGAGGTCGCGCGGCGAGCTCTCGGGATCGATCGCGACCTGGATCGTGTGCGCGCGGTCGGCCGCCGAGATGCCGGTGGTGACGCCCTCGCGCGCCTCGACCGACACAGTGAAGGCGGTCTCGAAGGGCGACTCGTTCTTGGCCGCCATCAAGTCGAGGCCCAACTCGTCACAGCGCTCGCCGGTGAGCGCCAGGCAGATCAGCCCGCGCCCCTCCTTGGCCATGAAGTTGATCGCCTCGGGGGTGACGAACTGCGCGGCCATCGTGAGGTCGCCCTCGTTCTCGCGGTCCTCGTCGTCGACGACGACCACCATGCGCCCGGCGCGGATCTCGTTCAGTGCGTCCTCGATGGTTGCGAACGGTGCGCTGACGCTGCTCATGCCCCGACCCTTCTACCCAGCAACTTCTCGACGTACTTCGCCATCACGTCCACCTCCAGGTTGACTTGACGGCCCACCTGCATCTCTCCAAGCGTGGTGCGCTCGAGCGTCTCGGGAATCAGCGAGACGTCGAACGACTCGTCGTCGACGCGCGCCACCGTGAGGCTGACCCCATCGACGGCGATCGAGCCCTTCTCGACCGTGTAGCGCAGCACCTCGGGGCCTGCCTCGACGGTCAGAACGCGGGCGAAGCCCTCGTCGCGGGCTCCGGCCACGACGCCCAGCCCGTCGACGTGGCCCTGCACGATGTGCCCGCCGAGCCGGTCGGAGGCCCGCAGCGCGAGCTCGAGGTTGACCCGATCGCCCTCGCGCAGTTCGCCGAGCGACGAGCGGCGCAGGCTCTCCTGCATCATGTCGGCTCCGAACCGCGGGCCGCAGAGGCCGATCGCGGTCAGACAGACGCCGTTGACCGCGACCGAGTCGCCCTCGCTGAGCTCGCTCGTGAGCGTCGACTCGAAGCTCAACCGGGCGCCGTCGGCGGTGCGGTCGACCGTCGCGACCGTTCCCAGGTCGCCCACAAGGCCGGTGAACACCTCACCACTCCTTCAGCCGGGCCGAGATCAGAAGGTCCTCGGCGACACGCTCGCACTCCAGCGTCTCGGCGCGCAGCGCGTCGGCGATGTGCTCGACGCCCTCGCCCTCCAGCGGGTCGCGGGCGTTGCGTCCGCCGAGCAGCATCGGTGCGAGGAACAGGCGCACCTCGTCGATCTCGCCGGCGTCGAGGAACGCGCCCGCCAGGTGCGGGCCTCCCTCCAGCAGCACCGAGGCGATGCCCAGCTCTCCCAGGCGGTCGAGCGCGTCGCGCACGCGCGCGGGCTCGTTCTCACCGGTGGCCACGACTACCTCGGCGCCGGCCATCTCCAGCGCCTCGGTGGCCGCGCGCGGCGCCGCGCGCGCGACGACAACGATCAGCCGCTGCTCGCGCGCCTCGGCGACGAGCTGCGACGTGATCGGCAGACGCGCAGTGGAGTCGAAGATCACGCGCGCGGGTTGGCGCGCGACGGCGGCGACGCGGGCGGTCAGCCGCGGGTCGTCGGCCAGCGCCGTGCCGACGCCGACCGCGACGGCGTCGACCGTGGCGCGCCAGCGGTGGGCGCGCGCACGACTGGACTCGCCGGAGATCCACTTCGAGTCGCCGGTGGGTGTGGCGACCTTGCCGTCGAGCGTCATGGCCGACTTGAACAGCACCCATGGGCGGCCCGTGCGCGCGTGCTTGCGGAACGCCTGGTTGGCCATCCGCGCGCGGCGCGCCAGCTCGTCGCCGGCGTCGGCGACGCTGACCTCGATGCCCTCGTCGCGCATGATCCCCAGACCGCGGCCGCTTGCCTTCTCGGACGGGTCGTCGGAGCCGACCACTACCCGCGCGAACCCGGCCGCGACGATCGCGTCGGTGCACGGCGGCGTCTGGCCCTCGTGGCAGCAGGGCTCGAGCGACACGTAGAGGGTCGCGCCGTGGAGGTCGACGTCGCCGGCGGCACGGATCGCCTCGACCTCGGCGTGCGGACCGCCGTAGGAGCCGTGCCAGCCCTCGCCCAGGACCACGTCGTCGCGCGTGACGATCGCGCCCACGACCGGGTTGGGCTGCACATGGCCCAGCCCGTTGTAGGCGAGCTCGATGGCACGCGAAAGATGTTCGCGGTCGGTGTCGTTCAGGACGGGCGGCGCGGGGGCCACCCTCAGGAGGATACGCCGGTGCAGCTGCCCCCACGCAAGCGATAGACCGTCATGTCAGGCCCCGGCCGCTCGTAGGCCAGCGGGTAGTAGTCGAAGGACCAGTCGAAGTTGAACTTCACCGGCCCGGAGCCATGGGAGTACGGCGACGCGTTGAAGACGACGTCGGCGCGCTGCTCGAGCGCTTTGTAGAACGCGACGGCGTCGGGAACGATCTCCGGCTCGGCCTCGGCCCTGCCGCGCTGCGTCGAGCCCGTGACGATCCAGCAGTACCCCGCGCGCTCGTAGCTGTCGATAAGCGGCGGGCTCAGCGTGCGCTCGAAGTCCTCGATGTTCACGATCACCCCCGGTGGCGGGACCGGCTCGCCGGTCGTCGGGTCGATCAGCGCGCGGCTGGTGGGGAACTTCACCCAGCGGTTGCCGTTGGAGGTCAGCGCCGTCGGGTGCCCGATGTCCTGCGCCCACCCGTCGGGCACCACCGGCTCGACCACGATCTTGGTCCCCGCGGGTATGTGCTCGACCATCCAGTCGCGTGTCTGGTTGCGGGTGTCGGCGCGTGAGAGCACCAGGCCGGCGTGCAGCGAGTAGACGAGCCCCTGGCCGCAGAGCGCGATCGTGCCCACGGTCAGCAGCGTCGGCCGCAGCGCGGGCCGTCTGCGCCCCAGATATTCGGCGAGCTCGATGATGCCGTAGGCCGCCAGCAGCGCCAGCAGCGGGAAGACCGGGATCAGCCAGCGGCCGAAGAAGCGCGTCTGGGAGCCCATGAACAGCACGAACACGATCGGAGCCGGCGCGAGCACCCCGACCAGGCGCCGCTCGTCCTTCAACAGCGCCAGCGCGCCGCCTACCGCCGCGAACAGCGGGACCCACCCCATCCCCCAGGTGAACGTCCACAGGTAGTAGGCGTAGCCGTTGTCCTGCGTGAGGCCCAGCTTGCCGAGCGCGTCGTCGGCGGCGGTCGTCTGGTGGTTCAGGCCGTCGCGGAACGCCGAGAAGTCCAGCAACGCGTATGGGTTCGCGGCGACGAAGGCGATCATCGAAACGACGCCCGCGACGATGATGCCGCGCGTGGCCGGCCGGTGGCCGCCCGGCGCCATGAACTGCGCCGCGGCCGCGCCAAGCAGCGGCAGCAGGACGATGCCGCCGGTGTACTTCGTCGAAGCCGCCAGGCCGAGCCCGATCCCCGCGAGCACGTAGTCGCGCATCCGCCCCTCGCGCAACACGCCCGCCGTCCCCAGCAGCGCCAGGCCGATCGGCGCCAGCGTCGGCACGTCGTTGAGCGCCAGGTGCGAGTAGAAGACCGGCAGGAAGCTCACCGCCATCAGGCCGGCGGCGAGCAGCCCGATGCGCCGGTCGAACAGCCGCGAGCCCGCGAGGTAGAGCAGCCACAGGCCGACGGTTCCGAGCACGGCGGCGGTCACGCGCGCGACGATGAAGACGTCGCCGGGATTCGTGGCGATGGCGTGCGACACGCCGCGGCTGCCGCCGAACCAGACCGCGAAGACGACGTGCAGGATGTACGTGTACGCGGGCGGGTTGACGAAGTAGTTCGGGTTCCAGCCGTGCCCGAA
The DNA here is from genome assembly GCA_963825415.1 of uncultured Actinomycetes bacterium. Lineage (GTDB taxonomy): Bacteria > Actinomycetota > Thermoleophilia > Solirubrobacterales > Solirubrobacteraceae > BP-464. The sequence continues at coordinate 261,702 of CAWGTD010000009.1, read as the reverse complement.
CAGCCCGATCGCCCGCGGCACGAAGTGGGCGTTCTCGTCGGCGTTGAACGCGTAGGGCATGCCGTGGCGCACGCCCCAGATCCGCAGCAGCAGGGCACCGATCAACAGCGCCGTAACCGCGCTCGCCCACCCGAACCGCAGCCGCACGCGCGTACGTGTGCGGCCGTCGGGGCTCAGCTCGCCGTCCCTGGGCATCGCACGTACGCACCGTAGTAGCGGCTGGTGTCGATCCTGTCGAATCCTGGCAACGGAACCTCGTCGAGCGGGTCGTCGTCGGGGCCGACGAAAGCCTGCCGGAAAATCGCGTAGCGCCCGGACACGTACAGCGCCACGCCGTGCCGGATGCGGCGGTGCTGGGCGGGATCGCTGCGCGCGACGACGGCCGACTCGGGCAGATCGGCGACCCAGCGGATGTCGGGAATCAGCTTGTGATTGGGCGCCGAGACCGGCCCGCAGCGAAGGGCGGCGCGCACCTGCGGATTGGCGAGCGCCTGCCGCAGCGCGGTCCGGTACGCGCCGCGGAACTCGAGCTCGCTGCGGAAGTGCGTGAGGTTCAGGCGGTTGGCGGTGTAGGCGCCGCCCGCCACGACGACGAGTATCGCGCCGACCATCCAGACCTTTCGCACGAGCAGGCCGGGCTCGAGCACACTCCAGCCGGCCAGCAGGAAGGCCGCGAAGACCATCACGATGAGCGAAGGCACCAGCAGGTAGCGGTTGATGATCGACAGCCCGGCGATGCCCACCAGCCCGAAGGTGCCGAGCCCGACGACGAGCAGCACGAGCGGCATCGCGATGCGCGTGGGCACCAGGTAGATCGCCAGCGCGAGGCCGGCGAACGCGGCGAGCAGGACCGGCAGCTTGTCGAGCGAGACGAGGAACGCCCAGGTCGAGTGCGGGACCGCCGAGAGCCCCTTGGCGCGGCCGAGCTCCTCGGCGAGCGAGTTCGTCGAATGCAGCGAGTACAGCGGGTCGCCGGTGACCGCGAGGTCGACCACCGCCCAGGTCACGGGACCGATGGCCGCGAGCCCGGCTGCACGGATCCGCGTTCTCCAGGTGGTCGTGCGCGGCCAGACGAACCACAGCCAGTACAGGGCGATCAGCAGCCAGGCCTCGGGGCGCATGAGCGCCGCCAGCGTCAGCAACACGAACACCGGGCCGCCGCGCCTGCGCTGTTCGGCCTCCAGCGCGGCGGCCCACATCACGAAGGCCAGGTAGGGAATGTCGATGTAGCCGCGCGCCGCCAGGAAGGGAAAGTCGAAGCGGGTGACCAGCAGCGCCGCGGCGACGATGCCGACCAGCGGCGTGAACGCAGCCGCGGCCAGCCGGTAGAGGCCGGCCGCGAGCGCCACGAACGAGACGAGCGTGGCGCCCACCATCACGCGGTCCGCCCCGGTCCCGAGCGGCGAGAGCAAGGCGCCGAACGCGATCGCCAGCGGGTGCTCGGTGGGCGCCCGGTAGGTGACGAACGACGGAGTGTGGCCGTGCAGGATCTCCCGGCCCCAGATCAGCGAGTACAGGCTGTCGTAGTTCGGATAGGTGGGAAAGACGAAGAACCCGACCAAAGTTCCGAGTGCCAGAACGGCAAGCAGGATGCGGGGCCATCGCATGCGGGGCGGTACCGTACTGGCCGCGTCTCGCGGCTCATGAAGCTCATCATCCAGATCCCGTGCCTGAACGAAGAGCTGGCGCTCCCCGCGACGCTTGCCGACCTGCCGCGCGAGGTCGAGGGCTTCGACGTCGTCGAGTGGCTGATCATCGACGACGGCTCGACCGACCGCACCGTCGACGTCGCGCGCGAGAACGGCGTCGACCACATCGTCCGGCTGACGAACAACAAGGGCCTCGCCGCGGGGTTCCAGGCCGGGATGGACGCGGCGCTGAAGCTCGGCGCCGACGTGATCGTCAACACCGACGCCGACAACCAGTACTACGGCGCGGACGTCGCCAAGCTCGTCGCTCCGATCCTGGCCGGCCGCGCCGACATGGTCGTCGGCGACCGCGAAGTCATGACGATCGACCACTTCTCGCCGCTGAAGAAGTCGCTCCAGCGGCTCGGGTCGTGGGTGGTCCGGCAGGCTTCCGACACCGACGTGCCCGACACGACGTCCGGGTTCCGCGCCTACAACCGCGAGGCCGCCATGCAGATGGCGGTGGTGTCGCGCTTCACCTACACGCTGGAGACGATCATCCAGGCCGGCAAGCTGCTGGTCGCCACCGACCACGTGCCGATCCGGACCAACCCGCAGACCCGCGAGTCGCGGCTGTTCCCCTCGATGTGGTCCTACGTCCGGCGCAACAGCGTGTCGATCTTCCGCATCTACGCACAGTACGAGCCGCTGCGCGTGTTCTGGGGCGCGGCGCTCGTCGTCGCCCTGGCCGCCGTCGGCGTGTGGACCCGTTTCGCCGTCGCATGGATCGGCGGCAACGGCAGCGGCCACGTCCAGTCGCTGATCCTCGGCGCGGTGTTGTTCAACGCGGCCGTCGTCCTGTTCGCCCTGGGAATCATGGGCGACCTGCTCTACGCCCAGCGGATCATGAGCCAGCGGATCTTCGAGCGCGTGCGCCGCGTCGAGCTCCAGCTCGGCGTCCCGCCGTCGCACTATGAGCCCGGCGCGCGCGACACCGGCCAGGCCGCGACCACGGGCGCCCATGCGGGCCCACAGCGCACCGAGGAGCGCGAGGCGCTGCGCCTGTGAGCAGTACCGGCGAGAGGGGCGAAGCCCCGATCACGGCGGCCCCGGAGGGCCGACGTCCGTCTCAATCAGCGCCGACCGGTCGGAGGCAAGGGGTAACCCTTGACCGTGAGGGCACGGTCACCGGCAACACCTACGACAAGTACGGCTCGACCAACCCGGTCGTGCGCCGGCTGATGGCCAGGTTCGAGGCCACGCTCGACGAGCTGTTCGGGCAGGCCGCGCCGCGTTCGCTGCTCGACGTCGGCTGCGGCGAGGGCGTGCTCACGCAGCGCTGGGCGGCCGAGCTCGAAGGGCCGGTCGTCGGGATCGACCTCGACGACCCACTCCTGCACGAGCAGTGGGCCCAGCGCAGCGCGCCGAACCTGTCCTACATGGTGATGAAGGCCGAGAACCTGCCGTTCGCCGACGACGAGTTCGACGTGGCGACCGCGATCGAGGTCCTCGAGCACGTTCCCGAGCCCGAGCACACCGTGGCCGAGATGGCGCGCGTGGCGCAGCGCTGGCTGCTCGTCTCGGTGCCGCGCGAACCGCTGTGGCGCGCGCTGAACCTCGCCCGCGGCGCGTACGTGCGCGACCTGGGCAACACGCCCGGGCACCTCAACCACTGGTCCAAGCGCTCGTTCGTCGAGCTGCTCTCGCGCCACGGCGAGGTGGTGGAGGCACGGTCGCCGTTCCCGTGGACCATGCTGCTCGTGCGCCTTGGCGACGACTCCGCCTAGCGCAGCGCCGCGCAGCGACGGGTTCGCCCGCGGCGCGCGGATCCTCTCGATCGGGATCGCGTCGACCGGCGTCTTCACGTTCGCGTACTTCGCGGTCGCCAGCCACGTGCTCGGCCGCTCGGAGTACGGCGCGATCAGCCTGCTGTGGGCCGTCCTGTTCGTCGTCATCTCGGTCATCTACAGGCCGGTCGAACAGCTCCTGTCGCGCACGATCGCCACGCGCCGCGGCGCGGGTCTGAGCGGCGGCCATCCGCTGCGCACGCCGGCGATCCTGCAGCTCGCCTTCGCGGCGACGTTCCTCGTGGTGGCACTTGCTCTGCGCGGGCGGATCGAGGACGCCTTCGACGGCTCGAGCACGCTGTTCTGGGTGCTCGTGGTCGCGGCGCTGGCCTACGCCGCGAGCTATTTCGCGCGCGGCTGGTTCGCCGGGCATCAGTGGTTCGCGCTCTACGGCGGCCTGGTCTTCTTCGAGTCCGTCTCGCGGTTCTGCTTTCCGCTCGCGGTCGCTGTCGGGATCGCCTCCGGGCAGACCGCCGTTGCCTTGGGGATCGCCGCGGCGCCCGTCGCCTCGCTGGCGGTGCTGCCGTGGATTCGATCCCACCCACCCCGCGGCGACCGCGCCGGAACCGACGAGCCGCGCGAGGCTCTCTCGTTGCGTGAGGGTGGCGGCTTCGCCCTATCCGTGGCCGGGGTGCAGCTCGCCGAGCAGGCGTTGCTCAACGCGGCGGTCCTGACCGCGGCCGCCGCGGCCGACAGCGCGACGGCGGGCATCGTCTTCAACGCGCTGCTGATCACCCGCGCACCGCTGCAGCTGTTCCAGTCGATCCAGACGTCGCTGCTTCCCCACCTCGCCGGCGGCGGCGACGTCGGCCGGGCGATCCGCGTGACGATCCTCTCGATCGCGGCGTTCGCCGGCGCCGTGGCGGTGGGCCTGCTGGCGATCGGGCCCTGGGCGATGGACGCGCTGTTCGGCCACGGCCATCACTACGAGCGCCTCGGGCTCGCGGCGCTGGCCGTCGGGATGGGCTTCCACCTCAGTGCGGGGGCGCTGAACCAGGCCGCGCTGGCGCGTGGCCAGGCCGCCGCGGCCGCCGGCGCGTGGCTGGCGTGCGCGGCCGGCTTCGTGGTCTGGATGGTGGTGGGCCCCTTTGCGGACCAGGTCACGCGCACGGAGGTGGGCTACCTGGGTGCCGCGATGGTGCTCGCGGGCCTGCTCGGCGCGATCTACCGGCGGGGGCCGGCGCTCACGCCACCCTGATCGGGCAGCGAGGCAAGGGGGTGCGGTCGCTGGCTTTCGCTCAGCGCAAGTTGGTTACCACACCCCTTCCCCGTCGCCGCCAATTCAGGCCTGCGGCGATGCCGGCGCCCTACTCGTACGCCAGCGCCTCGAGCACGTCGAGGCGGGCCGCCCGCCGGGCCGGCAGCACCGCGGCGCCGACGCCCGCCACGCCGGACAGGACGAGCAGCACCAAGATCGACGGCACGCTCACCGTCAAGTGGAAGTTGTCGATCACGCGGCTGACGAGGACTGCGAGCACGACCCCGAGCGCCACGCCCAGCACGCCGCCGATCAGCGCCGTGATCACCGCCTCGTAGCGGATCATCCGCTTGACCTGGCGCCGCGAGGTGCCGACCGCGCGGAGCATCCCGAGCTCGCGCGTGCGCTCGGTGATCGACAGCACGAGCGTGTTGACGATGCCGAACAGCGAGACGATCACGGCCAGGGCCAACAGCGCGTAGATCAGGAACAGCAGCTGGTTGATCTGCTCGACCTGGCGGTCGACGAACTCGTCGTTGCTCAGCGCCTCGACCTGCGGGAAGCGCGACTTCAGCAGTGAGTCGATCGAGCGGCGCACGGCCGCACGGTCGGCCCCGGGATCGAAGCCGACGAAGACGACGCCGTCCTGCGGCGCATTGAAGTCGCGCTGCAGCTCGGAGGTCGGCACCGTCAGGTCGCCGGTGAGGTGCCCCTCGTCCTCGATCTCGCCGGCCACTCGCAGCGACACCGTCCGTCTGAGCGGCGTCCGCACGCTCAGCACCTGGCCGACCTTCGTGTCGTGCTTCTCGGCGAACTTCTCCGAGACGGCGGTATCGCCGGGTCCCAACCCCGACAGCACATCCTCGCCGGACTTGACCGTGTAGAGCGCCGGGAACGTCGTCGGGTCGATCCCGACGACGTTGACGCGGTCGCCCATGGTGCGCCCGCCACTGAAGCGGATCGAGCTGACGTGCTCGACGCCGTCGACCTTGGCGACCGCGCTCGCCGCCAGCGGGCTGAAAGCCGAGAAGCCGTCGGTGTTCTGGATGATCGCCTGCGCCTGCGAACCGTTGCGCACGGCGTCGCGGATCGTCGTGCGCGCGCTCGCCGCGAAGATCGAAGCGAAGCCCACAAGGGCCACGCCGACCATCAGCGCAGCGGCGGTCGCCGCCGTGCGACCCGGGTGGCGGATGGCGTTCTCGCGGGCCAGGCGCCCGGTGATCCCGCTCAGCCGCTCGAGCGGCCGGCCGACGAGCGAGGCCAGCGGCGGGACGAGTCGGGGGCTCAGAAGGGCGACGCCGAGGAACAGCGCGCCCGCGCCGCCGCCGGTCAGGCTCAGCGCGGTACCGGACGGCGCGCCGCCGAACAGGCCGCCGGCGAGCAGGCCCAGGCCCAGGACGGTGACTATCACCGCGATCGGGGTCGCCCACCGCGCGCCACGTCCGGGCGGCAGCACCGCGCCCTCGCGCAGCGCGGCGATCGGCGGTACGCGCGTGGCGCGGATCGCGGGCAGCAGGCTGGAGAACAGCGTCACCAGCGTTCCGACCAGCAGCGAAACGACGATCGTCCGGGTCGCGATCACCGTCCCCGTCGACGGCACGTCGAAGCCCACGACCTTGAACAGGGCGCGCAGCCCGCTCGCGAGCGCGATGCCCAGCCCCAACCCGACCGCGGCGCCCAGGACCCCGAGCACCAGGCCCTCGGTGAGCACCGAGCGCATCACCTGGCGACGGTAGGCACCGAGCGTGCGCAGCAATGCGAACTCGCGGGTTCGCTGCGCGACCGTGATCGAGAACGTGTTGAAGATGATGAACGCGCCGACGAACAGCGAGATGCCGGCGAACGCCAGCAGCGCGGTGCGCAGGAAACCGATGTTCGAGCGGATCTGCGAGGACAGGTCGTCGGCCTGCTCGCGGCCGGTGCGCACGGTGACGTTCTGGGGCAGCGCCGCTCGCAGCGCCCGCGCCGCTTCCTCGGGGGCGATGTCGCGCTGCGCCGACGCATCGATCTCGTCGAATCTGCCCACCTTCCCCGCGATGCGCTGCGCCTCGGGCAAGACGAACAGCGCGACGACCGCACCGCCGAACGAGTCGACGCCCGCGAGCTTCGTCAGCCCGACCAGGCGATAGCGCCGCTTGGGGGTCACGCCCTGGACCGAGACGAGGTCGCCGAGATGGAACTTGGCGCGCTCGGCGGTCGAGTTGTCCAGCGCGAGCTCGCCGGCGCTCGTCGGCGGCCGGCCCGCCGCGTAGGTCACGGCGCTGAAGCGCGGGCTGCGATGCACCGAGGCGATGAAGGTGGGCGCTCCGCCCTTGCTGACGCGCTTGCCGTCCTTGCCGAGCACCACGCCGCCGGGGCTGAACAGGCCGCCTTCGGCATCGCCGATCGCAGGCACGCGCCGCACCTTCTCGAGCAGGCTCGCGTCGAGCGACGGCGTCTGGTCCTGGGTCAAGTCCTCGTCCTGGCGCGGGGTGACGACGGCGTCGGTGCGCTGGTAGGTGGTGCTGAAGATCCGGTCGAACGCCGTGTTGATCGTGTCGGTGAACACGTACGTGCCGGCGATCAGCGTCACGCCGAGCGCGATCGCCAACGTCGTGAGGACCAGCCGCAACCGGCGGGCTGCCAGGCCGCGCAGTGCGGCGCGGATCATGCGGGCGCCGGAGAGCGGTCGCCGACGATCAGCCCGTCGGCCATCTCGAGCACGCGGTCGGCGTACGCGGCGGCGGCCGGCTCGTGGGTGACCATCACGACCGTCTGGCTGAACTCGTCGACCGAGCGGCGCAGCAGGTCGAGGACCTCGGTCGAGGAGGCCGAGTCGAGGTTGCCGGTCGGCTCGTCGGCGAACACGACCGCGGGCCGCGAGGCGAGGGCGCGGGCGATTGCGACCCGCTGCTGCTGGCCGCCCGAGAGCTGGGACGGCCGATGGGTGAGCCGGTCGCCGATCCCGATCGTGTCGACCAGCCGCTCGATCCACCCTGCCTCGGGCGAGCGCCCCGCGATGCGCAAGGGGAGAAGGATGTTCTCCTCGGCGTTGAGCACCGGCAACAGGTTGAACGCCTGAAAGACGAACCCGACCTTGTCGCGGCGCAGCTCGGTGAGGCGGCGGTCGTCGAGGCTGGCTAGGTCGACACCGTCGATCACCACCGTTCCCGCCGTCGGGCGGTCGAGCCCGGCGAGGATGTGCATCAGCGTCGACTTGCCGGAGCCCGACGGCCCCATGATCGCCGTGAAGCCGCCGGCCTCGAGATCGACCGAGACGCCCCGCAGCGCGTCGACGGCGACCTCGCCCTCGCCGTAGCGCCGGGTGACGTCGGCGGCCGAGACGATCGCCGTCACTGGCTCTCCACGTACGCCAGCATGGCAAGGACGCGCCGGTGGTCCTCCGCGGTCGGGCTCAGGTCGAGCTTGGAGAAGATCGAGGTGACGTGCTTCTCGACGGCGCGCTCGGTGATGACGAGCTGCTCGGCGATAGCGCTGTTGGACCGGCCCTCGGCCATGAGCTGGAGCACCTCGCGCTCACGCGGGCTCAGCGCGGCGAGCGGATCGTCGCGGCGCTGGCGCCCGAGCATCCGGCTGACGACCTCGGGATCGAGCGCGCTGCCGCCCTGGCCGACGCGGCGGACGGCGTCGATGAAGCGATCGAGATCGGCGACGCGGTCCTTGAGGAGGTAGCCCATGCCTTCGGCGTTGTCGGCGAACAGCTCCATCGCCGCGCGCTCCTCGATGTCCGCGGAGAGCACCAGCACACCGGTCCCCGGGAAACGCTCGCGGATCTCGGCGGCGGCGCGCAGGCCCTCGTCGGTGTGGGTGGGCGGCATCCCCACGTCGACCACCGCCACGTCGGGCTTGTGGCCGCCGACCTTGCGCACGAGGTCCCCGCCGTCGCCGGCCTGCGCGACGACCTCCATACCGGCCTCCTCGAGCAGCCGGACGAGCCCCTCGCGCAGGAGCACCTGGTCGTCGGCGACGATGACCCTCAACCGAGGACCTCGTCGATCGCCGCGCCGCACAGCTCGGCCTTGGGGATGAATCCCCGCGCACCGCTGCGCTGGACCAGCGGGCCGAAATCGGCGGGATCACGGCTGGTGACGAGGATCACCGCCGGAGCGGAGGCGTCGGCGGTGAGGCGGGCGGCGACGTCGAAGCCGTCGACGTCGGGAAGGTTCACATCGAGCAGCACGAGGTCGGGGCGCAGCTCGGAGCAGGCCCGCAGCGCGCTCATCCCGTCGCCCGCCTCGCCGATGACCTCGTAGCCATCGCTCTCGAGCAGCTGGCGCACCGTGAGTCGGAAGCTCTGATGATCATCGACGACGAGCACGGTCATTGGCACAGGTTCATGGTCGACGGATCGCCGCCCCGGGGCAATACGGGTAGCCGCACCTCACGCGTTGTCGACCGCGCTCTGGACGTCGCGGAAGGCCGCCCCGGGATCCGGTGCGCCGAAGATCGCCGAGCCCGCGACGAACAGCGTCGCGCCGGCCACGGCACACGGGCCCACGGTGGCCCCGTCGATCCCACCGTCGACCTCGATGTCGGCATCGTCGCCGAGCAGCTCGCGCATGCGGCGCACCTTGTCCAGCGATCCGGCGATGAAGGATTGCCCACCCCACCCGGGGTTGACGGTCATGCAGAGCGCGATGTCGGGTGCGATTTCATTAAAGATGTCGGGCGGGGTCGCCGGGTTGACGGCCAGGCCGGCCCGGCAGCCATGCTCGCGGATGCGCTCCAACGCGAAGTGCACGTTGGGCGTGGCCTCGGCGTGGATGCTGATGTTGTGGGCGCCCGCCTCGGCGAAGGCGGCGATCTGGCGCTCGGGGCGCTCGATCATCAGGTGCACGTCGAGGACGACGTCGAGGTCGCGCAGCGCCTCCACGGCGATCGGCCCCATCGTGATCGGCGGGACGAAGTGGCCGTCCATGACGTCGACGTGGATCATGCGCGCGCCGGCGGCGACCACCTCGGTCACCTGCTCGCGCAGGCGACCGAAGTCCGCCGCCAGGATCGACGGCGCCACCAGCCGCCGGCGAACCGCGGGCGTGCTCACAGCTGCTGGAGCATGCTCGCTCCGCACGCGTTGCAGCTGACGATCGCGGTCGAGCTCATGCGCACGATCGTGGAGTGCTCCCCACATTCGGGGCAGACGGACCGCAGCTCGAAACGGTGTAGGCAGTACACGCAGCGATAGCGGCCCGGGAGGTTGGTCGGACGTAGCCACGGCTCCGCGCAGTCGGGGCATGTCGGCCCGAGGTCGACCGCCTCAGCCATCGATCGCAATATAGAACCCGTCGGTGACGTCACGATGGGGCCACGTCCGCTCTACGACATCGGTGCGCAAGCGTTCCTCGGCCGGCGAGAGCGTGCACACGCTGTAGACCAGGCGCCCGCCTGGCGCGACGCAGCTCCGCGCCGCGGCGAGCAGGCGATCCTGCTCGGCGACCAGTTCTTCAACCCGTTCGGGGGTCATTCGCCAGCGCAGGTCGGGGTTGCGTGCCAGCGTGCCGAGGCCCGAGCACGGTGGGTCGAGCAGGACGCGGTCGAAGCTGCCGGTCGCGTTGGCCGCGTCGTCGCAGACGACCTGCACGCACGTGGCGCGCATGCGCTCGCATGTGCTCTTCAGCGCTCCGGCGCGGCCCGGATGGCGCTCGTAGGCCACAAGTTCGCCTTGATCGGCCATCAGGGCCGCCAGGTGCGTGGTCTTGTTGCCGGGCGCGGCACACAAGTCGAGCACGCGCTCGCCCGGCTGCGGGTCGACGAGCGTCGAGACGCGCTGCGAAGCGCTGGACTGGACGAGGAACGCGCCGCTGCGATGGTCGGGGTGCGAGGCGGCATCGAACGGGCCGTCGGGCAGCTCGAGCTCGCCGGGGTCGGCGACGAGCGTGTTCACGCGGATCGCGAACTCCGCGGGGCGGTTGCCTGCCGCCAGCAGCGCGCGCGTCTCGTCGGGGCCGATCCAGTCCCACCAGAGGCGCACGATCCACTCCGGATGCGAGTGGCGCACCGCGGCGCCGTACGGGGTGTCGTCGGCCGGCAGCTCGAACCCGTCGCGAGCGACGCGCCGCAGCACGGCGTTGACCATCCCGGCGGCACGGTGGCCGCGCAGCAGCTCCACCGACTCGTCCACGGCAGCATGGGCGGGCACGCCGCCGAGGAACAACAGCTGGTAGAGCCCGATGTGCAGCGCCGCGCGCGCGACGGCCGGCGGCTCGCGCTCGACGAACGCGTCGATCACGTGGTCGAGCGAGCCGCGCCGCTGCACCGCTCCGTAGGCGAGCTGCTGCGCGAACGCCCGGTCGCGCCGGTCGAGTCCCTTCGCCTCGCCCTCCAGCGCGCGGTCGGCGTAGGCGCCCTGCTCGAGGACGCGAAGCACCACGCGGTGGGCAGCTCGGCGGGCGGTGGTCACGGCCCAAGCCTGTCATTTGCCAGCGCTGGAGCCACCACTTACGGACGTGCCGGTTGGGCATGAGCGCGTCCGGAGGTCCGCCGGCCACCCCTCCTCCGGCTCCGGGGCGGGAGCGCCCTTCGGACCCCCGTCGCGCCCCCGGCTCATCTGGGCGTGGGCGATGCACGACACCCAGGGGGTGCGGTCGCCGTTCCGCCGAGGCGGCTCACCCCGCCCGCATCGGGCGGCGCCTGCTCGGCCGCAGTTGCGTGTGTGTGGGGTGGGTGGTTCTGCGGGGCAGTCAGGGAGCGAGGAGGCGCCCGCTTGCGCAGTCGCGTGCGTCTCTCGCGAGCAACCGGTGTGTGGCGTTACGCCAAGCGCCCCGATCTCATCGAGTGGACATTTAGAGTCGCATAGCGACTCAAACCGTCCACTCGATGACGACGCGCCGGGGACTGCGCCCGAATCGACCCGGTTGCTCGCGAAAGGCGCGCGGGTTTGCGCAGCCGGCGGCTTCCTGGCTTCCCAACTGCCCCGCCGCGCCACACCCGCCTCGTGCCAAAGGCGAGCTAGCGCCACACGGAGGCGGACGCCGGTCCACCGGATGCGCGTCCGCTCCGCACCCGAACCACCGAGGTCGGAAGCGTCAGGAACGGTGGCCGCGGGCGTAGTCGGCGGCGCTCATCCGCCGGCCGCCGGGCGGCTGGACCTCGAGGAGTTCGAGCGCGCCGTCGCCGCAGCCCCACAGGACGCGGCCCTCGTCGTCGACCGAGATCTCGCCTGGCGCGACCTTCGCGCTCTCCGCTACGCGGGCCGACCACACGCCGAGCTCACCGGCCTTCGCGCCGATGTGCGGGTCAAGGGCGCGGACGACCCGGGCGTTGACCTCGGGCGACTCCGGCGCCGCGAGCTGGCGGTCGGCAGGGCTGATCTTCTCGGCGTAGGTCGCTCCTTCGTTGCCCTGTTCGAAGCACACGGGCACCTGATCGAGGACGCCCAGCAGGAGGTCGGCAGCTCCGGGCTGGAGGCGCGCGGAGAGCGTCCCGAACGTGTCGTCCGGCCGGATCTCCTCCGCAACTGAGGCGCACACCGGCCCGGCATCCAGCTCGAGCACCACGCGCATGATGCAGACGCCCGTCTGCTCGTCGCCCGCCATGATCGCCCGCTCGATCGGCGCCGCCCCCCGCCAGCGGGGCAGCAGCGACGGATGCACGTTCAGCAGCCCGGGATGCGAGAGCAGCGGCTCGCGCAGCAGCGCGCCGAACGCGCACACGACCACGTGGTCGTAGGCGTCGAGCGACAGCTCATGGACGTCGGCGGGCTGCGCGACCTCGAGCCCGAGCTCGCGCGCGGCATCCGCCACCGGCGGGCTGGCCAGCTTGCGCCCGCGGCCGCGGGGCCGGTCGGGGCGTGTGACGACGAGCGCCGGGCGATGGGGCGAGTCCGCCAGGCGGCGCAGGACGCCGGCGGCGAACTCCGCGGTGCCGAGGTAGGCGAGGCTCAAGCCGCGTCGAGAGCCTCGCGCAGCGCCTTGATGGCCTCCTTGCGCTGCTCCCGCGAGGTGCGGTCGAGGATCAGGACCCCGTCGAGATGGTCGATCTCGTGCTGGATGACGCGCGCCTCCAGGCCGGACGCCTCGACGCTCACCGCCTCCCCGGTCTCGTCCTGCGCGCGCACGCGCACGTGGATCGAGCGCTCGACGTCGACGTGAACCCCCGGGAGGCTGAGGCAGCCCTCCTCGAAGATCTCGTCCTCCTTGGAGGACCATTCGATCTCGGGGTTGACCAGCGCGTTGACCGGGCTGTCGGGCTCGACGCGATAGACGAGCAGGCGGTGCGGCACGCCGAGCTGGGTCGCGGCCAACCCGATCCCGAAGGCGTCCCGCATCAGACCGCCCATGCGCTCGATCTCCTCGAGCAGCGCGCCGTCGAAGCGATCCACCGCGCGTGCCTTGGTGCGCAGGACCGGATCGCCGTAGCGACGGATGTGGGCGAGCGCAACCTCACGCCGGGCGCGCGCCTCGTCGCTGAGCTCGAACGGAGCCGCCTCCGGGCCCTCGACCTCGACCTCGTCGGTGACCTGGTCTGACATGCGCGGGGCAGGCTACTGCGGATCGACGTCCACGCTGAGGGCAGCCGCCCTGTGCGTGCGGTCGGCCGCCACGGCGCGCACGGCCGCGTCGACCTCGGCGATCGCCGACATCCGATCGGCTGCCTTGACGACCACCTGGCTGCGCTCGCGGCCGCGCAGGCGAAACAGCGGCGCCGGGCCCAGCGCGGGCACGTCGAGCCGCTCGCGCACGGCCCCCGCCGCGGCCGCGGCCGCCCCGGGCTGGGACGAGGAGCAGACGATCCGGATGAGCGTCGAGAACGGCGGGTAGCGCAGCGCCTCGCGGCGACCGAGCTCCCCCGCCAGGAAGCCCTCGCTGTCGTGCTGCGCCGCGTGCAGCAGCGACGTCGCGTCGGGAGCGATCGTCTGGACGAGCACCCGGCCGTCGGCGGCCCCGCGGCCCGCGCGCCCGGCGAGCTGTGCCACGAGCGCGAACGTCCGCTCCTCGGCCCGGAAGTCAGGGAAGCGCAGCGTGGCATCGGCGTCGAGCACCACGCCGAGCGTCACGTCGGGGAAGTCGTGGCCCTTGGCCACCATCTGCGTGCCGACGAGCACGCCGCGCTGCGCGCGCTCGAACGCGGAGAGAACCGCCGCGGCGCGCGGCGTGTCGGCGTCGAGGCGGAAGACCGGGTGCCCGGCCGCGGCCAGCTCGTGCTCGAGGCGCTCGGTCCCCGTGCCGTGGCGACCGATCGAGACCGAACCGCACGCGTCGCAGCGCGCGGGCACCTGCTCGCGGTGGCCGCAGTGGTGGCAGGCCAGCAGGCCGTCTGTGCGGTGCAGCACCAGCGACACGTCGCAGTCCGGGCACATCCACACCTGCCCGCACGAGCGACAGGTCATGAAGTTCGACCAGCCGCGGCGGTTGAGCAGGACGATGCTCTTCGCGGCGTCGTGCAGCGCGTGCACCGTGACCGGGTGCAGCGCCCGGCGCGCCTCGCGCATGTCGACCATCTCGACCGCGGGCAGCCGCGCACCGTCGACGCGCGCGGCCAGCCGCAGCCGGCGCATCGCGTGGAAGCTCTCGGGCCGCGGGGTGGCGCTGCCGGCGACGAGCACCGCGCCGGCGAGGCGCGCCCGCTGGGCGGCGACCGCGCGCGCGTCGTAACGGGGGTCGCCCTCGTGCTTGTAAGAGCTGTCGTGCTCCTCGTCGACGACGACCAGGCCGAGCCGGGCGATCGGAGCGAAGACGGCCGACCGCGGGCCGACGCACACGCGCGCCGCACCCGCGCGCAGGCGCGCCCACTCGTCGTGGCGCTCGCCGGCCGACAGCCGCGAATGCAGGACCGCGACGGTGTCGCCGAAGCGATCGACGAAGCGCGAGACGATCTGCGGCGTCAGCCCGATCTCGGGCACCAGGACGATCGCTCCCTCCCCCCTGGCCAGCGCCTCGCCGACAGCGCGCAGGTAGACCTCGGTCTTGCCCGACCCGGTCACGCCGTGCAGCAGCAGCTGCTCGCCGGGAGCCGCGGCCAGGATCGCGCCGAGGGCGGCCTGCTGCTCGGCGGTCAACGGCGGTGGGTCGGGCCTCCGCGCACCAACCGCGGTGTGCACGGGCGCCCGGCGAACCGCGTGGGGGTCGATCCGCACCAGCCCGCGAGCCTCCAGGCGCCGCAGGGCGGGCAGGTCCGGGCCCGTCGGCCGCGGCAGCGAGGCGAGCAGCGCGCGCTGGCGCTCGGTGAGCCGTTCGTCACCGGGCTCGGCGACGGCGTGGGCCCACAGCGCGGTCTTGGTCTGTGCGCCGGAGGGCGGCGAGACGAGCGTGAGCGCACGGGCCGGCGTGGAGCAGTACTCGGCCGCCATCCACAGGGCGAGCTCGACCAGGTCGGCGGGCAGCGACTGGGCGAGCACCCGCCGTGGCGTGACGAGATCGTGCTCGGAGGTGTCGGCCAGCCCGGTCACCACTCCGACGAGCGTCTGGCGGCCGAAGGGGACCTCCAGAAGCGCGCCGACCTCCACCCCCTCGGGCCGCAGGTAGTCGAACGGCCCGCGCAGCGCGCGAGCCGTGGTGAGGGGTTCGACCTTGGCGACGACCGACGGCACCGGCCCACGATAGGGTCGGCGCACGATGGACCTGCACACCTCCGAAAAGCTCCTCTACGAAGGCCGGCCGAGCTGGCGCTCGATCCTGCACTTCTACATCCTCGGCCTCGTCGCGGCCGCCGCCGGCGGCGCCATCGCCGGCCTGATCCAGAACGACGCCACCTGGGGCGTGCTGGTCGGCGCGGTGATCTTCGTGGTCGTCCTGTTCGCCGGCTGGTTCCAGCGCGTGGGCATTCGCTATTTCGTAACCAACGAGCGCCTGCACATCCGCCGCGGAATCATCGCCCGGCGCTCGCAGGAGACGCGCATCGAGCGCATCCAGAACGTCAACACCGACCAGTCGATCCTCCAGCGCCTGCTGCGGATCGGCACCGTCGACTTCGACACGGCGGGCGGCGGCGATTACGACTTCGCGTTCCGCGGCGTCGCCAAGCCGGCGGAGGTCGGCCACGTGGTCGACCAGGCCGTGCGCGCGCTGGAGACGGGCGACGAGCCGCCCGCGGCCCCCGCCGCCGAGGCTCCCCCGGCGACCGAGCCGCCCCCCGCGCCGGCGCAGTAGCGCTAGACGGTCGCGGTCTCGGCCAGCCCGGCGGCTGCGCGCAGCGCGGCCGCCTTGTCGGTGCGCTCCCACGTGAAGTCGTGGTCGTCGCGCCCGAAGTGCCCGTAGGCGGCGGTCTTCTGGTAGATCGGCCGGTGGAGCTTGAGCTCCTCGCGGAAGGCGCCGGGCCGCAGGTCGAAGTGCTCCTCGATGAGCTCGGCGATCCGAGCGCGGCCGATGTGCTCGGTGCCGAACGTCTCGACGGCGACCGAGACCGGGTGCGCGACGCCGATCGCGTAGGCGACCTGGATCTCGCAGCGGTCGGCCAGGCCAGCGGCCACGACGTTCTTGGCGACATGGCGCGCGGCGTAGGCGGCCGAGCGGTCGACCTTCGACGGGTCCTTGCCGCTGAAGGCGCCGCCGCCGTGGCGGGCCATGCCGCCGTAGGTGTCGACGATGATCTTGCGGCCGGTCAGCCCAGCGTCGCCGACGGGGCCGCCGATGACGAAGCGGCCGGTCGGGTTGACCAGGAAGTTCTTGCGCAGCTTCTTGGCGTCGTAGAGGTCCTTGGGCAGGACCGGCTCGACGACGTGCTCCCAGAGGTCGTCGGGGATCAGCGACTCCGAGCCCTCCTTGTGCTGCGTGGAGATCAGCAGCTTCTCGATCTCGACCGGCTTGCCGTCGCGGTAGCGGACGGAGACCTGCGTCTTGCCGTCGGGGCGCAGGTAGTTGACGACCTCGGCCTTGCGGACCGCGGCGAGGCGCTCTGCGAGCCGATGCGCGAGCGAAATCGGCAGCGGCATCAGCGACGGCGTCTCGTTGGTCGCGTAGCCGAACATCATTCCCTGGTCGCCGGCGCCGGCGACGTCGAGCGCGTCGTCGTCGGACGGGTCGGTGCGGGTCTCGTACGCGCTGTCGACGCCCTGGGCGATGTCGGGCGACTGCTTGTCGATCGCGTTGAGCACCGCGCAGGAGTCGGCGCTGAAGCCGAGGTCCGCGTCGACGTAGCCGATCTTTCGAATCGTCTCGCGCGCGATCTCCTGGATGTCGACGTAGGTCGACGTGGAGATTTCGCCGGAGACCACCACGAGGCCTGTGTTGACGAGCGTCTCGCAGGCGACGCGCCCGTAGGGGTCGTCGCGCAGGACTGCGTCGAGCACTCCGTCGGAGATCTGGTCGGCCACCTTGTCCGGATGGCCCTCCGTCACCGACTCGGACGTGAACAGGAACTCGTTGTCAGCGAACTGGGTCATGAGGTCGGTCAGGGTAGCGGGGACCACCGCCTCCGCGCGCGGGTACCCCGCCGCGCCGCTCGCGCCGCTCGTTGAAATCGATGACCAGCGGCACACCGTCCATGCCGTAGCGGGCGCGCAGCCGATTCTCCAGGAAATAGGCGTAATCGCGGGTGACGCGCGTCCGGCTGTTGACCGAGATCGCGAACCGTGGCGGCCGCGTGCCGACCTGGGCCATGTAGAGCATCCGCAGCCTGTGGCCGCGGACGGCGGGCGGCTGGCGCGCCTGCACCACCTCGCTCAGGAAGCGATTGAGCTCGGGCGTCGGGATGCGCTGGTGCATGCGGTCACCGAGGGTGATCGCCTCGGTCAGCAGCCGCGAGATGTTGCGACCGCTGGCCGCGCTGGCGGTCAGCACCCGCGGGCGCAGCCGCAGCTTCTGCGCGACGCGGGCACGCTCGTGGTCGAGGTCGGCCTCGTCGCCGTCGAAGACGTCCCACTTGTTGAGCACCAGCATCGTCGCGCAGTCGCTGCGCATCGCGAGCTCGGCGATCCGCAGGTCCTGGCTGGTCACGCCGGCGGTGGCGTCGCAGACCACGAGCGCGACGTCGGCGCGCTCGGCCGCGCGCTGGGAGCGCAGCGCGGTGTAGTACTCGACCGATTCGGAGACCTTGGCCTGGCGGCGCAGGCCGGCGGTGTCGACGAGCACGAGCCGGCGGCCGTCGAGAACCAACGGCATGTCGATCGCGTCGCGGGTGGTGCCGGCGACCTCGGAGACGATCACCCGCTCGGCGCCCAAAAACCTGTTGACCAGCGAGCTCTTGCCGACGTTCGGCCGGCCGATGATCGCCAGGCGGATGACGTCGTCGTCGGCCGCGTCGCCATCGCCTTCGGGCAGCAGCTCCACCACACGGTCGAGCAGGTCGCCGGTCCCCAGCCCCTGCGCGGCCGACACGGCGATCGGGTCGCCGAGGCCGAGCCCGTAGAACTCGGCGGCCGAAGGGATGTCGCCGACCGCGTCGATCTTGTTGGCTGCGACGAGCACGGGCTTTCCGGCCCTCCGCAGCAGGTCGGCGATCTCCTGGTCGCCGGGGCGCATGCCGGCGCGGGCGTCGACGACCAGCAGCGCGACCTCGGCATCGGCCAGGGCCGCGCGGGCCTGATCGCGGATCGAGCCCGAGATCGGATCGAGGTCGGTCTGGTCGACGCCGCCGGTGTCGATCAGCGTGAACGTGCGCCCGTTCCACTCGCACGGGACCTCGTTGCGGTCACGTGTGATCCCCGGCCGCTCGTGGACGACCGCGGTGCGCGAGCCCGACAGCCGGTTGACCAGCGAGCTCTTGCCGACGTTCGGATAGCCGACGACTGCGACCTTCATCGCGGCACCAGCTCCACGATCCGCCGCACGACCTCGTCGATCGTCAGGCCGGTGGTGTCGACCTCGATGGCGTCGGCCGCGCGGACCATCGGGCTGGCCTCGCGGCGCTCGTCGCGCTCGTCGCGCTCGGCGACCGCCTCGGTCGGCTCCTCGCGGCGGCGCGCGCGCTCTTGAAGCGAAGCGGTCAGCCAGACCTTCAGCTCGGCGTCGGGCGCGACGACGGTGCCGATGTCGCGCCCCTCGGCGACCCAGTCGCCGTCGGCGATCAGTGCGCGCTGGCGCGCGACCATTGCGGCCCGCACCGCCGGATCGGTGGCACGGCGGGACGCTTCCTGGGCGATCTCGGGCGTGCGGATCGCCTCGCTGACGTCGCGGCCGTCGAGCAGCACGCGGTCGCCGTCGAAGGCGATCTCGAGCGAATCGAGGTCCCGCCCGCCGGCCAGCGCCACGCAGCGGTACATCGCGCCGGAGTCGAGGTACGTCCAGCCCAGCGCCTCGGCGACGGACCGGGCGACCGTGGACTTCCCCGCGCCCGCGGGCCCGTCGATGGCGATGAGCATGGCCGTGGCACCATAGCCCCGTGCAGATGCTCCGCCCCCTGCGCGAGCGGGACTTCGCCCTGCTCTGGGCGGGATTGGCCGTGTCCACGCTCGGCGACGGCATCTACCTCGTCGCGCTCGCCTTTCAGGCCTATGAGCTCGACAACCGGCCGAGTGCGCTGGCGCTGGTCGGCGTGACCTTCACGGCCGGGATGGTCCTCAGCCTGCCGATCGCCGGCCTGGCGTCCGACCGGCTGTCGCGCCGCCGGGTGCTGATGGCCTCCGATGCGGTCCGCACCGCGATCATGGTCCTGCTCGGCGTGCTCTCGGTCTCGGGGCACCTCGAGCTGTGGGAGCTCGCGGTGCTGGTCGCCTTCTTCGGCGCCGCCGAGGCGTTTCACTACCCGGCTCTCGGCCCGCTGGTGGCCGACCTGCTCCCCGCCGAGCAGCTCGTCCAGGCCAACTCGCTGGAGCACTTCGTGCGGCCGCTGACGACGCGGATCGCCGGGCCGGTGATCGGCGGCATCGTCGTCGGGACGTTCGGCCCGGGCGAGGGCTTCCTGCTCGACGGCGGCACGTTCGCGATCTCGTTCGCCTGCCTGGCGGCGATGCGCGTGCGCGAGCAGCCGACGCGAGAGGACGGCTCGATGTTCGGCGAGCTGCGCGACGGCCTGCGCTACGTGCGCGGGCAGACGTGGTTGTGGGCCACGCTCGTGGCCGCGTCGGTGTCGCTGTTGTGCTTCTACGGGCCGGCCGAGGTGCTCGTCCCCTACCACGTCAAGAACGTCCTGCACTCGGGCGCGGGGGCGTTCGGCCTCTTCCTCGGCGCGCTCGGCCTCGGCTGGATGAGCGGCGCGCTGTGGATGAGCCGACGCGAGGGCATGCCGGGCCGGCCGATGAACTTCCTCTACCTCTGGTGGGGGCTGGGAACGCTGCCGCTGGCGGTCTACGGGTTCACGACGGGGCTCTGGCAGCTGATGCTGCTCGGCTTCGTCGTGGGCGCCCCGATGGCCATCGGCACGGTGGTGTGGAGCACGCTCATGCAGACGCGCGTCCCGCAGGACCTGCGCGGGCGGGTCTCGAGCCTGGACTGGTTCGTCTCGATCGGGCTGACGCCCGTCTCGTTCGCGCTCACCGCGCCCGTGGCCGCGGCGATCGGGATCAAGGCCACGTTCGTGCTGGCCGGCGTGCTCGGCGGCGGTACGACCCTGGCGCTGCTCTACCTCGTGCCGGGCCTGCGCGAGCCGTCTAGAGATACGCCCGATAGCGCGGCGGGCGGTCGTCGCCCAGCCCGGGAAGCCCCGTAGCGAGCAGCGGGCCGACCGTGACGTACGGCTCGCCACGCTCGACGCCGACCATCGCGCCGTAGACGACGGCGCGCGCGGCGATCATCTCCAGGAAGGCGGGCTCGCCGATCTCCGTCGAGGCCTCGCCCGCCGGCGCGCCGAACTGGCTCTCGTACGCGCGCACGGACTCCATCCGGCGCTCCCAGACGTCGGACACGTCGAGCACGAACGTCGGCTCGACCGTGTGGTGCATGAGGTAGTGGTAGAGGCGCGTGGGGCGGTGCGGCGCGCCCGTGCCCACCTTCTCGACCCCGGCGAGGAAGGCCGCCTCGCGCACCAGCCGGCCGGTCGCCGCATGGTCGGGGTGGCGGTCGTCCGTGTGCGGGGCGAGCACGATCCTCGGCCGCAGCTCGCGCAGCAGGGCCACGAGCGCCTCGCGGTGGGCGGGCTCGCTGCCCAGCGCGGCGTCCGGAAGGTCCAGCGCCACGCGCCCGGCGAGCCCGAGCACCTCGCTGGCCCGGTCGCGCTCGCGCCGGCGCTGCTCGGGCGTGCCGGCCGTCGACATCTCGCCGCCGGTCAGATCGGCGACGACGACGCGATGCCCGGCGGCGGTCGCGAGGGCCAGCGCGCCACCGCAGGCCATCTCGACGTCGTCGGGATGGGCGCCGATCGCGAGGAGGTCGGCCGGCTCGGTCACGTCGTGGCGAATTCGCCCACGCGGCCCGCCGTGAGCCAGCGGACCAGCAGGGTGCTTCCGTCCGCCTGGTCGGCGAGCTCGCCCGGCACCAGCGCCGGGATCGGCCGACGGCCGAAGACGCGCTCGAGCACCTCGTTGAAGACGAGGCCGTAGAGCGCGCCGCTGCGGCCGGCGACCCAGCCGCTTGCCAGATCGTTGTGGTGGACCGGCATCGAGACGTCGATGCTCCAGCGGCCCGTGGCGCCGAGCTCCCCGAGGCCCGTCCCGCCGACGCCGAGGTCGAACTCGTAGTGCGTGCCGCAGCGGCACGTCGCGGTCGCCATGACCGTCTCGCCGCGCAGCTCGCGCGACAACCGCAATCGGGTCCCCTCGAGCGGGCACGAGAACCGCACCGGCAGGTAGTCGGAGCGCAGCGGGCGCACCTGCGGGTCGATCTCGTCAGCGACCAGGCGGTCGATCGACTCGTTGAACACGCGCACGACGTCGTCGACCGCGGCGATGTACTCGACGACCGAGTCGATCAACAGGCCCTGGGCGACCATCTCCGACGCGTACGCCGTGGGCGCGACGAAAGCGAGCTCCTCGCGCAGCAGCAGCGTCGCGATCGCCCGGTTGGCGTCGGCGAGCGTCGCGATCTCCTCGTCGAGCAGGGCGGCGGCGAGCTGCTCCATGCGCGCCTTGGCGTCGCGCTTGTCGACCACGCCCGAGCCGCGCAGCCAGCTCGCCACGTCGTCGATCACCGTCTGCAGCCGCTCGCGATCGATCGGGATGAACCGCGGCTCGTGGTCCTCGAGCTCGCGGCTGATCAGCCAGACGCCACGCTCGCGCTTGCGGCTGGGCAGCACCAGCCGGGCGCCGTAGCGCTCGGTCTCCGTGCTGTCCATGTCGTGCCACAGCAGCACGGGCGTCACGCCGTGGCGGTCGGCGACCGCCCGCGCGGCCTCGAACTTCGCCGCGGTCGCGGCGCGCATGTCGGCGCAGACCTGCTGGCCGACGTAGACCGGGCGGCAGTCGGCCTCGAGCCCGAGCAGCGACGTCAGCCCGTCGCTCTCGGGCGGCCTCAGCGCCGCGGCGAACGCGGAGCTGTCGACGTAGGTGCCGTGCTCCTCGAGGAACGCGACGCCGGCGGGGTCGGCGAGCAGGTCGGGGAGCGAGCGCATCGTCCTAGGCCGCGGGGCTGACCTCGAGGTCGTGGGATGCCAGCACGTCGCGGTAGAGCTCGACATAGCGCGGTACGACCTCGGCGGTCGAGAGCCGATGCGCGTGGGTCACCGCCGCCGCGCCCATCAGCGCCCGGGCCTCGTCGTCGGTCAGGAGCCGATCGAGGGCACGTGCAGCGCCGGCCTCGTCGCGCGGCTCGTAGAGCTCGCCGGTCTGCCCGTCCGTCACCGTCTCCGGAAGCCCGCCGACGCTCGGCGCCACGACCGGAAGCCCGCACGCCGCCGCCTCGAGCGCCGCCACGCAGAAGCTCTCGGCGCGGCTCGTCACCAGCAGGACGTCGGCCTCGGGCAGGATCTGGTCGACGTCGAGCCGCAGGCCGAACAGCCGCGTGTCGCCCATCAGGTCGGCCCGGTCGAGCAGCGAGCGCACCGGCGCCATCCCCTCGCCGTCGCCCACCAGCCACAGCTCGGCGTCGCTGGTCCGGCGGACGGTCCTGAAGATGCGCGCCATCGCCAGCGGCTGCTTGACCTGGCGGAAGTTCGACACGTGCACCACACGCGGGCGCGGGTTGGGATCGCCGGCCGGCCGCGGGCGGAACCGGTCGACGTCGACGAAGTTCGGGATCACCTGCGGCGCCTCGGCGAGCCGGAACGTGCGCGTCGCCAACTCGGCGTGGCTGTGCGAGACGGTGGTCAGCGCGTCGATCCCCGGGAGCATGGCCGACAGCTCGCGGCGGGTGGCGGGGCGGCGTCCCAGGACGCTGACGTCGGTGCCGTGCAGGGTGCCGATCAGGGCGGGCGCGGCCGAGCCGAGCGTCCGCTCGACCCGCAGGGCCACCGCCGCGAACGGCACGGCGTAATGGAAGTGCAGGATGTCGAGGCCGACCGCCTTGCCCACCGACGCGACCCGGCGGGCGAGCGCGTCGATTCCCTCCGGCGACCAGTCGGCGTCCAGCCGCGGGGTGATCCGCCGCGCGCCACGGCCGCCGTCGAGGGTGTGGAACTCCACGCCCTGCGGCGGCTCGCTCATGCCCAGCGGCGCCCGGCGCGCGAAGAGATGGATCTCGTGCCCACGCTGCGCGAGCGCCGCGCCGAGCTCGACCGCAACGCGCGCACTGCCGCCGACCCCGTCGTGGCACAGCACCCCCACCTTCAGGCTCACAGGCTCACCGCTCCCGTCCCATCATGCGGATCATGACGCGAATGATCAGCCGTGCGGCGATTTCTGGATGGCGATGCAGCCAGCCGTCCAGTTCGTCGCCGCCGAGGACCAGCACCGTGGCGTCGGTCCTGGCGCGCAGGCTGGCCGTGTGGGGCATGTGCCCGAGGGCCGCGATCTCGCCGACCGAGTCGACGGGCTCGATCAGCCCGAGGATCGGCTGGCCCTCGGCCCGCTCGTCGACGACCTCGAGCGTGCCGTCCAGCAGGACGTACAGGTCCGTTCCCAGCTCGCCCTGGCGGGTCAGGTATTCGCCGGCGTGGGCGGTGTGCTCCGAGGTCGCATGCGCGAGCTCCTCGAGCTCGGCGTCCGACAAGCGGATCCATGACCGGCAGCGTGCGCAGCAGATGACGTGCGGGTGCGAAGCCGCGCCTCCGCCAGCCCCACCAGGTTGGCGAACAGGCGGATCGCGCCGGGCACGCCGGCGGGGATCTGCCGGAAGAACGAGTACGCCGCGTAGACGTAGGTGCCCCTGCCGTGATGCGCGACCAGCAGGCCGCCGGCGCGCGGCTCCTCCTCCGGCTCGGTCGCCGAGAGCAGCGGCTTGTAGTGCTTGTCCCACTCGCCGAAGAAGTACAGGCCGCGGTCGTGGACCCAGTCCTCGAAGTCCGCGGTGCCGAGCCGGTTGGGCGATTGCATCGCGGCAGTGGTCGGGTTCCAGCAGCTCGACGGGGGCATCGGGCGCGGTGACGCGGTCGTGGGGCTGGTGGTAGCTGAACGGATAGGGCGTCAGGCCCGGGATGCCGTAGCCGTAGGTCTGGTACTGGACCACGAGCGTGCCGCCGTCGGAAACGTAGGAGAGCATCCGGTGGGCGGACTCGCGCAGCGCGTCGCGGCCGTTGTAGGCGTCGGGGCCCACGACGATGGCGTCGTACACCCCGAGATCGGTGAACGCCAGGTCCTCGTCCGAGAGGCGCGTGACGTCGAGCCCGAAGCGCTCGAGCGAGCGTGAGGATCTCCTCCTCCATGCCCTCGACGTAACCGAGCTTCAGCGAGCTGACGAAGACGGCATCGACGAGCGAGACGTCGACGCTCGAGCGGCGGATGCGGAAGGCCTCGGCGGCGCAGTTGGTGTCGTCGGCCGGGCCTTGGACTCCTTCGGCCGCCAGCCGCACGGGCTCCAGGTCGAAGCCCGAGCTGCGGCCATCGCAGTCGACCTCGTAGGAGATCTCGTAGCTCGCCGGCGAGGCGCGCCGGCGGGGATCGTCACGTCGAAGCGCAGCGTCACGTACCTCGTCGGGGTCCAGCTCGAGTGTGACCACGCTGGGCTCGACCGTCCACCCTTCGGGTGTCTCGACGGTCAGCGTGGCCGTGGCGCCGTCGTCCTCGATGCAGCGAACGTTCACCGCGAGGTCGAGGATCGTCTCCTCGATGCTGGTGGGCACCAGCTCGCGCTCCTTGCGGGGCGAGACGGCGACCGGCGGGAGCATCGCCAGCGGCAGACGGCGAAAGCCGCCGCTGAACGAGTCGGTGTGCACGCCGGGCGCGGTCAGCCTCAACAGGTGGCCGCCGACGCGCAGCTCGACCACCGACGACACCAGCGGCGGGTCGACCGCCTGGCCGAGCGGGCCGCTGTCGGGCCAGGCGTAGCGGTACAGCGTCCGCGGTCGCCGCAGCCAGTACGGCACCGACAGCGCTGGCGTGCTTGGGCGGCCGGACCTCGTAGACGCATTCGTACGGCACCGTGCACCCAGGCACCTGCGCGTTGCCGCCCTTGGACTCGACGGCCCAGCCCTCGGGGACGCCGATCTCGCTCTGGACGACCTCGACCTCCTGGCTTCCGCCGTTCCACACGCGTGCGTGGACGGTGACCGGGCGGTCGGGGGTCGTGCGCGAGCGGTCGACGACACACTCGGCGTGGATCCCCAGGCAGGCCGCGGCAGCCTGCTCGAAGGCGCGCTCCTTGCGTCAGCAGGTAGCTGTCGAGCGCCGCCACGGTGTCGGCGTCGAGGTTCTCGTCGTCGAGCTCGGCACGCAGCTCGCGCAGGACGCCGGCGCCCTCGGCAGCGAGCAGCCCGGCCGGCTCGGGCCTTGCAGGGTGGAATGTCTCGAATGCGCGCTCGACGGCCGAACGCGCCACGGCCAGGCGTTCGCGCAGATGCTCCGACCCGCCGCCGGGATGATCGGCAAGGCCGGTGAGCGTGGGATCGAACCCGTCGTAGAACCCCTCCTCGCGCCCGGTGTCCTCACCGCGGGTCCGTACCAGGCGGTAGTAGTAGTAGTACGGCCCAGGGTCGGCGATGAACCCCATGCCCTGGGAGCGGTGCCGGTTGACCGCCAGGTGGGCCTGCTGCTGGAAGGTCAGCCCGGACACCGGGTCGAGCGCGCCGGTCGCCACGCGGAGGTAGCCCGCCGCCTCGTACTCGTCAACGATCTCGCCGAAGTGGGAGGCCTCGCCGGGCTGCCAGTCGCCGGCGACCGAGTGGTAGAGCTTCTGCGGCTCCCACGGCGCCAGCCCGTGCTCGGCCAGCTCGGGGAACGCGGAGGGGTCGCCCGCCAGGTCGAACGCCTCGTCGGCGACCAGCCCGATGGCCTGATGCTGGCCGTGACCGTCGGCCGACCCTCCGTTCCAGCGCGAGACCACGACCAGCGGCTGGACCAGCCGGATCGCGCGCACGATCTCGCGGACCACGTCCTCCCGGCCCCAGCGTGCCAGCGCGTCCTCGCCGTGCTTGCTGAACCCGTAGTCGTAGAACGGGCCGTAGAGGACCTCGCCGCCGTCGAGCTCGCGGGCCTGGAGGCTCTCCCAGGTCCGCACCACACCGAGTGCCTCCTCCTTCTCCGGGCCGCGCCGGTTCTGGCCTCCCTCGCCGCGCGTCGCCGACCAGTAGACCGCACGCCCGCCCCAGCTCTTCGAGGTCGTGACCAGCATCCCGGTGTCCTCGTCGTCGGGATGTGCCCCCAGCTGCAGCACCGTCGCCGCCACCGGCAGCTTGCGCAGCCGGTAGATCAGCCTCGACCTGCAGGCTGGTCGGGAATCGGCGCACCTGCAGCAAAGCCGCCGGCGCGACTGCCTCCGTGGTGTGCGGACGTCCCGCCGGTCACTGGACCGACCATGACGGCGTACTCAACCACATCCCCAGGCGGGAATGGGGACCAATTGGTAACTACAGCAGCGAGGCGAGGTCATCGGCGAAGCGCGGATAGGACACCGCCGCCGCCTCCATGCCCGCGACCTCGACGCCCTCGCGGCTCGCCAGACCGGCCACCGCCCCGACCATCGCCAGCCGGTGGTCGCCGCGAGACTCGATCGTCCCACCGCGCAGCCCGCCCGTTCCGCGGACCACGAAGCCGTCCTCGGTGGCTTGGATGTCGCCGCCCAGCGCCGCCAGGCCCTCGACGATCCCGGCGATGCGGTCGGACTCCTTGACCCGCAGCTCCTGGGCGCCGCGCACGCGCGTCTCGCCCTCGGCGAAGCAGCCGAGCAGTGCCACGAGCGGGAGCTCGTCGATGGCCAGCGGCACCTCGTCCGCCTCGACGTCGGTGCCCACGAGCGGGCCGTGGGCGACGTCGAGGTCGCTCGTCGGCTCGTCCGGCACGATCCCGGCGGGCTCGTCCTCGAGGTCGCCGAGCACGATCGCGCCCATCCGCTCGAGGATGCGCAGGAACCCGGTCCGGGTCCAGTTGACGCCGACGTCGCGCACGATGATGCGCGAACCGGCCACCAGGACCGCGGCCGCGATGACGAACGCCGCCGACGACAGGTCGCCGGGGACGTCGACCTCGTCGAGCTCGAGCTCGTCGCAGTTGACGACGGCCACGCGCGCGCCATCGCGGGTGACGGTGACGCCCGCGCGGACCAGCATCCGCTCGGTGTGGTCGCGGCTGGGAGCGGGCTCGGTGATCGTCGTGGTGCCGTCGGCCGCCAGCGCCGCGAGCATCACGCACGACTTGACCTGGGCGCTGGCCACCGGCAGCTCGTAGTCGATCGCGTGCAGCCGGGCGCCCCTGACCACCAGCGGCGGAAAGCGCCCGTCGGTCGCCTCGATCCCGGCGCCCATGCGCCGCAGCGGCTCGGCGATGCGGTCCACCGGGCGGCGCCGGATCGACGCGTCGCCGTCGAGCGTGTAGGCACGGCCCTCCTGGGCGACCAACCACCCCGGCAGCAGGCGCATGAGCGTCCCGGCGTTGCCGACGTCGATCGGCTCGGCGGTCTCGGCCGCCTCGCGCAGGCCCACGCCGCGGACGACGAGCTCGTCGGCGCGCGGCTCGACCAGCGCACCCAGCCGGCGCGCGGCCTCGAGCGTCGAGTTGGTGTCGGCGGCGGCGAGGTAGTTGCGGATGCGGACGGGCTCGGAAGCCATGGCCCCGAGCAGCGCCGCGCGGTGGGAGATCGACTTGTCGGCCGGAGGTGTCAGCTCCCCCCGCAGGGCGGGCGCCGGTGGGAAGCGGACGTTCATGCCGTCAGGCCCAGGTCGGCGAGCAGCTCGGCCGCGCGCCCGGCGCGGGCCGCGGGCACCCATAGGACCAGGGCGCCGGTCGCCATGTCGGGCGACGGGGCCAGCGACATGTCGGCGATGTTGATGCCCGCGCGCGAAAGCGTGAGCGCGACGTCGGCGATGACGCCGGGGCGGTTGGGCACCACCACCGCAAGCTCGGCCAGCTCCTCCCCGGCCGTCGCGGCCAGCAGCGCGTCGCGCCCGGCGGCGGCCCGCTCCTGCCAGGCGCGCAGGTCCTCTCCGGCGGCCAGCCGGTCGCGAACGTCGCTCAGCTCGCTGACCGCGGCGTCGAGCTCGGCGATCAGCGCGTCGCGGTTGGCCGCGTAGATACCGGCCCACAGCTCGGGGTTGGCGCCCGCGACGCGTGTGGCGTCGCGGAAGCTCGGGCCGACGTTGGCCCATCCGCCCACGGACTCGTCGCCCAGGGCGATGGCCGCGCGGCCGACCAGCAGGTTGGCCAGCGCGTGCGGCAGGTGCGAGACCGCCGCCATCACGCGGTCGTGGGTCTCCGCTTCGATCACCGCCGGCCGGGCGCCCAGGTCGGTCAGCAGCCGGTGCAGGCGCTCGAGTCCCATGCCCGAGGTCTGCCGGGTCGGAGTCAGATACCAGGTCGCGCCGTCGAAGAGATCCTCGCGGGCGGCGCGGGCGCCGCCCGTCTCGGAGCCGGCCAGCGGGTGCCCGCCGACGAACCGCTCGTCGTCGATGGCGGCGACCACCTCGCGCTTGACCGAGCCGGTGTCGGTGACGACGCAGCCCGCCGGAGCGGCGGCCACCACCGTCGCGCAGCGCGTCGACGAGCTGCGCCACCGGTGTGGCGACGAACACGGCGTCGGCGTCGCGCAGCGCTTCCTGAAGGGGCTCGGCCGCGTCGATCGCGCCCGCTTCGAGCGCAGGGCTCGGGTCGGGGTCGACGCCGACCACGGTCGCGCCGAGCCTGGCTCGCGCGGCCAGCCCGATGGATCCTCCGATCAGGCCGGTACCGACGACGACGAGGCGCACGCGTCCAGCCGGCCGCGCTACGCGGCCGCGGCGCTGAAGGCCTTGCCGGCCACCGCCGCCGCCTGCTCGACCCGCGCGGCGTACTCGGCGAAACCATCGGCGCGCAGGGCCTGCGGCCCGTCGCAGATGGCCTGCTCGGGGTCGGGGTGGACCTCGACGATCACGCCGTCGGCGCCGGCCGCGGCGGCCGCGAGCGACAGCGGCGTGACCAGGTCGCGCCGCCCCGCGGCGTGGCTGGGATCGACGAGCACGGGCAGGTGGCTGAGCTCCTTGAGCACCGGGATCGCAGTCAAATCGAGCGTGAAGCGGTACGCGGTCTCGAACGTCCGGATCCCGCGCTCGCACAGCATCACGTTCTCGTTGCCCTCCTTGAGCACGTACTCCGCGGCCATCAGCAGCTCCTCGAGCGTGCTCGACAGGCCGCGCTTGATCAGCGCCGGGATCCCGGAGCGGCCGACCTCGGAGAGCAGCGAGTAGTTCTGCATGTTGCGGGCGCCGACCTGGATCACGTCGGCGACCTCGGCGACGGCCTCGAGGTCGCGCGGGTCCATCAGCTCGGTGACGATCGGCAGGCCGGTGCGCTCCTTGGCCTCGGCGAGCAGCCGCAGGCCCTCCTGGCCAAGCCCCTGGAACGCGTACGGCGAGGTCCGCGGCTTGTAGGCGCCGCCGCGGAACATGGTGGCGCCGGCCGCGGAGACGACGTCGGCGGTGGTCAGCGTCTGGTCGCGCGACTCGACGGTGCACGGGCCGGCGATCAGCGCGAAGTTGTCGCCGCCGACCTTGCGCCCGCAGATCTCCAGGACCGACGGCTGGCCGTGGCGCAGCTGGTGGGAGGCCAGCTTGTAGGGCTTGAGGATCGGGACGAGCTTGTCGACGCCGGGCGCGCCGTCCAGGCCGAGGCGGGCGACGTGCTCGAAGTCGCCGACCGCGCCGATCACGGTCACTTCCTCGCCGCGGCTGGGGTGTGCCTTGGCGCCGACGGCCTCGATCCGGTCGATGACGGCCTGGATCTGCTCCTCCGTCGCCGTCGGTTTCATCACGATCATCATGGGCAGTGGGCCTTGGGGTGACGTTGCACCTGGCACGGCGAGACTCTGGGGCCGCCAGGCAAGGACGCAGGGAGGGTGCAATACCGGTGGTATTGCCCCGACCGAGGACGCGGCATGGGGGCATCCAGAGGCCGTCGTGGCAGTTGGAATGTTGCCTCAGGGCGCACTGGGTCCTCTCACCGTCGGACCTAGGTTACGAGCCGCGGCCTTGGCGATCGTGGCCCGCACCAGCGCGCGCTCCGAGGCGGCGACGCGGCGGTGCCCCAGCGTTCCCCGCACCCGCCCGTTGACCAGGCGCAGCCGCCCCGAGAGCCCCTGCGGCGCCCGCACGACGATCCGGCCGGTGAACTGGCCGCCGGCGGCCACCACGGCCCCGTTGACCGTCACGCCTGGGACGTAGACCATCTGGCGCAGGACGAGCAGGTCGCCGCTGCCGGTCGGCACGATCGAGAAGCGCCCGCTGCGCAGCCCGCCGCCGCTGGTGTCGTTGAAGCCGGCGTAGAGCGACTCGTTGTCGGTGGTCCACGCGTCGCCGACGGTGGCCACCGCGGCGCGCAGCACCCGGCCGCGCGGCCCGGGCACGCCCGAGGTCGGTTCGACGTCGGCCAGCCGCCGCGGCGGCATCTGCGCGACGCGCAGCGCGTCGGTGAAACCGCGGCACGGCGACCCCACCGCCCGGTCCGCGAAGAACCGCGTCAGAGCGCGATCCACGCAGCCGGTCACGTCGGAGGTCAGCACCGAGTGGCCCGATCCCGCGACCGGCACCACCTGGGCGCGGGGAAGCTCGGCGGCGACCGTCCGGGCGCCCTCGATCGGTGTGCGCAGGTCGGCGAGGCCCGACAGCACGAGCGCCGGAACGTCGGGCAGCGGGTTGGTTGCCCCCGGCCGGAACACGCCGTCGGGCCAGCGCAGGCAGATCTGCGACGCGCTCGAGCGATCGATCGTCTCGCGGTCGAACGGCGCGTAGCTCTCGGGCGGCAGCGCGGCCAGCGCCTCGGCGGAGCGGGCGGCGCGGACGTCGATCGGGTCGGCGTAGGAGAACGGCAGCGGCTGGTCGAGACAGGTGGTCGTGACGAACAGCCCGGCGCTGAGCTCGCCGATCGCCGAGGCCGGGCCGGCCGCGTCGCGCTTGAGGCGCAGCAGCGGGGTCAGGTCGTTGTTGCGGGCGGCCGTCAACGCTCCCGGCAGGCGCGCCTGCAGGTACGGGTTGAGGTCGCTTGCGACCAGCAGCGACAACAGCTCGTACTGCGTCAGCACCACGTTGCGCCGGCCGCCGCGGGTGTCGCGGACCACCGCCTTCAGGCTGCCGCTCGCCTGGATCCGCGCGACCAGCGCGGCGAGGTCGGCCGCGGGGTCGGAAGTGAAGCGCGCGCAGACGCCACGGCCGCAGAGGTCGCGCAGCACCCGCGGCAGCGCGCGCGTGATCCGCAGGTCCCAGGGATCGGCGTCGGGCGGGACGACCGAGTCCAGCACCAGCCGCTCCACACGGTCGGGATAACGGCGCGCGTACTGCTGGGCGACCCAGGTCCCGTAGGAGACGCCGTAGATGGCGATGCGCGGGACGCCCAGCTGCGCGCGGATCGCCTCGAGATCGTCGACGGAGTCGATCGTGGCGAAGCTGTCGCGCAGCTGCCCCAGTCGTGACGCACAGCCGAGCACGTCCTCGGGCAGGATCTCCTCGAGCGCGCTGAGGCTCTGGACCTCCGGGCAGTTCAGGACATGCGAGCCGCCCGTGCCCCGCTGGTCGACGACGACGAGGCGGTGGTTGCGAAGGACGGGCCGCAGATCCTCGGCGAAGCCCGGCCCGAACGGGATGCCGCTCTGGCCCGGGCCGCCGGTGAGCGCCACCAGCACCTTGCCGCCGCGCAGCCGGTTCTGGGCGGCGAAGCGCACCCGGATCGTGCCCGGCACCGTGCCGGTCCGGTCGAGCGGGACTCCCACCGAGGAGCAGACGAACTTCGGCGCCCGCACACAGCGGGCCGGCGCGGCCGCGGCCTGCTGTGCGGACACCGCGAGCAGCGTGGCGCCCAGCGCCGCCGCCCGGACCGCCCGCGACATCAGGCGATCAGCTCGCCAAGGGCGGTGAGGAACCGCTGGTTCTGCTCGCTGGTCCCGTAGGTGACGCGCAGCGCGCCCTCGCGCCCCAGCGCGCGGCCGGCCCGGACGAGCACGCCGCGGTCGGAGAGGCCGCTGACGACCGCGTCCTCCTCGGCGCCGTCGGGCAGGTCGAACCAGCAGAAGTTGGCCTGCGATTCGGCGGGCACGATGCCCAGCTGTTGCAGGCCCTCCTCGATCTCCACCCGCGCTGCGATCGTGCGCTCGACGCGCTCGGCGACCGCGTCTGAGTGGCGCAGCGCCTCGGTCGCGGCGGCCTGCGCGACGCCGTTGCAGACGAACGGCTGGCGCACCTGGTGCACGGCGCGAACGAACTCCTGCGAGCCGCAGAGCGCGTAGCCGACCCGCAGCGCCGCCAGCCCGTAGGCCTTCGAGAACGTCCGCAGCAGGACGAGGTTCGGGTGGCGCTCGAGCAGGTCGACCGACGCGTCGGGGTCGTCGAGCAGGTTGAACTCGCAGTAGGCCTCGTCGAGGATCACCGCGACCGCGGGCGGCACGCGCTCGACGAACGCGGCGATCTCGGCGAGCGGCAGCGCGGTGCTCGTCGGGTTGTTGGGGTTGCAGACGATCACCAGCCGCGTGGCGACCGTGATCTGCTCGGCCATCGCGTCGAGGTCGTGACGCTGGTCGGCGTCGAGGTCGACCACGATCGCCGTCGCCCCCGAGGCGGCGGGCAGATGCGGATAGACCGAGAACGACGGCCAGGCGTAGACGACCTCCGCGCCGGGTTCGAGCAGCGCCTCGCCGGCCGCCATCAGCAGGTCGACCGAGCCGTTGCCGATCGCGATGCGGTTGGCGGGCACGCCGTAGCGGGCGCTCAGCGCCCCGCGCAGCACGCTGTTGGACGGGTCGGGATAGCGGTGCGCGCCCGCGGCGGCGCGGGCTGCGGCCTCGACCACGGCCGGGATCGGCGGCCACGGCGACTCGTTGGAGGCCAGCAGAGCGACCTCCTCCGGCAGCGCGTAGCCGCCTGCCACCGGGTAATCCGGAAGGCGGCCTACACGCGCGGAGAACTCCAGGGGCACGCTCACATCGTAAGAGCAGCCGCCCGATGGACAAGGGCGGCCGTCAGCGGGCTACTGGGCGCCCTCGATGTCGAGGCGCAGCGTGCGCGCCTCGCCGAGGTAGATGTGGCGTGGCGTGTGGTCGTCGCCGGCGTAGTAGTGCATGAGGATGCGGATGACCTTCGGCAGGGCGTCGGGGACGCTCACCTCGCGGCAGCACAGCAGCGGCACCGCGCTGAAGCCGATGTTGCGGGCCGCCACGGCCGGGAACTCGGCGTCGAGGTCCTCGGTGAGCGTGAAGATGCAGCTCACCACGTCTTCTGCGGACAGCTCGTTGCGCTTGAGGATCTCGCGCAGCAGCCACTCGGTCGCGCCGAGAATCGCCTGGGGCTCGTTGCGGTCGACGGTCGTCGCCCCGCGCAGCGCGTGCAGCCTCATGGACGCGGCATCATTACCTACGCGGGCCGCGCTCGCGCGCCGCGGCGCGCAGCGCTTCCACCTCGCGGGCGGTCAGGAGCCGGTGGGCGCCGGACCGCAGCGTGCCCAGCTGGAGGGGACCGAACGCGATCCGCTCCAGCGCCGTGACCGGGTGGCCGACCGCCTCGCACATGCGCCGCACCTGGCGCTTGCGCCCCTCCCTGATGGTGATCTCGAGCACGCCGGGGCGCGGCTGGCGGACCTGCGCCGGCCCGGTGAGCCCGTCGTCGAGCTGGATGCCGTGGCGCAGCGCGTGCAGCGCGCGGCTCGGCACCGGGCCCGCGAGCACGCGGGCCCGATAGGTGCGTGGCACGCCGAAGCGCGGGTGCATCAGGCGGTTGGCCAGCTCGCCGTCGTCGGTCAGCAGGATCAGGCCGGTGGTCTCGGCGTCGAGGCGGCCGACCGGGTAGAGCCGGCGCTCGGACGACACGAGGTCGACGACCGTGGGGCGCCCGTGCGTGTCGCGCGCCGTCGAGACCACGCCCGCGGGCTTGTTGACGGCGTGGACCACCCGGTCGGGAGGCGGCGTGACCGCGCGGCCGTCGACGACGACCGGCTCTGAGCCGTCGACATCGCGGGCCGGGTCCTCGACGACCTCGCCCCCCACCGTCACGCGGCCCTGTGCGACCAGTTCCTCGGCGGCGCGGCGCGAGGCCACGCCACAGTGGGCGAGGTACTTCGCCAGGCGCATACATTGGCAGTGTGGACATGGACGCCCTGCAGCGCGCGCTGGCCGACGAGCCGGCCTTCCGCCTCGACCAGGTCTGGGAGTGGACCGCCCGCGGCGCGGGGTCCTACGAGGAGATGACCAACCTCCCCGCGAGCCTGCGCGCCCGGCTGGCCGACGAGGTGCCGTTCTCCTCGCTGGAGACACGCCACGAGGCCCGGTCGTCCGACGGCACGGTCAAGGCGCTGTTCGCCACCCACGACGGCCGGCCGGTGGAGGCGGTGCTCATGAAGTACCGCGACGGCCGGCGGTCGATCTGCCTGTCCTCGCAGTCGGGCTGCCCGCTGACCTGCACGTTCTGTGCGACGGGACAGATGCGCTTCGGCCGCAATCTGACGGCGAGCGAGATCCTCGACCAGGCCCTGCACCTGCGCCGCATCGAGCCGCTCGACCACGCGGTTTTCATGGGAATGGGCGAGCCGATGATCAACATCGACGCCGTGCTCGCCGCTTGCGAGCGGCTGCCCTCGCTGGGCATCACCCACCGGCGCACGGCGATCTCGACCGTCGGCTGGATCCCCGGCATCGAGCGGCTGACCGATTGCGACATGCCGATCCGCCTCGCGCTCTCGCTCCACGCCCCCGACGACGCCCTGCGCTCCGAGCTGATGCCGGTCAACGACCGCTATCCGCTCGCCGACGTCCTGGATGCCTGCCGGCGCCACCACGAGCGGCGCCGCCGGATGGTGTTCGTCGAGTACGTGATGCTCGACGGCGTCAACGACCGCTACGAGCAGGCGCTGGCGCTTGCCCGGCTGCTCGACCCGCGGATCTACAAGGTCAACCTGATCCCGTTCAACCCGACCGGCTCGCGCTACTGCCGGGTCGACGGGCGAGGCGATCGGGACGTTCCGCGCGGTGCTCGAGGAGCGCGGCGTCCGCACGACGGTGCGGTTGACGCGCGGACGCGACATCGACGCGGCCTGCGGCCAGCTCGCGGCAAAGGCCGCCGCCGCCGTTCCGGCCTAGCGCTCGACCGCCGACTTCAGGCGGGCGAGGCGGTCGTCCCATTCGCGCTCGACGCGCTCCAGCCACAGAGTGGCGGCGCGCAGCGCGGTCGGCTCCAGGCGGTAGGAGAGCCGGCGCCCCTCGCCCTCGCGGCACAGCAGGCCGGCCTCCTCGAGCGCGTCTACGTGTTTGGCCACCGCCTGTCGGGACATCGGCAGCTGCGCGGTCAATCGCGGCACCGTGACCGATCCGTCCAGCGCGGCCTCGACGACCTGCCGCCGCGTCGGGTCGGCCAGCGCAGCGAACACCGGGCCGAGTGGATCGGAGGCCGACATCGGTCAGGCGGCGACGAGCGCGCGCGCGGCGCCGGCGAGCAGGCGCAGACGCGGCGTCCAGCCGGCGGCGAGCACCGGCAGGCTTGCGGGCTGCGTCTCGACGACCACCACCCGGGCACCCGCGGGCGCGGCGACGACCAGCACCTCCACGCGGGTCGCGGGCTCGTCGTCGCGCCACCACCACCACACGACTCGGGCGGGCGGATCCGCCGATTCGACGCGGCCGTGACGCTCGCCGTCGGCGTCGCGGACCACGATCTCCGCACCGGGCTCCAGCCCGTCAGGCGCCTCGACCTCATCGCCGAGCCAGCGCCCGGGGTCGGAAACCGCCTCCCATACGTCTTCGGGAGAGGCCTCGATCTCGACCTCGCGCTTGACAACCGTTTGGTTGCTACTCTCTTTGCCAACCATTAGGTTGTCAAGTGTAGGAGATCGGAGAAACGAATGCCACTCGTCCCGATGGTCATCGAGCAGAGCGCCCGCGGCGAGCGGTCGTTCGACATCTACTCCCGCCTGCTCAACGAGCGGATCGTGTTCCTGGGCACACCGGTCGACGACCAGGTGGCCAACCTCGTGGTCGCCCAGCTGCTGCACCTGGAGAGCGAGGACCCCGACAAGGACATCAGCCTCTACATCAACTCGCCGGGCGGCCAGATCTACGCGGGCCTGGCGATCTACGACACGATGCAGTTCATCAAGCCCGACGTGGCGACGATCTGCTTCGGGGTCGCGATGTCGATGGGCTCGCTGCTGCTCGCCGGCGGCGCGCCCGGCAAGCGCTCGGCGCTGCCGAACGCCCGGATCCTCATCCACCAGCCCAGCGGCGGCTTCGAGGGCCAGTCGTCCGACATCGAGATCCACGCACGTGAGGTCCTTGCGCTGCGCGAACGGATCGAGGAGATCTATGCCGACCACACCGGCAAACCGCGCGAACGCGTCCACGAAGACATGGAACGCGACCGCTTCTTCACCACCGAGCAGGCGGTCGAATACGGCCTCGTGGACCGCGTCATCAGCTCGCACGAGCTCCAGCGCCTGCGGACCGGGTTCAGGGCTAAGCCCGACCCCGTCCCTCAGGCGTGAGGCTGCTCCAGACGGTCGACAGCGTCGCCGCCGGGTCCGGGCCGTCGGCGAGCTCGATCCGGGTGACCCATTTGACCCACTGAAAACCGCGGCGGTTCGGCACGACGAGGCGCGCGGGAGCGCCGTGGCCGTGGCTGAGGAGATCGTCCTCCACCCTGGTCGCCAGCAGGATCCCGGCCGCCTCGTCGAGCGCGAAGCTCGCGCGGTAGCCGGTCTTCGAGTGCACGCGCACGTGGCTCGCCGACTCGCGCGGCGCGCGCGCGGCCGACGAGGCGGTCGAGCCGGACGCCGCTCCACCGGCGGGTGCACGCGAAGCCGCCCGTGCAGTCCAGCGTGGCCACCAGCTCGTCGCCGAGGTCGAGCTCCGCGACGGCCAGGCGCAGCGGCGTGTCGGCCTCGCCGTCGATCTCCAGGCGATAGGAGTCGCCATCCAGCTCCCGCGGGTCGTCGGCCACCCACGAGGTCACAGGAAACTCTCCGCGGCCGTCGTCGGAGTACGACCCCGTGAAGCGCCGGTTCTCGCCGCCGAGGCCGAGCGCGCGCGAGACCGGCCGCTGCACGCGCCAGGCCACGACGGCGCCGGCCCCGACGCCGATCGTCGCGAAGAACTGGCGGCGGTCGGCGACGTCGCGCGGCCGCAACGGCTTGGCGCGGACGATCGCGTGGCCCAGCACCACGACGGCGAGCATCGCGCCGAACACGGCGTGCCAGGCCAGCAGCGTGTAGCCGGCGACCGAGGTGCTCGCGCCGGTCGACCACGCAACGCCCGAGCCCAGCGCGCCGCCGACCAGCGCGCCGGCCGCGAGCCCGGCGCCCGTCCGCCGGTCCCAGTGCTCGGTGTCGAGCACCCGCCGCCACACCCGTCGGAACTTCCAGATCAGCACGCCGCCGAGCGCGATGCCTCCCGCGTCGTGCACCGCATAGACCCAGCGCTCCGACGGCGTTGCGGAGAACCACGTCGCGATGCCGCTGATCGCCAGCAGCGCGACCAGCGCGGCGAGCCACCAGTCGGTCCCGCGCGGGGTCATGTACGCATGGTCCCGCGCCGCGGGTCATGCGTTTCGCCGCTACCCGTTCGCCAGCGTGCTTTGCCGCGCAGGCGCTCCACGCATCGAGTGCGCACTTCGCCGCGTATAGCGCGGTCAACTGCTCACTCGATGAAGCGACAGGGCAGCTAGGGGAAAAGGAGGCGCCCGCCTGCGCAATCGCCCGCGTCGCTCGTCAGCAACCGCGGCTACCAGCGGGCCATTCGCGCCGGGCGATCAGCGCTGGGCGATCAAATGCTCCTACGTGGTGGGTTTGATAGCCCAACGCCCGCAGTCGACCGTCAACCGTCGCGAGAGGCACCCGCTTGCTCGCGAGAGACGCGCGCGTTCGCGCAACCAGTGGCCTCCTCGCCCCTCGCTGCCCAGAACCCGCCAGCCCCGCCTCGCGCCGAAAGCAGCACGGGCACTCGCCCGTGGGTCAGGCCTCGACGGGGTCCGGCTGGACGGGCGGTGTGGGATTGCGCGCCTCGCCGGCCTTCAACAGGCGCTCGCGCAGGTCGGCTTCCTCCTCGGGCGTCGGGTCCCACTCGCCGACGTCCGGCAGTTCGTCGAGCGACGTCATCCCGAACAGCTTCAGGAACAACGGCGTCGTGCGGTAGAGGACCGCGCCGAACTGCGAGCGCCCCGACTCCTCGACGAGGCCGCGCTCCAGCAGCGTGCCTGCCGCCGAGTCCGCGCTGACGCCGCGGATCCGCGTGATCTCCGGGCGCGACACCGGTTGGAGGTAGGCCACGATCGCCAGCGTCTCGGCCTGCGCCGGCGTGAGCGGCGGGGTGCGTGGCTTGGCCAGCAGCCGGCGCGCCGCGTCCTCGGCCACCGGGTCGGTCGCCAGGGCGAATCCGCCCGCGACCTCGCGCAGCAGCAGCCCGCCCTCGCGGCCGCTCAGCTCGTCCAACGCCTCGCGAACCTCCGCCTCGCTCGCCCCCGCGGCATCGGCCAGCTCGGCGACCGGCACCGGATCGGGCGAGAGGAACAGCAGCGCCTGGAGGATTCGCGCCAGCTCGCTCACGCCACCGCCTCCGAACGCGCCGGCGCCGCCTGGGCCTCGATCCGGATGTCCCCGAACGGCTCGGATTGCTGCCACGTCGCCTCGCCCTGCTTGTAGAGCTCGAGCAGCGCGAACAGGGTCACGGCGACGGTCACCCTGTCGGCGCCCTGCACGGCCTCGTCGAACGAGCAGGCGCCGCGCCGCAGCAGATGGCGCAGGTGCGCCAGGCGCTCGCCCACGGAGACGCGGGGAATCGTGAGATGGCGCAGGCTCACCTCGGGCGGGTGGCGCAGCAGCCCGCCGATCGCCTTGCCGAGCCGTGCCGGCGCGTAGACGGCCTCGGGTAGCTGGGCCGAATCCACCATCGCGCGGCGCAGCCAGCCCGGCAGCGGCGCGGAGCGGTAGCGGACGCCGTACTCGGTCTCCAGCCGGCCGGCGATGTGATCGGCCGCCGCCCGGTAGCGCCGCGCCTCGAGCATCCGCGCCAGCAGCTCCTCCGCCGCCTCGCCCGGATCGAGGTCGAGCAGCTCCTCGTCCTCGCGCGGCAGCAGCATGCGCGACTTCAGCTCCAGCAGCGCGGCGATCAGCACGAGGAACTCCGTCGCGGCCTCGAGGTCGAGCTCGCCGCGCGCGTGCAGGAAGTCCAGGTAGGTGATGACCACCTCGGCCAGCTGGACCTCCATCAGATCGACCTCCTCCTTGAGGACGAGCGTCAGCAGCAGGTCGAACGGCCCGGAGAAGACCTCCAGATCGAGATCGAGGTCCTCGATCAGCACCGTGGTCAGCGTAGAGGGCGCCCCGGCGGAGGACCGATGCCCATCACCTCGCGCACGTCGGCGAGCGTCCGCGACGCGATCGCCCGCGCCTTCTCGGCGCCTGCCGCCAGCACCTCCTCGAGCGTGGCCTCGTCGGCGCGCAGCGTCGCGAAGGCGTCGCGCACCGGCGCGAGCATCTCGATCACCGCCTGCGCGGTGGCCGCCTTGAGGTCCCCGTATCCACGCGCGTCGGCCAGCGAGCTCACGACGGCGTCCGGGCTCTCGCCGCGCGCCACGGCCAGCACGTCGATCAGGTTGGTCACCCCGGGCTTCTCGGGCGAGCGCTCGATGCGCGGCGGGTCGTCGGGGTCGGTGACCGCACGCTTGATCTTCTTCTCGATCGCCTTCGGCTCGTCGAGGACGTAGACCGTCCCCTCCTCGCTGCCGCCCGTCGTCGACATCTTGCGGTCGGGGTACTGGAGATCCATGATCCGCGCGCCCACCTCCGGGATCCGGTGGCGGGGAACGACGAGCACGTCCTTGCCGAAGCGCGAGTTGAAGCGCTTCGCGACGTCGCGCATCAGCTCGAGATGCTCGCGCTGGTCCTCGCCGACGGGCACCTCGTCGGCGCGGTAGGCGAGCACGTCGGCGGCCTGGAGCACCGGGTAGAAGAGCAGCCCCGAGCTGACCAGCTCGCGCTGCGCCGCCGACTTGTCGCGGAACTGGTGCATGCGGTTGAGCTCGCCGAGCGGGGTCAAGCTGGCCAGCAGCCAGCACAGCTCGGTGTGCTCGTGGACGTCGCTCTGGCGGAACAGCACGCAGCGGTCGGGATCGAGCCCCGAGGCGAGCAGCAGCGCCGTGAGGTCGTAGATGCCGCTGCGCAGTTCGGCCGGGTCGTAGGCGACCGTGATCGCGTGCAGGTCGACGATGCAGTAGATCGCGGGATCGGCGCGATCCTGCCCTTCGACGTACTGCAGGATCGCTCCGATGTAGTTGCCCAGGTGTTTGGATCCCGTGGGCTGGATCCCGCTGAAGATCACCGGCGCCATGCGGGCGGCAGGCTACCCTCTGGCGGTGCCTCGCCCGTCCCACCTGGCGAGGGCCCTCGCCATCCTCCTGGCGCTCGCCCTGCCCACGGCAGCGTCCGCCGCCTACGCGCCGAAGCTGGCCGTCACGATCGACCCGACGACGCCGTCGACGCCGCCGGCGATCACCTCCACGATCACGCAGGCCGGCGGCGAGACGCCCAACAAGACGGTGCGCGTCTCGTTCCCCGCCGGGTTCACGGCGCCGAGCACGCCGTGTCGCTCGACATCTGCAGCGCCGAGCAGGAGGCGCAGCGCGCCTGCCCCGACGGCTCGAAGATCGGCAGCGCGGCCGCCACGGCGTCGGTCTTGGCGCTACCGGTCCAGCTGACCGGCACCGTCCACTACGGCGGGCCCGCGGGCAACAAGATCAAGCTGATCGTCTTCTTGAACAACGACATGCTCAACCAGCATCAGACGATCGAGGGCTTCGTCGAGCTGCGCAGCAGCGACTTCGGCTTCGACACCGTCTTCGACGGCCTGCCCAACACGCTGACGACGAGCTTCACGCTCAGCCTCGACGGCGCGCCGCGCTCGCTGGCCACCAACCCGGCCAAGTGCGGCGACTACGCGTTCAACGGCGCGTTCACGAGCCAGAACGGCGAGCAGGCGACGTCGAGCTCGACGGTCACGATCGCGGGCTGCACGCCGCCCAAGCTCGTGATGTCGCCGCTGGACCTCGCTCCGGAGCGGCCGCGCGCGGGGCGCCGCGGCACCAGCGTCAGCTTCGGCCTCAACGACGTGGCCGCGGTCACCCTGTACGTGGAGAAGGCGGGCAACCGCGTCGCCACCTACCGCGCCGCGGGGAAGGTCGGCAACAACACGATCCGCCGGGTCGGCCGCAAGCTCAAGCGCGGCCGCTACATCGTGCGGGTGTCGGCCAGGACGACCGACGGGCGCACCGCCGGCCGCCGCAAGACGCTGTTCGTGCGCCGCGCCGCGCGCTAGGGCTCAGACCGCCGCGCGGTCGCCGGCCTGAGTGCGCAGGATCTCGCGCACCGTGCGGTGCATCTCGCGCACGTAGTCGAGCAGGTAGTCCTTGCCGGCCTCGTCCTCGGCCAGCCGGTAGAAGGGGTTCATCACCACCGAGCGCAGGATGAACAGGCCCTCGCGCTCGTACTCCTCCGCGCCCACCCCGATGCGCTCCAGCGCTGTCGCGCATCGAGTCGGTCGTGTACTCGGTGTGCTCGAGCTTGGTGCGCGACACGAACGCCGGATGCCCGTAGGGCATCTTCTCGCCGCCGATGTCGGCCATCTCGCCCATGCGGCGATAGATCTGCTCGTTGATCACGTTGAGCCGCTCGAGCGAGGCGTCGTTCTGGACCAGGCCGTTCGCCGTCCGCTCCATCGGCCGGGCGATCCAGCACAGGATGTTGAGGTCGGGGTCGTGGATGCGGGATGAACGTGAACCCCTCGCCGTCGCCTTCGGCGATGCCGTCGTCGGCCTCGAAGCGTCTCGAACAGGCGCGCATGCAGGCCGAAGTAGCGCGCGAGCTGGCGCGCAGGCCCCCACCGTCTCGCGGACGATCTGGCCGTGGCCGTCGATCGTCAGCGGGACGGTCTTGTGGGCCAGCCAGCAGCTGATCGCCATCGAGCCCGGCTTGGAGCCCTCGATGATGTACGGGCCGACGGCGTCCATCGTCGGCGGGTCCTCGATACCCCGGAACGTCTTCTCCTCGGGCTCGAAGGTCACGTTCGCCTTCTCGGTGAGCAGCTCGGTGATCAGGCCCTCGGCGAACACGATGATCCCGGCTGGATAGGGGATGTAGCCCTGCTTGTGAGCGTCGATCGTCGCCGAGTCGGCCTGGCCGATCGCCAGATAGGCGCGGATGACGTCGGGGTCGCTCCAGAAGACCTCTCGGCTGGGGCTGGGGCCGTCGCCGAAGTCGACGTTGAATGAATGCCGCGCGTCGATCGACTCGGCGTAGGCCGCGGCCTCCTTGACGGGGTCGGCCTGGGGAGCGATGTCATGGCCGCGGACGATGCTCGCCGCGTAGCCGCCCCACGCGCAGTCGACGTGCAGCCAGAAGTCCTTGCCGGTCTCGGCCGCGTAGCGGTCGCGCAGCGCGACGAACTCGTGGATCGGGTCCACGGCGCCCTCCTCGCTGGTGCCGGCAACCCCCATCACGAAGGCGATGTACTCGTCGTCGCCGACGCTGCGCAGCATCGACTCCAGCACGGCGGGCTCCTGGCGGAAGTGCGTGTTGATCGGGACCAGGTGCAGGGCGTCCTGGCCGTAGCCGAGCAGGGCGCAGGCCTTCTTGATCGAGTAGTGCGCCGTCGCCGGGGCGAAGACCACAGGCTGCTTGCCCAGTTTGGCGGCGACGTTGTGGAAGCCGCGCTTGACGACGTTCCACTGGCTCTCGTCGATCGCGGTCGAGACCATCTCGACCGCCGACCTCGGGATCCGTCGACGTGCTCGTTGACGAGATAGGCCGTCAGCGCCCGTGGCACCCGCAACGCCGCATGAGGGCGCAACGCCACGAGCTGTGCCGGGTCGGCGCCTCCCAGCGACACCGTTCCCGTTGCCACCGGGCAGTTCGATCTCGAAGTCGAGCTTGTGCTCTGAACACAGGTCCTTGAGCGCCAGCGGCGCGAACTGTGTCCTGCGCGCCCCCCACAGCGCCTCGAGGTTGGCGATCGTGCCGCCGGATGTCAGATGCGCCCAGACCCGCTGGGGATCGAATCCGAGCATCTCGCCGACCATGCGGCCGACCTCGAGCTCGAGGCGCACGCTGACCGGCGCCGCCTCCTCGGAGACGTTGTTGGGGTTGTAGAGGACGCCGGCGATCAGCCCGAGGACGGCGGGCGTCAGCTGCTCGGACACCATGTGCGCGATGTAGCGCGGGTGGAAGAACGGGAAGTCGGCCTTCAGCTCGCCGAGGATCTCGTCGAGCTGCTCGTTGAGGCGATCCTGGAAGAGCTCGTGTTGCCGCCGCCGCTCGCGACTGATGACCGTGGGGTCGTTCGGGAAGAAGTTGCGCCGCCAGTGCACGTAGTCCGACAGGACGTAGTGCACCGTCCGCTCGAAGTTGTCGGCGTGCTCGGCCTTGGGCCCGAGGAACCAGGCGGAGATGTCAGCAGCGTCCGCGCGGGATTCGTGCGGGGTCTTGGCCATGATCCTCGTACTCCTCTCGGGGGTTGGTGCACCGCGCCGCCCCCGCGTGGGGGCGGCGCGGCGCTGCCAGATCAGCGGGCCTGCAGGCCGGCGGTGCTGCCCAGCAGGCTGGCCGGGGTCTGCCCGACCTTGGTCAGCAGGCCGGTCGAGCCGACGCTGTAGATCACGACCCGCGCGGACTTGAAGGCCAGCGCCATCGGGTCCACGTCGATGCTGACCACGTAGACGAACCTCGAATCGCTCGAGCGACCGATGTCGCTCGCCACGAAGTCGGGCACGTGC
The DNA here is from genome assembly GCA_963825415.1 of uncultured Actinomycetes bacterium. GTDB lineage: Bacteria > Actinomycetota > Thermoleophilia > Solirubrobacterales > Solirubrobacteraceae > BP-464. Next base: position 218,002 of record CAWGTD010000009.1, on the reverse strand, counting down.
TGCGCGCCGGTCACCGCGATCTTGCCGTCCGTGCCGAGGGTGAACGTCGTCACGTTGCCGCTGAGGGCCGACGTGGCGAAGCCGAACCGCTCGTTACCGGTCAGCTCGATCCAGCAGGTCGCCGTCTCCCCGTCGGGCTGGGTGTCGATCGGGTTGGTGTTGCTGGTGTCGGCCGCGTTGAACGAGTTCAGCCGCGAGTCACCGCCCGGCCCGGCCGGCGGGGGGTTGCCCTCGTCGCCGGTGAGCATCACGTCGTTGCTGGTCAGGAACAGCGCGAACGGATGCGCGCTCCCCGCGGCGGCCGGGTAGTTGACCGGCGCACCCGGGACTCCGGAGGCGTCCAGCGGGTACCGCGCGGTCTGGTTGGCCCCGCGCTCGGTGACGGCGAGGTAGGCGTGCTCAGGGTCGATCCGCACCGCCGCCGGCAGGCTGTCAGCGGCCAGCGCCGTCGTCGAGCCGGCGATCGGCGTCATGCGCCCGCTGCTCGTGTAGCGGTAGCCCGTCATCGTGGCCGACTCGGCGTTGGTCACGTACATGAAGCCCTTGGCCGCGTCGACCGCGTTGGGCCGCACGCCACCCGAGTCCACGGTCTGGACGCGAATGAGGGTGTTCTTCCGCACGCGGAAGGAGGTGACCGAGTTGCTGCCGATGTTGGTCGCGAAGAGAACCTTGCCGTCAGGCGTCAGTCGCAGCGGGCCGTCGGAGTCGGCGATCGGCACCGGGAAGGTCTGGTTGCCGCCCATGCCCTTGCCGCCGGTCTCGTAGACGCCGCCCTGGTAGAGCCGGCCCTTCGAGTCGCGGTTGAAGACGACGACGGCGTTGCCGGCCTCGGCGTTGGTCATCGTGTAGACGTGCCCGGCCGCCGCATGAGCGGTTCCGGCCGTCGCGCCGATTCCTACGGTCGCGACAGCAACGGTCAGCGCCGTGCGGCCTGCCTTTTTCCACACCATGTGGGGTTCCTTTCTCCCGCTCGTCGAGCGAAATCCGTCGGTTGTCGGAGGGAGGCGCTCGATTCGCGCCGAACCTGTGTGCGTGTTTCTATCCGCCCGGGGTCGCCGAGGTCAATGCCGCGGCCACGTTGGCGTGACCGCGGCATGTTCCATTGCAGACCGCTAGCGGCGGTAGCCGACGGTCGCCAGGCCCAGCGGAATCGTGCTGAAGCGCACCGGAAGGGCGGCCACGCTCAGCGCTCGCAACGACCCGTCGCCGTTGATCCGGAAGGCCTCGACGAAGTTGCCGTCGTCGGGCGTCTCGAACGGGATGTCGGCGTCGTCGTGGGCCGCGTTGACGAACAACGTGCGGCCATCGGCGGAGACCGCCATGTTGCCCGTGCCGCCCGCCTCGGGCAGCTTGTAGTCGCCCAGCCGTGTCAGGTCGGCGCCGTCGGGCGAGATCCGCCACGCGGTGACGTCCTTCGTCACCCGGTTGGCCGTGTACATGTAGCGCCCGTTCGGGGTGACGGTGTTCCAGCACGGCGCCGCCACGCCCGGGTTGTCGACCGCCTTGACGAACGTCATGTTGCCCGCCGGGTCGTACGTGTAGATCGCGATCCGCTCGGACACGGTCGCGGTGTAATAGACGTAGGACTGCGTCGGGTGAACACCGATGCCGAACGCCAGCTTCGGCGCGTCCGGCGGGAAGCCGGGCGGCGCCGAGCGGTCCGCGGTGACGGCCGGATCGAAGTCGAACTGGCCGGCGGGACCGTCGGTCAGCGTGGCGTCGCTGCCGAGGTGCAGCACGTGCAGCTTGAACGCCAGGAAGTCGCTGTCGAACACCGTGCTGCCGTTCGGCGCGATCGAGGCGTCCAGCGGCGCGCCGGGCGAAGCGACTGTCGAGACCGGCGTGAGCCGGCCCGCGCTGGAGAACCTGAAGCTCACGAGGTTGCCGGCACCCGGAGGCGGCTCGCCGGGGCGCATGCCCTTGTTGGCCACCACGACTCGGCGGCCGGACACGCCGATCGCCGTCGGCCCCACGCCGCCGGACGGGAACGGGGAGCCCGCCACGTGCGTGATCCCGCCGGTGCGGCGGTTGATGCGGAAGACCGCGATCGTGTTCGAGCCCTGGTTGGCCGCCAGCAGGAAGCGCTTGTCGGGGCTCGTGGCGATCTGGTGATCGCCCGCCAGGATGGCGAGCGACTGGCCCTTGACGTAGCGCTCGCCGGTGCCACGCGTCGGGAACGTGCGCGCACGCAGGGGCCGCAGCGACCCCGTCCTGAAGTAGTCGAGTGCCACGACGGTGTTGGCGCCCGGCCCCGGATCGTTGGAGACCGTGTAGACCCATCCGCCCGGCACCGCCACCGCTGCGCCCGCCGGAGCGGCGGCCGCCAAAGCGGCAAAGCCGATGATCGCCAGGAGCGGCGCCCCCAGACGCCTGTGCAGTCGTTGCATCCGTCCCGCCCTTTCTCGTTGCTTGAGATTCGAAGCCGCGGCGCGACGCTATCCGCAATGCGGTCGCGGGGGCAAGGGCACTGGACGCGTGTGCGCATCGCCGGGCCCGGGTAGCGAGACCACGGAATGGATTCCGTTGCGCAGACACCGACCCGGCCGACCGACTACGCCGTCCTGAGCGCCGGCTACGGCGCGCTCGTCGCCGCGACGCTGCTCGCCGCCCGCGACCAGGGTGACGAGCCGATCCGCCAAGCGGAGGTCGTGCCGCTCGGCCTCGCCGCCTTCGCGCTGGCCAAGTTGATCTCGAAGGAGAAGGTCGACACGTGGGTCCGCGAGCCGTTCCTCGAGGAGCTGCCCGGCGGCGAGCGCCGACCCAAGGGCGACGGCCTGCGCTACGCGGTCGGCGAGCTGCTGAGCTGCACGCGCTGCGTCGGGGCCTGGAGCTCGCTTGCGCTCGTCGGCCTGCGCTTGACCCGCCCGCGCGAGGCGCGCGTCGTCACCGCCCTGCTCGGCACCAGCGCGGTCAGCGACTTCCTCCAGGCCGGCTTCACCCAGCTGTGCGCGGCGAGCAACGCCGCCCAGCGGGCGGCCCAGGCGCCGCCGGCGGAGGCCGGCGACCACGCCGCGGACGAGCGCTTCAGCCGCTCGGCCTAGAGGGTGCCGGAGGCGGCCACGTGGCCGCCGGAGGTGGGTCCCTCCCGGCCGGAGGCCGGACGGTGTCTAGAGCGTCTGGGTCAAAGCGCCTGGCGGATGACGGGCCGCTTGGCGGCGGCGGCCTCGTCGAGGCGGCGAACAGGCGTCGTGTAGGGCGCCGCGCGAGCGATCTCGGGATCCTCGGCGGCCTCGCGCAGGATGTCGGCGAGCGCCTCGGCGAACGCGTCGAGGGTCTCGCGCGTCTCGGTCTCGGTGGGCTCGACCAGCAGCGCCTCGTCGACCAGCAGCGGGAAGTAGACGGTCGGCGGGTGGAAGCCGTGGTCGAGCAGGCGCTTGGCCAGATCGAGCGTCTTGATCTTCAGCTCGCGCTTCATCGGCGCGCCGGACAGGACGAACTCGTGCATGCACAGCTCGCCGAACGCCAGCGGCAGGCGGTCGGCCACGCCGAGCTCGCGCAGCCGCGCCAGCAGGTAGTTGGCGTTGAGCACGGCCGTCTCGCTCGCGTCGCGCAGGCCTTCGGCGCCCAGCGAGCGGATGTAGGCGTACGAGCGCACGAACGTGCCGTAGTTGCCCTGGAAGCCGCGCAGGCGCCCGATCGACTTCGGCCGCCCGTCCTCCTCGAGGTCGAACGAGCCGTCGTCTCGACGCACGATCCGCGGGACCATCAGGTAGGGCTCGATCCGGTCGGAAACCGCGATCGGCCCCGAGCCCGGCCCGCCGCCGCCGTGTGGCTGCGTGAACGACTTGTGCAGGTTGAAGTGCACGATGTCGAAGCCCATGTCGCCGGGCCGGCTGATGCCCATGACCGCGTTGAGGTTCGCGCCGTCGTAGTAGAGCGTGCCCCCCACCCCGTGCACGACCGCCGCGATCTCCTCGATGTTCGGGTCGAAGATCCCAAGCGTGTTGGGGTTGGTCAGCATCAGGCAGGCGGTGTCGTCTGCGGCCTTGGCCCGCAGGTCGTCGAGGTCGACGCCGCCGTCGGGGTTCGTCGCGACCTTGACGACCTCCAGGCCGGCCATCGTCACCGTCGCCGGGTTGGTGCCGTGGGCGGTGTCGGGCGTCAGCACCTTGGTGCGACCGGGCTCGCCCCGGTCGGCGTGGTAGGCGCGCGTCAGCAGCACGCCGGCCAGCTCGCCGTGCGAACCGGCGCTGGGCTGCAGCGAGACGTGCGGCAGCCCGGCGATCTCCGACAGCGAGCGCTCCAGCCGCCACATCAGCTCCAGCGCACCCTGTGCCCGCGCGGGGTTCTGGAGCGGATGCAGCCGGGCGTGGCCAGGCAGCGCGGCCACCCGCTCGTGCAGGCGCGGGTTGTGCTTCATCGTGCACGAGCCGAGCGGATAGAAGCCCGAGTCCAGGTCGAAGTTGCGCTTTGACAGTCGTACGAAGTGGCGGACGAGCTCGGGCTCCGACAGCTCGGGCAGCTGCGGCCCGCGGGCGCGGCGGAACCGCTCGGGCAGGGCGTCGGGCGCCTCGGGCACGTCGAGCTCCGGGCAGACGAACGCACGCCGCCCCGGCGCGCCCTTCTCGAAGATCGTGCGCACCTGCTCGTGCTGCAGCGGCGAGCCGCCTCGGACGACGCTCATACGGCCACCGCCTCCCGCTCCGCCGTGACGGCGGCGCCGAGGACGTCGACGAGCCGGTCGATGTCGGCCCGCGACCGCCGCTCGGTGAGCGCCACGAGCAGGCCGTCCTCGTCGAGGCCCAGCCGCGCCAGCGGCACGCCCGGGTTCACGCCCGCCGCCACGCAACGCTCGATCACGCGGGAAACCGATCCCGCGCGCACTCGAGCCGCACGGCGAACTCGCGCACCACCGGCTGCTCGTGCAGCTTGGAGACGCCGTCCAGCGCGCACAGGGCCTCGCGTGCGTAGTGGGTGCGGGCGAGCAGCAGCTCGCCGAGCTCGACGATGCCCTGCCGCCCGAGCCAGGACAGGTAGACCACGCCCGCGAGCGCGTTGAGCGCCTGCGAGGTGCAGATGTTGTGGGTCGCCTTCTCGCGGCGGATGTGCTGCTCGCGCGTCTGGAGCGTCAGCACGAACCCGCGGCGGCCGTCGACGTCGACGGTCTCTCCGGCGATGCGCCCCGGCATGCGGCGCAGGTGCGCCTGGGTGGAGGCGAAGAAGCCGAACGACGGCCCGCCGTAGTCGAGCCGGTTGCCGAGCGGCTGGCCCTCGCCGACACAGACGTCGATGCCGCACTCGCCCGGGCGGCACCAGGACGCCCAGCGCGATCGCGTCGTAGGAGCCGACGACCACGACGTCGTCGCCCGCGCCCTCGCGCGCGGCGCCGGCCAGCGCCGCGACGTCCTCGACCGCGCCGAGCACGTTGGGCTGCTGGAGGAACACCGCGCCGGTCTGGACGTCGATCGCCTCGGCCCAGGCTTCCGCGTCCGTGACGCCGTCGCGCAGCGGCACCTCGACGACCTCGGCCCCGAAGCCCGCCGCGTAGGTGCGCAGCGTCTCGAGCGAGTGCGGGTGCAGGCCGGCCGAGGCGACCAGCCGCGTCCGGCGGTTCGCCAGCTTGGCCAGGTACGCCGCGCTGGCCACCGCGCTGGGCCCCTCGTAGACCGAGGCGTTCGACACCGGCAGCGCGGTCAGCTCGCTGATCGCGGTCTGGTACTCGAACATCGCCTGCAAGGTGCCCTGGGAGACCTCGGGCTGGTACGGGGTGTACGGCGTCAAGAACTCCGAGCGCTCGGTGAGCATGTCCACCAGCGCCGGCACGTAGTGGTCGTACATCCCCGCGCCGAGGAACGAGATCTCGTCCTCGACCGAGACGTTGCGCGCCGCGAGCTCGCGCAGGTGCTCGTAGACGTCCTGTTCGGGCAATCCCGCCGGCAGGTCGAGCGCACGCCCGAGCCGCACGCCGGCAGGCACCTGCCGCGCGAAGAGCTCGTCGACGGAGGCGATGCCGATGGCGTCGAGCATCGCCCGCAAATCCTCGGGTGTGACGGCGGTGTATCGAGACACGAGTCAGTCCAGCTGCGAGGTGTACGTCGCCGCATCCAGCAGCGCGTCTGCCTCGGACGCATCCGAGAGCTTCACCTTGACCATCCACCCCTCACCATAGGGGTCGTTGTTGATGGCCTCTGGACCGTCGCCGAGCGCCGTATTGACCTCGACGATCTCCCCCGAAAGTGGCGCGATCACGTCCGAGACCGCCTTGACCGATTCCACCTCGGCGTAGGAGTCCCCGGCCGTCACCGTCGAGCCGACCTCGGGCGGGTCGAAGAACACGACCTCACCGAGGGCGTCCTGCGCGAACCACGTGATGCCGAACGTGGCCACGTCGTCTTCGATCTTCACCCAGTCGTGCTCGGGGTGGTAGAGCAGGTCGTCGGGGTAGCTCGCGTCAGCCATCGGTCTCCTTGCTGTACAGGGGCTTTTTGGCCACGACGGCGCCGCGCACCTTGCCGCGCACGTCGATCTCGAATTCTGTGGAGACCGCGGCTCGCCCGGTGGGCAGGTAGGCCATGCCGATCCCGACATCCAGGCACGGCGAGAGCGTGCCGCTGGTCACCTGGCCGCCGCCGATCACCGGATTGCCAGGCCGCGGGATCCCGGGGCCCGTGAAGCGGAAGGGCACGAGCTTCTCGGCCGGGTCGGTTTCCCGCGCCGCGCGCACGGCCTCGGCGCCGATGAAGCCGGTGTCCTCCTTGCAGCACCAGCCGAGCCCGGCCTCGATCGGGCCGCGGTCCTCGGTCAGGTCGTTGCCGTAGAGGTGGAAGCAGGCCTCCAGCCGCAGCGTGTCGCGCGCGCCCAGGCCCGCGGGCGTGACCAGGCGGCGCAGCAGCTCGTCCCAGAGGCGCGGCGCGGCCTCGGGCTCGAGCAGCAGCTCGACGCCGTCCTCACCCGTGTAGCCGGTGCCGCAGACGAGCATCCGCGTCCCGGCGATCATGCGCTCGGCGCAGGTCATCCGCGCGGGCAGCGGCGCGTCGCTGAGCGCCTGGACCGCCTCACGCCCCTGCGGACCCTGCACGGCGAGCATCGCGTAGTCCTCGTGGGCGTCCTCGACGACGCAGTCGAAGTCGGCGGCGCAGCGGCCGAACCACGCGAGGTCCTTGTCGTGGTTGGCGGCGTTGGTCACCGTCAGATAGCGGTCGGGCTCCAGGCGGTAGGTGAAGAGATCGTCGAGGACGCCGCCGTCGTCGCGGCACATGACGCTGTACTGCGCGCCGCCGACGGGGATCTTCGAGACGTCGTTGGAGAGCAGGCGCTGGAGCAGCGCCTCCGCGCTCGGGCCGCTCGTGATGATCTCGCCCATGTGCGAGACGTCGAACATGCCGGCCGCGCTGCGCACCGCGACGTGCTCGGCGCGCACGCCCTCGTACTGCACCGGCATGTCCCAGCCCGCGAACGCGACCATCTTCCCGCCCGCGTCTATGTGACGCTCGTGCAGGGGGGTACGACGCAGGGTCGTAGGGACGTCGGCGGCCACCGCAGTCGCGGAGGCTAGCGGAGCAACAAATTCCACACAGCGGTCCGCGACCGGGTTACGATCGCCGCACAGGGGCAGTAGACGTCGAGCAGCGGGAGGTAGGGCATGCGGGTCAGGGGCTGGCTGGCGAGCGTCGTGCTCGTGGTTGCGGCGATGCTGGTGCTCGTGCCGGGCGCGAGCGCCCAGGAGCGCACGAACGTCGATGCGGAGGCGGTGCCCGGCGAGTTCGTCGTGGCTTTCACGTCAAGCATGGATTCGGACGAGCGCAGCGACGCGGTCAAGGACCATGGCGGCCGGGTCCTCAAGAGCGTCCCCGCCATCGGGGTCTACGCGCTCGAGTTCCCCCAGACGAAGGAACGGCGCAGCAAGGCCGCCGACAGGGCCAAGCAGAACGAGCTCAAGGCCGACAAGCGCTTCAAGTTCGCCGAGCCCAACTTCATCTATCAGGCGGCGTTCACGCCCAACGACCCCGCGCTGAGCCAGCAGTGGGCGTGGTCGCGGATCGCCGCGTTCACGGCCTGGGACAAGACGCTCGGATCGGCGGCGACCAGGATTGCCATCGTCGACACGGGCGTGACCCGCACCCACCCCGACCTCGATGCCAAGATCGTGGCGGGTTACGACTATGTCCAAGGAGACACGGCGCCTGATGACGGCAACGGGCACGGCACGCACGTCGCCGGGACCGCCGCCGCCGAGACCAACAACGCGACAGGCGGCGCCGGCATGTGTCCCGGCTGCTCGCTGATTCCCGTCCGCGTCCTCGACAACAACGGCAGCGGGACGCTGGCCAACGTGGCCAGCGGCATCACGTGGGCGGCCGACCACGGCGCCAAGGTGATCAACCTGAGCCTCGGTGGGTCGGGATCGACCACGCTCTCCCAAGCGGTCGACTATGCGGCGAACAAGGGCGTGTTCCTGGCCTGCGCCGCTGGGAACAGCAACACCTCGAGCACCAGCAGCGCCTACCCGGGTGCCTACCCCAACTGCTTCGCCGTCGCCTCGACGACGAGCACCGACGTGCGATCGTCGTTCTCCAACTACGGCTCCTGGGTCGAAGCGGCCGCGCCCGGCTCGTCGATCTACTCGACGTGGCTCGGAACGGGCTACAACACGATCAGCGGCACGTCGATGGCAACGCCGCACGTGGCGGGGCTCGCCGGCCTGCTCGCATCGCAGGGCCTGACCGGAGCCCAGATCCGCGATCGGATCTGTACGAACGCCGACAAGATCTCCGGCACGGGGACGCTTTGGACCTGCGGTCGGATCAACGCGACCAACGCGGTCAACGGCTCGGCTCCGCCGCCGCCACCGCCGCCACCGCCGGGTTCGGACGCGATCGTCAACGGTGGATTCGAGGCCGGCGCGACCCCATGGACGCAGACGTCGAGCGGCGGTTACGGGCTGATCACCACCACGCGCCCCCATGCGGGCAGCTATTCGGCATATCTGGGCGGCTACAACAACGGCACCGACGCGGTCAGCCAGACGGTCACGGTCCCGGCCAACGGACGGCTCACCTACTGGTGGTACATGACCACCCAAGAGTCCGGGACGTCGGCCTGGGACTACTTCCGGGTGCGAGTGCTGAGCAGCACTGGGGCGCTGCTGGCGACGCCGAGGACGTTCACCAACGCCTCGGGGGCCGGCGCATGGCGCCAGGACGTGTTGAGCCTGGCTGCCTACGCGGGTAGCTCGGTGCGGCTGGAGTTCTCGGCGACGACCGACTATTCACTGCCGTCGAGCTTCTTCGTCGACGACGCGAGCCTGAAGTCCGGGTGAGCCGTCCTTAGCTGTCTTGCGTGAGCTTCGTGGGATAGACCTGGACCAACAGGTCGGTCAGCAGCTCGTCGAGCGCCTCGACTGAGGCCTTCTCCAGCTGCGTCACGTGCTCGGCCAGATCCTTGGCGGTGAGCTTCTGCATGTGTAGAGCGATCATCTGCTTTTCAGCGGACGGATCGCAATCCCCATTAGTGATGATTTGCACAGCGGGGCTGCGCCAGGCTCGCGAGGCCTGAATCGGCCGCTCAGCGCAAGAACGGCGGGATATCGATCTCGTCGTCGGGGATCTCCAGCGAAGAGCGCTGGCGATCGTCGATGCGGGGCCCGCGGTCGCGGGCGCTGCCGCGAACCTGGTCGCGCGCGGTGCGCGGCCGTGCCCGGCCGTGGTCGAAGCCGGTCGCGATGACCGTGACGCGGACCTCCTCGCCCTGCGCCTCGTCGAGGACGGCGCCGAAGATGATGTTCGCGTTGGACTCCGCGGCGCCCTGGACGATCTCGGCCGCCTCGTTGACCTCGAACAGGCCGAGGTCGCGCCCGCCGGTGATGTTCAGCAGGATGCCGGTGGCGCCCTCGACGTTCTCCTCCAGCAGCGGGCTGGAGATCGCGTTGCGCGCCGCCTCGGCGGCACGGTCCTCGCCCGAGCCGGTGCCGATTCCCATCAGCGCCGAGCCGGCGTCGGTCATGATCGTCCGCACGTCGGCGAAGTCGAGGTTGATCAGGCCGGGGATCGTGATCAGGTCCGTGATTCCCTGGACGCCCTGGCGCAGGACGTCGTCGGCCTGGCGGAACGCGTCGAGGATCGAGGTGCGCCGCTCGACGATCGCCAGCAGCTTCTCGTTGGGAATCACGATCAGGGTGTCGACGACGTCGCGCAGGCGCGCGATTCCGTCCTCGGCCTGCCGGCTGCGCTGGGAGCCCTCGAACTCGAACGGCCTGGTGACGACACCGACGGTAAGCGCGCCGATCTCGTTCTTGGCGATCTCGGCGATCACGGGAGCGGCGCCGGTGCCGGTCCCGCCGCCCTCGCCGGCCGTGACGAAGACCATGTCGGCGCCCTTGAGCGCCTCCTTGATGTCGTCGCGCGACTCGGCGGCGCTGGCGAACCCGACGTCCGGATTCGCACCCGCCCCAAGGCCCTTGGTGACCTCGTGGCCGATGTTCAGCTTGATGTCGGCGTCGCACATCTGCAACGCCTGGGCGTCCGTGTTCGCCGCGATGAACTCGACGCCGCGCAGGCCGGCGTCGACCATGCGATTGACCGCATTGGTCCCGCCGCCGCCGACACCGACGACCTTTATGACCGCGAGGTAGCTGCCGCCGCTCTCCATGATCTCGTCCGTCCGAACCTCGAGTTAGCGTTGAGGGTTTTGCAGGCGCATAAACCCGGCGCCCGAAATGCACCGTAGGCGCCCGCGGCAGGGAAGTCTAGGGCGCAAGACCCGTTGCAGGAGCGCAACCCTCGACTTGTGCAGGAGCTTTGTGCCTAGGGAGTAGTCTGGACCTGTGGTTGAGGGTTGAGGGCTGTCGGGGCCGTTGTAGTCGTGGTTGCGGGGGTCGTGGTTGTGGTGGGAGTTGCGGGAGTTGTCGCCGGAGTCGCCGCCGCGGCGGCTGCTGGAGCCGCTGTTGGCGTGGTTTCCGTGGGCGGCGTGACGGGCTCAGGCGCCGGCGCCGGCTGCGGCGGAGCCACCAGGCCGCCGGCCGCGGGGCGTTCGGGCACTCTCAGGTCCAGATACGTGGTCCCGCGCGATGTGTAATCGCCCAGAACACGGGCTGCGGCGAGCCATTTGGCCCGAAGGCGCGTGTCGGAGCCGAAATACAGGATCGGGCCCCTGCTGAGGCGGGCGGCCAGGCCGTGCGGGCCGTATCCCACCCGGATGACGCGTCGCCGCAGCGGCGTGGGCGCCGCGGCAAGCAGCCCGACGAGCCGCAGCGCGCGCTTCTCGACCAGGCGGTCGCCTCCGGGCGGCGCTCCGACCGGAATCAGGGGCAACCCCTTGGTCAGGGTTCCGTTGAGGATCGTGCCGTCAGCCGCGACCGGCACCCGTCTGGCGCCGAGGGCCAACGCGCCGACGGGCACGTACTGGCGCACCGTGACGTCGAGCGTGTGCGGGAAGTCGCGGTGCACCACGATGTCGTCGACGATCGCGTAGGGGGCGAGCGCGTCGCGTAGGCGCCCCGTGTCGACGTGCAGCGTGCTCATCCCCTGCGCCGCGTCGCTGATCGCCTGGCGGACCTGAGCGGCCTGCGGGCCGCTGACGCCGGTGACATCCACGTTGCGCACGGCGACCAGCGAAGAGTCGCGAGCCCAGAAGCCCAGCGGGATCAGGATCGCCAGGGTCACCAGCGCGCCGGCGACCGTACGGCGCGAGGGGGCTGGTATCCGGTGCAGAGGGAGGTGGGGCAGGCGGGCCGGCAACCGGCGCATCACGAGGGAGTTCGACATCGAGGCCCCGCGTCCTCCGACAGCGCCAATAGCGTTGGAGCCGTGCCGGTGCCGCTGAGCGAGCTGACCACCCTGCGTCTCGGCGGGCCGCCACGCAGGCTGGTCGATGCGAGCGGCGAGGAAGAGCTCGTCGCGCTCGTGCGCGAGGCCGACGCGGCCCGCGAGCCGCTGCTCCTCATGGCGGGCGGGAGCAATCTCGTGGTCGCCGACGAGGGCTTCCCCGGGACGGTCGTGCGCATCCTGACCCGCGGCGTCGAGGAGCACGTGCTCACCGGGGGCATCGTGCGGCTCGACGTACAGGCAGGCGAGCCGTGGGATCCGCTCGTCGCACGTGCGGTCGAGACCGGGCTCAGCGGCTTCGAGTGCCTCGCCGGGATCCCCGGGTCGGTGGGCGCCACCCCGATCCAGAACGTCGGTGCCTACGGCCAGGAGGTGGCCGACACGCTGGTGGGGGTCCGGGTGCTCGACCGCGCTCGCGATGAGATCGACGAGCTCGGGCCCGAGGACTGCGGCTTTCGCTACCGCTCCAGCGTCTTCAAGCGCGAGCCGGGCCGCTGGGTCGTGCTGTCGGTCAGCTACGCGCTGCAGCGCTCGGACGCCTCGCGCCCGGTGCGCTACGGCGAGCTGGCCGGCGCCCTGGGCGTCGAGCTCGGCACCGGCGCGCCGCTGGCCGCCGTGCGCGAGACGGTCCTGGGCCTGCGCCGGGCCAAGGGCATGGTGCTCGACCCCGCCGACCCCGATTCGGTCAGCGCCGGCTCGTTCTTCACCAATCCGATCCTGACGGAGGCCCATTACGGCGAGCTGCGGGCGCGCGCCGGAGACCCTCCCCCACCGTCATGGCCGGCCGCGGGCCGCGTCAAGGTCCCGGCGGCGTGGCTGATCGAACATGCCGGGTTCAGCCGCGGCTACGGCAATCCCGACGGCATCGCGATCTCGGACAAGCACACGCTGGCGCTGACCAACCGCGGGGCCGGCACGACGAGCGAGCTGCTCGCGCTGGCGTATGAGATCGCAAGCGGCGTCAGCGAGGTGTTCCAGATCGAGCTCGCCCCTGAGCCCGTGCTGGTCGGCTTCGACTGGAATCCCTAGGCCGCCACGAGCCGGCGGCCGAGCTCGTCGACGTCGCCTGCGCCGAGGATGAGGCAGACGTCGCCCTCGCGCAGGCGTGCGCGCAGGGCGGGCTCGGCGTCGGCGAAGCTCGGAAGCCAGAGAATCTCCTTGCCGCCGGCGTGGTCGGCGGCGGATTCGGCAACCAGCAGCCCGCTGACGCCGGGGAAGTCCTCGGCGCGCTCGCGGGCCGGGTAGACGTCGAGCACGCAGGCCGTCTCGGCCGTGGCGAGGGCCGCCCCGAACTCGGTCGCCAGATGGGCGGTGCGCGAGAACAGGTGCGGCTGGAAGACGGCCACGACCCGGCGCGGCTCCAGCGTGCGAGCGGCGGCGATCGCCGCCCGCAGCTCGGTGGGGTGATGGGCGTAGTCGTCGACGACCAGCGCGCCGGAGGCCGTCTGCCCGAGCTGCTCGAAGCGGCGGCCGGCGCCGCGAAACCCTCCCGAGCGCCGCGGCGGCCCGAGTCGGATCGGCGCCCGCCAGCCGGCACGCCGCCAGCGCCGCGGCCGCGTTGCGGGCGTTGTGCTCGCCGGGCACCTTGAGGCGAACCTCCACGCCCTCGGCGACGAACCGCGAGCCCCCGGACGAGAGCTCGAGCTCCTGCGGAGCGAACGTGTGCGCCCCCTCCGGCGCCAGACGCTCGAGCCCCGGCGCCACCACGCGCTGCTCGGCGCCCGCGAGGAACGCACGGAATGCGTCCTCGAGCGCGGCCAGCGAGCCGTAGGTGACGTGATGGTCGAGGTCGACGTTGGTGAGCACGGCGACGTCGACGTCGAGCGCGAGCATCGAGCGATCAGACTCGTCCGCCTCGACGACCAACCACTCCCCCGTCCCCCAGGCGGCGTTGGCGCCGGTGCTGCGCACCTCGCCGCCGATCAGATAACCCGGGTCAAGGCCGCACTCCAGCAGCGCGTGCGCCACCATCGCGGCTGTCGTGGTCTTGCCGTGCGCCCCGGCGATCGCGATGACGCGACGCAGGCGGGTGAGCTCGCCGAGGAGGTCTGCCCGGGAGCGGTCCGGCAACCCGCGGCGGCGTGCCTCGGCGCGCTCGGGGTTGTCGTCGGGGATCGCGGTGGAGTGGACGACCTCGACGTCGTCGCCGGCCGGGACGTTGGCCGCGTCGTGGCCGATCGCCACGTCGATCCCGGCCGCGCGGACGCGATCCAGGTAGGCCGACGGCGCCGCATCGGAGCCCGTCACCGTGGCGCCGAGCGCGTGTGCCGCCAGCGCGTAGGCGCTCATGCCGGCGCCGCCCAGCCCGACGACGTGCAGGCGGCGCCCCTCCCAGGGTGGCGAGCTGGTCACGGCGTGCCACCCAGCAACTCGCGGGCCACCGCGCGGGCCGCGTCCGGCCGCGCGAGGCTCGCCGAGGCGTTCGCCATCGCCGCCAGGCGCGAGCGGTCCGCCAGCAGATCCCCGACCTCGCGCGCGAGCCGTTCGGCGGTCAGCTCGTCGTCGGGCACGACGACCGCCGCGCCGCCGTCGACCATCCAGCGGGCGTTGGCCGCCTGGTGGTCGGCGGTCGCGTGCGGATAGGGCACGAGCAGCGCGGGCCGGCCGTGGGCCGCGATCTCGAAGATCGAACCGCCCGCGCGCGCGACCACCAGGTCAGCTGCCGCCAGCGCGGGCGCGAACGGGCTGATGAACGGGCGCAGGTCGTAGTTGGCCGGCGGCGGATCGCCCAGCCGCGCGGCGAGCTCGGCGTGGTCGCGCGTCCCGCACGCGTGCAGCACGCGGAAGGGCGCGGCGGCGAACGCGTCGACCGCCGCCTCGTTGATCCGCCGGGCGCCGAGCGAGCCGCCGAAGACGAGCACGCAGGTCTCGTCGGCGTCGATGCCGAGCCCGGCGCGCGCGGCGTCGCGGTCCGTACAGGGCTCCGGCACGGGCCGGCCGGTCACCCAGTAGCGATCGCCGTCGCGGCCGGCGATCGGGAACGCCAGGAACACGCGGCGCGCGAACGGCGCGAGCAGGCGATTGGCGACGCCGAGATGACTGTCGGCCTCGGTCAGCACCAGCGGGATGCGCAGCAGCACGGCGGCCAGCCCCACGGGCCCCGCCACGTAGCCACCGCCGCCCATCACCGCGTCCGGGCGCTCGCGGCGCAACAGCCGGACGCTGCGCACCACCGCCGCGGCCGCTTTGGCGACGGCGCGGGCGGCGCGCAACGGGTTCGTCCGGCTCAGGCCCTCGACGGCCAGCACGTCGAGCTCGTAGCCGGCGCCGGGCACGAGCTCGAGCTCGGCCCGCTGGCCGCCGACGAAGCGGACCTCGGCGCCCTCAGCCCGTAGCTCGTCTGCGACCGCCAGGGCCGGAACCACGTGCCCGGCCGTTCCCCCGGCCGCGATCACCACGCGCATCGCGCGATCCTTCCACGAGCCGCAGGCGGACCTTCCCGCCGTCGGCGACGTTCAGCAGCAGCCCCATGGCCGCCAGCAGCACGAGCAGGTTCGACGAGCCGTAGGAGATGAACGGCAGCGGCACGCCGGTGAGCGGCGCCAGGCCGAGCACCGCGAACACGTTCAGCGAGGCCTGGCAGAGGATCAGCGACGTGACGCCCACCGCCAGCAGCTGCGCGTAGAGGCCCTTGGCCCGCTGGGCGACGCGCAGGCCGGCGTAGGCGATCAGGCCGTAGAGGAACAGCAGCGCGCTGACGCCGATCACGCCCAGCTCCTCGCCGACGACCGCCAGGATGAAGTCGGTGTGGGCCTCGGGCAGATAGAAGATCTTCTGGACCGATTGGCCGAGCCCGACGCCCGTGAAGCCGCCGGAGCCCATCGCGATCTGCCCCTGCACCGCCTGGAAACCCGAGTCGCTCGCGTGCGACCACGGATCGAGGAACGCGGTCAGCCGCGCCCGCCGGTAGGGCTCGATCACCGCGAACAGCGCCACGACCACGACGCCGATCGCCAACCCGCCGAGCAGGTAGCGCATCGGCATGCCCGCGGCCAGCAGCAGACAGCAGAGCGTGAATGCGACGACCAGCGCGGTGCCGAGGTCGGGCTCGGAGGCGATCAGCAGGCAGGCGAGGCCGACCACGCCGAACAGCGGCATCAGCAGCCGTGGCGTGTTGATCCGCTGCGGCTTCTCGGCCAGGAAGCGCACCGAGTGCAGGATCAGCGCCAGCTTGGCCAGCTCGGACGGCTGGAACTGCAGCGGGCCGGCGCCGATCCAGCGCTTCGCGCCGTTGACCTCCACGCCGATGCCCGGCAGCTTCACGGCGACCAAGCCCGACGAACGCGGCGATCAGCAGCGGCCCGCTGAGCTTGGCGACCGCGTCGAGGCCGCGCCGCGACAGCATGTGCATCGCCACGAGGCCGATGCCGCCGTAGACCAGGTAGCGCACCAGGTACGTGGTCGCGTCGCTGTTGCCCTGGAGCAGAGTGCGCGCCGAGGAGGCGCTGTAGACCATCACCGCGCCGGCGGCGAGCAGGCACAAAGTCGCGGTGAGCAGGATGTTGTGCTCGATCGGCTTTGCGGCAGCCGACTTCGCCCCTCGGGCCCGGGGCTTCCTTGCGCGGGCGGCGGCGCGCTTGGCCATCAGGCTCTAGTTCGCCGTCAGCCCACCAACTCCTTGAAGTGCCGGCCCCGAGCCTCGAAGTCGTCATAGGCGTCGAAGCTCGTGCACGCGGGCGACAGCAGGACCACGTCGCCGGGCCGCGCGACCGCCCGCGCCGCACCGACCGCCCGCTCCAGATCGCCGCACCACCACCCCGTCCCGATCGCGTCGAGGATCGCGCGGCCGTCCTCGCCGATCAGGTACACCCCGGCGCACTGCTGGGCGGCGTCGCTGAGCACGGTGTAGTCCTCGCCCTTGCCGCGCCCGCCGAGGATCAGGTGCACCGGCGCGGCGAACGCGGCCAGCGCGGTGAGCGTCGCGGCGACGTTCGTCGCCTTGGAGTCGTTGACGTAGAGGACGCCGTCGTGGCGGGCGACCTCCTCGAGGCGATGCTCGACGCCGCCGAACGTGCGCAGGCCCGCGCGCACGCCCGCCTCGTCGATCCCGCGCGCCAGGCAGACCGCGGCGGCGAAGGCCGCGTTGCGCCGGTTGTGGTCGCCGCGCAGCGCGAGCTCCCAGCCGGCCACGTCCGCCGGGCCCACGCGGCGGGCCGGGGTGTCCGGCAGAGCCATCCGCGGGTCGGCCACGGCCAGGTCGTCGGGTCCCTGCCGGGCGAAGGCCTGCAGCTTGGCCTCGCGGTAGCGCTCGAACGTGCCGTGGCGGTCGAGGTGGTCGGGCTCGATGTTGAGCAGCACCGCGGCGTCGGGTGCGAACTCGATCGTGTCCTCGAGCTGGAACGAGGAGGCCTCGCAGACCACCACCGCGCCCGGCTCGAGGGCACCGATCAGCGAGCGTCGCGGGCGTGCCGACGTTGCCCGCCACGGCGACCGGCACGCCGGCCTCGCGGTGGATGTGGCCGATCAGCTCGCTCGTCGTCGTCTTGCCGTTCGTGCCGGTGACGGCGACGAACTCGTGGCCGTCGAGCAGCCGCCACGCCAGCTCGAGCTCGCCGAGCACCGTCAGTCCGCGCTCGCGCGCCGCGGCCACGACCGGCACCTCGGCGGGGACCCCCGGCGACTTGACGACGGTCTTCGCGTCGTCGAGCAGCTCCACGCCGTCGACCCCGAGGTGCACGCCCGGAAGCTCGACCGGCGGGCGCCCGGAGTCGACGCCGACCGCGTCCTCGCCCAGCGTCCGCAGCGTTCGCAGCGCCGAGAGGCCCGACCGGGCAAGCCCGACCACGAGATACGGCCCGCCGGGGAGTGCCGGGCGCCCGGACAACGCGCGCTACCCCAGCGACTGCTGGTAGATCGTGAAGCCGATCGCGGCGCAGATCGCCGCCACGATCCAGAAGCGCAGGATGATCTTCGTCTCCGACCAGGCCATCAGCTCGAAGTGATGGTGGACCGGCGCCATCAGGAAGACCCGCTTGCGGAAGGCCTGGAACGAGAAGACCTGGATCAGGACGCTCAGCGCCTCGACGACGAAGATCCCGCCGAGGAGGATCAGCAGCACCTCGGTGCGCGTCATCACAGCCAGGCCCGCGAGCGCGCCTCCTAACCCGAGCGACCCCGTGTCGCCCATGAAGATCGTCGCCGGGAAGGCGTTGAACCAGAGGAAGCCCACACACGAGCCGACCAGACAGGAGCTCAGCAGGGCGAGATCGCGCGAGTCCGGCGTGATGAACGTGATCCCGATGTAGGCGAGCCCGACGATCGCCGCGCAGCCGCCGGCGAGGCCGTCGAGGCCGTCTGTGAGGTTGACCGCGCTGGTCGTTCCCGCCACCACGAGGTAGATGACGAGCGGGTAGACCCACCCGACGCCGATCTGGGCGTCGATGATGTGCAGGCGCAGCGTGTCGGGGAGGTTGGCCTTGTGCGTGGCCACCCACCACAGCCACACCGAGATCGCCACGGTCACGATCAGCTTCGTCCGCGCGCGCAGGCCCAGCGAACGCCGCTTGACGATCTTCGTGTAGTCGTCGGCGAAGCCCAGCAACGCACACGCCAGCGCGGTGCTGAACACGCCGACGGCGCGCCAGTCGTAGTCCGAGAGCAGCAGGAACGGCACCGCGAACGCGAGCATCAGGATGATCCCGCCCATCGTCGGGGTGCCCGCCTTGACGTGGTGGCCCTCGGGCCCCTCCTCGCGGATGTGCTGGCCGAACTCGCGGTTGTGCAGCAGCTCGATGAACTTCGGCGCGAGGAACATGCAGATGAGCAGCGCCGCCGTGCCGGCGATCAGGACCTCGCCCATCAGCGCAGCGTCTCTGCGACCGCTTGCAGGCCGACCCCGCGCGACGCCTTGACCAGGATCGTGTCGCCGGGCTCCATCAGCCGCCCGACCAGCTCGGCGGCCTGCGCGGCGTCGTCGACCGCGTGGTCGGCATCCATGTGCGCCGCCAGCGGCCCGACGCTCACGATGACGTCGGCGCGCTCACGGGCGTAGGCGCCGATCTCCTCGTGGTAGCGGACCTCGTCGGGGCCCAGCTCGAGCATGTCGCCGAGCACGGCGAGCCGGCGTCCGGGCGCACGGGCCAGCTCGTCGAGGGCGGCGCGCATCGACATCGGGTTGGCGTTGTAGCAGTCGTCCACGATGACCACCCCTCCGGGGAGCTCCACGCGCTGGCCCCGGCGATCGGACAGCTCGACCTCGATCGGCCCCTTCGGCTCCACGCCGACAGCCCGCGCGGCGGCGAGCGCCGCCATCGCGTTGCGGCGCAGGTGCGCGGCGTCGAACGGCAGCTCGATCGCCGTCCAGCGAGGCGACGTCGCCGCCCTCGCCGAACGTCACGACGTCGAGGTCGTCGCGCAGGTGCGCGTCGAGCAGCGGCTCGCCCGCCGGCACGACCGCGGTGCCGCCCGGCGGCAGCCCCGCGAGCAGCTCGGCCTTGGCCGCCGCGACCGCCTCGACGGTGCCCATCAGCTCGAGATGGACCGGGCCGACCGAGACGATCACGCCGACGTCGGGCTCGGCGATCCGCGCCAGCTCGGCGATCTGGCCCTCGCCGCGCATCCCCATCTCCAGCACGAGGACCTGGGTATCGCCGGGCGCCTCCAAAATCGTGAGCGGCAGCCCGATCTCGGTGTTGAGGTTCTGGCGCGTCGCGACGGTGCGCCGGTGCGGGCGCAGCATCCCGAACAGGATGTCCTTGGTCGACGTCTTGCCGGTCGAGCCGGTGATGCCGATCACCTGAGCGCCCAGCGCGCGCCGCCACGCGGTCGCGAGCCGCTGCAGAGCGACCAGCGGGTCGTCGGCGGCCAGCAGTACGCCCGGGCACACGCGGCCGGAGGCCGTGGGTCGGTTCGCGCAGCGCGCCGCGTCGGCGTGCTCGCGGGGCGACGAGCACGCCCCAGGCGCCGTCCGCCAGCGCCTGCGCAGCGAAGCTCCCGCCGTCGACGTTGGCGCCCGGCAGGCCGACGAACAGGTCCCCGGCGCGCACGTCGCGCGAGTCGATCGTGGCGCGCGCCGGGCCCTCGCTCGCCGGCGCCGGCGCGATCAGGCTCGCACCCGCCGCCCGGGCGACGTGCTCAGGCGACCAGTCGCGCATGCAGTGCCTCGCGGGCGACCGCGACGTCGTCGAACTGCGACCTTCAGGCCATCGGCGAACTCCTGGCCCTGCTCGTGGCCCTTGCCGGCGATCAGCACGACGTCGCCGGTCCGGGCGAGCCCGACCGCGCGCTCGATCGCCTCGCGGCGGTCGACCAACGCCTCGACGCGCGGATGCTCGGAGCCGATTCCCTCGAGCACCTCGGCGATGATCGCGTCGGGATCCTCGGAGCGCGGGTTGTCGGAGGTCACGATCACGTGGTCTGCGTGCTCGGCGGCGACGCGGCCCATCAGCGGGCGCTTGCCGCGATCGCGGTCGCCGCCGCAGCCAAAGACGCAGACGATCCGGCCGCTGGTCAGCTCGCGCGCGGCGCGCAGCGCGTTCTCCAGCGAGTCCGGGGTGTGGGCGTAGTCGACGATCACCGCGAAGCCCTGGCCCTCGTCGACGGGCTCGAAGCGCCCGGGCACCGTGCCGGCGCGCGGCAGCGCGGTGACGATCTCGGCGTCCGAGATCCCCAGCGCCCGCGCGGCGGCGATCGCGCACAGGGCGTTGAGCACGTTGAAGCTCCCGGGGAGCGGGATCGACACGCGGCCGAGCCCCTCGACGGCGAAGCTCGCCCCCGACGCGCCGCTGTCGACGTCCGTCGCCCGCAGCTGCGCGGCGTCGGACAGGCCGACGGTCACGCAGTCGGGCAGGTCGGCCGCCAGCTTCGCGCCGTAGGGATCGTCGACGTTGACGACCGCGACCGTGCGAGGCTCGCTCGCCTCGAACAGCCGCCGCTTGGCGAGGAAGTAGTCGTCCATGTCGGCATGGAAGTCGAGGTGATCCTGCGTCAGGTTGGTGAACACGGCCACCGCCCAGTGGATCGCGTCGGCGCGGTGCAGCGCCAGCGCGTGCGAGGAGACCTCCATCGCGCACGCGCTGTCGCCCGCGGCGAGCATCTCGGCGAACGTCGCCTGCAACGCGATCGCCTCGGGCGTCGTGCGCTCGATGTCGCGCTGCTCGCCGCCGACGAACGACGTCACCGTCCCCAGCAGCCCGCAGCGCCGTCCGGCCGCCTCGAGCAGCCCGCGGATCAAGAACGCGGTCGTCGTCTTGCCGTTCGTCCCGGTGATGCCGACGACCGGCAACCGCGCCGTCGGGTCGCCGTAGAAGCGCGCGGCCGCCGGCGCCATCGCCGCCCGTACGGACTCGACGACCACCTCTGGCACGCCGAGGTCCAGCGGGCGCTCGACCACCAGCGCGACCGCGCCGCGCTCGATCGCCTCGCCCGCCAGGTCGTGGCCGTCGCGCGTGAAGCCGGGCACGCAGAAGAACAACGTCCCGGGCGCCACATCGCGCGTGTCGTGCGCCAGGTGGGCGATCTCGACGTCGCCGCCGGTCCCCATGACCTCGCGGAGCGTCATGGCGGAGGAGCCTAGTCCACTAGCCGGGCGGGATCTTCAGGTAGGACAGGGCGAACGACATGATCTGCCCGAACGCGGGCGCCGCGACCTGGCCGCCGTAGATCGCGCCCTGGGGCTCGTCGACGACGATCATCGTCAGCAGCCGCGGCCGCAGGGCGGGCGCGAAGCCCACGAACGAGGCGACGTAGCGCGAGCTCGAGTACTCGCCGGTCGACGCGTCGACCTTGTTGGCGGTGCCGGTCTTGCCGGCCAGCTTGTAGCCGGGGATCGAGACCTCGCTCGCGGTGCCGCCCGGGGCGAAGACGCCCTCGAGCATCGTCCGCAGCTCCAGCGAGGTGCTCGAGGAGATGACGCGCTTGGGCCGCGGCTCGCGCACGAGCTCGCCGCCCACCCTGCGCACCACGTGCGGCGTGACCAGCGTGCCGCCGTTGGCGATCGCCGAGTAGGCGACGGCCATCTGCATCGGCGTGACCGAGGTGCCCTGGCCGATCGGCAGGTTGCCCATCGACGAGCCGGAGTACTTGTCGCGCGGCAGGACGAGGCCGATCTCCTCGCCCGGGAGATCGACGCCGGTGCGCTTGCCGAACCCGAAGCGCCGCATCCACGCCGAG
This sequence comes from uncultured Actinomycetes bacterium, assembly GCA_963825415.1. GTDB lineage: Bacteria > Actinomycetota > Thermoleophilia > Solirubrobacterales > Solirubrobacteraceae > BP-464. The sequence continues at coordinate 196,130 of CAWGTD010000009.1, read as the reverse complement.
AAGCGGTCGGCGCCCTCGCGCAGGCCGATCGTGATCGCGCCGACGTTGCTGGAGTAGGCCAGGATCTGCGCGGTCGTCAGCGTGACCGAGCCGCGCGGGTGCGACTCGCCGATCGTCCGGTCGGCGACCTGGATCGTCGGCGCGAGGCCGAACGACGTCTCGGGCGTGACGATCCGGTCCTGGAGCGCGCCGGCGACCGTGACCGCCTTGAACGTCGAGCCGGGCTCGTAGGTGAACCCGACCGCGCGGTTCTGGCGCGCGTAGCCGGGCGCGCCGCCGACGTCGTTGGCGTCGACGCGCGGCCAGTTGGCGACCGCCAGCAGCTCGCCGCTGCGCGGGTCGATGACGACGGCCGTGGCGCCCTTGGGCCGGAAGGTCGAGCCGACCTGGGCCAGCACCGCCTCGGCCTTGTCCTGGATCGCCGCATCGAGGCTCAGCTCGATTCGCTCGCCGCCGAGCGTCGGCCGCAGGTCGCGCACGGCGATCGACTCGCCGAGCGCGTCCTTGACCGTGCGGCGCTGCCCGTCGGTGCCGTGCAGCGCCTTGTCATAGGCGTACTCGAGGCCCGAGAGGCCCTTGCCGTCGGTCCCCACCGTGCCCAGCAGCTGCGAGGCCAGCCAGTCGCGCGGGTAGGTGCGCCTGGTCGTCGGGATGACGTCGACGCCCACCAGATGCAGGTCCTCGACGCGCTGGGCGCGGTCCGCCGGCACCTTTCGCGCGAGGTAGACGAAGCCCGTGTCGCGCCGTGCCAGCGCGCGCACCAGGTCGTCCTCGGGCTTGTGCAGTACGGGCCCGAGCTTGCGTGCCGCGGCGATCGGGTCCTTGACGAGGTAGGGCGTGGCGCTGATGTCGCCGGCGGGCTGCGAGACCGCCAGCTCCACCCCGCGCCGGTCGACGATCGCGCCGCGGCGGGCCGGAATCGTGAGCTGCGCGACCTGCTGGCTGGTCGCCGCGTGCTTGAGCGAGTTGCCCTTGACCGTCCCCAGCCACGCGGTCCGCACCCCGGCGACGGCCAGGAGTCCGAAGAACAACGCGAAGAGCAGACCGATGCGGCGGGCGATCGGCTGCACCGGTCGCTAGCCGCCCTGCCCCGCGGTGGTCCCGCCGGAAACGGCGGCCTGGTTGGCGGGCGTCGCCGTGGGGGCCGGCGCCTGCTGCTGCGTGGTGGGCTGGGTGGCCGTGGCCGGCTGCGTCCCGGCCGCGGGCGTCGTCGTGTTCGTGGTCGTCGGCGCCGTGGTGGTGGGCGTCGTCGTCCCGGCGGCCGGCGTCGTCGCCGCCGCCTGGTCGCCGGTCGTGGCCGTTCCGGTCTCCGGCTCGCCGACCGCGACGCCGGTCTGGGAGATCCCCAGCGCCGTCGAGGGGGCCGGTTCGAGCTGCTGCAACGGCCGGCTGCCGGGGCGCTCGATGCCGCCGATCGCCTTGCGCAGGTTCGTGTCGCGCGCGTCGAGGAAGCGCGTGCTGCCGCCCGGCGGGAGCACGAAGCCGAGCTTGCCGGCGGCCGAGGCGATGCGCTCGCCCGAGGAGAGCTGCGAGACCGACGCCTGCAGCGCGGCGTTCTGGCGCTCGAGCGTGGAGGACTGCTCGATGGCCCGGCCGATGCCCGCGTTGAGGCGCAGCATCGAGACCTGCATGAAGACGATGCCGATCAGCCCGACGCCGAGGATCGCGATCCACGCGCGCCCGCGGACGACGCGGTCGAGCCAGCGGTGCTCGGCGACGGTGTGGACGGCGGCGGCGAGCCGCAGCGCGACCGGCCGCGGCGCCGTCGTGACGGCACGGCGCCCGCCGGCGGGGCCGCTGACCCGGCGCGGCGCCGAGGTAGCGCGACGCGGGCGCGGCCGCGCGGGATGCGTGGCGGCGGCGCGGCCGGGCACACGCGGCCGCAGGCCGTGGGTCGGGGTGGCAGCGGCGGGAGGGGTCATGGGGCCTCGGGAAGGTCGGTGAGCTTGCGCGCGGCGCGCAGGCGGGCGGACTTGGAGCGGGCGTTGGCGGCGAGCTCGCCGGGCGTCGGCGTGATCCCGCGGCCGAGCAGCTCGGCCTCCGGCTCGCGCCCGCATACGCACACCGGCAGGTCGGGCGGGCACACGCATCCGCGCGCGCGATCGGCCAGGAAGCGCTTCACGCGGCGATCTTCAAGCGAGTGGAAGGAAATCCCTGCAAAACGGCCGCCTTTTCGGAGGAGCGTCCATGCCAGCGGCAGCGCGGAGTCGAGCTGGCCGAGCTCGTCGTTGACCGCGATGCGGATCGCCTGGAAGGTGCGCTTGGCCGGATGGCCGCCGGCGAACCGCGCCGGCGCGGGGATCGCGTCGCTGATCAGCTCGACGAGCTGGCCGGTGGTCTCGATCGCCTCGTTGCGCCGCCGCCGGCCGATCGCGCGGGCGATCTGGCTGGCGAAGCGCTCCTCGCCGAGCTCGCGCAGCACGCGGGCGATCTGGCGCTCGTCCCACTCGTTGACCAGCAGCCGCGCGTCGAGCTCCTGGTCGGGATCCATGCGCATGTCCAGCGGCGCGTCGTAGGCGTAGGAGAAGCCGCGCTCGCGCGTGTCGACCTGCATCGAGGACATCCCGAGGTCGAGGTAGACGAGGTCGGCGCGCACGCCCTCGGAGCGCAACTGCGCGAGGCCCTCGGCGAACGGCGCGTGCAGGAAGCGCGTGTCGCACGGCAGCTCGGCGGCCAGCTCGGCGAAGTGCTCCTCGGCGACCGGGTCGCGATCGATCGCGATCAGCGTGCCCTCGGGCCCCAGCTTCTCGGCGATCAGCCGCGCGTGGCCGCCCGCGCCGAAGGTGCAGTCGACCGCGGTCTCCCCCGCCTGCGGGGCGAGCACGTCGATCAGCTCCGCGGCGAGGACCGGGACGTGCGTGGGTGCCATGTCAACCAGCATGGCCAAGTCGGTCCGCGATCTCGTTCATCTCGGCGGCCAGGCGGTCGTTGAAGGCCTTCCAGGCGCCCTTGTTCCAGATCTGCAGGCAGTCCTCCGCGCCGACCACGACGACGTCCTTCTGGAGGTCGGCGTACTCCATGAGCGTCGGCGGCAGGCCCACGCGGCCGGCGCCGTCGAGCTTGCCGTCGTGCGCGTTGCCGCCGTAGAAGCTCTTGATGCGCCGCGCCTCGGTGGACATCGGGTGCAGTCCGTTCAGCGCGTCCTTCATCCGCCGGTCGTAGTCCTCGGCGGGCCACAGCTCCACGCACGTGTCCATGCCGCGCGCGAGCACCAGTCCCTCGGCCAGAAGCTCGCGCTGCTTGGCCGGGACTGTGAGCCGGTTCTTCGCGTCGAGCGAGTAGTCGAAGGTGCCTCGGAAGGCCATGGCGAAAGTGCTGCGAAGCGATGAAAGGAGCCGGGGTGGAGGGGTGGGAGGAGCCCCTCCACCCCGGCTCGCTGTGCGATGTCTACCCCACTTCTCCCCACTATGCAAGTCAAACTCAACACATATTCCCACCGAAGCCGTCCGACGCGCCGCGTAGCACGCGAATAGCGGCGTATTTGCAGGGCTTTTCTGCGGTGGTTGCCGTCCCACACGCCCGCCCTCCCCTCCTCCAGCCGCAACGCGTCTTGCGCTCAGCCGAGGTCCTAGGATGTGCGGGCCCGCCGCTTTCCCCCCGCAAGGAGCCCTCTCGTGAAGTCTCGTATCGCCCCCCTGCTGCTGACGCTCGTCGCCATTCCGATCGCCGGTTGCGGCGGCGGTGGCGGTGGTGGAGGCGCCGGCAGCTGATGCCGACCCCGCGAAGCTCGTCCCCGCCTCGGCAGCCGTCTACTTCGAGGCGACGATCCGCCCCGAGGGCGACCAGCGCGACGACGTCAACGCGGCGGCCAAGAAGCTGCTGAAGACCGAGGACCCGGGCAAGAAGGCGATCGAGCTGTTCGACAAGACCGCCAAGGAGAACGGCATCAGCTGGGAGAAGGACTTCGAGCCGTGGCTCGGCCAGCGTGTGGGCGTGTTCGCCACGACGTTCTCCGACGGGGGGACGTGGGCCCTGGTCGCCTCCAACACCGACGAGGACAAGGCCAAGAAGACCCTCGACAAGTTCGTTCGCAACAACGACTCGGACAAGGGCGCGGCGAAGGTCTCCAAGCGGACCTACAAGGGCGTCGAGTACCAGTTCGACTCCGCCGACAAGGACGCCGGCGGGATCGTCGACGGCTACGTGGTCGCGGGCACCGAGGCCGGCTTCAAGCTGGCCGTCGACACGTCCAAGGGCGGCAAGGCCCTGACAACGAACCGCGACTACACGTCGGGGCGCGAGGCCGTCGGATCCGACGACGCGCTCTTCCACGTCTGGGCCGATCCCCAGACGCTGCTCGACGCGATCGGCGACCAGCCGCAGATGCAGCAGGCCGTTCCGCTGCTGCGCCAGGCCTTCGCACAGGCCGGCAGCTCGGTGGCCGCCAGCCTGCACGCCAGCGCCGACGCGCTGACCTTCGACGGCGCGGCCGTCGGCGCCAAGGCCCCGACGAACACGCCGGCCAAGTCGGGCTCGGAGACCGTTGCCGAACTTCCGGGCGACGCCTGGCTGGCGCTCGGCATCGGTGGCTTCGGCGAGGCCGCGCGCATGGGCCTCTCGCAGATCGAACAGATCTCCGATCTCGGCGGCATGGACATCGGCGGCGTGATGAGCCAGCTCGAGTCACGGACCGGCCTGAACATCGAGCGCGACCTGCTCTCGTGGATGGAAGACGCCGGGTTCTACGCCCGCGGCCGCTCGCTCGCCGACCTCGGCGTGGTCTTCACCATCACCTCGAGCGACGCCGAGAAGTCGGTCATCGCGGTCGCCAAGCTCGCCCGCTTGCTGCGCACCTTCGGCGCCGAGGTCACCCGCACCGAGATCGACGGCTACGACAACGCGATCGAGATCCGCCTGCCCGGCCTGCCGGTGGCGGGCGTCGTGGCCGGCAGCGGCGAGCGCCTCAGCATCGGCCTGAACCGCGAGGCCGTGGCCGACGTCGCCGCCCCGAAGACCAAGCTCGGCGACGAGCCCTCCTACGCCGCGGCCGGCAAGGTGCTGGGCAGCGGGATCAAGCCCGCGCTGATCGTCGACTTCCCGACGGTCGTCCAGCTGCTCGAGGGCCTCGGCCTCGGCGACAACCCGCAGTTCAAGGATGCCAAGCCCTACCTCGACGCGATCGGCGTGATCGCCGCCGGCGCGACGCGCTCCGGCGACGTGTCGAAGGCACGGCTGGCGGTCCAGCTGAAGTAGCTCGGGCGGAGCCGGCCGCGCATCGGTGAGTGTCGAGTTACTCGGTCCAGAGCCGAGTAGAACGACACTCGCCGGTCAGGCGGCGCCGAGCGCGGCGGCCATCGCCGCGCCGACGAGCAGCATCACGGCCGGGACGAGCAGCAGCGCGACGACGAGCTGGATCTTCGGCGCGGCGCGCGAGGCCTGCTCGCGTACGGTGCGGGAGCGGTCGGCGCGAGCGTCGGCGGCCAGCGCGGCGAGCGCCGGCCCGAGCGGCGCGCCGTGGCGATCGGCGCGGCCCAGCGCCGCCACGAGCGCGGCGACCTCCGGCAAAGGGCACCGGCTCGCGAACGCGGCGAACGCCTCCGCGCGTGCTCTCCCGAGCTCGAGCTCTCGGGCGGTACGGCGCAGTTCGCGGCCGACGGTCCCGCGATGGCGACGACCGACCTCGCGCAGGGCACGGTTAGGCGACTGGCCCGCCTCGACGCACACGCGCAGCAGGTCGAGCACGTCGGCGATCTCCGCCGCCATCACTCGCGCCCGCCGTCGCGCACGGCGGCGCAGCAGCAGGTCAGGCGCCAGGAATCCCACCACCGGCGCCGCCGCCATCGCCAACGGCCCGAGCCGGCCGGGGAGCGCGGCCGCGGGCCCGATCGACGCGACCGCTGCGGCGACCGCCCCGCCCGTCTTGGCGGCCATGACGTCCGCGGGGCGGATCCTCCCGGCGACGCCTGCCGCGGCCAACCGGCGGCTGAGATCGCCGGGCGGCGACGCCACCCGCAGACGGCGGCCCAACCCCACGAGCACCCCCGCGAGCACCGCGCCTCTCCCCGCCGGCCGCGGCCGCGCCGTAGCGGCCAGCTCGACCACCGCCACCGCGCCGACCAGGGCGGCGAGGAAGGCCGTGATGCCGCCAGGGCTCACGCGCGCACCCGAGCGATGCGCCGGACCGCCAGCCATGCGCCGCCCTGCAACACGAGCGAGAACACGACGAGCCACGCGGTCAGCGGCCGGGTGAGCAGCGACCCGAGATAGCCGGGGCTCGCCAGCTCGGCCAGGAACGCGGCCAGCGCCGGCAGCGCCGCCACGACCAGGGCCGTGAAACGGGCCTGAGCGGTCAGCGAGCGCGCGTCGGCCTCCACGCGGACCTGCTCCTCGAGCGTGATCGCCAGGCGCCGCAACAGCCCGGCGAGGTCGCCACCGGACTCGCGTTGCAGCAGCACCGCGGCAACGAGCGCGTCGTAGGCGGGATGTGCGGCTCGCTCGCGCAGACGTTCGAGTGCGGTCTCGGTCGGCTCGCCGAGCGCGATCGCAGAAGCGGCCGATCTCAGCTCCTCCGCGGCGGGCCCCGTCACCCCGCCGCCCGCGGCGGCGGCCAGCGCACCGCGAATCGATTGGCCGCCCGCGAGCGCGTCGGCCACCGCGCGCGCGACGGTCGGCGCAGCGTCGGCCAGCCGGGCGCGCCGGCGGCGACCGGCGACGATCAGCAGGTGCCCGGCGAGCAGCGGGGCCGCCGCCGCGAGCGTGACGCCGGCGAGCGGACCGGCGAGCAGCGTCCCGGCAGCGAGCAGAGCGACCGCGGCAACGCACGAGAGGCGGCGGCGCTCGGCCCGGCTGACCGTGCGACCCGCGCTCAGCGGCACGAGCAACCTCGAGACAGCGCCGCCTGGCCCGATCGCGCCGAGCACGCGGGTCACGCCTCCCTCGGCGACACCCAGCGCCTCCCAAACCGCCAGCACGCCCGCGACGCCCGCACCCGCGGCGAGCCATGGCCCCGGATTCATCGAGGCTCCGGACCGGGGTCCGCCGTGACGAGGCGCGCGAGCAGCGCGGAGGCGGTCCGCGCCCCGTCGATGGCCGGCGCGCTCGGCAAGCGCCAGCGCGGCCTGCCCGCGCGAAACGCATACAGCTCGCGCGTCGCCGGGCCGCCGGCGACCCGCACCACCTCGGCGACGGAGACGACCCGGCGCGCGCCGTCAGGCATGCGCGCCTGATGCACCACCAAATCGATCGCCTCGGCGACCTGCTCGCGGATCGCGGCGTGCGGCAGCGCCACCCCGCCCATCAGCGCGAGCGTCTCGATGCGCCGCAGCGCCTCCTCGGGCGAGCCGGCGTGCACAGTCGACAGCGAACCATCGTGGCCGGTGCTCATCGCGGCGAGCATGTCCAGCGCCTCCCCGCCGCGCACCTCGCCGACGACGATCCGGTCGGGCCGCATCCGCAGGGCGTTGCGCACCAGTCCTCGAACCGTGACCTCGCCGCGCCCCTCGACGTTCGCCGGTCGTGCCTCGAGCCTGACGACGTGCGGCTGGCGCAGACGCAACTCGGCGGTGTCCTCGATCGTCACGACGCGTTCGGCGCCCGGGATGAACGCCGACAGCGCGTTGAGCGTTGTCGTCTTGCCCGAGCCCGTCCCACCGCTGACCAGAATCCCGAGCCGATCACGCACGGCGGCGGCAAGCAGGTCGTGCAGGCTCTGCGTCCACGTGCCGACATTCACGAGGTCGGCCGGGCCGAAGCCGCGCGGGCGAAAGCGGCGGATCGTCAGCGCGGGCCCGTCCACCGCCAGCGGCGGCAGCACCACGTTCACGCGCGAGCCGTCCGGCAGGCGAGCATCGACCATCGGCTCGGCCTCGTCGACCCGCCGCCCCAGCGGAGCCAGGATCCGCTCGATGGCGTGGCGCAGCTCGGGCTCGCCGGCGAACCCTTCGCCCGCGGGCTCGAGTCGCCCGCGCCGCTCGACCCACACCCGCCCGCCCGGCCCGGCCCCGTTGACGACGATCTCGTCGACATCCGGATCGGCCAGCAGCGGTTCGAGCGGGCCGAGACCGAACGAGCGCTCGGCGACCCGCCGCACGAGCTCGGCGCGCGAGGCCGGGCCGAGCACCCCCGCCTCACGATCGACCAGCGAGCGGATCTGCGCGCCGAGGTCGGGCTCGTCGGGACCTTCGGCATCGGCGGCCTCCTCGACGAGGCGGTCGCGCAGCCGCAGGGAGAGCGAGTCGAGCGGATCGGCGGGCATCCCGTCACCCGCCGAGGTCGGCGTCGACGCTCATGTCCAACCGGTGGCGATGGTCATCGCCCGCGGCGCGCGGCAGCAGGCGGATCTCGCGAGCGAACGCCTGCGCGGCGGCGAGAAATATGGCCTGCCGCACGGTGACGCGCAGCGACGCCGCGACCCGTGGGCCGGCCGCCTCCGTCCGCGACGCGGCGGGAGCGGCGGAGGCGGCGAGAACCTCGACATCCTCCAGAGCGAGCTCGGTCCGGCCCGCGCCGCTGACCCCTCCCCGGGTCACGACGACATCGACGCGAGCACCCGGTCGCACGAGTTGCGGCGACCCGACGGCGACGACATCGGCGACGCGCTCGCCCGCGCGCACGGGAGCGCCGCGCCCGGGGCCGCCGTCGTCGACCATCCCGGCAAGTACGTCGGCGCCGGCCGGAACGGGCACCGCCGTGCGCAGTCCGGCGACCTGCCCAGGCCGCGTGAACGCGGCGGCGGGGGCGTAACGCGCGGGTACCTGTCTGACCGCAAGGCTCTGCGGCGCCAGGCGCGCACCCTCGTCGAGCCCCTCCCGCGCTACGACGACCGAGACCGACGGGCCCAGCCCGCGGCGCACGGCCGCCTCGCGGCGCGCGACGTCCGACGCGGCGAGGCCACCCAGCAGCAGCGCCAGTCCGCCGAGCAGGAATGCCCGGCGCCGGCGGCTCACGAGCGCACGGTGCGATCGAGGGCCTGCGTCTCTGCCGCGGGCAGGTCGAGCGCGAGTCGCGCGCCTCGGTCCGAGGGCGCGGAGGCCAGCCGGCCACCGTGGCGGCGAGCGATCTCCGCCGCGATCGCCAGTCCGCGACCGCGACTACCGCGTCCGCCGCGAGCCCGCGAAACGAAGTCCGCCACCGGTGCCGGCAGCCCCGGGCCGTCGTCGACGACCTCGATCCGCAGCCTGTCTCCGCACTGCCGTGCGGAGAGCTCGATCCGCCCGCGGCCGTGCTCGACCGCGTTGGCCAACACGTTGCCGACCGCCTGCGCGAGCCGGGCCGAGTCCCCTCGCACGCGCGCATCGGGCGAAACCGGCGCGAGCGCAAGGTCGCAGCCGTATGCGGCAGCCATCGGGCGCCACGCCCGCAGCTGCTCCTCCAGCAGCACCCCGATCTCGACGAGGCCGCTCCGATCGGCCGCGCGCCCGCCGCGCGGGGCCACGGCGAGGTCGGCGAGAGCAAGCGCCGCACGCTGCAGCTGCACGTCGACGGCCGCGACGCGCCAGCGCTGCACGCCCGCCTGGCGCGCGAGCGCCTGGAGCCCGAGATGGGCCGCGGCGAGCGGCCCGCGCAGCTCATGGGCCGCGCGAGCGACCAGCTCGGCTCGCACCGCCGACCGCCGCCGCTCGCGACCGGCGACCGCGAGGAGCACGAGCGACGGAAGCGAGCAAAGGAGCACCACCCTCATGCCACCCTCCCGGGCTCGGGCACCGCGAAGCGCACAGGCCGGCGCGCGGGTTCGCTGCCACGCAGCGGATCCATGTGCGGTGCCGGGTCGATGAGCCTGTAGCCGACGCCCCACACGTTGATCACGAAGCGATCGCCCTCGACGCCGAGCTTCTGGCGCAGCCGGCAGGCGTGCGAGTCCAGGGTCCGCGTCGAGCCCATCGAACGAAACCCCCACACGGTGCGCAGCAGCTCCTCCTTGCTCCAGACCTTCGTCGGGTCGCTCGCGAGCGTGCGCAGCAACGAGAACTCCTTCTGGGAGAGCTCGACGCGCCGGCCGCGCATCAGCACCTCGCGGGACGGGACGTCGATCTCCAGATCGCCGGCGCGCATGCGCCCGCGACCGCGCCGGCCGGCCTCCATGCGCCGCAGCAGCGCCGCGAGGCGCAATCGCAGCTCGCCGTAGCTGAACGGCTTGCCGACGTAGTCGTCAGCCCCGGCCTCGAACCCGCGAACGCGATCGAGCTCGCCGTCGCGCCCGGACACGACCAGCAGCGGCGTCGCGGGGTTCAGCTTGCTCGCCACGCCGTCGGCCTGACGGACGCGGCGCAGCAGTTCCAGGCCCGAGCTGTCCGGCAGCCCGACGTCGACCACTGCGACGTCGGGGAACTTGGTCTCCATGAGGCGCAGCGCGTCGCGCGCGCAGTCGGCCACGAGCACGTCGTAGCCGTCGGCGGTGAGGTTGTCGGCGAGGAACGTGCGCGTGGCATCGTCGTCCTCGACGACCAGGATCGTTGCGGCTTCGTCGGTCATGGCCGAAGTACCGGCCATCCCGACGTATTCGCCCCGAGCACACCATCCGGCCTCCGGCCGGGAGGGGCCCGCTTCCGGGGGCCACCTGGCCCCCTCCAGCACCCTCTACCGCGTCTGGCTCGTCGGCCGCACCAGCACCTCGTTGATCGAGACGTTCGGCGGCTGCGCCAGCGCGTAGACGATCGCGCGGGCGATGTCGTCGGCCTCCAGCGGCGTGGTGCCCTCGAAGCGCTTGGTGATCATCTCCACGATCTCGGGACGATTGTGGACGGGCAGCTCGGTGGCCACCGCGCCGGGCTCGACGATCGTCACGCGGATGCCCGCGCCGGTCACCTCCTGGCGCAGTGCCTCGGAGAACGCCCCCACCCCCCACTTGGTCATGTTGTAGACCGCGCTGCCGGCGCTGGCGATGCGGCCGGCGACGGAGCTGACGTTGACGATGTGGCCGGAGCCCTTCTCGAGCATCACCGGCAGCGCCGCGTGCGTGCAGTACAGGAGGCCGAGCAGGTTGACGTCGACCATCGTGCGCCACTCGTCGGTGGGCGCGCCGGCGACGGGGCCGAGCAGCATCACGCCGGCGTTGTTGATCAGCGCGTCGAGCCCGCCGAGCTGCTCGTAGGCGTGCTCGACGAACGCGCGCGCCTGGCGCTCGTCGGAGACGTCGGTGGGCAGGGCGACCGCCCGGCCGCCCTCGTCCTCGATGCGCTTGGCGAGCTCGGTGATGCGGTCCTCGCGGCGGGCGGCGAGCGCCACGGCGGCGCCTGCCGAGGCGCAGGCGAGCGCGGTGGCCTCCCCGATCCCCGACGAGGCTCCGGTGATGGCGACGGTGCGGCCTTCGAGATCCATGCGGCGCAACCTACCGGTAGCCCCTGCAAGGGCCGTTGCGCGGCGGTCGGCGGAGAAGGAGTCGCGCCTATGATCACGACGCCTGCAGCCGGAGCGGGCATTTCAGCCATGGACAACGACACCCAGCGACGCGGCAACTACCACTCCGGCGAGGACTTCGTCCTGGAGTACGGCGAGCTCCGCTTCACCTTCAACGAGCGCGACTTCTCCGAGCGCTGCGAGCAGGCGGCAGTCAAGCTCGGTTTCGTGTCGGGCCGGCTGGACGAGGGCGAGCTCGAGGATCTGGTCAACCTCGCGGTCAACGGCGAGATCCAGGACGCCTCCTCGGCGCTGGGCGAGCACGTCAACGACTGCTGGCCGGAGCTGATCGGGCCCGCCGACCGTTCGCTGGTGCACTGGCTGCGGCGGCTGGTGTTCCGCAGCGCGTGGCTGGACCAGCGCGTCAAGGAGGGCGAGCTGGACGTCGCCTTCGATGCCGACGCCCAGACCTTCGCCTACATCCAGCCCGACCGTGACGGCGAGCCGATCGAGCTCGCCCCCGAGCCCTCCTGGGGCCGGGTCGCCTACACCGGCCGCGTCTAATCAGCCGGTAGCGGCCGACCGCGCCTGGGCGATCGCGTCCGCGCCCGGCTGGCCGACGAGCAGCTCGGGCCGCATCGTGCCCGATCCACCCAGCGCGAGCGCGGGGAAGCGGCCGGTCGAGGTCAGCGCGTGGTCGAAGGCGATCACCGTGGTCTCGCCGCCGAGCGGCTGGCTGGCCGTGGCGAGGATCGTCAGCGAGCCGCCGTCGACGATGTTGCGGGCCGCAGCAAGCGCGCGGCGCGCCGCCTGCGCGGGCAGGACGTCGAGGGTGTCGACGAGCACGACCGCGTGGCCGCCGCGAGCGGCGACGCGCCGGGCGGTCTCGATCGCGCGCTCGACCGCCTGAAGCTGGGCCTCGCCCGAAGCGCCGAGCGTCAGCTCGGCCGTTGGGCTCGACTCCGGCGCTGCGCCACTCGGCGACCTCCTCGGGGCGCACGCCCGCGAGCACGACGCTCACCTCGAGGCCGTCCTGGCCGCCGAGCGCACCGGCGAGACGCTTCAGCGCCTCGCTCTTGCCCGAGCGGGCGGGGCCGACGAGCGTGGCCCGCGAGCCGCGGCCGAGCGGCGTCAGCCACTCGATCGCGCGCAGCGTCGGGTCCTCGGAGAGCAGCGCGAAGCGCTCGGTCGGGAACGCGCACGGCAGGTCGTCGAAGTGCGTGCCTTCGGCGACCTCGTCGGCGGGCCGGTCGTTGATCGTGTCGACGCGGACGAGCGACGGGTAGCGCTCGGAGCGGCGCGGCGGGCGCACGGGGCCGGTGACGCGGTCGCCGGAGACGAGCTCGCAGCGGCGCACCTGCGCGGCGGAGATGTAGACGTCCTCGTCGGAGGGCTCGGGCGGGTTGACGCGCAGGAAGCCCGATCCGTTGCCGAGCAGCTCGATCGTGCCTTCGGCGGTGCGTCCTCGGCTCCTCACGCGGCTCGCGCTCGCCGCGCGGCTCGCGCTCGCCGCGGGGCTCACGGCCGCCGCGCGGGGATTCGCGGCGCGCGCGCGGCTCGCGCGGGGGCCGCTCCTCGGCGGGCTCGGCCTCGTCGGCGTCGGCGGTGTCGGTCGTCGGTGTCGCTAGCGGAATCGGCCTCGGCATCCGCCTCGGGCGCGCCATCCCCGTCGCCCTCGTCGCGGTCGCGCGAGCTGCGCCGGCCGCGGCGCGCGCGGCGCGGCTTCGGGGTCTCGGTCTCCTCGGCGCCGGCGCCCTCGTCGGTGGCGCCGTCCTCCCCGCCACCCTGGGCGGTGAGGATCGAATCGATCAGCTCGGCCTTGCGTAGCCGGCGGAAGCCGTCGAGGCCGAGCTCGGTGGCGATGACGTGCAGATCGGCGAGCGGGCTCTCTTCGAGCGCGGAGCGCGAAAGGACAGGCATGGTTCTCCTTGCGTCGTGGTCGGTAGGCGCCCGGCGCCGCGTTGCAATGTCAGCGGCCGGCGACCCGTGTGTACGGGAGGGTACCGCGTGCTAGCGGACGGGCTGGGACTCGACCAGCGCCCGCAGCCAGTCTGCGAACTCCGGCCGCGTCTGCCAGTCGGCGAAGAACTTCTCGATCCCGGAGGTGGTCAGCGGGTGGTCGAGCGCCTGGCGCAGCACCTTCGCCGGCACCGTGGCGACCTCGCAGCCCAGCCGCGCCGCGGTCTTGAGGTGCTCGGGGTGGCGCAGCGATGCGGCGAGGACCTGGGCGGTGTAGAGACCGAGCCCACCCGGCCGCAAGGTTTCGACGATCTCCTGCACGACGGCCGCCGAGTCGACGGAGATGTCGTCGAGCCGGCCCATGAAGCACGAGATGTAGGTCGCGCCGGCCTCGGCGGTCAGCAGCGCCTGGTTGGCGCTGAAGACCAGCGTCATGTTCACCGGGTGGCCGTCGGCGCTGAGCTCGCGGGTGGCCGCGAGGCCCGCCTTGGAGAACGGCACCTTGACGACGATGTGCTCGTGCAGGGTGCGCAGCGCGCGGCCCTCCTCGACCATCCCGCGCGCTTCGGTCGACACGACCTCCGCCGACGTCGGGCCGTCGACCAGCTCGCAGATGCGGCGGATGATGTCGCCCGGATCGCCCTCTGCCTTGGCCAGCAGCGAGGGGTTTGTCGTGGCGCCGGAGAGGATCCCCCAGGCGGCGATCTCCTCAACCTCGGCGACGTCTCCCGTATCGATGAAGATCCTCATGCTTCGAGGCTACCCATCGGGGCGGATCCACTTCAGCGACTCGTCGCCGGAATCGAAAGCGGGCACCTCGGCGTCACCCCGCAGCACGGCGCGGACGGCGAGCGCGTCGACCGCCTCGGCGACGTCGTGGACGCGCAGGATCGCCGCGCCGGCGTCGGCGGCCCACAGCACCGCGGCGACGGTGGCGCCCAGGCGCTGGTGGGGCGGGCGGCCGGTGATCGCACCGAGGAAGTACTTGCGCGAGACCGCCGCGAGCAGCGGGCGCCGCAGCGACGCGAGGCTGTGCCACGCGCGCAGGACGGCGACGGTGTCGGCCGGGCGCTTGGCGAAGTCCGGCCCGGGGTCGAGGACGAGCTGCTCGACGTCCATCCCCTCCGAGCGCGCCGTCAGGACCCGATGCGCGAGGAACGCCTTGACGTCGGCGACGACGTCGTCGTAGTCGGGGAAGTGCTCCTCCTTGGGGGCCGCGCGCGTGTGCATGACCACGAGCGCCGCGCCGCTCTCTGCGCACAGCCGCGCCACGCGCGGGTCGGCCAGGCCGCTGACGTCGTTGATCATCGCCGCGCCGGCGTCGAGCGCCGCAGCCGCGACCTCGGCCTTGAAGGTGTCGACCGAGACGGTCACGCCCTCGGCGGCCAGCCGCTGGACGACGGGCACGACGAGTTCGGCCTCGACCTCCGCCGGCGTCGCCGAGCTGTGGGTCACGCCGGACTCGCCGCCGACGTCGATCAGGTCCGCCCCCGCCTGCACCTGGGCAAGCGCCTGCTCGACCAGGCCGTCGACGCCGGCGGGCGCCGTGGTGTCGGAGAACGAGCCGCGGTTCGCGTTGACGATCCCCATGACCAGCGGGCGGCCGGGGACGAACTCCACCACCCGGTCGCGCAGCCGGAGCTTCATCGCAGCGAACGGTAATGAAGGAAGGCGTGGTCGCCTGCGCGCCACGCCTGCACGAGCTCCATGCGCCCCGGCGGGTCGAGCGCCTCGCCGGCCAGCGGGGTCGGCGCGTCGCCCGCGGCCAGCAGCGGCGCGACGGTGAGCAGCAGCTCGTCGAGCAGGTTCTCGGCGACGAGCGCCCGCAGCAGGCGCGGCCCGCCCTCGCACAGCACGACGCGCGCGCCGTAATGGGCGTGCAGGTGGCGCAGCACGTCGGCCGGGGCATGGTCGTCGTGGACCTCGAGCCGGGCGGCCACGGTGTCGGGCGGCGAGAGCGGCGTTCCGGTGTAGAGCGCGATGTCGGTGTCGGGCTCGGCGAACAGGCCGACCTCCCATGGCACGTCGCCGCTGCGCGTCGCCATCGCGATCAAGGGCCGCTGCGACAGGCCGGCGAGCTCGCGGGCCGCGACTTGATCGGGGTCGAGCAGGTCGGCGTAGCGCTCGGCGCGCACCGTCGCGGTGCCGACCAGGACGGCGTCGGCGGCGCTGCGCAGCGAGCGCAGCAGCGCGCGGTCGGCCGGATGCCCGAGGCCGACAGACCGGCCCTGCACCGCCGCGCGCCCGTCGGCGGAGGCGATCATCGCCGCGCAGACGTGCGGGCGGTCGGCGTGCTCTGAGTGGTCGCGCAGCCCCAGCCCGGCGACGAGCTCCTCGGCCGCCAGCTCCTCGCCGTCGGCGAGAGCCCGCAGCCGGCTCACCGGATGCGCAGCCGCTGGGTGACGACGGAACGGTTGCCCGCGCGGTCCACGGCGGTGATGGTGACGGTGAAGCTTCCGCGGCGGAAGGCGTGCGTGACGGTCGAGCCGAGCACGGTCGGCGTGCCGTCGCCGAAGTTGAAGCGCACGAAACGGATCCCGGAGACCTGGACCTGCGCCTTGCTCGCGCGGCGGCGGCGGATCGCGGGGACCTGGTCGACCGGCCGAGCGGCGAGGCGCACGCGGCCACCCGCCCGGCGCCGGCCGGAGATCCGCAGCCGGATCAGCGGCGGCGTGCCGTCGACACGCAGCTCGCGCAGCTTGGTCGACGTGGTCTGTCCGCGGCGGTCGGCGGCCACGACGCGCCAGCGGTGAAAGCCCTCCGGCACCACGGCCTCGGGCGGCGAGGCCGTACCGGCGGTGGTGGCGGCGGCCCGGCCGTCGACGAACACCGTGTACGTGACCGGCCCCCAGAGGTCGATCGAGCCCGACCACTTCAGCGGCTGCGGGCGGCGCCAGTGCGTCGTGGTGTTCGCGGTGAACACCGACGGCCCGCGGTCCCAGGCGCCCGCGACGATCCGGCGCTCGGTTCCGCTGCCCTGAACGTAGGCGACGGCCATGTCGCCGATGCGGTTCGCGGCGGCGGCGAAGCCGGCCGCGGGGTCGACGCCGCCGAGCGCCGGGTTGCTGAGCGTGCCGTCGCCGGCGGGCAGCGCCTCGTGGAAGAAGCGCCCGTGCACCGAAGCCGGCTCGCCCGCCGACTGCAGCCAGGCGACCATCGCGTCGCCGTTCTCGGAGATCGCCGGCTGCGGCTGGGACGAGATCGCCTGGCCGCCGACCGGGGCCACCGGCGCACCCACCTCGTCGAGGTGGACGAGGGTCGAGAACGGCGTGTGCGACCCGGTCGTCTCGGAGGCGAACAGCGTCTCCCCGCGCGCTGCGACGTCCACGCGCGGGCCGTCGGCGCCCTCGCCGCCGAAGCCGCCGCCCGACACGTCGATGGGCGGGTCGAACTCCGAACCGACCAGCCGCCGGGCGAGCACGCGCGCGCCGTCGGTGAAGTTCTGGTGGAAGGTCACCCAGGCGAAGCTCGAGTCGTCGCGGATGTCGACATCGGGGCTGTCGGCGGTGCCGCCGCCGTGCCCGTTGAACTGGCCGACGGTCAGGTCCTGCGGCGAGTCGGACAGGCGCTGCTCGAACAGCCGCCGCGAGTACACGCGGCCGGCCTCGCCCCACGTCGCCACGGCGGTGCCGTCGGCCGAGACCGCCACCCGCGGGCGGCCGTTCTCGCCGCCGGCCGACCGGGCGGGATCGACGTCCAGCACGCCGTCGACCGGGACGAACGAGCTGCCGCCGCGCGCCAGGTGGGCGGCGCGCACGTCGGAGCCGGTGCTCCACACGACGTACGCCGCGCCGTTGGTCGACATGTCGATCGAGGGGGTCTGGGCGCTCCCGCCGACCGCGACGGTGGGGCCCCAGTTGGCCGCGGCGGCCGGGCGCAGCATCGTGAGCAGCTGCCCGCCGTTGGCGTAGGCCACGACCAGGCGCCCGCCGTCGGCCGCCGCCACCACCGGGTCGGCGGACGGCCCGAGGAACCCGCTGTCCAGCCGCTCGGGCGGGCTCCAGAGTCCGTCGACGAGCCGCGAGATGTAGACGTGCTCGACGACGCCTTCGCGCTTGACGTAGACGACAGCCCCGGTGCCGTCGCGGGCCAGGTCGAGGTCGCCGAGCCGCACGATCCCCAGGTCCGGCCCGTCGATCACGTCGCCGCCGAAGAACCCGGCGCGCGCGCCGGCGGGAGCGAGAAGGGCCAGAAGCGCCACGAGCGCGGCGAGGGCCGCAGAGCGGTAGACGATCGCGATGGCCGTGGGGCGAGGCATGGAGGGCGGGGAACTCCTGGTGGGGGGACCGGGCCGCGGGTCGGAACCGATCCGCGGCGGAAAAGTTACGGTGCGATCCCCTCGGCAGCGGCCTCGTCGCGAAACCGCTGCACCTCGGTGGCTTGCCGCGCCTCGTCCCAGGCCAGCTCGGCGCCGAGCGCTGCCGCCACGCGCTCCAGAGTCCCCTGGTCTTCAAGCTCGCGAGCGGCCAGCAGACCCAGCCGCGTGCGGCGCAGCAGCACGTCGGCGAGCGTGAGCGCCTGCTCGCGGCGGGCGGCAAAGGCGACCTCGGCGAGCAGGTCGGGCAGCCCTTCGACGATCGGCTGGGCCAGCTCCCCGCGCTCGCGCGCGACGGCCAGCACGTCGTGCGCGGCGTGGCCGTAGCGCGCAGCCAGGCGCTGGTAGGAGATCTCGGCCACAGGCTCGAGCCGCGGAAGCTCGGCCGGGTCGACCGGCTGGCCGAGCGGGATCTCGTGCGTGCGGCACGGCGCGTCGCGTGCCTCGCGCTCGACGAGGCGGTCGACGGCCATCTTGGCCATCCGCCGCCACGTGGTCAGCTTGCCGCCGGTGATCGTGATCATCCCGCTCGAGGTCTCGTACAGCTCGGCCTTGCGCGAGATGTCGACCGACTTCTTCGGGTCGCCGGTCGAGATCAGCGGGCGGACGCCGGCGTAGGCGCCGGTGAGGTCCGCGCGTGCCAGATCGGTGGCGAAGTACTCGTTGGTCGCGGCGAGCAGGTAGTCGATGTCCTCGTCGGACGGGGCCACGTGCTCGAGCGGCAGCGACTCGTCGTAGTCGTTGTCGGTGGTGCCGATCAGCGTGCGGCCCAGCCAGGGCAGCGCGAAGATCGAGCGCCCTCCCCCGGCCGGCACGATCGCGCCGCCGACGAGCGGGAGGTCGTCGCTCGAAAGCGTGATGTGGGTGCCGCGGCTGGGCCGGATCGTCGGGACCTCGGCCTCGTCGTGGAGCTCCTCGGGGCGTAGCTGGTCGGCCCACACGCCGGTTGCGTTGACGACGTTGTCGGCGCGCACCTCGAGCTCCTCGCCGGTCTCGGTGTCACGTGCGCGCACCCCGCCCGCGCGGCCGTTCTCGGCCAGCAGCTCTGTGACGTCGATGCGGTTGGCGAGCACCGCGCCGAAGCGCTCGGCCTCCCCGAGCACGGTCAGGACGAGCCGGACGTCGTCGGTCTGGCAGTCGTAGAACAGATAGCCGGCGGTCGGCTCGCGCTCGCGCAGGGCGGGGATGAGCTCGAGCACCTCGTCGCCGTTGATGATCCGGTGGCGGTCGGGGCTCCAGGCCTCGGCCGCGGCATCGGGCTCCGGGCCGCGGCGACCGCGCCGACCGCGGAGGCGCTCAACCGCCATCACGTCGTAGAGGTTCAGGCCCATGCCCATCAGGCGGTCGGGCCGCGCACCCTCGAAGGCGGCGACGACCAGCGGCAGCGGCCGGACCAGGTGTGGGGCCAGCGCCGTCATCAGCTGGCGCTCCAGCAGCGCCTCGCGCACCAGCCCGAGGTCGAAGTTCTGCAGGTAGCGCAGGCCGCCGTGGACGAGCTTGCTCGATCGGCTGGAGGTCCCAGCGGCGAAGTCCGAGCGCTCCAGCAGCGCGACGCTGTAGCCGCGGGTCGACGCGTCGAGTGCGACGCCCGCGCCGGTGATCCCGCCGCCGACGACGACCACGTCGAAGCGCTCGCCGGCGAGGTGGGAAAGGGCGTCCGCGCGGGCGATCACGGCCCGCAGTGTGCCATTCGGCCCTTTTCGGTCGTTCAAGCGTCCACTCGGCCCAGAACTAGGTAATGCATCCGGGGAGGTCCGCCGAACGTCAGACACATGGCTGCGGTGCCCGACGCCACGACCACTTCCCTGCTCGGCGCCCTGGGCCCCGGCGGTTCGGGAGCCGCCGGGGCCGGCGGTGCGAGCGCGCCGAATCGGACCCCGAAAGTTGCGCATTTGCGGCCAACTCGCGGGCACGCGACGCAAAGAACCGTAGATCTCCCGTGATGAGTGGGGCGTCCAGCGACAATCGGCGCGAAGAGGAGCGTCGTTCCGCGCACGGTGAGCTGCTGCTCGCCGCGCTGGCGTTCTCGAAGCGCCCGCTTTCGTTCGACGACCTGCTCAGCGTCGTCCGCGATCGCGGGGCATTGCTCTCCGAAGTCGCCGACTGGCTTGCCAACGCGCGCGCCAGCGGCATGGTCGACGACCATGGCTTCGCGCTCGACGTCCACGGCCAGCCGACGGGCCCGCGGCTGTTCAGCCTCGCCGCGCAGGCGCGAGCGGTCATCCGGATCGATCGCCGCCGCTCCGACCGCCGTAGCGCCTAGTCGTTTCGCGGGCTTGACGGCGGGTGGAACATGAGGGCATGACCGCCCTCCCGCCCCTGTTCGGTGCGGGCGTCGCCGCCCTGTTGGCGGTCTCGATCGGCCGTGCGTTCTTCGGGCCTCCGCCGAGCGCGGCCGATGGCTTCGCGGCAGCCGCGTGGATGCTGGCGGGCGTAATGCTGATCGGCACGGTGCTGATCGCCGGCGAGACCGCGAACCCGCGCGACGTGCTCACCGCCGCGGGCGTCGTGGCGATCTGCGTGGCGGGCTGGTGGCTGCGCCGCCGCGACGACCCGGAGTTCCACGACCCGGAGCTCGACGCGCCAGACCCGGACCCGCCGGGCATCGACTGGGACGCGTTCGACCGCGAGCGCGGCGCCTGGCGCCCGCGCGAGCGGGTCTAGCTCAGGCGCTTGCCGAACTGGCGGCCGGTGTCCTGGAACCCAGCCGCGACGTAGACCCCGTGCGCGCGCGTGCGCGCGTGGCCGGACTCGAGCGTGATGTGGTGACAGCCGCGATCGATTGCGCGCCGCTCGGCCTCGACCAGCAGCGCCCGCCCCACCCCGGTCCCGCGCACGCGGTCGGCCACGATCAGGTCGGGGATCCACGCCTCCTCGACCGGCTGGTTGAGCCGGCGCCGGTAGTGCAGCGAGCAGAACCCGACCGGCGTGTCGCCGTCGTCGAGCGCGAGCAGGTGGTCGGCGGAGGGATCGGCGAGGTCGGCTTCGAAGGTGGCGCGGCAGACGTCTTCGGTGCGCGACCCGACCGCCGGGCGCCCGAGCTCGGCGAGCAGCCCGCAGACTGCCTGGAAGTCGGCGGCTCGGACCGGCCGGACCACCATGACTACAGGGCTTTGAGCTCTTCGGTGATCTCGCTCACCGAAGTCTTTGCGTCGCCGAAGAGCATCGCGGTCTTCTCGTCGTAGAAGAGCGGGTTGTCGATGCCTGCGAAGCCGGAGTTCATCGAGCGCTTGAGGACGATGACCGACGCGGACTCGTCGACGTTGAGGATCGGCATGCCGTAGATCGGCGAGTCGGCCTTTTCGCGCGCGTCGGGATTGGTGACGTCGTTGGCACCGATGACGAGCGAGACGTCGGTGCGCCCGAATTCCGCGTTGGCGTCGTCGAGCTCCTTGAGCTGCTCGTAGGGCACGTCGGCCTCGGCCAGCAGCACGTTCATGTGCCCCGGCATGCGCCCCGCGACCGGATGGATCGCGAAGGCGACCTCGATGCCCTTGGCCTCCAGCAGCTTGGTCATCTCGCGCACCGCGTGCTGGGCCTGGGCGACCGCCATGCCGTAGCCGGGAACAACTACAACGCGATTCGCGTAGGTCATCTGGATCGCCGCGTCGGCGGCGCTGGTCGAGCGGACGGTCCGCTCGACGCCGTCGTCGGTCGTCCCTCCGCGTGGTGACCACGCCGCCGAACCCGCCGGCCACGATGCTCGGGATCGAGCGGTTCATCGCCTGCGCCATCAGGTTGGTGAGGATCGAGCCCGAGGCGCCGACGATCATGCCGGCGACGATCAGGGCGTAGTTCGACAGCGCGACGCCGGTGGCGGCGGCGCTCAGGCCGGTGAACGCGTTGAGCAGCGAGATGACGACCGGCATGTCGGCGCCGCCGATCGGCAGCACGACGAAGTTGCCGAGGATCGCCGCCGCGACCAGCACGCCGAGGATGAACACGGCCTCCGAATCGGTCGAGCCCGCGATGATCAGCACCGAGCAGGCCACCGCGCAGACGAGCAGCAGCAGGTTGAGCACCGATTGTGCGCGGCCGAGCGTGATCGGCCGGCCGGGCAGGATCTCCTGGAGCTTTCCGAACGCGATGTTCGAGCCCCAGAACGAGATCGAGCCGACGATCGCCGCGAAGCACTCGAAGACCGGGACGTAGGTCGGGTCGTCGGCCCAGCCGCCGGTGTGGCGGAACTCCGCCCAGGCGATGAGGAAGATCGCGCCGCCGCCGACGCCGTTGAACAGCGCGACCATCTGCGGCATCGCGGTCATGCGCACCTGCAGCGCCGCGGGGACGCCGATCGCGGTCCCGACGACGAGGCCGACGACGATCAGCGCCCAGTTGTCGATCTGCTTGTCGAGCAGCGTCGCGATGATCGCGATGACCATGCCCGCAGCGGCGATCCGGTTGCCGCGCACCGCGGTGCGCGGGCCGGTCAGCCCCATCAGCCCGTAGATGAACAGGGCGAAGGCGACGATGTAGAGCGCCTTGATGGCGTCCTGGCTGATCGCCGCGAGGATCACTCCGCCTTCTCCTCGATCTCGGCGGCCTTCGGCGGCTTCTTGCCCTTGAACATCTCGAGCATCCGGTCGGTCACCAGGAAGCCGCCGACGATGTTGATCGTCCCGAAGGCGATCGCGATCGTGAGGATGACCTTGTTGAACGTGCCGTCGCCGGAGACGCCGAGCACGAGCAGTCCGCCGAGCAGCACGATCCCGTGGATCGCGTTGGTGCCGGACATCAGCGGCGTGTGCAGGGTGTTCGGGACCTTGGAGATCACGGCGAAGCCGACGAACCCGCTGAGCACGAGGATGGCCAGGTTGGTGAGCAGCATCAGGCCGGAGCCTCCCCGACCCGCGGCGTACCGCCGCGTGTGCCCGGATCGCGGGTCACGCACGCGCCGGCGATCACCTCGTCGTCCCAGTTCAGCGCGAGGTTGCCCTCCTCGTCGAGGAACAGCTCGAGCAGCGACTGGACGTTGCGCGCGTAGAGCTGGCTGGCGTGCTCGGGCATCGTCGACGGGAGGTTCAGCGGCGAGGCGATCGTCACGTCGTGCTTGACGACCACCTGACCGGGCTCGGTCAGCTCGCAGTTGCCGCCGGCCTCGCCGGCCATGTCGACGATCACGCTGCCCGGCTTCATCCCCTCGACCGCCTCGGCGGTGACGAGCCGCGGCGCGGGGCGCCCGGGGACGAGGGCGGTGGTGATGACGACGTCGAACTTCTTGATCGCGTCGGTCAGCGCCTGCTGCTGCTGCGCCTTCTCCTCGTCGGTCAGCTCGCGGGCGTAGCCGCCCTCCCCCGCCGCCTCGATGCCGAGGTCGAGCCATTGGGCGCCCAGCGACTTCACCTGCTCGGCGACCTCGGGACGCACGTCGTAGCCGGTGGTCTGCGCGCCGAGACGCCTCGCCGTGGCGAGCGCCTGCAGCCCGGCGACGCCCACGCCGAGGACGAGCACCTTGGCGGGCGGGATCGTGCCCGCCGCGGTCATCAGCATCGGGTAGAAGCGCGTCGAGTGCTGGGCGCCCAGCAGGGCGGCCTTGTAGCCGCCGACGTTGGCCTGCGAGCTCAGCGCGTCCATCGCCTGGGCGCGGCTGATGCGCGGGATCGCCTCCATCGCGAACGCCGTCACGCCGGCCGACTTGAGCGCCTCGATGGTCTCCGGCTGCGTGCGGGGCGCCAGGAACCCGACGAGCAGCGTGCCGTCGCCGAGCTTGCCGATCTCCTCCTGTGTGGGCGGGGCGACCTTGACCACCACGTCGGCGCCCCAGACCTCGGGCGTGACCTTCGCCCCGGCCTCCTCGTAGAGCGAGTCGGGGATCAGCGCCTGCTCGCCCGCGCCGGGCTCGACCAGGACCTCGATGTCCTTGGCGGCGAGCTTGCGCACCACGTCGGGGACCAGCGCCACCCGGCGCTCGCCCTCGGCGGTCTCCTTCGGCACACCGACCCTCATGCGGCGCCGGACCCTAGCGCCTCATGTGCGCAGCAGGCCGTCGAACAACAGCGCGAGCGCGGCGCCCGCGGTGTGGGCGCGGACCGGGGTGGCGAGCGCGGGCGGCTCGTGCTGCGAGCCCCGGGGCGAGCGGGTCCTGTCGCCGTCCGTTCGTTTGGACCTCGCTGCGCGAGGCCCAATCCGCCTGCGGACGGCGCCACCCGCTCGAGTGGCGCGGGTGGTCGACGCTGCGGGGCCGGTTGGCGGCGCGAGGACTGGCAGGGTCTGGCGGCGCAGTGCCAGCAGCGCCTGCGCGGTCACCCAGACGGGCGTCTGGCGGCTCGAGCGCGAGTAGCTGACGCTGCCGTCCTTTCGCTGCAGGGCGCGGATGTAGTCGAGGGGTGAGCGGTTGTTGCGGGTGACGCTCTCGGGATCGATCTTCGAGGCGACGAGCGCCAGCGTCGCGAAGGCGGTCGACTGGGCGTTGGTGGGTGCTCCGGCGCTGAGCGAGTAGCCGCCGTCGCGGTGCTGGGCGCGGCGCAGGTAGCGGATCGCGTTGCGCACGGTGTTGGTGGAGCGGCGGCCGGCGGCGATCAGCGCCTGGATCGCGCCGCTGGAGTCATCGGCGTTGCTCGCCGAGCCGCGGCGGAAGACGTTGAAGCCGCCGTCGCGGTTGGCCTGCTTCGCGATCCAGCGGGCGGCCGCGGCGATGCCTCGCTGCTCGCCCGCGGCCTTCAGCGCCAGGATCGCGTAGGACGAGTAGCTGACGTAGCCGCCGAACGAGCCGTCCTTGCGACGGCGGGCGAGCAGCTCGGCGACGAGGTCGCGACCCCCCGCGTCGCGTGGGTTGCCGCCGCAGGCGAGCAGGCCGAGGATCGTGCGCTCGACGTCGCCGATGTTGCGCGAGCGCCCCAGCCGGGTCACGAGCAGCGCGCTCGCCGGCGGCGAGTGCGCGTCGGGGCGCACGCCCGAGGCCGCCAGCGCGTACGCCGCCCATGCGGTGTGAAGCCCGTCAGAGGCCTGGCCGGGCGCCGCGCCCCAGCCGCCGTCGGCGTTGCGCGCGCCTTCCAGATAGCTGAGCGCTCGCGCGGCGGCCGGGTCCTCGGCGGCGCGCGCCGTGCCGGCCGGCGCCAGCGCGGCGGCCCCGATCACGAGCGCCAACAACACCGCGGGCAGCGCGGCACCCGGCGCCCGCTGCCAGACCACGGCGAACCGCGTGCGGCAACGCTGCACGGCGGCGATCAGCCCGGGGCCGAAGGCCAGGAAGAAGACGACGTTGCCGATCGCGTGGGCGAGGTTGAACGGCAGCGCCGTCCCGCTGATCGCCAGGTACTGGCCCAGCGTGTGCTCGCCGGTGAACGTCACCCAGGTCGAGAAGTCGAGGATCGCTCCGTAGGCGAGACCGGCCAGCCCGCAGGCGAGCGCGAGCGGTACACGGCCAGGGCACACGCCGCCGGAGGCGGTGGGTCTGCGGCCGCCGAAGGCGCGCGCCAGCCCGGCGCCGAAGAGCCCGACGAGACCCCAGGCCGACATCTGCCACGGCGTCCACGGGCCCTGACCGAAGAACAGGTTCGAGCCCAGCGCCGCCACCGCCCCGACCGCGAACCCGGGCGCCCCGCCGAGCGCGTAGCCGGCGATCAGCACGATGTCGGTCGTCGGCTTGACGTTCGGCACCGGCGCGAACGCGATGCGCCCGAGGATCGCCAGCGCCGCCAGCGTCCCCACCACGGCCAGCAGCCGCGCCGACGGGCGCGAACGCTCGTACCAGGCGAACCCGAACGCCAGCGCGACACCCAGCGCCACGAAGCTGGCAAGCGCCCAGCTCACGCCGGTACCTCCTCGCGGCCGGGCACGAGCAGCAGCGCGGCGCCCTGCTCGGGCGTCAGCGCGCCACCGGCGCCGCGCAGGATCCGGGCCGTCTCGGTGGCGAAGTACCAGCCGCCCGCCAGGATCTCCTCCGGCGGGCCGTCGGCGAGCACCCGCCCATCGGCCAGCAGCACGACGCGGTCGGCGAACGCGGCCGCGAACTCGGGGTCGTGGGTCGCGACGACGACCGCCGCGCCACCGGCGGCGAGCGTGCGGATCTGGTCGGCGAGCGCAGCCTTGCGCGCGCGGTCCATCCCCCGGGTCGGCTCGTCCAGGCAGACGACCGCGGGTGGATCGCCGGCCATCGCGACCGCGAGCGCGAGCCGCTGGCGCTCGCCGCCGGACAGGTCGCGGGGATGGCGGTCGGCGAGCTCGGAGAGGCCCGCCTCCGCGAGCGCCTCCGGCGGCAGCTCGTCGCCGACGCGGTCGGCGAGCAGCAGGTCGCCGGGGTGCTGGAGCAGCAGCGCCACCGGCCCGGCGGTGCGGATGCGCCCGCGCGTCGGCTCCTGCAGGCCCTTGACGTGGCGCAGCAGCGTGGATTTCCCGGCGCCGTTGCGCCCCATCAGCGCGACGCGCTCGCCGGGCCGAACGACCATCTCGATGCCCGCGAGGATCGCCCGCCCGCGCTGCAGCTCGTGCCAGACGCCGTCGACGTGCAGCGCCGCGTCGGCCGGGGCGCGACGCCGCCACCCGCGCCGCGGCGCCGGAGCAGCTGCGGATGGCGCATCGCTCGGTTCGGGGGCAAGCCCACGCGCGCGCAGCCCCGCGCGCGCCTGCTTGACCCCGGTCGGCGCCGGCTCGAGGCCGGCGAGCGCGTAGAGCCGCGCGGCGGGCGTGGCCAGCGCGGGCCGCTCGGCGGTCGCCCAGCCCAGGAAGGCGGTCGGCGCGCCGTCGAACGCCAGCGCGCCGCGGTCGAACGCGAGCACGCGGTCGGCTGCCGGCAGGCAGCGCTCGAGGCGGTGCTCGACGAGCACGACCGCGGTCCCCCACTCCTCGTTCAGCCGCCGCAGCAGCCAGATCAGCTCGTCGCCGGCGACGGGATCGAGCTGCGACGTCGGCTCGTCGAGCAGCACGAGCCGCGGGCGTCCCACCAGAGCGGCACCGAGCGCCACGCGCTGCAGCTCTCCGCCCGACAGCTCGGCGGTGGAGCGGTCGAGCAGGTGCGCGATGCCAAGCGCGAGCGCGACCTCCTCGACCCCGCGGGCGACGGCGCCGGCCGGCTCGCCGCGGTTCTCGAGCGGGAAGGCCAGCTCGGCGCGGACGCTGCCCATCACGACCTGCGTCTCGGGGTCCTGAAGCACCGTGCCGACGACGGCGGCCAGCTCGCCCGGCCCGTGGTCGTGCGTGTCGAGACCATCGACTACGACACGGCCCGTGAACGTCCCGCCGAGCGCGTGCGGAGCCAGGCCCGACGCCGCTCGCACGAACGTCGACTTCCCGGAGGCGGAGAGGCCGGCGACAACGACGAACTCGCTCTCGTCGACGCTCACCGACACCTCGCGCAGCGCCGGAACCGCGGTGTCGGGATAGGCGTAGGAGACCTGCTCGAAGCTCAGGACCTCGGTGCTCATCGCTCGATCCCCCGGCGGTCGGCGAAGGGTGCCAGCGCGCAGACGAGCAGCGCGGCGGCGAGCGGCGCCGCCGAGGCGAGGCTTGCGCCGTGCAGGCGCGGATAGGCCTCGAAGGCGCTCGCGCTCCCCACCTCGCCCAACACGGTCAGCGCGATCACGGCAAGCCCCGAGGCTCCGAAAGCGAGGTCGTGGCGCGACCAGGGCAGGCGCGCCGCGGTGCGCACGCCCGCCGAGCGCAGGCCGTAACCGCGCAGCTCGAGCGCGGCGGCGACGTCGAGGGCGCGATCGAGCGCGCCGCCCGCGACCGCCCTCACCAGCGCCGTGCGCGAGCCGGTCCCGAGCGCGCCTTCGCCGCGGCACCGCTGCCCCTCGGCGAGGCGTCGCCCGTCGCGTTCCAGCACACCCACCATGCGCGTGGCCACGGTCACCGTCAGCGCCGAGCGCAGCCCGCGCCGCCGGAACAGGCGCAGCACCTCGTCGGGATCGACGGCGGCGGCGTAGAGCCCGAAGGCCAACACGACCACCAGCGCGCGGAGTCCCAGGATCGATCCGTAGACCGTCGCCTCGAGCGTGATGTCGAGGCGGCCGAGCCAGGGGACCTCGCCCAGGCGGGCGATCACCGTCAGCCCCTCGCGAACGACGAGCGGATTCATCGCCGCGAGCAGCACGGCGATCGGCACGCCGATCCGCGCGGTCACGGCCACCCGGTCGACGACGCCGGCCAGCGGGGCCGCCGCGATCGTCACGCCCAGCAGCACGCCGAGCACGAGCGGGTGGTCGATCACGAGTGCAGCCGTCACCAGCGCCGCGCACCAGACGATCGAAGCGGCGGGCCGCGCGGCGTGCAGCGGGCTGGCGCGGCGCGCGTAGATCACTTCGGCGGCCCGATCTGGGGCAGCGCGATCGGAAGGTCGTCGGCCAGCGCGACCGCGAAGTGGTTGTGCAATGCATCCGCGGTGAGGTTGCGGGCGGCGAGCGCCACCCCGGCGGCGTCGGTCCCGCTGATGACCCACGTCGGTGGCAGGTCCTCGCTTGCGGTCGCGGCGATCAGCCCGGTTCCCGACAGCAGCGTGCGCACCTGGCGGCCCTGCGGGTCGAGCACGGCGATCATGCGGCCGTCACGCGTGGGCCGCGCATACACGCCGCTGACCTGCGGACCGCGCTCGAGCAGGGAAGCCGCGAAGTCGTGGCGGATCGACGGCCATGGCCCGACGACCACCCGCAGGATCTTCTCGCCGCTCTGCGCACCCAACGCCGCCTGGCCGGCGAGCACACCCTCGTCGCCGAGCCGCTTCTGGACCGTCGCGCAGGCCGCATCGGAGCCCTTGGCGCACTCGATCCGCACCGGGAACCGCTTGCCCGCGGCACCGTGGCGGAAGGGCTCGGGGAAGGCGCCGACCACGGCGGGCACGCGCATCGCCGTGCCCCAGTCGTGGCGATCCCACCAGACGACATCCCCGGTATGCAGCGCGTTCGCCGCCGCGCCCTTCGACGACTCGATGCCGTTGACGTAGAAGAACCAGTCGAAGGGCCGCCCGCCGCTGGTCCCGCCGGCGAGGCCGTCGATGCTCTGCACGAACCCGCCGCCGTAGCGCGTCTTGACCTTGAAGCTGCGTTGCAGTGCGCGCATCGCCGTCTCGCCGCCGGGCGCTTCGTAGGTGGCGGGCGAGCCCTGCAGCGGTACGTGGCCGAAGTCGCGCGTGACGAGCACCGAGATCTGCCCGGTGTCCGACCCCGAGCCCACGCCGCACCCCGCGAGCACGATCGCGGCGAGCGCCACCGGGGCGAGGCGCACGAGCTTCACGCGACCGCGACCTCCTCGGGGAAGGCCGGGACCATCCCGGGGCGCGTGGCGGTCACACGCGCGCGCCCTGCCTGTGCCGGGACCTCGAGGGTGGCGGTCCCGTCGCGTGCGGTCACCGCCGTCGAGGTCCCGAGGCGCACCGTCGCTCCCGCGATCCGCGCCGAGTGGCCGAAGTCGTCGTAGCCGAGCACCCGCACGCTCAGCCGGCCGCTCGGCGTCGCTCGCCTGCTCGCGGGGACGACCACCAGGGTGCGCTGGCAGGACCCCGACCGCCCCAGCACGCACCAGAACCACGTCAGCCGATCACCTGACCGCAGCCGCCTGCCGGTTCCGAAGGCGCCCGTCGGGTCGGCCGCGCCGGTGCTGCCCGAGCGCGTGCCGACCTTGTAGGTCCAACCGTCGCGGCCGCGGTTGGGGTCGGGCCCCACGCGGAAGACGAACAGCGAGCCGCTGTCGGCGGCGCGCCGCGAGCACGAACCGTAATCGCGCACCGAGAACGCCGGCCCGCCCCCGCGCCGCGCGGAGGCGAGCGCTGCCATGGGCGTCGCGGCCGCCACGGCGCAGCGCTTGCGCCCGACCGCGACCGTGGCGGCGGTCGGCTTGACGACGCGCGGGGCGAGCAGCACGCGGCTGCGCCCGACGATCGTCATCTGCACGCGCGGCGTGACCGCCTGCGCCGCCGCCGGCAGGCCCAGGGTCGCGAGGACCAGGACGCAGAGCCCGCGAGCCACGCGTGCCTACTCCTTCCTGATGCGCGTCCTGTCGACCTCGGACTTCGCCTTGCCCGCCTGCTTGGCGAAGAACGAGACCCGGCCGATGTGGGTCGCGCGGACGCGCACCTGTCCGCGACTGTTCGTGTGCTTGCCGAGAAGGACGTGGTTGGCGTACACCGAGGCGCCGACCGCGGGAACGGCGCGGCCCGAGTTCGTGTACGAGACGACCGTCACCGTGAACCTGTTCCCGCGGCGCACCGACGCCGGCGCGCGGATGCCCAGCGGCGTCACCGACTTGTTCTTGCAGCCCTGCGTCGCCGGATCGAACACGCAGCGGTCGACGAACAGCAGCACCTCGTCGCGGGCGTCGAGGTCGGTCTGGCAGATCCCGGTGCTGGCGAGCCTGTGGTTGACCCACAGCGAGAAGAAGCTCGACCCGGTCGGCTTCTCGCCGCGGATCTCGCTGACGAAGTAGCCGAGCCCCTCCGACCAGGTTCCCTTCCATGCGCCGCCGGTGCCGGCCTGCAGCGCGCCGATCGCCGACTGCCCCGGGCAGGAGTGCGTCGGGTCGCCGTCCTTGACGATCGGAGCGTCGGCGAGCGTGACGACCCGGTGGGTGAGCAGGGTCTTGCTCGCGCCTTCGACCCGGATTCCGGCCTTGAACGGGGCGGCCGCGATGGCGGCGGGGGCGAACAGAAGGAGTACGACTCCGGACACGAGGCCGGCAAGTCGGATCTGCATGTGAGCCACCCCTTTCCTCGAGGGCTGTCGGCTTGGCGGTCGGAGCGAGGTCTCCTGGCTTCCGGGCCCATCCACCACGCCTTCCCGGGGCGCCGTCTGCGCCCCAGTGGCCGCGTCGCTTCGGACGCTGCGATGGACATCCCCGGTCACAGTGGCGGGTCCGCGCCGGTGTCACACCGGACTTCCCTTCACCACCGACCGATTATCGAGGCCAATGCTAGCGTGGCCCCAGAGCCATGACGGTCAATCTCACGCGCATCTACACGCGGCTCGGAGACGGCGGCGAGACGCATCTCGGCGACATGAGCCGGGTGCCCAAGACGCACCCGCGGATCGAGGCCTACGGCGACATCGACGAGCTCAATTCCCATGTGGGCCTGGCGCTCACGACGCCCGGCCTGCCCGACCCGTACGCGGCCTGGCTGCGGCGCATCCAGAACGACCTCTTCGACTGCGGCGCGGATCTCTCGGTGCCCGAGGGCGGAGACAGGGAGCGCCTGCGCGTCGTTGCCGACCAGGTCCAGTGGCTCGAGCAGGCGTGCGACGAGGTCAACGCGACGCTGCCGAACCTGCGCTCGTTCGTGCTGCCCGGCGGCACGCCCGTGGCGGCGCAGCTGCACGTGTGCCGAACCGTCTGTCGCCGCGCCGAGCGGCGCGCGCTGGCGGTGCAGGACGGCAACCCGGAGGTCGTGCGCTACCTCAACCGGCTCTCGGACCTGCTGTTCATCCTCAGCCGCGGCGCCAACCAGGACGCGCCGGGGCACACGCGGCCGGAGGCCGTGGGTCCGGGAGAGCCGCTGTGGGAGCCCGGCGCCGGCCGGGCGACCGATCAGCCGCGCGACGAGTAGGCCAGCGCGCCGGCCAGCAGCCCGGCGAGGGCGACGATCGCGGCGGCGGCCACCGCGAACGACGGCCTGTCGGCAAGGAAGTGCGCCAGCGCGCGTGGGCGCGTGACCGCCACGGCGACGCAGACCGCGGCCACGCCACCGGCGAGCACCAACGCGGGCGCCAGGCCGGCGCGTTCGTCGACCGGCTCGGCCGATTCCCGGGCGGGCGGGGGCCAGCGGCGCAGCGCCGCCACGGCGAGCAGCACCCAGGTCGCCGCCACCAGGTAGCCGCCGACCACGTCGCTCGGGAAGTGCCAGTGCAGGACGAGGATCGAGAACGACACGGCGATCGCGAACAGCGCCCCCACCACCGCCGCCAGCGGTCGCAGGGCGGCCGGCGCCGCGAGCACCCCGCAGAGCGCCACCGTCATCGAGGCGGTCGCGTGCCCGCTCGGCCACGTCGCGGCGCCGATCTGGCTCTCCCCCAGCCACTCGGCGGGCCGCGGATGGGCGAGCAGCGGCTTGAGCAGCTCGCTCGTGCCCGGAGCGACGACGGCGACGACGGCGATCGCGGCCGCCACCTGCCAGCGGCGCTGGGCGAGTGCGGCGAGGACCAGCAGCGCGATGAGCACGGCGTAGGCGTCCGGGTTTGCGAGATCTGCGATGCCGTCCAGCAGCGGGGTCAGGCGCGGCCGGCCGAGCAGCGAGAAGCCATACAGCGATGCGGAGTCGCGTACGTGCGCGGCCGGCGCGAGATACGTGACAAGGCCGGTCGCCGCCAGCGCCGTCAGGCACGCCAGCGCGCCCTGCACAGCGGATCGCGGGTGGCGCAACATCGTCCACCGAGGCTAGAGCGGGAGGGACCGCCGGTGACGCGGCGAATCCCGCTGTGTCATGCGCGCCCCTCCGCGCCGCTCTGCGACGACCCACTGGAACGACTGGCGAGTCGACGACTGCCACGGCCGCCGCGTCGGCACGTTGGCCGCCGTCTACGAGGACGAGGCCGGCCACCCCGCTTGGTTCCTGGTCCGCCTTGGGGGCTTCTCGAGTCGCTATGTGCTCGTCCCGCCGGCCGACGTGCTCGCGTCCCGCGGCCGCGTCTGCCTGCCCTACCTGCGCGCGACGATCGAACGGGCGCCGGTGCTCTTCACGCCTCCGCCCGAGGCGCCGGTGGCGATGGAGGCGCGCCTGCGCCGGCACTTCCAGCTCGCCGCAGACGGCCCGCGCGCGGTGCGCGTAAGGGCGCGCCGCTCAGTCGCCTGAGTCTTCTGAAGCGCCCTCGTCGGCGAAGCCGCGGAACGCGGCGGTCATCTCGCGGTCGGCCTCCGAGCCGCCGTCCGCGTCGTCGTCACCCTCGGGCTCGGGCTCGGGCGCGTAGTCGGCGTTGGCCTGCTGGACGACGCTCTCGAGGAAGTGGCGCAGGTCGGCCTCCGACCCCGCGCCGACCTCCCCCACCTTGATCCGCTTCTGGGAGCACTCGATCTTGCCCCAGCGGCCTGCGGCGCGATCGAGCCGCTCGATCACCTCGCCGACGTGCTTGGCCCAACTCGCCGTCGGCTCACCGCCGAGCTCGACTACCAGCGCGCCGTCGCTCACCTGTGCGGTGCTCCAGTCGATCTCGCCATTTGCCGCCTTGCGCTCAGTCATCAAGCGGGGTTATGCCCAAGGATCGCCACGCCTGCACCCACGTCGCGTAGTGTCGGCCCGAGCGCTCGGCATGTCCCCCCGAAGGCGAGCCATCGGTCCCACCACCGCATTGACGGCCGCCGTCGGCGGCTTCGTGCTGGGCCGGGCCGCGGGCTCGTCGCAGATGGCGTTCGCGCGCATGGCGGGCTTTCCGATCGCGATGCCGACCGCGGTCGGCTGGGTCACGGATTTCATCAACGCGGGCTACTACCGGCGCTCGCCCGACACCCGCGCTGTCGACGACCTGCGCCTGACGCGCTGCATCCTGACCACGCGCTGGCAGCGCGGCGGCGGCGCCCGCCTGCGCGGGCGCGACGTGCTCGAGTTCCATCGCGCGTTCGGCCGCAGCCGGCTTGATGCGTCGCGCTCGGCGCGGGGGACGCTGTCGCGCGCCGAGCTGCTCACCGGTGCCGCGGGGCTGCTCGGAGACTGGTTTCCCGACGCCTACGCCGACCCCGAGCGGCGCGCGTGGGGAATCGCGTTCGAGACGGTCGCCGATCGCGACGCCTACTCGCCGGAGGACCGGCTCGCGCTGGTTCCGCTCCGCGGGCTGACGCCCGAGAGCGCACCGCCCGAGCGCCAGGTCTGGCACACCTATCCGGCGGTCGAGCTCGATTCGGCCGACGCCGCGCTGGAGCTGCTCGCGCGCCCCGAGGTCTGGCCGGACTTCGCCAGCGAGCTCGGCCGCTTCATGCCGCTGCGCAAGACGGGCCTCATGGGCCAGTCGTTCGAGATCGAGGTCACGGCAGGGACGACGGCGGGCCGCCCCATCTTCACGCGCGGCTATGTGACGGTGACCAGGGTCGTCAGCCACTCCGAGCCCGGCGAGCTGGCGCGCTACATCGCCGCGCTGAACGAAGGGCTCGCGCGCTGGGGCCGGGACGAGCCGCCGGCCGTTCCCGAAGGTGGCCGCGCTCTGATCGCGATGGATCTGACGACCCACGAGGGTCACTTCATGGGCCGCGGCCACAATCGCCTGATCGTCTACGAGCACGAAGACCGCGCATACATTCGCGCGGCCGGTACCTGGGATCCGATGCCCTGGCACCTCGAGTACGCCTACCGGATGGCAGGCCGCCAGGCACAGCACGCGTTCTGGGGCCACGGCGGCCGCGACGAGCAGAGCATGCTCTGCCAGCTCGCGCACTTCTCGCGGACGAATGGTCGATAGACCGGAAAGCGGGCACGCGGATAGCGTCGCCGTTCGATGCTCCCGGTCCGGCCTGGTATCGCGCTTCTCGCGCTCGCGTTCGCTTCGCGCTGCTGTCCGCCGGCCCGGCAACGGCCGCGACATTCACGGTCAACGACAACGCCGACACGAACGACGGGACGTGCGACGTCTCGCCGGGCTGCACGCTGCGCGAGGCGATCAACGCCGCCAACGCACTGGCCGGGGCCGACACGATCGCCTTCAGCTTCATCGCCGGCGGCACGGTCACGATCTCGCCGACCACGAACCTCCCGCCCATCACCCAGCCGGTGGTCATCGACGGGACGACCCACGACAGCGGCACGCCGGGGGTCAAGGGCGTCGAGCTGGACGGCAGCCTCGACGGCGATCCGGGGCCGGCCGGGTTCCAGATCAACGCCGGGAGCGGCACCATCGTCCGCGGGCTGGCGATCAACTCGTTCGACCCCGGTTTCGGCGTGATCGTCAACACCGCCGACACGACCCTCGAGTCCAACTACATCGGCACCAACGCGGCCGGTACCGCGATCGACGGCAACGAGGAGGGCGTCCACATCAACGGGGGCGGCAGCTCGGCGACGGTCGGCGGTGCGACGCCTGCGCAAGGCAACGTCATCTCCGGCAACGGGAACCTGGGTGTCCTGGCCGCCGCCACGGGCGGCGTGATCCAGAACAACTACATCGGCACCGACCTCACCGGCCTCGTCGATCTCGGCAACAACCAGTCCTCCGGCACGTCGGCGGTGCTGGCGCTCATGAACGGCAACCAGATCCTCGACAACGTGATCTCCGGCAACAACGGCTCCGGAATCGAGCTGCTGAGCAACACGGCCAACCTGAACACGATCGCCGGCAACACGATCGGGCTCGGCGCCGACGGGTCGACGCTCCTGGGCAACGCCAACGACGGCGTCGCCATCGGCCTCGGCGCCTCGGGGAACGTCGTCGGCGGGACCGGGCCCGGGGACCGCAACGTGATCTCGGGCAACGCCAGAGGCATTTTCATCGAAGGGAACGGGATCGACGTCGCGACCGGGAACAGCGTGGTCGGCAACTTCATCGGCACCGACGCGGCGGGGACCGCCGCGAAGGGCAACGGCAGCCATGGCGTGGTGGTGAGCTCGAGAACGGACGCCACCGTCGTCGGCGGCACGGGTGCCGCCGACGGCAACGTGATCTCCGGCAACGCCGTCAACGCGATCGTTGTCGGCGTCGACGGCGGGGCCACGACGATCCAGGGCAACTACATCGGCGTCGACGCGACGGGCTCGGCGGCGTTGGGCAACGGCGCCGAAGGCATGCTCCTCTCCGGCACTGCCGGCACCGTGCTCATCGGCGGTACCGCCGCGGGCGCGACGAACGTGATCTCCGGCAACGGCGGCACCGGGATCTACTCCGGCGCCGGAGGCCTCGTGCCCACCATCCAGGGCAACCTGGTCGGGCCCGATGCCAGCGGGACGGCCGACATCGGCAACGGTGTCGCGGGCCTCTGGCTCGGCAGCGACACGGCGGTCGTCGGCGGGTCCGCAGCCGGTGCGGCGAATGTGATCGCCGGCAACGCCGGGCCGGGCATCACTTCGGACGAGCTCACCGCCGCCATCCAGATCTCCGGTAACGCGATCCGCGACAACACCGGCCTGGGGATCGACCTCAACAACGACGGGGTCACGCTCAACGACGCCGGCGACGCCGACTCGGGCCCCAACGACCTGCAGAACTTCCCCGTACTGAACTCCGGAAGCAGCGCGGGCGGAACGCACGACGATCGAGGGCGAGCTGCACTCCGAGCCGAGCACGACCTACACCGTCGAGGTCTTCCGCAACGCCGCATGCGACCCCACGGCCCACGGCGAGGGTGGTCATATCGTGGCTTCCGGAACGGCCACCACGAACGAATCCGGTGACACGACGTTCATGCTGAGCGGCACGGCTCTACCACCGGGCGAGCCGGTCCTCACCGCCACCGCGACGAGCATGACCGGCCGACATCGGAGTTCTCGCAGTGCATCACCGCCGGCATCGAGCCGCCGCCCGGTGGCGGTTCGCCGGAGCCGCCGCCCGAAGACGAAGAGGAGCCGACGGCGACCACAGCGCAGGAGGGCCCATCGGGAGGTGGTTCCGCGCCGCCGCCCGCCGCGGAGGAGCCACCACCCCCGCCGCCCGACGAGGGCGAGACGGGCAACGCGCGCCCGGCGAGCGGCACGGTGCTGGTGCGGCTGCCGGGAGGCGAGGTCGTCCCGCTCGAGTCACTCGTGGCCCTGCCGGTCGGGACGACGATCGACGTCCGCGAGGGAACCGTGAATCTCAAGGTCTCCGACGGGAAGGGCGGCACCGACGCCGGACTGTTCACCGGCGGCATCTTCAAGTTCGACCAGCGGACGGTGCTGATCGGCGGCAAGCCTCGGCTGGTCACCGACATCAAGCTCGTCGCCGGCGACTTCTCCGCGTGTCCGGGGCGCCGGCGCTCGGCGGGCAATCAGCGGTCGACCGCTGAAAGCTCGCGGCGGCGCGTCGTGCGCTACATCCAGGCCAAGGCGCACGGGAGCTTCAACGTCATCGGGAAGAACGCCTCGGGCCTCGAACGCGGCACGACCTGGGCGACCACCGACACCTGCACGACCACCGAGGTCAAGGTGGTCGTCGGCGTCGTCGCGGTCACCGACTTCGCCGAGAAGCGCACCGTCAACGTCAAGGCACCGCGCACCTACATCGCCGACACCAAGCCGCGGCGCCGGCGGTGACGTTCACCGGCGGCTAGCCGGTGAACGTCGGCTTCACCGTCGCCGCGCAGCGCGCCAGCGACAGGCGCAGCGTCCTGGTCCGCGGGTTCGTGTTCGCCTTGAAGGTCACCTTGGCGACGATTCGATGAGCGCCCATGCGCAGGCGCGAGCCGCGCACCGTCATCGTGTAGGCCGAGCCGCGGTTCGGGTGATCGCGGGTGCCGACGTGGCGCCCGTCGAGCGAGAAGGAGACGCGGCGGATGCGGGTGCCGCGGACGACGACCCGCCGCGCCGCTCGCGAGATGCAACCGCTCGGCCCGCTCAGCCGAGCCGCGCCGGCGAGCAACGGCTCGACGCCCTGCCGCAGCAGCGGGACGTCGGCTGCCGCGACGGCGGTGACGGTCGCTCCGGACGGCGTCGTGCCCGCCACGAGGGCCTCGTTGTGGAGCCTGGCCTCCGTGGCCGCCGTGTGGGCGCTGCAGGTGTAGGTCCAGACGTCGCCGGGGTCGAGCGAGTCGGGCGAGGCGTCGGGGCCGGTGGCGGTCAGGGCGCTCTGACGCGCCGGGGCCGCCACGTCGCAGCGCGCGTCGGTGATCGTCACGCCGGTCAGCGCCTCGTTGCCGGGGTTGGTCACCGTCAGGACGAAGCCCACGTCACTGCCCGCGGTCGCGGACGCCGGGCCGTTCTTGCCCAGCGCGATGGCGGGCGAGGACTGGTTCGCGGACGGCTCACTGGTGTTGACCGGCCCGGGCTGCGGCCCCGGGACCTGAACCGAGGCGCAGCGATTCTGCGGCCCCAGCTCGTCGTCCTCGTCGACGGTGTTGTCCTGGTTGTGGCTCGCGCCGCCGGCCCTGGTGTCCTTGGCAGTCGGCGGGTCGGGGGTGCCGTGTACGTCATAGGCCACCACGCAGATGGTGCTGGGCAGCGCGCTGGTGTAGGTGTGTGAGAGACCGCCGAACGAGCCGGTGTTCACGCCTCCGTTGCGCGTGCCACAGTCGAACCCTCCGCCGGTTCCGCCGCTGGAGTTGTGGACGGCGTTGTCGTTCGGCGTGCCCACGTCGACGGAGTCCCCGTTGATGGTCGCGACGTGGTTGCCCGGCTCGTTGGGATCGCTCCACTCGACGGCGAAGCCGACCCCCGAGAACGGACCGTTGCAGTCGTTGGCGCGCGTCCATGACCACGTGCCGCTCACCGTCACGGTGTTGCCCGTGACCGAGACGGACACGGACGTGAGGTCGGCGAGGTCGGCCGCGGCGACGGCCGGGGCTCCGAGGCTGATCAGGACGGCGAGCAGTGCGCCGGTGAGCAGGCGCTGGGGGGACTTGGGGGACATCCGGGGCGACTCCTGTCTGGGGAACGGACCGACAAAGCTCATGCCACGGTACCGCGCGCCGCCCATGCGCGGCCGGAAAGCACGAAGGCTTGCTCCCCCGCGGCGAGGCGCTCACGAAATGCGTCGCGGAGCGCCTGCCGGCGGTCGGGATCGAGCGCGGCGGTGAAGGAACCGGCGGGCCCGATGCCTCGCGGGAACGGTGCCCAGAGCTCGTCGAAGTCCGCGTAGCGGACGTTGACGACGAGCGCCGACGTTCCTGACGTCGCTCAGGCCGGCTTGGCGCCACAGCTCGCCGAGCTCGCCGTCGCGACACCAGGCGAAGTTCGCCTCGTCGGCCTCAGCCGCTCCTGGCGCGCCGATCTCGCGCGCGGCGTCCCAGAACGCGCGCAGCATCGTCATCTCGCCGCCGTAGTCCCAGACGCACGAGGCGACCACGCCGCCGGGCTTCGTAACACGCGCCATCTCCCGCACGCCTCCGAGCGGGTCGCTCATGAAGTTCACGACGAGCTGCGAGAGCGCCACGTCGAAGGAGTTCGCGTCGAACGGGAGCAGCTCGGCCGCGCCGACGTGCACCGTGACGCCGGGCACGCGCGCGCGGCACGCCTCCGCGAACGGCTCGGACGGCTCGACCCCGCAGACGTTCTCCGCACCGAGCCGGTCGGCCAGCA
This sequence comes from uncultured Actinomycetes bacterium, assembly GCA_963825415.1. Taxonomy (GTDB): domain Bacteria; phylum Actinomycetota; class Thermoleophilia; order Solirubrobacterales; family Solirubrobacteraceae; genus BP-464. The sequence goes on along the minus strand of CAWGTD010000009.1, from coordinate 157,539 downwards.
CCGCGGTCAGCCCGCCCGGCCCGCACCCGACGTCCAACGCACGCATCCCGGCCTCGACGCCGGCGAACGCGACCAGCTCCTGCGCGAGCTGCGGCGCGTAGCGCCCGACGAACTGGTCGTAGGCGTCGGCCGCGACGAAGCTGGCGTCAGGTTCCATCGGCGTCGCGGATGACCGCCTCGGTGACCGCGATCGCGTCGAGGACGGTCCGGTAGTCGACGTTCTCGGGCGTATCGGTCATCAGGTGGTAGTTCGACAGCAGCTTGTTGCGATCGACCGACGTCAGTGTGGCCGTGGGGAAGCGCGCTCGGCTCGGTATCACGGCGTCCGTGCTCGACCGAGCGCGCATGCCGCGCCGCATCCGCACGCCCGCCCGTTCGGCCGCGCGCGCCACGAGGTCGCGGAACGTGCGGTCGGTGTAGTCCTCCATCACGAGCGGCCCTTCGCCCTCGAGCAGAACGAGACGCGGGGAGCCAAGCGTGTCGAGGTTGACGAACGAGGTCCGCTCGCGGTCGAGCGAGTCGAAGTGCCGGGCCGCGAAGCCGTGGATGCCGCCCTGCAGCGTCTCCTCCGAGCCGCACGAAACGAGCAGCACGCGCACGCCGGGCTCGGGCTGCGCGCGCAGCCGCGCCGCGAGCGCCAGCAACGCCGCGACGGCGGTCAGGTTGTCGTTTGCGCCGGGGACGATCGGGCTGCGGGCGATGTCGGCGAAGGCGGCGACGGAGCCCGCGCAGAGGAAGAGGCCCGTGGCGGTCGCGCCGCGCCGCCCGCGCGCAGCGCCGTAGGCGACCGCGGCCGGCCCGCCCACGACCGGCCACCACAGCGGCAGCGCGGTGTCGACGCGCTCGACGATCCCGGGGAACCGGCTGCCGAGCCAGCGCTGGAAGCTCTGGTCGAAGATCCGGCCAGTCGGGGCCGCGTCGTGATGGGCGAGCACGACCACGGTACGCGGCGCGTCGTTGGGCCCGACCTCGCCGACCACGTTCCAGGTCGGCTGCTGGGTCATCGTCGCCCGTCGCGCCAGGCGCGGGCCGTTGGAGATGTCGTCGGCGATCGCTGCGCCCGCTACGGCCGCGATGGCTGCGGCGATCCGGCTGCGCCCGCGGCCCGCCAGCCCTGCGACACCGGCCACGGCTCCCGCCGCGCTGAGACCGGCCAGCGCCCCGGCCCAGCTCGTGAACGCGCGCTCCTCCTCGACCCGCGCGACGGCGCCGAGCTCGTTCAGCCGCTCCGCGATCCACTCGGCGGCGCGCCGCTCGCCCTCCGACGTGGCGCCGCGCTCGAACGCCGCGAGTGTCTCGATCGTCGCTCGCAGCCCGGCCAGCTCGTCCTGCGCCTCGGAGCCGTCGGTCGCCGCCGGCCGAGCCGCCTCCGTCGTGACGCGCTCCACCGGGTCAGCGTATCCAGAGGGTCATCCCCCGCCGCCGTTGGTGGCGATCAGGAGGACGGGCGCGGTGACCGTCAGGACGCAGATGACGCCGAAGTAGAACCACCCGAGGGTCCTGGACAGCAGGCCGTTTGCGTGCTCGCCCATGACCTCCCGGTCGCCGGCCACCAGCAGGATCGGCAGGTAGGTCAGCGGCAGCGCGATCACCGACAGCACGACGGCGTACTCGGTCAGCTCGATCGGATCGATCCCTGTGGCGACGACCGCGTAGCCGCCGATGAGCAGGCCGAGCCACGTCATGGTCCACCGGCGGGGCCGGCCGGCCTTCTTGCCCCACTCCCAGCCGTTGTACTGGGCGAGGTTGTAGGCAGCCGAGAAGCACGTGTCGATCGCCGCCCCGCCGACGGCGAACAGGACGCCGATGATGGCGATGACCAGCCCGGTCTCGCCGAAGGCGTTCTGCGCCGCGAGGACGACGGTCCCCAGGTGGCTCGGATCGATCCCCAGCGGGTTGAACACCTGGGCTGCGGTCACCAGAAGGCCGACCGCCAGCGATCCGCCGAGCGCGTAGCCGATGACCGCGTTGGCCCGGTTGACCCCGAGATCCTTCTCCGTCCAGCCCTCCTCGCGCGCCCCCGACGAATAGAAGTAGATCTCGTACGGCATGAAGGCCGCCGCGACCAGGCCGACCGCGAAGTACCAGTAGAGCGTCGAGCCCTGCGCCGTCGGCACCAAGCCGTCGCCCAGCCGCCCCCAGTCGGGCTCGAAGTGCACGGCGGCGACCACGTAGACGAGCAGCGCGAGCCCGCCGTAGCCGAAGATCCGCTCGATCGCGTCGAAGGACAAGAACCAGCAGGCCAACCCCAGCACGACCGCCCCGATGAACATGAACGTCTGTTCCGGGCCGTCGAAGAACAGCGTCAGCGCCAGGCCCACGCCGCCGAGCTCGGCGGCCAGCGTCAGGAAGGTCAGCACCAGCGACGCGACGAGCGTGGCCAGCGCCAGGCGGGGCCCGTAGCGCTCCTTGACCAGCTCGAAGTTCGCCTTCTTCGCGACCGCCGCCACGCGGCCCGACATCTCGGCGAACACCATGATCCCCACCACCCCGAGCGGGATCGCCCAGAGCAGCTGGTAGCCGAACCGCGCGCCCGCCTGCACGTTGAAGACGAGGTCGCCGATGTCGACGTAACCGCCGATCGCGGCGATGATCCCCAGCGCGATCTGGAGGAGCTTCTTCACAGCTCGCCCGTCAGGTTGTCGGCCTGCTTGGTGAGGGCGTCCAGACGGTCTGCGACCTGCCGTGCGACCTGGCGGTCGGCCGGGGCGACCTCGAGATCGCCGAGCACCGAGCTGATCTCCTTGGCGAGCTTCACCGCATCGGCTTTGACCTCGGCGTTGCCGGGCTTGGCCTCCGCGTCGTGGAGCTTCTGCGCCTCGTGGTCGGCCTCCTCGGCGAGGTCGCGCGCCTCGACGCGCACGAACGTGACCTTCGTGCGGTCCTCGACGGCGTCGAGCGCGACAAGCCGGCCCTCCGCCGCCGTGGCGCCCAACGTCTCGACGCCGCGCTGGAGCTCGTCGTCGGTGATCGGCCCACCGCACCCAGCGACTACGACCGCGGCCAGCCCCAAAGCGAACCCGACGCAGCGACGCACGCGGGCTTGTTACCCGCGGCCGCCGGAGTACAGCCGCGGGAACGCTCAACGGCTTTGTAAACGCTCCTGTTCGCTCTACGCTGGCGCCATGACGGTCGGCCCCGAGGTCGGGGCGATCAGCGGATTGCCGTTCAACCGCTCCTCGCTGCCTCCCTGGCAGACGGGCAACGTGATCGGCACGATCACGGGCACCGCCCGCATCGGCGACGTGCTGCTCTCCAGCGTGCCCGGCGAGATCTACCCGCAGATCGCGCTGAGGGTCCGCGACACCGTCAAGGGCATCCGCCCCGGCGGGTTCATGACCGCCGGCCTGGCCGACGATCAGCTCGGCTACATCATCGCCCCGGTCGGGGCGTATCCAGAGCCCATCCGCGGCACCCTGCTCACCCGGGACTTCGCCGACCAGATCCAGGCGTGCCTGGTCTCCATGGGCCAGACGTGCGACAACCCGGTCGACCCGATCGGCAACGACAACTACTTCTTCAACGTCTCCCACACGCTCGGCGAGCGGGTCACGTGCTCGCTGCTGCGCGGGGCGGACGAGGCGCTCGGCACCGGCATGACCTATTGGTCCTCCTACGAGCGCTGCCCGGCGTTCGTCAACGACCTCGCGCTGCCGGGCGGCACCGACATCGCCCTCAGCGACGCCCGCCTCGCAGGCGGCGGCCAACCACCCCTAGGGGATCGCCGGGGCAGGAACGCGAACGGCCCCGCAAACACGGGGCCGATCCAGTACCGCCACGGGGATTCGAACCCCGGTTTCCGCCGTGAGAGGGCGGCGTCCTAGTCCCCTAGACGATGGCGGCTCGGGGAGGCGTGAGGGTACCAACGGGCGATGCGGTTGAGAGGACTCGAACCTCCACGAGCGTGAGCTCACGGCGACCTGAACGCCGCGCGTCTACCAATTCCGCCACAACCGCGCGCGGCCAACTCTAGCCGCAGAAATATCGCTCGCGGACCGTGCCGCCGGGTTACGATCGCCAGACCCCTCCCCCTCCCGGTTTGCCAGGCACTACTTGATCCAACAGACCGAGGGCATCGCCGCCCTCCTCTTCGGTCTCTTCGCCGATTCCCCCGTCGGGCTCGCGCTGCTGGACACCGAGCTGCGCTACGTGGTGGTCAACGACGCCATCGCCGAGCTCAACGGTGTTCCTGCCGGCGCGCACGTCGGCCGGCGCCCGGAGGATGTGGTCCCGGAGCTGGCACCGCTGCTGGTTCCGCTGATGTCGCGCGTGCTCCGCGGCGCGCCCGTGGTCAACGTCGAGATCGACGAGCCGATCGCGGCGCGGCCGGGGCCGCGGACGACGCTGGAGAGCTTCTATCCGCTGCGCGACGCCGACGGCCACATCGCCGGAGTCGGCGGTGTCGCGATCGACATCACCGATCGCAAGGACGCCCAGGTGCGCCGCCAGGCCTCGCTGGAGGCCGAGCTGCGCGAGGAGCGCCGCATCGTCGGCACGCTGCAGCGCGCACTGCTCCCACGCAGGCTGCCCGAGATCCCGGGCGCGAGCATGGCCGCGCGCTACGAGGCCGCGGGCGAGCGGTTCGAGATCGGCGGAGACTTCTACGACGCGTTCGAGATCCAGAACGGCGAGTGGCTCGTGGTTGTCGGCGACGTTTGCGGCAAGGGCCCGGAGGCGGCCGCGCTGACCGCCATGGCGCGGTTCACGCTGCGGGCGGAGGCGTCGCGCGCCGCGTGTCCCGGCCGGCTTCTGTCGCTGCTGAGCGAGGAGATCCTCGAGCGCGCGGACGAGCCGGACAGCCACGACGAGATCGCCCGCTTCGCCACCGCCGCGTGCGCTTGCGCGCGTCTGGTGGAGGACGGCCTCGACGTGCGCGTCGCCTGCGCTGGCCAGCCCGATCCACTCGTCCTGCGCGTCGACGGATCGGTCGAACGGATTCCTCCGGGCGGGCCGCCGTGCGGCGCCTTCCCCGATATCGAATACGCGGACAGCGAGGTGCTCCTACGGCCGGGCGAGGCGCTGGTGCTCTACACCGACGGGGTGCTCGACTCCGGCGCGCCCGCCCGCCAGCTGGGCGTCGACGAGCTCGCGAGCGCGCTGGCCGGAAACCCTCCGGGCAGTGCCGAGCAGATCGCCGACGCCGTCGCCGCGATCGTCGCGGACCTCGGCGGCGGCGAGCCGCGGGACGATTACGCAGTGCTCGTCCTCGCGGCTCGCTGAGCGCCGTCTACTTGGGGTTGTTCTTGCCCGGCTCGTTCTTGCCGTGGGTGGCGACGTAGCTCACGCAGTCACCCTGGTTCTTGAAGATCCCGTAGGTCTGCCAGCCGTTCTTCTTGCACTGGTCGGCCGACGTGGCCGCGCGGAGGCGGCGGGTCCGGCACGGTGTACGTGACCGAGAAGGTCCCGTTGTCGACGCCGTGGTCGACGACCGGGGTGATCGTCCCGTCACGCGTGAACGTCCCGCTGGCGTCCTGCCACGGACCGATGCCCATGCCGGAGACCGTGCCCACGAGATGGATGGTCGACGGGGTGAAGATGCTGAACCCGTTGAAGCAAATCTGGCTTCCGGGGCCGAGGATCGCGACCAGACGCCGTCCGCCGGCGCGCCGACCTGCGGGTCCACCCATCCGGGCGCGAACCAGACGTCGCCCGTGACGGGCGTGCAGCCATCGTTGGGGGTCCACGTCCAGATGCGCCTGGTAGCCGGCGACCCACGGATCGCCGGTCCCGGTCGTGCCGGTCATGTACCCGGTTCCGTCGAAGTCACATTGGGTCCCGTTCCACACGAACGGGCCGACGTCGAAGCACCCGCCGGACACCGACGTGGTGCCCGCGTAGGTGCCCGTCACGGTGGTCGTCGCCGCCATGGCGGATCCGGCACCGATCAGGGAGAGCAGAGAGACCAACAGCCCGGCAACGGCAAACCTGCGCATACCGACCTCCTCCTTGAATTGTCGGAACGGCTCCCCGTCGTGCGGACCGTGCCGTCGGCAGCCTCCCCCGCGGTCGTCCGAACGTATCCGTGCGTCGAGAGCGAAGTCAAACGGACCGAGCGTGGCGGCCTGTGACAACGTTCGAGCCATGAACACCACCGCAGCCCTCATCACCGGCGTCGACTTCGTGACGGTCCCGGCCAAGGACTTCGAGGAGTCCGTGCGCTTCTACGGCGAGGTGCTCGGCCTGCCGGCCGGCAAGCGCTGGGGCGACCTGCCGGGCGCCGAGTTCCAGGCGGGCGACCTCACGGTGGCCGTCATGGATCCCACCGCGTTCGGGCAGGAGTTCCGCCCGCACAGCCTGCCGATCGCGTTCCAGGTCGACGACGTCGCCGCCGCCCGCGAGCAGCTGAAGGGACAGGGCGTCGAGTTCATCGGCGAGATCATCGACAGCGGCGTCTGCAATCAGGCCATGTTCCGCGACCCGGCCGGCAACGTCCTGGACCTGCACCACCGCTACGCGCCGAACCCCAGCTGAGACTCGGCAGGCCACAGCTCGCGCTGCTCGCGGTCCTCGGGCTGCTGCTGCTGGCACTGCTGGCCAGCGCCCAGATGCTGCTCGCGGTCGTCCACGCGAACTCGGACCTCTCGGCGCCGCTGGTCATGGGCGACGTCGCGCACCGCTACGACGACGCGCAGCTCGTCACCGGCCGGCTCGGCTGGTGGGGCGGGCTCTGGGTCGTGCAGCTGTTGCGGCCGCTGCCCGGTGGGCTCAAGCTCGCGGGCTGGCTGCCGCTGATCGCCACGACGGCGATCGCGGGCGCCGTTGCCTGGCAGGCGCGGCGCGTGTGGTCGGACGTCTCGGCGTTGGTCGTCGCGCTCGTCGCGCTGGCGGCGGGCCAGGGCACGTGGATCTACAACACGTCGTGGTCGGGCCGCTCGCCGTCGTGGTGGGCGGTCGGGCTGATGGGGTTGGCGGCGGTGCGGCTGGCCGGCGCCACCCGCCGCCCGGATGCCCTGACGATCGCGCTCGGCGTGGCGGCCGTCGCCGCGGTGGCGATCACCGGCTCGGGAGACCAGCTCGCGGTGCTCGGCGGCGCTGCGCCGCTGGCGGTCGTCGCGGTCGTCGCCGCCTGGCGGCGGCGCTGGGCGATGGCGGGCGCGTTCCTGGTCGGCGGGGCGGCCACGTGGGGGCTTGCGGTCTGGGTGGCATCGCTGGCCCGCTCTGCCGGCTACCTGCGCCAGGACTTCCCGGTCAAGCTGATCGGGCTCGACGAGCTCGGCGACGCGTTCGACGGGGTCGTCGAGGCATGCCGCCAGCTGTGGGCGAGCCCGGTCGGCAGCGGCCGCCTGGCCGGCGACCTCGGCGCCCTGCTCCTCGCGGTCGCGCTCGTGGCCGGAGCCGTGGTGCTCGTGCGGTCGCTGGGGCGGCGCGGCGAAGGCGATGCCCCCGCTGCCGACCAGTCGCGCGACCTGCAGCGGGCGGTCTGGGCCGCGTTCTGGCTGACCGCTCTGGCCGGCTACGTGGTGGCCTTCTGGCTGACGACGACGGGCGGGCTGGCCGGGGCGGCATCACAGCGTTACCTCTACGGAGTCCCGCTGGCCGCGGCGGCGACGCTCGCGCCGCTCGGCATCCTGCGGCGCGGGCGCTGGGCGCTGGCCGCGGCCGCAAGCGTGCTGGCGCTGCTGACCGCCGGGTTGTTCGTCGCCAAGGAGCCCAAGGTCCTGCCGATCGAGCACGACCTCTCGCGCTCGGCGCTGTTCTCGCAGATCGAGGCGCCTGGCCGCGCGCGAGCACGTGACGCGCGGGTTCGCCAGCTACTGGACGGCCTATCCGCTGGCGCTGCACTCGGGTCGCAAGCTCGACGTCACGCCGGCGGGGACCTGCACGATCAACGGAGCGCTCGAGATCTGCGCGATGTACCTGCACTACGTCGATCAGGCCTACGCGCCGCGGCCAGGGATCCGGTCGTTCCTGCTCGTCGATCAGTCGGCGCTTGCGGCCGCGGGCTTCTCGCCGAGCTGGGTGCAGCGCCTGCCCGCGTCGATGCACCCGGTCAAGATGGTCGACATCGGCGACCACCTCGGGATGGCGATCTTCGACCACGACATCGCCGCCGAGATCCATCCGAACGCGGGCCAGATGGATCCCCGCGTCGGCCACGGCGGTCCGCTCGAGCCGCAGTCCTAGAGGTCGGTCTGCTCGACGGTCGGGTTCGGGTGGACGCTGACCACTCGCAGCGTGTCGTCGGCGTGGCACTTGAACCCGTGCGGAGTCTGCTCGGGGACGACCACGACGTGGCCCGCCTCGACGACGAGCTGCTCGTCGCCGGCCGTGAATCGCGCGGTGCCGGTCAGCACGACGAACGCCTCCGGATAGGGATGCAGGTGCAGGTCCGGGCCCTGGCCGCGGGCGTACTCGGTGATGAAGATCGATGCCGCGATCTCGTCGCGGCCCTCGAACAGCGCCGCCGTCGGGCTGCGCCGCAGGTCGGCGATGGGGATGACAGATGCCATGCGCGCGACGCTACCCGGCAGAGGCGCCGACGTACGAGAAGCCCGTCGCCTGGATGGCACCTGTTTCGATCAGCGCCCGCTCCTCGTCGGGCGGGATACCGAGCTCGCCGCAGAGGTAGGGCGCCCAGGCGAAGTGAAGCCGGGTGAACGAGCGCGCCAGCGCGGCAAGCATCGCCTCGGATGTGTGGAGGTCGCGGTGGTGCTGCCGCCAGTCCTTTGCGCGCCCGCCCTGCTCGAGATACCAGCGCGCCGTGGCATCGTCGAAGCGCTCCCATGCGTGCTCGTGGACCAGCAGCCGCCCGTCGGGGCGCACGAGCGTCGCGATCTTCGCCACCGCGGCATCGAGGTTCGCGATGTGGTGCAGCGACCGGCTCGCGACGACGGCGTCGAAGCGGTCGGGGTCGTTGAACTGCTCGAGCGACTCGGCGCGAAAGATGTCGCCGGCCGGCGCCGCCGGGTCGATCGCGACGACCGCGTAGCCCTGGCCCGCCAGTTCGCGCGCGAGCTCGCCGGCCCCGCACCCGATCTCGAGCACACGACAAGGGGCGGCCGGCAGGTGCTCGTCGACCAGCCACGCGACCTCCGACCTCTGCGTCATTCGCTCAATCAAACAGGTGTAGCGTCCGAGCGATGGCGCTCGTCAACGCCCAGTGCCGGCTGGCGGCCCGCCCGGTCGGGCTGCCCAAGGAGTCCGACTGGGACTACGTCGAGGAGCCGGCCCCCGAGCCCGCCGACGGGCAGGTGCGGGTCCAGGTCGAGTACCTCTCGCTCGACCCCGCGATGCGCGGCTGGATGAACGCCGGGCGCTCCTACATCCCGCCCGTGGACATCGGCGAGGTGATGCGCGCCGCGGGGATCGGGCGGGTCATCGACTCCAACCACCCCGGCCACGCGGTCGGCGACCACGTCCAAGGCGTCTTCGGCGTGCAGCGCTTCGCCGTGGCGGATGGCGGCGCGGTGACGGCGGTCGACACCGAGCTTGCTCCCGCGCCCGTGCACCTCGGGGCCCTGGGCATCAGCGGGCTGACGGCGTACTTCGGGCTGCTCGATGTCGCGGGCGTCGAGCCGGGCGAGACCGTCGTGGTCTCCGGTGCGGCCGGTTCGGTCGGCAGCGTGGTCGGGCAGATCGCACGCATCAAGGGAGCTCGGGCGATCGGAATCGCCGGCGGGCCGGACAAGTGCCGCTGGCTGGTCGACGAGCTCGGCTTCGACGGCGCGATCGACTACAAGGCGGGCGACCTGCGGGCGCAGCTGAAGGAGCACGCTCCCGACCGCGTCAATGTCTTCTTCGACAACGTCGGCGGCGAGGTGCTCGACCAGGTGTTGCTGCGCCTCGCGCGCGGCGCGCGCGTGGTGCTCAGCGGCGCGATCTCGCAGTACAACGCGACCGAGGCGATGTCCGGGCCCGCCAACTACATGCAGCTGCTCGTCAACCGCGCGTCGATGACCGGCTTCGTGATCTTCGACTACGCCGCCCGCTTCCCGGAGGCGAGCGCACAGCTCGCGGCCTGGCTGAAGAGCGGTGAGCTGCAATCGCGCGAGGACGTCGTCGAGGGCGACGTCGCCCAGTTCCCCGAAGTCCTGCTGCGGCTTTTCAAGGGAGAGAACACGGGCAAGCTGGTCCTCGCCCTGCAGCAACCATGAGCCGGCTGAAGTGCGACGCAACGCGGTCATCTACTTCCACGACGGAGATCGGGTGACGATCGTCGCCTCGAAGGCAGGAGCCGAGAAGCACCCCGCGTGGTTCCACGATCTCCGCGCGCACCCCGACGTCCGCGTCTTCGCGCCCTATGCGACGTATCGCCGCGACGCGGCGAAGGCGAATCGGACGATCCCGATCGTCCAGCTCAGCCCGCGGGCGTGACATGCCCGAGTGGTCCAACTGGACAGGCGACCGCCGCTGCATTCCGCGCGAGCTGATCGCCGCCGCTGACGAGGCCGCAGTCGTCGCCGCGGTGCGGAGCGCGCGCGAGCGCGGCCTGACGCTGCGGGTCGTCGGTGCCGGGCACTCGTTCTCCGACCTCGTGCCGACCGACGGGATCCTGATGCGCCTCGACGGGCTGAACCGGCTGGTCGAGGCCGATGCGTCCAGCGGCCTTGCGCGGGTGCAGGCCGGCATGACCTTGCATGCGCTCGGCCCGGAGCTCGCGGCACGCGGGCTCGCGCTCGAGAACCAGGGCGACATCGACGCCCAGACCGTGGCCGGCGCGCTGGCGACCGGGACCCACGGGACGGGCGCGGCGTTCCGCAACCTCTCGGCGAACGTCGCGGCGATGCGGATCGTCGACGGCCGCGGCGACGTGGTCGACGTCGTCGACGGCGACGAGCTGCGCGCAGCGCGGGTCTCGCTGGGGGCGCTGGGCGTGGTCACCGAGGTGACGCTGCGCTGCGTGCCGCTCTACGGCCTGGAACGCGTCGACGAGCCGCGCCCGACCGACGCGACGCTCGCGCGCCTCGACGAGCTCGTGGCCGAGCACGACCACTTCGAGCTGTTCGCCTTCCCGCACACCAACACGACGATGGTCCGCCGCACGGTTCGGGTGGGCGCCGAAGTCGACGCCACGCCGCTGTGGCGCGCGCGGTTCCAGGAGGAGGTGCTCGAGAACGCGGTGCTGGGTGCGTTCTGCCGCGTCGGTCGCCGGCTCCCGCGAGCGGTGCCGTCGCTGAACCGCGCGATGATGAAGCTGGCTTCGCGCGGCGAGCGGCGCGACCTCGCCTATCGCGTCTACGCGAGCCGGCGCGGCGTGCGCTTCACCGAGATGGAGTACGCGCTGCCGCGCGAGGTCGGGCGCGAGGCGGTCGAGCAGGTGCTCGCCACGGTCGCCGAGCGCCGCATCCCCACCGGCTTTCCGTTCGAGGTGCGCTTCGTCGCCGGCGACGACGCCCTGCTCTCCCCCGCCCACGGCCGCGACACCTGTTACATCGCCGTCCACCAGTTCAAGGGCATGCCGTTCGAGGAGTTCTTCGCCGTCGTCGAGGAGATCTTCGATGGCTACGGCGGCCGGCCGCACTGGGGCAAGCGCAACACCCAGACCGCCGAGACGCTCGCGCCGCGCTACCCCGGCTGGGCGCAGTTCGCCGCCGTCCGCGACCGCTTCGACCGCGACCGGGTGTTCGCCAACGACGGCGTGCGGCGCGTGCTCGGCGAGTAGCCCGGGCTAGAGGAAGGTCTTCCCCTCGCCGCGGTAGGTGGGCACCGCCTCGACGACGCAGTCGCCCTCGATCAGGTGCAGGCAGTCGAAGCGCTCGCAGAGCTCGCCCGCCTTGGAGTGGCGCATGTAGACGCTGTCGCCGATCTGAAGGCCGTCGGCGGCCGCGCCGCGCAGCGGGGTCTGGACCTCGCCCGCGCCCTCGAGCTTGTCGAGCTGCAGGCCCTCGGGCAGTGCGGGGACCGGTAGGCGAAGGGCGTCGGCGGGGCCGGAGGCGAGGTAGCCCCCGCCCAGCGCCGTGACCACGCCGCGCCCCGGCCGGCGGACGACCGGCAGCGCGTAGAACGCCGCGGGGCGCGCGTCGAAAGAGGTGTAGTGGTCGAACAGCGCGGGCGCGTAGAGGCCGGACCCGGCGGTCACCTCGGTGATCACGGACTCGCCGGTGGTGCTCTCGATGCTGCCCGTGCCGCCGCCGTTGACGATCAGCGCGCGGCCCGTGACGCGCTCCACGGCCGCCACGACCGCGGCGCGACGCTCGGCGAGCTCGGCCACCGACCGGCGCCGCATCCAGCGGATCGCCATGCCGCGCACACGCGAAGGCGGGTTGTCGCCGACGCCGGCGATCTGCGCCTCGTAGCCCATGATCGCGGCCAGCTCGATCCCCGGCCGGCGCTCTATTTCTCCGGCCAGCGCGGCCGCCTGGTCGGGGGTGCGGATCGGCGAGCGCGCCGCGCCGACCTTCAGGCGCCCGCCGAACGCCCACCACGACAGGTCGACGTCGATGCAGACGCGCACCGCCGGCTCGCCCGCGCCGATCAGGTCGAGATGCTCGATGCAATCGACCATCAGGATCGGCCGCGACCGATGGTTGCGCAGGTCCGCGAGCGCGCCACGGTCCGTCGTGGGGTAGGCGAGCAGCAGATCGTCGAAGCCATGCTCGCCCAGCCACAGCGACTCGGCGAGCGTGAAGGTCATCTGCCCCTGCCACCCGGGCCGCTCCAGGACGCGGCGCTGAAGTTCGCGGCAGCGGACGGACTTCGAGGCCAGGCGCAGCGGCGTGCCCGCGGCCCGGCGCTCGAGGTCGGCGGCGTTCGCCCAGAACGCGTCGAGGTCGACGAAGGCGAACGGCGGGTCGAGGTCCGCGAGCGCCTCGCGATACCGCTCGTAGGTCTGCGCCACGAGGCTCAGGATTCCACGTCAGCCGCGCGCGTACGTCGGCAGGCGCCGGACGGCGTCGCGCAGCCCCCGTACCGCCTCCGGCGGCGGCTCGGCTCCGCCCGCGCGCGCGGTCCGGTAGTGCCCGTAGGCCTCCTCGTAGACCCCGCGCATGCCGGGATGGTGGGTTGCCAGGCATCGCCCCGCGGCCGCCACCGAGAGCGCGAGCTCGGGGTCACCGGCATCGAGGCTCTCGAGGAAGAGGGCCGCGCGCGTCGCGGAAAGCAGCCCGCCCAGGGCCCGGGTGGCGGGAGCGGCGGCGACGTAGTCGGGGTGGTCCCGGCGGAGCTCCGCCGAGATCGCCTCCGGCATCGTCGCCAGCCACCCGGCCTGCTCCGCCACGGCGCGCCGCGCGCAGTCGCGCGCCGACCAGCCGGGCACCTCCGGGAATCCGGCCTCGGCGCGGCCCTCCAGCAGTGCGAACGTGACGGGCTCGCTGACCGCGCACTGCAGCGTGCGTAGCGAGCCCCAGCGACCGCGCGGGAAGATCAGCAGCCCGTCGGCCTCGAGCGCGGGCTCCACGCCGCCGCCGGGGCGCGCCGCGGCGCAGAGGTCGGCGGCGCGGGTCGGGTCCAGGCCCATGACGCCGAAGGCTTCGTCGGGAAGCCACGACGCTGCGCGAGCCACCCAGTCGACCAGCGGCAGCGGCCGGGACACCTGATCCAGGGCGCCGGGGGCCAGCACCAGCTCCGCGGGGTCGCCGCCCACGAGGCGAACCGCGGTCGCGCCGGCCCCGTTGACCTCGGCGGCGAGCAGGCGCGCGATGCGCTCCGACTGGCGCACCATGAACGGCAGGACGTCGTCGAGGCGCCCCGGCGAGCCCGGCGGCGCCTCCAGCTGGTGCAGCGCCAGCTCCAGCGCGGGCGCCTCCTCGGGCAGGTGCAGCAGGGCGGTCCGCAGCGCCTCGCCCCGCGAGCGGGCCTCCTCGCCGTGCTCCAGCCACAGGCCGATCCGGGCCGTCTCGGCGACGTGCTTCGCGCACGAGCGCGCGTCGGGCTCGCCGCCTCGGCGGGCGGCCGTCACCGCGTAGCTCCACCACACGCCCAGCTCCAGCCAGCCGGCGATCCGGCGTTCCTGCGCGCCGTACTCGCCGACGTGGGGCCTCCGATCCCGGCCGGCCAGTCGCCGCCAGTCGGCGAGCGGCCGATGGATGCCCGGGCGCTTCAGGAGCCACAACTCCGCGCCGGGTTCCGCATTGCTCCAATAGGCCGAGCCGTCCGGGTAGGTGAGGATCGACGAGCCCACCGCACGACCGAGGGCCGCCTCCTCGTAGGTCCCGAGGTCGAGAAAGTCGCGCAGCGGCGGAAGCAGCGCGCACAGCCGCTCGTGACGGCGCCGCGCTCGCTCTACGTCAGTGGCCCGCGGCGCGATCAACGCGAGATCGACGTCGGAGACGCCGAAGACGTAGTCGCCGCTCACGGCGCTGCGGCGCAGATAGACCGAGGCGGAACGGGTACCGAGGCGCAGCCATCCGGCCAGCGCACGGAGGAAGACGAACTGTGCGGCCACCCAGACCCGCCGCAGCGGCCCGCGGCCCGTGGCGAGCATCGCTCGGCGGACGAGCGCGATCAGCCGCAAGACACCTGCGGAACCGCGATCGTTCGCAAGAGCTCCGCCATCTCGCCGGCCATGCGCTCCTCGGTGAACAGCCGGGCGCGTTGCCGGCCGCCGCGCGCAAGCCGCTCGGCGAGCTCGCCGTCGTCGAGCACGCGCCCGATCGCGGCCGCCAGGTCCTCCGCACGGCCTGGCGGGGCGAGCAGGCCGGACTCGCCGTCCTCGACGATCTCCGTCGGGCCGCCCACCGCGGCGGCGACCACCGGCGTGCCGAGCGCCATTGCCTCGGCGACCGCGAGGCCGAACGCCTCCCCGTCCGTGGTGCTGACCACCACGTCCATCGCGTCGATCCACGGGGGCACGTCGTCCTGGTGGCCCGTGAAACCGACACGGTCGGCGATGCCGAGCTCGGCGGCCAGCCGCCGGACCTCCTCGGGATAGGAGCTCTCTTTGGTCAGGGGCGGGCCTCCGACGACCAGGAAGCGGGCGTCCGGGCGCCGGCGCGCCACCAGCGCCGCCGCCTCCAGGAACACGTGCTGGCGCTTCACCCGCTCGACGCGGCCGACGATGCCGACGATCGGGCCGGCCTCCCAGCCCAGCGACCGCCGCACCGCCGCTCCCGTCCCCGCGCGCGCGGCGATCTCGTCGACGGGCACGCCGGGGTGCACCTTCACGAGGTTGCCGTCCGGGGTGAGTGCGCGCTGGGCGCGCAGCGCATGTTCGCTCGTGCAGACGATCGCTGCGGCGGGGATCGCCGCCGCCGCCAGGTGACGCGGCCGCCGCTTGGCGATGTCGTGTTGCCACCAGACGGCCGGCAGGCCCTCCGCGAGGGCCGCGGCACCCCCGTGAACGTGGCTCTGCCACTTGTTGGACACCACGACTCGCGCGCCGGTGGCGCGGACGAGACCCCGCACGAGCTCGGCGACCGGCGCCCCCGGCTCGGCCGCGACCACTTGGTGACACCCGGCCTCCACCAGCCACTCGCGCAGGGGGCCCTCCTCCAGCAGAACCGCCACGGGCCGGAAGCCGAGCGCCGGGAGGTGGCGCGCGAGGCTGGCGAGCGCCCGCTCGGCCCCGCCCGCCTTGGCGGTGCTGACGAGCACGACGGGCGTCGCGGCGGGCGTCCCTGGCACTGCCGCGCACCCTATTGCCGGGGTTATGATGCGGCCCGGCATGTCGGCGACGGTCAGCGTCATCGTCCCGACCTACCAGCGGCGGGATTACCTTCTCCGGGCCGTCGCGAGCATCCTCGCTCAGACGTATGAGCGCTTCGAGCTGATCGTCGTCGACGACGGCTCGACCGACGGCACGGATCAGGCGCTTCGGGACCTCGATCGCCGGCTTCGCTATCACTGGCAGGAAAACCGTGGCCCGGCGGCCGCTCGCAACGCCGGCATCGCCATGGCGCGCGGGGAGATCGTCGCCTTCCTCGACTCCGACAACCGCTGGCGTCCCCACCACCTCGCTCTTCTGACGGACGCGCTCGCTCGCTTCCCGCAGGCTGTGCTCGCGACGAGCTGTCCTTCCTTTCAGATCGCGGGCCGGACGCCCGCCGCGCGCGCGGAGCTCGTCGACGCGCTCCCGAGCCTCCTGCTGCGCAACGTCGTGGGCTACACGTCGTGCACCGCCATCCGGGCCGACGCCCTTCGCGCCGCGGGCGGCTTCGACGAGCAACTGCCCGTCTTCGAGGACACCGACCTCTGGCTACGTCTGGCGATGCAGGGGCCGTTCTGCATGGTCCCTCACCGCACGATCGTCCATCAGTCGACCCGTGGTGGGCTGAAGCAGCGGGGCGTCAGAGCGGGCCGGTACCTCCCGGCCGTGGTACTCAGCACCCGTCGCGCCGAGGAACGGCTGCGATGTATGGACCGCGCCGATCGCGACGATCTCATCGCCCGCGCGCGGGCGAGGGTGCTGCTCGTCGAGGCGGTTCGGGGGCTCTCGACCGGCGATCACGAGGCCACGAGACGCGCACTTGTCGAGGCCTGCGCGCTCGCGCCCGAGTTGTCGAGCACACCCGAGATCGTTCTCGGGCAGTTGCGGCTCGCTCCGGTGGAGGACACCGAGGCCTCCCGGCTGATCAACGCCGCCGGCCGGCTGTGGCCCGCCCAGGATTCGGACACCGCGCGGTATCTCCACGGCTACGGCGCCGTGCGGACGCTGCGCGCGGGCCATGTCACGGAAGCCGGACGGCAATTGTGGCCCGCGCGGACGTGGCTCGATCCGCGCTTCCTCGCCCGCACGACGCCGATCAGCTTCCGGCTCGTCCGAGGCTGGCTTCAGCAGAGGAGGGGCCACGGCGACGAGACCGTCCCGCCTCACGACTCGCCGGGCTCGGGGCCGTCCTCCCTGCGGGACATGAAGTAGTTCCTGACGTATTCGTGCAGGCCCGTCTTGGGCGTACCCCAGTGCCAGCACCCGTCCCCGTTCACCGCGATGTCCGTGAAGGGATCGAACTCGAATCGCCTCAGCGCCTGATGACGCTCGCCGTACCTCCGATCCTTGAGGTCGCCATGCCAGAGGTGGAAGATCCGTCCGTCGATGCCACCCACCCGCCCGCGCATGGCGGCAGAGAAGCCCGCGGCCCAACGCCGGTAGTGCTCCTCGTGGCGCGCGGTCATCCGCACCGCCCTCGCGCCGTAACCGGGCTCTCCCATCGCGGCGCACACCATCGCCCGATCGCCGGTGCCGACGATGCACGCGTCGTAGAGCCCCGTGCCATCGAGCGAATCCCTGCGCGCGGCCCATGCCAGGCCGGTCGTGGTCCCGCGGACAATCGGGGAATCCGGGTCGTATAGATCAGCGGGCGAGGCTTCGCCGGCCGCCATGACGCTCGCGATCGACCGGGCGCCCGAGTTGCCGACGGCGCTCCACGCTGCCGGATCCGCGGTCGCCTCGCGGTCGAGGTTGCACCTCTCCGAGAACAGCTGGACGAGCGAATGCGTCTCGAGTGCGGCGCGCGCCCGCCCCGGCCAGTCGTCGCCGTCGAAGACGACGTCGCAATCCAGCCAGGCGACCTCGCTGCAGTCACGCGGCAGGAACTCGAGGGCCACGTTCAGGAGCCGCTCCTTCTGCCACAGCACGTCGTGAAGAGGCCGCTGCACGAGGATGTCCGCATCCCCCGACTGGAGCTCGAAGCGCCCGTCCAGGGCCGCTTCCACCGTGATCAGCGGAACGCTCAGGCGCTCGCGAAAGGTCCGGTAGTTCAGCAGCCGGCTGCGGTACGCCGCCGGGTTGAAGTACGACGTGATGGCCCAGAGCAACTGCTAGCCCCCCTGGGTGGAGTGGGCTCGCGCCGGCACGCCGCGGACCTCGGTCCCCGGCGGAACGTCGCTCACGACCACGGCGCCCATCGCTGCGACCGCCGCGGCTCCGACCGTGGTGTGATCGCGCACGACCGCGGCCATCGCGATGTGCGCGTCGGTCTCCACGCGGACGTTGCCGGCCACGTTGGCGCCGGGCCCCAGCGTGGCGAAGTCCCCGATCGCGGTGTGGTGGCCCACGAGGGCGCCGCGCCCCACCACGACGTGCTCGCCGATCTGAGCGCACGCCCCGATGACCACCCCGGGCCCGACCAGCGACCCCGCGCCCACGCTTGCGCTCGGCGCCAGGTGCGCCCGCGGATGGACCAGGACACCGGGCTGCCACCCCGCCGCCCGCAGCCGCTCGACGAGCGGGCGGCGCGCCGTCTCGCCGGTCCCGAGCAGCACGATCGCGCCCGGGCTGACCGGCCCGTCGTCCAGCCAGGCGACCGGGAGGCCGTGAATCGTCTCGCCCACCCGGGCGCGGTCGACCGGCTCGAGCAGGCCGGCGACGCGCAGCCCAGCGTCCCGGGCGTAGTCCGCGACCTCGGCCGCGAAGCTTCGCGTCCCGGCGACGTGAACGACTTCGTCGGAGCTCACCGAGATGCCTCGCTCCGGCCGAGGGCCGCCCGCAGCTCGGCGTGGAGCGCGTCGGCCGCGTCTGCGGTGCGTGCCTCGGTGGTGATCCGTATGACGGGCTCGGTGGCCGAGCGGCGCACCAGTCCCCAGGCGCCGCCGGGCTGATCGATGCGCACGCCCTCTTCCGAGTCGCTGGGGGCCGGCACGCCGAACGCCGCCGCCAGCCGGCCCAGCGCCGGGGCATTCGAGCACGGGACGGTCGACCGCCGGATCGCGTAGCGCGGCAGCTCCGCGGCGAGCGCCGAGAGCGGGCGGCCTGTCTCTGCCCGCAGCGCGAGGATCGACGCCGCGGCAGCGAGCCCGTCCCGCGCCATGCCCACCGATGGGACCACGACCCCACCGTTTCCCTCGCCCGCCAGGTCCCCATGGGACGCCTCCAGCTCGCGGACGAGGTGCAGCTCGCCGGGCGTAACCGTGCGCACGGAGCCGCCGCGGGTCGTCACCAGCTCGTCCACCACGCGGCTGGTGTCTGCGCCCTTGACCACGGACCGTGCGCCACGGGCCAGCGCCACGAGCGCCAGGACCGCGTCGCTGCCGAGCGCCGTCCCGCGCTCGTCCACAAGCGTCAGGCGGTCGGCATCCGCATCCAGCCGCAAGGCCAGGTCGACGGTCGAGTCGTCCGCCTGGCAGCCGAGCCGCTCGAGGAAGGCCGCGGCGGCGTCTCCAACCCCACCGCTGCAGCTAACGCCAAGACGCGCCCGACGAACGAGCTCCTCGTCGACCGACCCGCAGACGGCAGCCACGTGGTCGGCGACCGCCGTCGCGTCCCGCGATACGCGGCCGGGGCGCGGGGAGCGCCCGAGTGGAGCCGGCAGCTCACGCAGGTCGACAGGGGCGTAGTTCGGGCCGACCACCAGCTTGAGACCGTTCCAGTCGGGCCCGAGGTGCGACCCCGTCACGATCACCGCGCCGCCGAGCCCGCGCCGCCGGGCCGCCAGCTTGGCCGCAGGGGTGGAGACCGCGCCGAAGTCGACCACCTCCGCCCCCGTGTCGACCGCACACGCGATCACCTCGGCCGAGAGCCCCTCGCCCTCGGGCCGCTCGTCGCGGGCGACTCCGACGCTCAGCGGCAGCTCCTCCCGGACCAGCAGCGCCAGCAGGCCGCCCACCGCCTGACGGACGACCGCCGGCGTGAGGCCGGCGCCGGGCCGACCGCGCAGCCCTGAGTGCGTCGCGATCACCGAGTCCGCCCAGGCCGCCACGGGCGCACCCTACGTGGAAAGCTGAGGCGAGGATGAGGGCACGGGGCACGAAGCTGGCCGACTTCTCGCGCACGTCGGGCATGAACCCCTACGTCCCGCTGCTCTACGAGCATCTGGCCGCGCTGGGGATCCAACGCGCCCCCGGCGCGAGGTTCGAGTTCGGCTGGCTGTGGCAAGCGCGCCACGACGTGACCTTCCTGCACTTCCACTGGGGCCCGGACCGCTACTACTCGTTCGGGCGGCCCCGGTGGCTCGGTCTGGGGCTCTTCGCCGCCCGACTCCTGGTGGCCCGGGCACTTGGCTATTGCGTCGTGTGGACGATCCACGAGGTCTACCCGCCGCACTCGACGGCCGGACGCCGCCTCGACCGTGCCGCCGCGCGCATGCTCGCGGGGGCCAGTCACCTCCTGCTCGCACACGATCGTGCGACCGCCGATCGCGCGCGGGCCGAGCTCGGTCGGGCGGCCGAGCGAGTCGAGATCGTTCCCCATGCGTCCTACGTGGGCGTCTACCCTCGCGGCCGACCGGCGGCGGAGGTTCGCGCCGAGCTCGGGATCGCACCGGATGCCTTTGTCCTCCTCTCCTTCGGGAAGCTGCGCCGAGACAAGGCGCTGGCGCTCCTGCTGGAGGCGTTCGCCGGGCTCGAAAGCCGCGACACCGTCCTCGTGGTGGCCGGCCTGGTCGAGCACCGCGAAGTGGGATGCCGGCTCGCGGAAGCGGCCGCCGCCGATCCGCGAATCCGGGCCGTGCCCGAGTTCGTGGCCGATGAGCGCGTCGTCGAGCTCTTCGAAGCGGCCGACGCGGCCGTCCTCGCGCGCGGTGAGGCCTGGACGTCGGGATCGCTGATCCTGGCGCTCTCCCTGGGGGTGCCGGTCGTGGCGGCACGGGTGGCGCCGTACTGCGAGCTGGTCGGGCCCGACGCGGGGTGGCTGTTCGATCCCGGCGATCCGGCATCCCTGCGAGCGGCACTCGAGCGTGCGGCGTCCGAAGGCCTGCGCCGGTCCGAGCCATGCGCGGCGGCTCTCGGCCAGGCCGCGCGACTGCCGACATGGGTCGAGATGGCCGAGCGTACGGCGGCGCTGATGCTCGCTCACGTGCGAGCGTGAACGGCCGGGATCGCGGTGGCTAGGAGCCGGAGTGCGCGCCGGCGGACAATGGCGCCAGCCCGAGCCTGGTCCTGACCTCGTCCGGGCTCGCCGGGACGAGCTCCATGGCGTCCCCGACCGCCACGACACGCTCCACCAGCGCGGCGTTGGAGGCCAGGACCTGGCGCTCCTCGTCGATCCAGAGGTTGTCCTCGAGCCCCACACGGACTCCGCCGCCCATCGCGAGCCCCATGCAGTTTGCGCGGAACTGCCGCGATCCGATGCCCCCCACGGACCAGTAGGAGCCCTCCGGGAGCCGCGACACGATGTGCACGAGGTTGGGTGCGGTCGCCTCCATCGTGCCGAGCGAGCCCAGCAGGATGTTGAAGTAGCAGGGCGGCTCCAGATGGCCCGTGGCGAGCAGATGGTGCGCGTAGTCGACCATGCCGACCTCGAAGACCTCGAGCTCCGGCTTGACCCCGAGCTCGAGCATCCGCCCGGCCAGCGCCTTGATCGTCTCGGGCGCGTTGACCGATGGCCCCCGAGGGAAGTTCAGCGAGCCCAGCGTCAGTGACGCCATCTCCGGGCGGAGCTCGAGGACCGCTGAGCGCAGCTCGAACTCAGGCCAGCTCCGGCCGCTCGTCGTCACGCACGTGATGGCGTCCGAGCGCTCCCGTAGCGGCTCGAGGATCTCCCGATAGACCGCCGGGTCAGGCGTCGGGTGGCCGCGCTCGTCGCGTGCGTGCAGATGGACGATGGCGGCACCCCGCTCGCGGCACGCGAGCGCGTCGGCGACGATCTCCTCCGGCGTGATCGGCACGTGCGGGTTGGTCTCCTTGGTAGGGACCATGCCGGTCAGGCAGGCGTTGACGACATAGCCGCGCATCGCTGCTCGAACCCTACGGCCGCTGGACAACTCGGACGACATTGGCCAGGTGGTACCCAGCCTCGCGGATCATTGCTGCATCCTTGGATCCTGAGTGGGGTCTGCATAGACCGGAGGGCAACCGTGGTTGATGGCCTCCGGACGTAGTTCGTAATGCCAAGGCTCGTTGCCGTAGACCCGACACAGCCCATACGCGGCGCCGTGCTCTGACAGCCACGCGGCGGCGCCGGAGGGCCCGACGTCGACCGCGTCCCCCGGCACATGAGAGGACGTGCTGGGTGTGGCAACCCACCGGGAAGCTTCCGCCACTGAGCCGTACTTCAGGATCGCCTCGTGGAGGAGTTGCTCCTGGTAGGCGCGAGACCGCCAGCCACTGTCGACGACGAACTCGACCCCGTCGTCTGCGGCAGCCGTGGCAGCCTGGCGCAGGGCACCGAGGAGACCTGGATCAAGCTTCGCCACACCCGGAATCCCGTCGTCGAAGACCGTCGTTCCGGCGGGGATGGCACCGTCCGCCTCGCCAAGGGCACCACCGCGTCCAGTGCGAGGGACGCTCGGTGGTGCCGTCGAGGACGCGGGCGCCCTCGAGGGCGAAGACGCCGGCAGCTGGTGGCTGAGGGCTGCGGCGATCGCCGCGACGACGACGAGTAGGCCGGCGCGACGGACCCTGCGAATCCGGATCCGACGGGTCGTTCGTGCTGGTTCGCTGTAGATCACGCCGCCATTTCAGGCAGCGTCGTGTTGCCAGCACGTATGTGGTTTTCGATATGCCGGCGATATGGGCCGGCTCTAGCATCGGCGGATGCGCGTGTTGCTCGTCGAGGACGAGCCCTATATGGCAGACGCCATCCGCGATGGCCTGCGCCTCGAAGCGATCGCGGCGGACATCGCAAGCGACGGCGCCGCCGCTCTGGAGCTGCTGGGCCTCAACGCCTACGACATCGCCGTCCTCGACCGAGACATCCCGGGGCCCACCGGCGACGAGATCGCCAAACACATCGTCGCCTCCGCCAGCGGCATGCCGATCCTCATGCTCACCGCTGCCGACCGTCTCGACGACAAGGCATCCGGGTTCGGACTCGGCGCCGACGACTACCTCACGAAGCCCTTCGAGCTCCAGGAACTCGTGCTCAGGCTCAGAGCACTCGACCGCAGGCGTGCACACCACAGGCCGCCGGTGCAAGAGATCGCAGGTCTGCGGCTGGATCCGTTCCGCCGAGAGGTCTACCGCGACGGCCGCCACGTTGCGCTGACCCGCAAGCAGTTCGCAGTGCTCGAGATCCTCGTCGCTGGCGAAGGCGGCGTCGTCAGCGCCGAAGAGCTGCTGGAACGGGCGTGGGACGAGAACGCAGACCCGTTCACCAACGCCGTTCGCATCACCGTCTCGGGACTGCGCAAACGGCTCGGCGAACCCTGGATCGTCGCCACCGTGGCCGGCGCCGGCTACCGCATCGACACGCAACCGGACACCGGGCGCAAGGGAGGAGAGGGTGGATAGAGCCCCTGGTCTGAGCGTTCGGCTGAAACTCACCCTCAGCTACGCGGGCTTCCTCATGCTCGCAGGCGCCGTGTTGCTCGCGGTCGGGTACTTCTCGCTTTCGCGTGGCGTGCACCCTGGCGTGATCTTCATGGTGCGCAGCCACGGCGACCTCCTGCGCGCTTTCGCGCCGACCGCCGCCATCGTGCTGGCGTTCCTGCTGGTGTTCGGTCTTGTCGGCGGGTGGTTTCTCGCCGGCCGCATGCTCGCCCCTCTTGCTCGCATCACCGACGCCACCCGCACGGCCGCGACCGGATCGCTCTCGCGCCGGATCCAGCTGGAGGGCCGCCGAGATGAGTTCCGCGAGCTCGCCGACAGCTTCGATGCCATGCTCGCGCGCCTCGAGGCACACGTCGCCGAACAGCAGAGATTCGCAACCAACGCCTCCCACGAACTGCGCACCCCATTGGCGGTCACGCAGACACTGCTCGACGTCGCCCGCAACGATCCGAATCGCGACAACGGCGAACTCGTCGACCGCCTCCACGCCGTCAACACACGAGCGATCGACCTCACTGAAGCATTGCTCCTACTCAGCCGCGCCGACCAGCGGTCCTTCGCCCGGGAGCACGTCGACCTCTCCCTCTTGGCCGAGGAATCCGCGGAGACACTCCTCCCTCTCGCAGAGAAACGCGGCGTCACCATCGAGACCTCCGGCGACGTGACCCCCACCATCGGCTCACCCGCGCTCCTGCTGCAGATGACCACGAACCTCGTGCACAACGCGATCGTCCACAGCCTGCCTGAGCAGGGCACCGTGTGGGTCACGACCAGCGCTCAACCCAAGACCGTGGTGCTCACGGTGGAGAACACCGGCGAGCAGCTCACCCCACAGCTGGTCGCCACGCTTGCCGAGCCGTTTCAGCGCGGCTCCAACCGCATACGCAGCGACCACGGCGGGGTCGGCCTCGGCCTGCCAATCGTCAAGAGCATCACCCGAGCGCACGACGGAACCCTCACCCTTGCTCCCAGGGCCGCCGGCGGGCTCCGCGTCACGGTGCAGCTACCCGCCGCGGAAATCGGGGAGACAGGATTTGAACCTGCGACCGCCCGGCCCCCAGCCGGGTGCGCTACCAGACTGCGCCACTCCCCGTGACGGCCAGAGGGTAACGCGTCGGCGGTGCGTTCCGGAGAGGACGACCGGGTGAGACGATGCCGGGCGTGGACAGCGCCGAGCTGCGTGAGTGGTGCCTCGCACAGCCCGGGGCGACCGAGGACTTCCCGTTCACCCCCGACCACTCGGTCTTCAAGGTCGCCGGGAAGATGTTCGCGATCAGCGCCCTCGATCGCACGCCGCTGGACGTCAGCGTCAAATGCGAGCCGGAGCTCGCCGTCTCGCTGCGCGATTCGTATTCAGCGATCCGCCCCGGATACCACCTAAACAAGCGCCACTGGAACACGATCACGCTCGACGGCAGCCTTGCTGATCAGTTCGTGCGGGAGCTCGTCCAGGACTCCTACGACCTCGTCGTCAGCGCGCTGCCCAAGCGCACGCGTGAGGCGCTTGGATGGAGGCGTTAAGACTTCGTCACAAGAGCCCTCGGCCGGCGGGAGGCACGGGAACATGTGTGTTCATGCGCGAGGAGTTGATCAGGTGCTGTCGCTGCGGTGAGTCGAAGGCTCCTGACGAATTCGCCTGGCGGCGGAAGGCACAGGGCCAGCGCGACACGCACTGCCGACCATGCCGCTCGGCGTATGGCAAGGAGCACTACGCGGCCAACAAGCAGCGGTATATCGACCAGGCGGCCGAGCGCAAGCGTCGGGTAGGGCGCGAGCGCTGGGCCTACCTAATCGATTTCTTCGCGGCGAACCCATGCAGCGACTGTGGCGAGACGGATCCGCTCGTCTTGGAGTTCGATCACCTGGAGGACAAGGCGTTCGACATCTCGCAGGGACTCATCAGCAGGCCATGGACTGTCGTCCTTGATGAAGTCGCCAAGTGCGATGTGGTTTGTGCAAACTGTCATCGACGCCGCACCGCACAGCGGGGCGGCTTCATGCGTGCGGCGGTAGCTCAGCTGGTAGAGCGGAAGCCTTCCAAGCTTCAGGTCGCGGGTTCGAGACCCGTCCGCCGCTCCTAGGACGTTGTGGACGGAGGAGCCTTGCGCTCCTCCGTCGGCACGCCACCACTGTCTGCCGTCAGGGCCGGCGGCGGCCACGGGCCGGTCCAGTTGTCCGCGGCGCCGTCGAGCGTGACCGTCGAACCGCTGAGCGCGCGACCGGCGGGCGTGGCGAGCAGCGCGACGAGCCAGCCGAACTCCTCCATCCGCCCTAGGCGCTGGAGCGGCACCGATCGGCTGGCGCCGCGGGTGACCTGCTCGGGGTACTTGCGCAGCGACTCGGTGTCGAAGCGGCCGATGGCAGCTGCCACCACCGCGATGTTGCGGTCGGCCCACTCGGTGGCGAGCTCTCGCGTGAGCTGTTCGACCGCCGCGCGCGCGGCTCCGGTGTGCGCCATGGCCGGCATGCCGTGGTGCGGTGACACGGTGACGTTGACGATCGTCCCGCCACCGGCGGGCAGGAACGCGCGGTCGGCGGCGGCGCGGGTCATCGTCATCGTGCCCTCGACGTTCAGCCGTTGGACGGCGCGCCAGCCCTTCGCGGTGATGCCCTCGGCGGGAACGAAGTACTGGCCGCCCGCGTTGTTGACCAGCAGGTCGAGCCGGCCGTGGCGCTCGAGCGCCGCATCGACGATCGCCGCCGCCTGGTCGGGCTCGCGGATGTCGCCCGTGACAGACGTGCAACCGTCGCCGATCAGCGCAACCGCCTCGTCGAGGACCTCCGGCCGCCGGCCGGCGATGACGACGCTCGCGCCACACGCGACGAGCTCGGCGGCCGCCGCACGCCCGAGGTTCGTCCCGCCACCGGTGACGATCGCGACCCGCCCCGCGAGCGCGTCCGGAGCGAAGATCTCGGAGCGGGGCCATGCCGGCGGGAGCCTAAAGAGAAGGGCCCGCAGACGCGGGCCCTTCCACAGGGGAGACAGGACTCGAACCTGCAACCTCCGGTTTTGGAGACCGGCGCTCCACCAGTTGAGCTACTCCCCTAGGCGCGGCAGATCTTACCCCGGGCGGCTGTGGGGCGCTCAGGCCGCGCGCTTGCGCTGTGCAGCGGCGCGGCGGCGGCGGGGCTTGGCCGCCGCGGCCCGTCGCCGGCGAGCGCGGCGGGAGGACCGCCGCCCCGCGGCGCAGTCGGCGCAGCTCGAGCGTCGTGGTGCGCACGGCGCTCTCGGTCACGCGCACGCGCCGGGTCCGCGACATGAGGTTGGTGCCCATCACCTTCAGGTCCGCCTCGACCGGCTGGAGCAGCAGGACCTCGGTCCCCTCCTCGCGCAGCTTGCGCGCCTCGTGCCCGAGCCGCCGGCCGGACTGCGCGCGGATCAGGGCACCGACCGCATCACCCGGGGACCGGATCGGCAGCGCGTCGCGCGAAGAGGTCGGGTTCACGCAGACCACGAGGTCGAGGTCGAGCCCGCGCGCAAGGTCGAGGTTCGACGGTGAACACAGGCCGCCGTCGACGTAACGCCGGCCGCCGATCTTGACCGGGTGGTAGAAGCCCGGGATCGCACACGAGGCCGCGACCGCGTCGCTGATCGTCGCACCCGGCGCGCCCTCGCGGCCGAACGCCACGCGCTTGCCGCTTGAGTAGTCCGCCGCGACCGCCCAGTAGTTCGGATGGGCGGGCCAGTCGTTCTTGACGAAGTCGCCGACCAGCGCGCCGATCGGCTCGGTTGAGATGAACCCGCGCGGCAGCCAGCCGCCGAAGAAGGCCGTGGGCGCGTGGCGGGTCGGCTGCAGGAGCGTGGTCAGCGCCAGCCGCCACGAGCCCGGGCCGATCGGCGGCAGCGCGCGCTGCAGGCGGTACTCGGCGCCGGTGCGGCGGGGCGCGGCGTCGCTGGACACCTTCCCCGCGAGGCGCTCGACCAGGCCTTCGCCGCGGTGCTCGATCTCCGCCAGCTCGTCGAGCGCGCGCCCACCGGCGTAGCCGGCCATGTACACGGGCGCGATCCCGTCGGCGACCAGCGCCCCGACGACCGAACCCGCCGACGTGCCGACGATCAACTCGGCGTCCGAAGGCGACCAGCCGGTCTCCGACTCGAGTGCCTCGAGGGCGCCGATGAGCCACGCCGCTCCGAGAACTCCGCCGCCACCCAGGACCAAGCCAACGCGCATTTCGCCTGCAGTTACCCACTTGACAGCGCGTCAAGCCATCGAACGTTCGTCCAGTCTGGCCAAACGTCCTCAAACCGGGTCTCGCAACTGTCCCGGTGCAGATGCGGGCGGAGGGACTCGAACCCCCACGGCTCTCGCCACCGGCACCTAAAGCCGGCGTGTCTGCCAATTCCACCACGCCCGCGCGCGCGTGGACTGATGCACGCGACGCGCAGCGATTGTATGGTCCGCGAAGGAGATGGCAGCCGAGTACACCATCGAGCGCCCGAACCGGGACAAGGCGTCCTCGAAGGCCACCAAGGCCGTGATCATCCTGCTGCTCCTGGCGAGCATCGTTCTGTTCCTGATCGTGATGATCGGCGGCTGGTCCGCGCTGGTCGGAGCGCAGGCGATGGCGATCTTCTACGTCCTCGTCTACCTCGTGATGGCGTTCTACGTCGCGCGCTGGAACCGCGGCGTGCTGCCGGTGGCAGCGGCGCTGGCGATCATCATGCTGATCTTCGCCGCGGTCGCGACGCCGGCGTGGTTCGACCGCGACAAGACCGGGTTCACCGACCCGGAGCTCCCCTCGGCCCTGCTCGGCACGATCACCGCGATCATCGTGCCCGTCCAGGCGCTGCTCATCGCGTTCGCGATGCGCGGCTTCCAGCAGGCCTGGAACGTCGAGGTCGAGCGCTACCCCGACGGCAGCAGCAACGCTGAAGTCGTCGCTGCACGCGGCTGAACCCGCCCCTCGGCGGCGTATCCTGGGCACGCACGCCCGGGTGGCGGAACGGTAGACGCTATGGCCTCAAAAGCCATTGTCCTTAGGGGCGTGTGGGTTCGAATCCCACCCCGGGTATTTCCATCAGGTCGCATACGCGTCGAGCAGCGGCAGGGTCCGCGGCGGGATCTGGTGCGACAGCGCGATGTGACTGGTCGAGCGCCGGACGCTGTCCGTGCGCACCATCGTGTTGACGATCTCCTGCAGGTGCTCAGGGTCCTTGGCGACGACCCGGCAGAGCAGGTCCCGGTCGCCGCTCGTCGCGATCGCCTCGAGCACCTCGGGCACGCCGCGGAGCTGCTCGACGGCCTCGTCGAGCCGCCCCTGGTAGATCTCGAGCCAGACGAACGCGAGGATCCGGAAGCCGAGCGCGTGTGGATCGATCTCGGGGCCGAAGCCGGTGATGACCCCGCGCTTGAGCAGCTTGTCGAGCCGCGCGCTCACGGTCCCGCGCGCGACGCCGAGCTGGCGCGCGACCTCCAGCAAGCCGACACGCGGCTGTTCGTTGAGCAATTTGATCAGTCGCGCGTCCAGTTTGTCGATCATCCTGGGCATTCTGCCTACTTCCGCTACGAGCTATTGCAGCCGGGCGCCCAGAGTGCTGACATATCGCCATGTTCGAAGAGGCCCAGCTGTACTCGCCCGTCACCAAGGACGACAGCGGCAAGGTGGTGGTGCACCTCGGCGAGGACCACCCGGGCTTCAACGATCCGGAGTACCGCGAGCGCCGCAACACGATCGCGCACGCGTCGATGGACTACACGAAGGGCGACCCGGTCCCGGTCATCGAGTACACCGACGCCGAGAACGAGGTCTGGCGCACCGTCTGCCGCGAGCTGCCGGCCAAGCACGCCAAGTACGCCTGCCGCGCCTACAACGAGGCGGTCGCCGCGTTGGACCTGCCGACCGACCACATCCCCCAGCTCACGGAGGTCAGCGCACGCCTGCAGCCGCTGACCGGCTGGAGCTACGTCCCCGCCCCCGGGCTGGTGGAGCTGCGCGAGTTCCTCGCCTCGCTGGGCAGCAAGGAGTTCCACTCGACCCAGTACATCCGGCACCCCGCGGAGCCGCTCTACACGCCCGAGCCCGACCTCATCCACGAGGTCATCGGCCACGGCAACACGCTGGCCCATCCGGACTTCGCGGCCGTAAACGAGCAGGCCGGCCTCGCTGCCGGCCGCGTCGCGACGCAGGACGCCCTCCAGTTCCTGGCCGACTGCTTCTGGTTCACGATGGAGTTCGGCGTCGTCTACGAGGACGGTCAGCTGAACGCGTACGGCGCCGGGATCCTCTCCAGCTACGGCGAGATCGAGGAGTTCCGCGGCATGGAGATCCGGCCGCTCGACTTCCTCGAGATGGGCACGCTCGAGTACGACATCACCAAGTACCAGAAGGTGCTCTTCGCGGCCGAGTCGTGGAGCCACATGGTCGACACCGTCGGCGCGTTCTTCGCCGAGTTCGACGACGACACGCCGGCACGCCTCGGCGCGCCGGCAAAGGCCGTCGCCTAGCGCCTAGCCGCAGGTCGGCGCGAACGCCGGGTCGGCCGGACCCGGCCGGCCGAGCGCGTTCTCGACCCACTGCAGCGCGACGGGGTCGTAGGGCAGCGCGATGTGCTCGATCTGGTCGCCGGGACACTTGTCCTGGACCACGACGTTGGTCACCACCGACGCCGGCCCCGCAAGCGCCTGGGAGGAGACCGGCTTGACGATCTCGTCGTTGCGCGTCGAGATCACCGTGTAGTCGATCTCGCCGCTGGGAGGCTGCGGCGCGTCGACACCGTCGCCGTTGAGCTTCTGCATGAACGGCGAGTCCGCCTGCTGGTCGCCCGCCGCGGGCGAGTCGCCGTACTCGGCGGCGTATTCGCCGAAGCTGGTTCCGGATCCGTTCGCCGACCCGTGGTTCGAAGGCGCCAGGCCGATCAGCTCGGAGACCTTGTCGATCCCGCCGCCGAACTTCAGGTAGTAGCGCGGCATCATCCCGCCCTGCGAGTGGCCGACGATCGCGACGCGGGAGGCGCCGGTGCGCTGCAACACCGAGTCAACGAAGGTGCCGAAGTCGCGTGCCGAATCGGCGACCGGCTGGGTCCCGCGGTTGCCGTAGTCCAGCGAGAAGACGCAGTAGCCGTCGGCGATCAGCTTCTCGCCGATCAAGTTCCAGCTCACGGTCCGGTCCATCCACGTGCCGTGGACGAGCACGACCGGCTCGGGGTGCGCGGCGCTCGGCGTGCAGTCGGCGTTGACGCCCGGCGGGTCGATGCCCGGCGAGACGGTCCACAGCGTGGCGAACGGCGGGATCGCATTGGCGGGCCCGGCGCACAGCGCGAGGGTCAGCGTGGTCAGGACGGCAAGGCGCAAGCGCATTACGTACAGAACGCCTGGCAGCCCCAAGGCTTGCGGCAACTGGGAGCTAGTCCACCAGCGCGAGCAGCTCGTCCGCGAACGCCGGCGGCGCCGCGAGGATGCCGGCCGGCAGACCGTCGCGGGCCCGCAGCGGGCGGACCTCGAGCCCGGCGCCGGCGCAGATCAGCACCCCGGCGGCGATGTCCCAGCGCTGGACGCCGTGCTCGTAGAACGCGTCGACCCGCCCGGCGGCGGCCCACGCCAGGTCGAGCGCCGCGCTGCCCGCGCGGCGGATGTCGCGACAGCGCGGGAGCACCGTCGTCACGAGCTCGCCCTGCACGCCGCGCTGGGTCGCGTCGTAGCCGAAGCCGGTGGCCACGAGCGCGGTCGAAAGGGAGGTCCGCGAGGAACCCGCGATCGGCAGGCCGTCGAGCGTGGCGGGCTCGCCGCGGACGCACGCGAACAGCTCGTCGCGAAGCGGGTCGTAGATCACGCCGGCCTCGTCCTCGCACGCCACGCTGACACACCACTGTGGGATGCCGTAGAGGAAGTTCACCGTGCCGTCGAGCGGATCGACGATCCAGCGCCGGCCGCTGCGCGACGGCACGTCGTCGCCCTCCTCGCCGACGATGCCGTCGTCGGGCGCGCGTTCGCGCAGGATCGCGCGGATCACGGTCTCGGCCTCGGTGTCGGCAGCGCTGACCGGGTCCGTCGGGGTCGTCTTGGCCTCGATGACGAGCTCGTCGCGCGCCCGGTAGTGCTCGAGCAGCGCCGAGCCCGCGGCGCGGGCGGCCGCCTCGGCGATCGCCAGCGTTTCGCTCACGAGACCGGCGGGCGGCGCTCGGCCCAGGGCCGCTCGGCCTCGAGCTGTGCGGCGAGCGAGAGCAGCGTTGCCTCGTCGTCCATCGCGCCGACGATCTGCACGCCGAGTGGCAGCCCGGCCGCCGAGAACCCGGAGGGCACGTTGGCGGCCGGTTGCCCGGTGGCGTTGAAGGTCGCGTTGTAGGGCACGTGCCCGGCGACTCCGTTGAGCGTCCGAAACGCGCCCTTGCCCTCCCACTTGCCGACGGGTGGCGGCGGCGTCGACGTGGTCGGCGTCATGAAGACGTCGGCGCGGTCGAGGCTGCTCCAGATGCGGTCGCGGAGCTTGGGCTCGGCCCGCCGGAGTCGCGCGACGGTCGAAGCGCGCCACATCGCGCCCATCCGCCGCATTCCCAGCGAGCGCTTCTCGAGCCGCTCGGGGTGCTCCATGCTGTCGATGTCCTCCTGGATGCCCTTCAAGTAGCGGCCGAGGAACTGCGGGAAGGCACCCGCGCCGTAGTCAGGATCGCGCTCGTAGACCTCGTGGCCGAGCGAGCGCAGCAGTGCCGCGGTCTCCTCGAGCGCGCGGCGGTGATCAGGATCGAGCTTGGGGAAGGGCGCCGCGCCGGGCAGGCGCTTCACGGACCAGGCGATCCGCAGCTTGCGGTCCGGCGGCCGCACGGCCTGGGCGAAGGGCGTGGCCGGAGCGCGCTGGACCGTGGCGTCGAGCAGCAGCGCCGTGTCGGCCACGCTGCGCGTCAAGAAGCCGTTGACCGACAGGCCCTGCCAGGCATCGACGTGCGGCGCGATCGGGACGAGGTCGCGCGTGGGCTTGAGGCCGAACAGCCCGCACCACCCGGACGGGATACGGATCGAGCCGCCGCCGTCGGACCCCGTGCCCGCTCCCACCATGCCGGCCGCCACCGCGGCGCCGGTGCCGCCGCTCGAGCCGCCGGTCGTGCGCGACGGGTCCCACGGGTTCCGCGTCGGGCCGAACGTCTTGCTCTCGGTGAACGGCCAGATCGTCATCTCGGGCACGTTGGTCTTGCCGAGCACGATCGCGCCCGCCTCGCGCAGGCGCTGCACGAGAACCGCGTCGTCGGGCACCTCGGGACCGTGCGCCGCGGTACCCCACGCCGTGGTGGTCCCGGCCACCCGCAGGTCGTCCTTGATCGCGAGCGGCACGCCGAGCAGCGGGCGATCGTCACCGGCGCCGCGCCGGCCCTCGGCCTGCCCGGCCTCGGCCAACGCCTTCTCGGCGAGCACGATCCGCCACGCGTTGAGCCGCGGGTCCAGCGCCTCGATCCGATCCAGGCACGCCTGGACCAGCTCGCGGGGCGAGACCTCGCCGTCACGCACGAGCTGCGCCTGGCGCGAGATGCCGGCGAAGACGAGGTCGGCCGCGTCCATGGGCCGGACCATAACGGCGAGGGCGCCGGGGCCGCCACGTAGGGTCTGCGGCCATGGACCCCGGAGCTCTGGCCGGCCGGCTCGAGGCGATCGAGGGGCGCCTCGCCGGCAGCGATGCCGAGCGCCGCGCCGCGCTGCTGTGCGTCGGCGAGCTTCGCGCGGCCGGCCGCCGGCCACGCATGCAGACGCTGTGGTTTCGCCCCCGGCGGATGGCGCCGCGCGCGCTGCAGGCGGCCGTCGGGGTCGTGGCGAGCATCGTCGCGGCGTCCGATCGCTGAGGTCGGCCTCGGCCTCGCCGCCGGAGCACTGCTGGTCGCGTTGCTCGAGGCCGCCGGCGTGCCGGTGATCCGGTTGCTGAGCGTGCGGCGCGCCACCCAGAACGTCGTCGCGGCTCCCCCGGGCGGCGACGAGGCGCGCGTCCTGCTGGTTCTCGCAAGCGCGGTCGACGCGCCCGGCCAGAGCGTGCTCGGCCGCATCGAGCGGCGACTGCACCGAGGCCGGCGGCGGCGCTGGACGGCGCTGCTCCCGGGAGCGCTCGGCCTGCACCTGATCGCGCTGGCCGCCGTGGCGGCGTTCGCGGGCGCGCGTGTCGCGGGCGCGGGCGGCGGCGCGCTCGGCGCGGGCCAGCTGGTGCCGACGGTCGTCCTGATCCTGCTCGTCGGCGCGTTCCTCGACGCCGCGTTCGCGCGACCGGCCGCGACGGCGCCGGCCGACGGACCGGCGACCGCGCTCGCGGTGGCCGCGGCGCTCGACGACCGCCCGCCGCGCCACATGGCCGTCGAGGTGCTGATCGGAGGCGCCGGAGAGGCGGGCGCGCCCGGGATGCGGGCCTACGTCCGCGCCCGCCGCCGCACGCTCGCGGCCGAGGACGTCGTGGTGCTCCAGCTCGGCTCGGCGCCGGGCCCGCCGCGTGTGGTGGTTCGCGACGGCGAGATCGTCGGGGTGCGGCTGCACCCGCGGCTCGTCGAGCTGGCCGCCGAGGCCGCCGGGCCCGACGCGCTCGTCGCGGGCCGCTCGCGCTCCGCGGCTCGCGTCGCCCGCGGCGCCCGCTGGCCGGCATTGGCCTTGGAGGGCGACGCCGAGGAGTTGACCGATCTGGTCCTGCGGCTGGTGGCCGGCATCGACGCCGAGGTGGGTGCCCGTGCCGTCGCCGGGTCCACCCAATAGCGTTGCGGGCGTGCCGACGCCTCGAGTGCTCTGGCAGCCCTCCGCCGAGCGGATCGAGCGCGCCACGATCACGCGCTTCGCCCGCGAGCGCGGCCTGCCCGAGGACTACGAGAGCCTGTGGCGCTGGTCGGTCTCCGACCTCGAGGGGTTCTGGGCCGCGATCTGGGAGCACTTCGGGATCGAGCCCGCCGCGCCGTACGACGCGGTCCTGGGCTCCCGCGAGATGCCGGGCGCGGAGTGGTTCCCGGGCGCGCGGCTGTCCTACGCCGAGCACCTCTTCCGCGGCAAACCGGACGAGCGCGTCGCGATCCAGCACGCGTCGGAGTCGCGCGAGCTGGCGAGCTGGACGTGGGGCGACCTGCGTGCCGAGACCGCGCGCATCCGTGCCGGGCTGGTGGAGCTCGGCGTCGGCGAGGGCGACCGCGTCGCCGCCTACCTGCCGAACATCCCCGAGACGATCGCGGCGTTCCTGGCCACCGCGTCGCTCGGCGCGATCTGGTCCAGCGCGGCGCCGGAGTTCGGCGCGCGCTCGGTGATCGACCGCTTCGCGCAGATCGAGCCCAAGGTCTTCCTGGCGATCGACGGCTACCGCTACGGCGGCCGCGACTTCGACTGCGCCGAGAAGGTGCAGGCGATCGCGGAGGAGATAGGCGGCCGCCTCGTGCGGCTCGGCTACCTCGACGGCACCGGCTGGGAGCCCGGCTTCCTGCGCGACGCGCCGCTGGAGTTCGCCGCGCTGCCGTTCGACCACCCGCTGTGGGTGCTCTACAGCTCGGGCACCACCGGCCTGCCCAAGGCGATCGTCCACGGCCACGGCGGGATCCTGCTCGAGCACGTCAAGAAGATGCACCTGCACCTCGACGCGCAGGCCGACGACCGCGTCTTCTGGTTCACCACGACCGGCTGGATGATGTGGAACTTCCTGGTCGGCGTGCTGAACACCGACGCGTCGATCGTGCTGTTCGACGGCAACCCCGCCGGCGAGGTGCTGTGGGACCTCGCCGAGCAGTCGCGGATGACGGTGTTCGGCACGAGCGCGGCGTTCATCGCGGCGGGGATGAAGGAGGGCGTCGAGCCCAAGGGCGGCGGCCGGCGCCTGGAGCACCTGCACGCGGTCGGCTCGACCGGCTCTCCCCTGTCCCCCGAGGGTTTCGCCTGGGTCTACGACAAGCTCGGGGCCGACACCTGGCTGTTCTCGACCAGCGGCGGCACCGACGTCTGCACCGCGTTCGTCGGCGGCGTGCCCACCGTCCCGGTCTACGAGGGCGAGCTGCAGGCCCGCTCGCTGGGGGCGAAGGTCGAGGCGTTCGACGAGCAGGGCAACTCGGTGGTCGGCCAGGTCGGCGAGCTGGTCATCACCGAGCCGATGCCGTCGATGCCGGTCTTCTTCTGGGGCGACCCCGACGGCTCGAAGCTGTTCGAGTCCTACTACGCCATGTACCCCGGCATCTGGCGCCACGGCGACTGGATCGAGATCACCGAGCGCGGCAGCGCGATCATCTACGGGCGCAGCGACTCGACGATCAACCGCGGCGGGATCCGCATGGGCACGAGCGAGATCTACCGCGCCGTCCTGGCCGACGACGACGTGGTCGACGCGCTGGTCGTCGACGTCCCGCGCGAGGGCGCCGAGAACTGGATGCCGCTGTTCGTCGTGCTGCGCGACGGCGTCGAGCTGACCGACGAGGTCGTCGCCCGGCTGAAGAAGCGGGTGCGCGAGGACTGCTCGCCGCGCCATGTCCCCAACGAGGTCCACGCCATCGCGGCCGTGCCGCGCACGCTTTCCGGAAAGGTGTTGGAGGTCCCGGTCAAGCGGATCCTCATGGGCACCCCGGCCGACCAGGCCGCCAGCCGCGAGAGCCTGGCCAACCCCGAGGCGCTGGACGTCTTCGTGCAACTGGCAGCGGGTCCGTAACTGCTGCGAGGATGAGCGGCATGTCCGCCAACACCGCTGTCTACCCCGTCGGCTACGAGGCCGACTTCGTCGAGAAGCGCAGCAGGCTCACGACGTTCTTCCGTTACCTGCTGGCCATCCCGCTGTTCATCCTGGGCTTCTTCTACGCGATCGGGGCCTACCTCTGCGTGATCGCCGCCTGGTTCGCGATCGTCTTCACCGGCCGCTACCCGGAGGGCATGTACTCGTTCGTGTCCAAGGTGGTGCGCTGGGGCGGGCGCGTGCAGTCCTACGTGGCGCTCGCCGTCGACCCCTATCCACCGTTCGACCTCGACGAGCACCCCGAGTACCCGGTGCGGGTCCCGATCGGGCCGCCACTGGAGTCCTACAGCCGGGTCAAGACGTTCTTTCGGATGATCATCGGGATCCCGGTCATCCTGATCCAGTACGCGCTCGGCATCGTCGCCAACATCGCCGGGCTCATCAGCTGGTTCTGGATCGTGATCACCGGCAAGCAGAACGAGGGGCTGCACAACGCGATCGTGCTGGGCATGGCCTACCAGGCGCGCTCGACCGCCTACTTCTGCCTGCTCACCGAGGACTGGCCGCCGTTCAGCGCCGAGGGCGGATCGGCGCTCGGCCCCCCGTCCAGCGGCGGCTCGCTGCCGCCGTCGCCCGCGAGCGAAACGACGGCCACGCCGCCCGCGCCGGCCACCACCGAGCCGGCGAAGCCCGACCCGCCGAAGGTCGAGGGCCTGGAGGGCTAGGAGAGGGCTAGGCGGGCGTGATCGGGTTGTGCCGGGCGGGCCACTCGTGGCGCCGCCCGGCCGCCAGCCCGAAGCGGCGGATCAGGTCGGCCCGCAGGTCCTCCGGTTGGACGACGGCGTCGACCACCAGCTCCGAGGCGAGGTGCAGGATGTCGATGTCCTCGGCGTACTCGTTGCGCAGCTCTTCGGTCTTGGCCGCACGCTCGTCGGGATCCTCGATCGCCTGGAGCTGGTTGTAGAAGACGGCGTTGACCGCCGCCTGGGGGCCCATCACCGCGATCGAGGCGGTCGGCAGCGCGATGCAGGCGTCGGGGGCGAACGCGGGCCCGGCCATCGCGTACAGGCCGGCCCCATAGGCCTTGCGGACGATCACGCTGATCTTCGGCACGGTCGCCTCGCTGACCGCGCTGATCATCTTCGCCCCGTGGCGGATGATCCCGTGCCGCTCGACCTGGGTGCCGATCATGAACCCGGGCACGTCGGCGAGGAACAGCAGCGGCACGTTGAACGCGTTGCAGGTCGCGATGAACCGCGCGGCCTTGTCGGCGGAGTCGACGAACAGCACCCCGCCCTTCTGCTTGGGCTGGTTGGCGACGATGCCGACCACGCGGCCGTCGAGGCGCCCGTAGCCGACGATCAGCTCCTTGGCCCACCGCGCGTGGATCTCGAAGAACGAGTCGGCGTCGAGCAGTGCGTCCAGGACGAGCCGCATGTCGAACGGCTTGTTCTCGTCGGCCGGGACGATGTCGCGGATCGGCGTGTCGGAGGTCGGCGCGGCGGGCGGGGCGACGGGCGACTCGTCCTCCCAGTTGGACGGCATGAACGACAGGTAGCGCCGCGCCGCCGCGATGCCCTCCTCGTCGGTCTTGACGAGCACGTGCCCGCAACCCGAGACGCTGGTGTGCATCCGGGCGCCGCCCATCTCCTCCAGCGTGACCTTCTCGCCGATGACCATCTCGGCCATCCGCGGCGAGCCGAGGTACATCGACGCGTTGCCGTCGCGCATGATCACGATGTCGCAGAACGCCGGGATGTAGGCGCCGCCCGCGGCGCTGGGCCCGAACAGGACGCACACCTGCGGCACCACGCCGCTCATCTGCACCTCGGTGTAGAAGATCCGCCCGGCGCCGCGGCGGCCGGGGAACATCTGCACCTGATCGGTGATCCGGGCGCCCGCGGAGTCGATGAGATAGACCATCGGCATCCGGCTCCCCAGCGCGCGCTCCTGGATGCGGATGATCTTCTCGACGGTCTTGGGGCCCCACGAGCCGGCCTTCACCGCGGGGTCGTTGGCCATGACGGCGACCGGCCGGCCGCCGATCGTGCCCAGCCCGGTGACGACGCCGTCGGCGCCGAGGCCGTCCTGCTCCCAGTTGGCCAGCAGCGCGTCCTCGACGAAGGAGCCCTCGTCGAGCAGCAGCGCGACGCGCTCGCGCACCGGCAGCTTGCCCTGCTCGGCCGACTTGACCCGGTGGCGCTCCGGGCCCCCGGCATGGGCCCGGTCCAGCGCGTCCTGGAGGCGCCCCGGATCCGTCACGGCCGAGCGGGCGGCATCGGTTCGGTCGGCGGGGTGCTGGTCGGCGCGGGCGGCACCATCGGCTCAGGCGGCAGCGTCTGACCCGGACGCAGGCCGAGGGCGAGCAGCCCCAGCGCCGCGATCAGGAGCAACAGCGGCCACCACAGCAGCGACGCTTCGGAGTCGATACCAGCCTCGATCGCGAACACGCCGAGAACGAGCACGCCGATGAACGCGGGCACCCGCTCGCGGTCGATCGCGCCGTAGGCGATCAGGCCGAACCCCGTGACGAGCAGCACGAGCTCCCATCCGGCCGGGCCGGCCGCGCCGCCCCCGTCCTCACTGCCGACGACCACGCCGAGGAACTGGGTCACGGCCAGCGTCACGCCGAGCGCCAGGATCGAGAGGCCGGCGGCATCGACGAGCGAGACCGCGTCGCGACGGCGCAGGTCGCGCAGCGCGACGGCGCCGAGGGCCAGCGCGATGGCACAGAGCAGCAGCAGCCAGCGATGCGTCTGCACGCTGGGGTCGGCGATCCAGTCGAAGAACGCGTTGACGACGACCACGCCGGTAGCGGCAGCGAACAGGGTCATGATCGACGAGCGCCGGCTGGTCGCGTAGAAGACCGCCAGGCCGATGAGCAGCAGGCCCACCCACACGATCGTGCCGCTGGCGCTCAGCCCGTCCTCGGCCCCGAGCACGTCGGCGAGCTCGCCGAGGGCGAGCAGGGTGAGCACGAAATCCGCGACGTACAGGACCGACTGGTAGGGCCGCGGGGTCGCCTCCTCGAGCGGGGCGAGCACCGCCAGGGTCCCGATCAGCATGGCGATCGCACCCACCACGAGGAGCCGCGGGCCGGAGGCCCAGCTGTCCCCGAAGCGGATGTCGAAGAGAACGGCGAAGGTGGTGATGACCACCGCGCCGGCGGCCAGCACGTCCCCGCGGTCCGAGCTCGGCGTGAGACGGTCAACAGCAGCCATGGTCATACCCCTTTGTTGACGGCCGGCTCGTCGCCGGAATAGTCATAGAAACCCTTGCCTGACTTCTTGCCGTACCAGCCGGCGGCGAGCATCTTTCGCAGCGTCGGCGGCTGAGCGAAGCGGCGCTCGCGGAACTCGTCCCACATCACGTCGCAGATCGCGCCCAGCGTGTCGAGGCCGACGAAGTCGGCCAGCGTCAGCGGCCCCATCGGGTGCGCCGCACCGGCCTTCATGGCGTCGTCGATCTCGTCGATCGAACCGACGCCCTCCTCGTATGCGCGGATCGCGTCGAGCATGTAGGGCACCAGCAGCCGGTTGACGATGAACCCGGCCTTGTCCTTCGTCGGGATCGCGAGCTTGCCCTGCGCGCGGGCGAACTCCAGGCCGATCTCGAACGCTTCGTCGGAGGTGGTCACGCCGCGCACGACCTCGACGAGCTTCATGACCTGCGCGGGGTTGAAGTAGTGCAGGCCGAGGAACCGGTCGGGCCGCGAGGTGGAGGCGGCCTGGTCGATCACCGCCAGCGACGAGGTGTTGGTCGCGAAGACCGCGTCGGCCTTCGCGATGCCGTCGACCTCGCGCCACATCTCGAGCTTGGCGTCGAGGTTCTCGGTGATCGCCTCGATGATCAGGTCTGCGTCGCTCAGCGCGCCGTAGTCAGTCGTCGTGGAGATCCGCGCGCGGATCGCGTCGGCGTCCTCCTGCGTGGTCCGGCCCTTCTCCACCGCGCGGGCGAGCTGCTTCTCGATGTTGCCCACGCCCTTGGCGCAAAGCTCGTCGGATACCTCGCGGACCACGACCTCGTAGCCGGCGGTCGCGGTCACCTGTGCGATTCCGTGCCCCATCAGGCCGCAGCCGACGACGCCCACCTTCTTGATCTCAGCCATGTGGCAGGACCCTATTAGGCTCCGCGGCATGACCGATTCCCGTACGCGCATCGAGGTCGCAGACCACGTGGCGATCGTCACCCTGGCCCGGCCGGAGAAGCACAACGCTCTCGACGCCGCGATGTTCGAGGGGATCGTCGCGGCCGCCGAGGAGGTGGGAGCCAGCGCGGGTGTCCGCGCGGTGGTCCTCCACGGTGACGGGCCGAGCTTCAGCTCGGGCCTGGACGTCGCCAGCTTCCTGTCCGACGGCAACGGCACCGGCGGGTTCGACATCCTGCTCGACCGCAGCGGCCCGCGCCAGGCCAACCTCGCCCAGCGCGTAGCCACCGACTGGCTCGACCTGCCGGTTCCGGTCATCGCCGCGATCCACGGCAACTGCTTCGGCGGCGGCCTGCAGATCGCGCTCGGCGCCGACATCCGGATCGCCGCGCCGGATGCCCGGCTGTCGGTGATGGAGGTGCGCTGGGGATTGGTGCCCGACATGGGCATCACCCAGACGATCACGCGCCTGATGCCCATCGACGTCGCCAAGGAGCTGACGTTCACCGGCCGCCGGATCTCGGGGACCGAGGCGAGCGAGCTCGGGTTGGTCACGCGCGTCGCGGACGATCCACTGGCCGCCGCGCGCGAGCTGGCCGCCGAGATCGCCGAGCGCTCGCCCGACGCGGTGCGAGCCGCCAAGCGCCTCTACCAGGAGACCTGGCCCGTGACCGCCCCCGGCGCGCTGGAGCTGGAGACCGAGCTGCAGCGCGGCCTGATCGGCTCGCCCAACCAGCTCGCCGCGGTCGTCGCGGGGATGAAGAACGAGCCCGCCGCCTTCGAGGACCCGCAGCCGGCGACGGTCTAGCTCGGCTCCCAGGCCACGGGGCCGGCCACGAGCGTGTGGCTTCCCAGCGACCGGCCGAGCACGTCGCGCACCGCGCGCGAGCAGGCCAGCAGCGCCTCGAGGTCCACGCCGGTCGCCACGCCCATCTCCTCGAGCATCGAGACCAGGTCCTCGGTGGCGATGTTGCCGGTGGCGCCCGGCGGGACCGGGCAGCCGCCGAGCTCGCCGAAGCTCGACTCGAAGCTCTCGATGCCGACCTCCAGCGCGGCGAGCACGTTGGCGAGGCCCTGCCCGCGAGTGTTGTGGAAGTGGGCGGTCAGCTCGACGTCGTCGAGCTCCGTGCGGGCGCGCGTGAAGAAGTCGCGCACCTGACGCGGGTTGGCCATCCCCGTGGTGTCGCCGAACGCGACCTCCTCGGCGCCCGCGTCGCGCAGCCGGCGGGCGATGGCGAACACGCGGTCCGGCGGGACGTGGCCCTCGTACGGACAGCCGAAGCTCGTCGAGATGACGCCCTCGCAGCGCAGCCCCTCCTCGCGCGCGCGGCCCAGGACCCGCTCCAGCCCTGACAGGGATTCCTCGACCGAGCGGTTGACGTTGCGCTGGTTGTGCGTCTCGGAAGCCGACAGGAAGCAGTTGACCTCCTGGAACGAGTCACGCAGCGCCAGCGCGTTGTCGAGCCCGCGCTCGTTGGGGATCAGCACGCTCACGGCCACGTCATCGGGCACGTCGATCGCGCCCAGGACCTCCGCCGCGTCCGCGAGCTGCGGGAATCACGTCGGCGCGAACGAAGCTCGTGGCCTCCAGCCGCGGCAGACCGGTCCGGGCGAGCATGTCGATCAGCCGCACCTTCTCGGCGGTCGGGATCACCTCGGGCTCGTTCTGGAACCCGTCGCGCGGGCCGACCTCGCGGATGCGCACGGCGGAGGGCAGGTCCATCGGCTGGAGGCTAACGTTGGCGCGTGCCCGCGGGCAGCGTCTCGATCATCGGCGGCACCGGCGCGCTCGGGCTGGGCCTCGCCCTGCGCCTGGGCCGGGTCGGCGTACCGATCGTGATCGGGTCGCGCGACGCGGCGCGCGCCGAGGAGGCGGCGGCGCGCGCGGCCGAACTGGTGCCCGAAGGCTCGTTCGAGGGCCTGGAGAACGGCCCGGCTGCCGAGCGGTCGGAGACCGTGTTCGTCACGGTCCCGTTCCGGTCGCAGTCCGAGACGTTGACCAACCTCAAGGGCCACCTGCGCGAGGGGCAGGTGGTCGTCGACGCGACGGTGCCGCTCGCCGCGGCCGTCAGCGGCAAGGCGACCCGCATGCTCGGCGTGTGGCAGGGCTCGGCGGCCCAGCAGGCGCAGGAGATGGTCCCCGAGGGCGTGCGCGTCGTCAGCGCGCTGCACACGGTCAGCGCCGAGATGCTGCGCGATCTCGATCACGCGCTCGACGAGGACGTGCTGGTCTGCGGCGACCGCAAGGCCGACAAGGAGCCGGTGATGGAGCTGATCGCCCGCATCGAAGGCCTGCGCCCGGTCGACGCCGGCCGGCTGGAGACGGCGCGCATCGTCGAGTCGCTGACGGCGCTGCTGATCGGGATCAACGTTCGTTACAAGACCCACGCCGGCATCCGGATCACCGGCTTGCCGTGAGGGCCGAAGGCCCGTTCACGAACGCCCGGAGGGCGGGCGTCGCCATCAGAGGTGCGGGCCGGATGCCCGCACGGGCATGACTGTTTGCGTGTTGGCCGGCGGCTCGGGCGGGGCCAAGCTCGCCCGCGGCATGCTCGACGTCGCCGACGACGTCGTCGTCGTGGCCAACACCGGCGACGACGTCGAGATCTACGGCGCCTACGTGTCCCCCGACCCCGACCTCGTCAGCTTCTCGCTGCTCGACCGGCTCGACCCGCGCGGCTGGGGGCTCAGAGACGACACGTTCGCGGTGATGGACGGGCTGCGCGAGATCGGGGTCGAGGTCTGGTTCAACCTCGGCGACCGCGACCTCGCCTACTCGATCGAGCGCCGCCGGATGCTCGACGCCGGGGATCCCTTGACTGAGGCCCAGCTCGCCATCGGACGCGGTCTCGATCTCCCCGCGACGGTGCTGCCGATGAGCGACGACCGGGTGCGCACCCGCGTGCGCACCGCCGGCGCGTGGCACGACTTCCAGGAGTTCATGATCCGCCTCGGCGGTGCCGCGGTCGACTTCGACGCCGTCGAAGGCGTCGAGCTTGTCGGGATCGAGGCCGCGCGCGTCACGCCGGAGGTGGCCGCCGCGGTCGGCCGCGCCGATGCGATCGTCATCGGGCCGTCCAACCCGGTAGTGAGCATCGGACCGATCCTGCGCGTGCCGGGAATGAGCGAGCTGCTGCGCGACGCGGCCGCTCCGGTCGTGGCGGTCAGCCCGATCGTGGGCGGGGCGAGCGTCAAGGGCCCGACGATCGGCTTCCTGCGCTGGGCGGGCGTGCCCGCGACGGGCGCCGGCGTGGCATCGCTTTACGGCGACGTGCTCGACGGGCTCGTGGCCGACGAGCCGTGCGACGGGCTGCCCACACGGGTTCTGGACACGCTGATGGCCGACGCCGAGGGGCGGCGGCGGGTCGCCGATGCCGCGCTGAGCCTCGCCCGGGAGCTGCGCAGATGACGACCGTCGCGGTGCTGCCGATAAAGGCGTTCGCGGCGGCCAAGCAACGCCTGGCTGCCGACCTCGGCGAGCCGCAGCCCGACCTCGCCGAGCGGATGGCCGGCGGCGTGCTCGACGAGTTGATCAAGGCCTCCGGCCTGGAGCGGGTGCTGGTGGTGACGCGCGATCCGGCGGCGGTCGCGCTGGCCGCCGGGGCCGGTGCAGAGGTCGTCGACGAGCGCGAGCCGCTGGGCCACAGTGCCGCCGCGAGCC
Organism: uncultured Actinomycetes bacterium; assembly: GCA_963825415.1. Classification (GTDB taxonomy): domain Bacteria; phylum Actinomycetota; class Thermoleophilia; order Solirubrobacterales; family Solirubrobacteraceae; genus BP-464. The sequence goes on along the minus strand of CAWGTD010000009.1, from coordinate 114,121 downwards.
TGGGCGTCCGCCGGGCGATCGAGCTCGGGGCCGAGCGCGTGCTGCTCGCCGCCGGTGATTGTCCGTTGCTCAGCGCCGCCGACGTCGACGATCTGCTCGCGCGCCACAGCGGGCCCGGGGTCGTGATCCTGGCCGACCGCCACGGCACCGGGACGAACGGCCTGCTGCTCGCGCCGCCCGACGCCCTGGCGCCCGCGTTCGGGCCCGGCAGCGCCGAGCGCCACGCCGGCCTGGCACGGGCGGCCGGCGTGCCCTACGCCGTGGAGTCGATCCCCGCCTTCGCGCTCGACGTCGACACCGCCGAGGACCTGGCGCTGGCGCGGGAGACCGTCGGGTGATCGCGGCCGCCGCCATCCCCGGCCTGCCGGAGATCGCCCCCGGCGACGACCTCGCCGCGCTGCTTGCCCCCCACGTCGGCGAGGGCGACGTCGTCGTCCTCGCCCACAAGATCGTCTCCAAGGCCGAAGGCCGCATCGTGCGGCTCGACGACGTCGTCATCGGCGAGGAGGCGACGGCGCTGGCGGTCGAGCACCGCAAGGACCCGCGCCACATGCAGGCGATCCTCGACGAGACGGCCGACATCGTCGCCGCCCGCCCCGGCGTGCTGATCTGCCGCACGCGGCACGGGTACGTCTGCGCCAACGCCGGCGTCGACACGTCCAACGCGCCGCCCGGCTGCGTGGTGCTGCTGCCGCGCGACCCCGACGCCAGCGCGCGCGCCCTGCGCCACGCCCTGCACCCCGTCCACTGCGCGGTCGTGATCGCCGACTCCTTCGGCCGCGCCTGGCGCATCGGCCAGACGGACATCGCGATCGGGGTGGCGGGACTCGAGCCGATCGACGACTGGCGGGGCCGCACCGACAGCGAGGGGCTCGAGCTCCAGGCGACGGTCATCGCTGTCGCCGACCAGGCCGCCGCGGCGGCCGACCTCGCTCGCGGCGGCAAGGACTCCCGCCAGCCCGCCGTCGTCGTCCGGGGGCTCGAGCGCTACGTCACCGAGGGCGACGGCCCCGGCGCCGCGGCGCTCGTCCGCGAGCGCGGCGAGGACCTGTTCTCGTAAACGCCGGCTAGAGGTAGGTGTGGACCCGGACGACGCTGCCGGCGGCAGACGTCCGGACCTGCACCAGATCGCAGAGCTGCTGGACCATCCACATGCCGTAGCCGCCCACGGTCGTCCCGGTCGGCCGCACACGGCCGACGAGCGGGTCGGCGATCCGGCCGGCATCGCTGATTTCGCAGAACAGCGTCTCGTCCTCGTGCCAGATCCGGAGTGTCCCGTGGCGGCCGCCGTACCTGATGCTGTTGCTGGCCAGCTCGTCGACGGCCAGCACGAGGTCCTCGATCCGCGAGCCGGTCAGCCCGGCAGCGACCGCACGGCCGGCCGTGAACTGCCGCGCCAGGCGTAGTGATGCGCCGTCGAACGCCAGCTCGGTCCACCCGCTCGGCGGCTCCGGCAGCGGGGCGTCGAACGGGGCACAGATCGGCTCGAGCCCGCTCCAGTCGCCACTCGGAAGCAGGTCGCCGTCGGCGGCGATGAGCGGATGGTTGCAGTGCGCTCGATGGATCACGTCCTCGTCGAGCCCGACCGTGTCGTACGGGCAGAGCAGCCGGAAGCGCGGGGTGTCGGCGAACGCGACGTTCAACAGCGCCTCGTGGCGGTGGCACTCGACCATCTCGGCCGGCGTGCGCTCGGGCCAGATCGGCTCGCCGATGCCCCAGATGCCACGGTCGGGCTCTGAGTGCTCGTCGACGAACTCCTGCCAGGCGGGGATGATCCGAGCGGGGTTGGCGCCGACGCCGGCCATGTCGGCGAAGTGCACCCGGTCGGCATCGTCGGAGAGCTCGTCGCGCAGCAGCTCGATCTTGGCGGCGTCGACGACGACGAGCGCCGGCTCGTCGGCGGCAATCGCCTCCCGTAGGAACGCCGACGTGCCGGCCAGGAACTCGTCCGTGCCCGCGTAGAGCAGCGCCTCGTGCTGAAACGCCTGTTCCCGGAGCGGGTCCACTGGAGCCACCGTGCTCACTTGGTCCGAGGGTACCCGCACGTACCCCGTTTCAACGCGCGCGTCAGCCCAGGCGATCGACGCGCAGGCGGCGCTCGCCGCTGGGCGTCGCGACCACCGCGACGTCCCCGATCCGCTTGCCCATCAGCGCCATCGCGACCGGCGACTCGGCCGACAGGCGGCCCGACGCGGCATCGGCCTCGGTCGGGCCGACGATCTTGTAGGAGGCCTCACCGCCCGACTCCTCGTCGACGACGTGCACGGTGCCGCCGAAGGCGACCTCGTCTCCCCCGTCGGTGACGTCGACGACCCGCGCGGACCGCAGGCGATCCTTCAGGCGCGCGATCTTCGTCTCCAGGTGGGCCTGGTCCTCCTTGGCGATGTGGTACTCGGCGTTCTCGCTGAGATCGCCCAGCTCGCGCGCCGACAGGATCCGCGCGGCCATGTCGCGCCGGCCCTCGGTCTCGAGCCGCTCGAGCTCGGCCCGCAGGGCGACCAGCCCCTCGGCGGTGATCGCGCCCTCGGTCATGCCGCCACCGGCTCGGGGACCGCGAACTCGCGGCGCAGCTCGTACAGCGTGGTGCGCTCGGCGGCGGGGCGGCCGGCGCGATGCGCCGCGGCGATCAGCTCGGGCGGATCGAGCCTGACGCCGTGGTAGCTGCCGGCCAGCCGGCTGATGTTCTCCTCCATGAGGGTCCCTCCGAGATCGTTGACGCCCCACCGAAGGGCTTCCGTGGCGGCGTCGAGGCCCATCTTGACCCAGCTGGCCTGCAGATTGCGAATCGAGCGCCCGAGCGCGAGCCGGAAGACCGCGGTGTGCTTGAGGTTCTCCTCGCGGCTGATCTCCTCGACGCCGTGCGTGCGGCCGAGCAGGGTGTGGAACGGGATGAACGACAGCGGCACGAACTCGGTGATGCCGCCGGTGCGCTCCTGGAGCTCGCGCACGACGCGCATGTGCTCGGCCAGCTCCCACGGCTCCTCGATGTGGCCGAACATCACGGTCGACGTGGAGCGCAGGCCGGCCGCGTGGCTGGCCTCGATCATCTCGACCCAGCGTGCGACGGGCAGCTTGTTGGGCGAGATCCGCGCGCGCACGCCGTCGTGGAGCACCTCGGCCGCGGTGCCCGGTGTCGAGCCGAGCCCGGCCTCCCGCAGGCGGCCGAAGACCTCGACCGCTTCGAGCCCGGAGACGTCGCACATGTGCGCGACCTCCATCGGCGAGTAGGCGTGCAGGTGCAGCTCCGGCGCCTCGCTCTTCACGACGCGCAGCCAGTGCTCGTAGTCCTCCAGCGCCCAGTCGGGATGGATGCCCGACTGCATGCAGATCTCGGTCGCGCCGTAGGCGACCGCCTCGCGCACGCGGCCGCGCAGCTCCTCCTCGTCGTGGGAGTAGGCGTCGGGCGAGCGCTTGCCCTGGCCGAACCCGCAGAACGCACAGCCGACGATGCAGACGTTCGAGACGTTGATGTTGCGGTTGACGACGAAGGTGACCTTGTCGCCGGCGAGCTCGCGGCGCAGCTCGTCGGCCGCCGCGCGCATGTCCTCGATCGCCTCGGGCCGCGTCTCGGCGAACAGCGCGGTGAGCTCCTCGGGGTTCAGCCAGCCGCCGTCGCGTGCCTTCTCGATCGCCGGGCCCACGAGATCGGAGCGGATCGCGAACGGCGCCTCGGTACGACCGGACCCGCTGCGTGGGATGAACGACCAGAACGACGCCTTGACGACGTCGAGCACGCCCTGGGCGACCCACTCGGGGTCGAGGTACTGGGGGTAGGCGCACAGCCGCTCGGTCAAGGCGACGCCGTCGGCGGCGAGGCGCTTGCGCACCTGGTGCGGCGAGGGGAACGGGTGCTCCGGGGAGATGTGGTCGCCGTTGGCCGACAGTCCGCCGAGGTCGGTCGCGCCCGCGGCGACCAGCTCGGGCCACCAGTCGGCGAGGTTGGGCGGCACCTGGACGCCCACGTCCGGAAGCAAGCGGCGCGCGTGCTCGATCAGCCGCTTCATGTCCTCGATCGTCACCGGCGTCGCCCACGCCGGCGCGTCGTGTTGCGGCACGGCCGAGATCCCCGTGCGCCAGAACTCGTCGGCGGCCTGCTCGGCGATCTCCGCCGGCTCCTCGCCGTAGTAGCGCCGGTGCGGGACGTAGTTCTGGAGGATCACCTCCTGGAGGTGGCCGTACTCGGCGTGCACCGCCGCGAGCGCCTCCAGCGCAGCGACGCGGTCTGCCTCGCTCTCGCCGATCCCGACAAGGATCCCGCTCGTGAACGGGATCCGCAGCTCGCCCGCCGCGCGGATCGTGTCGAGCCGCAGCGCGGGGTCCTTGGTCGGCGACGCCTGGTGGACGACCAGGTCGTCGCGCAGCGACTCGAGCATCAGCCCCTGCGACGCGGTCACCTCGCGCAGCCGCAGCAGCTCGTCGCGTCGCAGCGCGCCGAGGTTCGTATGCGGCAGCAGGCCGCGTTCGAGCGCTCGTTCGCAGCACCACACCACGTAGCCGACGAAGTCCTCGAAGCCCAGGTCCGCCAGCCGCTGCGCGACGCCCGGATGCTCGTCGGGGCGGTCGCCCGTGAGCACCAGCAGCTCCTTGACGCCGCGGCGCGCGGCGCCGTCGATCAGCGCCAGCACGTCGTCGGGGTCGTGCAGGTGCGCCTGGTGGGTGGCGAACGCGCAGTACTTGCAGTGCGACACGCAGGTGCGCGAAAGCGAAAGCGTGACGTTGCGCGAAAACGTGACCCGGCGGCGCACCGCCAGAGCGTAGCTGCCGGTGGCGGTCGCGCTAGATGGTTGATTCCACGTAGACGTGGTTCTGGGGGCGGTGCGGGCGGATGGCGGGCGTCGCACGGCGTCGAAGGGAATGGCAGCGCCATTTCCGAGACCGACGGGCGGCGATCCGGCGCCGATCCGCGCCGTCATCCAGGACCACGGACCTCGTGGAATCAATCATCTACTTCAGCGGCTGATGACCAGCACGTGATGGCCGGACGGAATCTCGACCGTCGCGCGGTCGCCGGCCAGCTGGAGCGCGACCGGCTCGCCGTCGAGCGTGGCCTTCGCCAGCGGGCGGAAGCGGCCCAACAGCGTCAGCGTGGTGGCGCCGTCGCCGTCGAGCGTGCCGGTCAGCTTCGAGCGCGCGTCGAGAGCCATCCGCTTGGTGTCGAGCGTCGCCGCGCCCAGCCCCGTCCCCTTCAGCGTGAACGCGTTGGCCACGTCCTGCTTGGGGAACGTCGTCGGCGTCGTGGTCAGCGACAGCTGCTCCCAGCCCGGCTCGAAGTCGGCCGGCCGCCAGACCTTGGCGAACTCATCCGGCGAGAGCCGCAGCAGCCCGCGGATCCGCGCGCGGTACTGCTTGGGCTGGTTGACGTAGAGCCCGTCGAAGACGACCTGCTTGGTCGGCAGCTCGTCGGCGCGCCCGAGCGAGACCGCGTCGACCGAGGCGGTGTCCGAGCCCTCGCGGACCTGCATCCCGCGGACCCAGTAGGCCGATCCGTCGCCGGGGACCTGGTCGGGGTAGTTGCTCGGGTCGAACACGAAGCGCACGCGCGCGGGATTCGTGACGCGGCTGCGCGTGTAGGCGAGCCGCTCGACGAACGGCAGGAAGTCGTTCTCGATGCGCCCCTCGTGCTGGCGGCCGAGGTAGTGCAGGTAGACGTACTCGTCCTCGTTGCTCTCGAGGTCGTCCGCCACCGGGTCGCCCTGCGGGCCCTGGGCGAACTCGTCGGCGGTGCCGATCGAATAGAAGACCGGCAGGTTGTAGAGGTTGGCGAGCAGCGGGTCGGTCGACGTGCCACCGCTGACGCCCGAGGTGAAGATGTAGGGCATCGCCGCGGCGAAGCGGTCGGGGTACATGCGGGCCGAGTGCCAGCTGCCGATCGCGCCGAGCGAGACGCCGTGGGCGAACTGGCGGTCGGGGTCGGTGCGGTAGTGGGCGCGCATGTCGTCGGCGACCTCGAGCGCGTCGACCAGGCCGTCACCACCGGCGTAGCCCTCGCCCTCGCCCCTGCCCAGCGAGCAGGAGTAGACGGCGCCGAGCTGGTTGATCAACGAGGTGATCACGCTGAAGGGCAGATAGCCGGTCTGCGGCGTGACGCCGGTCAGCAGCGGGTTGTAGTCCTTGCGCGCCAGCGCGTCGCCGTAGAAGACCTCGACGTTGTGGTTCGCCCCCAACGGGTGGAAGCACTGGTCGTAGGGAAAGCGCTTGGCGGGCTGCTCGTAGTAGTCGCTGGGGATCACGGCGACGTAGGGCTGCCACGTGGCGTTGTAGAGGTACTGCACGCCGAGCCCGCGCGAGATGTCGCGGCCACGCTTGGCGGCCGGGAACTTCGTCTCATAGATGCGCTCGACGACGCCCGTGCGCTGGGGATCGGGATCGTTGCGATCGGATGCCAGCCGCCGGAAGTCGACCTTCAGGAAGTCGCTGACGATGTCTGCACGGGCGAGGTCGTTGGCCTGCTTCTCCTCGTCCCACGTCGAGTTGGGCTCGTCATTGTTGGAGAGCAGGTCGAAGACATTGGGCGCGGTCGGCGAGCCGCCGGTGGCGACCGGGGCGCCGCCGACCGCGGGGCCGGGGTTCGGCGCCAGCCAGGCGTGCTTGGCGGCGTCCCAGATGCCGGAGGCGACGTAGTAGCGCCAGGTCGCCAGGCCGGGGTCGGCGACGCTGCGCGGGACCGACAGCTCGAGGTAGCCGGCGGCCGGGTCGGCGCTGACGGCGCCGCCAAGGTCGGTGATCGACCGCGTGCCCGCGCGCGTGGTGACGTCGGCGCCGGTGCCGTAGACGGTGTAGAGGTGATCGCAGCCGAGGCTGCTGACCAGATTGGCCCCGTTGGGCCAGGACTGCACGCCGGTCGAGCGGTCGGCGTCCTCGTCGGCGCAGATGCCGACCACGCTGGAGTCGGGCGCGGTCATGTCGCCCAGGCGGATGCGGTAGTGGACCGCGCCGACGTCGGCGGCCACGCGGAACTCGGTCAGGTCGGCGACGTCGTCGATGTGGGTGCCGTCCTCCGAGGGGTACGTGAAGTCGCCGGCCCAGTTGATGGCGGGGGCGGGCGACAGGCGCGGGTCGGACGGAGTCTGCATGTCGGGCCCGGCGGCGCCGAACGGAAGGTCGATGCGGTCGACCCCGTCGGTGTTCGCGCCGTGGTCGTCGAAGAGGTAGTCCTGGTAGACGAGCTCGTGCTGGCGGTAGACGCCTGCGTTGGCGATCCACGCCGGCTCGGCCTTCCAGGTGCGCGCCTGCGCGGGTGTTGCCACAGCCAGCATCGCGAGGCCCGCCAGCGCAGCCGTCGTCCACCTGCTCATCGTCGTCCCCCGCCCTCGTTTCCCACCACCGGCCCCAACGACCGGTGGTGGCGAAACTTGCCCTGCGGAGCGCTAGCTGAGCTTGTCCACGGGGCGCTCGCCCGGCGCCTGCGCGGCCGATTCGACCTCGCCGGGCACGCGCCCGGGCGGCACGTCTGCGTCGACCAGACGGCCGCCGAAGAGCACCTCCTGGGGACGCAGCACGACCGCGGTGTACGCGAAGCCCGCGAGCAGCGCGCCGACCGCCGGCCCCAGGGCGTAGACCAGGAGCCACTTGCCGCCGCCGCCGAACGCGTCGCCCACCAGGGCGGGGCCGAACGCGCGCGCGGGGTTGAAGCCGGCACCGGTCAGCGGGCCCATCGCCATCACCGCGAAGCCCAGGGTGCCGCCGATGATCACCGGCGCCCACGACCGCTCCGCGCGCGGGTTGACCGCGGTGCCCATGATCGCCCACATCAGCACGAAGGTCCCGATCAGCTCGGCCAGGAAGCCGGCGCCCGTCGCGCCCGACAGGAACTTCTCCGAGACGCCGGTGGCGCCGTAGTTCGAGGCGGCCCCCTCGTCGCTGAGCATCAGCCTGACCACGAGCGCGGCGGCGACCGCGCCGGCCAGCTGCAGCAGGATGTAGATGCCGGCGTCGGCGCCGCGGATCTTGCGCAGCGCGGCGAGGCAGATGGTGACCGCCGGGTTGAAGTGCGCGCCCGAGGCGCCGCCCAGCGTCGCGATCAGCATCGCCAGCACGAAGAAGTGCAGCAGGCCGATGACCGCGAAGTCCTGATAGCCGAGGCCGATGTCGCCGACCTGCTGGACGGACAGGATCACCCCGATGAAAAAGACGAGTACGAAGGTCCCGATGAACTCCGCGATGTAGGCGGACGGTCCGCGATCTTCCACGCTGGCTCCTTGTCGTCGTTCAGGGCTCGGTAGGCGGCGCGATCATAGACACCAGTTCGGCCGCTTCGCGTACGAACCGCGAGCGCGGGACCGCGAGCGCGAAACCGGCCTGCATCGCCCGATCGCGCACGTCGGGACGGGTGTGGGCGTAGATCCCCAGCGCGGGCGCCGTGCCGGTCGGCACGGCCTCGGGCTCGACAGAGCTCAAGTCGGCCACGATCACGTCGGCGCTCCCCACCTGCTCGGGGTCTGTGACCAGCGTGACGTCGTGCCCGGCCTGCCCGAGCAGGACCTCGATCCGCGAGGCGAACATGAGGTCCCCGACGACGGCGGAGACCTTCACTGCGCGTTGCGGCGGCGGAACTCCTGGCGGAAGGACTCCGGCCTTCCCCACGTGGGCACGACCTCGACCCGGCCGCTGGTCACGTGCCGGACCGCCAGCTCGCCCTCGATGCCCGCCTCGTCGAGCAGCTTCAGCGCCGTGTGCACGGCCGAGGGCGCCGCCGCGTGGCCGAACCGGTGCGCGCAGATGATCCGAAAGTGCCAGTCGTGGCGCGAGTAGGGCTGCGCGTTGCAGACCACCATGAAGACCGCGGCGTCGATGTAGCGCTGCTCGTCGCGGATCCGCAGGTCGAACTCGAGGTCGGTCCAGTCGTCTGGCAGTGAGCCGACGACCTCGTCGAACGTGTCCGCGAGCGCCACGCGCCGGAGGCTATCCGGTGAACGTCTCGTAGAGGAGGAACAGGTTCAGCGCGCTGATCAGCACCGCCACGATCCCCGCCACGATCGTCGTTATCCGCCGGTTGACGAGCGCGCCCATGATGTCGCGGCGCCGCGTGAGCAGCACCAGCGGGATCAGCGCGAACGGGATGCCGAACGACAGCACGACCTGGCTGAGCACCAGCGAGCGGGTCGGGTCGAGCCCGATCGCCAGGACGACCAGGGCCGGCATCATCGTGACCCCGCGGCGCAGCGCCAGCGGGATGCGGCGGTTGATGAACCCCTGCATGACGACCTGGCCGCTGTAGGTGCCGACGCTCGAGCTCGCAAGGCCCGAAGCCAGCAGCGCGCAGGCGAACGCCAGCGCCGCGCCGCCACCGACGAGCCGGCCGAATTCGGTGTGTGCCAGCTCGATGTCGTCGATGCCCGTCAGGCCGCTGCCGTGGAACAGCGACGCGGCGATCACGAGCATCGACATGTTCACGAGGCCGGCGATCGTCATCGCGATCGTCACGTCGATGCGCTCGAAGCGCAGCAGCTTGCGCTTCTCGGTCTCGTCGCGCGGCGGGACGCGGCCCTGGGTGAGCGCCGAGTGCAGATAGATGACGTGCGGCATCACGGTCGCGCCGAGGATGCCGGTGGCCAGCAGCACGCTGTCGCTGCCGGAGAAGTGCGGGATGAACCCCTTGACCGCAGAGCCCGCGTCGAACCCGATCCGCAGCGTGTCGTAGAGGAAGCCGCCGAGGATCACGCCGAGCATCGCGATGATCACCAGCTCGAAGCGCCGGTAGCCGCGGTTCTGCAGCGCCAGGATCCCGAATGCGACGACCGCCGTGATCAGGCCGGCCGAGAACAGCGGGACGCCGAAGAGCAGGTTCAGCGCGATCGCCGCGCCGACGAATTCCGCCAAGTCGGTCGCCATGGCGATCAGCTCGGCCTGCACCCAGAGGCCGAACGACACCGGCCGCGACATGTGCTCGCGGCAGAGCTCGGGCAGGTTCTTGCCGGTGGCGATGCCGATCTTGGCGGACAGGTTCTGGATCAGCATCGCCATCAGGTTCGCTGCGAGCAGCACCCACAACAGCAGGTAGCCGTACTTCGACCCGCCGGCGATGTTGGTGGCGAAGTTGCCCGGGTCGACGTAGGCGATGCAGGCCACGAACGCAGGGCCGAGCATGCGCAGCCACCCTCGGAAGCGGCCCTTGGAGCGGATCAGCTCGAGGTCGCTGAGGGGGTGCGGATGGGTATGGGCGGCGAGTCCGGCTTCCATCAGTTCTCTATCGGCATGAAAAGAAGTTTAGACAAGCCAAAACCTTTTCGGGCGCGACTACCCTCGATGCATGGCGGCGACCACCGATCTCCTGCGTGACCTCGCGGTCCTGACCGACGGCTGCGGGCTCGTCGACCGCTCCGAGCGGGGCAAGCTCGCCCTGACCGGTGCGGGCCGCAAGGAGTTCCTCAACGGCCAGGTGACCAACGAGGTCGAGGCGCTGCGCGAGGGCGAGGGCTGCTACGCCGCGTTCCTGACGCCGAAGGGCAAGATGCTTGGCGACCTGCGGATCCTCGACGCGCCCGGCGAGCTGCTGCTCGACACCGAGCGCGTCGCGCTCCAGGACCTGTTCGACATGGTGCGCCGCTTCTCCGTCGGCCACGACGTGCAGCTGCACAAGCGCACGGTGGAGAGCGGCCTGCTCTCGCTCGTCGGTCCGGACGCACGCCGGGTGGCCGGCGCCGAGGCGCTGCCGGATGTTCTGCACTCGCACCTCGCCGGCGAGATCGGCGGGCGCTCGGTGCGGCTCGTCGGCACCGAGGAGGGCGTCGACGTGCTGTGCGACGCGGACGCCGTGGTCGACGTCGTCGCCGCGCTCGTCGATGCAGGCGCGATCGTGGTCGACGAGGCCGCGGCCGAGGTGCTGCGAGTCGAGCGCGGGCGGCCGCGCTACGGCGTCGATCTCGACGACAGCGTGATCCCGCAGGAGGCCGGCCTCAACGACCGCGCGGTGAGCTTCACCAAGGGCTGTTACGTCGGCCAGGAGACCGTCGCCCGCCTGCACTACAAGGGCAAGCCCAACCGCCACCTCCGCGGGCTGCGTCTCTCGGCGCCCGCCGAGCCCGGCACCCCGCTGATCCACTCCGATCGCGAGGTCGGGCGCCTCGGCAGCGCGGTCCTCTCCCCCCGCCTCGGCCCGATCGGCCTCGCGCTCGTTCGCCGCGAGGCCCCGCCCGGCACCACGCTCGCGCTCGGCGACGGCGCCACCGCCGAGGTCGTCGAGCTGCCGTTCTAGCCGCCCTCGCCCGGTGGTGGGCTCCTTTAGGGCGTCACTAGTGACGGGTCAACGAGCCCACCCCCACGTGCCGGGCGACGAACGCCTCTACGGCGGCGCGGCCGCGGTCGGCGAGCAGCAGCGTCGGCGGGCGATTCGCTGCGACCCAGGTCGTCACGAGGCGCACCTCGTCGACCTCGTCGGGCGGCACATGCGTCGCCGGCGCGGGGCGCCAGCCGCGCATCGCGTGCTCGGTCCGCCGCCAGGCGTCGGCGCCGTCGGCGAGCGGCGCCCAGTCCGCGACCCGCCCGTCCACCAGCCAGAACGCGTCGAAGCGCCGCTCGTCGCGCGGGTGCTCGGCGAGCACGAGCCGCGGCCGCGCGTGGGTGGCGCTCAGGGCGTCGCCGAGCCGGGCGAGCAGCTCCGCCAGGCGCACGCGCCGGCGGGCGAGCCACGCGGCCCGCTCGTAGCGCTGCTCGTCGGCGGCGTGGCGCATCTGCTCGTCGACGTGGTCGAGCAACGCCTGGCCCGCGCGCGGGCCGGCGAACACCCCAAGCGCCTCGTCGAGCCGGCGGCGGTAGAGGTTGGGGTCGAGATCCTGCAGGCACGGCGACAGGCAGCGGCCCATCTGGCCGTAGGCGGACGGCCAGGAGCGCCGCGGCAGCGCGCGGCCGCAGTGGCGCAGGCCGAAGAGCGAGTCGAGCTGCTCCTTGAGCTCCACCGCCGCGCTGCGCCCGCGCAGCGGGCCGACCGAGACGGCGTGGCCGGCCGCCGGCGCCGGCGCGACCTCGAGCACAGGGAACGGGATGTCCAGGCGGCAGCGCAGGTAGACGTAGGGGTCGTCGTGCTTGAGGACCGCGTTGCCGGGCGGGCGCAGCTGCTTGATCAGCCGCCGCTCGAGCACCAGCGCCCCGAGCTCGGAGGCCGTGGCCTCGCAGTCGACGGTTTCGGCCTGCAGCGTCCACGCGGTCGACGGCGAAGAGGGCGCGAAGTGCGCGCGCACGCGGCTGCGCACAGCGGTCGACTTGCCCACGTACAGCGGCTGGCCCTCCGCGTTGCGCACGACGTAGACGCCGGGTTCCTCGGGCAGGCCGGCGACGTCGGGCCGGCGCCGCCGGGCCCGGGGCGCGCCGCCGCCGAACGTCTCGCCCGCGCGCCGGCGCCGCGGCCGCGCGGGCCGCAGCAGGCCGAGTGCCTCCCCCACGGTCGCCGCGTTCGCGCACAGCCGCGGGAACAGCGCGCAGAACACGCGCGCGCAGGTCTCGGCGTCGGCCAACGCGCGATGCGAGCACTCGACCTCGATGCCCAGCGACTCGGCCAGGGCGCGCAACCCGCGCTGGCGGGCGAGTGGGTGCAGCCGCCGCGCCAGTGCGAGCGTGCACAGCGCGGGTGGCTCGGGCCAGCGCAGGCCGGAGCGCTCGAACGCCTGGCGCAGGACGCGGCGATCGAAGACCGCGTTGTGGGCGACCAGGACCCGGCCCTCGACCAGCTCGGCGAGATCGGGGAGCGCCGCCTCGGCGGGCGGCGCCGCGTCGACCATCGCCTGCGTGATCCCGGTGAAGCGCTGGATGCCGCGCGACAGCGGTGCGCGGACGCCGACGAGCGTCTCCCAGCGGTCGTGCAGCTCGCCGCCGCCGACCAGCACGGCACCCACCTCCGTGACCTCGCACGCGTCGCCCGCGAGCCCGTTGGTCTCGGTGTCGATGACGAGGAACTCCACGCCGGCGAGCGGTTGGGCGACATCGATCACTGCAACGTCCTACCGCCGTGCCCGGACATAGAGCAGTGGCCCATGCAGTTTGCCGCCGATGCGACCTCTACATTGCCCCGAACCACCCCGGCGTGAGGAGGCAGACATGACGACCTACGCCCCCGACCGACTCGAGGAGCTCGCGGATCGCGAGCGCCTGGCATGGACCGCCTACCGGGAGAGCCTGCGCGACCTCCTGGGCGCCGAGTACGACGTCGCCGAGCAGCTCTCGTGGGAGGAACTCCAGCGCGCGCTGGGCGAGGTGGCGACCGAGCGCGCAGCGCTCGCACTGGCCGACGCAGCGCCCTGACCCGGTTTGGCGTGGCGCGCCTCCACGCCAACCACTAGGGTCTCCGACCGGGATGAGAGGAGGCTCGGCAATCTCGCGCGTCGTGCTGTCCGGCGCCGCCTGCGCAGCCGTGCTTGCCGTAGCTGGCTGCGGCGGCAGCAAGTCGTACAAGAACGAGCCCCGCCCGGCCTCCCCGATCGTCGTCACCGCGGCGATCACCCCCGACGGCGTATCGGTCTCCCCCAGGAAGTTCGGCGCCGGCCCGATCAGCCTGGTCGTCACCAACCAGACCGAGAAGTCCCAGCGGCTGACGCTCGCACGCCAGGTCAACGGCCAGACGCAGGCCAACGGCGAGACCGGACCGATCAACCCGCACGACACCGCCTCGCTGAAGGCCGACGTCGACCCCGGCGACTACACCGTCAGCGTGGACGAGTCCGGCAGCGCGATCAAGCCGGCCCAGGTCGAGGTCGGCGAGCCGCGCGCCAGCGCGCAGAACGACCTGCTCGAGCCCTAGCGCCCTAGCCCGTCGTCTGGACGATCTGCAGCAGCACCTCGTGGTCGGGGTGCGACTTGTGCGTCCAGAGCTGGCCGAAGTCCTGGCTGACGCCGCGGACCATGTGCGAGTAGGTCGTCTTCCCGGGCTTCATGGCGAACCAGTGGAACGGGTCCTGGACCGTGTTCGCGCCGCTGTTGTCCACGGCCACGTAGTCGCCCTTGCGGATCTTGCAGCACTTGAAGGCCAGCACGCTGGTCCGGAACGTCTTGATGCCCGGCTTCTTGGCCTTGAGCGTGTAGGGCGGATGGGTGGTGGTGATGACCTTGACCTTGCCGCCGCGCACCGGGCGGACCACCGAGAAGCGGATCGGGATGGTCTTGGGCTGCGAACCGACCTTCAGGCGGAACTTGGTGATCAGGCCGGAGCGCGGCGCGCGAACGCCCTTGTTCCAGAACTCGCTGTCCTCGCGCCAGGTGCCGCGGATCGGCACCGGATCGCCCGTCAGGTCGCTGCCCCACGTCACGGTCGCGCTGCCGCGGGCGACCGGCGAGGTGGTGCGGTGGCGGCCGGCGAGGCCGCGACGGTGTAGGCAGCTGCTGCGCACCCGGCGAGCAGCGCGAGGCGGCTGGATCGGGAGGGACATCGGACGACACTACACGCGATCTGGCCACCCGGGTCGCCGTGCCGGTAGCGTGCGCCCGATGCAGGTCCTGGACCGGATCGACACTCCCACCATCGAGCGACTGCGCGCGGCCGGCGAGTTCTTCTGGCTCGACATGGTGCGCCCGTCGATGGAGGAGATCGGCATGGCGGCCGAGCTGTTCGGCCTGCACCCGGTCGCCGTCGAGGACCTCGAGAAGTTCGGCCAGCGCCCGAAGGTCGACGACTACCCGGACTTCATCCACATCGTCTACTACGGCGTCGAGAAGTCCCAGCCGGTCGAGGTCCATCTCATCGTCCACGGCGACGCGCTGGTGACGGTGCGCCAGGACGACTGCGCCAGCCTGCACGACGCCCGTGAGCGGGTGGCCGAGATCCCGCACGAGAAGGAGGAGTACGCGGTCTACCGGGTCCTCGACGCGCTCACGGATTCGTTCTTCCCCTACCTCGAGGAGATCGACGAGGAGATCGACCAGCTCGAGGACGTCGTCGTCGATGGGGCCGACGCGCAGACCCTGCATCGGATCGTCGCGCTCAAGCGCCAGCTCGGAGATCTGCGCCGCCGGGTGGGCCCGCAGCGCGACCTGCTCGCCACGGCGGGAACGCTGTTCTCGCGCCTGCCAGGCTTCAGCGGCGACGGCTCGCACGACTACTTCCGCGACGTCTACGACCACGTACTGCGCATCAACGACAGCATCGAGTCATTCCGCGACGTGCTCACCGGGCTGCTCGACGTCTACCTCTCGGCACAGTCGAACAGGCTGAACTCGTGGATCACGCGGCTGACGGTGATCGGCACGATCTTCCTGCCGCTGACCTTCCTGACGGGCTTCTTCGGCCAGAACTTCGCCTGGATGGAGGAGCACATCAAGACCGCAGGCGCCTTCATCGGCCTGGGCATCGGGCTCGAGCTCGCCTCGATCCTTGCGTTGTTCGTGTGGTTCCGCCGGGCGGGCATCCGTCAGTAGAGTCCCGGCCCTATGGCCGTGGATATCGCACAAATCGCAAACGTCGAGACCGAGCCGGGCGAGCTGCCCGCGACGATGGCCGCCTGGGTCATCCGCCAGGAGCGAGAAGGCGAGCCGATGGACGCCTTCCAGATCGAGGAGATCGAGATCCCCGAGCCCGGCGCCTTCGAGGTCTGGGTCCGCGTGATGGCGGCCGGCGTGAACTTCAACAACGTCTGGGCGGCGATGGGCAAGCCCGTTTCCGTGTTCGGCTACGGCGACCACCCCGAGTGGGGCCACCACATCGGCGGCTCGGACGCCTCGGGAGTCGTCTGGAAGGTCGGCGAGGGCGTCACCCGCTGGAAGCCCGGCGACGAGGTGGTCATCCACTGCAACATGGCCTCCTACGAGGACCCCGAGGTCCACGGCCTCGATCCCGCTCGCCGCGCCCAGCCAGCGGATCTGGGGCTACGAGACGACCTGGGGCTCGTTCGCCCAGTTCACCAAGGTCCAGGCCCAGCAGCTGCTGCCCAAGCCGGCCAACCTGACCTGGGAGGAGGCCTCCTCCTACGGGCTGACGTACTTCACCGCCTACCGGATGCTGATCGACCAGTGCAAGCTCCAAGCCGGCCACAAGGTGCTGATCTGGGGCGCCGCCGGCGGCCTGGGCGTGTTCGCCACGCAGCTGTGCGCCGCGGCGGGCGCGCAGGCGGTCGGCGTGGTGTCCAGCGCCGAGAAGGGCAAGCTCGTCGAGCAGCTCGGCGCGGTCGGCTACATCGACCGCAACGAGTTCGCCGGGATGATGCGCAAGGGCGGCGAGAGCCCCGAGGAGGAGAAGGAGCGCTTCAAGGTCAGCCGCGCCTTCGGCAAGCGGGTCAAGGAGCTGCTCGGCGAGTCGCCCGACATCGTCTTCGAGCACGTCGGCCAGGCGACGTTCCCGACGTCGGTCTTCGTCGTCAAGCCGTTCGGCAAGGTCGTCATCTGCGGCGCGACGTCCGGCTTCAACCTCGACTTCGACGTCCGCTACCTGTGGATGCGCCAGAAGCAGATCATCGGCTCGCACTTCGCCAACGCCTGGGAGTGCAACCTGGCCAACAAGCTCATCGAGACCGGCCAGATCCGCCCCGTGCTGTGGCAGACGATGCCCTTCGAGAAGGTCGCCGAGGCGCACCAGCTGATGAAGGAGAACAAGCACTCCGGCAAGATCTCGATCCTGGTCGGCGCGACCGAGGAGGGTCAGGGCAAGACCGCCGAGGGGCCGGGGGCGATCCGCGCCGAGGTCGGCGTGTGATGGCCGGCGTGGTGCACATCCCGTGGTACGCCACGGGCTTCCGGGGTGCCGAGGTCGAGGCCGCGCTGGCCGACATCGCACCGGTGGCGCTGCGCTACGGCGCCCGCAGCTTCTCGGTGTTCCGCTACCGCGACGACCGCTACAAGTTCCTGCAGACCGCGGAGTTCGACTCCAAGCTGGACTTCGAGCGCTACTGGACCGGGCCGGAGTTCATCGACTTCCGCGTCATGCACTCGAGCCATTTCCAGGTCCCGGTCGTCTACGGCTGGACCGACCTGATCGTCGGCGGCGCGTTGCCGCCCGAGGCCGTCGCCGCGACGGCCGGGGCCGACGATGCAGGCGACGCGCGCGGCGACCTCGCCGGCTGATGATTGATCCCACGAAGACGTGGTTCTGGGGATCGTGCGGGCGGATGTCGGGCGTCGCCCGGCACCGACGGGAATGGCAGCGCCATTTCCGAGGTCGACGGGCGGCGATCCGGCGCCGATCCGCGCGGTCATCCAGGATCGCGGATCTCGTGGGATCACTCATCTGATGCACCCCGCCCGGCACCGGGCGCTGCGCGAGCTCGGGGCGTTCGGCCGCCAGCTGGCCGACCACTGGGATGCGCTGGCCAAGCGCTTCGACGGCGCCATCGCGTCGACGCTGACCGACGGCTCGCAGACGGCGCGTGGGATCGTCGACGAGCTGAAGGCCCACGCCAGCGCCCGCGGGCTGGAGGTCGGCACCGCCGCCCTGAACGCGGGCCGCATCGCCCGCGCGCGCCCGCCGGTGCCCGACGGCGCGCTGGAGCGCAACCAGGCGCTGCGCTTCGCGCTGCTCGACATCCAGCACGTGCTGACCCTGCTCGACTACCTCGCCGAGCTCTCGCTGGCCGACGGCGACGGCGAGGCCCACGCCGCCTGCGCGGCCTGGGCTAACCGCCTGCGCGACGCCGAGCGGGCGTTCCGCCGGCAGGCGGTCGGCATCGGCGCCACGCCCGACGTGGCGATCGAGCCGCTCTCGCACGCGCAGAAGTTCCAGTACGCCTTCGGCTGGGTCGGCGAGGCCACCGATCGGCTGCGCGGCCGGCGCTAGCGGTCGCCGCGGATCGAGACGAACGCGCGCCAGTCGGCCTCGTCGATGAGCGAGTCCGGCGGCGGCTCGCCGGCGTACACGTAGACCCAGGCGTCGATGTCGGGCTCGAGCAGCCGCACCGACCGGCGCTCGTAGGGCGGCGGCTCGAAGACGTCCAGCGCCTCGAAGACAGCCGGGTCGACGACCTCGAAGAGCTCGCCCGCGACCGATCCCTCGCCCTCGGTCAGCGCGGGATAGCCCACCCCCATGTCATGAAGGTTGCCGGGGATGCGACACGGCCCGACCGGCTCGAGCGCGTGCTCGACCTCGGGCTGGTGAGGCAGCGCCAGGCCCGCCATCAGCGTCCCGTACACGGCGAGCAGCTCCGCCATGCGGCTAGTCAGCCCACCAGTCCCGCCGACCCTCCACGTCGTCCCGCGGGTTCGCGCCGAGATTGGGCGCACCGAAGACGAGGATCTCGAGACCGTCCGGCCCGCCCTCGTAGCCACGCCACGTACCGGGCGGGACGCGCACCACGTCCCACTCCTTGACCGCGACGATCTCGTCGTCGAGCTTCATCCGCCCGCTCCCGCGCACGACCACGTACAGCTCCTCCTGCTCCTTGTGCGTGTGGCCGTACGGGAAGCGATAGCCGGGCGGGATGCGCTGGTAGCTGAGGCCGGACCGCTCGAGCTCGAGCGCCTTGGTCGCGAGGCGGAACTCGAGGTCCGGCGCGCCGTCGAAGTTGGACCCGAGATCCTCCAGATCCTCCTTGAGGTTCCTGAGCGTGAACGCCACTGCCGCTTACGCCGCGTCCTCGCGGCGCTGCGCGCGCTCGATGTCCATCCGCAGGCGCGCGAGCGACTGGCGGATGAGGCGCGAGACCTGCATCTGGCTGACACCGATGCGCTTGGAGATCTCCGTCTGCGTGAGGTCCTGCTCGAAGCGCAGCCGCAGCACCTCCTGGTCGCGGTCGGAGAGCACCTCGAAGGCGTCGTCGAGCAGGACGCGGATCTCGGCGCGGCCCAGCTCGGGGTCGACGCCGCCCACCGAGTCGGCCAGCGTCATGTCCTCGCCGACCGGCTCCTGCAGCGAGCGGGTGCGGCGCGCGTCCTGGCTCTGGATCGTCTGCAGGACCTCCTCGAACGGCACATTGACCGCCTCGGCCAGCTCCTGGACGGTGGGCGAGCGGCCCAGCTCGTTGGTGAGCTTGTCGCGCGCGCGGGCGATCTCGAGCTGGAGCTCCTGCATGCCGCGGGGCACGCGCATCGCCCACGTCTTGTCGCGGAAGTAGCGCTTGATCTCGCCCAGCACGGTGGGCGTCGCGTAGGACGAGAAGCGCACCTCGCGATCGAGGTCGAAGCCGTCGATCGCCTTCATGATCCCGATGCAGGCGACCTGGACGAGGTCGTCGATCGGCTCGCCGCGCCCGGAGTAGCGGCCCGCGAGCGCGCGCGCGAGCGGCAGCATCTCCTCGGCGAGCTCGTCGCGCGCCGCAAGATCGCCCCCCTCGTGGTAGCGGCGCAGCAGATCGCGTTCGCGAACCGCACGCGCCGCCGAACTCATCGTGCCGGCAGCGGAATCCATCGTCCCTTTCTCGGTGTCCCCGCAACCAAGCGGTTGCCAAACCTTACGCTCGTTCGAGCGGAGCCATCGTCAGCCCCGCATCCGCCAGTTGCCCCCAGTACTGGCCGGCGAGCTCGCGCTCCCCGATCCACACGATCGCCAGGCCGCTGCGATGGATGCGATCGGCCAGCGCATAGCCCTGTGCGAGTGTGACCCCGGGGATCGTGTAGGCGAGGCTCTCCGCGACGTGATCGAACGTGTTGTGCTCGTCGTTGCGGACGATCACCTGCCACGCGCCGCCGGTGCCTGTGTCGGGCCCGTCGGTGCGCGGAAGCTCGATGGTCGCGGCCATGCTCAGGCCGAGGATACGCGCAACCAGCGGTCCAGTCCCGGCCACAGCGTCTCCGGCGGAGCGGCCTGGAAATAGGACTCCTGGGCCTCGGCATCCACGAACCGGGCGGCCATCGCGGCCCCGTAACCGTCGGCGTCGGTCTCGGCGGCCAACCGTGCCGCGGCGTCGAGCTCGGAGTGCAGCCTGGCGAGGTGATCCTCGACGTCGGTGAACGATCCCCAGTGGGTCAGGCCGAGCCGTTCGGGCCGCCAGGCGGCGACGACCTCGATCGAGCGATGCCATGCGTCGATGTCGATGTCGGGCGGCGGCGTGGGCGCGATCAGCGGCCCGTCGCCGATCCGGCACCCGGCCACGTCGCCGCAGTACGCGGTGGCGCTGGCCTCGTGCAGATAGGCGACGTGGTGCGATGCGTGGCCCGGCGTGTAGGCCACCTCGTAGCCGTCGATGCGCTCGCCGCCGCTGAGCACGCGCAGGTTGGCCTCGGGGACCGCGACGATCTCGCCCCACAGGCGCTCCATGTCGTCCCCGTAGAGCCGCGTCGCGCTGGCGATCAGCTTCGACGGGTCGATCACGTGCGGCGCACCGACCTCGTGGACCCACACCTCCAGGTCGGGGAACCGGCGGACCAGGACACCGGTCGCGCCCGCGTGGTCGAGGTGGATGTGGGTCAGCAGCAGACGCCGCGGCTCGACGTCGCCCAGCGCGGCCAGCAGGCCCTCGAGCGACGAGGCGGGCCCGGGGTCGACGAGCACGCCGGGCTCGGGCTCGTGACAGCAGATCACCCGCGGCGTGCCGAGGTGCATGACATCCAGCTCACGCATGGCGGGCCACCACGATGTCCTGGAAGCTCATGCCGAACTCGCGGCCGCTCCACGTCCCGGGCCGCACGTCGTTGAGCTCGAGGTTGTGTTCCGCCAGGCGCTCGCGCACCCAGACGGTGTCGTAGGCGACGGCCTCCTCGGGCAGCTCGTCGCTGACCACCGCCACGTGCTGGCTGGGATCGAGGAACGGCAGCCCGGCCTCACCGGCCGCGATCCGCTCGCGCGAGACCTCGTCGAGCAAGAAGAAGGTCGCGAACAGCCGCCCGCCCGGGCGCAGGACGCGGGCCGACTCGGCGATGTAGTGGTCGGCCTCCTTCTCGAGCAGGTGGGTGTAGACCGACGTGGCGATCACCAGGTCGAACTCCTCGTCGTCGTAGGGGAACCGGTACTCGCCCGCCGGGTGCGCTCCGCCCGGGTGGTAGCGGCGGTTGTAGAGGTCGGCGACCGCGAAGCGGAAGTTCGGATGGGCGCGCCCGTACCGCCGCCGGCACCAACCGATGCCCTCGCGGTGGACGTCGAAGCCCTCGTAGGAGCCCTGCCGGCGATCCAAAAAGCCGGCCAGCGGCCGCGCCATCCGCCCGATGCCACAGCCCACGTCGAGGACGCGCTGGTCGGGCTCGAGGCCGGCCAGCTCGCGGAAGTAGCCGAGGAACTCGTCGCCGGTCTCGGCGAAGTCGCCGTGGCCGACGAACTGCAGGCGGCGCGGAGGCACCAGCGGGTCGCGCCGGCCGCTCAGGCGGTCGGAGGCGTCGAGCGCGCGCAGGCGCAGGGAGGTCAGGGCGCGCTCGAGCACTGCCCGTATCCTTCCCCACGATGGGCAATCACCGTCTTCCGGAGCCCGACCGGCCGTGGATGATGCGTACGTACGCAGGGCATTCGACGGCCAAGCAGTCCAACGAGCTCTATCGCGGAAACCTGGCCAAGGGCCAGACGGGGCTGTCGATCGCCTTCGACCTGCCCACCCAGACCGGCTACGACGCCGACCACGAGCTGGCGCGCGGAGAAGTAGGCAAGGTCGGCGTGCCGATCGCCCACAAGGGCGACATGCACACGCTCATGGACGGCATCCCGCTCGACGAGATGAACACGTCGATGACGATCAACGCCACCGCGGCCTGGCTGCTGGCGCTCTACGTCGTCACCGCCGAGGAGAACGGCGTCGATCCGGCGCTGCTCCAGGGCACCACGCAGAACGACATCATCAAGGAGTTCCTGGCCCGCGGCACGTACGCGTTCCCGCCCGGGCCCTCGATGCGGCTGATCGCCGACATGGTCGCCTACACGGTGACCGAGATCCCGAAGTTCAACCCGATCAACATCTGCAGCTATCACCTCCAGGAGGCCGGGGCGACGCCGGTTCAGGAGATCGCCTACGCGCTGGCCAACGCGATGGCGGTGCTCGACGCGGTGCGCGACCGTGTCGACCCCGACCTCATGGGCGCGGTCTTCTCGCGGATCTCGTTCTTCGTCAACGCCGGCGTGCGGTTCGTCGAGGAGCACGCGAAGCTGCGCGCGATGGGGGCGCTGTGGGAGGGCATCGGGCGCGAGCGCTACGGCGTCACCGACCCCAAGCAGCTGCGCTTCCGCTACGGCGTGCAGGTCAACTCGCTCGGGCTGACCGAGGCGCAGCCGGAGAACAACGTCCAGCGGATCGTGCTCGAGGCGCTCGGCGTCACCCTCGGCCGCGACGCGCGCGCCCGCGCGATCCAGCTGCCCGCATGGAACGAGGCGCTCGGCCTGCCGCGGCCGTGGGACCAGCAGTGGTCGCTGCGCATCCAGCAGGTGCTCGCATACGAGACCGACCTGCTCGAGTACCCCGACATCTTCGAGGGCTCGAAGGTCATGGACGGCCTGGTCGCCGAGCTGACCGAGGGCGCCAAGGAGGAGATGGCGATCGTCTCCGAGCACGGCGGCGCGGTCGAGGCGGTCGACTACATGAAGGCGTCGCTGGTCGAGTCCCACCGCGAGCGCATCCGCCGCATCGAGGCCGGCGAGCAGGTCGTCGTCGGGATCAACCGCTACGCGGAGACCGCGGCGTCGCCGCTGGCCGCCGGTGAGGACGGCGGGATCCTCGTCGTCGACCCGGGCGTCGAGGCCGAGCAGCGCGCCGCGCTCGACGACTGGCGCGCCACCCGCGACCAGAGTGCCGTCGATGCCGCGCTGGCCGAGCTGGCCCGCGTCGCCGCCTCCGAGGAGAACGTCATGCCCGCCACGCTCGCCGCCGCCCGCGCCGGCGTGACGACCGGCGAGTGGGCGCAGACGCTGCGCGACGTCTTCGGCTCCTACCGCGCCCCCACCGGCGTGGGCGAGGCGGCCTCGGGCACGCCGACCGAGGAGATCCGAGGAGCTGATCGAGGAGGTCGAGCGCGTCAGCGAAAGCCTGGGCCGGCGCCTGAAGATCCTCGTCGGCAAGCCCGGGCTCGACGGCCACTCCAACGGCGCCGAGCAGATCGCGGTTCGCGCCAAGGACCTCGGCATGGACGTGGTCTACGAGGGCATCCGCCTGACGCCGTCGCAGATCGCCAAGTCCGCACTGGACGAGGGCGTGCACGTCGTGGGCCTGTCGATCCTCTCCGGGTCGCACCGCGAGCTGATCCCGGCGGTCATGGAGGCGCTGCGCGAGGCGGGCGTCGACGTGCCGGTGGTCGTCGGCGGGATCATCCCCGAGGCCGACGTCCCCGCTCTGCGCGACTGCGGCGTGGCCGCCGTCTACACGCCCAAGGACTTCGACCTCACGCGGATCATGCGCGACGTCGTGGGCCTCGTTGCGGAGCGCAACGGGGACACCCCCACCGGACCCGCCTCCGGCGGCCACGTGGCCGCCTCCGGCACCCGCCCCGCACCGGCCGCGTGAGCGAGGCCGAGGAGCTCGGCCGGCGGCTCCGCGACGGCGACCGCTCGGCGGCGCCGGCGGTGCTGAACCTCGTCGAGACCCGCACCCGCCGGGCCGAGGTCGCCGAGCTGCTCGCCGAGGTCTCCCCCGCCGCGTTGGGCGGCGAGGCGCCGGCGCACGTGGTGGGTGTCACCGGGCCGCCGGGCGCCGGCAAGTCGATGCTGCTCTCGGCCCTGGTGGCGGCGTGGCGCGCCCGCGACCGGACCGTCGCGGTGCTCGCCGTCGATCCGTCGTCGCGGCGCTCGGGCGGCTCGCTGCTCGGCGACCGTGCCCGAATCGACTTCGATCCCGCCGACCCCGGCGTGTTCATCCGCTCCACCGCCGCCGGCGAGAAGCTCGGCGGCCTGGCGCCGGCCACGCGCGCGGCGGCGCAGGCGCTCGCCGCCGCGTTCGACATCGTGGTCATCGAGACCGTCGGCGTGGGCCAGTCGGAGACCGACGTCGCCGACGTTGCCGACACGGTCGCGGTGGTCGTCCAGCCGGGCTCCGGCGACGTCCTTCAGTTCCTCAAGGCGGGGATCATGGAGATCCCGGACGTCCTGGTCGTGACCAAGGCCGACCTCGGCCGGATCGCCGAGCGCGCCCGGCGCGACCTGCACGCGGCGCTGCGCTCGGTCGGCGCGAGCGACACGCAGGTGATCGCCGTGTCGTCGATCGCGCCGGTGACGGGCGTGGACGAGCTGATCGAAGCCCTCGACGCACATCGCGCGCGCGTGGACCTCGAGGCCCGCCGGCTCGCCGCCCGGCGGGCGGCGGCGCTGGCCGACTTCGTCGCCGAGCACGGCGAGCGAGGCCTGCGCGCGCTGGGCGGGCGCCGTACCGCCCTGCGCTGGCTGGCCGAGCAGGATCCCGGCCTCGACGTCCCTTCCCTGATCGCGGCGCTGGAGCACCATGCGCGTGAGGAGACCCCGTGATGAGCCGCCGCAACGCCCTCGTCAGCCTGGCGATCATGATCGGCACGTTCGCGGCCGTGACCGGGATCGCCGAGCTGGCCGGCGCCGCGGACCTCGGCACCGCGCTCGCGTTCGGCCAGATGGCCTTCGCGCTCGCGCTGATCTACGTCCTGCTCAAGCGCTGAGCGCGCCCGGCGCGCTCCCACCCCACGATTCGCTCGGGCGCGGGCACCGAGACCTCGAGCTCCTCCAGCAGCTTCGCGCGATCCACACGCGGAGCGGGCGCCGGAGGCGTGGGCAGGGGCTGGCGGCGACGGCGCCGCAGACGGGCGAACAGTGGCATGGCCCTGACTTCCGGCCGGACGTCGTGACCCCTTCTGGGTGCACACTCGGTTGCAACGCGCCGCGCGATCAGGACGCCTCGACCGCCGCCTTGATCCGGTTGGCGAAGGCGTCCGCGTCCTTGCGCGCCGCCCGCGCCGCGAGGCCGACGAACAGCTTGGCGATCCCGTGGCCCACGAGCTCGTTGAAGACCCGCAGCGTGGTTCCCTGGTCGTCCGGTGCGAGGTCATAGCCACCGTCGGGAACCGTCATCGAGTTCTCTGAGATCTCCTTCCAGCGGATCTTCGTCGGCTGGACGAACTCCGTCAGCTCGAAGCGTCGCTGAGTCTTCATGCCGGCGTCCTTGACCGTGCTGGCGTAGATCGTGCCCACCCCGATCGGGCCGTCGGTCTCCTTGGCGATCTCCAGCACACGCGGGCTGAACTTCTTGTCGTTCTCGCCGTCGGCGAGGAAGGCGAAGACCTCCTCGATCGGCCTATCGATGTGAACCGTCGCTTCGAACCCAGGCATCGTCCCCCCATTGTCGTTACACCCGTGGGTTGCTCTCCCGCATCATCGCTGGTAGGACAACTCGACATGAGCGCGACCGAACAGCCGGCAGTCTCCTCTGCCAACGCCGAAGCCATCGAAGCGTGGGACGGGCCGTTGTTCGACCGGTTCGTCCAGTTCCGGCACATCGTCGTGGCCGGGCTGACCTCCCACGGCGACGCCGCGATGCAGCTGCACCCCCCGAACCTGGGCGACCGGGTCCTCGATCTGGGCTGCGGGTTCGGCGACACCACGCAGCAGCTCGCCGCTCTGGTCGGCCCCGACGGCTTCGCGGTCGGCGTCGATGCGGCACCGCGGTTCATCGAGGCGGCCAACGCGGAGGCGAAGGAAGCGGGCGTCGCCAACGTGCGCTTCGGGGTGGTCGACGTCGAGACCGCGAGCTTCGACGAGCGCTTCGACATGGCGTTCTCGCGGTTCGGAACGATGTTCTTCGCCAACCCGGTCGCGGCGCTGCGCAACGTCCGCGAGGCGCTGGTGCCGGGCGGGCGGCTGGTGATGGTCGTCTGGCGCGCGAAGGTCGAGAACGAGTGGATGTACCGCGCGCAGCAGATCACCGAGCGCTTCGTGACCAAGCCCGAGGACTACGACGAGCCGACCTGCGGGCCCGGTCCGTTCTCGATGGCAGGCGCCGACACCACCAGCGGGATCCTCGTCAGCGCAGGCTTCGAGCAGATCTCGCTGCGCCGCTGCGACCTGCCGATCAAGATCGGCTCGGACATCGACGAGGCCGTCGCGTTGGTCATGACCCTGGGCCCCGCCGGGGAGATCCTGCGCCTGGCGGGCGACCGCGCGGCACACCTGCACGAGCCCGTCGCCGAGGCTCTTGCGCGAGGGCCTGGCCGATTGGTCGGGGCCCGAGGGCGTCGTCGCACCGGCGTCGAGCTGGATCGTCTCGGCCGTCGCTCCTCGTTGAAGCTGCGCCCGCTCGCCGAGGCCGACGAGCCCGAGCTGCGGCGCATCCGCGCGACCCCCGAGGTGGCGCGCTGGTGGGGCCTGCCCGAGGACGACTTCCCGTGGGACGAGCCCGAGGCGACGCGCCTTGTGATCGAGGTCGACGACGCGGTGGCGGGGCTGATCCAGTTCTGGGAGGAAACCGAGCCGAAGTACCGCCACGCGAGCGTCGACCTGTTCCTCGACCCCGCCCTTCACGGCCGCGGCATCGGCACCGAGGCGTTGCGGGCCGTGGTGCGCGACCTGGTCGACGAGCGCGGCCATCACCGCATCACGATCGACCCGGCTGCTGAGAACGCAGCGGCGATCCGCTGCTACGAGAAGGTCGGCTTCCGGGCCGTCGGGGTGATGCGCAGCTACGAGCGCGACTTCGACGGCGACGGCTGGCACGACGGGCTGCTGATGGAGCTCATCGCCGGCGATCCGGCCTAGGGCGACGGTGGTGGCTGCGGCCCGGTCTCGGAGAGCGAGGCGATCCGCCAGCTGCCCTTGACGCGCACGTAGCTGGATCGTGTCGTCCGAAGGCGGCTGGTTGGCCGCCGCGGTGTGCACCTGAGCCAGCGCCGTGTCGCCGTCGACGCGCACGCTGCGGATCGTGAGCGTCGGCTTGCTGGTGGCGGAAAGCTCGGGGCGGATCGCCGCCTCGCAGGGCAGGCCGGACTGCTCGACCTCGTCGACCAGCTTCGGCGCGAAGTAGCGGTCGCAGAGCGCCTGGTAGTCGCGCTTGGCCGTCGCCGTCGCGAAGCCGCGCAGCGTCGAGCGCACCTCGTCGGTCGGCGACGAGCCGCCGCAGGCCGCGAGGACCGGCAGCGCGCCGGCGAGGAGGAGCAAGCGCCAGGGCCCGAGCACGGCGCGAGGGTAGCCTCTGAAGGGAATGGCGCGTGCACCGCTGCTCGACGGCCACGGCAGGACGATCGGAGACCTGCGGGTCTCGGTGACGGACCGCTGCAACTTCCGCTGTCAGTACTGCATGCCCGTCGAGGGGCTGCCGTGGCTGGACCGCGAGGGCGTGCTGACGTTCGAGGAGCTCGAGCGGGTCGTCGCGCTGCTGGCCACGATGGGCGTCTCGGCCGTGCGGCTCACGGGCGGCGAGCCACTGGTGCGCCGCGACTTCCCGCGCCTGGCCGCGATGCTGGCCGCGATCCCCGCAGCTCGACGACCTGGCCCTGACCACGAACGGCTTCTTGCTCGAGCGCGACGCCGAGGCGCTGGTCGCGGCGGGCATCCGGCGCTTCAACGTCTCGATCGACTCGCTGCAGCGCGACCGCTTCTACGCGATGACGCGCCGCGACGCGCTGCCCCGCGTGCTGCGCGGCCTCGAGACGCTCGCCGGGTTCCCGGAGGCGCACCCGATCAAGGTCAACGCCGTCGCGATGCGCGGCTTCACCGAGCAGGAGGTCCTGCCGTTCGCACGCTTCGCGCGCGAGCATCCCTACGAGGTGCGGTTCATCGAGTTCATGCCGCTCGACGCCGACCGCGCCTGGGACATCTCCCAGGTGCTCACCGGCGAGGAGATCCGCGCGGCGATCGAGGCGCAGTGGCCGCTGGTCGAGGTCCCCCGCACGCCCTCGGCCACAGCTCGCGTCTTCGAGTTCGCCGACGGCGCCGGCCGGGTCGGCTTCATCAACCCGGTCTCCGAGCCGTTCTGCGGCGACTGCGACCGCATCCGGCTCACCGCCGACGGGCGCCTGCGCACCTGCCTGTTCAGCCTGCGCGAGACCGACCTCCGCGGCCCGCTCCGTGCAGGGGCGACCGACGACGACCTCGAGCAGATCGTGCGCGACGCCGTGTACCGCAAGGAGCTCAAGCACCGCGTCAACGAGCCCGGCTTCGTGCAGCCCGAGCGCACGATGTCGGCCATCGGCGGGTAGTGCGCGCTATCGCGGTTGCGAACGAGCCACCTACGGCGCCGGGAACGAGGTGTGTCGTTCTGCTCAGCCTCAGGCTGAGTAACTCGACACTCATGCTGGCGCGAGCCGAAGCGTGGCTCGCTCGAACCGGCGAGAACGCGCGGTTGGCGCTCGCGTTTGCGCCGCAGCAGCTGCTCGATCCCCTAGTTGCCCAGACAGGACGCCGGTAACGCCCGCGTCCGGCACCGGGACCGTGTGACAAGGGATGCTCCTGCTTGCCCTTTTTGCCCTGCTCGCCGGTGCCGCCACCGCCGTGAGCCCCTGCGTGCTGCCGGTGCTGCCGGCGCTGCTCGCGGCCGGCGCCGCGGGTGGCCGGAGGCGCCCGGTGGGCATCGTGCTCGGCCTGGCGCTGACGTTCACCGTGACGATCGTCGGCTTCGCCGAGGTGTTCAACGGCGTCGGGCTCGGCAACTCCGCCACGCGCGACATCGCGATCGCCGTGCTCGCCGCAGCCGGGCTGGCGCTGCTGATCCCAGGGCTCGCCGCCCGGCTGGAGGCGCCGCTTTCACGACTGGCCCGGTGGGGGCCGAAGAGCACCGGCGACGGCTTCTGGAGCGGGATCGGCGTGGGCGCCGCGCTGGGGTTCGTCTACGCGCCGTGCGCCGGCCCGATCCTGGCGGCGGTCATCTCGGTCAGCGCCGCGTCCGGGCGCACCGTCGTGGTGGGGGCGTCCTACGCGATCGGTTCAGCCGCCGTGCTGCTGGTGCTGGCGCTCGGCGGCCGCCGCGTGCTCGCGCCGGTACGCCGCAGCGCCCGCGGGCCCGCCCTCCAGCGCGCGATCGGCGCCGTCATGGCGCTCACCGCGGTCGCGATGCTCCTGCAGCTCGACGTGCGCTTCCAGGAGTCGCTCGCCCGCAACCTGCCCGCCGTGCTGGTCAACCCCACCGAGGGGCTGGAGAAGTCCAGCGCGGTGCAGGACCGCCTGGCCGACCTGCGCGGGCGCTCGCGGTTCGAGGAGCGCGCCGAGGCCGCCACGAAGGCGCCGCCGGCGGCGGGCGAGACCTCCGACGGCGCCCGAGCTCCCGAAGCTCGGCGAGGCGCCGGAGTTCGTCGACACCCAGCGCTGGTTCAACACGCCCGGCGACAAGCCGCTGACGCTGGCCGGCCTGCGCGGCCGTGTGGTGCTGATCGACTTCTGGACCTACACGTGCATCAACTGCATCCGCACGCTGCCCTACCTGAAGGCCTGGGACGCCCGCTACCGGTCCCAGGGCCTGACGATCGTCGGCATCCACTCCCCTGAGTTCTCCTTCGAGAAGGACGCCGGCAACGTCGAGCGCGCGATCAAGGCCGACGGCCTGCGCTATCCGGTCGTCCAGGACAACAACCTCTCGACCTGGCAGGCGTGGGCCAACCAGGCCTGGCCGGCGCACTATCTGATCGATGCGAGCGGGCAGGTCCGCTACGTGCACATCGGCGAGGGCGAATACGACGAGACCGAGGCCTCGATCCGGGCGCTGCTGGCCGAGGCCGGCGACAAGAGCCTCGGGGCGCGGGCGCGGCCGAGCGACGTGGTCACGCCCTCACAGGAGACGACCCCGGAGACCTACGTCGGCGTGCAGCGCGCCGAGCGCTTCCTGCCGAAGATCGAGGCGGGCCGCCACGATTACGTCTCCACGCCGCCATCGGCGCTGCCGCTCAGCCACTTCACGCTCGGCGGGACCTGGGACGCCGGCGCGCAGGCCTCCACGGCGGTGCAGAGCGCGACGCTGACCGCCCGCGTGCGCGCCAAGGACGTCTATGTCGTGCTGGCTCCGCCGCCCGAGCGCGAGCGCCGCCCCTACCCCGTCGGGCGCGTGGAGCTGTTGATCGACGGCCGGCCCGTTCGCACGCTGGCGATCAAGATCCAGCGGCTCTACACGCTGGCCAGCCGCGCCAAGCCCGACACGCACGTGGTCACGCTGCGCGTGAGCCCCGGCGTATCGGTCTACGCGTTCACCTTCGGATAGCGCGCAGCCCCGAGGCGCGCAGGACGTCCTCCGGCGCGTTGACGTTGAAGAACGCCTGGTCGTCGTCGATGTCGACCACCAGGGGACCGAGGCGCAGCACGACCTGCGAGGCGGGCTCGTCCGGATCCATCGCCTCCAGCACCGGCAGCGCGGCCGGCGTGTAGAGCGCGAGCAGCGGCTGCAGGCGGCCGGCGGCGCGGGGCACCACGGCCGCGGCGTCGCCCGGTTTGACGGCGAGCAGCGCGTGCAGGACGTCGGCGCTGACCAGCGGCAGGTCGCCCGCGCAGACCAGCACCGAGCGCCCCTCCGCGCGGTTGAGCGCCCACGCCACGCCGGCGAGCGGGTGGCTGGGCTCGTCGGGCTCGCACCAGATCGCCGCCAGCCCGGCCAGCGCCGGCAGCGGCGTGTCCTGCTTGCAGACGACCACGACCTCGCCGAGCACCGCGTGCAGCGCCGCCACCGGGTAGTGCAGCAGCGGGCGGCCGTCGAGCTCGACCAGCGCCTTCTCGCCGCCGATGCGCCTGCCCGTGCCGCCCGCGAGCACGACCCCCAGCGGGACGGCGGCCGTCACGACGACGCGGTGCGCGGGCCCTGCCCGTAGTCGCCGAACGGCTCGTCGCGCTCGGCGACCGCGGCGCGGACGTCGTCCATGGCGCGGCGCGTGAACTCCACGCCCTCGGGCGTGTGGCGGGCCGCTCCGTCGAGCAGCGTTCCGATCAGCTGCGTGGTCGCCAGGCCCATCTGCTCGATCACCTGGTTGACGAGCAGCTTCATCATGTGCAGCTGGTTGGAGGGCAGCCGCGCGACCCGCGCCGCCAGCGCCAGCGCCGTCTCGTCGAGCTGATCGGCCGGGACCGCCTCGCTCGCCAGGCCCCACTCCTGCGCGGTGCGGCCGTCGAGTGCGTCACCGGTCAGCAGCAGGCGCTTGGAGCGCTCCAGCCCCAGCCGGTAGGTCCACATGGCGGTCGTCGGCGAGCCCCAGACGCGTGCCGGCGGGTAGCCGATGCGGCAGTCCTCGGCGCAGACGATGAGGTCCGAGCAGAGGGCGAGGTCGGTTCCCGCCGCCGACGCAGAAGCCGTGCACCTGGGCGATCACCGGCGTGCGCGAGCGCCAGATGGCCATGTAGGTGTCCTGGACGAAGCGGTTCATCCCGGCCAGGTCGGCCATCGGGTCCCACGGCCGCCCACCCTCGGCGTGGACCATCCACTCCGATCCCCAGCCGATGTCGTAGCCGGCGCAGAACGAGCGCCCGGAACCGCGCAGCCGGATGACCCGGACGGCGGGATCGGCGTCCACCTCCAACAGCGCCGAGCGCAGGTCCTCGGCCAGCTCGGGCGTGATCGCGTTCAGTCGCCGCGGCCTGTTGAGAGTGAGCGTCGCGACGCCCTCGGAATCCTCGCGAAGGACCGTGTCACCCATGGAGGCAGCCTAGACTCCGTGGGCCATGGAGCGATCCGCGGATCCCACCGGCGCGGCCCTCGGCGACGCCTGGCTGCGCTGCTATCGGTGCTGGTCGACCGACCTCGAGGTGCAGGTCCACTACGAGGGAATCCACAAGATCGACCCCGAGACCGGCGAGCGCGCGGAGGTGGTCGACGAGCTCCAGGAGGCGGTCGTCCAGTGCCTGGACTGCATGCACGACCAGCCGCATCTCGGCTTCGCCAACGGCCGCGTGGAGCCGATCGAGGACCGCTGGGAGCGCATGATCGCCGGCACCCCATGGGTGGCGTCGTGCACGGTCACGGTCGACGCCGACGACGTCGAGACCTGCTCGGGCCCCGAAGCCGGCGACAGCCTCGCGTTCGCGGCGTTCGGCGACCACGGCACCCGCGAGTTCTTCACGCACGTGCGCTTCCACAAGCACGAGGGCGACAAGATCGTCGTGCACGTGCTCGTGGAGCTCTACGCGCGCTCGGCCGACGAGGCCAGCGAGGTCCTCGAGGAGGCCGCGCGCGGCGCGCTGGCGATCACGTCGCTCGCCGAGGAGTCGCGGCCGCCCGCCGCGACCGGCGACGACCTGCACTGACCCGGCAGCGGGCTACGGGTAGATGGCGCGGAGCCGCGCGGCTTCGGCCACGCGTTCGACCGCCACCGACAGCGCCGCGGTGCGCCAGTCGACGTCGAGGCGGTCCGCGGCCTCGAGGACGCGGCCGAGCGCCGAGCGCAACAGGCGCCGCAGGCGTTCCTGGATGTCGATGATGTCCCAGATGTACTTCTGCTGGTCCTGGACCCACTCGAAGTAGCTGACGGTCACGCCGCCGGCGTTGGCCAGCACGTCGGGGACGATCGGGATGCCGCGCTCGGCGAGCAGCGTCTCGGCCTCCGGCGTCGTCGGGCCGTTTGCGGCCTCGACGATCAGCGCCGTGTCGATCCGCGAGACGTTCTCGGCGGTGATCTGGCGCTCCAGCGCCGCGGGAATCAGCATGTCGCACGGGACCTCGAGCACCTCGGAGCGGCCGACCGCCGAGCCGAGCGGGCAACCGTCGAGGAAGCGGTTGTGCTTCAGCCACTCGACGACCGCGGGGACGTCGAGGCCCTTCTCGGCCACGATCCCGCCCGTGTGGTCGGAGACAGCGACGACCTTTGCGCCGATCGCGTCGAGCTCGAGCGCGGCGGTGGCGCCGACGTTGCCGAAGCCCTGCACCACGACGCGCTGGTCGCGCAGCGGGCGGCCGAGCCGCTCCGCAACGGCCTCGGCGACGTAGACCACGCCCAGTCCGGTGGCGGGCCGCCGCGCCTCGGTGCCGCCGAGCACCGGCGGCTTGCCGGTCACGATCTCCGGCACCGCGTGGCCGACCGATTGCGAGTAGGTGTCGTAGAACCAGGCCATCTCGCGCTCGCCGGTGCCCATGTCCGGGGCGGGGATGTCCTTGTCGGCGCCGATGATCGGGATCAGCTCGGAGGCGAAGCGGCGCGTGATGCGCTCGACTTCAGACAGGGAGAGCTCGTTGGGGTCACAGCGGACCCCGCCCTTCGCGCCGCCGTAGGGCAGGCCGAGCAGCGAGCACTTCCAGGTCATCCACGCCGCCAGCGCGGCGCATTCGCCGGCCGACACGCCGGGCGCGTAGCGGATGCCGCCCTTGGTCGGGCCCATCGTCAGCGTGTGCTGCACGCGGTAGCCGGTGAAGTTGCGCACGGCGCCGTCGTCCATCCGGACCGGGAAGTTGACCGTCAGCGTGCGGCGCGGCTCGCGCAGGCGCACGCGGAACTCCGGGTCGAGGTTCAGGACGTCGGCCGCCTTGTCGAACTGCGTCGCCGCGATCCTGTAGAGCTCGGAGTTCCACTCCTCCCCCGCGCGGACGAGGTGGCGGTCGGCGAGGTCGATCTCGTCCCAGCCCGTGCCGGCCCGCTGGTCACTCGTCGACATCGGGCGCAGACCCTACTCCTCGCATCCGCAGCGGCAGAGATGGGTAGGAAAGGAGGCGTGGCTCCACACGAGATCTTCAGTGTGCTGGGCGATCCGACCCGTCGCGAGGTCATCGAAGCCCTCGCCGTGCGCGGTGGCGCGACGGCCACCGAGCTGGCCGCCGAGATGCCGATCACGCGCCAGGCGGTGGCCAAGCACCTCGGGCAGCTGCATCGCAAGGGCATCGCGCGACCCCATCGCCAGGGCCGCGAGACGCGCTACCGCCTGACCACCACGCCGCTGGGCCAGGCGATCGACTGGCTCGAGCACGTCTGCGGCACCGCGGGCCGCGAAACTGCCTAGACCACATTAACTCTCAAGGAAGCGGCGGTTTCTGCCGATTGAGTTCGGGCCGGAACCTTCCCCACCGGCAGAAGATCTGCGCAGCCGGATGCTGCCCCTTCCCGACCGTCACCGCGCCCTGCCTCCGATCGCCCCGCCCCCGGGGAGGACGAAGCGCGCGCAGCAGCGCCTCTACGTGGAGCGCCGCGCAACCAGGCGCCAGCCCACGATTCGCGCGCGTGGGCGCCGCGCACCCGCCCGCCTGTGGCTGTTCGCCGTCGCCGCTCTGCCGGCCGCCGCGCTCGGTTTCGTGGTCGGCGGCGCGGTCGGCGCCCTCACCGGTGCCCTGCTGGTGGTGCTCGCCGCGCAGTGCACGGCGATCCTCTGGCTGCGTGGCCGGGAGAGCTACCTCAACGAGCTCGCCCAGACCGACGAGCTGACTGCGCTCGGCAACAGCCGCGCCCTGTGGCGCGACCTCGGCGACCTCACGACCGGCGAGCCCGTCGCGGTCGTGATGCTCGACCTCGACCACTTCAAGCAGGTCAACGACCGCTACGGCCATCCCGTCGGCGACGCGCTGCTGCGGCACGCCGGGCGCGTGCTGCGGGTCGTCGCCGGCGACGGTGGGCTCTGCTACCGCTACGGCGGCGAGGAGCTCGTCGTCCTTCTGCCCGGCGGCGACGAGGAGACCGCCTGGAGCATCGCCGAGCGCCTGCGCGCGATCATCGTCCGCCCGCCGCGCGGCCTGCCGGCCGTCACGGCGTCGGCGGGCGTCGCCGCCGGCACCCCCGGAGCACCTGCGCATCAGCTCATCGACCGCGCCGACCGCGCACTGCGGTTCGCCAAGTCCGAGGGCCGCGACCGCACGGTGCGGGCCAGCGTGGCCGAGGACTGGGCAGCCGACCAGGACGAGACCGTGGTCGCCGCCCGCCGGGCGGCCCTCGCGATGGCCACCGCGGCGCTCGATGCCCGTGACCCCGCGACCGCCGATCACTCAGACGACGTCGTCGTGCTCTGCGATGCGCTGGCGGGCCGGCTCGGAATCTCCGGCCGCGAGCGCGAGCACCTGCTGACCGCCGCGCGCCTGCACGACGTCGGCAAGGTGGCCGTGCCGCACGACATCCTCGCCAAGCCCGCGGCGCTCGACGCGGATGAGTGGATCGTGATGCGCAAGCACACGATCACCGGCGAGCGGATCCTGCAGTCCGTCCCCGAGCTGGCGCCGCTGGCCCCGATCGTCCGCCACGCCCACGAGCGCTTCGACGGCACCGGCTACCCCGACGGGCTCGCGGGCGAGGACATCCCGCTGGCCAGCCGGATCATCCTGTGCGCCGACGCGTTTCACGCGATCCGCTCGGACCGCCCCTACCGCGCCGCGCGCAGCGTCGAGGAGGCGCTGCAGGAGCTCACCGACAACGCCGGCGGCCAGTTCGATCCCTCGGTGGCCGAGTCGCTGGTGTCCGTGGTCCGCGACTTTCGCACCCCGATCTCCACGCGGCCCATCGGAGCCGCGCTGCGCCGCTCGCCGCGGCTCGTCGCGCTGCTCATGGCCGTGATGGTCTGCGGCACGGCGATCGCCGCCGAGCGGCCGCTGCGCAAGGCGTTCAAGGCGGCGCTGCCGTTCAGCGGGCGCTCCGTGCACGCGGCGTCACGGCCCGCCCCCGCTCCCGCGACCTGCGCGACGCTGAACCTCCAGGGCACGAAGTGCGGGCACGCCGTCGCCGCCTTCGGCCTGCTCGCCGCCTCGCCCGCACCGGCGGCGCCCGGTGCGCCCATCGTCGCGGTCACCGCCCTCAGCCTCGTGCCCGACCACGGCCTGCCCACCGGAGGCACGGCCTACGACGACAGCGCCGTGCTCGTCGGGCCGCCGACCCC
The DNA here is from genome assembly GCA_963825415.1 of uncultured Actinomycetes bacterium. Lineage (GTDB taxonomy): Bacteria > Actinomycetota > Thermoleophilia > Solirubrobacterales > Solirubrobacteraceae > BP-464. The sequence continues at coordinate 78,666 of CAWGTD010000009.1, read as the reverse complement.
GGCCGTGCCGACAGCGATCGCGCCCCCGTCCGCGCCCGTCGCCCCCCCGCTGCCCGCGCCCGTCGTCACCTTCGTGTTCGACGTCCCCTCCGCCGGCCAGCCCTCCGGCGGGAGCGCGGCTCCCGCCATCCAGGCGCCCGTGAGCGAGCAGGTGATCGGCGACGACGAGACCGCCGTCGAGCCCGTCGAGGAGGAGACCGACGACGGTTCCTCGGCCGGCCCGGACTCCGGCATCGACGAAACGCTCGGCGCCGTCGACCCCGCTCCGGAGGTCGTTCCCGACGATCCGGTCGACGTGCCGGCCGATCCCGAGCTGCCCGCGGTCGTGCCCGACGACGTCCCGGCCGACCCCGGCCCGCCCGCCGATCCGAGCGAGACCCCGTTCGACCCCGCCATCACCGGCGGCACGGAGGCTCCGCCCGAGGAGGACCCGGCCGACCCGGGCCCGTCCGACGGCGACCCGCCCGGGCCGCCGGCCGACGTTCCGGTGCCGCCGATCGTCGAAGCCGTCCCCGCCGCTCCGGCAGAGACCGCCAACCCGGCCGTCGCCGGTCCCTAGCTGGACGAGCCGGTCGCCAGCCGCTGCTCGAGCGCCTCGAGCTGCGAGCGCAGCGGTGCCGGCAGACGATCCCCGAAGCGGTCGAGGTGCTCGCGCACCTGCGGCAGCTCCTGGCCGAGCGCCGAGAGGTCCGGATTGAGCAGCTCGCGGAGCGTCTCGTCGGACAGCTCGAGCCCCTCGGTGTTCAGCGCGCCCTCCGCGGGCACGTTGCCGATCGGCGTCTCGACGGCATCGGCCTGGCCGTCACAGCGCCTGAAGACCCACTCGAGCACGCGGCTGTTGTCGCCGAAGCCCGGCCACATGAACTTGCCGTCGGCGTCCTTGCGGAACCAGTTGACGTAGAAGATCCGCGGCAACTGGGCTCCCTGTTGCCGGCCGATCTCGAGCCAGTGGGCGAAGTAGTCGGCCATGTTGTAGCCGCAGAACGGCAACATCGCGAACGGGTCGAAGCGCAGCTGGCCGACCGCGCCGAACGCGGCGGCGGTCATCTCCGAGCTCATCGTCGCGCCGAGGAACACGCCGTGCTCCCAGTCGAAGGCCTCGCGCACTAGTGGCACGACGCTCGCGCGGCGCCCGCCGAAGAGGAAGGCGTCGATCGGCACACCGGCCGGGTCCTCCCACTCCGGCGCCACCGACGGCGCCTGGGCCAGGGCGACCGTGAAGCGCGCGTTGGGATGCGCGGCCGGGTCCTCGGAGTCCGGCGTCCAGTCGCGGCCCTTCCAGTCCAGCGCGTGGGCCGGCGGGTGGTCGGTCATTCCCTCCCACCAGACGTCGCCTTCGTCGGTCAGCGCGCAGTTGGTGAAGATCGTGTCGTGGCCGACCATGGCCAGCGCGTTGGGGTTGGTCTTCGCGCTCGTGCCCGGCGCGACGCCGAACAGCCCGGCCTCGGGGTTGACCGCGTAGAGGCGGCCGTCCTCGCCGAACTTCATCCAGGCGATGTCGTCGCCGACCGTCTCGACCTGCCAGCCCTCGACCGTCGGGATCAGCATCGACAGGTTGGTCTTGCCGCACGCGCTGGGGAACGCGCCGCCGAGGTACTTGACCTTGCCCTCCGGCGAGGTCAGCTTGAGGATCAGCATGTGCTCGGCCATCCAGCCCTCGTCGCGGGCCTTGACCGACGCGATCCGCAGCGCCAGGCACTTCTTGCCCAGCAGCGCGTTGCCGCCGTAGCCCGAGCCGTAGGACCAGATCTCGCGGGTCTCGGGGAAATGGACGATGTACTTCGTCTCGGCGTTGGTGGGCCACGGCACGTCGGCCACGCCCTCGTCGAGCGGCGCGCCGATCGAGTGCAGACACGGGATGAACCCCCCATCCGATCCGAGCACCTCGAGCGCCTGCGCCCCCATCCGGGTCATGATCCGCATGTTGCAGACGACGTAGGGCGAGTCGGTCAGCTGCACGCCGATCTCGGACTTGTCGGAGCCCAGCGGGCCCATCGAGAACGGGACGACGTACATGGTCCGCCCGCGCATCGCGCCGCGGAACAGCCCGTCGAGCTCCGTGCGCATCTCCTGCGGCTCGCGCCAGTTGTTCGTCGGCCCCGCGTCGTCCTCGCGCTCGGAACAGATGTAGGTGCGATCCTCGACCCGGGCGACGTCGCTGGGGTCCGACCAGGCCAGGTAGCTGTTGGGGCGCTTGGCCTCGTCGAGGCGCCGGAAGGTGCCGGCGTCGACGAGCATCTGCGCCATCCGGTCGTACTCCTCGGCGGAGCCGTCGCACCACTGCACCTCCTCCGGCTGGGTCAGCTGGGCGATCTCGTCGACCCAGGCGAGCAGCTTCTCGTTGCGGGTCGGCGCGGACGTGTCGGTGGCCATTTCCAGATGCTCCTTGACGGCGGAAAGTCGACAGGGGCGGCCGAACGACGACCACCCCAGAGAGCCCTCAGCCTACTCGGACCGCGCGTGATTAGTCGCCGCTTGGTGCCCCGCCGGGGCCGCCGTCGTCCCCATTTCCAGCGGTTTCGCCCGGCTCGCGGCGCGGGACGAGCACCAGACGCTTGAACTCGGCGACCAGCGTGCCGTCCTGATTGAAGACCCGGGTGTGGACCTTCACCGTGCCCCGGTCGGGCTTCGAGCGCGACTCGCGCTTTTCCAGAACTTCGGACTCCACGAACAACGTGTCGCCATGGAAGACGGGCGCCGGATGCGAAAGCTCCTCGGTGGCCAGGTTGGCGATCGCCTTGCCGCTGACGTCGGAGACGCTCATGCCCAGCGCGAGCGAGTAGACCAGCGGGCCGACGACGACGTTGCGGCCCTGCTGGCTGTTCTGGGCGTAGATGTCGTTGATGTGCAGCGGGTGGTGGTTCATCGTGATCAGGCAGAAGAGGTGGTCGTCCGCCTCGGTCACGGTCTTCGCCGGCCAGTGCTTGTAGACCGCGCCCTCCTCGAACTCCTCGAGGTAGCGCCCGTAGGAGTGGGCGCCTGAGGCCTCGCGCTCGCGCTGGTCGGTGCTGAAGTCGTCGCTCATGTTGGCCACAAGCCTACGAGCCCGTCCGGGGCGAGAGTCGGCGCCCCGACGCCCTCGTCCCCCCATGCACCCCTCCCGCCCGACATCGAGTGGGCAGTTGACGCCGCTATCCGACTCGAACCGTCGCACTCGACGCCTGGGGGACGGAGGTGTTGGGCGCTGGCGACGGCAGCAGCATGGCGTGGTCGCGCGGGGGCAGTTGATGGAGCGTTGGCGTGCCTCACACGACACGATCGACGGTGGCTTGCGAGCCGGCCGGCTGCAGCCCGCTTCACCGCGGCGTCTTCATGGTCGGCCATGGCTCGTTGACGCAGCGAGGGAGGTGGATGGGTGCGGTCCTTGCTGCCGGCGAAGGAGCCGCGCTGAGTCACCGACCTGCCGCGAGGTTGCACGAGCTGATCGCTTGGAGCCCGGGACGCCCGGCCGTATCGGTGCCCGTACCGAGCGGCGGCCCCGATGCCCGGGCATCGCGCTGCACCGGATTGCAACCGATCGAACCCGAGCTGGTCGACGGCATCCCGTGCACCCCGGTCGCGCAGGGTCGATCGTCGACATGGCCGCGATCAGCCGCCGCCGGACGATGGAGAAGCTCATCGAGGAGGCGGTGGTCCGCGAGGTCTTCGATCTCGCCGCGATCCGATTCGGTGCTCGACTCCGATCGCGCGGCCGCGCGGATGTGCGGCTGCTCCGCTCGGTCCTCGCTGACTTCAAGCCCGGCACGACGCAGACCCGCAGCGGATTGGAGGAGGCGATGCTCGCGATATGCCGCCGAGCCGGGTTCCCTGATCCCCTGGTCAACCATCACGTCGCCGCTCCTCGACGGCACACTCGTCGAGGTCGACTTCCACTGGCCGGAGCCACGCGTGTCGTCGTCGAAACTGATACCAACCGCTACCACGCCACCCACCCCAAGAGACGCCGCGATCGTCACAAGGACCGCGCGCTCCAGCTCGCTGGCTGGACGTCCTCCGCTTCCCCGAGGAGGATCTCGCCGAGCGTCCGGACCTCATGTCGCCGAGCTCCTCACTCGCCTTCGAACGTCGAGTGGCAGTTGAGTCGCGATATCGACTCGAAGCGTCCACTCGACGCGCTCGGGGCGGCGAGGGGTGTGGAGCCCGGCGGTAGGGTTCGGTGGCGATGCGGAGCCCGAGAGACTTCTTCAAGCCGCTTGCGATCGAAGCGCCCGAGCCGGTCCGGGAGATCCCGTTCCTGCCCTCGCGGATGATCCATTTCCTGGACTTCTCCAACGAGAAGATGGTCGCCAAGGTGCCCGACATCGCGCCGACGGTCGACATCCTGCTCGGCAACCTCGAGGACGCGATCCCCGTCGACCGCAAGGAGGCCGCGCGCGAGGGCCTGATCCGGGTGGGAAGCGAGATCGAGCTCGGCGACACGCAGCTCTGGACCCGCGTGAACTCGCTCGAGTCGCCGTGGGTGCTCGACGACATCACGCAGATCGTCACCGCGATCGGCCACCGGCTCGACGTGATGATGATCCCCAAGGTCGAGGGGCCGTGGGACATCCACTACGTCGACCGGCTGCTGGCCCAGCTCGAGGCCAAGGCGGGCATCGAGAAGCCGATCCTGCTCCACCCGATCCTCGAGACCGGCCAGGGCGTCATCCACCTCGAGGAGATCGCGGCCTCCTCGCCGCGCATCCAGGGCATGAGCTTCGGGCCGGCCGACCTCGCCGCCTCGCGCCGCATGAAGACCACGCGCGTGGGCGGCGGCCATCCGGGCTACCGGGTGATCGACGACCCGCACCCCGAGGATGCCGACGCGCCGCGCGCCAGCTCCCAGCAGGACCCCTGGCACTACTCGATCGCCCGCATGGTCGACGCGTGCACCGCGGTCGGCGCGCTGCCCTTCTACGGCCCCTTCGGCGACATCAAGGACGTCGAAGGCTGCGAGACGCAGTTCCGCGCGGCCTTCCTGCTCGGCTGCGTCGGCGCCTGGTCGCTGCACCCGGCGCAGATCGACATCGCCAAGAAGGTCTTCTCGCCGGACCCGGAAGAGGTCAAGTTCGCCCGCAAGGTCATCGAGGCGATCCCCGACGGGCGCGGCGTCCACATGATCGATGGGAAGATGCAGGACGACGCGACATGGAAGCAATGCAGGGTCATGGTGGACCTCGCGGAGATGCTCGCCCGCAAGGATCCGGAGCTGGCCGAGGCCTACGGCTTCGCGCCCGCCACGGCGTAGCGCTCGCCGCGGCGTTTCTGGCCGTGCTCGGCGCCGCGCCCGCGCGCGCGGCCGACGACGACCCGAACTGCACGGCCACCACCTACGGCTCCGAGCCGGCCCGCGCGGCGCCGCTGCGCATGGGCATCGATCCCGAGCTTGCCGGCAGCGTCGGCACCGGCCAATCGGCCGCCGTGCCGCTGGACGAGGCCAAGGACATCGCGGCACTGCACGCGTTCACGCCGCCGGGCAAGGCGATGGTCCTGCGCGTCAACCGCCTGTTCTGGGCCGACGGCGAAGCGGGCATCCGCCGCTTCCAGGAGATCGTCGCTCGCCACGACGCGGCCGGCTTCGACTCCGAGTTGCAGGTCCGCTACCACCCCGCCGAGGGCGACGAGGGCGACATCGAGAAGTGGACCGCCTACGTCCGCCACGTGGTCGACGTCTTCGGCCCCGATCCCCACGTCGTGGCGATGACGATCACCAACGAGGTCAACCTCAACATCTCGGAGAACACCTCCGACGGCGCCTACGCCGGCGCGGTCGACGCGCTGATCGAGGGGATCAAGGCCGCGCGCGCCGAAGCCGACCGGATCGGCCGGCCGGACCTGCCGTTCGGCTTCACGTTCGCGTTTCGCTGGAACCCGGGGTCCGACGCCAAGCTGTGGAACACGCTCGGCACGCAGGGCGGCGACGCGTTTCGCCGCGCGCTCGGGTTCGTCGGCATCGACGACTACCCGGGGACGTTCTGGCCGCCGGTCATCGCGCCGACGAGCTCGCCCGGCAACGAGCTGGTGATCGCGCTGGCGACGCTGCGGCGCTGCTACATGCCCAAGGCCGGCCTCGGCGACGACGTGCCGATCTGGATCACCGAGAACGGCTTCGAGTCGGGCCCCGAACGGGACGACGCCGCCCAGGCCGCCGCGCTGGAGGACATGGTCCGCTCTGCCGCAGGTGTCGCCGGCACTTACAACGTCACCGACTACCGCTGGTTCAACCTGCGCGACAACCGGACCGGCTCGCCGGGGATCTTCGACACCACCGGGCTGCTGCGCGACGACTACTCCGAGAAGCCGGCGTTCCCGCGGTTCCGGGCGCTCGTCAGCGAACACGGCGCGGCGGCGCACGCGGCGTCGACAACGCCGTGCAGCAGCCGGCGAAAGGTGAGGATCACGTTGCCCCGAGGCGCGCGCAACGTGCGCGTCACGATCGGCGGCGGCCGCAGCGCGCGGGTGGGCGGGCGCGGCCGGCGCCTGACGATCGACTTCACCGGCTTCCCCTCCGGCAGCTGGCGAGTCGTCGTCCGCGGCACCGCCCACGGCAAGCGCTTCAAGCTCAGTCGTCGTTATCGGACCTGCGCACCGGGCCGCTCCACGACCGGGTCCCCGCGCGGGTCGGCGTGATCAGGACGAGCGCGACCAGCGCGAGGAAAGCCAGCACCAGCAGCACGCCGCCCAGGACGACGCCCACCGACTTGGTCAGGACCAGCCCGATCGGGACGAGGACCACCAATCCGAGCACCGCGTAAGCCACGGCGGGAGCCTACGACCCACTAGGCTCCGCCGCCGCTGATGAGGTTCTTCGAGTACGAGGCGCGCGAGATCGTCAAGCGGGCGGGCATCCCGGTCACCGACTTCGGGTTCGTCACCGATGCCGAGGAGGCACGCCCGATCGCCGAGCGCATCGGCGGCCCGGTCGTCATCAAGTCCCAGGTCCTGACCGGTGGGCGGATGAAGGCCGGCGGCGTGCAGTTCGCGGACACGCCCGACGAAGCGGTCGGTCACGCCCGCGACGTCCTCGGCCTGGAGATCAACGGCCACATGCCGCGCGGCGTGCTCGTCGACCCCAAGGCGGAGGTCGAGCAGGAGTTCTACGCCGGCGTCGTCTGGGACGGGATCCGCAAGCAGCCGGTGATCATCTTCTCGCCGGTCGGCGGGATCGACATCGAGCAGGTCGCCGAGGAGCAGCCCGACAAGGTCGGCCGGCGGCACTTCTCGAACATCCTGCCCTTCTCGGACTTCCAGGCCAAGGAGGTCATCGCCTCCACCGGTGTCACGGGCTCGGACCTCAACAAGCTCACGCCGATCGTCACGAAGCTGGCGCGGCTGTTCGTCGAGAACGACATGACGCTGGCCGAGATCAACCCGCTGGGCAAGCTCACCGACGGCTCGTTCGTCGCGCTCGACGCGCACATGGACATGGAGAACGAGGCCCGCGGCCGCCACAAGGCACTGCTCGCCGATCTCGGCGTCGGCGACGACGAGACGCGCCAGGCACGCGAGCCGACGGAATTCGAGCTCGCCGGCGAGGCCGTCGACGCCGCGAGCCACCGCGGCGTTGCGGGCAACGTCACCGAGTTCGACGGCAACCTCGGGCTCGTGATCGGCGCCGGCGGCGGGTCGCTGACGCTCTTCGACGCCGTGCGCAAGTACGGCGGCAAGCCCGCCAACTACTGCGAGATCGGCGGCAACCCGTCGGTCGAGAAGGCGTGCGGCCTGGCCAAGCTCGTGCTCTCCAAGCCGGGCGTGGACAAGATCGCCGTGATGATGTCGATCGTCTCCAACACCCGGGTCGACATCGTCGCCCGCGGCGTCATCAAGGCCTGCCTCGAGCTCGGGTTCGACCCCGCCGAGAAGATCTCGATCTTCCGCATCCCGGGCGCGTGGGAGGAAGAGGGCTTCAAGATCCTCGATCGCTACGGCGTTCGCTACGCCGACCGCAAGACCTCGATGCACGAGGCGGCCAAGCTGGCGGTGGAGGCGCTGTGAGCATCCTCGTCGACGAGAACACGACGTTCATCGTCCAGGGCATCACCGGCCGCGAGGCGGTCAATCTCACGCGAGAGTGCCTCGACTACGGCGCCGGCGCCAAGGTCGTCGGCGGCGTGACGCCGGGCCGCAAGGGCCGCGACGTCCACGGCGTGCCGGTCTTCGACACCGTCGGCCAGTGCGTCGAGCACCACGGCGGGCCGATCGACGGCTCGGTCGTGACCGTCCCGCCGGCGTTCACCAAGGACGCGGTCTTCGAGGCGCTCGAGAACGGCATCAAGCTCGTCGTGATCGTCACCGAGCGGATCCCGCGCCGCGACGTGGCCGAGATGGTCGAGCTCGCCACGCTGCGCGGCGCGCGGATCATCGGCCCCAACTGCCTGGGGATCATCGTCCCCGACGTGATCAAGATGGGCGGCATCGGCGGCCCGGCCAAGGACGCCGCCAAGGCCTACTCCCCCGGGCCGATCGGCGTGATCAGCCGCTCGGGCGGCATGACGACGGAGATGAGCTCGACGCTGACCGCCGCCGGCCTCGGCCAGTCGACCGCGGTGTCGATCGGCGGCGACGCGATCATCGGCTCCAGCTACGCCGAGCTGATGCCGCTCTTCGAGGCCGACGAGCAGACCAAGGGGATCGTCATCTACACCGAGCCCGGCGGCCGAATGGAGGCCGAGCTGGCGCGCTGGAAGACCGAGAACGACTCGCGCCTGCCGATCGTGGCGTTCATGGCCGGCAAGTTCATGGACGAGATGCCGGGCATGAGCTTCGGCCACGCCGGCACGATCGTGGAGGGCATTCAGGACACGGCGACCGAGAAGATCGCGCGGCTGGAGGCGGCCGGCATCACGGTCGCCGAGGAGATCTCGCAGATCCCCGAGCTGATGAAGGAGCGCCTGGCATGAGGACCGACGCGACGTTCATCGGGATCGAGGTGGCCGACGCGGTGGCCGACGACGCCGAGCTGGCCGCCAAGCTCAAGGAGGTCTGCCCCGTCAGCATCTACTCCGACGACGGCGGCCGCGTCAGCGTCGTCGAGTCCAACGTCGACGAGTGCATCCTCTGCGGGCTGTGCATCGGAGCCGCGCCGGACGGCACGGTCACCGTGCACAAGCTCTACTCGGGCGAGACGCTCGAGCCGCCGGCCTGATCAGGCCCCGCTCGCTCGAGCCTGCGCTCGAGCGACGTGGTGAGCGTCGGGTGCCGCCAGCCTCCGTCGGTGGTGCGCTCGATCCGCAGCGACGCCGCCGGGCCGTCGAACTCGAGCGTCGCGACCTGGTTGTCGAAGAACGGCCCGCCCACGACCTTCCAGCCGACGGGCGGATCGCCGACGCCCGCGGCGCCGGCCACCGCGGCCACCACGCGCGCGAGCGCGGGCGAGAACCCCAGCCGCGTCTGACGCCGCTCCGTGGTCTCCAACGGATTGCGAAACGGCGAGCACACCGCCTGCCAGACCGCGCTCTCGCCGCCCGCCTCGATTGCCGCGAGGTAGGCGTGATGGACGTCGCCTCCGAGCATGACGATCGTCGCCGGCGGCGCACCGCGCTCGCCGCGCGACACGGCGCTCACCAGCTCGCACATGTCGCGAAACGAACGCTGGAAGGAAGCCCAGTGCTCGAGGTCGATCGCGCGCCGCAGCCGCTCGCCGAGGCGTGCCGCCAGCGACCCCCAGGCACCGGCGCAGACCGCTTCGCTCCACGCCTCGGCGTGGTGGAACGCGGGAGCCATGAACACGGGCAGCGTGTCCACGAGCACCAGGTGCTCGCAGCCGCCACGAGCGTGGCGCTCGACCCAGTCCCATTCGTCGGGGTCGCACATCCGCCGCTCGGCCGCTTCGAAGTCGCGGCCCTCGCGCGAGTCGAACATCACGAGCCGCACCGAACCCAGATTGCGGGCGTAGCTCCAGCGACTGCCATCGGTCTCCTCGTCGGCCTCGTGCGCCCACTCGTGCAGCAGCGCCCCGCCGTCCTCGACCGTGCGGATCCGGGCGAGCAAACGGCTGTCGGCCAGCTGCTCGGGCGCCAGGTTCCCCAGGTGCTGATAGACCCAGTACGACGACAGGGCAGCCGCGATGTGGCGCTCCCACCACGGCTTGGCCCGCATCTCCTCGACCCACGCCCGCGAGATGTTCCAGTCGTCGTGGACGTCGTGGTCGTCGAACAGCATCGCGCTGGGCACCGTCGAGAGCAGCCAGCGGATCAGCGTCTCGCTCCAGGTCTCGTGGTAGAGGTGCGCGTACTCCTCGTAGTCCTGGACGTGCTCGCCCGGAGGCTCGGAGGTGTCACGCCGTGCGCGGATGAACTCGCGAGTCTTCGGGGCGTCCTCGTCGGCGTAGACCTGGTCGCCGATCATCAACAGCACGTCGGGCCAGTCGTCGTGCGGCGCGCGGCGAAGACGCAGCGCCAGGGCCTGCAGAGCGTCGACCTCGCGGCCGCGTTCGTCGGCGTCCTTGGTCAGGTTGTAAGGGTTGACGTGGGGCACGGCGACCCGGCAGGAGCCGAACATGATCCGCAGCCGCCCCTCCGGCGCGATCGTGCGGATCACGCTCGGCGGAAGCGCCGACCCCGGCAGCGGCCAGACCCGCTCGCCGGCCAGCAGCACCTCGTAGGGGGTCACCGAGCCCGGCTCCAGGCCCTCGATCACGACCAGCCCGTAGTGGCGATCGCAGACACGGAACGTGCTCGTGCGGTGCCCGAGCACCTCGACGTCGCACGGAGCGTCGGTCTCGACCCAGACCGTCGCACGCGTCTCGTCGACGATAGCGCAGCAGCGGACCGAGGACCAGGCGCGGCAAGGTAGCCGGTGCTACTCGTCCGCCTGATCGGCCGCGTCGGCGCCGGTGCTCGTGACGAGCCGGTCGGCCGCGCCGCGCGAGAGCACGCGGCGCACGAGCGCGGGCGCGACGATCCGCAGGACCGCCGCCGCCCCGTAGGGGCGCGGCACGTAGCGCTCGGCCTTCCCGCCCGGGCCGCAGTCGACGATCGCCGCCGCGACCTTCTCCGGCGTCGAGGGCAGCCAGGAGGGCAGCTCGTCGGCCGGAAAGCCCTCGGTGCGGATGAAGCCGGGCAGCACCATCCCGACGTGGACGCCGTTCGCGCGCTCCTCGAAGTGCAGCGCGTCGGTCCAGCCGATCAGCGCGAACTTGCTCGCCGAGTAGGCCCCGCTGCCTCCGCGCGCGACCCGGCCCGAGGTGCTCGCCACGTTGACGATCGAACTCGGTGCCGACTCGCGGAGGATCGGCAGCAGAGCCTCGGTCAGGCGGACCACCGCATCGAAGTTGACCTCCATCGTGCGACGGACGTTCTCCCAGCCCACGTCGCCGAACTTCCCGCGCCAGGCCGCGCCCGCGTTGTTGACGAGCAGGTCCAACCGGCCGTGGGTGGTCCGGACGTGCTCGGCGATCCGCGCCGGCGCCTCGGAGTCGGTGACGTCGACCGCGACCCAGCTCGCTGCCTCCCCCAGCTCGTCGGCCAACGCGCGCAGCCGATCCTCGCGGCGGGCGACCAGCACGACACGCGCATCGTGCTCGCGCGCGAGCAATCGCGCGGTGGCCTCGCCGATCCCGCTCGACGCCCCGGTTACGATGGCAACCATGCCGGGGACGTTACCCACGCCGTAGATTGCTCTCGTGCGACGGCTCGTGGCCTGCACCGGATGTGTCGCGGGTGCCGCCGGCATCTACGCGCTCGTCGTCCGCGGCGCGCTCACTCTCGACCTCGGCATCGGCCGCCGCGTCCGGCCGCTCGGGCCGCAGCGTGTCGAGATCGCGGCGCCTCGCGACGTCGTCTTCGACGTCGTCGCCTCTCCCTACCGTCGCACGCCACGCGCGATGCGCGACAAGCTCGAGGTCCTCGAGCGCGGCAGCGACATGGTGCTGGCCGCTCACCACACGCCGGTCGGCCACGGGCTGACGACGACCACCGTCGAGACCGTCCTCTTCGAGCCGCCCGGCCGGATCGCGTTCCGCCTCCTACGCGGCCCGGTACCGCACGTCGTCGAGACCTACGAGCTCCACGAAACCGCCGCGACGACCGAGCTGATCTACACCGGCGAGCTCGGCACCGACCTCTGGGGCCTGGGGGCGCGGTGGGGCGATCTGGTCGCGCGCTCGTGGGAGCGGACGGTGGCAGGGTCGCTGGCCGAGATCCGCCGGGAGGCGGAGCGCCGCGCTCACGCCGGGTAGTTACCGGCGGCGCAACAGACCCAGCCGCCGCTTCGGCGGCGGCACCGGCAGCGGCGGGCGGGGCGGAAGCGGGGCGCCGGCGAGGATCGCCCCCGGCGCGTCGACCGTCAGCCAGTCGGCGAGCGCGGCCGAACCGGGAAGCGCGCTCTCGGCGGCCTCGAGGCCGGCCCGCATCTCCGGCCCACGGTGCTCGGCGTCATGAGCGTCGGAGGCGAGGTCGTGCACGAGGCCCGCGGCGAGCATGTTCAGCGACGCCTCGCGCACCGCCCGCCCGAAGCGGCCCTCGAGCGAAGCGGCCGTGAGCTGCGTCAGTGCCCCCGCCCGGACGAGCTCGGCGAGCTTCTCGGGGTGCCGCTGGAAGGTCGGGCACCGTTCCGGATGCGCGATCACCATGCGCACGCCTCGCGCGAGCAACGAACCGAGAAAGCTGTCGAACGCGCCCACGGCAGGCGACAGCGGCGCCTCGAGCAGCAGATACGGCCCGGCGCCGAGCGTCAGCTGCTCGATTTCCTCCGGCTGGAGGTCGACGTAGCGGTCGAGTGAGATCTCGGCGCCCGGCTCGACCCGCAGGCCGATTCCCTCCTGCGCCATCGCGACCCGCAACGACGCCAGCGCCGCGTCGCGGTCCGCGACGCCGAGGCGGTAATGCCCGTCGACGTGCGGGGTGGCGACCATCGTCGTCGTCCCCGCGGCGAGCGCGGCCCTCGCGAAGGCCAGCGACCCCTGCATGTCGGCCGGACCGTCGTCGATGCCCGGGAGGATGTGCGTGTGGAGATCGATCATCCCGCGGCGGTCGAGAGGGAGTCTAGAGTCGCCCCGTGCCGGCCGGAAACCGCATGACCCGCCGCGAACGAGCGATCGTCGCGGCGCTCGTCGACACGCTGGCCGCTCCCGAGCCTCCACTGCCGGCGGTCGAGAAGACCGACACCGTCCAGGCGGTCGCGGTGTGGATCGCCGCCTCTCCCCCGGTCAATCGCATCGGCCTGCGCGCCGGGCTGCGCATCCTCGATCTCGCTCCCCTCGCGCTCGGCCATCGCCGGCGCCTCGAAAAGCTGGACCGCGCCGCCCGCAGCGACGTCCTGCGCCGGGTCGAGCGCTCACGCCTGACCCCGCTGCGCCAGCTCCTGCGAGCCATGAGCAGCGTGCTGCTGATCTCCTACTACGGCAACGACGAGGTCATGCGGCTGCTCGGCTACGACGCGGCGGCCAACGTCGCCCGCGGGCAGCGGCTGATCGCCGAGGAGGGCCGCTTCGCATGACGATCGTCGAGGGCGCCGGCCTGCGCGGCACGACGGAGGTCCGCGCCGACGTGTGCGTCATCGGCACCGGCCCCGGCGGCAGCGTGGTCGCCGCCGAGCTGGCGGAGGGCGGCGCCCGCGTCGTGATGGTCGAGGAGGGCGACCGCCTCGCCACCGAGCGGTTCACCGCGCGCCCCCGCGACATGACGCGGCTGCTGTACCGCGACGCCGGCCAGACCACGACCGTGGGCAACGTGCCGATCCTGCTGCCGCTCGGCAAGGGGATCGGCGGCACCGCGGCGATCAACTCGGGCACCTGCTTTCGCACCCCCGAGGCCGTGCTCGACTCCTGGCGGAGCCGGTTCGGCCTCGACGAGCTCGGCATGCACGACCTCGCGCCGAGCTTTCGCCGCGTCGAACGCGAGCTGAGCGTCTCCCAGGTCACCCCCGAGCTCGCCGGCGGCAACGCGCGCGTGGTCAAGCGCGGCGCCGACGCGCTCGGCTGGTCGTGCGGCTACCTGCACCGCAACGCGCGCGGCTGTGTCGGCTCGGCCGTCTGCTGCTGGGGCTGCCCGACGGGCGCCAAGCAGCACCCGGGGCTGACCCATGTCCCGCGCGCCTGGGCCGCCGGTGCCGTCACCTACACCGGCTGCCGCGCCGAGGACATCGAGCTGCGCCACGGCCGGGCGAGCGCCGTCGTCGCACGCACCGCGGCGCGCGGGAAGCTGCGCGTCGTCTGCGACCGCGTGGTCGTCGCCGCCGGCGCGATCGGGACGCCGCTGCTGCTCTCCCGCGCCCGCCTCGGCGCGATCTCCGCCCAGCTGGGCCGCAACCTCTCGATCCACCCGTGCACCGCCGTGCGCGCCATCTTCGACGAGGACGTCGACATGTCCACCGGCGTGCCGCAGTCGCTCTACGTCGACGAGTTCCACGACGACGGGATCATGCTCGAGGGCACGGCCGGGCCGCCGGACTACGCCGCCGCCTCGTTCGGGACCTGGGGCGCCGAGCACCGCGACCTGATGCTGCGCTACCGCCAGCTGTCGCAGTTCGGCCTGATGATCGGAGACGAGTCGCGCGGCAGGGTCATGCGGCGCCTCGGCCTGACGCTGATCCGCTACGACCTCGGCCGCTCCGACATCGATCGCATCCAGCGCGGCCTGGTGGCACTGGCCGAGCTCTACTGGGCGGCGGGCGCGCAGCGGGTCTTCCTGCCGGTCGCGGGCCTGCCGATGCTCGAGACGCCCGACGACGTCCGTGCTCTGCGCGAGCGCCGACTGCGCGCCGCCGACCTCTCGCTGCTCGCCTTCCACCCGCTGGGCACCGCCCGCGCGGCCGCGCGGCCCGCCGATGGCGTGGTCGACGGCGAGTTCGCCGTGCACGGCGTCGAGGGCCTGTACGTCGCCGACGGCAGCGTGGTCCCGAGCGCGCTGGGCGTGAACCCGCAGCTGACGATCATGGCCCTGGCCACGCGGCTCGCGTTCGGGCTGCTGGGAACCGCCGTGCCGCACGAGCCCGAGCGACCGACGATCCCTGCGCCGGTTCGTCAGCCCCTACGCGCTGTGCACGGGTGATAGCGCCGGGTCTGGCGCACCGTCCGGCCCGACCTCGTGCGACCTACGACCCGGACGACCGCCACGCGGCGCAGCAGGGCAATGGGCCGGTGTGGTTGAGTTGGCCAGTGGCCGTAAACAACCTCAGGGACTGATGTACGCCCCGATACGCGAGGTGCGGTTCGCGACCGTCATGTACGGCGGGGTATCGCTGGCGATCTACATCAACGGCGTCGCGCACGAGTTGTTCCGGCTCGTCCGCTCCACTGCGCCACGCACCGACCGTCGAGCCCTCCTCAGACCTTGACAGCCGCGGTAGCGAGCGTGGCTATCGCGAGATCGGGCGCCGGCTGCAGGGAGAGCATCAATGGTTGCCCGATAACCCAGGCGAGGAGGCAGGCATTTCCTCGCGCTTCGTCGTGGACATCCTCTCCGGCACATCCGCCGGGGGTATCAACGCCATCTACCTCGCAAAAGCCTTGGCCAACGGGCAGGACTTTGACGCCCTGCGCAGGCTCTGGCTCGATGAGGCCGACATCAACCTCCTGTTCAACGAGCCGCGCGCCTACCGGGGACTGCAAACCCCATCCACGTACACAAAGCCGCCCCAGTCGCTGCTCGCTGGTCCACGCCTCTATGACCGAGCGCTGAACGCGTTGACCAAGATGGGCGGAGCGACCGAAACCGGCGCAACGGCTTCCCTTCCCGTGACGCCCCGATACGCCGAGCAGATCGACCTCAGCGTGACCGCCACCGACCTCCAAGGGCTCTGGCTCGCGCTCCGCCTTGCCGATGGTTCGGTCGAGGAACCTCGGCATCGCACTGCATGGCGGTGTCGTATCCTCGACCGAGAAGGCCACAGTCGAGCTCACATCGACTTCACGAAAGACAACGACCGCATGCTCGCGCTCGCCGCCCGCGCGACGTCATCGTTCCCCTTTGCCTTTGAGCCCGTCCTCCCGCGCGACGCCGACGGCTCGGACAGCCCGCTCGGCGACGCCATCGGCAACGCCTTCTTTCCCGACTACGTTCGCGCCAAGGTTCCGTGGCGCGAGTGGGCCTTCGCCGACGGCGGCTACCTCGACAACAAGCCGTTCACCTACGCGACAAACGCCTTACGCCGGCGCCGCGCCGACGTGCCCGTCGACCGCAAGCTGCTGTACATCGAGCCCGATCCGTCAAGGTTGCCGGCCGACCGTAACAAGTCCCATGGCCGACCGGACGCCGTAGGCCATCGGCGCAGCGATCATGTCCCGCGCGTCGAGCGATCCACGAGGACATCGCGGCATTGCTCGAGCGCAACGCCACGATCGAGCGCATCCGGCGAGTCACTCGGGGGATCGAGATTGCCGCACTTCAGCCGGCGGCCCAGATCACGCCACCCGCACCGATAGCGCTTGCGTATCTTCGCCTCCGGCGCCTCGAGGTCATCGACGACCTCACGGCGCTGGTGCTGCGCGCCGCCGATCAGCCGACTGAGGGTGACGAGGCCCGCTTCGTCGCGACCCTTCTAGACGCATGGGCTGATGATGGCGACGACAAATCGGGCGAAAACCACACAGAACTCCGCGCGTTCCTCCACACATACGATCTGCGCTTCCGCCTCCGGCGCCTTGCGCTCATCCTCGACCGCATCGACGACCTACTTCTGCGACGGAGCTCCGACGAACTCCTCAAAGCGGCGCGCTCCGCATCAGCGCCGAGGAGGCTGCGACCCAGGGTGCCCCTTGGCTCCGCGCGCGAAGTCTGCGCTCAATACGCAGTTCGTCCGGCTCCGCACCCTCGGCCGCGAGGCCCGCGTCCGCGCCCAGACCGCCGTGCCGGGCAGCCTTGCGGCTGCCATAGCCCAGTTCGGATTCGGGACGGATGCGGTCGCATGTCGTCGAGGCGCCGGTGCCACTCGAGTCCGCCCGCGAGCTCCGGCAAGCCGGAGGTAGAGGACGCGGTCGCCGCTTTTGGCGCCGCTCTCCGAGCCCAATTCGGCAGCACATTCCCCGATGCAGACACCGAGCTCGAGGACGAGCTCAAGAACAGCTGCAAGACCCGTATCGAGCAGCAACTCTCCGCCCTCCTCGTGAGCTACCTGGACTGCGTCACCGCGATCGACATGACGACGCTTCCGCTGGTCTATCCCGGCCTACGCGAGACAAATCCCGTAGAAATCTTCCGCGTGAGCCCGCAAGACGCCCCGTGCCGGTGGCCACACGAGCGGCAAACCCCGGCGCGCCGGCATCGCGCTTGGCCACTTCGGAGGCTTTCTCGATCGCCGGTGGCGCGAGAGTGACCTGCTCTGGGGCGACTCGACGGTGCTGAGCGCCTGATCGCGGCACTGGTCCCCAATCAAGTCGACTGCGACTCCCTGCGCACCGCCACGGGAGATCCTGCGCGAACAGCTTGTAACACGCCGTCCAGCGTGCTCTGCGCAACCCGGCACGGAACCCCTGCTCGACCTCGCCAACGATGCCAACACATCCCCGGCGGTCTGGTCGCTTGTTCCGCGTGAACTACGAAGGCCCCAAACCCTTGCACCGGTCGCCTCGAAGCTCGCGGGAGATGCCCTGGCATCCCGGTCAGGTCCTCGGCGGGGCGTCGCACGAGCATCGCGGGCTGGCGATGCCCATCTTCTGGCTTACGGCGTAGCGCGCCGCCCTGGCTTCGTCGAGTTGCTGCCCCCGGCGGCACGGCCCGACCACCCTCGACCGGCGCTGGGCGAACATCGCGTACTCGCCGGCGCCCTCCTG
This sequence comes from uncultured Actinomycetes bacterium, assembly GCA_963825415.1. Lineage (GTDB taxonomy): Bacteria > Actinomycetota > Thermoleophilia > Solirubrobacterales > Solirubrobacteraceae > BP-464. Next base: position 60,977 of record CAWGTD010000009.1, on the reverse strand, counting down.
GTGGCGGCAGGCATCTTTCTCGGTATCGACGGCGCCCAGCCAACGGGATGGAGCGTCATCGGTATCGCATTCGCCGCAGTCATCTCCACCTGGATCATCCACGCCGAGTTCAGTCGAAAGCCGTTGATCCTGGCGGGAACTGCGCTCGCGATCGCCGTCCTCCTGCTCGCTGCACTCGGACTGCTCGAACTGTTCGACCGGGGGTTCCGCGAGGTCATCAACCAGATTGGCATCCTCGGCTGAGGTGCCTCGACCGCCGCCGCGCTCGAGACGCGGCCTCGGTCAGAGGCGAAGGTTTACGGCGCCGCGGACGGTTGGCTTGGAAAGACCGGAGGCTCGGGCGCTATCGGCCGCGGGCCGCGCGTAGCCGGATCGGTCTGATCCCAGTACGGCAGAGTCCTGAACCCACTGATCCGATTTCGCCATCCACGCATCCCATTCGACCTGCCACTGTTCTAGGGCTCGCGATCCGCGCTCGGCCGCCACAGGGCGTCGACGATGTTCGCGCCCAGTTGCGGTTGGAGGCCTCCAGCTCCTGAGCGAACTCCCCGCCTGCGCGGAGGACTTCCCGTAGTGCAGGAGCGTTGGCCAGGCTCACAGCACGTGCCCGCGCCAGGGCAAGCCCGGCGACGCCGGCAAAGAGAGCAGCCGCGGCCGAGAAGCCGATGGGAGAAGGGTCACGAATAAGACCCACCATCCAGGCGAGCACCAGTGCTGGAAACGCGGCGATGGCCGTCTTCATGGCCGTCGTCAGCCCATCGACAGCCACCGCGCCGAGGCGATTGAGGACAACCCGCGGGACCAGACGCTTCTCCTCGGAGCGGGTCTGCAGATAGGCCACGCCCGCATCGGTCAGTCTCCACTCCGGCTCAACAACCGGGATACCGGTTGCCGTCACTGCACCGGCCTCCCCCACGACCAGTCCCACCCGGCGACGGGACTCCAGCCCTGGCGTGATGCGCTCGCGGATCCCTGCGGCTTGGGAGCCACGGGCGCCCGGGGGGGCCGACGAGTCCTCACGCGCCCGCTTCGCATCGGAGAAGTCTCTCAGCTCCTCGCCGCTCATTCGCCCGTGCGTGGCCAGGGCGCCGAGGAGCTCGTCGACCAGTCCCGCGGCAGCCAGCCGAAGTCGCAGCACAGCCACAAATGTCGGGCCAGAGGCCACGATGTGTCGACCCTAGAGGTCGTTGTCGGCGTTTTCCATCCGACAGTCCGTGACGCCGGCTGACCGGGGTTGCAAACTGGCCAGCCGATGCGGCGACTTGCCGGGCGGCTCGACCCACTAGTGCGTACGCTCCCGACTGATGTCCTTCCTGATCGACCCGCCCTGGCTGTACGCGACCGGCCGCGAGATCGCCCGGCGTTCCGATCCGCCGGCCACGCACGCGCTCGCCGCGACGACGATGGGGATCTTCTGGGGCGTCAGCATCCCGCTGTATCTCAACCAACGCTGGACATGGCCGGTCTGGAAGCTGTGCCGCGCGCGCAGCGGGCGCGACTGGATGCTCAACTCGGGGGTCTTCCGCTTCGACGAGAAGGCCGCCGGCCCCGGCACCCATGCCGTGGCCGGTCTGTTGTTCGCGTGTTACCCGCTGGCGCTGGCCCTCGGCCTGCGCCACGGCCGCCGCTCGCGCTGATGCAGATCGGCATCGCGCGTACCGCCCACCCGGAGGCGCGGGAGATCGTGGCGTCCGCGCACTGCATCCACCGCTTCCGCCAGCGGATGCCGATCCGCGAGCCGGGCGCCGACGTGGTGGCCGTCGCGCTGCTCGCCGCCCTCGAGGACGCCGACGTCTCGGCCTGGCCGCCGGCGTGGGCCGTCTCCGACCGCCCGGCCGAGCTGTGGGCGGCCACCAAAGACCTCGCATTTCCGCTGGCCCGCACCGACAGGCCGGGCCGCTGGCTGGCCGTCACGTGCCTGCCGCGCCGCTGAGCGGCCCGGCTACCAGCGCGTCGCGGGGCCGACCTTGGTGCGCACCCGATACAGCGACGTCGTCGCGCACACATAGAGGTCGTTACGACCTGGAAGGTTCGCTGTTCCCCGGGTCCTTGTGGGCCCAACCCCAATCATCGTTTTCGATCCGAAAGCTCGTAAACGACGGCATCTGTCGAACGATGACGTCATAGACGATTTGCATGTGGGCTTCGCTCATCTCGGCCGCCGACAGACGGAGGTCCTCTGGACCTTGGCCCGGTCCAAACGAAGAACGGCTACCCCCGTAGCTCCATCGAAGATCGTCAAGAAGCAACCATCCGCCCGGGCGGAGCAGCTTCTCGACCAGTACGACGGCCAACCCATCGATGGTGAAGTTGTGTGCTCCATCGACGTAACAAAAGTCATATATCGGAGTGACGTTCCCGTCATGGTCTGACTGGTCCTGCACCTTGTCCTTCAGCCACCATGTGTATGAGCTGCCGTCCACGAGCACTCGGTCGATCCGATCCGCAAGCCCTACCTTTTGATGAACCGCGTCGGGTTGCGGGTTGCGAAGTCTGGTGGCAGCGACGTGATCTACGGTCGTGACGCGGCCGTCAACGTCCTCCACTGCCGCAGCCATGTACGCAGATGAAACGCCATGAGCCGTTCCGAGCTCCAGAACGTCATGTGCATTCGCCTTGCGGAGGTGGTCGTAGACGCGACGCCCTTGGGCGGGCGTCATGAGAGGAATGCCCTCGAGGACTGTGGCCACATGGCTGAACTCCATATTTGGACGGTAGCCCAGTCATGTGGACATCACCGCCGAGGACTTCATCGCCGCGTTCAACGCAGCGCGCAAGGGCTGAACGCCCGCCGAGCCCTACCAGCGCACCGCCGGCCCGACCTTCGTCCGCACCCGATACAGCGACGTCGTCGCGCACACGTAGAGGTCGCCCTCCTCGCCCCAGGCGAAGTTCGCGGTGTCCTCGGGGATGCGGACGATGCCGAGGCGCTCGCCGTCGGGTGAGAGGACCCAGATCCCGCCGGGGCCGCTGACCCAGATGTTGCCGCGCTCGTCGATCTTCATGCCGTCGGGGTTGCCGGGCCCGAGGCTGTCGTCGACGGGGATCGTCGCCAGACACTCGCAGGCGGTCAGCGTGCCGTCCTCTGCGACCGAGAAGCGATGGATGTCGCGCTTCTCGGAGTCGTTGACGTAGAGCGTCTGCTCGTCGGCGGAGAAGCACAGCCCGTTGGGCGCCTCGAAGTCCTCGTTGAGCAGGCGCAGCTCGCGCGTCTCCCAGCGCAGCGAGTAGATGCCGCGGTGGTCGAGCTCCATCGGCCGCGGCACGCCGTGGTCGGGATGCAAGCGGCCGTAGGGCGGGTCGGTGAAGAACACCAACCCGTCGGAGCGCACGGTGACGTCGTTGGGGCTGTTGAGTGCCCAGCCCTCGTACTCCTTGGCGACGATCGTCTCGATGCCGTCGTGGTCGATGCGGGTGACGTTGCTCCAGGCGTGGTGGCAGACGAAGAGGTGGCCGCGCGGGCCGAACGCCATGCCGTTGGCCTTGCCGGTCGGGCGCAAGAGCTCGACCAGGCCCGCGTCCTCGCTCCAGGCGTGGCGCGCGTCGCCGGGCACGTCGCTGACGAGCAGGCGGCGGTTGGGGGCATCCCAGACGGGGCCCTCGAGGAACCCCAGGCCGGTGGCCAGCTGCTCGACCTCGGCCCCCGGGTCGATCAGCTCGCTGAGCGTCTCATCGTGTTCGACGGCTGACATGCGCGGCGCGCATCCTTTCAGAGCAGCCGCCTGTAGCGCGTCATGGTCGCGCGGCGCATATCGCCATGGGTCTGGCGGCGCAACCGGGCCACCCGCTCGCGGTGATACGGGCTCGACAGCGACTCGTTGTGGCCGATCACGTTGCGCAGCGCGATTCCGTAGCGATCCTGCAGCCAGCGGGTCAGGCGCAGGCTCGCGCGCAGCTGGCGCCGGTTGTCGAGGACCTGCTCATCGGAGACGCCGACGTGCTCGATCCCGATCGCCGTCCAGTTCAGTCCGACGGTGTGCCGGCAGCGGTAGCGCAGCGAGACGAGCTGGTGGATCCGGCCGCCGCGGTCGATCACGAAGTGCGCGCACGTGCCGGGGCGCTCGTGCAGCTCGGGGTCGGGCGCATCGGAGGCGAACGTGTTCCATGTCGCGCTGTAGGAGCTGTTCGCGGTGATGTGCTCGACGATCACCTTCGGATTGCGCAGCGCGGCGACGTACTGCCCGTAGTGGCGGCGCGAGTAGGCCCGCATCTCGCTGACCCGGTGGGCTCCGAACGGGATCCGGTCGGCGTGGATCGGAGGGCGGTCAGCCGCTGCGATCGGGAGCATCGACGAGCGTCGCGTAGGCGTCGGGGCGGCGGGTCTGGAGGAACGGGAACAGCGCCAGCCAGTCGCGGCGCTGGTCGAGGTCGAGGTCGGCGACCAGCACGGCGGGCTCGTCGCGCGGCGCCTGGACCAGCTTGCGGCCGTAGGGATCGGAGATGAACGACGAGCCGTAGAAGGTCAGCGGCGGCTCGGTGCCGATCCGGTTGACGGCGATCATGAACGTGCCGTTGGCGATCCCGTTGGCGACGATCACCTGCTCCCACTGCGGCTGGGTGTCGAAGTCCGGGTGGTCGGGTTCCGAGCCGATCGCCGTCGGATAGACGACGATCTCAGCGCCGGCCAGCGAGTAGGCCCGCGCGAGCTCGGGGAACCACTGGTCCCAGCAGGTGGGAAAGCCCCAGCGCGCGCCCGCCAGCTCGACGACCGGGTAGCCGCCCTCGGCGGGCCCCGGGCGGAAGTACTTGTCCTCGTAGTAGCCGGCGGTGACCGGGATGTGCAGCTTGCGTGTCTGGGCGACGACCTGGCCGTCGGGCGCCACGCAGATCGCAGTGTTGAACCCGAGGACGTCGTCCTCGTCGGCGCGCTCGTAGAGCGAGGCGTGTACGTACGCGCCCGTCTCGCCCGCCATGCGCGCCGCGAACCGCGTCGTCGGGCCGTCGGGGATGTCCTCGGCGCGCTCGCGGGCGGCCTCGACGCCGTCGGCCGCGATCGCGAAGTACGGCGACAGCGTCAGCTCCTGCAGGCAGACGAGCCTGGCGCCCTCGCCGGCGGCCATCCGGATGCCGGTGGCCAGGGCGTCGCGGTGCTCGTCGGGGTTCTCGTGCCAGCGCTCCTGGACGGCGCCGACGCGCAGCGGCTCGCGCCTGGGCTCCTCGACGCGCGCCCACGACTCCGGCACCTCGCCGATCGCGCTGATCAGCCGCGGCTCGCTCATGCCGTCAGCTTGCCGGAACCTGCTGGGTGATGCAGTGGGGGCCGCCGCCGCCGAGCGCCAGGACGGCGCCGGGGAGGCCGATCGCCTCACGGTCGGGGTAGGCCGTCGCGATCGTCGCCATTGCGGCCTCGTCGGTCTCCAGGCCGCACAGCGGCACGACCACAGCGCCGTTGCAGACATAGAAGTTCATGTGCGAGACCGCCACCGGTTGGCCTTCGACCTCGACCTCGGGGAGTACGTCGAGGCGGCGGACCGTCAGCCCGGCAGCCTCGAGCCGGCGGCGGTTCTCCTCCAGCGGCTCGTGGTCGGGCGAACCTTCCGGCGCCGCCTGGAGCAGCACCTCGCCGGGCCTGGTGAACGCCGCGACCAGGTCGACGTGGCCGTCGGTGTCGCGGTCCTCGACCAGGCCCTGGCCGAGCCAGACGATCCGCTCGACGCCCAGGAAGTCGCGCAGGCCTTGTTCGATCTCCTCGCGGGACAAAGAAGGATTGCGGTTGGGGTTCAGCAGGCATTGCTCGGTGGTCAGCAGGGTTCCCTGCCCGTCGACCGCGATCGAGCCGCCCTCGAGAACGAACGGCGCCTCGACGACCTCATCGCCCAGCTGTTCGACGAGCAGCGCGCCGACGCGGGCGTCCTTGTCCCACGGGGGGAACTTCTCGCCCCAAGCGTTGAAGCCGAAGTGCACGCCGACGCGCTCGCCCTGCGCGCCGGTGACGAACGCCGGGCCGCTGTCGCGCAGCCAGGAGTCGTCGATCGGCAGCTCGAGGATCTCGACGGCGGCCGGGCAACGGGCGCGCGCGTCGGTGGCCTCCGCGCCGGGGTTGGCGACCATCGTCACCGGCTCGAACGCCGCGATCGCGGCGGCGACCGCCACGTGGGCGTCGCGCGCCCGCTCGAGCGCGCCGCCCCACAGCTCGCGCCGACACGGCCAGCCGATCAGCGTCCGCTCGTGCGGGGCCCACTCGGCCGGCATCCGAAGACCGCGTTCGCGCGGTGTGGTCACGGCCCGGCGACGTCGAGGTGCAGCTGCGTGGGCGCGATCTCCTCGACGACCTCGAGGCTGACGGTCCGCTGGCCGCCGGCGATCGGGCGAAACCACGGGCCGGCGCCCTGGAGGCCCTGCGGGCGGTCGAGCAGGATTCCCGCGAGCACGAGCGCCTCGTCATACGGCTGCGGCGGCGAGGTGTAGGAGATCGAGCGGCGCCCGACAAGCGTCGTGTTGAGCCGGTCGTGGACGGTCAGGCGATAGCGCGGGTCGGTCACGCGCAGATCGTCAAAACCACAAACAACCGGAATCAACCATCTAGTGGGTGCGCGCCTTGCGCGTGCGCGCGCGCTCCAGCGCCTTGTCCACCACCTGGTCGATCAGGCGCAGGTACTGCTCGACGCCGGTGGCCTTGGCCTGGCCGTAGGTGAACGCCTCGCGCCAGTCGGCCGCCTTGGCTTCGTTCTCGACCATCGCGTTGAAGAAGTCGCGCCGCATCTCGACCTGGATCCGCGAGTCCGTCGCGAAACCCTTGGTCACCTTGATGTCGGGCAGCTCGAGGCGGAACTGCTGGGTGTCGCCGCGGCCGTGCAGGTCGATGCCCACCACCATCTTCATCGGCGCGAGCGCCGGGACCTCGGTCAGGAAGCGTTTTACGGCGGTTTCGAGCAGGACCTTGGCGTCTCCGGACATGCTGCCGACGATAGTAGTGTCGGGCCATGGCGAGCACGGCCCGCGGGTCGGAGGCGATCAGCCCCACCGCGCACTACACCGGGCACGTCTGGGCACGCAACGGGCTCGGCCATCCGGCGCTCGACACGCTCGAAGGCCGCCTGCTGTACACGGCGATGCAGCCGGCGCTGCTGGCCGTCCGAGTCACCGGCCTTCCGTCGCTCGACTCGTTCCTGCTCGCCCGCCACGCGGCGATCGACGCCGTGCTCGAGCGGGCGATCGCCGAGGGCCGCATCGGGCAGGTGCTGGAGGTCGCGTGCGGCATGTCGCCGCGCGGCTGGCGCTTCACCGAGCGGTATCCGGAGCTCGTCTACGTAGAGAGCGATCTGCCCGGGATGGCGGCCCGCAAGCGCCGCGCGCTCGAGCGGATCGGGCGCCCGCCCACCCATCGCGTCGTCGAGCTCGACGCACTGGCCGACGACGGCACGGCGAGCCTGGCACATATAGCCGGCGCCGAGCTCGATCCGGGCATCGGGCTTGCGATCGTCACCGAGGGGCTGCTCAGCTACCTGCCGCGGGCGGCGATGCTCGACCTCTGGCGGCGCTTCGCGGTCACGCTCGATCGCTTCCCGGCGGGCCTCTACACCGCCGACCTGCACGTCGACGAGGACGCGCCGTGGCTGGTGGCGCGCGCGTTCGCGGGCGCGCTGTCGGCGCTCGTCCGCGGCCGCGTGGCGGTGCACTTCGAGACGGCCGCCGAGGCCGAGGAGGTCCTGGTGGCCTCCGGCTTCGTCGAGGCGCACGTGCTCCCCTCGTCGGACCTGGTGCGCGTCGTCGAAGCCTGGACGTGAACCGCCGCTAGTCGGCCGGCGGGTTCTCCCAGAGCCACGCGATGCACTCGGCCAGCGCGGCGCGCGAGTCGGGCTCGGTGACGCCGAGCGTCTCGCGCAGGCGGCGGTCGGAGCCGAACACGGGGTGCACGGTCTGCCAGGGGTGCTCTGCCTCGTCGAAACCCACGCTCTCGAACTCGAACTCCCAGTCGAGCAGCCGGCCGATCTCGGCGGCAAGGCCGGCGTAGGTCCAGTCCTCGGGATCGACGAGGTTGCACGCCCAGAAGCCGGCGGGCGCGCGCTCCAGCGCCGCCGCCGCCGCGCGGCCGACGCGATCGACCGCGACGCGATGGAAGAGCTGCACGCCGCCGTCGGGGAGCGCGAAGCGCCGCTCGCGGCGGCGGACGGCCTCGACGATCACGCGCTCGCGCGCCTGCGGTGAGGGGCCGTAGATCGTCCCGGGCCGCAGCGAGGTCACGCGCCCGGCGTCGTGAAGCGCGGCCTCCATCGCGACGTTGTCGTGCACGCCGCCGTCGTCGGAGGCGCGCGCCGCGGGGTACGGCCCGTCGCGCAGCACCGAGACGTCCTCGCGCAGCGGGAGCGGCTCGCGCGGCGCGAGCGTGGCGGCGCTGCCGTCGCCGATCCCGGCGTCGACGCAATAGCGGTAGACGTCCATCGAGCTGACCGCGACGAGCTGCCCCGCCCCCGCCCGCTCGCCGCACGCGCGCGAGCGCGCGCGCCTTCGCGGCCGTGGCTCCGCCGGGGAAGGTGTCGAGCAGCGCCTCGGGGCGCCACTTCTGCACCGGCCCGCCGGGCGCGAGCAGCTCGTCGCGCGTGGCGTGCAGGTGCTCGACCGCCTCGCCGAGCTGGGACGACTTCGTGCGTCCCGGAGTGGCAGACCGCCACCTCGTGGCCCGCGGCGAGCAGGTGCCCGACCGCCGCCGGCCCGACGAACCGCGTGCCGCCGAGAACCGCGACGCGCACGTCAGCTCACCCCCCGCTCGCCATCGAGTGGACGTTTGGGTTCATATAGCGACTCGAAGCGTCCACTCGATGCGGCCGGCGGGGGCGCGCCGCGGCTAGATCTTGTGGCGCTGGAGCAGCTTGCGCCCGATGACCATCTTCTGGATCTCGGACGTGCCCTCGCCGATCAGCAGCAGCGGCGCGTCGCGGTACAGCCGCTCGATCTCGTACTCCTTGGAGTAGCCGTAGCCGCCGTGGATGCGCAGCGATTCCTCGGCACAGAAGCGGGCGGCCTCCGAAGCGAAGAGCTTGGCCATGCCGGCCTCCATGTCCGAGCGCTCGCCGGCGTCCTTCAGCCGGCCGGCGCGCAGGGTCAGCAGCCGAGCGGCCTCGACCTGCGTCGCCATGTCGGCGAGCTTGAACTGGATCGCCTGGTGCTGGGCGATCGGCTTGCCGAACGTCTTGCGCTCCTGCGAGTAGCGCAGGGCCAGCTCCAGCGCGCGCTGAGCCATGCCCACACCGCGCGCGGCGACGTTGACCCGCCCGACCTCCAGCGCGTCCATCATCTGCGCGAAGCCCTTGTTGAGGCCCGCCTCCTCGCCGCCCAGAATGTTCTCGGCCGGGCAGCGGTAGCCGTCGAAGACCAGCTCGGTCGACTCGACGCCCTTGTAGCCCATCTTCTTGATCTGGGGCGGAACGGTCAGGCCGGCGTGCTCGCCGGTGTTCTCCGACGCGCCCGGCTCCTTCTCGGCGATGAAGCACGTGAAGCCCTTGTGGCGCGGGTCGGCGTCGGGGTCGGTCTTGACCAGCACGAAGACCAACGCGGAGCGCAGGCCGTTGGTGACCCACATCTTCTGGCCGTTGATCTCGTAGTGCGTGTCGTCGGCCTTCTTGGCCGACGTCTTGATCGCCTGGACGTCGGAGCCCAGCTCGGGCTCGGAGAGGCTGAACGCCGCCCGGATCTCGCCGGTGGCCATCCGCGGTAGGTAGTTCTGCTTCTGCTCCTCGGTGCCGTACTTCTGCAGCAGGTAGGAGCCGATGAAGTGCGTGTTGATGACCCCTGAGATCGAGATCCAGCCGCGGCTGAGCTCCTCGACGATCATCGCGTACGTCGTCAGGTCGAGCCCCATCCCGCCGTACTCCTCGGGAATCGTCACCCCGAAGAGGCCGAGCTCCTTCATCTGCTCGACGATGGCCTCGGGGAACTCGTCGGAGTGGTCGAAGTGCTCGGCGTTGGGGATGATCTCCTTGTCGGCGAACCCCCGGACCATCTCGATGATGGCCCGCTGCTCGTCGGTGTATTCGGAGTAGGGAGTCTCGGTGGCGGCCATGTCCCTCCCAGGATACGACCGCCACCGTGACGAGGTTTCGCTTACGTCGTCGCGTTCGACGCGAGGTAGCAGAGGCCGGGCGACCAGCCCGCGCCGCTTCAGGTCGGCGGCAAAAGCCTGGCTCTTGGCCTGCTGAACCGCCGTCAGGGCGATCTTGGGGATCACGCCGTTGGTCCCGCGGATCGCGCCGCGCTGGGGGACGACCTGGCCCTGGGCGTTGGGCACATAGGTGTCGCCCTTGTACTGGATGATGTCGATCCCACGGTGGTAGTCGATCGAGTAGACCGTCTTGCCGTCGGGCGCCCACTTGGGCGACGACGACGAGCCGGCGACCGCGATGAAGTAGCCCTGCTCGGTGATCTTGCCCTTGTTGCTGACCTGCAGGAACCGCACGCCGTTCTCGTACTCCGAGAGGGCGACGAGGCCGCCGCTGTGGAACGTCGGGTGCTCCTGGAACCAGTGGACCGAGCAGCCGAGCTCGCCCGCGGGGGCGTGACCGTCGGCGTAGACGCCGTTGCTCGGCACGAGCTGGTCGAGCGGGCCTTCGAACTGGGTCGACTTACCCGCGCGCACCTTCGCGGCGCTGTAGGTCGAGAACTCGCTGTTGTTGTTCTCACAGCGAGCGGTGAAGTTCTCCTCGCCGCCGATGAGCACGAACTTGTCGTTGCCCTTGCGCGGCCAGCGCGCCGAGTGCACGAACTTGGCGGCCTCGCCGGTGTAGAGCACCTTCGGCAAGGCCGGGCTGCCGCCGTTCTGCGGGAGAATCGAGATGACCGCGAACGGCCGGCACGCGGTCAGCAGGATGCCCGGCCGCAGCTCACGGATGTGGTGGCAGCTGCCCTCGGTCACGCCCTGGGCGGCCAATGCCGTCTTCCAGTTGCCGATCGCGGTGGGCGCCTTGCCGTCCAGGACGCCGCGGGCGTCGATGATCGTGCCGGCGGAGCCGTAGAAGTACTGGCAGTCCAGCGCGCACTCGACGGTGTGGTTGGCGACCGGGATGGTGCCGACCTGCTTGATGTTCGCCGGGTCGCGCACGTCGAAGAGCTGCACGCAGCCCGTGACCTTCATCGCCTGCACGCACTCGGGGACACCGATCGAGAAGAAGTCGCTGCCGAACCCGAGGACCTTGCCGTTGGTCGGCACCTCCTCGTTCTCCCAAGCGCCGTTGAGATGCAGGTTGCCCATCCCAACCGGATTCGCCGGGTCGGAGATGTCGTAGACCGAGATGTTCTTGGCGCTCGTGACGAACAGCTTGTCGGGCACGCCTGCCTCGGTGCTCTTGATCACCTGGGCGCCGGTGGTCAGGCCGACGTCCTGCTTGATCGATCCCACGTAGCTCACGTTGGGAGACATGAACGCGTCGGGCCCGGCCGGCACCACAGGCTCGGCCGCGGCGGGGGACGCCACGGCGGCCAGGGCCAGCGAGGCGATCAGGGCAGCGCGAAAAGTTCTCATGGAGGCGCCAACGCACGGAAAACGGGAAGCTTGCGGTGTTCCGGCGCCCGTTCCCCGCAATGTCAAGGTTCTCAGCGGTGTCTCGTTCTTCCAGGACGCGGCCTCCGAGCTCGTATATCCCGTGCTACCGCTGTTCGTGGTCGGCACGCTGGGCGCGCCGCCCTCGGCGCTGGGGCTGATCGAGGGCGTTGCCGAGGGCACGGCGGCGGTGGGCAAAGCGGTGTCTGGCCGGCTCGCCGACCGCTTCCGGCGCCGGCCGCTGATCGCGCTGGGCTACGGGATCTCCTCGGCGGCGAAGCCGCTGCTGGCGGTCGCCGGCGCCTGGCCGGTCGTGCTTGGCGCACGGTTCATCGACCGGGTCGGCAAGGGCGTCCGGACGTCGCCACGCGACGCGCTGATCGCCGCGGACACGCCGCCCGAGATCCGGGGCCGCGCGTTCGGACTGCACCGCGCGGCCGACTCCGCCGGGGCCGTGCTCGGGCCGCTGCTCGGTCTGGCCCTCTACGAGGCGCTCGATCACCGGCTGCGGCCGTTGTTCATCGTCGCCGCGGTGCCCGCCATCATCAGCGTCGCGCTGATCGCGCTGGTCCGCGAGCACCGCCCCTCCCCCGCCCTCGCCGCGACCCGACCCGAGCCCGTCGCGCTGGGCTCGCTCCCGCGCCACTACTGGCGGGTGGTCGCGTTCCTCGGAGCGTTCGGGCTGCTGAACTTCTCCGATGCGCTGATCATCCTGCGCGCAAACGAACTCGGCCTGGGCTTCGTCGGCATCGTCGTCGCCTACGCGCTCTACAACCTCGTCTACGCCGTGCTCAGCCTCCCGGCAGGGATCCAGTCCGATCGGCGTTCGCGGCGGCTGGTGTTCGCCATCGGCCTCATCCCGTTCGCGGTCGCCTACATCGGCCTGGGTCTCGCCGACTCCGCGGGGTGGGTGTGGGTCCTGCTGCCCGTCTACGGCGCCTACACGGCTCTCACCGACGGCGTGGCGCGCGCCTGGGTCGCCGACCTGCTTCCCGCGCAGGCGCTCGGGACCGGCATCGGGCTCTATCAGGGGATCACGGGCGTGACCGCGCTGGTCGCCGGCGTATGGGCCGGCCTGTCCTGGGGATCGGACGGCCGCGTGCCGCTGCTGGTGTCCGGCGGCGGCGTCGCACTGCTCGTCGCCGGCCTCGGCTTGGCCGCTGTCCGAACTCGGACGTCACACGTCGGCGCGGCCCAGTAATCGCGGAGCTCTCGGTGGCTCGCGGCCGATGCGGACGAATGTCCGATGGCGTCGGCGTCGCGCCGTGTGTGTCAATGGCCCTGACCCGCGTCGGTAGAGCTGAATGGATTCGAGCGCGCGGGTCCTTCCCCCCACCGGGGGGTGTCCCCACCACATAGGAGAACCGATGAAGAAGCTGCTGCTTGCGGCCGCGTTCGCGTGCCTCGGCCTGGCGTTCACAGGGACGGCCTTCGCCAAGGACCTCCGGGTCGGCAACACGCCTGACTGCAAGAACGCCAATTTCACCACCGTCCAGTCCGCGGTCACCGCCGCGAACTCCGGCGACAAGATCAAGGTCTGCGCCGGCACCTACGTCGAGCAGGTCACGATCCCCGCGGGCAAGGACAAGCTCTCGCTCGAGGGCGAGAAGGACTTCCAGGCGATCATCCAGGCGCCGGCCACGATGGCCGACCCGAAGGCGATCGTGCGCGTCAACGGCGCCCAGGACGTGAAGATCAAGGGCTTCACCATCCAGGGTCCGGGCGGTAGCGGCTGCGACTCGATCCGCTGGGGCGTCCGCGTCGACGGCAACGGTTCCGCGACGATCGAGAAGAACCTGATCAGGCACATCCGTGACCAGCCGTTCAGCGGCTGCCAGAACGGGGTCGGTGTCCTCTTCGGGCGCTCCTCCGAGGGCCAGGTCGGCTCAGGCGTCCTCAAGGACAACCTGATCGACGACTACCAGAAGGGTGGCGTCGTGGTGTCGGGTGACGGCTCCAGCGCGGTCATCGAGCACAACGCCGTGTTCGGCGCTGGTCCGACCGCCGTGATCGGCCAGAACGGCATCCAGGTCTCGACCGATGCAGTCGCGCGGATCAAGGACAACGTGGTGGGCGGCAACGTCTACTCGCCCCAGACGGTCGCAGCGGCCGGCCTGCTGCTGTTCAACGCCGGCGACACGCTGGCTGAGAACAACACCGTCGTCGGCAACGACGTCGGCGCGTACGTCATCGACAGCCACGGCGACGTCGTGGTGAAGAAGAACGACGTGTCGCAGAGCACGTACGACGGCATCGCCGTCACCGACGCGCCCGCGACTGTCGAGGGCAACAAGCTCTTCGACAACGACTTCGGCGTGGGCCTCTACACGGTCGTCGGCGCCCTGGTCAAGGGCAACGACGCGAACGACAACCGCACCGACGGTTTCTTTGCCGACACCGACACGAGCGACAACAGGTTCGAAGGCAACAAGGCAAGCGGCAGCGGCACGTTCGACTGCCATGACGACTCGGTCGGTGCCGGCACCGCCGGGACCGCCAACTTCTGGCTCCACGACAAGGGCGAGACGGCCTCGCCCCCGGGGATCTGCCAGGACTAGTTGACGTGGCGAGGGGCGGGCACGGCGCCCGCCCCTCGCGCCGTTCGGCAGACTGCCGCGGGTGAACCCCGCGATCACTCCCGAGCTCAGCCGGCAGGTCCTCACCGGCACCTTCCCCGGCGACCTCGGCATCGAGCTGGTCGAGATCGACGAGCGCCGCGTGCTGGGACGCATGGCGGTCGACCGCCGCCACCTGCATCCCGGCGGCTACGTGCACGGCGGGGCGTGGACCGCGTTCGCCGACACCGTGGCCGCGTGGGGCACGATGCGCAACCTCGAGCCGGGGCTCGGACTTCACGACGGTCGAGCTGAAGGTCAACGTCTTCGCGGCGGGCCGCGACGGTGATGTCCTGGAGGCGACCGGCGAGCCGCTGCACGTCGGCCGCCGCACCCAGGTCTGGGAGGTCCGTGTGCGCAACGGGGAGCGCCTCGCCGCGAGCTTCGTCTGCACGCAGATCGTGCTGTGAACTTCGTCCGCGACGTCGTGGAGGCCGCGCCGGCCGACAGGCTCGCGCTCGTCGAGCTGGCCCGCGACGGAGCGCGCCGCGAGCACACGATCGGCGAGGTCGCCGGCCGCTCGGCGCGACTTGCGGGGACGCTCCTGAAGCACGGCGTCGCTCGCGGCGACGTGGTGATGACGCTGATCGGCAACCGGCCCGAGTGGGTCGAGGCCATGGTCGCCTGTTTCCGGATCGGCGCCGTGGTGCTGCCGTGCACCGAGCAGCTGCGCGCCAAGGACCTTGCGTTGCGCATCGAGGTCGCCCGGCCCAAGGTCATCCTGGCCGACGAGCGCAACCGCGCCGAGCTCGAGGCGGCGCGGCCGGACGTCGAGGTCCTGCTCGTGCCCGACGAGCGCCTCTACGACGGCGACCCGCCCGCGATCGCCGACCTCGAGCCCGACGCTCCGTGCCTGATCACGTTCACGTCGGGGACGAGCGGCGAGCCCAAGGCCGTCCTGCACGGTCAGCGCTACCTGCCCGGCCAGCGCCTGCAGGCGGAGTCCTGGCTCGGTGCGCGGCGGGGCGACCTGGTGTGGTGCACGGCGGCCAGCGGGTGGAGCAAATCGGCGCGCAACGTCTTCATCGCGCCCTGGATCCAGGGCGCGGCCGCGCTGCTGCACGACGCGCGCTTCGACCCGCACGAGCGCCTGGAACTGCTTGCCCGCGAGCGCGTCGAGCGTCCTGTGCATGGCCCCGACCGAGTACCGCGTGATCGCCAAGCGCGCGCCGCTGGGCCCGCTGCCCTCGGTGCGCGAGCTTGTCGCCGCGGGCGAGGCGCTGGACCCCGGCGTGCTCGCCGCATGGGAGCAGGCCACCGGGCTGCAGATCCGCGACGGCTACGGCCAGACCGAGACCGGGCAGCTCACCGGCATGCCCGCCGGCGAGCCCGTCCGGCCGGGATCGATGGGCAGGCCGCTGCCGGGAGTGCGGCTGTGGGTCGACGAGGGCGAGCTCGTCCTCGATCCCGCGACCGACCCGACGTTCTTCCTGCGCTACCTCGGCGAGGACCCCGCGGGCGCACCGGGACGGCGTCTGGCGCACGGGCGATCGCGTGCGGGAGGACGACGGCTACCTGTACTTCGAGGGTCGCGCCGACGACGTGATCATCTCGGCCGGCTATCGGATCGGGCCGTTCGAGGTGGAGTCGGCGTTGGGGTCCCATGCAGCTGTCGCCGACGCCGCGGTCGTCGCCGCTCCCGACGCAGAGCGCGGCAGCGTGGTGCGCGCCGTGGTCGTGCTGCGCGACGGCCACGCTCCCAGCGACGAGCTGGCCCGCGAGCTTCAGGCCCACGTCAAGGCCCAGACCGCGCCCTACAAGTACCCGCGGATCGTCGAGTTCGCCGCCGAGCTGCCGCGGACGGCGAGCGGAAAGGTCCGGCGCTCGGAGCTGCGCGAGCTCTAGCCGGCCTGGGTGACCGTGCGGCGCGCGGGCGCGACGGTCTCGCGGCCCAGGAGCACGCGGGTGAGTACGACGGTCCAGAAGACCGGGCCGCCGGACAGCGCCCCACCGGGCCGCCGGCAGGTGCGGTGCAGCAGGATCAGCAGTCCGGTGAAGAGGATGATGTCGCCGACGCTGATGACGTTGGCGAGCGGGTGCGGGCCGGGGATCCCGATGATGTCGCCGAGGAACTGCAGCTTGGCGTCGGGGATCGTGGTCGAGTTCTGGTAGCCGTCGCCCTGGTGGATCAGGCCTGCCGTGCGCAGCGCCCCCTCCGAGGCAGGCATGACGCCGCCGTTGACCGTGATGGCCAGCAGGTTCAGGCCCCCGCCCACCGCGATGATGACCATCCCGGGGACCTTCCGGTTGGCCCAGATGAACCAGATCGCCAACCCGTAGGTCGCCAGGTGGATGGCCGAGTGCAGGGCATGGCTACCGCCGGTGTAGAGGCTCGTGATGACGACCTGAAGAAAGATCGCGGCGAGAATCGCGTACGGCACGCGCAGCTTGATGTCCGCCAGGGCGGCGAAGCGGCCGCCGACCAGCGGGACGGACAGCATGCACAGCGCGGCGGCGAGGACGAGGATCATGCGGCCCTCGGGCGAAACGCTCCGATGCTCGTGGGCGCCTCGACCAGGGCGTGCTCCTCGGCGACGGCCGGCGCCTCCCGGGTGAGTATCCACTCGGTGAGGTCGCGGCCCGGCACCGGGCGGCTGATGAAGTAGCCCTGGGCGCGGTCGCAGCGCAGCTCGCGCAGCCGGTTGAGCGACGACTCGTCCTCGACGCCCTCGCCGACGACCTGCAGGCCGAGATGGTGGCCGAGGTCGATGGTGGAGCGGACGATGACCGCGTCGCTGTCGTCGGTGGCCATGCCCATGACGAAGGAGCGGTCGATCTTGACCTCGTGGACGGGGAGGTCCTTGAGGTAGGCCAGCGACGAGTACCCCGTGCCGAAGTCGTCGATCGAGAGCGTCACGCCCATCGCGCTGAGCTCGTCGAGCACGCGCCGGGCGACCCGCGGGTCGGCCATGATCGTGCTCTCGGTGATCTCGAGCTTGATGTGGCGCGGCACGATGTTCGCGTCGGCCAGCAGCGCGGCGACCTGCTCGGGGAAGCCGGGGTCGAGCAGCGAGCGCATCGAGACGTTGATCGACATCGTGATGTCGATCCCGAGCGCCTGCCACTCGGCCAGCTGGATCAGGCCGTTCTGGATCACGCGGCGCGTCAGCGGCTTGATGAGGCTGGTGTGCTCGGCCATCTCCAGGAAGCTCGCCGGCGACAGCAGGCCGAGGTCCGGGTGGTTCCACCGCACGAGCCCCTCGACGGCCTGGACGCGGCCGCTGTCGAGGTCGAGGACCGGCTGGTAGTGGACGACGATCTGGCCATTGTCGATCGCCCCGCGCAGGTCGCTCATCAGAGCGAGCTTGGCCGGGCTGTGGTGATCGTGGGACTCGTCGTAGCGCGCCCAGTCGGCGTGCGTCTCCTTGGCGCGGTACATGGCCACGTCGGCGCGCTGGAGCAGGGTGTCGATGTCGGTGCCGTCCTGGGGCGCAAGCGCCACGCCGATGCTCGCGTCGCCGTCGACGATGAACTCGGCGACCTCGATGTTCGGGCCGAGCGCGTCGCTCATGTTCTGCACGATCCGCTCGACGTCGCCCGCGGCGGCCGGCGGCAACAGCACGGCGAACTCGTCGCCGCCCAGTCGCGCGACGATCTCCGCCTCCGGAACGGCCTCGGTGAGGCGCTCGGCGACGTGCTGGAGCAGCAGGTCGCCGTAGTGGTGGCCCAGCGTGTCGTTGACGTCCTTGAACCGGTCGAGGTCCATCAGCAGGACCGCCACCGGCTCGTCCGGGTGCGCCTCGAGCGTCATCTCCGCGATGGCCTGGAAGCGCCCGCGGTTCGGCAGCCCCGTCAGCGAATCGTGACGCGCCGCGTGCTCGCTGCGCACACCCTCTTGGCCGGCGCGGTAGAGAGCAAGCAGCGGGAAGGCGAACAGCGGGATGATCAGCAGCGAGTACTTCTCGGCCGCGACGATCATCGGCGCCAGGCACAGCAGCACGCCGTTGGTCATCGCCGAGAAGCCCCAGTCGTTCACGAAGTACTGCCGCAGCGGGACGTCCTGCGAGAGGGCGATGGCCGAGCCGACGATCGCGAGGTTGACGATGAAGAACACGGTCGCGCCGAGCAGCACGACCGGCAGCTCCGCGTCGCTGAACGGCCGGGCCTCGTGGATGTGCGGCACGCCGGCGATCGTGTTCATGACCAGCCAGGCGGCGGCCAGCGACAAGCAGATCTGGCCTGCGTTGAACGTGGCGCGGTACCAGGGCTTGCGAGCGTGTGCGTCCTGGAGGAGCGAAGCCAGCGTCTGCGCGATCAAGCCGGCGCCACCGCCACCGATCAGGACCAGTGCGAAAGCGAACGCCGACGAGACCGTCAGCTCCTCGTCGTCGCCGCGCCGCGGGATCTTCAGCGGCAGCATCTCCGTGAGGATCACCCCCGCGGTGAGCACCAGGAAGGGGACGAAGTGGTGGGTGGGGAACCACAGTCCGTGCTCGAGGAGCATCCACGCAAGCGCGGCCACGCCAGCGAGGCTGACGGTGTGGGCATAGAGGAGGACGCGGCGCGGCGGTTTCACGGGAGGATGGAGTGGACGCAGGGAAAAACGCGGAACGGGTGCACCGGGACGCAAGGCCCCGAGCACCCGCTCCGCAAGGCGGATCTAGCCGTTGTGGCTAGCCCCACTTCCAACCGGCGCCGAGCGTGATGGCAAGCGCGGCGATGGCGGAAGCAGCAGTGGCCAGACGGACCAACTGGAACTTCTTCATCGAGGGACTCCTGTCGGTCGGGGGCCCCACGAACGGGGCCCTCCACCGTGACATTCGGCTTCCCACGGGCGCCTTGTAATAGGGCGAAGCCCTACTGGACAACAGTTGTAGCCGGGGGGTCCCTTTCGGTCAGGAACCCAGTTCTGCGGCCAGTTCTCCGAAGACTTCGACGTAGCGGTCGACGGCCTCGTCGGTGTGGGTGACCGACAGCGTCCATTCCTCCTCGCGGCCCGGCGTCATGAAGATCCCGCGGTTGAGGTTGAACAGCCAGGCCAGCTCGGAAAGCTCGGCGTCCTGGTTCTCCTTGAAGGTCGCGTAGTCGACGACCTTCTTCGTCGAGAAAGTCACGCAGCCCTTCGACCCGATCCCCACCGTGTAGGCCGGCAGGCCGTACTCGGCGATCACGCCGTCGCAGCCGGCGACGATGCGGTCGTTGAGGTTGTCGAGGTGCGTGTACGCCTCGGGGGTCATGACCTCGAGCAGGTTGGCCCGCGCCGACGCCATCCCCAGTGGGTTGCCGTTGAATGTGCCCACCTGGTAGACGGTCCCGTCCTCGACCACGGCCGCGACCTCCTCGGTCATGCCGATCGCGCCGGTCGGCAGGCCGCCTCCCAGAGCCTTGGCCAGCGTGACCATGTCGGGGACGACGCCGAAGCGCTCCACCGCCCCGCCCGCCGCGATGCAGATGCCGGTCTTGACCTCGTCGAAGATCAGGACGACGTCGGCGGCGCGAGTGATCTCGCGGACCGCCTCGAGGTAGCCCGGCTCGGGGAGCACCACCCCGAGGTTCATCATCGCCGCCTCCATGATCACGCAGGCGGGCTTGCGGCCCTCCTTGTCGAGCTCGGCAATCCGCCGCTCCATCGTCTCGGCGTCGTTGAAGTGGACGGCGTGGACGAGGTCGACGGTCGCCTGCGGGATGCCGGCTCCGTAGGGCAGCGAGGCCGGATGCTCGCGCGGGCCGATCTTGTCGTACTCGACGCCGATCGAAACCATGGCCGTGTCGTGGTGGCCGTGGTAGGAGCCGAAGATCTTCATCACGTCGTCGCGGCCCTTCAGCCCACGTGCGATGCGGATCGCGTCCATCGTCGACTCCGAGCCGGAGTTCGTGTAGCGCCAGCGCGGCAGGCGGAAGCGCCGAGCGAGCTCCTCGCCGACCACGATCGCGTCCTCGGTGGGCGCGGCGAAGTGCGTGCCCTGCGCGTAGCGCTCGCGAACCGCGTGGCCGATGGCCGGGTGCGCGTGGCCCTGGACCATCGCGCCGAACCCGTTGTGGAAGTCGTAGAGCTCGTTGCCGTCGACGTCCCACACCTTCGGCCCCGCGCCGTGGGACAAGTAGATGGGCCAGGGCTCGCGGACCTGGTAGGAGGACGCGACTCCGGCGCTCAGGACGGAGCGGGCGCGCCGGAAGAGCTCACCGGAGGCGCCGGTGCGCTCGTTGAGCCGGTCGAGCTCTCGTTCGGTGAGGCTGCCGATCCGGTCGCGGTCGAGTTCCATTCGCTGGAGTTCCATGCGTTGGAGTCTCCCACGAACGACATCGCGCGCTCGGCGAGGGCGGTGATGGTCAGCGACGGATTCACGCCGACGTTGGCGGGAACGACCGAGCCGTCGCAGACGAGCAGGTTCTCGTAGCCGAACACTCGCTGGCGGGGGTCGACGACCCCCTCGGCGGGCGAGGCCGCGATCACCGCGCCGCCCAGGATGTGGGCGGTCGTCGGGACGTTCATCAGCGCCTCGGTGATCGAGCTCTGGGCGATCCCGCCGGTCCGTTCGGCGATCCACTCGGCGGCCTGGTTGGCGACCGGGATGAAGGTCGGGGTGGGCTTCTCGGGGTCCTGCTCGGTCTGCAGGCGCAGGCCGCCGAACAGGGTGCGCCGCGGTCGCAGCGCGATCGCGTTGTCGAGCGTCTGCATGACCAGCAGGATGATCGTGCGCCGCGACCAGCCGAACGGCCACAGGACCTTCAGCGCCTTGACCGGGCTGCGGAGCATCGCCGCGACCCACTTCAGCGGCCGGGTCGCGCGGGTCCCGTCGCCGACCAGCAGCGTGTAGAGGAACGAGATGCTGTCGCCGGCGTGGCCGTAGCTGACGGTCTCGATGTGCGTGTCGGGATCGGGGTAGATCGACCCGCTGATGGCGACCCGCTTGGTCATGTCGACCTTGTCGTCGGGCAGGGTCACGGCGAGGATCGCCTCGCTGTTGGTGCGGACCAGTTCGCCGAGCCGGTCGGAGATCCGCAGCGAGCCGTTGCGCTTGCACATCTGCAGCAGCCGGTTGGTGCCCAGCGCGCCGGCGGCCATGACGACGCCGCGTGCGCGCAGCGTCTGGCGGTCCTTGTTGACCCAGGCGCCGGAGCGCTCGTGGACGACCTCGTAGCCGTCGCTGCCGTCGTTCGACGGCCCGAGCGGCCGGACGTCGACGACGGTCCGCAGCGGTTCGAACCGCGCCCCGCGCCGCTCGGCGAACCAGATGTAGTTCTTCTCGAGCGTGTTCTTCGCGCCCACCGGACAGCCGACCATGCAGCGCCCGATGAACTCGCATCCGGTTCTCGGGGGGCCCTCGCCGCCGAAGAACGGATCGTCGACCGTGACGCCCGGCTCGCCGAAGTACACGCCGACGCGGGTCTTCGCGTAGGACTTCTCGACGCCGATGTGCTCGCCGAACTCGTGCAGCAGCTGGTCGGCCGGATCGTCCACCGCGACGGTCACGACGCCCAACATGCGCTCGGCCTCGTCGTAGTGGGCCTCGAGCTCGGCCTTCCAGTCGTCGGACAGTGCCCGCCACTGGGGGTCGGCGTAGAACGCCTCGCGCGCCCGGTAGAGCGTGTTGGCGTAGCCGAGCGAGCCGCCGCCGACGCCGCAGCCGCTTACGACCGAGACGTCCTTGAACGTCGACAAGCGGAAGATGCCCTTCAAGCCGAGCCTCGGCATCCACCAGTAGCGCCGCGCGTCCCAGGTGCTCTTGGCGAACTCGTCGTCGGCGAAGCGCCGGCCGCACTCGAGCACGCAGACGCGGTGGCCCTTCTCGCTCAGCCGCAGCGCCGAGACGCTGCCGCCGAAGCCCGAGCCGACCACCACCCAGTCGTAGTCGAACGTCTCTGACACCCTGTCAACGACGGTATCACGGTGTCCGACCCGCCCCGTAGCCTGCCGCACATGGCTCCCGTCGCGCTGAAGGAGCGCCACGGGCTGCTCGACAGGCTCGCGCGGATCCACCGCTCGCTTTCCAACGGCGCTCCGCTGGCCGAGGTCCTCACCTCCCTGGCGGCTGGTGCGTCGGACCTCCTGGGCGACCCGGTCGCCGGGCTGCGCGTGCTGGCCACCGACGACCCGGCCCGCACCACCCTGATGGCCACCGCCGGGCTGAGCGCCGAGCAGGCATGGGCCGTCCGCGAGGGCTTCGTCGGCCAGGGCGCCGGAGGGCGGGCGATCGCCGAGGAACGCGTGCTCGCGGTCGAGGACAACGACGGCGTCGTCGACGACATCGCCGCGTTCCTCGAAGGCCGCCGCCAGTCCGCGCTCGTCGCGCCGATCCGGGTCAAGGGCCGCGTGATCGGCAGCCTCACGGTCGCCACGCCGCAGGCGGGCCGCCGTTACGGCCCGCTCGAGCACGAGCTGCTCTCCGCGCTGGCCGAGCACGCCGGGCTGGCGCTACTCGACGCGGGGGTCGTCGCCGCGGAGGAGCCCGCAGCGCCGGTCGAGCCCGACGGAGAGCTGCTCGCCACACGCCTGCGCCAGGCCCAGGCGCTCGAGGCCGCCGGTGCGCTGGCCGGCCGGGTCGCCGACGAGCTCAACCACGCGCTCAGCGTCGTGCTGGGGCACGCTGCTGTGCTCGGCACGCGCGCGCTCGACCCCGCGGCCCGCGACGACCTCGACAACCTGGTCGCGGCCGCCGAGGCGGGCGCGTCGGTTGCCCACCGGCTCGGCCAGTTCGGTCGCGACGACGACGGCGAGGGAGACCAGGTCGTCGACCTCGGCGCGGCCGCCGGCGCCGCGGCGCGCCAGGCCGGCCGCTTCGCACCCGAGACGATCGAGCTCGAGGTCCGCCCCGGCGCCCGCCCGCTACCGGTCCGCGCCGACCCCGCAAAGCTGCGCCAGGCGCTCGGCCATCTGATCGACAACGCCTACGCGGCACTCGGCGGGGCGGGTCGAGTGCTGCTCTGCGCCGACGACACCGCGCTGCCCGGTGAGCCGGGCGGGCTGGACCCCGGCCTCGCCCCCGGTCGCTATGCGCGGGTGACGATCACCGACACCGGCCGCGGGATGCCCGCCGACGTCCTGACCCGCGCGCTGGAGCCCGGCTTCACCACGATGCCGCCCGGAGGCGGTGGAGGGCTCGGTCTGTCGGTCGCTCACCGCATCGTCCAGCGCGCCGGCGGGCATCTGGGCGTCACGTCCCATGAGGGCCAGGGAACGACGGTCACGCTGCTGTTGCCGATCGCCGAGGAGCAGCCGGCCGACCAGGCGCCGCCGCCGGCGCCCGAGGTCATCGTGTTGCTGCGCGATCCGGTGCTCGTCGACGCCGCGCGCCGCGTCCTGGAGGCCGAGGGACATGCGGTGTTCGCCACCCGCAGCGTCGAGGAGGCTTTGGCGGTCGCCCGTACCGAGCGGTCGGTCGGCGTGGTGCTCGCCGACGACACCCTGCCCGACACCGCGGGCGTCGAGCTGGCCGACCGGTTCGCGGATGCCGCACCCCAGTCCGCGGTGGTGGTCCTGTCGGCCTACGTCACCGAGCTTGCCGGCGAAGAGACCGCGGGCGTCACGTGGCTGCAGAAGCCAGTCGACGCGGCGCGCCTCGTCGAAGCGGTCCGCTCCGCGCTCGCGCGCGACTGACCTAGCCGAGCGGGCCGGTTTCGTAGCCGGCGGCGGCGATCGCTTCGAGCACACGCTGCGCGTGCTCGCGGCCGCGGGTCTCGAGCACCAGCTGGACCGCCGTCTCGCGAACGTGGAGGTCGACGCCCTCGCGTACGTGCTGGACCTCGAGGATGTTGGCGCCCTGCTCGCCGACCAGCGCGAGCAGGCGGGCGAGCGTGCCCGGGCGGTCGCTGACCCGCGTGGACAGCACCAGGCGCCGGCCCGCGAGCGTCTCGTGGCGGCGCGCGATCTCCGCAAGCAGCCCGGCGTCGACGTTGCCGCCCGAGAGGACCACGACCGTGGTCCCCTTCGCGGCCGCCGCCGTGCCGCCGCCGACCAGCGCCGCCGCGCCGACGGCACCGGCGCCCTCGACGACCAGCTTGGCCTTCTCCATCAGCATGACCATCGCCTCGGCGATGTCGTCCTCGGGCACGACGAGCAGCTCGTCCACCCAGCGATCGATCAGCCGCGACGTCAGTTCGCCGAGATGCTTGACCGCGATGCCGTCGGCGATCGACAGCGGCGCGGCGACCTGGACGCCGACGACCTCGACCTCGGGACGCGCCGACTTGACGGCGATCGCCAGCCCGCTGACCAGCCCGCCGCCGCCGACGGGCACGACGACCTTCTTCAAGTCGGGCACGTCCTCGAGCAGCTCGAGGCCGAGCGTTCCCTGGCCGGCCACGACGTCGGGGTCGTCGAAGGGATGGACCAGCGCCATTCCGGTCTCCTCGGCGCGCTCGCGCGCCGCGACCAGGCACTCGTCGACGTTCGAGCCGCCGACGATCACCTTCGCGCCGAGGCCCTCCGCGCCCTCGACCTTGGCGATCGGCGCTTCGCGCGGCATGAAGACCTCGCACGGCACGCCGCGCGCGCGGGCGGCATGGGCAAGCGCCTGGGCGTGATTGCCGGCGCTGGCCGCCACTACGCCCTTCGAGCAGCCCTTCTCCCCCAGCGCGGCGAGCTTGTTCAGCGCGCCGCGGATCTTGAACGAGCCGGTGCGTTGCAGGCTCTCGGCCTTGAGCACCACCTCGCCCCCCGCGCGTTCGGTGAGCGTCGCGGACGGCAGCACCGGTGTGCGCCGGACGACGTCGGCGATCGCCCCGCGGGCATGCTCGACGTCGTCGGGGCCCGGCTCGCGCAAGGTCAGCCCTGTGCGGTCAGCGCCACGACCGCGTCGATTTCCACGACCGCGCCCTTGGGGAGCGCCGCCACGCCGATCGCAACCCGCGCGGGCGGCTCGCCGGAGAAGAACCCCCCGTAGACCTCGTTGACCTCGGCGAACGTCCCCATGTCGGTCAAATAGACGGTGACGCGGATCGCCTCGGCCAGCGCGGTGCCGGCTGCCGTGCAGACGGCCTCGAGGTTCTGCAGGGCGCGGCGCGCCTGCTCGCCGGCGGTGTCGCCGACAAGCTCACCGCTCGCCGGGTCCAGCGCGACCTGGCCGGAGCAGAACAGCAGCCCCCCGGTGGCCACAGCGTGGCTGTACGGGCCGATCGCGGCCGGAGCCCCTTCGGCGGTGATCGCTCGACGTTGCTCGGACATGCAGCGAGCCTACGCGACGTCCGCGCCGCGAGGTCAATGATCTAGGTTGCTAAGCGCATGCGCATGGCCGCGGCCGTCCCACTCGTGCTGGCGTTCGCGGCCGCCGCCCCCGCCGGCGCGGGCGCCGCGATCGCGTTCTCGCCGTGCGCCGTCGCGGGCTACGAGTGCGGGCGGCTCGAGGTCCCGCTCGACCGTTCCCATGCGGTGCCGGGCACCGTGAACCTCGCGATCGTCCGGGCGCGGGCGAGCTCGAACCCGACCAACTCGGCGGTCGTCGCGCTCGCCGGCGGGCCGGGGCAGTCCGGTACGCCGCTGGCATCCGACTTCGCGGAGGCGCTCGGCCCCGCGCTCGCGACGCGTGACTTCTTCGTGTTCGACGCCCGCGGCACCGGTGCGTCGGATCCGCTGTCGTGCCCGTCGCTCGACGAGTCCGGCGCCCAGGCGGTGCTCGGCTGTGCCCAACGGCTCGGGGCCGCGCGCGGCTTCTACCGGACGGCCGACTCCGTGCAGGACCTCGAGGCCGTGCGCGCCGAGGCCGGCTACGACCGCCTCGTCCTCTACGGCGTGTCGTACGGGACCAAGGTGGCGCTCGCGTATGCCGCCGCGCACCCTGACCGCGTCGAGCGCCTCGTGCTCGACTCGGTCGTCGCCACCGACGGCCCCGACCCGTTCCGGCGCTCGAGCTTCCACGCGATCCCGCGGATGCTCGCCGACCTGTGCGGCTCGCGCTGCCGCACGTTCACGACGTCGCCGCGCCGCGACCTCGCCAAGCTCGTCACCCGCATTCGCAAGCGGCCGCTGAGCGGGCGCGTGGTCGACGGCCGCGGTCGCCGCCGGACGCAGCGGCTCAGCGAGAGCGGGCTGTTCGAGGTCCTGCTCGCGGGCGACCTCAACCCGGCGTTGCGCAGCGAGCTGCCCGGCGCCGTGCACTCGGCGCTGAGCGGCGACTCCACCCCGATCCTGCGGCTGCGCGCGCGTGCGGAGGGCCTGGGCATCGGCGACCAGGCGCCCGCCGCGGACGTCAACCCGGCCGTCTTCTTCGCGACCTCGT
Organism: uncultured Actinomycetes bacterium; assembly: GCA_963825415.1. Taxonomy (GTDB): domain Bacteria; phylum Actinomycetota; class Thermoleophilia; order Solirubrobacterales; family Solirubrobacteraceae; genus BP-464. The sequence goes on along the minus strand of CAWGTD010000009.1, from coordinate 34,734 downwards.
GCGAGGACGCCACGCTGCCCTGGCCGCGGACCGAGTCCTCGGTCGACGCGCGCGTCGACGACGCAACGCAGGCCGCGCAGGCGATTTCGTCTGCCTCCGTCGCACCGTTCAGCCGTGCGACCGCCGTCGGCGCCGGGCTCATCCCGCTGTGCGTGGCTTGGCTGGCGGCGTCTCCGCAGCCCGCCGTCGTCGGCGACCCGCCACTGGTGCCGACGCTCGTCCTCTCCGGAGCCGGCGACCTGCGTACGCCGCTCGAGGACGCGCAACGCGTCGCGGCCAAGCTGCTCGCCGATGTGGTCACGATCCCGCGGACCGGCCACTCGGTGCTCGGGTCGGACCTCACCTCGTGCACGCACGACGCGGTCGTGGCGTTCTTCGCCGACCGCCCGGTGAGCCGCTGCCCCGTGGTGGCGCCGACCTTCGCGCCCGTCCCGCCGCCGCCGACGCGCCTGGCGAGGGTCCCGCGCACCGCCGGCCTGCCGGGCAACGTCGGGCGCACGTTCACGGCGCTGCGGCTGACCCTGCGCGACCTGCGCCTGGAATCGGTCGGGGTGGCGCTCGCCCAGGGCCGGCGGCCCAACCGCATCGGCGGGCTTCGCGGCGGCTACGCCGACGCGGTCGACGGCGGGCTGCTCCTGCACGCGGCGAGCTACGTCCCGGGCGTTGCGATCTCCGGCACCGTGCCGGATCGCGGGACGTCCGTGCTGCGCGTGACCGGTCGCGCCGCGGCCCGCGGGTCGCTGACGGTGACCGAGGCCGGATCCGTCACCGGCAGGCTCGGCGGCAAGCGGGTGGCGATCGCCCTGGCGAGCAACGTGCTGCGGCCCGGCGGAGCGGCCTGGGCGCGGGTGCCCGGCCCGTTGGCGCGGGTACCGTAGGACCCCGTGCCCAACGCGCTGGCGCACGAGACCTCGCCCTACCTCCTGCAGCACAAGGACAACCCTGTCGACTGGATGCCGTGGGGCCCGGAGGCCCTCACACGCGCGCGGGAGGGCGATCGTCCGCTGCTCGTCTCGATCGGCTACAGCGCGTGCCACTGGTGTCACGTGATGGAGCACGAGTCCTTCGAGGACGCGGGCACCGCCGCGGTGATGAACGAGCACTTCGTCTGCGTCAAGGTCGACCGCGAGGAGCGCCCCGACGTCGACGCGCTCTACATGGAGGCCGTGCAGGCGATGACCGGCCGCGGCGGCTGGCCGCTGAACGTCTTCCTGACACCCGAGCAGGTGCCGTTCTACGGAGGCACGTACTTCCCGCCCGAGCCGCGGCACGGCATGCCGTCGTGGACGCAGCTGCTGCTCGCGGTCGCCGACGCATGGCGCAACCAACGCGACGAGATCCGCGGGCAGGGCGAGCGGATGGCCGCGCGGCTCGCGGGCGCGGCGCTGCTCGAGCCCTCCGCCGCCGAGCTCGACCCGGGCGCGTTGGACGCCGCCGCGGCCGAGTTGCGCCGAACGTTCGACCCCCACTGGGGTGGCTGGGGCGGCCCGCCGAAGTTCCCCGCCGCCTCGGCGATCGAGTTCCTGCTCGCGCGCGGCGAGACCCAGATGTCGCTGGCGACGCTGCGGGCGATGGCATCAGGCGGGATCTACGACCAGGTGGGCGGCGGCTTCTCGCGCTACAGCGTCGACGCCACGTGGACGGTGCCGCACTTCGAGAAGATGCTCTACGACAACGCGCTGCTCGCGCGGGCCTACCTGCATGGCTGGTTGGTCGGTGGCGATGAGCTGCTGCGACGGACGTGCACGGAGACGCTCGACTTCCTGCTCGCCGAGCTGCGCGGGCCGGAGGGCGGCTTCCACAGCGCGCTCGACGCGGACTCCGAAGGCGTCGAGGGCAAGTTCTACGTCTGGTCGCTGAGCGAGCTCAGGAACCTGCTCGGCGACGACGCCGACGCCGCGATCGCCTGGTTCGGCTCCACCGAGCGCGGCAACTTCGAGGGCACGAACGTGCTCGAGTCGCGCGGGCCCGAGCCGCCCGTCGAGCAGCGCGAGCGCATCCGCGCGACGCTGCTGGCCGCCCGCGCCGAGCGGGTTCGCCCCGGCCTCGACGACAAGCGCCTGACGTCGTGGAACGCATTGGCGATCGCAGCCTTCGCGGACGCCGGCGCCGTGCTCGAGCGCGACGACTACGTCGAGGCCGCGCGAACGGCGGCCGCGTTCGTGCTCGACGAGCTGCGCGAGGACGGGCGGCTGCTGCGGACCTGGAACGCGGGGCGCGGCAAGCTCGCCGCCTACCTGGAGGACCACGCGTTCCTGCTCGAGGCACTGCTGGTGCTCTACGAGGCCACGTTCGAGCCGCGCTGGTTCGCCGAGGCGCGCGCGCTCGCCGACACGATCCTGGAGCGCTTCGCCGACCCCGAGCGCGGCGGCTTCTTCTCGACCGCCACCGACCACGAGCCGCTCGTGGCCCGCCGCAAGGAGCTCGAGGACACGCCGATCCCCTCGGGCGCTTCGAGCGCCGCGTTCGGGCTGCTGCGCCTCGCCGCGCTGACCGGGGAGCGACGCTACGAGGAGGCCGCCGTGGGCCACCTGCGCCTGCTGCACGAGATCGCGCCCCGCCACCCGACGGCGTTCGGGCACTTCCTCGCCGCACTCGACTTCCACCTGCAGCCCACGCGCGAGGTCGCGCTGGCCGGCGAGGACACCGCCGCGCTGGCGGCGGTCGTGCGCTCGCGGCTGCGGCCGCACGTCGTGCTGGCCGGAGGCGGTGGGGGTGCAGACGGGGTCGTGCCGCTGATGGAGGGCCGCGTGGCGCTCGCCGGCCGCCCCGCCGCCTACGTGTGCGAGCACTTCGCCTGCCGCGCCCCGGTCACCGAGCCGGGCGAGCTGGCCGCGCTGCTCGGCGACTGAGCGTCAGGCGGAGGCCAGCCAGGACTGCGCCCACGAGCGCAGCTCGCGGACCGTCGGCCCGAGCCCACGGCCCATATCGGTGAGGGCGTAGCCGTCGGCGCAGCGCTCGACGATCCCGCGGGCCTCGAGCTCCTTGACGCGCTCGGAGAGCAGCCGGTCGCTGAGCTCCGGGACGGCGTTGGCGATCTCGCTGAAGCGCAGCGGCTCGGCATCGAGCAGCACGCCGACGATCGCGCCGGTCCAGCGTCGTCCGATCAGCTCAACCGCTTCGTGGTAGTGCGGGCAGCAGGAGGGCTCCTCGCCCATGTGGCGCAGGCTACGCCGCGCGGAGGGTGCGCGACTCCTCGACGGAGCCGTCGACCGGCACGTCGCCGGCGACGTTCACCATCGCGGTGAAGCTCTCGATCGCCACGAACGCGATCGCCTCGAGCACCTGCTCGTCGGTCCAGCCCGCCTCGCGGGCCTCCTCGACCAGGTGCGCCGGCGGGCCGTGATGACCGACCACCAGCTCCTTGAGCAGCGTGAGCAGCACCTGCTCGCGCGGATCGCTGCTGTCCCACTCGCGCGCGAGCGCGACCTCGTCGAGCCCGAGCCCCTCCTGGCGCGCGGTGCGGCTGTGCAGCGCGATGCCCGGCGCCGAGCTGTAGTGATGGGAGATGCCGAGCGAGATCCGCTCGAGCGTGGCGCGGGGCAGTTCGCCCTGGCGCAGCTCGGAGCGAAAGCGGGCGTAGGCGCGCAGCGCGGCCGGAGAGCCGGCGAGCACACCCAGGAAGTTCGGCAGCTGGCCGCCACCGGCCATCGCGCCGCGAAGAACCGGCACCGAAGCCTCCGGCGCGCTCAGGTCGTCGTGGATCTGGAACCGGCTCATCTGGGTCTTCATGTGGGGCCTTCTGGAGGGTTCTGAGGAGAGAGACGCGCCCGTCGTGCGCTTCCTTCCAGACTTCGCTTACGTCAAGTAAGTCTAGGAGGGAGCCGCCGCATGACGACGGTGTGCGACACCATTTCTACGCACGCGGATAAAGAACGGTTCAGTACCTGGTGAAGACCAGGTTTAGATGTTCTCGGGGCGAGCGGGTGGCTAGAAGCCGGCGGCCTGCGAGCTCGTCGCGGCGACGAGCACGAGGACCAGCCCGAGGGCGAACGCCCAGAAGGCCACCCGGTCGGGGCGATAGGCGAACGAGTCGGCGAGCCCGGCGCGCTCGCGCTGCCGGCGAGCCGGCAGGCCCACCTCGTGAGCATCGCGCTGCCCGGCGGGGCGGCGCGGCGCCGGGAGGGCAAGATCGGAGGAGTCCAGGGTGACCTGGCCGCGGATCTCGACGGTGCGGCGCGGCGCGGCGGCACGTGCGCGTGCGACGGCGACCGGATCGGCGAGGACGTCGTCGGCCAGCCAGATCGGCACCGGGCGGCGCGGCCGCGGCCGGGTCTCCTCGAGGGCGACCGTGCGGCGCGCGCTGAGCTCGTCGACCGAGCCTCCAGCGGCCTCGACCACGCGGTCGGCGGCGCGGGCGCGGGCGCGGGCGGTCTCACGGTCGAAGCGGCCCGGCCGACGCTCTGTCGCACGGCGTTCGGCATCGGCGGCCTGCCGGCGTTCGGCGGCCTCACGGAGATGCTCTACGTCAGCCCACCAGGCGTGGGCCTCGACCTGCGACATGGCGGCGGAGATTCCTCTTTCTATGTGCTTACGGGGTTAGCTGACGGGCTCGCGCTGAAAGAGCTGCGCTACGCCAAATGGCGATTCGCCCCACACCTTGGGTCCCCCGCTCCCCACGGCGTGGGGATTCAGCGACCTACGGGCGGCATGCTAGCAAGCAAGGAAAACCCTGCAAATCGAACATCGTTATGGCAACTCGCAATCCCGCTCTCAGCGAGAAACGGTTTGGAGGTGCATCTAGCGGCCGGCGACCGCGGCGACGAATTCGGAGACGTCGCGGGCGTCGTTGCCGGTCAGCAACAGGGCCGGCATCTGGCCCTGGCCGCGCGCTCGACCCTGCTCGATCGCGTTGAGAACCAGCGCCTTCGGGGGCCGCAGGGTGTCGAGATTGGGGCCCACGCGACCCGATGCGTTGGCGCCGCGCAGCGTGTGACAGGTCGAGCAGTTGGCGGCGAAGAGCTTGCGGCCATCGGCCTGTGCCGAGCTGAGGTTGACCCCGCCGGGGCCGTCCTGGTTGTTGTCCGAGTTGCCCGCCAGCACGGCGGCCGGGATGCCGACGCCGAACGCCACCGCGATCCCGGCGATGATCCCCGCGGCGACCGTCCTGCCCCGCGCACTCTGGGTGTGCAGCGCCTCGCGTGCCCCCCGGGCGCCGCCGCGCATGGCGACGAGCAGCACGCCGAGGCCGATGAGGGCGAAGCCGAGGACGAAGGCGACGGTGGCGACCATCGGGCGGGAACCCTACCTTGCGTCGGCCGCGACGGCGGTCATCGCCGCCGGCCGCTCGCGAAGCTCATCGCGGGAGGCGCGACGGCCCGGAAGTCCTCGGTCCCGGTGGCAGCCGGAGCAACCTGCTCCTGCTCGGCGGGCACCAACTCGGTGACCGCGGCCGCCCGGCCGGGCGTGGCCAGGGAGACCACGCGGGAGACCAGGATGTTGATCGCCCCTCCGCCCGAGGCGTAGCGCTCGAGCCGGCCGTGGGCCAGCACCAGCGGCTCGGCGCGTACTGCGAGCCGGTCGCGCTCGTAGACCTTCGGCGGGACGATCAGGTTGACCGTCCCGTGCTCGTCCTCGAGCAGCATGAACGTGACCCCGTTCGCCGTCCCCGGCCGCTGGCGAGCGACCACCAGGCCGCCGATTCGCACGTGCGCCCCGTGGGGCAGCCGATCCAGGTCCGCGCTCGAGACCGCCCCTCCCCCATCGAGCTCTACGCGCAGCAGCCCGAGGGGATGGTCGCCGATGCTCACCGTCGTGGTGGCGTAGTCGGCCAGCATCGCCGACCACCGATCCAGCGCCCGCAGCCTCGGCGCGGCGGGCAGGTCGAGCGGCAACGCGAGCTGCGTGCCCTCGGCGAGCTGCCGCGGCGGAGCCGCGATCCCGAGCCGCCAGAGCGCCACCCGCCGCGCGGCCCGGGGCGGTACCGCGGCGTCGGCGGCCGCCAGCCCGTCACACGCGCCCGACCACGCCAGCTGCTCCAACGCCGCCCGCCCGGCCCCCGCTCGCGATGCGAGGTCGTCGAGCGACCGGAACGCCCCGCCGGCTTCGCGTGCGGCGACGAGCGCGGCGACCTCGTCGGTGCGCACGCCGAGGACATAGCCGAGCCCGAGGCGGACGGCCGCGGAAGCATCACCGACGGTGCACCCGACCCCGCTGGCGTTGACGTCCGGCGCCAGCACCTCGATGCCCCGCCTCTGGGCCTCGTGGATCAGCGCGTCGGACGGATAGAAGCCCATCGGCTGCTCGTCGAGCAGCGAGCACAGGAACTCCGGGCCGTAGTGCTCGCGCAGCCAGGCGGACTGGTAGGCCAGCAGGCCGAAGGCCGCGCCGTGGGCCTTGGGGAAGCCGAAGCCCGAGAAGCCGGCGACCATCGTCCAGACGCGCTCGGCCAGCGCCTCGTCGACGTCGGCGTGGAGGGCAAGTGCACCCTCGACGAAGCCCTGCCGGTGAGCCTGGATCGCCGCCTCGGAGCGCTTGCGCGACATCGCCCGCCGCAGGCCCTCGGCCTGGCCCGGCGAGAAGCCGGCGAACGCGCGGGCGACCTCGATCACCTGGTCCTGGAAGATGATCGTCCCCAGCGTCTCGCGCAGGACGGGCTCGAGGCTCGGGTGGTCGTAGGGCACCACGTACGACGGGTCCTCGCGCAGGCGCTGCTTGCGCTCGATGTAGGGGTTCACCGCGCCGCCCACGATCGGCCCGGGCCGCACGATCGCCACCTGGATCGTGAGGTCGGAGAGCGTCCGGGGCAGCGTGCGCCGCAGCGAGCCCATCTGCGCCCGGCTCTCGATCTGGAAGACGCCGGTGGTCTCCGCACGCTGGATCGACGCATACGTGGCCGGGTCGTCGAGCGGGATTCGCGAGAGGTCGATCCGCTCGCCGCGGCGCGCCGCGACCAGCTCGACGCAGCGTTCGACCGCCGAGAGCATCCCCAGCCCGAGCAGGTCGATCTTCAGAAAGCCCGCGTCGCCGCAGGAGTCCTTGTCCCACATGACCATCTGCCGGCCCTCCATGGCGGCGGGCACCACCGGGCAGCAGTCGACCAGCGGCCGGGTGGCCACGATCATCCCGCCGGGGTGCTGGGACAGATGGCGCGGCAGGCCGTACGCCTGCGCCGACAGCTCGGCCAGCCATGCCCAGCGGCCGGTCCTTCGGCTCTCGCCCAGCGCGACGTCGATGTCCTTGCCGACCGACCGCTGGCCGAAGGCCTCCGAGCCGCGAGCCACCCGCTCGATCTCCCCGGGCGGCAGGCCGAGCGCCTTGCCGATCTCGCGGATCGCCCCTCGCGCCTTGTAGGTCGGGAACGCCGCGACCAGCGCCGCACGGTCGCGGCCGTAGCGCTCGTGCACGCGCGGGATCAGCACCTCGCGGATGTCGCGCGGGAAGTCGAGGTCGATGTCCGGCAGCGCGGTGAGCTCCTCGTTGAGGAAGCGCCCGAGCAGCAGGTCGTTGGCCACCGGGTCGACGTGCGAGAGGCCGGTGAGGTAGCAGACGATCGACGACACCGACGAGCCGCGCCCGCGGCCGGGCGGCAGCAGCGAGCGCGCCGTGGCGCCGTCGCGCACCTCGGCCGCCACCTCGCGGGCGAGCTCGAGCAGGTCGCGGTGCAGCAGGAAGAAGCCCGACAACCCCAGCCCTCCGATGACCGCCAGCTCCTGATCGAGGCGCGCGGCCGCCTCGTCGCGCAATCGGTGCCCGCTCGGGTAGCGCGTGGCGAAGGCGTGCGCGCAGACGCGCGCCAGCTCGGCGGCGGCTCCCTCGTCCTCGGCGCCGGGGTAGCGGTAGCCGAGGTCGCCGGCCAGATCGAAGGTCAGCGTCTCGGCGAGCCTGGCCGTCTCGGCAACCGCCTCGGGGTGGTCGGAGAAGCGGGCAGCCATCGCTCGCGGCGCGGCGAGCACATGGCTGTGGTTGCCACGGCGCAGCGGCTCGGAGGCGTCGAGCGTCGTGTGCTCGCGGATCGCGACGAAGACGTCCTGCAGCAGCGCGCGCTCTGGGCTGTGTGCGTGGACGTCGCCGGTCGCCACGCAGCGCACACCGAGCCGCCTGGCGAGCGCGGTCAAGCCCCGGTTCAGCGTGCGGTCGTGGCGCGCGAACGGGCGCTGGAGCTCGACCCGCAGGCGCTCGCGGCCGAAGGCCTCCAGCAGGCGACGCATCGTCGGCTCGTCGCGCACGCCGTGGGCGGCACAACCGCTCAGGCAGACGAGCCCCTCGGCGTGGGCGAGCACCGTCTCGAGCGCGACGCTCGGCTTCTCGACCACCCGGCTCATCCGGCGTGCGCGCCGCGCGTTCCCCTCCCCGTACACGCGCGTGTGGGCATGCGCACGGGTCAACAGGCGGCAGAGGTTGCGCCACCCGGTCGCGTCGCGGACCAGCAGCGTCAGATGCCGGCCGTCGGCGAGCGAGACCTCCGCCCCGTGGATCGCCCGCAGCCCCAGCGCCTGGGCCGCCTGGGCGAACTCCATCGAGCCGGAGACAGAGTCGTGGTCGGTCAGCGCAAGCGTGGTGTGCCCGCGCTCCACCGCCGCCGCCACCAGCTCCTCGGGCTGCGACGCGCCGTCGAGGAACGAGTAGGCCGAATGGCAGTGCAGCTCCACGTACTCCATATGCGAACACATGTTCGCATGCGGCTCACCACTTGTCGAACGAGACGCCGTGAAAAGACGTCAGGGTCGTCGTCCTCGACTGTCACCGGCCACCAGTCCGCACCGCGCAACGCCTCCTCGGCCTCGCGCGCAATCGCCCGGATCTCCGCCTCGACCGCGCCCGGGTTCCACTCCTCTTCGAGCAGCGGTTCGTGCGCGCGCGGGTCGAACAGCATCCGAGCGCACGCTACGAGCACGCACCGTCCGCCTGCCACTCGCCGTCCGCACCGCGCTCGACCGCTGCGAGCAGCCGCGCGGTGTCGACCGTGGTCCCCGCGCCGCCTCCCAGCTTCAGCCCGCCCGCCAGGTGCGCGCCGAACCCGCGGCGGCCGGTGCCGAGCGCGTAGGACCGAGCCCGCAGCGTGCCCGCGACCGCGAGCCGCGCCCGCAACGCCTCGGCGACCGCCGCGCCGCCGCTTCCCAGCGCCGGCCGCGAGGAGAGCACGCGCGCGATGAAGTCCCGCGCGGCGGCGAGGTTGGCCGGGTCGGCGAGGTCGAGGTGCTGCTCGACCTCGAGCAGCCGCGAGTCGGGCGCCGGGACCGCCAGCGCGCCGAGCGCCCTTCGCGCCGCCGCCGGCAGGACCACACCGGCCGCCAGCGTCGTGGCCGCGAGCACCTCGAGGTCCACCGGCCGGCCCTCGCGATCGAGCGTCACCGCGTAGTGCTCGTCGCCGGCGCCGGCGACCTGGAGCGCGGGCGCGAGCAGCTTCAGCGACGCCGACAGCGTGGCGTGCGTGCGCAGGTAGACCGTGCGTCTCCCGCTACGCCGATCGACCCGCTGGCCGACGATGTCACCCACGCGCACGCGCACGCCTGCGCGGGGGCCGCCCGCAGTCGCGGATGCGTCGAGCGAGAACTCCGCCCCGCGCTCGCCGAAGGTCTGCTCGGGCGCGGGCAGCCGTGGCATCTGATGCACCAGCACGGGCAGGCCGCCCTGCGGGTTGGGGATCGTCGTCCGCGGCGGGCGCGCCAGGACGCTCTGGCGAAGGCGGGCCTCGAGGTCGTCGGCGGCCCGCCGCCCGCGCACGACATACGTCTCGCCGGAACCCGAGCGGGCCAGTGCCGCGGCCCGCAGCTCGGTTCCGACCACGAACTCGCGCGAGCCGAACCCGATCCGTGCGTCGGCGCCCACGCCGGCCTGTAGACCGGCCGACCCGCCGCGCGCGAGCGTCAGCGCGACCGTCCCGTCGGCGCGCTCCTCGCGCAACAGCACGTCGTGCCCGCCGAGGCGCACGATCCCGACGTCGACATCGGTCGAGCTCGTCTCGTTGCGCGAGGAGACCACGCACGCCGTCACTCCCGGATCGCAGCCGCCGCCGGTGACCACACAGAGCGCCCGGCGCATCGCTTCCACGACGCGCTCGCCCAGGCCGGTGGCGGTGACGGCGATCGCGGCGGCGCCGAGCACCGCCGCGACCAGAGCGACAAGCGCGACGTATTCGACCGACGCCTGTCCGCGCGCCCCCCGCACACAGCGAGCGTCGGGGCCGCGGGGTTGCGGCGGGCACGGCGTTCGTCACAAGTCAGCGTTGCGAGAACCAGCCGCCGGTCTCGAGGTCGCGGAAGACCACGACGTTGCGACCGCAGGCCGTGACGATCTCCCAGTAGCGCCGCCGTAGCGGCCGGTCGGTCCACCAGCGATCCTCGATCAGCCACGACTCGCGCACCGCCTCGACGTCGCGACCGTCGACGGCGAGCGGACATCCGTCCTCGCGCGCGCGTACGCGCGCGTGACGCGGACGGGACAAGCGCTTGGGGCCCGTCACTCGTCGGCCTCGGCCCGCTCGACGATGAACGGTGCCAGCACCGTCCGCCGCTCGGGCACACGCGAGTCCGGATCGACGGCGAGCACCCGCAGGGCCGCCTCGGGCCCCGCGGCGGCACGCGTCTGGCGAACCGCCTCGCGCAGCCGCGCGCGGCGCTGAGCGGCGTCGTCGTCGAACAGCGCCCGCCCGGCGAGGTGTGGCGGGCCGAAGCGCTCGACAGCAAGCCGCAGCGTCTCGGCCGGTGCGGGCAGGCGGGCGAGCTGGCTCGCCAGGGCGAGGCGCATCCGCCCCGGGTCGGCCAGCGCCTCGCGGAAGACCACGCGCTCGCGCCAGGTGCCGCCTTCGACCAGCCGCGCCGACAGCGCAACCGACCGCAGCATTCGGCCCCGCCGCTCGCGCCGGGCAAGCAGACGGTCGACGAGCATCCCCAGCGCCCGCTCGAGCTGCTGGCCGGAGGCGGCCTCCGGCAGCTCCAGGATCTCCTCGAGTCGTTCGCCGGGACGGCGCGGGCGCAGCGGGCTGTCGTGCCCCGCGACGAGGTCGGCGGCGAGCAGCCCGGCGCGACCGAAACGGTCGGCCAGCGCGGCGCGGGGAAGTGCCGCCAGGTCGGCCAGCGTGAGGATCCCCAGACGCTCGAGCGCCTCGGGCAACGCCGCTGTCTCCTGGCGCAGGGCCAGCAGGCCGACCGGCTCGCCCGCGAGCGCCTCGGGGCCGGCAACGAGCTCGGGTCGGCGCGCCCGCGCCCGCGAGGCGGCCGCGACGGCGCAGAAGCGGGTGGGCCCGGCTCCCAGGCGCGGGACGAGCGCGGGCTCACCCGAGACCCGGCGCAGCAGCGCGGCGCGCGCCGCGGCGAGAACCCCCTCCAGGCGGCCTGCGTGAAGCCGCAGCAGGCCATGAGAGTCGAAGCAGGCGAGGCCCGGGCGCGCGGGCTCGACGGCGGCGCCGATCCCCTCCAGGCGCTCCAGCGCGGTGTCCCACGCGTCGGCCACCCCCATCGGATCCGGGGGAACGAGCGCCAGGCGCGGACAGCGCGCCAGCGCCTCGCCCAGGCGCATCCCACGGCGCACCCCGAAAGCCTCCGCGGCGAGCGAGACCTCGCCGACGAACTGCTCCTTGCCCGGTTCCGGCGCCAACGCGGCGGGCTCACGCAACAGCACCTCCCGGTCGCCCGCGGCCACAGCCAACTCGAAACGCGGAAGGAGGACGCAGACGATCACGATACGAACACATGTTCGCACAGGGAGTCGCGCACTGCAACGAGCACGTCCGGGCGACTGCCACAATCGCCCGCATGCGTTCGGGCCCCTGGCGACTGCGATGGACACTGCTGGTCCTCCTCGCCGCCGTGGGCGTGCACGCCGGTCGCTACGCGCTGGCCCCCGAGGTGCACGGCGACGACGGCACCCACGGCTACCTCCAGTTCGTCTTCCCGCTGCTGGTGGCCGCCAGCCTGCTCGTGCTCGGCGAGTTCGCCGCGCTCGTGGTGCGCCTGCGGCAGACCGACCCGGCAGCTGCACAGCGCCCCCGGACGCCCGCCCCGCCCGTGCTGCGGCTTTGGGGCATGACCAGCGCCGTTCTGCTGGCCGTCTACTTCATCCAGGAGACCGGCGAGGCGCTGCTCGGAGGCGGCGGCGCCCACGAGCTCTTCGCGCTGTTCGGCCACGGCGCCTGGGTCGTGCTGCCGCTGGCGCTGGTCGCCGGCGCCCTGATCGCGATGGGCTTCCGCGGCGCCGTAGCGGTCGTCGCCTGGGCCGCCCGCGCGCATCGCCCCCGTCCCTCGCGCGCGCCGCGCTCGCTGGCGCTGCGCGCCCCGCGGCGCCTCGACGCGCGCGCGAGCGTCCTCGCGCTGAGCCTCGCCGCACGCGGGCCGCCCCTCCACGCGGCCGGCGCCTAGGGCGAGTACGTCTTCGTCGATCGGCGGGACGGCTCGCGCCGGCTGCGCGCGTGCCCTCTTCCGACCAATCTGACGAAGGAGTGGAAGTTCAATGAAACGACGTCTCGTGGCGGCCTCGGCCGCCTGCCTGGCGTGCGCGGTCGCCGCGCCCGCGCAAGCCCATGTGACCGTGCATCCCAACGCCGTTCCGGCCGGTGGCTTCACCGTGCTCGACGTCCGGGTGCCCAACGAGGAGGCCAAGGCGGCCACCACCAAGGTGGACGTCCAGCTGCCGCCCGGGTTCATCTTCGTGTCCTACTCCCCGGTGCCGGGGTGGAAGGCGAAGATCACGTTCCGCAAGCTCGCCGAGCCGGTGGAGGTCTTCGGCGAGGAGCACACCGAGGAGGCCGACCGGGTCATCTTCACGGCGACCGGCGAGGGCATCGCGCCCGGCCAGTTCCTGGAGTTCCCGCTCTCGGTGGCCGTTCCCGAGAAGGCGGAGTCGCCGCTGACGTTCAAGGCGCTGCAGACCTACTCCGATGGGGAGGTGGTGCGCTGGATCGGCCCGCCCGACGCCGACAAGCCGGCTCCGCAGGTCGCGGTGCTCGATGCCAAGGAGGCGATCAGCGACGTGCCGGCCGGCGTGGCGGAGGTGGCGAGCCACGGCCACGACGACTCGTCCTCGTCATCGAAGGCGGCGGCCCCGGCCGCGACCGACGACGGTGGGGATGACGACGACGGCCCGTCGACCGGGCTGGTCATCGCCGCGCTGATCCTCGGCGGCCTCGGCCTGCTGGCCGGCGGGGCCGGGCTCGCCTCGGCGCGCCGGGCCCGGAGCGCCTAGCGCAAGCGACGTGCGCGCGCGGGTCGCCATCTGCGCCCTGGTCGTCGCCGGTGCCCTGACGGCACCGGCGACGGCCGGCGCGCACGCCGTGCTCCAGCACAGCACCCCGCACGCCGACGCGACCGTCGATCGCAGCCCGCGGTCGATCGTGTTCGACTTCAACGAACGGGTGGCCGCCGGCCCAGGCGCGATCCGCGTCTTCGACGAGCGCGGCAGGCGGATCGACCACGGCGAGATCGAGCACCCTCGGCCACAGAGCGCGGGCGTCCCGCTGCCCGGCTCGCTCGGCCGCGGTGTCTACACGGCCACCTATCGCGTCATCTCGGCGGACGGACATCCGGTCTCGGGCGGGATCTCGTTCGGGGTCAAGGCACCGGTCCGCGTCGGGCGCACCGGGCCGACCGTCGCCGAGCTGCTGGCCGACCAGGAGCCTGGCGCGGCCGTCGAGGGGGCGTACGGGACGGTCCGGGGCCTCCAGTACGCCGCGCTGCTGCTCCTGCTCGGCGCCCTGGCGTTCCGGCTGCTGGTCTGGCCGGCCGGCGCGAGCACGGGCCGCTGGCCGCACCGGCTGCTGCGCGTCGCGGCGGTCGGCGGGCTCGTCACCGCGGTGCTGGGCATCTTCCTCCAGGGGGTGCTCGCCGCCGGCCTGCACCTCGAGCACCTCTTCGCCTCCGGCGTTCTCTCCGACAGCCTCGACGGAGACAGCGGTCGCGCGTGGCTGGTGCGCAGCGTGGCCTGGCTGTTCGTCGTCGTCGTGGTCTGGCCACCGGGGCCCTGGCGGCGCGAGCACGTGGGCTGGGTCGCGGCGCTGGCGGCGGTCCTCGTCGCGACGCTGCCCTACGGCGGCCACGCCACGACCCAGTCGCCTGAAGCCGTGCTCGTGCCCGCCGACGTCGTGCACGTCCTGGCCGCCGGCGCGTGGCTCGGCGGGCTCGTCCTGCTCGCGGCGGCGTTCTGGCCGCGCCGCGATGGGCCCGCGGAGGAACCGGCGTGGCTCGCCACCGCCGCGTTCTCGCGCGCCGCGGTCTGGGCGATCATCGCGATCGTCCTGGCCGGCTCGGTCCAGGCGTGGTTCTACCTCGGCTCGCTGAGCGCGTTCGTCGAGCACACCTACGGCATCGCCCTGCTGGTCAAGATCGGCCTCGTCACCGTGATCGTCGCCCTGGGCGCCGCCAACCGCCGGCGCGTGGCCACGCGCGGGGAGCGCGGCGGGCCGGCGCTGCGCCGGGCGATCCGCGTTGAAGTCGTCATCGCGGTGGCGATCCTTGCGGCCACCGCGGTCCTGGTCCGCTCTGCGCCGCCGAAGGCGATCGCCGAGGGCCCCCAGCAGAAGGAGCTCGACCTCGGCCCGCTGCGCGTGGAGATGGTCGTCGAGCCGGCGAAGGTCGGCCGCAACGCGTTCCACGTCTACCTCTTCGACCGGCGCACCGGCGCCCAGATCTCGCGGGTCCGCCAGCTCACGGTCACCATGTCGCACGACGAAGGCCGGGATCGCGCCGATCACGTTGCCGATCCGCCGCAAGGGCCCCGCCCACTACGAGCTGCTGGGCCAGCAGCTCCCGGCTGCCGGCGACTGGAAGACGGTGGTCACGGTGCGCGTCTCGGCGTTCGACGAGTACACGGCCCGCACCACGTTGCGGATCCGCAAGCCCTGAGGCTCGGGGCTCAGGCGACGGCGGACTTCGAGGACGCGGGCGCGGCCGGCGGACCCGGCGGGCGGCCGCCGACGCCGAACTTGCCGCCCAACGTCGCGTCGCGCTGGAAGCAGCGCATGAAGGCGTCGACCACGCGCGGGCAGAACTGCCGGCCGGCGTTCATGCGGATCTCCTCGATCGCGGTCGCGAGCGGCAGCGCCGCCCGGTAGGAGCGGTCGGAGGTCATCGCGTCGAGCGTGTCGGCCACCGACAGGATGCGCGCGGCCAGCGGGATCTCCTCGCCGGAGAGTCCGTCGGGATAGCCGCCGCCGTCCCAGCGCTCGTGGTGGCTGCGGACCATCTGCTTGACGATCGGCGGAAGGTCGAGCTCGGAGACGATGTAGCTGGAGATCTCCGGATGGCGGCGCATCTCGTCGAACTCGTCGTCCGTGAGCCGGCCGGGCTTCAACAGGATCTCGTCCGGGACGCCGATCTTGCCGATGTCGTGGATGACGGCGCCCACCTCGATCGCCCGCAGGTCGGTCTCGTCCATCCCGATCTCGACCGCGAGCATCCTGGCGATGTCGCCGACGCGCTCGGTGTGGCCGCCGGTGTAGGGATCCTTCGCCTCGATCGTCCGCGCCAGCGAGGTGATCGTCGAGAGGTACGACCGCTGCATCGAGCGCAGCAGGTCCTGGTTGGTGGACAGCAGCCCACGCAGGCGCGCGTTGGTGACCTCGAGCTCATCGCGGTGGTTGCGCAGCTCGACGACGCTGTCGCGTGAGCGGCCCACGTACTGCTTCTCGGCGATCCACAGCAGGCCGAGCGGAACGCCGAAGAACAGGATCGAGAACGCGCCGTGATCGTGCTCGAGGACGACGAAGGCGCCGGCGATCAGCCCGAAGCCCAGGTACTGCGGCCACAGCCAGGCGAGCCGCTCTGCCCACACCGAGCGCAGCCGGGTCCCCTCGTTCATCGCCATCACCAGACACAGCGTGCCGGCGTTGACCAGGTAGTAGACGATCCCGCCCAGGCTGGCCGCGGCCATGATGGCGAGCCCACTGCGCGGGGCGAGCGCCAGGTAGACGCCCGCGGCGGCGACGCCGGCCAGCCCGAGCGAGCCGAAGTCGAAGGTGTACTTCAGCGCGGCGTCGCGGCGTGAGGCGCGCAGCGCGGCGAGGAACGCCTCGGCCGCCAGCGGCCCCACGGGACCGAACAGGAACGCCAGCGCCAGCACCGGGGCAGCGGCGGGCGAGATGTGCGCACGCTCGAAGAGGTCGATCCGGACGTGGTCGAGCACGATGAAGCCGACGATCAGCAGCACGAACACGATCGGCGTCTCGATCCGCGTCCCCGATGCCATCAGGAACGCCGCCGACACGCCGGTGAGCAGGCACATCACCACCGTGAGGGCCACCACTCCGCGCGGACGTGGATTTCGCTCAGGCCCCAGGACGGGCGCCTCCTCGGCGGCGACGACGGCCTCCACGAGCTCGACCGCCTCCATGGGGGTCTCGGCCGCCGCCGGCGCCGGCACTGCGACCGGCGGCAGCGAGACTGCGGGCGGGCCGGCCACCCTGGGCAGGGCCACGCCGGGCATGGCCACATGACGCTGCCGCGGTTCGAGCTGACCGGCCATCGGCCGCCGCACGCGGTTGCGCCCACCGATCTTCGCGTCGTACAACGCGGCGTCGGCGATCGCGATCAGCTGGTCGGGTGAGTCGGCGTGCTCGGGAAACGCGGCCACGCCGATGCTGACGGTCGCCATGAAGTGCTCGCCTGCGCCCCAGTCCCAGACCTCGTGCTCCAACGCGGTGCGGACACGGTCGGCGACCACGGAGGCCTCACGCGTCGTCGCCCCGGGGAGCATCAGCGAGAACTCCTCGCCACCGAAACGGGCAGCGACGGCGCCCTCGGGCGCCTCGCGCTCCAGCAGGCGCGCGGTGCGCTCGATCAGCTCGTCGCCGGCCAGGTGCCCGAAGCGGTTGTTGACCGCCCGCAGGCGATCGAGGTCGAGCATCAGCAGGCCGACGGTGGCGCCGTCGCGGCCGGCGGCCTCGATGGCGTCGCCCAGTTCCTCGCGGAAGTGGTCGGCGTGGAAGAGGCCGGTCTTGGGATCGGTGCGCGACTTGTGTCGCAGCGCCGGGACCCACAACGCCTGGTAGACCATGATCATCGGGCCGACCGCGAGCAGCGTGAGCAGCGGCGAGACGGTCCACAGCACGACCAGCGCGCCGCCCGTGATCGCCAGCGCAAGGTCCAGTGGAAGCGTGGCCGACAGGCTTGCGACGACGCGAGTCAGCGAGCGGCCCTGGCTCGTCGCGATGGCCAACGCCACCAGCAGATGGTTCAGGGCGACCGCCACGGCGGCGGCCAGGAAGAGCAGCGCGACATCGACGCCGCCGGGCGGCGCGAGAAACGCCGCACCTTCGAGTCCGACGATGTGGTGCACGACCAGCCCGGCCAGCGCGTAGTTGGCGACGTTGAAGGCCGTCATGTACCAGCGCGGCCGGCGCAGCACCACGCCGGGCAGGTAGGAGGCGATGGCCATTACGGCGATCGCCCAGGGCGGCAGCAGCGCGGCCCCGGCGAAGAAGAAGATCAGGTTGGGCTGGAACGAGAAGTTGCCCGTCGCGAGCACCTCGTAGACGTTCGCCAGCGCGCACAGGACCGTCGCGGTGATCAGCAGGGCGACGTCGGCTCGCTGCAGCCCGTCCTGCGATGTCAGCGCCACCCCCGCGACGGCAGCGGCGAGCGCGCCCAGGATGAACAGGCGTGCGACGACCGGGAGGTGACGGAAGGGTGCTGGCATTCCGATGAGCCAACCCCGGTGATCGGCCCGCGCCCACGGGCCTTGAGCCCTTTAACACGTACGCGTGCGCGCGTGAGGGCGCAGCAAGATTCCGGCGAGTGGTGCGTTGGGATCTACATGCCCCGTCGCGCGTCGGTCCTCATCGCCGCCTGCCTTGCAGCCGTGGCCCTGGCGGGGTTGTCCGTCGCCGCACCGCAAGCGGGTGCCGCGCAGTCCGACAACGTCCAGAGCATCGCCTCGATCCCCACGATGCAGGCGGCGATCTCGATCAACTTCATCGACGACACGATGTTCGTGTCGACCGTCCACGGCGTCTACTCCTACGACGTCAGCGACCCCGCCAGCCCGACGCTGCTCGGCGCGCTGCCGATGTACATCTGGGAGAACGAGGACGTCGACCTCGACCCGGTCCGCAAGCGGCTGTTCATCAGTCGCGACCCGCGCGGGTTCACCAGCCCGGCGACGAGCGGCGCGACGTTCCCATACGGCGCGGTCCACATCATCGACGTCTCGAACCCGGCGCTGATGATCCAGCTCAACATGTTCACGGTCCCAGCCGGCCACACGACGACGTGTGTGAACAGCTGCGACTACGTCTGGACCTCGGGCCCCTACGCCAACGCGCAGACCCAGCCGCAGTTCAGCGGCCGGCCGATCTACTCCACCGACGTGACCGACCCGACGAGCCCCAAGCCCTGCGCCGAACCGATCGACACCGATCACTTCGACGGCAAGAGCGGCTACGTCCACGACGTCCAGGTCGACAAGCGCGGAATCGCCTGGGTGAGCGGCGAGGGCGGCGTGCGCGGCTACTGGACCAGCGGCGAGCACCGCAACCCGCTGACCGGCAGCGTCGAGACGGCGACCGGCTGCAAGCCGATCCCGTACGGCGGCGCCGGCTCGCCCGAGTCCGCCACCAGCTCGCGCTTCATGCACAACTCCTGGCACGACTGGGTGAAGGGCGGAGCGAAGCCCGGACCGGGCGGCGTCCCGCGCAACCGCGTGCTCCTGGGGACCGAGGAGAACATCGTCTCGGACTGCGCGACCGCGGGCCGCTTCGTCGCCTACGACCTCGCCGGCACCTACAACGGCCAGGGCTTCAAGCCCGACACGGCGCCGACCAAGCGCATGACCGTGCTCGACACCTGGACGCCCGAGCACCAGGAGGGCAGCACCGGCTGCGACTCCGCGCACTACTTCACCTCGCGGGGCGACGGCCTGACCGCCAACGCCTTCTACTCACAGGGCGTGCGCTTCCTCGACACGTCGGACCCGACCGACATCCGTCAGGTCGGCTACTTCGTGAACTCCGACAGCAACACGTGGGCCGCCTACTGGCACAACGGCTACGTGTTCGTCGCGGACTTCGGGCGCGGCGTCGACGTCCTGAAGTTCGAGGGCAGCCCGGCGAACGCGCCGACGGTCACGGCACCGCTGGTCTCCCGAGCGTCGAGCACCACGCAGCTGCGGTTCTCGCGCAAGGCGTTCGGCGGGATCTGCCCGCTGGCCGGCGCGCTGAGGATCTGAGCCCAGAACGCAACCGGCCCGCTCGAGGCGGGCCGGCGCAGTGGGACTTGGTGCTCAGGCCTAGAGGCCGAAGCTGGTCGACCAGCTCGCGCGACTCCAGCTCGCGCGACTCCAGCTCGCGCGGCTCCACGAAGCCCGGGTGGGATCCGCGGGGTCGGTGATCAACGAGCCGAGGCAGTCGCAGCTCCAGCTCGCGCGGCTCCAGCTCGCGCGGCTCCACGACGCGCGGCTCCAGCTCGCGCGGCTCCATGACGCGCGGCTGTAGTCGATGTTGCCTGTGGCGGCGTCGACCAGCGGGTTCGGCGTGAGGCCGACGTTGCTGACGAGGCTCACGCCCAGCGAAGCGCCCCACGCGTTGACCGCGGGCTGCCCGTCGATCGTGGCGCGGGTGCCCGACATGATCGTGCCCTTGATCTGGTTGGGCTTCGCGCCCGGGTACATCGAGAGCAGGTCGGCGGCGATGCCCGCGACCATCGGCGCCGCCATCGACGTTCCGCCGAGGCGGATGTACTGGCCGCGCACGACGCAGGTCGGGCACATCGATGCAAAGTCGCTGCCCGGAGCCAGCGGCCCCACCATGTGGGCGCCCGGGGCCATGACCTCCGGCTTGACGTGGCCGTCCTGCGTGGTGCCGTGGCTGGACCAGCTGGGCACGAAGTCGTCGACATACGACTTCGTGTTCTGGTCGTCGACAGCACCGACGGTGATCACGTAGGGATCGTTGGCCGGGGCGTAGTTGACCGCATCGGCGTCGCCGCCGCGGTTGCCGGCGGCCGTCACGACCACCATGCCGTGGAACCAGGCGGACTCGACGGCCGCGTCGAGCGGGTCGACCTTGTAGCTCTGGGCGATGCTCGAGTTGAGCGAGAGGTTGACGACGCGGATGCCGTACTCGTCCTGGTGGTCGACGACGAACTGCAGGCCGTAGATGACGTCGAGCACGCTGGTGTTGCCGTGGTCGTCGGAGACCTTGACGTTGACCAGCTTGGCCTCGGGCGCCACGCCCGAGTACCTGCCCTGCAGCGGGTCGCCGGCATCGCGGTAGGCGCCGTTGCCCGCGAGCAGGCCGGCGACGTGCGTGCCGTGGCCGTACCCGTCCTCCTCATTCGTGGCGTCGGGATGGACGGCGACGCTCGCGATCACGCGGCTCGAACCATCGGCCGCACGGAAGTCGGGCAGGTCACCGTCGATGCCGGTGTCGACCACGGCGACGGTGACACCCTCGCCGGTCGCCCAAGGCTTGTTCTCCCAAAGCTTGTCGACGCGGGTCGACTGCAGGAACGCCGTGTTGACGTTGTTCGGGTTGGCGACGCGCGACGGCGTGACCTCGTAGTTAAGGGTCAGCGCCTTCACGCTCGGGTCGGCCGCGAGGCGCTGGGCCTGGACGGCGGTCATCCGGGCGCCATAGCCGCGGATGATGTGAAGGTCACGGGTGACGCGGCCGCCGTAGGAGGCCAGCAGCTCGCGGCCGGAGTCCCAGCGAACGCGAGAGTTGAGCTGTACGACGACCTCCACCTGCCGCGTCGGATGCGTCGCGGCGATCGAGCCGATCGACGTCGCGGCGGGCGTGGCGCTCTGCGTGAGCACCGAGGGGGCGCTGCCTCCGGTCCATGCCAGCGGCAGGACGGCGGCGGCGAGAAGAGCGAAGCTGGCAGCCAGCAGGGCGAGCGGTCGGCGATGCCATGCGAGGGGCGTCAGTGAAATCGGCACGAGGATCCTCCTTGATCCAGCTTTCTTTCACCGGCGGCCGAGCTATCTCACTCCATGCGAGACCTCTAGCTTTGCGTCCCGTCCTCGCGAACGGTTTGCCCCTCTTTCCGGCTGTCGGGGCGGGTATCGGAGCCTCGCCGGTTGCACAAGAGAGCGATGGACCGATGTTGGATCGGGGTCTACCTAGATTGCGGCAGGTTGCTTCGCGGTAGCGTCCGCGCCGCCCATGCGCCCTCTGCCCCGCTACGCCGCGTTGTTCCTGCTGCTGCTTCCGGCGTCGGCTCGAGCGGACGTCCTGCAGGCCGAGACGATCCTGCCGCCGGGGCAGAGCGGCTTCGTGTCGATCGCGGGCGTGGCCGACGGGACGGGCTCGCCGCACCTCTACGACCAGTCGCCGCTGTTCTCCGCCTTCGACTGGAAGCCCGCGCTGTGGGGCCAGCCCGGCGTCACGGAGGCGCCCAAGCCCGGCGTCTCGATCACCCGCGACTCCCTCGGCGTGCCCGCGATCACGGCCGACTCGCAGCTGAACGCGTGGTGGGGCGCGGGCTACGCCGTCGCTCAGGACCGGCTCTTCGAGCTCGAGCTGTTCCGCCACGCGACGCAGGGCAAGCTCTCGGAGATCGTCGGTTCCAGCCGGCTCGACGACGACCGGATCGTGCGCCAGGACTTCTATACGCCGGCTGAGATCGACAAGCAGTTCGAGACGATCCCCTCCGACCTCAAGCCCCGCTTCGCCGCCTACACCGACGGCGTCAACGCCTGGATCGCGCACGTGCAGGCCAACCCGCGCGACCTGCCGGCGGAGTACCCGGCGACCGGCACCACACTGGTCCCTTGGACGCTGCACGACTCGCTGTCCGTCGGGATCTATCTCGCTCGCACGATCGCAACCAACGCCGACCCCGAGGGCCTCGAGCTGGCCAACATGCGCGCACTGCAGCTCGGCGGCACCAAGGCGCTGAACGCGCTGGTGCCGCTGCGCACGAAGCGGTCGCTGACCACGATCCCGGCGAGCGAGGGTGCGTGGCCGTCGCAGCCGGGGCGCACGCGAGCCCAGGAGCGCCGGGCGCTGCGCCGGTCGGCCGCGCTCGCGCGCACGCTGCCGTTCCCGACCGCCGCAGGGACGACGGCGATCGGCACCCCGCCGCCCGCTTCGTCGCGCTCGGCCGGCGGCCTGGCGGGCTTCGTGCCCAGGTTGGGCGGGTCCTCGATGTATGCAATCCGCGGTGCGGGCGGCCATGCCTACCTGTTCAACGGCCCGCAGCTGGGCTTCGATGCCCCCGAGAAGCTGCTCGAGCTCGAGCTGCACGCACCGGGGCTGGAGGTCCGGGGCATGACCGCGCCGGGCGTGCCGGTGATCGGGGCGGGCTGGAACCGTCATGTCGCGTGGGGCGTGACGACGGGAGCCTCGGACGCCGACGACCTCTACGCCGAGCGGCTCGTTCCCGGGCACCCCGAGCAGTACACGTACAAGGGCCAGGTCCGCGACATGGACTGCCGCGACGAGCGCATCGACTACGACAGCCCGCCGAGCGATCTGCTGAGCACCAAGACGCCCGAGTCGGGCTCGAAGACCGTGCGGGTCTGCCGCACGGTGCACGGCCCGGTCGAGGCGCGCGCCGGCGACGTGGCCTACGCGCGGCGCTACGCCCTGTGGGGTCGCGAGCTCGAGACGCTGATCGGGCTCGCCGGGCTGGAGAACGCGGCGAGCGTGCGCGAAGTCGACGCCGCGGCGCTGAACATGACGTGGAACGAGAACCTGATGGCCGCCGACGACCAGGGCCACATCGGCTACTGGCATCCCGGTTTGGTGCCGCTGCGCCCGCGGGGCTTCGACGAACGGCTGCCGTTCCCCGGGACCGGCGAGGCCGAGTGGCGTGGCCTGCTCGACCGCCGCAAGATGCCGCACGTCATCGACCCCAAGCAGGGCTGGCTCGCGAACTGGAACAACCTGCCCTCCGTCGGCTGGACGGCGGGCGACGGCACGGCGCGCAAGCGCATGGACGGGCCGTTCTTCCGCGTCGGCTGGCTGTTCCGGCTCGTCCGCGACCTGGCCAAGAACCCGAGCTTCGAGGGCATGCAGGGCCTCGACCACCGCGAGGGCACGGTCGCCCAGCAGTTCCCGCTGGCCACCGCGCGGCTGCGGCGCGCCTCGAAGGGCGCCACCGGCAACGCGGCGACGGTGCTGGCGACGCTGCTGGCCTGGGACGGCTCCTACGCCCGCACCGCCGACGACGGCACGGTCGACCCCGGCGTGGCGACCTGGGACACGTTCCGCGCGCAGCTGGCCGAAATCGTTCGCACCAAGTACGGCGAGGCCGCCGACATGCTGGCCGACGAAGGCGTGCTGAGCCCGCTCCAAGGCGCGTACCACCATGCAGCCGGCTACCACTACTTCGACGCCACGCACCTCGAGTCCACCGGCCTGCGGACGTTGAAGCCGGCCGACTACCGCAAGGCCGCGGCGGCCGCCTTCGACCTGCTCGCCACGCGCTTCAAGACCTCCGACGTGGCGAAATGGCGCGAACCGCGGCGGATGTACGAGGTCGGCGCGGTCGGCGCCACGGCGCCGGAACCGCTGCCGTTCTTCGATCGCGGCACGTACGAGCAGTTCGTAGAGCTCGGCCCGTAGCGGCACATAACGCCGCTTTCGGACAATCGTCCATGCGGGTGGGGTTCGCTAAAGCCGCTCAAGTCCGCCTCGCGAACTCCGATGACAGGGTTCGTGAGTCGCGCGCGCAAGATCGTGATGTCGTGTGTGATCCTCGGCGTCATGGGCGTCGTCGGTGGCCTCGGCACGTGGTCGGCCTTCACCGCGACGACCACCAACACCGGCAACAGCTACACCGCCGGCTCGGTCAAGATCGACCAGCACAGCGGTGCGACCACTCTCTACACGGGATCGAACAAGAAGCCCGGTGACAGCACGGTCGCGTGTGTCCGCGTCACGTACGGCGCGTCGCTGGGCGCCTCGGTCAAGCTCTACGGCTCCGCCGGGATCACCAACGGCACGCTGTTTCGCCTGAAGGTCGAGCGCGGATCGGGCCTGACGACGCTCGACAGCTCGATGTCCTGCAGCGGCTTCTCTGCGTCGTCGACGGCGTTCGACGCCAACATGGACACCCTGGGGACGAGCTATGCGGCCGGCATCGACGGCAAGGCCGCCGGCGCCGCATGGGTCCAGAACGACGCCGTGGACTACCGGTTCACGGTCACCGTCAACGACGACACCACGCCCAACGCGCACACGAGTGCGCTGGGCACCGGCTCGCACACGTTCACGTGGGAAGCCCGCAACAACTAGGGCGCGTCTGCGAACTCCGTCCAGGTTTTCCGCAGTTATTCAAGTCATCACTCTGACGTCCGATCAAAAGCCCATGAACCGCACGCGCAAGATCTTCGTCTCACTACTGGTCATTGGCCTGGTGGGCGCGATTGCGGGCTTCGGCACGTGGTCGGCGTTCACCGCGACGACCACCAACTCCGGCAACACCTACGCCGCGGGCTCGGTCAAGATCGACCAGCACGTCGGCGCGACCACGCTGTACACCGGCACCGACAAGAAGCCGAGCGACAGCACCGTCGCCTGCGTGCGCGTGACCTACACCGGCTCGATCGGCTCTGCCGCGGTCAAGCTCTACAGCTCTGCCATCACCAACGGCACCAAGTTCCACCTCAAGGTCGAGCGCGGCTCGGGCCTGACCACGCTCGACAACACCATGTCGTGCGCCGGCTTCTCCGCCGCCTCCACCGCGTTCGACGCGGACATGGACACGGTCCCGGCTACCTACGCCGCCGGCATCGACGGCAAGGCCGCCGCCGGCGCGTGGGCCCAGAACGACTCGGTCGACTACCGCTTCACGGTGTCGGTCGTCGACGACGCCACCGCGAACGCCCACACCACCGCGGTGGGCACCGGCACCCACTCGTTCACGTGGGAAGCCCGCAGCACCTAATCCTCACTGAATGCACCGGGGGGCGGCCTGCGGGCCGCCCCACCGGCGAAGTGAGCTGACTCCATGGACCGCCGCCTGAGATCACTTCTCGAGTCGGGCGCGTTTCTCATCGGCCTCGCGCTGATCCTTCCGGTCCTGATCGGCGGGAACGTGGCGGGCGGAAGGGCGACCACCGGCATTCACGTCTCGCTCGTGCCACAACCCTCGATGGTGCTGGACATCCAGCCCTCCAAGACGGTGTGGCACTCGACGTTGCGTCCGTCGTCGCCCCAGGACGGGCTGCATCTCAAGGTCTCGCTGCGCAACGCCTCCGGCACCGCGCTCGCGGTCAAGGTCCGTACCGCGTTCACCTCGCATGCGGCCGACGACCTCCTGCACCTGCACGTCAGCTCGCGCGGGCGCCAGGTATTCGACGGCACGCTCGGCGAGCTGCGCAAGGGCGCCGACCTGGGCACGGTCGAGAGCCACCGCGTGTTCACGATGGAGATGGTCGCCTGGGTGCCGCGCGGTACGCGCGGCTACGTCGCGCAGTCCGCGCGGATCCCGCTGACCTTCGACGGCCTGCCTCCGGCCGGCGCCTGATGGACATCCTCCTCCCCGTCCTGGCCGTGCTCGGGTCGCTCGCCGTGGGCGCGGCGATCGGGTCGTCGCGTGAGCGCTCGCGCACCCGCGCCGGGGCCCCCGCCCTCAGCCGTCGGCGCAGGGTGCTGACGGCGATGCTGATGCTCGGCCTCACCGGCCTGATCGCGGGGATGGGCAGCTACGCGGCGTTCAACTCGACGACGTCGAACACCGGCGACACCTTCCAGGCCGGCACGGTGTCGATCACCGACAACCACAACGCCACGGCGCTGATCTCGTTGGCCAACGCCAAGCCGGGCGACACCGACACGGGCTGCATCCAGGTCAGCTACAGCGGCACCCTGAGCGCGACGGTCAAGCTCTACGGCAGCGGCACGGGGTCGCTGGCGCCGTATCTGAACCTCACGGTCACGCGCGGAACCGACTCGAGCCCCAGCTACCGCTCCTGC
This sequence comes from uncultured Actinomycetes bacterium, assembly GCA_963825415.1. Classification (GTDB taxonomy): domain Bacteria; phylum Actinomycetota; class Thermoleophilia; order Solirubrobacterales; family Solirubrobacteraceae; genus BP-464. The sequence goes on along the minus strand of CAWGTD010000009.1, from coordinate 8,942 downwards.
ACGAACTTCACGGCCGACGCCAACAACTACATCGGCCAGGGCAACGGCGTGATCTACAGCGGCACGCTGAGCGCATTCCCGAGCTCCTACGCGGCCGGTATCTCCGACCCGGCGGTCGGCGGCGGCACCGAGACCTGGACCAACCCCGAGGCCCACTCCTACAAGTTCACGGTCACCGCCCAGGACGTCAACGCGTCGCAGGGCCTGACCGGCGCCGCCTCGTTCACCTGGGAGGCGCGCAACTCATGAGCGCGTTCGAGGTCGCCCCGACCGGGATCGAAACCACGGCGCCAGCGCGCCCGAGCCGCCGCGAGCGCCGCGAGCAGGCCAAGGCCGGCCCGCAGCCAGGCATCGCCCGGAGCGTGGCGCGGATCCTCATGAACCTCGCCGCCGGCATCGGCCTGCCGGTGGCCGTGATCGTCATCGCCCCGATGATGTTCGGCTTTCACTTCGTGACGATCCTGTCGGGCAGCATGACCCCGACCCTCGGGGTCGGCGACGTGGTGATGGAGCGCCGGATCGCCCCGCTGCAGGCCAAGGTGGGCGACGTCGTCACGTTCAAGGCGCCCAACAAGCCGGGCGAGACCTATACCCACCGCGTCGTCTCGATCCGCATCCACGGCCAGCGCGCCGAGTTCGTCACGCAGGGCGACGCGAACCTCTCGACCGAGAGCTGGTCGGTACCGCTGAACGGCAACATCGGCCTGGCCCGCTACCACGTCCCCAAGATCGGCTACATCACCAACCGCGCGGGCAGCAAGTTCGGTCGTCTTGCCCTGATCGTGGTCCCGGTGCTGCTGCTGGGCCTCTACGAGTTCCGCCGCATCTGGTCCGAGCCCTCCGAGGACACGTCCGACGATGCCGCGGCTGCCTAGGTTTCGCGCACCCCGGTCGCTGTTCGGCATGGTCGTCGCCGTGGCCGTCCTAGCCTCGCTGGCCGGCACGGCCTACGCGGCGTTCTTCAACACGACCACGCAGAGTGGCAACTCCTTCTCGATGGACACGCTCGACCCGGCGGGCACGCCGGTGTCCGTCCACACCTCGGTCTCGGGAGGGATGACGACGCTGACGTGGGCGGCCTCTGCCGACAGCTACGTCGCGGGCTACAAGATCGAACGCGCGACCACACCGAACGGCACCTACTCGACGATTGCCACGATGCCGGTGGGCGTCACCGGCGTCACCGAGTACGGCGGGTTCGCCGCGGGCAGCCAGCCGAGCGGCATCACCACCGGCCCCGACGGCAACGTCTGGGTCACCGAGCTGGCAGCCAACAAGATCGCCAAGGTTTCACCCCACCGACGGCTCGATCATCGCCGAGTACACGGTCCCGACCGCCTCGAGCCAGCCCAAGGACATCGTCGCCGGGCCCGACGGGAACCTGTGGTTCACCGAGACCAACGGCAACAAGATCGGCAAGCTGACGACCTCCGGGACATTCACGGAGTACGCCGTGACCACCGCCACCGCCCAGCCCAACTCGATCGTCGTCGGCCCCGACGGCAACCTGTGGTTCACCGAGCAGAACCAGCGCAGGGTGGCGAAGATCACCACCGGCGGCACGGTCACCGAGTACCAGACGACCACCGCGGCCAGCCAGCCCTACGGGATCGACCGCGGCCCCGACGGCAACCTGTGGTTCACCGAGCTGAACGCCAACAAGATCGCCAAGGTGACCACGGCGGGGACGGTCACCGAGTTCAGCGTGCCGACCGCGAGCAGCTCGCCCAAGGGCGTCGCCGCGGGGCCGGACGGCGACATCTGGTTCGCCTCGGCGGGCACCACCAAGATCGGCCAGATCCCGCCGTGGGGCGACACGACGCCGGTGCCGGAGTTCACGTCGGGCATCACGGCCTCCAGCCAGCCGACCGGCATCGCCGCCGGACCCGACGGCAACATGTGGTTCACCGAGCTGACCGGCAACAAGGTCGCCAAGATGACCACGGCCGGCACGGTGACCGAGACCTCGGTCCCCACCGCGGCGGCGCAGCCCAACCGCATCACCGCGGGGCCCGACGGGAACATGTGGTTCACCGAGACGGCGGCCGACAAGATCGGCCGGATCGGCCTGAATCTGTCGACGAGTTACACCGATACCACCGCCGTCTACAACACGCAGTACTACTACCGCGTCACCGCGTACTACAAGAGCTGGACCTCGACGACGAGCGCCAACAACCAGACGCTGTCGCTCAACCCGGCATCCGGCACGGACCGCACCGCGGCCTCGCCGGTCGCACTGACCGGCGCCAACCTCACGGCGATCTCGCTCGCCGACAACAGCTCGTTCACCAACTCGTCGAACTGGGTGGCCGACCGCGGCATCGACACCGTCAACACCCGTGGCGTGGTGATGGCGAGCGCGACCACTGCCTACACCGCCGGTGCGAGCGGGCACATCATGAAGTCCACCAACGGCGGCGTCGACTGGACGCTTCAGACCACGCCGGGCTCCACCAACATGGAGGACATCACGTGCATCAGCACGACCACGTGCTGGGCGGTGGGCGCGGGCGGCGTCATCTGGAACACCACCAACGGCGGCACCAACTGGGCCGCCCAGACCTCGGGCACCGCCAACAACCTGACCAACGTCACGGCGCTGGACTCGACCCACGTCTGGGCGGTCGGGGCGTCCGGCACGGTCCGCTTCTACAACGGCACCAGCTGGGGAGCCCAGACCTCCAACACCGCCAACAACCTCAACGGCGTCCATGCGCACGACGCCACGCATGTTTGGGCCGACGGGGCGAGCGGGACGATCATCTTCTACAACGGCTCGACCTGGGCCGCGCAGACCTCGGGCGTCGCGACCAACCTCAACGGCATCCGATTCCTCGACAACAACACCGGCTGGGCGGTGGGCGACTCGGGCGTGATCCGCTACACGACCAACGGCGGATCGTCGTGGGGCGCACAGACCTCGGGCACGACGAACAAGCTCCAGGAGCTCAGCATCGTCGACTCCACCCACGTCTGGATCGCCGGCGACTCCAACACCGTGCTGTTCTACAACGGCAGCTCGTGGGCCGCCCAGACGATGACCGCCACGACCGGGTCGAACTGCAAGGCCGTCTGGTTCTACGACGCCGACAACGGCCTGATCGCCTGCGACGGCTCGTCGACCAAGCTCCCGCTGTGGCTCACCCAGAACGGCGGGACCACCTGGATCCCGCTGGAGAACCAGAATGTCGAATTCGTCTTCAGCCCGACCGTGGCCTCCGGGGCAGCGATCAGCAGCGTGAAGGCGATCATCACCTACGACCACTCCGCCAACCCGCCGGCGAACGGGCGCGTCTGGCTGCTGGCGTCAGGCGACGGCGGCGCGTCGTGGAAGTACTACCCGCTGGCCAACGGCAGCACGGCGACCACCACGGCCACCGTCGACCTGACGAGCTACATCGACACCAACAACAAGCTGCAGAACCTCGAGCTGCGCTACTACGTGTCGCAGGGGCTCCACAAGTCGGTCCACGACCTCGTCCAGGTCCAGGTCAACTAGAACGCCACGACGGCGGCCTTCAGCCGCTCCTCCTCGAGCGTCGCGCGCTGCTCCTTGGCACGCGTGGCCAGCCGCTCGAGATCCGCTTCGGCGAGCGCGGGGTGCTTGTCCTGCACCTGCAGCAGCGCCTCCCACAGGCACAGCTTTCCTGCCACGCCGAGGGACAGCGTTTCCAGCGCGAGGTAGATGCCGAGCTGCTTGTCGCCCGACGTCGCGCCGCTGAACTTCGGCCGGCCCGCCTGCTGGGCGAGCCACGCGCCGGCCTTCTTGACCGCGCTCTCGTCGGCCCCGACGCGGGCCATCAGCGCCTTGAGGTCGTCGCGGTCGGCCTCGATCTCTGGCGCGAGCCGCGCCATCACGTCGCCAAGCGCCGTTCCGCCGGCGAGCTCCTCGAGCTGGCGGGCGTGCTCGCAGCCGAGCGTGGCTCCGCCGAGATGGTCGTTGAGATACGTCTCCAGCGAGTCGCTCACGATTCCTCCAGTGGTGTCAATGGCTTGACCGCGGGGCCCTCGAGCACGCGGCCGTCGGTGGCGTCGAAGCGCGAGCCGTGGCAGGGGCAGTCCCAGCTGCGCTCGGCCTCGTTGAAGCGCAGCTCGCAGCCGAGGTGCGTGCATGCCGAGCCGAAGACGTGCAGGGCGCCTGCCGCATCGCGGTAGGCGGCTGCACGGCGCAGGCCGCGGCGGATGATCCCGCCCTCGTCGGAGCCCAGGCGTTCGGTGTCGACCGGTCGCGCCAGCCGGTCGCCGATCATGTGCGCCGCGACGTTGAGGTTCTCCTTGACCAGCGTGGGGCCGGCAGCGATCGGGTCGAAGCGGTTGGCCGCGAAGATGGCGCCCTCCCCCACGTCGCGGCCCAACAGCCGATCGCGCAGGATGGCTGCGGCCGCGGTGCCGTTGGTCATTCCCCACTTGCGAAAGCCGGTCGCGACGAAGAGGCGGTCGCTGTGGGGCACGAGCGCTCCGACGTACGGCAGCTCGTCGGGCGGCATCGGATCCTGCGCCGACCACCGATACTCGACCGACGCGGCGCCGAAGTGCTCCGCGGCCCAGCTCTCCAGCGCCGCGTAACGCTCGCCGGTGTGCTCCTCCTGGCCGGACTTGTGGCCCTCGCCGCCGACGATCAGCAGCTCGCCTTGCGGTGTCGGATGCGAGCGCACCGAGCGCGTCGGCGAGTCGATCGACAGGAACATGCCGTCGGGCGGGGGCGTCGTGGACCGCAGGCCGACGCAGTAGCTGCGCTGCGCGCTCAGCCGCGCGAAGAACAGGCCGCGATCGAGCGTCGGGTAATGCGTGGCGACCACCACCCGCTGCGCCCGCAGCTCGCCGGCCTCGGTGCGCACCGTGCAGGGACTGCCCGACGACACCTCCAGCGCGCGGCTGCCCTCGTGGATGCGAGCGCCCGCACGCTCGGCGGCATCGGCCAGCCCCAGCAGCCACTTCATCGCGTGGAATTCGGCCTGGCCGTCGACACGCACGGCGCCGACCACGTCGAACGGGAGCGGGGTGTCGTCGACCAGTTCGCCCGCCAGCCCGGCCTCCACGCAAGCCTCGGCCTCCGCCTCGATGTCGTCCCTGCGCTGCGGGTCGGTGGTGTAGGTGTAGTTCGCCCGGCGCCGCCAGTCGCAGTCGATGCCCTCGCGCGCGGCGGTCTCCTCGATCCACGCGATCGCGCGCTCGTTGAGGCCGGCATACGCGGCCGCGGTCTCGGCGTCGTGGCGGCGGCGGATCGGCGCGTAACAGAACCCGTGCGCCGAGGAGACCTTCGCTGTCGTGTTGCCGGTGGCGCCCGCGCCGAGCGTCGCCGCCTCGAGCAGGACCACGTCGGCGCCCTCCGCGGCGAGCATGTAGGCGGTGGTCAGCCCGGCGATGCCACCGCCGAGCACCGCGACGTCGCAATCGACGCACGCCGGCCAGCGCGGGCCGCGCGGCGACCGTCGGCGCCGTCGCCAGCCAGAACGAGCCGCCGGGTGGAAGTTGTTCGTCCATGCCCCGTGCGCATACCCCGGGGGCCCATCGGTCACGCAATAGAAAGGCCCCGCCGGAGCGGGGCCTTTCCGTAGCAAGTCTGTAAGCCGGATTCTGTCGAGTACAGCCATCCATCTGAGCGGCCTACCTGGACCTTGGCGGGCAGCCTGCAAACGGTCCTGCTTGGCCTTGCACCGGGTGGGGTTTGCCTGGACGCGCCCCGTCACCGGGACGCCGGTGCGCTCTTACCGCACCTTTTCACCCTTGCCTGTGCGCGACTCAGCTGCGGCCGCGCCATCGGCGGTATGTCTCTGTGGCACTTTCCCGCGGGATTTCCCCGGGTCGGATTTCCCGACCACCCTCGCCCTACGGTGTCCGGACTTTCCTCGACGGGCTTTCTGTCCCGCCGCGGCTGCACGACTTGCATGCCCAAGGTAGCGCCAACTTCGTTGCCATTCCAGGGGTTGTTCCTGCTACCTTCCGCCGCGACAAGGCCGGGTAGGAGCCCGGCGAAGACGTGCCAGCGCCCGCAGGTCAGCTTCATCGCTTCCTCCGAGCACGCAGCACAAGACCAACCGGAGGAACGCCAGAATGGCTACCGGCACCGTGAAGTGGTTCAGCGACGAGAAGGGCTTCGGGTTCATCACGCCCGACGAGCCCGGCAAGGACCTCTTCGTCCACCACACCGCGATCAACTCCGAGGGCTACCGCTCCTTGTCGGAGGGCGCGAAGGTCTCCTACGAGGCCGAGGCCGGCGACAAGGGCCCCAAGGCCGTCAACGTCTCGCTCATCTAGAGGAGCCCTCGGCCGACATCCTTCAGCCGAACGGCCCGCCATGCGCGGGCCGTTCGCGTCAAGCGCCGTGCGCCGGCGCCTCCCCCTCCTCCTCCATCATCTCGTGGAGGGGCCATCGGTTCCAGATCGCGACGTGGATGATCACGCTGCCGGCGATGAAGTTCAGCCCGGCGATCGTGATGAAGTCGTTCGACGTCGCGCGCGTCCACTCGTCGACGCCACCGGCGATCAGGGACAGCAGGCCGTACAGAACCACCGCACCGGCGGAGACGAGGCCCACGGTCACCCACCGGCCCTGCGACGGTGTCAGGTGCGCGCTCGGCCAGCCTTCGAACAGCAGCGCGGCGATCACCGTCGCCGCGATGATGCAGCCGCCGATCGCGTTGATCTTGCCGATCGTCAGATCCAGCCAGGTGTGCAGGATCAGATAGGTCAGCCAGCCGCCGCCGATGATCGCGAGGTTGCCGGTCCACAGGCGCTTGGCACGCTCCTCGTAGTGCGAGAACGGCCAGCCGTTGAGGCCGATGAAGAACAGCGCCTGGAAGGTCGCCACCGTGACCAGCCAGCCGCCGAGCTCCTCTACGCCCACCGGCCCACCGGGATTGTGCAGGCCGATCATCGCCCGGTCGGCCTCGGACACGACGTCGGTGTTGGCCAGCAGCAGGTAGGCGACGACGGCGACGACCCACGAGATCGTGAGCGCGGCCGCGCCCGAGCGGAAGCGCCCGAGCTGGCGCAGCGGCCAGCCCTCCCAGACGAACGTCAGATGGATCATGCAGGTGAAGGCGAGCCCTGCCACGGGCAATGTCGCCGGATACGAGGCCAGGTGGTTGTCACCGGGCTCGACCTCGAAGATGCCCTTCAGGTCGAGGTGCCCGACGACGATCTGCCCGAGCATCGTCAGCAGCACCGCGCCGACGAGGATGATCACGGTGTCGACGAGGCCGGCAAGCCCGCCGCGCAGGCTCGACCCCGGCCAGTCCTCCCACCAAAGGGCGATCATCGCGATCACCGGCAGCGCGAACGTCGATATCGGCCCGAGGATCGCGAGCGAGTCCGATGCACCGCCGGCCCCGACCGTCAGCATGAAGAAGGCGCCGACGATGATCACCAGGCCGACCAGGCCGAGCTGCGGGTGGCGCGCCAGCCGGTCGCCCTCGCGGCGCAGGAACTCGTGGCTGTGCAGATGCCGGGGTGTGGTCAGCACCGGGCGCTCGGCGATCGGCGGCGCCTCTGCGAACCCCGCCGCCGTCGCGGCCGACGGCGCAGCGGCGCGCGCTGCACCGGCCCGCTCGGCCGGGATCTCCGGCAGGTCTCCCGCCCCGATCCCACGCAGCTCGGCCGCGACACCGCGCGCCCACGAGCGCGCCTCGGCGGACTCCTCCAGCAGCGCGCGGCTCGCCGCCTGCTGCGACGGGGTCTGCTGGCCGAGCAGGTAGTCGACGAGCTCGTCCTTGCGCTCGGGCGGCCCGAGGTGCAGGACCGCGTCACGCGCGCGTTCGCGGACCCGGTGCCGGTCGATCCGCAGCAGCCTCCCGAGCTCGTCGTAGCTCTTGCCCTGCTTGAGCAACAGCTGCAGGACGGCGCGGCGGTCGGCGGGCAGCTCCTCGAAGCGGGTCATTGGTCGGCGAGCCTAACCGGGATGCCGGGCGCCGTCAGCCCAGAACGCTGCCGCAGTCGCCGCAGCGACCGCCGACCGGCGCGACGCCCGAGGCGCCGTAGCGCGGCGCCATCGGCCCACTACAGACCGGGCAGCCGACGGTGCGGTGGGCGGCCAGGCCCTCCCATGCGCCGGAGAGCACGTCCTCCAGCGAGGCCCGACCGCCGCCACCGACCGTCTCGGCGGCGAAAGCCTGCGGCCGTTCCAGCACCGCGGCGCTCATCGCACGCTCCTGAACAATCCGACGACCCGGCCCAGGACCTTGACGTCCTTCGACCGGATCGGCTCCATCGTCGTGTTCTCCGGCTGAAGGCGCACGTGGTCCTTCTCGCGGAAGAAGCGCTTGACCGTGGCCTCCTCGCCGACCATCGCGACGACGATCTCGCCGTCTTCGGCGGTGTCCTGGGTGCGCACCACGACGTAGTCGCCCTCGAGCATCCCGGCGTCGACCATCGAGTCGCCCTTCACGCGCAGGATGTACTCGCCGTCCTCGCCGCCGGCGAGCTCGGGCACCGGGATGTACTCCTCGATGTTCTCCTCGGCGAGGATCGGCTGGCCGGCAGCGACCTGACCGACGAGCGGCAGCCCGCTCTCGACACCGAGCGCCGAGCGGATCGGCGCGGTAACCGTGTCGACCGCGCGGTCGAGCATCTCGATCGCACGGGGCTTGGACGGGTCGCGCCGCAGCATCCCGATGCGCTCGAGATTCGAAAGGTGTGCGTGCACCGTCGAGGACGACGCCAGCCCGACAGCCTTGCCGATGTCCCGCACCGTGGGCGGGTAGCCGTGCTCGGCCGCATAGCGCTTGATGAAGTCGAAAATCTCCTGCTGGCGCTTTGTCAGATCCATGGCGGCGAGGCCTCCTGGGTCGGCCGGTACGGGCGGTTGGTCGAACGTGTGTTCGTAAGGTATCAGCCCATCGGACGGAACCGCAACCGCTGCCTATACTGGCCGCGCCCTCGCGCCGGTGGCGGAATTGGTAGACGCGCAAGGTTGAGGGCCTTGTCCGGGGATTCCCGGG
>CAWGTD010000008.1:0-49035 GCA_963825415.1 uncultured Actinomycetes bacterium | reverse complement strand
GCCTGGGGATCCCACTGACGATCGTCGTGCTCAACAACGGCGGCGGCGGAATCTTCGACTTCCTCCCGGTGGCGACGCAGACGCGACATCTTCGAGGAGCACGTCGCCACGCCGACGGGCCTCGACATCGCGCGAGCCGCGGCGCTCTACGGCGCGCGCCACACGCTCGTCACGACCGTCGAGGAGCTCCACGCCGGTCTGGAGTCCTCCGAGGGCACCACGATCCTCGAAATCCGCACCGACCGCGGCGAGAACGTCGCGCTGCACCGCAGCGTCTGGGAAGCGGTCGCGGCGCAGCTAGGCGCTGAGGACGGGTAGCAGGGCCTCGAGCTTGGCCTCGGTCTCCGCAAGCTCGGCCTGGGGGTCGGAGTCGGCCACGACGCCGACGCCGGCGTAGCAGCGCGCCTCGCGGCCTTCGAGCAACGCGCAGCGCAGCGCGACGCACAGCTCGCCGTCCTCGTGCGCGTCGGTCCACCCGATCGGCCCGGCATACCAGCCGCGATCGAATCCCTCCAGCGCCGGAATCAGCGGCGCCGCGACGTCGAACGGCTCCCCGCCGACCGCGGGAGTCGGGTGCAGTGCGCCGGCGAGGTCGACCAGGCCGATCGCATCGCGCAGCTGCGCGCGGATCGGCGTGGCGAGGTGCTGGACGTTGGCCATCTTGACCACGACCGGCTCGTCGGCCGCCGCGACCCAGACGGAGTGCGGGCGCAGGGTTCGCTCGATGCGCCGCGCCACGATCGCCTGCTCGGCGCGGTCCTTGGTGGAGCGCAGGAGCTGCTCGCCGAGGTGGTCGTCGACGGCCGGATCCGCGCTGCGGCGTGTGGTGCCCGCGAGAGCGAGCGTCGAGGCGCGAAACCCCTGGCGGCGTACCAGCAGCTCCGGTGTGGCGCCGACGAACGCCTTCTCGCCGCGGCCGACGGCGAACACGAAGCAGGACGGGAACACCTCGCGCAGGACCCCCAGAACGGCGGCCGCGTCGTGCGCAGCGCCGGCGTGGACGAGCACCTCGCGCGCCAGCACCACCTTCTCCAGCGCGCCGCCGCGGATGCGTTCCACGGCGCGCTCGACGGCACCGACGTAGTGCTCGGGCGGCATCGCGCTGGCCACGCGTGCCGGCTGGACCGGGCTCGGATCCAGTAGTGGCAGCGTGGCAATCCGCATCGATTCCAGCCGCGCCTCGGCGCGAGCAAGAAGGTCTTCGGGCGCGTCATCTGGAGCGGCGGCGACGGTCACCGTCAACCGCGTCTCGCCGTCGCGCCGCGCGATTGCGACATCGGGCACGTGCAGCGACGCGGGCGCGAAGCCGCTCCAGTGCGACGCGTCGCCGCCGGCCGGCTCGAAGGCGAAGCCGCCCACGGCGATCAGCCCGCTGCCGGCGGGACCATCGAGCGGATCAGCCGCCGCCTCGGCCGCCAGCCCCCGCCACACGCGCGCGACATCCTCGAACCGCCGCGCGCCCGTCGCCTCGATCGATCGTGCACAGCCCAATGCTGCAAGCGCCGCGCCGCCGTCGTCGGGATGTTCGAGCACGAACCACGGCTCGCCGCCTGTCCGTGAGGCGGCGATCACCGCCGCCGGATCGACCGCGCCCTCGAGCACCATCGTCACCGAGGCGAGCGCCTCACCGGCGGTCCGTCGCGCGCGGCGAACCGCCGCTTCGGCGTGGCGCGTCAACCGCTCGCGGGTGCCCGCATCAAGCGCAAACCCGTCCCGCTGGCCGGCCGCGATCGGCATCCGCTCCGAGTCTACGGAGCCAACCCCGCCACTAGCGGGCGCGTTACCCGGGTAGACCATTTGCAACGGAACTAAGGGGAGGCTTCCTGTGCGCATTCGTCGCAGCAAGGGTGCATTCGACGGATTTCTGCTGATTCTGCTTGGCCTGTGGGGCGGGTTCGTCCCGTTCATCGGCCCGTACTTCGACTACTCCATTGGCTCGGACACCACCTGGGACTACACCTCGGGGCGCTTCTGGCTCTCGATCCTGCCCGGCGCCGCAGTGGTGCTCGGCGGGCTGATCGTGCTCGCCAGCCGTCACCGCTTCCGCGCCGTCACCGGCACGTGGCTCGCGCTTGCGGGCGGCATCTGGTTCATCGTCGGCCAGACGGTCAGCACGCTGTGGAACGACGGCGCCAGCGCCGCCGGCTCGCCCAACGGCGGCACCACGCTGCGCGCGATCGAGGAGCTCGGGTTCTTCTACGGCCTCGGCGCGTTGATCACGGCGCTCGCCGCGTTCGCACTCGGCCGCCTCGCGGTCCGCAGCGTCCGCGACGCCGCCTACGAGGACGAGCTCTCGGCCACCACCACAGCCGGAACCGCGACCCGCGGCCGCTTCAGCAACGACCGCACCGATGACGGCACCGTCGTCAACCGGGACATGGACTTGGACGGCGACGGCATCGACGACCGCGACGAGGCCGACGAGGCCCCGCGCCGCCGCTTCCTACGCCGTAACCGGGTCCGGAGTTAGTTCCCAGAAAACCTGACGCTTCGCGTGCGGATCGGCGTGGCTGACTAGGAGCGCGGCCGGGACAGTGCTCGTGCACGGACCGGCCGCAAGCGGCGACGTCAGGCGCGGCGAGACGCCCGCAAGCGTCAGGTTTCGCCGCGGCCGCGCGAGATTGCGATCTCGCCGGTCCGGATCATCTCGATCAGGCCGAACGGGCGGACCATCCGCTCGAACGCCTCGATCTTCTCGGTCGTCCCCGTTATCTCGAGGATGATCGAGCGCTTGGTGACGTCGACGACCTTGCCGCGGAAGATCTCGCAGATCTGCATGACCTCGCCGCGGGCGGTGCCCTCGGCGGCGACCTTGAACAGGCAGAGCTCGCGCGCGACCGTGTCGGCCGGCTCGAGGTCGCGGATCTTCAGCACGTTGATGAGCTTGTGCAGCTGCTTGGTGACCTGGTCGATCGGGTGCATCGCCCCGTCGAGGGTCAGCGTGATCCGTGACACGGCCTCGTCGTCGGTCGGCCCCACGGTCAATGTGTCGATGTTGAACCCGCGCCGGGCGAAGAGCCCCGCGATACGGGTCAGGACGCCGGGCTTGTTCTCCACGAGGATCGACAGGACGTGCTTGCGCCCGGTGCGCAGGCCGCCGCTGGCCTCGAGCTCCTCGAGCGACAGCAGTTCCTTGGTGCCGGGCTCGCCCATAGGGTTACCTCCGCGGGGCATCCAGCCCCGCGTCCTGATGGGATCCCACGGCCTCCGGCCGCAGGTGACTGGATGCCCGCTTCGCGGTCATCCCACCATGTCGCGCGCGGCCTGGCCGGGCGCGATCATCGGGTAGACGTTCTCCTCGCGCGTCACGCGCACGTCGACCATCACCGGGCCGGGCGTGGCGAGCGCCTCGCGCAGGTCGCCGAGTAGCGAGCTCTTGTCGGTCAGCCGCAGGCCGGTCGCGCCGTGGGCCTCGGCGAGCTTGACGTAGTCGGGCCATTCGCCCATGTCCACCTGGCTGTAGCGCTTGTCCCAGAACAGCTCCTGCCACTGGCGGACCATGCCGAGGTAGCCGTTGTTCATGATCACGACCTTGATGTCGATGCCCTCGGTGGCGCACGTCGACAGCTCCTGCATGTTCATCTGGACCGAGCCGTCGCCGGCCAGGCAGACGACCAGCTCGTCGGGCCGTCCGACCTTGGCGCCCATCGCGGCAGGCAGCCCGAAGCCCATCGTGCCCAGGCCGCCGGACTGGATCCAGTTGCGTGGGCCGTCGAAGTGGAAGTACTGGGCCGCCCACATCTGGTGCTGGCCGATGTCGGTCGACAGCACGCACTTGCCGTTGTCGGTCGCCTCATAGAGCGCCTCGACGAGCCGCTGGGGCTTGATCTCGGTGCCGTCGGAGTCGTCGTAGCGCAGCGGGTGCTTGGTCTGCCACTCGCCGATGCGCTGCCACCACGCGTCCAGGCGGCTGTTGTCGACGCCCTCGAGCGCGCGGTACTCCTTGACCAGCTTGCCGAGGATGTTCTTCGCGTCGCCGACGATTGGGATGTGGGCCGGGACGTTCTTGGAGATCTCGGCCGGATCGATGTCGATGTGGATGAACTTCGCGCGCGGGGCGAACTCGCTGAGCTTGCCGGTGATGCGGTCGTCGAAGCGCGCGCCGATCGCGCAGATGAGGTCGGCCTCGTCCATCGCGTAGTTCGCCGTGCGGGTGCCGTGCATGCCGAGCATCCCGAGCCACTGGTCGTGCGTGCCGGGCAGCGCTCCGAGCGCCAACAGCGTGCACGTGACCGGGAAGCGGCCGAGCTCGGTCAGCTCGACGAGCTCGGGCGAGGCGCCGGCGTTGATCACGCCGCCGCCGACGTAGAGGACCGGCCGGCGCGCGCTGGCCAGCGCCTTGGCCGCCTGGCGGATCTGCTTGGTGTTGCCGTCGGTCGTCGGCTGGTAGCCCGGCAGCTTCAGGTCGGTGACCGGCTCGTAGGGGATGTCCGCCCGCGACAGGTCGACCGGAATGTCGACGACGACCGGGCCCGGGCGCCCGGAGCCTGCGATGTGGAAGGCCTCGTGGATCGCCCGCGGCAGCTCCAGCGGGTGCTGGATCATGAAGCTGTGCTTGACCGCCGGCATCGTGATGCCGATGACGTCGGTCTCCTGGAAGCCGTCGGTGCCCAGCAGGTCGGTTCGCACCTGGCCGGTGATGAACACGACCGGGCAGGAATCCATCATCGCGTCGACGATCGGCGTGACGACGTTGGTGGCGCCCGGGCCCGACGTGGCGAAGCACACGCCCACGCGGCCTGTCGCCTTCGCATAGCCCTGGGCGGCGTGGCCGCCGCCGGCCTCGTGACGGACGAGCACGTGGCGGATCCCGGCGTCGTAGAGCGCGTCGTAGGTAGGCAGGTTGGCGCCGCCGGGCAGTCCGAAGACAACCTCGACGCCCTCCGCCTTCAGGCACTCCATGACCGCATCGACCGCGCGCATCGATCGAGTGTACCCCCGGGTCGGAGGCCCTCAGAGGGCGGGGGCGGGCGGTTGCAGCAGCTCGTCGGGGAACTCGAGCTCGGTCCCGCAGCGGGTGCACAGGGCGTCGTGGAGCATGCAGACCTTGCCGCACGTCGGGCACTGCCGGCGCGGCTCGTCGGTGTCCATCCGGTACAGCAGCGCGGCGAGCAGCCCGATGAACGGCACCACCGCCGAGATCACGAACCACACGAAGAACGACGACCCCTTCATGCGCCCGACGAAGCCTCCGGCGAGGCCGAAGAACAGGGCGATGATCACGTAGGGCATGAGCCCTCCGGGCTGCTAGGTGATCGTGCGCCAGGCCCAGATCACGGCGATCACGGCCAGGACCGCAACGACCGCCCAGGCGACGCCGGCGATGATCCCGATGACGATCTTCAGCAGGACCCAGGCAGCGACCCCGAGGACGACGATCGCGATCAGCCGTGCGCCGATCGAAGAGCCACGCTCTGACTCGGAAGACATGCGCCGATCGTACCGCCCGGCCCAGGCGGGCCCGCAAGGCTTCAGTCGTACGTGCGCACCAGATGCAGGTGCCGCACGCGCGGCGCCCGCAGGTCGGCCACTCGGACACGAGCCAGGCGGTAGCGGCGCAGCTGGGCCTCGGACCGGTGGAACGGGCGCGGAGTTTCGTCGGGAACGGCGGCGATTCGAGCTGTGGCGCGATCGATCATGGCGAAATCTTGGCGATTGGCAGGTCTTTCGCCTTTGGCCCGTCGTCCAAGATCGCCCGTGCCGCCCTCGACCCCGCGTCCAATGCCGGCCGCATGGCGCGGTCCATCCGCCGCCGCACCCGCCAGGGCGCGCCGCTGAACGCGAGGTTCGCGACGGTGGCGAAACCCTCCTCGTCGGTGCGCAGGGCGAGCAACAGGTGGGCGATGCGGTCGCCGGACGGAAGATCGGGGTCGTCGACGCGCACGCACCAGCAATCCACCCTTCTGCCTCCGGCTCTGACGAGCAGCGCCCCGGCGGTGCCGACCAGCCACACGCCGAGCCGGCCGCGCTCGAGCACCAGGCCCGTGCGTGCGTACAGCTCGCGAGCGTCGTTGTCGACCAGGTCACCGAGCAGGCCGACCGACACCCGCTCGGCTTCCTCCGGCGCGCGCGACTTCGGGCGCACCACGTTCGCGCCGCGCTGGGCGTAGAGCGCCGGGATGATCCACGCGTGCGCGACGCACGCCGCGGCCACGGCGAACGCGAGCGGCTGGATGTACATGAGGAAGGCCGCCGTCAGGAGGAACGGCACGACGTGGGCCACGGTGGTCAGCGTCCACAGCCGCCCGCGCCGGCGCAGCCGCACCGCGTCCATGCGCTGGCGCCAGTAGACCGAGGCGAGCTCGGGCAACCCCGCGCCGATCTGCGGTGGTTCAGCTATCGGCGTGGCTGGCAAGGACGCACCGACGGTGGCGTGCTCTGCACGCGAGGGAGGGAGGACGCAGGCAGGCGCGGCGAGAGTCAGCCACCGGAGATCGGCAGGCGCATGATCACGAGATCGGCGTCGACCGGAAGCTCGCGCACCTGCTCGGCGTGACCCTCGCCGGTGGAGACCATGCCGTAGTAGCCGAGGTCGAGCTGCTCGCGGAACGCCTGCACGGCGCCCTCGACGGCCTCGGCATCTGCGGCCGTCCACTCAGCGAGGGTGGTGTGGCCGGTGTGGTCCATGCGGATGAGTCGGCTCATGGCGCGATGGTACGCCTCGCTCAAGTGACCCGGTAGCGGGCGGTCATGCCCGCGATGATGTGGTCGTTGACGTGGCAGTGGAACAGCCACGTCCCCGGGTCGTCGGGCTCCATGTCCGCCATCACCATCGAGCCGGGCAGCAGCGAGACCACGTCGGCGCGCATGCCCATGCCCGTCGTCACGACGTTGCCGTGCCAGTGCGGCGTGTGCAGGTCCACCTCGGTGCCCATGCCCATCGTGTACCAGCGCACGCGCTCGTCCTTGCCCATCTCGAACACCGGGCCGTTGCCGTAGACGTAGCCGTTGATCGAGTGCATGAGGTTGCTCTCCTCGAACTCCTCCTCGCCCTCGAGCTCGGCGATCTCGCGCCGGCCGAGACCCGGACGGCCCGACGGCCCCCTGCGGGACGGCGGCCGCTCTAGGAAGCGCCTGACGTTGCGTCCCAGGTAGGGGCTCTGGTTCTCGTCGAGGACCATGAAGAGCGCGACGAACTGGCGGTCGACGTCCTTGGGGCTCCCGTCCGGGTTGGCCATCCCCTTGGCGGTGACGATCAGCGGCCCGATCAGGCCGGCGTAGGTGTCGGAGACCTCGTCGCGATGGCCGTGGTACATCCACATGACAGAGCTTCCGTCGCCCGCGCCGGGTCCGGCGCGCTCGGGGACCTCCCAGACGTAGGTGTGCGTGCCACCGGGCTTGACGTCGTCGTCGGCCTTGTCGGCACCGCTCGTGCCGTCGTTGTAGGGCGTGCCCTCGGAGTCCTTGCCGTAGCGCACGCCGTGCGGATGCACGGCCGCCGGGAACGGCGCGTTGTTCTTGAAGTGCACGACGATCGTGTCGCCCACCTCGGCCTGGATCGCCGGGCCCATGAACCCGAGGTGCTTCCACTGCGGCGGGCGGGCGGCGAGCTGGGTGAAGGTCGCGTCGGTGTACTCGCGGTAGAGCGACTTCATGTAGGTGGAACCGATGCGGCGGCTGCTGTGGCGGACGAAGATGCTCTCGACATCGCCGAAGGGCCGACCGGTGATCATGTTGCGCCGCTCGGGCGCGTAGTTCCACGGCACCGTGTCGGCGGCGATGTAGAAGGTCCTGACCTTGCCGCCCGGAAGCGTCGGGCTGGTCGGGTCCTGGGCCAGCGACGTGGTCACGAGCACGGCGGCGATCAGCACCGCTGCTACACCGGCGAGTCGCAGGAGGGGAATGCGTGGCATTAGGCAACCCTAATACGGGTGCCCTAATGCGTGCGTTGCGCCTACGAGAGGCCCAGCTGCTCGCGCACGGTCTTGGTGACCGCCTTGCCGTCGGCGCGGCCGCGCGTCTCGCGCATCACATGGCCGACGATGACCCCGATCGGCTTCATGTCGCCGG
Organism: uncultured Actinomycetes bacterium; assembly: GCA_963825415.1. Lineage (GTDB taxonomy): Bacteria > Actinomycetota > Thermoleophilia > Solirubrobacterales > Solirubrobacteraceae > BP-464. Next base: position 41,025 of record CAWGTD010000008.1, on the reverse strand, counting down.
TCTTCAGCTTCTCGGCCACGTCGGGGTTGGCGGCCAGCGCGGCCGCGACGATCGGCGCCAGCTCGTCGCCGCCGCCGATCGCGCCGGGCAGGCCCAGGCAGACAGGGCAGGTGCGCGTGTTGGGCGGCTCGCCGAAGCTCAGCTCGCACCCGCAGAACATCTTGGTGCGCGTGTTGAGCTGGACGTGGATCTCCAGGCCGATGACGGGCTCGTAGCTCATGTGCGCACGTGCGGGTTCTCGAAGCCGATCGCCTGCTCGAGCGCGTAGGACGCGTCGAGCAGCCGGTTCTCGCTGAACGCCGGGCCGGCGAGCTGGAAGCCCACCGGCAGGTTCTCGCTGAGGCCGCACGGGATCGAGATCGCCGGAATCCCGGCCAGCGGCATCGGCACGGTGCAGTAGTCGTTGAGGTACATCGCCAGCGGGTCGGCTGTCTTCGAACCGAGCTCGAAGGCGACGGTCGGGCTCGTCGGCGTGACCACGAAGTCGAAGTCGGCGAAGACCGTGGCGAAGTCCTCGGCGATCTTGGTCCGCACGCGCTGCGCGCGGCCGTAGTAGGCGTCGTAGTAGCCGCTCGACAACGCGTACGTGCCGATCAGGATCCGGCGCTTGACCTCGGGGCCGAACCCGTCGTGGCGGGTCTCGGTGTACATCGACAGGAGGTCGCCGTCGCCGTCGATGCGCAGCCCGTAGCGAACGCCGTCGTAACGGGCGAGGTTCGCCGACGCCTCGGCGGGCGCGATCACGTAGTAGGCGCTGAGCGCGTGCGGCGCGTGTGGCAGCCGGCAGGTCTCGACGACCGCGCCGAGGTCCTCCGCGAGCTTCAGCGTCTCGCGGAAGCGGGCGAGCACGCCCTCCTCGATGCCCTCGCCCGAGAGCTCCTCAGGTACGCCGAGGCGCAGGCCGTCGAGGCGCTCGGCGCTCGGCAGCCCGATCTCCTCCGGGTGGCCGACGGAGGTCGAGTCGCAGGGATCGGCCGCGCCGGTCATGTGGCGGTACAGCAGCGCGCAGTCGGTCACGTCGCGGGTTAGCGGCCCGGCCTGGTCGAGCGACGAGGCGAAGGCGATCATGCCGTAGCGACTGACGGTCCCGTAGGTGGGCTTCAGACCGACGATCCCGCACAGCGCGGCCGGCTGGCGGATCGAGCCGCCGGTGTCGGTGCCCAGCGCCCAGGGCGCCAGACCCGCCGCGACCGCCGCGGCGCTGCCGCCGCTCGATCCACCCGGCACGCGCGTGCGATCCCAGGGGTTCAGCACCGGGCCGTAACCGGAGTTCTCGTTCGACGAGCCCATCGCGAACTCGTCCTGGTTCGTCTTGCCGAGCAGCGTGGCGCCGGCGCTCTGTAGCCGCTCGACGACGGTCGCCGTGTAGGGAGGCTTGTAGCCCTCGAGGATCCGCGAACCGGCCTGGCTCGGCACCCCCTCGGTGCAGAAGAGGTCCTTGACGCCGAGCGGCACGCCCGCCAACGGCGAGTCGGTGTTCGCCTCGGGTGCCTCGTCGGCCACCCAGAGGAAGGCGTTGAGGTCCTCGACGGCGGCGCGCTCGCGGTAGGCGTCGAACAGCTCGCCCGCGCTGATCTCCTTGGAGCGAACGCGCTCGGCGGCCTGCGCCGCCGTCAGCTCGATCAGCCCGCTCACGCCTGCGGGCTCGGCACGAGGAAGCCGCCGTCCTGCGTCGCGGGCGCCTCGGCCAGCGCCACCTCGCGGGGCAGCGACGGCCGCGGCTCGTCGGCGCGCAGGGCGTTCGCGACGTCGACCACGTGCGACGTGGGCGGCACTCCGTCGAGGTCGAGCTCGCTGATCCGCTCGATGTGCTCGAGGATGTTCGACAGCTCGGAGGCCATCGTCTCGACCTCCTCGTCGGAGAGCCGGAGGCGCGCCAAGCGGGCGACGTGCAGCACCTGTTCGCGATCGATCATCGGGCGCCGAAGGCTAGGCCTCGACGGGCGGCACGGGCCGGACTTCGATCGGTCGCTCGCGCGCGTTGGGCGTCCTGTCGTCGCGCATGGCCAGCCAGCCGCCGATAGCGATGCCCATTACGCAGACGAGCCCGAGCCACCAGCCGGCCTTCACCGCGGTGTACGAGTCGTCCTCGGGCTGGGCGATCAGCTGGATCAGCAGGGCGAACGTCCCCAGGATTCCGAACAGCGACGAGCAGATTGCGGCAAGCACGGGCAGCACCGGGCTCTCCTGCGAGGCCGAGACGAGCACGAGCGCGATGCCGGCGAGGATCGCCAGGTCGCACAGGCCGAGCGCGAGCCAGCCCAGCGACGACCAGCCCGACGCCTCGCGGCTGAAGACCGCGTCGAATGCCGCCCCCTGGTCGGTCGTGCCCGAAACCGCGGCGGCGAGCCTGAACCAGTCCAGGAACAGCACCCCGAACAACGCGAGCGCGAAGAACCCCGCGATCCATTCCCCGTGTCTGAGCCTCTTCACGGCCCGAAAGCTAGCCGGGAAGCTGCATCCGCGCCGCCAGCACGGTGTTGCGCAGCAGACAGGCGATCGTCATCGGCCCCACCCCGCCCGGGACGGGCGTGATCGCACCCGCGACCTCGCTCACCTCCGCGAACGCGACATCGCCGAAGAGTCCGCTCTCCAGCCGGTTCATTCCGACGTCGATCACGGTCGCGCCGGGCTTGACCCAGTCGCCGCGGACCATCTCGGGGCGGCCGACCGCCGCGATCAGCACGTCGGCGCGCCGGCAGACGCCCGGCAGGTCGCGCGTACGCGAGTGACACGTGGTCACCGTGGCGTTGGCGCCCAGCAGGAGTTGCGCCATCGGCTTGCCGAACAGGTTCGAACGCCCGACGACGACGCATTCGAGGCCTTCGAGCTCGACCCCGGCCTCGGCGAGCAGCAGCATCACGCCGGTCGGCGTGCACGGCCGCAGGCCATCGCGGCCCAGCGCCAGCAGGCCTGCGCTGAGCGGGGTCAGGCCGTCGACGTCCTTGCGCGAGTCGATCAGGCCGGTGAGGTACACGCCGTCCATCTGGGCGGGCACCGGCAGCTGGAGCAGGATTCCGCTGACCGCGTCGTCCTCGTTGAGCCGTGTGATGAGGCTGGCGACCTCGTCCTGGGAGGCATCGGCGGCGAGACGGTGGTCGAAGCCCTTGATCCCGACCTCCGCGCATGCCTTCTGCTTGCCGTTGACGTAGACGGCGCTGGCGGCGTCGTCGCCGACCAGGATCGTCGCCAGGCCCGGCGGGCGGCCGCTCTTGGCGGCGACGGCCTCGGTCTCGCCGGCGACCTCGGCGCGCACGCGCGCCGCCACCGCCTTGCCGTCGATCACCCGGGCCGCCACGGCTAACGCCTCGTCAGCGGCGCGTATTCGGCCATCAGCTTGCGCTCCGAGCCGTCCTTGGCGAACCGGACGACCACGATCCCGCCGGGTTCGACCGACGTCACGACGCCCTCCCCGAACGCGGGATGCGCGACGTCGTCGCCGAGCCGGAAGGACGGGCCTCCTCCGCCGCCAGCGCCGCCGCCGCCACTCCGTTCGGCGCCGGCGACCGTCGCGGCCGCCGCCGACGCCCACGACGTCGCCCGGGAGAGCAGACCGCCCGGCGCGGGCCGGCTGTCCTCGTCGATCACGTCGGAGGGAAGCTCGGCCAGGAAGCGGCTGGGCAGGCCGGGAGCGCTGGCGCCGCCGAACACCGCGCGGCGGCGCGCATAGGTCATGTAGAGGTCGCGCATCGCCCGTGTGATCCCGACGTAACAGAGCCGGCGCTCCTCCTCGAGCCCGCCCTCGTCGAGCGCGCGGCTGTGCGGGAAGACGCCCTCCTCGCAGCCGATCATGAAGACGATCGGGTACTCGAGGCCCTTCGCGTTGTGCAGCGTCATCAGCGTGGCCATGCCCTCGTCGTCGCGCCGTGTGTCGGCGTCGGCGATCAGCGAGATCTGCTGGAGGAAGACGTCGAGCGTGTCGGTGTCCTGCTCCGCGCGCGCGTCGAACTCGCGGCCGACCTCGACGAGCTCCTGGAGGTTCTCGGTCCGGCCCTGCGCCTCGATCGTCCGCTCGGCCTCCAGCCACTCCAGATAGCCGGACTCGTGCAGGACGGCCTCGAGCAGGTCGCCCACGGGCACGCCTTCCTCGGCGCGACCCCGAAGAGCCGCCATCGTGCTCATGAAGCGCTCGAACGCCCGCACCGCCGCGGTGCCCAGGCCGGGCACGTTCGCGGGGTCGGCCGCCGCGTCCCAGACCGAGATGCCCATCGTGTCGGCGTGGGCCAGCACCCGTGACAAGGAGGTCTGCCCGATCCCGCGCCTTGGACTGTTTGCGACGCGCGTGAAGGAGATCGCGTCTTGCGGATTGGTCAGCACGGTCAGGTAGGCGATCGCGTCCTTGATCTCGGCGCGCTCGTAGAACTTCGTGCCGCCGATGACCTGGTAGGGGATCTCGCGGCGCACCAGCGTGTCCTCCAGCACCCGCGACTGCGCGTTGGTCCGGTAGAAGCACGCGATCTCGTTCAGCGAGACGCCCTCGTCGACGAGCCGGTCCACCTCACCGACGACGAACCGCGCCTCGGCGTGCTCGTCGTCGAGCTCGCGAACCTTGATCGGGTCGCCCTCACCGACCTCGGTCCACAGCGTCTTGGGCTTCTGCGCACGGTTGTGCGAGATCACCGCGTTGGCGGCGTCGAGGATCATCTGGGTCGAGCGGTAGTTCTGCTCGAGCTTGACCACATGGGCGTCGGGAAACGTCTCCTCGAAGCCCAGGATGTTGCTGATGTCGGCTCCGCGGAAGCCGTAGATCGACTGCGCGTCGTCGCCGACGACCATCAGGTTCCGGTGCTCGTCTGCGATGAGCTGGAGAAGGCGGTACTGCGCGAGGTTCGTGTCCTGGTACTCGTCGACGAGCACGTGACGGAACGACGCCGAGTAGCGAGCGCGCACCTCGGGGAACAGCTCGAGCACGTTGACCGTCCGGCCGAGCAGGTCGTCGAAGTCCATCGCGTTCATGCGATGGAGCTCCTTCTCGTAGAGCTCGAAGACGTCGGCCACGGTCTGCTCGAAGTAGCCGCCGACGATCTCGCGATATGCCGCTGCGTCGCTCAGCCGGTTCTTCGCGGACGAGATCTGCGACTGAACCGCGGCCGGAGTGAAGCGCTTGGGGTCGATGTCGAGCGCGTCGATGCAGCGCTTGACCAGCCGCCGGGAGTCCGCCTGGTCGTAGATCGTGTACTGGCGCGTGTAGCCCAGCCGCGGGGCCTCGGCGCGCAGGATCCGCGCACAGGCGGCGTGGAAGGTCATCACCCACATCGTGCGCGTCGAGCGGCCGAGCAGCAGCTCGACGCGCTCGCGCATCTCCTGGGCGGCCTTGTTGGTGAAGGTGATCGCGAGGATCTCGCCGGCGCGCGCACGCTCGGTGTGCACGAGCCACGCGATGCGGTGCGTCAGCACGCGGGTCTTGCCCGATCCGGCGCCCGCGAGCACCAGCAGCGGGCCCTCGGGGTGCGTCACCGCCTCCCGCTGCGGCGGGTTCAACCCGGCGAGCAGGTCATCGACGGCGGGGGCTTCGGGCACCACACCGAGGATACGATCAGGGGCGGGCGGGATTGTGATCATGGGTCTCTGCGACGACGTCCGGGAGCACTGCGCCGCGGTCGCCGACCAGGCCCGCTGGGTGACGATCGACCCCGAAGGCCTGGCCGCCTACGACCTCGACAGCCCGCCGTCCGTACCGCCGCAGCTCGACCCGGAGCGCCACTACCTGGAGGGCGCGGCAGCGGATGTCTCCACCTACCTGCTGATCCTCGACGCGATCAACTTCGGCTCGGGCTGGTTCCCGCTGCTGAGGAAACGCCCGCTCTGCTCGGGCTACTACACGGTCGCCTGGGCGCTGGCCGACCACTTCCGCGCCGACGCCCCGCTCACCAACGAGCAGCTGCGCGCCATGACCGCCGACCGGATCGCCGAGATCCTCGGCCAGGCCCCGGCGCTCGAGCTGATGGCCCTCTACGCCCAGGCGCTGCGCGAGCTCGGCCGATTCCTGGGCGACCGCAGCGCGCTCGACGTCGTCGCAGCGGCGGGCGGCTCGGCCGAGCGATTGGCCGCCACGCTGGCCGCCGGCATGGCGATGTTCGCCGACCGTGGTTTCTACAAGCGCGCCCAGATCGTCCCCAGCGACCTCGCGCTCGCCGGCATCGCGCAGTTCGCCGACCTCGACCGCCTGACGATCTTCGCCGACAACCTCGTCCCCCACGTGCTGCGCACCGACGGCGTGCTGCGCTACCACCCCGACCTGGCCGAGCACGTCGACTCGGGCCGGATCCTCAGGATGGACGAACGCGAACGCGAGATCCGCGCCTGCGCCGTGCACGCGTGCGAGCAGCTCGCCGCGCGCCTGTCGATCGCTCCCCGCCTGCTCGACACCTGGTTGTGGGAGCGCGGGCAGGGCGACGCCTACAAGGCGCACCCCCGCCACCGCACGCGGACCGTTTACTACTGAGCCTCTTCCGCGCTCGCCGCGGGCTGCATTGCTTCCGCATAGCGGATGCAATGTCGCCCAGGCGGCCCCGCTGCGTTCAGCCGCCGGCCGGATTCGGGCCGCGCACCGGCCGCAGCGGGCGCACATCGCCGCGCGGCTCGTGGTCGGCGTCGCCCGACAACTCGGCGACCGCCTTCTCCAGCGCGCCGATCCGGCTCGCCAGCCCCTTGATCGCGTCGGCGATCGGGTCGGGCAGGTGGACCCAGTCGGCGTCGGGCCCCTCTGGCCGCGTGCCGTCGACGCGCACCGGATGGCCGGGGTTGCCGACGACGGTCGAGTTCGCCGGCACGTCGTGGATGACGACGCTGTTCGCGCCGATCTTCGCCCCGTGGCCGATCGTGATCGGCCCGAGCAGCTTCGCGCCCGACCCGATCGTCACGTTGTCCTGCACGGTCGGGTGGCGCTTGCCGGTGGCGAAGCCCGTGCCGCCGAGGGTCACGCCCTGGTAGAGCGTCACGTCGTCGCCAATCTCGGCGGTCTCGCCGATGACGACGCCCGCGCCGTGGTCGATGAAGAAGCCGTCGCCGATCTCCGCGGCCGGATGGATCTCGATCCCGGTCAGCGTGCGGGCGGCCGCAGCGATCGCGCGCGGCGCCAGGGGCACGCCGGCCTCGTGCAGCGTGTGGGCGACCCGGTGGGACAGCAGCGCGTGCACGCCCGGCCAGGTGGCCACGATCTCGACGCTCGACACGCCGCGGGCAGCCGGATCGCGCTCGTGGACCGCAGCCACGTCCTGCCGCAGTTCCTGGGTGAGTCGGGCCAGCGTCCCGAGGCCGAACATCGACACAAGGGTAGCCCTGCGGCCCGCTCAGGCGGCCGGGGCGAAGAACGGCGTCGAGACGTAGCGCTCGCCCGAGTCGGGCAGGATCACGACGATCCTCCGGCCCTTCGATTCGCCGCGGCGCGCGACCTCCAGCGCGGCCCACAGCGCGGCGCCTCCCGAGATCCCGCAAAGCACGCCCTCGCGCCGCGCCGCCAGCCGCGCGGTCTCGATCGCGGCCTCGTCGCCCACCGGCAGGATCTCGTCGACGATCTCGCGGTTCAGGACCGCGGGGACGAAGCCGGCGCCGATCCCCTGGATCTTGTGCGGCCCCGCCGGGCGGCCCGAAAGAACCGCCGACGCCGCGGGCTCGACCGCGATCACCTGCAAGGCCGGGTTGCGCTGCTTGAGCACCTCCCCCACCCCCGTGATCGTCCCGCCCGTCCCGACCCCGGCGACCAGCACGTCGATCCGACCGTCGAGCGCCTCGAGCAGCTCCGGCGCGGTCGTGCGCCTGTGGATCTCCGGATTGGCCGGGTTGGAGAACTGATCGGGCAGGAACGCGTCGTCGCGATCGGCCAGCGCGCGGGCGGCGTCGACCGCCTCGCTCATCCCGCCCATCGACTCGGTGATCTGCACCTTGGCGCCGTAGAGCCGCAGCAGCCCCTCGCGCTCGCGGCTCATACCCTGCGGCAAAAATAGGGTCAGGTCGTAGCCCTTCGCCGCGCACACGAATGCCAGCGCGATGCCGGTGTTACCGCTCGTCGCCTCGACGATCGTCGTGCGCCCGGGTTCGATGCGGCCGTCGCGTTCGGCCGCCTCGATCATCGCGACGCCGATGCGGTCCTTGACGCTCCCGCCCGGGTTGAGCGATTCGAGCTTTCCGAACAGCTCGACGCCCTCCGGCGCGAGCCGTGCGAGCTCGACCATCGGCGTGCGGCCGACGTGCTCGGCGATGTTGGCGGGGATCCGACCCATACGTGCATTCCTATCGGTTTTCGCCGGGAAGCCCGCCCGGACCGGCGTCAGGGTGCGCGCCGACCCTACGCCCGCGGTGCCATGGCCTCCAGGGGCAGGAGCACCGTGAGCTCCGCAGCCGGGAGCGGACGCGACAGCCGGTAACCCTGGATGAGCTCGCAGCCGAGGTCGGCGAGGTCGGCCCAGGTGGCGTCGTCCTCCACTCCCTCGGCGACGACGCGCATGCCCAGGTTGTGGGCGAGTTGGATGGTCGAGCGGACGATGGCCAGATCGGTCTCGTCGATCCGCATGCGGCTCACGAACGACCGGTCGATCTTCACCTCGCTGACCGGAAGCGTCTTGAGGTGCACCAGCGACGAGTATCCGGTGCCGAAGTCGTCGAGCGAAATCCCGACGCCCAGCTCTCCCAACCGCGCCAGCACGTCGCTGATTCGCGCGGGATCGGACATCACAGAGGACTCGGTCACCTCGAGGACGAGCGCGTCGGGGTCAACGTCATGTCGCGCCAGAGCCCGAGCGACTTGGGCAGGGAACTCGCTGTCCAGCAGATCGGCCGCGGCGACGTTGACCGACACGACGAGCTCATGCCCTTCGTCCTGCCAAGCCTTGCACTGGGCCAGGGCCGTGTCCAAGACCCACTGCGTGAGATCACGAATCATCCCCAGCTGCTCGGCCAGCGGGACGAACGTCGCCGGCGCCAGCAGGCCACGGTCGGGATGGCGCCAGCGGACGAGAGCCTCCATGCCACGGATGCCGCGCCCGCGGGCCTCCGCGATGGGCTGGAAATGGAGCTCGAGCTCGCCACCGGCGATCGCCGCTGGCAATTCGGTACCGAGGGCGAGATTCGCGCGCGAATGATTGTCGCGGGCACGTGCGTAGAGCTCGTGGCCGGTCTGCCCAACCTTCGCCTGGTACATCGCGACGTCAGCCCGCTGTAGCAGCTGCTCGGCGTCGGTCGCGTGAGCGGGGTACAGCGCGATACCGATGCTCGCGGTCACGCGCAGATGCATGCCCTCGACCACGAATGGCTCCCTGAGCCCGGCAAGCAGCTTGTCGGCGACCCGCCGGGCCGCCGCCTCGTCACACGGCGAGCCGACCAGCAGGCCGAACTCATCGCCACCGAGCCGAGCCAGCGTATCGGTGGCCCGCAACGATCCCTGCATCCGCGGGCCGATCTGACGCAGCAGCGCGTCGCCGGCGTGGTGGCCGAGCGTGTCGTTGAGCTCCTTGAAGTGATCGAGGTCGATGATGAACAGCGCCGCGCTGCCGCCGCTCGCCAGCGCCGCGCTGATGGCCTGCGCCGCGCGGTGCATGAACAGTCGCCGGTTGGGAAGCGACGTCAGGTCATCGGTAGTGGCTTGCCGCCGCGTCTCGGCCAGAGCGCGCACGTCACGAAACGTCAGCGCGGTACGCACCAGGACGCCGAGCACGGTCAAGGTCGCGAGCGAGATCGCGACCGGGTCGAGGCGGTTGAAGTGGTCGTAGAGGAACACGCCCACCGCCATGACCGCGAACGCAACGGGTATCAGCAGTACGGACAGACCTTCGGAACGCGCCGGCGATCCGGCAGTCGGCTGCCAGGCCGCCAGCGCGAGCAGTGCCACCCCCGACAGGTAGAAGACGTTCGCGAGCAGGCTCGAATCGGGTGCGCCGCCGGCGACGTGCAGCAGGTAGATGATGTCGGCCACGCACAGCGCGAGGAACCCGGCGCCCAGCATGGCCCAGCACCTGTCCAACCGCCACCCGCGAAACGCAAGGATGCCGATGACAAGCGCGGCGAGAACCAGATCCCCGACCGGGTAGGCGAGGTTCGTCGCCACGGCAGCCGCAGGCCCGGCGGCGGAACTCAGGACCGGGCCCACGACGACCGCCGCGCCGAGCGCGGCGATGCCAAGGCCGGCCACGATTCCGTCGAGCCACACACCGGCCGACGCCCTCCGCTTCGCCCCCCTGGCAAGCCAGACCAGTCCCACGTAGCTCGCCGGATAGAGCGCAAGCCACAAGCCATCGGACGCTGACGGGATCGGCGGCGAGGCCATGTGCTCGAACCACAGCGCCCAGAGGAGGTTGCCGACACCGTAGAGCGAAAGGCCCACGCCGATTACGAGCCACGGACCGCGCGCCTGGCGCACCCGCACGGCGCGCAGCATCACGATCGCCGCCGCGAGGACATACACGAGCGACGACGCCCAGTCGCGAACGATGGCGTCGACGGACGGGCCCCCCGTGTCGAACACCAGATGCAGCGCTGCAGCGATAATGGTCGCGAGCAACAGAACGGCGGCTGCGCGCAACGCAAGCTGCTCCCCGTGGCGCAGGCTCTGCCGGGGGATGATCGTGTCCGGTTGCTCGTACGCGGAGGCGACCGCCACAGGCGGTTCGGGATGCATACCCATGGAGTCGACTGTGCAGGCGCCAGGCTTGAGCCTCGGGGCCGATCAATGTCAGGTGTGGGGCCCGAATCCGCCTGCGCTGCCGCGGCCCGCGTCGGGAGATCCTCGAGTGTCAGCGGGTGGGCCGGCGACTATTCGAGCACGATCTCCGAGGTCAGGCGGACGGGTCGCCGCTCGCGCGCTCGAGCACCAGCGGAAGCTCCGCGCTGATGGGGCAGGACTCGCCCGACGACGAAGCGTTCGCGCAGCTCTGCAGGAGTTCAGCCCGGAGACTCGCTTGACGGCCGGTGAGTCGCGATGAGTTTCGACGCGCGCCGCGGTCTGAGCTGACACAACCCAACTCCAGGAGGATCGACATGAGCCAGACCACGACAAGCATCAAGCAGGTGGGCCGCGTGATGGTTGCGGTCTCCGACCAGGACAAGGCGATCGGCTTCTACACCGAGAAGCTCGGCTTCGAGGTCCGCGCCGACATCCCGTTCGGCGACGGCGACCGCTGGGTCGAGGTGGGCCCGCCCGGCGGGGCGACCACGATCGCGCTGGTCACGGCGCGCAACGAGTTCCAGCCCGGCGCCAACACCAACGTCGCGCTGGACACCGACGACGCCCGGGCCACGCAGGCCGCCCTCAGGGAGACCGGCGTCGACGTCGACGACGACATCATCGGCGACGGCAACCCCGTGCCGCCGATGTTCTGGCTCCGCGACCAGGACGGCAACATCCTCCTGATCGTCGAGAGCCAGGGCTAGAGGGCCGGCGCGCTGCTCAGGGCGTGGTGGGCGGGCCCACCACGCTCTCGCAGTCGAAGACACCCTCCTCGGTGCCGTCGACGTACGCCGTGTCGTCGCCCGGCCCGCAGTCGATCATGTCGTCCTGGCCGTCGCGGGCGTCGATGACGTCGTCGCCCGCGCCGGCGTCGATCACGTCCTCCCCCGCGCTGGCATTCAGCCGGTCGTTGCCGTCGCCGCCGTGCAGGTCGTCGTCGCCGGCCTTGCCGGTCAGGATGTCGTTGCCCGGCCCGCCGTCGAGCAGATCGTCGCCGATGCCGCCGTTGAGCTTGTCGGCACCCGTGCCGCCCCTCAGGTCGTCGTCGCCCGGCGCACCGACGATGCGATCGGCGCCCGCGCCTCCGATCAGCACATCGTTGCCGGCGCGGCCGAAGATGTGATCGTTGCCGCCGAACCCGAGGATGCGGTCGGCCCGCGCGCCGCCGAAGAGGTGGTCGGCGCGCTTCGTGCCGGTCACCCGCCTGGCGTCGGCGACCACCGGCAGCATCAGCGCGACCGCCGTGCCGAACAGCAGCAGCCGCCTCACGAGGCCGGGACGAACGCGCGGCGCAGCTTGTCGGGCTCGCGGAACGCAGTCGAGGGATCGGCGCGGCGGAAGTCGAACCCGAGCCGGTCGAGGTAGCCCGACGTGACCATGTCGACGAGGTCGTGCTCCTTGGCGCGGGTCTCGGCCCCGCCGCCGCTCGCGCACGGCTGGCTGACCACGTTCTCGGGGGTCGGGAGGTTCGGGATCTCGAGCTGCGGCTTGGACGCCCAGTCGAACGACCGCGCGATGTTCTGCGTGTAGGCGTCGCGGCGGTTGAGCGGCGCCAGGCCGAAGCGGTACTCGATCATCTTCAGGATCGACTCGAAGCCGTAGGTCGAGTGCGCGACGTGCCCGCGCCGCACGAACGGCGACACCGCCAGCGCGGGGATCCGGAAGCCCATGAGGCCGTAGTCCTCGTTGATGTCGCGGCTGTTCAGGACGTCGGGGACCCGTCGCGGGACGACGTGGTCGTAGAAGCCGCCCCACTCGTCGTAGACCACGAACAGCGCACCGGTCTTGAACTGCGGCGACTCCATGAACGCGTGGACGACGTCGGCCATGAACGCCTGGCCGGTGCGCACGTCGCCGTGCGGGTGCTCGTCGCCGGAGGCGCCCGGGCCCTCGCCCGCGCTGCCGGCGAAGAACGGGTCGACGAACGAGACGTTGGGCAGCGTGCCGCTCTGGCAGCGCGCGTAGTACTCGTCGACCGGCGAGGCGATCGAGAGTCCCTCCTGGCCCCACAGCGCCGTGACCGGCACGTCGACGTAGTAGTAGCGGTGCGAGATGCCGCGCTGGGCGAGCGCGTTCCAGATCGTGGTCTCCCACGGGAAGCCGAACTTGTGCGCCTCGGTCTGCGGCGGCAGGTCGTTGTCGCGCAGCCCGTAGGACTGGGCCGCGTGCATGTACTCGCGATTGGGCAGCGTCGAGCCCATCAGCGAGCAGTGGAAGCGATCGAAGGTGGTGAACGCCTTCGCCGCATCCTGGATGAACCCGAGGTCGCCCTCGGCGTAATAGCCGACCGCGAACTCGTCGTTGCCGGTCTTCAGGAAGCCGTCCATCTTCCCGCCGTTCATCTGCCCGCGCCCGCCGTCCCACGAGTGGTCGGGGTCCGGGTGGCCGCAGCCCTGCCAGTCGGGGGTCAGCCGATGGGTGTCGTGCGAGACCCCCGCCGTGTCGACGTAGCTCAGGCCCGCCTGGCGCCCGTCGGCGTTGGGCATCCAGCCGAGGTAGTGGTCGAACGACCGGTTCTCCATCATCAGCACGACGAACGTGTCGACCGGCAGGTCGCGCGGCTTGGGCAGATGGATGCGCGTCTGCGTGCGCGCCGCCTCGGCGACCAGCGTGTCGGCGGGCAGCACGCTCGCCAGCCCTGCCAGGCCGGCTGTCAGCGCGGAGCGCTGGAGGAACTCGCGGCGCCGCAGCCCCTCGTCCGGCGCCACATAGTCGAGGCGTTCGGCCTGCGCCGGATCGCGAAGATCCTCCATTCGGCAGAACCTATACCCCTGCCGCCGCGGGCTCAGCCTCCCGGCATCGGCAGCAGCACGTGCGAGTCGTACTGACCGCCGCGCAGCACCCGGATGTCTCCACCAAGCTCGTTGAGCAGCGCCGGGAGCGGCGTCGCGGTGGCCGGCGTGTCGGCCGTCCCGAGCGTCAGCCGGATCCGATCGCCCTTCTTGAATTGCGCGGCCGTCGGATAGATCTCGATCCGGTAGAGCTGCGGGTCGTTGGGCGTGACGTCCTGCTGGCTCTCCCGGGTGAACGGGTGGAACGGGCGGATCATCACGCGGCCCGGCCCGTACGTGGACCGCGACGGGTCGATCGCGCGCTGGCTCGCCAGCAGGAAGCCGGCGGTCACCTGGTTGGACGCACCGTCGGCGCCGACGTCGGAGAGCACCGCCACGAGCGTGGCGTCCTTGGAGGTCAGCTCGGCCCACACGTTCGCCACGATCGGGCCGGTGAGCTGGAGGTCGTTCTCCAGCGGCGCGGTCGTATAGGTCAGGCCCGAGGCCTCGAACGTACGGTTGTCGGTCTCGCACGGGCCCGCGGCGGCGCCGGCGGTCCACTGCGTCGTCATGCGCGAGCAGGGGCTCGAGGCGGGCAGCAACGGGGCCTCGTCGCCGTCGCCCTGCGCCGCCGCGGTCGCGGCCAGCGAGCCGTCGTTGAGCGAGTTCGCCGAGCCGGACTTCGCCCCGTCGAGGAACAGCGGCGTGTACTTCGTGCCGGGCACCGGCCACGTCTTGTAGTGCTGCCAGGCGGTGCCGCCCATCGGGTAGAGGTTCACCGCCGGCGTCTTCTCGACGCCGTTCTTGACGCCCTTCAGCCAGCGGTCGAACCACTTCTGCTTGAGCTCCGGATCCTCCATCGCCGGCCCGCCTCCCGTGTGGTAGTGCGGCGACATGAAGAGCTTCTTGTTCGGCGAGTGCTTCAGCTGCTCGTAGAGCAGCGGCTCGCCGCGCTGGAAGATGTCCCACCAGCCGCCCGTGATGACGACCGGGATCTCGAGCTGGTCGGCGCGGTCGCCGGGCGAGCGCAGGCGGTAGAAGGGCCCGTCGTAGGCGCCGTCGCCGCCGAGCGTCGCCTCGAGCATGCGCTGCGCGGCGAAGTCGTAGCCGTTGCGCAGGTGGTCGGCGTAGGTCGCGGCGCCGGCCTGCGGATCGCTCGACAGGGTCGACGGCGGCAGGTCCGACAGGCCGGTCGTCAGGCCGAGCCACAGCGGGATGAAGCCCTGGTCGATAGCGCCGCCGTGGAACGTGACGTCGCGGTAGGCGTCGGACATCGGCACGTCGGCCCAGATCGCCTTGACCGCCCGCGGCTTGTGCTCGGAGTGCACGCGCACGGCATCAGCCTCGGCGACAAGGAAGGAGGTGATGCCCATGTACGAGCCGCCGGTCGTCGCCACCGAGTCGTCGGACCACGGCTGCGCCTGGATCCAGTCGAGGACGTCCTTGTAGTCCTCCTGGGTGCGGGCGCCCCACGAGTCCCACTTGCCCTCGCTCGCGCCGGTGCCGCGGTCGTCGACCAGCATCACGGCGTAGCCCTTGTCGGTCAGCGACGTGTCGGCCGCGGCGAGGCCGCCCGAGCCCGAGCAGCCCTGCCCGGTCGGGTTGGTCGCGTCCTTGTTGTAGCCCGTGGCGGTGAGGACGGTCGGGTAGGCGCCCTCGGTGTCGGGGAGCCAGACGTTGGCGCGCAGCACGATGCCGTCGCCGGTCTTGATCGGGACGTTGCACAGCGCCCGGCTGGCGTGTGCGGTGCCCGCGACGAGACCCGTCGCTACGAGTGCGAGCGTCAGCGCCCGCCGAACCATCTGCCCCATCAGTCCCTGCCCCCTGTCCGCCGTCTACTGAGGTACGGGAAGGTACCGGCGAGGTCGTAAGCGCGCGCCGGTTTCCCTCACCCGCCGTCGGGCTCGCCGACCTCGGCGCCGAGGTAGGCCGGCACGGCGGCCAGGAACCCGAGGACCACGAACGCGACCAGCGCCGCGACGCCGATCGCGTGGGCCCACCCCGGGTCGGCGATCGTGAGGAAGCCCACGCCTGCGAGCAGGCACGCGCCCGCCGAGCGGGCGAGCAGTCCCGGGGCGAGCGCGGCGAGCGGGTCGAAGCCGCGCGGCGCCGGCGCCGCGGCGAGCCGCTGCTCGTCGAAGCGCCCGCCGAGGTACAGGCGAAACAGCAACACCAGCGACGGGAACAGCACCACGGCGCCGGCCAGTACCGCGACGATCAGCGCCACGAGCGTGTCGTGCGACGCGGCGGCCTGCTCGATCGTCAGCCCGGGCAGGAAGACCGGGTCCTGCGCCAGGGCCCAGCCGGCGATGATCGCGGCGACCGCGAGCGCGGCGGTGTAGCGGGCGTGCTCGTAGCGCCGGGTCCACACCATCCAGATCGCGATCACACCCGCAACGACCGAGACGATCAGTGCGGGCAGCCCGTGGCCCTCGATCAGGCCGTGGTAGAGCTCCGGCGCGTCGGCGTTCGTCACCGCGATCCCGCCGATCGCGAGCGCCCCCGCGAGCAGCCCCGAGCCCAGCGCCCGCGCCCGGAAGTCGCGCTCGAGCTCGTCATCGCCCAGCCGTGAGGCATCGGCCGCAAGGTAGACCGCGGCGAGATAGGCGGCGGCCGATACCGCCACGCCGCCGAGCACCAACGACATCGGGTTCAGCCAGCTCGAGATCGCATCGCCGGCCGCGTTGCCGATCGGTATCCGCTGCGAGGCGATGCCGCCCACCATGGTGCCGAGCGCAAACGGCGTGAGCAGCGAGGAGACGGCGAAGGCCGTGTCGATCGTCCGGATCTCCCGCTGAGAATCGGTCCCTGACCGCAATGCGTATGCGACGCCGCGGAAGATGATCCCGATTGCGGCGATGAAGAGCGGGATCGCAAGCGTGGACGCGATCGATCCGAACGCCGTCGGATAGGCCGTCCACACCACGGTGAGAACGAAGATCAGCCAGACGTGGTTGGCCTCCCAGACCGGCCCGGTCGCGCGGTGGGCGTGATCGCGGATCGCAGCGCCGCGCTCGCCGCGGATCGCCGTGAGCTGCCAGATGCCGGCGCCGAAGTCCGCGCCCGCCAGCACCGTGTAGAGCACCAGGCCGACCAGTGCGAACTCCAGCGGGAGGTCGTAGAGGTGCACCGCTCAGCTCCCCGCCGGGGGCGATGTCGGTGATGTGGCGGCCGCGTCGAGCGGTGCGCGCGCCAGGCGCCGCAGCAGCCAGACCACCGCGACGGCGACGCCGAGGTAGACGACCACCAGGGTTGCGTAGCCGACCGGAATGCCGCCGGCGCCCGTGACCGCCTCCGACGTGCGCATCACGCGGTAGACGACCCACGGCTGGCGGCCGGTCTCGGTCGTCACCCAGCCGGCGATCACCGCGACCAGCGCCAGCGGGCCGGCGGCCACCAGCGCGCGGTAGAACCAGCGTGACTCGGGAAGGCGTCGCCGCCTGATCCGTATCCACAGGACCAGCAGAGCCAGCGCGGCGAGCAATGTGCCGATGCCGACCATCGTCTGGAACGCGACGCGGACCACGTTGACCGGCGGTCGGTCATCCGCCGCGACGGCGTCAAGCCCCTCCACACGCGCATTCGGGTCGTGGAAGGCGAGCAGCGAGAGCAGCTTCGGGACACGGACGCCAAAGCGGATGTCGCCGTCGTCGTACCAGCCCAGCACGTGCAGCGGCGCGCCGCGCTGCGAGTGCGCAAGCCCTTCGATCGCCGCGAGCTTGACCGGCTGGTTGTCGGCCACCTCGCGCGCGGCCCAGTCGCCGACGAGGATCTGCACCGGCGCGGCGAGTGCCGCGATCGTCAGCGGGATTGCCAGCGCGGTGCGCTCGTAGCGACCCCAGCGGCCCCGCAGCCGCCCGAACGCGTAGACGCCCGCGACGATGAATCCGGTGACGATGTAGCCCGCGACGTACATGTGCACCAGCTCGTGCCAGAAGTACGGGTTCTCGAACAGGGCATGGAAGGGATGGACGTCGACGACCTTGCCGTGCTCGAGGCGAAAGCCCGTCGGGTGGTTCATCCAGCCGTTGACCGCGATGACGGTCAGCGACCCGGTGACGCCGGTGATCACCACCGGGATGCCGCTCAGGAAGTGCGCGCGCGGCGAGAGCCGATCCCATCCGTAGGCGTAGATCCCGATGAAGATCGCCTCGAGGAAGAACGAGAAGCCCTCGATCGCGAACCCCAGCCCGAACACGCCGCCGAACGTCGCGGTGAAGTTGGGCCACAGCAGACCCATCTCGAAGCTGAGGATCGTCCCAGTCACGACGCCCGCGGCGAACAACCCGAGCAACACCTTCGTCCAACGGCGCGCGAGCGTCTTGTAGAGCTCGTCGCCGGTGCGGAGGTAGCGCGACTCGACGAACAGCACCATCGCGGGGAAGGCGATCGCGAAGCACACCAGCGGGATGTGCGCGATGAACGACAGCGCCTGCATCTGGCGCGCCTCGAGCAGGTACTCCTGCTGGACCGGCGCAAGCGCTGCGGCGGAGATGGCGCCGAGAGCGATCATGCGAGCCCCGGACACCATGGCAGGTGCCGGGGGCTTGATCGCTCAGCGCGGCGTGAGGCGGAGCTCCACGTGGCCGGACCGCGGGAGGGTGCGCAGCCGTAGGACCCGGGCGTTGGGCCGCGAGATCACGCGCGCGCCGTCGACGGCGACCTTGTAGCCGCGGGGGTAGTGCAGCGGGCTGGTCCAGACCGTGGTGGTGCGCGACGGCGACTCGCTGGGCGCGGCGAGCGCGGTCGTGTAGTCCAACTCGAACGTGCGGCTCTGCGCATCCCACTTCCAGCGGCGCGGCACGCCGGCCACCGCGCGCGGGTAGGGCCGGTCGAGGATCGCCAGCGCGGGCGCGTTGAGGTTCTCGCCCTTCGGAGGCTTGTGCGGGTCGGCGACGAGCCGTGGGCTCGCGTACTCCCAGAAGGTCCACGGGACGCGACCCGCATCGAGCTCGTCCGCCACGCGCGCGGTCGTCACGAGGTCGTCGGTCGCCGCCCACTCGGTGTTGATCACCGCGAGGCCCGCCTTCTCGGCAAACGCGGTCGCGTTGGCGATCACCATCGACTCCTCGATGCCGCACGGCGTGCCGTTGTTCGGGACCGTCGGCAGCGCGTCGCCGGCGCCCGCGCCGAGGCAGTAGTCGTGGAAGGCGAAGCCGTCGCCGCCGGTGTCGCCGAGGTTGGTGTTCGCCCCGAAGTCGAAGAACAGGTTCGGCTCGACGAACGCGAGGTGTCGCGGGTCTGTGCGCTTGAGCGCCGCGATCACGCGCCGGTACCACGCCGAGAGCAGCTGGTCGAAGACCGGGCAGCCCTGCGGGCTCATGCACGACGAGTACTGCGAGCCCGGCCACGGCTCGTTGAACAGGTCGTAGCCGACCATGCCGGGCTCGTCGCGGAACGTCCGGCCCAACGCGGCCACCATCTCGGCGAACTGGTCGGCCATGCCCGCGCCGTTGCTCCAGAGGTTGTCGAACGCGCGCTCGAGCGCCGGGTTCACGAAGTAGTCCGCCCCGAACGCGACCTTGTTGTTCGGTGCCCCGTCGGTGACGGTCGCCCAGTCCGGGGCGCCGTCGGTGCCGGTCATCGGGCCGTAGCCGTCCTGGTGGATGTCCAGGATCGACTTGATGCCGCGCCTGGCCAGCAGGCGGACCGTGCGGCGGATCGAGGCGAGGTAAGAACCGCTGATCTGGTCGCGCTGGGGTTCGATGCCCGACCAGTTCATCCCGACGCGCACCACGTCGAAGCCGTGGTCGGCCAAGAACCGCGCGTCGTCGTCGCTGAAGCCGAGCGCCTCGGGCAGGTGCGGGTCGGCGAAGTCCATTACCGCTACGCCGTGCGGAGTGAGCACGCGGCCGTGATGGTCGGTGAACCAACGGCCGACGTGGCCGGTGGGCCGGGACGCGGCCTGCGCCGCGGGGGGCACGAGTGCGGCGGCGAGCAGCGCGGCGGTGATCACGCGCAGGCGCATATGACCCTCAACGCATCCGCGCGCGCGATCTTGTGCTCAGGCCGGGCGCCGGGCGAGGTACGTCTGGCCCTTCATGACGACGATGTCGCGCTTCAGCGCGAAGTCCGTGACGATCACGGTGCCCTTGGTCACCTTGGTCTCGGTGCCCTCGCACAGATCGCTCGTCGTCCAGGCGGTCCCGCGTTCGATGCCCGACGACTGGCGCCCGACCACGCGGAAGCGCCCGCTCGCCTTCGCCTGCAGAAAGCGGACCGCGCGCCGACGAGCCGGGCCGGCACGTGTCGATGCCGGGCACGACTTGAAGTTGCCGCCGACGAGGTTCAGCCGGGTGGTCAGGACGCGCAGCGTCGTGCCCAGCGGCGTCACGACCTTCTCGCGCGCCTGCGTGAAGCGGAAGACGCCCTTGGAGAACGTCCCGGTCTGGATGCCGCCCTTGCCGTCCGCCACGCGCAGGACGAGCGAGCCGGCACGCGTGTCGACCGTCGAGCCGACCGGGATGCGCTGGCCGTTTCGCAGCCGCCGCCCGTTGACCAACACGCGCCCCGAGGAGACCGATCCGGTCCCGCTGCGGTTCGCCTGCGGGTCCGGCCCGGGCGGGCCCGCGGAGCGGCCGATGAAGATCGTCGCCTTGTAGCCGCCCAGGTTGTCGTTGTAACAGCACGGCGGCCCCGAGAACGCGCTCGCGTCGGCGAACCCGACGAACAGCCGCGTCGCGCGCGCGGGGACATTGATGCGCTGGCGCGACCCGTCACCGTCGCCCGTAAGGCCGTCCCCGATCCAGAACGTCTGCTCGATCTGGGGCGAGATCTCCAGGAACCCCTCCCCCAGCCCGAGGCCGGGCGAGAAGTCCAGCCGCGGTGGCGGTGTGCCCGACGGCGTCGCGTCGGTGAGGAACACGCCCACGAGCATCATCGCGGCGCCGTCGGCGACGATCCCGGAGATCCCGGCGAACGAGTCGACGTTGCTGCCACGGCACGCGCCGGTGCCGTCCGGGTTGACGATCCCGCAGCGGGTGTCGATCTGGCCGCGCACGCTCGACGCAGTCATCACCTTGCCGGCGCCCGCGGCGAAGCTGACCTCGTGAGGCAGATTGCCGTCGGTGGGCGGCGGGGTCGTCTTGCGACCGGCGGCGAAGATGTTCTCCTTGCCGTCGATGTTCAGCGAGCGCTCGAGCGCCGACGCGGGGGTGGCGGAGAGCAGGAGCGTCAGGGTCGCCGCGGCGAGGAAGAGCGCCGGATGCGTGCGCACTGCGCAGAGGCTACTCGGCGCTCGCACGCCTGCGCAGGGCGGCGATCGCGATCCGTTGGAGCGTGCTGACCATGAAATACACGGAGGTCGCTGTGAAGCCGACGACCAGCCAGGCGACCGGCTCGTCGACCACGTGGATCAACCCCCACACCGACGAGATCGCAGCCCCCGCCGCGGGAATGTGCGCGTTGCCCCAGACCGTCGGCGGGAAGTCGTGCTCCGGGTGGCTCGGCGCGAACGAGCCCTGGGCGATCAGCTCGAGGATGAGGAACGCCACCACCGCTCCTGCCATCAGCAGCATTGCGCCCCCGTAGGTCGCCCCGCCCAGGTGGTGTGCGGTCAGCGCGATCGAACCGCCGAGGCTGACCGTGTAGCCGTACGGCCCGGCCGCGGCGGCGACCGTCGCCGACAGCTGCGCGCGCAGGCCCTGGTGCCCGGCCCCGGGAAGGTGGTGATGCTCCACGCGGGGCGAACGCTACTTCCGCAGGCGGGCGGCAAGCAGACAGACGTCGTCGGCGTGCTCGGCGTCGCGAAGCGTCTGGACGATCGAATCCGCGAGCACGGCCAGATCCTCATGGCGGAGGCGTGCGAGCTCGGCCCCCAGCGTGCTCATTCCGTCGTCGATCGATTGCGTGCGGCGTTCCACCAGGCCGTCGGTGTAGAGCAGGAGGATGCTGCCGGGCTCCAGCTGCTGGGCGTCCTCGGTGCGCGCAGCAGTCGAGCGCTGCGCCTCGAGCGGCAGGGATCGCCCTCCCCAGAGCACGATCGGATCGCCGCCCGGCATCACGAGCAGCGGCGGAGGATGTCCCGCGCACGCGTAGCGCAACACGCCCGTGCCGATTTCGAGCTGCGCGTAGACCAGCGTGGCCATCTGCCCCACGCCATGGCGTCTCGAGAACCGGTCAACGGCCTCGAGGACAGGCCCCACGCCGAGCCCGGTCGACGCCAGCGCGCGCACGGCGCTGCGCAGCTGGCCCATCGTCGCGGCGGCGCCGATGCCGCGGCCCACGACGTCGCCCACGACGAGGCCGAGCGTCTCACCGTCGTCGAGCCAGAAGGCGTCGTACCAGTCGCCTCCGACCTCGAGGCCGCTGACCGCCGGCCGGTAGGCCGCGGCGAGCTGCACCCTCGCGGACACGGGCAGCTCGCCGGAGAGCAGGCTGCGCTGCAACTGCTGGGCGATGTCGTGCTCGCGCCTACGAGCGCGGAGTAGCTCCTGCTCGTAACGGCGGCGGTCGGTCGCGTCGAAGACGGTCGTCCTGACGACGCGCTCGCGCCCGGACTCGTCGCTGCGCAGCACGGAGTTGATCAGTGCCGGCAGCAGCGACCCGTCCGCACGGACGATGTCGACCGCGATCTCGCGAACGGACTCCTGCATCTGCAGCAGCGGCGCGTAATGGGTCTCGTGATAGATCCGCCCGCCCGCCGACAGCAGATCCTGGAAGCGCCGCTCCCCGAGGAGGTCGTCCCGTCGCAGGCCGGTCCACGCCTCGAAGGTGCGGTTGACCTTGACGATCGTCCCGTCGACCCGCGTGATCAGAAACCCGCACGGCGCGTCCTCGAACAGCTCCTCGGCCGTGTCCTCGAGGAGCTCGTGCTCGGAGGTCACGCCGCGAGGAAGGCCTTGATCGCGGCCACGGTCTCCTCCGGCGCGCTGAGGTTGGGACAGTGGCCGGTCGCCTTCAGCAGCACCATGCGACTGTCGGGCAACGCCCGGTCGACGTATTCGCCGACGGTCTGGGGAGCGATCACGTCACTGGAGCATTGGAGTACCAGGCTGGGCGTGGTCACCCGCGCGAGGTCGTCGCGGTTGTCGGACAGGAAGGTCACGCGCGCGAAGTGCGCGGCGATCTCGGGGTCCGCCCGGCAGAAGCTGTTGGTCAGCTCCTCGCCCAGCTCCGGGCGGTCCTCGTTGCCCATGATCACCGGCGCCATCGCGCTCGACCAGCCGAGGTAGTTGCTCTCCAGCGACGCGAGCAGGCCGTCGATGTCCTCGCGCGTGAAGCCGCCTACATAGTCGCCGTCGTCGACGTAGCGCGGTGAGGGCCCGACCATCACGAGCCGGGCGAAGCGCTCCGGCTCCGCGGCTGCCGCCAGCGCGCCGACCATCGAGCTGACCGAGTGGCCTACGAAGACGACGTCGCCGAGGTCGAGCTCGCGACAGATCTCCAGGACGTCCTCGGCGTAGCCCTGCAACGAGCCGTAGCGCTCGCGGTCGAACGCCGAGGCGTCGGAGTCGCCCGATCCGACGTAGTCGAACAGGACGATGCGGTAGTCGTCGGCGAATGCGGGCCACACGTGGCGCCACATGTTCTGGTCGCAGCCGAATCCGTGGGCGAACACCATCGGCTGCCCCTCGGGGCGGCCCTGGACGTTGACGTTGTTGCGCTGCAGGGCGCTCATGCCCGATGAAGTTAGTGAACCGCCTGCGACTCCGGGTGGTCGGCACGCTCGTCGCGGCGGCGCACGTCTGCCAGCTCGAGCTGCGCCTCGGTCAGGCGCCGCATCCGCCGGCAGGCGCTGCGGTAGTAGTCGAGCTGGTAGTGGCGCCCGATCACGCGGAAGCCCAGGCGCGTCCACAGCGGGCCGCTGGTCGCCGGCCGCGAGTAGGAGTGCAGGCGAAACTCGACGTCGCCGTCGTCGAGCCACTTCCAGACCTCGTAGTGCATCTCGCCCTGCTCGAAGTGACCCTCGAGCGTGCGGTAGCTCCAGCCGAAGACCCGCACGCGGCGGCCGTCGACGACTCGCGACTCGTCGTAGGGAGTGCTGACCCGCACGCCGACGTGGATACGCAGTCCGCGGAAGCGGATCTCCAGCAGCATGTCGCGTCCGTCCAGCGGGGCGCAAGGGTCGTAGTCGGCGCGGATCTTCGCGGGGTCGGCCACCTGGTAATCGTGCATGAGCCGCTTGGCGACCATGAAGCTGCCGCCCTCCACTGGGTCGCCTGACGCCTCGTTCGGCAGCGTCGCGCTCAGGTCGTCGACGTGCCAGCCGTTCTCGCGGGTGTACTCCGCTGACCGCGAAGGGTCGAAGTTGACCGACAGCTCGGCCAGCGCCCGCAGCGCACGTGAGCTTTCATCACCTGGGTCGGGTGGGGCCGCGGGCAGGCAGCGGGTGATGACCCTGACGCCGCCCTCCATGTGGCCGTCGGCCATCCGCGTCACGCGCTGGAGCACCGAGGTCCACATGTGCAGCTGGATCTCCTTGGCCATGCGGACGTGCTCGTAGAGCGCCTCCGAGACGCGGTCGCCGCTGCGGGCCCAGGACTCGATGACGAACTCGATCGTCCGCACGTTGGAGTGCGCGCGGAACTCGATCTGGCCCGCCTCGAGGTGGCCGTCGAGCGTCGCGAGCCGGAGGGAATCGGGCGTGACCTCGACGACGCGGACCGGCCCGTCCCAAGGCCCCGGCATCCGCACCACGTACTCGTCGCCGACGCGCAGACGACCCTTGTCGCCGTGGACCTTCTGGAATTTCGCCATCCCCGACGGCGCCATCGCGTCGAGGTCGCTGCCGATCCGGGCCATCAGTTCCTCGGCGGCCAGGTCGGAGCCGCGGATGGTCGTTCGGTAGATCCGGTGAAAGTGCGAGCCGGCGCCGTCTGCCGGGGACTGGATGTCCTCGACCTCGACCCCCTCGGGCAACGGCGGTGGCGAATCCTCCTCGGGCGAGCCGGTCATCTCCCAGCGGTGGACCGGCATCGTGCGCCACAGGTACTGCCATGTCGTCCAGGCGACCCCGACGGGCCAGCCGGCGGCCGTCGAGAGACGTCTGGTGAGGGGCGGGCGACGCGGCACCCGATAGACCTACCCACAGAACGGGCGACGCACCAGTGGGATGAGCGGCCCGCTGACGGGGTAGTGATGCTGAGCGGATGCTCGTCAAGCCCTTGCATAAGGTCGGCCTGCGCGGCTGGCACCTCCACGCCTTGTCGCTGAGCACCGTCGGAATCTGCATCACGCTGTGGGTCCGCGCGAAGACGATCGGCCAGGAGGAGCGCGGCAATGCCGAGCGCCGCGCCCTGTTCGTCGGCCTCTGGCCGCCGATGTTCTGGCTGATCGGCGACTCGCTCGAGCGCCGCGACTAGCCGCTACAGGCGCGGTCAGCCCTTGTCGAGCAGGTTGGGCTGCCCGTTGCGATACAGCTGGGCGTCGGCGGCCTTCGCGGCCTCGAACTCCGGCGGGTCGTAGAGCTTGAACATCTTCACGCGCTCGGCCTTGGAGCCCGTCGCGTCGAGCAGGGCGTTGGCCGCGGCGCGGCCGGACTCGTTCGCGCCCTCCATCGTGGCCAGGTCGATGTCGGTCTGCACATAGTCGCCGGCAAGGAACAGGTTGGGGACCTTCGTGTGCGCCTGCGGCCGCTTCTCCCAGGAACCGATCGTGTTGACCAGCAGCGGGTCGTCGTTGCGATTGCTCCGACGCGACGGCGACCACGCGATGGCCGGGTCGAGGTGCCAGGAATGGATCATGTCGTCGGTCAGGACGTCGCTGCCGTTGTCGTTGAGGTGGAGCTTTATCTGCTCGAGTACCTCCTTGGCGACCTGCTCGCGCTTGCACAGCTTGGCCGTCTTCTCATAGACGATCCCGGGCGTGTCCCAGTCGGAGACGTCGACCGACAGGCAGTCGACGACCGAGCCGTCGCCGTAGTCGCGCTTGAAGTCGCGGTCGCCCCAGAACTGGCCCTGCGTGAGCGCGGTCAGCGCCCACGGCGCGTCGATGAACGTCATGTGGCCGCGCACGATGTCCAGCGGCTTGCTCAGATAGAACTGGATGCCGTTCATCCAGTCGACGTAGAGCTCGTTCATTCCCTCGAGCGAGGGGTCGACGGCGAGCACTGACGGCGACCACAGCCGGCGCGCGCGCTCGGCGGGCATCCCGGAGACGAACCAGTCGGCCTCGATCATCCGCCGGCGACCGCGGCGGTCGCGCACGCGCACGCCGTCGATCCGCCCGCGCCGGACGTCCAGCGCCTCGACGGTCTGGCCGACGTGGAACCGCACGCCCTTGTCGCGCAGCAGCAGGATCCACGGGTCGATCCACGCCTCGTTGGTCGGTGCGTTGAGCACGCGGTCCGGCGCCCCGTCGTTGCCGCGGCTCTGGAAGTTGTAGACGAACGCCTCGGCCATGTTGCCGATCGTGCGCGTGCTCGCCTTGCGCTCCTTGGCGGCGACCACCGCGCGCGTGAGGCCGCGCGCGAGGACCGTCCTGTACTCCTCCGACTTGCCCTCGGCCTTGATGAAGTCCCACCAGCTGACGTGCTCCCACTGGCCGAAGCGGCGCTCGTCGCAGCTGGTGAGGAACACCATCACGCGCTCGACGAAGTAGGCGAGCTCCTGCGGCGGCACACCGTGCCCGCCGAGCTCCTCCATCAGCACCCGGCGAAAGCCCTCCGGCGTGCTCGCCTCGTTCGGGTCCGGCGCGATGCCGAACACCGTGCCGTCCGCGCGGCCGTTCGTGCGTGGCGACTTCGTCTCGTTGGCGGCCAGCATGTTGTCCCACACGCCGTTGGGGTTCTTGCCGAACGGGATCCGCCGCATCGTGTCGGGAACGTGGTGATAGAAGCCGGGGAAGAACCGGAAGCCGTGCTCGCCGGGCAGCGGCCGGCGCCCGCCCGCGGCCGTCCCGGCGACCGGGATGCTGCGCGCCTTGCCGCCCAGCGCCTTGCGCTCGTAGACGTCGACTGAGAACCCGCGCTCGATCAGCTCGTGCGCGGCGGCCAGGCCGGCCATCCCGCCACCCAGGACCGCGACGCGCTTGCCGCGGGGGCCTGGCAGTTGGATCCGGCGGCGCGCCTTCGCGGCGTCGGTCGCGAGGCCACCGATTAGCGTCGCCCCGGCGGCCGCGGTCGCGCCCTGCTCCAGCAGCCTGCGGCGTGTGATCTCCCGGTTCACAGCGCTAAGGGTGACAACCGAACGCCGAGAGCGGCGCACTAGAGGCGGACGGTGGCGCATCGGCCTGGTCGGTGGCCCATGTCGTGTTGGGCACCGGGCCCATCTCGAGGCGCAGGACGCCGTGCTTGCGGACAGCGTCGTCGCCGAACCAGGCGCGGGCGAGCGGCTTGCCGTTCAGCGTCGCCGACTGCACGTACTTGCCCGCTAGCGATGCGCCCGGGGCCTCGACCGTTGAAGTCCCCCTTGCGCGAGCTTGATGGTCGCGTGCTCGAACATCGGCGAGCCGACCATGTACAGCGGCGCCCCGGGCGTGAACGGCCCGAAGCCAAGAGCGGTCCAGACGTACCAGGCCGAGAGCCCGCCGAGGTCGTCGTTGCCGGGCAGCCCGTCGATCGTCGGGCGGTAGGCCTGCTGGGCGGCGCGCAGCTCGGCCTGGGTCTTCCACGGCTGGCGCGCGAACGGGTAGAGGTAGGGCGCTCCGAGGTCGTGCTCGTTGCCGGGCGCCCACTGGTCGACGATGTAGTAGACGCCGAAGAGCTGCGCTCGGTTCTGCGCCTCGGCGGGGGCGGCGAAGAGGTGGTCGAGGCGCTCGACCGCGAGGTCGTCGACCGTGCCCTTGCCCATGCGCTCGAACAGGCCGCGCGGGTCGTGCGGGACCAGCCACTGGTACTGCCAGGCGTTGCCCTCGTGGTAGCCGGTCTGGTCGTGGGCGGGATCGAAGCCGAGCGGCGTGGTGCCGGCGTACCACGAGCCGTCGGCGTTGCGCGGACGAAGCCACTTCGTGTCGGGGTCGAGCAGGTTGCGGTAGTTCAGCGACTGGGCGAGGAAGCGCTGCGCTTCGTCAGTGTGTCCCAACCGCTGGGCCATGAGCGCCAGCGAGAAGTCGGCGATGCCGTATTCCAGGGTGGTCGCGACCGCGTAGCGGGCGTCGGCAAGCGTGAGGTAGCCGTTCGCGAGCAGGTTCGGGTGACGGCGGCCCTGGAGCTTGACCGCCTCGTCGTAGAGCTCCTGCGCTTTGCCGTCCGGCAGGAGCCCGCGGCAGACGCCGTCGGCGATCATCGGGATCGCGGGGTCGCCCGTCATGTACCCCGGGTCGCTGTTCTGCTCGGCCCAGCGCGGCAGATAGCCCTGCTGTTGCGCGTCGGCCAGCTCGGAGCGCAGCATGTCCGCGTAGCGGCCCGGATACAGCGTCGCCAGGAGCTGGTTCTGGGCTTTGTAGGTGTCCCACGAGGAGAAGTTCGCGTACTGCGTCCGCCCGCTGGAGGGCCGGATGACGTCATCGAAACCGCGGTAGCGGCCGTCGACATCCTCGAAGACGTTCGGGTGCAGGAGCGAGTGGTAGAGCGCCGTGTAGAAGGTCCGCTTGTCGGCGAGCGCCCCTCCCGAGACCTCGACCCGCTGGAGCTCGCTGTTCCAGGCTGCGTAGGCGTCGGAGCGCACCTGGTCGAACGTCACGCTCGCCGGAGCCTCGGCGTCGAGGTTGCGGCGGGCACCGCCCTTGTCGACGAACGAGATTCCGGCGCGCATCGTCACCGTCTGGCCGGGGGCGAACTTCAGCCAATGCTCGCCCGCGTCCACGATCGGCTGGTCGAAGCGCGCGACGAAGAACACGCGGTAGCGGCCGTTGAACGTCGAGCCCGTGATCTCGCGATCGCCGGTCCGCGTCCACTCGCCTTCGTTCGCCGAGATGTTCGGCGCATCGGCCGCGCCGGAGTTGTTGTGCCGCGGATCGACGATGACGTACGGCTCGGCGCCTGGCGGGAACGCGTAGCGCTGCAGCGCCGTGTGGGCGGTGGAGGTCAACCCGACGTCGACGCCGTTGCCGAGGCAGCACCGAGTAGTAGCCGGCCTCCGCGTGCTCGTTGGCGTGCGTGAACGGCGCGGCGTACTGCATCGGATCGCTGGGCGGAGTGCCGTTGCCGATCCACGGCATGAACGGCAGGTCGCCGCCATCGGCCACGCCGACGCCGGAGTAGTGGACGAGGCTGAAGCCGCGGATCAACGCGTCGTTGCCCATGTAGCCGGCGTAGACGAGCGGCCCGAGCGTGTCGGGACTGTTCTGCACCATCCCGAACGGCACATCCGCGCCCGGGAAGACCCACCCGGTCCCGAACGTCCCGATCGTCGGGTCGACGTACTGCGCGACGTCGGCCGCCCGGCCGGAGGCGGGCATCGCCAGGCAGGCGAGAACGGTGAGCACGAAGCGGCGCATGTACACCACAACGCCTGCGGGCGGCGAGGCTTGCGTCTACCCAACGACGCGATCAGCGATCGCTTCAGGCGGCCTTGCGGCGTGCGCTTCGGCAGGAATAGTGTCGGCAGCGTCCGGCGTAACCACCCCACCAAGGGAGCAGTCATGGCCAATCAGGCCAACGAAGCAATCGCCCGCAAGGGCTTCGAGGCGTTCAACACCGGCGACATGTCGCTCGTCGACGAGATCACCGCCGAAGGTGCGGTCGGGCACGATCCGGCCAACCCGGACGCCGCTCCCGGGCCCGAGGGGTCCAAGGCAGTGATCGAGATGTACCGCGCCGCCTTCCCCGACCTCGAGTTCAAGGTCGAGGAGATCATCTCCGACGGAGACTTCGTCGTGTCGCGCTGGAGCTCGCGCGGAACCAACGACGGCGAGCTCGGAGGCATGCCTGCGACCGGCAGGAGCACGACCAGCAGCGGCATCACCATCGACAAGATCGTCGACGGCAAGATCGTCGAGAGCTGGGCCCAGTGGGACAACCTCGGCCTGATGACGCAGCTCGGCGTGGGCGCTCCCGCGGGAGCCGCCGCGAACTAGCTGTCCCGGCGGAAGGGCGGGGTCGGCCGAGCGCCTGCCTCGCCCTTCGGCGCTACGGCGACGGCCTGGCCGGCTTCGTCCATGGCGTCCTCGACGCCGACCCCGCGGGCCTGTTCTTCCGGCTTGACGTCGTCGCGAGTCCATCCGCCCCGCCTGCGAACATATGTTCGCCACCACTTCCCGGGAGGACTTCGAGATGGAACGCACGCTGGACCGCTTGGGCGACGACATCGCGTCGCTGTCCGCCGATATTCAGGCGGCGACATGCCGCTGGCTGACCTTGGTGGCCGAGTTCGACCGCCGTTCGGGCTGGGCTGACCAGGGCTGCCGGAACTGCGCGCACTGGCTGTCATGGCGCTGCGGCATCGGCCCCGAGGCCGCGCGCGAGCATGTCCGCGTCGCGCGGCGCCTCGACGAGCTGCCGACCATTCGCGAAGCGTTCGCGCGAGCCGAGCTCAGCTACTCCAAGGTTCGCGCGATCACGCGCGTCGAGGGCATCGAGAACGAGGCAGAGCTCGTCGAGCTCGCGCACTGCTCCACCGCGGCACAGCTCGAGCGGCTCGTCCGCGCGTATCGCGGCGTCGTCCGCACCGAGCTGGGCGCCCGCGAGCAGCTCCGCAGCCGCTTCCTCAAGCTCGAGTGGGAGGAGGACGGCTGCCTGCGGATCCGCGGCCGCCTGCCCGCCGAGCAGGGCGCGATCCTGGTCAAGGCCGTCGAGGCGGTCTACGAGGAGCTCCAGGCGGGCGTTTCCGCGGAAACGGATCACTCCGACGACGCCCCTGATTGCGCTGGCCCCGACGACACCGCCACCGCCCGCCGCGCGGACGCTCTCGTGCACCTCGCCGACACCGCCCTGGCGGCGTCGTCGGCAACCAGCTCAGGTGGCGACCGGTTCCAGGTCGTGATCCATGTCGACGCCGCCACGCTGGCCGGCACCGACGACAGCGGGCGCTCCGAGCTCGCCGACGGACCATTCGTCTCGCACGAGGTGGCGCGCCGCCTCGCGTGCGACGCGTCCGTCGTGCGGATCATCGAGCGGGACGGCAAACCATTGTCCGTCGGGCGCAAGTCCCGCTCGATCCCGCCCGCACTGCGCCGCGCCCTCCGCAGCCGCGACGGAGGCTGTCAGTTCCCGGGCTGCGGCCAGACCCGCCACGTCGACGCCCACCACGTCCACCACTGGGCCCACGGCGGAGCGACCGACCTCAACAACCTCGTCGAGCTCTGCCGCCACCACCACCGCCTGATACACGAGGGCGCCTTCTCGATCGCCGGCCGTCCGGGCGCCCAACTGGTGTTCACGACCCCGTCCGGTCGCCGCCTGCGCTCCACCCCACCCCGCACGCGCTACGCCTGCGACCTCCGCCGCGTTTCCGCGGAAACGCCCGACCGGCCCTATGAGCCCATGGATCTGGGCCGTGCCGTCGACGCCATGCTCGCCGTCGCCCCGATCCGGGGGTCGGGCGACGCCGGCAGGCGAGAGGCCTCGCCGCAGTTGGTCGGCGCCGAGCCGTAGGGCTGCGGCCTCGGGCATCCTCAAGCAGGGGCCGAACTTTGCGGTTATCGCGTTAGTGGCGACATGGACACCGAACCGATCCACGTCTACGTGCCTGGATCCCTCGACGACCCACGGACAGACACCTCGATGCCAGGTGTCGTCATCCATTACGGGCCCCCGCTGCACCCCGACGACCTGACCGTCCACAACGGCATCCCGGCGACGTCGCCGTCGCGGACCCTGATCGACCTGGCCGACGTCGTCTCGCAGGATGAGCTGCGCGATGCGTTCGCGCGAGCCCGCGAGCTCGGACTCCTCGACCCGGACGCCCTCCACGCATCGCGTAGCCGAGTCGAGTGGCGGCCGTCGCTGGCGATGCTGGACCGGGTGATCGCCGAGTTCTGCGGGTGACCTAGATGTAGTACATCGCCACGCCGGCCTCGCGCGCTTCGCGCTCGATGAGGTCGGCGATGGTGGTGCGCTCGAGCACCACGCGGGCGGCCGCGGCGGCCTCGGCCAAGACGCCCTCCGCCTCGCGTCCCAGCGGCCCGTCGAGCAGCTCGACGATCTCCAGCGCAGTGACGTCGGCGGGGTCGCGGGCGAAGCGGTAGCCGCCCTTCACGCCGCGCTGGCTGGAGAGCACGCCGGCCCGCCGAAGCGAGGCGAAGAGCTGCTCCAGGAACTGCACCGGGATCTCGCGGCGGCGTGCCAGTTCGCCGATCGGGACGGGTGCGTCGCCGCCGGTGCGGCCGAGCTCGGTCAGCGCCTTCAGCGCGTACGGGCTCTTCGACGTGATCGACAGCATGGCTGCAGTCCATCGTAAGCGTGTGTGCCTCCGCGCAGGGCCGGATAGCGCCAAAACAAGCAGCGATTGCCGCGAAACGGAGGCACAAGACACCATGGAAATCGGACTTTTCGTACTGCGCCTGGTTGTGGGCGGCTTTCTCGCCGGCCACGGGGCGCAGAAGCTCTTCGGCTCGTTCGGCGGGAAGGGCAATGACGGGACGGCGCAGTTCTTCGAGTCGATCGGCATGCGGCCGGGACGGCAGAACGCCCTCGCGGCCGGCGCTCTGGAGTTCGTGGGCGGGCTGCTGATCCTCTTCGGCCTGTTCACGCCGCTCGGCGCGCTGGCCATCACCGCGGTGATGACCGTCGCGATCCTGAGCGTCCACGCCAAGAACGGCCCGTGGACCACCGACGGTGGCTACGAGTACAACCTGGCGATCATGGCGGCGGTCTTCGCGCTGGCCGGCGTCGGCGCCGGTTCGATCTCGCTCGACAACGCCTTCGGCCTCGACGTCAGCGGCACCGGCTGGGCGCTCGCCGAGCTGGCCATCGGGCTCCTGGGGGGCCTCGGCGCCTTCCTCGCTGCACGGCGCGCCACGGTCACCGACCAGGCGACGACGCGCATCGCCGCCGAGCCCCCCGCCCCGGTCACGACGCCGGCAACGGCAGCCGGCGAGGCGCGGTTCGAGCGCGACACACCGGTGCGCTCGCTGGACACCGACGGCGCTCGCCGGTAACGCACGAAGGGCGCCCCATCAGGGGCGCCCTTCATACCAGGACGGAGATGAGGCCCGACAGGCCCCGGGCGGTCTACAGCCAGCCGCGCTCGGTCGCGGTCAGGACTGCCTGCGCGCGATCGACGGCGCCGAGCTTGCCGTAGATGTTGTGGAGATGGGTACGGACGGTCGAGGTCGAGAGGCTGAGCTCGAGCGCGATCTGCTTGTAGACCTTGCCCTCGGACAGGCGCTTGAGGACCTCGACCTCGCGGGTGCTGAGCGGGCAGGGATCGACGCTGCGCGGGCGGCCGTTCGACGGATACGGCAGGTCGAACATGACGGTCCGCAGCTCGGCCGGGCCCATCCCGACGACGCGCGCGGTCTTCAGCAGCTCGCTGGGCGAGATCGCCTGACCCTGCGCGTAGTGGGCGAGCATGTCGGCGAGGCGCACGAACGCGGCCTCGGGCGACGTGTCGTCGGAGTGATGACGCTCGATGACCGAGGCGATCGCCTTGGGCAGACCCCAGCGGCGGGCGAGGACGCCGCCGACCAGCGCGTGGTCGACACCGAGCTCACGACGCTCGCGGTGGATACGCTCCTCCGGGGTGCGAGCACCCTGGTGGACCTGGGCGGGATAGCCCGGGTAGGCGTGCATCAGGACGAGCTTGCCGACGTCGTGCAGCAGCGCGGTGACCATCAGGCGGTCGCGCTCGGGATAGCCCGCCTCGATGGCCAGGCGCTCGGCGGCGCGCTGGGTGGCGACACCGTGCAGACGGAAACGCTCGGGCGCGGCGTCCCAGACGGCGCTGCGCTCGAAGAAGTCGAAGGTCCGGGCGCGGGTGGCAAGCGACTGGACGGCCTCGGGCGAGAGCAGATCGACGGCGGTGACGATCGACTCGACCTTGCCGCGGGACTTGCCCTCGACCTGGTTGGCCAGGCGCAGCACGGCGATCACCAGCGCGACGTCGGACTCGACGGCGGCCACGACCTCGCTAGCGCTGATGCGCTCCTGCTTGACCAGCCGCAGAAGGCGGTTGCGCGACTCGGCGAGGGCCGGGAAGGCCTCGAGCGCCTCGAAGGCGGCCGTCAGGCGACGACCATGGCCCTCGTTGTGGCGGCGCTGCGTTGCCTCCGCCCCTTGGGCGGCCGGGCGAAGAGGAATTGGCTCGGACATTGGATTCATTGCATCCTTCGTGGGATGACCGGGTGGTTCTGGTTCGGAGGAGCCCACAGCCGACGCGGGACGTGCCGGACGAAGGGCTCGCCCGGGTTATCGGCAGGTATGGACGGATGATTGAGTCAGTTCTGTAGGACGGCATCGAGCCGCCTCAGGGATTCATCGCGCCCGAGGACCGCAAGGGTCTCGAAGATCCCTGGAGATACGGGGGTTCCGGCCAAAGCGACCCGTACCGGCTGGAAGACGTCCTTGGGCTTCGAATTACGTCGTTCGACCACCTTGCGGAGCGCCTCCTCTATTTCCGGGACGCCGAACGGGTCGAGCTCCGCCAGGGCCGCCCGGGCATCCGCCAGGGCGCCCATTCCGTCTACATCCAGCCACTTCTCCCGCGCGGCGGGGTCGTCGGCCGGCCCGTCGTAGATGAAGCCAGCCAGCGGCCAGAAGTCCGCCAGCGTCTGCATCTTCTCGCTTGAGATCTCGACCGCGGGGCGCAGGTCGAAGCGCCCCGTGAAGGCCTCGAGCTGCGCGGTGAGCTCGTCGATCGACAGCTCGCGCAGGTAGCGGCCGTTCATCCAGCGCAGCTTCTGCTCGTCGAAACGCGCCGGATTCCGGGAGACCCGGTCGAGGCTGAAGCGCTCGACCAGCTCCTCGGTCGACAGCAGCGTCTCGTCGTCGTCGCTGCCCCAGCCCAGCAACGCGAGGTAGTTGCGGACCGCGGCCGGCAGATAGCCCGCCTCCCGCAGCTCCTGCACCGACGCCGCCCCGTGGCGCTTGGACAGCTTCTTGCCGTCCGGGCCGTGCAACAGCGGCAGGTGGGCATAGAGCGGCTCCTCGGCGCCGAGCGCCTTGAGCACCAGCAGCTGCTTGGGCGTGTTGGAGAGGTGGTCCTCGCCGCGGACGACGTGCGTGATCTGAGAGTCCATGTCGTCGATGGCGACGGCGAAGTTGTAGAGCGGGCTGCCGTCCGCCCGGGCGATCACCGGGTCGTCGAGGTGCACATGAGCGAACGAGGTCTCGCCGCGGATAACGTCGCGCACGATCGTCTCGCCGTCGTCGGGGACGTGCAGGCGCACCGCCCCCTCTCCCTCGTCGGTCCCGCGGAAGCCGCGCTCTGCCCCGTGCTCCTCCTTGAAGGCCTTGACGTCCTCGGCGGTGGCGGTCGAGCGGTAGGCGTGGCCGGCGTCGAGCAGCTGCTGGAGGACCTCGGCGTGGCGCGGGGCGCTGTGGGTCTGGAAGACCGGCCCCTCGTCGAAGTCGATCTCCAACCAGGCGAGCGCGTCGAGGATCTGCTGGACGTTCTCGGGCGTGGAGCGTTCGCGGTCGGTGTCCTCGATGCGCAGCAGCAGCGAGGCGCCCTCGCCCTCGTGGCGAGCCGCCAGCCAGTTGTAGAGCGCGGTGCGCGCGCCGCCGATGTGCAGGGCGCCCGTGGGGCTGGGCGCGAAGCGGAGCCTCATGCCGCTATGACTCTATGCCGTGCTGATCGGCGCCCACGTCTCCCCCGCCGGCGGCCCGGCGAACGCCGTCGCGCGCGGCGTCGAGCGCGGCTGCGAGGCGATCCAGATCTTCAACCAGAGCCCGCGCGCCTGGCGGGCGCGCGACTACAGCGACGAGGAGATCGCCGCCTACCACGAGGCGCTGGATGCCTCGCCGGTGCAGGCGCTGGTAATCCACGCGGTCTACCTCATCAACTGCGCCTCCGACGACCCCGTGATCGCCGAGAAGTCGCTCACCGCGCTGACCAACGCGCTGCGCGCCGGCGACCAGCTCGACGCTCGCGGCGTCGTACTCCACGCGGGCTCGGCCAAGACCGGCGACGTCGCGGAGGCGATCGCGCGCGCCGGGGCCGTCATCAAGGAGGCACTCGCCGAGAGCGAGCGTTGCCCTCTGCTCTTGGAGAACACCGCCGGCACCGGCGGCACGCTCGGGCGCTCCTTCCACGAGCTCGCGGCGCTGTTGGAGGCCGCCGGCGGCGGCCCGCGCCTGGGCCTCTGCCTGGACTCCTGCCACCTCTACGCCTCGGGGTTCGACGTGCGCACGCCGGAGAGCCTCAGCACTGTCCTCGACGAGTGCGTCGAGATCGTCGGGCTGGACCGGCTGGGGTCTTTGCACGTCAACGACTCGGTCACCGCGCTGGGGTCGAACCGCGATCGCCACGCTGCGTTGGGCGCCGGCGAACTGGGCGAGGCGGGTTGTGCCGTGTTCCTCTCCGAACCGCGCTTCGAGGGCCTTCCGGCAATCTTCGAGGGCCCCGGGATCGCCGGCAAGCAGGTCGAGGCGGAGGACATTCGGGCGATGGCCGCGCTGCGTGACCGAGGTCTGACAGCCCGCCAATAGGGCGAGTTTCAGGTATGTCGAATGGGTACGGCACTCATAAGGAGCGACCCGTTCCCCGGTCCGAGAGTGAAGGAGCGACCCCCCACCCCCGGTCCAGCGGTAGAGCGGGGGGTCGCTTCGCGAACGTAGTCCCTACACGCCAAAAAGGCAACGGACGGGTTGCGATTTAACGCGCGGCCAAAGGGCCTCGCCAACGTTCTACGCTGACGGCGTGGCCGACGGCGGACAGAGCGAACGCGACGAGGCCGCCCGCACCCCTGTCGCGGGCCTGCGCGAGGCGGCGAGACGGTTCGACTCCAATCCCAAGCTTCTCTCCGCGGTCGAGCGGCTGAGGCAGCGGATCCCCGGCGACGAGCGCTTCGGCGACCGGCTCTCGACCGGCGGCAAGGCGCCCGTCGACATCCTGGCCCGCGGCGTGTCGGCCCTCGAGCCGCGCCGGCCGAGCGCGCTGCACGAGGCGAGCCTCGGCGCGCTGCAGATCTGGCAATCGCTGTCGGAGTCCGCCGGGCGCGGTCGCGGCGAGCAGGACGTCACGATCCTCTTCACCGACCTGGTCGGGTTCTCGTCCTGGGCGCTGAAGGCCGGCGACGAGCCGGCGGTCGAGCTGCTGCGCGCCGTGGGCGACGTCGTCGAGGCCTCCGTCTTCGAGCACGGCGGGCGGATCGTCAAGCGCCTGGGCGATGGGCTGATGGCGGTGTTCCTGAGCCCCGACGAGGCGGTGGCGGCGGCGCTGGACGCCCAGGAGGCGCTCCAGATCGTCGAGGTCGCGGGCTACCGGCCGCGCATGCGCGCCGGCGTGCACCACGGCAAGCCGCGCAAGATCGGCGGCGACTATCTCGGTGTCGACGTCAACGTGGCGGCACGGGTCGCCGACGGCGCCCGCGCAGGCGAGGTGCTCGTATCCGAGCCCACGTGCGAGGCGCTCGACAGCGGGCGCTTCTCAACCGGCAAGGCCAAGCGCCTGAAGGCCGAGGGCGCGCCGCGCGAGCTGCGCGTCAGCAGCGTCTCACACGCCTGACGGCGCGTCGGCGGCAGCCATCGCCACGACGAGCGCTGTGCCGAGCGCGGTGATCAGCTGCTCGCCGGTAGGCGTGCGCTCGGGGTCGACCAGGTACTGGAGCATGAACCCGTCGGCGACCGCCATCAGAAACGACGCGACGACCTTCGGGTCGGCCTCGGAGTTCTCGCCGAGGCTCTGAGCGACGATGGCCCCGACGCGGGTCCGCGACGCCTCGAAGTGGTCGGCGAGCTTTGTGCGCAGCTCGGGCGAGCGGATGCTCGGGCCGATGGACTCGACGAACGCGAGCAGAAGCGCCTCGCGGCTGCCGATCGAGTCGAGCATCTCGCGCCACGAGGCAGTCATCTGCCCGAGCGGCCCCGCGTCGGCGCCGGCCTCGCCGGCCGCCACCTGCTGCTCGGTCCATTCGTCGAAGATGTCGTCGAAGGCCGCCGCGAGGAGCGCCTCCTTGGAGCCGAAGTGGTAGCCGATCGAGGACAGGTTGGTGCCTGAGGCGGCCACGAGGTCGCGCGCGGTCGTGCGCCCGTAACCCTTGGTTTGCAGACACTCCTTGGCGCCCTCCAGCAATGCTTCGCGATGACCCATGCCGCAAGTGTAGAACGTTCGTCCTACACGTTTGTATAGGACATATGTATGATCTCGCCGATGGCTGCCGCCCTTCCTCCGGGACCTCGACTCCCCTACGCCCTCCAGACGCTGCTCGTCTGGCAATTCACAGGCCCGTTCCTGCGCTGGTGCCGCCGTCGTTACGGCCCGACGTTCACCGTGCGCAGCTACCCAGCGCAGGCCGCGATCCACATCACCGACCCCGCCGACCTCAAGGCGGCGTTCGCCGCCGACCCCGACGTGCTGCGCGCCGGAGAGGCCAACGCGATCCTCGGCCCTGTCCTCGGGCACCGCTCGGTGCTGCTGGCCGACGGCGACGAGCACCTGCGCCGCCGCCGGCTGATGCTGCCGCACTTCCACGGCGAGAGCGTGAAGCGCTACGCCTCCGTGGTGGGCGAGATCGCCGATGAAGAAATAGCCCGCCTGCCGGAGGGGAAGCCGGTCCGCCTGCACAGGCACATGCAGGCGATCACGCTCGAGGTGATCATGCGCGCGGTCATCGGCATCGAGGATCCCGAGCGCCTGGCCCGCTTCCGGGTGGCGCTGCGCCGCATCGTCGAGTTCGCCCCCGGCGTCCTGCTGATGTGGGTCTGGCCCAAGCTCGGCGCCTTCGGGCCCTGGAAGCGCCAGCTCCAGTGGCAGGCCGAGGCCGAGGCACTGCTGCTGGAGGAGATCGCCCTGCGCCGCCAGGCACCCAACCTCGCCGAGCGCACCGACGTCCTCTCCCTATTGATCGGCGCCCACCACGACGACGGCACGCAGATGGACGATGGCGAGCTGCGCGATCAGCTGCTGACCATGCTGCTCGCCGGCCACGAGACGACCGCGACCGGGCTGGCCTGGGCGTTCGAGCGCCTGGCGCGCCACCCCGAGGTCATGGCCGAGGCCCGTCGCGCCGCGCGCGAGGGCGACGACGACTACCTCGACGCCGTCATCAAGGAGACGCTGCGGGTCCGGCCCGTCATCCCCGACGTCGCGCGCGTCGTGGCCAAGCCGATCACCCTCGGCGGCTACGACCTGCCGGCCGGCGTCACGGTCATGCCTCAGATCGCCCTGGTCCACTGGGGCGACGCGTATCCCGACGCCGACGTGTTCCGCCCCGAGCGCTGGCTGGGCGACGAGCAGCCGCCGAGCCTCGCGTGGCTGCCCTTCGGCGGCGGGCGGCGGCGCTGCCTCGGGGCGGCCTTCGCCTCGCTGGAGATGCGGATCGTCTTGCAGCACGTGCTCACGCGGGTCACGCTGACCGCACCGAGCGCCCGCGGCGAATGGTCGCTGCCGCAGCACATCACGCTCGTACCGCTGCGCGGCGCACGGCTTACAGTGCGCCCAGTGTGAGGGAAGCCGACGAGTCGGAGACGGGCGCGGCGCTCGCCAAGGCAACGAGGCGCCGGATCAGCGTCGCCCTGACCTGCGCGAACGTGACCGGCGGTGTGGTCGTCTGGGTCTTTCTCACCTACGTCCTGCCGACCAGGGTCGGCTATGCCCCCGCCTGGGTCAACGACATCGTGTTCGCGGCCTACCTCCCGATCGCGGTGGTGGCCGGCTGGTGGTGGGGCGTGCGGCAGGTCGCCGAGCTCACGGAGTCGTTGCAGGCCGACGGCCCGATCGCCGCGCGAGAGCGCAGCATCGCCCTCCGCCTGCCGACACGCCTCACGGGCGTCCACGCGGTGCTCTGGGGCGGGGGCATCGTCCTGTTCTCGGCCATCAACTTCACGTACTCGGGCCGGGCGGGATGGACGGTTGCCGTCACCGTGCTGCTCGCCGGCCTGATGACGACCACCGTGGCCTACCTGCTCTCCGAGCAGCTCATGCGACCGGTAACGCAGCGTGTGCTGGCCGGCGAGCCATCGACCGAGCCGCTGCCGGGAGTCCGCGCGCGCCTGCTGCTCGCCTGGTCGCTGGGCACCGGCGCGCCGATGCTCGGCATCCTGCTCGTCTGCGGCCAGGTGATCGGCAGCTCGCGGTTCAGCGTCGAGCGCCTCGCGGTGACGGTCGGCTTCCTCGGCGCGATCGGGCTGGGCGTCGGCATGGTCTCGCTCCACCTCGTGGCCCGCTCGATCTCCGAGCCCCTGGCCTCGCTGCGCGAGGCGCTCGAGCGCGTCCGCGGCGGCGACACGTCCGTCGAGGTGGCGGTCGACGACAGCAGCGAGGTCGGCCTGCTCCAGGCGGGCTTCAACCAGATGGTGGCCGGGCTTCATGAACGCGAGCGGCTCCAGGACCTCTTCGGCCGCCATGTCGGTGAGGACGTCGCGCGCCAGGCGCTGGAGGGCGGCGTCCGCCTCGGCGGCGAGGTGCGGGAGGCCGCGGTCCTGTTCATCGACATCACCGGATCGACGAAGCTGGTGTCGACCCG
Organism: uncultured Actinomycetes bacterium; assembly: GCA_963825415.1. Taxonomy (GTDB): domain Bacteria; phylum Actinomycetota; class Thermoleophilia; order Solirubrobacterales; family Solirubrobacteraceae; genus BP-464. The sequence goes on along the minus strand of CAWGTD010000008.1, from coordinate 1,209 downwards.
CTCCCCGACGGACGTCGTCGAGCTGCTCAACCGCTTCTTCGGCGTCGTCGTCGAGACCGTCGCCGAGTACGGCGGCTGGGTGAACAAGTTCGAGGGCGACGCCGCGCTGTGCATCTTCGGCGCGCCGCTCGCCCAGGAGGATCCGGCCGGCTGCGCGCTCGCCGCCGGCTACGCGCTGTACGAACGCCTCGCCTCCGAGGTGCCCGAGCTGGAGGCCGGCATCGGCCTGTCGGCCGGCCCGGTCGTCGCCGGCAACGTCGGCGCGGCGCAGCGTTACGAGTACACGGTGATCGGCGAGCCGGTCAACGAGGCGGCGCGGCTGACCGAGCTCGCCAAGACACGCGCCGAAGGCCTGATCCTCGCCGCCGGCGATCGTCCAGCGCGCGACCCGGAGCGGGCGCGGCGGTGGCGCGCCGCCGAGGAAGTCGGCTGCGCGGCCTCGCCGAGCCGGCCCGGCTCGCGGTGCGGTCGCCGCCTGGCCCCTTCGACCGGCCTGGGTACCCAGCGCCGAGGGGCCGAGGATGTTGGCCAGCTCGGTGCGCAGCGAGGGCATAGCCGAGACGCGGTACTCGGGGCCGAGGCGCAGCGTTCGTGCACCGCCGGTGGTGGTGATCGCGAGCACGACCTCGCTCTCCCCCGGCTAGTTCTCGAAGACCTGCTTGAGCTCGTCGATGACGGTGGCGGGCGGCTGGCCGGCGTCGAGCGTCTTTGGCGTCGGTATGCAGGCCGGACGCGCGGCGGCCGGCCCGCGCGTGCACGCGCGGATCAAACCTGGGCGGGCGGTGGCCGCGCTTGACGGCTCCACCGGCTTCGGGGCACCAGGCAGCTCCACTCCCCGTCCTTATTGTGGTCGACCTTGCCGCGCACGAGCACGACCTCGTCGACGCCGAGCGCGCCCTCGTACTCGGCGATGACCTTCGCGAAGGCGAGGATCTCGACGCTGCCTCCGAGGTCGTCGAGCGTGGCGAACATCATCGGATCGCCCATCTTGGTCCGGATCTTCTTGCAGGCGGTGATGATGCCGCCGACCGTGACCCACTCGCCGTCCTTGCGCGCGGCCAGCTCGGCGAGCGGGACGTCGACCGCCTTGGCCAGCGCCTCGCGCCTTTACTGGGCCGGGTGGGCGCTGATGAACAGGCCGATCGACTCCTTCTCGGCCGCCGGCGCAGGTCGAGATGCTGGTCGAACTCCTCCGGCGGGATCGGCGGA
>CAWGTD010000007.1:0-19472 GCA_963825415.1 uncultured Actinomycetes bacterium | reverse complement strand
TTTGAAAGCCCCGCTACATGCGGGGTTTCTATATTTGGTGTCGGGCTCCAGACACGGAGCGTGTCCCCAGTATGTCCCCGGAAGGGCGTAGGATCGCGTTGCTCGCGCCTAGTGAGCAGACCTCGCGATGAGAGCCCTCACGACCTACCGCGCGCCCTCGGGACACGTCTTCCGCGTCGAGCGAAAGCGCGGGCCGGCCTGGTATGCGAAGTACCGGCTGCCCGACGGTCGACAGGTCCAGCGACGCCTCGGACCGGCGTGGACTGAGCGTGGCCGCCCGCCCGCCGGCTACTTCACCAAGCGCCTTGCCGAGTACTGGTTGCGCGACGCCCTCGACCAGGCGCGCCGCGGCACCTTGGCAGGGCAGGTGCGCACGGGCGCGACGTTCGCCGACGCCGCCGCCGAATGGTTGCGCTACGTCGAGCACGATCGCCAGCGCAAGCCGTCGACCGTCGAGGGCTACCGCGTGATCGTCCGCTCGATGCTGCTACCGGCCTTCGGCGAGCAGCGCCTCGAAGACGTCACGACGCCGATGATCGAGTCATGGCTCACGAGGGTCGACAAGGCGGCCAGCACTCGCCTGAAGGCGCTCGTGCTGATGCATGGCATCTTCGTGCGCGCGCGCAAGGTCTACGGGCTCATGGTGAACCCGGTCGCCGACGTAGAGAAGCCTTCGCAGCAGCGCAGCGGCGACATCGAGGTCTTCTCGCCCGAGGAGGTGATGGCGCTGGTCCGAGCCGCCGCGAGCGAGCAGGATGCCGCGATCTACCTCACCGCCGCCTTCACCGGTCTACGGCGCGGCGAGCTCGTCGCACTGCGCTGGCGTGACGTCGACTTCGCCAGCCACACCTTGCGCGTACGCGCAAGCTTCGCCGCCGGCCACGAGACGACCCCCAAGTCGGGCAAGGTGCGCTCGGTTCCGCTTGCGCCTCAGGTCGCCGAGGCGCTCGCCAAGCTCGGCCAACGCAAGCACGGGGTCGGCGAGGACGATCTTGTCTTCCCGGGGTCGTCCGGCGATCACCTCGACGCGCGCGCGCTCGCGAGGCGCTACGAGACGGCGCTCAAGCGAGCCGGTCTGCGCCGCCTGCGCTTCCACGACCTGCGCCACACCTTCGGCACGCGCATGATCGGCAAGACCGACATCCGGCGCGTGCAGGAGTGGATGGGGCACGCCGACATCCAGACGACGATGAAGTACCTGCACTACGTGCCGCGCGAGACCGACGCGGCGCTGGTCGCCGAAGCGTTCGCCATCGAGGAGCCTCAGCGTGAGCTCGCCTGACCCGTCGCTCGATTCGCACTACGAGCTCGCTTACGACGAGGCGAAGCGGGCCCTCGATGCGCAGGAGGGCGTTGTGAACGAGCTGCGCTCCCGGTCGGCGGTGCTCATCGCGGCGGCAGCCGTCACCACGTCGTTCTTCGGTAGCCGCGCGTTGATGGATCCGGATGTGGGCGCCGCCGCATGGGTGGCGATCGTCTTCTTCGCGTGTGTCGGCGCGACTGTCCTAGTCGTCCTATGGCCACGCCGCGACTGGGTCTTCACCGTCAACGCCGAGCGGTTCATCGCCACCTACGTCGAGAGCACCGATGGACCGCTCGAGGTTCCGCTCATCCATCGCGATCTTGCCCTTCATATGTCGGCCAGCTATGTCCGGAACGCCATCCAGTTGCGGATTCTCGCCTTCGCCTTCCGCGTCGGAGCGGTGCTGCTTGTGGCAGAGGTTGTGGCATGGGTGGTCAACCTCGTAGGGGAGACCTAGACTGACTCCCATGGCGGCCAAGCCGAGCACTCCTCCGCCCACTCCGAAGCCCGAGCCGCTTCGGCCGAGCCCGATGCAGGGCGAGACTCGCGGCCTCGATCGCCCGTCGACCAAGAGCTGAGCGTCTCCGGAGCGTTTCTGGTCGCCTGAGCAAGCCATTTTCCGAGAGATTTCTCTGGGTCTCAAGGTCCGGCGATTCGGGCGAATCGGAACCACATTGGAACTACGGCGCGCGTCACTGCCGCTTGACTCGGCCGGGCGGGCGGCTGATCGGCCTGTCAGCGAACTCTCGCGAGGCGGTGACTAGAGATCGCAGGGCCTTCGCCACGGGCGCCTTCCGTGCAAGCCGGTAGCGCCCGCGTTCGATCGTCTCGAGAGCGCCGATCTCGCGTAGCGCCCGGATCACTTCGTACACCGTTGCCTCGCCGGCATCGATCTCTCTGGCGAGTTCCGCCGCGTTGCAGCCGTCAGGACGCGCGAGCGCCTCGAAGACACGCCGGCGCACCTGGCCTCCCAATAGCCAGTCCGGTACGCGCTCGGGTACATCGACCCGTGTCATACGTCCTCATAGAAAACTATGGTCTAAACATAGTTTTCCGGGATCGACATCTCCACGTGGTCGGTGCTACCGGTCCGACTCCTCCGTCGTCACCGCGGCCGCCTCGGCGGCCATACGACCTGGCGCTCCAGCCTCAGCGCCCGGGCGAGCTCGGCCGCGAGATCGTGCTCTCGCTCTCGCGTGACGAGGCGGCGGAGATCGAGCGCCGCGCCGCGGTCGCAGGCCTTCCGGCCGTGCTCTGGGCCACGCTCGCGGTCGAGGCGACGCGCTCGACCACCCTCGTGGTCTCCGTGTTCAGCTTGCCCGACGTGGTCGTCGGCGAGGTGCTGTCGACTGCAGCCGCCGAAGCCCTCGCGGCGAAGCGGCAGTCACGGCTGAGCGAGTACGCGAACGCACTGCGCGCCGCCGTCCCACGGCCCCAGGCCGGTGTTGCCGGCGGCTTCGCGCTCCGGCCGGGTCTCGTGAGCGCGACGGCATGGGAAGCCGAAGCGGAGAGAACAGGGCTCACGCCCAACGCCTGGGCGCTTCGGGCGATCGCCGAGAGCCCGGAGGGCTTCGTGGCCTGGGAGGCCGCCGCCGCCGATGAGGGGCGCTCGCTACCCGAGTGGGCGCTCGTTCAAGCGGCCCGCCGGCGGCGCTCAGCGAGCACGCCCGCCCAGATCACGGGATAGCGGCCACCCTTCCGGAGCGACGCGATCAATGCGTCAGGGTCGCGCACAGCTAGCAGCGTTAGCTCCCGAAGTGACCGCAGACTCTCGACACGCGCGTCCGATGCATGGTCACCGGGATTGCGAGGCCGCTCCTCCCACGTGCCCGCGTCCTGGACACCGATCGGCGCGCCGCCGCCACCACCGCCGACGGACAGAAGCGCTTCGGGCACCTTCCGGAAGAAACGCGTCCCGGTCGTATAGCCCGCGGCGCCGTCCGCCACGAATACGGGGCCCAAGCGCCCAACACAGTCGGGCAGCGCCTCCACGCCGCGCCGCTCAAATGCTTCGACGGCATCGAGATACGCGGCCAACTCGTCGCGCTCCGACTTCTGCGGCTCAAAGCCACGGACCCGCAGTAACACGCGCCGCACGCCGGTCGCCGCGTAACCCTGTGCCACAGCAGCAAGTAGACCCTTCAGCAGCCGGTGGCGAGTCACCTGGATCACCGCCGTCGGCACCTGGTCGGCTGCCACGGCCACCGTCCGCCGCAGCATCTGGAGATTCAACTGCAGCGCCACACTGGCACGCCGGTCGAAGTCGAAGTAGGGCGGGGTCAGCGTCGACGAACCAGACTGGTTCTCAAGAGTGACATCGACAGCGAGGTCGCGCAGCGCGGAGTCGCTGGCCAGCAGGGCGAGGTCGAGCGGAAGGTCGAACTGCCTGGCGAGCGGCGTTCCACGCAGACGCGCGGCACGCCCGAGGCGCGCGCTCGAGCGGGACACGAGGCCCGCGGTTTCAGGGTCCCGCCACAGCTCGCGGTGGGCGGGAACCGCCTTGGCGAGTCGTTCGGCGTCGCGCCCGTGATGCGGATGGTCGGTGTGGTACGGCGCGGAGTATTCGTCCTTGATGAGTACCGCGTCGTAGAGGTCGGGGTGCTGTTCGAGCAGACACCACTCGTCGTACTCGGGACGCAGCACGAGCTTCGGCTCACGCCTTGTAGCCATGCGTGCAAAGTAGAGACGCGAGTCGACGGAAAACCGACGCCGGAGCTCGTCCGACGTTATCTGTGGGTTGTCCGGTGGGGTGTCCGCCGGCTGGTCGTGCCCATGCCCGATTGAGCCTGTAGTGGTGGGGTGCTGCGCGCCTGGCCCGGGCCCGACCTCCCGCCCCCCCCATGTAAACGACGGGGAGTTCGGGAGGTCGGCCCCGGTCCAGGCGAGTCAGTGGTGGTGCGAAACGGGCATGGGCACGAAACCGGCGGAAACCATTGAGTCGGAAGTGTGCGGGTGGGTTGCGTGCGCTGCGCCTAGGTGGTGTGACGAGGGTGAGCAGCGGGCGAGATCGGACGAGCGGGCGGCGGTGGGAGGAGCAGCCCGGCGACAGGGAACTGCTTGAGTGGGTCGCCCGGTTTCGGTTCGTGGGAGCGGCTCAGGTGGCGACCCGATTCACAGTCAGTGAGCGAAGGGCGCGGTCACGGCTCGCGCGACTCGCGGATTGCGGGTTGGTGATGTCTCATCAGCCGCATGCCTCGGCGGTCAAGCTCTACGCACTGAGCAAACGAGGCTTCGAGGCGATCGGCCACATCCGCCGCCGAGAGCCGCGCTGGGAAGTCCAGGCAGGGCACGACCTGCAGATCGCCGCCCTGGTCGCTGAGCTCGAGCTCGCCGCGCCGCATCTCGTCGTGCTCACCGACCGGGAATGCCGGCGTCGCGAGGCCGACCGCGAAGGGAGCTACAGCGTCGACTGTCACCTGCGCTCAGAGACGCGGCGTCGGTGGCCCGACGTTGTCATCGAGGGGAAGGAGGCAACGGTCGCCGTCGAGCTCGAGATCGCCGCGAAGACCACAAAGCACCTGGAGGCCATCATCCGGGGCTACCTACTCGGCCAGACCTACCAGTGCCTTCAGGTTCGGTGTGCCCATCCGCCGCTGCGCCGCCGGCTAGAGCGGATCGTCAAGGAACATGCGTACGGCGACCGCGTCGCGCTCGCCGACGGCGATGATGACCCTCGCCAGCTGGCGACGCTGATCACTCAAGTCGAGGACCGCGAACGCGCACGCGAACTCGTTCGCCACGAACGACTCGCCGCCCGAGCCCGCCAGGAAGCTGCCGAGCGAGCACGCCAGCAAGCCAGCTATACACCACCACCGCCCTCGGACTGGGATGACGAGCAGCCGACACGCCGGTTCGGACGCCGTCGGCGCCGCGCGCCACGCTATGACCTGTGAAGGCGCCGCACGGCAGACCGCTAGCGCCCGAATCGCCGCCACCAACGCCTAGCTGACAGCAGACGGCACGGCGCTCAGGCCTCACCGCGGATCGCGCTGAGCACCCCAGCTCACCGGGTAACGGCGGAGCGTCGAGTCCGCACGCTCATGGCCGACACCCGTGAAAGTCAGCCGGCCGCCCCCGTCATAGCGGGCGTAGCGCGATCGGACGCAGCTCTCGAACTGCTTGGTGTGACTTTCCGGCTCTAACCACGAGTATGCCTCGAAGCGCAGCCACAGCATTTCGTCATGTTTGCGACGTCGCCCGGCCGAGAATCCGAGATGCCAACTCCTCGTACTCTTCCACCATGGCGGCGTCGCCAAGCTTCTGAAGTTGCGACCGCTCAACTGAGATCTCGTGTCTTGCGGCATCAGGGTCCCCGCGGGCGAGAAGTACAGCGGGCAAGCGCGAGCGCCGGACGTCTGCGAATGCGACCTCTCGCAGCCCCGCCTCGAGGTCATCCAGGGACACAAACTCCCTCATCGCACGGACGCCGACCTCAGTGATCGCCTTCGCAAGGGCGGTCGCTTGCCCTTCAACGTTGCTGTCGTCAAAGCTCCAGGTCCGGTAGTGGGCCCCCGGAAGCACCTCGTATAGGGGGCGGAACAACGTGGCGTCGCCCGGCCCACTCCCGACGATGTCTTCCACTGCGCGGTGCCTCACGCCAACCATTGGATCGGCGTCGACCTGACCGCCCCTCTTGTGCGACCCCAGGCCAACACCAACCCAGCCGTCCACTCCCTGGACGATCTCGCGCGCGAACCGACCGGGGGCGAGCGGCCGAAAGCCTCGCTTCTCCAGCGCCAACCCAATGGCCTGGTCCGCCCGGCTCCGTATGGTGCTGGAACTCATCGACCGCGCTTCACGAAGTACGAATAGCGGTCGGGAGCGGGGAGCGTGAGCACAGCCTCGCACTCTCCGCGCGCAGGTTCCAGGTCATCGCCGCAGCTCGCGTTCGATTCGGTGCTGGCTGCGATGCATGAGGACTGGGCGCCGCCTGGTCGATGGCGCCCTTCGGTCGAGGTTCAAGACTGAGCAGCATCGGTGCTGCGTACAACGTCCTCGATATAAGTGAGCCACCCTTCCGCCGTCGGAAAGTCCCGCCGATAGACGTACGCCAGTCCGAGGCGACGCATCGCCGCTTCGAGGGCGGCCTCACCTTGCCCCGACCGACGGAAGCTCATGAGTTCTCCTGTCACGCCTGCACGCTCATCTGGCGAGAGGTCCGCAGCAAAGTCCGCCACCGCTGCTCCTACGTCTGGGTAGTCGAGGTCCCAATCTTGGTGCAGATACCCACCAAACAGTTGGCTGAGGATCGGATAAGCGTTCTCGGACGTCATGGTTCCGGATAGGCGGTGTGGATGCGGTACCCGAGTTGGGAGTTCGTCTTCCGCAGCACAACTTGTACGCGACTTGCGTACACGCGTTCGCGGGCGCCTGCTCGAACGCCAAACCCGACTATCCGGCCCGCGTCATACGCGAACTCGAACGTCTTCTTCTTGCTTACGAGAGCAAACTGTGCGACCTCCCGAGCATTTGCATCAAGTGCTTCGCTAATGACTTCCTCGGCGATCGAACGGTCGGCGAATCTGGATGCGAACGCGGGCCCTCTCGGCCTCAGAACGCGCTGACGAAGCTCGGTTTCGGACACGTCAACGTGACGAGAGAGGACGTGTCCGCCTTCCGCCTCATGGACGGCCAGACCGCCTCCGGGTGCCAGGCGAGTCGACGCTCCTTCCACCAAATTGTCGCCAACCCGACGCTCGGCGAACCTACGAAGGAACCCCTTCGCGACCCTGCGAGCGAACGAGCCAGCACCGAGGGTCGCAATGTCGATGGCGTCGAACACATCGTCCGTTGGCTCTATTGCATCGCTGGTGCGACGCGAAGGCGGCAGCTGCGCGGCTTGGTAAGCAGCAACGCGACGGACAGCTTGTCCGGCTCGAGACGTCAATCGTGACGCCTGCCCAGCCGCATCGTAGACGCCGCTGACCCTGTTTTGAGAGGTGCGCAGCGCTCGCGTCTCGGCGCGGCGCTGTGCCTGGACGCGTTGCTGCCCGCCGCGGCAATTGTTACCGCAGTAGCGATAGTCGCTGGTGAAGGAGCCTTCGGGTTCGTGGCCGTCGAACTCGACGTTGGTGGTCGGGTTGGCGCCGGCGAAGGCGTAGCGGTTTTGGGTGAGCGGGTCGGCGGAGAGGGCTTGGTCGCCGGCGGCTGAGGCGTATGTGTCGCGCGAGAGGAAACGCCCGACGTCCGGTCGGTATTGGCGGGCCTGCATGTCGTAGGTCTTGACGCCCGAGTCGTAGTAGAAGCCTTCGAACCGGAACGGGTTGGCCTTGGCGTCGGACGACAGACCATCGTCGGGGTCGATGCCGGTCAGGGCCTGGCGGTCGAGCTCGCCGTAGGGGTCGTAGTCGTAGCGTTCGTCGGCAGCGATCGTGCCGTCCGTGTTTTCGAGGCCGGTGACCGACCCGTTGGCGTCCTTGGCGTAGCCGCGATAGCTCGTCGTTGTCGCGTCGTCGGTCTGCTGGCCTTGGCGATCGCCGCGCGAGTCGTAGTCGTAGCTGTTGCGGGTGGTCGCCGAGGTGCCGGTGGTCGTGGTGATCTCGCTGGCCAGCAGCTCAGTGGTGCCGAGGTAGCTGTAGTCGTGCGTCTCGGTCTCGGCGCCGGTCGTGGCGTCCTTGCGGACCTTGCGGTCACGGCGATCAAGGCCGTCGAAGGAGACGTAGTAGGGCTCGATCCCGCTGCCCGCCGCGAACACCTGACGATTGAACTCGTCATAGCAATAGCGGGTCGTCGTCGTCGACGCGGTCAGGTCGTCCTGCGCGCATTCGGCTGGTGAAAGTCCGGTCCGGTCGGGCTCGGGCTGGGGCACCGGCTCGCCGGCGATCTGCGCCTGGCTGTAGATGCGCTGGATGTTGCCGGCGTTGTCATAGCGGTAGGTCTGAGTCGTGGTGACGGTCGCCGGCTGGGTGTTGTCGACGGTGATGGCCTTGTCGAGCTGCTCGCCGTTGTAGACGAAGTCGCTGTCGAGCTTGGCGATGCCGTCCTGGTCGCGATCGACGCGCTTGACCTGCGCGCCCGAGCCGTCCAGCGTGTAGCTCGTCGTCCAGCCGCGCCGGTCGCTGCGGCCACGGTCGGTCGGGCGCTGCCAGAAGACCAGCTGATCGCGGGCGTTGAACTGATGCTCGCCCCGCTCGTCGGCTGTGCGGTTGCCGTTGGCGTCGTAGCTGTACGCCTGAGGATCGGGGTCAGATTCCTGGCCGGAGCGGATCCGCTCGTGGCGAGACTTCTCGGCGATCCCGTTCCAGCTCCACACGTCGCGCGTGCCGTTGGGCTTGGTGCGGTCGCGCATCTGCCCGCCGGCGAACCATCTCGTGGTCGTCGTGCGGTTCGCGCCCTGCTCGGGGTCGACGGTCATCTCCCGCTCGTCGGCGACCCTAAATCTAGGAGTCGTCCACTGGAGGGTGCGTCCCACTGTCCGCGTTCTGCTCAGCCTCGAACTTCTGACGGTCGAATTCCAGTCGGTCACGGTCGAGCCTCACCCGCGCGTAGTCGACGGCCACCTTCGAACCTGCCACTCCGAGGCCGACCCCGCCGACCGCCAACGTCGCCCAATCCTGCGCTGACTCTTGCAGCAGGTCGTCTGGCCCAAGCTCGATGTGCTCGCCTTCAAGGGGCTCATCTTCGATCATGGCTCAAAGCTTGGCACGGTCCGCGGACCCAAACCACAGGTCCAGCATCTTCGGGATACCGGGAGGAGGGCGCGTGTCCCGAACCATGTCCCCAACTAGGCAGATTCGATCTCCGCGAAGCGACGTCTGGTACATCGAATCCCGAGCAATCTCGCGCAACCAGCCCGCCGGAGCGGCACTCGTAATGAAGGGGTCCCCGGTTCGAGTCCGGGCGTCGGCTCTCCCGAAGTTCGTGCGCTGCCGCTAGCCGCGCGGCTTGATCCTGCCGGTCGTTCTCGGCTTCCCCTTCGCGGTACACCCCCGGAACGGCCGCACCGAGCGGCGCACCCGCTTCCCGCGCGCGTCGTACGTCTCGATCCTCAGCGTGTGCCGCCCCGCGGCCGGCAGCCCGGCGACGGTGAAGCGGCGCAGGCGCTTGCCGCGAGCAGCGCGGACGGTGCGCTTGCGCTTGCCGTCGACGAATACGCGGGCGCTGACGATGCGGACGCCGCCGGGGCCCGAGACGCGGAATGTCATGCGGCGCGCGGTGCAGCTCTCGGCGACCGCGGCGGGTGCGCCGAGGGCGCCCGGCAGGTCGCTCCCGGGCAGTACCGGCAGCAGCAGTCGCGACGCGGCGGCGCCGCCCTCGGTGACGGTGTTGGCCGCGGGGGCGGTGGGCAGGGAGGCCAAGGAGGCGCCGATGATGTGCAGGCGGATGCGGTGGCCGGCCTTGAAGCGGTTGCCGATCGGCCACAGCTCCACGCGGTAGCGGCGCTTCTGGCCGGGGGTCGCGGGTGTGGCGGTGTCGTAGCGGCCGTAGGGCTGGACGACGTCGCCGCTCTCGGGATCCTTCAGCGACTTGGCCGTGTCGATCGCGGGGAAGTCGCTGAGCAGCCGCCCGCTGGCGACGGGGTGCGGGACGCCGTCGGGGAAGACGTCGGAGACGAGCGCCCAGATTCCCGTCGTCGGCGCCGTGCTCGACAGCTCGAGCTCGAGGCTGGCCGGCCCCGCGGAGCGCACGTCGGCCTTCAGCGGCACGGTCGTGTAGGAGAGGCCCTTGGTCTCGGCGACGCGCATGTCGCTGAAGAAGGGGAACGCGTTGGTCAGGGCGTTGAGTCCCGCCGCTCCGACGATCGCGGCGTTGGGCGGATCGCTGCTCTCGGGATCGGAGGGCACAGTCGGATAAGTGGCGGTCGTTGTCGCGGTGGGTGCGGCCAGGCGCAGCGAGCCGTCGTTGATCGACCGGGCCGAGCCGCTGCGCGCTGGGTCGAGCGACAGCGACGTCCAGCGCGTGCCGGGGATCGGCCAGTCGCTGCCGTCGACGCGGACGAACTTGCCGGCCAGCAGATCCTCGCGGTCGCCGTCGGCCAGCCAGAGGCGCACCCGCGGCTGGTTCTCCACGCCGTTGGCGACGCCGAGCAGGTAGCGGTCGAACCACGCCTTCATGTCGGCCTCGCCGGCATCGGTGGTGACGGGCGCGCCGTCGTGGGCGCCGATCACGATCAGGTGCGCACCGTCGTCGCGCAGCTCCTGATAGCCCTGGAACGCGCCGCGCGACTCGACGTCGAAGAACCCGTCGATCGTGAGGACCGGCAGGTTGTTGACGTCTCCGCGGAAGCCGCGCTCCTTCCACCAGTCGTCGAGCGTGGGGTGCTCCGTGGCGCTGAGCCCGGCGGCGATGAGGCCCTGGGGGATGTCGGCGCCGGTCGCCGGATCGCGGCCCAGCCGGTCGAAGCCCTGCAGGGCCGCCGGCGCCCCGATCAGGGCCATCACGCCCGCGCCCGGGACGATGTTGTTGATCCCGCCGGGATAGAGGAGGTCGCGGTAGAGCTCGTGGGTGCCGGACTTCAGGACGGCGGTCTTCACGCACGGGAGGGGCAGGTGCAGCGAGTTGTAGATCGTGATCGCGCTGGCCGAGAAGCCGTTGAGGCCAAGCGCGCCGTTGCTCCACGGTTGATGGCACGCCCACGCGAGGACCTCGGCGACGTCGGACTGCGTGCGGGCGCCGAGCGCGTCGAACTTCCCGTCGCTGTCGCCGGTCCCGCGGATCTGGACGAGCAGGTAGTTGTAGGCCGGCCCGGCGTTGACGGTTCCACTGTTGCGCCCGTAGGGGCTGAACTCGACGATCACGGGCCGCGGCGTCAGCGCTCCCTCGCCGGTGATCGTGGTCTGCAGGGTCACACCGTCGGACGCGGCGAACCGCGCGCTCTCGGCGACCGGCGCGGCCTGCGCCACCGCCCCGCTCAGCGCGACGACGGCGCCCGCGATTGCTCCGGCGCCGAGGACCGCTCGCATGCCGCGACGGTAACAGCTGCGAATGGCCGTTTCGCCGGTCGAAACGAGCCGCTCAGGGCCCCGGATCGGCGGGCGCGATGCGCTGGAAGTAGCGGACGGGCCCGCCGCCGAATTGCCAGCCCGGCTGCAGGCGGCACGGCGGCGCGTCGCCTCCCTCGGTGGCGTGGGCGCAGTTCGACGAGGTGAGGCCTTCGGCGATCGCCGCCAGCCCTCCCGGAGACCGGTAGGCGTTGTGGCGGTTCGCGCCCAGGCGGTTGGCGTACCCGACGACGGTCTCGACGCCCTGGGCCGTCAGCGTGCGCAGGTACGGCGTCTGGCGCCCGTCGCTGGCGGGCGAGGTCGCGTCGGTGGTGGACACGACATTGGCCATCGTGGCGACGAGCTCGCGGTCGAAGGTCCCCACGTACGACACCACCGGCGCGATCTGCGCCGCCGCGGGCGCCAGCGCCGACGTCAGCGGAGAGAACGCCCGCAGGAGCGCGCTGACCGCGGGCAGGGCGCGGCGGGCCACCGGCGTGAGCTCGCCCATCTCGGCGAGCAGTCGGCGCACCTGCGGCGAGACGTCGCGGACGCTGACGAGCGCCGGCTCGAGCAGCGGCGCGACGCGCCTCAGGCGCTTCACCGCGGGCGCGGCCGTCACCGTCGTCCGCTCCAGCGCGGCCGACGCCAGCCGCAGCTCGCGCAGCAGCGCCGGCGCAAGCCGGACCGTGGCTGTCAGCTCGCGGTTGCGTCGCGCGGTCGCGCCGAGCGCGCGCCGGCCCGACCGGACGACGGCGCGGACCGCCTCACGCTCGCTGCTGACCGTCCGCAGGACGGCGCCGCCGTCGCGCAGCAGTCGTTCGATCTCGGGCCGCTCGCCGTCGAGGATCCGCGTCAGCTCGGCGAGCTCGCGGGACCCGTTGGCGAAGTTGCCGGCCGCGGCGTTGAGGTCCTCCTCGCGGCCGTCGAGCGCAGCGGCGCTGTTGGTCATCAGCGAGACGATCCGCGCGCGCGTCGGCGCGTCGAGCATCCCGAGCACCCGGTCGAGCGGCTGGGTCGGCGCGATCTGGTCGATCGGGATCGTCGCGCCCTCGCGCAGCGGCGGCCGGTCGCGGTTCCCGGGAGACAGCGCGACGAACGTTTCGCCCAGGAGCGTCTTCTGGCGGAGGATCGCCCGTACGTCGGAGGGCAGCGGGGCGTAGCGCGCGTCGATCGACAGGATGGCGTCGCTGCGCAGGCCCCGGGGACGGACCGAGATGACCTTGCCGATGTTCACCCCGGAGATCCGGACGTCGGCGTTGGCCTGCAGCTGGCTGGCCTCGGTGAACAGCGCGTGCACCCGGTACTGCTTGGGCGCCAGCGGCGTGACGCCGCCGACGTTGCGCCAGACGAAGAGCATCAGCAACACCGAGGCCAGCGCGAAGAGCACTGCGACGGCGATCGCACCGCGGGAGGGAAGGCGCGTGATCACGGCGCGCCCTTCGGGCAGGAGCCCTCGGTCAAGCCGGCCTCGGTGAGCGCGTCGCTCAGCGTCGGGCTGATCGCGGCGGAGGCGCAGGACAGCAGGACGTATCCGCGGACGACCGACCCGTGTGCGTCGTCGGTCGAGACCATCGAGTTGATGTTGTGCATGAACCACGCAAGCCAGAACAGGTAGCCCTGCCGGCCGTCGGGCGGCTGGTAGGCGAGCTGGTTCGACGTGCGACTCAGAGACGCGAAGGCGCGGTTCAGCGGCGCCGTCGCGGTCTCGAGGTCGCGCGCGGCGGGCCGAACCTCACGTCCGAGCGGCGCCACCGCGTCGACGAACTTCTCGAGCTCGCGCGGGGGCAGCGGCACGAGGCCGCGGGTGGCGTCGGGCAGGGTGCGCAGCGTGCGCGGCAGCGCCGCGAGCGGTGCGTCGAGCGCGGTCAGGCTGCGGCGTAGGACGGTGGCGAAGGGCTGCGCCCGGTGCAGCGTGTTCCCGAGGGCGTCAAGGCTGCCAGGGAACAGCTCGAGCGCCTGCTGCAGCGGGCGGTCCTGGGCGGCCACGGCGCCCAGCGTCGCGTTGCCCGCGTCGACGAGCCGCCGCAGGTCGCCGTCGGCGCGGGCGGTCGCCTCGGCGACGACCCGCAGGTTGTGGACGAGCCGGGGGATGACCCGCCGGCGCCGGGCCATCAGGGCGGTCACCTCGCGCATCTGCCGGGCGGTCGGGCCCAAGGAGCGCAGCAGGGCGCGCACCTCGCGCCGGCGGCCGTCGGTGCCCACGCCGAGGTCGGCGAACAGCCCCTTGACCCAGTCGCGGGTGTCGGCGTCCAGCGCCCGCAGCAGCTCGTCGGAGTCGACCGGGCTGGTGGTCGAGGCCAGCGGCACAGTCGCCTCCTTGGGCAGGACGGCGGCCGTCGCCGGCCCGGGGTCGAGGCGGATCTGCATGTCCTTGAGCGGCGTGTTGGGCATCAGCACCGCGCGGGCGCCCGCGTGGACGGTGGGCAACTCGTCGGGGTCGATGCGCACGTGCAGCACGCCGCGGCCGTTCTCGAGCCGCGAGCCGTCGATCTGGCCGACCGCGACGCCGGCGACCGTCACCGGCGAGCCCGTCTCGGCCTTGACCCCGTCGACCGCGGCGAACTCGAGGTTCAACCCGTAGCGGTCCGCCAGCGGCGACTCGAGCCGCTGCTTGGTGAGGATGTAGGCGCCGCAGACGAGCGCGATCGCGATGATCGCGGCGATCGGCCACAGCCAGCGGGCTTCGCGGCGCAGGTTCACGGCGCGTCGTCTCCGATCGCGCGCAGCCCGCTGCTGCCGCTCGGCGTGCCGAGCTGCGGCTGCGGCTGCGCCGAGCATGGCTGATCTGCGACCAGTGGCGGCAGCCGGCGATCCGCCGGGGGGAGCGGCTGCGAGCGCAGCGTCGACGGCGCGGTCGCCAGCAGCGTGCCGAGCCCGGGGACGGCGGCCTTGGACAGGGTCCCCGGGCCCACCGCCACCTGGTATCGGAGGTTGTGCCCGTTGCCGTCGAAGTTCTGCGAGGCGCCCGCAAGCCCGACGAGCAGGTGGGCGAACTCCTGCCAGACGGGCTGGGGCTGCCCGTTGTCGTCGGCGGGGACGGTCGCCGACAGGAGCGGGACGATGTGCGAGCTCAGGCAGTCGGTCAGCGGCTTGGACGCCGGCAGTACCTGGGCGAGCCGGTGGACGGTCGCGGGGAGGTCCCTAAACGCGGTGCCCAGCGCGGCCAGCGTTCGGCTCCGCCGCCCGGGCGCGACCAGCCGGCCCATGTCCGCGAGGGCCGCCGAGGCATCGCGCAGGGCGGCGGGGGCGATCGCGAACGCCGGCTCCAGGTGGCCGGCGGCGCGTTCGAGCGCCGGCAGGGCGGCCTCGAGCGCGCGCAACGGCCCCGGCGCCTCGTGCAGCGTCTCCTCGAGGCTCTCCACGGTCGCCGCGAGCTGCGCCGACCGGCTGTCCACGGCACCCGCCACGACGGCGAGGTTGTCGACGAGGTCGCCGACGCGGCCGTCGCCCTGGTCGAGGGCCGCTGCGACGGTGGCCGTCGCCTTGACCAGCCGCGAGAGGTCGTGGCGCTCCGTGCCCTGCGCGGCCCGGGCGACGATCGCGGTGTCGCGGAGCACCGGCGCGAGCTCGGGTGCGACGTCGCGCAGCCCCTCCGCGCCGCCGCCGTCGAAGCCGTAGGCGAGGGTGTCGAGCGTCCGCCGCAGGCTCTCGCGCGCCGGCGCGTCGAACATCGTCAGCGCCTGGTGCATCTGCACGGGCACCGTCGTCTGCGTCAGGGGGATGACGCCCCCGGCCACGAGCTCGGGCGCGTCGGGGGTGCCCGGCGCCAACTCGACGCGGAACCCGCCCTCGAGAAAGACCCGCGGGCGGATGCGGGCGATCGCGTCGGCGTGCACGGGGCGCCCGCGGTCTCCGATTTCGAGCGTGACGATCGTCGTCGCGCCCGGGCCCTTGCGAATCTTCGCGACCTTGCCGACGTCGACGCCCGCCACGCGCACCGGGGACCCCGCGCGCAGGCCGTTGGAGCTGGAGAAGACGGCGTCGAGCCGATAGGGCGAGCTGAACGGCAGGCCCGGTTGGAACGCGAACCACGACACGACGGCGAGCCCGACGAGCATCGCCGTGGCAACTACGTACGGGCGCCGTGTCGAGCGCCTCATCGGCCGGCTCCCGGAGTGCCCTGCAGCCCGGGCGGGTTGCCGAAGCTCTGGCCGGGCGCGTAACCCTCGTGGCCCGCCTCGCACTCCTGCGCGTTCTCGTTGGGATAGGCGTTGTAGTGGAGCCTCTCGGAGGGCCGCGCCGACGGGCGGGCCATCTCCTGGTCGGACACGGGGCCCATGCGCAGCCAGTTGCCGCCCTCGTCGCCGTCGCTGGTGATCGCCGTGATCCGCTTCACCCACGTGGAGGTCACGCGGCAGTTCTTCTCGGCGTCCCACGTCGTCTTGAGGACGGCGCCAAGGCCGACGAACGCCGACGTGCCGAAGGTGGCGAGATCCTCGCCGCCGAGGATCTTCAGCGCCTGCGTGCTCGCGGGGTTGTCGGCGAACGCCTCGACCGCCCGCAGCGCATCGTCGATCCGCGGCGCCAGCGTGGCGACGGCGGGATCCACGCGCACGGCGGCACGCATCGCCCCGTCGAGCTCTCGCACGGACGCCGGGAGGACCGTGCCCGCGTGCGCCAGCTCCTGTGTGATCGCGGCGACGTCGGAGAGGACCGGCCGCATCGTGCGCAGGGTGCTCGTCGCCTGCCGCTCGGCGCCCGGGAGCGCGGCGATGCTCTCACCAAGCGCGGGGCCCGCCCGGTCGAGGGCCTCGAAGGTCGTGGCCGTGACGTCGACCAGGCCGCCGAGGTCGCCGGCGACCGCGCTCAACGCCGAGGCGGTCCCGGCGGCGCCGTGAAGGAACCCCGCCAGGTTCGAGCGCCGCGTCGCCAGGCTCGCCAGCACGCGCTCGAGGCCCGGCAGAAGGTCGGCGACGTCACCGGTGGCCGCGTTCAGCGCCTCCCCGCGGCCGGCGATCGAGATGGCGAAGCCGCCGATGAACTCTTGCAGCGCGCGGCGACCTTTCGGGGCGAAGATCTGGAAGGCGTCCTCGATGTCGACGCTGGCGCTCGTGCGCTCCAGCGCCAGCCGGCCGCCCCACGGGATGGTCCGCTCCGAGCGGCCCGGGACGATCGACAGGTACTTGCCTCCGAGCACTGAGGCGAGCCGCACCTCGGCGGTGGTGTCGACCGGGAGCCGGGCGACGTCGCCGTGCAGCTGGACGTCGAGCACCGCGTGCGCCGGGCGCTCGGCGGTGGCCGGAACGGCGTGAGCGCCCAGCACCTGCCCGACGCGCGCGCCGCCGATCCGCACGTCGGCGTTCTTCGACAGCTTGCCGGCGTCGGGGACCGCGACCTCGATCGATCGGGTCGCCTGCCACGGCAGGCCCTGGGGCGCGGTGTAGCTGATGTAGAGGATGCCGGCGACCGCGAGCAGGATCGCCGCGCCGAACAGGAGCGGGTCGTTGAGCAGACGGGCCGCGAGGGAGCCTTGGCGCCTCATCCCAACAGGTACTCCAGTAGGGCGCGGGCCTGGGGGCTGGGGGCCGCCGAGGAGGGCGCGGGCCCGTCGGCGGTGCCGTTGCAGGTGGGGTCCGGCGTCTCGGCGTACTGCAGGCAGCGGGTGAACCCCACGTGCGCGGGCAGCAGGTGTCCGTGCTCGTCGTAGCGCGCGGCGGCCAGCGCCATCGTCTGGAAGAACGCGAGCTGGTTGGCCACGAGGCCCCGCTGCTCGAGCGTCGGGAACAGCTCGCCCGCCGTCACCGCGCTGGGCAGCGAGTCGTGGGCGTAGCTGCGCAGCAGCCGGGTCAGCGGGAGCGAGCGCTTCGCGACGCGCGCCCCGCGCCGCAGCACGGGGGCGAAGCGGCGCAGGGCGGGCCGGGCGACGGAGGCCAGCCGCGGAACGGTCGCCGACAGCCGGATCAGGTCCGGCGCGGCGGACTCGAGCCGCTCGAGCAGCGGCGTGCCCGCCGCCATCGTCGCGTCGAGGCTCGCGAGCGCGGGGCGCATCTCCTTCAGCAGCGCGGGCAGGAGTGCGATGCCCTGCTCGAGCGCCCCTCGCTGGGAGGCGGTCTTCGTGGCGACGCGCCCGGCGTCGCGAATCAAGGCCGTCAGCCGGGCCGGGTCGGCGGCGAGGGCGCCCACGACGACGTCGGACTCGTCGAGCAGGGTCTCGAGCTGGTGACCCTGGCGGTGCAGCAGCCGCAGGGTGCGGCGGGCCATCGCCAGCGTCGGGTTGGCCCGGCGCAGGATCGCGTTGATGTCCTCGCCTCGCCCGGAGGTGGCGATCCCGAGGGTCGAGAGCAGCACGCCGAGGCGCTGGCTGGTCGGGACGTCCCAGACCTCGAAGAGGTCGGTGAGGCTCACGGGCTGGGTCGTCCGGTTGACGGGCACCGTCGGCGCCTCGCCGTCGCGGGCGGTCAAGGGCGGGGCGTCGGGCGTGCCCGGGTTGCAGTCGACGTAGTTCTCGGCGATCAGCCCCTGCGGCTTGATGGTGCAGGTCGCGTCGCGGTGGAAGGGGGCGAAGCGCGAGTCGACCCGCATGTGGATGCGCGCCTTGCGGTCGGGCGTCACCGAGACGTCGGTGATCTTGCCCACGCGGGCGCCCGCGACCTGGACGAGCTGGCCGGGCACCAGCCCGCGGGCGTCGTCGAAGACCACGTCGACGGCCACGTCCCCGCCGCCCTTCGGTCCGTAGGTCAGGACGACGGCCAGCGCGCCCGCTGCGAGGACGGCCGCGACCAGCGCGAGGAGGCGAAGCGAGCGCCGCGTCATGGCGCCTTGGCGTCGCTGGGATCGCAGGCGGTGCCCACGGCGTCCAGCCACGGGTTCGAGCCGTCGGGGGCCGGCTCCTCCGCGGCTCCGGGGCATCTGGCGTCGAGGCCCGTCCGGTAGCCGGCGGCGCCGAGGGGCGGCGTGCCGGTCGCGCTCTGGGGGCCGCCCTCGAGGTTGATGCGGGAGAAGTGGCCGTTGGCGTCGTAGGCCGCGCCGGTCGACCCGCCGAAGCCCAGGAAGAACCCGGAGACGAAGTCGGGGGCGTATGGGCGCAGGCCGGTGACGATCGGCAGCACGTCACGGAGGGCGCGGGTGACGCTTGCGATGGCGGGGACCGCGCTGCGGCGCAGCGCCGGCAGCGGTTCGAGCTCGGCGCGTGCCTGCGGCACGAGCCGCCGCAGGCCCGCCACGAGCGGCTCGGCGTTGTGCAGCGTGGTGGGCAGCTCGCGCAGCAGGGTCTCCAGCGGGGTCACGACGGGGCCGAGGCGATCGACCACGGGCTGCACGGCGGGCAGGGTGCGGGTGCGCAGCCGTCGCAGCAGGCTCGTCACCGCGGCCACCGTCTCCGGCGCGTCGCCCAGCGCTCCGGCGAGCTCGTCGTCGCGCGACGCGAGGGCGTCGAGGACCCCGGCGGTGGACACGAGGCCGGCGCCGAGCGACTCGCGGTGGCGCGCCAGCACGCCCGCCAGCGACGACGTCCGCCGCACGAGCTCCTCCAGTGCGGGCTCGTCACGGGTCAGCTCGCGTCCCACGGCGGTCAGCTGGAAGACCGCGGGGTTGAGGAACTCCAACCCGGCGTTGACCTGGTGCGCGGACCGTTCGTCGAAGGCGACGGCGGCGTCGGCGATCAACCCGCGCACGTCGTGGCGCAGCGCGGGGTCGAACGCGTCGAGCACCGCGTCGAGGTCGACGACCCCGCGGGTCCGGGTCGCCGGGATCACGCCGCCGTCCGGGATCTTCGGCGTGCTGTCGGGCCCCGGCGTCAGGTCGATGAAGCGGTTGGTGACCCCCGACAGGCCGACGGTCCTGATCGTCGCGCGCGTCCCGTCGTGCAACGGCCGGACGCTGCCGTCGCTCAGGTCGATCGTGACCTCGGCGACGTTGTCGTCGGTGAGGCCGATCGCCGCCACCGTGCCGACCTTGCGTCCCCCGACCTGGACGAGGTCGCCCCGAACCAGTTGGCTCGCGTTGTCGAACTGCGCCCGAACCGAGTAGGGCGACGCGCCGGCGCCGGCGATCCCGCCACGACGGCGATGGCGATCGTCGCCAGCGCCACGAGTGCCGGTCGGGCCGCGCGGCTCGTCACGGTCATCCCCGATGGGCTCCGCGGGGAGGCCCCAAGAGTTGGGTTCCCAACAGCCCGATGATGTGGATGCCGAGGATGTTGACGAACATCGACTTGGCCGTCGCCCGGCCGACGCCCACGGGTCCCGAGCCGCCGGCGTGGTAGCCGAAGTAGATGCCCACGATGACCACGAACGTCGCCATCGCCA
>CAWGTD010000006.1:0-1027676 GCA_963825415.1 uncultured Actinomycetes bacterium | reverse complement strand
GAGCGCGGCGCTCGAGATCCGCTCGCGTGACCGCGTTCTCGGCGCACGCGGCGGCGCGCTCGTAGGCGCGGGCGGCGCCGGCCGCATCACCGGCGCGGTCGAGCAGGGCGGCGTGGGCGACGTGCAGCGGCGCGTAGCCGTCGAGCTCGCCGGACTTCAGCAGTGGCGCCAGCGACTCCAGGCCCGCCTGAGGCCCGGCCGCGCGGCTCACCGCCACGGCGCGGTTGAGCTCGACGACCGGCGACGGCGCGCTGCGGGCGAGCGCGCCGTAGAGCGCGGCGATCTGGCCGTGGTCGGTGTGCTCCGGGCCGGGCGCCGTGGCGTGCAGGGCGGCGATCGCCGCCTGGAGCTGGTAGGGGCCCGGCCGGCGGCGGCGCATCGCGGCGTCGAGCAGGCGCTCGCCCTCGCGGATGCGGCCGCGGTCCCACAGCGCGCGGTCCTGGTCGTCGAGCAGCACGGGCTCGCCGCGCTCGTCGAGCCGGGCCTCGCGCCGCGAGTCGTGCAGGAGCATCAGCGCGAGCAGCCCCGCGACCTCGGGGTCGTCGGGCATCAGGCGCTGCAGGAGCCGGCCGAGCCGGATCGCCTCCGCGCAGAGCTCGCCGCGGACGAGCCGGTCGCCGCCCGTCGCGGCCCAGCCCTCGTTGAAGATCAGGTACAGAACCGCGAGCACGCCGGCGAGGCGGTCCGGTAGCTCCTCGTCGGGCGGTACGCGGTAGGGGATCCGGGCCGCGGCGATCTTCCGCTTGGCGCGCACGATGCGCTGGGCCATCGCGGGTTCGGAGACGAGGAACGCCCGGGCGATCTCGGGGGTGCTGAGCCCGCCGAGCGAGCGCAGCGTCAGCGCCACCCGCGCCTCCATCGCCAGGGCGGGGTGACAGCAGGTGAACATCAGCCGCAGGCGGTCGTCGACAACCGCGGACTCCTCGGCGTCCTCGGCGCCGGAGGCCTCGCGCTCGGCGAGCACGGCGAGCCGGCCCACGCGATCGGAGAGCGCGCGGTCGCGGCGCAGGCGGTCGATCGCTCGCCGCCGCGCCGTCACCGTGATCCAGGCGCCCGGGTTGTCGGGCACGCCGTCGCGCTCCCACGTGGCGATCGCGGCGGCGAACGCGTCCTGGAGCGCGTCCTCGGCGAGCTGGAAGTCGCCGAGCTGGCGGATGAGCGTGGCGAGCACCGCGGCGCGCTCTTCGCGGAAGGCCGCCTCGGCGGCCGCGGTGCTCTCCGGGGTCACGCCTGGGCGCCGGCCTTCTCGGCGTCCGCGGCGCGCGGCATGTCGGGGATCGCCATGACCGGCCGCACCTCGATCGAGCCGTAGCCGACGTTGGGGACCTTGGCGGCCCACCCGAGCGCCGCGTCGAGGTCGGCGACGTCGATGATGTAGTAGCCGCCGAGGACCTCCTTGGTCTCCGCGAACGGGCCGTCGGTGACGGCGGTCTCGCCGCCGCGCACGCGCACGGTCGTGGCCGTGTCGATCCCCTCGAGCGGGTCGCCGGCGACCATCGCCCCGGCGTCGACCAGGCTCTGGGAGTACTCCATCCAGCGCGGGTATTCGGCCTGCGCCGCCTCGGGCGACGGGCCGCCCTCGGTGGGGCTGTAGATGAGCAGCATGTACTGGGGCATGAGACCTCCTGGGTCAGCCGGCGGATTCCGGCTCGTATACACGACGCACGGCGCCCCGCCCATTCGACACCCCGGGCGACCCGGCCGCAAGCTGGCGCGTTGCCGCTCGCGCCACCGCATCGAGTGGCACGTTTGGCCGTCGCTTATCGACTCGAACTGCCCACTCGATGTCGGTGGGGGCATGATGGGGAGGGGTTTTTGGGCGAGGGCGGCGAGCGCCTGGGCGGTGACCCAGACCGGGGTCTGGCGGCTGGTGCGCGAGTAGGAGATGGCGCCTTCGGAGTCGACGAGCGTGCGCAGGAAGGCGATCGGCGAGCGGCTGCCGCGGCGCCGCACGCGAGCCGGGTCGCGGCCGGCCGCGAGCAGCCCCTGGACGGCGAACGCGGTCGATTGGGCGTTGGACGGCGTGTGCGCCGAGAGAGCGAATCCGCCGTCGGGGCGCTGGTGGCGCACGAGCCAGCGCACCGGCGCGCCGCACGACGCCGTCGGACGACCGGCGTCCGGCGGCGGCGAGCGCCTCGCAGCACCGCGCCGGTGTCGTCGGCATCGCGATCGCGCCTCCCCGGCCTCCGAAGGCAAACCCTCCATCGGTGCCCTGTTCGGACCGCAGCCAGCGAGCCGCGCCGACGCACCTCGGGCGCCGCAGTGCCCGCCCCACCGCCCGCAGCGCCAGCACCGCGAACGCCGTCGTGTTCACGCGCCCGTCGTAGGAGCCGTCGGCGCGCCGGTGCTCCGCGAGCCGGGTGAACAGGACCGGCGGCGGTGGCAACCCCGCTCGCGCCGAGCGCCAGCAGCGTGCGCTCGACGTCGCCCGCCGAGCGCGCGTCGGCCGCGCTCGCGGCGAGGTAGTCGGCGAGCGACGGCCCGCCGTTGACGACCTCCCGCGGGTCGTGGCCGGCGGCGGCGAGGCCGATCGCCGCCCAGCCGGCCATGAACGGCGAGGAGGCGCCGCCCGGCGCCGCGGGCAGGCCGCCGTCGGGGTTCTGGGCGGCGATCAGATAGGCGGCGGCCGCGCGCGTCGCGGCGTCGGGCGCGGCCGCCGCGCGGCCGGCGGGGGCGACGAGTGCCGCCCCCGCCAGCGCGACGGCCAGCGTTGCACTAACGGACACGGAACACGATGCGGTTGCCGCCTCGGCGGCGGGCGCTGTCGGCGTTGCCGGCCTTGTCGATCGCCAGCACGTCGAGCACGTAGCGGCCGCGCGGCAGCCGGAACGGCAGCAGGTAGGACCACTCGGGCGTGCTGCCGACGCCGAAGTAGCGCCCGCGCGCGGCACCGCAGCGGCCACGGCGCAACCGCTCGGCGGTCCCGTCGTAGGAGCCGCAGCGGCCGCGGTCGTTGCGCGTCAACCGCAGGCGGACGGCGCTCAGCCCGGACGGGTCGGGCTCGAGCGTCACGGCCCGCAGCCCGGCCACCGGGATCCCGGCGCGACCGCGCAGCTCGCGCGGACCCTTGCCGTGGGCGAACACCTTGCCCTCGGCGATGCCGTCGATCTGGCCGTGCGGCGCCGTGCGGTCCACCGCCGGAGCGGTGGCGCTGGGCGTGCCGGACGCGCCCGAGTTGCTGGTGGGCGCCGGCGAGTCGTCGGCCGGCGCCGGAATCCCCGGCGTGCCGCAGGTGCCGTCGTTGCCCGCGTGGACGCAGACCGTCAGCGCGTTGGAGCGCACCGAGTCGGACTTCTCGGCCTTGACCACGTAGGTGCCGGCAGTGGCGAACGTCGGCGTCGCGTCGCCGCCGGCGTCGGTGGTCGCGCCGGCCACCGACGCGCCCGCGACGGCCGAGCCGTCCTGGCCGTCGACCACGTGCACGGTGACGGGATCGCCCGCGTTGGCCGTGCTCGGGCCGGTGAGCTTCAGCAGGTGTGACTTGCTGAAGAAGTCATAGGCCCACAGGACGTCCATCCCCGGGGTGGCGACGACCTGGCAGCCGCCGGTCGAGTTGGAGGTGTAGTCGACGGCCAGCCCCCACGAGGCGAACGGCGCCGAGCTCTGGTTGACGTCGGTCCCGACCTGGGAGACGAAGTAGTCGTTGATGGTGCCGAACGGGGTCGAGCCGAACCACTCGGCGTCGAATGCCAGGCCGGCGGCGCCGGCGGCGTCGTAGAGCGCGGTCGTCGGTGTCCCGGCGACCGGCCCGTTCGGAGCCGAGGGCCCGTTGTCGTGCACGCTGCACGGATGTCCGGGAGCCGGGTCGCTCGGCGTGACGATCGTCCTGGCGTCGGTGGACACGGGACCTTCGAACAGGGTCTGCGTCGAGCCCTCCACCCGCAGGTTGACGGTCACCGGGGCAGCGAGAGCGCCGGGAACCGCCACGACGGATGCGAGGAGCGCGCAGACAAAAGCGCGACGGATGAGGCTGAACATGAGCCACCCCTTTCCACGAGGGCGTATGTGCTTGGCGGTCGGAGGAGGTCTCCTGGCTCCCGGGCCCTTCCGTCGCGCCTTCCCAGACGATCAGCTCGCCCAGTGGCTGCGCTCGCGCGCGAGCGACGGACATTCCCCGGTCACAGTGGCGGGTCCGCGCCGGAATCACACCGGCTTCCCTGACCACCGACCCTTTCGCGGCCGATCCTATCCGGCCCGGGACTGGTTGCATACCGCCAGATGCCGAACCCGCTCGAGGTCCTCACCGTCGTTGGCAACCGCCCGCAGTTCGTCAAGGCAGCGGCCGTCTCGCGGCCGCTGCGCGAGCACCATCGCGAGACGCTGGTGCACACCGGCCAGCACCACGACGACGAGCTGTCGGCCGTCTTCTTCGACGAGCTGGGGATCCCGCGGCCCGAGATCCGCCTGGAGATCCACGGCGGCAGCAACGCGTCGCAGACCGCGCGGATGCTGGCCGAGCTCGAGCCGGTGATGGTCGAGCAGGCGCCCGACCTGGTGCTCGTCTACGGCGACACGAACTCGACCCTGGCCGCCGCGCTGTGCGCCACGACGCTCGACGTGCCGGTCGCCCACATCGAGGCGGGCATGCGCTCGTTCGACAGGCGGATGCCCGAGGAGGTCAACCGGGTGCTCACCGACCACCTCTCGGCGCTGCTGTTCTGCACCTCCGACGTCCCGGTGGCGAACCTCGAGCGCGAGGGCGTGGCCGGCCGCGTCGAGATGGTGGGCGACGTGATGGTCGACGTGGCCGACCTCTTCCGCGAGCCGGCGCGGGCGCGGCGCGACGTGCTCGACGCCGTCGGCGTGCAGCCGGGCGGCTACGTGCTCGTGACGACGCACCGCAAGGGCAACGTCGACGACCCCGAGCGGCTGGCGCTGCTGGTCGAGCTGCTGCTCGGGCTGCCGGGCCCGGTGGTCCTGCCGCTGCATCCGCGCACACGGATGCGCCTTCAGGAGCACGGCCTCTACGACCGGCTCGCGGCCGGGGTCAAGCTCAGCCCGCCCGTCGGCTACCTGGAGTTCACGAGCCTGCTGCTCAACGCGCGGCGGGTGGTCACCGACTCCGGCGGTGTGCAGAAGGAGGCCTACCTGGCGGGCGTGCCGTGCGTGACGATGCGCGACACGACCGAATGGGTCGAGACCGTGCAGCTCGGGTGGAACGTGCTCGTCGACCTCGACGCGCGCGCCGCCGCCGAGGCGATCGAACGCGAGCCCCCGCCCGAACGCCCGCCGGTCTACGGAGACGGCCGCACCGGCGAGCGGATCGTGGGGCTTCTTACACTGGCCCCGTCATGAGCGTCGGCATCGTCGGCCTGGGTTACGTGGGCCTCCCTCTCGCCGTCTCCTTCGCGGAGGAGGGCGTCGACGTGGTCGCGCTGGACGTCGACCGGCGCAAGATCTCCGACATCGCCGCGGGCCGTTCCTACATCGAGGACATCTCCTCCGAGCGCCTGGCGGCGGTGCTCGACCGGTTGAAGCCGACCACTGCGCTCGCGGACCTCGCGGCGGTCGACGCGGTCCTGATCTGCGTCCCCACGCCGCTGACGCCCAATCGCGAGCCCGACCTCGGGCCGCTGCTCGACGCCGGGCGTCAGGTGGGCCAGGTGCTCCGCGCCGGCCAGCTGGTGGTGCTCGAGTCGACCACCTACCCGGGCACCACGCGCGAGCAGCTCGTGCCGCTGCTCGAAGAGTCGGGGCTGGGGGCCGGGCGCGACTTCCACGTGGCGTTCTCGCCCGAGCGCGTCGACCCCGGTCGCACCGACTTCACGCTGCGCACGACGCCGAAGATCGTCGGCGGGTTGACCGAGGCGTGCGGCGACCGCGCCGAGCAGGTCTACGCGCAGGTCTGCGACCACATCGTGCGCGTCTCGACGCCCGAGGTCGCCGAGATGTCCAAGCTGCTGGAGAACATCTTCCGCTCGGTGAACATCGCGCTGGTCAACGAGCTGGCGCTGCTGTCGGACCGCATGGGCATCGACATCTGGGAGGTCGTCGACGCCGCCGCGACCAAGCCCTACGGGTTCATGCGCTTCGACCCCGGCCCGGGGATGGGCGGCCACTGCCTGCCCGTCGACCCCTACTACCTGGCCTGGCGCGCCCGCGAGTTCGACATGAGCACGCGCTTCATCGAGCTGGCCGGCGCGATCAACCAGAACATGCCCTACCACTGCGTCTCGCGGATCGACCGGGCCCTCAACGACACCGGCAAGCCGGTGCGGGGCTCGCGCGTGGCGCTACTCGGCGTCTCCTACAAGGCGGGCGTCGGCGACGTGCGCGAGTCGCCGGCGGTGAAGATCATCGGCCTGCTCGCCGGGCTGGGAGCCGACATCGCCTATCACGACGTCCACGTCCCCGAGCTGCCCGAGCACGGCCTGCGCTCGACCCCGCTCGACGAGGCGCTCGACGGCGCCGACGTCGCGGTGATCGTCACGGCGCACCCCGGCATCGACTACGGCGCGGTGGCGCGCTCCGTGCCGACGCTGGTCGACCTGCGCGGCGCCACTCGTTTCGTCGGCGCGGACAACGTGGTCTCCCTGTGAGCGCGGTTCGCGTCGGGGTCGTCGGCCTCGGCTACTGGGGCCCCAACCTCGCGCGCAACTTCGACGCATTGGCCGGCGCCGAGCTGCGCTGGCTCTGCGACGGGCGCCCCGAGGTGCTCGAACGCGTCGCGCTCGGCCATCCCGGGACGCGGACCACGACCGACATCGAAGAGCTGCTCGCCGACCCCGACCTCGACGCCGTGGCGCTCGCCACGCCGGTCCCCACGCACGGGCCGCTGGCCGTGCGCGTGCTCGAGGCGGGCAAGCACTGCTTCGTCGAGAAGCCGCTGGCCCAGTCGGTGGCGGACGCCGAGGCGGCGGTCGACGCCGCCGAGGCGGCCGGCCGCGTGCTGATGGTCGATCACCTGCTCGAGTACCACCCGGGCCTGGTCAAGCTCAAGGAGATCGCCGGTTCGGGCGAGCTGGGCGACATCCATTACATCTACGGCAACCGCCTGAACCTCGGCAAGCTGCGCACCGACGAGAACGCCCTGTGGAGCCTGGGCGCCCACGATGTCTCGGTCGTGCTCGGCCTCGCCGACGAGGAGCCGATCGAGTGGTCGGCGCACGGCGAGTGCTACATGCAGGAGGGCATCGAGGACGTCGTCTTCGCGTTCCTGCGCTTCCCGTCCGGGGTCGCCGCGCACCTTCATCTGTCATGGCTGGACCCCCACAAGGAGCGGCGCTTCACGGTCGTGGGATCGCGGCGGATGGCGACCTTCGACGACATGCAGCCCGAGCAGAAGCTCACCGTCTACGACAAGGGCTTCGACCAGAAGGTCGCCCGATCGGGCGACGTGTGGAGCCCGCAGGTCCCCGCCGCCGAGCCGCTGCGCGTCGTCACCGAGCACTTCATCGAGTGCGTGGCCGAGGGCCGCACGCCGCGCTCGGACGGCAAGAGCGGCCTGCGGGTCGTGCGCGTGCTCGAGGCGCTCCAGGCCGAGCTGGAGAATTCGCGCCGCGCCACGCCTGCACGGTCGGCCTAGCCGCGAAGGGCTACGCGGACGGCGCGGGGGCGCCGACCGTTTGGCCGACGACCGCGGTGACCTGCTCGGCCTGCTCGCGGGTGAGCACCGGGCTCATGGGGATCGCGAGGTGGGTGCGGGCGAGCTCGTCGGTGACTCCGAGCTCCACCCCCGCGGCGTGATCGAGCATCGCCGGCTGGCGGTGGACCGGCAGGCGGTAGTAGGCCTTCTGGCCGATGTCGGCGGCGGCCAGAGCGGCGGCGAGCTCGTCCGCGCGGTCATGGCGGATGACGTACAGATGCCATGCCGGCCGGCAGTCGCCGACCGGGACCTGCGGGGCGACCAGCTCGCCCAGACCGGCCTCGGCGTAGTGCTCGCCCGCGGCGCGCCGGCCGTCGGCCCAGGCGTCGAGGTGGGGCAGCTGCACGCGCAGGATCGCCGCCTGGAGCTCGTCGAGGCGGCTGTTGTAGCCGACGTGCTCGTAGGTCACCTTGTCGCGGCTGCCGTGGAAGCGCAGCATCCGGATGCGGTCGGCGAGGTCGGCGTCGCGCGTGGTGATCGCGCCTCCGTCGCCGAACGCGCCGAGGTTCTTCGAGGGGAAGAACGAGAAGGTCGCGGCGGTGCCGAGCGCGCCGGGACGGCCGTCGGCCGTCAGCGAGCCTGCCGCCTGTGCGGCGTCCTCGATCACCGGCACGCCCAGCGCCTCGATCTCGGCGATCGGCGCGACGTTGCCGAACAGGTGCACCGCGATCACGGCCTTGGTGCGCGGCGTCAGCGCCGCGGCGACCGTGTCGGCCGTGACGCAGTAGGTGTCGGGGTCGACGTCGCAGAAGACGGGCTTGGCACCCGTCGGCGGGACGGCCTCGGCGGTCGCGTAGAAGGTGAACGAGGGAACGACGACCTCGTCGCCCGGGCCGACGCCCAGGGCGCGCAGCGCGATCGTCAGGGCGTCGGTTCCGTTGGCGACGCCGATGGCGTGCTCGGCACCGCAATAGGCCGCGAACTCCTCCTCGAAGGCCGCGACGTTGGGCCCCAGGATGAAGCGGCCGTCGTCGACGACAGAGCGCATCGCGTCGAGCAGCTGCTCGCGCAGCGGAGCGAGCGCGGTGGCGGTGTCGAACAGCGGGATCGCCATGCGCCTCAGGCTAGCCAGGGCCGCCCCGGCCGGTGGGAGGGCGATGATGTTGGCCCTGGTGGCCACCGACGCCCGCCCCGATCGCGACGTGCTCGACACCCCGGCCGCCGGTCCGGTGGCGCTGCGCGGATCGGCGCTGCGCTCGGGCTCCTACCTGGCCGCGGTCGCCCTGTCGCTCGCCAGCGCGCCGCTGCTGGTGCGCCACCTGGGCGTCGTCGACTTCGGCCGCTACGTCACGGTCGTCTCGCTGATGAACCTCGTGGCCGGTGTCACGGAGGGCGGCCTCAACGCGATCGCGCTGCGCGAGTACGCCACGCTCGAGCCCGCCAAGCGGCCGGGCGCGATGCGCAGCCTGCTCGGCATCCGGCTCGCGCTGAGCGTGGCGGGCGTCAGCGTGGGGATCGCGTTCGCGCTGGCCGCGGGCTACGACTCGCCGCTGCTCGTGGGCGCGATCGGCGCGGGGGTCGGGGTCGTGCTCCAGGCGATCCAGAGCCTGCTGACCGTGCCGCTGCAGGCGTCGCTGCGCTTCGGCGCGACCGCCGCCCTGGACCTCGGCCGCCAGGTCGTGACGGTCGTGCTGATCGTCGTGGGTGTGCTGGCCGGCGCCGGGCTCGTGCCGTTCCTCTGGGTCACGGTTCCGGCGGGCGCGGTCGTCCTGGCGGTCACCGCCGGCCTCGTGCGCGGCGAGACCCCGCTGCGCCCCTCGTGGAGCCCGACCGGCTGGTGGCCGCTGCTGCGCGACACGCTTCCCTACACCGCGGCCGTCGCGGTCAACGTCGTCTACTTCCGGGTCACGATCCTCGTGATGTCGATCGAGGCGACGGCCCGCCAGACCGGGTACTTCGCGACGTCGTTCCGGGTGGTCGAGGTGCTGCTCGGCGTGCCGGCCCTGGTGATCGGGGCGGCCTATCCGATCCTGGCGCGCTCCGCGCGCGACGACGCGGCGCGCTTCGTCTACGCGATGAGCCGGATCCTCGACCTCGCGGTGGTGTTCGGGGCGTGGATCGCGATGAACCTCGTCGTCGGCGCGCACCTGGCGATCCGCATCCTGGCCGGCGACAAGGCCGAGCCGGCGGTGGCGGTATTGCGGATCCAGGGGATCGCGCTCGTCGCCACGGCGGTGGCGGTGGCGGCCGGCTACGCGCTGCTCACCGACCGGCGCCACGCGCCGATGCTGTGGGCGAACCTCGCCTCGCTGGTCGTGGCCGTCGGCCTCACGCTCGCGCTCGTGCCCGGCTCGGGCGCCCACGGCGCGGCGTGGGCGACCCTGAGCGCGGAGATGGTGCTCGCCTGCGTGCTGCTGGCCGTGCTGCTGGCCCGCCGGGGCGAGCTGGCGCATGGCCTGCGCGGAGCGCCGGTGGTGCTGGCGATCGCGGGCGCCGGGGTGCTGCTCGGCTGGCGCACCGGGTTGCCCGACGGCGTGGGGCTCGTGGTCGCCAACGCGGTGTTCCTCGCCGGCCTGGTGGTCTTCCGGCGCTTCCCGCCGGAGGTGCGCGACGCGATCCGGGGCCGTGCGGCGTGAGCGAGCTCGACGTCGTCGTGGTCACTTTCGACACGCGCGACATCACGCTCGAGTGCGTCGCGCGGCTGGACCGCGGCCGGGCGATCGTGGTCGACAACGGCTCGACCGACGGCACCGCCGAAGCGATCGCCGCGCGGTTCGGAGACGCGGAGGTGGTGCGGCTGGAGCACGGCGTCGGCTACGCCGAGGCCTGCAACCTGGGCGCCGCCCGCGGCGCCGCCCCGTTCGTCCTGTTCCTGAATTCGGACGTGCTGGCAAGGCCGGGCGCGCTCGGCCGCCTGCTCGACGCGCTGGCGGAGCGCACCGACGCCGTGGCGGCCGGGGGGCGGCTGGTGGACCCCGGGACCGAGGTCACCCAGCCCGCCTACGCGCCGCAGCCGTTCCCCGGTCTCGGCACGCTCGTCGCGCGGGTGACCGGCCTGGAGCGGGTCGGCATGGGCGCGCGGTCGGCGCCGGCGCTGCTGACCGAGCGCGGGACCGTGGCCTGCGAGCAGCCCGCCGGCGCGTGCCTGCTCGTCCGCCGCGCGGACTTCGAAGCCGTCGGCGGCTTCGACGAGCGCTACTGGTTCTGGTACGAGGACGTCGACCTGGCGAAGCGGCTGCACGCCCGTGGTGCGCTGCTGCACGCCGGCGACGCCACGTTCGAGCACCTCGGCGGCGGGACCTTCGCCGCCTGGGACCGTGAGCGCGGGCTGCACAGCCGCCTGCTGGGGATCGTCTGCTACGCCGAGGTCCACATGCCGCGGCTACAGCGCGCGGTGCTGGGGCTCGCGCTGGCGGCGTCGGGCGGGCTGCGGGCGCTGGTGTTCACGGTGCTGCGGCGCCCGGCCGCGGTGCGCGCATGGGCCCACGGCGCCCGGCTCGGGCTGGCGCTCGCGGGTTCTAGCCTGCGGCGCCGATGATCCCCGAGCGTTTCCACGTCACCCCGTGGAACATCGATCCCGCGTGGCGCTATGCCGCTGTGCTCGACGAGCTGCGCGACGTCTGGCGCGACGACCTCGAGATCGCCGAGATCGGCTCGGGCTCCGCCGGCGTGACCGAGTTCCTCGACCATCCGGTCACCGGCGTCGACAGCGCCTTCGAGCGCACCGCGCAGCTGGCCAACGACCGCCTGCGGCGCGTCGAAGGCACGGCCACCGACCTGCCCTTCGAGGACGCGTCGTTCGACGTGGTGCTCTGCCTGGAGATGGTCGAGCACCTGCCGGCCGATCAGCGCGAGCCCGCCTTCAAGGAGATGCTGCGCGTCCTGCGGCCGGGCGGCAGGCTGGTCGCCACGTTCCCGGCCGGCGCGACGGCCGCGCGCCTGGACGCGTGGCTCAACAGCGCCTACCGGCGCCGCCACGGCCGCGACCACCCGTGGGCGGTCGAACACCTCGAGCACGGCGTCCCCGAGGCGCGCGACGTCGCCGCGGTGCTCGCGCCGCTCGTGCGCTCGCTGCGCGTGCGCCGCCACGCGTGGGCGCCCGCGTGGAAGCTCGAGCAGCTGTTGTTCAGCGTCGAGTGGGGCTATCCGTGGACGCGCGCTGCCGGCATCCACACGACGCCGACCGCGGGCCTGCTGTTCCGGCTGCTGCGCCGCATCGATCGCGAGCCGAGCTACCGCGCCGTGCTGGTCGCCGACCGATGAGGGTCACCGCCGTTGTGCTGACGCTCGACGGGCGCGAGCTGCTCGAGCGGATGCTTCCGACGCTGGTCGCGCAGGACCTCGACGCGCTGCGGATCGTGGTGCTCGACGACGGCTCGACCGACGGCACGGCCGCGTGGCTGCGCGAGGCGTGGCCGCAGGTCGAGGTGGTGGAGAACCCGGGCACGCTCGGGGTGGCGCACTCGTTCAACCGCGCGGTCGCCCTGGCGCGCGCCAGCGAGTTCCTCGCCCTGCTCAACAACGACCTCGAGCTCGAGCCGGACTACCTGCGCCGGCTGGTCGCCGTGCTCGATGCCCATCCGGAGGCCGCGTCGGCGGCGGGCAAGATGCGCAGCCTGCGCGACCGCGCGCTGCTCGACGGCGCCGGCGACGCGTTCATGTGGTCCAGCGCGGCCACGCGGCGCGGCCTGCGCGAGCCCGACGAGGGCCAGTACGACGAGCCCGAGGAGGTCTTCAGCGCGTGCGGCGGCGCCGCGCTGTACCGGATGGCCGCCTTCGACGACGTCGGCATCTTCGACGAGGACTTCTACGCCTACCTCGAGGACATCGACTGGGGCTTTCGCGCGCAGCTGCGCGGCTGGACGGCGCGCTACGAGCCGGGCGCGGTGGTCTTCCATGTCGGCGGCGCGACGACCGACCGCGACCGCCGGTTCTTCGAGAAGCTCCAGCGGCGCAACCAGGTGCTGCTCGTGATCAAGAACTACCCGGCCGCGGCGCTCGTGCGGCACTCGCCCAAGATCGTGCTGCACCACCTCGGGTGGCTGGCGGCCAGCGTGCGCGACCGGATGCTGCGCGCGCACCTACAGGCGTGGCGCCAGGCGCTGGCGATGCTGCCCGCGACGTGGCGCAAGCGCCGCGCGATCCAGCGCGGCCGGCGCGTGGGGATGAAGCGCCTCGCCGCGATCGTCAGCCCCGAGCCCTACGCAGGCGACACGCCACGCGAGCGCGTGCTCTCGATGACACGCGCGGCTGCGGCGGTCTTTCGCCGCGGCCGGCGGCTCAGCTGACGGTGCGCCGGAAGCCCAGGAAGCACAGCGCGGCGATCACCGCGAACAACAGGAACAGCCCGAACCCCGAGACGATCAGCAGCACGACCGCGACGACGCCCGAGCCGGCACCCGCGAGCGCGAGCGTGTAGCCGCGGTTGATCCTCTGGTTGCGTGTGAGTTCCTTGGCCATCGGAAGGAGGCTAGTGCGGCGTGCAGCGCCCAAACGCGCGCCGGCGACCTTCTAGGCTCGCCGACGTGTGCGGGATCGCGGGCATCGTCGGCGCGCCGGACCCGGAGGTGCTCGATCGCATGGCCACGGCGATGGCGCAGCGCGGGCCCGACGGCCACGCGACGTGGGTGGCCGAGGGGATCGGGCTGGCGTTTCGCCGACTGGCGATCATCGACCTCGACGAGCGCTCGATGCAGCCGATGCACCTCGGCCCGCTGCACATCGTGTTCAACGGCGAGGTCTACGACTACCGCGAGCTGCGGGCCGAGCTCGAGGGCCTCGGGCACACCTTCACGACCGAGGGCGACACGGAGGTCCTGCTGCACGCGTGGCTCCAGTGGGGCGAGGGGGCCCTGGACCGGATCAACGCGATGTTCGCGCTGGCGGTCTTCGACGAGCGCGACCGCTCGCTGACGCTGGCGGTCGACCCGTTCGGCGAGAAGCCGCTGCTGTGGGCGCGCGTCGGCGACCGGCTCGTGTTCGCCAGCGACATGCGGGCGCTGATGCTCGCGGCCGGCCCGTCGCTGCGCGCGCCGGACTGGGAGGCGGCCCAGGCGTTCCTGGCGCTCGGCGTGATGCCGCCGCCGGACGCCACCTTCTTCGCCGGCGTCTCGCGACTGCCGGGCGCGCATCTGCTGCGCTGGCGCGACGGGCGCACCGAGCTCGTCCGCTACTGGACCCCGAAGCGCGTCGACGTCGCCGAAGGGATCGACGCGGCCGCCGAGCAACTGCGCGAGCTGCTCACCGACTCGATCCGCCTGCGGCTGCGCTCCGACGTCCCGGTGGGCACTTCGCTGAGCGGCGGCGTGGACTCGTCGGGCGTCGTCGGCCTGAGCGCGCAGCTGGCGGGCGACCACCGCCGCCACGCGTTCACCGCGCGCTTTCCCGGCTACGAGCGCGACGAGTGGCGCTACGCCGCGGCGTCGGCCACGGCGGCGGGCGTCGTCTCCCATCACGCCGTCGAACCGACGGCGGAGGGGTTGAGCTCCGACCTCGACGCGCTGGTCTGCGACCAGAACGAGCCGGCGGCGAGCGCCAGCGTCTACGCGCAGTGGTGCGTGATGCGCGCCGCGCGCGAGGCCGGGGTCACGGTGATGCTCGACGGGCAGGGCGCCGACGAGCTGTTCGCCGGCTACCCGGTGCTGCACGGGTGGGCACTGCGCTCACAGGGCGTCGGCGGGCTCGTCCGCGGGCTGGCCGGCCCGCGCCGCGCCGGGCTGATCCGCGCGATCGGCGCCGAGCGCCTCCCTGCCGCACTGGCGCGGCGCTACCGCGTGCACCAGGCGAGCCCGTATGCGGGTCCGGAGGCCGCGCGCGCCGGCGCGCGGCGCGGCGAGCAGCCCGCGCCGCCACCCGGCGCGCGCGACCCGCTGCGGCGCGAGCTGTTGCGCCAGGCGTTCGCGACGAGCCTGCCCGAGCTGCTGCGCTACGCCGACCGCGATTCGATGGCTCACGCCCGCGAGGTGCGCCTGCCCTACCTGGACCGCCGCGTGGCCGAGTTCGCGTGGTCCTGCCCCGTCGACCTGCTCGTCGCGGGCGGCGAGTCCAAGGCCGTCCTGCGTCGGGCGCTGCGCGGCGCGGCGCCCGACGAGGTGCTCGACCGCAGCGAGAAGGTCGGCTTCGAGCCGCCGCAGACGACGTGGCTCGCCCACCCGGCGATGGTCGCGCGCGCTCACGATGCGCTGCTCGCACCCGACACCCGCCTGGCCGACGTGCTCGATCGCTCGGCGCTGCAGGCCGACGCGGCCCGGCGAGGCTGGCGCGACCCCGCCGGGCTGTGGCGCGCCCTCTCGCTGGAGCTGTGGCTGCGCGCCTTCGACGGAGCGCCCGCCCGGTGAGCGCGCACGTCCTGCACGTGCTGCCCCACCCGGGCGGGGGCGCCGAGCGCCACATCGACCTGCTCGAGCGGCTTCCGGGCTACACGCACGAGCGGGTCTCGCTGTCTGCCGGCCGGACGCCGCTGGAGGGCGCGGCCTCGATCCCGCTGCGCTGGCGCGGCATCCGGCGCGCGGCGCGGACGGCTGACCTGGTCGACGTCCACGGCGACCTCCCGGCGATGCTGTCGGTGCCGATGCTGCGCGGCGCGCCGTCGCTGTGGACCACCCACGGGTTGCATTTCTCGCGCCGGTCGAGCGGCGTGCGCGGGAGGATCGTGCGCGGCCGGCTCGCCGCCGCCTGCCGCGCCGCGGACGTGGTCGTGTGCACCTCGGCCGCCGAGCGCGACGAGCTCGCCGGGCTGGGCACCAGCCGGCTGGAGGTGGTCCACAACGGCGTCGAGCCTCCGCCGCCGGTGGATCGCGCAGCGGTGCGCGCCGAGCTCGGGCTCGCCGACGAGGAGTTCGTCGCGCTGTACCTCGGGCAGCTCGAGCTTCGCAAGGAGCCGCTGCTGGCGGTCCGCGCGGCGCGCGGCGTCCCGGGAGCGGTGGTGCTCGTCGCCGGCGCCGGCCCGCAGCACGACGAGCTGGCGGCCGCCGGCGCGCGCGTCCTCGGCTTCCGCGACGACCCCGAGCGGCTGTTGGCCGCCGCCGACGTGTTCGTGATGCCGTCGCGCCACGAGGGCCTCTCGTTCGCCGTGCTGGAGGCGATGGCCGGCGGCCTGCCGTGCGTTGTAAGCGACGGGCCCGGCAACCCCGAGGCGGTCGGCGACGCGGGCGTCGTGGTCCCCTCGGGGGACGAAGCGGCGCTGCGGGCCGCACTGGTGCGCCTGGCCGCCGACCCCGCCGAGCGCGAGCGGCTCGGCCGCGCGGCGCGCGAGCGGGCTTCACAGAGAGTTCTCGGTCGAGAAGTTCCTCGGGCGGATGGGCGCGCTCTACGCCGAGCTGGTCAGGGAGCCTGACCGAGCCGCCGACGCCGCGCCCGTTTGAGCGCCATCGGCGTCACGAGCGAGAGCGCCGGCGCCACCAGCCCCTCGGCTCCGCGCAGCGTCCGCCGCCGCGCGAGCGCTCGCATACGGATCGCCAGCGCCTCGCGGGTCTGGTGGCGCTCGGCGCGCGAGGCCACGTTCTCGCCGCCCATCTCGCGGGTCGCGAGCACGTCGGCCAGCGCCCAGACGCCGTGGTGCTCGGCCACCCGCAGCCACAGGTCGTACTCGGTCGCGTAGCGGTAACGGGGGTCGTAGCCGCCGAGGCCGAGCACGACGTCGCGACGCAGCGCGGCGGAGGTGTTCGGGATCGGGTTGAAGCGCATCAGCGCCCGCCGCACGTCTCCGGTGGCGGTCGTCGTCCGCGGGGCCAGCTCGCGTCCGGTTCGGTCGACCTCGCGCATCCGGCAGCCCACGACCGCGACGTCGGGGCGCTCGTCGAGCAGCGCGAGCTGGCGCTCGAGGCGCTGGGGTTCCGACCAGTCGTCGGCGTCGTTGATCGCGACGATCGGCGCGCCGGCCGCCGCGAGGCCGGCGTTGAGCGAACTCGCGATGCCGACGTTGGCGCCCATCGAGAGCAGCCGCACGCGGGGGTCCTCGTAGGCCTCGGCGATCGCGGGAGACTCATCGGTCGACCCGTCGTCGATCACGAGGACCTCCAGGTCGGAGACCGTCTGGGCCAGTGCGCCGTCGATGGCGCGACCCAGCGTGCGTGCGCTGTCGTAGGCCCCGATGAGGACGGTCGCTCTCACCGCCGGTGTTCGTACAGCGCGGCGACCCGGTCGGCCGATCGCGAGAGGGCGACACGCGGCGCGTTGCGCTCGAACCAGGCCGCGGTGGACCGGCGCAGCTCCATCCCCCGTTCGTGGACCTGGGCGATCGCGTCGGCAAGGTCGGCCGGCGAGGAGCTGGCGGCGACGAGGCCGTTGACGTGGTCGTCGACGAGCTCGGTGGCCGCGTTGTCGGGGTCGGCGACCACGACGCTCGGCGTGCCCCACGACGCAGCCTCGACGACCACCATCCCGTAACCCTCGCGGCGCGACGGGAAGGACCATGCACAGCGATTGCGACATGGTCTCGTCGAGTCGCTCGGCGTCGACGAAGCCCGGAAGCTCGATGACGTCCTCCAGGCCGTGCTCGTGCACGAGCTCGGCGACCTTCGCACGCTCGGGGCCGTCGCCGAAGATCACGCAGCGCAGCTCGGGGATGCGTCGCCGTGCGCGAGCGATCGCCGGCACCAGATCGGTGACGCGCTTCTCCGGGATGTGGCGGCCCGCGAACATGACCAGCGGGACCGATTCGCGCACCGCGCTGAGCTCATGGGTGCCCACGTAGAGACCGTCGAGCACGGTGACCTCCTGGCGCAGCCCCTCCTCCAGACAACGGCGCGCGGTCATCCGAGCGAAGCAGAACGGGCGGTGGCGCACCCACAGGCAGAGCCGCTGCACCGCCCAGCCGACCCACCCCTTGGCGAAGCCCAGGTACTCCTTCCAGTACGCCCTGGTCCACACCTCGTGCCAGTCGACGACCAGCGAATAGCCCCCGGTGCGCCGCACCGCGGCGGCCGCCAGCACCGAGAAGTAAGGGAACGCCGCGGTGTGCACGACGTCGTAGCCACGGCCCCGGCGCAGGAGGTGCCACAGCACGCCGAAGCCGAAGACCAGCGGGGGCAGGATGCGGCGACGCCCACCGGCGTAGAGGCTCATGGACGGGGTGACGGCCACGACGTTGACGCCCGGGACCTCGGCGCCGGCGCCGCGCGGCCACTGGCGGCGGGTGATGTAGGTCACGTCGTGGCCGGCCGCCGCCAGCCGCTCGGCGAGGTTGCGATACCAGCGCTCGGCTCCACCGATGGTGTGCGGGTAGATGCAGTCGTAGACCAGGCAGATGCGCACGCGCTGGCGCAGGCTAGGGTTTCCGACGCGAATGCCTCGCACGAGCCTCCTTGCCGGTCGGCGCGTTCCGGCCGGGCTGATCGGCTTCGTGCTCGCATGCGCCGTCTACGGGGTGGGGCTGGACCTGATGCGGCCCACGGTCGGCGGCGACGAGCCGCACTACGCGATCGAGGCGGCGAGCCTGGCTCGCGACGGCGACCGCGACCTGAACAACCAGTACCTCGATCCGCGCCTGGTCGAGTCGATCGCGCCGGGCGAGACCTTGCTGGCGCACGCGTCGATGCACCGCGGCCGGCTGATCTCGTCGCACTCGGTCGGGTTGCCGCTGCTGCTCGCCCCGGTGGCGCGGGTGACGACGAAGACGATCTGGATGCGGGTCGAGCTGGTGCTCCTGGCCGCGCTGGCCGCGGCCCTGCTGCTGCGGATCGTGCGCCGCTTCGACACGGGCTGGCGCGGTTGGCTGGCGTGGGGGATGGCCGCCTTCTCGCTGCCGCTTGTGGCCTACGCGCCACAGCTCTACCCCGAGCTCCCGGCGGCGCTCTGCACGCTGCTGGCTGTCGACGCGCTGCTGGCCGGGCCGCGCCGCCGGCTCTCGTGGCTGTTGGGGGCGGCCGGCCTCGCGTTCCTCCCGTGGCTGCACCCGCGCTTCCTGCTGATCGTGGTCGGCGCGACCGCGGCGATGGGCCTGCGCTGCTGGTTCGATCGCCGCTCGACGCCGGTCGTGAATCCGGTGGCGCTCTGGCTCGCGGTGGTGGCGGGCTCGCTGGGCCTGCTGGCGTTCCAGTACGACCGCTGGTACGGATCGCCGCTGCCATCGGCGATCTTCAGCCAGGGCGACACCGAGCCCGCGGCGAACCCGGCTCCGGCGGCCGCCGCCGAGCCGCCCGCTGCACAGCGCGGTTCCACCGGCGGCGAGCAGCACCGCGGATACATCGCCACGCAGCTCGATCGAGTCTCCGCCAAGGCGCTGTACGGCGGTTTCGTCGAGCGTGTCCTGAGCCCCAGCACCGGGTGGCTGCCGTTCGCTCCGGCCTACCTCGTCGCCCTGATCGGCTTCCTGGCGTTGCTGGTGGTCGACCGCCGCCGCGGCGCCCTGCTCGCGGCCGTCGCGCTCCCGTACCTGTTCGTGGTCATGTTGGACCCGAGCACGATCGGCTTCGCCTTCCCCGGCAGGTTCCTGGTCGCCGTCTCGCTGCTGGCGGCGATCCCGCTGGTGGTCGCGCTGCGGGTCCGCGGAGTGGGCCCGGTCGCGGTCGCGCTCGCCGCGTTCGGCGCGAGCATCGTCGTGGCGGGCGCGACGCACACGACCGACCTCTACGCGTCCGGCCCACAGACCGCGACCCGCGTGCCGATCGTCCATGCGATGGCACCAGCCTGGCCGCTGGCCCGGTTTCATCCGCGGCGCTCGGTGAGCTACCCGCTGACGGTCGGCGAGGGCTCCGGTCTGTCGCGCAGCTCGGCCGTCGAAGTCGCCGCCGGCCTCTACGGCGCCGCCTTCGACGTGCAGGCGACGGGCGCGTCAGGCGCGGTCGCGCAGTTGGCGGTCTATGCGGGCGGCGACCAGCTCGTCACGCAACAGGGGATCGACGGCGACGCCGTGATCGGCCGGCGGACGTTCCTGCTGCCCTTCCGCGTGACCGGCCGGACGAGCGTGCGCCTCGAGCTGCGCCACGGCCCGGGATTTCGCCTACGCAGCGCCCAGGTCGCCGGCTCGCAGCCCGCCGGCTCCGCCGCACGGCACTACCTGCACTGGCCGCTGACGCTGGGCTGGGTGGCGGGCCTTCTGGCGGCGGCGCTGGTTGTTGCAGGCGCTTCGCGTCCTCGACCGTCCTAGAGTGTGACCGCGGGCAAGCACCGCGACCTTGGGGGTCGCCGCCCGTTGAGGTATGAGGGAATGAGCACGATCGAGAGCACTGTTCCGCGCTCGGAAGAGCGCGACGGCGGGACCCCGCTGGTCTCCGTGGTGATCCCGTGCCTGAACGAGGCCGAGAACATCGAGGAGGTCGTCGGCCGGGCGCGTGCCGCGCTGGCCGAGACGGGGATCGCCGGCGAGGTGATCGTCGCCGACAACGCGTCGGAGGACGCGTCGGCCGAGCTGGCCGCTGCAGCGGGTGCGCGCGTCGTCCACGAGCCGCGCCGCGGGTACGGGTCGGCCTACCTCGCGGGGTTCGCGGCCGCCCGCGGCGAGTACATCATCATGGGCGACGCCGACCTCACCTACGACTTCGGCGAGATCCCGCGGTTCGTCTCCGAGCTGCGCGAGGGCGCCGATCTGGTGATCGGCAACCGGATGGACAACATCCATCCCGGAGCGATGCCCTGGCTTCACCGCTACGTGGGCAACCCGGTCCTCACCGGCATCCTCAACCTCTTCTACGCCACCGGCGTGAGCGACGCCCACTGCGGGATGCGAGGCCTGCGCCGCGACATCCTGCCGCGCCTGGACCTGCGCACGACCGGCATGGAGTTCGCGTCGGAGATGGTCATCCGGGCGTCGAAGGAGAGCCTCGACATCCGGCAGTTCCCGATCGAGTACCACCCGCGCGGCGGCGAGTCGAAGCTGTCGAGCTTCCGCGACGGCTGGCGCCATCTGCGCTTCCTACTCGTCCACAGCCCGATGCACCTGTTCGTGCTGCCCGGGGCGGTGCTCGCGTTCCTGGGCCTGGTGGTCCTCGGCGTCACCGTGTCGGAGACGTCGATCTTCGGGCGGGTGTGGGGCGTCCACGCCGAGCTGGGCGGCTCGATGCTGACCGTGATCGGAACGCAGATCGTCGCGCTGGGCCTGGCGGCGCACGCCTACGGCGCGTACTTCATGAACGAGCGCGACGCGTGGTTCGATCGGATGCGCGCCCGCTACCGGCTCGAGCACGGGCTGCTGCTCGGCGGTGCGATCTTCGCCGTCGGCGCCGCGATGTTCGTCTACATCGTCGTCGCCTGGGCGAACCGCGGGTTCGGCAACCTCGGCAACGGCGGCGCGGCGGTCCTCGCCACCACGCTGATCATCCTGGGCCTGCAGATCTTCTTCTCGTCGTTCTTGCTGAGCATCCTCGGCCTGAGGCGCACGGACTCCGATCACTGACGCTCGCGGCCGGCGGCCAGCAGCGCCGCCACCACGAGCAGCGGCACGCCACCGAGCACGAGCAGGCCGAGCAGAACGAGGCTGACGCGGCCGATCCACCACGGCTTGAACGCGGCGACCCGGTCGAGCACCTGGCCGCGCCGGCTCGCCAGCGAGCGGTCGGGGCCCTGGGTCAGCAGCAGCGTCACCTTCTGGGGGGCCACGTGCCCGTCGACGAGCGTCACCGGGCGGGGAGTCACGCGCCCTTCGGCGGTGGCCTCCAGAGGGACGGCCGTGCTCCCGCGGTTCTCGACGCAGACCGTCGCCAGCAGCGACCGTGGTGGAGCGGGCAACGGTGCCGTCAGCGCGCCGATGCCCTTGTACCCGCCGGGCACCTCGGAGACGGCGTCGTAGCCGGGCCCCTTCACCGTCACGCGCAGCGGCGGGCCGGGCGGGGGCGCCTTCCACGCGACCAGAACGGCGGCGCGGGTGATGGTCTCCAGCGCGACCTCGGACTGACAGACCCGCGATCCCGGGCCGAGCGACAGCGGCGCGGCGACGGAGAAGGGCGGCGGCGTGGGCGTGCCGGTCAGCGCGGTGCGCGACTTGGTCGCCCACGGAACGGTTACCAGCGCCAGCGCGGCGGCCAGCCCCACGGCGGCGAGCAGCGCGACCCACCTAGGCATAGAACCGTCCCACCGTGAGGCCGATGCCGGCGATGCTCAGGACCGTGAACGCGACGAGCACCGCCGCTCCGAGCAGCGCCCCGACGCGGCGCGGCAGCGCGGCACAGACGAACGCGATCGCAAGGCCTCCCAGCAGCGCCATCGGCAGCAGGTAGCGCCCCACGATCAGAGGGTCGAACGGCGGGCTCTCGAGGTTGCGATACGCCGCGCCGTGCAGCAGGGCGAGGATCGACACTCCGAAGCTGGCGAGGACGATCGCCTGCGCGGGATGGCGCGCGATCCGGTCCCAGTGCCGCGCGATCGACAGCGCAAGCAGGATCAGGCCGACGGCCGCCGCGACCTTCAGCAGGTCGTAGACGAGCGGCGGGAACGCGACCTCCAGCGAGGCGAACGTCCCGCCCAGCCCCTCGATGAACGCCTGCCCGTAGCCGTAGTGGACGACCTGCGGCGCCATCGACTTCAGCGGCGGGAAGTAGAACTCCCACAGGTAGGTGACGAAGCCCTTGAACGAGCCGGCGCCCGCGGTCGCGCCCGCCTCGTCGCCGATCGACGAGCCGCCCCCGAAGTGCTGCGAGTAGGCCACCGCCATGGCGAAGCCCACGCCCGCGATGCCCAGCGTGGCGGCCAGCCAGGCGACCGTCCGCCGCGCCAGCGGGCGCGCGCGCCAGCCGACGACCGCGAGCACCACGACGAGCGGGCCCAGCGCCGAGAGCCCGCGCCCGTGCGTCAGCGCGATGCCCGCCACCACGCCCGCGAACGCGAGCAGCACCTTTGGTCGCGGGCCCACCCGGACGAGGACGAGCGCCGTGTAGATCAGCGCCGCCCACAGCGCCGCGAGCAGCACGTCGGGGTTGATCATCCCCGCGATGAAGCCCAGCTCGGGCAGCATCGCCACCGTTCCCGCGGTGATCGTCTGCAGCCAGCGTCGCCGCCGGAACACCTCGCCGGCGGCGAGCCACGCGAAGACGACGATCGCGAGGTAGAGCGGGATGTTCCACAGCCGCATCACGAGCAGCCGGGTCGGCAGCTCGGTGAACAGCGAGGCGCGGTAGGGGATCGCGTCCCAGGCGTAGTACAGCGGCGGGTTCTGCGCCGTCGGGTTCGGTCCGCTGCCGTCCGAGCGTGCCGAGGCGCCCAGCGCCTCGCTCGTCTGGTTCCACCTGGTCTCCTCGACCGGGGTCCAGCCGGGGCGGGCGCCGACGTTGCCGATCAGCGCCAGGAGGTCCTCCCACTTCATCAGCTCGACCTGCTCGGTCGACCATGT
This sequence comes from uncultured Actinomycetes bacterium, assembly GCA_963825415.1. Taxonomy (GTDB): domain Bacteria; phylum Actinomycetota; class Thermoleophilia; order Solirubrobacterales; family Solirubrobacteraceae; genus BP-464. Next base: position 1,004,889 of record CAWGTD010000006.1, on the reverse strand, counting down.
GCCGTGCTCGCGGATCTTTCCCCACTGGGGCCCGGAGGCGGTCTCGGCGATGTGCTGGACGTAGGCGGCGTGGTTGTACTCGTCGGGCCCCTGAAGCGGCGGGGTGACGACCGCCCAGGCGACCGCCAGGATCGTCGCGGCGGCGAGCAGCGCCGCGAGCGGCGCCGGGATCCGTCGCAGAGCCCTCAGGGCCGCGTGGCGGTCCGCTCGATGCGACCGACGACCTCGGGCTCGAAGCCCGCGTCGGTCGCCGAGAGCTCCTCGTCGCCCGAGGGCTCGGCCTCGACGTTGCGCAGGCGCTCCTCGAGCAGGGCGATGCGCTGCGCGAGGACCTTGGTCTGGTCGGAGAGCCGCGAGACGGCCGCCGAGAAGTTCAGCAGCCCCAGCAGTACGAAGCCGAAGGCGATGAAGAACAGGGCGTTCGGCGGATAGGCGATGCCGACCGCGTCGGCGAGCTTCTCCAGCCCCCCGCGCCAGCTGGCGAGGAACAGCAGGACCACCGCGCTGAACAGCCAGACGAGCGCGTAGCGCTCCAGCAGCCGCCGGCGGCGGACGAGCTCGAGGACCACGAGCAGCAGCGCCGCCGCGGCGAGGATGGCGACCAGCTGGATCCGGCTGTCCATCAGATCCCGGCCTCCGCGGCGACCGGGGCGCGATCGCCGGGGTCGGGCACCGGCCGGCGCCGGAACAAACCGACGAACAGCGCCAGCAGGACCTTGCACATGTAGTACGCCGACTTGCCGGAGGAGATCGACGAGATGCCGCCGCCGCGGGCGTACATCCGCGCCGGGACCTCCTCCATCCGCAGCCGGTGGTGGTGGAGCATCAGGATCGCCTCGACCTCGGGGTAGTCGTGCGGATAGTCGGTGGCGAAGAGGCGGATCGCGCGCCGGTTGTAGATGCGAAAGCCCGAGGTCGGGTCGCTGATCGGCTGGCGCACGAAGCGCGACAGCAGGAAGGCGAAGATGTGGATGCCGGTGCGGCGGCTGACGGGCGCCGGGTAGTCGTGCTCGTCGGAGAGGAAGCGCGAGCCGCAGACGACGTCGAGCTCGGGGTGGTCGCGGATGTGATCCACGAGCCGGCGCAGCTCGCCCGGGTCGTGCTGGCCGTCGCCGTCGATCTGGGCCATGTAGTGATAGCCCTGCTCGCGGGCGAAGATGAAGCCGGCCTGCACGGCGCCGCCGATGCCGAGGTTGAACGGCATCCGCAGCACGCGGGCGCCCGCGGCCTCCGCCGCCTGGCGCGTGCGGTCGGTCGAGCCGTCGTCGATCACTACGACGTCCCATTCCGGGGCGTCGCGGTGAATCGCGTGGACGACCTTGCCGACGGTGGCGGCCTCGTTGTAGGCCGGTACGACGGCGAGATGGCGCAGATCTTCTCGCACGGTGCTCATGACGTTTCCGCGGGCCCAGAGTTGCGCCTCGGGCGGGCCGCGCAGGCCAATGATGATAGGCCCCTTCCCTAGCATCGCCCACCGATGCACGGTCGCCCCCGAATCACCGTCGCGGTAGTCGCGCACCATCACGCCGCGGCGCTCGGTCCGCTGCTGAGCGCGCTGGAGCGCGAGTTGGGCGTAGACGACGAGGTGGTCGTCGTCGACAACGCGTCCGCCGACGGGTCGGCTGACGTGGCCGAGCGCGGTGGCGCGCGAGTGATCCGCAACGCGGACAACGTCGGGTTTGCGGCCGCCTGCAACCAGGCCGCCGAGCAGGCCCGCGGCGAGCTGCTGGTGCTCCTGAACCCCGACTGCGTGCCCGAGCCCGGCTTCGCCGAGGCGATCGCCGCTCCCCACGGCAACGGGTGGGACGCATGGCAGGGGATGGTGCTCGACGGCGAGCTGGTGAACACCAGCGGCGGGGTGACGCACTTCACCGGCCTGGCGTGGGCGGGCCAGGCCGGCGCGCCCGCGCCGGCGCGCGACGAGGTCGCCGCGCCGCGCGAGGCCGGGTTCGCGTCGGGCGCGTGCCTCGCCGTTTCGCTGGAGCTCTGGCGCCGGCTCGGCGGGTTCCGGAGGCGTTCTTCATGTACCACGAGGACGTCGACCTGTCGCTGCGTGTGCGGCTGGCGGGCGGCCGCGTGGGTGTCGCGCCGGCCGCTCGGGTCGACCACGACTACACGTTCGCCAAGGGCGAGCTGAAGTGGCGGCTGCTCGAGCGCAACCGGTGGGCGACGATCCTGCGCACCTACCCCGGCGTGCTGCTCGCGCTGCTGCTTCCGGCGCTGCTGCTGCTGGAGCTGGCGTTGGTCGTCGCGAGCGTGGCCGGCGGCTGGGGCCGGGCGAAGGCCGCGGCCAACGCCGACGTGCTGCGCGCGCTGCCGCGGCTGCTGCGCGAGCGGCGCGAGGTGCAGGCTCGGCGGACGATCTCCGCCGACGAGTTTGCGCGCGGACTGACGTGGGAGCCGTCCTCGCCCTACCTCGGCGCGCTCGGCCGGTCGCGCGTGCTGCGCGCCCTGCTGCGGGCCTACTGGGGCGCGGTCAGGGCGATGCTCGCCCCGTAGAACTGGACCCCCGGCGAGCGCCCGCCCTCCGGGGCGAGCAGCGTCAGGTCGGCGTGGCCGCTGGCGGGCAGGACGACCTTCACCGCCACCGGTTCGGTCTTCCCCGGACGCACCGAGCCCGCCGCCAGCCGGCGGCCCTCGCTGGTGATCGAGTAGCGCGACGGCTGCTTGTCGGCGAACCGCGGGCCCAGTTGGAGCGTCACCGTGTGCGCCCCGGCGGTGCCGTCGCCGAAGACCCGCAGCAGCGTTTCGTCGCCGGGGGCCACGAAGCCGGTCTCGTCGCGCCCGACGCGCACCCATGCGGCGGTGACCGGGCCGGGGACCGCGCTGAGCACGAGGTTGTTCTGCGGTGGCGCCACCGGGGTCTGGCCGCGGAAGGCGAAGCGCCGGTCGGATTCCCCCTGGACGATGTGGTGCTCGGTCGTGAGCCCTCGCACCGCGCCGTTGCGGTAGTTGATGAAGAAGCCTCTTGGGAACGCCTGGTCGGCCCACGACTTCGTGCGCGGCAGGATGTAGCGCATGCCGCGCACGTCGTGGTTCCAGAAGGTCAGGTCCCACCACACGGCGGTCGCCGAGGCGGGGTCGCCGAGGTCGGACAGGATGATGTCCACGCTGGCGCCGTAGGGCAGCGCGCGGTCGACCCAGTCGCGGCCGTTGGCGTAGCCGGCCGCGGGCTGGATCTCCAGCAGCTTGCCGCGGGTGTAGGTGGTCTCGGCCAGGCACCACGCGCCGACGCCCAGCGCGGCCAGGCCCGCGAGCAGCGTCGGTGACACCCAGCGGCGCGCCAGCACGATCGCCACGCAGACCACCACCGTCGCCCAGGCGACCAGGCGCTGGGGTGTGAGGTCATAGGCGCCGAAGAGCTCGCCGATCTCGGGCGCGCGGCCGAAAAGCACCTTGTGCCAAGCGGCGCTCGGCGAGACGAACGTCTGGCCGACCAGCTCGAGCTTGCTGCCCCACGCGAGCCAGGCACAGCCCGCGGAGGCGGCCAGTATGGGGACCGCGAGCAGGTGGCGGCGCTCGAGCAGGCAGGCGAGCATGCCGATCATCAGCAGCGGCGCGAGGTAGCAGAGGTAGCGATCGTTGATGCCCGCGGTGAACGCGACGCTGCCGCCGCCGATCGCGATCGTCATCACCACGCCGACGTAGAGCAGCAGCACCGCGTAGGCGTGGCGCACGGGGTCCAGCGGGCGCAACACCGTGGCGACACCCCACGCCGCGCTCAGCGCGAGCGGCACCATGCCGACGCCGATCGCGACGTAGGCGAGCATCTCGCGCGCCGTGAACCAGCCGTTGGGCTGGAAGGGGCCGTTGCTCGGGGCGTTGCCCAGCACGGCCTTGTGGCGGACGATGAGCGCCAGGCCGACGAGCACCACCACCCCGAAGACGATCGGATGCTCGCGCAGCGTCGCGCGGATGCGCCGCGTGCGCGCGCCCACCGTGACGTTCGGGTAGCGCAGCCCCTGGACCAGCAGGCCGATCGGCAGGGCCGGCGCAAGGATGATCAGCTGCGTGCGGCCGAGGAACGCGAGCGCGAGCGCTGCAAGGGCGAGCACGTCGGCGCGCGGCCCCGGCCGGGTGATCGCGTGGTGGATGGCGAGCACGGCCCACAGCGCCAGCGGATAGGCCGCGACCTCGGTCATCATCACGCCGGCCATCACGCTCCAGGGCACGACCACGGTGAGCACCGCGGCGGCCAGCCCCCAGGCGCGGCTGGCCAGCACGCGGCGGCCGAGCAGGTAGGCGGGGAAGACGGCGCTCGCCAGGACCAGCGCGTTGAGCACGTGGCTGAGCTGGTAGGCGGTCGATGTGTTGAACAGGCCCCACAGCGGCGCCATGAGCAGCGGTTGGATCTGCGACCACGTGGCGAAGTCGGTGTCACCGGGAACGAGCGGCCGCAGGTGCGCCCAGATCTCGATCGCCTGCTTGACGTAGCGCGCCTCGTCGGGCATCACGAAGTAGACGTGGACGCGCAGCGCGAACCAGCCGATCCAGACGGCGGTCACCGCGTAGAGCGCCCAGATCGCCCGGTTGGCGGCCAGGTGGCGGCGGATCGCCGTCATCCGGCGCCCACCTCGACGCCTTCGACCAGTACGCCGACGGGTGCCTTGCCGGCCACCGGCGCCGGCCCCAGCGACTCGAGGCGCAGCAGTGCGCTGTCGTCCGCGGGGACGGCGACCGTGAAGCGCATCGTCACGGTCCCCTTCACGGGTACCTCGCGCTCGGCCGTGACACCCGCGCCGCGGACGCGCAGGCGTCCGGGCCGCTCCGCGCCCGCCACGGCCGCCAGCGTCAGCGTGACCGTGCGGCGCTGCCCCAGCCCGTAGACGTAGAGCCGCGCGGCGGTCCCGGCGCCCAACAGCCCGGTGTCGTCGGTGGAATCGAGCCGCCAGGTCACGAACGGCGGGTCGGGGATGCGGACGATCTGGATCCCGCCGCGCTCGCTGACGACCCGCAGGCCGACGAAGCCCAGCCGGCGGTCGAGTACCGAGCGGATCAGCCACGTCGAGGCGATTCCCGGGCCGCCGTTGAGGTGGTTGTCCTCGTCGCCGACGACGTGGCCGTCGTGGGCGACCGCGATCAGCTCGGGATAGGGCTGCTCGAAGTTCGACGAGTTGGGCAGCTGCAGGATGCGCGAGACGCGCTTGTTCCAGAACGCGGCGTCCCACCATGCGGCGGCGGCCGTCGCCGGCGATCCGAAGCTCGAGATCAACATCGGCGCCTCGACGCCCGGCGGGAGGGCGCTGTCGATCCACGAGCGCCCGTCGACGAAGTCGGCGCTGACGCCGCGCTGGGTGTCGGCGATCTTCTTCAGGCAGTAGGCGGTCTCGACCGCGCACCACAGCCCGACGGTGGCGACGGTCACCGCTGCCACCGCGCCGGCGCGGCCGCGGGCGCGGGCGACCGCGAAGCCGATCACGGCAAGCAGCGTGGCGGCGGCGAGCACTCGCGCCGGCGGGAAGTCCCTCAGATGACAGTGGCGCTCGAGCTGGCCGATGCGGCCGAACAGGACGTCGTGGAAGGCGGCGTCGGGCGAGACCAGCGACGCCGTTCGCAGCGTCAGCGCGGCGTCGCGCACCAGCCAGAACATCAGGATTGCGCCCACCACCAGCGCCCACGGAGCCGGGCGCCGTTCGCGCAGCAGCGCGGCCGTCCCGACGAAGAGCAGCGGCGCCAGGAAGAAGATGTAGCGGCTGTTGATGCCGCCGGTGAACTTCACCGAGAACGCGCCGACGGCCAGCATCGTGCCCACGCCGATCAGGACCAGCAGCCACGCGAAGGCGTGGCGCTCGGGGTCCTCGGGCCGCCAGAGGTTCAACACCGCGAAGGCGAGCGCGAGCGCGAGCGGCAGCATGCCGACGCCGACGGTCACGTAGGCGAGCGCCTCGCGCCCCATCGCCCAGGACCCGGGCGGCAGCAGCGAGCCCTGCGTGGCGCTCGCGTAGGACCCCAGCACGCCCTGGCGCGAGCCGACCAACCCGACCAGCAGCCCGGCGCCGGCCACGGCCGCGACGGGCGCCAGCACCGGATGGGCGCGCAGCGCGTCGCGTATCCGCCGGCGGCGCCCGAGTGCGTCGCGGCGCGTGGGGAAGCGCAGCTCCTGCGCAACCGCGGCGATCAGGAACGCCGGCGCGAGCACGCCGAACTGCGGCCGGGCGAACAGCGCGAGGACGATCCCCGCCAGCGCAAGTACGTCGGCGCGCGCCCCGGGGCGCGTCACCGCGCGCTGGATGGCCAGCACGGCCCACAGGAACGCCGGGTACGCGGCGACCTCGGTGAGCACCGTGGCCGCCATCGCCATCCACGGCAGCGCGACGCTCAGCAGCGCCACCACGTAGGCGGCGCTGCCGCGAGCGCGTCACGCGCAGCGCCAGCAGGTATGCGGGAATCGCCGCCGAGGCCATCAGCGCGGCGTTGATCACGTGCTGGGTGGTGAACGCGGCGTTGGCGGACAGCAGCGACCACGCCGGCGCCATCAACGTCGGTTGCAGCTGCGACCACGACGTGAAGAAGCGGTCGCCGGAGGTGATCGGGTGCCACAGATCCCCGATGTGCAGCGCCTGGCGGACGTACTCGAGCTCGTCGGGCTGGACGAAGTACTGCTTGATCTGCAGCACGTAGAGCACCGTCCAGCCGAACCCGGCCAGGACGATGAGCAGCAGCGGACGGCGAAAGCGCGGGCGCTCCATGACGGCGCGGGACGCTAGCCGCTAGCCGGCGGCGGGGTCGAACTGCGCGCGCCACAGCTCCACGTTCAGGGCGCGCCACAGCGCATCGGGATCACGCCAGTGCCCGGCGCGCAGGTCGGCCTCGACGGCGGCGACGTCGTAGAGGCCGGTCTCGCGCGCGCTGCAGTCGAGCAGTGCGTCGGCTGCCCAGGAGCGCGCCGCCTCGCTGTTCAGCCAGCTCTCCTGCGGAGGCTCGAAGCCCACCTTGTCGCGCCGCGCGAGCACCTGGCCCGGCACGAGATCGCGGACGGCATCGCGCAGCACGGCCTTGGTCAGGCCGTCGCGCACCAGAAAATCGGGCGGCAGCGAGAGCGCGAACTCCGCCACGCGCCGGTCCAGGAACGGCAGGCGCACCTCGCGCGAATGGGCCATCGAGTTGCGGTCGCCGTAGCGCAGCAGGTGGGGCAGCGAGACGTGGAAGGCCTCGCGCAGCAGCTGGCGGCGCAGCGGAGAACGATCGTCGCCGTTAGCGGGCTCCTCCGGGCGCGTCGCCGCACCGGTCGCCGCGGCGGCGGGCGCCGCATACGGGGAGGCGTCGCGAGCCCGCAGCCGGGTGGCGAGCGCGTGCGGCATGACGTCGCGGGTGAGCGCGAGACGCACGGGCAGGCGCGTGTCGGGCTCGCGAGCGTAGGCGCGCGCGAGCGCGACGACGCCCTGGGCGCGCAGCGCGAAGCCGCGCGTGAGCAGGTAGCCGGCGAACAGCTCGTCGGCGCCCTGCCCGTCGAGCAGCACCGTCACGCCCGCGTCGCGGGCCGCCTCGAAGACCGCCCACTGGGCGTACTGGTTGAGCTTGAGCACGGGCTCCTGCTGGCCGGCCACGAAGGCGGGCAGGTCGGCCGCGAGCGTCTCCATCGTCGGCTCGGCCGCGTGATGGGAGACGACGCCGGCGGCCGCGGCGACCGCGCTCGCATAGCCCCACTCGTCGCGTTCGTAGCCCGGGAAGCGGGCGGTGAACGCATGGCGGCGGTGGTCGCCGGCCAGGGCGGCCGACAGGCAGACGATCGCGCTGGAGTCGATCCCACCGCTCAGCGACGTCCCGACCGGGACGTCGGAGCGCAGCCGCAGGCGGATCGAGTCGGTCAGCAGCTCGCGCAGGACCGCCACGGCCTCCGGGTATTCGTCGGGAACATCGACGGGGCGGGGCGCCCAGTAGCGCCGCAGCTCGGCCGTGCCGTCACGCCAGCGCAGCAGGTGCCCGCCGGGCACGCGGTCGATCCCCGCGAAGAACGTCCGGGCGACCGGCGGCATCGTGCCGTGCGAGACGAACGCGGCGGTCGCGGCGGCGTCCGGCGCGCCCAGCGCCGGCAGGGCCTCGCGCAGCGCCTGCACGTCGGAGCCGAACACGAGCCGCTCGCCGTCGCGCGCCCAGAGCAGCGGCTTCTCCCCGAACGGGTCGACGGCCAGGGTCAGCGATCCGTCGCGCTCGTCGAAGACGGCGAAGGCGAACATCGCGTTGACGCGCTCCAGAGCGCCCTCGCCCCATTCGTCCCAGGCGTGCAGCAGCACCTCCGTGTCGCCCTCGGTCGTGAAGACGTGGCGGCGGCTCGAGAGCTCGGCGCGCAGCTCGCGGTAGTTGTAGATCTCGCCGTTGAAGACGAGGTGCAGCGGGCCGAGGTGCATCGGCTGCATCGAGCGCTCGTCGAGGTCGATGATCGCCAGCCGGCGGAATGCGAACCCGCAGGAGCCCTCGAGCCAGACCGCTTCGCCGTCGGGCCCACGCGCGGCCATGCGGCCCGCCATCCGTTCGAGCACCGGCGTTTGCGGCGTGCCGCCGACGATCCCTGCGATCCCGCACACGCGCGTTTATCCCGTCGCGGCGCGGACCACCGCGGCCAGCGTCGGTTCCTCGTGGGCCCACTCGAGGTCGGGTCGGGCGGCCGCGACCGCCCGGCGCAACTCATCCATCCCCGAGCGCAGCTCCGCGATCGCCCGGGCCAGCGACGCGGGGTCGTCCGGATCGAACGCGACGCCGAGCCCGTGGCGCTCGCAGACCTCGCGGATCGCGTCCATCCCGCTGGGATAGAGCAGCGGCAGGCCCGCTGCCACGGCATGGAAGAGCCCGTTGACGAGCTGGGCCTGGGAGTTCTCGTTGACGGGCACGTAGAAGAGGCCGGAAGCGTCGGCGGTCCGCAGGAAGCCGGCGACCTGGTCGGCCGGCACGGGGCCCACGGTGTGCACCTGCGCGGGCGCCTCCACGTCGTCGTAGCCGGCCCCCACCACGACGACGTGGACGCCGGGTGGAAGTTGCGCCGGCAGCACGGTGCCGGGCTTGTGGTTGCCGACCATCGCGATGACGAACTCGTCGGCGCCGAGCCCGGCCGCCGCGCGCACGTCGCCCTCCGCGGGCTGGGCGGTCCGGGTGTCCTGGGCGTTGACCACGACCTCGAACGCCGAGCCGTAGCGGCGCTCGTACAGCCGGGCCATCGTCGCGCTGGTCGTCACGCGGGCGGCGGCGCGGCGCACGCAGCGGCGTTCGATGCGCTCGCGCACGCGGTGCGTCGCGCGCTCGCCCAGCGCCAGGCGGCGTCCGTCGAACGGCAGCGCGGGGTAGAAGTCGTGCGCGTCGTAGACGTAGGGCGTCCGGCGCAGCCAGACCGCGGGCGCCTGGTCGTAGCCGTGCAGCCAGTAGAGGTCGGATGCCGGCAGGCGCCGCGCCGTGCGCAGGTTGAACAGCGCCGAGCTGGCCAGGAAGTACACCGGCCCCGCGACCCGGCCGAGCACGCGGGCGATGCCCTCGACGAAGCCGACGCTCATCGTGGCTCCCGCGGCCTCGCTGTCGGTGAGCGCCTCCCCGGTGGAGCTGATCGTCACGAGCTCGAACGGCGCATCGCCGGGTGGATCGCTGGATCGCACCGCCTCGACGACGACCGACTCGTGGCCCATCCGCGCCAGGCTCGACGCGGTCTTCATGGTGCGGGAGTCGGCGTCCAGGCTGGTGGGGGTGATCGAGACGATCCGGCTCACGCCCGCTGCGCCTTCGCCTGGGCCCGGGCGAACACCAGGCGCTTGAGCGGCCGCGCGACCGGCCCGGGGATCGAGCGCAGGGCGAACAGCCAGACCGGCATGACGACCCGCACGAGCACGGCGACGTAGGCCCACGAGAGCCGGTCGGAGAGCTCGGCGGCGCGCAGCGCGCCCGCCGGCGCCGGGGCGGGGTCTGCCGGGGCGACGGCCTCGACCGCGCGCACCAGCTCGCGGTAGGTCCAGCGCCCGCTGGCGACGACGTCGCGGTGGGCGGCCTCGACGATCTCGTGGCGGCGGTCGTCGCGGCGCAGCGTCTCCAGCACCGCGTCGACGTTGGAGAAGTCGGGCTCGAGCGGGATGTAGTGCCGGTCGGCCTCGAGCACGCCGTTGTAGTCGCCGCGGACGAGGACCTGACACGTGCGGGTGGCGCACGCCTCCAGGTGGCGCGGGGAGACGGCGTAGAGCGCAAGCTCGCCGTCGCGGCCCGCGAAGCAGGCGGCCTCGACGTCGTCGAAGCTCGCGTCGGGATGTGCGACCTCGTAGTCGTAGACCCGTGCGCGCAGGGTGCCGTCGTGGTCGAGGATCGACGCGCCGCCCTCGACGCCGATCGTGTACTTCGACCGGGCCAAAAAGCGCGACCAGTCGTCGCCGTAGAGCGTGTCCTGCTCGCGGGTGGAGACGTCGACCTTCAGGCCGTGCCGAGGGCCCTCCTCCGCGAAGACGCGGGCGATCTCGGTCTTGAGCTGGCCGTGGCGGCCCAGCCAGCGAGCCGCGTGCCAGGCGCGGTAGCCGACGTCGATGTCGCGGCCCGCCTCGCCGACCTCCGCGGCCACGCGCTCCATGCGGGCGACCTCGCCGTCGTCGAGATAGCCGGTGAGCGCGAGGTGGAACCGGACGCGGTCGAGGTCCATGCGCCGATAGACCTTCGGGCGCTCGGACTCGGGCACCGGGGTGAACACGTGATCGACGCCGAGCTCCTCCATGACCTCGGCGACCAGGTCCGAGCGCAGGAAGTCGTCCTGCGGCAGCGCCACGGTCACGCGGCCGAGCCCGCGCAGCGCGGCGCTGCGCCGGCGCAGCCACGGCGCCCCGTCGGGCCGCCAGCGGTAGGTCGCCAGGTAGGAGGTGTGCAGGACGACGACGTCCCAGCGGACCCGCCGCGCCCAGCGCGGCACGCCCCGGCGGACGGCGAGGTTGAGGTAGGCGGTACGGCCCGTGCCGTATTGCCTGAAGGCGTGCAGGTGATCGCGGATCGTCGAGCGCAAGGGGTGCTCGCGCATGACGTGCACGACCAGGACGTTTGGTCCCATTCGCCCTTGCACGCTACCCGGTCGTATCTAGACTGCCGCCCCGCATGGCGACCGCCGATCAGCTCGCGGAGGCCCTTGCCCGGCTGGGGTTCAGGCCGCACGTCAAGGCCCGTGTCGGGCGCGTGGTCATGCGCGCCCGCGAGCGCCGTGTCACCCAGCGGCCGCGCGGTGGCGGCGCGGGCGGCCCCGCCAACGACGTCGATGCCTACTGGACCGCGCACACGGTCAACGACGCGCCGTTCGTCACCGCCCGCCAATCGGCGCGCTACCTCGAGAAGCGCTTCGCCGAGTACCCGCTGTTCCGCGAGTTCTCCGGGCTCTACGGCTCGCACGATGACGAGGTCGTCCTCGACTACGGCTGCGGCCCGGGCAACGACCTCGTCGGCTTCGCCATGTGGAGCGCCGCCCGGCGGATCGTCGGCGTCGACGTGTCGCAGACCGCGATCCGGCTCGCGCGCCACCGCCTCGCCCTGCACGGGATCGACGAGCAGCGCGTGGGGATCGTGCAGCTCAGCGACACGGGCACCGCGCTGCCGTTCGACGACGCGACGTTCGACTTCCTCTCCAGCCAGGGCGTCCTGCACCACACCTCCGAGCCCGAGGCGATCCTGGGCGAGCTGCATCGCGTCCTGCGGCCCGGCGGCGAGGGCACGATCATGGTCTACAACCGCGACTCGGTGTGGATGCATCTGCGGGTCGCCTGGGAGCTGCTGGTCCGCGACGGCCGCTGGCCGGGCCTGTCGGCCGAGGAGGCCTTCCCGCGCAGCACCGACGGCGAGCAGTGCCCGATCGCGCGCTGCTATTCCGGTGAGGAGTTCGTGGGCCTGCTCGAGGCCGCGGGGTTCGAGGCTCGTTATCTGGGCGGCTACCTCTCGCAGATCGAGCTGCGCGCGATGCAGGAGTCGTGGGCGAGCGCCATCGCCGACGAGCGCCTGGCGGCCGAGCACCGCGACTTCCTGCGGTCGCTGCGCTACGACTACAACCACCGCCCGATGCTCGGCGACATGCACGCGGGTATCGGCGGGTCCTACCGGATCCGCAAGCCGGCCTAGTAGGCCCGCCCGCGGCCAATACCCTCCGGGCATGGACATCCGCGGCAAGCGCCTGGTCGTCATCGGCGGCGCCGGGCTGATCGGCTCGCACACCGTTGACGCCCTGCGGGCGCAGGACGTCGGCGAGATCGTCGTCTACGACAACTTCGTGCGCGGCACCCACGAGAACCTGGCCGAGGCGCTGCTCGACGACCGGGTGCGCGTGTTCGAGGCCGGCGGCGACATCACGCAGACCGACATCCTCGAGGCCGCGCTGAAGGGCGCCGACGGCGTCTTTCATTTCGCCGCCCTGTGGCTGCTGCAGTGCCACGAGTACCCGCGCGCCGCCTTCGACGTGAACGTCCGCGGGACGTTCAACGTGCTCGAGGCGTGCGTCGCGCAAGGGGTCCAGCGGCTCGTCTACTCCTCGAGCGCGTCGGTCTACGGCGACGCGGTGTCCGAGCCGATGACCGAGGACCACCCGTTCAACAACCGGACCTTCTACGGCGCGACCAAGATCGCCGGCGAGGCGATGGCGCGGGCCTACAACGAGCGCCACGGCCTCGACTACGTGGGGCTGCGCTACATGAACGTCTACGGCGCCCGCCAGGACTATCGCGGCGCCTACATCGCGGTGATCATGAAGATGCTCGACGCGATCGACCGCGGCGAGCCGCTGACGCTCTACGGCGACGGCTCGCAGGCCTACGACTTCGTCTACGTCACCGACTGCGCGGCGGCGAACGTCTGCGCGATGCGCTCCGCCGCGACCGACGCCTTCTACAACGTCGGCACCGGGAAGCGCACGTCGCTGAAGGAGCTGGCCGAGCTCGTGCTGGAGATCAGCGGCTCCGACGCGGGCATCCGCTACGAGCCGCAGGGGCTGACCTTCGTCAAGAACCGCATCGGCGATCCCGTCGCCGCGACGCGCGACCTCGGCTACGAGGCGAGCGTCGGCCTCGAGGACGGTCTGCGCGAGCTGATCGCCTGGCGGCGCTCGCACATCGCCGAGGTCGACCGCCGCCGCGCGGAGGCGGCGGGGGAGGAGCGCCGCGCCGAAGACCTCGAGCAGCCGGTCGCGGCCGAGGCCGGAGCTGGATGACGCCGCGGCGACGGGCGCTCGTCCGGCGCCCGCGGTGAGGGCTCCCGGCCGGCCGCTTGCCCGAGCGCGCGCGTGGCGGCGGCGCGTGCGCGAGCGCGGCGACGCGGTGCACTGCCCGGTCTGCGACCGGCACTTCCGGCGCTTCCTGCCGTACGGAGGGCGCGACGGCGTGCTGTGCCCCGGGTGCGGGTGCGCCGAGCGGCACCGCCTGCTGTGGTTGTGGCTGGCCGAGGAGGATCGCCTGCGCGGGCGGCTGCTGGCGTTCGGCCCCGACGATGCCAGCGAGGAGCGGCTGCGCAGACGCGACGGCCTCGAGTACGTCTCGGCCGACCTGGACTCAAGCCAGGCGATGGTGGCGGCCGACATCACCGCGCTGCCGTTCGAGGACGCGTCCTTCGACACGATCCTCTGCTCGCACGTGCTCGAACACGTGCCCGGCGAGCAGGCCGCGCTGGCCGAGCTGCGCCGCGTAGCGCGACCTGACGGATGCGTGGTGGTGATGGTGCCGGTCGACCGCTCGGTGCCCGCCACGATCGAGGACCCGGCCGCGCGCTCCGAGGAGGAGCGGCTCGCCCGCTTCGGGCATCCCGACCACGTTCGCCTCTACGGCCGCGACACCGCCGCCCGGCTCGGCGCCGTGGAGGTGGTCGGCGCCGTCGAGCGCTATCGGCGAGCGATCCGCACGGCGCCACGGCCTGCTGCGCGCCGACAGGTTCGGTCCCGACGAGCTCTACCTCCTGCGCCGATGATCACACGCGCGCTCGCCGCCCCGGTGGCGCTGTTCGTCGCGGCGGCGACGTTCGTCGCCGTCACCGTCCCGTTCCATGCCACCGACGCGCTGATCTACGGGCGCTGGTCGCGCCTGATCGGCCTCGAGGGCGACCTGCACTTCCCGGGGATCGGCAGCGGCTACCTGCATCGGCCGCTGGTCTACGTGGTCCAGGGCGAGCTCTGGAACGTCTTCGGCTTCCACGAGTGGATCGGACGACTCTGGTCGCTGGCGTTCGCCCTGCTGCTGCTGGTCGCGGTCTGGCGGGTCGCCGCTCAGGACCGGGCGGGCGCCCTGACCGCGGCGCTCGCGGCGGCGCTGCTGGTCGCCACGCCGGACTTCGTCTCGCTGGCCGCCGCGGGCCTGACCGACGTGGCCGTCGGCGCGATGGTGGGCGTCACCGGCGCGGTCGCTCTGTCCGATCGCGGTGGGGCGGGCGGCCGGGCGGCGCTGTGGCGAGGCGCGGCGATCGTGGTTCTGGCCGCGTTGGCCGGGCTCGCCAAGCCGTCGGCGTTCTTCGGCCTGCTGGGCATCGGCCTGGCGCTGCTGGTCGGCTCGGGCCGCCGCGAGCGGGTGGTGTGGCGCGGGATCCCGCTTGTCGCCGGCGTGCTGCTCGCGCTGGCCTGGGATTCGGCGCAGGCCCATCGCATGGGCCAGTCGCTCGCCAAGTTCGTGGGCGGTGCGGACACGACCGAGGCGTCCAACGGCGTGCTCGACTACTACCACGTGCTCGGCGCCCAGTCGCGCGCGTCGTTCGTCGCCGGGATGGAGTGGTTGGGGCCGTACCTGGTCGTGCCGCTGCTGTTCGGCCTGGCCTATGCGCTCGCCCGCGCGGTGGGCGTCGCCCACCGCCGCGCGGCCACGGTCGCCGCTCCCGTCGCGATCGTGCTGTCCTGGGTGCTGCCCGCGCTGGCCCACGACGTCCTCGGGCCCTGGACGACCGAGCGCCCGACGGCGCTGCTGGGCTCGGCGATCCTCGTCGTGCCGCTGCTGCTCAGCCGCGGCTGCCCCGAGGAGGAGGCGCCGAGCCGGGTCCACCTGGCCCGCATGCTGCTCTGGGCAGCGCCCCCGACGCTGGCCTGGATCGCGTCGGCGCCATTCCAGACGCGCTACCTCTCGCCCGCCTGGGTGCCGATCTACGCGCTGGTCGCCGCGGCCCTGGCCACCGCGGTGCGGGCCGGCGGGCGCCGGCACTGGGCGATCGGCTGGGCCGCCGTCCTGGCGGTGATCGGCCTGGCGATCTTCGACCTGCGCAACCTCGACGGGCTCGGCAACCGCCCCGACGGCTCGAACAACGCCGTGCGCACGGTCCGCTCGCTCGGCGTGAGCGGGTGGTTTGAACCGGATCGCGCACGGGCGGCGGCCGATCCGGTGCTGGCCGCCCTGCACGACGCCGTCGGCACCGCGCTCGAGCGACGCGGCGGCCGCCTGGTCTCGCTCGACGGCCGGCTGGGCTTCTACTGGCCCCGCAACGCGGTCCGCGCCGAGCCCCAGCGCTGCGAGCAGCTGCGCGGGTACTCGCTGCTCGTCGTCACGCAGTCGCGGACGGGGCTGGACCGCGCCCACCAGCGCCAGCTGTCGAAGTCCGACCTCGCGCAGGCCACCGGTGGGCGCGCGGCCGACCCGGCCTTCTGGAAGCGCTGCCGCGCCCCGGCGACACGCCTGCTCGCCGCCGTCCCCGGCCAGTTCGCCGTGTTCGCGGTGGACCGCGCCCCTTGAGGCCGCTCCGCAGCGGCGCGCTGCTCATGGCCGCCAGCCAGGTGGCCACGGCCGGCACCGGCTTTCTGACGGCGATCGCGATCGCGCGCCTCCTCGGGCCCGACGGGATCGGGGACTACACGATCGCGCTGTGGCTGCTGACGCTCATGGGCGCCGTGATGTCGCTGGGCCTCGAGCAGGGCCTCGCGTGGAGCGTCAGCGCCGGGCGCTGGGCGCCGCGATCGGCGTTCGTGCAGAGCCAGCTCGCGGCGCTGGCGCTGGGGCTGATCGGCGCCGCGATCGCGGTCGGCGTGCGGCTGGTGGCCCCGGGCGCCTTCGGCGGCCTCTCGGTGGTCCTGGTGCTGCTGACGGCGGCGGCGGTGCCGTTCCTGCTCTCGTTCTCCTACAGCCGCTGGCTCGCGGTGACCGCCGACCGCTACGAGGCCTTCGTCGCGCCGCTGCCGCTGGTGTCCACCCTGACGCTCGTGCTGGCCGCCGGGCTGGCGATCCCGTGGGAGGAGACCGGGATGGTGGTGGGGCTGCTCGCCGCCAACGTGATCACCGCCGCGGTCGCGTTCGTCACGGCGGCGCGCGGCCTGCCGCCCAAGGCCGCCGCGCCGCCCGACGACCGTGGCCTGCAGCCGCTGCGCGACGCGACGAAGTTCGGCGTGCGGGCCAACGTCGGAACCGCGCTGCAGTTCATCAACTACCGCATCGACCTGTTCGTCCTCAGCGCGGTGACCAGCTCGGCGCAGCTGGGGCTCTACGCCGCCGCCGTGTCGGTCACCAGCGTGATGTTCCTCGCTCCGCAGACGCTCGCCCAGGTCGTCTTCCCACGGGTCGCCGCCCTCAGCGAGGGCGGGGCGGCGGACCCTGAGCACCGCGCGATGGTCGAGAGCAAGAGCATCCGCCACGCGTCGCTGATCTGCCTGCTCTCGCTGCCCGCCGTCGCCGGCGTGACCGCGATCTTCCTGCCGCTGGTCTACGGCTCGCGGTTCAGCGGGGCGATCGGGTACGGCATGGTGCTGCTGCCGGGTGTCGCGATGTTCGGGATCGCCTCGGTGCTCGCCGCCACCATCAACGGCCGCGGCCATCCCGAGTACTCGCTGCGGACAGCGCTGATCTCGACGCCGCCTTCGCTGGTGCTCTACGCCGTGCTGATCCCGCTGTTCGAGGGCTGGGGCGCGGCGATCGCCTCGACCGCGTCCTACGGGCTGAACCTCGCCGTCACCGCCGTGTACTACCGCCGCGCGACGGGCGATCGCGTGCTGCCGCTGCTGGTCCCGACGCGCTCCGAGCTGGCCGACCTGCGCGACCTGTTCGTGCGCCCGCCCCGGCCTGAGTCCTAGGCTGCGTCCCTTGCCGGCCGTGCGCGAAACCGGAGGGGCGACCCGCCCTGCGCACGTCGGGCTGAACCTCGTCTTCCTGGTTCCCGGCGAGACGGGCGGGATGGAGGTCTTCGCCCGTGAGCTGCTGCCGCGGCTGCGCGAGGCGCTGCCGGAGTCCACGGCGCTGACGGCCTTCGTCAACCGCGAGCTCGGCGGCGTGTGGACGACCGGACTGGACGGGTTGCGGGTCGAGACCGTGCCCGTCAAGGCGCGCAACCGTGCCGCCTGGATGCTCGGCGAGCAGCTGCTGGTGCCGCGAATGGCCGCCCGGGCGGGGTGCGACCTCGTCCACAGCATGGGTTCGACCGCGCCGCTGCGGGGCCCGTTTCGCCGCGTGACGACGGTCTACGACCTGATCTTCCGTGCCGTGCCGGAGACGCACTTCGGGCTGCGGGCGTTCGGAATGCGGGCGCTGGTACCGGCGGCGGCGCGGCGCTCGCACCGGCTGATCGCCCCGTCTTCGAACACCCGCGACGACCTCGTCCGGCTGTACCGGATCCCGGCCGAGCGCATCGACGTCGTGCCCGGCGGCGTGGGGTTCGCCCAAACGCAGGCGCTCGACTCCGAAGAGGTGCGCCGGCGCCACGACCTGGTCGGCCGGCGGGTGATCCTCAGCGTCTCGGCCAAGCGGGCCCACAAGAACCTCGAGCGGCTGCTCGACGCCCTCGTGCTGCTCAAGGGCTCCGGGCAGCCTCCTGTGCTCGTGTTGCCGGGCTATCCGACGCCGCACGAGGCCAGGCTGCGCAAGCATGCCCGCGAGCTGGGAGTGCTCGACGACGTTCGCTTCCCCGCCTGGGTGCCGCGCGCGGAGCTGGAGGGCCTTTACGCGGTGGCCGACGGGTTCGTGTTCCCCTCGTTGTACGAGGGGTTCGGGCTGCCCGTCCTCGAGGCGATGGCGCGCGGGGTGCCGGTGGCGTGTTCGGACCGTGCGTCGCTGCCCGAGGTCGCCGGCGACGCCGCGCTGCTGTTCGACGCCGAGGACACCGATGCAATGGCGACGGCGATGCGGCGGCTGCTCGACAACGGAGCGGATATCGAGCGCCTCCGGCGAGGCCGGGCGTCGGCGCGCCGCGACGTTCACGTGGGAGCGGACGGCCCGCGAGACGATCGCCAGCTACGAGCGGGCGTTCGCTTGATGCGGGCCGACTCGTGGGAGCGGCTCGCCGAGCGGGTCGCGTGGGGCCTGCTGGCGGCGCTCGCCGCCGCCGCGACCTTCCTCGCGGTGGTCGTGCCCTACCACGCCACCGACGCCCTGGTCTACGGGCGCTTCTCGCGCGTGATCGGCATCGAGGGCAGCTACATCCACGACTTCCTCGGCGCCTCCGGCTACCCGCGCCCGCTGTTTCTCGCGCCGCAGGGATGGCTGTGGCACTTGTTCGGCGCGCACGAGTGGATCGGGCGGCTGTTGTCGCTGGCCTTCGGGGTCGCGCTCGTCTGGGTCATGGTGGCGCTGCTGCGGCGCGTGACCGGGGTCGCGCGCGCCGGGTTGCTGGCGGTCGCGGTCCTGCTGGCGCTGCCGGACTTCGTCATCTATGCGTTCGCCGGCCAGACCGACGTGCCGGTAGCGGTCTGCGTCGGGTTGGCCGGGTATGCGCTCTGGGGCCCGCAGAGTGGCGCACGGCGCGCTCTGCTGCTGGGGTTCGCGGGCGCGGCGGCCGTGCTGGCCAAGCCGACCGGGCTCACCGGCCTGATCGGTCTCGGTGCCGCCCAGCTGCTCGGCGAGCCGCGCGGGCTCCGGGGGCGCGTGGTGGCCGCCGTGCCGCTCGCGGTCGGCGTGCTCGTCGCCCTGACCTACGAGTACGCGATGGCCCGCCACTTCGACATCTCGCTCGCCGACTTCCTCTCCGGCGTGGACCCGACGCAGGAGTTCGGATTCACGAAGCAACGCGATCTCGGCCATGTTCCGAGCCGAGTGGCTGGGCCCGTATCTGCGGCCGGTGGCGGCGTTCGCCGCCGGCTACGCGATCTTCCGGATCGCGACGATGCGCCACCAGGCCGCCGTCGTCGCCGGCGTGGCGGTGTCCGTCGCGGTCACGTGGATCGCGTCGGCCGCTCTGCCGGAGGGCGTGCCCGGCGCTCCGGGCCCGGCGTCGTCGCCGGCCGTGGCGCTGGCCTCGGTCGCTCTGCCGCTGCTCCTGCTGGCCGCACGGCGGTGCCCGGAGTCGCTGGTGCCGTCGCGGCTGACGGTGGCGCGGCTGGCGCTATGGGCGGGCGTTCCGCTGGCCGCCTGGTCGCTGCGCGGCTATTTGTCGGACACCCGAACGCTCGCCGCCGCGTGGCCGCCGCTGCTCGTCCTCGTCGGGCTGCTGCTCTGCTGCGCGATCGCAGGGCTTCCACGCGAGCGCCTGGTGCCGGCCGCGGTCGCCGTGCTGGCGGTCATCGCCGTCGCCGACCTGCGCAACCTCGACGGGTTGGGGATCGCGCCCGACGGCTCGATCAGCGTCACCCGCGCGCTCGGCGATCTCGGGCCGAGCACGTGGGGCGACCCGGATGCGGCCCGCGCGGCGGCCGATCCGCTGCTGGCCGGCATGCTCGACGCGGCCCGCGCCGGGTCGGCCGGGCGCGGCGGGGTGGTGGCCAACGACGGCAGGCTCGTCTTCTACTGGCCGACCGGCGGGCTCGAGCTGCACACCCCGCTGCCCACCAGCTGCGCCCAGCTCCGGGGGCGCCGCGTGCTCGCGCTGCTGACCAACACGTTCGGTCCGGCCGAGTACGGCCGCCTGCGCGAGCTCGGCCGCTGCCCGGGCATCAGGTTGGTGCCGCAGCGGTCCGCGCAGGGCTCATACGTCGCCCGCATCAGCTGACCGCAATAGCTTGTGGACGGCATGCCGACCAAGGCCCAGCTCGAGCGTTCCGCTCCCCGCGATCGCGGCGGAGACGTCCACGTGCGCTCTCGAGCCCAGCTGCTGGAGTACGAGACAGCGGTCGCCCGGATCCTCGCCGACGGCCCGCGCGAGCTGCTGGACTGGGGCTGCGGCATGGGCCAGCTCTCGGACATGCTGCTCCGGGCCGGGCTGGACGTCACCTCGATGGACTGGGACCCCGAGGCGCCCGAGGGCGAGGTCCGGCGGCTGGAGCGCTTCGCGAACGTCCAGGCGCGGTACACCCGCGAGCCCGTGCAGCTGCCCTACGAGGACGCCAGCTTCGACGCCGTGCTCTCGATGGGCGTCCTCGAGCACGTCCACGACCCCGCCGGCTCGCTCGCCGAGCACCACCGCGTGCTGCGGCCCGGCGGCCTGCTCTACGTCTACAAGCTCCCCAACCGCTACTCCTACCTGGAGTGGATCGCCCGGCGGGTCGGCTTCTACTACCACGGCCAGCTCGAGAACGACACGGTGTACACCGTCGACGAAGCTCGTGCGCTCGTCGCGCGCCACGGCTTCGAGGTGATCGAGGCGCGCCGGGCGAACATGCTGCCGCTGAGCCTCACCCCGCGCTGGCTGCAGGTGTTCGGGCCCCTCATCTGGTGGCTGAACCGGGCGTTGACGCACGTGCCGGGGCTCAACCGGTTGGCGACCAACGTCGAGCTGGTCGCGCGGCGGGTCCCGTGATCCGACGCCGGGCCGCGGAGCCGGTCTCATGGGTGGTCCTCGCCGTCGTCGCCTTCATCGGCGTCACGGCGTGGTGGCTCACGCAGGACACGCGCATCCCCAGCTGGGACCCGGCCGCCCACATGTTCCGCTCGATGCAGTACGCCGACGCGTTCCGCGACGGCGACCTCACCGAGTGGTTCTCCAGCTACCAGCCGCCCGGGTACCCGCCGCTGGTCTACCTCCTCGGGGCGTTCGTCAGCCTCGTCGTGGGCGAGGGGGTCGCGCAGTTCGTCTTCACCGAGAACCTCGTGTTCGTCCCGCTGCTCGCGCTGGGCGTCTTCGGGACGGCGCGGCTGGCCTACGGCGCGTGGGCCGGCGCGCTCGCCGTGGCCTTCGCGCTCGGCACGCCGCTGGTCATCGTGCAGGCCCACGTATTCATGCTCGACCTGCCCGAGACCGCGATGGTCGCCGTGGCGGTCTGGCTGCTGCTCTCCGCCCGCCGCTTCGAGCGCCCCGGCTGGGCGTTCGCAGCCGGGCTCGTGTGCGGGCTGGGAATGCTGACGAAGAACACCTTCGTGTTCTTCGTCGTCGGCATCGTCGCGGTCGCGTTGCTGCGCGGTGGCTGGCGCCGGCCGCGCGGCATCGCGGCGTTCCTCGTCGGCGGCGCGATCACCGGCCTGCCCTGGTATCTCGCGCACTTCGACGGGCCTGAAGGCCTACGCGACCGGCGGCGCGGTCAGTGGCGCCTCGCCCTACGGCGACCCGGCCCGCTTCTCGCTCGACGACTGGCTCTGGTACGTCTGGAACGCGGTCAACGTCCAGCTCTACCTGCCGCTCGTGCTGTTCGCGCTGGCCGGCGTGGTCTGGGCTGCTGTGCGCGTCGTGCGCCGGCGCCCGTGGGCCGCCGACGACGTCACGCCCGAGCTGCTGGGCGGCCTGGCCGTCGCATGGTTCGTGATCACGGCGCTGTCGCACAACGACACGCGCTACACGTTCCCCGCCCTCGTCTACCTCGCGGCCCTGGGGACCGCCTGGTTCGCCACGGCGGCGCGCCCGGCGCTGCGCCATGGGCTGGCGGCGGCGCTCGTGGCGGTGTGTGTCGTGAACGTCGTGACGGCCTCGACGGGTGAGGGCCCTGACTGGCGCGTGTCCCTGCCCGGGGCCGGAGCCGACGACGCGATCCACACCGACCGGGTCACGTTCTTCTCGACCGAGGGCTGGCTGGTCGCGGGGCCGGAGCGCAGCGGCGACGTCCAGGGGGTGCTCGAGGATGCGCGCCGCGCCGGGGCCCGGCAGCTGGCCATCGACCGCGTCACCGCCGACACGCTCGAGTACAACGCGTCCGGGCTGACCGTGCTGGCCCGGTTCGCCGGGATCGCCGTCGCGCCGGGCGACGACTACGCCGCGCTCGGCCCGCGCGACCTGTTCATGGTGCGCGCCCGGTCGGTCGCCGAGCCGTGCGTGCGGCTCTCGACCGGCGACGGCGTCTACCTCGAGCGCGGCCCCGACCTGCAGCCGCTGGCCGGAGCCACGAACCTGTGGTGCCCGCGGCGCTCGCCTCCGGGCTACACCGGCGCCGGGCGCATCGAGCCGGACCCGGGTGCCGAGCGGCGGCTCGAAGCCGAGCTGGCGGCCGCCGGGCGCCAGGGCGCGCGCGACGTCTACTTCCGCGAGGGCGTGGCGAGCTCTGACTTCTTCTCCGGGTCAGCCGGACTACGCCGCATGGCCGCCGAGGCCGGGCTGCATCCGCCGGCCGGGCGGCTCGCGGACACCGTGAGCTCCGGCGGTGTCACGGTCTTCAGTGCGCTGAAGGGCCCCACCACGCCGCGCCCCTGTTTTGTGTTGCCCGACGGCAGCGGCCTGTTCCTCGTACGCGGCCGGCTCACCGAGACGCTGGACTACGCGACGAACCTCTACTGCCCGACGCGCTCGTCCGAGACGTACCGCGCACCGCTGGCGGGCTGACCCGCCTCGCCGCTCTCCTCGCGCACGATGTACAACGGCCGGCGCTTGACCTCGTCGTAGACGCGGCCGAGGTACTCGCCGATCAGGCCGATCGCGATCAGCTGGATGCCGCCGAGCAGCAGCACGAACACCGTCAGCGTCGCGAAGCCCGACTGGTAGGAGCCGGCCAGGCGCAGCCCGAGCACCACGAGGATCGCGACGAACGCGACCGCCGAGAACAGGAAGCCGAGCAGCGTGGCCAGCTGGAGCGGCGTGTGGCTGAACGACGAGAACGCGTCCAGCGAGAACCGCACCATGCGCCGCAGCGTGTACTTGGTGGTCCCCGCCGCGCGGACGTCGCGCTCATAGGGCACGGCGGTCTGGGTGAAGCCGATCCAGACGGTCATCCCGCGCAGGAAGCGGCTGCGCTCGGGCATCGCCAGCAGCGCGTCGAGCGCGCGGCGATCGAGCAGCCGGTAGTCGCCGGAGTTCTCCGCCAGCGGGACGTCGGTGAAGCGCTGAAAGAGGCGGTAGAACCAGCGCGCGGTGGTCAGCTTGAAGCGCGACTCGCCGGCGCGCGACTGGCGGACCGCGTAGACGACGTCGGCACCGTCGCGCCAGCGCTGCATCAGCGTTCCGATGAGCTCGGGCGGGTCCTGGAGGTCGGAGTCGATCGTCACCACGAGGTCGCCGGCGGCCCGGTCGAGCCCGGCCGTGAGCGCCGCCTGGTGGCCGAAGTTGCGCGAGAGGTGCACGACGCGCAGGCGGGAATCGGCATCGGCCAGCGTGTCGAGGTGCTCGGCGGTGCCGTCGGTCGACCCGTCGTCGACGATGATCAGCTCGCAGCGCGTGCCCTCGAGTGCCGCGAGCGTGCGATCCACGAACGCGTCGATGCAGTCGCGCTCGTCGAGCACCGGCGCGACGACGCTGACGAGAGGGTCGTCGGAGCGCTCTTCGAGCATCGCGGCCAAGGCTAGCCTCATGCCCGACCCAGATGGACGTCCGCCACGAGCTGAACACCCACGCCGTCGAGGACGTCCACTGGTGGTACCGCGGGCGCCGGCGGATCCTCGCCGAGGTCATCGACGGCCTCGAGCTGCCGCGCCCGGCGCGCGTGCTCGACGCCGGCTGCGGCTCGGGGCGCAACCTCCTAGACCTCGCGCGGCTCGGCCCCGTGACCGGCCTCGAGCCCGCGGAGGCCTCGCTGCGGCTCGCGCGCGAGCGCGGGGTGGGCGAGGTCGTCGCCGGGTCGCTGGACGAGCGGCTGCCGTTCGCAGACGACGCGTTCGACCTGGCCACCTGCCTCGACGTCATCGAGCACCTCGACGACGATCGCCTCGCATTGCGCGAGCTGCGCCGTGTCGTCGCTGCTTCGGGACGGCTGGTCGTGACCGTCCCGGCGTACCCGGCGCTGTGGAGCCAGCACGACGTCGTCAACAATCACCGGCGCCGCTACACCCGGCGCACCCTGCTGGCCGCCGCCACCGAGGCGGGCTGGCGCCCGGAGCGCGTGACCGGCTTCAACTCGCTGCTGCTGCCCGCCGCCGCCGCCGTCCGGCTGGCCGAGCGCGTGCGCCCGCCGCGCGACCGCGGGGCGTCGGACCTCGAGCGCGTTCCCCAGCGCCTCAACGGAGCGCTGGGCGCGCCGCTGGCGGCAGAGGCGCGCTGGATCTCCAAGGGCCGCGACCTCCCGGTGGGACTGTCGCTGCTCGCCGTGTTGAGCTGATCAGCCGATCAGCCGTCGTTGCGGCCGCCGAGGCCGCCCTGCAGCTCCACCAGGCGCGGGAAGCGACGGCGTAGACGGCTCGCGGTCGAGAGCAGCGTCCGCTCGGCGCGCTGCGTGGCGGTCGGCGGCGACGCGATGCCCGCGACGAAGCCGGAGCGGATGGCGCGGACGCGGTCCAGCGCAGCACGGAGCGCCTCCTCGTAGGCGGGGAGCAGCGCGCGGCGTTGCTCGTTGCCGATGAGGTAGCCGCCGGGCGCCCAGTCGACGCTTGCGTCGCTGCGCTGGCTGACGCCGTGGTAGTGGACGAAGACGATCGGCGCACCGTCGATCAGCGGCCCGTTGCCGAGCGCGGGCGACTCCAGTACATGACCGTCCCAGTTCCAGGGCGCGACGTTCGCGGTCGGCGCGTCGAGCTCGCAGACGGAGCCGAACCGTGCCGGCCACTGCTCGAGGTAGCGCTGGTCGGCGTACAGGCCGGGCTCGATGAAGCTGTGGCACCACTCCAGGCAGCGCTCGTGCCACCACTCCAGGCAAGCCGTCGCGACCGGTGACCGGCGAAAGCCGATGAAGCCGGCGTTGAAGCGACCGGTGCAGCGCAGGTGGCGATAGTGCGGCGCGAAGCGGTGGGGCGTGACGAACAGGTTCGCGTCGGGGTGCGCGGCCAGCAGCTCGAGCGGATCGCAGTAGAAGAACAGGTCCGCGTCGGCGTAGAGGGCGAGCTCGGCATCCGGCCGGCGACGGAAGGCGTCGAGCCCCATCGCCGCCTTGGCGGTCCACATGTACTCC
Source organism: uncultured Actinomycetes bacterium (assembly GCA_963825415.1). Taxonomy (GTDB): domain Bacteria; phylum Actinomycetota; class Thermoleophilia; order Solirubrobacterales; family Solirubrobacteraceae; genus BP-464. The sequence continues at coordinate 979,910 of CAWGTD010000006.1, read as the reverse complement.
GCCCCTGTGCGCGACGGCTTGACGGCCAGGAGCTCGGGCCGGTCGCGCTCGACCTCGGCGAACGGGATCGGGTCGAGCCCCGGTTGCGCCGCCTCGGTGAGCAGGGCATGGCTCTCGGCGTCAAAGCAGTACGCCTGCAGGCGCGCGGGCTCCGACGATCGCTGCGAGAGCGAGCGGTGCAGCGCGAGCACACGGACCACGTAGGCCTCGTCGGTGGGAGTGAAGTACGTGACGCTCAAGGCTGAGCCTTGCGCAGCAGGCCGAGGGCGGAGGTGGTGCCCGACATGGCGGTGCCCGCGATCAGGTGAGGCCGCGCGCCCACCTCGCTCGCGAACTCCAGGAAGGCGGGGCTGGCGACGTCGTCGGAAATCAAGACGCCGCCCGCGCGGAGGTGCGGCCACGCCGTGCGATATTCGCGCAGCTGTGCGGCGTAGGCGTGGTCGGAGTCGTGCAGGAACACGTCGATCGGGCCCCACTTGCGCAGGACGCGGGGCAGCTGCTGGCGGGAAGAACCCAGGACGAGCGTCCAGCGCCCGCGAAGCTCGGGTCCGACGACGTGCCCGGTGTAGTCGGCGTGGTCGACGCGCAGCGGCGGCAGGTCGACGCTGACGAGCCGGCCCTCGCCGATCTCCTCCATCACGCCCAGCGCGACGGCGCTCGTGTGCCCGGCGGCCACCCCGGTCTCGACCATCACGGCCGGGCGCATCAACCGGACGATCGCGGCCACGACCTCGCGCAGCACCGGCCGCGCATCCAGCGCCCGCAGCTGAAACGCCGCGTCGGACTCCGCGTCTGAGACCTCGCTCGGCCAGTGCGCCGCGACGTGCGCGACGCGGACGTCGAGGACGGCGGCCACCGCCTCCTGCGCGCTCATCAGGTAGGGCTCGCTGGCGGCGGCATCCAGGACGGGGTCGGGCCGCCGGGCGGCCATCAGCTGGCGTGCGTGTGCCGCCACCCAGGTCGGATGGGCCACCGCGCTGCGCAGGAGCTGTCGGGTGTCGAGCGGCGCGGACATGGGCGGCGACGTCAGGGCCATCACACCGCGGCGCGGATCCCCACGACCCGCTTGGCCGTCACGAACTCGGCGTTGCCGGCGAAGTGCTCGGCGGCCGCGGCCTCGAAGCGTTCCTCGAGCTCGGGGTCGTAGAGGTTGTAGTTGCGCCAGTAGTCGACCAGCGCGGCGGCGGAGTCGTAGCGCACGGGGTTCTCGAACTCCAAACGCTCGACGGTCGCGAACAGCTCGGTGCAGATCGCCGGGCCGGTCTGCTCCATGAAGGTCGCGGCGGGCGTCGGGCCCGGCGGTTCGGCGCCGGCGAGCGCCCAGTGGAAGCGGCGCAGCTCGGCGTTGTTCTCGTACGACGGCCCGCAGAAGAAGAAGACGCCGTCGTCGCGCAGCAGGTCGCGCACGCGGGCGATGACCGCGCGGGTGTCCTCGGCGTAATAGAGCGCGTAGCAGCTGATCGCGCGGTGAAAGCGCCGCTCGCACGGCCGGCCCGCGAGCTCGTCGAAGGTCCCCGCCAGCGTGGTCACGTTCTCCGGCGCCTCGCCCGCGACGAGCGCCAGCGACTCCTCGGAGGCGTCGACGGCGAGCACCGACGCGACCTGCGGCGCGAGCCGCAGCGTCTGGGCGCCCGTCCCGGCGCCGACGTCGAGAACGTCGTCGCCCGGTTCGGCGCCGAGGTGCTCGAGCGCCCAGCCGGTCATGTCGCCCGACGAATAGCGCTCGTGGGCGGCCAGCCGGGCCTGCAGCGCCGCCGAGTCGGTGTCGAAGCGCCCGATGCGGCTCATGGCTTCCACGCCCAGGCGTGGCCCTGGCCGGGCAGGTGGGCGACTGCGATGGTCTCGACCCGATAGCCGGCCGCGGAGAGCCGCTCGCGGGCGGCGATCGCCGGGTCGGGCTCCGGGCAGCCGTAGGGGTGGTATTCGACGCAGAGCACGGGTGTCGGGAGGTCGGAGAAGCGCGGGTCCTCCAGCAGCGACCACTCCCCGCCCTCGATGTCGATCTTCGCGAAGTCGGCGCTCATGAGGTCGGGGAAGACGTCGATCGCCGGGACGTCGGCCGCCGCGCCGTTTGCGGCCGCATGGAGATCGACGTGCGACAGGGTCTCCTTGCCCGCCACGAACCGCGTGCTGCCGTCGGTCGTCGCGGCACACGCGGGCACCAGCCGCCATTGCGCGGCCGCCTCGTTGAGGGCGATCACCCGGGCGTGCACCGCGGCGTTCTCCGGGTCGGGCTCGTACGCGACGATCTGCGCCGCAGGTGTGCGCGCCAGCATCCACAGGCCGAAGAGCCCGACGTTCGCTCCGAGGTCGACGACGCGCGGCGCTCGCCCCAATGCGTCGAGGCGGGCGGCGACCGGCGCCGGCGGCGCGTATTCCCCCCGCGCGAAGATCTCGCCGAGCGTCAGGACGTCGAAGCTGTGATGGCGGATCACCGCCCTTCGCGTGCCGCCCCGCAGCGTGTAGGTCGCCTCGCAATCCGAACGGCGCAGCTCGTTGAGCGCAAAGCGCCGGCTTTCGACGACCAGCGCGCCGCGCATCGCTCCGGTGATGCGGGCGATCGGCTTCCGCGTGCTCAACCAGCGCAGGCCCGGCACCCCCACGCCGCGCCTCAGCAGGCGCACGAGGCCGGTCGAGAGCTTGCTCTGAGCCCCGTTCACGGAGCGGCCACCTCGGCCGGGCTCAGCAGCCCCGCGCGGCGCGCGCGCCGCACGACGTTGGCGAGGGTGCGGTCGAAGGCCAGCGCGTCGAACGGAGCGAGGCCGTCGGTCCGCTCGCGGTAGAAGGTCTCCAGGCGGTCGGCGGCCGACTGATGGCGCTCCCCCCACCAGAACGGGTGCAGCAGCAGCTGAACCGTGGCGCACGGCGGCTGGCGCAGGATCGGCCGCGGGTCGCCGTGGCGCCACGTGCCCGCCGAGTCGGCGACGTAACAGGCCATCAGCGCGGCGTGGTAGGCGTTGGTCATCCCGCAGATCTCCGCGGGCTCGGCCAGCGCCGCGACGAGCGGGTCCGCCGGGCGGTGAAACGAGATCGCGCGCGGCGCCTCGCCGAGCACGTCCGCCAGCCGGTCGCGGCAGGCCTCGATCTCGGGCAGGACCTCGTCGATCGCGAGGCCCTCGCGGTCGCCGCGCGGCCCGAGGTCCATGTGCAGGCCGATGTCGTGCCCCATGTCGCGCAGCGTCCGCAACGCTGCACGCGAGCCCTCGGCGTCGAGGTCGTAGAGCGGGGAGTCGACCATCACCAGCACTGTGGCCCGCACGCCGGCGCGAGCCTCGACGTCACCGAGCGCGACGGCCGGTTCCAGCGCGAGGTCGACGTCGTGGCGGACCACCAGGACGGGGTCCGATCCGGCGTGCGCGGGCAGGCCGTCGCCCAGCAGGCGCACCTCGCATGCTCGGCCCGCCTCGTCGAGCAGCTCGCGCAGGAAGTCGAAGGTGAACGGGCTCTCCCAGCTCATCGCAGGCCCTCGACCGCCTCGACCGTCGGGCGCAGCTCCGCCGCGATGGCGGCGGCGAACGCGAGCGGCTCGGGGACGCCGAGCACCTCGACGCAACGCCGGCGGTCGGCGACGATCCCGACGTCCGTGCCCGGGCGCCGGTCGAACAGCGGCTCGCGCCCGAGCGCCGCTCCGATCGCGGTCGCCATCTCCTCGAGCCCCAGGGCCTCGGCGCCACCCACGTTGACGACGTCGAGATCGCCGGGAGCCGGGGGGTGGTTCACCGATGCGACGAGCGCGCGGGCGGCGTCGACCGCATGGATCGGGCTGGTGACCAGGCCGCGCTCGCCGCGGATCTCGACGGGGCGGCCGGACTCGACGCGGTCGACCAGGTCGGCGACCAGCCGTCCGTCGCGCTCGGCGCCGAAGGCCGTGAAGATCCGCAGCACGCGGCAGCCCAGGACGCTTGCGTAGGGGCCGCAGAGCAGCTCGGCGCTGCGCTTGCTCGCCGCGTAGATGCCCTGCGCCTCGGTCGGCGCGGTCTCGTCGAGCGGCGCGTCCGACGGGCGGTAGACGGTCGCGGTCGAGGCGAGGTGAAACGCGCCGGCCCCGCTGCGGACCGCGTGGTCGAGCAGGATTGCGGTGGCGGTGACGTTGACGGCGACGACCTCCGGCGCGCACTCCGGAAAGTCGCGATAGCGCCGCCCCTGGGCGAGGTGCACGACGGCGTCGAGGTCGCCGGGCAGGATCGCCTGCAGCGCGATGGGGTCGGCCAGGTCGGCCTTCAGCCAGGTGCCGGTTTCGGGTGGCCGGCGGCCCAGCGCCAGCAGCTCCCATTCGGGCGGGGCGAGCCGTACGAGCTCGCGGCCGATGAGGCCGCTCGCCCCGGTCAGCAGGACACGCATCGCGTCCGCAGGGTATCCGCGCGCTGGCGCCATTCCGCGCCACGCTCGCAACTCGCGCATGATGGCGACGTTCAACGAGCGGCCCTATGTGCGGCATCACAGGCATCCTCAACCTCGACGGCGCCCCCGCCTCCCCTGACGTGGCGGGCGCGATGGCGGACGCCATCGCGCACCGCGGTCCGGACGGCGAGGGGACGTTCGCCGACGGGCCGCTGGCCTTCGGGCACCGCCGCCTGGCGATCATCGACCTCTCGCCGGCCGGCGAGCAGCCGATGGCCTCGGAGGACGGTCGCTTCGTCCTGTCCTACAACGGCGAGGTCTACAACTTCGCCGAGCTGCGGGCAGAGCTCGAGTCGCTCGGCCGCCGCTTCCGGTCGCGCTGCGACACGGAGGTCGTCCTCTACGCGCTGGCCGAGTGGGGCGCCGCCGCGCTGGAGCGCTTCAACGGCCTCTACGCGCTTTCGCTGTGGGACCGCGAGCGCCGCGAGCTGCTGCTCGCCCGCGACCGCTACGGCATCAAGCCGCTGTACTGGACGCGGGCAGGCAACGCGCTGCTGTTCGGATCGGAGGTCAAGGCGCTGCTCGCCCATCCGGCGATGCGCGCCGACCTCGACCGCCAGGCGCTGCTCGAGTACCTGACGTTCCAGAACCTGTTCACCGAGCGGACGCTGTTCGCCGGCGTGAAGCTGCTGCCGCCGGGGACGCTGATGCGGGTAGGGGCCGACGGCGAGCCGCGGATCGAGCGCTACTGGGACTTCGACTTCCGCGAGCCCGACGGGCCGGTCGACGAGCGCGAGTGCCTCGAGGAGCTCGACCGCCTCTTCCGTCAGGCCGTGACGCGCCAGCTCGTGGCCGACGTGCCGGTCGGCTCCTACCTGTCAGGCGGCATGGACTCGGGCTCGATCACCGCTGTCGCCGCGCCGCAGTTCTCCGATGCCTTCACGTCGTTCACCGTCGGCTTCGACCTGTCCTCGGCATCCGGCATCGAGCTGGCCTTCGACGAGCGCATCAAGGCCGAGCGGATGTCGTACCTGTTCGGCACCGAGCACTACGAGATGGTGCTCAAGGCCGGCGACCTCGAGCGCGTGATGCCGACGCTGACCGAGCATCTGGAGGACCCCCGCGTCGGCCAGTGCTATCCGAACTACTACGCGGCCCGCCTGGCGGCCAAGTTCGTCAAGGTCGTCCTGTCGGGCGCCGGCGGCGACGAGCTGTTCGGCGGCTACCCGTGGCGCTACTACCGCGCGGTCGTCAACGACTCCTTCGACGACTACGTCGCCAAGTACTACGGCTTCTGGCAGCGCCTGCTGGCACCGAACGACATCGAGCGCGTCTTCGCCCCGATCTGGAGCGACGTGCGCGACGTCGACACGCGCGCCATCTTCGCCGACGTCTTCCAGACCCACGCGCCGGAGCTGACGCGCCCGGAGGACTACATCAACCACTCGCTCTACCTCGAGGCGCGCACGTTCCTGCACGGCCTGCTGGTGGTCGAGGACAAGCTCTCGATGGCCCACTCGCTGGAGACCCGCCTGCCGTTCCTCGACAACGACCTCGTCGACTTCGCCCAGGGCGTCCCGGTGGGGCTCAAGCTCGGCAACCTCGGGGAGGTCGTGCGGCTCGACGAGAACGAGCCGGGGCCCAAGACCGAGCGCTTCTTCTCCGATGCGCGCGACGGCAAGCTGCTGCTGCGCCGCGCGATGGAGCGCCACGTGCCCGCCGAGATCACCGGCGGGCAGAAGCAGGGCTTCGCCGCGCCGGACGCGAGCTGGTTCCGCGGCGAGTCGATCGACTACGTGCGCCGCACGCTGCTCGATTCCGACGCGCGCCTCTACGAGTACCTCGACGGGCCCGCGGTGCGCGGCCTGGTCGAGGACCACCTCGCCGGCAAGGTCAACCGCCGGCTGCTGATCTGGTCACTGCTCTCGCTGGAGCAGTGGCTGCGCACGTTCGTTCGTTAGGAGCCTGTCAAAGAACTCGGGTCGCCCGGTACGGCCGCTCCGCGGCGCCGGATCGGCGCCCCTGATCCTCGCCGTAGCGCTGCTACGTCTTCGGATACGGCCACCGCCCGGCATCCACGGATCGACCGTCCCGGACGACCGTTGGTTCTTCGCCAGGCTCCTAGGCGGGCGCCAGCCGGTGATAGGAGTTCGACCGCCACTCGTCGACGGGATGGACCTCGCGGTCGACGACGGTCAGCCCCGCGGCGGCGAACATGCGGTCGGCCTCGGCTGGATCGTCGAGGCGGCGGATGTGGAAGAGGTCCTCGGCGCCGTCGGGGCGCTCGAGCGCCGTGTACCAGTCAGGCGACGTCTCCGGCCGCGGCGCGCCCGCCGACTTGTGGCCGAGCAGCACCTCGATCGCACCGCCCGGGCGCAGCACGCGGGCGCCTTCGCGCAGCGCGGCGACGGGGTCGACGAAGTGGTCGAGCGTCGTCATGTAGAGGACGTGGTCGAAGACGCCGTCGCGGAACGGCAGGAACTCGGCGAGGCCGCGGACCTGCAGGTAGTCGGCCGGCCTGTCGCCCACCAGCGGATCGACCCCGACGAAGCGGGTGTCCGGGGCCGCGGAGCTGAAATGCGCGGGCCATGCCTGCGGGCCGCAGCCGACGTCCAGCACGAGGCCGTCCATGCCGGCGAAGCGCGCGAAGTCCCGGTAGTCGTCGCGGTCGCCGACGCCGAGGTTGTGCACCGGGTCGGCCTCGTAGGCCACCGCGCCGTTGGACTGCACGCCCTCCCAGGCGGCCCACAGCGGGCCGCGCAGCTCGGAATCCGGCGCCGTCAGGTCCCAGGCGTGGGGCAGGCGCCGGAACGTCGCCCCACACGCCGGACACGCCGGCTCGGGCAGCGCCAGCGCGGCGTGGCAGCGCGGGCAGGCCGCGAGGTCCTCGATCGCCACCTGGCTCACGACGCCTCGATCAGCGCTCGTTGCTCGGGGCTGACGACCTCGTCGAACGCGAGGCCGGCGTCCTCGGCCACGCTCTCCAGCGCCGCGCGCAGCGTCGTGGCCTCCTCGCGCCACCACACGGGGTGGATGAGCACCTGCATCCGGCGGTGCTCGTGGGCTCGCAGCAGCGCCTCGAGGTCCTTGCCCCGCCACTGCATGTTCGAGTCCGACACGTAGCCGATCTCGGTGAAGAAGCGCGGCGCGTAGGTGTTGATCAGCGGCGCCGGCAGCTCGAGGTCGCTGAGCATCCGGCGCCCGACCTGGTGGAAGGAGACGACGCGCACCGGCACGTCGTAGACCCCCTCGAGCGCCGCCGCCTCGGCCAGCACGCCCTCGACGATCTCGGCCTGCGTGGAGCACCGGTTGGCGTCGAAGTGCAGCGCCAGCTCGTGGCCGGCGTCCAGCAGCGCCCGTACCGCCGCGCGCGTCTCGGCGGCGTCCCAGCGATACGTGGCCGCGCTGGGCTGCAGGCACCACGTCGACGTGATGCCGTGCAGCTGCTCGACGGCGGCCATCGGCGCGAGCCAGCGTGGCGAGAAGTCGATGTCGTGGCGCAGCACGATCGCTTCGTCGGAGCCCCCGTCGATCTCTCCGAACCCGACGAAGCGATAGCCCTCGTCCAGCGCGATCCGCAGCAGCTCGGAGTAGCGGCCGAGCGTGAAGTCCTTCACCGCGCGAACCCTATGAGCCGTGCGACGGCCTCGGGACCCTCGTGCATCAGCGCGTCGACGACCGAGAGCCCGGGGGTCGGTCGCGGGTCGGTGAACTCCTGGAAGGTCAGGCGGACGCCCGCGGCGGGGTACTTCTCGGTGTCCTGGTAGCCCTCGGCGCCGTCGCCGGACAGGTAGGTGTCGCCACCGGCCGCCTGCGTCAATGCGATCAGACGGTCGGTGCCGGTGGCGTCGACGTCCATCTCCGACGAGCGCACGAGCCGGTCCAGCGGCGCGCCCATCAGCTCTCCGAGCGCGCGGATGCCGCGCTCGTTGAAGCTCGCCAGGTCGTCGGCGGGCTCCTCGACGACCGCGCGGACGACCGGCCACACCGCGTCGAAGTGCGGGGCGCGGCGGTAGGACTGCTCGATCGAGCCAAGGACCTTGCGCCGCCACGGCTGGCGTTCGTCGATGCGCGTGCGGTTGATGGGTGCCACGCCCTCGCGGGCCACCGGGACGGTGACCCAGCGCGGCTCGCCGCCCACGACGAGCTTGACGCGGTTGACCCACGTGCCGCGCGACTCGCGCGGGAACTGGGCGTCGTCGAGCAGGACGAGCACGTCGCCGCGGGCGAGCTTGTCCCACCATCCCAGCCAGGGAAGGAACGTCGGCTGATGGACCGCGACGGTGGGCATGCGGTCGTCCAGCCTAGGCCGGACGACCGCATCCCTCAGATCAGCAGTGGACCGCGAAGTGGAACGGCAGGCTGGTGTTGGCGCCGCTCAGGTTCCGGGTCACGAACTGGATGTTCGCCTGCGTGGTGGCGTTGGCGTCACCCGACGGCTGGAGGCTCACCGTGCCGCCGTTCGTGCCGTTCTCGGTGCTGCCGCCCAGCTGGTAGCCGCCGACCGTCGCGACCGCGGGACAGCGGCTGACGTTGCGGTCGAACGAGACCGTGTAGACGCCTGCTCCGCCGACCGAGACACCGGTCACGTGCGAGCCGTACACGAGGCTGCCGGCGCTGCTGACGACGCCGGAGATGTTGGCCGCCGCCGCACCGGCGGGGCCCGCGGGGCCGGCCGGACCGGCCGGGCCTGTCGCGCCCCTGGGCAGCTGATCAGCCGCGAAGTCCTTGGCGAGCAGCGAGCCGTCGCGGACCTCCGAGCTGCGGACGGCGCCAGCCTTGATCTTCGAGGGGCTGACGGCGTCGGTGTCGATCTTCGAGTTGGTCACCGCATGGGTGGCGATGTCGCTGGAGTGAATCCTGGTGACGGCGAAGGCCGTACCGCCCGACACCGCCAGGAACAGGGCTAGCGACGCCACGACGTTTGCGTACGTCAGGCGCGATCGGATTTTCGAGAACAAGACGAGACCTCCGGAGGGTGCAGTTGGAAAAAAACGGCCCCGGCGACGAGCGCCGGGGCCGAGATTCGGCGTGATTAGTTGACGAGCACGAAGAACGGCGCGCTGACCGCGGCGCCGTTCGCGGTCGTGATCAGCCGGATCGTGATCTGCGTGGGAGCGACACACGCACCGAACGGACCGAGGTTCGCGTTGGCGTTGATCGGGCCGTTGAACCCGTTCTGCGCCGTGACCTGGACGTTCTTCGGTGCCGGGGACAGCCCGCTGATGCAGTACAGGCCGACGGCCGGGTTGCTGATGTTCGCGGTGCCGATGCCACTGGAGGTCGGGGGGTCGACAGCGCCGCCCGCAGTGACGTTGGCGAAGCCGACGCCCGCGGCGGGGCCGGCGGGACCGGCGGGACCGGCGGGACCTGCCGGTCCGGTGGCGCCCGTGGCGCCCGTGGCGCCCTTCGGCAACTGGCCGGACTTGAAGTCGACGGAGAGCAGCGAGCGGTTCTTGACGTTGCGGCTGGTCACCGCGTTCTTCTTCATCTGGTTGTGGCCGACGCTGTTGCGCGGAAGGGTGGCCGCGGCGTAGCCGGTGCCACCCAGCGCCACGAAGAGCGCGAGGTAGGCGGCCACGGTGCCGTGGCGGGGACGGCGAAAACGCATCAAGATCCTCCAGGGTTAGGGGGGAAGCGGGCTATTCGTACCACCGCGAAGCGGTGGTTTGCGGATTAGTTGGGGTCTCTCCGTCTCGCACGGACCGTAATCCCGGCCAAGTGGACGTGAACGTCTTCGACCGCGAGGCCGGCATCCTCGCACCATCCGCGGACCTCGTCCGGCGTATGGCGATGGGCGATGCGCGGCGCGTACCAGTCGTAGTTGATGTGGTGCATCTCGCCGAAAGTCATCTCGGGGTCGTAGTACGCCTTGAAGAGATGCCAATAGAACAACCGCTGGAGGTCCAGAGTTCCGGCGGGGATCCCCAGCAGCTCGATGTCCTCCGGGACCTCGACCTCCACGCCAAGCTCCCCGAGGGCGATTCCGAGCTTCGTCAGCGGCTCCAGCGCCTGCCAGGCCTCGGCCGGCGTCAGCGACTGCAGCTGCTCGCGGATCGCGTCGTCGGTGAACTCGCGGATCAGCGCCTTGCGGCGGTAGACGTAGAACAGCAGCCGCCCGCCCGGGGCCAGGATGTCGACCAGCGCGCGCAGCGCCGCCTGGGTCGAGTCGGTGTGGTGCAGGACGCCCTCGGAGAAGATCAGGTCGGCGCAGCCCGGCTCCAGCGGCAGGTTGAGCAGATCGGCCTGCAGGAAGGCACCCGGAGCGCCGCGGGCGGCGAACCGCTGCCGCGCCACGTCGACGGCGTCGGTCAGATCGACACCGAGGTAGCGCACCCGGTCGAGGATCGGCGCGAAGAGCTCGAGGCCGGCAACCCCCGCGCCGCACCCGGCGTCGACCAGCAGCGGCCGCTCGCCGTGTTCGGCCAGCCACGGCCACTCGGCCGGATCGCCGTAGCGCTCGACCATCCAGGCGCGGGTCTTGGCCAGGTAGGGCTCGGACGCATAGGTGTCCTGCTGGGACCATTTGAAGCCGAACATCTCGGCCGTGTCGGCCTGCGCCTGGGTCACCAGCGAGGCCACCCGCGGGATGCCGTCGCGCACCGCGAGCTCCAGGCCGCGCACCTTCAAGGTGGCGCCCTCCTCGAGGGCGCCGACGCCGAGCAGGTCGGCGAGCCAGGTGTCGGTGGCGGTCGGCATGGGAGGCTTCCAGCCTATGGGCGTCGAGCTCACGGAGCTGCGCGACGAGGACTCCGACGCGCTGTTCGCATGGATCAACGATCGCGAGCTCGTCGAGCAGTCCGCGGCCTTCCGCCCGGTGTCGCGCGCCGAGCACGACGCGTGGTTCGAGCGGGTGCGCGCCGACCCGGATGTGGCGATCCGCGCGCTGCGCGAGGACGGCCGCCTGGTCGGGACGTGTCAGCTGATCGGCGCCGGCGACGAGGCGGAGCTGCGCATCCGCATCGGCGTGGCCGATGCCCGCGAGCGCGGCCTGGGCACGGCCGCGGTGCGAGAGCTCGTGCGCATCGGGTTTCAGGAGCGCGGCCTGCGGCGCATCTGGCTCCAGGTCCAGCGGCGCAACGCGCGGGCGATCCGCGTCTACGAGAAGACCGGGTTTCGCCGCTCCAGCGAATCCGGCGAGCTGCTGTTCATGGACCAGGGCGAGGGCGGCAGCGTGCCGTCGACCAACGAGCTGTAGATCCGGTCGAACTCGATCGCCGCCACGTCGGCGGCGTGCCACTTCAGCGCGAACGCCCGCGAGCGCGCGCCGATCTCCTCGCGCCGCTCGCGGTCGGAGACGAGCTCGGCGAGGACGTCGTGAACGGTTTCCGGGGTGGCGCTGACGATCGGCAGCTCGTCGGCGTACTCCGGCAGCTCGCGCCGCACCTGGGCCATCCACTCCGGGCGGATGTAGGCCACCACCGGCTTGCCGAGCATCATGCCCTCGCGCGCCGTCGCCCCCGTGAACCCGGTGGTCAGCATGTCGACGAAGATGTCGGCCTGCGCCTGGTAGTAGCGCAGCTCGAAGTTCGGGACGTCCTTGAAGAAGATCAGCTCGCAGTCGTGGCCCTCGCCGCGCAGCTGGTCGACCAGCGGCACGTAGATGTGCGTCGACTTCGTGTTGCGCATCGTGCCCGCCTGCGAGCGCCGGTCGGCGTTGCCCACCGAGTGGTAGATCCGCACCGAGTCGCCGGGCAGCTGGTAGTTCGCGGGCACCATCAGGTCCGGGCTCCAGACGTCTGAGTCCAGGCAGTACACCCACGGGCATTCGTGGACGTTGGGGGCGACGTTGTAGTCGGCCCGGTTGCCGCCGAGGATGGCCACGTAGTCGGCGAGCTCGTTGCGCAGCGCGCCCCAGCGCAGGTTCTGCTCGTCGGAGCACACGTGCGGCTGGTGCTGGAACGGGCAGTCGTCGCACGTCGGGTGCGGCTTCCACGCGCGGAACGAGCTCTGGGCGACGCCGTCGGAGCAGCCGTTGTTGCTGTAGACGATCTTCTTGCCCAGGCGCTTGAGCAGGCGGATGTCGGCGCCGGGGGAGAGCCGGTGGTCGACGAACCCGCCGATCGCGTCGCCGAGGCGCATGCCCCACGCGTTGGCGAAGTGAAAGACGTCGTAGGAGCGCGCGGCGTCGGCGTAGAAGGCCGCGTGGCGGAAGAAGTCGCGGCGCCGCGACCCGGTCAGCAGCCGGTCGTAGCCGTGGTAGAAGCCGCGGCTGTTGGGGTCGATGTCGACGAGGTCGGCCTTCCAGCCGAGCTTGCGCAGCTCCCGGGAGAGGTACCAGTGGTTGTAGTAGGCCTGGCCGACGAAGAGGACGGACTTCTTCACCGCGCCTCCACCGGAGCGTGGACGGTCCACGTGCTGGGCGGGCGCACGGCGCCGCGGACGCTGTTCCACGGCCAGCGGTCGTTGCCCTCCAGCGCGACGTTCAGCGCCGTGAAGGTCAGGGTGCGCTCGACGTGGTCGAGCGTCAGGCCGATGATCCGGTGCAGCCCGACGTCGATCTGGAAGTCGCCGGGCAGCAGCGTCGTCTCGATCCGCGCGCGCAGCTCGTGGACGCCCGGCTCGAGCGCCAGCAGCGGCCGGTCGCCGTCGATGTTCTGCACCGTGATGATCCGGGTGCCGTCCGCCGTCGATAGGCCCAGCTCGATCACGCCGTCGTCGATCGGCGTGGCGATCTCGAAGGTCATCGCGATCGTGAACGGCTGGCCGAGGGACACCTGGTCGATGACGTGCTCGTCGTCGTCGAGGATCGCGACGCGCCGCAGCGTGGCGTCGCCGGTGGTCATGCGCGGGACGTCGGGCCCGATGACCGCTTCGCCACCGTGCTGGTGGGCGCCCGCGGCCTTCAGGTAGGCGGCGACGGTCTCCTGTGTGGGGCCCTCCGCGCGCACCTGCCCGGCGTCGATCCAGTAACAGCGCCGGCACAGCCGCTGGATCGCGGCGAGCTGGTGGGAGACGAAGACGACCGTGCGGCCGCCGCGCGCGACGTCGTCCATCTTGCCGAAGCACTTGCGCTGGAACTCGGCGTCGCCGACCGCGAGCACCTCGTCGACGAGCAGCACGTCGGTGTCGAGGTGCGCCGCGACCGCGAAGGCGAGGCGCACGTACATGCCGCTGGAGTAGTGCTTGACCGGCGTGTCGAGGAACTGCCCGATGCCGGAGAACTCGACGATCTCGTCGAAGCGCCGCAGCACCTCGTGGCGGCGCATGCCGAGGATCGTGCCCGACAGGAAGATGTTCTCGCGGCCGCTGAGCTCGGGGTGAAAGCCGGTGCCGACCTCGAGCAGCGTCCCCACCCGGCCGGTGATCTCGATGCGGCCCTCGGTCGGCGGCGTGATCCGCGAGAGCAGCTTCAACAGCGTCGACTTGCCGGCGCCGTTGCGCCCGATCAGGCCGACGACCTCGCCGCGGTTGACCTCGATCGACGCGTCGCGCAGCGCCCAGAACCACTCGCCCTTGGGCCGCCGCGCGCCGATCCGCTCGCTCAGCAGGTCGCTCGACGCGCCCCCGAGCCGGTAGCGCTTGCCGACGCCCTCGGTGCGGATCGCCGCCTCAGATGACATCGGCGAACTCCCGCTCGCGCGCGTGAAGTACAGCGCGCCGCTGATCAGCAGCACGATCGCGGTGAAGATCGGGATCACGATCAGCCGGCCGACCGTGTGCGCGCCGGGGAACAGCATCCAGCGATAGGCCTCCAGCACGCCGACCATCGGGTTGATCGCGTAGAAGGGCTGCGCGGCGTGCGGCACGATCGTGAACGGGTAGACGATCGGCGAGACGAAGAGGCCGACCTGGATCAGGAACGGCACGACGATCCGGACGTCGCGGTAGCGGACGTTCAGCGCGCTCAACCAGAGCCCGGCGCCGAGCGCCACGGTGAGCGTCAGCAGCGCCAGGAACGGCACGAGCAGGATCTGGATCGGCGGTACGACGCCGTAGGCCAGCATCACGACGATCGCGACTCCGAACGCCGGGACGAAGTCGATCATCGGCGGGATCACGGCGGCGACCGGGATCACCATCCGCGGGAACCAGACCTTCGCGATCAGCTCGCGGCTGGACACGGTCGAGTCGCTGGCGAACAGCATCGCCTGGCTGAAGTACAGCCACATCGCCATGCCGGTCACGGCGAACACCGGGTACGGGATGCCGGCCGTGGAGGGAACCTTGGCCAGGTAGCCGAGGAACAGCGTGAAGACGCCGGCCAGCAGCAGCGGCTGGAGGATCGCCCACAGCGTCCCGATCAGCGTCTGGCGATAGCGGATCGTCACGTCGCGGCGGACGAGGAAGTACGCGAGGTCGCGGTACTCCCACAGCTCGCGCAGGTTCGGCCACTGCCAGCCCCGTGGGGGCGTGATGACGCGGGTCGCCATGTCAGGCCGCCGCGGCGGCCATCCGGTCGGCGTGGCGCTCGATGCAGGCGGCGATCAGCGCTTCGTGCTCGCGGGTCCACGCGATCGTGCGCTCGAGGCCGTCGCGCAGCGGCGTGGTGGCGCGGAAGCCCAGCTCGCGCTCGGCCTTGTCGGTGGCGCCGAAGCGCTTGCCCGAGCGATCCCAGTCGCGGGCGGGCGCAAGCTCGACGCTGCCCGAGCCGGCCAGCTCGACGATCGTCTCGGCCAGCTCGCGGATCGAGGTCTCCACGCCGCTGGCGAGGTTGTAGACCCCGCCCGGCTCGCCGCGCTCGGCGCACGCGATCAGGCCCTCGACCATGTCGCCGACGTAGATGAAGTCGCGGGTGGCGATGCCGCCGTTGTCGAGCGGCAGCGCCTCGTCGTGCAGCGCCTTCCAGACGAAGGTGGGGGTGACGTTGCGCCACACCGTGTTGACGGTTCCGCGCCAGCGCCCGGCGCCCAGGACCTCGCCGGGACCGTAGACGTTCTGGAAGCGCGCCTTGACGACGGGCAGGCCGCTGCGCGTCCAGAAGTAGTTGGCGTAGAACTCGCCCACGACCTTGGAGATCTGGTACGGCGAGTCGAGGTAGAGCGACACCGGCGCGTCCTCCTGCGTGGCGCTGGCCGCCTCGAAGGTCTTCTCGGCCACGGTGCAGCCGGCGCCCGCGTAGACGACCTTCTCCAGGCCGTCCATCTCGGTCAGCGCCAGGAACAGCTTCAGCGAGGTCAGCGTGTTGTGCTCGTGGTCTGCCAGCGGGTCGGCCATCGAGCTCTGGTTGCCGTGGAACGTGGCCAGGTGGAACGCGACCTGGATGTCGTCGGGCAACCCTTCCAGCACCCGGTCTTCGTTGATCGAGGCCTCGATCAGCTCCGCGCCGTCGGGCACGTTGGAGCGCTCGGAGGAGAGCAGGTTGTCGACGACCAGTACCTCGTCGCCGCGCTCGAGCAGCGCACGGACGAGGTTCGAGCCGACGAAGCCGGCACCGCCGACGACGAGGACGCGCCTCATCGGACCCGTAGCTCCTCCTCCTTGAGGTGCGTGTAGGTCTGCTCGATGCCGTGCTCGCGGTACCACTCGATCGCCCGCGCGACGCCGTCGGTCAGCTCGACGGAGGTCGACCAGCTGAAGTCGTCGTTGGTCCGTGAGGGGTCGAGCAGGATCGACTCGGCGTCGTCGGCCGCGCGCGCTCGCACCTCGACGTCGACGCCCTCCATGCCCAGCGCGGCGGTGACCGCGTCGAAGAGGTCCTTGATCGCCACGTCGCTGCCGCTGGAGACGTGGTAGGCGCCCCGGCCGGTCCCCTCCAGCGCCTTGGCCACGACGTCGACGAGGTCCGAGACGTAGAGGAAGTCGCGGCGCGTGTCGGTCACGAAGCAGCCCTTGCCGTCGGTCAGCCTGCTGAAGAACGTCGGCAGCGGGCCCGACAGATTGCGCGGGCCGTAGACGTTCGCGAGTCGGAACGACACCCAGTCCAGGCCCGACAGGCGGATGTAGTCCTCGCCGGCGGTCTTCGAGATCGCGTAGCTGGAGTCGTAGGGCCGCAGCGGGTGGTTGAGCGTGATCGGCTGCTCTTCGGGCTTGACGCCGTAGCAGAGCGCGGTCTGGAAGTAGACGAGCCGCTCGATGCCGGCGCGCTGCGTGGCGCGCACGACGACGGCCGTTCCCAGCGCGTTGGTGCGGGCGTCCTCCTCCCACGCGTCGGGGTCCTTGTAGGAGGCCGCCGCGTGGACCACCGCGTCGACGCCCTCGACCAGCTCGGAGACGAGCTTCTCGTCGGCGATCGAGCCCTCGACCGCCTCGAGGCCGTCGCGCGGGACCAGGTTGTCGCGGCGCGAGGTCGCGTAGGTGTCGACGGTGCGCACCTGGTGGCCCTCGTCGAGCAGGCGGTCGGCGAGGTTGGAGCCGATGAAGCCCCCACCTCCGGTGATCAGCACCTTCATCGAGCGGTCCTTTCGGTCGTCAGAAGCGAGCGGAAGTGCCCCTCGCGGTCGTGGAACTGCTGCTGCCAGAGCTCGAGGCTGAGCAGCCCCCAGAAGGTCCGGCCGAAGCGCGGCTCGTCGTCGAGCGCCCGCAGCACGGCGCCCGAGTCGTAGAGATCGCGGTCGTGGCCGGCGAACACGTCGCCGACGAACTCGCGCAGCGGGCCGCGGGCCCATTCGACGAGCGGCACGGGGAAGCCCATCTTGTCCTTGCGCTCGCGGATCGCCTCGGGCACGACGGCGCGCGTGGCGCGCTTGAAGACGTGCTTGAGGTCGCCGCCCGGGAACTTCGTGTCGGCCGGGATCGTGGCGGCCAGCTCGACCAGCGGGTGGTCGAGCAGCGGGACGCGCGACTCCAGGCCGTGCGCCATCGAGACGCGGTCCTCGACCTGCAGCAGCGCGGGCAGCAGGGTCTTGAAGTCGAAGTGGGTCATCTTGTCGAAGTAGGACTCGTGGCCGACGTTGCGGCCGTTGAAGATCTCTTGGAACGCGGCAAACGGGTGATAGTCGCCCTCCATCGAGACGAGCCGCTCGACGTGCGGCGCCCGGTCGACCAGGCGGAAGTAGCGCTCGTCGAGATCGCCGAACAGGCCCTCGCGCCAGAACTCGGCCAGCAGCGGCTTGTACGCCTGCAGGCTGCGCAGCTGCGGGATGATCGACTCGTAGGTGACGACGAAGTTGCCGTTGTCGGCGGTGCCGTCGATCGCCGCCTTGATGCACTGCTCGAAGTAGGCGATCAGATAGCGCGTGTAGCCGCCGAAGACCTCGTCGCCGCCCTGGCCGCCGAGGATCACCTTCGTGTCGCGCGCGGCCGCGGCGCTGACCAGGTACTGGGGGAACGACCCCGGGCCGGCGACCGGGAAGTCCAGGTGGTAGAGGACCTGGCCGATCGTCTCGGCGAAATCGGCGGGCGCGATGTCGACGAGCTGGAGGTCGAGCCCGCGCTCGTCGGCGAGCAGGCGGGCGTAGGCGGACTCGTCGTAGGACTCGCCGGCGTCGAAGCGCCCGGTGTAGGCGCGCATGCCCTCGCCTGAGTAGACCGAGGCCAGCGCGGCGATCGCGCTGGAGTCAAGGCCGCCCGAGAGGTAGGTCCCGACGGGCACGTCGGAGCGCAGGTGCAGCCGCACCGAGTCGTGCAGCAGCGCCTCGATGCGCTCCTCGAACCACTCCTCGCGGTGCTTCCAGTCGAGGTCGAAGTAGACCTCCCAGTAGCGCTCGGTCTTCACGACGCCGTTGCGCACGGTGATCCGGTGGCCCGGCGCCAGCTCGCGCACGCCCTCGAAGAGCGTCTTGCCGGCCAGGCAGAACTGGAAGGTCAGGTAGTCGCGCAGGCCCTCCGGGTCGGTGCGGATCGCCGGCAGGAACGGCAGCAGCGCCTTGGCCTCCGAGGCGAACCAGAGCACGTCGCCGACCTGGGCGTAGTAGAGCGGCTTGATGCCGAAGCGATCGCGCACCAGCGCCAGCTCGTCGCCGGGCTCGTCCCACAACGCGTAGGCGAACATCCCGCGCAGGTGGTCGACGGCGTCGGTGCCCCAGCGCTCGTGGGCCCGCAGCAGGACCTCGGTGTCGGTCTGCGTGCCCCAGCCGTCGCCGCCCAGCTCGGTGCGCAGCTCGGGCCAGTTGTAGACCTCGCCGTTGTAGGTCACGACGCGGCCCGCGGGGTCGGTCATCGGCTGGTGGCCGCGCGGGGTCGGGTCGAAGATCGACAGGCGGCGATGCGCGAAGCCGACATGGCCGCGCGGATGGGTCCAGATGCCCTGGTCGTCGGGGCCGCGATGGGCGATCAGCTCGCCCATCACCTCGAGCGCGCGCTCGAGGTCGGGCACGGGTTCCCCGCGCAGATTGATGGCTCCGGCGATGCCGCACATTTGGCGTGGTTGAGGGTACTTGCCGCCCTTTCGCGCGAGCCTTTGCGCAAGATTGCGGGCATGGCGATCACCGGACCGGAGCAGGGCACGTACTTCCTGGGGCGTCTCGCCGCGTTCCTGGACGCCGACCTGCTGCCCTACCTGGGCGAGCTGCGCGAGTCCGGGCTGGTGGGGGAGATCGAGGCGATGGTCGCCGACGAGCCGGCGTGGCAGACGCGCAGCTTCGGCGACATCTGGACGCTGCGGCTCTATCGCATCTTCCTCTACGCGATCGTGCGCGCCCGGCGCCCGGAGACGATGGTCGAGACCGGCGTGCTGCACGGGCTGACGACCGCGTTCTTGCTCGACGCGATGGAGCGCAACCAGACCGGGCGGCTGGTGTCGGTCGACCTGCCCTCGCGCGCGGAGTCCGGGCCGGCCAACCAGGACGGCTACACGGCCACGTTGCCGCCCGGGCGCGATCCCGGCTGGGTGGTGCCCGAGCGCCTGCGGGCGCGCTGGGAGCTGCATCTCGGGCCTTCCACGGAGGTGCTGCCGGGGCTGCTGGGGAACGAGTCGATCGACGTCTTCCTGCACGACTCCGAGCACACCTATCCCACGATGCTCGCGGAGATGGAGCTAGCCTGGCCCGCCTTGCGGCCCGACGGACTGCTCATCGTGGACAACGCCGACGACACCGACGCGGTGCGCGACTTCTGCGCGGCCGTCGGCCGTGAGGCGCTGCTGCTGCCCACCCCCGACCTGAACCCATCGGAGGCGCTTCGTTGCGCAGTCCTGCGGAAGTAGAAGTCGACTGGCGCTTCGCAGCCGCCGATCAGGACAGGGCCGCGCGGTTCTTCTCCGAGCAGGGGTTCGTGGCGTTCAGCGACCTGGTCGGCGCCGACGAGCTCGGACGGCTGCGCGACGCCTACGACGAGTGCGTCGCCGACGGGCGCATCCGGCGCCTGGACCACGGCATGGTCGTCGAGAACGACGTCGTCCTGATGCACGAGGCGTTCGCGGCGATCATCGACTCCGACGCGCTCGTGGGGGCGGCTCGCGCGCTGCTCGGCGGCGTCGCGGTCGAGCTGCAGCACTCGAAGATCACCCAGCGCACGCTGGAGGACTCCGGCGAGGGCGTGCTGGAGTGGCACCAGGACTTCCCCTTCTTCCCGCACACCAACTACGACCTGATCGCGGTGCATCGTCCACCTCGACGACGAGGACGACGCCACCGGCCCGATCCAGGTCCTGCCCGGCAGCCATCTCGCCGGCCCGCGCACGCACGTCGGACCGAACGGCGAGTTCGCCTACCGACTGACCGAGCCCGTGGATGACCTCGAAGCTCCGGTGCTGCTCAGCGGCCCCGCGGGCCAGGTCACGGTCCATCACTGCAACACCGTCCACGGCTCGGCGCCGAAGACCGACCGCAACCAGCGCCGCTACGTCATCCCGCAGTACCGCGCGCAGGACAACGTCCAGCTCGCGGGCGTGGTCTGGGAGTGCACGGGGCGCCAGGTGATGGAGCGCGAGTCGCCGCGGTTCGCCCGGATGGTGGACGGGACGCGGGTCGAGCTGCGCGGCGCCGAGGGTCGCCTCTACGACCGCGCCGGACAGCTTGCCGCCGACGATTAAGGAGTTCGCCCGCCGGGTGGCCGGCGCGCGCCAGCTCGGTCAGCTGGTCCGCACCGAGCCGGTGTTGGCGCTGGTGCGCGAGGCCGGGCCCGGGACGCTGCTCGACGTGGGCAGCGGCGCCCTCGGGCTCGCCGACTACCTCGACGAGCGCTGGGACGTCACCGCGCTGGACGTCAGCTTCGAGGACTACGGCGCGTGGCGCCGGCCGCCGCGCACGCGTGCACGGCGGGTGGTCGGCGACGTTCGCGACCTGCCGTTCGACGATCGCTCGTTCGACCTCGTCGTGGCCGTCGACGTGATGGAGCACCTGACGCCGGGCGACCGCGCCGGCGCGCTGGGCGAGCTGGCTCGCGTCACCCGCCGCCGGCTGGTCGTCGCCGCGCCGGCCGGCCGCGCCGCGCTGGAGGCCGACGAGCGGCTCGCGGCGGCGCTCGCGACGCGGCCGGAATGGCTCGACGAGCACCTCGCCAACGGGTTCCCCGAGCCCGGGGATCTCGTCGCTCCGCTGCGCGCCCACGGCACGGTGCGCAGCTTCGGCAACGAGAGCGCCGCGGCACACGTGGTGCTCACGCGCCGCGAGCTGAGCGTCGCCTGGTTCATCCCGACGCGGACCGCCGCGCGGGTGCTGGCGACCGCGATGCGGCGCGGCGCGCGCTGGCCGGGGCGCATGTTGCACCGCGTACGCGGGCGCGACGCCGAGCCGGTCTACCGGACGGTGGCGGTGCTCGACATCGCCGCTTCGAGTTCGGCCTCGAGCTCTTCGGCGAGCGTCGCGTAGTGAAAGCGCTCGGCCGCGCCGGAGGCCGGCAGGCCGGCGCGGCCGTTGGCGAGCTCGGCCAGGCGCGCCGCGATCGCCGCGGGGTCCTCCATCGGCGCGGCCGTCCCCGCGCCCGCGTTCTGGACGATTCTGGCGGCCTCGGTGCGGTCGCCGATGACGAGGATCGGCCTGTCGGCGGCGAGGTACTCGAACAGCTTCTGGCCCGTCTCTGAGGGGTTGCCCGTCGTGATCAGCAGCAGCGTGTCGGTCGCCCGCTGGAGCTGCATCGTCGTCGTGCGATCCAGCGCGCCGAGCACGCGCGTCATCCCGTTCAGGTCGGGCGCCTCGATCTGGGCCAGCTCGTCGTCGCGCAGAGGCCCCGCGAAGAGGACCTCGATCCCCGCCGCCGCGGCGGGGTCGTTGTCGCGCAGCGCGCGCAGCCCGGCGAGCAGCGGGCCCGGCGAGCGCATCGCGTAGCCCAGACGCCCGGTGTAGAGCAGCGTGTGGCGCCGCGGGTCGATCAGCCCGTCCGGCGCGCCCGACGGCAGCTCGTCGAGCTCCTCGAGGTCGAAGCCGTTGGAGATCGTCGTGGCGCTCCGTGCGCCGAGCCGCTCGCGAGCGTCGCGGGCGATCGGCTCGGTGACGGCCGTGACCCGGTCGGCGCTGCGCGTCAGCCAATGGTCGAGCCATGAGTCGAGCCGGCGCTGAGCCGCGAGCGGGAAGTCGGTGTGGTTGCGCTCGAAGCGCCAGCCGTCGCGGATGTCGGCCACCCACGGCAGCCCCAGCACGCGCCGGCATGCCAGCCCGATCAGGTTCGTCGACGGCGGCGGGCCGGTCGTCCAGACCACGTCGGGGCGCTCCTCGCGCGCCAGTCGCAGCGCGCGCGGCAGCGCGAACGGCACCCAGGCGGCCAGCGCGAGGTCGGGCACGACGACCGCCTCGAGCCTGGAGGGGGCGGGCGCCGGCGCGGGCGCCTGGCCCTGCAGCGCCTCGAACGAGCCGCGCCTCCAGTTCAACGGCGACGCCATCAGATCGCGCGTCCGGACGACCCGCGCGGCACCCTCCACGGGCCCGTCGCCGCTGACGACCGACGTGAGCACGACGACGCGGTGCCCGCGGCGGCCGAGGTACTTCGCAAAGCCGGCGGTCCGCCTCGCGGCCGACAGCGGCGAGGGCGGCGCGAGGTGCGCGACGAGCATGATCGTGCGGGGCATGCCGGTCCCTACGGTATGGCCCGCATGAGCGAGCACGCCGACGTCACCGCGGTCGTCCCCTGCTTCGACTACGGCGCGTGGGTCGGCGAGGCGGTGGAGTCGCTGCTGGCCCAGGAGGGCGGAGCGCCGCGCGTGATCGTCGTCGACGACGGCTCGACCGACCCGGCCACGCTGGCGGCGCTCGAGGCGCTGCCGGCGGGCGTGGAGGTGCTGCGCCAGGCCAACGCGGGGCTGTCCGCCGCGCGCAACGCGGGCTACGCCGCGGCGGAAACGCCCTTCCTGATCGCGCTCGACGCCGACGATCGCCTGCCGCCCGGCGCCCTGCGCGCGCTGAAGGCACCGTTCGCGGCCGACGCCGAGCTGGGCTTCAGCTACGGCGTCACGCGTTTCTTCGGCGACTGGGACGGCGAGCTGGCCTTCCCCGACCTCGACGGCTACCGGATGCTCTATCGCCACGTCGTCGGGCCGGTCGGGCTGACGCGGCGCGAGCTCTGGGAGGACGTCGGCGGCTACGACCCGGCCTTCCGGGCGGGCTATGAGGACTGGGACTTCTGGCTGGGCGCGCTCGAGCGCGGCTGGCGGGGCGCGAAGGTCGGCGAGGTGACGTTCCTCTACCGCCGCCACGGCGACACGATGGTCTTCGGCGCCCGGCGCGACTACCGCCGCCTCTACGGCATGCTCCGCGCCAAGCACGCCGGACCTCTACGCGCGCCGCCGCGAGCTGGCGGCGGCGAGCCCGGCGAGCGCGGTCGAGCGCGCGGCGTACCGCTACTTCTGGGGCCCCCGGCCCGTTCCAGCGCGGGTGGAGGCGGTCGTCTACCGCCTCGTCTTCCGACGCTGAGCTACCCTCCGGAGCCTCGCATGCCGCTGTTGAAGCCCAATGTCGGCCGTGCGCTCTCGGCGATCGGTGCGGTCGTCGTGACGTGCGCGCTGTTCATGACCTGGTACCACATCGTCCGCCCCACCGGCGCGACCCAGGACAGCACCGGCTGGCAGACGTTCACCAACCTGCGCGTCGCCATCCTGGCCGGCGCGATCCTGACGCTGGGGTCCGCGGCGGTCGTCCAGTCCCGGCCCGTGCTCGTGGCCCGCACGCTGCTCGGCCTCGTGCTCGCCGCCCTGATCGTGCGGCGGATCATCTCCCCGCCCGACGTCACCGGTGACATCTCCTCGCAGGTCGGCGTCTACGTCGGCGCCGTGGGCGCGCTGTTCGTGGCGCTCGGCGGGCTGGTCGACAGCGGGCGCCACGTCGTCGAGGTCTATCCCAACCTGTGGCGTCAACCGGTCGCCGAGCTCGGGCCCGGCCGGCAGGTCCTCGACCGCGGCGACGACTAGCGCGAGCTAGCGCAGCGCCGTGCGTCGCCGCATCCCGCTGCCCCTGCTGGTGGTGCTGGCGGCTGTCGCGGTCCTGGGCGCCGCCTGGACGTTCGCGGTGCCCGCCCTGCAGGGCGCCGACGAGAGCGCACACTTCGCCTACGTCCAGAAGATCGTCGAGGCCCACGAGATCCCGTGGCCGAGCGAGTTCGAGCTGCAGGCGGAGTACGGGGCGTCGGTTTCGACAGAGCAGCGGGTGGCGTGGCTCTACGCCGGGCTCGAGCCGCTGCGAGGCAACCTCGCGGCGCGGCCGTTGTGGACCGGTGCCGACGAGCGCGTCTGGGCCGCCCGTGACGCGGGGCTCGGCGAGAAGGAGCGCAGGGACGGCGCCGGCACACCGTCGGGTAAGAACCCGCCGCTGTACTACCTCGCGGCGGCCGTGCCGTACACGCTGGCCGGCGGCTCGTTCTTCGACCGGCTGTTCGCCGTACGGCTGGCCAACATCGGGCTCCTGCTGGTCACCGTCTGGCTGACGTGGCTGCTGGCGGGCGAGCTGTTCGGGCCGCGTCGGGCGCTGCAGACGCTCGCCGCGGCGATCGTGGGGCTGCACCCGGTCCTGCTCGACGTGACGACCCGCGTGACCCCGGACGCGCTGCTCAACACGCTGGGCGCGCTCGCGCTCTATCTCATGGCGGTGATCGTCCGGCGCGGCCCGAGCCGCTCACGGCTCGCCGGGCTCGTGGTGACCCTCCTGGCCGCGGGGTTCACCCAGGGCCGGGGCGCGGCGTTCGTCGTGCCGGCCGTCCTCGCCGTCGGCCTGGCGGTCTGGCGGCGGAGCGCGAGCGACGCTCAGCCGCGGCGCCTTCCGTGGCCGGGCGTCGCCGCGCTGATCGCTGCCCTGCTCGTGGGCTTCGGTCTGTACGCCGACCGCTGGTCGGTGAGCGGGCTGGGAGGGTTCGCCTCCTACCTCTGGCAGTTCTACCTGCCGGCGCTGCCCGGGATGTCGCCGCCGACCGGCACGAACTGGGGCGCCGAGCAGGTCTACCTCGATCGCTTCTGGGCCACGTTCGTGCAGTTCGAGGTCACGCTGCCCGGCGACCTGCAGTCGGCGCTGCGCGTCGCGTTGTGGGCCGGCCTCGCTCTGCTCGGGGTGGCGGCCTGGCGGCACCGCCACCGTCTGGGCGACCACAAGGACACGGCGATCGTCCTGGTGTGCGCCGTGATCTTCGAGGTGCTGGCACTGCACGCGGCGGCGTTTCGGTCGCTGCTCACCAACCACGCCGACCCGGTGATCACAGGGCGCTACCTGTTGCCGCTCGTGTCGCTGTTGGGCGTCGGCGTGGCGGCAGCGCTGACGGCGTTGCCGGGTCGAAGCCGGACGCTGGCCGGCGGCGCGCTGCTCGGGGGCGCCTTCCTGCTCCAGCTCAGCGCGTTCGGGCTCGTGGTCGCGAGGTTCTATGCGTAGGTGGGCGCTCGCCGGTGCGCTGGCGGTCCTCGCGCTGGGCGCGTGGTTCGTCGTGCGGCCGTTCATGGCCGAGCTCCGCGACATCCCCGCGGAGGTCCCGTCGCCCGCGGCTCTGCGCGAGGCCGACACCGTGCCGCTCGTTCGCGACCATCCCGTCTGCTTCCCCTACGCCGTCGCCGAAACCCATTCCCAGCAGGCGCAGTTCAAGGTCTCCGCTCCGGCCGGGCCCGCCGGAGAGCTGCGCCTGTCGATGGTCGCCACCGACGATTCGGGCTACCGGGCGAACGCGGTCCTCGCCCCCGGCACGCCCGACGGTCAGCTCGTCACGCTCGCGGTCCCGCCGCCGGCGAAGCCGGTGCCGCTGAGGGTCTGCTTCGAGAACCGCGGCGAGCCCGTGGCGCTCTACGCCTCGGGCGATCGCACGACCTCGCGATCGATCGCGGTCGTCGACGGGCGGCCCACGCGGCGCAGCGTCTGGTTCTCCTTCCACGAGGCGACGCCGCACTCGATCACCCAGCGCCTGCCGGTGATCCTGCAACGGATGACGGTTTTCCGGCCCGGCTACGTCGGCCGCGGCCTGCTGTGGCTGCTGTTCGTCGGGGTGCTGATCGGGGTCCCCGCCGGCCTGGTGTGGGTCTACGTCCGCGCGGTCGGCGAGGAGGACGCTGCGCGGCCGCGCCGCGACGTCAACAAGCGCCGCTCCACCTGGTGGCGGCGCCTGGAGGGTCTAGAGGCCGCGGAGGACGGGTTCGAGCAGCTCGGCCGCTCGCGCCCACGTCCGCTGCGCCGCCAACCCCAATCCCGCGGCCGGCCGTTCGCCGGGATCGTCGAGCGCCTGCTCGAGCGCGTCGGCCAGCGCCAGGGGATCCGGCTCGGCGAGCGCGACCGGGCCGCCGGCGCCGAAGGTCGCGAGCATGCTCTCGCTCGCCACGTCCACGACCGGTAGGCCGCAGGCGAGCATCTCGGTCGGCACCAGCGAGGGGTTGGTCAGCGAGAGCACCAGCCCGGCGCCCGCCTCGCTGTAGAGGCGGGCCAGCTCCGGGCCCGCGAGGACGCCGGCCCAGCGGTGGGGGAAGCGTGCGCGAACCGCGCGGCCTTCGCCGAAGAGCACCAGCTCGACGCCCGGCCGGCGCCGGTGCAGCTCCTCCAGCGCCAGCAGGCCGAGCGGCACCGCGCGTCGCGGCGTGGACGCACGGGCGTAGAACGCGACGAGGTCGGCGCGCCGCCGCACTGCATCGACGGGGCGGTAGACGGAGTGGTCGATGCCCAGGTCGAACGGGAAAGCGCGCGCGCCGTAGCGATCCTTCAGCAGCTGTGCCAGCCACGGGCTGGCGGCAAGCGCGAAGAGGTCCGACGAATACGTCTGCTCGGCCCACAGGCGCTCGGCGGAGGTCCCATGGAACTCGGGCTCGTGATCCTGGACGAGATAGGCGCGTGCACGGCAGCCGCCAAGCCGCAGCACGCGATGGACCGTCTGCCAGCCCGTGGCCAGGGCGACGTCGGCGCCGGTGAACCCGGCGAGCCCCGAACGGACCCCACCGCTCGGCGCTCCGAACCATTCGGCGAACAGGCGCGGGTCGCCGGAGCCCTCGATCCACACCGAGCAGCGATGGCCGCGGCTCTCCAACGCTCGCAGCAGGTGCACGACGGTCGCGTGGCCGCCCGACCCGCGGCGGAACTCGGGCACGACGGCGGCTATGTCGAGCCGCTCGCCCGGCTCCCCGTCCCGGTCAAGGGGTACGACGCCTTCGCGCGCGACCTCCAGCAGGGCGGCCGGCGCCTGCACGTCGATCGGCTCGGGCTCGCGGCCCGCGAGCCGGCGCACGAGGCCGCGCGCGCTCACCGCGGCCGGACCCTGCGCCACACGCGCCGCAGCGGCGCCGCGAGCCAGCGCAGCGGGCGCCGCGCGACGATCGCGTCGAGGCGCTCGAGCGGCTTGACCCGGTAGCGCAGCCGGTCGCGTTCGGCCACGACCAGCCGCTGCTCCTCCATCGCGGCGCGGGCGTCGGCGAGCATCGTCCGTGCCGCGAGCGCGGCCGAGGGCGCGGGCCGCCGCAGGACCTCGCGCAGCGCGAGCGACATGAACTCGCCGGCCTGCTCCCATGACGGCCACGCCCGGGCGGTCGCCAGCGCTCCCGAGCGCAGCTCGTGCAGCAGGTTGCGATCGCGGGCCAGCAGGTCGAGCGCGCGCGACGTGCCACGCGGGTCGTCCCAGTCGACGACGAGGCCGTTGCGGCCGTGCTCGACGTATTCCTCGTGGCCGGTCACCGCGCTGACGACGCAGGTGGCGCCGCGGTGCATCCCCTCCAGCGGCGGGCCGAACATGCCCTCCACCCGCGAGAGCTTGAGCACGACGTGGCTGCGTCCGTAGAGCTCGGCCATCTCGGCCGACGACAGCGGCCCGACGACCTCGTCGGCGCTGTCGAGGCTCTCGCCGCGCTCGCCCGTGACCACCGTCACGTGGCGCGGCTCGGTCATCCGGCACGCCGCCGAGAGCGCGTCGCCGACGCCCTTGAACCAGACCCCCGGATTGCCCTCGATCAGGATCCGCAGCGGGCCGTCGAGCTCGGGCTCGACCGTGGCCGGGGCGATGTAGACGTCCTTGGCGATGCCGTTGCGCACGTACAGCGCCCGCGTGCCGGGCCGCAGCTCCTCGAGCGTCTCGGCGATCCAGCGCGCCTCCGTGAGGATCTGCACGGGCAGGTCGTGCGTCAGCGCCGCCCCGAGGCGCGACGGGTCGCCGCGCGTGTAGAAGCGATCCTCCAGCGACTGCACGAAGTACGCCCGCCGGCGGGCGCGCAGCTCGAACAGCGGGCTGCAGGTCTCCCACCAGGTGGCGACCGCGACGTCCCAGTCCAGGCGGCGCGCGTCGGCCATCGAGAGGACCGGCACCTCGCCGAGCCCGCGGAACGCCCAGTCGGGCGCGTCCTGGTCGCGCGCCAGCACGAGCGATGCCTCGACGCCGTGCTTTGCGACCTGCCGGGCATGCTCGACCACGACCCCCACGCCCCCGGAGAGCTGGAGGTCGTTGACCAAGAAGCAGGCCCTCACGGGGTGGGCTTCCCCTGCTGCTCCTCGAGCTTGTGGATGTGCTGGCGGAACTCCTCGCGCTCGGCCTCGACGACGGCGAACTCGGCCTGGAGCACCGCCATGTTGCTCTCGCGCTGGCGCTCCCAGGTGCGCTGCGCGTCGAGGTCGGCGGGCACGGCGAGCGCCCGCGAGGCCAGCAGCCCGGCGCGCGGCCCGAACGCGCACAGCAGGTGCGACGCCACGGCGTCGGTGCGCGGCGCGACGGGCGGCAGGGTCAGCGGCCCGGCGTCGCCCTCGACGACCAGGTGCGAGCCGTTGAGCGGGACCTGGCGGGCGACCACCGTGTCGGGAGGCAGCAGCCGGCGCAGCTCCTCGAAGGCGCCCTCGCCCCACATCGTGTGGTGGTAGGGGTTCTCCAGCGCCCAGAAGGCGTCGTTGGGCGCGCTGAGCACGACGGTCGCGCCCTTGGCGGCAAGGTCGATCAGCGCGACGACGAGCGGGACGAACGTCTCGAGGTGCTCGATGACCTCGAAGCACGTGACGGCGGCGCCGGCCGGATCGCCGAGCTCGTCGCGCACCGCACGCAGGCCGGCGGGGGTGGCCAGGTCGGCGGTGACGCGAATGACCTCGCGAGCGCGCAGGTCGCGCCCCGCGGTCTGCAGCGCGTCGGGGTCGACGTCGGCGAGCACGATCCGACCGAGCTCGGCGTCGCCCAGCGCGTCGGCTGCTGCGACGCCGCTTCCGCAGCCGAGGTCACACCACGCGCCGGCGTCGATGAGGATCGGCGCCGCGGCCGCGTAGCGGAGCTGGTGTTCGACGCGGATCGACGGCCTGGTGTCGCGCGTTATCCGCTCTTGCCACTCGACCATGACGCGGGCCAGCGTACCTCCCGCGCGAGACCGCACGGCTCAGACGGAAGCGGTGCTCTCCGCCAGGGGCCCGCGAAACGTCCAGAGCCGGTTTCCGGCGAACCCGACCGGGGTGGCGAGCAGGACGGCGGTCGCCTGGGCGGGCACCTCGGGGACGCCGAGCAGCACGAGTGCCTGGAGGATCGCGATGCCCAGGACGAACATCGATGTGCTGAGGATCAGAAAGCGCGGCGCCTGCAGCGCGGTGCGGTGGTGCCCGACCCGGAACGTCCAGTGGCGGTGCCAGAGGAAGTTGTTGGTGGCGCTCAACAGGAACGCGATCGTGGCGGCGATCCGGAAGTCGAGCCCGGCCGCGTGCACCGCGACCGTGAAGCACGCGAGGTTGAGGACGTAGCCCGAAGCGCCGACGACGGCATAGCGCAGCAGCTGCAGCCAGTTGTCCTTCTGCCCCGCCGCGACCCTGAGTCGTGATCGGAACCGCATCAGTTCTCCGAGGCTAGCCACTCGCACCGGCGGTTCGGCCGCGTACCCTCCGGCCGCGTGAGGCCGCAGCATCCGATCCCGCGCGCGGGCGACCCGCTGCGCCTGGCGTTCGTCGGCCAGCAGACGTTCTTCGAGGCCTGCGCGCTGGACGAGCGCTCGCGGCGGGTGATCACGACGTTCGTCGAGTTCCGCCAGGGCGCCGACGCCGACGCGATGCGCGGCGCGCTGGACGCCTTCGCCCCGCATGCCGTGGTCGTCTTTAGGCCGGAGATCGTCCCGGCCGGCACGTTCGACGGCCTGCGGGCGACGACCCTGGGCTTCTTGACCGAGCCGATCCCGCGCACCACGGGGCGCCGCGCGCACCCGGACCTGCGCCGCCGGCGCGCCGACCTGGAGGCCGCCGACCCCGGCAACTTCGACCGCATCGTCGCGTTCGATCCGCTGATCGTCGACACCGCCGACCCCGTCCTGCCGGTGTGGCGCGCGCTGCCGATCCCGGTCGCCGACCGGCTGTACTCGCCGGTGCGCAGATCGAATGGCGCGCCGCGGCTGGGGTTCGTCGGCCGCTCGACCCCGCACCGCGAGGCGTTCCTCGCCGGGCCCAAGCACGAGCTCGACCTGCTGCACGTCGCGTTCGGCCTGCACGGCTCCGAGCTCGATGCGTTCATGGCCCGCCTCGACGTCGCGGTCAACCTCCACAACGAGCCCTACCCGAGCTTCGAGAACCGCGTCTGCCTGCACCTCGCCGCGGGCCATCTCGTCGTCAGCGAGACGCTGTCGCCCACGCACGGTCTCGAGCCCGGCATCGACTACGTCGAGATCGCCGAGCCCGACGAGCTGCTCAGCGTGCTGCGGACGGCGACCCGGCAGTCCGACGCCTACCAGCGCATCCGTGTGCGTGGTCGCCGCAAGGCCGAGCAGTACCGCGCGAGCCGGGTGTGGCCGCGGCTTGTGGCGGACTGCTTCGCCGACGTCGCCGCGGGCGGCACTAGCCGGCGCGGCGCGACCTGAGCCAGCCGCGCAACCGCGACGCGGGGGAGATCGCTCTGCGGAACCAGCCGCGCACCCGCACGCTCCAGCGATAGGCGCGCTGCCGGCGGACCTCGTCGAGCAGCTGCGCGGTGACCTGGTGGTCGAGCCGCTGGCGCTGGTCGGCCGCGCGGACCGTCTGCAGGTCGCGCACCAGCCGCCGGCCGGCGACGCGCGGCGAGGGCGGTGGCTCGGCGGCGATGCGGCGCAGGGCCAGTGCCATGAACGCTCCGGCCTGCTCCCACGACGGCCAGGCGCGGGCGGTGGCGAGCGCGCCGCAGCGCAGCTCGTGCAGCAGCGTGCGGTCGCGGGCGAGGAGGTCGAGGGCGCGCGTGGTGCCGGGCGTGTCGTCCCAGTCGACGACGAGGCCGTTGACGCCATGCTCGACGTACTCCTCGTGCCCGGTCACCGGCGTGACGACGCAGGTCGTCCCGAGATGCATCCCCTCCAGCGGCGGACCGAACATCCCCTCGACGCGCGAGAGCTTGAGCAGCACGTCGTGCTCGGAATACAGGCGGGCCATCGCGTGGTGGGGCAGGGCGCGCACGACACGATCGGCGCCGGGCGGGTCGTCGCCCTCGCGATCGGGCGTGACGAGGGTGACCGTCCGCTCCTCGCTCATGGCGCCCGCCGCGGCGAGCGCTTCGCCGACGCCCTTGAACGCGATCCGCGGCGATCCCTCGACCAGGACGCGGAGCGGGCCGCGCCTCGATGCGTCCGGCGCCTTTGGAGCGACGAAGACGTCCTTGGCGATCCCGTTGCGCACCAGCAGCACGCGGTTGCCGGGTTGCAGCGCCTCCAGCTCGCGCGCGATCCAGCGGGCCTCGGTGACGAACCGCACCGGCAGGTCGAGCGCCAGCGCCGCGGCCAGCCGCTCGGGCTGGTCGGGCTCGTAGAAGCGCTCTTCCAGCGACTGGACGAACGAAGCGTGGCGTTGCGCGTCGAGCTCGAAGAGGTGCTCGGTGGTCTCCCACCAGGTCGACAGCGCGACGTCGTAGGAGTGGCGCGTGGCCTCCTCGAGGTCGACGACGTGCAGGTGCTCGAGGCCGCGGAAGTCCCAGTCGGGCTCGGCCTGCGGGCGGGTGAGCACCAACGACACGTCGAAGCCGTGGTGACGGGCGAGCTGGGCGGCGTGCTCGACGACCACCCCGACCCCGCCCGAAAGCTGGAGATCCTGGGTGAGGAAGGCCACGCGCACGGGCGGATTACTGTACGGACGCATGCGGCTTCCCCGGTTCGCCGAGCCGGCGCGCGTGGCGTTCGTCGGCCGGCAGGCGGCGTTCGGGCGCGCCCTTCCACACGCGCCCGCGCCCGGGCTGCAGCCGCGCGTGTTCGACACGCTCGGCAGCGCGGGCGCCGATCCCGCCGAGCTGGTCGCCGCGCTCAGCGACTGGGCGCCGCACGTGATGGTGTTCCTCGGCCCGCCGTGGCTTCCGGTCGACGTGATGCGCGAGGTCGAAGGGGTCAAGCTCGGCGTGATCGCCGACAGCGGGGACGCGGCCGACCTAAACAGGTTCGATCGCGTCGTCTGCGTGGACCCGCAGGTGGCCGCCGCGGTCGACCACACGGCGCCGGTGTGGCGCACGCTGCCGCTGCCGGTCGACGACTCGCTGTACGCCGAGGTGAGGCCGCCGGCCGCTGCTCCACGGGCGCTGTTCCTCGGTGCCTCGACCGATCACCGCGAGCGGTTCCTGATCGGCGCCAAGCACGAGTACGACCTCCTGCACTACGCGCACGGGCTCCAAGGCGACGAGCTGCGCGACGTGCTGGCGCGCACCGACGTCGGCGTCAACATCGACGGCGAGCCCTTCCCCGGGTGCGGGACGACCGCGCTGCTGCACCTCGCCGCCGGTCAGCTACTGGTCAGCCAGCCGCTGCACCCCAGCATCGGCCTGGAGCCCGGGGCGGACTTCGTCGAGGTCACGCGGCCCGATCAGCTGCTCACCGTCCTCTACCAGCTCCAGCGCCGCCCAGAGACCTACGACCGGATCCGCCTGCGCGGGCGCGCCAAGGCCGAAGAGCACCGGGCGAGCCGGGTCTGGCCGCGCGTGGTCGGCGACCTGCTCGCCGACGTCGCGGCGTTCGGCTAGGAAAGCGGCCAGGGCGAGCGCGCGGGCACGATCGGCGGGCGATCGGCATAGGCCTCGCGGGGCGAGTCGGTCGGTTCGGCGACCGCCGCTCCGTGCTTGGCCGCCACCGGGTCGGCCAGGTACTCGGTCGTCGCGTCGGGCGACCGCGTGCCGACCATGAAGAGAGCGCACGGCCCGTCCCCGGCGCCGATCGTGATGTGGGCGGTGCCGGGCGGGCTGTGCAGGTAGTCCCACGGGCCCATCCGCCGCTCCTCGCCCTCGACGATCGCGATGCACTCCCCCGACAGCACCAGGAAGCCCTCCTGCTCGCTCTCGCGGTGGTAGAAGCCGGGCGCGTCGCCCGGATAGAGGATGTGCACGCCGGCCCCGAGCTTCTCCGACCGCGACCCGGGCGACTCGAAGACGTTCCAGATCCCGCCGCCCGGAACCGTTGCCCAGGCCATCTCGGCGAGGTTCATGACGAACCAGCCGTCGTCGGCGGCCACGCGGCCGTGTTCGGTGTCTTCGATGCGCGCCTCGTGCATGGCGCGAGAGGCTAGAGGTCCTCGGCGAGCCGCGGCGCGGCGCGGCGGAACACCGCGTAGCCGATCACCAGCGCGAGCCCGATGATCGCCAGCGGCGCCAGCAGCCGCCACGTGCCGCCGGCCGCCGACGCGGCCGTCTCGTAGCGCGGCGATACCACGGCGTGGCGCGCCTGCTGGAGGATCGCCGTGAAGGGGTTGACCATCAGCAGCTTCGCCAGCCAGGCGTGGTCGCTGTTCCTGACGGTCTCGATCGCGTAGAAGATCGGCGAGCCGTAGAAGAGGATCTGCAGCACGACGTCCCAGATCGGCTTGATGTCGCGAGCGCGGACGTAGAGCGCGCTGAGCAGCATCGCCAGCCCGCAGGAGAACAGCGCCAGGAGCGCGGCGAGCGGGATCAGCTCCAGCCACGACGCGCGGATCTCGCCGCCGGAGGCGAGCAGGAACACGACGACGACGCAGAGATTCAGCCCGAGGTTGAAGAGCGCGGTCAGGACGACCGACAGCGGCAGCGCCAGCCGCGGGAACTCGATCTTGCGCACGAGGTTCTCGCGGTCGGTGACCGAGCTGACCGCGCCGCCGGTCGCCTCGCTGAAGAACGTGTAGAGCACGAGGCCGAGCAGCAGGGCGACGCCGTAGAGCGGGACGTCCTCGTTGCCGAACGGGATGATCTGCGTGAAGAGCACGTAGAGCACGCCGAAGAGCAGCAGCGGCCGCATGACCTGCCACGCGTAGCCCAGCGCGGAGCCGAAGAAGCGCAGCTTGAACTCGGTCACCGCCAGGGCACGCGTGAGGTGCCAGAAGCGGCCGGGGTCGCTTCCGACCGCGCTGGGGCCCTTGATCTGGCGGCCGAGGGCGGGGTCAGCGGCGCTCACGCGAGAGCACCTCCAGCTCGAAGGGGACGTCGAGCACCGCGTCGGTCGACCGCGCGCCGGTCACGACCACGGAGGCGAACCGCTCGCGGCGGTCGATCCACGCCACGCCGCTGCCGCCGTGCGCGACGGCGGGCGTGGCCTCGTAGCGCCCGCTCGACAACACGCACTCGAACCCGATCCGCACCGTCGCCTCGTCGCCGGCGGCGAAGCGCCCCGAGGGACCGTGCAGGACGTTGGAGGCCTCGAAAACCGCGGTGCCGCGATCGTCGGCAAGCACCACGCCGAACAGCGGGTCGACGACGTCCTCGGTGAACCGCGCGCGGAAGCAGAACGTGGCGCGCGAGCCGGTCTGCAGGGTCGCGGCGCGCTCGCCGTCGGCCTCCTCGAACCAGGCCTCCTCGATCTCGGCGCGCCCGTCGCCGTAGCGCGTGCCCTCGTCGGCACCGGCCCGCCGCTCGCCGCGGCCGAAGTTGATCTCCAGGTAGCGGTTGGCCACCCGCCCGGGATCGCCGAGCTCGACCACCTCGCCGCGCTCGAGCAGCATCGCCCGGTCGCAGAAGCGCTGGACGTTGCCCATGTCGTGGGTGACCAGCAGCAGCGTGCGGCCCTCGCGGCGGATCCGCGCGAACTCGTCGAAGCACTTCTGCTGGAAGCTCGCGTCGCCGACGGCGAGCACCTCGTCGATCAGCAGCACCTCGGCGTCGACCTGCATCATCACGCTGAAGGCGAGCCGGACCTCCATGCCGCTGGAGTAGTTCTTCAGCTTGAGGTCCTCGAACTCGCGCAGCTCGGCGAAGTCGATCACCGCGTCGTAGCGCCGGCGGGCCTCGCGCGGCGAGAGGCCGAGCATCGTCGCGTTGATCATCACGTTGTCGCGGGCCGGCAGGTCGCTGTTGAAGCCGACGCCGAGCTCGATGAACGTCGACATCCGTCCGTTGACGTAGATCCGGCCCGAGTCGACGGCATAGATGCCGGCCAGGCATTTCAGGAGCGTCGACTTGCCGGACCCGTTGCGACCGACGATTCCGAAGAACTCGCCCTCCTCGACTGCCACCGACACGCCCTTCAGCGCGTGGAGCACCTCGTGCGTCGAGCGCCGGAGCGGGTGCAGCGCGCGCTCCTTGAGGGTGTGGACCCGCTCGTGCGGCAGGCGGAACGTCTTCGAGACGCCGTCGACCGCGACGGCGGGAAGGGCCGTGCTCGGCACGTGTCTAGGGTATCTGCGCGATGCGGCGGCTCGAGACCCAGCTCGACGGCCCCGTGCTGCTCGAGCCCGATGTACACGGCGACGAGCGCGGGTTCTTCGTCGAGACCTTCCGGCGCGAGACGCTCGCCGAGCACGGCCTCGACGTCGACTTCGTCCAGCACAACCACTCGCGCTCGCCACGCGGCGTGCTGCGCGGGATGCACTTCCAGCCGGGGCTCGCCAAGCACGTCCGCTGCGCGCGCGGGGCGATCCTCGACGCGGTCGTCGACGTCCGGCGCTCGTCGCCGACGTTCGGCCGCTGGGAGGCGGTCACGCTCGACGACGTCGATCACCGCCAGCTCTACGTGCCGGCCGGCTTCGCCCACGGTTTCTGCGTGCTGTCGGAGGTCGCCGACGTCGTCTACCTCCAGGACGACTACTACGACGCCGATCGCCAGCTCGGGATCACCTATCTCGACCCGGAGGTGGGAATCGAGTGGCCCGCCGATCTCGAGCTGAAGGCCAACGACCGCGATCGCGACGCGCCGCGGCTCAGCCAGCTGGCGCCCGAAGACCTGCCCGCGTAGAGAGCCGGCCTCGAACCCTCCGATCGCCCGAGCGCGGCCATGACCATCGCCGGATCACAACCCGTGTCCTCGCCGTGGCCTCCGGCTACGACTGCGGTCACGTGCGGCGCCCGGCTTGGCCCTGGCCACGCTCGGTCTGACCGGAGGTTCCGACACCGGCTCTGCTGAGCGCGGCCGCGTTCAGCGCGGCGTTGAGCCCGTAGGCGGCGGTCGACGCGATCGCCGCGCCGACGGCGCCGTGCGGGCCGCCGAGGATCGCGACGAGCGCGAGGTCGACGACGAGGGTGGCGGCGGCGATCGCGGTCGCGATCCCGGGCCGGTCGACCGCGGTGACGAGGAACGGCGAGGCGACGTGGCCGATGCTGTAGGGGACCGTGCCGGCGATGACGATCCACAGCGGCGCGAACGACGAGTGGTAGGCGTCGGGCAGGAAGACGAGGATGCTGACGACGCCGGTCAGGCCCGCGAGCACGCCGGTGACGGCGGAGGCCGCGACCGTGCGGGCGACCGCGGCGCGCGCCGCCTGCAACGCCTGCGCTGCGGGCAGGCGGACGTAGTCCGACAGCGCCACGGTGGCCAGCGCCGACGGCAGCAGCCAGGCGGCCTCCGCGAAGACCACCGCGAGCGAGTAGTAGGCGACCTGCGGGCGGGTCGAGACGGCGGCGAGCAGGACGATGTCCAGGCGTGCGACGGCGAAGCCCACGAGGTTGGTGGGGTGGGCGCGCAGCGAGCGGCGCAGTGCGTGGCGCGCGGTCGTGGTCCATGGGACCGCGTGCGGTGGGTGGTCGGCGCGCCGGCGGGCCAGCCCGAGCAGGACCAGCGCTCCTGCGATCGGTCCGGCGACCCAGACCGCGACGAGGGTCGCCGGATTTCGCGTTCCTGCCACCAGCGCGACCGCGATCGCGGTGAGCGAGGTGACCGAGCGCGCGACCTCGGCGCCGGCGTAGCGGTGCATGCGGTCGAGGCCGATCGACAGTCCCTGCAGAGAGCCGTAGCCGGCGATCGTGGCGCCGACGAGGGCGGCGGCGACCGCTGTCGACTGGTCGATGCCGAGCGGGTCCGGCCAGGGCCGCGGCGACCGGCGTGAGGATCGCGGCGAGCAGCAGCGACGACAGCAGCCCGACCGCGGCGGCGCGTGGCGCGGCGTGCTCGTCCTTGCCGACGACGACCGAGATCCCGAGGGCCAGCGACAGCCCACCCCCGGCGGCCAGCAGCAGCGCGGCGGCCTGCAGCGCGGCGAACTCACCGCGCCCCGAGGGGCTCATGGTCGCCGACGTCAGGAGAACGATCACGGCGGCGAGCCCGGCGGCGCCGACGCGCGCGGCGGCCACCGGCGAGGCGCGCGAGCGCAG
Source organism: uncultured Actinomycetes bacterium (assembly GCA_963825415.1). Taxonomy (GTDB): domain Bacteria; phylum Actinomycetota; class Thermoleophilia; order Solirubrobacterales; family Solirubrobacteraceae; genus BP-464. The sequence goes on along the minus strand of CAWGTD010000006.1, from coordinate 942,944 downwards.
CAGCGTCGCGAGCGGCGAGAGCTGGGTGAGGGGCGGCTCGGACGTGGCGCGAGACGCTACCCGCCAGGCCCGCCGCCTACGGCCGAACGAGCACCGTGACGACCTTCGAGTGCCCGGCCGTGTACGGGAAGCCGCGGGCGGCGAGCGTCAGTGCGCGGAACCGGTAGCGAACCGTGGTGAAGGTCACGCGGAACCGGTGGCGGGCGCGTGCGGTGCCGTGCGCGTCGGCGTCGGACCGGGCGAACGTCCGCCACGTCCGGCCGATGAGGACCTGGAAGGCGACCTTCGCGTTGCGCTTGTGGCGCCCGGCGCCCTTGACGTGCGCCGTGAGCGTGAGCGTGTGCCCGTTGCGCAGGCGGTGATGGCTCGTGCCGAGCTTCAGCGCGGCGCGCACGACGACGTGGGCAGCGAGCGAGGCGATCGGCTTGCTCGTCGCGCCGAGCGGGCGGTAGTCGACCGTGATCGTGCGGCTCGGCCCGGGGCCGACCGTGTAGGAGAACGTCCCCGACTCGGTCGTCGTCGCGGTGCCGATCGGCTCCGGCCGCGATCCCGGCTCGTCGGTGGCAGCGAAGACCTGGAGCGTCGCGTGGGCGATCGGCCGCCGCAGGTCGTCGAGCAGCACGCCGCTGATGCGCACCGGCTTGCCGAACCCTGTGGTGATCAGCCCATCGCCGAGATCGGCGGAGGGAACGATGCGAGCCGCGGCGGGGAGCGCGAGCGGCCCCGGCCCGGCGCCCGAAGCCGCCGCCTGCGGCGCGTCGACCGGGTCGCCGGTGTCGGCGGGCGGCTCCTGGGCGGCGCCACCGCCACCGCCCGATCCGGCGCCGCCACCTCCACCCGGCGGCGGCGAGGTGTTGTCGACCACCACGTCGACCGGCCCGAAAGTCGCCTTGTTGACCTCCGTCGCGTCGTAGACGAAGAGCTCCACTTCGTGCGCCCCGTCGGAGAGGCCGGTCGTGTCGAACGCGTGCGACGAGGTCGCCGTCAGCTTGCACGGCACCCGCTTCACGAACGGCTGCAAGCACGCCCCGTCGTTCTCGTCCACGACCCACCGATCCCGCTCGACGTCATCGACGACGAGCGCCGCAGTGAAGACACCACCGCCCCTGTCCGTGGCCGTGAAAGCCACCGGCTCCTGCCCGCGAAGCGCGCGGCCGGTACTGAACAACCCGGTCGAAGGTGGCGCAGTCAGCTCCGGCGGCGCGAGGTCGCGCGAGGTCGATTCGGAGCCAGTAGAGCTGGATGGAGGCGCTGGTGAAACCGGTCGCCGCCTGGCACCCCGTGTCGGGGCAGGTGATCTGGAAATCCAGCGACGAAGGGCGGGAGGCGGCGGTCGGCCAGTCCTTGTCGTACTCGCCGTGCGATCCCGTCGCAGCTGTCCGCCGGGTGGCAGCTGTCTCCGGCGCCGAGCAGCGCGTACGACACGTTGCCGTCGCTCTTTACGCCGAAGCTGCGCCTGCTCAGGCGTCACATGCGCGATTCGGGTGTCGGCTGGCGCGTAATAGATCTGGTCGGCGTAGGTCTGCTGCTGCGACGACGATCGGAACCGTCGCCGAGATGGGCCCGGTGGCTCGCGCAGTCGTCGTTGACCGTCGCCGGCCCAGACGTGCCACGCCGAGAAACCCATCCGCCGGCGCCGGTCCTCCGTCAGGCCCTTGGCACAGGTACTGCGTGTACGTCGGCACGGCACCCGCCGGACCAGCCGCCCCGAGCAGGGCACCGGTCGCGAGGGCAGCGGCGGCGAGCTGCCTGAGGGCGCGTCGGGACACATGCAGTGCGGACACCTGCTTCGGCTCGAACGCACGGTGTCCGCGAGACTTGCGCCGACTGTCCGCTTGCGCGGATCGCCCTTCGGAGCGGCGATCCCTCGACCGGCCGGGCCTAGTATTTCCGGGCCATGCTCGCGCGGCTGCCCCGCATCGGACCGCGCGCCTATGCGCGCATCGCCACCGCCGCCCTGGCGATCCTCGCGCTGATCGTCTTCAGCGGCGCGGCCGTCCGCCTCACCGGCTCTGGCCTCGGCTGCCCGACCTGGCCGAAGTGCCACGGCCACCTGGTCACGACCGAGCTCTCGGGCCACGCGGCGATCGAGTTCGGCAATCGGATGGTCACCGGCGTGGTCGCCGTCCTGGCGATCCTCGCCGCGCTCGCGGCGTTCCTCAGGACCCCATATCGGCGCGACCTGGCGATCCTGGGCGTCCTGCTGCCGGTCGGGGTGGCGCTTCAGGTCGTCCTCGGCGGTCTGTCGGTGCTCTACGGCCTCGCGCCGGGCTGGGTGATGGCCCACTTCCTGCTCAGCCAGCTGATCCTCGCCGCCGCCGTGACCCTCGCTTGGCGCGCTCACCACGAGCCCGGCGAGGAGCGGCCGACCGAAGGCCGCCGCGCGGTTCTGTGGACGCGCGCGCTCCTGCCGCTCACCGCCTGGGTGCTGTTCATGGGAACCGTCGCCACCGCCTCGGGCCCGCATCCCGGCGCGTCCGACGGCGACGAGGTCGTGACCCGCCTGAGCTTCCACGGCGGCGACACCCTGGACTGGGTCATCCACTGGCACGGCCGCTTCTCGACCCTGCTCGGGATCGCCGCGCTCGCGCTCTGGGTCTACCTGCGCCGGACGCGCGCCGGGGTGGGCGTGCGACGCGCCGTCACGGTGTTGTGCCTGATGCTCGCCGCCCAGGGCGTGGTCGGCCTCGTCCAGTACGAGAACGAGCTCCCGGCGGGCATCGTCTGGGTGCACGTGGTGCTCGCCACGCTGACGTGGCTGAGCGTGCTCTGGGCGGTCGCGGCGGCCGGGCGGCTAGGCGAGCAGGCGCTCGATGAGCGTGCCGGCAGCGGCCGCGAACAGCGCGACACCGAGCCGCATCCGGACCCTCGCCACGCGGCGGCGACGGGCGCCCCATGAGCGGTCGCGACGGTGCAGCGTGCTGGCGTAGATCGGCGGCATCGCAGCTCGGTCGCCGATGAGAATGCACCGGCGCAACGCAAGTCAAGCCGAGCCGTCGGACGAACCCGCACCGTGCGGACTTCCGCGCCCGTAAGGGCCCAGCGGGAACGTCTTCGTACCAGATTTCGTTGTATCGGCTACAGTCCCGCGCCGCTTGATGAATCCGGGGGAGGAGCAGTAATGCGTCGCGTCGTTGCAATCACGGTCGGAGCGATCCTCATGACGGCGCTCGGCCCGGCGGTGGCCAACGCCGCCGACGTCGTCGTCCGCACCCTGTCGAACCGCGCCGATCTGATCTCAGGCGGCGACGCGCTGGTACAGGTCGTGCTGCCCGCGGGTACCGATGCCGGCAAGGTCAAGGTTCAGGTCGACGGCCGCGACGTGACGTCGGCGTTCGCGGTGCGCGCCGACGGCCGCTTCCTCGGTCTGATCACCGGCATGCGCGACGGCGCGAACGTCGTCAAGGCGACGCTCGCCAACGGCCACGGCGCGCGGCTGACGATCCGCAACCACCCGATCGGCGGGCCGGTGCTCGCGGGCCCGCAGATCAAGCCCTGGAAGTGCTTCGACGGCGCCCTGGACGAGCAGTGCAACCGGCCACCGGCGTACAGCTTCATGTACAAGCCGACCGGGGGCGGCCCGCTTCAGTCCTACGACCCCGACAACCCGGCCGCGGACGTCGCCACGACGACCACCGACACGGGCAAGACGGTGCCGTTCATCGTCCGCCAGGAGCTCGGCGAGCTCGACCGCGACGAGTACCGCATCGCGACGCTGTACGACCCGGCCAAGCCCTGGGCGCCGTGGGCGCCCCAGGAAGGCTTCGCCCACAAGCTCGTCATCTTCCACGGCGCCAGCTGCGACACCGAGTACCAGCAGGCCGACGCGCCCGACGTCCTCAACGAGACGGCGCTCGCCCACGGCTACGTGACGATGTCGCACGCGCTCGACAACGCCGGTCACAACTGCAACATCGCCACACAGGCCGAGTCGTTGGTCATGACCAAGGAGCGGACGATCGAGCAGTACGGCGAGCTGCGCTACACGATCGGCAGCGGCTGCTCGGGCGGCTCGCTGGTCCAGCAGCAGCTGGCCAACGCCTACCCCGGCCTGTACCAGGGGATCACGCCGGCGTGCAGCTTCACCGACGCCTGGTCGTCGGCGATGCAGTACGTCAACTACCAGCTGCTGCGCCGCTACTACGAGGACCCGACGCAGTGGGCTCCCGGCGTCATCTGGACGCCCGACGCGGTCTCGGCGGTCGAGGGCCATCCCAACCCGGCCAATGCGATCACGTTCACGGCGGTGATCCCCTCCAGCGGCGACCCGTCGCGCAGCTGCCCGGGCGTGCCGGCCGACCAGGTCTACGACGCGAAGACCAACCCCGGGGGGTGCGCTGCTCGTTCCAGGACAACATGATCAACGTCTTCGGCCCGCGCGAGCAGGGCTCCTGGGGCGAGGTCGAGAAGGCCCTCGGCCGCGGGTTCGCCGGGCGCCCGGTCGGCAACGTCGGCCTCCAGTACGGGTTCAAGGCGCTGATCGCCGGCAAGATCAGCCCTGCGCAGTTCCTCGATCTCAACGCCAAGATCGGGACCTTCGACATCGACTACAACCACGTCACCGAACGCCTGGACGCCGACCGGCCGGCGCTCGAGCGCGTCTACCGCAGCGGCGCCGTCGACCAGGCCGACAACCTCGACAAGGTCGCGATCATCGATCTGCGCGGCCCCGACCCCGGTGCCTTCCACGACGTCTACCGCACGTACGTGATGCGCGCCCGGCTCGACCGCAACTTCGGCACCCACGCCAACCAGATCCTGTGGCGCGGGCAGGTGCCGCTGATGGGCGACCCGGGCTACGTCGACGACTCGATCCTGGCCGTGGACACGTGGCTCGCCGCGGTCGAGAAGGATCCGCGCGACATCCCGCTTGCCCGCAAGATCATCGAAGACAAGCCCGACTCGGTGACCGACCGCTGTACCGACGGGGCGGGCAACGACCAGCCGGCGGCGCTCTGCGACGCGACGGTCCAGGCCTACTCGGACCCGCAGATCGAGGCCGGGATGCCGATGACCGACGACGTCGAGCGCTGCGACCTCAAGCCGCTCACCCGTGGCGACTACGCGCCGGTGACGTTCACCGACAGCCAGTGGACGCAGATGACCACCCTGTTCCCGCAGGGAGTCTGCGACTTCACCAAGCCGGGCACCGACCGCGTCCCCACCACGCCGTGGCAGACCTATCAGGACGTGGACGGCAAGGTCATCTACGGCGGGCGTGGCCTCGGCGACGCGCCGGTCTCGGTGCCGTTCCACCCGTGCGGCAGCCGCCGATCGATCACCGTCACGGTGCCCAAGCGCGGGCACCGCCTGCGCTCGGCGCGCGTCTACGTCGACGGCAAGCGCGTGCGGGTCAAACGGGGCCGGCGCCACATGACGGCGCGGATCAACCTGCGCGGGCGGGCGCGCGGGACCGTCCACGTCAGGATCGTGGCGATCACCCGCTCCGGACGGCGAATCGTGACCAAGCGGCACTTCCGCACCTGCACGCCACGCGCGCGGCGCGCGTAGCCGCCGGACCGCCTGGACGTCAGGCGGTCACGGCGGCGGGCGCGGGCTCGAGCGCCAGATCGAGGACCTCGCCGACCGTCATCACCGGGTGGAACGTCATCGTCTCGCGGACGTCGGCGGGCACGTCGTCGAGGTCCTGCCGATTGCGCTCGGGCAGGATCACGTCGGTCAGCCCGGCCGCATGCGCGGCGAGCACCTTCTGCTTCAGGCCGCCGATCGGTAGCACCCGCCCCTGAAGCGTGACCTCGCCGGTCATCCCGACCGTGTGACGCACCGGCCGGCCGCTGAGCAGCGAGGCGAGCGCGGTCGCCATCGTGATGCCTGCGCTCGGGCCGTCCTTGGGGATCGCGCCGGCAGGGACGTGGACGTGGAACTCGCGGTCGTCGAAAGACTCCTCGGGGATGCCGAGGTCGTCGCTGTGCGCACGCACGTAGGTGAGCGCGATCCGCGCCGACTCCTTCATCACGTCGCCGAGCTGGCCGGTGAGCTGCAGCTGGGTGCCGCGCGCCTTCGTGGAGTTGGCCTCGATGAACAGCACGTCGCCGCCGGTCCCGGTGACCGACAGGCCGGTCGCCACGCCGGGCACCGCGGTTCGCGCGGCGGCCTCGTGGAAGACCTTCTGGCGGCCGAGCGCGTCGCGGACGGCATCGATTGTGACGTCGACGGAGATCGATCGGTTCCGATCCTCCGGTGACCGAGACCGGTCCGATTCCTTACCTTGCCGACGCTATCACGGGTCGCCGTCTTGCGCAGCAGCGTCCCGAGCTCGCGCTCGAGCTGACGCACGCCCGCCTCTCGGGTGTACTCGCCGACGACCAGTCGGAGGACCTCGTCGTCGATCGCGCACCTCGTCGGGCCGCAGCCCGTTGCGCTCGACCTGGCGCGGCCACAGGTAGTCGCGGCCGATCGCGACCTTCTCCTGCACCGTGTAGCCGTCGAAGCGGATGACCTCCATGCGGTCGAGCAGCGGGCCGGGGATCGTCTCGGCCTGGTTGGCGGTGGCGATGAAGACCACTTCGCTCAGATCGAGCTCGACGTCGAGGTAGTGGTCGCGGAACGTCGAGTTCTGCGCCGGGTCGAGCACCTCCAGCAGCGCGGCGCTCGGGTCGCCGCGCCAGTCGGCGCCGACCTTGTCGACCTCGTCGAGCAGGATCACCGGGTTCATCGTCCCGGCGTCGCGCAGGGCACGGACCAGCCGGCCCGGCAGCGCGCCGATGTAGGTGCGGCGGTGGCCGCGGATCTCGGCCTCGTCGCGCACGCCGCCCAGCGACATGCGCACGAACTCGCGCCCCATCGCGCGGGCGACCGACTCGCCGATCGAGGTCTTGCCGGTCCCGGGAGGTCCGATCAGAGTCAGAATCGCGCCGTGGGTGACGTCGCCCGAAGGTGACCGGTTCCGGTCACCGCGAGTGACGTCGCCCGAAGGTGGCCGGTTCCGGTCACCGGAGGGCGAAACACCTGCTCCCCGATCCCGCAACAGCTTTCGCACCGCCACGTACTCGACGATCCGGTCCTTGACGTCGTCGAGGCCCGCGTGGTCGGCGTCGAGCACCTCGCGGGTGTGCTCGGGCTCGAGCTTCTCCTCGGAGCGCTCGCCCCACGGCACGCTGATCAGCCAGTCGAGGTAGGTACGGATCATCTGGCCCTCGCCCGAGCCGCCCTCGCCCATGCGCTCCAGTCGGCCCAGCTCGCGCTCGGCCTGTTCGCGCACGCCCTCGGGCATGCCCGACTCGGAGATCTTGGTCCGGTACTCCTCGATGAACGAGCCGTCGTCCTCGCCCAGCTCGCGACGGATCGAGTCCATCTGCTTGCGCAGGAAGTACTCGCGCTGCTGCTTGGCGGCGCCGTCCTCGACGTCCTCGCGGATGCGCTTGCGCACCTGCGCCTGCGCCAGGCGCTCGCGCTGGAAGCCCAGCGCCTTCTCCAGGCGCTCGGTGACGTCCAGCGTCTCGAGCAGCTCGACCTTCTGGTCGTAATCGATGTCGGGGGAGTAGCCGGAGGTGTCGGCGAGCGCGCCCGGCTCGCGGATCGAGCGCAGGAATGCCGCGATGCGATCGTCGACGCCGCGCAGCTCGAGGATCTCCTCGACCACGGCGCGGTACTCGCGCTCCAGCGTGCGGGTGCGCCCGTCGACCGGCACGTCGTCGGGGTGCTCTTCGACCTCGACGCGCAGCTGGCCGGAGGCGTCGGTTTCGGCCGCGCCCGCGATACCGCGAGCCACGCCCTCCAGGACGGCGCCGGCCACGCCGCCGGGGAGGCGCAGGGTCTGCGCGACGCGGGCGATCGTGCCCACGGACGCGTACTCGCCGTCCTGCCTCGGCACGAGCAGGACCTGTTCCTCGCCGCCGGTGTCCACCGGTAGCGTGACGTCCATCGTCGGGAAGACCACGGTGTCGTCGACGGGGATGAGGAGAAGACGGGGCACTTGACAAACCACCTGGGTTGCGATCAACTGTTGCGCACGCAACGATAACAGAAGATCTTAGTGAGCACAACTCAACATAGTGACCCCCTGCCGGTGCCCGGCGACGGCCGCCGGATACTCCGTCTGTTCAGGCCCTATCGGGCCCGATTGGGGTTCGTGCTCAGCCTGATCGTGCTCTCGGCGCTGATCTCGATGGTCTCGCCGTTCCTGCTGCGCGAGGTCCTCGACCACGCGATTCCCGAGCGCGACAACGGGCTCCTGACGATCCTCGTCGCGGCGATGATCGCGATCTCGGTGGCGACCGGCGCGCTCGGCGTCGCGCAGACCTTCCTCTCCAACATCGTCGGCCAGCGGGTCATGCACGACCTGCGGACCTCCGTCTACCGCCATCTCCAGCGGATGTCGCTGGCGTTCTTCACGCGCACGCGCACGGGCGAGGTCCAGTCGCGGATCGCCAACGACATCGGCGGCGTGCAGAACGTCGTGACCTCCACGGCGACCTCGATCGCGTCGAACGTCACGACAGTGGCCAGCGTGATCGTCGCGATGGTCGTCCTCGACCCGCGGCTGGCCCTCTTCAGCCTCGCCGTCCTGCCGTTCTTCGTCTGGATGACGCGCCGCGTCGGCCGCGAGCGCCAGAAGATCGCCGGCGCCCGCCAGGGTCGCCTGGCCGACATGTCCTCGCTGGTCGAGGAGTCGCTGTCGGTCTCCGGCGTCCTGCTCGGCAAGACGATGGGCCGCGGCGACGACCTGGCCCGGCGCTTCGAGGACGAGTCGCGCGACCTGGCCGACCTCGAGGTGCGCTCGCGCATGGCCGGCCGCTGGCGGATGGCCTCGGTGCAGACCACCTTCTCGGTGATGCCGGCGCTGGTCTACTGGTTCGCCGGGCTGTCGGGCAGCGTCTCGATCGGCACCGTCGTGGCGTTCACGACGCTCCAGACGCGGCTGCTGTTCCCGATCGGCTCGCTGCTGTCGGTCGGGGTCGACGTGCAGACCTCGCTCTCGCTGTTCCGGCGGATCTTCGAGTACCTCGACCTGCCCGTCGACGTCGAAGAGCGCGGCGGCGCGGTGGACCTGCGCGATCCGCGCGGCGAGGTCGTCTTCGAGGACGTGACGTTCGGCTATGACCCCGACGGGCCGCCCACGCTCGACGGCGTCGCGTTCGCGGTCGCGCCCGGGACCACCACCGCTCTGGTCGGCGAGACCGGCTCAGGCAAGACGACGCTCGCCTACCTCGCGGCGCGGCTGTACGACACGACCGCCGGGCGCGTGACGATCGACGGCGTCGACGTGCGCGACCTGTCGTTCGCCTCGCTGGCCCAGACCGTGGGCGTCGTCTCGCAGGAGACCTACCTCTTCCACTCCACGATCGGCGAGAACCTGCGCTTCGCCCGGCCCGACGCGAGCGACGCCGAGCTCGAGGACGCCGCGCGCGCGGCGCGGATCCACGACCTGATCGCCTCGTTGCCCGACGGCTACGACACGCTGGTCGGCGAGCGCGGCTATCGCTTCTCCGGCGGCGAGAAGCAGCGCATCGCGATCGCGCGCACGATCCTGCGCAACCCGCCGGTGCTGATCCTCGACGAGGCCACCAGCTCGCTTGACACCGAGACCGAGCGCGCCGTGCAGGAGGCGCTGGACCGCCTCGCCGAGGGGCGCACGACGATCGCCATCGCCCACCGGCTCTCCACGATCAGGAACGCCGACCAGATCGTCGTGCTCGACCACGGCCGGATCGTCGAGCGCGGCACGCACGACGAGCTGATTCGCGCGGGCGGCCGCTACGCCCAGCTGCACACGACGTCGACGCTCGACGCTGTCGTCTAGCCGCGGCTGTAGACGCGCGTGGGCGGGCCGTGGTGGCCGTTCCACGCCACGCGGTAGCGGCGCCCGGCGACGTAGCGCGTGGTGGTCGACCACACGCCGTGGGTGTTCGTCGCGTCGCGCTTGAGGCGCCGCCAGCTCTTGCCGTGCTTGCCGCGATACTCGACGACGAGCGCGTCGCGGCCCTGATGCGGCCGCACGACGCCCCAGAGCAGCACGCTGCGCGCGCCGCGCTTGGCGACCAGGGCGAGCCGGTAGCCCTCGTAGCTGCGCTTCTCGCGACCGTCGGCGTGGCGCAGGCCGGACTCGAAGCCGCTGTAGCGCTGGCTCGCCGCGCCGGCGCGTGGGGTGTCGTCGCGCATCAGGTACTGCGAGAACAGCTTCACCCGCGGGTTGCGGTAGGCCATGCGCTCGGCGATCGAGCGGAACTCGGCCTGCGCGAGCTCGCTCACGCCGATGTAGGGGTCGGGCACCGACTGGATGCCGAACTCGGTCAGCCAGATCGGCAGGCCGCGGCGCACCGCCCCGGCACGGCCGGCTGCGGCGAGCGCGTGGTTGAGCCGCCCGAGGACGCCGATCGTGACGTCGTTGCGCGAGCGTGGGACGTACCACGGCGAGCCGTGTGTGTAGGCGTGGTGGGCCCAGCCGTCCGCGCCAGCGCGCGAGCAGGACGAACGGCGGTGATAGGCGGCGTTCAGGCACAGCGCGCCGCGCAGGAAGGTCAGCGGCGGGACGACGTGCGAGGTCCCGACCGGGGCGGTCTCGCCCATCAGCACGACGTCCTTGGTGTTGCCGGTGGTGCGCAGCCCGCGCTCGCCGGCCTTGAAGAGCGCGCGGTAGATGCTCGGCGACACCGCGCGGCCGCGGCTGTACTGCGGCCCGAGGAAGTCGGGATGGTTGGGCTCGTTCCAGATCGACCAGTGGCTGATCCGCGTGCCGAAGTGCCGGCCGGCGGCGGCCATGAAGCGGCCGAACTGGGCGGCGGAGGGATGCATGGTCGAGCTGTGGCGGCTGCGGCTGGCCCAGTCGGGCACCGGGCCGGACACGGTCAGCAGCACGCGGATGTGGCGCGCCGTGACATCGTCGATCGCCCGGTCGTAGCGGCTCCAGTCGTAGGAGGCCGGGTCAGCCAGGTTGGCGTCGGGCACCCGCCAGCTGTCAGGCGTGGGGGCGACGCTGCGCCAGTAGAGGACGACGCGCATCCAGCGAACGCCGAAGCTCTGCACCTCGTCGAGTGTGCTCGCGCGCAGGCCGGCGTCGTCGCTCATCAGCTCGTGCGGCGCCTCGAACATCGAGGCCTGGGTGCTGCTTGCGTGCGCGGACGCGGCCGGGCCCGCCAGGCAGGCGAGAACGGCGAGAACGATGGGGGCGCGGCGAGCCATGCCCTGTCCCCAACAGGAAGGCCACCGTCCCCGTTGCGCTTGTGTGACGACCGTCACACGGGGCATCAGGGCCATGGCCTGTGGTGCTACCCGTGTGAGCGCTGCTCACACGGAGGCTGCTTTCGCTGCGGTTCAGGCGGCGATCGAGCCGGCGGCGGGGTGATCCTCGCCGCGGGCCGTGGCACGCCACGTTCCGACGCTGTAGCGGGCGAGACGGTCGCGCTCGAGGGTGCGCAGGTGCCGGCCGACGTGGCCGGTGGGGAGCCCGGTGCGCTCAGAAAGGTCGTTCAGGCGCAGGCCGGTGCCGTTTGCTGCCTGGATGAGGGCGGCCAGCACCGATCCGGCCTCGGCAGAGAGGGGGGCGGGGCTAGGAGCGGATGTACTCCACATGGCTTGTTCCTTTCGGCAACCGGGCTATCTCGGAGAGATCCCTGGCTTTGCGAACCCGCCTCGCGACGGGGGTGCCGTTTTTCGGGGATGGCCTTGTCCTGCACTCCAACTATCGGCATCCCAGGCGTCCGGGAGCACTGTTCTGGACAAAGGAATGAGACGAACAGCCGTTCGATGTGCTTGGATGTAGAGCAATACACGCCGAGTCCCGGGCCGCCCAGGCGCCTGGGAACGGGGGAACCACTGGTCGAGTCCGTCTCGGCCCGGGGCGAATCGCCGCGTGAATCGCGGTGTAGCGCAAGAGCGCGAGCCCGTCAGCTAACCCCGTAGGCGCGACGACAAGGAGCACTCGTAGTGACCCGTTCGCCTGACGACGACCGAGCCATTCGCGCCGCCTGCCAGGAATCCCTCGCAAACTCGCGCTCCCGCCGGGCTTTCTCCCTGCGCGCGCGCTCCCGCCGGCGCCGGACCCACGGCGGTGCGAGCACCCTCGCCATCGCGTTGGGGGCGCTGGCGCTCGCCGCGCCGCTGACCCTCGCGGCGGCCACATCCTCCGGGCAGTCCTCCGGGCTGCTCACCGCCGGCAGCCACGGCTCCGGCGTGATCGCCGTCCAGCGTGCGCTGGGCATCGCGACGACCGGTTCGTACGACGCCGTGACCCGGCGCGCCGTGCGCGCCTTCCAGCGCCGCAACGGCCTGCTGGTCGACGGCATCGTCGGCCCGCAGACGCGCCGCGCGCTGGGCATCGCCACAGCCCCCGCCGTCGAGACCAATCGCGCCACCGGGCGGGCCGCTTCGGCCATGCTCGCGCGCATCGCCGCATGCGAGTCGGGAGGCAACCCGCGTGCCGTGTCGGCGGGCGGTCTGTACCGCGGCAAGTACCAGTTCAGCCGTGCGACCTGGCGTGCCCTCGGCGGCACCGGCGACCCGGCGCGCGCGCCGGAAGCCGTCCAGGATCGGATGGCGGCCAAGCTCCTGGCGCGGTCCGGCACGACCCCCTGGCCGAGCTGCGCCTAAGTGCGCCGTAGTTCCGCGTGGCGGCCGGGCCATTAGGCTCGGCCGCCATGGCGCACTTCCGCCACGCCCTGCGGGTCCGCTACCAGGAGTGCGACCCGCAGGAGGTCGTCTACTTCGCGCGCTATCCGGAGTACTACGACCTCGCGCTGACCGAGCTGTGGCGCACGGCACTCGGCTCCTACCAGGCGATGATCGAGGCGGGGACCGACCTCGTCGTCGCCGAGATGAGCATCCGCTATTACGCCCCGGCTCGGTTCGATGAGCTGATCGAGATCGAGATCGGAATCGAGCGCCTCGGAGACACCTCGATGGTCAGCTCCTACGCGATCACGCGTGACGGCGAACGCTTGGCGGAGGGCAGCTTCCGCCACGTCTTCATCGATCCGCCGACGAAGTCCAAGAAGGCGATTCCCGCCGACGTGCGCGAGGCGCTGACGCCGTACGTCGTCGCGGTCGCCGAGCCTTCGGTGTAGCTAGACGGCGAGGCGGTCGGCCGCGACGACCTCCCAGCCCTCGGGCGTGAGCTCGTAGAGCCGCGGGCCGAACGGCCGCCCGCGGGCGTCGGAGCGATAGCCCCGGGCCGCCAGGCGGCCGGCGGCCAGCTCGTCGGCGAGCGTCGCAATCAGGTGGGAGAGGTGGACGCCGGTGCCGCTCATGGCCCGCAGCAGGTCGCCGACGCCGAGGGGCCGGTCGCGGCGGGCGAATGCATGAAGCAGGAGCGGATCGGCCGCAACGGGGCGATCGAGCAGGGTGGTGGACACGCCGGCGGATTCCGCCCACCGATCGGCCCTCCTGGCCGGCTGGAGGTTCTGCGCAACTTCGAGCTGTCGATGTTGCGGCGCTAGGCAGCGGCGGCGACCAGCTGGGCCCGCCGTGCCTCGCGGCGGCAGTGCTGGCAATACGAGACGTGGCGCTGAAGCCGTGCCTCGTCGCGGACGCCCAGCGTCCGCGTGGCGCTGCGCGTGATGCTCGCGCGCACGCGCTCGCAGCGCTCGCCGCTGACCAGCTCGTCGTACTCCTCCTCGAGCCTGCGGCGCGCGCGGAAGAGCGTGCTCTCGACCTGCGAACGCGACATTCCCAGCCGTTCGCCGATCTTGTCGTAGCTGAGGCCCTCGAGCTCGCGCAGGATCAGGATCTGGTGGTGGGCGTCGGTGAGCCCGCCGAAGGCGCCCTGGAGGTCCTGCATCGTCTGCTTGCTCTCGAGTGCGGCCTCGGGACCGGGCGCCGTGGAGGACGAACGACCCGAGTCGCCGAGGGTGACCTCGACGGCGTGCAGGTCGACCTCCGCGCCGCGGCGTGAGCGAGCGCGCAGGTGGTCGATCGCCGCGTTGCGGGCGATGCCGTAGATCCACGGCCTGAAGGCGATCATCTGTTGGGTCTCACGCATCCGGCGCAACGCGGAGATGAACGCCTCCTGGGCGATCTCCTCGGCATGCTCGCGGCTGCCGACCATGCGCCCCACGTAGGCGGCGACGCGCTGCTGGTAGCGGGCGAACAGGTAGCCGAAGGCGTCGTTGTGCCCGCCGCGCACAGCGGCCACGAGCTCCTCGTCCGGCGCGTCTGCCCTCCCGGCCGACGCGTTCCATGCGTACTGACGACACGTGTCCGTGGTCATCAAGTCCCATCCCCTGTCTGTCGACTGGGCGCCAGCCGGTCCTGGCCGACGCACCTCCAGTTGGGCGAACTGTAGCGTTCATCTGAGAACTGTCAAGGCCGAACCGCCGGCTGTCGGCACGCGGACGCCGGCGCGGCCGTGATAAGAGCCGTGGCATGGAGATCGCCGAGAAGGTCGTGGTCGTCACGGGGGGCGCGTCGGGGATCGGTCGCGCGCTGGCGTTGCGTTTCGCCGACGACGGGGCGAAGGGCGTGGTGGTCGCCGACCTCGACGGCGAAGGCGCCGAGAAGGTGGCGGCCGAGATCGGCGCGCAGGCCGTCGCCGTCGCGTGCGACGTGGCCGACGACGCGCAGGTGCGCGACCTCGTCGCGCGTGCCGAGGCGGCGTTCGGCCCGGTCGACCTCTTCTGCGCCAACGCCGGAGTTGCGGTGGGGCTGGGTCTCGAGGAGTCCACCGACGTCTGGGACCTCGCCTTCGGCGTCAACATCCGCTCGCACATCACCGCCGCGCAGGCGTTGCTGCCCGGCTGGCTCGAACGCGGCGAGGGCTACTTCCTGACCACCGCGTCGGCGGCCGGTCTGCTCACGCAGATCGGCTCGGCCCCCTATGCGGTGACCAAGCACGCGGCGGTAGCGTTCGCCGAGTGGCTGTCGGTGACGTATGGCGCCCGCGGCGTGCGCGTCAGCTGCCTGTGTCCGCAGGGCGTGAACACAGCGATGCTCAACGCCGGGCTGGCGACCGACGACGCGCCGAAGGCGACCGACGTGGTGCGCATGGCCGGCAACGTGCTCGAACCCGAGCAGGTGGCCGACGCGGTGGTTGAGACGCTGCGCGCCGAGACCTTCCTGGTCTTGCCGCACCCCGAGGTGCTGACGTACTTCCAGCGCAAGGGCTCGGACTACGACCGCTGGCTGGCCGGCATGCGCCGTCTGCAGGCGACGGTGTTGGGCGAGGCCTGAGCTACGTGGCGCGGTAGGCGAGCCAGACTGCCTGGTCGCCGGCGGCCTGGCGCAGGCGAGCGTTCTCCTCGCCGGAGCGCGGCACCGTGAAGGTGGCCTGGCGCTTGGTGCATGTCTTGGATGCCGACGTGACAGAGGTCGACGGCGTGAGGACCCAGCCGCCGTTGGCGCTGCGACACGCGGCGGGCCGGTGCCCCTTGCACGACGCGCTCGACCAGCGGCCGTCGGCGCCCTGCACGGTGCACGCGCCGGCCGCCGGGGCGGGCTGGTCGGCCGCCCAGCTCCAGATCGAGGCCTCGAGCCGCCCGTCGGACGGCAGCAGCTGGTCGAAGCCGAAGAGGTTGACGCCGCAGCGCGTCATCGCCGCGACCTTCGCCGGCGTGAGCCGCGACGCGTCACGGTCGCTCGGCGAGCCGCCGTCGACGGTGGCCGAAAGCCACGTGCTGTCCTCGTAGTAGCGGACCATCTTCGCCGCGTAGACGTCGGGCCCGTAGGTGGCGTCGCAGGCGGGCGACGCCTGGTAGCCCGGCGTGCTCCCGCTCTCGACGTGGACGTCGTCCCAGCCGAAGACGTCCGCCGCCCAGCCGCTGCGGCAGTTGCCGACCATGACGATCTGCGCCCGGGCCGCGACGACGTCGTCGCGCGAGACGTCGAGCGGCAGGTTGGTGCAGCCCTTGTCGGTCTTGTCGGCGGGGTCCGGATGGAAGATCAGCGAGCTGCCGTCGGCGCGCTTGAGCCCGGCCTCGAGCTGGGCGACGGCCTGCGCGTAGCCGGCGGCGTTGCCGAGGTTGTCCTCGAGGTAGAGCAGCAGCACCTGATCGCGGTGGCCGTCGGCGTCGAGCCACGTGGCGAGCTCGGGCAGCACGTCTGAGAGGAGCGGCTCGGTGGTGCAGCCGGCGTTCTGTTCCTCGGGCCCGCGGCCGTGGCAGACCACGACGGCCTCGGAGCCGTTGGCGTGCGCGCTGCGGATCCAGTGGAGGTCGAGCTCGAGGCTGCGGATGTCGAGGTCGAGCTGCTGGGCGAGCGTCAGCTGCTGGTTGGAGTCCAGGTGCGAGACCGTCTCGCCGTTGGCGAAGCTGTTGAACGAGTTGTGCGTGCCAAGCCACTGAGCGTCGCGGAACGGCAGGCTGCTGCCGAGGCGGTATTGGAACTGCGCGGCGCGGTGCACCGATGAGTTCGCGTACGCGGCGCGCTCGGCCCCCAGGTTGTCGTGTCCGGCGGGCATGACGCAGTTCTCGTCGGGCGCCCCGGCCTTGCGGCACTCGGCGGCGCCGGCCTCGGCGAGCTTGGTCAAGCCCACGCACGGCGACGAGTAGGGGCTGTTCTGCGTGCAGCCGTCGTCGACCGGCTTGGCCACCGCCGGGCCGGCGGCGGCGATCAGCAGGCTTGCGACGGCGCAGGTGAGCGCGGCGATCGTCCGTGACACGTCAACTACAACGCCTGAGCGGGCCGTTTCTTGCTCGGGCGGCATTAGCAGGCCGCTTAGCCGCACTCGTAGGGTCTTGGTCATGGAGTTCCCCGCCCGCGACGCCCACGAGATCGCCGCCGAGGCCGCCGACGCGGCGCGGGCGGCGGCCGACGAGGCACGCGACCCCGAGGCGCGGTTCTTCCTGCGCCAGCACGCGATCCTCCTCGAGCGCCTCGCGGCGTCCTATCGCCGGGCGGGGCAGAAGAGCGCCGACGCGCGCAGCCAAGTGGCCGCGCTGCTGCCGATCGCCGAGTCGCTGCCGCTCTAACGCGCGCACAGGGCGTCAGACTGACGCCGGTGAAGGAGCTCGCGCCCGGGACGGAGTTCGGCACCTGGCGGCTCGATCGCGTCGTCGGGCGCGGCGGGATGGGCGTGGTCTACGCCGCCACCGATCTGCGGCTGGGGCGGTCCGTGGCGATCAAGGTCATCGCCGACGAGCGCGCCGGCGACGCGGGCTTCCGCGAGCGCTTCGAGCGCGAGGCGCGCCTGGCCGCGTCGTTCGACCACCCGAACGTCATCCCGGTCTACGCGGCGGGTGAGGAGGACGGGCACCTGTTCATCGCGATGCGGCTCGTCGCGGGCACCGACCTCGACCGGCTGTTGCGCCGCGACGGCCCGGTGCCGTTTGCGCGCGCGGCGGAGATCGTCCGCCAGGTCGCCGAGGCGCTCGACGCGGCACACGCCGCCGGGCTCGTCCACCGCGACGTCAAGCCGGCCAACGTGCTGCTGTCCGGCGACCACGTCTACCTCGGCGACTTCGGCCTCACGCGCGCGATCGACGCCGCCGATGCGCAGCTCACCGACACCGGCGACCGGCTCGGCACGGTGGACTTCATGTCGCCCGAGCAGCTGCGCGGCCGGCGGGTCGACGCACGCGGCGACGTCTACGCCCTGGGCTGCCTGCTCTACGCGCTGCTGACCGGCTCGCCGCCCTTCCACCGCGCCACGCCGGCGGCCACGGTGAGCGCCCACCTGGAGGACACGCCGCCGCGCATCCCTTCCGGTCGCGGCGTGCCGCCCGCGTTCGACGAGGTGCTGGCGCGGACGCTGGCCAAGGACCCCGGCGAGCGCTACCCCTCGGCCGGCGACCTGGGCCGCGCGGCGATCGCGGCCGCCCGCGGGGAGACTCCCAGCGACGAGTTCCGCAGCGTGGCGCGCGGTGACGCCGCGCCGGAGGATCAGCCGACCACGGTTGCGCCCACCGGCATCACGAGGGTGGTGCGCGACGAGCGCCCCGAGCCCACCGCCGTGCAGGGCGCGCGGAGAGAATTCCGGCCGTTGCGCAGCGTGCTGGGCACGGTCGCCGCGGCGCTTCTGCTGGCGAGCACCGTCGTTGCCGTCCTGGTGCTGTCGAGCGGCGGCAGCGACCCCAACCGCCCGCTCAGCGACTCCGAGGTGGCGAGCACCGCGCGAGCGTTCGCGCGCGCCTATGGCAACGAGAACACGGCGGCGCTGCGTGCGCTGCTCAGCGCCGACGTCGAGCGCGTGAGCCCGGCCGACACTCAGCGCGGCCGCGAGAACGTCCTCTCGCAGTACCGCGAGCAGTTCCAGGCCAACCGGACCCGCGCCTACCGGCTGCGCGATCTAAATGTGAGCGGCGGGCCGGCCGGCCGCGCGGCGGCCGCGTTCACCGTGGTGCGCGACGGGCGCCCGCCGATCATCGGCCGCGTCGTGATCGGCATCGCCCGCGTCGATGGCCGGCCCCGGATCCGGCTGATCGCCACCGAGCCGCGCAGCTGACCGTCAGCAGAGCTTCGCGACGTGCACCGTGACCGTGGTCCCGGGCGGCACGAGGCTCCCCGACCCCGGGTCGGTGTCGCACACCCGCGCGTCCTCGGGCAGCAGCAGCTCGATGATCCCGCCCGACTTGTCGAGATCGGTCTGCAGCCCGACCGCGGCCAGCGCGTCCTCGGCGTCCTCCGGCGTCGCGCCTCCGAGTTCCGGAACGCGGACATCGACCTCGCGCCGCACCCGCAGGGCGACCATCACGGGAACCGACCCGCTCCTTCCGGCGAAGACGTCGACGAGGTTCGTGCCGGGGTCCAGGTCCACCGTCGTCACGAATCGTCCACCGCGGACCGCCACCGACTCGCCCTCGACCATGACGCCCGTCCCGGCCGGGGCAACCCGCCCGCTCACCTCGACCGACGACCGATGCAGCACGGTGCCGTCGGAAGGCGCGTCGATCTTCAGCCGCACCGGCGGCCCGGGCTTGTCGTCGCCACCACAGCCGGCGACGGTGAACGCACCCACGGCGAGCACGGCGACGGCGGCCTTCACCGGCCGAGTATGACCCGTCGGGTGCTGCTCGAAGCGGCCGGCGGGCTAAGCGGCCGGCTTCCTGACGACCATGACGCTCCTGTCCGCGTAATGGGACAGCTTGCTCGACACGCTGCCGAGCAGGAAGCGCTCCAGGCCCGACTTGCCGCGAGCGCCGACGATGATGAGGTCCGCATCGAGTTCCTCGGCGGCCTCGATCAGCGCGCGCGCCGGGTCGCCCTGCCTGGTGTGGCTCTCCGCGTCGATCCCCTCGGCTTCGAGCGTTCTCAGGGCCCGCGCGAGAACACTTTCGGCAATACCGCCCATGTCCACGGACTCGGTTTTGGCACTCGACGCGATCGGCTCGTGGATCGAGCTGTCGGCCATGACGGTGACCAGATGCACGCGCGCTCCGGTGGACTTGGCGATCTCGGCGGCCCGCTCGACCGCCAGCTCCGCGTCCTTCGAACCATCGGTACCCACCACGATCGAGCGCATGGAGCAATCATGATCGATCGCCGACCCTCCGTGTAACCGCCCTCGGCCCCGGCCTGCATGGGTGATAGGTCCGCGAGTCGCTGTAGGTCCGGTGGGTGCTGGTGCGGACGCGGATGCGGACGTGGACCGTCACGCGGGGCCGCCCCCTCATGACGATGCGCGCGACGTAGCGGCCGGCCACGCGGCGGACTCCGACGCGCTTGCCGCCGACGGTGATCGTGACCTTGGTGATGCGGCCGTGTCGTGGCCGGCGGATGTGGATGACCTCGGTGCGCTTGGAGGCGCAGCGCGCGACCGGCTTCGTGACGGGGTTCGGCCAGACGGGGTCGGCCAGCTTCAGGGCATAGAAGCCGGTGACCGCATCGGTGAACCACACCTGGCGGCGCTCGGGGTCGAAGATCGGCTGGGAGAAGGCGGCGTCCGCCTTGCCTCCGGTCGACTGGCCCGGCGGCGAGATGAAGTACGCGACCTCGCGCGGGTTCAGCGGGTCCTCGACGTTGAAAACGCGCAGGCCCGAGTTCAGGAACGAGCAGGCGACGATCTCGGGATCGACCTCCCGGGGAACGTTGCAGTAGTGCGCGGCGTACGTGAAGCCGGCGCCGGGCACGAACGACGGGTCGTCGTGGGCGGCCTTGTGCGCCTCGGGCATGTTGACCTCGAGACGCAGGTTCGAGGCGACGCGCGGATGGGCCGGGTCGCTGATGTCGATCAGCCGCGCGGCGCCGGCCTTGTCCTCGTTCGTCGCCGGGTTGAAGCGGAAGGCGAACTCGTCGAACTCGAGCAGGTAGGGCTTGCCGTCGATCGTGATCGGGTTGGAGTTCTGCGGCACCGACGTGGTGTCCCACGTCAGCCGGCTGATCTCCCGCACGTGCGGGTCGGGCTTGCGGGCCTGGATCTCGCTGACGTCCAGAAGCGTGATGCCGCCGTCGATCGGGTTGCTGGCGTAGAGCGTGTTGCCGTCGTCTGAGAGGTTCAGCCCGTGGGCGAACATGTTGAGCGTCAGGATCGTGTTCGGGTTCTTCGGGTTGGTGACGTCGACGGCGGCGACGCCCTGGCCGCCCGCGACCCAGAACGTGTTGCCGTCGGGCGAGAACCCGCTCTCGTGGCCGAACGGGGCGGCGGTGTAGTCGGCCTGGTGGATCGGGTGCCGGCAGTCGGTGCTGACGTCGTAGATCGACAATTCGCCTGGGGCGGTCCCGCCGGTGCCGGGCTCCGCGGCGAGCAGGCCGCGGCGCGTGTTGAGGTTCAGCGACTCGTGCGGCGACAGCATCCCCGGGGCGGTCAGCGTGTCCGTGCGCAGCGGGTGCGCCGGATCGGTCATGTCGAGCACGACCACGCCCTCGGTCGGGGCGGCCGCCAGGCTCACGACGTCCAGCGGAGCCGGCAGCGACGAGTCGTAGAACGCGCACGTGTGGCCGTTGATGTCGGTGTAGCGCCACGTTCGAAAGCCACCGGCCGTCTCGCCGTAGTGGCTGACCACGCTCAGGTTGCACGTCCACCCGTTGGCAGCTTCCGGCGAGTCGATCGCCGACTGCGGAACCCGCCCTTGCTGACCGTCGAGCGGCCGCGAGCCCGCATCGCACTTCGCTCGCGGAACGGGCTTCAGCTCGGGCTCGTTGCGCTGATAGGGCACCTGCGCCGGCGTCTGGCCACCGGTGGCCGCGAGCAGGTTCTGAAGATCGTTCGTCGGCAGCGTCGGGCCGGTCTGGGCGGCCGCGCTCGTCGGCAGCGTTAGCGCTGCGATCGCCGAAACGACGACGATCGCGCGCCGCCCGATGCCTCCCATACCGACAACGTAGTACGGACGAAGCGTCCGTGGTTCGGGCGGGTTCGGACTCGGAGTCCGGTGGACCGGCCCTCCACCTCCGGCTCCGGGCCGCGAGCGTCCGTCGGACCCCGATCCAAACCCGCCCGATCTCGTGCGTCGGGCTTCACGGCTCCGTGGGCGCACGCCCGCGGCTGCGCCGGAGCGGCTTGCCGCGGGCGCCTTCGGCAGGTGCTGCTGGCTACTGTCGGACAAAATGCCGGATCGTCACCCCTCGCTGGATGAGCGCTTCGACCCGGCGATCCGCATCGTCGACTACGACGCTGCCTGGCCGGCGGCCGCTGCCGCGGAGCTCGATCGGATCAAGCAGGCGCTCGGCGGGGTTGCGCTCCGGCTTGAGCACGTGGGCTCCACGGCGGTGCCTGGTCTTGCGGCCAAGCCGATCCTCGATCTTCAGTTATCCGTCGACGCCATCGCCGATCTCGAGCGATACGCCGAGCCGCTCCAGGCCCTGGGCTATCTGTTCGCGCCCGCGCCGGAGTCACCGGATCTCCACTTCTTCGCCAAACCGCCCGAGCGGCCACGCACGCATCACGTTCACGTCTGCGAGGCCGGCAGTGACCACGAGCTCCGCCACCTCGCGTTGCGGGATTACCTACGCACGCACGCTGACGAGGCGGAGCGCTATGCGGCGCTGAAACGCCGGGTCACCGAACGCCACCCGCGTGACCGCCTCGCCTACATCGCGGGCAAGCACGACCACCTGACTTCGCTCGAGCAGCGCGCGGTGGCATGGGCACACCGTCGCAGCTGAGCCAACGTATGAGCCCGCGGCGAGCCGCTCCGGCGAAGCCACGGGCGAGCGCTCAGGGTGCCGGGCACCGAGAACGAGCACGTAGGGCGGGGGCGTCGCGGGGGTCCGAAGGACGCTCCCGCCCCGGAGGCGGAGCCGGAGGGGTGGTCCGGCGGACCCCCGAGCGCACCCGCCCGAACCACAACCTTTGCGTCCCTTGGACGCGCCTGCCACCACAAACATCGAGGGCCCGGAATCGCCCGGGCCCTCGAAGACTTTGCACGCGCCATCAGGCGCCGGTGATCGCTCAGCCGCAGCCGGTGTTGTTGCCGCAGCTGGAGCACGTGTAACAGCTGCCGGTGCGCTGCATCATCCCGCCGCACTGCGAGCACGCCGGCCCGAGGTCGAGGCCGCGGAGCTTGGCGGGCACGACCGGCGGGGAGTCGGTCATGGCCTCGGCCGCCGCGACCGTCTTGCCGGGCTGCGGGACCGATGCGGTGGTGCCGCCATTGCCGCCGTTGCCCGGCCCGGCGGTGTCGCCGCTCAGCGAAGTCGCCATGTCCTGCGCCATCTTCCGCGCCCGGACCTCGGGCGTGAGGATGCCGAGCTCCTCCTGCGTGTCGGTGTCGAGGAACCGCGACGCCAGCCAGCGCATGATGTAGTCGGGCATCGACTTGGCGAACGGGATCTCCGGGTTCTGGGTGATCCCCTCGGGCTCGAAGCGCATGTAGGAGAACTTCTCCACCAGCGTGTCGAGCGGGACGCCGTACTGGAGCGCCATCGAGATCGCCGTGGCGAACGAGTTCATCATCCCGCGGAGGGTCGAGCCCTCCTTGCCGACGTCGGTGATGAAGATCTCCCCGACGCTGCCGTCCTCGTACATGCCGGCGGTGATGTAGCCCTCGTGCTGGCCGATCGTGAACTTGTGGGTGATCGACTGGCGCTCGCGCGGCATCCGGTGCCGGACGGGGCCGGCCTCGCCCTTGGCCTTGATGACGGCCTCCTCGACGGCCTTCTCGATCATCGCGTCGACCTCGTCCTGGGTCAGGACGCCATCGGTCGTGACGGCCACGGGCTTGGAGTCCTGCGCGTCGGTGCGCAGCGCCTGCGCGGTCTTCGACCCGTCGCGGTAGATCGCAAGCGCCTTGATGCCCAGATGCCAGGCCTGCAAGTAGGCGTCGGCGATGTCTTCGACCGTCGTCTCCTGCGGCATGTTGACCGTCTTGGAGATCGCGCCGGAGATGAACGGCTGGACGGCGCCCATCATCTTGATGTGGCCCATGTGCGAGATCGCGCGTGAGCCGACCGCCACGTCGAAGACCGGCAGGTGCTCGTCCGACAGGCCGGGCGCGCCGACGATCGTGCCGTGCTCGGCCACGTGGGCCTCGATCTGCTCGATCGCCGACTCCTCGTAGCCCAGCGTGCGCAGCGCCATCGGCACCGTGCGGTTGGGGATCACCATCGTCCCGCCGCCGACGAGCTCCTTGTACTTGACCAGCGAGAAGTCGGGCTCGACGCCGGTCGTGTCGCAGTCCATCAGGAACGAGATCGTCCCCGTGGGCGCGAGCACGGTCGCCTGCGCGTTGCGGTAGCCGTGGGTCTCGCCGGTGGCGACCGCCTCGTCCCAGGCGACGCGCGCGGCCTCGAGCAGCGCCTTGTCGGCGGACACCGCCTCGGGAATCGCGTAGGACGCGTCGCGGTGCATGCGCATCACGCCGTTGTGCGCGTCGCGGTTCTCGGAGTAGCGCTCGTAGGGGCCGACGCCCGCCGCGATCCGCGCGCTGCCCAGGTACGCGCGCCCGGTCATCAGCGCGGTGATCGCCGCGGCGGCCGCGCGACCCTCGTCGGAGTCGTAGGGCATCCCGTTGGACATCAGGAACGCGCCGAGGTTCGCGTAGCCGAGGCCGAGCTGACGGAAGGCGCGCGCGTTGACCGCGATCTCCTCGGTCGGGTAGCTCGACGGCCCGACGACGATCTCCTGCGCAAGGAACACCACGTCGACGGCGTGCTGGAAGGACTCGACGTCGAAGCTGCCGTCCTCGCGGCGGAACTTCATGAGGTTCAGCGACGCGAGGTTGCACGCGCTGTCGTCGACGTGCATGTACTCCGAGCACGGGTTCGACGCGTTGATGCGCCCCGAGTTCGGCGACGTGTGCCACTGGTTGATGACCGTGTCGTACTGGACGCCCGGATCGGCGCAGCGCCACGCGGCCTCGGCGATCTCGCGCATCAGCTCGCGTGCCGGCACCGGCTCGCCGATCGGCTCGCCGGTCTGGCGGGCGATCAGGTGCCAGTCCTCGTCGTTCTCGACGGCGCGCATGAAGTCGTCGGTCACGCGGACCGAGTTGTTGGCGTTCTGGTACTGGATCGAGGTGAAGCCGTCGCCGTCGATCGACATGTCGAACCCGGCGTCGCGCAGCGCGGCGGCCTTGTCCTCCTCCTTGGCCTTGCACCAGATGAACTCGCGGATGTCGGGGTGGTCGACGTCGAGGACGACCATCTTGGCCGCGCGGCGCGTCTTGCCACCGGACTTGATCGTGCCGGCCCACGAGTCGGCGCCGCGCATGAAGGAGACGGGCCCGCTGGCGGTGCCGCCCTTGCTCAGCGGCTCCATCGACCCGCGGATCTTCGAGAGGTTGATCCCGGAGCCCGAGCCGCCGCGGAAGATCTTGCCCTCCTTGGTGTTCCAGGCGAGGATCGAGTCCATCTCGTCCTCGACGGAGAGGATGAAGCAGGCGCTGCACTGCGGGTTCTCCTCGAAGCCCACGTTGAACCAGACGGGCGAATTGAACGCCGCCATCTGGTGAAGCAGGATGTATGTGAGCTCGGCCTCGAAGGCGTCGGCGTCCTCGGCCGAGGCGAAGTAGCCGCGCGCGCGGCCCCAGCCGGCGATCGTGCCGGCGACGCGGCCGATCATCTGCTTGACCGAGCGCTCGCGGGCCGGCGAGTCGAGCTGGCCGCGGAAGTACTTCTGGGCGACGATGTTGGTGGAGTTCTGCGACCAGGTCTTCGGGAACTCGACGTCGCTCTGCTCGAAGGCGATCTTGTCGCCGTGGCCGATGCGCGCGTCGCGCGTCTCCCACTCGACCGAGTCGAACGGATGCACTCCCGCAGTCGTGAAGTAGCGACGAACGCTCAAGGCCTGCCCGGGCTCCGGGGCGTGATCGTCGACAAGTGTGGTCTGCGGGGTGGTCTCCACGGTCTTCTCTCTCTTCCTCGGCGCCCGAAATATCGCTGTTTGCGGCGCCGCAGACGGTGTTTTGGGGGTAACACCGGAGTGTCCGCTTCGCACCGGACGGAAAGTGCGTCCGAGGCCCGCTGAGAAGGCTCGCGGGACCCTTCTCAGGATAGTGGGAGCACCCGACTGCCTGGGGGCGTCGAAGCCGCTATCAGGGGTGTTTTTCGGCGCGCCTTTTCAGCGACCGAGGCGCAGCCAGTCGGTGAACTCCGACCACGTGGCGCTGGCGCGCCAACCCGCCTCGCCGACCGCGTGGCGAGCGCTGCCCGCCCACGACGGATCCCAGGCCAACCAGCGCGACAGGCCGTAGCCGAGCCCGGCGAGCGCGAGCAGCGCTCCGAGCACGCCGAGGGCGACGACCGGTGCCGGTGCGCCCGCGTCGCTGGCGCGCTCGGCGTTCGCGGCGTTGGCGATCGCCTTGTCGGCCGCGGCGGCCGCCGGCTGCGGGTCGGGCGTCGGCCCGGGTGTGCCGGTTGCGCCGGGCACGGCAGGTGCGGCACCGCCGGCGGCGGGCGGAGTGCCGGCGGGCGCGGTCCCCGCCGCGGCGGGAGCCGTCGCGGGGGCCGACTTCTGGCCCTTGGCGCACGCGCCGCTGGCGCGCTGCTCGGCGGCGGCCTGCAGCGCGTTGGGGAAGTCCGGCGCGTAGGCCTCGATGTCGTTGGGCACCTGCCCCTGCGCCTTCTCGAGGTCCTTCTGCGAGTGCTTGCAGGGATCGACCTTCCCGGTCTTCTGGTATTCGTGGAAGATCCGGTCGAACGCGTCGGCCTGGGCGGCCGGGGCGGCCACGAGGCCCAGCGCCAGGGCGGCGAGGCCGCAGCTGATGAGGCGGGCACCTGCCATGGAATTCCGCAGGGTAGCGGCGGCCCGCGGCTAGCCGAGGGCGACGAAGTGAAGGAAGCCGTACGTCAGCGCGGCCGCCGCGGCGGCGCCGAGGAGCAGGAGCATCAGGCCGATCGACCGCTCGCGCGGCACCTCGGCGCGGCGACGCGCCGGAACGGGCAGCGCGCTGACGGGCTCCGCTGCGCGCTGTGCGCGCTGGTCGGCGGCCTGCGCGGCCTGCTGCGCGGCTTCGACCTCGCCCTTGGTGGAGGCGAGCTCCTCGACGCGTGCCTCGAGCGTCGCACGGGCGGCGGCCTCGCCCTCGGCGTGGGCGCGGTAGACGCCGCCCTGGCGGAGGGCCTCGGCGAGCTGTTCGGAGAGCTCGTCGATCCGAACCTGCAGCGCCGCCTGCTGCTCGTCGCGCGTGGCGAGCTCCTGTCCACGAGCGGCGAGCTCCTGCTCGAGTGCGCTGCGGACGGCCTGGAGCTCCTCCTCGTGCGCGATCCGCGCTGCCGCTAGCTGCTCCTCCTGTGCGGCGCGGACGACCCGGAGCTCCTCCTCCTGTGCGGCGCGGACGGCCCGGAGCTCCTCCTCGTGGCCGGTGCGAATCGCCCCGAGCTCCTCCTCATAGCCGGTGCGCACGGCCCCGAGCTGCTCCTCGTGCGCGGCATTGACGGCCCACATCTCGGCGGTCATCCGCTCGCCGGCGGCGTGCATCTCGGTCTCGCGCTGCGCCGCAAGCTCGCGCGCCTGCGTCAGGGCGGCCTGCAATCCCGCGGCCTGCTCCCGAGCGGCTGCGAGCTCGATCGCCAGCGACTCGGAGCGCGAGCGGGACTCCGTGCCCTCCGTTTGCGCCGCGGTCAGCTGCGCCTGCAACGCGCCGACCCGCTGCTCGGTCTCGCGCGTGGTCGTGATCCGCAGCGCGTGGATCTCCTGCTCGAGGTCGCTGGCACGCCGCGCCCGTTCCTGTGCGGTCTCGAACTCCTTGCGCAGCCGCGTCAGCTCGGCGTCGCGCTCGCCCAACGCCGCTTGCAGCTCGGTCGCCTGCGCCTCGGCGTCTGCTCGGAGTGCCGCGAGGTCGCTGGCGGCGCCCGCCTGGGTCTCCTTCAGCCGCGCGGCGGTGTCGGCCGAGGCGGCGCGCAGTTCAGTGAGCTGGGCCTCGGCCTGCTCGGCACGTCGCGTGACGCCCTCGATGCTGGCGCGCAGCTCGCGCGCCTCCGCGGCCGCCTGGTCGAGCGCGGCTGCTCGCGCCTCGATCTCGCTGCGGGCCGCGGCGAGCTCGGTTTCGGCGCGGGACTCCGTCTGTTGCAGACGCTTGGCGGTCTCGGCCGCGGCCGCGCGCAGCTCTGCCACCTGGGTTTCGGCCTGCTCGGCGCTGCGCGTCGCCTCCTCGATGTCGGCCTGCAGCTCGCGCCGCTGCGCTGCCGCGGCGGCCGCCGCTCGGGCCTGCGCCTCCTCGGCGCGCGCACGCTCGCGCTGCGTCCCGACCTGGAGCTCGGCGAGCTGGGTCTGCGTGAGCTCCGCAGCCTGCGCGGCGCTCGCCCGCGCGGCCTCGGTGCGCTCGAGTGCGCCCCGCAGCTCGTCGAGCTCGACCAACCGGTCTTCCGCCGACTGGCGGGCGGCGTCGGTCGTCGCCAGGCGCTCCTCCAGGCCTCCGACGAGGTCGGCGCGGGCGGTGGCGCGCGCCAGCCCGGTTTCGAGCTCTGCGATCCGCTCGGCCGTGACGCGGGCGGCGCGCTCGGCTTCGGTACGGGCCGCGCGCAGCCGCTCGTTTGCCTCCGCCACCTCCTCGAGCTCGGCGAGCCGCTGCTCGACCCTCGCCCGCGCCTGGCGCTCCTGCTCCAGCGTGGCCTGGGTGCTGCTCGTCTCCTGCTCTGCCTCCCCGGCACGCTGCACCGCTTCGCGCAGCTCCACGGCGAGGCCGTCGCGCTCGACGGTGAGGTCGTGCTCGCCCGCGGCCCGCCGCTCGGCCTCGGCGCGCGCGCTGTCGCGCTCGGCGGTGACGCGTTCGCGCTCCTGCGAGACGCGTTCGATCTCCTCGCGGGCCCCGGCGGTCTCGGCGGCAGCGGCGCGAGCCTCGTCGAGGGCCTCCGCGCGTGCGGCCTCCATCGCCTGGACCTGGGACCGCGCGCGGTTGCGCTCCTCCGAGAGGCGCTCGAGCGCTTCGCGGGCGCGCGTGGTCTCGGCGGCGGCCGCGCGGGCCTCGGCCAACGCCTCCTCGCGGGCGGCCACGACTGCGTCCACGCGCGCGCGCAGGCGCTGGAGCTCGTCGGTGGCGGCCGCCTGGATGTTCTCGCGCTCGGCGCGCTCGGCCTGCGCGCTGCGATCGGCCACCGCCCGCAGCCGGCGCTCGTTGTCGAGCGCGTCCTCGAGCGCGCGCATCGCCGCGCGGTGGTCCTCGACCACCGCGGCCGGGGCGGGCGCGGGGGCGGGCGCAGGCTCGGCGCGGCGCGCCAGACGCCCCTCCTCCGGGGCCGGAAGCTCGACGATCGTGTCGCCTCCCGCGTCGAGCGCGAACCGCGGGCCCGCCTCGAGCAGCTCGGCCTTGATCGAGTACGCCGCACGCCAGGCCGGCGCGTCTGGCCCGGCGGTCGGCTCTGAGTCCTCCGGGCCGGGCAGCGGGCTCAGCCGGTGCGTCGTCGCGCCGTCGTCGGCGAGCAGCGCGGGCATCGAGAGCTGCTCGGACTGCTCCGCGCGCCAATGCCCGGCGACGCGCAGCAGCAGCGTGCCCCGCGTGGCCGCTACGTACTCGAACGAGAGGACTTCGAAGTGGGACAAGCGGACGATTCTCCCAGCGGCTCAGGTCAGCAGGTCGTCCAGCTCGGCCAGCGCGGCGGTCAGCAGCTCTTCGGGCGAGCGCGTGGCGTCGAGGACACGGATGCGCTGCGGGTCGGCGGCGGCGAGCTCGTCATAGCAGCGGGCGACCTCGGCGAAGAACGTCTCCTGCTCGCTTTCGAGCCGGTCGGGCGCCGCGCCGCGCCCCTCCGCGCGCGCACGCCCCAGCGCCGGATCGACGCGCAGAAGCAGGGTGCGGTCGGGGGTCAGGCCGCCGGTGCCGAACGCGTTGACCTGCGCCACCTCGTCGACGCCCAGGCCGCGCCCGGCGCCCTGGTAGGCCAGCGACGAGTCGACGAAGCGGTCGAGCAGGACCCAGCCGCCGGCGTCGAGCAGCGGGCGCACGCGCTCGGCGACGAGCTGCGCGCGCGCGGCGGCGTAGAGCAGCGCCTCGGCCCGCGGATCGACCGTCAGCGCGGGGTCCTTGACCAGCGTGCGGACGCGCTCGGAGAGCTCCACGCCGCCGGGCTCGCGCAGCAGTTCGGCCTCGACGCCGCGCTCCCGCAAGGCGGCCGCGAGTCCCGCGGCCAGCGTTGTCTTGCCGGCACCGTCGATGCCCTCGATCGTCACGAGCACGCCCGCAAGGCCATAGGTACCCTCGACGACGCCCTTGCTCGCAGGCACCGAACAGCATCCGCACGCCCGCGCCGTCCTCGGCGCCGCGTTGCCGCCGGCGGGGGCGCCGAGCCACGCCTACCTCTTCCACGGGCCCGCGGGCAGCGGGAAGAGCGACGTCGCGCGGCGGTTCGCCGCGGTGCTGCTGGCCGACGGAGCCGACGACCCCGACAACGCCGCGCACCGCGTCGAGTCCGGCGCGCACCCCGATCTGACGTGGGTGAAGCCGAGCTCGAGCGCCGGGATCCTCGTCGGCGACGTCGACGAGGCGGTGGTCGCCGCCTCGTCGCGCACGCCGTTCGAGGCGCGCCGGCGGGTGTTCGTCATCGAACGCGCCGACGAGCTCAACGACCAGGCCGCCAACCGGATGCTCAAGACGCTCGAGGAGCCGCCCGCGTTCGCCCACCTGCTGCTGCTCACCAGCCGGCCGGCCAACGTCCTGCCCACGATCGCCAGCCGCTGCCAGCACGTGCGCTTCGACGCGCCGAGCGCCGCCGCGATCGCCGACCGCCTCGGCGGCCAGGGCGTGGCGCCGGACGCCGCGCAGGCCTGCGGGCGGCTCGGCCTCGGCGACGCCGAGCGCGCCCTGGCCCTCGCGCTGGGCGACGGCCCCGCGCTGCGCGCCGCCGCCGAGGCGCTGGCCCGCGGTGCGATCGCCGACCGGCTCGCCGACCGGCCGTGGATGGCGCTGCTCGACCACGCCCGTGTGCGCGCCGAGGCGGCCGCCGGAGAGCTGCGCGAGCGCGTCGAGGCCGACCTCGACTACCTGCCCGTCAAGGAGCGCAAGCGCGCGCAGCGCGAGGGCGACGAGCAGGGCAAGCGCGTCCACCGCCGCGCCCACGACCAGGCGCTCGACCAGGGCCTGCAGCTCGTCGGCCTGTGGCTGCGCGACGTCGCCTGCGTGGCGGACGGCGCCGAGGACCTCGTCCACCACACCGATCGGCTCGAAGCTCTGCGCGAGGACGCTCGCGAGACCGCCGCGCACCGGTTGCGCACCGGGGTCGCGCTCGTCGACGACGTACGGATCTCGCTGGAGGTCAACCCCAGCGAGGAGCTCGCGCTCGAGGCGCTGGCCTACCGGCTGGCCCGCGAGCTCGCGGCCTAGCTGATCACGCCGCCGGCCGCCAGGCCGATGACGAGCGCGCCGACGACCAGCCGCCAGAGCACGAACACGTCGACCGGGTGGCGGACGAGGAATCGCAGCAGCCAGGCGATCGAGGCGTAGCCGACGACGAACGCCAGCACGGTCGCGATCACCGTTGCGCCGGCGCCCGCGCCGCCGCCCTCGCCGACGTCCTTGAGCTCGAACAGGCCCGACAGGACGATCGCCGGCACCGACAGCAGGAACGAGTAGCGCGCGGCGGCCTCCCGGTCGAGGCCGAGGAACAGCCCGGCGGAGATCGTCGCGCCCGAGCGCGAGACGCCCGGCACCAGGGCCGCTGCCTGGGCCAGCCCGATGATCGCGGCGTCGCGGGGCGTGAGCTGGTCGACCTTGCGCTGCTGGCGGCCCGCGCGCTCCGACCAGCCGAGGACGAGGCCGGCCACGATCAGCGCCGCGCCGATCAGCTCGAGCGTGCGGAACTCGTCCTCGATCGGGTTCTTGAACGCGAGGCCGAGGATCCCGATCGGGATCGTGCCGAGCACGATGAACCAGCCCAGCCGCGACTCGAGCGTGCCGCGCGCTTCGCGGTCGCGCAGGCCCGCGATCCAGGCCGAGGCGATCTTGATCAGGTCGCGGCGGAAGTAGAGGAGGACCGCGGCGGTGGTGCCGAGCTGCACGACGGCGGTGAACGCGGCGCCCGGGTCCTGCCAGCCGACGAACGCGGGGACGATCCGCAGGTGGGCGGTGGAGGAGATCGGCAGGAACTCGGTGAGCCCCTGCACGATGCCCAGGACGATGGCCTCGAAGGTCCCCATGGCGGCCGCGCACCTTAGCCGCGGACCGCTGAACCGCCGCTAAAGCAGCGGGCCCAGGTTCGGCTCGCGGCCGTGCAGCTCGAACGCGCGAAACCGCGAGAACAGCTTGTGCTCGGGCCCGTGGAAGTCGCTCGAGCCCGTGGTCAGCAGCCCCCGGCGCTCGCATGCGTCGGCCGCGAACAGCGTCTGCTCGCGCGTGTGCGTGACATAGAAGGCCTCGACTCCGTCGACGCCGAACCCGGCGAAGCGCGCGATCGCCGCCTCGACGTCCTCGTCGGCGTCGACATCCCAGAACGGGTGGGCCCAGATCGCAAGGCCGCCGGCGTCGTGGATGACTCCGATCGCCTGTTCGACGGTCGGCATCAGGCGCGGCCGGAAGCCGGGTCGCCCGCCGATCAGGTAGCCCTCGATGAACGGCGAGACGTCGTCGCGCCCCTCCTCGCGCAGCCGCTCGGCGTTCGCGGGGTGCGAGATCACCGCCTGGGCGAGGTGCGGCCGGCCGATCGGCTTGCCCGCCGCCCGCCGCTTGGCCAGCGGCTCGTCGTCGAGCTCGAACCCGATCTCGCGCAGCGCGGCGGCCATCCGGCCCGCGCGGCCCTCGCGGTCGGCGCGGAACTCCTCCAGCGCGGCGAGCAGGCTCCGATCGTGGTGGTCGATCCCGTAGCCGAGCACGTGCAGGTCGTCGTAGACGCCGTCGATCGAGGACAGCTCGGTCGCGGGTATCAGGCGCAGGCCATGCTCGGCCGCTGCCGCCAGCGCTTCGTCGACGCCGTCGACCGTGTCGTGGTCGCTCAGCGCGAACAGCTCGACGCCGGCGGCGGCCGCCAGCGCGACCACCTCGCCGGCCGGCAGATGGCCGTCGGAGTGGATCGAGTGCGACTGGAGGTCGAAGGTCGGAGCGTCGGGCACGGGGCGGCATCATCGGGTATGACACGTGCCGATGCGCTTCGGCGTCCTCACCGGCGGTGGCGACTGTCCCGGGCTGAACGCCGTCATCCGCGCGATCGTGCGCAAGGGGATCAACGTCCACTCCGACGAGCTGGTGGGTTTCCGCGGCGGCTGGAAGGGCGTGCTCGACAACGACACGCTGCCGCTCGACCTCAAGTCGACGCGCGGCATCCTGCCCCGCGGCGGCACGATCCTCAGCACGTCGCGAACCAACGTCTTCAAGCGCGAGGGCGGCGTCGAGCAGGTGCGCAAGACGTTCGCCGGAGCCGGCCTGACCGGGCTGATCGCGATCGGCGGCGAGGACACGCTGGGCGCGGCGAACCGGCTGTACGCCGAGCACGACCTGCCCGTGATGGGCGTGCCCAAGACGATCGACAACGACCTCGGCGCGACCGACGTGACGTTCGGGTTCGACACCGCGCTGGAGGTCGCGACGTCGGCGATCGACCGGCTGCACACGACCGCCGAGAGCCATAACCGCATCCTGGTCTGCGAGGTGATGGGCCGGCACGCCGGCTGGATCGCGCTGCACGCGGGCGTGGCGGGCGGCGCCGACGTGATCCTGATCCCCGAGCAGCCATTCGACGTCGAGGAGGTCTGCGCGCGCTTGCGCCGCCGCCACGACCGCGGCTATCTGTTCTCGATCGTCGTGGTCGCCGAGGGCGCGCTCCCCAAGGAGGGCACGATGGAGATCGTCCAGGCGGGCACCGACGAGTTCGGCCACGAGCGCCTCGGCGGAATCGGCCAGCGCCTCGAGCGCGAGATCGAGCAGCGCACGGGCTTCGAGACGCGCACGACGGTGCTCGGTCACATCCAGCGCGGCGGCACCCCGACCGCTTTTGACCGCGTGCTGGCCACCCGCTTCGGCCTGGCCGCGATCGACGCCGCCCACGAGGGGCGCTGGGGGATGATGCCGGCGTTGCGCGGCAACGCGATCGAGCTCGTCCCGCTGGAGGAGGCGGTGCGCGAGCTGAAGACCGTGCCCGCCGAGTACTACGCCCAGTTCGATTCGTTGCTGGGATGAGCATGCGCGCCGCCGCGCTCGCGGGCGTGCTCGTCGCGGCGGCGGCCGCTTCGCCCGCGCGCGCCGCCGACGACCCGCTGACCGCACTGCGGGCGAGCTGCAAGGCCGAGCGCAGCGCCGACACCAAACCGGTCGCCTACCGCATCTGCACCGGGAAGGTGGCCAGCTTCGACGGGACGCTGCTCGACGCGACCGTCACGCTGCCGGCGCGCCCGCCGCGCAAGCGCTCGTTGCCGCTTGTCGTGTTCCTGCACGGGCTGCTGGCCGACAAGACCGAGTACCTGTCGACGACGCGCGCCGGGCGCGGAGAGGATCGCGGCGCCAACGCGTACAAGACGATCCGCTGGAACAACGTCTGGTTCGCGTCGCGCGGCTACGCGGTGCTCAACTACTCCGCGCGCGGCCACGGCGGGTCGGCGGGGTCGATCGAGCTGGCCTCCAAGGACGTCGAGGTCCGCGACGCGCGGCGCCTGATCGGCCTGCTGGTCGATGCCGGTGGGCTCGTGCGGATCGACCCGCGCAAGGTGGGCGTCATCGGCTCCTCCTACGGCGGCGGCCAGGCGTGGCTGCTGATGACCACCCGCGAGACCGACGCGCTGCCGTTCGGGCAGTGGCGCTCGCCGGCCGGCAAGCGGGTGCGGCTCGCGGCCGTGGTGCCCGACTACACGTGGACCGACCTCGTCTACTCGCTGGTGCCCAACGGCCGCCAGCGCTCCGAGGGCGTGGTCGACTCGGCGACGGCCAACACGCCGCTCGGCGTGCCGAAGATCTCGCTGATCGACGGCTTCATCGCGAGCGCCGGCTCGCGGCTGCCGTCGGATGCATACGGCTGGCTCACGCGAACGACCGCCGGCGAGCCCTACGAGGGCGACCCGAACGTAGACGCGGCCAAGCACGCGCTCAGCCAGGACCGCTCGGCGTACTTCCAGGACGACTACTTCGCCGCGCTGAAGGCCGGCCGCCAGCCGATGGTGCCCGTGCTCGCCGGCCAGGGCCTGACCGATCCGATCTTCTCGCCGCTGGAGGCCGTGCGGATGATGCGCCGGCTGCGGGCGGCCGCGCCCCGCTACCCGATCGGCATGTACTTCGGCGACTTCGAGCACCTCACGTCGCTGGTCAAGCTCTCCGACCTCGGCCGCCTCCACACGCTCGGCAACATCTTCCTGGACTGGCTGCTGCGCCGCCACGGCCACCGCCCGCACCTCGACGTGCGCATGGCGGTGACCAACTGCGACCCCAAGCGCTTCGGCCCCGTCCTGCGCGCGCCGACCTGGGACGCGCTGCACCCCGGCCGCGTGACGTTCACGTTCCCCGGCGCCCAGCAGACGGCATCGCCGCTGCAGGACCCGCGCGGGCAGGAGAGCGACCCGGTCGTGCTGTCGCTGACGAAGGGCCGCGGCTGCATCACCACGACGCGCAGTCCGACGCCGGGCATCGCCACCTGGGCGCTGCCGGTCGACACGACGTTCACGCTTGCCGGGATGCCGCGGCTGCGCTTCCGCTTCACCGCGCTGGCCGCCGACATCACCTTCACGCCGCGGCTGTGGGACCAGGCGCCCGACGGGACGCAGACGCTGGTCACGCGCGGGGCGTGGCGCTCGGTCGGCGCTGCGGCGACGGGCGAGCAGGTCGACACGGAGCTGTTCGGCGCGGCATGGCGCTTCGAGGCCGGCCACTCGCTGCTGCTGGAGATCCCGCAGGTCGACGCGACCTACTTCCGGCCGGACAACCTCGCGTCGACGGCTTCGGTCTCCGACGTCACGCTCGACCTGCCGGCCGACCGACCACTCAGCCGTAGCGGCCGCTGTTGCGCGCGTCGTGGCGGAAGGTCGGCCACTCGCGCGCCGCCGCACGGCCCAGAGTGTCGATCACGAAGAGGAACCCGTCGCGCGTGACGGCGACGACCTCGTTGCGCTTGTCGCCGTCGACGTCGCCGACCGCGGGCACGGCGAGCAGCCAGCCGCCGAGGTCCTTCGGCCAGCCGGCGGGCTCGGATCCGTCTTCGCGGAACGCATGCAGCACGTCGCCGCTCGAGCCGCTGATGACCTCGGCGGCGCCGTCGCCGTCGACGTCGCCGAGCGCCGGCCCGGTGAGGATCGTCCAGCCCTCCATCACCTGCGGGAAGGCCGACATCCAGCCGCCGCCCGCCGCGTCCCAACCGCCGATCAGGTGCTCGAACTCGATCTTCTTGGACGGGTTGAGCTGCGCGGGGACGAACGTGTCG
Source organism: uncultured Actinomycetes bacterium (assembly GCA_963825415.1). Lineage (GTDB taxonomy): Bacteria > Actinomycetota > Thermoleophilia > Solirubrobacterales > Solirubrobacteraceae > BP-464. Next base: position 907,418 of record CAWGTD010000006.1, on the reverse strand, counting down.
TCGATGAGCCCGCCGAACAACCGCAGCGGCCCGCCGGGCGCGGTCCGTCCGAAGGCCGCGTTGGCGCCGAGCGCCAGCGCACCCGGCGCGCTGGCCGGCGAGCTCGCGCCACGCCCGGTGCTCTCGTAGTCGGCGCGCTTGGCGCCGTCACCGCCGTACAGCGCCAGGTTGCCGGTGAAGGCCGCGACCGCGACCTCGTCGCGCTTGTCGCCGTCGACGTCGGCGAGCACCGGCGACATCGGCACGCCCTCGCCGGCGAGCGGGATCCCGTCGGCCGACAGCCCCGGGGGAGCGATCGGCCAGCCCGGCAGCCGCTTGCCGGTGTGGTCGAACGCGTACACGCGCCCGGTCGTCTCGGGCGTCGATCCGTAGGCCTCGGCCGTGCCCTCGACGACGTCGGGCCGGCCGTCCCCGTCGAGATCGCCGATGGCCGGCGAGGAGAGGATCTTCGCCACGTCGGCGTCGGGGGTCTCGCGCGCGAGGACGGGCCAGCCCGGCAGGTTGCGGCCGCGGCCGTTGATCGCGTAGATGCGTTGGTCGGCCGCGCCGAAGACGATGTCGAGGCGGCCGTTGCCGTCGAGGTCGGCGAGCGCGGGGGAGGCGTAGATCGCGGCGTCGAGCTTGGCGTTGTCGGCCGCTGCGCCCGGCTGGGCGAACCCGATGCGGTACGGGAAACCGCGCAGGACCTTGCCGCGGGCGCTCCAGCCGTAGATGCGGCCGTCGAGGCCGGGCTCGATCACGTCGGGGCGCCCGTCGCCGGTGACGTCGCCGACGGCGGGGGTGGCGAGGAAGCCGCTGCGCAGCGTGCCGATGCGGCGCGCGGTCGGGCGCGAGTGCGGCGCCACGCGCTGGTGGCGCGGCCAGCCGCGCAGCGCGCGGCCGGTGCGCCCGCTGAGGACCCGGACGGTGCCGTCGGCGGTGGCGAGCACGACGTCGAGGCGCCCGTCACCGTTGACGTCGGCCAGCTGGGGCGACGCCTCGCCGCTGCTGTTGAGACTGCGCAGCAGGCGCAGGTCGCGGTCGCGCGCGACGTTGGTGAAGAACGACCGGTCCTCGCCGACGTTGCCCTTCGCGTCGGTTGCGCGGATGCGCAGCGTCCAGCCGCCCTGTTCGAGCGTGCGCGGGTCGACGAGCCCGTCGGCGCGCCGGCCGCTGCCGCGCGCGAGCAGCGTCCAGCTCGTCGGCTCGACGCCGCGGCCGAGCTCCATCACCCAGCTCGTCGCCGAGCGACCGCGAACCGAGCCGTGGACGGCGAACGGGCGCGCCTTGGCCGCGTAGATCAGCGGCGCGCCGATCGCGACCTCGGGCGGCACGGTCTCGGCGCCGACGTGCCGAACGGCCTCGTAGGCGTTGACCCGGCCGTAGCCGAAGAGCGGGTCCCAGCCCGGCGGGCCGAGGTCGGTCGCGGTGGTGCGGATCAGCTGCATGACCTCGCCGGCGCTCAGGCGCAGCCCCAGCGATCGTGCGCGCGACTGGACGAGCGCGGCGGTCGCCGCGACGTGCGGCGTGGCGGCCGACGTCCCGCTCCAGTTGAGGATCGTCCCGCCGCCCCATTCGGTGGTGGGGACCTGGGTGGGGGCGACGACGTCGAGGTGCGGGCCGGAGTCCGCGTAGGGCGCGTGGACGGTGAAGTCCGTCGCCACCGCGGCCAGCCCGCCGTTGAGCGCGGTCGCCGTCGCCGTGTCGGGGTTGACCCCGCCCACCGCCAACACGTCGTCGTAGACCTGCGGCTGGTGGTGGTGGAAGTGGAACTCGTTGCCGGACGCGACGGCGATGACGACGCCCTTGCGGCGCGCGTAGGCCGCGGCCCGCCGCATGGCCGGGTTGAACGAGTCGGCGCCGAGGCTCATCGAGATGACCGTGGCCCCGTGGTCGACCGCCCAGACGATCCCCTCGGCCAGCCGGACGCCCTGGTGCAGGATGTTGTCCGACGTGCGGATCGCCAGCAGGCGGGCATCGGGTGCCACACCGGCGATCGCGATCCCGTTGTTCGTCGCCGCGCCGAGCACTCCCGCGACGTTCGTGCCGTGCGCGTTCTTCGTGTCCGACGTCGGGTCGTCGTCGTAGGCGTAGAAGTCGTGGCCGCCCGGCGCCCACTTGTCCTTGAGGTCGGGGTGGTCGAGCTGCACGCCGACGTCGAGATCGGCGATCGTGATCCCGGCGCCGGTCGCCAGCGTCCACGCGCGGTCGGCCGAGATGCCGCGGTCGAAGCCGGCGCTCGGGGAGGCGAGGTCCCACTGCTCGGAGGTCGAGTTGGGCAGCGGCGAGCCGTCGAACAGAGGATCGTTCGGCGGAGTCTGCGGGAACGCCGCGTGCGCGGCCGCCGGGACGCCGAGTACCGCGGCGGCGAGAAACGCGAAGGCGGTGTGGCGGCGCACGTCCGCGACGCTACCGCCGCGGCATGCGCGTCGCGCCGATCGGATCTAGAGGATGCGGACCGGCGTGCCGCGCGGCATCAGGCGGTAGAGCCGCGCGATGTCGTTGTTGCGCAGCCGGATGCAGCCGTGCGACGGGCGCCCGGGGATGAGGCCCGGCTCGTTGGTCCCGTGCAGCCCGACGACGCCGCCGTTGGGCCAGTCGGTCAGGTGCGGCGAATAGGCGGAGGTGCCGATCGCCATCGGGCCGTACGCCGGAGCGCCGCGGACCCGGAACTTCTCACGCACCCAGAAGCGCCCCGACGGGGTCTCGAGACCCGGCCGGCCGACACCCACGCGCGCGCTGAAGATGCTGCGCCCGCTCTTGTAGAGCGTGGCCCGCAGCGTGCGCTTGTTGATGACGAGCTGCGTTCTGACGATGTGGTAGTCGCCGAGCCTGCCGCGCGGGACCCAGCCGGTCTGGCCGTTGGGGCGCTTGGGCAGGCGAATCTGGACCCACGTGTTGCCGCTGCTGTCCGTCATCTGCTTGAGCAGCATGTACAGCTCGGGAAGATGATCCTCGGTGAGCAGGCGCAGCTTGCTGACACGCCTGGCCTTGCCCGACGGCCTCGCGTAGATCGGCCCCAGCGCGGTCGGATACGCCCAGCGGCTGAGCGTGCGCTCGTTGGAGAGCGTCATCTGGCTGACCTGCGGCGGGGTCGCCGCACCGGTCGGGATCGCGGCGAAGGCGGCCACGATGGCGGCGGCGGCGACGGCTGCGGTGGTCTTGAGTGCGGTCGAAGAAGGCTTCATGAGTTCCATCTCAAGTTAGCGAGTGGTCTCCGTGGACAACACCGGTAGCGCCGCCGAAGAGCGCTACGCCGACGGATCGGGTCAGGAGACAGTCTGCCAGTGGGTCCGCACGTTACGGCGGACGTGGCGGCGGACGTGGCGCTTGGCTGCGCGGCGGGCCGCCGCACGCCTGGCTGCGCGCTTGGCGGCGGCACGGCGCGCGTGCTGCTTCTTGACGGAGTAGTGGGCGATCGGCCCGCGGGGGGTGGCGCGGGGGCTGCCGGCGCGGGCGGCGAGGGTGGCGCTCTGCGGCGCGCTGCGCGGCGCGGGCTGACCCGACGGGGTGCCGAAGTCGGTCACGTAGGTCGCGCCGCCGAAGCTGCTGGCGTGCGGGACGTCGGGGACGATCCCGAGGCCGATCTGGCGGAAGTCCCCGTCCATGATGTTGGTGCGGTGGCCCTCGCTGTTCATCCACGCGTTGACGATCTGCGCGGGGGTGGCGAGTACGCCCTCACCCCAGGCGATGTTCTCGCCGGCGATCTCGTAGGAGTACCCGACGCGCGCAAGGCGCTGGTCGAGCGTGCCGCCGTCGGGCGACTCGTGGGCGAAGAAGTCACGCGCGACCATGTCGACGGCGTAAGCGGTGGAGGCGCTGCTCAGCGTCGCGTCGGCGGTGACGGGGCCGCGGCCGGCGGCGGTGCGCTGCTCGTTGATCAGGCAGAGCGTCGCGTCGGCGACCTGGGCGACGTTCGTGGCGTCCGGAACCAGGTCGACGCCGGCGCAGGTGGAGGCATGGGCGCCGGCGGCCGGGAGAAGGGCGGCGGAGACGGTGGCGATGAGTAGAAGGCGAGAGCGCATTTTGGGCATGCGGCCGCCGACCCTGGGCATCCATTGCCTTTGGGCCGGAGATCCGTGTCAGTTGCGGTGACACCCCCTGCAAGCGGCGTCGCCATGGATATCGGCCGCCCGGTCCGCATCCGGCTGCGGCCTGTCCAATCCGTGGACGCTTGTCCTAGCCCTGGGTGGTCAAGAAAGGTGACTACGCAGGGTCATTTACAGCTCTCGACCCCGTGTTTTCGGGCGCTACGATGCCCCGGCCCGCCGACGTAGCTCAGCTGGTAGAGCACTTCACTCGTAATGAAGGGGTCCCCGGTTCGAGTCCGGGCGTCGGCTCTCCGCAAAGGCCCTGCAAGCGCAGGGCCTTCTTCGTTACAGGGGAAGGCCCACAAAAGTCACTGGGTCCGGTGGTGGGTCCGCTACTGGGTCCGCTGGGGTCCAACCGGGTCCGATCGGGCCCGTGTTCGCTGGCGATCCGGCGTCGAACTGGTGGGTCCGCTCGACACACGCGGTGTGCGGGACGTAGTCCGCCGCTGCGCCTTGGCCGGTGTGAGCACCCAACTGCGGTTTCCAGTTGCCGGCGCCGCGACGCGGTTCGTCGGCGAGTACCTGACGATCGCCGAGGCGGCGCAGCGCGTGCGCTGCTGCGAACGCACGATCCGTCGCGCCATCGCCGCGGGGACGCTGCCCGCCGGCCGTGTGCGCGGCGACCGCGGCAACCGCGGCGGCTGGCGGATCCGGGCGGCGGACCTCGATCGCTGGTTGTTCGACCATGGCTCGTGACCGTCGCCAGCCGACGATCGAGCGCCGCAAGCATCGGCTCTCCGACGGGTCGATCTCCGAGACGTGGTCGGTCCGCTACTACGACGCGGCCGGCCGGCGCCGCCGCATCGCCTGCGACACACTCGAGCAGGCCGACTTCGAGCGCGCGCGGTCGTGCTCGAGGCGAGCCAGCGGCCGGTCCCTCTGGCAGCGCTAGTCGTCGCAGCGGAGCCCGCGCCGTCGATGACCCTGGAGCAGTTCTGGCCCGTGTGGCGCGACGACGCACGCGGCCGCCTGGCGCGATCGACGATGCGGCGAGTACGAGCGGATCTGGGACCGGCGGCTGCGCTCGCGGTTCGGCCACCTCCCCCTCGATGCCATCCTGCCGCGCTCCGTCTCACAGTGGCGTGCCGAACTGCTCGCCGGCGGCGTCGGGCCCGAGGCTGTGCGGCGCGCCATGGTGACACTGCAGGCGATGTTCACGGTGGCGATCGAGTGGGGCGAGGCACGGACGAACCCGGTGAGCGTCGTACGCAAGCCACGCCAGGGACGACGGCGAGCGGTCGAGCCGATCCCACCCGAAGGCGTCGAGCGGCTGCGGGCCGAGCTGCTCGAGCTCGGCGACGCGCGCTCGGCCACGCTGGTGTCGGTCCTCGCCTACGCCGGCCTCAGACCGGGCGAGGCGCTGGCCCTCGAAGCCAGACACATCCGGGAGAGCACGATCCTCGTCGAGCAGGCGCTCAACGATGGCGAGCTCAAGCGGCAGAAGACCGGGCGCCTCTATCGGACGGTCGACCTACTGCCGGTCCTGGCCGGCGACTTGGACGGCTTCCTCGCGGGCGCGCCTGCAGGCTTGCTGTTCACGCGCGCGGATGGCCATCCATGGCGGACCGACGACTGGAACAACTGGCGCAACCGCCGGTTCTTCCCGGCGGCCGAGCGGGCAGGGCTCGGCCGACCGCGGCCGTATGACCTGCGCCACTCGTTCGCGTCGCTCATGGTCCGCGAGCAGAGGGCCTCGGTCGTCGAGCTCGCCGAGCAGCTCGGGCATGCACCGACGATGACGCTCAACACCTACGCGCACGTGTTCGCCGAGCACCGCCGGGCCGAGCCGCTCGACGCGAACGACTGGATCACTCGCGCGCGAGAGGAATTGGTCGCCGGCGCGGTCGCCTGATGCGTCCGGCTATCCCTCCGGCTATCCCTCCGGCCGCCGGAAACTAAGGGTCCGGCTATCGGTCCGGCCGCCGGACCCTCTGTGCAGGCAAATCACGCTGCAAGCACTGGGTAGCGCGCGCCTGGTCCGTGCCCGACCACCCGCCCCCACCATTGACATTTGGTGAGTTCGGGTGGTCGGGCCCGGCCCAGGCGGGTGGGTGGTGCTCCAACGTGTTCGCAGGTGGGAGGGACTGGGCGGAAGTGACGAATCTGGACTGGCCCGTGGACAGGTCACCGAGGGGAGACGAGCGTTGAGGGGTGGCGGCTGGCGGAGCCGTCAGGACGCGGATCGGGACTTCTGCTTTGCCGCAGAAGCAGCAGCGGGGGTGCCGACGCCGATTCGACGGGCTTTAGGAAGACTGCTGCCGTGAGCACGATAAGGCTCGTGCGTTTCATCCTGGCAGCGGCCTACGCCGCGCTCATCGCGTGGGCGACCTGGAGGGGCGGTATGCAGGACGGGGGCGACGATTCGGGCACGGTTGCCGAGGCTGTGTTGTTCTTGGCCGGCTGGGCCGCCGCGTCGGTCGTCGTCGGCTATGTCGTCGGCGGCGTCGCGTTCGTCCTTGCTGTCGTGGCGGTCGCTGGGGCGACGATCCTCGGCGACGTGCTGGACGAGTTCGACAACGAGCTGTGGTTCTTCAACTCGCTGATCCTGCTGGCCATCAGCATCGTGTTGCTCTTCCCCGGGTTCTACCTGCGCAAGATCCGCGGGCAATCAGTTTTCGCTGACAGCGATCCAGATAGCGAAAGCCAGCGTCCACATCCCCCGGCCCACACCCCCTAAGTGCCGAAAGCGAGAGTCCACTCTCGGGACAAGCTGTGTGTGGCGTGAGAGCATGGGGCGTGCCGTGCCGGACTGGTTTCCTCCCACGTGGGTTGTCGTGGCTGCGGCAGCGCTGGGTGCAGTCGCGCTCGTGATTGCTTCGGCATACGGGGCGGAGCCTCGTCCTGCGGCGTACACGGGCGGGGTGGTCGCGTCCGTGATCATCGGCTGGGGAGTCCTGCGCGATCGATGACGGTGATGGGGTTCGTCTTCCTCGCCGCGGGGGTGGCGCTCCTCTACCACGGCTACGCGTTGATCACCAATCACCGTGGCGCGAATGATTGGTGGGTCGACTACGCCCGGCGTCAAGGCCAATGGGGACGGATCAAGTACGACCCTCGGAAGACCCGGACGCTCGGTTGGTACACGGGCGCGATGGGAGTCGCATTCTTGGTGGCCGGCTTCTCGGTCATCTGACGCAGGACATGCAACTCCTGCTTGGTGCCGGTAGCGCACTACGCCTTGCCGCAGAAGCGTCCCTGGCTAGCAGAGGATCATCCAGCGAACGCAAGCTGTGTGCTGGTGATACGGGAACCGCCCGCGTGAGCATCCTCGACGCTGAGAATGCTCGTTCCCTGTCCGTCGGTTGCGAACGATTCGGGGCGAAATGAGCCGAGGTCGGCGTCGTGGCGTCGCCTGTCAGCAAGATCCAGCCGCCGCACGAAGCCGGTCCCCGAATGGGCGCGCCACACCACGTAGGTCAGCGTGGTGGTCGACGTCAGCTGGGGCTGTCCCAAGAGCGAGACGTTCCCATCTGCCGGACAACCGCCGTGCGCGACGACCTTCCGTGAGCCGCCCAACTGCTGGACGACGAGCTCGTCGTTGGTGAGCGGACTGGCTTTGATCTCCGAAGCTCCACAGGCATCGGAGGTCGGGAGATAACCCCAGGCGTAGACGACCGTCCGTCCACGTATGTCGAGCCGACTCGGCCCCACTCCGTTGGAACTGCTGCTCGGTCGGCCGCGATTTCCGCCGCGGATCGCTCTCGGGCGATGCCCCGCCGTCCTGACGAAGATCCGCGGGATCGGCGGCCACCCGTAGCTGCCGTTATCCGCGCTCACCGCGAAAACCAAACGCTCGCGCCAGATCGCCGGCATGAACAGCGAGCCGCCGCCCGGAATCGAGACGCTCAACCGCCGCTCGCGCCCCGCGGAAAACCGATACGCGTAAAGGCGACATCCGCGACCCGTCCGGTAAAACGGGAACGGCCCGACAGGCGGCCCCGTCACCGGCTCCTCGCGACAGCGCGAATACACAGCCACAGCGCGCCCACGCGCATCGGGTCCAAGATCCACGTCGAAGGCCACCGACCGCGACCGGATCGCCAACGTGCGCACGCGCCCCTCGTGCAACGCCACGAGCCGGTAGACCCGCCGTTTGGCGTCATAGCGACTCCACACGAGCCAGCCGCCGAACCCAGATATCGAAGTGCCGAACTGCTGGCGCTCCTCGACGGCCCCGGCCGCAGGCCAGATCGGCGCGGCCCTCGCCCAGCCGGGAAACAGACAGCAGCAGCGATCGCCACCGCGAACGCCCCGAGCCACCTGGTCCTCATGCTTGCCACAAGATCAGCACTACCAGGGCATGCATCCGGTCACGCGCGATTTGCCTCACGTAGCTCTCAACCCGCGGCCGCATTCAAAGTGGTGCGGGTGCTGCTTTGCCTCAAGAGTGACAGTGGCGGTCGCACGAGCGGCAACGCGACAAGAGGTAGGTGTGAGATCGCCAAAAAACTATGGCTGCGGAGCAACCCTCGCTGGGGCCGAGGGTTGGTGTCTGTATGCGCTCGGCTCTGGCGATCGGGCTTGTGGGGCTCGTGGCGATTCCAGCGGCGACACCGGCGGTGGCATCACCAGGGCATACCTGCGCCCTTGCACGCTCGCGCACCCTGGTGCGAACTTCCCACGCCCGGATCTATCAGCGCGACGGCTACACGTACGGGTGCTTGTTCAGAATCGGGCGGCGAGTAAAGCTGGGCACCTACGCGGAGAACTTGCTGGAGAAAGGCGGACAGCGCAACTTCGCGCTGGCTGGGCGTCTGGTGGCCTATGAGGACTACTCGGTCGGCCAGGACGGGGCTCAATATTGGGTGCGGGATGTAGACCTGCGCAGCGGCCGGACGATCCATGACGTCCAGACGGGCCGCGTTCCCCGCTACGCGGAGGTCCAGAGATCGGCCTACGGGGTTGGCCACACGACCCGACTTGCGGCGTTGAAGTCGGGGGCGGTGGCGTGGATCGCGCAAGACGCGTACGCGACGGCGCCGCAGTATGAGGTCCATGAACTGACCAATCATCACGTACGACTTCTCGACCAAGGCGGTGAGATCGATCCCAACTCGCTCCGAACAGCCAACGGCGAGCTGACTTGGGTCAGTGCCGGGACCGAACGAAGCGCGCCGTTCTCGTAGCCGACCCTAGTTTCGCTCCGTGCCGAAAGAGCGACTTCGCTCCGCCGCAGAAGCGAGATTCGCGCTAGCCCGAGCGGTCCTGGAGTTGGATCGCGAGAACCACCACGACGGCTAGCCCGATCGCGAACAGTAGCGGTCTGAAGTCCCGATGGATCAATGCGATTCGGACGGCCTGGCCGACCGCAGCGGCCAGCAGAATGGAAGCCACGATCACCAGGACCTGCACGCCGCAGATGCTCGCAAAGCGACTGCTGCTTCGTGCCGCAAGCGCGCTATCGCCTTGCCGCAAAGGCACCATTGCTACACGGCAAGCGCGCCTAACCGTTGTGAGGCCAGTCGGCCTGTTCTCCCTGAGGGGCCGTGGTCTCCTTGAGGGCATCTATCGCGCCACGAATGACCTCGCCTGGGTCGAGTGGTGGATCCTCGCCGCTGGCGTTGTCGATTGCCCAGGTCGCTACCTCGCGACCCAGTTTTCGGCCGACGAGGTACCCGTGTGAATCAGGCTCCGCCATGCCCGAATGCTACGGAGCGATCCAGTGCTCGTCACCGCAGCAGCGTGCTAGCCCTTGTGTGCCACAACGCGGACGCTGGCTAGCCGCCCCAGAACAAGACCAAGAACAAAACGACGAGGCCGGGAATCCCGAGTAGCACCAGGAACCATGCTCTACGGGCGGTGACGGCAACGCCCCACGCGGCTATGAGGTTGACGACCGCCAGGGCCGTGAGAACGCCGTTGTGGTTACCTGCCAGGCCGTCCCACTGCCAAGCCAGCAACAGGGCTGACCACGCCGCGGCAGCGATGCAAAAGACGCCGAGAGGCGACACACGGCCCATCGTCTCAGGCCGGAAGCGAGCCTGGCTCGCATTGCCGCAATTGCAGAAGTGCAAGCCTGGTGGTTCCCTTGGTGTCGGTGAGCATCCGATTGGCGGCCGTCGGCCCTGACCCCGAGACAGGCGAGATCGTCATCTACGCCGATGGCCAGGGCGTCGACGCCATCACCGAGGCGCTGCGTGATGGCTCGGCGGACTTCGCCCTGATCGCGCCGCCGGAGGGCGAACAACTCACGGGTCTTGGACGACTCGTCATTGCCGATGCGCCGGGAAAGCTCCGGTTCGCCGTACGGGATGAGGAACTTCAGGTGGCAGGCAACAAGGACGCGCGGTCAGGAATGGCAGACCAGCTCGCCGAGCTCGTGGAGTACAACGACATGGAAGAACCAGGAATGCACGACCACATCTCGTGGGGCTACGGCGGCTCAGAGCAATGGCTCGCCGAGGGCAACCCTGAAGTCGTCGTCGCCGGGTGGATCCCCGACTGACGCTGGGAGTCCCGCCTTGTGTCGAAAGCAGGACTCACGCCTTGCCTCACAAGCGGTAGCGTGCGAGCTAGAGCCGGTCTAGTCGCATCGGAGCTGAATCCTCACCTCAGGCCAGCGCGCGATCACAAGGTCGGCGAGCCTATAGCCGTCGAATCCATCGTCAATCGGAACGCGGATCTTGCGCCCCCAGAACTTCGGCTCCCAGCCCTCGGCTCGGATCGCCTCCATGGCTTGGCGTGACTCGCCCCACGTTCGAAACCAGGCTTTGAAGATCCAGCCGTAGCCTTCCTCCGCGCGCCAATCGCTCCCAGGCGCGGGGCGGTCGGGAAACACGACGGTGACGTTTGCGTGCTGGTTCAGCCAGCGGTGAGCGTCATGCATTCCCAACATGGTGCCGCAGTCCTGCGGAGCGCCCGGCGACTGACTACTGCTTCGTGCCGCAAGCGCGCTAGCGCCTTGCCGCAGCAGGAGATCTGTGATGGGAGCATGTCCGGCGTGACGCGACGGCGGCGGTGGACTTGGGGACAACGCGCTCCCGGCAGAAGTTCGTCGGGGCCGCTCCTAGTCACCATCGCAGTTGTCAACGCCTGCTTCGGGGCGGTCTTTGTGTACTTCGGTTACTACTGGTTGACCGGATCTGGCTCGGGATGCGGGTCAGCAGCCGAGGACAGGCTGGCGGTTCTCGGGGGCTTGCTCGTGGCCACTGGCGTGCTGACGGTAGCCACTGCCGTAGCTCGCCGGATGAGCGCAGGTGCAGTGTTCGCCGTCCCTGGTTTCGTGTTGCTCGTCATCGGCATCGCAACTGGACTGTCGTGCCTGCGCTGAGTGCCGACCAGCGGGCACTCGTCGATGGAACGACGCCCGCTCTGTGCCCGAAGCGGCTGCGCGCTCCCTGACCGTCGTGTCGGACGTGCCCATGACCTTGTGGCGGCCGCGCCGTGTGATGCGACGCCGGGGTGGTGTGCTGATGGAGGGACGAGCGGACCGATGAGGACGGCTGGACCAACTACAGATCGCGTCCGTCGGGCGTTGTCGTGGTCGAATCGCCGCCGGAAGACAACGCCGGAGGGGGTAGTGCTTCTACAGCCATTACCCATTCCCCCGCTGCCGCTACAACAGCGCAGCCGGACCGCACCCTGCCGCAGGAGCGAAATTGGCGCGAGTTAGCCGATTCGGTTGGAGTTGCGCCGCCAAGCGCGAAGCCATAGCCATGCGCTCAGGACCCCAAGCATGACGGGGATGCCGAACACGATTACGGCGCTTCCTTCGTCGCAGGTGGTCGGATCACAGTTCTCCGCAAGCGCATGGCCTACCAAGGCTGCTGTCGCGACGAGAAGTGTCAGGCCCGTAGCGATGAGCGCCAAGGACCACTCGTTTCTGCGCAGCGCCCCGAGCAGAAGCATGAATAGGCCGAACGCCACGGCAGCAACCACTGCACCCTCGGCAAACGTGAACTCGCTCACACGACTGGGTTGCCCAGTTGCGCGGCAGGCAAGCGCGACGGAAGCTTGCCGCGTCGGATCTGCTCGGCGCGCGAGGGTGACCAGATCTCCCTCGCCCCGGGAAGGAAGCTTGGCGCCTATGCGCTTCTACAGCCATGACCGACTTGCCCGCCGGAGGTAGCGCGTTCCTGCTTCGTGCCGAGAGCAGGTGCCCCTCGCTAGTCCGGCGTGAGCTCCGCTGGGTCAGCGACGCGTACGAGGCGAACGTCCTCTGGCTTGCTCTGGCGTCCTGTCAGGGTGATCACGAGGTCGTTGTGGTGGCCTACCGCGGCCCACCGGTCGCCAGATCGGGCGATGGCGAACCGGACCTCGTTGTCTTCGGTGGGAATCCTGATTTCGTCCTCGGTTGCCGCCGCCGCTTGGGCGGCGAGGTCGCGCTCTCGGCTTCGAAGCCACACCGTGAGTCCGCCTTCGGAGCGGTCGGGCCAGCTCATCTCGCGGTCCAACGACTGCTGCAGGGCGCGGCGAGCCGCGGTGCGAGGCATCTCGTGCGCCGACTCGCGCGCGAGCTCGAGGTCGATTGAAAGGTCGGCCGCTTCCGGCTCGTCATCGGCCAGTGTGACCCCGACGAGCCCGCCGCGGCCGGGGCGCGAACCTGTCCGACTCCAGCCGACCAGTCGCCAGGGACCGATGCACCCGGCGGCGACATAGATCGGGAAGTCGACCTCCCGAAGTACGGCCGCGTTGCGCAGCGCTCGCTCCCGAAGCCATGCGGTGTCGGGCCCCTCGTCCTCTTCATGGGCGTCGAGAGGCAGCGGCAGCCCCACCCAGACGCCGACCGGTTCCTCATGCCCGCACGTGCAACACACCACGAACGGGCTTGGCTCCATCTCGCCGCCATCCGACGAGCCCATCCCACGCGAGTCGTCGCTCGGCCAGACCTGCTCCCACGCCACCGACCCGCACGCCGGGCAGGGCTCCTCAGCATCGTCGACGTCGGCGCGACGCCAGTCCTCGGGGAGCGGCGAACGCACGGTCTTACCGGCACTGTCGAAGAACCGAACGGGTGGCGAATCACCCGTCGCCGCATCGTCGAGCACGATCAACCACACACCGTTTTCGGCTTCAGCGGCATGGCGCGCGCCCGCGCGATCGACCACCTCCGCGCCGACCGCCCCAGGCGGCAGCAATCCACCATGCACCGACCGGTCATCCGACAGGCCCGCCAACGCGGGGCGGTATCCATCCAGACCAGTCCCGCCACGGCCATCGATATACCCGGTCAGAAACACGGGCTCGACGTCGGGGAACGGCATCAACTCCTCATCGCGGAACACCGCAGCAGTGCCATCCCGATGCGCAACGCTCACAAGGATGTCGCGACCCGCCACCCGCTGATTGTCTCGCCCCTGCCTAACTCGTCGAGCACTCCCGCTTTCGGCACGAAGCAGGAGCCGCTCAGCGGCTGGGAACGGTCACGGCGATGGCGGTGCGGTCGGTGATGAAGAGCCGGTGTTCGGTGCCTCTCAGCACAGGGGGCCCGCAGCACGTCGGCGGCGGTAGCGCGGTGCTGAACCGCCGCCCTGAGCGCAAAAGCTGGATGCGAGCCCGCCGCCGGTCGGCCCACGCGACGTACGTGCGCGTGAGCACGGGCCTCCCATGCAGGCGAGTCGTCAATGTGACTTGGCGACTCGAGCCACACCGCTGCAACACCAGATGCTGCCGGTACCAGCGGAGCACGTAGTCCCCGACCGCGGTTGCATGCTCGTATCCGACGTACTCATAGGGGACGTTGTGTTTCGGGATCCGGACCGGCGCGCAGATGGGCTTCAGTCCGTCCGGCGTGTTCAGCGACAGCACGGTCGTCGCGGTCAAGGTCGGGTGGACAAAGAGGCCTTGCTGCCAGTTGAAGAGGTCATAGCCATCGACGTGATTGCCGACCACCGAGATGCGAAGCAGTTGGCTCCCGACCCCTTCGGTGGAATAGGTCTCGCCGTTCGCTCCGTCGCGCGGCGTGAGCTGGTCCATGCCTGCCGGCTCGTGAAAACGTCGGCTGGAGAAGTCGTAGAGGAGTGGCACCGATCCGTTCCCCTGGTGGCAATCGAAGGCAAGCTCACCGCCTCCCACCGCGCCTTTGAACGGGCAGCCTTCCGGGGCACCTAGCACGTACCCGCCGTCGAGCGGCTCGTCGTCCCGCACGAGCCGCACTCGACCAGAGCTCAGCCAAATAACCGCGAGATGACGACCATCCGTCAGCCCCTCCCCGCGAATCGTGGCTCGGGTGAGCGCCGCAGTGCTGATCGGTACAGCCGTGAGCAGCGCGACCGTCCCGGCCACGATTAGGGCAACCAGCGTCTGCCAGCGCACCGCTCCCAAACTCTCTTCCAGCACCTTCACCATCCGCTACAACAAGGCTTACCCCGGTTCGACTCGTCAGCCTTCCGAGCAATCACCCTCGCTCCTGCTTTTGCGGCAAAGCAGGAGCGGACTGATCGGGGCCGCTCGGAGAGCTCGGGGGCGGTCCTCGGGTCCGCTACTGGGTCCGGAACGCCGTTTCGTCAAGTACCATCGAGTCATGTCCAATCTGCAAACCGAGCTGGTTTGCAGGGACTTTGCTGCAACAAGCCTGACCCCACTCGACAGCCTGGTCGCTCTCGTAATGAAGGGGTCCCCGGTTCGAGTCCGGGCGTCGGCTCTCCCGAAGTTCGTGCTCTACCGCGAACCAGACCGCGGCGCGAACCTCCCCGTTGTCTTCGGCTTCCCCTTCGCGGTACACCCCCGGAACGGCCGCACCGAGCGGCGCACCCGCTTCCCGCGCGCGTCGTACGTGTCGATCCGCAGCGTGTGCCGCCCCGCGGCCGGCAACCCGGCGACGGTGAAGCGGCGCAAACGCTTGCCGCGAGCAGCGCGGAAGGTGCGCTTGCGCTTGCCGTCGAGGAATACGCGGGCGCTGACGATGCGGACGCCGCCGGGGCCCGAGACGCGGAATGTCATGCGGCGCGCCGTGCAGCTCTCGGCGACCGCGGCGGGTGCGCCGAGGGCGCCAGGCAGGTCGCTCCCGGGCAGTACCGGCAGCAGCAGCCGCGACGCGGCGGCGCCGCCCTCGGTGACGGTGTTGGCCGCGGGGGCGGTGGGCAGGGAGGCGAAGGAGGCGCCGATGATGTGCAGGCGGATGCGGTGGCCGGCCTTGAAGCGGTTGCCGATCGGCCACAGCTCCACGCGGTAGCGGCGCTTCTGGCCGGGGGTCGCGGGTGTGGCGGTGTCGTAGCGGCCGTAGGGCTGGACGACGTCGCCGCTCTCGGGATCCTTCAGCGACTTGGCCGTGTCGATCGCGGGGAAGTCGCTGAGCAGCCGCCCGCTGGCGACGGGGTGCGGGACGCCGTCGGGGAAGACGTCGGAGACGAGCGCCCAGATCCCGGTCGTCGGCGCCGTGCTCGACAGCTCGAGCTCGAGGCTCGCCGGCCCCGCAGAGCGCACGTCGGCCTTCAGCGGCACGGTCGTGTAGGAGAGGCCCTTGGTCTCGGCGACGCGCATGTCGCTGAAGAAGGGGAACGCGTTGGTCAGGGCGTTGAGCCCGCCGCTCCGACGATCGCGGCGTTGGGCGGATCGCTGCTCTCGGGATCGGAGGGCACAGACGGATAGGTGCGGTCGTCGTCGCGGTGGGCGCGGCCAGGCGCAGCGAGCCGTCGTTGATCGACCGGGCCGAGCCGCTGCGCGCGGGGTCGAGCGCCAGCGACGTCCAGCGCGTGCCGGGGATCGGCCAGTCGCTGCCGTCGACGCGGACGAACTTGCCGGCGAGCAGATCCTCGCGGTCGCCGTCGGCCAGCCAGAGGCGCACCCGCGGCTGGTTCTCCACGCCGTTGGCGACGCCGAGCAGGTAGCGGTCGAACCACGCCTTCATGTCGGCCTCGCCGGCATCGGTGGTGACGGGCGCGCCGTCGTGGGCGCCGATCACGATCAGGTGCGCACCGTCGTCGCGCAGCTCCTGATAGCCCTGGAACGCGCCGCGCGACTCGACGTCGAAGAACCCGTCGATCGTGAGGACCGGCAGGTTGTTGACGTCTCCGCGGAAGCCGCGCTGCTTCCACCAGTCGTCGAGCGTGGGGTGCTCCGTGGCGCTGAGCCCGGCGGCGATGAGGCCCTGGGGGATGTCGGCGCCGGTCGCCGGATCGCGGCCCAGCCGGTCGAAGCCCTGCAGAAGCCGCCGGCGCCCCGATCAGGGCCATCACGCCCGCGCCCGGGACGATGTTGCTGATCCCGCCGGGATAGAGGAGGTCGCGGTAGAGCTCGTGGGTGCCGGACTTCAGGACGGCGGTCTTCACGCACGGGAGCGGCAGGTGCAGCGAGTTGTAGATCGTGATCGCGCTGGCCGAGAAGCCGTTGAGGCCGAGCGCGCCGTTGCTCCACGGTTGATGGCACGCCCACGCGAGGACCTCGGCGACGTCGGCCTGCGTGCGGGCGCCGAGCGCGTCGAACTTCCCGTCGCTGTCGCCGGTCCCGCGGATCTGGACGAGCAGGTAGTTGTAGGCCGGCCCGGCGTTGACGGTTCCACTGTTGCGCCCGTAGGGGCTGAACTCGACGATCACGGGCCGCGGCGTCAGCGCTCCCTCGCCGGTGATCGTGGTCTGCAGGGTCACACCGTCGGACGCCGCGAACCGCGCGCTCTCGGCGACCGGCGCGGCCTGCGCCACCGCCCCGCTCAGCGCGACGACAGCGCCCGCGATTGCTCCGGCGCCGAGGACCGCTCGCATGCCGCGACGGTAACAGCTGCGAATGGCCGTTTCGCCGGTCGAAACGAGCCCTCAGGGCGCCCGGATCCGCGGGCGCGATGCGCTGGAAGTAGCGGACGGGCCCGCCGCCGAATCGCCAGCCCGGCTGCAGGCGGCACGGCGGCGCGTCGCCACCCTCGGTGGCGTGGGCGCAGTTCGACGAGGTGAGGCCTTCGGCGATCGCCGCCAGCCCTCCCGGAGAGCGGTAGGCGTTGTGGCGGTTCGCGCCCAGGCGGTTGGCGTAGCCGACGACGGTCTCGACGCCCTGGGCCGTCAGCGTGCGCAGGTACGGCGTCTGGCGCCCGTCGCTGGCGGGCGAGGTCGCGTCGGTGGTGGACACGACGTTGGCCATCGTGGCGACGAGCTCGCGGTCGAAGGTCCCCACGTACGACACCACCGGCGCGATCTGCGCCGCCGCGGGCGCCAGCGCCGACGTCAGCGGAGAGAACGCCCGCAGGAGCGCGCTGACGGCGGGCAGGGCGCGGCGGGCCACCGGCGTGAGCTCGCCCATCTCGGCGAGCAGTCGGCGCACCTGCGGCGAGACGTCGCGGACGCTGACGAGCGCCGGCTCGAGCAGCGGCGCGACGCGCCTCAGGCGCTTCACCGCGGGCGCGGCCGTCACCGTCGTCCGCTCCAGCGCGGCCGACGCCAGCTGCAGCTCGCGCAGCAGCGCCGGCGCAAGCCGGACCGTGGCCGTCAGCTCGCGGTTGCGTCGCGCGGTCGCGCCGAGCGCGCGCCGGCCCGACCGGACGACGGCGCGGACCGCCTCGCGCTCGCTGCCGACCGTCCGCAGGACGGCGCCGCCGTCGCGCAGCAGTCGTTCGATCTCGGGCCGCTCGCCGTCGAGGATCCGCGTCAGCTCGGCGAGCTCGCGGGACCCGTTGGCGAAGTTGCCGGCCGCGGCGTTTAGGTCCTCCTCGCGGCCGTCGAGCGCAGCGGCGCTGTTGGTCAGCAGCGAGACGATCCGCGCGCGCGTCGGCGCGTCGAGCATCCCGAGCACCCGGTCGAGCGGCTGGGTCGGCGCGATCTGGTCGATCGGGATCGTCGCGCCCTCGCGCAGCGGCGGCCGGTCGCGGTTCCCGGGAGACAGCGCGACGAACGTCTCGCCCAGGAGCGTCTTCTGGCGGAGGATCGCCCGGACGTCGGAGGGCAGCGGGGCGTAGCGCGCGTCGATCGACAGGATGGCGTCGCTGCGCAGGCCCCGGGGACGGACCGAGATGACCTTGCCGATGTTCACCCCGGAGATCCGGACGTCGGCGTTGGCCTGCAGCTGGCTGGCCTCGGTGAACAGCGCGTGCACCCGGTACTGCTTGGGCGCCAGCGGCGTGACGCCGCCGACGTTGCGCCAGACGAAGAGCATCAGCAACACCGAGGCCAGCGCGAAGAGCACGGCGACGGCGATCGCACCGCGGGAGGGAAGGCGCGTGATCACGGCGCGCCCTTCGGGCAGGAGCCCTCGGTCAAGCCGGCCTCGGTGAGCGCGTCGCTCAGCGTCGGGCTGATCGCGGCGGAGGCGCAGGACAGCAGGATGTATCCGCGGACGACCGACCCGTGTGCGTCGTCGGTCGAGACCATCGAGTTGATGTTGTGCATGAACCACGCAAGCCAGAACAGGTAGCCCTGGCGGCCGTCGGGCGGCTGGTAGGCGAGCTGGTTCGACGTCCGGCTCAGCGACGCGAACGCGCGGTTCAGCGGCGCCGTCGCCGTTTCGAGGTCGCGCGCGGCGGGGCGAACCTCACGTCCGAGCGGCGCCACCGCGTCGACGAACTTCTCGAGCTCGCGCGGTGGCAGCGGCACGAGGCCGCGGGTGGCGTCGGGCAGGGTGCGCAGCGTGCGCGGTAGCGCCGCGAGCGGTGCGTCGAGCGCGGTCAGGCTGCGGCGTAGGACGGTGGCGAAGGGCTGCGCCCGGTGCAGCGTGTTCCCGAGGGCGTCAAGGCTCCCGGGGAACAGCTCGAGCGCCTGCTGCAGCGGGCGGTCCTGGGCGGCCACGGCGCCCAGCGTCGCGTTGCCCGCGTCGACCAGCCGGCGCAGATCGCCGTCCGCGCGGGCGGTCGCCTCGGCGACGACCCGCAGGTTGTGGACGAGCCGGGGTATGACCCGCCGGCGCCGGGCCATCAGGGCGGTCACCTCGCGCATCTGCCGGGCGGTCGGGCCCAGGGAGCGCAGCAGGGCGCGCACCTCGCGCCGGCGGCCGTCGGTGCCCACGCCGAGGTCGGCGAACAGCCCCTTGACCCAGTCGCGCGTGTCGGCGTCCAGCGCCCGCAGCAGCTCGTCGGAGTCGACCGGGCTGGTGGTCGAGGCCAGCGGCACCGTCGCCTCCTTGGGCAGGACGGCGGCCGTCGCCGGCCCGGGGTCGAGGCGAATCTGCATGTCCTTCAGCGGCGTGTTGGGCATCAGCACCGCGCGGGCGCCCGCGTGGACGGTGGGCAACTCGTCGGGGTCGATGCGCACGTGCAGCACGCCGCGGCCGTTCTCGAGCCGCGAGCCGTCGATCTGGCCGACCGCGACGCCGGCGACCGTCACCGGCGAGCCCGTCTCGGCCTTGACCCCGTCGACCGCGGCGAACTCGAGGTTCAACCCGTAGCGGTCCGCCAGCGGCGACTCGAGCCGCTGCTTGGTGAGGATGTAGGCGCCGCAGACGAGCGCGATCGCGATGATCGCGGTGATCGGCCACAGCCAGCGGGCTTCGCGGCGCAGGTTCACGGCGCGTCGTCTCCGATCGCGCGCAGCCCGCTGCTGCCGCTCGGCGTGCCGAGCTGCGGCTGCGGCTGCGCCGAGCATGGCTGGTCTGCGACCAGTGGCGGCAGCCGGCGATCCGCCGGGGGGAGCGGCTGCGAGCGCAGCGTCGACGGCGCGGTCGCCAGCAGCGTGCCGAGCCCGGGGACGGCCGCCTTGGACAGGGTCCCCGGGCCCACCGCCACCTGGTAGCGGAGGTTGTGCCCGTTGCCGTCGAAGTTCTGCGAGGCGCCCGCCAGCCCGACGAGCAGGTGGGCGAACTCCTGCCAGACGGGCTGGGGCTGCCCGTTGTCGTCGGCGGGGACGGTCGCCGACAGGAGCGGGACGATGTGCGAGCTCAGGCAGTCGGTCAGCGGCTTGGACGCCGGCAGTACCTGGGCGAGCCGGCGGACGGTCGCGGGGAGGTCCCTAAACGCGGTGCCGAGCGCGGACAGCGTCCGGCTCCGCCGCCCCGGCGCGACGAGCCGGCCCATGTCCGCGAGGGCCGCCGAGGCATCGCGCAGGGCGGCGGGGGCGATCGCGAACGCCGGCTCCAGGTGGCCGGCGGCGCGTTCGAGCGCCGGCAGGGCGGCCTCGAGCGCGCGCACCGGCCCCGGCGCCTCGTGCAGCGTCTCCTCGAGGCTCTCCACGGTCGCCGCGAGCTGCGCCGACCGGCTGTCCACGGCGCCCGCCACGACGGCGAGGTTGTCGACGAGGTCGCCGACGCGGCCGTCGCCCTGGTCGAGGGCCGCTGCGACGGTGGCCGTCGCCTTGACCAGCCGCGAGAGGTCGTGGCGCTCCGTGCCCTGCGCGGCGCGGGCGACGATCGCGGTGTCGCGGAGCACCGGCGCGAGCTCGGGTGCGACGTCGCGCAGCCCCTCCGCGCCGCCGCCGTCGAAGCCGTAGGCGAGGGTGTCGAGCGTCCGCCGCAGGCTCTCGCGCGCCGGCGCGTCGAACATCGTCAGCGCCTGGTGCATCTGCACGGGCACGGTCGTCTGGGTCAGGGGGATGACGCCCCCGGCCACGAGCTCGGGCGCGTCGGGGGTGCCCGGCGCCAACTCGACGCGGAACCCTCCCTCGAGAAAGACCCGCGGGCGGATGCGGGCGACCGCGTCGGCGTGCACCGGGCGGCCGCGGTCTCCGATCTCGAGCGTGACGATCGTCGTCGCGCCCGGGCCCTTGCGGATCTTCGCGACCTTGCCGACGTCGACGCCCGCCACGCGCACCGGGGACCCCGCGCGCAGGCCGTTGGAGCTGGAGAAGACGGCGTCGAGCCGATAGGGCGAGCTGAACGGCAGGCCCGGTTGGAACGCGAACCACGACACGACGGCGAGCCCGACGAGCATCGCCGTGGCAACTACGTACGGGCGCCGTGTCGAGCGCCTCATCGGCCGGCTCCCGGAGTGCCCTGCAGCCCGGGCGGGTTGCCGAAGCTCTGGCCGGGCGCGTAGCCCTCGTGGCCCGCCTCGCACTCCTGCGCGTTCTCGTTGGGGTAGGCGTTGTAGTGGAGCCTCTCGGAGGGCCGCGCGGACGGGCGGGCCATCTCCTGGTCGGACACGGGGCCCATGCGCAGCCAGTTGCCGCCCTCGTCGCCGTCGCTGGTGATCGCCGTGATCCGCTTCACCCACGTGGAGGTCACGCGGCAGTTCTTCTCGGCGTCCCACGTCGTCTTGAGGACGGCGCCGAGGCCGACGAACGCCGACGTGCCGAAGGTGGCGAGATCCTCGCCGCCGAGGATCTTCAGCGCCTGCGTGCTCGCGGGGTTGTCGGCGAACGCCTCGACCGCCCGCAGCGCATCGTCGATCCGCGGCGCCAGCGTGGCGACGGCGGGATCCACGCGCACGGCGGCACGCATCGCCCCGTCGAGCTCTCGCACGGACGCCGGGAGGACCGTGCCCGCGTGCGCCAGCTCCTGTGTGATCGCGGCGACGTCGGAGAGGACCGGCCGCATCGTGCGCAGGGTGCTCGTCGCCTGCCGCTCGGCGCCCGGGAGCGCGGCGATGCTCTCACCCAGCGCGGGGCCCGCCCGGTCGAGGGCCTCGAAGGTCGTGGCCGTGACGTCGACCAGGCCGCCGAGGTCGCCGGCGACCGCGCTCAACGCCGAGGCGGTCCCGGCGGCGCCGTGGAGGAACCCCGCCAGGTTCGAGCGCCGCGTCGCCAGGCTCGCCAGCACGCGCTCGAGGCCCGGCAGAAGGTCGGCGACGTCACCGGTGGCCGCGTTCAGCGCCTCCCCGCGGCCGGCGATCGAGATGGCGAAGCCGCCGATGAACTCTTGCAGCGCGCGGCGACCTTTCGGGGCGAAGATCTGGAAGGCGTCCTCGATGTCGACGCTGGCGCTCGTGCGCTCCAGCGCCAGCCGGTCGCCCCACGGGATGGTCCGCTCCGAGCGGCCCGGGACGATCGACAGGTACTTGCCTCCGAGCACGGAGGCGAGCCGCACCTCGGCGGTGGTGTCGACCGGGAGCGGGGCGACGTCGCCGTGCAGCTGGACGTCGAGCACTGCGTGCGCCGGGCGCTCGGCGGTGGCCGGCACCGCGTGGGCGCCCAGGACCTGCCCGACGCGCGCGCCGCCGATCCGCACGTCGGCGTTCTTCGACAGCTTGCCGGCGTCGGGAACCGCGACCTCGATCGACCGGGTCGCCTGCCACGGCAGGCCCTGCGGCGCGGTGTAGCTGATGTAGAGGATCCCGGCGACCGCGAGCAGGATCGCCGCGCCGAACAAGAGCGGGTCGTTGAGCAGGCGGGCCGCGAGGGAGCCTTGGCGCCTCATCCCAACAGGTACTCCAGGAGGGCGCGGGCCTGGGGGCTGGGGGCCGCCGAGGAGGGCGCGGGCCCGTCGGCGGTGCCGTTGCAGGCGGGGTCCGGCGTCTCGGCGTACTGCAGGCAGCGGGTGAACCCCACGTGCGCGGGCAGCAGGTGCCCGTGCTCGTCGTAGCGCGCGGCGGCCAGCGCCATCGTCTGGAAGAACCCGAGCTGGTTGGCCACGAGGCCCCGCTGCTCGAGCGTCGGGAACAGCTCGCCCGCCGTCACCGCGCTGGGCAGCGAGTCGTGGGCGTAGCTGCGCAGCAGCCGGGTCAGCGGAAGCGAGCGCTTCGCGACGCGCGCCCCGCGCCGCAGCACGGGGGCGAAGCGCCGCAGGGCGGGCCGGGCGACGGAGGCCAGCCGCGGAACGGTCGCCGACAGCCGGATCAGGTCCGGCGCGGCGGACTCGAGCCGCTCGAGCAGCGGCGTGCCCGCCGCCATCGTCGCGTCGAGGCTCGCGAGCGCGGGGCGCATCTCCTTCAGCAGCGCGGGCAGGAGTGCGATGCCCTGCTCGAGCGCCCCTCGCTGGGAGGCGGTCTTCGTGGCGACGCGCCCGGCGTCGCGAATCAAGGCCGTCAGCCGGGCCGGGTCGGCGGCGAGGGCGCCGACGACGACGTCGGACTCGTCGAGCAGGGTCTCGAGCTGGTGACCCTGGCGGTGCAGCAGCCGCAGGGTGCGGCGGGCCATCGCCAGCGTCGGGTTGGCCCGGCGCAGGATCGCGTTGATGTCCTCGCCTCGCCCGGAGGTGGCGATCCCGAGGGTCGAGAGCAGCACGCCGAGGCGCTGGCTGGTCGGGACGTCCCAGACCTCGAAGAGGTCGGTGAGGCTCACGGGCTGGGTCGTCCGGTTGACGGGCACCGTCGGCGCCTCGCCGTCGCGGGCGGTCAAGGGCGGGGCGTCGGGCGTGCCCGGGTTGCAGTCGACGTAGTTCTCGGCGATCAGCCCCTGCGGCTTGATGGTGCAGGTCGCGTCGCGGTGGAAGGGGGCGAAGCGCGAGTCGACCCGCATGTGGATGCGCGCCTTGCGGTCGGGCGTCACCGAGACGTCGGTGATCTTGCCCACGCGGGCGCCCGCGACCTGGACGAGCTGGCCGGGCACCAGCCCGCGGGCGTCGTCGAAGACCACGTCGACGGCCACGTCCCCGCCGCCCTTCGGTCCGGAGGTCAGGACGACGGCCAGCGCGCCCGCTGCGAGGACGGCCGCGACCAGCGCGAGGAGGCGAAGCGAGCGCCGCGTCATGGCGCCTTGGCGTCGCTGGGATCGCAGGCGGTGCCCACGGCGTCCAGCCACGGGTTCGAGCCGTCGGGGGCCGGCTCCTCCGCGGCTCCGGGGCATCTGGCGTCGAGGCCCGTCCGGTAGCCGGCGGCGCCGAGCGGCGGCGTGCCGGTCGCGCTCTGGGGGCCGCCCTCGAGGTTGATGCGGGAGAAGTGGCCGTTGGCGTCGTAGGCCGCGCCGGTCGACCCGCCGAAGCCCAGGAAGAACCCGGAGACGAAGTCGGGGGCGTATGGGCGCAGGCCGGTGACGATCGGCAGCACGTCACGGAGGGCGCGGGTGACGCTTGCGATGGCGGGGACCGCGCTGCGGCGCAGCGCCGGCAGCGGTTCGAGCTCGGCGCGTGCCTGCGGCACGAGCCGCCGCAGGCCCGCCACGAGCGGCTCGGCGTTGTGCAGCGTGGTGGGCAGCTCGCGCAGCAGGGTCTCCAGCGGGGTCACGACGGGGCCGAGGCGATCGACCACGGGCTGCACGGCGGGCAGGGTGCGGGTGCGCAGCCGTCGCAGCAGGCTCGTCACCGCGGCCACCGTCTCCGGCGCGTCGCCCAGCGCTCCGGCGAGCTCGTCGTCGCGCGACGCGAGGGCGTCGAGGACCCCGGCGGTGGACACGAGGCCGGCGCCGAGCGACTCGCGGTGGCGCGCCAGCACGCCCGCCAGCGACGACGTCCGCCGCACGAGCTCCTCCAGTGCGGGCTCGTCACGGGTCAGCTCGCGTCCCACGGCGGTCAGCTGGAAGACCGCGGGGTTGAGGAACTCCAGCCCGGCGTTGACCTGGTGCGCGGACCGTTCGTCGAAGGCGACGGCGGCGTCGGCGATCAACCCGCGCACGTCGTGGCGCAGCGCGGGGTCGAACGCGTCGAGCACCGCGTCGAGGTCGACGACCCCGCGGGTCCGGGTCGCCGGGATCACGCCGCCGTCCGGGATCTCCGGCGTGCTGTCGGGCCCCGGCGTCAGGTCGATGAAGCGGTTGGTGACCCCCGACAGGCCGACGGTCCTGATCGTCGCGCGCGTCCCGTCGTGCAACGGCCGGACGCTGCCGTCGCTCAGGTCGATCTTGACCTCGGCGACGTTGTCGTCGGTGAGGCCGATCGCCGCCACCGTGCCGACCTTGCGTCCCCCGACCTGGACGAGATCGCCCCGAACCAGTTGGCTCGCGTTGTCGAACTGCGCCCGAACCGAGTAGGGCGACGCGCCGGCGCCGGCGATCACCGCCACGACGGCGATGGCGATCGTCGCGAGCGCCACGAGTGCCGGTCGGGCCGCGCGGCTCGTCACGGTCATCCCCCGATCGGGCTCCGCGGGGAGGACCCCCAGAAGATCTGGGTTCCCAACAGCCCGATGATGTGGATGCCGAGGATGTTGACGAACATCGACTTGGCCGTCGCCCGGCCGACGCCCACGGGTCCCGAGCCGCCGGCGTGGTAGCCGAAGTAGATGCCCGACGATGACCACGAACGTCGCCATCGCCATGCCCTTGAGCAGCGAGAACACGAAGTCCAGGGGCGTCTGGAACATCCAGAACAGCTGCAGGTAGCCGCCGGCGGAAACCTGGCCGATCTGGACGACCACGGCGAGGTAGGAGGCGGTGATCCCCACGACGATCGCGATCACGTAGACGAACGGCAGGACCAGCCAACAGCCGAGCAGCCGCGTCGAGCCGAGGTAGAGCACCGAGTCCATGCCCATGACCTCGAGCGCGTCGATCTCGTCCGAGATCCGCATCGACCCGATCTCGGCGACGATGCCGGTGCCCACCTTTGCGGCCATCATGTATCCGAAGGCGTAGGGGATGACCTCCCGCAGGTTGCACAGCGCCGTGAACGCGCCGGCCGACGAGCTCGCCCCGACCGCCTTGGCGCCGTAGGCGCCCTCGACGCCGCACTGCAGCCCGAGCACGAAGACGAGCGCGAGCACGATGATCAGCGATCCGACGATGAAGATGCCCGCCTGGCGCAGCGACTCGCCGAGGTAGGGCACGATCCGGCGGGAGAAGACGCCGCGGACGACGCGAAACGCGAAGTCGCAAGCAACCCCCAGGGCGTAGTACCGCTCCCTCATTTGACCGACGACAGGTCGGGGTAGGTGGCCAGGATCGTCTGCGTGAAGAGGTAGTTGACGACGCCGATGGCCAAGAAGGCGACGACGATCGAGCGGTTCACAGCGCGTCCGACGCCCTCGGGCCCACCGCTGGCCGTGAGGCCGTAGTAGCAGCAGACGATCGCGATGATGCCTCCGAAGATCGTCGTCTTGACGAACGACGCTGCAACCTCGGGTACAGAGGCCGCGCTGAAGAACGAGGCGAAGAACGGGCCCAGCGGCGCGTGGTTGGTGAGGGTGACGAGCATGCCGCCGAACGTCCCGAAGAGCAGCGCGAAGACATTGAGCAGCGCGGTGAGCGCGACCACGGCGATGAACCGGGGGGCCACCAGGCTCTTGACCGGGTCGATGCCGAGCACGACCAGCGCGTCGAGCTCCTCGCGCACCTTGCGCGCCCCGAGGTCCGCGCAGATCGCGGTCCCGACGACGCCCGCCATGACGATCGCGCAGACCAGGGGCGCGAACTCCCGGACGACGATCAGGGCGAACAGCCCGCCGAGGCGATCGAGCGCGCCGAAGAGGTTCAGGAAGCCCGCGGCCTGGACTCCCGCCGGCCCGTACGTGAAGGCCACCGAGGCCACGACCATCGGGAACCAGGCCACGCGCAGGCCGAAGAGGAACTGCGCGGCCAGCTCCGGACCGTAGCTGTAGGGAGGCCGCAGCGCGCTGCCCAGCGTGTGCCGGGTCAGCAGTCCGATCGAGCCGATCTGCCGGGTGCCCGCCGCCGCTCGGCTGCGCAGGGAGCTCAATGCGCGGAGGCGGGCTTCCCCGTGCTCTTTCGCCGCGGGCGGTCGGGCTCGATGCGCAGAGCCTGGATCGCCGTGGCGAGCATCTCGTAGTGGCCGACGAGGAAGACGAGCTCGATCAGCCGCCGGTCGTCGAAGTGGGCCTGCAGCGCCTCCCATGCCGCGTCGGACAGGTCCCCGTCGCGGTGCAGCTCGTCGACGGCGCTCAGCAGCGCCTGCTCGCGCGGCGGCCATCCGGCTTGCGGGCCGTCCATGACGCGGCCGATGTCCGCGTCGTCCAACCCGGCGCGCCGCCCGAGCCGGACGTGGTGTTCGAACTCGTAGCGGCACCCGCGCAGGTGCGCGACGCGCAGGATCGTCAGCTCGGTGTCGCGGCGCCGGAGCTTGCCGCCGGGCATCAGGCGGCCGGCGAAGAACAGCCAGCCGCGGAACAGGGAGCGATGCCGACCGAGGGTCATGAAGAGGTTGGGCGGCTCGGTGCGCGAGACGATCCCCGCCACCTGGCCGAACCCCCACGTGAAGAGGCCGACGTCGCGCCGGCTCCCCGGGGCGACCCGAGCGCTCACGACACGCCGGCAGGAGCGCGGTCGGCGCGGTCGTCGGCGCCCGGCTGCGGGGTGGTCAGCGGGGCGTTCTCGCGGCGCGCGATGTCCAGCGCCTTGGCGAGGTTGTGCTGCACCGCGCGGTCGATGAACGGCTGGGCGAGCATCCGCAGTGGCAGCAGCGGCGCGGCCTGGGCGGGGGCCACGATGCGTCGTGACCGCCGGGCGATGCCGCGCTCGAGGGCGTTGATCGCCACGTGCAGCGGAGCGACGCGCATGAACGGCTTGAGGTGGGTGGTCAGCTTCTCGGCGGCCTCGGTCCCGAACCCGCGCGAGGTCATGTCCGTGTCGATCTCGGCGAAGTAGCCCACGCCGACGCGGGCGCCCGACGGGCGCAGCTCGATCCGGAGCGTGTTGCCGAGCGCCTCGACGGCGGCTTTCGAGGCGCTGTAGGCGCCCATCAGGGGCAGGTGCACGACCGCTCCGACCGACGCGATCGGAAGCGCGTAGCCACGCGCGTGGCTGATGTGCGGGCCGGCCGCGCGGAGCGTGTTGTAGACGCCCATCACGTTGACGGCGATGGTGCGCTCCATGACCGTCGGGTCGCCGCCGACGAGCGGGAGCTGGGCGGCGATGCCGGCGTTGGCGACCACCACGTCGAGCCCGCCCAGGGCGGCGACGGCCTCCTCGGTGACCGCTTCGACGCGGGCGCGGTCGGTGACGTCGCACAGCGCCCACGGCGCGTCGCCGCAGCGCGCGGCGACCTCCCGAAGGTGGTCCTCCTCGAGGCCGACGAGCGCCACGCGCGCGCCCTTCTCGTGCAGCCGCGCGGCGAGCGCCGCGCCGATACCTCGTGCCGCGCCGGTGATGAGAACGCGGCGGCCGGTGAGCGATTCCTGCGGGCGTCCGAGCATGGGCGCGACCTTATTCATTTCGGCGCGGAGGATGCGCCAGCCGCGTACGGCCCGGCGCGCCCTGAGAACCGTTGACGTACCTTGCCCGTCGGTGGCGCCGATCCGTGCGTGCTTGCTCGCCCTCGCCGGCTGCCTCGCGCTGGCGGCGCCGGCGGCTGGACAGGAGCCGCTCTACACCGAGACGGTGAAGACCACCAACCTCGAGATCGTGGCGTCCGACGGGGTGGTGCTGCGCGGGGACCTTCTGCAGCCGGCGGTGTCCGGCCGCGCGGTCGACTCGCTGCCGACCGTCATCATCAAGATGGGCTACAACAAGGACGACCCCTCGCGCTCGGAGCGCGACTCGGTGCTGTCGTTCGCCCGGGCCGGGTTCGCCGCGCTGATCGTGGACTCGCGCGGCACGGGCGCGTCGGAGGGCACGTACTGCTTCCTCTGCCGCCGCGAGGCGCTCGACGGCTACGACGTCGTCGAGTGGGCGGCGCGGCAGAAGTTCAGCGACGGCCGGATCGGGATGTGGGGCTACTCGGAGCCGGGCATCAACGCCGAGCTGTCCGCTTCGACGGGCCCGCCGCACCTGCGCGCGATCGTCCCGGCCGCCGCGTTCAGCGACGGCTACCGCGACGTGGTGTACCCGGGCGGGATTCCCGCGAGCGTCGACCTGGTCGTCCTCGGCGCGCTGTTCGCCGGGGTGGTCCCCAACAAGCGCATCAACCCCGAGACCGACCCGGCGCTCGCGCCGACGCTGATCAACAGCCGCACCGGGCAGCCGACGGCGAACCCTGCGATGGAGGCGATCCTGCATCCCGAGTTCGACGACTACTGGAAGGAGCGCGCGTTCTGGCCGGTCGCGGCGGGGGTGCGCGTGCCGGCGTTGCACGTGTCCGGCTGGCAGGACATCTACCCGCGCGCCGCGTCGCTGAACTACTTGACCGCTCCCGAGCGCAACGCGCTGATCCTCGGCCCGTGGGGCCATCTCGGCGCAACCGGCGGCCCGTCCGGCGACCTGATCATGGCGGCCTCGCTCGCGTGGTTCGACATCTATCTGCGCACGCCATCGGCGGCGCTTCGCGCCGCCAAGCTGGCGCGCTTCCCGCGCGTGGCCGTCTTCGACGTGGACCCGTCGAGCCCGACCGTCTACGACGGCCGCGAGTCGTGGCGCGGGACGTGGCGGAGCTTCGCCGGCTGGCTGCCGGAGCACACCACGACGTCGTGGAACCTCTGCCCCGGCCCGGCCGATCCGCCGACCGGAAGCTGGGCGACCGAGGCCTCGCTCGTGCGCTCGGATCCTTGCCCCGGGCCGGGGAGCACGCTCGTCGCCGGCGCGCCGGTCGAGCTGACCGGCGGCACGTCGATCATCCACGACGGCGGTTCGCTCGGCGGGTTCGACGACTCGAACTTCCAGGACCCGGCCGACCAGAAGCTCAACGTGTCGGCGACGGCGTTCGTCGGGCCGGTGCTCGAGGAGGCCATGACGATCACGGGCGCCTCGACGGTGCGGCTCACAGCCACGACCGCGGCGACCGACACCGACTGGGTTGCGCGCGTCGTCGACATCGCGCCCGACGGCGGCGCGAGCCTCGTCGCCAAGGGGTGGCTACGGGCGTCGCATCGCGCCGAGGACCCGTCCCGACGCGGCCTCTGGCACACGCATTCCAACCCGGTGGCGCTGGTGCCGAACGCGCCCTACGAGGTCGGCATCGAGATCTGGCCGATGTCGCACCGGTTCGTCGCCGGCCACCGTCTCGCGATCCTGGTCAACAGCGCCGACAGCCAGAAGGTCGCCTCGACCGCCGCGGCCAGCAGCCAGGTGGTGATCGCGGACGGGACGCCGGCGACCTTCCAGGCGCCGGTTCGGACCGACCGCGGTACCGCGCTCGATCCCAAGGCCGCCTACCTCGCCGCGCTCGCGGTGACCGAGCCGCTGGCGGTCTCCGGGCGCCGCACGTGCCGCAGCCGCCGCCGGCTGACCATCCACGCGCGCCTCCCGCGCGGCCAGCGGGTCCGGCGCGCCGGCGTGCGCGTCGCCGGCAAGCGCGTCAAGCGGCGCATCGCCGGTCGCAGCGTGGTCGCGCGGATCGACATGCGCGGGTTCCGCCGCCGGACCGTGAGGGTCACGGTGAGGATCGTCTCCACGAGCGGCCGCAAGTTCACCGCCCGCCGCGTGTTCCACACCTGCGTGCCGCGACGGCGGGTGTGAGAAGTCACTGCGTCTGGAGCGCGTGTGCGGCGGCGACGAGCTCGTCCATCGCCTCCGCGTGGAACTGCCACGTCGGACGGATCGCATAGAGCAGGAGCACTCCGTTGCGGACGGCATGGCGCGCGCCCGCGTGAGGCACGCCGTCGCCCGGCTCGGTGTCCGGCGCGCTCGACGGCATGACCACCATGTTGCAGCCAACCGCGAGGCCGGCGTCCGGCCACTGTTTCTTGTAGACGTCGATGTCCTTGATGCGCCGCTCACAGGCGGCCGCCACGCGAATTCCCGGCCCCGCGGCCACGCCAAACCCCGCGCCGGGCAGCGGCAGCGACGCGAACGCCGAATGGAACGAGGCGGGGTCCTCGACGCGCATGCTGCGTTCCTGTGCGTAGGCGAACAGCGGCTCCAGCCACGCCCCGCTTGAGGCGTCGATGTAGCGCTCGTCCGGGCTCGCGGCGACCGACGCCAGCCACGCCGGCTCGGGCAGCGCGACGTCGAAGTCGGCCGGCGGTGGGCCAGGAGGGTCGAGCGCTGCGATGCCGTCGGCGATCGCGACCGCCTCGCGGCAGAAGGCGTCCAACTCGTCGAAGTCGGCGAGGAAGTCCTGGCGAGTCACGAGGAGCTGGCCGAACGCAAACTCGACGGTGAAGCCGAGCGCGTCCGAGCGCACGAGCGCGTCGCCGAGCGGACCGCGCACGACACGCTCGAGCAGGTCGAGGTCCGCGCGGCGGTCCGCGATCAGCCGCCACTCGTCGAGCTGAAGTCCACGCGCCGCGAGGAAGTCGTCGGACGCGCTGCCGCGCGCCCGCTCGGTCCGCCGCGCGACGTGGAAGCTCGCGAGCGTGCTCACCGAGGCCGGCAGCCGGAAAGCGATCCTCGTCTCGGGCAGCCGGAAGAAGTGGACGTTCGGCGAGAACAGGTCGGTCAACGGGATGAAATCCGCGGCTGCAAGGCCACCGACCTTCTCCGTCCTCTTGCCGTAGAACTGGCCGCTGGCGGATTCGGGGTCGAGGATGGCGACGTGGTGCAGGAGCACCCCGCTGCGGCCTCCGGGGAGCACGCCCCGCAGCACGTTGAACTGCAGCTCGGGAGTGAAGGTGAACGCCCCGAGGTATCCCGCGAGACTCGACTGGCCGCGGAAGTCGAGGCCTCGCGAGGCGGCGTAGCCCGAGAGGTCGACATCAGGCCGCCCGCGAAACCCGTCGCCGATCCGGCCGGCAGTGTCCTTGCCGAGCAGCCTGCGCAACATCAGCTAGTCGAGCTCGACGCGCATCGCCGCGGCCAGCGCCCCGCCGAGCGTCTGCAGCTCGTCGCCGAAGCGCACGGTCAGCGGCCCGTCGAACGGCTGGCGGTCGACGATCTCCAGCTGGTCGCCGAGCCGGACGCCGCGCTCGTGCAGGTAGCGAAGCATCGCCGGATCGGAGTCCGACACGCGGACGAACTGTCCGCTGTCGCCGGGGGCGAGGTCGGCGAGGCTGCGCGTGTCGCCCTCGTCGATGCTCAGGTCGTCGGACGGGATCGGGTCGCCGTGCGGGTCGTGCGTCGGATTGCCGAGCTTGGCGGCGATGCGCGACTCGAGGTCCTCGGAGAGCACGTGCTCGAGCGCCTCGGCCTCGTCGTGCACGCGGTCCCAGGGCACGTCGAGGTGCTCGGCGAGGTAGAGCTCGAGCAGCCGGTGATGCCGCAGGACCTCGAGCGCCACGCGCTCGCCTTTCGGGCGTCAGCTGCACGCCGTGGTAGGGGACGTGCTCGGCCAGCCCGCGGTCGGCGAGCTTCTTGACCATCGCCGACGCCGACGCGGGCGTCACGCCGAGCCGCTCCGCCAGATGGTTGGTGGACACCGGCGTCCCGCCGCCGCGCCGCTGAAGCGTGTAGATCGCCTTGGCGTAGTCCTCGATCGCCTCGGATGGGCGCGTGGGGTCGACCGCGGCCATCAGATGCTCACCAGCAGCCCAGTGGTGAACATGAGCGCGATGCCGGCCAGCAACCCGGCGACGGCGACAGGGTGCAGCGTGCGCCCTGCGGCATCGCGCAGCGACGGGGCGAGCTGGACCATCACCTGGACGATCGCCCCCGCGCCGAAGCCGAACAGGAACGCGGCGAAGCTCGGGTTGAAGGCGGCCGCGCCGATCCACGCCCCGAGCACCGCCGGCGCGCCCGCGATCAGCCCGAGCAGGGAGAGCCGCCCGAACGAGGGCCGCAGGTGCGCCAGAGGGGCGACGATCGCAAGGCCCTCGGTGGTGTTGTGGATCGCGAAGCCGACCACCAGGAAGGCGCCCAGAGCCAGCGCGCCGACCGAGTACGCCGAGCCGATCGCCACACCCTCGCCGAGGTTGTGCAGGCCGATGCCGACGGCGATCAGCAGCGCCAGCGAGCTACCCGACGCACCCGCGGCGCGGGCAGCGCTGCGGCGCTGAGCCAGCCACTCCGAGACACCCGTGAGCAGCAGGAAGCTGACCACACCGCCGAGCAGCACGAGCGCGGCGCCGCCGAACGCCTGTGAACCCTCGCCCGCCCGCTCCAGGCCCTCCAGCGTCGCGTCGATGGCGAGGAAGCCCAGCAGCCCGACCGTCAGCGCCATCACGGCGCGCAGCAGGCTGGGGGAGATGCGGCGGATCCAGGGCAGCCACAGCATTCCGAGCGCGATCGGGATGACCCCGACGTAGATGCCGAGCAGCGCCATCAACCCGAAGAAGGACAGGTCGCCGTCCGGGGTCTCGACGGCGACGGCGATGTCGTGCGTGATCGTGCCGCCGGCCGAGGTGACCAGCGCCACCTCGTACGCCTCGCCCTCCACCCACGGTTGCTGCAGACGCACCGTCGCGCTCTGCAGATGCCCGATCGGCTGCTCGGCGCCGGAGAACTGCACGAACGCGTCGTTGACCTGCGCCTGCGCGATGCGGACGGCGTCGGGCCCGTCGTTGCGCACCGTGAGCGCGATCGTCCCCGGATGCAGGACCGTCTTCTCGACGGCGAGCTCCTCGGTCGGTGGGCCGCGCCGGTCGCCGAGACCGGGGCCACCGAGGACGGCGAAGGCGCCGATCGCCCCGCCGATCAGCAACAGCGGCAGCAGCCCCAGCAACCAGCCCGGCATCCGCCCGGAGCGCTCCGGGTGGAGGTCGCCCGAGGTGGCGCCGCGAGCCTCCATCAGTCGACGACCTCGAAGAAGCCCTGCCAGCCCAGCTCGGTGAACTCGGACTGGTGAGCGTGGAACATGAAGCGGCCGGGATGGGGGAAGCGCCATTCGAGGATCCCGCGCTGGCCCTGGCAGAGCATCACCGTGTCGGTGAGCTCGCTCGGCTCCATCGACGTTCCGGTCGGGAAGTAGTTGAAGAGGTTGCCGTGCAGGTGGAACGAGTTGACGAGGTCGTACTCCAGGACGTTGACGAGATAGACGCGGACGAGCTGGTCCTTGCGGGTGACGAGCGGCTTGTGCATGTAGGCGAAGCCGATCGTGTTGGCCGCGTAGAACTCGTTCGAGCGGTCGAAGTTCGTGTCGAAGCCGTTCATGACCATCACGATCTCGTCGGCGTCCTCGCGGCCCTCCTTCGGGTCGACGATGAAGGCGCCGTAGAGGCCCTTGGCGATGTGCTCGGCGAGCGGCCGGACGTGGCAGTGATAGAGGTGCAGCCCGGCCGGCAGGGCGTCGAACTCGTAGACCGTCGTGTGCCCCGGCGCGATCTCGCCGGCGCCGAGGCCGGGGATGCCGTCCATCGTGGCCGGGTGGATGCCGTGGAAGTGGATCGTGTGCGGGTGGTTCGAGCCGTTGACGAAGGTGACACGCAGTCGCTCGCCCTCGCGGCAGCGCAGCGTCGGCCCCGGGATGCGCCCGTTGTAGGTCCAGGCGTCGAACTTGACCCCGGGCGCCACCTCGATCTCCTTGTTGACCGCGACCAGCTCCCACTGGCGCAGCACCTGGCCCGACGCGAGCCGCGAGGTCTTGCCCCAGTCGAAGTCGCGCGCGATCGCGTGCGGGTCGAAGCCGTTGGCGACGTGGTCCACGGTGCGGCCGTCGCGGAAGCTCGCGTGGCCGCCATTGATGGAGGAGTGCCCGGCGTGCTCGACGGCGGCCTCGGCTTCGGTGTCCCAGGGGTGACGATGCGGAACCGCGGAGTGCAGCATCGCCGCACCGCCCAGCACGGGCACCGAGCCGGCGAGCAGCCCACGACGAGTCAACTTTGCCACGACACAAATTATGACACGTCTAAACTCTGGGCGGCAACTGCCTGCCGAAATAGCATCGGCTCGGATGCGAACTCGGTGGCACGCAGGCCTGTGGCTCGGCGCGACGGCAATCGCGGCCGGTGGCGTCGCGTGGCCGGCATCCGCGCAGGTCAACCCGCGAGCGAAGCCACTCGACCGCACGCCGTATCAGTTCGACGACGACGCGGCACCCACCCTGACCGGGCTCTACATCGGCCTCGCGTTCCTGTTCGTTGCCGTCGTCGGCATCTCCTACGAGCTGCGCCGCCGCCGTCGCCGCGAGGCACTGGCGCGGTGGATGGCGGTGCATCCGGGCGGGACGCATCCGGGCGACGGCGATCCGTGGCTGGCCGCCGACGCGATCGATGAAGCACGTACGCGGATCGCCGAGCTCGACGCCGCACTCGCCGCTCGAGCCGACCTGCGCATCGATCGTCGCGCGCGGATCCGCGCGGACGTCGTCGCCGAGTTCGAGCCCGCCGCCGGCGAGGACGCCCGGGTGGTGGTGCGGATCGAGGCCGCCACGCGGCACGCCGAGCTGCGCTCGTCCTGGCTCCAGCGCCGCAGCAGGCGCCGCCGCTTCGCGGAGTTCTGGACGCTGTCCCGGCGCGGAGTCGAGTGGGAGCTCATGACCAGCGAACCCGACCACACCGCGCCACGGCGCCTGGCTCTCCACGGGGCACCACCTTGGGGCCGCTCGGGCCCTGGACCTGGCGCGTCGGAACCGGATGTGACTCGCCCATGACTGCGGACCGCCTGACTCTGGCAGCTGTCGGCGCTGCTTGAAGCGATCGTCTAGGCGTGGGGCTGTGCGATCCCCGCTCGGAGCTTCTCCAGACCGAGGCGCATGCGGCCCTTGACCGTCCCGGTCGGGACGCCGAGTTGGGCGGCGATCTCGGAATGCGACAGTTGGCCGTAGAAGGCGAGCGTGATCACCTCTCGTTGAGCGTCCGGGAGGCGGTCGAGCAGACCATGAAGCCGGGTCGCGTGCTCGCGGGCGATGACGTGGGCTGCGACATCGTCGGGAGCAGGGCGCTCGTCCATCCACGAGTCGCCCACCCGGCGGGCGGCGGTCGCCCCGTGGCTACGGGCGACATCGATCGCGCGGTAGCGAACGAGCGTCAGCACCCAGGCCGCGACCGTGCCTCGATAAGGCCGAAAGGTCGCCCCGCTCTTCCAGATCGAGATGAACGCCTCCTGGACGGCATCCTCGGCGCGCGCGTCGTCCCGGCAGACCGATCGCGCGACGCGGTAGGCCTGGTCGCCGTAGCGGTCATACAGCTCGCCAAGCGCATCGGCGCTGCCCGTCGCGATCTTTGCCAGCAGCAGCTCGTCGTCGGGCTCGGCGACCCGTGTCGCGATTCGGGGCCGTCTCACGCTTGGGCTCGGGTCGCGGCGGGGGTTGCCGCCTCGGGCACGGGCAGCTCACCGGCGCGCTGGAGCACGCGGACCACGACGTTGACGTTGTAGGTCGTCGCCGTGGTCCGATCGTGGCCGTAGAACCTGGCGTAGAGCTGCTTGATCGCGGCCGAGATGGTCAGCGTCAGCGCTGACTCCCGGGTCTCCTCCGAGTCGGCGCTGAGCGCCTTGTGCTGCTCCGGCAACGTGACCTCCAGCGGATCGGTCTGAACACGAACCTCGGAAGTCACGTCGCGATGCCTCCTGGAGGAAACCCCACGACGACGCCCTCGAACTCGACCTACCCGCTTGTCGAGTGGGCATGCGGGCGATTTCCGGCCCGGTCCGATTGAGGACACACCAGCAAGTAACTGAGAATGAGTCTCATTACGGTACGCTCGGCGCGTGCTGACGTCGCTGTCACTGCCCTTCGTGCAGCGGGGGCTGATCGAGGTCGGTCTGCTCGCGGTGCTCGCGGGGGTGCTGGGGACATGGATCGTCCTGCGCGGCCTGCCCTTCTATGTCCACGCGACGGGCACCGCGGCCTTTCCCGGCCTGGTGCTCGCCGACGGGCTGGCGTTCTCACCCGTGCTGGGCGCCCTGGCCACCGCCGGCCTGTTCGCCGCGGCCGTCGCCGGCCTGACCGGCCGCC
Organism: uncultured Actinomycetes bacterium; assembly: GCA_963825415.1. GTDB lineage: Bacteria > Actinomycetota > Thermoleophilia > Solirubrobacterales > Solirubrobacteraceae > BP-464. The sequence goes on along the minus strand of CAWGTD010000006.1, from coordinate 871,158 downwards.
GCGAGGGCGAACCCGACACGCTCGTGGCCGTGCTGCTCGCCGGATGCCTCGCCGCGGGCGTCCTGCTGGCCTCCGACGTCTTCCACTCCGGCGGGTCGGTCGACACGCTGCTGTTCGGCAGCCTGTTGCTGATCGGCTCGGACGACATCGCCGTCACCGCCGCGATCGCGGCCCTCGCCCTGCTCTGCGCCCACCTGCTGGGCGGCCGTTGGCTCGCTCGTGGGTTCGATCCGGACGCCGCCCCCTCGCTGGGGGCGCGGTCGCGGGTGCCGGACCTCGTGCTGCTCGGTGTCGTCGCCCTCGCCGCCGTCGCGTCGCTGCAGGCGATCGGCGGCCTGCTCGTCAGCGCGCTGTTCGTCGTCCCCGCGGCGACCACGCGGCTGTTCGTGGCGCGCCTGCGCCTCTGGCAGCTGGCGACGATCGCCCTGGCGGCCGCCGAGGGCGCGTTCGGCCTGCTCGCCTCGGTGGAGACCGACACGCCGCCCGGGGCGGCGATCGCGGTGACCACCGCCGGCGTCTTCGCCCTGGCCGTCGTGGCTCGGGCGATCCCCCGGCGCGCCGCGGCCGGCGCGCTCGCGGCGCTGGCCTGCGTCGCCATCGCCGGATGCGGGGCCGGCGGGTCCTCGCGCCCGACGGTGGTCGCGACCACGACCCAGCTCGCAGACATCGCGCGCAACATCGCCGGCGACCACGTCCGGGTCGTCGGGATCCTGCGGCCGAACACCGACCCGCACGAGTACGAGCCGCGCCCCGGCGACGTCCGCGACACGGCGGAGGCCGAGCTGGTGCTCGAGAGCGGCGGGGGACTGGACGGCTGGATGGACAAGGTCGTCTCCGAGTCGGGCGGCGACCCGAAGGTGCTCGACCTCTACGACGCGGTGCCGGTCCGCAGATCCGGGGACCCGCACTGGTGGCACGATCCGCGCATCGTCGCCTCGGCCGCCGCGCGGATCGCCACCGCGCTGGGCACGGTCGACCCCGCCGACGCGGCGGCGTTCCGCCGCGCGGCTCTTCGCTACGCCGCACGGCTCGCCCGGCTCGACCGCGCGATCGCGGCGTGCGTGGCCCGCGTGCCGGCGGGCGAGCGCAAGCTGGTCACCGACCACGACGCGTTCGGCTACTTCGCCGCTCGCTACGGGATCCGCGTGATCGGCGCGGTCATCCCGTCGCTGAGCACGCAGGGCCAGGCGTCGGCCGGCGACCTCGCCCGGCTGTCGAAGACGATCAGACGCGAGCACGTCCGCGCGGTGTTCCCGGAGAGCTCGGTGAGCGCGAAGGTCGCGCGCGCGCTCGCCGCGCAGACCGGGGCCACGTCGTCGCTCACCCTCTACGGCGACACGCTTGGCCCCGCCGGCTCGGCCGGTGCCACCTATGAGGGCATGGAGCGCGCCAACGCCGACGCGATGGTGCGCGGCTTCACCGGCGGTCGTGTGCGGTGCCCGCGATGAGCGACGTGATCCGCGCCGACGGCTTGGCGGCCGGCTACGACGGCTCGACGGTGCTCGAGGGCGTGACGTTCGCGTTGGCGCGCGGCGAGCGCCTGGCCGTCCTCGGCCCCAACGGCGGCGGCAAGACCACCCTGTTCCGCACGATCCTCGGCGAGCTGGCCCCGGTGCGTGGCGAGCTCGAGGTCGCGGTGCGCGCCTCGAGCGTGCCGCAGACCGACCGGTCGCGCCTGGACTACCCGGTCAGCGCGCTCGACGTCGTCCTCATGGGGACGCTGCCGCTGCGTGCCTGGTGGCGGCGCCCGGGCCGCGAGCACCGGACGGCGGCGCAGCGCGCCCTGGCGCGCGTGGATCTGGAGGGGCTGGCCGACGAGACGTTCGGCGAGCTGTCGGGCGGCCAGCGCCAGCGCGTGCTGGTAGCGCGCGCGCTGGTCGGCGACGCCGGCCTGCTGCTGCTCGACGAGCCGTTCACCGGGCTGGATGCCGCGGCGGCCGCCGGCCTGGAGGAGCTGCTGGCCGATCTCGCGGCGGGCGGGCACGCGATCGTGCTCGCCACGCACGACCTCGAGCAGGCGCGCTCCTGGGATCGCGTGCTGTGCCTGAACCGCGAGCAGCTCGCATGGGGCCCGCCCGCCGTCCTGACGCCCGAGGTCCTGGCGCCGCACCTACGGCCACGAGCTCGTGCGGCTCGACGACGGCGGCTCGTTGGCCGTCGTGCCACCACATCACCACGAGCACCGATGACCGCGCTGCTGCACTCGCTCACCGAACCGTGGGCCGAGCCCGTGTTCGGCCGCGCGCTGCTCGAGGGCGCGCTGGTCGGGGTCTGCGGCGGCCTGCTCGGGCCATGGCTGGTCCTGCATCGTCTCGCCTATCCGACCGAGTCGCTCGCCCACGGGCTGCTGCCCGGGCTGGTGACGGCGTCGATCGTCGGCGTACCGCTGCTGCTGGGCGGGGCCGCCGGGGTCGTGGCGGCCGCTGCCGGAGTGGCGCTCGCGGGGCGGGTGTCGCTGGTCGACCGCGATGCCGCCGTGGCCGCGGTCGTCTCCGGACTGCTCGGGCTCGGCATCCTGCTGGGCCTCTCGCCCTCGGCGCCGCCGGGCCTCGGGTCGCTGCTCTTCGGCGACATCCTCGGCGTCACGAATGCCGACCTGTGGGCGGCGGGCGGGCTGGTCGTCGTGCTGGGCGCGGGCCTGCTCGTGGCGCAGCCGCGGCTGCTGGCGGTGGGCTTCGACCGCGCCGCGGCTCCCGCGCTGGGCGTCCGCGTGACGACGACCGACCTCGTGCTGCTGGTGGCGCTCGCCGCGACGCTGCTCGTCGCCGTCGAGGGCCTGGGCAACCTGCTCGTGGTCGCCGTCCTGCTGGCGCCGGCGGGAGTCGCACGCGCCCTGACCAGGCGCGTCGGGCCGATGCTTGCGGTCTCGGTCGCGGTTGCGATCCTCGGCGCCGCGGGCGGCCTGTACCTGTCCTACTACGCGAGCACCGCCGCGGGTGCGTCGATCGCCGCGGTGCTCGTCGCGGCCTTCGTCGTCGCGCGCGTGGCCACCTACCATCGCCTCGCATGAGCGCGGCCTCCGACAGCTGGGTCGAGCACGCCACCGGCCGTCTGCGCCAGGCGGGGCGCCAGCGCGGCGGCGCCCGCGCCGCGGTGATCGAGACGCTTGCCGCGCAGCGCTGTGCGATCAGCGCCAAGGAGCTCGGGCGGCTGCTGAGCCGCGGCGGCCGCGACGTCGGCGCGGCGAGCGTCTATCGCGCGCTGGAGCAGCTCGAATCGTTGGGCCTGGTGGCGCGCGTCGAGGTGGGCGACGGTGTCGCGCGGTTCGAGCCGCGACGGCCCGACGGCCACCATCACCACCACTTCGTCTGCGACCACTGCGGCGCGGTCGAGCCCTTCGAGGACCACGCGCTCGAGCGGGCGATCGACCGTCTCTCAGGGCAGGTGGACTTCCGCGTCGACGAGCACGAAGTCGTGCTTCACGGCGCCTGCGGGCGCTGCGTCGAGCAGGGATAGGAGGGTTTGGGAAGGTCTTGAGGGGCGGGGGTGGACGGACGTTCCGCCACATCTCAACGGGCTGTTGAGCGCGCCGATCAGGAGGGTGTGGCCCTCCGTCGCGCACTGCTCTTCGCGTTGCTGGTCGTCGCCCTGCCCGGGCCGGCGAGCGCGGCCGCGCGCGCGTGGCACCTCGGCGACCGGCCGCTGCGTGTCGGCGCCTCCGGCCACGACGTCCGGGTGCTTCAGGACTTCCTGACGCGGGGCGGCTTCCGAGCGGGCGTGGACGGGAGCTTCGGCCCGGCGACGCTGCGCGCGGTGCGCCGCTTCCAGGCCGCCGCCGGGCTGGATGCCAGCGGGGTGGTCGGGCCCAAGACGGTCGCCGCGCTGCGCCGCGGAGCGGTGCTGGCACCCGTTCCCGAACCGGCCGCTCCGGCGCCGGTCGAGACCGCCGTGTCGACGGCCGGCGGTGCGACCCCGACGCCCGCGCCCGCGCCCACGACCCCCGCCGTGTTGCCGCTCGGTCCGGCCGGGACCCTCGCCGACGGCCTGCTCGCCGCGCCGCTCGGCGCCCCCGCCGCTGTCGCCGCCGCGATCGCCGCCGGCAACCGGATCGCCAAGTTGCCCTACCGCTGGGGCGGTGGCCACCGCAAGTTCGAGGACACCGCGTATGACTGCTCGGGCTCCGTCTCATACGCGCTGCACGCGGCGGGCCTGCTGGCGACGACGATGACATCGGGCGAGCTGGCCAAGTACGGCGAGCCCGGCCCCGGCCGCTGGATCACGATCTACGCCAACGCCGATCACGTCTACGCGGTGATCGCCGGCGTTCGTTTCGACACCTCCGGCCAGACCCGCGCCGGCTCGCGTTGGCAGAGCGCACAGCGCAGCCACGCGGGCTTCGCCGTCCGGCACCCCGCCGCGCTCTAGTCCTCTACGGCTCGGAGCGCGGCTCGACCTGAAGCTGATTCTCGGCGGGCAGGCCCGCCTCGAGCTCGCGACCGCGCTCGAGCTCGGCGTCGAGCTCGGCGCCCAGCAGGACGGCGATGTTGGTCACCCACAGCCAGACGAGGAAGGCGACGATGCCGCCCAGCGACCCGTAGGTCTTGTTGTAGCTCGAGAAGTTCGCCACGTAGAACGCGAACGCCGCCGACGCCACGAGCCACAGCGTCACGCCGACCAGGGCGCCCGGCGTGATCCACCGGAAGCCCGGGAGCTTCACGTTCGGCGAGGCGTAGTACAGGAGGGCGAAGCAGGTGATCACGACGACGAGGATCACGGGCCACTTCGCGTAGCTCCAGACCGTCACCGCGGTGTCGCCGACGCCGACAGCGTCGCCGACCCCGCGGGCCAGCGGTCCCGTCACAACGATGCCGACGACGGCCAGCGCGACGAGCAGCAACATCACGAGCGTGACGAGCATCTGGAGCGGCCGCAGCCTCCAGAACGGCCGGCCCTCCTCGACCTCGTAGATCGAGTTCGACGCGCGGATGAACGCCCCGACGTAGCCCGACGCCGACCACAGCGCGACGGCGAGCCCGACCACGAAGAGGACCCCGGCGGCGCCGCGGCTGCTCGACAGGTTGGTGATCGCGTCGGAGACGACCTCCTTGGCCGGGCCGCTCGTGACCTCGTCGACGTTCTCGACCAGCGTGTCGGTCGCCGACTTCCCGGCGAGGCCCACGATCGAGACGAGCGCGATCAGCGCCGGGAACAGCGACAGCACGCCGTAGTAGGTCAGCGCGGCCGCCCAGTCGGTGAGGTTGTCCTCGCGGAACTCCTTGACGGTGCGCTTGAGCACCGCGCGCCACGACCGTGCGGGCAGGTCGGTCGGGCCGTCGGGGGCGTCGCGCATCGTCCCGCTCAGCTACCCGCATCCCCGGCCCACTAGCCTTCAAGGAGTCCGGAGAGCGCCTTCCCCCAGGGAACACGGCCGCCCCGGCGAACGCATACAAGGCCCTGCCGCCCCAGCGCGCCGCGGGCCACCCAAAACTTCACTGGAGAAGACACAATGGACGCAGACGTCACGACGCACGGTGGAACCGTGCTGACGTTCCACGACGTACGGATCGGCAAGCGATCCCTCACCGCCACCGTCGAAGGCCGGCGGGTCAGCCTGCCCAAGGACCGGCTGCTGGCACAGAAGCTGCTGCTGGCCTGTCAGCGCGCCGCGCCGCGAACCCCGCGCGTCTGACCGCCAGACGATGGCCTTCGTCGACCGGCAGGTACTGCTCGGCCCCGACTTCCTCGCGCGCGCCGCGGCCACCGGGATCAGGGACCGGCGCGCGCGTTGGATGCTGCGCCAGCCCCGCGGCGTGCGCCGGTCCTATGCGATCAACGTGCACGGCCGTTCCGACGAGGACGAACGCGCGATGACCTGGATGCTCGCCCAGCCCGACGTCGTGCGGGAGAGCTATGTGCGCCACGTGCTGCGCGACCGCGACGACCGGGAGGCTCGCGAGCAGCGCTGGATGCTGCTCCAGTCCGACGCCGTCCGGCGCAGCTACCTCAGCGACGTGATCGGGGCCGAAGCACCGTGACGTCGATGCGGGCTGTGGTGCCGCCCGCGGTGTCGACGTTGGTGACGGTCGCCGCCAGCGTCTGACGCCCGGCACGGCGCAGCGAGCGCAGTGCCTTGGCCGTCAGCCGGAAGCGCAGCAGCGTGGTCGCGCCCGGCGCGATCTCGTAGGCCACCGGCGCGCGGGCGCCCTGGAATTCGCCCTGGCCGATGCAGCCCGCCTGCAGGCCCCACTTCGGCCACAGCCTGGGACACGTCACGCGCTGATAGACGCCGCCGGTCCTGCTGGCGCGCACGTGGGCGAGCCGCGGACGCAGCGCCCTGGCGCGCAGCGGCCCGGCGGGCGCCAGCGGCTCCTGGTCGGTGCCCTTGCCGTAGTCGTCCGGATGGGAGATGGCGGTCTGGAAGCCGTAGTCGTGGTCGGTGGCGGCGGCGGCGGGCACCTTCGGCGAGTTGCCCGCGACCGGCGTGGAATCGGTGAGCGAGGCGAGCACGCGCTCGTAGAGACCCTGCTCCCAGTCGCCGCCGCTGTCGTTGGCGGCCGAGAACGCCAGGCCCGCGTCCTGCCCGGTGCGCACGACCTCGACGTCCTGGGTCGGCAGCACCGTGACGATCTGGCCGAAGAGGCCGGAGAAGTTCCAGAGGTCGTGCGGCAGGCCCGGGAACTCGCGCTCGTCGCTCACGGGTCGGCTCCCGATCGTCGGCCCGATGCACGGCGTCCCGCCGTTGGTCCAGATCAGCCAGCCGTAGCAGCCGTTGGTCGCCGAGGGTGCGACCGCCTCGCGCACGTAGCGCTTCATCAGCAGGCGCCTGCCGTTCCACACCCCGCCGCGCCGCAGCAGGTCGCCGAGCCGTGCGTAGTCGTCGGGCGTCATGTTGACGCCATAGAAGCCCTGGATGTGGCCGGCGCTGTCACGCGTCCACTTCCATGCGCTTGCGGGGATCCCGAGCGGGCCGAACAGCTCGCGCTGGCCGAACGCCTGCACGTCCTCGCCGGCGGCTCGGCCGACGGCCTCGGCCAGCAGCGCGACCGGGCTCTGTGCGTACTCGAAGTAGGTACCGCGTGGGTGGTCGACCGGCAGCGTCAGCGCGTCGTGGACGCGGTCGGGCGTGGTGAAGATGTTGTAGTCGCGCAACCCGTTCCAGTGCAGCCCCGAGGATTGCGTCAGGAGGTCGCGCATCGTGATCGCGCCGTGGCCCTGGTCTGCCTCCGGCAGCAGCGAACCGACCGGGTCGTCCGGCGAGATCAAGCCCATCGTCATCGCGCGGCCGAAGAGCAGCGAGACGACGGACTTGGCCATCGACCAGCTCTCGAACTGCTGGTGGGAGTTGGCCGCCGCCGCACGGTCGGAGCCGACGAGACAACCGTGGCGGTAGACCCGCACCGCGAAGCCGAGGTTCCGCGTGCCGTAGTCGATCGCCGCCTGAAGCTTCGCGGCGTCCATGTTCACGTCGGCCGGCTTTGCGCGCTGCCACTGTGCGCCAGGCTCGCCGCACGTCGTCGCCGCGGCTGCCGGCGCGGCGAACGCCAAGGCAACGGGCAGCGCAAGCAGGAGGCGGCGACCGATCATCGCCGCCAGGGTACTCACGCCCTTGACGACGCCAGCGCCTTCTTGACCGAGTCCGGCTGGCGGAAGATCTGGTGGGGCTTGCCCTCGCCGACCGGGATCTTGAAGCGGAAGGCGAGCTCCTCCAGCGCGGCCATGTCGTTGGCGTGCGAGTTGCCGGGGTCGACGACGTCGCCGCCGCCGATCGTGCACGGCTTCGACGCGATGTGCTGCGGGTGCGGCAGGTCGGGGATCTCGACCTTGTCGGGATCGACCTTCCAGTCGAACGACTCGCCGATGCTCGTCGCGTTGGCGTCGCGGACGGTGAGCGGGTCGAGGACGAAGCGCTGCTCGATCAGCTTGAGGATCGACTCGTGGCCCAGCGGGCCGACGTGCGAGACCCCGCCGCCGATGGTGAACGGCGAGAGCACCGTGGTCGGCGTCCGGAAGCCCATCTGGCCGAAGTCGTCGTCGAGGTTGGCCGAGGCGCGGACGTCTGGCACGCGCGGCGGCTTGACGTGGTCGAAGAAGCCGCCCCACTCGTCGTAGATGATGAACAGGGCGCCGCGCCGGAAGTTCGGCGAGGACATGAAGGCGTGCGCGACGTCGGCCATGAACGACTGGCCGAGGCGCACGTCGCCGAGCGGGTGCTCGTCGGCCGACATGCCGTCGAAGCCGCCGCCGTCGCGGAACGGCGGATCGATGATCGTGATGTTGGGCAGCGTCCCGGCCGCGGCGTCGGCATAGAACTCAGCCACCGGGCGCGTCCAGCTCGCGCCGCGCGCACCCCAGACCGCGGAGAACGGGAGGTCGGAGTTGTAGTAGGTGGCCGTGAGGTTCTTCGCAAGCGCCGCGTCGAAGATCGTCGGCCACTGGTTGCCGGCGGTGGCGACCGGCGGGGTGTTGTTGTTCAGGCCGCCCGACTGCGCCGACCACTTGTAGTAACGGTTGGGCCAGGTCGGGCCGAGCAGCGAGCAGAAGTAGTTGTCGTAGAGATTGAACGCCTTGCTCGCCGGGTGGATGAACCCGAGCTCGCCCTCGTTGTAGTAGCTCAGCGCGAACTCGTCGTTGCCGGCGCCGTCGGCCATGAACCCGCGCTGCAGCTGCGCGCGGCCGGCGTCCCAGCCGTGGCCCGGGTCGCCGAAGCCGCAGCCCTGCCACTGCCCCTGCGCGCCCATGATGTCGGCCGCGTGGCGGGTCTCCCACTGCTTGCCAGACGCGTCGGCGTAGGTCTGGTGCTGGCTCGCGTCGGCGATCGCCGGGTCCAGCCAGCCGAAGTAGTGGTCGAACGACCGGTTCTCCATCATCAGGATCACGAAGTGGTCGATCGGGTTGTCGGCGCCGAGCGGGACGGCCATCCGCTTCTTCTTGGCGGCCTTGGCGAGCACCTGGCTGGCCGGCATGCCCGAGGCGATCGACAGCCCGATGCCGGCGGTGTAGGCCGCGCGGCGGATGAAGTCGCGGCGCGAGAGGTGGTACTCCAGCGCGCGGCCGGCGAGGTGCTCGGGGATGTCGTTCCAGCGGCGATCGTCCATGTCGCCCGTAACGCGCGCGCAACCCCGAACTTGCGCCGGAGCCCGATGGACGCGCAAGTTGTTCACACGCCGTGATTGTCAAGCCGCGGCAAGTGAGAACTCGAGCTTGACGAGCGGCGCCTGCCGCAGCGCCTCACGCAGCTCGGCCTCGTCGGTGTAGCGACCCTCCAGGCGCCTGCCCTCGCACGCCACGACGAGCCGGTCGGGCGCGAACGGCCACGGCTCGAACGCGATGTCGTCCCAGTCCAGGCACAGGCCGAGCGACAGGCGGTCCCATTCGGCGATCAGGTCGCGGTGTCGGGCCAGGTCGCCGGGGTCGGCGTCGAGCTCGGCGCTCCAGCGTCGCTGGAGGTCGGCCTGCTCGCATAGGTACTCGGCCGCGCGCTCGTCGCCGTCGAGCAGGCGGGTGCCGTGCAGCGAGACCAGCAACGCGGCGTAGAGGCTCTGCGAGGCGAGCTTGTGCGGCGCCGCGCGCCACAGCTCGATGCGCCGGTCGAACGGCAGGCCCATGAAGTCGACCGGCAGCCCGCTCTCGGCGTCCAGCAGCGGCGCGAGGTCCAGCTCGTTCCAGCCGACGTCGTGCTGCTCGGCGGCCAGGCACACGGCCTCGGGCACGGGATCGGCCCAGGCGCGGGCGAGCTGCCCGCTGATCCACGCGTGCGAGGCCTGGCCGATGCAGACGACCGCGTCGCCCTCCTTGCGCAGGAGCATCAGGTCGTCGTGTCGGGCAGGTGGCGACCCACGACGCCGACGGTGATGCCGCGCGGCAGTCCGTCGCCGCCGTCGGAGACGTGCAGATACACGCGCGCGACGAAGCCCGCCCCCGATCCCGAGCCGAGGCCGACGTGCGGGCCCAGCTCGACCTCCTGCCCGTCGACGGTCACCAGGTACTCGTCGCGCCAGCGGGTACGGGCCAGCTCCGAGACGCCGGCCTTCCACTGCGTGATGCCGACCTCCTGCGCGGCCTGGGAGAGCGACATGCCCATGTCCCCGGCCTCGTAGCGCCCGGCCAGCTCGTCGAGCCGGCGCAGCGTGTCGAGCACGAGGCCGGGCCGGCGAAACGGCGAGTCGGCGGCGGTCTCGAACGCGCGCGGTGCGAAGCGCAGGTGCGCGCTGCCGGCCGCCGCGCGCTCGACCGCTTCGAGCACCGTCCCGGGCGCGTCCTCCTCGCCCGCCGGCGGGGAAGCTTCGGGCGCGGACTTCGTGCCGCGCCAGCAACGCGGACAGCTCGGCGATCGTCCGCCGGTCGCGTTCTCGCTCGGCGCGCAGCTGCTCCATGCGGTCGTGCAGCTCGCCGCGCTCGGCCTCCGAGCGCGCGTGTGCCGACAGCGCGCCCTCGAGCTCGTGGACCCACTCGTCGTCGGGCGGGGCGGCCGGCCGCTGAGCGGCGTCGGCCAGACGTCCCTCGAGATCCGAAGCGCGGCCCTCGAGCTCGGCGAGCCGCGCCCGCGCCTCGTCGCGCTCGGCCACGAGCCGCTCGCGCTCGCCCTCGATCTCGCGGGCGCGCAGGTCGACCTCGTCGCGGCGCGCCTTGTGGCGCTCCATCTGGCGCTCGAGCTCCGGGACGCGCTGCGCCTCCTCCTCGAGGCGTCGTTGGCTCTTCTCGAGCTCCTCGGTGCGCTTGGCGACGTCCTGGTGGGCCTTGGCGACGCGGTCGAGGATGTCGGGCACGGCCGAGTCGAGCACGCCGGACTCGGCGAGCGCCTGGTCCCAGGAACCGAACAGCGACTCGACGGCGTCGGGCTGCGGCCAGTCCTTGTCGCCCTCCCAGTCCTCGGGCTCGGGCGGCTGGCCGGCGACCGCGGTCCAGCGGCAGATCCCGTAGAGCACCATCAGCCGGTCGAAGGAGTCCAGCGCCTCCAGCGCGGCCTTGGTGTCGGGCGCGGGCTTGGCGGGTTCGGCCTCGGTTATCCCGAGCTCTTCGAGCGACTGGCGGCGTGCGCGCGCCTCGTAGTAGGCCTGGCGCTGCTGTGCGACCGTCGGCTCGGTCGAGCGCTGCGGCTTGCTCTGCTTGCGCGGCTGCTTGGCCACTAGTTCAGCGACGGGTCCAGGGGCATCCGCGCGACCAGCGCGTAGGGCCCGCCCTTGCGCAGCAGCGCGCGGCTCCACAGCTCCTCGGGCGCGTCGGTGAACGCGTCCTCGCGGCGAAACGCCGCGCCGAACCACGCCTCCTCGGCCAGCTCTCCGTCGAGCTGCCCCGGGCCCCAGCCGGCATGACCCGCGAACGCGCGCGCCCGCCGCGTGCCGTCGCCCAGCGAGCCCAGGTCCGCCTCGAGCGCGACGAAGCCGAGGTCGCCGTCGATCGGCAGCGCCGAGTCCCTCGGGTCGTCGAACTCGGCGAGCACCATCACGCCGCCGGGCTGCACCGGCCCGCCGGCGAAGACCGGCTCCTCGGAGTCGACGATCGAAGACAGATCGGGGACGACCTCGCCGACGCTCGCCTCCGACGGCCGGTTGAGCACGACGCCGAGCGCGCCGTCCTCGCTGTGCTCGGCGATCAGGATCACCGTGCGCAGGAAGTTCGGGTCCAGCAAGGTCGGCGCTGCGATGAGGAGCTGTCCGCGCAGGGACTCCACGGCGATCAGGTTACGGCCGGGCCGCCCACCGGCGCGAGGTCGCGCGCCGGGTCGATGCCCCAGCGGTCGGCGACGCCGGCGAGGTGCTCGTCCAGCGCCCAGCGATCCGGGCGCGCCGCACCCTCGTGATCGGGCACGCCGCCCTTGAGCGCCATGCATCCGGTGTTGTCGCCGATCGCGCGGATCTCGGCGACCTCGTCGGCGTCGAGGACGTTCTGCTCGGGCAGCGTCGCGAGCTCGGAGCGCTGGGCCTCGACCGGCCGCGCCGCCGCACCGGCCTCCTGGATCAGCGTCGGCACCACGCAGTCGACCGGCTCCTGGGCGAGGTTCCACTGGCACGCCAGCTGCAGCGTCGTCAGCCCATGGCGCTCGGCGATCGGGCGCATGCGCTCGAGCCGCTCGGCGCCTTGAAGCACCCAGCCCGCCGGCCTGAACGAGCGGTGGTCGCGCTCGCCGAGCGGCGTGCCGACGGCCAGGTCGCCGTGGAAGAGGCCGCCGTAGTCGACGACCCTCGTGATGAGCTGCACGCCCTGGCGCCGCGCGGGCTCGAGCACCAGCTCGCCCGGCCACGGCTCCAGCGGGTTGAGGATGACCATCGCCCAGTCGATCAGCTCGCCGAAGCGCTCCAGGCAGTCGATGAGGTCAAGCGTGAAGCCGTTGGCCGGCCCGGGTGCGACGCCGAGCAGCCGCGTCAGGCCCGCCGCGCGCAGTGCGGCCATGCCCTCCCACACCACGGGATCGGTGTAGCCGGTGCGGTCGGGGTTGTGCAGCAGCAGCAGGTCGAAGCGCTCGACGCCCAGCCGCTCCAGGGAGCGTTCGGTGGCCATGCGCAGATAGCCGGCGTAGGCGTCGGACGCACGCAGCCGGGGGTCGGTGAAGCGCGGGAAGCCCTTGGCCCCTTCGCGCTCGCCCTCGTAGAAGTCGTGGCCCACCGCGCCCACCAGGCAATAGCTCTCGCGATCGAGCCCTTCCAGCGCACGGCCGAGCATCCGGTCGGCATCGCCGGCGCCGTAGGCGTCCGCGGTCAGGACCGTGCGGATGCGGTCGTCGGGACGCAGCAGGGCGACGAGGCGGTCGTCGTCGAGCGCCTCGCCGAAGTGCATGAAGCGCCCGCCGCTCCAAGTGCCGATCGCAGTTCTGGTGGGGTCCATCGCAGTTCAGCCTACGGCCGCTCCCGCGCACGGCGCACCAGGTCGCGCAGCCACAGCTGCGTCCACCACGCCTCGTAGCGAGCTCGGTGCCACGGCCCTCCCAGCGGGTCGGCGAGCGACGAGGGCATGCGAGCGACTCCCAGCGTGCGCGCCGCGGCATCGGCGATCGCCAGCTCGCCGGCCGACGTGGGGTGGACCGCGTCAGGGAGCACGTTGCGGCGGCCACCGAACCCCGCCAGATCGCAGACCAGCGCGCCGCCCCAGCCCGCCACCCGCCGCAGGGCCTCGTTCGCCTGGCGCGGCTTCGGCGTGGCCCGCGGCCGGCCGAGGTCGTGCGGCACGGTGAGCACCAGCACGCGGTCGCAGCACCCCGCCAGCGCGGCGACGATCGCGGCCGCGTCGCGCTGGAAGGCAACCGCGTCCCAGCCGGTCTCGCGCACGTCGTTGACGCCGACGTGGAGCGCGCCGAGGTCGTACGGGCCGCGCAGCGCCGGTACCTGCGAGCCGAGCACGTCGGAGACCGTCGCGGCGTCGCGCGCGAGGTTGGTGAACGGCAGCTCGAGCGTCTCGGCCAGCCACTGCGCCCAGGATTGGAAATGGATCCCCAGCGCCGGCGTGCCCCCTCGCGCCCGCGTGATCGAGTCGCCCAGCGCGACGACGCCGCGGCGCTGGTTCATCACCGGCACGCCGACGTTGTAACACTGCCCGGCCATGAAGCGCATGGTCGTACTGCTCGCCGCCCTGCTCGTCGTCGCGCCCACGCTCGCGCGCGCGCAGCCGACGCCGATCCCTGACAACGGCTCCGCCACCGCCTACATCGGCAGTCCGGCGACGCCCGACCCGATCTCGTCGCCCGACCCGCCGCGCCACCCGTTCATGGGTCCCAACGCCAAGTCGAACCTGCACGTCGACGCCTACCAGACCGACGCCAACCAGGGCCCGGGGCCGCTGGGCGTCCGGCCCGAGGTGATCTCGACGTTCTACTCGAGTGTGTGCGGGTCGATCACGTTCGATTCCAAGGGCCGGATCGTGACCGTGTGCGTCGGCCTGGCCGGCCCGACGCTGCGCATGCTCGACGCGGGCACGCTCGACGAGCTGGCCAGCTTCCAGCTGCCGCCGCGTGGCTTGCCCAACCCGCAGCGGCCTTCGCCGTTCAACGACTTCGGTGGTGGCGGCTACTTCTATCTCGACGACCAGGACCGAGCCGTCCTGCCCACGACCGACGGGCACATCTACGTCGTCAAGCAGACGGCCAACCCGAACGGCTTCGCCCTCGAGCGCTCCTATGACATCAGCACGCTCGTCCCGTTCCCCGAGAAGATCTTCTCGGCGCTTCCGGATTGGAGCGGGCGCATCTGGTTCGTCACGACGGGCGGCACGGTCGGCTACCTCGACCCCGCCGTCCCCGGCGCGGCCAAGACCTACGACACCGGTGAGGAGATCGCCAACTCCTTCGCGATCGACGAGCTGGGCGGCGTCTATCTCGTCACCGCCAAGGCGCTGTACCGCTTCGACGCGGGCGTGACCGGGCCGCAGGTGACCTGGCGCGCCGAGTATCCGAACTCCGGGGTCGCCAAGCCGGGTCAGGTCGATGCGGGGTCGGGGACGACACCGACGATCACGTCGCGCGGCTTCGTGGCGATCGCCGACAACGCGGACCCGATGAACCTCCTGCTGTACGACCGGCGCTCCGGCCAGGAGATCTGCCGCGCGCCTGTCTTCGACAAGGGCTCCAGCGCCACCGACAACTCGCTCGTCTCCTTCGGCGACGCGCTGATCGTCGAGAACAACTACGGCTACAACAACCCGACGGCCACCGAGCAGGGAAGGACCACCTCGCCGGGCATCGCGCGCGTCGACTACGACCCGGCGACCGGTCGCTGCGAGCAGACCTGGCGCAGCGAGGAGATCTCCCCGACGACGGTGCCGAAGGTCTCGCTCGCCAACGGACTGCTGTACCTGTGGACCAAGCCGGCGGGTGAAGGCGACGACCCGTGGTACCTCACCGCGCTGGAGGCGCGCACCGGCCGGCTCGTCTACAAGCAGCTCGCGGGCACCGGCCTGGGTTTCAACAACAACTACGCCCCCGTCACGCTCGGGCCCGACGGCACGCTCTACCAGGGCGTGCTGGGCGGGATGGTGGCGATCCGCGACGCCGTGCCCCCGCCGGGGGCCCAGCCCCCGACCGGCGGCAGCGGCCCGTCGCGCTGCCGCGCGCTGCCCGGCCCGCGCGCGGTCCCACGTGGGCGCGACCTGCGGCTGGAGCCCTCCGGGCTCGCGGACGTGGACGTCCGGCGCCTGGTCGCGCGCCGCGGCCTGATCAAGAGTGTCCACGTGGCGACCCGCAACGACGTGAGCAAGCCACGGCTGCTGCACGCGCGGGGGTTGCGCAACGGCACCTACGTCGTGGCGTTCCGCTCCGGCGGCCAGGAGGTGCGGCGCGTGGTGGTGGTTCGTCGCGGCGGGCGCTTCCGCGGCTCGAACGCGCGCATCGACCTGGCGTCCAGCTGCGCGCGGGCGAGTCTCTCGGCGCCGCTGTTCGGACGGGGCGGCTTGACCGTCCGGGTCTCGACCTCGAACACGGCCGGCGCGGTGACCGCGGTGGCGCGGCGCATCGGCAAGACGCCGAAGGGCGTGCGCCCCGATCGCGTGAAGGGCACGTCCCCGGTCGTCGCGCGGCTGCGGCTCAAGCCCGGGACCTGGCGCGTCACGGTCTCCGTGGGAGGCAAGAAGGTCGGCACGTTGGTGGCGCGGCGCCTGCGGTGAGGCGGGTCCCCGACTTCGTCATGCGGCCGGCCTACCAGGTCGGCTACGTGCTCCTGCGCTCCTACTCGCGCCTGCTCCGCCCACACACGCGGGGCGTGAAGTGCATGCTCACCCACGGCGACGAGGTGCTGTTGATCCGCCACGCCTACGGGCCCGCCCAGTGGGATTTCCCGGGTGGTTTCTGCCGCCGGCGCGAGTCGTTCGGCACCGCCGCGCGCCGCGAGATCTCCGAGGAGCTCGGGATCGAGGACGCCCGCTTCATCGATCTGGGCGAGTTGCGGCGCAGGCACGACGGCAGGCACGAGACCCTGCATGGCTTCCGCGTCGAGCTGCCGCGGCGCGACATCGAGATCGCGCGGGCCGAGGTGGCCGACGCGCGCTGGTTTCCGCGCGGCGCGCTGCCGGAGGTCGCGCCGATCGTGCACGCCATCGCCGCGCTCGACACGCGCCCGCCGGCCGGTTTGCCCGCTCGCGACGGGGGGTAACCGGGGGCCAGATGGCTCTGGCAGATCACCCCGTCGCTCCCCCTCCCGTCATGAGCCGCACGTACGGCGAGACGACCTGCGTCGTGACCTCCGGCCCGTGGTTCTCGGCCGTCACCGGCGCGGCCTTCAGCGACGCCGCGTGCGAGGCGTGCTCGGCGGGCGCTCGCGAGGTGCTGCTCGACCTGACCCCGGTGCGCGCCGTCGACGCCGCGGGCACCGGCACGCTCGGCGCACTGGCCGAGCAGCTCGACGTCGTCGGCTGCCAGCTGGCGGTCGCCACGACGCACCCGGGCCTCGTGGCCTGGCTGACGACCGTTCCGCTCGGCGTCGACATCCCCGTCTACGAGACGGTCGAGGAGGCGCTCGGCGACCTCCTGGCGCGCCCGGTCTGACCGCGCGCGGAACTACTCCTCGACGCCGGCAAGCAGCGGGACGAAGCGCACGGGCTCGAGATCGGCACGCTCGAGGGTCCCGTCCTCGCGCCTGCGGACCAGCACCAGCCGCTCGCCGTCGCCGTCGCGCACCGGGGCGACCAGCCGGCCGCCCGGCGCCAGCTGTTCGAGCAGCGCACCGGGCACCGCGCCGTCGGCGGTGGCGGCGACCGTGACGCCGTCGTAGGGCGCGGCCGCCGCGTGACCCTCCCGGCCGTCGCCGACGATCAGCTCGACTCCGGACACGCCGGCGCCGGCCAGGTTGTGCCGGGCGCGCTCCGAGAGAGCGCGGTGGCGCTCCACACTCCATACGAGCGCGCCCAACGCCGCCAGGACGGCGGCGTGGTAACCAGAGCCGGTGCCGACTTCGAGCACCCGCATTCCCGGGCGCACGGCCAGCGCCTGGCACATCCGCGCGACGACCAGCGGCTGGGAGATCGTCTGCCCGCGGCCGATGCCCAGCGCCCGGTTCTCCCAGGCGTGCCTGCGGTCCCGGGATCCGACGAAGAGGTCTCGTGGCACCGCGGCGATGGCGGCCAGCACGCGCTCGTCGGCGACATGGCGGCGCAGCTCGGCGACCAGCGCCTCGGCGGTCACCTGCGCTCCAGCGCGTACCGGGCGAAGAGGTAGCCGCCCGACTCGAGCAGCCAGACCAGCCGCGCCGCCAGCGGAGGGTCGATCGGGGGCGACTCGACGAGCGTCAGCGGCTGCAGGCCGCCGACGAGCTGGGGGGAAATGACCAGGTGCAGCTCGTCGACGAGCCCGGCGGGCAACAACGCGGCGTTGAGGCGCGGGCCTCCCTCGCAGACCACGGAGCGCACGCCGTGGTCGCTGCGCAGCCGGCGCAGTGCGTCGCCCAGATCGGCGCAGCGCAGGTAGCTGACCGCGGCCGCGCAGGGCGCGAGCTCGCGGTCGGAGGGCGTGACCACCACGACGCGATTGCCGGGCGCCCGCAGCAGGCCCAGCTCCGGCGACAGATCGAGGCTTGCGCTGACGACCACGGCCAGCTGCTCCATCGGCCCGTAGCCCTCGGCCCGCACCGTGCCGGCGCCCACAAGCACGGCGTCGGCCGCGCCGCGCAGCGCGTGGAACATCTCGTTGTCGGCGCGGTTGGCGAGCGGCGCGGTGCGGCCTTCGACGGTCACCCGGCCGTCGAGGCTGGCGATCATGTTCAGCACGACCGCGGGGCGATCGTCGGGCGCGAGCGACGCCAGGTCGAGCCGCCCCGCCAGCTCGGCGGCGGTCTTGCACGCCATCGAGTCCGACGAGCGGTGCGAAGCGCGCGGCGGTCACGCCTCGTGGCCGGCCTCGATGCCCCGGACACGCTGAAAATCCAACCCCGCGGCGCCCGGCTCGTGGCGCGCCGCCCGCGGCTCGAGCAGAAAGCCGACGTGATCGCCCAGCACCGTGCGGTCGACCACGCTCCCCACGAACCAGCTCGGGCAGTCGTCGAGGATCGGCTGGCCGTGCGGGCCCTCGTGCCAGGCACAGCGCTCGAACTTGTCGATCTCGTCGCCGGTGCGCCCGCCGAACAGCTCGGCAAGCTCTGCCGCGTCAGCCGGGACGAGGTGGACCGCCACGTGCTCCGCGCCGCGACTGGCGACGCGGTAGGTCCGGTTCTTGTCCGACAGACAGGCGAGGAACCGTGGTGGGTCGATGCTCACCTGGCCGGCGAACCCGACAAGGCAGCCCGCGCGCGTGCCCTCGGCGGCCACCGTGACGATGAACATCGGGTAATCCAGCGCGCCCATGAGGGCGTCGAACGCCGCCTCGTCGGCCACGGGCGGCACCGTAGCGTGCCGGCCAGCCAGTCAGTTCTTTGCTGTAAGCAGCACATTCCGATGCATTCCGACGCTCCGATGCGTTAAGTTGCGATTGCAACATGTCGACCATGGAGGCCATGAGGGCCGCAGATGGCCATGACGTGCTCATCGGCGACGGGCGTCGCCTGCACGTCCGTCGCTGGCGCGGCACGGGCCGCCCGCTCGTCCTGCTGCACGGCCTGCTCGACGACTCCGAGGGCTGGGCACGGGTCGCGGCCGACACGCACCGGCCGTGCATCGCGATCGATCTGCCGGGCTTCGGCGGCTCGGACCTGCCGCGCAAGCCGCGGATTCCCTCCTACGCCGACGACGTCGCGGCGGCCCTGCGACGCCTCGACATCGACGCGTGCACGATCGTGGGCCACTCGCTCGGCGGCGCGGTCGCTACGGCGGTCGCGGAGCGCAGCGAGGCCGTCCGATCCCTGGCGCTGCTGGCTCCCGCCGGCTTCGGCCGGATTCGTATAGCCGAGACGATCACGCTGCCCGGCGTCATCGACGTCGCCGAGCTCGCCCTGCCTGTCGCGCTGCTCAACCCGCTCGTCTGCGTCGCGGCCTACACGACCTTCGTCGCCCATCGGCGCCTGCCCAGCCCCGACCTGCTCAACCGCTTGCGCCGTCGCGCGTTCCAGTCGGCTCCGGGCGTCCGCGCCGCCGCCCAGGCCGTTGCCCACGCCGGTCGCGACCCGCAGGGGTTCGCACACCGAGTCGTCGATTTCGACGGTCCCGTGGCCGCGCTGTGGGGCGAGCACGACGCGCTCGTGTCGCGCTCGCACATCAGCGCGCTGCGGGCTGCGCTGCCGCAGGCCCACATCGAGGTGTGGGCGGGCATGGGCCACCACCCGCAGCGCGAGCGGCCGGCCGAGCTCGCCCGCTTCGTCGAGGCGCGCGCCACGCGGGCTCGCCGCCCGGCGCGCCGGCGTCGCCAGGCCGACCTGCGCCCCGCGGCCTAGCCGGCTCCATAGGCTCCGCGCCGATGCGGCTCGCGACGTTCCTGGCCGAAGGCGACGACCGTCCACGCGCCGGCGAGGTTCGCGGTGAGGAGGCCGTGGCGTTCGCCGACGGCGCCACGGTGCTCGACCGCCTGGCCTCGGGCGACCGTTCGCCGGCCGGCGGTGACGCGTTCGCGCTTGCCGACGTCGAGCTGCTCGCGCCCGTCCCGCGCCCGCGTGTGATCTTCGGCATCGGCCTGAACTACGCCGACCACGCCGCCGAGACCGGCCGCGACGCGCTCGAGTTCCCGATCGTCTTCCTCAAGCTGCCGAGCTCGTCGGCGCCTCCGAACGCGACGCTCGCGATCCCCTCGGTCGTGCGTCGGCTCGACTACGAGGGCGAGCTGGCCGTCGTCATGGGTGCGGGTGGCGAGGTGGCCGGCTACGCGGTCGCCGACGACGTCAGCGCCCGCGACCTCCAGGGCCGCGAGCCGCAGTGGACCCGGGCGAAGGGCTTCGACAACTCGTGTCCGTGGGGCCCGTGGATCACCACCGCCGACGAGATCGACGACCCGCACGATCTGCGGCTGCGCACCTGGGTAAACGGCGACCCGCGCCAGGACGCCTCCACCGCCGACCTGATCTTCGGCGTGCCCGAGCTGGTGGCTTTCATCTCGGAGGCGTGCACGCTCGAGCCGGGGGACCTGATCCTCACGGGCACGCCCTCCGGCGTGGGAATGGCGATGGATCCGAGGGTCTTCCTCGAGCCGGGCGACGTGGTGCGGATCGAGATCGAGCGTCTGGGCGCGATCGAGCACCGCATCGGCTGAACACGAACCGCAAGAAACAGGTGCATCGTGCGTTGGCGCCTTCATGATCCGCAATGCGCGACTGTTCCTCGCCGCCTCCGTGGCCGCGGGGCTTCTCATCTCTGCGGGCTCGGCGTTCGCCGCCGACCGCAGCGCCACGCTCGACTCCACCGCGACGACGTTCGCGTGGGACAGCAAGCTCGGCACCGGCTTCACCACGCTCACCGACGTCCACGACCGCATCCCCTGCGGGACGCCCGTCGTCCACGATTGCGACTTCACGTTGCTGCACGTCGTCGGCAAGGGCAGCGTGTTGCTGCAGACCACCTCCGACGCACCCAACGCCGTCGACTCCGACCTCTACGCCTACCTCAGCGACTCCAGCGGCACCCAGGGCGCGCAGCTCGGGTTCAGCGCAGCCGAGACGCCGACGCCGAACGAGCAGCTGGTCATCGACTCCTTCGGCGACGAGTGGTTCCTCGTCGAGATCGACTACACCGACAACATCGGCGGGACGATCAAGGGCACCGCCACCTTCACTCCCAGCCCCACCCCCTAGGGCTGGGACGCCGCCCGGGCGCCAGGGAGGCGCCCGCGGCGGGTTCTCTCAGTGCGACGCGATGACCTGGTCGATCAGGCCGTATTCGGCGGCCTGCTCGGGCGTGAAGAAGCGGTCGCGCTCCATGTCGGTGTGGACCTGCTCGAGCGGCTGTCCGGTGTGGTGGGCGTAGATCTCGTCGATCCGCGCTCGCGTCTTGAGGATCTCGCGCGCATGGATCTCGATGTCGGTCGACTGGCCCTCGAAGCCGGCCGAGGGCTGGTGGATCAGGATCCGCGAGTTGGGCAGCGAGAAGCGCTTGCCCTTCGCGCCGCCGGCCAGCAGCAGCGAGCCCATGCTCATGGCGATGCCCATGCACATCGTCACGATGTCGGGCTTGACGAACTGCATCGTGTCGTAGATCGCCAGGCCCGCATAGATCGATCCGCCCGGCGAGTTGATGTAGATGCTGATGTCCTTGTCGGGGTCGGCGGACTCCAGATGCAGCAGCTGGGCGACGATCAGGTTGGCGACCTGGTCGTCGATCGGCGTCCCGAGGAAGACGATCCGCTCGTTGAGCAGCCGCGAGTAGATGTCGTACTCGCGTTCACCGCGCGCCGAACGCTCGACGACCATCGGGATCAGCGGCATCAGCGGTTCACCGACTCCATCATCGCCTCGGGGTAGCGCAGGCCGGCGGCATCGGGGAGGGCGTCGGCGATTCTCTGAAGCTCGTCCGCGGACAACTGCACCTCGACGGCGCCCACGTTCTCCTCGAGGCGCTCGCGGCGCTTGGTGCCGGGGATCGGGGCGATGTGCTCGTCCTGCTGCAGGACCCAGGCGAGCGCCAGCTGGGCGGGCGTGACGCCCTTGTCGGCGGCCAGCTCGGAGATGCGGTCGACGAGGTCGAGGTTGCGCTGGAAGTTCTCGCCCTGAAAGCGCGGCGAGAAGCGCCGGTAGTCGTCGGAGTCGAGGTCGTCGGGCGACTTGATCGCGCCGGTCAGGAAGCCGCGGCCCAATGGCGAATACGGCACGAACCCGATGCCCAGCTCGCGGCACGCGGGGAGGATCTCGTCCTCGGGGTCGCGCGACCACAGCGAGTACTCCGTCTGCAGCGCGCTGATCGGATGGACGGCATACGCACTGCGCAGTGTGTCCGGCGCGGCCTCGCTGAGCCCGAGGTAGCGGACCTTGCCCTGCTCGACGAGCTCGGCCATCGCGCCGACCGTCTCCTCGATCGGCGTCTGCGGGTCGACACGGTGCTGGTAGTAGAGGTCGATGTGGTCGACGCCGAGGCGGCGCAGCGAGCCCTCACACGCCTCGCGCACGTACTCGGGGCGCCCGTTGATGCCCCGCTTCTGCGGTTCGGCAGGGTCGAAGATGATCCCGAACTTCGTTGCCAGCACGACCTCGTCGCGGCGGTCGGCGATCGCGCGGCCGACGAGCTGCTCGTTGGTGTGCGGGCCGTACATGTCGGACGTGTCGAGAAAGTCGACGCCCAGATCGAGCGCGCGGTGGATCGTCCGAACGGACTCCTCGTCGTCGCGCGCGCCGTAGAAGGCGGACATCCCCATGCACCCGAGTCCGAGTGCGCTGACGCGCAACCCCTGGGTGCCGAGTTCCCTGGTTTCCATTGCGTTGGACCCTACTCGGCCACCCGCGGCGGTATCTTCGCGCCGTGTCCGAGTGGCGGGACGTGGTCGCAGCCCCGCGCAGCCAGATCTGGCAGCTGGTGCGGCTCATCGACAGCCTGGTCGATTACGCGGTCTTCCTGCTCGATCGCGACGGCCACGTGCTCACGTGGAATCCGGGCGCGGAGCGCACGAAGGGCTACACCGAGAAGGAGATACTCGGCGAGCACTTCTCGCTCTTCTACACGCCCGAGGACCGTGCCGCGGGACGTCCGCACGAGGCGCTCGCCACCGCTGCGCGCCTGGGCCACGTCGAGTACGAGGGCTGGCGCCTGCGCAAGGACGGGACGCGGTTCTGGGGCGACGTCGTCATCACCGCGCTGTTCGACGACGACGGCACGCTGCTCGGCTTCGGCAAGGTCACGCGCGACCTGACGCAGAGGCGCATGGACCAGGAGGACCTCGAGACGTTCGCCTCCTCGGCCGCGCACGATCTTCAGGAGCCGCTGCGCACGATCAGCGGCTTCGCCGAGCTGCTCGCACGCCGGCACGGCGCCACGCTGGCGCCCGACGCGCAGGAGTTCCTGGATCACATCAGCGCAGCGGCCGAGCGCATGCAGCGGCTGATCAGCGGGCTGCTCGCCTACGCCTGGGCCGGACAGGTCGGCGAGCGCGCCGGGCCGTCCTCGCTGAACGCAGCGGTCCGCACGGTCACCGAGCAGCTCGGCGCGGCCATCTTCGACGCGGGGGTCGCGGTCCAGACCTCGGTCCCGCCCGACGCCGTCGTGCTTGCCGACCTGCAAGGGGTCGAACAGGTGATCCAGAACCTGCTGTCAAACGCGCTCAAGCACGCGGCGCCCGAGCGGCCCGAGGTCACGCTGGTGGCCGAGCGCGAGGGCGACACCTGGCGTGTCGAGGTCACCGACAACGGTCCAGGGATCCCGACCGAGCAGGCCGACCGGATCTTCGAGCCGTTCACGCAGCTCAGCGGCCGCGGCTCAGGCGGGACCGGCCTCGGCCTCGCGATCTGCTCGCGCATCCTCAGGCGCTACGGCGGCGCCATCGGCGTCGATCCGGCGCCGGGCACCGGCAGTCGGTTCTGGTTCACCCTGCCAGCGGGCGGGTGAGCTCCGCCGAGGCCGTCGGGACGCCCGGCGCGCGCATCCCGCCGTCGGCGATGGTCATCGGCGCGGCGTTGTCGGTGCAGTTCGGCGCGGCGCTCGCCGCCACGCTGTTCGACGACCTCGGTCCGGCGGGCACCTCGGCGATGCGGGTGGTCCTGGCGGCGGCGATGCTGGTCGCCGTGTGGCGCCCGCGGGTGCGCGGGGTGGCCGCCGCCGACCTGCGCCTCGCGGGTGCGCTCGGCCTGTCGCTCGGCGTCATGAATTACGCGTTCTACGAGGCGCTCGACCGGGTGCCGCTCGGCGTCGCGGTGACGATCGAGTTCGCGGGCCCGCTCGCGGTGGCCTTCGCGCTCTCGCATCGCCGGCTGGACCTCGTCTGGGTGGTTCTCGCCGCGACCGGCATCGTGTTGCTCGCCGACCCGGGCGGCGGCTCGATCAGCGCGGTCGGCTTGGCGTTGGTGCTGTGCGCGGCCGCGGCCTGGGCCGCGTACATCCTGCTGGCCGCGCGCGCGGGCCAGCGCTTCTCGGGCGGGCGCGGGCTGGCGCTGGCGATGGTGGTTGCCGCGCTGGTGCCGCTGGGGCCGGGAATCGCGGAGGCGGGTACGGACCTGTTGGACCCCGGGCTGCTCGCGCTCGGCGCGGCCGTGGCCTTGCTGAGCTCGGTGATCCCGTACTCGCTCGAGACCGAGGCGCTGCGCCGCATGCCGCGGCACACGTTCGGCGTGCTGATGAGCCTCGAGCCGGCCCTCGCCGCGCTTGCCGGCCTCGTGGTCCTCGACCAGCGGCTGGGAGCGCGCGAGCTCGTGGCGATCGCGCTCGTCATCGTCGCCAGCACCGGTGCAACCCGCACCGCCGTGCCCATTGACGGGTAACTTCGGGCTGGAACCGTGTTCACGCTGAACGTCCCCAACCTGCTGACCGTGCTGCGCATCCTGCTGGTGCCGGTGCTCGTGGTCGCGCTCGTCGACGAGACCTCCAGCGACTGGCTCGCGGCGGGGGTGTTCGCCGCCGCGTCGCTCACCGACGCCATCGACGGCTACATCGCGCGTGCGCGGCGACAGATCACGACGTTCGGCAAGCTCATGGACCCGGTCGCCGACAAGCTGCTGATCATCGCGGCGCTGGT
The DNA here is from genome assembly GCA_963825415.1 of uncultured Actinomycetes bacterium. GTDB lineage: Bacteria > Actinomycetota > Thermoleophilia > Solirubrobacterales > Solirubrobacteraceae > BP-464. The sequence continues at coordinate 846,734 of CAWGTD010000006.1, read as the reverse complement.
GGTCCTGCTGTCGCTGGACCGGATCCCCGCGTGGATCGTCATGGTGATCATCGCCAGGGAGTTCGCGGTGACCGTGACGCGCCTTGCGGCAACCGCACAGGGCGTCGTCATCTCCGCCAACTGGTGGGGCAAGGCCAAGACCGTCGTGCAGGTGGCGGCGATCTTCTTCGCCATCGGTTTCAACCCGACGCCCGCGGCGGTCGACGCGTTGCTCTACGTCGCGGTGGCGATCACCGTCATCTCGGGGATCGACTACTTCTTCGGGTTGCGCCGGATGCTCGGCGAGGCCGAGGCGCTACGAAAGGCTCAGCGGCCGGCCGCGTCGAGCCACTCGCGCATCGACGTGTGATGCGGAAGGTGCTCGCCTGAGCTGAGCTCCTGGCGCAGCTCGCCGAGCAGGCCGAAGCGCTCGGCGACGACGTTGTGCTGGTGGATCGTCTCGAGGTTCTCCTGGCGCGCGGAGACGAACGTGCCTCCGAGCAACTGCGGGTAGCGATCGACGACGCCGCGAACCATCTCGCGCACGCAGTCCTCGACGAACCGCGGTCGGCGGTGCGCCTTCTCGACAACCGCGGCCTCGTCGCTGCGCTTCATCAGCTCGTAGATCTCCGAGCTCATCGATCCTTCGACGATCGCGAGCAGGTCCTGTGCTTCGAGCTCCTCGACGCATTCCTCGGGGCAGCCGATGTAGAGCGTGCCGAGGCCGCGCTGGTTGTGGGTGGCCACCGGCACGTGATCGAAGATGCGCTCGATCTGGTCGTCGTCGAAGCCGTCGTCGGCCAGCCGCTCGCGGGCGCGGCCGGCGACCAGCTGCTGCGCGCACGGGCACGCGGTCATGCCCTGCGCGGCGACGCCGACCAGCCGGCGCGTGCCGCGTTCGCTGGCGACCGCCGAGCCGAAGAGCGTGTAGAGCTCCTGCGTCTCGATGCCCGAGAGCGGCGCGGGCTTGTACTCGGGGTAGCGCGCCTCGATCGTGACCTCGGCGCGTGCCGCTCCCTGGCGCTCGCGCACGAGCTCGGCGATGTGCTTGGCGAGCTGCTCGGCGCGGAACGCCGCCTCGCCGAGGATGACCTCGCCGATGGTGTCGTTGACGACCTCCTCGAAGCGCGACATGTGCGCGCCCTTCTGCTGCGGCCCGAGGTCGACGAAGCACTCCAGGCGCGCGTAGAAAAGTTGCTCACCGGCGTCGCGGTGCAGACGGATGACCTTTTCGACGCCGGTGACCCCGACGCGCGACAAGGACACGTGCACCGAGGGCCGCTGGGCCTGCACGTCGGGTGCCGCGGCGGCAAGTTCCATGCATCGAGCATAGGCCGCTACCACCTTTGCCAAACCTTTGGTATCACTTGTCGCAATCTCGGCTGAATGTCCCCTAAGGCTCAGCCCCCTCGCGGTCGATACCGCGATAAGCGTGTAAGCGCGTGCACATGTCCGGAGAGAGGTCCAGTTGAGGAAGCGAGGGTCGTGAGCGAGCCTGAGATGTTGCTGTCCGACGAAGCTCCCATCCATGAGATGGACGAGCTTCGTCAGCTGATCGCGGAAGGCCAGGAGAAGGGTTCCCTGACCTTCGAGCGGATCGCGACCTGCCTCGAGGAGATCGAGGTCACCAAGGAGCAGGTCGGCGAGCTGCACGCCCACCTGATCGAGCAGGGCATCGAAGTGGTCGGTGCCGACGGGCGCCCGGCCACCAGCGAGGGCGGCCGTGTCGAGGCCGCCGCGGAGGCGCGGAAGCGCTCCGACGGTGCCGACGAGCCGAAGAAGCCCGAGATCGATCTGACGGTCGAGCCGTCGCTCGACTCGCTGCGTCTCTACCTGCGCTCGATCGGCCGCGTGCCGCTGCTGACCGCCGAGCAGGAGGTGTCGCTCGCCAAGCGCATCGAGCGCGGCGACATGGCCGCCAAGACCCACATGGTCGAGGCCAACCTGCGGCTGGTCGTCTCGATCGCCAAGGGTTATCTGGGCCGCGGCCTGACGTTCCTGGATCTCATCCAGGAGGGCTCGCTCGGCCTCATCCGCGCGGTCGAGAAGTTCGACTACCGCCGCGGCTACAAGTTTTCCACGTACGCGACCTGGTGGATCCGCCAGGCGGTCACGCGTGCGATCGCCGACAAGGGCCGCACGATCCGCATCCCGGTCCACATGGTCGAGAAGCTCAACAAGGTCGTCCATGTCGAGCGCCAGCTCGTCCAGGCGCTGGGCCGCGAGCCCTCTCCGGAGGAGATCGCGTTCGAGCTGGAGACCACGCCGCGCGAGGTGCGCGACATCCTGCGCATGAGCCAGCAGCCGATCTCGCTCGAGAAGCCGATCGGCGACGAGGAGGAGTCCGAGCTCGGCGACTTCGTCGAGGACCAGGCCGCCGAGTCGCCCTTCGAGCTGGCGTCCGAGAACCTCCGTCGCGACAACGTCCGCAAGGCGCTCGCCGCGCTGCCCCAGCGCGAGCGCGAGGTGATCGAGATGCGCTTCGGCCTCACCGGCGGCCGCCCGCGCACCCTGGAGGAGGTCGGTCGCGCGTTCAACGTCACGCGCGAGCGCATCCGCCAGATCGAGAACCACACGCTGAAGAAGCTCGAGTCGCTGCCCGAGGCGCAGCGGCTGCGCGACGCGTCCTAGCCCGCTCGGCGCACCATCCTGAAACGCCCGCGGCCGGCTCTTTCGAGCCGGCCGCGCGTCGTCATGGCGGGGGCAGGATTCGAACCTGCGAAGGCAGAGCCATGCGGTTTACAGCCGCACCCCTTTGACCGCTCGGGAACCCCGCCGGGGCGCGTGAGGATAGCGTTGCGGTAACACTCCCAGCATGCGACGGACGGGACGAACATGAGCGCGCAGGCCCGACCGCAGCGCTGGCTCGCCTTCCCCGCGGTGATCGCCCTCGTCGTCGTCGGCGTGTGGGTTACCGGCGGGGTCATCGCCGACTCCTTCCGCCTCTCGATGGCGCTGGTCACCGTGTGGTTCATCCTCATGGCCGTCGCGGTGTTCCTCGTCGCACGGCCGCGGCGCTCGCTGGCGGTGCCGCTGGTGAGCGGCTACCTCATCGCCGCCGGCGGGGTGGGCGGCTACCTGCTGTTCACGACCGTGCGCGAGAAGACCGTCAACGAGCGTGTGGCGGTCGGGCAGCCGGTCAGCGCCGTGAGCAGTTCCTCCGGCGCCACCGCCAGCGGCTCGGTCCAGGAGCTCACCGGCAGCTTCAAGTCAGGCGAGCACGAGACGATCGGCACCGCCAGCGTCGTGAAGCTCGCCAACGGCAAGCGCGTGCTCACGTTGACGGGCTTCAGCACCTCGGCGGGGCCCGACGTCCGCGTCCGCATCGTTCCCGGGGACACCGACGACGGCGGCGCGAAGGGCAACGTCGACCTCGGCGGGCTGAAGGGCAACAAGGGCAACCAGCAGTACGAGTTGCCCGATGACTTCGAGCCGTCGCAGTACAGCGCGGTGATCTGGTGCCGGGCCTTCAGCGCGGTGTTCGGCTGGGCCGTGCTCGAACCCGCCTGACGAGCGCAAACGCGCAAAAGATCGGTTGCGGCCAACCTCGCGCGGGTAGGAGCGTTGGAGCAGACAAGGTAAAGGGGAAGGAGCCTCGTTTGCTGCTAGATCATGGAGAGAGGGTCCTCTTGGGAGGGCTATGGATCGGAGGACTCGCACTCGCGACAGCCGGAGTGGTCGGTGGCTGGTCGGAGTCGCTGGTGCTGTTCCTCGCGCTCGCGCCGCCCGCGGTCTGGCTTGCGCTCGGAATGGGCGAGGTGAGCCGCTGGCGAACGCTCGTCCTCGTCTATCCGCTGTGGCGCGCACTGCGCAACGGCGAGCTCGTGCTCTTCTTCCAGCCCAAGGCCGACGCGATGGACGGCCGTGTCCGCTCGGTCGAGGCGCTCGTGCGCTGGCGGCATCCGCGCAAGGGCCTGCTGCTGCCCGGCGCTTTTCTCTCCGCGATCAACGACGGCGTCTGGCTGCGCCGCTTCAACCGCTTCGTGATCTCCGAGGCCGTTCGCCACGCGTGTGCATGGAGCGCGGCCGGCCGGCCGCTGCGGATCTCGGTCAACGTCTCACCGCGTTACCTCGTCGACCCGGACTTCGTGCCGTTCCTGCAAGCGCTGTGCGAAAGCACCGACGTCGACTGTGACCTGCTGCGCGTCGAGGTGCCCGAGACGCCGATCTCAGAGAGCGACGACAAGGCCTTCGGCGACGCGGTCCGTGCCGTCAAGCAGCTCGGGATCAGCGTGTCGATCGACGACTTCGGCGTCGGCCACTCGTCGCTCGCCCGCCTCGTCGAGCTGCCGATCGACGTCGTGAAGATCGACAGGCGTTTCACCGCGGGTCTGGCGCACGATGTGAAGGCCGACCGCGTCGTCCACACGGCGATCGACCTGGCCCACTCGCTCGGGCTGGTGGTCGTCGCCGAGGGCGTGGAGACCGAGGAGCAGTGGGTGCAGCTGAGCGCCTGGGGCTGCGACCTCGTCCAGGGCTTCAAGCTCCAACGCCCCGTGCCGGCCGACGAGCTGTGGGCCTGGCTCGACGCGACGGGCCGCGACATCACCGAGCTCGGCGCCCGAATCGCTTCCCGGCAGCGGCACCGCTTCGGCCAGCCGGTAGGCGTGCGGCGCGAGTCGTTCGGCTCGGCGTGAGACGGTTCAGCCGGTTGTCGCCGCTGCCTGCGCGCCGTTGGTGTGAGCCGGCACGGGGCAGGCGGCTCCCTCGCGGAAGCCGGCGGCGCCGATGTCGAACGCCCAGTTGAACCGGGCTCGCCAGTTCTCCCACGCGACCGCCGCCGTCAGCTCGACGAGCTGCGCCTCGTCGAAGCGCTCGCGCATCCGCTGGAACAGCTCGTCGGTCACCTCGGCGGGCGTGCGGGTCATCGCCTCGGCGTAGTCGATGACCAGCCGCTCGACCTCGTCGAAGCACTCGGCTTCGCGGTGGCGCGGCAGGGCGAGCAGCTGCTCGTCGGTCACGCCGTGGCTCGCGCTGACGTGCGAGCCGATGTCGATGCAGAACTCGCAGCCGACCATCAGCGCGGCCTTGGTCTCGGCCAGCGCCTTGAGCTTCTCGTCGACACGATGCGAGCGCTCCAGCGCAAGCTCGAAAGCCACCATGCCGGCGAGGATGCCCTTGTGATGGGCGGCGACGCCGCTCGGCTCGAGATCGCGGTTGAAGCGCTTGCGGGTCTGGCGGTAGGTCTCGCGGACGAACAGCCCCTTGGCGGGGGCGGGAGCGATGCGGGTCATCGAGGGACCTCCTTCGGGGTCAGGGCAAGCAGGCCGAGGGGCGCCACGGCGTTGATGGAGAGGGTCAGCAGGGACACCACGCCCTTCAAGCCCGACGGCATGTCGGCGTGGGCCAGGTGGAAGACGAGGTGCGGGATGGCCGCCACGATCCACACGACGAGCGCCACGCGCACGAGGCGCAGGTCGGCGATCCAGGCTGCGATCAGCGCGAGCAGCGCGATCGCCAGGAACGACGCGCCGTAGTCGCGGACCAGGTGCTCGTTGTAGGGCGGCAGGGCGGAGACCCAGTGCGCGCCGCCGACCGGGAAGCTGTCGTAGAACGAGCGCGGCCCGATCAGCGCCCAGGCCGCCGCAGCGCCCTGGATGGCGCCGAGCTGCACCAGGCCCGCGCGCACGATCCACAACCGGCGTTCCTGCGTCGTGGTGGGTGCGGCAGCCGCTGCCATGCTCCGCAAGCTACCTCTCGAGTGGTTCGCCGATAAGGTCCATTTCGCCGTGGCCGCAGTGGACCAATCCGCGCCCGACCTGCTCGTCGAGCTCGACCGTGGCGCCTCGGTCCCGATGCGCGCGCAGATCGAACAGCAGCTGCGCGCGGGCATCAGGGAGGGGCGCCTGCACCCCGGCACCCGGCTGCCGTCGAGCCGCGGGCTCGCGGCCCGATTGGGCGTGGCGCGCGGCGTCGTCGTCGAGGCCTATGCGCAGCTCGCCGCCGAGGGCTGGGTGGTCTCGCGCCAGGGGTCGGGCACGCGCGTCGCGCCGGGCGCGGCCGCGCCGGCGCCCGATTCCGAGCCGTGGCCGTTCGAGCAGGCGATGCGCTACGACTTCGCCCTCGGCGTGCCGGACCTTGCGGCGTTCCCGCGCGCCGCGTGGCTGGCGTCGATGCGACGGGTGCTGCGCGACCTTCCCGACGCGGCCCTCTCGCATCCCGACCCGCGCGGCACGCCCACGTTGCGGGCCGCGCTCGCCGGCTACCTCGGGCGCGTGCGCGGCGTCGTCACGACGCCCGACCGCGTAGTCGTCAGCACCGGCTTCTGGCAGGGGCTCGGCCTGGTCTGCGCCGCGCTGGCCGGTCGCGGTGCGCGCAGGATCGCGATGGAGGATCCGAGCTTCGTCTACCACCGCCACATCGTCCGGCGCGCGGGCCTCGAGCCGGTGCCCGTACCGGTCGACGACGGCGGGATGCGGATCGACCTGCTGGTGCGCAGCGGCGCCGACGTCGCGCTGGTAACCCCGGCGCACCAGTCGCCCACGGGCGTCGTGCTCGCGCCCGACCGCAGGACGGCGCTGGTCGCGTGGGCCGAGGAGCACGACACGATCGTCATCGAGGACGACTACGACGCCGAGCACCGCTACGACCGCGATCCGGTCGGCGCGCTCCAGGGCCTCGCGCCTGAGCGCGTGGTCTACGGCGGAACCGCCAGCAAGACGCTGGCACCGGCGCTGCGGCTCGGGTGGGTCGCGGTGCCCGCCGCGCTGGCCAACGACGTCGCCTACGAGAAAGGGCTCGCCGATGCGGGCTCGCCGGTGCTCGAGCAGCTCGTCCTCGCCGACCTGATCGAGCGCGGCGACCTCGATCGCCACCTGCGTCGCACCCGCGCCGCCAACCGCCGGCGCCGCGACGCGCTCGGCGCCGCGCTGGCCGAACACCTTCCACAAGCGCGCCTGCGCGGCGTGGCCGCCGGGCTGCACGCTGCGATCGAGCTGCCCGACGGGTGCGACGAGGCCGCGATCGTCGTGGCCGCGGCTGAGCGCGGCGTGCGCGTCGAGGGACTGTCGGTGCATCGCTTCGCGCCCGAGGACGGCCGGCCCGCGCTGCTCGTGGGATACGGCGCGCTCGGCGAGCAGGCGATTCGTCGCGGCATCCGCGAGCTGGCCGCCGCGGTGGACGATGCCGCGCGGCATGACAAGATCCGGCCCCCAGTTCCGCAGAGGAAGGAGTTCTGAGATGGAGTCCTCCAGCCCCCCGCGCGTCCTCGTCGTCGCGCACCAGACCGCGGCCTCGCCCGCGCTGCTCGACGCGGTTCGCGCGCGCGCGGCTCGTGGGCCCGCGACCTTCACCCTGCTGGTGCCGAAGAAGGCCCACGGGATGCACAAGGTCGTCGACGCCGAGGACATGGACTCCGACTACGAGCACCAGGTGCTGGCGCGCGCGGTCCCGCTGATCGAGGAAGCCGCCGGCAGCTCCGTCGAGGGGATGGTGGGCGACGCCAATCCGCTCGACGCCGTGCAGGACGCGGTCAACATCAACGGCTTCGACGAGATCATCATCTCGACGCTGCACCACACGGTTTCCCGCTGGCTCAAGCTCGACCTGCCGCACAAGCTCGAGGGCCTCGGCCTGCCGGTGACGACGGTCGTCGGCGAGGCAGACGAGGACTCCGCCGCCTGACGTCAGCCGAAGCGCAGCAGCGCATGGCAGTCGGCGAGTTGCCAACATCCCGGGGCAGGGAGTTCGTTGATGCGGGAGGGACGGATGCGAACGACGGGCGGGATGACGGTCGCCGCGGTAGTGGCGTTGGTGCTCAGCCTGCCTGCGGCGGCGCAGGCCCAGGACCCCTACGCGGGCAACTGCGAGAACATGGGGTCGAGCAAGGTCAGCGCACCGGGGCCCTTCAAGGCGCTGCCGCAGGAGGTCGTCGAGGTCCCGAGCAAGCTCGACGGGCGCGCGCTGCAGATCGGGTTCATCCGCCCGGACGCCCCGGCGGACTACCGCGCGCCGGTCATCGTGCACGCGTCGCCGTATCACTCCCGGGATCTCAAGGACGCCGACATCGCGTCGTGCGCGAGCTTCCTGGTGACGAACTTTGTCTCGCACGGCTACGCCGTCGCGCTCGTGCCGACGCGCGGCACGGGTGACACGGACGGCTGCCCGAACCTCTTCGGCAAGATCGAGCGCTCCGACCTCGACGACGCCCTGACGTGGCTGGGCACGAGGCCGTGGAGCAACGGCAGCATCGGGATGGTCGGCATCTCCTACTCGGGGTCGACCCCGTGGGTCGCAGCGGCCACGGGCAACCCGCACCTGAAGACGATCGTCCCGGAGGACGGCGTCAACGACCTCTTCGAGATGACCTTCGGCGCCGGAACGCTGGACTCGCGGTTCTGGTTGTTCGTTCCGGGCTACTACGACCTGTACGGGCCGGTCGAGCACAACCCCGCTTACTCGGGGCGTGACCCCGCGCGCACCCTCAACACGGTCACCACCTGTCCGGATTTCGACAAGGGCCTGGCCGCGACCGCCGAGAGCACCCGGACCGGCAAGCGCGACGCCGGCGGCTACTGGGCCGAGCGCAACGAGCGGCCGCTCGTCGAGCGCAACTACCGCGGCAGCGTGCTGCTGGTCGAGGGGCTCACCGACTGGAACGTCCGGCCCGCGCACGTCATCCCGTGGGGGGTCTCGCTTCGCGAGCGAGGCATCCGCGTGCATCAGCTGCTCGGGCAGTGGAACCACGAGTACCCCGACACCGCGAACGCCCATACCCGCTGGGACTGGGCCGACCGGTTGCTGGCGTGGTTCGACCATGAGCTCAAGGGCGACGCGACAGCGCCGCTCGGTCCGCTCGTCGAGGTCGAGGACTCCTCGGGCAGGTGGCGCCGGGCGGAGGCCTGGCCCCCGGCCAACACCGACGTGCTGCACCTGGCGGCCGACGGCGCGCTGGCCCCAGAGCCCGACGCGGCCACCGCGAGCGCGACGCTCGCTCCCGACTCGCGCAGCCGGTACTTCTACCTCGGGCAGACCTTCCCCCAGCACAACACCGACGACGATCCGCAGGTGTCGGCCGCGGTCGACGGGACGTGCGCCACCTGCGCCTCGTTCTCGATGCACGCCGACGATGAGATGCGCATCGCCGGGCTGCCGGAGGTCAATGCGACGGTCGTCCCGACCGGTTCGTCGGGCCACGTGACCGCGTTCCTTTATCGCAAGGATGCGACCGGGCTGCACCGGCTCGGCTGGGGCATGACCGATCTGCGCTTCCCCGAGGGCGAGAACACAGGCGACGAGACGGCCGGCGAGGTCGTCGCGGGGGCTCCGCTGAAGATCCGGATCGAGCTCGAGCCGCTCGAAGCCGTGGTCAACGCGGGCGACGAGCTGATCCTCGTCCTCGGCCAGGGCCGCACCGGACAGGTGCCGGCCGAGGTGCCGGCGCCAGTCCAGCTCGACTACGGCGCGGGGAAGAGCACGATCTCGCTCGCCGTCATCGACCCGCCGCCCGAGGACTTCTTCACCCCGCCCGGCCCTGAGGGGCGCCAGCTGCCGTGACGCCCCCTCGCAGCTTGCGCTGCGCGCTCGCCGTGCTGGCCTGCTTGGGGGTGGCCGCGACCGCCGCGGACGCGACCCCCGTCGCGTCCAATGAGCAGGAGCGTCAAATCCTCGGGCGGGTCTTCCCCGAGCCGATCCGCTCGGTCGACTTCATCAAGCACGGCCCGACCTACGGGCCGGAGGAGCTGCGCCACGGCATGGAGCTGCTCGAGCGCCTCTATCCGGGCTACATCGACTTCACGACCGTGGCCGACGAGCTCGGCGATCCGAATGCGGTGAGCCTGGGCCCCGACGGCAAGCCCGCGTGGGACCCCGAAGACTCCAAGGACGGCTACCCGTTCTACGTCGCCAAGGTGACCGACGAGTCGGTCCCCGACAGCCAGAAGGACTACGTCCTGCTGCTCAACGCCCACCCGGCTGAGCCGTGCGGGCAGGAGGGCGATCCCCGCTTCCTCGAGGACCTCCTCATCTGGCGCGACACCGACCCCGGCCACGTCCTCGACGACGCCGGCGGGCTGTACGACAAGCCGCACCACATGACGGTCGCCGAGGTGCTGCGCCGCGTGAAGGTCTTCTTCGTCTCCCCGTCGCCGGACGGCTGGGCCGAAGGCAGTCCGCCGGGAGTCGGGAACAACGCCAACAGCGCCGGTTTCAACTCGAACCGCATCGCCTACCAGGACGGCTGGGTCTTCCCCGTCAGCGACCTGTTGTTCGAGCGCGGCTACTCGTCGCTGACACAGCCCGAAGGCGTCGCCGTGTCGCGCTATCTGCGGCAGGTCCGCGAGCGCGAGCTGGGCGGCCGGCCCTTCGCGGTCGCCAACGACCAGCACGGGCCGCTGCCGACGAGCGGCGCGATCATCTTCCAGACCGAGCAGGGGTCGGATCCCGCGAAGGTCGATCGCGTGCACGACTACACGGCGCGGCTGGAGCAGAACATGGAGGAGGTCTTCGCGAAGTACTTCACCGGCGAGGGCCTCACCGTGTCCCAGCAGCTCGCGCGCCAGGCCGGTGACGTGCGCGACCTGCTGCTCAAGAAGTACAACGAGCAGGTTGGCTCATTCGACGAGAAGGCCGCCTATCTGACGCTCGAATGGGCCGAGTACGCGACGGCGTGGGAGCACCTCGACTACACCGTCGGCAGCTCGTGGGGCGGCTGGGCGGGCAGCCGTTCCGGGCTCGGCGCCGACTCGATCGGCTTCGAGACGGCGTGCCGGCCGTTCGGTGCCGGCTATGACCCGGCCCTCTTCCAGCTCTTCGTCGACAACGTGCGGGCGGCCAACGAAACCGGTGTCGTGCAGGCGGCAGAGCGCGGGGGGCGCGCGGAGCCGGCCCCGGTCAACACCTACGACCTCGGCGGTTCGGTCGGCTTCCTCGAGACCGGCCGCCGGATCACCGACAGCGACGGCAACCCGTCGCCGCCGCCGATCGGACATCCCGGCACTCCGTTGCTGCCGCAGGTCGCGCAGGCGCCGTACGACGTCTCGAACACCGACTACTTCCGCGACCTGCGGAAGATCGTGACGACGCCGATCGTCGAGGTCCCGGCAGCCTCGGTGAGCAAACGCACCGACGGGCTGTCGACGCTCGTCGTGGCCGACACCACCGACGTCGACAAGCCGGCCCTTCGGCGTTTCGTCGACGCGGGCGGCAGCCTCGTGCTCACCGACGGGGCGCTCGGCCTGCTCCCCGGGCTCGTCGACATCTCTGACAAGGCGGTCGAGACCACGACCTCCTACGTCGGCTACAGCGACCTCGATCGCGCCCACCCGTGGACCGACGGCCTCTACAAGCGGGCCCGCCAGATGTTCGACCCCGTCGGGCTCGGCTATCCGCTGCTGATGGAGCGCGACCAGTACTGGCCCTGCAACCCGACCTGCGACGAGTCGGGCACCCAGAACTCGGCACCCGCGCGCACCGTCCAGCGCGCGGCCTGGGAGAAGCTGGGCGGCGTGACCGTCGCCACGGCCGACCCGCTCGGCGGCAAGGCGCAGGGCGAGGGCACCGCTACCGACCGCACGTCGATCGGGACCCTGGGCGTCGGGAAGGGCCGCATCGTCGTCTTCGGAGCGCTCCTGCCGCAGCCGACCGAGAACTTCGACCACTGGTTCGGCGTCGATCCGTACACCGTCTCGGTCGTAGGCCAGCAGGTGCTGCTCCGCGCGCTGCGCTGGAGCGACGGCCCGCCCGCGAAGGCCAAGCTCGGGCTGCCCCCGACGAGGCGCTGCGCCAGCCGCCGCCACTTCGTCATACGGCTGAAGGCCCCGCGCGGCAAGCGCTTGCGTTCCGCGCGCGTGTACGTCAATGGCAAGCGCGTCCGCGTGATCCGCGGCCGCCGCCTGCGCGCGCGCATCGATCTGCGCGGTCTGCCCAAGAAGACGGTCACCGTCCGCATCGTCGCGACAACCCGCAGCGGTCGGCGCTTCGCGGACATGCGGCGCTACCACACGTGCGTGCGGCGCCGGCACGCCTGACGTCGCGGCTTCAGGCCGCGGCCGCCCAGGCCTCCCAGACCAGCAGCCGCTCGGCCTCCCACTGCGCATAGGACGCGATCACCCGCGTCATGAGGTTGCCGGTCAGGTCGGCGAGCTCGTCCAGTCGTGCCGCCGCCCGCATGAGCGAGCGCGCGTGCGCGGCGTCGTCCTCTCGCCGCGCCCCCCTGTCGTGTCCCAACTGCTCCACGCTGCGGTGGTGCCCCGCCGTCGCCGGCTCCATGCGAACTCAGATCGGCATCGGCGAGGGCCGATTCACCGGAAATCGTTAGATTCGCGTGCACGAGAGAGCGGAGGAGGTTCACATGAGTCGTTTTGTCGGGGCAGGCGTGGCGCTGATTGCTTGTGGCTCGATCGCAATCGCGGGCGCGGCAGGCGCGCCGAAGAAGCAGCGCGGCGAGTTCATGACGCTCCCGGACGGGGGCGCGGCCGGCCTGAGCATCGGCGGCAAGGCGGACCTCAAGCGCACCAAGCACGGGACCATGGTCAAGATCGACGTGCGGGGGCTGAAGCCCGGCACGACCTACGCCGCTCACCTCCACAACGACACCTGCTCTGCGGCCAGCCCGGGAGGCGTCCACTACAAGAACGACCCGGCCGGGCCCAGCGCCCCTCCGAACGAGCTCTGGCTGTCGTCCAAGCGCGATCCGACGGCGGGCATCACGGCCAACGCCAACGGCAGAGCCCACGGTCGCGGAAGCGCGAAGTGGGTCGCTCGCTTCGACGCCAGGTCGGTCGTCGTCCACGCCATCCCGGCCGGCGGCACGACTGCGGGAGGACCCAAGATCGCCTGCGCCGACCTGCGCTAGCCGCTCCGCGCGCGACCCGCGCCGGTGGCTCTAGACTGGCCGCCGGCCCTTGAGGCCACCCGCCCTCTTAGCTCAGTTGGTAGAGCACTTCCATGGTAAGGAAGGGGTCTCCGGTTCGAGTCCGGAAGAGGGCTTCGTCGCGGCGGCCGAACCCTTCAGCTCGTCGGCCGGTTCACGATGGTGATGCCGCGGATCTTCTTCGCCTTCGGATAGATGATGAAGGTCGTCTCGCGGGTGCCCTTCTTGAGGATGAAGGAGAACCCTCCGCCTTGGTCCTTGGCCTTGGGGTAGGCCTTCTTCAGCTGCGCCACCGTTGCCCCGAGACCGATGCCCTTGTCCGTCTTGAGCGCGGCGAGCGGGGTCTTGAAGCTGATCCTGCCGTTGGCGTCCGGCGGCAGGTCGAGCTGCACCGAGAGGATCTTGCCCCCGGCGAAGTTGTAGCGAGCCTCGCCCTTGGAGAGGTCCTGGCGCCCGATCCGCCACCAGCACGTGTTGGGCTCGCACACCCCACCGCCGCCCCAGGCCTTCCTGGCCGCGGTCGGGGATCCTCCGACCTTGGCCCCGGCGATGGACGTGTGGATGACGATCTTCTTGCTGGAGAACTTCGGCAGGGCAGCCTCCGCCGCGGGCACGAGGGCCAGCGCGGCGATGAAGGTCGCCGTCACGGCGATCCGTCGGGGTGAGCTCATGTGCCGATCTTGCCTGCGCGTCTGAAGCGTTGCAAGTGCGCCCTAACGCCGCGCCCCGAACACCCAGAACTTCACGTGCACCGGCTGGGAGCGCCCGTTGGCGTTGACCGCCGTGACGACCAGGAGATAGGTCCCGGGCGAGAGCTGGTGGGACGCCGCGATACGTGCCAACGAGAGGCTGTGGCGCCCGCGGCGCAGGCGCTTGTGGCCGGCCGCACGCGACGCCGTCTGAGCGAGGCTGGTCTCGTGGTCCCCCGCGGCGAGCGAGCTCGATGCCTCGTAGACGCCGGCGTAGCGGTGGGTATTGGACCCGCTCGCCGAGGGGCACGACGTCCACCCAGGCGAGCCTTGCCGACGCATGACCGCGTAGGTGACCGTCGCATCCTGGGAGAGGTTGTAGGAAAACGAGAGCCCTCGGGCGCTCTCCTGGGGCGAGCCGAGCGTGGTAGTGCTCGCACAACGACTCAGCGCGCGGAGATTGGTGACCACGGGCGGGAGGGGCGGCGGCCCGGCGGGCGCGGGCGATCCCTGCGAAGGAGGCGGAGGCGACGACGGCGGCGGCGATGACGACGGCGGAGGCTGGGAGGCGTCGCAGGCGTCGCCGAGGTCGTCGCCGTCGGAATCGGCCTGCCCCGGGTTGCTGAGCGTCGGGCAGTTGTCGGCCTCCGCGAGGACCAGGTCGAAGTCGGGGTCGGCCAGGTCAGCGCAGGAGATCGCGCGATCGTAGATCCGCGACTCGTCGATGTGCGCGGAGATCGAGCCGATCGGCGTGTCGTTGCCGAACGCGTCGGTTTCGATGTGCCGGGCGCCGAAGACCGCGACCGCCGTCGAGCCATCAAAGGTCACACTTCCCGTGGGGTACTGGCCGATCTGCACACCGTTGAAGCAGCCGGTGATGGTCTGCGAGCCGTCGCCGTTGCCCTGGTAGGAGATCGCGACCTGCCGCAGGTTTCCGAGGCTGGTGTCCTGGGGGCTGTCGGCGAAGGTCCCGTTGCGCTGACCGAAATCGCTGCCGGGGCCCCAGGCCTCGGGCTGAGACTCGGAGTAGACGATCGAATCGAACACGTCAGCGACCCCCGGCACCCGTGTGTTGAGGCTGATCGGCGAGCCGGTCTCTGTCAGCGCGTCGAGGCTCACCCAGCTGATCAGCGTCTTGTCCGCGATCGTCGGCCCGTCGTAGCCGCTGGCGCGGCCCCAGGCCGTCGCGGCGTCCGCGCCGTTGCCGGTCCCGTCGACGACCAACTGGCCATCGGACACCGTCGCGGACCCCTTGAGCTCGAACGTCGACCAGTTGCCGGTCGAATCGCCGGACGTCGGCGAATCGAAGCTCCAGTCGCCGACGAGCGTCGGATCGGCGGCAGCGGCGGGACCGGCAAGAGACGCGAATGCGGCCGCAGCTGCCAGCACGCAGAGAACGGTGCCCCGTAGACCGCGAAACCACGACGACACGGCAGGCATTGGACGGTTCCCTTTGGTTCGCATATGTGGCCGTGCCGGCTGCCATGTCGGTACGAACCGCGGCTCCTGCGCTGGACCGACCCGTGCACCCATGGACTCTCACGAAATACCGGATGGATGGAAATAGAACATCCGTCCGCGGGTAATCGGCGGCTCTACGTCGACCGGCTGGTGCTCCCGCGCGACTCAGGGCCCGCCCATCAACCAGCACCTTCAGATCGCCCGCGGTTGCCCCGGTGCCTCCCGGCGACGATGATGCGTGGCATGGCCGATCGACATGTGGACGTGCTGGTCGTCGGGGCCGGGCTCTCGGGCATCGCGGCGGGCCACCACCTGCAGACGAGCTGCCCGGGCAAGAGCTACGAGATCCTCGAGGGGCGCGACGCGATCGGGGGGACCTGGGATCTGTTCCGCTACCCGGGGATCCGCTCGGACTCCGACATGTTCACGCTCGGATATCCGTTCCGGCCCTGGCGGGAGGCCAAGGCGATCGCGGACGGCCCGGCGATCCTCGACTACGTCCGCGAGACCGCGCGCGAGGCCGGCATCGACCGCCACATCCGGTTCAACCATCGCGTGACGCGCGCCGAGTGGTCGAGCGCGGATGCCCGTTGGACCGTCGACGCCGAACGGACGGACACGAACGAGCCCGTCCGTCTCACGTGCAGCTTCCTCTACATGTGCAGCGGCTACTACCGCTACGACCAGGGCTACGCCCCCGCGATGCCCGGCAGCGAGCGGTTCGCCGGCCCGGTCATCCATCCGCAGCAGTGGCCCGAGGACCTCGACTACGACGGCAAGCGCGTCGTCGTGATCGGCAGCGGTGCGACGGCCGTCACGCTCGTCCCGGCGATGGCCGAGCGCGCCGCGCACGTGACGATGCTCCAGCGCTCGCCCAGCTACGTCATGTCGCTGCCGGGGTCGGACCCGATCGCCGACATCCTGCGCCGCGTCCTGCCGGCGAAGGTCGCCCACAGCATCGCGCGTTGGAAGAACGTGATGCTGATGATCGGCACCTACCAGCTGAGCCGCCGGCGTCCGAAGGCGATGCGGGCGCTGCTGCGCTGGGCGGCGAAGCGGCGGCTCCCGCCCGGCTACGACATCGACACGCACTTCCGGCCGAGCTACGAGCCGTGGGACCAGCGCATGTGCCTGGTGCCCGACGGCGATCTCTTCGAGGCCATCAGCGCCGGGGACGCGACGGTCGTCACCGATCGGATCGAGACGTTCACCGAGAAGGGGATCAAGCTCGTGTCGGGCACCGAGCTCGAGGCCGACATCATCATCACCGCGACCGGGATCAACCTGCAGGTCCTGGGCGGCCTCGATGTCGTGGTCGACGGTGAGAAGGTCGACGTCTCCGAGCGACTCAGTTACAAGGGCTGCATGATCGCCGGGGTGCCCAACCTGGCGATGGCGATCGGCTACACGAACGCCTCGTGGACGCTGAAGAGCGACCTCATCAGCCGCTATGTCATGCGGCTTCTCAACTACATGGACGCCAGCGGCTACCGCCAGGCCACGCCGCGCCCAGGCGAGGCTCCGGTGTCGGTCGAGCCGCTCTTCGGCCTGACGAGCGGGTACGTCACCCGCTCGATCGCGCTGTTCCCGAAGCAGGGAGCCGAGGACCCCTGGCGGATCCATCAGAACTACCTGCGCGACATCCGGGCGCTCGTGCGCGCCGATCTGCACGAGGGCATGGAGTTCTCGACCGGCGCGCCGGCGGCTGTCCCCGTGAAGCTCGCCGCCTAGCCGCGGTTCACGCCGCGCAGCAGGCGCGCGGTGATTCCGCGCAGCGTCTCGGTCGCCACCGCATGGCTCGGGCTGCCGGTCGTCGTGATCGCCAGGGCGATCTGGCGATGGCCGCGCGTGAGCAGCGCGGCCTGGTGATCGACCGAGCCGCCCCACCCGCCCTTGAAGTACAGCCGCCAGCCGCGCGGTCGCGCTTGCGCGATTCCCCAGCGCTGCTGGGGCACGATCGTGCGCAGCAGCACGCGGGCGAACACGCGGTGGCGTTTCGGCACGACGTGGCTGAAGCGCCAGAAGAGCAACGCCTGGTCGCGCGCGCTCGTGCGGCTCTCGCCCCAGCGGGTGAACGGTGTGAAGTCCCGCATCCCGACCGCCCGCGCGACCGACTGCTCGCCGCCGAGGCCCACCACGGCGAGCACCCGGTTGGCCGCCTCGTTGTCCGACGAGCGGATCATCGGCGCCAGGAGTGCGCGCTCGTCGGCTCGCAGCGCGCGGTGGCGAACGTCCGGGCGGCGCAGGTAGGCCGCCAGCAGGATCGGCTTCATCAGGCTCATCGCCGGAACGCTGATGTACGACCGCCGGCCGTAGACGCGGTTGCCGATGCGGAGGCTGAAGGCGACGCTGCCGGGGCGGTGCGCGGCGTACTGGCGCGCCGCGCGCACGTGAGGAACCCAACCCGGCGTCGGCTTGACCGGCAGCACCGCCGTCGTGGGCACCACGGCGAGGGCAAGCGCGGTGGCGCGAGCGTCCAGCAAGGGACCGAGACGATAATCGCCCGATGCTCAAGACCGATAGCCCCTCCGCCGCCGTTCGCGTCCTCACGCTCGACCGCCCCGATTCGCTGAACGCGATGACCGCCGAGCTGTGCTCGGCACTGCACGCCGAGCTCGATCGGATCGCCGCCGACCGGTCGTGCCGGGCGGTGGTCCTGACCGGCGCGGGCAGGGCGTTCTGCGTGGGGCTCGACCTCGGCGGTTACGGCGACGCGCCCGGCAACGACGGCAAGGACGCGTCGCGAGACCGGCTCAACAACCAGGAGCACATGTCGCGGCTGATCCTCAAGCTGCGCGAGACGCCGCAGCCCGTTATCGCGGCCGTCAACGGCCCCGCCGCCGGGTTCGGGCTCGCGCTCACGTTGGGCTGCGACATCCGTTACGCCGCGCCCGAGGCGGTCTTCCGGGCGATCTTCATCAACATCGGCGTGTCGAACTGCGACATGGGGGTCAGCTGGCTGCTGCCGCGCCTGATCGGCGCTTCGCGGTCCCACGAGCTGATGCTCACCGGCCGGCGAGTCGGTGCCGAGGAGGCCGAGCGGATCGGGTTGACGGCCGGAACCGAGCCCGCCGAGACGCTGCTCGACCGCGCGGTGCAGGCGGCCGAGCAGATCGCCGCCTGGGCGCCCTGGGGCATCCGGCTGACCAAGCAGGGCATGTGGTCGGCGCTGGAGGTCCCGTCCGAGCGGGCGGCGATCGAGTACGAGGACCGCCAGCAGATCATGGCCACATTCGGCGTGGCGCCGGCCGAGGCGGTCGGCGCGTTCCTCGAGAAGCGCTCGGCGAGCTTCGACGACTGACGCCCGACGACCGTCAGCAGGGAAGCAGCGTCGCGCGCACCTGGTAGATCGAGGTGAAGCCCGTGTCGAAGCCGTGGCGGGCGGCGCGCAGGTAGAGCCGCCAGACCCGCACGCGTTCGTCGCCGGCCAGCCGGCGGGCGTCGTCGAGGTTGGCGTCGAGCCTCTGGGCCCAGTGGCGCAGCGTCTCCGAGTAGTCCGCGCGAAAGCCCTCGACGTGCTCGGTCTGAAAGCCCGCGCGCTCCAGCGCCGCGAGCACGCGCGACACCGGGACCGGGTCGCCGTCGGGAAACACGTAGCGCTCGGAGAACGGGCCGGGCGCGTGATACGCCGGGCTGAGGCGTGCGATGCCGTGGTTGAGCAGGCGCCCGCCGGGGCCCAGTACCCCAGCAAGGCAGCGGGCGTACTCGTCGAGCCGCTCTTCGCCCACGTGCTCGACCATGCCGATCGACGTCACGGCGTCGAAGCTCTCACCGGCGAGGTCGCGGTAGTCGGCTACGCGGATCTCGACGCGGTCGGCGAGCCCGGCCTCCTCCACGCGCCGGCGCGCGAGCTCGGCCTGGGCGGGCGCGAGGGTGATCCCGACGACGCGCGCGCCGTGGCGGCTCGCGGCGTGGAGCGCAAAGCTCCCCCAGCCGCAGCCCACGTCGAGAACGCGGTCGCCCTCGGCGAGCGAGAGCTTCGAGCAGATCAGCTCGAGCTTGGCCTCCTGGGCCTCCTCGAGCGTCTTGGCGCCGCGCGAGAACACCGCGCAGCTGTAGGTCATCGAAGGGTCGAGGAAGAGCGCGAAGAACTCGTTGGAGACCTCGTAGTGATGGCGGACGACCTGCGCGTCGCGCTGCCGGCTGTGGCGCTCGCCGCGCGCGCGCAGCTCGGCGCTTGGAGGCGGCGGGAGCCGCCTCGGACCACAGGCGGCCGCGGCGGCCACCGCGAGCCGGCCCCGCGCGGCGACCGGTATCGGCGGCGGCTTCCACTCCAACGCCACCCGCAGGGCCTCGTCGAGGTCCGGTACCTCCAGGTCGCCGGCCACGTAGGCGCGGCCGACGCCCAGCTGTCCCGGCGCGCGCAGCACGTGCGCGAGCGCGCGTGGCGACCGCAACACGAAGGTCGGTGCACCTGGCTCCGTCGCCGGGATCGCGGTGCCGTCCCACAGCTCGACGGTGAACGGGCGCGAGGGCAGGGATCGCGGCAGCTCGCGCCGCAGGGGTCCTGTCAATGCCACGGGCATCCCACGACCCTACTTGCGGCCACTTTTGGGGAGGTTCGACCGTCTGTCCAGGTACCCGGGTTTCCTTGGGTGCCCGAGCTCGAGGCCGAGCTCGCGATGAGCAGCGACCCGCCGAACGGTGTTCCGGCGCCCAGCGGCGTCCTGCCGTTCGACGCGCCTACCGCCGTATAAGAAGCTGTCGCACCGCCAATGCTTCATTTCGTATAGTGGGCGCATGCGCGTGCGGGCGAGTACCGGTACCGAGATCGAGGGCTCGGAGGTCAAGGGCTCGATCCTCGAGGCGATCGGCGACACGCCGCTGGTCGAACTGCAGCGCCTGGGCGCGGGCCTGCGCCCACGGATCGTCGCCAAGATCGAGGCGCTGAACCCCGGCGGCTCGATCAAGGACCGGGTGGCCCTGGCGCTCATCGAGGCGGCCGAGCGCGACGGGCGGCTGAAGCCCGGCGGCACGCTGATCGAGCCGACGTCGGGCAACACCGGCACCGGGTTGGCGATCGCGGCAAAGCTGAAGGGCTATCGCGTCATCGCGGTCATGCCCGACAAGATGTCCAAGGAGAAGATCGACCTCCTGCGCGCCTACGGCGCCGAGGTCGTCGTGGCTCCGACCGAGGTGCCCGCCGACTCGCCCGAGTCCTACTACCGCGTCGCCGACCGCCTCACCGAGGAGATCCCCGGCGCGTTCCAGCCCAACCAGTACGCCAACCCCGCCAATCCCGAGTCGCACTACCTCACGACAGGC
This sequence comes from uncultured Actinomycetes bacterium, assembly GCA_963825415.1. GTDB lineage: Bacteria > Actinomycetota > Thermoleophilia > Solirubrobacterales > Solirubrobacteraceae > BP-464. The sequence continues at coordinate 826,529 of CAWGTD010000006.1, read as the reverse complement.
CCCGAGCTCTGGCGCCAGTCCGGCGGTGCGATCACCCACCTCGTGGCCGGCGTGGGCACCGGCGGCACGATCACCGGGATCGGGCGCTACCTCAAGGAGCAGAACCCGGAGATCGTGGTGGTGGGCGCCGATCCGGTCGGCTCGATCTACACCGGCGGCGCGGAGAACGTCAAGCCCTATCTGGTCGAGGGCGTCGGCGAGGACTTCTGGCCGCAGACCTTCGACCCCTCGATCGTCGATCGCTGGGTCACGGTCAGCGATCGCGACTCGTTCCTGACGACGCGGCGCCTGGCGCAGACCGAGGGCATCCTCGCCGGCGGCTCGTGCGGCACCGCCCTTCACGCCGCGCTGCAGATCGCGGCCGAGGTCGACGACCCCGAGGCGATGATCGCGGTGATCCTGCCCGACGGCGGGCGCAACTACCTCTCGAAGGTCTTCAACGACGCCTGGATGACGCAGTACGGCTTCCTCGAGCGCGCTTCGAACCTCACGGTCGGCGACGTTCTGCGCCGCAAGGCCGACAGCGGCGAGATGCCGCCGCTCGTCACCGTCGAGACCCACCAGCGCGTGCGCGACGCCATCGCCCTGCTGCACGAGCATCGCGTCTCCCAGCTGCCGGTCGTCTCGGCGCACGACCCCGCGACCGTCGTCGGCTCGATCGGCGAGCGCGGCCTGCTCAGGCGCGCCGCCGAGGACCCCGCCCTGCTCGGAGCCGAGATCGTCGAGGTCATGGAGCCGCCCTTCCCGGCGGTGGCGGGCGGAGACCCGGTCCGTGAGGCCGTCGAGCTGCTGGTCGGCGATCAGCAGGCGCTGCTGGTGACAGTCGACGGGCGAGCGGCGGGGATCGTCACCCGCGCCGACCTGCTCGAAGCCCTGGCGCGATGAAGTTCGCGACGCGGGCCGTCCACGCCGGCCTGACCCCCGACCCCAGCTACGGGTCGGTCATCCCGGCGATCCACCAGACCTCCACCTACGCCCAGCCGGAGCCCGGCCAGTTCGTCGAGGACTACGACTACGCGCGTTCGGCGAATCCCACCCGCGCCGCGCTCGAGGCGGCGCTCGGCGAGCTCGAGGGGGGTCTGGGATCGGCGTTCGCCTCGGGGATGGCGGCCACCCACGCGCTGATCACCGCGGCGGCCGGCGCCGGCGACCACGTCGTCCTGCCGGGCGACCTCTACGGCGGGACGTATCGCATCGTCGACAAGGTGCTGACCCGCTGGGGGCTGACGTACGACCTCGTCGACCAGACCGATCTCGCCGCGCTTTCCGCCGCGATCCGCCCCGAGACCCGGATCGTCTGGGTCGAGACGCCGACCAACCCGCTGCTGAACGTCGTCGACATCGCGGCCGTGGTCCAGCGGGCCGGTGACGCGCTCGTCGTCGTCGACAACACCTTCGCAACCCCGGCCAACCAGCAGCCGTTGGAGCTGGGCGCCGGGGCGGTCGTGCACTCGACGACGAAGTACCTCGGCGGGCACTCCGACACTGTGGGCGGCGCGGTCGTCGTCAGCGACCCGGAGCTGCACGAGAAGGTCCGCTTCGTCCAGAACGCGGTGGGGGCGGTGCCCGGGCCGTTCGACTGCTTCCTCGTTCACCGCGGGCTGCGCACGCTGCACCTGCGGATGGCGGCGCACGCCGAGAACGCCCGTGTCGTCAGCGACTTCCTGCGCGAGCAGCCCGAGGTGGGCGACGTCCGCTGGCCGGGCTTCTCCGGGATGGTGAGCTTCCGTCACCCGCGCGCGACGGCGATCGCGGCGGCGACCGGGCTGTTCACGCTTGCCGAGTCGCTCGGGGGCGTCGAGTCGCTGATCGAAGTGCCCCAGGCGATGACCCATCAGTCGGTCGAGGGCTCGACGGCGGCTGTGCCCGCCGACCTCGTGCGGCTCAGCTGCGGCGTCGAGGCCGCGGAGGACCTCGTGTCTGATCTGGCTCAGGCGCTCGCTTGAGCTAGTCGCGCTGCCCACGCCGCGCGGCAAACCAGCGCATCACCCGGTAGCCCCCCGCGACGAGGCCCACCACCAGGAGGACGAACAGGAACGTGGCGAAGCCTTTCTGCCACGCATTGTCGGCCGCCAGCAGGAGCGCCATTGGGGCGAGACTCTACGCATCGGGGCAGGTAGGGTCGCGGCAATGCGCGAGGTCGCCCCGGGTGTCCAACAACTGAGGGGCTTTCCCCCTGATGCGATCAACGTCTACCTGGTCGGCGACGTGCTCATCGACGCCGCCACGCGGCTCGCCCGCCGCAGGATCCTGCGCGAGCTGCGCGGCCGCCGGGTCACGGCGCATGCCCTGACCCACGCCCACCCCGACCACCAGGGCGCGACGCACGCGGTCTGCGAGGCGCTCGGGTTGCCGCTGTGGGTGGGGGAGGCCGACGTGCCGGCGATGGAGGGCGGCGTGCCGGCGATGAAGGCGCGCCAGCCGTCCAGCGGGGTCAACTCGCTGATCGCGTCGGCATGGGGCGGCCCGCCGCATCCCGTCGACCGAGCGCTCCGCGAGGGCGACGAGGTCGCGGGCTTTCAGGTCCTGGAGGTGCCGGGGCATTCGGCCGGCCATGTCGCCTACTGGCGCGAGTCCGACCGCGTGCTGATCCTCGGCGACGTCGTCAACACCATGAACCTCGTGACCAGCCGCCGCGGCCTCCAGGAGCCGCCGAAGGTGTTCACACCCGACCCGGCGCGCAATCGCGAGTCGATCCGCCGGCTCGCCGCGCTGAACCCGGCCGTCGTTTGCGCCGGCCACGGCCCGCCGTGGCGCGACCCCGCGGGCTTCGCGCGCTTCGCCGACGGCCTGGCTGCGTAGACGACCTACGCCGTGACCGGCGTGGGGGTCCGCTCGAAGCGCGGCGCGTCCGAGGGCTCCTGGCCGATGGCCACGCGGCGCATCCGCCGCATGCCCCAGACCAGCGCGGCAAATTCTCCACCGATGATCAACGCGAGCAGGAAGTAGGCCGGTATCACCACGGCCAGCGCACCACCCGTCGCCTCGCGCTGGAGGATCTCGCCGTCGTCGATGAACGGCCTCACGACCTGATCGCGGGCGGCTACCGCCGGGGCGGGGATCTGTCTGTCTGCCGGGAGGTAGACCGGGACCGCCACGAGCGACCGGCCCGAGGACATCCGGATGAGCGCCTTCCAGTTGCCGTAGACGGGCAGCGGCTGGGTCGTCTCGTAGACGCCCTCGCCGATCCGGTGCAGCCGGTTGACGACGAGGCCGCCGCCCTGCCAGACAGTGGCGGTCAGCCATTCGGTGTCGCGGGCGGCGCTTGCCGGCAGCACGCGCACGGTCGCGTGGACGGTGCGGTTGGGCGGCGGGTCGACCGTGCGCAGCGTGATCGCCGCGCGCGCGTCGCTGGAGCTGCTCTTGGGCAGCGGGAAGGCGACGCAGGCCACGAGAACCGCGCCCGCCAGGGCGGCTGCCCACGCCGGGCCGATGCGCGGTGGCGCGTCGGGCTCGCGCAGCGTGCCGCCGATGTAGGCGCCAAGGATGCCGGCGGCCAGCGCGGCCGCCGGCGCGAGCACGGCGGCTTCGGCGAGCATCGACGACGGCCAGGGGATCGGCATCCAGACGTGGGTCCAGCCCCACTCGGCGGCCAGGCCGATGGTGCCGATCAGCGCGCCGGAGACGACGCCCAGGCGCAGCGGCCGCTGAGCGCCCAGTCGCCAGGCGGCGAGCTCGACGAGGCCGGCCTCGGCCAGATAGAGCGGGAAGTGCATCGTGCTGTGGCCGAGCACCGGCCCGACGAAGAGCGTGATCGTGCAGCGCAGGAGCAGGTAGAAGCCGACTGCCTTCAGCGCGCCCATCGGCCCCAGGACGATTCGGGCAGCGACGAGCCCGGTCGCGGCGGCGACCATGAGCATCACCGGGTGCAGCACCAGCGCGTACTGCGGAACGCCGAAGTCGAACTCGCCCTGCAGCGAGGAGAGGCCGATCAAGAAGCCGCCGGAGATTGCGACCGGGCGCAGGCGGGCGATGATCGGGCCGGCCAGGCCGCGACCGCTCGGCAGCGAACGCCGGCGGGCCGAACGCCGCCCCTCGACGAGCAGCAGCCAGACGGCGATGGTGGCCAGCGAGGCGCTGCCGATCATCAGCACGTGCGTCGGGCCCCACAGCGTGACGTCCTGGCCGAACAGGCGATGCCAGGTGTCGTCGAGCGGGAAGCCGGTCAGCGCGAACCCGCCGCAGGCGAGCAGCAGCAGGCCGCCCAGCGGCACCGACCAGCCACCGCGCAGCTTGACGGCGGTGGGCTCGTCCTCGTCGCAGCCGAGGACCACGGCCAGATAGCCGGCGAGGGCGATGCCGGCGAGGCCGAGCATGATCGGCCAGTGCGCGAGGGTCCCGAACGGGCCCTGGTCGCGGCCGTTGTCGATGTGCGTGGCCACGTCCCACCAGAAGCCGACCAGCGCGACCTGCAGCGCGGTGCCTCCGACGGCGGCGGGCAGCGCGGACCAGCGGGGCAGGCCCGAGACCCGCTCGCTGTAGGAGGCCAGGGCGCCGAGCCACTTGATGCGGTGCGTGCGGTGCATGCCGCCGACCGCCAGCGCGACGAGCGCGAGGGCGCCGCCGACGACGGCGCCGCCGATCAGGTCGGTGAGGGGGGCGCCGCCGGCGCCGCCGGCTTCTGCAAGGAAGGCGAAGGTCATGACATGAGTATTACACGATTTGATGGCACATAAACCGCTGTACGATCTTCCTGTGAGCGATGTCATACAGGCGGAGCTGACGATCGATCAGCTGGCCCGGCAGACCGGGATGACAGTGCGCAATCTGCGCGCCCATCAGAGCCGCGGCCTGCTTCCTCCACCGGAGGTCCGCGGGCGCACCGGCTTCTACGGCCCCGAGCACGTCGCCCGCGTGGAGCTGATCCGCGAGCTCCAGGGCGAGGGCTTCAACCTCGAGGCGATCCGCCGGCTGCTCGACGGCGCGGGCGGGTCGAGCACCGAGGTCCTGCGCTTCACGCGCGCCGCGCGCGAGCCGTTCGAGGACGAGGCGCCCGAGATCGTCACGGTCGAGGAGCTCGTCGAGCAGTTCGGAAGCAACGACCCGCGGCTGCTCGACCGGGCTCAGGAGCTGGGGCTGCTGCGTCCGCTCGGCGAGGGGCGTTTCGAGCAGGCCAGCCCGCGGCTGGCGCGCGCGGGTGCCGAGCTCGGGCGGCTGGGCGTGCCTCCCGAGGAGGCGCTGGAGCTCGTCGCCCGGATCCGCCGCCACGCCGACGCCGTGGCGCACCGCTTCGTCCGCCTGTTCGTCGAGCTGATCTGGAAGCCCTTCGACGAGGACGGCCGCCCGCCCGAGCGCTGGCCCGAGGTTCGCGAGGCGCTCGAGCGCGTGCGCCCGCTCGCCGCCGACGCGATGCTCAGCGTCTTCCAGCTCGCGATGAGCGAGGAAGCCGAGCGCGCCTTCGGCCGCGAGATGGAGCGCGCGGTGAAGAACGTCAGAAGTCGAGGTCGAGCTGCCCCTCGTTGACGTCGGGGTCGGCCGCGCCCTTGCGGCGCGACGCCCTCGTCCAGTGGCGCACCACCTCGCGCGCGGTGGCCGACCGCCACGAGACACCCCGGCAGAGCGGCTCGAAGCGCACGGCGCCGTCGCGCTCGACCGCCAGCACGAGGCCGTGTAGACGCCGGCCCTTCTTGTCGATCTCGACGATGTCGCCGGGCTGGATGGGCGCGAGGCGCACTGCGGCGAACCTACCGATCCGCGGCCCTCTAGTTCACGCGCGCGCGAGGAGTCCTCACGCCGGCGCCGGTCCCGGGGCCTCCCGCGTCGTCACCGGGCCGGTGGGCCGCATCCCGCCCATGAGCGCGCCGGCGGCGGCGCACCCGGCAGCGGTCCAGAACGCCGCGGGGTAGCCGGCGAGCGCCGCCACTGCTCCGGCCAGCGGCGCGCCGATGCCGACCCCGACGTCGAAGAAGGCGGTGAAGGCGCCCATCGCCGTGCCGCGCTGTGCGTCGCCGGTGCGCTCCATCGCGATCAGCGCAAGCGAGGGGAATAGCAGCGAGAAGCCCATTCCCATGACGATCGCGCCGATGCCGGCGACGACGAGGCTGTGAGCGGCGCCGATCAGGACCAGCCCCACGGTCTCGGCCAGGAACGCACCGAACGCCGTGCGCTGGGGGCCGAGGCGGTCCGGCAGCCGGCCGGCGAGCAGACGGGTGAGCACGACCGACGTCGCGAACGCCGTGAAGGCGGCCGCGCCGTGGCCGATCCCGCGATGCGCGAGGTGCAGGACGATGAACCCGGTCATCGTTCCGTAGCCGATGTTGGCCAGCGCGAGCGCGACACCCGGCAGCCGGACCTCCCGCGGCACGAGCGAGCCGCCACGCACCCTGTTCGCGGGGTCGACGACCACGTGTGAATCAGCGACGCGGCGGGCGATCGCAGCACCCACCAGCGGCGACACGGCAGAGAAGACGAAGACCGCGTCGTAACCGCCGGCCGACAGCAGCGCCTCGCCGATCACCGGCCCGGCGCTGAGGCCGCCCCAGACGGCGAGGCCGAACATCCCGATCACCTGGCCGCGGCGGTCCTCGGGCGCGAGGTCGACGATCCAGGTGGCGCCGGCGGTGAAGATCCAGCCGTCGCCCACGCCGAGGACGAGTCGGGCGAGGATCAGCCCTCCGATGCCGGCGTGCAGGAGGTAGAGCGCGCCGCCGCCCGCCGTCAGCAGCGACCCGATGACGACCACCCGCCGCCGGCCCCAGACGTCGGCCAGCCGGCCTCCGATGGGACGGCCGACCACGGCCGTGAACGCAAAGGCGCCTGTGACCACGCCGACGGCCACGTCGCCGGCGCCGAGCGGGCCGTGGACGTAGCGGGGGAGGACCGGCAGGACGGCGCCGACGGCGAGGAAACCGCACAGCACGGAGGCGAAGACGCCGAAGAACGCGACGAGCTGAGGGCGCGCTCGAAGCCTGGCGAGGGCGTCGGCCTCCACCAATCGAGCGTAGCGGTACACTGCCTCGCCGACTCGCCCTTTCGGCGGGTCTTTTCTTTCGTCCCGATCCCGAGGCAGAGGCCATGGCCCGCGGAGACGTGCGGATCGCTGTCACCCTCGCATGCGAGGACTGCAAGCGCCGCAACTACCAGACAAACAAGTCCAAGCGCAACAACCCCGATCGCATCACGCTGCGCAAGTACTGCCGCTGGTGCCGGAAGCACACGTCGCACCGGGAAACTCGGTAGCTGCCCGTGTCGCGTCGTGATCGGCAGCGGCGGCGCCGCCGCGCCAATCCTGGGCCCAAGCCCTCCGAGCCGCACCGCGACAACGTCCCGGGCTCACTCGACCACGCCTCCGGCGATGTCGACGAGTTCGAGGCGGCGATCGTCGCGGGGGCCGAGGGAGTCCCGGAGGGCGAGGCTGAGCTCAACGCCGCTTTCGAGGAGGAAGAGGCTTTCGAGGTTCAGGACGCGGGCACCGCGGCCGCGGAGTCCTTCGGCACCAGCCCCGAACGCGGCTCGCGCCGTTCCCGTCCGACGGCGGCTCAGCCCGTCGCCCACGCGGGCGGCAACCGCCTCATCGGCTTCCTGCGCGCGTGCGTCGCCGAGCTCCAGCGGGTCCAGTGGCCCGACCGCCGTCAGGTCGGCCAGGCCACCGCGGTGGTCATCGGCTTCGTGATCATCGCCGGCGCCTACCTCGGCCTCGCCGACGTGATCGCCCAGCGCGTAATCGACTTCATCCTGTAACTCCGAGCCTCTGAGGCACCCATGTTTCGCTGGTACGTCGTCAACACATATTCCGGGCACGAGAACAAGGTCAAGCAGAACCTCGAGCACCGCGTGACCTCACTCGGCCAGAAGCGCTTCGTGCGCCAGGTCGTCGTCCCCACCGAGACGGTCTCGGAGATGAAGGACAACCAGAAGGTCTCCGTCGAGAAGCGCACGATGCCCGGCTACGTGCTGGTCAACATGGAGCTCAACGACGACTCGTGGGGTCTCGTGAAGAACACGCCCGGCGTCACCGGCTTCGTCGGTGCGTCCAACGAGCCCGTGCCGTTGACCCAGACCGAGGTCGACCGCCTGCTGCACCGCGAGGTCGCCCAGAAGGTGGCGACCAAGGCGCAGTTCTCGATCGGCGAGCAGGTCAAGGTCGTCTCCGGCCCGCTGTCGGACTTCTCCGGGGAGATCTCCGAGATCAACCAGGACGCCGCGAAGCTCAAGGTCCTTGTGTCAATCTTCGGCCGCGAAACCCCGGTCGAGGTCGGCTTCGACCAGGTCAAGAAGGTCTGACCCGAGCCCCTAGGCTCCTTACCCGCGCATGGCGAAGAAAGTCCTCACCACGATCAAGCTCCAGGCCACAGGCGGTCAGGCTTCGCCCGCGCCTCCGGTCGGCCCTGCGCTGGGCCAGCACGGCATCAACATCATGGAGTTCTGCAAGGCGTTCAACGCCCAGACACAGCAGGACTCGGGCACGACGATCCCCGTGGTCATCACGGTCTTCGAGGACCGCTCGTTCACCTTCATCACGAAGACGCCGCCCGCCGCCGTGCTCATCAAGCAGGCGATCAACCTCGAGAAGGGCTCAGGCGAGCCGCACAAGGACAAGGTCGGCAAGATCACCGACGCCCAGCTGCGGATGATCGCCGAGAAGAAGCTTCCCGACCTCAACGCGCACGACATCGACCATGCCGTGCGGATCATCGCCGGCACCGCCCGGTCGATGGGCGTGGACGTCGTCTGATGGCCAAGCACGGCCGCAGGTATCTGGAGGCCCGCGAGCGCGTCGACCGCGAGCGCGAGTACGCGCCGGCCGAGGCGATCCACCTGGTCAAGGACCTCAAGCGCGCGGGCTTCGACGAGTCCGTCGAGATCCACATCCGCACCGGCCTGAACGTCCGCCACGCCGACGAGCAGCTGCGCGGCACGATCGCGTTGCCGCACGGGCTCGGCAAGAGCGTGAAGATCGCCGTCTTCGCCAAGGGCGACAAGGCGCGCGAGGCCGAGGAGGCCGGCGCGGACATCGTCGGCGCCGAGGACCTCGCCAAGAAGATCGAGGAAGGCTTCACCGACTTCGACGTCGCCATCGCGACGCCCGACCTGATGCCCGTCGTCGGCAAGCTCGGCCGCGTGCTCGGGCCGCAGGGCAAGATGCCCAACCCGAAGGTCGGGACCGTGACGATGGACGTCGCCAAGGCCGTCGAGGAGTCCAAGGCCGGCAAGATCGAGTACCGCACCGACCGCACCGCGATCGTGCACCTCAACATCGGCAAGTCGAGCTTCGAGGAGCGCCTGCTGCTCGAGAACTACGCGGCCGTCATCGACGAGATCATCCGCGCCAGGCCGCCCGTCGCCAAGGGCCGCTACATCCGCTCGATCACCGTCACAACCACCATGGGCCCGGGCATCAAGGTCGACCCGTCCCGCACCCGCGACATCCTCGAGGAGGCGCACGAAGCGGCCACGGCCGCCTAGAGAACGCGCCACCCGAGGCCACCACAGACCGCCGGCGATTCGTAAGCCCGGCGCAGGAGGCCGATGAACCGAGACCAGAAAGCCGCGGCGATCGATGAGATCGCCACCCAGATCACCGAGGCGCAGGCCGTCTTCGCGGTCGACCCCACGGGGCTGTCCGTGTCGCAGTCGGCGGAGGTCCGCACCGCCTTGCGCGACGTCGACGCCACCCTGCGCGTCGTCAAGAACTCGCTGACCGAGCGCGCGGCCGACCAGGCCGGCCTGGCGGAGCTCAAGGCGCTGCTCGACGGCCCGACCGCGCTGACGTTCGTGCGCGGCGACGCCGCGGCGGCGGCCAAGGCGATCGCCGACTACTCGCGGACCACCGACCTGCTGCCCTTCAAGGGCGGCTTCATGGACGGCGCGGCGCTGGAGGTCGATCAGATCAAGGCGATCGCCCGGCTGCCCACGCGCCAGGTGCTCTACGGCCAGCTCGTGGGCCTCGTGGCCACGCCGATCACCGGCCTGGCCCGGACGCTCAACGCGCTGCTGTCGGGAGTGGCGATCGCGCTCGATCAGGTCCGCGTGAAGGCCGAGGCGGGCGAGATCCAGCTCGGAGGCGGAGCCGGGGAGCCTGCTGCGGCCGCCGAGCCCGAGCCTGCAGCCGAGGAGCCGGCGGCCGAGGAGCCCGCAGTCGAGGAGCCCGCGGCCGAGGAGCCCGCAGCCGAAGAGCCCGGCGACCAGGACGCCGAGGCCCCCGAACCACCTGCTGCCGCCGACGCGCCCGCTGAGGGCGCCGACGATGCGGCCGAGACCACTGAGACTGACAACCAGGAGGACTAGAACCGATGGCTACCACCACAGCTGACTGGATCGAAGAGCTCAAGGGCATCTCCGTGCTCGAGCTCGCCGAGCGCATCAAGGCGCTCGAGGAGGAGTTCGGCGTGAGCGCCGCGGCGGTTGCCGCGGCTGCCCCTGCCGGAGGCGGCGGCGGCGACGGCGCCGCGGCCGAGGAGGAGTCGACCACGGTCGACGTCGTGCTCACCGGTGCCGGCGACAAGAAGATCCAGGTGATCAAGGTCGTCCGCGCGGCGACCGGCCTGGGCCTCAAGGAGGCCAAGGCGCTCGTCGACGAGGCCCCCAAGCCCGTCAAGGAGGGCATCGAGCGCGAAGAGGCCGACAAGCTCAAGACCGAGCTCGAAGAGGCCGGCGCCAGCGTCGAGCTGAAGTAGCGCTAGCAACCGCCGCGAGCGGGCATCATCTTCCGCATGGGAGGTGCTGCCCGCACCGCGGGACTGCTGGCCGTCGTGGCGCTGTTCGCCATGCCGGCGGGCGCATCGGCGGGCGGCGTCGGCGTCCACTGGGAGCGCTACCTGCCGGACATGCCGCCGATCGGCGGGCCGCAGCCGCACGGCGTCCCGGGTTGCCGCAAGGCGAGCGTCGCCTGCATCGATCGCGAGGTTCGCAACCTCGCCCGGATCCAGCGGCGCTACGGCTGCGATCACCGCGCCGTCTTCGCGACGACCTACCTCGAGCTGACGCGCACGCTGCGGAGCACGCTGCGCGCCCGCCCGGGAATGTTCGCCAACCCGCACTACCTCTTCTACGAGGACGCCCTCTTCGCCGAGGTCTACCTCAACACGCTGCGCTCCTGGTCGGGAGGCCGACCGGTCGCGCCCGCCTGGCGGATCGCGCTGCAGGCCGCCCGGTCGGGCGACGCCAACGGCGCCCAGGACATGCTGCTGGGCATCAACGCCCACGTGCAGAACGACATGCCGTTCGTGATCGCCGCGCTCGGCGTCACGACGAAGTCAGGCCGCAGCCGCAAGCCCGACCACGACGTGGTCAACGACGTGCTCGACGCCGCCTATCAACCGGTGGTCGACGCGATCGCCGGGCGTTTCGACCCGCTGCTGACGACCACCAACGCCAGCTGGAATCCGGGTGACGACATCGCCGGACTCGAGCTCGTACGCGGCTGGCGCGAGGGCGTCTGGCGCAACGCCGAACGCCTCGTCGCAGCGCGGACCGAGAGCGAGCGCGCTCAGATCGCCAGGCAGATCCAGGACCACGCGGGGACCTGGGCGCAGCTGATGGCGACACCGCAGCAGCCCGGCTATCGCACCCAGCGCGACGACTACTGCGGTTCGCGCGCCGGTTAGGGACCGGAGGGCGGCTGGTCGGCCGGGGGAGTCTCGGCCGGGGATTGCTGGGCCGGCGGCGTCTGGGCCGGAGGGCCCTGCGCCTGCGGTGGCATCACCGGCGGGACCACCGGCTTGGGCAGCGGCCTGAGCGACGGCACCTTCAGGATCTTCTGGAGGATGGTCAGCGAGGGCCGGGCCTTCCCGCCCGGCGTGATCAGGCCGGAGTCCCAGCTCGTGTTCGCCTTGCTGCTCCACTGGTACAGGTAGACGCGCGTGACCCGCGGGCTCAACTTGGCGAGGGTGTCGAAGATGAACTGCGTCACCCTGGCGGCATTGGTGACGCCCTCGGGCAGCTTGACCGTGCTTCCGTTGTTGCGGCTGACGATCCCGCCGGTCTCGGTGAACCAGACCTCGCCCTTGGTCGCCGCGAGGAACGCCTTGGTCCGGTCGGTCTGGCGCCGGTTGGCGGTGAGGTAGTTGTGAAAGCCCCAGGCCGTCGGCTGGCGGCCCGCGGCCTTGATGAAGGCCTTGACCCACTGCGGCGCGCTGGGGAGGTCGAGCACGTCGGCGGCCAGGATCTTGCACGTGGGGCAGGCGGACCTCAGCGCCAGCCACCACTTGGCCACGCGGGCCGGCTCCTTGCACGGGCCGAACCCACAGAAGTTCGCCTCGTTCCAGGTCGAGAAGGTCTTCACCCACGGGTACTTCGCCCGGAACGCCCGGAACTCGGCGACGAACTGTCCAGGGGTCGGCCAGTCGCGGCGCTTGCCCGCGAGGCGCGACGGCGCCCAGGTGATCAGCGGCTCTACGCCGGTCGCCTGGGCGTGCTTGAGCCAGCTGTCCAGCTCGGCGAGCTGCCACTTGCTGCGCAGCGCGTCCCATGCAACCGAAAGCCGCGCGTCGGCGATGCCCAGCGCATGGAAGCGCTCGTCGCCGAACATCGCGTCCTTCTGGTCGGCGATGCCGACGATCGGCGGGGCCGTGGGTGGCTTGGGCTTCGCCACCGCCGCGTGTGCCGCGATCCCCGCGAATGCAGGCAGCGCGAAGAGCAGGGCAACGACGCGACGCACGCTCCACACATCGGCGCGGAGCGCGTGGCGCTTTAGCCCCCGTTCCTACGAAGGGCCGCGCCCCTTGAGCAGTGCGGCCGCGCCCTCTACACTCCCGCCGTCGGCCGATAGTCGAAGCCGCCCGATTGACCGGCCCCGCGCCACATACGCGGGAGCCCAGGGCGGGGTCCGTGAGCGCCGAAAGCCCCCCAGGGGGCCGTGCTTTGCTGTGCTATCCTGGTTGGTCGCGCTGCCATCGGCTCCGGTCCGGTAGCGAGCGCCCTCCCCCAGATTTGCCCGCCTTCGACCTCCTGAGGAGTCGCCGCCTTGGCTGCCGCTGACACCACGCGGGTGCGCCGCTCGTTCGCGCGCCTGCAGAAGCCCCTCGACGTTCCCAACCTGATCGATATCCAGCGGCGGTCGTTCGACTGGCTGGTCGATGCGGAGGGCGGCGGGCTACGCGAGACGATCGACGACATCTCGCCGATCGAGGACTACACCGGCCACCTGGCCGTGCAGTTCGGGGAGTTCCACTTCGACGACCCGGCGGCGTCGATCGAGGAGTGCCGTGAGAAGGATCTGACCTTCTCACGGCCGCTGACCGTCACCGTCGCGTTCATCAACCACGAGACGGGCGAGATCCGTGAGCAGTCGGTCTTCATGGGCGACTTCCCGTGGATGACCGATCGCGGCACGTTCATCATCAACGGCACCGAGCGCGTCGTCGTCACGCAGCTCGTCCGCTCGCCGGGCGCCTACCTGATGGAGCCCAAGGACCGCGAGAAGCAGGTCTTCACGGCGAACCTGATGCCGGCCCGCGGTTCGTGGCTGGAGCTGGAGATCGACAAGAAGGGCAAGGTCTTCGTCCGCATCGACCGCAAGCGCAAGCTGCCGGTCACCGTCCTGCTGCGCGCCATGGCCTACGACCCCTCGGCCGACGCCGACCGCGAGGAGACCGAGGAGGACGTCGCCAAGCTCGACCAGGAGCTGCTCGACCTCTTCGACAACTCGCTCTACGTCCGCACGACGATCGACGCCGACCCCGAGGTCACCAAGACCAAGAAGGGCGCGCTCGTCGAGCTGTTCAAGAAGCAGCGCCCGGGCGAGCCGCCCAGCGTCGACGCCGCCTACGCGCTGCTGCAGCAGTTGTTCTTCGACCCCAAGCGCTACGACCTCACGCGGGTCGGCCGCTACAAGCTCAACAGCCGTCTCGGGCTCGACATCGACCTCGACACCCGAGTCCTCACCCACGACGACATCCACGCGCTCGTCAAGGAGCTCGTCTCGCTGCCGCGCCTGCTCGGCATGCCCGAAGAGCCCGACGTCGAGATCAAGGACTTCGCCGCCGAGGCCGTCTCATACCCGCGCGAGCCCGTCGCCGAGCACCTCGACGAGTACGAGCACTTCGGCAACCGCCGGCTGCGCACGGTCGGCGAGCTCATCCAGGAGGCCTTCCGCATCGGCCTGTACCGGATGGAGCGCGTCGTCCGCGAGCGCCTGACGACCGAGGACGAGGACACGATCACCCCGCAGACGATCGTCAACATCCGGCCGGTCGTCGCCGCGCTGAAGGAGTTCTTCGGCTCCAGCCAGCTCTCGCAGTTCATGGACCAGACGAACTCGCTGGCCGGGCTGACCCACCGCCGCCGTCTGTCGGCGCTCGGTGCAGGCGGCCTGACCCGTGAGCGCGCGCCGATCGAGGTGCGCGACGTGCACCCCACCCACTACGGCCGCATGTGCCCGATCGAGACGCCGGAGGGCCCGAACATCGGCCTGATCGGCTCGCTGTCGAGCTACGCCCAGATCTCCGAGCACGGCTTCGTCACGACGCCCTACCGGAAGATCAAGGACGGCGTTGTGACCAAGGACATCGTCCACCTGGATGCCACCCAGGAGGAGGAGCAGCTGATCGCGCAGGCCAACGCGCCGATCGACGAGAAGACGGGCAAGCTCCGCGGCCCGGAGGTCGTCTGCCGCACGCTGGCCGGCCAGTACGTGACGGTCGCTCCCAAGGACGTCGACCTCATGGACGTCAGCCCCGACCAGATCTGGTCGGTGGCGACGGCGATGATCCCGTTCCTCGAGCACGACGACGCCAACCGCGCGTTGATGGGCTCGAACATGCAGCGCCAGGCCGTGCCGCTGCTGAAGACCGACGCACCGGTCATCGGCACCGGGATGGAGCGCCGGGCCGCCCTCGACACCGGGGACGTCCTGCTCGCGCTGGCCGACGGAGAGGTCACGAGCGTCGACGCCCACGAGATCGTCATCGAGGGCAAGGACGGCAAGGAGACCTACGAGCTCCAGAAGTTCGAGCGCTCCAACCAGGGCACGCTCATCCACCAGAAGCCGCTCGTCGTCAGCGGGCAGAAGGTCAAGACGGGCGAGCTGCTCGCCGACGGCTCCTCGACCGACCACGGCGAGATGGCGCTCGGCAAGAACCTGATGGTCGCCTTCATGTCCTGGGAGGGCTACAACTTCGAGGACGCGATCATCCTCTCCAAGCGGCTGGTCAAGGACGACGAGCTGACCTCGATCCACATCGAGGAATACGAGATCGACGCCCGCACGACCAAGCTGGGCGACGAGGAGATCACCCGCGACATCCCCAACCGCTCCGAGGAGTCGTTGCGCAACCTCGACGACCGCGGCATCGTCCGCGTCGGCGCCGAGGTCGGCTCCGGCGACCTCCTGGTGGGCAAGGTCACGCCGAAGGGCGAGACCGAGCTGACCGCCGAGGAGAAGCTGATCCGCGCGATCTTCAAGGAGAAGGCGCGCGAGGTCCGCGACACCTCGCTGAAGGTGCCCCACGGCGAGGGCGGCGTCGTCATCGACGTCATGACCTTCAACCGCGACGACGGCGACGACCTGCCGCCGGGCGTCAACGAGCTCGTGCGCGTGTTCGTCGCGAAGAAGCGCAAGATCTCCGAGGGCGACAAGCTCGCCGGCCGCCACGGCAACAAGGGCGTCATCTCGAAGATCGTCGACGAGCAGGACATGCCGTTCCTCGAGGACGGCACGCCCGTCGACGTGATCCTCAACCCGCTCGGCGTGCCGAGCCGCATGAACGTCGGCCAGATCCTCGAGACCCACCTCGGCTGGGCCGCGGCCCAGGGCTGGTACGACGACGGCACCGAGGCCGCCAAGGTCGCCGCCAAGGAGGGCAACGGCGACGGCCGGCGCGCGAAGGTCTACATCTCGACCCCCGTGTTCGACGGGGCGACGGTCGACGACGTCGACACCGCACTGGTCAAGTGGCAGGACGAGCACAAGGGCCGCATCCGGATGGACATCGACAAGTCCAAGCCGGCCGGCACCCGCGCGTCCGGCAAGTTCACGCTCTACAACGGCCGCACCGGCGAGCCGTTCGAGGAGCAGGTCACCGTCGGCTACATGTACATCCTGAAGCTGCTGCACCTCGTGGACGACAAGATCCACGCCAGGTCGACCGGCCCGTACTCGCTGGTCACCCAGCAGCCGCTGGGCGGCAAGGCGCAGTTCGGCGGCCAGCGCTTCGGCGAGATGGAGGTCTGGGCCCTGGAGGCCTACGGCGCCGCCTACACGCTGCAGGAGATGCTGACCATCAAGTCCGACGACACCGTCGGGCGCGTGAAGGCCTACGAGGCGATCGTCAAGGGCGAGAACATCGCCGAGCCGTCGATCCCCGAGTCGTTCAAGGTCCTGCTCAAGGAGATGCAGTCGCTGGCGCTCGACGTCAACGTGGTCTCCGAGGAGGGCACGCGCGCCGAGATGCGCGACGAGGACGACGACCTCCTGCGCGCGGCCGAGGAGCTCGGCATCGACCTGTCCGGCGTGCGCGCCGCGACCGGCGAGGTCTCCGACGTCGCCGAGGACGAGACGCTGGATTCCGAGGACGCCGGCGCAGCCACCGACGCCGACGCCGACGCCGAGCCCGACACCGACCCGGTGGCCGACGTCGTCATCGACCCCGACGTCGACATCACCGCACTGGCCACCGACGACGACTAGCCGGACCCGATTCCGATCAGTTTCGAACCTAGGACACGCCTGTGATTGACATTAATAACTTCGACGCCATCGAAATCGGGCTCGCCTCGAGCAAGCAGATCCGCTCGTGGTCTTCCGGAGAGGTGACCAAGCCGGAGACGATCAACTACCGGACGCTCAAGCCCGAGAAGGACGGTCTCTTCTGCGAGCGCATCTTCGGTCCGACCAAGGACTGGGAGTGCTACTGCGGCAAGTACAAGCGCGTCCGTTACAAGGGCATCGTCTGCGAGCGCTGCGGCGTCGAGGTCACGCGTTCGAAGGTCCGTCGCGAGCGCATGGGCCACATCGACCTGGCCGCTCCGGTCAGCCACATCTGGTTCTTCAAGGGCGTGCCGAGCCGCATCGGCTACCTGCTCGACATGGCTCCCAAGGAGCTCGAGAAGATCCTCTACTTCGCGGCGAGCATCGTCACCTGGGTCGACCAGGAGGCGCGCTGGCGCGACGTCTCACGGCTCGAGGGCGAGATGCAGTCCGAGCTCGACCGCCTGCTCACCGAGCAGCGCGAGCGCGTCGACGAGCTGCAGGGCCAGCTGGCCCGCCGCCAGGAGTACCTCGAGAACGGCTCCACCGGCAGCTTCGACGCCGAGGACGAGCTATGGCAGGAGTCGCTGGACATCAACGTCAAGAAGCTCTCCGAGGAGGAGCGCAAGAAGCTCACCAACGAGCTGAAGAAGAGCTTCACGGCCGACATCGACGACACCGAGGCCTACTACGAGGACGCGCGCGTGCGTCTGAAGGAGGTCTGGAAGCTCTTCGCCAACCGCGACGAGCCCGCCGACGACCCGCCCGCCGAGGGTGAGGAGTGGCCGCTTTCCTCGTACACCGAGAAGGCGATCGAGAAGGACGAGTTCATCCCCAAGCTGATCATCGCCGACGAGACGTTCTTCCGTGAGCTCAAGCACCGCTTCGGCTCGCCGTTCGGCTTCGGCGAGTACTTCGGCGGCGGGATGGGCGCCGAGCACATCCGCGAAATCCTGCGCGAGAAAGCCGAGTACGACCGCGATGCGAAGCCGAGGAAGGTTGATCCTGAGAGGACGCCGGGAGACGACCTGCGTCCGCAGGACATCGCGGGGCTGTGCATGGAGCACGAGCGCATCGACCTCGAGGACCAGGTCAAGAACGGCAAGGGCCAGAAGCAGGCCCGCGCGGTCAAGCGCCTGAAGGTGCTCTCGGCCTTCCTGCACTCCGAGAACAAGCCCGAGATGATGGTCCTCGAGGCCGTGCCGGTGATCCCGCCGGAGCTGCGCCCGATGGTCCAGCTCGACGGCGGCCGCTTCGCCACCTCGGACCTCAACGACCTCTACCGGCGCGTCATCAACCGCAACAACCGCCTCAAGCGGCTGCTCGACCTCGGCGCGCCCGAGATCATCGTCAACAACGAGAAGCGCATGCTCCAGGAGGCCGTCGACGCGTTGTTCGACAACGGCCGCCGCGGCCGGCCCGTCACGGGCCCGGGCAACCGCCCGCTGAAGTCGCTCTCGGACATGCTCAAGGGCAAGCAGGGCCGGTTCCGCCAGAACCTGCTCGGCAAGCGCGTGGACTACTCGGGCCGCTCGGTCATCGTGGCCGGCCCGTCACTGCGCCTGCACCAGTGCGGCCTGCCCAAGCTCATGGCGCTCGAGCTGTTCAAGCCGTTCATCATGGCCCGGCTCGTCGAGCGCAAGGCCGCCCAGAACATCAAGGCCGCCAAGAAGATGGTCGACTCGATGATCCCGGAGGTCTGGGACGTCCTCGAGGAGGTCATCCACGAGCACCCGGTGCTGCTCAACCGCGCGCCGACGCTCCATCGCCTGGGCATCCAGGCGTTCGAGCCGGTGCTCGTCGAGGGCAAGGCGATCCAGGTCCACCCGCTGGTCTGCCACGCGTTCAACGCGGATTTCGACGGCGACCAGATGGCGGTCCACCTCCCGCTGAGCGCCGAGGCGCAGGCGGAGGCGCGGATCCTGATGCTCTCGTCGAACAACATCCTGTCCCCGGCGCACGGCGCTCCGCTGGCCACGCCCACGCAGGACATCGTGCTCGGCGCCTACTACCTGACCTACGGTCCGGACGCGTCGGAGCTCGAGGCCTCCTACGAGAAGCTGCGCGCCGGCACCTGGGCGAAGTCCCAGAAGCTCCCCAAGCGATTCCGGACCGCGCAGGAAGCCGAGCTGCTCTACGAAGCGCGCGGCGTCGGCCTGCACGACCTCGCCGAGTGGCGGCCGGTCGGGCGTGAGGGCGGCCACCTGCTCACCACCGTGGGCCGGATCATCTACAACGACAAGATCGAGCGCGCGCTCGAAGAGGCGCTGGGCGAATCGTTCGACCCGGCGAGCTACGCCTTCGTCAACCAGGCGATGAAGAAGCGCGACCTGACGCGGGCGATCGAGGCCCTCGTGCAGGGCTACGGCGCCACCGCGGTGTCGCTGGTGCTCGACGCGTTCAAGGACCTCGGGTTCAAGTACGCGACCCAGGCCGGGATCACGATCTCCAAGAACGACGTGATCATCCCGCCGAACAAGCAGGAGATCATCGAGAAGTACGAGGACCAGGTCGGCGAGATCCAGGGCCAGTACGACATGGGCCTGATCACGCAGGAGGAGCGCCACGAGGCCGTCGTCGGCAAGTGGACGCAGGCGACCGAGGAGGTCGCCGAGGCGATGGAGGAGCACTTCGACGTGCTGAACCCCATCTTCATGATGGCCAGCTCGGGTGCCCGCGGCTCGTTCAAGCAGATCCGCCAGCTGGCGGGCATGCGCGGCCTGATGGCCAACCCGAAGGGCGAGATCATCGAGCGCCCGATCAAGGCCAACTTCATGGAAGGCCTGACCGTGCTCGAGTACTTCATCTCGACCCACGGCGCCCGCAAGGGCCTCGCCGACACGGCGCTGCGCACCGCGGACTCCGGCTACCTGACGCGCCGTCTGGTCGACGTCGCCCAGGACGTGATCATCCGCGAGGCCGACTGCGGCACCAAGGAGCACATCACCCTGCCGCTGCGGACTCCCGCGGGCGAGCCCAACACGCAGCTGCTCGGCCGTCACGCGGCGGTCGACATCTCGACGAAGCGCAGCCGCAAGATCGTCGCCAAGACTGCCGAGATCGACCGGGCCGAGCTTGCCGACCTGATCGAGTCCGCCGACCAGCTGTCGTCGGAGGACATCCCGGTGCGCTCGGTGCTCAAGTGCATGGCCGCACCCGGGGTATGCCAGACGTGCTACGGCCGCGCGATGGCCACCGGCAACACCGCCCAGATCGGCGACGCGGTCGGCATCGTCGCCGCCCAGTCGATCGGCGAGCCGGGCACGCAGCTGACGATGCGGACCTTCCACACCGGCGGCGTCGCCGGCGCGGACATCACGCACGGTCTGCCGCGTGTCGTCGAGCTGTTCGAGGCGCGCAAGCCCAAGGGCCTGGCCAAGATCGCCGAGGTCGACGGTGTGGTGTCGATCGAGGAGACCGACAAGTCACTGACCGTCGTCATCACCGACGACGCCGGCGACGAGCACCGCCACACGTTCCCGCGGCGCACGCGGCTGTTCGTGGGCGAGGGCGAGAAGATCGACGCGGGCACGCAGCTCAACGAGGGCTCGCTGTACCCGGCCGAGCTGCTCCAGCTGCGGGGCCGGACGGAGACCGAGCAGTACCTCGTCCACGAGGTGCAGGAGGTCTACAAGTCCCAGGGCGTCGACATCAACGACAAGCACATCGAGCTCATCGTGCGTCAGATGATGAAGCGCATCCGCGTCGACCAGAAGGGCGACACGGACTACCTGCCCGGGCAGTTCGTCGACCGCAACGAGTTCCTCGCGCGCAACGCGGAGATGAAGAAGGCCAAGGGGGAGACGGCCCAGTTCGAGGAGATCATCCTCGGGATCACCAAGGCATCGCTGAACACCGACAGCTTCCTCTCGGCGGCCTCCTTCCAGGAGACCACCAAGGTGCTCACGGATGCGGCCCTGGAGGGCAAGATCGACCGCCTCAACGGCCTGAAGGAGAACGTCATCATCGGCAAGCTGATCCCGGCCGCCACCGGGCTCAAGCGCTACCGGCGGATCGAGATCGAGCCCAGCGAGCCGCTCCCGCGCGCGATCGACGACGTCGGGCTGCTCGATTCAGACGAGATCGCTGCCGAGCTCGGCCTCGGCGACAGCGGGCTGGGAGGCTTCGGCCTCGACCAGGACATCGCGTCGCTGGAGGAGATCGGCACGGGCGAGACCGGGTTCGCCGAGGAGTTGGCGGACCTGGACGTCCCGACAGACGACAAGTAGCTAAAGCTCGCGCGCCCAGCGCACGAGCTCTTCGACCCCGTCGTCGGTGAGGCCGACGGCGGGGTCGGTCTTCATCAGCAGGGTCGGCTCGGGCCTGGCGGCCGCCCAGGCCTCGCAGCTTTCGTCGATGCCGTCGTCGATCCATGCCAAGGGGCGGCCGCGGGTGTGGACCTCGATGGCCGCGAGCTTCCAGTGGCCGTCGCCGGCGGCCGGGTTTTGCCCGAATGACAGGTGGGCATATCGAGCTACTCCGAGCAGATAGGGGAGATGCTCGTCGGCTTTCTCCTCCCAGCCGCTGCACCAGACCGAGTCGAACCATTCGTCGAGAACGTGAAGGTGAGCGGCGGCGGTGGACGAAAGGAAGTGCGCAATGCCGTCGACGACGTGCCAGCTCCCGCTAGGACATTCGTCCAGGTCGAAGCCAAACAGGGAGATCACCCCGTCGATGTCGATGAGCAGCACCGGTTTGTCACTCATTTGCGGGGATTTCGTCATCGAAGAAGCGGCCTGTAACCGCCGGATGGGCCTGTGTGTAGTCTCTTTGACGCCTCGCACCTTCAAGCGGGGTAGTGGAGGTGCCGACTGTAGGGGCGAGGCCCGGCACCGCTTGTTTTCGGCTCCAACGCCGTTCCTCTCTTCTACGTGACTCTTCAGCTCGGCATCCTGCTTGCTCTCGTCTGCGCCTTCGCGACGAACCTCGGCTTCTTCTACAAGCACCGCGGAGCCTGCGCTGCCGCGCCCGTCGACATCAAGCATCCGCTGCGCTCGGCGAAGTCGCTTTGGTCCTCCAAGTGGTTCGCGATCGGCATGGTCGTCGCGATCAGCGCCTGGGCCTTCCACGTTGCCGCGCTCGCCGTCGCCCCGATGTCGGTCGTGCAGGCCGTCCTCGCCGGCGGCGTCGTGCTGCTCGCCGTGATGGCCGAGCGGCTCTTCGGCTTCGAGGTCGGGCGCCGTCAGTGGATGGGCTTGGGCTTCACCGCCGTCGGCCTCGTGCTGCTGGGCGTCACCCTCCCGCATGCCCACGGCGCGCACTCCGCTTTCTCCGACGCGGCGATGATCTCCTTCGAGGCCGTACTGCTCGCCCTCGGCGGCCTGCTCATCCTCGGCCCGCGCGTCGGCGCGCCCGTCGAGCACCACGGCGTCATGCTCGGCGCCGCGGCCGGCATCCTCTTCGGCGTCTCCGACATCGCCATCAAGGCGATCACCGGGCTGATCGGCAGCGGCGGGATGCTCGCCGTCCTCAGCCCCTGGCTCGTCGTCACGATCCTCGCCTCCGTCGCCGCCTTCTACGCGTCGGCCCGCGGCCTTCAGGACGGCGACGCCGTTCCGGTCATCGCGGTCACCGGCACCGCGGCCAACATCTCCGGCATCGCCGGCGGGATCATCGTCTTCGGCGACCCGCTGCCCGGCCACGCTCTCGGCATCGCCCTCCAGGGCCTCGCCTTCGTGATGGTCATCGTCGCCTCGGCGCTGACGCCCGCCCCTGTGCGTGCGGCCGGCGTCGCGACCGCCACGGCCTAGCGAAGGGCCTCGCACCAAGGGGGTGTGGTCGTTGGCTTTCGCTGAGCGCAAGTTCCTGGGCGCACCCCCTTCCTCGCTGCCCGGTCCCAGATAGGTTGTCGCCATGGCGACGACCACCGCCTCGGCGGAGACCCTGCAGGAGCTCGCCAAACGCCACCTGTGGATGCACTTCGCCCGCCTGGGC
Organism: uncultured Actinomycetes bacterium; assembly: GCA_963825415.1. Lineage (GTDB taxonomy): Bacteria > Actinomycetota > Thermoleophilia > Solirubrobacterales > Solirubrobacteraceae > BP-464. Next base: position 803,968 of record CAWGTD010000006.1, on the reverse strand, counting down.
GCGTTCCAGGCCGGCGCGGAGGTCCCGATCATCGCCCGCGCGGAGGGCTGCCACGTCTATGACGTTCACGGCAAGCGCTACCTCGACGGGCTCTCGGCACTGTTCTGCGTGAACATCGGCCACGGGCGGACCGACGTCGCACAGGCCGGGGCCGACCAGGCGGCCGAGCTGGACTTCTTCACGGTCTGGTCCTACGCGCATCCGCGGGCGATCGAGCTGGCCACCAAGCTCGCCGAGCTCGCGCCCGGCGACCTCAACCGCGTCTTCTTCACCTCCGGCGGCAGCGAGGCGGTCGAGTCGACGATCAAGCTCGCCCGGCAGTACTTCAAGCTCACCGGCAAGCCCAACAAGACCAAGCTGATCGCGCGCGAGACGGCCTACCACGGCACCTCGTTGGGGGCGCTGGCGGCAACCGGGATCACGGGCCTGCGCCAGCCGTTCGAACCGTTCACGCCCGGTGGCTGCCACGTGCCGAACACGAACGTCTACCGGCTCGCCCCGGGCTACGGCGTCGAGACGCTGGCCGACGCGATCGACGCGCGGATTCGCTTCGAGGGCCCCGACACCGTCGCCGCCGTGCTCCTCGAGCCGGTCCAGAACGCCGGCGGCTGCTTCACGCCGCCGGACGGCTACTTCCAGCGCGTCCGCGAGATCTGCGACGAGCACGACGTCCTGCTGGTTTCCGACGAGGTCATCTGCTCGTTCGGCCGGCTCGGCGAGTGGTTCGGTGCCGAGCGCTACGACTACCAGCCCGACATCATCACGACGGCGAAGGGGCTGACCTCGGCGTATGCGGCGCTTGGGCGCTGTGATCGTCTCGGACCGCATCGCCGAGCCGTTCCTGGAGGGGGCGACCTCGTTCATCCACGGCTTCACCTTCGGCGGGCACCCGATGGGCTGTGCTGTCGCGCTGGCGAACATCGCCGTCTTCGAGGAGGAGGGGATCCTCGACAACGTGCGCCGCCATGAGCCCGACTTCCGCGCCATGCTGGAGTCGCTGCGCGACATCCCGATCGTGGGCGACGTGCGCGGCGCCGGCTATTTCCAGGCGCTCGAGCTGGTCAAGGACCGCGAGACCAAGGCGCGCTTCACCAGGGAGGAGACCGAGCAGCTTCTGCGCGGATTCCTCGGTCCCGAGGTCTTCCGCCGCGGCCTGATCGCGCGCGTCGATGATCGCGGCGACCCGGTGGTGCAGCTCGCGCCACCGCTGATCGCCGGGCCGGAGGAGTTCGCGGAGATCGAGGCGGCGCTGCGCCCCGCGCTCGTGGAAGCGGCGGAGAGGTTTCTCGCATGAAGATCGGCGTTCCGAGCGAGATCAAGACCGACGAGTACCGGGTGGCGCTCACGCCCGCGGGCGTCCGCGAGCTGGCCGACCGCGGCCATCAGGTCTACGTGCAGAGCGAGGCCGGCGAGGGCTCGGGCATCACCGACGACGACTACGTCGCCCAGGGCGCGACGATCGTGCCCGACGCCGAGACGGCCTTCGGCGAGGCGGAGCTGATCGTCAAGGTCAAGGAGCCCCAGCCCGAGGAGGTGGCCCGCCTCGAGGCGCGCCACACGCTGTTCACCTACCTGCACCTCGCGCCCGACCCGACCCTGACCCAGGGGCTTATCGACTCGGGCGCCACGTGCATCGCCTACGAGACCGTCACCGACGCTCTCGGCCGGCTGCCGCTGCTGGCCCCGATGAGCGAGGTCGCGGGCAAGATCGCCACCCAGGCCGGCGCGTTCATCCTCGAGAAGCCCCTCGGCGGCCGCGGGATCCTGCTCGGCGGAGTGCCCGGGGTGCCGTCGGCGAAGGTCATGATCATCGGCGGCGGCGTGGTGGGCATGAACGCGGCGTTCATCGCCATCGGCATGGAGGGCGAGGTGACCGTCTATGACCGCGACATCGATCGCCTGCGCGAGCTCGACGTCGCCTTCCACGGCCGCGCCGACACCTGCTTCTCCACGACGCTGGCGATCGAGGAGCACCTGCCCCAGGCCGACCTGGTCATCGGCGCGGTGCTGGTCCACGGCGCGGTCGCGCCGCGCGTGGTCACCCGCGAGCAGCTCTCGCTGATGAAGCGCCACGCCGTGCTCGTCGACGTGTCGATCGACCAGGGCGGCTGCTTCGAGACCTCGCGGCCGACCACGCACTCCGACCCCACCTACGAGGTCGACGGCATCACCCACTACTGCGTGGCCAACATGCCGGGCGCCGTGCCGGTGACGTCGACCTGGGCGCTGACCAACGCCACGATGCCCTACGTCGTCAAGCTGGCCAACAACGGGGTGCACCGTGCGCTGGCCTCCGACGAGGGCTTCATGGAGGGTCTCTCGGTCGCCGCCGGGCAGCTGACCTCCGAGCCGGTCGCAGCCGACCAGCAGCGCGATTACGTGCCGCCCGCCGAGGCGCTGACGTCGGTCCCGGTCACATAGCCGTTGCTACCATCCCCGCCCGCATGCCGACGACCAGCCAGCTGATCCGCAAGGGCCGGCACCCCAAGACCAAGAAGCTCGCGACGCCCGGCCTGAAGTCCGGCAAGGGTCGCAAGAAGAAGGTCGCCGCCCCGCAGCGTCGCGGCGTGTGCACCCGCGTGTACACCACCACGCCCAAGAAGCCGAACTCGGCGCTGCGCAAGGTCGCCCGCGTGCGGATCTCCGGAGGGATCGAGGTCACCGCCTACATCCCCGGCGAGGGCCACAACCTCCAGGAGCACTCCGTGGTCCTGGTCCGTGGTGGCCGCGTGAAGGACCTGCCGGGCGTGCGCTACAAGGTCGTGCGCGGCACCCTCGACGCCGCCGGCGTGAGCGACCGCAAGAAGGCCCGCTCGCAGTACGGCGTCAAGAAGCGCTGATGCCGCGCCGCGCCGCCGCACAAGTCAGGCCCGTCGAGCCCGACTCCGTCCATCGCTCGCGCCTGGTCCAGCAGGTGATCAACAAGGTGATGCTCGACGGCAAGAAGTCCGTGGCCGAGAAGATCGTCTACGACGCGCTGGCCATCATCGGCGAGCGCACCGGCACCGACCCCGTCGAGCAGCTGGAGTCCTCGATCAAGACGCTCACCCCGGTCCTCGAGGTCCGCTCGCGTCGCGTCGGCGGCGCCACCTACCAGGTGCCCGTCGAGGTCGTCCCGCGCCGCGCCCGCACGCTTGCCGTCCGCTGGCTCGTCGAGTTCGCTCGCCAGCGTCGCGAGAAGACGATGGCCCAGCGGCTCGCCAACGAGCTGCTCGACGCACAGTCCCAGCAGGGCGGCGCCTACAAGCGCAAGGACGACATCTACCGCATGGCCCAGGCGAACAAGGCCTTCGCCCACTACCGCTGGTAGTCAGTCGCATTCTCGACGCCCCTGGCGGCGTCGCTACGCCGGGGTCCGTGCTGATGCACTGTCCCCCGTCGTGCTCCTTGCCAGGAACGCCGAGCTATGCGCCTGCCTGACCAGCGGACCCGCTGGTAGTCAGTCGCATTCTCGACGCCCCTGGCGGCGTCGCTACGCCGGGGTCCGTGCTGATGCACTGTCCTCCGTCCACGCTCCTTGCCAGGAACGCCGAGCTATGCGCCTGCCTGACCAGCGGACCCGCTGGTAGCCGGACGCACTCTCGCCGCCGCGCGCCGCGATGAGTTGCGCGACGGCTGGCAGTCTTACGCGCATGACCTCGATTACCGCGCAGACGCACGCGACGCTCGACGGCGTCATCGACGCCCCGCCTGCTGACGCGCTCTTGCCCTACATGAGCGACGAAGGCCGGCAGGGAGCACTCGATCTCGCGCTGGCGGCCGACGCGCTGCTGCTCCCGCGCGAGACCTGGCAGGGCCTGGCCCGGGCGTGGCGCGACCAGACCGGCCCTATGGCCGAGCGGCTCAACGCGATGCCGAAGTACGTCGTGTCGGCGACGCTCGGGCGCGCCGACGAGTGGGACCACACGACGATCGTCGGTTACGACGACATCGCCGGCTTGCGTGAGCGCGAGCAGCTTCTGACCTACGGCTGCGGGCGCCTCGCACGGGATCTGCTGGCCGACGGGCTGCTCGATGTTCTCGTGCTGTCGCTCACGCCTGTCGTGGCGGGCGCTGGCCGGCGACTGTTCGACGATCCCAGCCACCTCGTCCGTCTGCGGCTAACCGACAGCACGACCTTCGAGACTGGCGCCGTGCGGCTGTTCCTTGAGCCGGATCACGCCTGACCGAAGCCGCAACCGAGTACTGCTCGGCCCTGGCCACAGCGACGCAGCCAGGGGCGGCGAGAATGCGTCGGCCTAGCCGCGCAATTTGCTGGCGATGTTCGACGGGCCCATGGCCCGGCCGATCGCGTAGCCCTGCGCGAGGTCGCAGCCGAGCGCGCGGACGGCCTCGGCGTCCTCGTCGAGCTCGACGCCCTCGGCGAGGGCCTTCAGGCCCAGGTCGTGCGCGAGGCCGATGACGGCCGGCACGAGCGGCGAGTCCGGCTCGTTGCGCAGACCGCGGACGAAGCGTCCGTCGATCTTCAGCACCGAAGCGGGGACACGCGACAGATAGGTCGGAGACGAGGCGCCGGTGCCGACGTCGTCGATCGCGATCTCGACGCCGAGCGCCGAAAGGGCATGGAGGTGGTCGAGCGACCTGCCGCGTTCGAGGGCGGCGTGCGCCACGACGATCTCGGGCACGTCGAACATCAGCCGGCCGGCCGGAAGGGCGTGACGGACGATGACGGCCTCGACCCAGCCGGGGAGGGCGGGGTCGGCGAGCTGGCGGGCGGAGAGGTTGACCGCGACGATCGCACCGCGGCGGGAGGCCTGCCACTGGGCCGCCTCGGCGCATGCCTTGTCGATCACGCGGCGACCGATCTCGACGATCAGGCCCGTTGACTCGGCGAGCGGCAGGAAGCGCGCGGCGATCTGGACGACGCCGCTGGGCATGCGGCGACGCAGCAGTGCCTCCGCGCCGACGATGTCGCCGGTCGCGAGGTCGGCGATCGGCTCGTAGTGGACTTCCAGCTCCGCAGGGTTGACCCCCGCGGCGGCGCGTCGATCCACCGGAGAAAGGTCCGCGAGAGGCACCATGTCCTCCTCGTCGGGTGCTGAGCGCCGATTCCTGAACTTCAGCTGTCGGAACTAGACGGACGTCGCAATGCCAGCAGCAACACGCCTGAAAGCAGCATCAGGACGCCCGAAAGCGTCTCGAGGTAGTAGCCCGACCCTGCGCGCGCGCGGGCGTCCTCATAGGAGGCCGATTGCGGCCAGACGCCGGTGTCGTCGAGGTGCGGCAGATCGCCCAGGATCGAGATCAGCAGCACGGCCAGGCCGGCCGCCGCAAGGGCGAGCATTGCCGGGCGCGCGCCCCGTGCCGCGCCGAGCACCATGACCAGTCCGAACACACCCAGCAGGACCAGCGCGATCCCGTGGCGGTCATAGCCCGAGAACGTGCGCGGGGTGACCGTCAGGACCTGGATCTTGATGACGGGCGACCACGTCGCCACGAAGGCGAGGATCGCGCCCGCCAGTCCGAGCCCGGCGACGACCGCGCCGGCCGCCGAGAGAGGCCGCCGCGAAGGGCCTCGAGCGGCCCTTCGGTTGCTATAGTCGAGCGCCGCTTCGGGTGCGGGGCCGCTCACGCTTGCCCCCTTCGAAGTAGCCGGATTTCGCAGGATGGAGACCTCGAGCACATAACGCCGCAGTCAGGAATACACCTGTAGTGCGTGCGGGCCCGAGGGGCCCGTTCTTTTTGCCCTCACCAGACGACCGCAGACTTAATCAATGCCACGCAAGTTCCCGCTCGAGAAGACCCGCAATATCGGGATCATGGCGCACATCGACGCCGGCAAGACCACGACGACGGAGCGCATCCTCTACTACACGGGGCGCACCTACAAGATCGGCGAGGTCCACGAGGGCGCCGCGACCATGGACTGGATGGAGCAGGAGCAGGAGCGCGGCATCACGATCACGTCGGCCGCAACGACGGCCGAATGGAAGGACCATCGGATCAACATCATCGACACGCCGGGCCACGTCGACTTCACGGTCGAGGTCGAGCGCTCGCTGCGTGTCCTTGACGGCGCGATCGCGCTGTTCGACTCGGTGGCCGGCGTCGAGCCGCAGTCCGAGACCGTCTGGCGCCAGGCCGACAAGTACTCGGTTCCTCGTATCGCGTTCATCAACAAGATGGACCGCACCGGCGCGGACTTCGACATGTCGGTGCAGACGATGATCGACCGCCTGGGCGCTCATCCGGTGCCGGTCCAGCTGCCGTGGGGCGCCGAGGGCGACTTCAAGGGGATCATCGACCTCGTCGGGATGAAGGCGATCCACTACCTCGACGACCTCGGCATGGAGCTGGAGGTCGTCGACATCCCAGACGACCTAACCGACGCGGCGGCCGCCGCGCGCGAGCACCTGCTCGAGGAGGTCTCCCATTACGACGACGGGCTCGTCGAGATGATCCTCGAGGAGACCGAAATTTCTCCCGAGCGCCTCAAGCAGGCGATTCGCAAGGCCACGCTCGAGATCAAGCTCACGCCCGTCTTCTGCGGCTCCGCGTTCAAGAACAAGGGCGTCCAGCCGCTGCTCGACGCGGTTCTCGACTACCTGCCCAGCCCGCTCGACGTGCCGCCGATGGAGGGTCACCTCATCGACCGCCTGGGCGACGAAGGCGAGGCTCAGATCCGCAAGCCCGACGACAGCGAGCCGTTCAGCGCGCTGGCGTTCAAGATCATGGCCGACCCGTTCGTCGGCAAGCTCGCCTACTTCCGCGTGTACTCCGGCAAGGTCTCGGCCGGGTCGCGGATCCTCAACGCCACGACCGGCAAGACCGAGCGCGTCGGCCGCATCCTGATGATGCACGCCAACGATCGCGAGGAGGTCGACGAGGTCTACGCCGGCGACATCGCCGCGGGCGTCGGCTTCAAGCAGATCGTCACCGGCGACACGCTGTGCGCGCCGGACGCCGCGATCCGCCTCGAGAACATCACCTTCCCCGAGCCGGTCATCAAGGTCGCCGTCGAGCCGAAGACCAAGTCCGATCAGGAGAAGATGTCGGTCGCCCTCGGCCGCCTGGCCGAGGAGGACCCCACGTTCCGGGTGCAGACCAACGAGGAGTCCGGTCAGACCGAGATCTCGGGAATGGGCGAACTGCACCTCGAGGTGCTGGTCGACCGCATGCGCCGCGAGTTCAAGGTCGAGGCCAACGTCGGCCGCCCGCAGGTCTCCTACCGCGAGACGATCAAGGGCAGCGCCACCAAGATCGAGGGCCGCTTCGTGCGCCAGACCGGTGGCTCGGGCCAGTACGGCATCGTCTACATCGACATGGAGCCGGCGCCCGGCGAGGGCTTCGACTTCGTCAACAAGATCAAGGGCGGCTCCGTTCCGAGCGAATTCATCCCCGCCGTCGAGAAGGGCTGCGAGGAGGCGCTGGAGACCGGCGTCAAGGCCGGCTACCCGATGGTCGATGTGCGCGTGACGCTCACCGACGGCAAGTACCACGACACCGACTCCTCGGAGATCGCGTTCAAGGTCGCCGGGTCGCTCGCCTTCAAGGAGGCGGCCAAGCGCTCCAAGCCGATCCTGATGGAGCCAATCTTCAAGGTCGAGGTCGTCACCCCGGAGGAGTTCCTGGGCGACGTCATCGGCGACCTCAGCCGGCGTCGCGGCCGGGTCGAGGGCCAGGAGCGGCGCGGCAACGCGCTGGCCGTCACGGGCACCGTCCCGTTGTCGGAGATGTTCGGCTATGCGACCGACGTACGGTCGATGACGCAGGGCCGCGCGACGTACACCATGCAGTTCGAGTCCTATGAGGAAGTACCGCCCAACATCGCCGAGAAGATCGTCGAAGACCGCGGCGGCCAGGCGGAGGCGGCGTAGCGATATTCGCTACCTTCCCCCGTTGCCCAAGAGAGAGATTCCAGAGAGGTAAGCCACAGTGGCCAAGGAGAAGTTCGAGCGCGGTAAGCCGCATGTCAACGTCGGGACCATCGGTCACATCGACCATGGCAAGACGACGCTGACGGCCGCCATCACGAAGGTCCTCGCCGAGAAGTACGGCGGCCAGGCGAGCAGTTTCGAGGAGATCGACAACGCGCCCGAGGAGAAGGAGCGCGGGATCACGATCGCCACGTCGCACGTGGAGTACGAGACCGAGAACCGGCACTACGCGCACGTCGACTGCCCGGGTCACGCCGACTACGTCAAGAACATGATCACGGGCGCCGCCCAGATGGACGGCGCGATCCTGGTCGTCTCGGCTGCTGACGGCCCCATGCCCCAGACGCGCGAGCACATCCTGCTCGCCCGTCAGGTCGGCGTCCCCTACATCGTCGTGTTCCTCAACAAGGTCGACATGGTCGACGACGACGAGCTCCTCGAGCTCGTCGAGGTCGAGGTCCGCGACCTGCTCAACGAGTACGACTTCCCCGGCGACGACATCCCGTTCGTCACCGGCTCGGCGCTCAAGGCGCTGGAGGGCGACGAGGAGTACGCCGCGAAGATCGTCGAGCTCGCCGAGCAGCTGGACTCCTACATCCCGGAGCCCGTGCGCGACCTCGAGAAGCCGTTCCTGATGCCGGTCGAGGACGTCTTCTCGATCACCGGCCGCGGCACCGTCGCGACCGGCCGCATCGAGCAGGGCATCGTCAACACCGGCGACACGGTCGAGATCGTGGGCATCAGGGCCACGACCAACACCGTCGTCACCGGCGTCGAGATGTTCCGCAAGATCCTCGACCAGGGTCAGGCCGGCGACAACGTCGGCTGCCTGCTGCGCGGCACCAAGCGCGAGGAGATCGAGCGCGGCCAGGTGCTGTGCAAGCCCGGCTCGATCACACCGCACACCAAGTTCAAGGCCGAGGTCTACGTCCTGAAGAAGGAGGAGGGCGGCCGCCACACGCCGTTCTTCACGGGCTACCGGCCGCAGTTCTACTTCCGTACAACCGACGTCACCGGCGTGGCCAACCTGCCCGAGGGCACGGAGATGGTCATGCCCGGCGACAACGTCCAGATGACGATCGAGCTCATCCAGCCGATCGCCATGGACGCCGGCCTGCGCTTCGCGATTCGCGAGGGCGGCCGCACGGTGGGTTCGGGCGTGGTCACCGAAGTCATCGAGTAGTCCCCCAAGCAGTTCTCCAGACAGATACGACCTGAGGTGCCCTGAGGCGGGCCGGCTTGCGGCCCGCCTTCGGTGCGCTTTCGACACAAGAGAGACGCAGAGAAAAAACACATGGCCGGACTGGCCCAGAACAAGATTCGCATCCGCCTCAAGGCGTACGACCACTCGGCGATCGAGACGGCCGCCAAGGAGATCGTCGAAACGGCGGCGCGCACCGGCGCGAGCGTGACCGGGCCCGTTCCCCTGCCCACGGAGAAGAACGTCTACTGCGTCATTCGCGGGCCGTTCAAGGACAAGGACTCGCGCGAGCACTTCGAGATCCGCACCCACAAGCGGCTGATCGACATCCACCAGCCCACGCCGAAGACGGTCGACTCGCTCCAGCGTCTCGACCACCTTCCCGCGGGCGTGAACATCGAGATCAAGCTCGGCTGATGCCCGCGATCCTCGCCAAGAAGCTCGGGATGACCCAGCTCTTCCGCGAGGACGGGCGGGTGGAGCGCGTCACCGTGCTCGAAGCCGGCCCCTGTCCGGTCACCGGGATCCGCACGTTCGAGCGCGACGGCTACGAGGCCGTGCAGCTCGCCTTCGGCGCCACGAAGGAGAAGCTGCTCTCGAAGCCCGAGCTCGGCCACCTCAAGAAGGCCGGCGCCCCGCCCATGAAGCACGTCGTCGAGTTCCGCGACCACGCGGGCGAGCTGCTGGTGGGCGACACGGTCACGGTCGAGGCGTTCGAGGTCGGCCAGAAGGTCAAGGTCTCCGGCACCTCCAAGGGCAAGGGCTTCCAGGGCACGATCAAGCGCCACAACTTCTCCGCCGGCCCCAAGAGCCACGGCTCGCACAACGTGCGCGCCCCCGGCTCGATCGGCGCGTCGGCCTGGCCCGCACGCGTGATGAAGGGCATCCGCGGCCCCGGCCAGATGGGCAACGAGCGCGTCACCCAGGCCGGCCTCGAGATCGTCGAGGTCAACGCCAAGCAGAACCTGCTGATGGTGCGCGGCGCCGTCCCCGGCTCACGCGGCGGTCTCGTGGAGGTGCGTACCTATGGCTGAGGCCAAGGTGCTCGGCGGCGCCGCTTCCGCGAAGGTCAAGCTCGACGACGCCGCATTCGGCGCGCCGTTCAACGGCCCGCTGGTGCACGAGTCGGTCCGGGCCGAGCTCGCCGCTCGCCGGCAGGGCACCGCTTCGACGAAGACGCGCGGCAACGTCCGCGGCGGCGGTGCGAAGCCGTGGCGCCAGAAGGGCACCGGCCGCGCCCGCGCCGGCTCGAGCCGCTCGCCGATCTGGACCGGTGGCGGCACCGTCTTCGGCCCCTCGCCGCGGCACTACACGTTCAAGGTCAACCGCAAGGAGCGCCGCGCGGCGCTTCGCAGCGCGCTGTCGGTGCACGCCGAGCGCGGCACCGTGGCGGTCATCGACCCCAAGCCGTTCCTCGACACGCCCTCGGCCAAGCAGGCCGCGCAGCTGCTGGGCGACCTGCTCGGCGGCTCGGTGCTCGTCGTCCTCAACGAGGACCAGGAGCGCGCGGCGCTGTCGTTCCGCAACATCGCGCGCGTGTCCGTGCTGCCCGCCACCGCTGTGGGCGTCGCCGACGTGATCGGCGCCGCGGCGCTGGTGATCTCCCAGGAGGCCCTCGACGCGCTGACCGCGCGCGTGACCTCCGCGCCCACCCGCACCAAGCAGGAGGCCGCCTGATGGACTCCAGCCAGGTGATCATCCGCCCGGTGGTCAGCGAGAAGAGCTACGTGCTCGCCGCGGCCGACAAGTACACGTTCCGCGTCCATCCCGACGCGCACAAGACGCAGATCCGCCAGGCCGTCGAGGACCTCTTCGACGTCAAGGTCGTCGAGGTGCGCACCGCCTCGGTGAAGTCCAAGCCCAAGCGGCGCGGGCTCACGTCCGGCCGGACGCGCTCCTGGAAGAAGGCGATCGTGCAGGTCCGCGCGGGCGACTCGATTCCGATCTTCGCGACGCTCCAGGGTCTGGACGGGGAGTAGCCCGATGCCGATTCGCAAGCCCAAGCCAACATCGCCCGGCCGCCGGTTCGTCTCCTACGCCGACTTCGCCGAGGTCACCAAGACCAAGCCCGAGAAGACGCTGGTCGAGGGCCTCAAGAAGTCCGGTGGACGCAACGCCCACGGCCGCAAGACCTCCCGCCACCGCGGCGGCGGGGCCAAGCGCCTGTACCGCAAGATCGACTTCAAGCGCCGCAAGGACGACATCCCGGCGAAGGTCGCCGCGATCGAGTACGACCCCAATCGCTCCGCCTACATCGCGCTGTTGCACTACGCCGACGGCGTCAAGAGCTACATCCTGGCGCCCGCGCGGATGCAGGTGGGGGCGACCGTGCTCTCGGGGCCGACCGTCGAGCCCTCCGTGGGCAACTGCCTGCCGCTCGCCAACATCCCTGTCGGCACGCTGATCCACAACGTCGAGCTGCAGCCCGGCCGCGGCGGCCAGATGGCGCGCTCGGCCGGAGCGGGCGTCCAGCTGATGGCCAAGGAGGGCGGCATGGCGACGCTGCGCCTGCCCTCCGGGGAGATGCGGCTGGTGCGCGCGGAGTGCCGCGCGACCGTCGGCGTCATCGGCAACGCCGACCACCAGAACATCAAGGTCGGCAAGGCCGGCCGCAAGCGCCACATGGGCGTGCGCCCGCAGACACGCGGCACCGCGATGAACCCGGTCGACCATCCGCACGGCGGCGGCGAGGGCTCCACCACGGCGGGTCGCCACCCGGTCACCCCGTGGGGCGTGCCGACGCTTGGCTACCGCACCCGCAAGAAGAACAAGGCGAGCGACCGCTACATCGTGCGCGGCCGCCGCCGTGGGAAGGGCAAGAACCGATGAGCAGATCCTCCAAGAAGGGCCCGTGGGTCGAGGACCGCCTGATGGCGCGAATCGAGGCCATGAACTCCTCCGGCAACAAGACGATGCTCAAGACCTGGTCGCGCGCCTCGACGATCTTCCCGGAGATGGTCGGGCACACGATCGCCGTCCACGACGGCCGCAAGCACGTTCCGGTCTTCGTCTCCGAGTCGATGGTCGGCCACAAGCTCGGCGAGTTCGCTCCCACACGCCTGTTCCGCGGTCACGCTGGGTCCGGGAAGGTCCGTTAGTGGCTCGCAAGGCCGGTAAGGACACCCCCGGCGACGCCGGGACGAAACAGGACAAACCTTCCGCGGAGGAGGGCAAGGGCACCCCGCAGAAGGTCGCGGCCGAGGCTGCCGAGACGAAGGCCGCGGCTAAAGCCGACGCGCCCGCCAAGGCTCCGCGCAAGAGGGCTCCCCGCAAGGCCGCGGCGCCCAAGGCCGAGGCCACCGCCGCCGAGGAGACCGGCGTGGGCAAGGAGGAGGCTGAGGCAGCGGAGAAGTCGCCGTCGGGCCAGAAGAGGACTCCCGCCGCCAAGACCCGCGCGCGAGACCGCGAGAGCTCCTGCACACGCGGGCGCGCCAAGAAGGCCGCGCACTCGGCCACGGGAGCGAAGGCCCCGGCCAAGCCCGCGACGCGCCGCGCCGCAGCGCGGCCGAGCCCGCTTCACCCGCCCGGTCGTGCGCGCCCACGCCAGTACGTGCGCACCTCGGCACGCAAGGCGCGGCTGGTCTGCGACCACATCCGCGGCAAGTCGGTCGAGGAGGCGTTCGCCATCCTGGCCCACACCCCGCGCGCGGTCGCCGAGGACTGGCGCAAGCTTCTGCAGTCGGCGGTCGCCAACGCCGAGCACAACCACGAGCTGCTGGGCGACGACCTGCGGGTCGCCTCCGTCCACGCCGACGAGGGCCCGACGCTCAAGCGCTTCCGCCCGCGCGCGATGGGCCGCGCGACGCGGATCCGCAAGCGCACCAGCCACCTGACGATCACGCTCACGCCCAAGGACTGAGGAACGATGCTTCGACCCCCGCACGCGCGAGCACCGCACATGAACTTCGCTGGACCGTCGTCCTCGGGCAGGAAGGAACATCTGATGGGACAGAAGGTTCACCCCGAGTCGATGCGCGTGGGCTACATCCACGACTGGAAGTCGAACTGGTTCAACGAGAAGGACTTCGCCGACTACCTGGCCGAGGACATCAACATCCGCAACCACATCACCGGCAAGCTCGCGCATGCCGGGTTGTCGGATATCACGATCCGCAAGGACGCCAACGAGGTGGAGGTCAACATCCACACGGCGCGGCCGGGCATCGTGATCGGCAAGTCGGGTTCGGAGGTCGACGCGCTGCGCAAGGACCTGCACCGGATGACCGGCAAGGCGATCAAGGTCAACATCCTCGAGATCAAGCGGCCCGAGCTCGACGCCAAGCTTGTCGCGCAGTCGATCGCCGAACAGCTCCAGAACCGCGTGGCCTTCCGTCGTGCCATGAAGCGCGCGCTGACCAGCGCCATGCGCTCGGGCGCCAAGGGCTGCAAGATCCAGGTGGGAGGCCGGTTGGGCGGCGCCGAGATGGCGCGCACCGAGTCCTACTCCGACGGCCGCGTGCCGCTGCACACGATGCGCGCCGACATCGACTACGGCTTCTACGAGGCGCGCACGACCTTCGGCCGCATCGGCGTGAAGTGCTGGATCAACAAGGGCGAGATCATGCCCGAGGGCTTCAGCGGCGTCGATCTGACAGAGATGGAGGCGCCGCAGCGCGCCGACGAGGCCGGCGGCGGGCGCGACGGTGGTCGCGGCGGCCGTGACGGTCGCGGTCGCGGTCGCGGCGGACCGGGTGGCCCGGGCGGGCCAGGTGGGCGCGGCGGCGGCGGTCGAGGCGGTGGGGGCCGCGGAGGCGGCGGCTTCGGCGGAGGCGGCGGCGGCCGCCTTGGCGGCGGCGGCGGTCGCGGAGGCGGCGGGCGCTGATGCTGTCCCCCAAGCGCGTCAAGCACCGCAAGCAGCACCGCGGGCGCAAGCCCGGGCTGTCGCGCGGCCAGACGACGGTCCAGTTCGGCGAGTACGGCCTGAAGTCCCTCGACGCCGCCTGGCTGACCAACCGCCAGATCGAGGCTGCCCGTATCGCGATGACCCGCAAGATCAAGCGTGGCGGCAAGGTCTGGATCAACGTCTATCCCGACAAGCCCTTCACCAAGAAGCCCGCCGAGACCCGCATGGGCTCGGGCAAGGGCTCCCCGGAGGGGTGGGTCGCGGTCGTCAAGCCGGGCCGCGTGATGTTCGAGCTGGCCGGCGTGCCCGAGCCGCTGGCCCGCGAGGCGATCCGGCTGGCCGCGATGAAGTTGCCGGTGCGCTCGAAGTTCGTCTCGGCCGAGGACGACGCCTAGCATGAAGTCGTCCGAGTTGCGCGAGATCACACCGGAGGAGCTCGTCGAGCACATCCGGATCCAGCGCCGCGAGCTGTTCGGACTGCGGTTCCAGCACGCCACCGGTGAGCTGGAGAACACGGCGGGCCTGGGGAACGCAAAGAAGGACCTGGCCCGTGCAATGACAGTCGCGCGCGAGCGCGGCATCGACCTAGAGACCTTTTGATGGCTGACGAGAAAGACACAACGCCCGAGGAGACCCCCGAGGAAGCTCCGGTCGAGGAGACCCCGGTGGAGGAGACGCCCGCCGAGCAGCCGGCGGCGGAGACCCCTGCCGAGGAAGCTCCTGCCGAGGAGGCTCCCGCTGAGGAGGCTCCCGCTGCCGAGGAGGCTGCTCCCGCCGAGGAGCCGGCGGCCGAGGAAGCCCCCGCCGAGGAGGCCGCGAGCGCTGAGGAGGCTCCCGCCGAGGAGGCTGCTCCCGCCGAGGACGCTGCGCCCGCGGAGCCGAAGGTCGAGCTGACCAAGAAGCAGCAGCGCGCGCAGGCCCGCCACCTCGAGGCGTCCAAGCGCTCTCCGCGCACCGCCGAGGAGCGTCACGCCGAGCGTGCGGCCGAGCGCGGGCGCAAGGCCGCCCAGCGGCGGCGGCGGCGCGAGAAGGCCAAGACCGCCCGGCCCGCCGAGCGTGGCCCGGCGAAGACCGTCTCCACCGCCGAGCACGGTCCCGGCCGCCCCAAGGTGCGCCTGGGCCGGGTCGTCTCCGACAAGGCCGACAAGACGATCACCGTGAGCGTCGACATGGCCCGCCGGCACCGCCGCTACGAGAAGATCGTTCGCAGCTCGTCGACGCTGCACGCCCACGACGAGCGCAACGAGGCGCATCAGGGCGACCTGGTTCGCATCGTCGAGTCGCGTCCGCTGAGCCGCCTGAAGCGCTGGCGGCTGGTCGAGGTCCTGGAGCGCGCCGAGTGATCCAGAACGAGACCCGCCTGAAGGTCGCCGACAACACCGGCGCGCGCGAGATCCTCTGCATTCGCATCAAGGGCGGCCACCGCCGCCGCTATGCGGGGGTCGGCGACGTCATCACGGCGACCGTCAAGCAGGCCAACCCGCAGGGGTCGGTCAAGAAGGGCGAGGTCGTCACGGCCGTGGTCGTGCGTACGAAGAAAGGGTTCGGCCGCGACGACGGCACCTACATCGCCTTCGACGAGAACGCCGCGGTGATCATCGACGCGCAGAACAACCCGCGCGGCACCCGAATCTTCGGGCCGGTCGCCCGCGAGCTGCGCGAGCGCAACTTCATGAAGATCGTCTCGCTGGCGCCGGAGGTCCTCTGATGGCACGGATCAGGCGCGACGACGAGGTGGTCGTGATCTCGGGCAAGGACCGCGGCAAGACCGGCCGTGTCATGCGCGTCGATCGCAAGACCGACCGCGTCTTCGTCGAGGGGCTGAACATCATCAAGCGCCACATGCGGCCCCAGCAGGTGCCGGGTGCCCAGCGCGCCGAGACGATCGGCGGCGTCGTGGAGAAGGAAGGCCCGATCCACGTCTCCAACGTGATGCTCATCGACCCCAAGGACTCCAAGCCCACGCGCGTCGGCGTCGCCCGCGAGGGCGGCAAGAGCTACCGCGTGGCCAAGCGCTCCCAGACAAGGCTCGACTGATCATGGCCCGACTCAAGGAACGCTACGTCTCCGAGATCCGCCCGCAGCTGCAGGAGCAGTTCGGCTACACGTCGGTGATGCAGGTGCCGCGGATCGAGAAGATCACGCTGAACATGGGTGTCGGCGAGGCCAAGCAGGACTCCAAGATGCTCGACGCCGCCCAGGAGCAGCTCGCGACGATCGCCGGCCAGAAGCCCAACGTCCGCCGCGCCCGCAAGTCGATCGCCGCCTTCAAGCTGCGCGACGGGATGCCCGTCGGTCTGTCGGTGACGCTGCGCCGCGAGCGTGCCTATGAGTTCCTGGACCGCCTGCTGTCGATCGCGATCCCGCGCATCCGCGACTTCCGCGGCCTGCGGCCGGGCTCCTTCGACGGCCGCGGCAACTACTCGATCGGCGTGCGCGAGCAGGTGATCTTCCCCGAGATCGACTACGACTCGGTCGACCAGATCCGCGGCCTCGACGTGACGATCACGACGTCGGCCCGGACCGACGAGGAAGCGTTTGCGCTGCTCGCGGCCTTCGGCATGCCGTTCTCCCGCGAGGGCCGCGCGGCCGACGCCCCCGGCGCCGCCGAGGCGCTCATCGCGGAGGTCGAGGAACGCGTCGGCAGCGAGAGCGGTGCAGGTGGCGCGCCCGTGCCCGGCACCGGTGCAGGCGACGCGCCCGAGGAGCCCGCCGCCGAGGAGGAGCCCGCCGCCGAGGCGAGCGACGAGACCCCCGAAACCAGTTCAGAGGAGGCCTGACGCATGGCCAAGACGTCACAGCGCGTGCGCCAGGCGCGCCCCCAGAAGTTCAGTACACGCGAATACACCCGGTGCCGCCGCTGCGGCCGCCCGCGCGCCGTCTACCGCAAGTTCGGCCTGTGCCGGATCTGCCTGCGCGAGCTGGCCCACGACGGCTACATCCCCGGGATGACCAAGAGCAGCTGGTAGAGAGCAGACGAAGCCATGTCCATGACCGACCCTGTAGCCGACTTCCTCACGCGGATCCGCAACGGGATCCAGGCGGCCCACGAGACCGTCGACATCCCCGCGTCCAAGCTCAAGGTCGAGCTCGCCCGGATCCTGCGCGAGCAGGGCTACATCGAGACTTACGAGGTCGAGGCGCCGACCGCCGAGCACCCTGGCGAGATCGTCCGGATCAGGCTGAAGTACACCGAGGATCGCCGCCCGGCGATCTCGGGCCTGCGCCGCGTGTCGCGCCCGGGCCAGCGGCGCTACGTCGCCGCCAACGCCATCCCGAAGGTCCAGGGCGGCATGGGCACCACGATCGTGTCGACGTCGCGCGGCGTCCTGACCGGCCACGACGCTCGCCAGCAGGGCGTCGGCGGCGAGGTCGTCGCGGAGGTCTGGTAGCGCCATGTCCCGCATCGGCCGCCAGCCAATCCCCGTGCCCGACGGCGTGACGGTGACGATCGAGCCCGAAGTGGTCCACGTCAGCGGCCCGAAGGGCTCGCTCTCCGAGCGGGTCTCGCGCGACATCACCGTCGAGCAGGCCGACGGCGAGCTGCGCGTCACGCGCCCGACCGACCGCGGCGAGCACCGCGCGCTGCACGGGCTGACGCGCTCGCTGGTCTTCAACATGGTCGAGGGCGTCACCAACGGCTACGCCAAGACGCTGGAGATCCAGGGGGTCGGTTACCGCGCGCATCTCAAGGGCCGCGACCTCGAGCTCGCGCTCGGCTACTCGCATCCGGTGCCCGTCAAGGCGCCGGAGGGAATCGAGTTCGAGGTGCCGCAGCCGACCCGTGTGATCGTCAGGGGCATCTCCAAGCAGCTCGTCGGCGAGATCGCCGCCTACATCCGCAAGCAGCGCCCGCCCGAGCCGTACAAGGGCAAGGGCATCCGCTACGAGGGCGAGTACGTCGCCCGCAAGGTCGGCAAGCGCGCATGACCGTTCTCACCAAGCCCCAGAGAAGGCTCAAGCGCCGCCGCCGCGTCCGCGCGAAGATCGTCGGCACCGCCGAGCGGCCGCGCATCTCGGTCTTCCGCTCCAACCGCGGGATCAGCGTGCAGCTCGTCGACGACCTCGGCGGCCGCACGCTCGCATCGGTGCAGTGGACCGAGTTCCGCGACGCGAAGAAGATGGAGCAGGCCGCGCAGGTCGGCAAGGCGCTCGCCGAGCGTGCCAAGTCTGCCGGTGTCGAGCGCGCCGTCTTCGACCGCGGCGGCTATCAGTACCACGGCCGCGTGAAGGCGCTCGCCGAGGCCGCCCGCGAGGCTGGGCTGGCTTTCTAGCCCCTACCCTGACCAACTTCATGCCGATCCAGACCATCGACCGAACCGTCAGCTCCACAGGCCTCGACCTGCAGGAGCGCGTCGTCGAGATCAACCGCGTCGCCAAGGTGGTCAAGGGCGGCCGGCGCTTCTCGTTCACCGCCCTCGTGGTGGTCGGCGACGAGCGCGACGTAGTCGGCGTCGGGTACGGCAAGGCCAACGAGGTGCCGCTCGCCATCCAGAAGGCGGTCGAGCGGGCCAAGAAGAACCTCTTCCGCGTGCCCAAGCACGGCGCGACGATCACCCACCAGACGCTCGGGATCTACGGGGCGGGCCGGGTGCTCCTCAAGCCTGCGTCCCCCGGTACCGGCGTCATCGCCGGCGGTGGCGTGCGCGCGGTGCTCGAGCTCGCCGGGATCCACGACATCCTCTCGAAGTCGCTGGGCTCCCAGAACCCGATCAACCTGGTCAAGGCGACCGTCACCGGGCTTCAGCAGTTGCGCCGCCCCGAGGAGGTCGCCGAGCTGCGTGGCCTGTCCGTCAACCAGGTGCTCGGGCTGACCGAGGAGCGCGCAGCGGCCGAGACGATCGACGGCGCCCCGCCGGCCGAGGAAGCGCCCGCTGCCGAGGAAGCGCCCGCTGCCGAGGAAGCTCCGGCTGCCGAGGAAGCTCCCGGCTGCCGAGGAAGCTCCCGCCGCCGACGAACCAGCCGCGGAGGCCGCTCCCGCCGGGGAGGGCGAGCAGGCGTGAAGGTGACGCAGGTCAAGAGCAAGAACGGCTCCAACCAGCGCCAGATCGACACGCTGCGCTCGCTGGGCCTGCGCCGGATCGGCCACACGGTCGAGGTCAAGGACAACCCGCAGTCGCGCGGGATGCTCCATCGCGTGCGCCACCTGATCAAGGTCGAGGAGGGCTGATGGCCGACGACGAGCCCATCGGCCTGCACAACCTCAAGCCCGCCCCCGGTTCGCGCAAGCCGCGCAAGCGGATCGGCCGCGGCGCGGGTTCTGGCACCGGCAAGACGTCTGGCCGCGGCCAGAAGGGCGCCGGCTCGCGCTCGGGCAGCAAGTCGCGCCCCAACTTCGAGGGTGGGCAGATGCCCATCCACATGCGGATGCGCAAGCTGCGCGGCCCGCACATGAAGAAGTCGATGCCGTTCGAGCCGTTCCGGACCCATACACAGCCGGTCAACCTCGGTGATCTGGAGAAGCGCTTCGACGCCAACGACGAGGTGACGCCGGAGACGCTCGTCGGCAAGGGCCTGGCCACGCGCAAGGGCGTGCCGGTGAAGGTCCTCGCCAAGGGCTCGCTTTCGAAGAAGCTGACGGTGCGCGCCCACGGCTTCTCGGCCGCCGCCCGCGAGGCCATCGAGGCCGCGGGCGGAACCGCCGAGACGCTCGACGCGTAACCTGTCGTCGGTAGATGCTGACGACGATCCTCAGCGCCTTCACGGTGCCGGACATCCGCAAGAAGCTGGCGTTCACCGCCATGCTGCTCGCGCTGTACCGGTTGGGCTCGCACCTGCCGGTCCCCGGCATCAACACGAAGGCCGTCGACGAGATCCAGAGCCAGTTCGGCGGCTCGAACATCCTCGGCTTCCTGAACCTCTTCAGCGGCGGCGGGCTGAGCCGGATCGCCGTGTTCGCGCTGGGCATCATGCCCTACATCACGGCCTCGATCATCCTGCAGCTGCTGCAGGTGGTCGTGCCCTCGCTCGAGAAGCTCTCGAAGGAGGGCGAGGTCGGCCAGGCCCGCATCACCCAGTACACGCGCTACCTGACGGTCGGCCTCGCGTTCGCCCAGTCGATCGGCTACGTCTTCCTGTTCCGCTCGTTCCAGGCCAACGCGGGGCAGCCGGTGATCGACACCTTCGACGCCGCGCACGTCTTCCTCATCGTGATCTCGCTCACGGCGGGCACGATCCTGCTGATGTGGATGGGCGAGCTGATCACCCAGCGCGGCATCGGCAACGGCATCTCGCTGATGATCTTCGCCTCGATCGTCAGCAGCCTGCCGCACGGCGTGCAGGCCTGGTGGACCAACCCCGACCAGGTCTTCAAGGTGATCATGCCGTTCCTCGCCCTGGCGATCGTCGCCGGCATCGTCTTCGTCCAGGAGGGCCAGCGGCGGATCCCGGTGCAGTACGCCAAGCGCGTGATCGGGCGCCGGATGACCTCGGGCGGCCAGACCTACCTGCCGCTGCGGGTCAACATGGCCGGCGTCATCCCGGTCATCTTCGCCGCGTCGCTGATGGCCTTCCCGCCGACGGTCGGGCAGCTGATCAACACACCGTTCACGAGGGACATCTCGAACTTCTTCTCGCCCAACGGTTGGGCCTACGTGGTCGGCGAGTCCTTCCTGATCATCCTCTTCACCTACTTCTACACGGCGGTCACGTTCAACCCCGTCGACCAGGCCGACAACCTCAAGAAGTACGGAGGGTTCATCCCCGGGGTGAGACCGGGCCGGCCAACGGCCGAGTTCCTCGACCGCATCCTCGCCCGACTGACGTTCCCTGGCGCGCTCTACCTGGCCGCGATCGCGGCGCTGCCGACGATCCTCATCAACCAGACCAGCGCCAACTTCTTCTTCGGCGGCACGTCGATCCTGATCGTCATCGGCGTTGCTCTGGACACCATGAAGCAGCTCGAGGCGCAACTGATGATGCGCAACTATGAGGGCTTCCTGAAATAGTGGCCCGGCGCGCGAGCCACTAGTGTCCGCCGTCTCGCCGCGCGCGGCGCCGTCGAGGAACGTCGTGTCCGAGCTCAACCTCATCCTCCTGGGCCCACCCGGTGCGGGTAAGGGCACGCAGGCCAACCGCCTGACGGACGACTTCAACCTGCCCTACATCCCCACGGGGGACATGCTGCGGGCCGAGGTCAAGAAGAAGACCGACCTCGGCAAGCAGGCCGAGGAGTACATGGAGCGCGGCGATCTCGTCCCCGACGAGATCATCATCGGGATGATCCTGCACTGCGTGAGCGGCGGGGCATGCGAGGACGGCTTCCTCCTCGACGGGTTCCCCCGCAACCCCGAGCAGGCCCGCGCGCTGGAGAAGGCGCTGGAGGACCTGGGGCGCAAGCTCACCGCCGTGCTGCTGATCGAGGTGGCCGACGACGAGATCGTGCGCCGGATCTCCGGCCGCCGCGTGTGCACGAAGGCCGGCCACACCTACCACGTCGAGTTCGACCCGCCCAAGCACGAGGGCGTCTGCGACCAGGACGGCTCGAAGCTCGTCCAGCGCGACGACGACAAGCCCGACACGGTCCAGAAGCGGCTCGACATCTACCACGAGCAGACGGCCCAGCTGATCCCCTTCTACGAGGAGCGCGGGGTGCTGCGGCGCTTCGACGGCACCCGCCCGCCGACCGAGGTCCACGACCACATCCGCGCGACGATCGCCACGCTGCGCCTGGAGGACGAGCTGTAGCTCGTTGCCGGTCGTGATCGTCAAGAAGACGCCGGCCGAGATCGACAAGATGGCGGCGGCAGGGGAGATCCTTGTCCGCACGCTGGCCCTGCTGGAGGGCAAGGTGCGCGAGGGCGTCACCACGGGCGAGCTCGACCAGGCAGCCGAGAAGTTCATCCGCTCCCAGGGCGCAACCCCGGCGTTCAAGGGCTATCGCGGGTTTCCGGGCTCGATCTGCGCCTCGCCCAACGAGATGGTCGTGCACGGCATCCCTGGCTCCTACCGGCTGGCGCGGGGCGACATCATCAGCCTCGACGTCGGCGTCGTGAAGAACGGCTGGGTCGCCGATGCCGCCCGCACATTCCCGGTCGGCCCCGTCACGCCGGTCGTCGACAAGCTGCTCGACGCCACGCAGGCGGCGCTGTTCGACGCCGTCGAGCAGTGCGTGGCGGGCAACCGGCTCGGCGACGTCTCGCACGCGGTCCAGCAACGCGTCGAGAGCGAGGGCATGTCGGTGGTCCGCTCGCTGGTCGGCCACGGCATCGGTCGCGACATGCACGAGGACCCCCAGATCCCCAACTACGGCGATCCCGGCCGCGGCCCGCTGCTCGAAGAGGGAATGGTGCTTGCGGTCGAGCCGATGGTCAACGCCGGCGGCCACGCGGTCCGCATGGGCGACGACGGCTGGTCGATCTTCTCCCAGGACGGCTCGCCGGCGGCCCATTTCGAGTTCACGGTGGCCGTGACCGCCGACGGCCCGCGGATCCTCACACCCTGGCACGTAGACAGGGTCCTCGCGGCGTAACTTCAGCGCCCTGCGGCACGTTGAAGTGGGTGATGAAGCGCTCACTGATCGTCCTGGCAATCGCAGCAACCGCGGGCGGGACCGCCATCGCCGCCAGCGACCGCGACCAGCTCGTCCGCCACCGGATCAGCTGGTCGACGAAGTCCGGCGGCCGCATGACCGGCACCTCGGTCAACTTCTTCGCTCCGCGGTCCTGGCACGTGCTGAAGGCCAAGGACAAGCGCCACCTGAGCTTCCACGAGGGCCGTCCGATCTGCCGCTACACGGTGATCTTCACCACGCGCCAGGCGGCCGACAGCGCCGAAACGCCCGCCGAACGGGTGACTGCGGCGGTCCCGGCGGCCGGCAATCCCTACGTGATCGACTACGGCCAGCGTGGCGCTTCGTCGGCCTGGCGGGTCGTGCGGATCAAGACGACCGACCAGCGGGTGCGGCTACGCGCCATGCGGGTCGACCACCGGTCGATCGGCGACGGGAAGCACATCTGGCAGGAGACCCTGGTCACCGCCGCGTCGCGCAAGGGCGGCGAATGCCACTCCGGCACCTACCGCGAGGTTCTCGGGCCCCAGATCGGCAACGCTCTGGCCACGGCCAGCGGCCGCGCTTACGACTTCGCCACGCGCGGCTAGCCCGCGGACCTTTGCTAATCTGGCTGGTCGCGCCTGTACGCGCCCGGTGGCCTGCGCGCGGCCTGTTTCGCCCTCTTTCCGAAAGGAAGCAGTGAAGGTCCGACCCTCGGTCAAGCCGATGTGCGAGAAGTGCAAGATCATCCGCCGCCATGGCGCGGTCCTGGTGATCTGCTCCAACCCCCGCCACAAGCAGCGGCAGGGCTAGCGCATGGCACGTATCGCCGGTATCAACATCCCGCTCAACAAGCGGGTCGAGGTCGGTCTGACCTACATCTACGGCATCGGCCGGTCGAGCTCAAACGAGCTGCTGGCCGAGCTGAGCATCGAGCCCGACCGCAAGGTCCGCGATCTGACCGAGGACGAGGTCGGCCGGCTCCGCGACCTGATCGACCGCCGCCTGACGGTGGAAGGCGATCTGCGGCGCGAGCGCTCCCAGAACATCAAGCGGCTCATGGAGATCGGCTGCTACCGCGGCCTGCGCCACCGGCGCGGCCTGCCGGTCCGTGGCCAGAACACCAAGACCAACGCTCGCAGCCGCAAGGGTCCGAAGCGCATGCAGGTCGCCGGCAAGAAGAAGGCGACCAAGAAGTAATGCCTGCTCCCAAGAGACCTCAGCGCGGCCGCCGCAAGCCCAAGAAGAACATCCCCGTCGGCCAGGCCCACATCAAGACTTCGTTCAACAACACGATCGTCTCGCTGACCGATCGCGAGGGGAACGTCATCGCCTGGGAGTCCGCCGGCGGCGCCGGGTTCAAGGGCTCGCGCAAGTCGACGCCGTTCGCCGCGCAGGTCACGGCCGACGCCGCCGCGCGCAAGGGCATCGAGCAGGGCCTCCAGAAGGTCGAGGTCTACGTCAAGGGGCCCGGATCGGGCCGCGAGACCGCGATCCGCTCGCTGCAGGCCGCCGGCCTCGAGGTCACCGGCGTGCGCGACGTCACCCCGCAGGCCCACAACGGCTGCCGGCCCCGGAAGCGCAGGCGCGTCTGATGGCACGCGATACCGGAGCCCAGTGCAAGCAGTGCCGCCGCGAGGGCCAGAAGCTCTTCCTGAAGGGCGAACGCTGCCTCACCGACAAGTGTGGGGTCGAGCGCCGCTCGTACCCGCCTGGCGACCACGGTCGCGGGCGCCAGAAGCAGTCCGAGTACCGCGTCCAGCTGCGCGAGAAGCAGAAGGCGCGCCGCTACTACGGGGTGCTCGAGAAGCAGTTCCGCCATTACTACGAGAAGGCTTCGCGGCAGCCCGGCATCACCGGCGAGAACCTGCTGAACCTGCTGGAGCGCCGGTTCGACAACGTTCTCGTGCGCCTGGGCTTCGCCGCCTCGCGCCGTCAGGCGCGTCAGCACATCCGTCACGGCCATTGGACGATCAACGGCCGCCGGGTGGACATCCCGAGCTATCAGGTGCGGGAAGGCGACATCGTCGCGGTCAAGGCAGGAACGCCGGCCGAGCCGGCGATCCGCGACGCGACGGAGCTGACCGCACAGGTGCCGGCTTGGCTGCAGGCCGACCACGATGCGCTCACCGCCAAGGTGCTGCGCAAGCCGGACCGCCGGGAGATCGCCGCTCCGGTGCAGGAACAGCTCATCGTCGAGCTGTACTCCAAGTAGATCCACAACGAGCTTTTGAACCCGCGGGCAGCGAACAAGCCCGGCGGGGAATGACGACGACAGGACCCTCTCCACATGCTCGACTTTCAAGTCCCCCGCATCTCAAGCGAAACCGTTGACGACAACTCGCGGGGCTCGTTCACGATCGAGCCGCTCGACCGCGGCTTCGGTTACACCTTCGGCAACTCGCTGCGTCGTGTGCTGCTCTCCTCGCTGGCGGGCGCCGCGGTGACGAGCGTGCGCATCGAGGGCGTCGCGCACGAGTTCTCGACCATCAAGGGCGTGACCGAGGACGTGACCGACATCGTCCTGAACCTCAAGGGCATCGTGTGCCGCATGCACTCCGACGCCACCGAGGTCGAGGCCCCGCTGGTCGCCACCGGGCCCGGCGAGATCACCGCCAAGGACATCGATCTGCCCTCGGGTGTGGAGATCCTCAACCCCGACGCGCATATCGCGACGCTCGAGAAGAAGACCAAGCTCGAGATGTACATGACGATCGGCCGCGGCCGCGGCTACCGGCCGGCCGAGGAGAACAAGACCCCCGACCAGCCGATCGGCGTCATCCCGATCGACTCGATCTTCTCGCCGGTCCGCCGTGTGGCCTACGCCGTCGAGCCGGCGCGCGTCGGCCAGCGCACCGACTACGACAAGCTCACGCTCGACATCGAGACCGACGGGTCGGTCGAGCCGCAGGACGCGCTGCGCGAGGCGGCCGAGATCCTGATCGCCCACCTGAAGATCTTCACCGACGCCGAGATCGCCCCGATCGGTGGCACCCCCACCCTCGAAGGCAACGGCTCCGGGCCTTCACAGGTCGGCGGTGGCGGCGGCGCGGTCACCCAGCCCGGCGGGCCGATGCACGACATCCTCATCGAGGAGCTCGAGCTCGGCGTGCGGTCCTACAACTGCCTCAAGCGGGCGGGGATCCAGACCGTCGGCGACCTCATCACCAAGAGCGAGGGCGAGCTTGCGGCGATCCCGAACTTCGGGCGCAAGTCGATCGACGAGGTCGTCGAGACCCTGCACTCCCGCGGCCTCGGCCTTCGCGACGACTAGGACGCGGGGCACCCGATGCGCCACCAGAAGAGCAGAGGCAAGCTCAGCCGCGACAGCGCCCATCGCAAGGCGCTGCTCAAGAACCTCATGAAAGAGGTCATCGAGCACGAGCGGATCAAGACCTCCGAGGCCAAGGCCAAGGCGGTCAAGCCCGAGATCGAGAAGCTGATCACGCTCGCCAAGCGTGGCGACCTCCACGCGCGCCGCCAGGCGCTGGCGACGCTCGGCCAGGACAAGTTCGCCGTGCACAAGCTCTTCGAGGAGGTCGCACCGCGCTACGCCGAGCGACCTGGTGGTTATACGCGGATCCTCAAGCTGGGCCCGCGGCGGTCGGATTCGACCGAGATGGTCTTCCTCGAACTCGTCTAAGGGGTCGTTCCGGCGCTGCTGGTTGGGGTGCGGATCGTTCACGGGTCCGGTGGCCCGACCCTCCGCCTCCGGCTCCGGGCCGAGAGCGGCCGTCGGACCCGTGACCGTCCGCACCCCTTCCTAATTGCCGCTGTTTCGCGGCACCCTGAGCGTGCGGGCGCGGTTTCGCCGAAGCGGCTCACCGCTCCCGCATTGCGTGGCATCCTTTGCTGGTGGCTTCGCTGGAAGCACGGGGCAGGGGTGATGTGCGGGCGTCGGATGCCGAGCGCGACGGGTGCGTTGCCGCGCTGCGGCATCACTACTCGCGCGGCAGGTTGGACGCCGAGGAGTTGGAGCAGCGCCTGGAGCTCGCGACGCGCGCGCGCACGCGTGGGGAGCTGAAGGCGGTGCTGCGTGACCTGCCGCGCTCGCGGCGCCGGCGGCGGTCTCCCTTCGGGCGCGCTGCGTTGCGCGCGCATGGGACGGTGTTCGTCGCCGTCAACGGCGGGCTGGCCGGCATCTGGGCCGCCACCGGCGATGGGTCGTACTGGCCGGGAGGCGTGCTGGCCCCCTGGGCAGTGGGCCTCGGCTGGCACGCCGCCAGCCGTGTGGTTGGCGCGCCGTGGGGCGCGAGCGCGGATCTCCGGGCCCGAGCGCCGTGCGCTGCGCCGCTGAGCGTCGGATCAACTGCGGCGGGGTAGGGTGCCGGCCATGAGGTGCGTTCTCGGGGTGTCCGCGCTCGTGGCGGCCGTGGCCCTGGCGATCTCTTCCTCCGCGATGGCCGCCGATCCCGGCCCGGCACTCGGGTTCGGGGCGCCGATGTTCGTCGACCAGGAGCTCGCCGGTGGTGAGCCGATCGTCTTCCAGGACCCGGTCACCGGCAACATCATCTACACCGCGCATGAGGGCACGACGCACCTCTACCGCCCGGGCTTGCTCTCTACAACGCCGGCGGCGTGGTTGGCCAACTACCGCAACCAGGTCAACATCTGGGTCTCCGAGGACAACGGGGCGACCTTCAAGCGGGTGATCAACAACGCGTTCAACGGGGCCGATCCGACCAAGAGCCAGGGA
Source organism: uncultured Actinomycetes bacterium (assembly GCA_963825415.1). GTDB lineage: Bacteria > Actinomycetota > Thermoleophilia > Solirubrobacterales > Solirubrobacteraceae > BP-464. The sequence goes on along the minus strand of CAWGTD010000006.1, from coordinate 776,860 downwards.
TTCTCCGACCCCGATCTCACCCAGGACGAGGGCGGCCGGATCTACAACACCGGGATCAACCTCGCCAACGACTCGGTCTTCTCGAGCGGGGACGGCGGCAAGACCTGGGACAAGGGGACCGCCCAGTGCCACGAGGGCGATCGGCCATGGCTCGCGGGCGGCAAGGCCGACGAGGCCTGGATTGCCAGCAACACCAGCCAGGCCGGCCAGCAGATCTTCCATACCACCGACGGCGGCAACACGTGCAGCAGTCGGGGGGTGCTCGACAACGGTGCCTTCGGTGACGGTACGTACACCGGCTACGGCAAGCTCTTCTTCGACCACCAGCGGCGGATGCTCGTGGAGCCCGCGCTGATCAGCGACAAGGACGGCGACCTCTCCGCCATCGGCGTGAGCACGGCCACGCCGGAAGACACCCAGAGCTACACGTTCACGCCCCACCTCGCCTCGGGCCTGCCCAACGGGATGACGACCCACTTCCCGACGCTTGCGCTCGACTCCGCCGGCACGCTGTACCTGGTGTGGGACACCAACGAACGGATTGCCGGCACGACCGAGGGGTGCGGCCCCGTCCCCGGTCAGCACGGCGGCGAGGCGCCCGGCGCGAACTCGATCTACATGGCCGTCTCGAAGGACTTCGGCCAGACGTGGGGCAGCCCGATCCAGGTGGCCCACCCGGGCACCAAGGTGTTCTGGCCGTGGGTCGCGACGGGCACCGCCGGGCGGGTGGGGATCGCCTACTACCAGTCGAACAAGCTCGCCGACATCGACTGCGACGCGTCGGACATCTCCGTGCGGGCGGTCAGCATCGTCGGCGCCGACACCGCGGCGCCGCAGATGACGAACGTCGATCCGATCGGCCGTCCCATCGCCACGAACACGACCGTCTGCCAGGGCGGCACCACGTGCCTTGCGACCGGGCAAGACCGTCGCCTTGGCGACTACCTGACCGTCGTCCCCGATCTCAACGGGTGCATGATGATCGCCACCGGCGACGTGACCCAGCCCGACCCGGCCACGGGCCAGCCGCGCCAGACGTCGCTGCCGCTCTTCGTCCGCCAGAACAGCGGGTCGGGACTCTTCGGCGGGACGTGCGGGGCCGGCGCCACGAACACCTTCGCCAACGGCGCCGGTGGCGTGACCGCCTCGTGCCGCGACCGGATCGCCCCGGTGTCGCGGTTTGCGAAGCGCAGCCGCGCTTCGCAACGACGGCTGCGGCTCAGCGGCCGGTCGAGCGATCGTGGCTGCACCAACCCCACGGCGCACGTCAGCGTCAAGGGCAAGGTCCAGCGGGTCCTGGTCTCCATCGCCCGTGAGACTCGCGGGCGCCAGTGCTCGTACCTGAGGCCCAACGGTCGCTTCACGGGCCGGCGCAGCTGCCTTCGCACGGTGTACATCCGTGCGAAGGGCACGACGAGCTGGAGCCTCGCCACGCGCAGGCTGCCCCGCGGCCACTACAAGGTCTGGGTCCGCGGCATCGACGCGCGCGGCAACGTGGAGCGCAAGGCGCGCCCGCGGAACTTCCATCGCTTCAGGGTCCGCTAGACCGCGGCCCCGGATGGGTCGCGCACGTAGGTTGGCCGGGTGACCACCCGGCTGGACCTGGAGTACGACGGGACGGGATTCGCCGGCTGGGCACGCCAGCCGGGCGAGCGCACGGTCCAGGAGGAGGTCGAGCGCGCGCTGGCCACCGTCCTGGGCGAGGAGGTCCGCCTGACCGTTGCCGGGCGCACCGACAGGGGCGTCCACGCCTGGGGCCAGGTGGCGTCCTACCAGCACGAGGCGGTCGATCCGCGCAACCTCAACGCGCTGCTGCCCGACGACGTGGCGGTGCGGGCGGCGACGCCGGCCAACGACGGGTTCGACGCGCGTGGCGACGCCGTCTCGCGGACCTACTGCTACCGGATCCTCAACCGCCGGGCGCGTTCGGTGTGGTTGCGCGACCGCGCGCTGTGGTGGCCGCGGCCGGTCGATCGCGAGGTGTTGCGCGCGTGCGCCGCCGCGCTGGCCGGCACCCATGACTTCACCGCCTTCACGCCGACGGAGACCAACCATGCCCGCTTCGAGCGCGACGTGATGCAGGCCGAGTGGCGCGAGGACGGCGACCTGCTGGAGTTCTGGATCACCGCGGACACGTTCATGCGCCACATGAACCGGATCCTGGTCGGGACGATGCTCGACGTGGCGATGGGCAATCGCACCGTCGAGTCGTTCGTGGCACTGCTCGACGGCGCGCCGCGCAGCGCGGCGGCGGCCACCGCGCCGGCCCACGGGCTGGCGCTGGCGAGCGTCGCCTACTAACGGTCGCTGAACGCCAGCCGCACGCCGAGAGCGATCAGGACGGTGCCCGCTACGCGCTCCATGCGGCTCGCCCAGCCGCGCTCCACGAACGCGCGGCGTGTCCGGCTGACGAGCACCGCCAGGACCGTGAACCAGATCACGTCCATGAAGACGATGATCGCGGCCATGGTCAGGGTGGCGGCCAGCACCGAGGCGTCGTTCGGCACGAACTGGGGGAACAGCGCGACGAAGAACACGGCGAGCTTGGGGTTCGCGAAGCTCGTGATCAGCCCCTCGCGGTAGTGGCTCGAGCCACCGCGGGGCGGGGGCGCCGCCGCCGGGAGGTCGTGCCGCGCCCGGCGCCAGGCCTGGATGCCCAGCCAGACGAGCACGATCGCGCCGACGAGCTTGAGTGCCGCGAACGCCGCCTCGGAGGCGGCGACGAGCGCCGAGATCCCCAGCACGGAGGCCAGCGCCCAGCCCAGGATGCCCGTCGAGTTGCCGGCGGTCGTGGCCCAGGCCGCCCGCGGCCCGCCGCGCAGCGAGTTGCGGACGACCAGTGCGGTGGCCGGCCCTGGCGTCAGGACGACGACGAGGGCGATCGCGAGGAAGGCGGGGAGATCGCGAAGCACGGGCCCGATCGTAGACTGGCTCGGCGCGTGCGGGTACTGCTGACCAACGACGACGGCATCGAGGCCGACGGCCTGCAGGCGCTGCGCCGGGCGCTGCTGAAGGTGCCGGACGTCGAACTCGCGGTCATCGCGCCCGACGGCAATCGCTCGGCGATGGCGCGTTCGATCACGACCCGGCGGCCGCTGTGGGTCGAGGAGGTGCAGTTCGGCGACGGGACCGTCGGGTACGCGACCGACGGAACCCCGGTGGACTGCGTCCGGCTGGCGCGGCTGGGCCTGATCGAGGGCTTCGAGGCCGACGTGATCGTCGCCGGGATCAACCACGGATCGAACCTCGGCGACGACATCACCTACTCAGGGACGGTCGCCGCGGCGCTGGAGGGGATCGTCCTCGGCCTCCCGTCGATCGCCGTATCGCAGCAGTCGGGCGCCCGCGAGATGGACTTCAGGCTGGGCGACGAGTTCGACTTCTCCCACGCGGCGGGCTTCGTCGCGCGCGTGGTCGGCGAGCTCACCGACGTGCCGCTGCCGGAGGGGACGCTCCTGAACGTCAACGTGCCCGCCGGCGTGCCCGCGGGTGTCGAGGTCACACGGCTGGGCAAGCGGATCTACCGCGACCAGCTCAAGCTCACCGACACCGAGGAGAGTCGCCGGCGCTACTGGATCTACGGCGCGGATCCGGGCTACCACGACGAGGAGGGGACCGATCTCGCCGCGGTCGCCGCCGGGCGGATCGCGGTCACGCCGCTGCACTTCGACCTCACCGACGTGAGCGGCATCGATGCCCTGACGCGTCGCGACCTGGCGCGGCTGCTCGAGCCGGCGGCGCAGGAGGTCGAGGAGGAGGAGGTCCCGGAGTGAGCGCTCCCGCAGCGGCCAAGAAGCGGGCCGCCGAGCTGCGCAAGGAGATCGAGCACCACAACCGCCGCTACTACGTCCTCGACGACCCCGAGATCGCCGACGACGAATACGACGCGCTGCTCGACGAGCTGCGCGCCCTGGAGGCCGAGCATCCCGATCTCGTCACTCCCGACTCCCCGACCCAGCGCGTGGGGGCCGAGCCGGTCGGCCAGCTGACGAAGGTCACCCACCTGCAGCCGATGTTCTCGCTGGCCAACGCCCGCAGCGAGGAGGAGCTGCGCGCATGGGTGGCCCGGATGCGCGCGCATCTGGCTCGGGAGGGCATCGAGGACCCGCGGTTCGAGTATGTCGCCGAGCCCAAGATCGACGGCCTGGCGATCTCGTTGGTCTACGAGAACGGCGTCTTCGCGCGCGGGGCGACGCGCGGCAACGGCGAGGTGGGCGAGGACGTCACCCACAACCTGCGCACGATGCCCACGATCCCGCTGCGGATCGACATCAAGAGCCCGCCGGCGACTGATCGAGGTCCGCGGCGAGGTCTACATGTCGCTGCCGGACTTCGCCGCGCTGAACGAGCGCCGCGCGGAGGCCGGGCTCTCGACGTTCATGAACCCGCGCAACGCCGCGGCGGGCACGATCCGCCAGCTCGACCCCAAGCTCGCTGCCGAGCGGCCGCTGTCGATGTGGTGCTACGGCATCGGGGCGACCGACGGGGTGAGCTTCGGCGCGCACTGGGAGGCGCTGGAGTGGCTGAAGGCGCACGGATTCCGCGTCAACGGCTGACGTCAAGAAGCTCACGACCGAGGAGGAGGTCGTGGCCCAGTGCCTTGACTGGTATGACCGCCGCGGCGCGCTGACGTTCGAGATCGACGGCGTCGTGGTCAAGGTCAACGACTACGAGCTGCAGCGGCGCCTGGGAGTGGTGGGGCGCGACCCGCGCTGGGCGGTGGCCTGGAAGTTCCCGCCGACCACCAAGGTCACGACGCTGAAGGACATCATGTGGAACGTCGGCAAGTTCGGCGACCTGCACCCGTTCGCGGTGCTCGAGCCGGTGCACGTGGGCGGTGTGACGGTGAAGCTCGCCACGCTGCACAACGAGGAGGACATCCAGCGCAAGGACATCCGCGTCGGCGACGAGGTGATCGTCCTGCGCGCCGGCGACGTCATCCCGCAGGTGCTGTCGCCCGCCCCGCACGCCGTCGAGCGGCCTGACCGCAGCCCGCCGGCGCGCCCGCCGAAGAAGTGCCCGTCGTGCGGCACGCCGACGGTCAAGGACGAGGGCGTCTTCACCAAGTGCCCGAACCGCGACTGCCCGGCGCGGCGTTGGCAGCTCATGAAGCACTACGTCAGCCAGGGCGCGATGGATGTCGAGGGGCTGGGCGAGCTGCAGGTCCAGCATCTGATGGACGTCGGGCTGGTCCGCACGCCGGGCGACTACTACCGCCTCGAGTCGGGGCAGCTCGTCGAGCTCGAGGGCTGGGGAGAGATCTCCGCGAAGCGGATCGTCGACGCGATCGAGGCGTCGAAGGAGGTGCCGTTCGGCCGCGTCCTCTTCGCCCTGGGCATCGAGGGCGTCGGTTTCGTGACGGGCCGCAACCTGGCCCAACGCTTCCGGTCGATCGACGCCCTGCTGGCCGCCACGCCCGAGCAGGTGGCCGAGACCCCCGGCATCGGGCCCAAGGTGGCCGAGCTCATCGTCCGCCAGCTCGCCGACCCGCAGATGCGCGAGCTGATCGAAGACCTGCGGGCGCAGGGAGTGAGCTTCGAGGAGGAGGGCCCGCCGCCTGGCGAGGGACCGCTGGCCGAGAAGACGTTCGTCCTCACCGGCACGCTGCCCTCGCTCACCCGGGAGGAGGCCACCGAGCGGATCATGGCGGCCGGCGGCCGGGTCACCAGCTCGGTGTCGAAGAAGACCGACTACGTGGTGGCCGGTGCCTCGCCAGGGTCAAAGCTCGAGAAGGCCGAGCGCCTGGGTGTCGCCGTGCTCGAAGAGGACGGCCTGCTTCAGCTGCTGGGCGGCGGCTCGTAGCGCGCGAGCGCCGCCGTCATCCGGTCCTCGATCTTCTTGGCGCAGTAGGAGCAGACGCGGTTCTCCAGGAACGAGAACGCGATCCGAGCGCCGGCCACCGACGTGCAGTAGCCCGACAGCGCGCTGACCCCGATCAGCGTGCCGGTCTTGGCCCGGCAGCGGCCGCGGGCGGTGCTGCGGCGCATGCGATCCATCAGCGTGCCGGTGCGGCCCGCCACGGGCAGTGACGCCGCGAGCGCCTCGCCCTCGTCGCGGTCGTCCATCCCGTCGAGCAGGCGGACGAGCGAGCGGGGGCTGACCCGGTTGGCTCGCGACAGGCCCGACCCGTCGTAGATGTCGGCCGAGACCCCGAACCGCGAAAGCGTCGAGCGGACCACCGCGGCGCCGGCGAACGTCGTCCCGGCCGAGCCCGAGAATGAGCCGAGATCCTTCAGCAGCAGTTCGGCGGCGAAGTTGTCGGACGGCACGTTGATCTCGCCGATCACGGTCTCCAGCCTCGCCGAGCTGATCCGCGCGAGCTCGGTGGTCGAGCCCCGCAGGCGGCCGCGCCGGGGTGCGGCGCCCAGGACGATGCCCTCGCGCTTGAGCGCCCTGTGCAGCGCCTGCGCAGCGTGCACGGCGGGCGTGCCGCGGCCGCGATCGACCACCAGCGCGCCGAGCCGCCCGCCGAGGTCGGGGTCGAAGCGCCAACCACTGTCGAACGAGCCCGGGCGGCTGTCGAGCATCGAGCCGTCGCCCAGGACGCGCCCGGTCACCTCGACGACGCCGAAGTCGGCCGCCCGCCGAGCCAGGGTGCGCAGGCTCACGCTGCGCAGGTAGGGGTCGCCGCCGCCCACCAGGGCGACGTCGCCGTTGACGGTCCCGTCGACGGGCGTGCGCGACGCGACCAGCCGGGTGTCCATCGTCGCGTCGGGGCCCATGCGCAGCAGGGCGGCAGCGGTGACCAGCAGCTTGACGTTGGACGCCGGGGTAAGCGCGAGGTCCGGGCGGCTGGCATAGAGCGTCCGGCCGGTGTCCAGGTCGCGCACGTACGCCGCCGAGGCCGGCCCGAGCGTGCGGCTCTCACGGGCAAGCTTCGACCGCAGAGCCGACGTGTCGAGGGCGAGCGCCGAGGAAGGCGCGAGAAGCAGGAGAAGCCCGCAGAGTGCGGCCTTTTTGCATCTGCGGGGCACCAGGCCGAGGGTACACTCAGCGCTAGATGGGCAAGGTCGTTCGCTTCGAGCCGGCTCGAGAGAAGCGTGCCGGAGGAGCGAAAGCCTCCGGCCGCAGCGGCTCTCGCACGCGCCGGCGCCGCCGGTCGAAGACAGCCCTGGTCCTCGGAGGCGGCGGGTTCACCGGCGGCGTCTACGAGATCGGCGCGCTGCGCGCTCTGGACCTGCTGTCGGTCAACCGGACCGTCAACCAGTTCGATGTCTATGTCGGCACCTCGGCCGGCTCGTTCGTCGCTGCGCTGACCGCCAACGGCGTGACGCCCGAGGAGATGATGCGGGTCGTCAACCAGCACTCGCCCACGCCGTTCCGCGACATCGACCTCAACATGCTGCTGCGGCCCAACGTGGTCGACTTCGCCAAGAGCGCCGCGCTGATGCCGCTGCGGGCGGCGCGGCTGGCGCGCCAGCTGGTCGGCCAGCTCGGGCAGGTTTCGGCGATGGACCTCGTCCTCGGCCTGGCCGAGGGCCTGCCGGCGGGCGTCTACTCGAGCTCAGGCATCGAGCGCTATCTGCGGACGGTGCTCGGCGAACCCGGGCGCACCGACGACTTCCGGGCGCTGGACAGCCAGCTCTACATCGCCGCGACCGACCTCGACACCTGCGAGCGCATCGTCTTCGGCGCCGAGGGCTGGGACGACGTCCCGATCTCGACGGCCGTCCGCGCCTCGACGGCGCTGCCGATGGTCTACGCGCCGGTGAAGGTGCGCGACCGCGAGCTGATCGACGGTGGCATCGTCTCGACGACCAACGTCGACATCGCCGTGGAGGCAGGCGCCAAGCTGGTCGTCGTCGTCAACCCGCTCGTGCCCTACGTCAACGACTTCACCACCGAGATCCCCACGGTGCTGCGCGGCAGCCGGCCGCGCCACGTCAGCGACATGGGCCTGCCCCAGATCGGCTACCAGGCGTTCAAGCTGATGGCCTACCAGCGCCTGCACGAGATGGCGCGCCAGTGGGAGCAGCGCTACCCGGGCGTCGACATCGTCCTGATCGAGCCCGAGCCCGACGACGAGCTGATGTTCCAGACGCCGATCATGAACTTCGCCAGCCGCGTCGACATCGCGCGCCACGGGTTCGAGTCGGTCACGCTGAAGCTCGCCGCCGAGTACCGCAGCTTCCACGAGATCTGCCAGCGCCACGGCATCGAGATCTCCGCCACGCGGGTGCGCAAGGTCGTCAAGCACTTCTCGGCCGAGCGCGAGAGCACGCGCGCGTGGCGCAAGATCCTCGAGCAGGCCACCCCCTCGCTGCTGCGCCAGAGCCGCCAGGGCTAGGAGGGCCGAAGGCCCGGTCACGGCGCCCGGAGGGTCTATCCCCGCATCTTCTCCAGCGCGCGGTCCAGGCGCTGGACGTGTTCGTCGCGTGCCGGGAGGGTCACGCGAATGCGGTCGGGTTCGCCGAGCGGTCCGCCTCCGGCGACGATCACCTGCGCGCGCTCGGCGCGGCGCACCAGCTCGGAGCCGGGCACGCCGGGAAACGCCAGCCACAGCACGTTGGCATGGCTGTCGGGCAGCTGGTATCCGAGCTCGCGGGCACGCGCGGTCAGGCGCACCCGGTTGGCGGCGATCGCGAGTCCGCGCCGGGCGACGAGCTCCGCCGAACTGCGTAGCGCCTCCAGCGCTCCCGCCTGGGCGAGCTCGTTGAGGCCAAGCTCGGGCTCGAGGCGCTCGAGCAGCGGCTCGGAGCCGGGGCCGCCGATCGCGTAGCCGCAGCGCAGGCCGGCCAGGCCCCACGCCTTCGAGAAGGTCCGGAACACCAGCATCCGTGGATGCTCTTCGAGCAGCTCGAGCGAGGCGTCGCGTGCCTGCACGTCAGGGCCGACGAAGTCCACCAGCGCTTCGTCGAGCAGCAGGACCACGCGCTCCGGCAGCGCCTCGAGCAACGCCCGAATGTCGTCCATGGCGATCAGCTCGCCCGTGGGATCGTTCGGGTTGCACAGCGCGACGATCCGGGTGCGGTCGTTGACGGCGCGCATCACGGGCTCGATCCCGAAGCCGTCGACCGGCACCGCGTGGGCGCGGGCGCGCCTGGCCATCAGCGGGAAGAGCGGATACGACGGCCACGGCGTCACCAGCTCGTCGTTGGAGTCGTCCATCAGGACCTGGACCGCCGCGCTGAGCAGCTGCGCGGCCCCGTCGCCGACCACAAGCCGCTCCTCGGGCACGTCGTGGTGGCCGGCCAGCTCGGAGCGCAGCGCCGTCGCGTGGCGGTCGAGATAGCGGTGCAGCCCGCGGCGAGCTACGTAGGTGATCGCGTTGACCACGTACGGGTGCGGGTACTCCGGCCAGGTCGTGGTCGACAGGTCGAGCGGCTCGACCACCGCGAGCGCCTTGAGCTTGCGCTCGGCAGCCTGCTCGTGGAGCTGCGCCTGCACCTCCTCGTCCGACATGCCTTCGAACTGGCGGTAGTAGTCGAGGAAGCCCATGCTCAGCCGCTGGGGGCCAGCGACGGTCCCGGCCCGGCGAAGATCAAGAACCACGTCACGAACACCACGACGCCGATGCCGCAGCTGATCGCGAACACGCGCCCGATCGCCCCCTCGCGCTGGTCGTGGCCCGCCGCGCGCCGGATCAGGATCCATGCGTGATCCAGGCGCTTCATCGCGATCAGGCCGACGAGCAGCGCCGCGAGCACGGCGAGGAACGAGACGAGGATCCCCAGCATCAGGCTGTCGGCCCAATAGCTGAACTGCGAGCCGATCCACATGCAGCCGAGCGGGATGGGTCCCCAGAAGCTGACGCCGACGAGCGCCATCAGCGCAAGTACGGCATGCGCCAGCCAGTCGTCGGCCGTCTGGCGTGGGCCGCCGCGGCGCTGCGGATCGTCGCGGTACTTGACCGGCCGCGTCCCGGGACGCCGGCCGGTGAACAGCCCGCCGGTGTCAGTCGGGTCCGTCCGCATCAGCCTCCCATCCTAGGGAGGGCAGTGGTTCAGCCCGCGTACAACTCGTCGAACAGCGGCGCGTACTTCTCGTTGACGACGTTGCGTTTGACCTTCAGCGTCGGCGTCAGCTCGCCGGTCTCCTGGGAGAGGTCGTGGTCGAGGATCACGAACTTCTTGACCTGCTCGACCTGCGCGAGCTTGGCGTTCGCGCGGTCGACCTCGGCCTGGATCAGCTCGCGTACCTGCGGGTCGTTGGCCAGCGCGGGGATCGACGTGTCGGCGATCCCGTGCTCGGTCGCCCACGGCACGATCTCCTCCTCGTCGAGCGTGACCAGCGCGACGGGGAACGGCCGGCGGTCGCCGTGCATCACGCACTGGGAGACCCAGCGCGTCTGCTTGAGGTCGTTCTCGAAGTTCGCCGGCGTGAGGTTCTTGCCGCCCGCGGTGATGATGATGTCCTTCTTGCGGCCGGTGATCTTCAGGTAGCCGTCGGAGTCCAGCTCGCCGAGGTCGCCGGTGTGCAGCCAGCCGTCCTCGACGGCGCCGAACGAGGCGTCGGCGTTCTTGTGGTAGCCGCCGAAGATGTTGGCGCCCTTGAGCAGGATCTCCCCGTCGTCGGCGATGCGGATCTCGACGCCGGGCAGCGCGCGCCCGACCGTGCCGAACTTGTGCGCCTCCGGCGACGAGACCGTCGCGGTGGTCGACGTCTCGGTCATGCCGTAGCCCTCCAGTACGGGCACGCCGCAGCCCCAGAAGAACTCGAGGATCTCCTGTGCGATCGGGGCCGCGCCGGTGACCGCCTCGCGCAGCCGCCCGCCGAACAGCCCGCGCACGAACTCCGCCTTGGGGGCGAGCGGCGCGAAGGCCTCGCGCAGGTCGGCCGGCACCTCCTCGCCCTGGGCCTCGAGGTCCTGGATGCGCCCGCCGATGTCGCGGATCTGCTCGATCTCCTCGGCCGACAGCTGGCCCTGGGCGAGCGTGAAGAGCTTCTCGAAGATGCGCGGCACCGACGGCAGGTAGGTCGGGTGGACCTCCATCAGCTCGGGGATGATCTGCTTGGCGTCGCCGCCGAAGTAGGCGATGCGCCACGCCGCGGTCGAAGGTCGCCAGCTGGATCAGCAGCGCGAAGGCGTGCGCGAGCGGCAGGAACAGGTAGACGAGGTCGTCGTCGCTCTCGAAGAGGTCGCGCTCCTCGACCATGTCGATGACCGACCGGTAGTTGCCGTGGGTCAGCACGCAGCCCTTCGGCGGCCCGGTGGTGCCGGACGTGTAGATGAAGGTGAAGGGATCGTCGGGGCCGACCGCCTCGTAGCGCGCCTCGAGCTCGGCGCGGTCGCGCGCGCGCGGCCGCGCTCGCGCAGGTCGTCGAGGGCGATCGCGCCTTCGGTGCCCTCGCCGGCGTCGATGACGATCAGGTGGCGCAGCGAGGGCAGCCGGTCGCGCACCGCGGCGATCTTGGCGAGCTGGCTCGCGTCCTCGCACACCACCGCGATGGCATCGGAGTTGCCGGCGACCCACTCGCACTCCTCCGGCGAGTTGGTCGGGTAGATCGGCACGACGACGGCGCCCGCGCTGGTGATCGCGAAGTCGACGTAGGTCCACTCGGGGCGGGTGTTGGCAAGCAGGCACACGCGCTCGCCCGGCTCGATCCCGAGATCGACGAGCCCCAGCCCGATCTCGGTGACGATCTCGCCGACCTCGGCGAACGTGACGTCACGCCACTCGCCGTCGACCTTGTGCTTCAGCGCGACGCGGTCGGCGAAAGCCGCGGCTGCCTTGGGCAGCAGGTCGGCGATCGTCCTGCTGCCAGTCGTCTGGTGAGTGCCGGCTTCCATCTCTCCTCCTCCGAGCGTCCCGTCGGAGGCCGGAGATTACCGGCCGTACAAACGAAGAGACCCGCCGGAGCGGGTCTCGAGTTCTCTAGGCCTGCGCGGCCTGCGCCCGAGGCGCGGTCGCGTGCTGGAGACTGGCGAGGAAGAGGGTCTTGTCGATCCTGCCCTGGAAGATCGGAACGCCGAGTTCCATGCACTTGGTGATGACTTCCCTCCGCTCGAGCCCCGCTTCGCGCGCCAGCTCGGTCGGAGTGAGGTGATTAGCCATCGGAGCATGCCCTCCTGTTGTCGTGAAGCACTCCTATGCCCAGCAGGCTACGCCCCGATCCGGACGTCCGCAACCGAGAATCCGTCCAGTTTCCGACCGTTTGTCCTAAATGGGGTTCGGAACGTCGATGAACACGTGGCGGACGCCGAAATGCTCGGCGAGCAGATCGCCCAGGCGGCGCACCCCGAACGTCTCGGTGGCGTAGTGACCGGCCGCCAGGAAGTGAACGGCGGCCTCGCGCGCCTCGTTGAAGTTGCGCTCTGACGCCTCGCCCGTGACGAACGCGCCGTGGCCCGCGGCGATCGCTTCGACCAGGTAGCCCTGGCCTCCGCCGGAGACGATCGCGACGCTGTCGATGCGCTCAGGGCCTGCAAGGACGGCGAGCGGTTCGCGGCCGGTGGCGCACTGGACCCGCTCGCGCAGCTCCTCCGGCGCGATGCCGTCGAGACGCGCGGCGACGCCGATCTCGGCGAACTGCCCGGTGACCTCGGCACCGATCGCCTCGGCCAGCAGGGCGTTGTTGCCGTGCTCGAGGTGGGCGTCGAGCGGCAGGTGGTAGGCGGCGAGGCTCATGTCGGCCTCGAAGAGCAGCTGCAGGCGCCGGCGCGCGGGGCGGTCGAGCTCTCGTGGGGCCCCGTTCCAGAACAGCCCGTGATGCACCAGGACGAGATCGGCGCCTTCGGAGGCGGCCCGCTCGAAGAGCTCCGCTCCGGCGCTGACGCCGGTCACGACGGTCGCAACTTCCTCGCTTCCGGGCACCTGGAGCCCGTTGGGACCGTGATCTTCAAAATTCTGGGGCTTTAGGACGTCGTCCAGAAAGCCGATGAGGGTCGGGAGCGTGGGCATAGCTATCCCCAGATTTGACTACATTTGTCTTGCGAGGCCCGTTACTGAACGCTATGGTTCGCGTAACCGGAGGAGCGGTCTGTCACTTTGGATGATGACCGCCGGACGAGGGGAAGCCTGAGGATGTCAGCGCTCGCAACAGCGGCCAGCGCGTCGCATGTAGGAGTCGAGGTCACGGATCAGGAGCTCGTACGCCGAGTTCGCCGTCTCGACGAGCGCGCCTTCGAGGACCTCTACCACCGCTATCACCGGCGCATCACGGCCTACATCTTCGGGATGGTCCACGACCACGGCCGGGCGGAGGACATCGCCCAGGACGTGTTCGTCTCGGCGCTGCGGCGCATGCGCGAGACCGATCGTCCGATCGCCTTCAAGCCGTGGATCTACGAGATCGCCAAGAACGCGTGCATCGACCAGTTCCGGCGTTCGCGCCGGGCCGAGGAGGTCTCCTACGACGCCGACGAGGGCCTCGGCGCCGCCGACTACGGCCGCCTCGTGAGCACGGACGCCATGCCCGAGGCCAAGCTCGAGTCCAAGCAGCAGATCGACCACCTGCGCGGCGCGTTCGGCGGCCTCTCCGAGACCCACCACTCGATCCTGGTCATGCGCGAGCTCGAGGGCCTCTCCTATCGCGAGATCGGCGAGCGCCTGGGTATGAGCCGCCCGTCGGTCGAGAGCACGCTCTTCCGCGCCCGCCGGAGGCTGACCGAGGAGTACGAGGAGCTCGTCACCGGGGCGCGCTGCCAGCGCATCCAGACCATCATCGGCACCGCCATGGGCGGCGAGGTCGGCCTGCGCGACCAGCGTCGGTTGGCCCGCCACGTCTCGCACTGCCAGCCGTGCCGCCGCCAGGCGCGCGTTGCCGGCCTCGACATCCCCGTCACCGCGGACCGCCCGATGCGCCAGCGCATCGCCGCGATGCTGCCGCTCCCGCTGTTCCTGCGCCGCAAGTGGCTCGGCGAAGCCGGCGACGCTGCACAGGCCGGGACGTCGGCCATGCACCTCTCGAACTTCGCGCAGTGGTCTGCGCAGCTGGGCTCGACCGTCGATCCGAGCTGGATCAAGGCGGCTGCGACCGCCGCCGTGGTCGCCATGGCCGGCGTCGGGGCCGGAGTGGCCACGCGCCAGCCCGCCAACGTGCAGCCCGGCTCGGCGCTCAGCCCGGTGGGCGACAGCCGCTCGGCGGTCCGCGACGAGCTCGCGAGCACCGTGGTCCGCCGCAACCGCTCGGCGTCCGCGCCCGCATCGGTGGGCACCGGGGCACGTAGCGCCACCTCGAGGGCGGCCGCGCCCACCCGCCAGTCGGGCGGCTCGTCTTCCGCCGGTGGTTCCGCACCGGCATCAGCGGTCGATCCGGGTTCCGCCGTCACGCCCGTCGTCGACGACGTCGCCGGCGTCCTGCCCAGCGATCCGCACGACGCGCTGCCGACGCCGGGGCAGCCCGACACGCCGTCCGCACCCTCCGGGTCCTCGGCTCCGTCCGCGCCCTCCGCTCCGTCCGCTCCGAAGCTGAACACGAGCGTGCCGGCCAGCACGCCGAGCGTTCCCGCGATCCCGGATCCCGCGGCGACGCTCAACGACGCCGGCAAGACGGTGACCAACTCCTCTGGCAGCGCCACCGACACGCTCGGCGGCACGCTCCCCTAAGGGATCAGCCGGCGCCGGGGCGGTCCTGGCGACGGATGTCGTCGAGGACGTCACCGACCTGGTCGGCCGGGCACGGCCGGGCGAAGACGTAGCCCTGGCCGTGGTCGCAGCCGATCGAGACGAGCAGGTCGGCCTGCTGGCGTGACTCGACACCCTCGGCGACGACGTCGAGGCAGAGAGCGTGGGCCATGCTGGTGAGCGCGCGCGCGATCGCGGTGGCGCTCGGGGTGGGGAGAAGGCTGGAGGTGAACGACCGGTCGAGCTTGACGCGGTCGAGCGGGAGCTGCTGGAGGTGGCTCAGCGAGGAGAAGCCGGTGCCGAAGTCGTCGAGCGCGATGCCCAGGCCGATGCTGCGCAGCGCGTTGATGTTGTTGACGGCCGCATCACGCTGACCCAGGAAGGCCGTCTCGGTGATCTCGAAGTCCAGCGACTGCGGAGCGATGCGCGTCGAGGCGAGCAGGTCGCGCACGAACGGGATGAGCTCCGGGCGGACGAGGTGGCCGGTGGAGAGGTTGATCGTCATCCGCATCTGCGTCGGCGAAGGGCTCACCGGCGGTCCGCCACGCGGCGAGCTGCTTGAGCGAATGCGTCATGACCCACTCGCCGAGGTCGACGATCAGGCCGGTCTCCTCGGCGATCGGCACGAACTCGCCGGGGGACATCGCGCCCCACTCGGGGTGCTCCCAGCGCACGAGCGTCTCCAGGCCGGTCACCGAACCGTCGCGCAGGCGGACGATCGGCTGGAAGGCGAGCGACAGGCAGTCGCCGGCGATCGCCTCGCGCAGGGCGCGCTCGATCGAGCGGCGGCGCACGGAGCGGTCGGCCATGGCACGGTCGTAGACCTCGATGCGGTTGCCGCCATCGCGCTTGGCGACGCGCATCGCGGTCTCGGCGGCGCGCAGAATCGATCCCGAGCCGGTGGCGCCCTCGGCGACGGCCACGCCGATGCTCGCCGTCGAGCCGTGCTCGTGACGCAGCTCGTGCGAGGGCTGGAGCGCCGGACGCAGACACTGGGCGACCTCGATGGCCTCCCTGCGCGAGGTGACGGTCGGAAGCAGGACGACGAACTCGTCGCCGTCGAAGCGCGCAAGCAGGTCGCCGGGGCGCAGCGCTTCGGTGAGCCGACCCGCCACCTGCTTGAGCAGGTTGTCGCCGGCCTGGTCGCCGAGCGTGTCGTTGAAGTTCTTGAAGTCGTCGAGGTCGAGATGCAGGATCGCGGGAACGCCGCCACCCTGGTTGGCGCGCTCGAGGGCGACGTCGAGCCGTTCGACGAGCGCGGCGCGGTTGGCCAGGCCGGTCAGGGCGTCGTGGGTGGCGTGGTGGGTGAGGGTGAGCTCGGACTCGGCGACCATTCGCCGCACGTCCGTCAGCTCGGCGATCGCGACGCCGAGCAGGCGGCGCGGCTCGTCACCCATGGCGTCGCCGTGGTCGCTCGAGATGACCTCGAGGCGATCGGCGGTCGCCTGCAGCGGCTCGACGAGATCGTGGGCCGCCATGGCGGCGAGATCCGCGAACTCCGGGGGCGTCGTGGGCACGGCAATGAGCGGGACCGCGGGGGACCCGTCGTCGTGCGCCCGTTCGGGCAGATCAGCAGCGTGATGGGACATGTGGGAGCGAGCCGGACGCGCACAATGAACGTCCGTGCCCTTGGTTATCGGCAGGTTCGCCCCGGATTACAGGGGCGACCGGGCTGCCCTGGACGATTTGAGCGGTTGAGCCACGGAAATGAGTAGTCGTCCGTTCGTCCACGGAGGGATCGCCGGCCGCGGATGAGGCCGAAGACCAGCGGGAATGCCCGTTTCTCGCCGCTCTTGCCTCGTCGTCGCTCTCGCGGTGGGCGCCCTGTTGCAAGCGGCGGGCGCGCCCTCGCCCGCGTGGTCGCTGACGACGCCTCGGGTGGTCGGAGGCCGGGCGGTCGAGGCACCGCCCTGGCTCGCCTTCGTCGAGGTGGGCAACCAGGCCTGCGGAGGCGCCGCGATCGCGCCGAACGTGGTCCTCACGGCCGCGCACTGTGTCGTCGACCAGCAGACGAACCACTTCTTCGAGACCACGCAGATACGCGTCGTGTTCTCGCAGGACAAGCCCTACGACGCCCTCGTGAGCGGAGAGGCGACGGAGGATCCGGTGCTCGCGCGCGTCACGCCGAAGACGTACGGAGTGTTCGAAGGCAATGCCACGAGAGACGACATCGCGCTGCTGCTGCTGCGCGATCCGGCACCCGGCACGGTCCGCCTCGCCCCGCTCGGCCAGCCCCGGCTGGTCGCGGCCGGGCGCAGAGCGGCGGTGCTCGGCTGGGGCATCACCGGCACGGGCGACTACGGCAAGCTGCTCCGCGCGGAGCTGCTGATGCAGGCTCCCGGCTACTGCGGCGCGCACTTCCGGTACTACGACGCGAGCCGGATGCTCTGCGCCTGGAGCGCCACGCAGACGGTCTGCCACGGCGACAGCGGCAGCCCGCTGCTCGTCGCCGATCGCGCGGGGCGGCCACTGGTCGCCGGCGTCGTGAACTTCGGGCCGTCCTGCAAGCCCGGCGCCACCCAGTACTTCGCCAACGTCGCGGCCCGGCGCCTCGGCCGCTTCGTGCGCTCGACCGTCGCACGCCTCCAGCGGAGGGCGGATTCAAAGCAAGCAGACTCCGCGCCCTAGAATGACCCGGTCCTCGGGGCGTGGCGCAGCCTGGTAGCGCGCACCGTTCGGGTCGGTGAGGTCCCCAGTTCGAATCTGGGCGCCCCGATTGACGCCGTAGAGCCGAACGTCCAACCTCGCCCCGATGTGCAGGGGGGAGTTGGACGTTCGAGCTGCTAGCGGCGCGCGACCCGCAGCGTGGCGCGGATCGGACTGCGGCCCGCGACGCGGGCGACGACCTTGAAGCGACCCGGCCGCCGGAAGCGATGGCGGATCACCGCGCGCCCGCGACGGTCGGTGACGCCGCGCACGCCGGCCAGGCTGACTCGCGCGCCCCGTACCGGCCGTGCTCCCCGGCCGGCGCCTGAGCGCACGTAGATGCGCACGCGCGACCGGACGCCGACGTGGGCGACGCGGGGGACGAGCCGCAGTCGCAGGCGGATGCTGGTGCGAGCAGGCTTGGGAGGGGGGCGGCGCGGCGCAGCTCGCGGAGCTTGTACCGGTGGGAGTGACCTCGACTGCCACCTCGCCGGCGCCCGGGCACGCGGCCACGCGCAGGACGGCGGCGCCCGGCGCCGAGCGGATCGTGCCCCCGACGACCTTCGTGGCGTAGCCGTTGGGGTACTGCCGCGCGGGCAGCAGGATCTCGGTGTCGTCGGTCGGGCCGAACGCTCCCGTGCCGTCGGCGCGCGTGGTGGTGTAGCTCAGCGTGAAGCGGTGGTCGGCCGCGTCGAAGCCGTAGCTCTTCGGCGTCCCCGCGACGGACTCCGGGTGTGGCCGGACGAGGACGCGCAGCTTGTCGGCGTCGAGGTTCGCGCCGGTCGGGGGCTTGGCGGGGTCGATCACGATCGCCTGCTTGTTGCCGGGGCCGGCGGTGGTCGGGTCGTCGCAGCCGCAGTAGTGCCACTCCTGCCAGCCGACCATGAAGCGGTCGGCGCGCTCGACCATCGCGGTGAGGATGTCCTCGGCGCGGGTGGCGCCGAACTCCGTCAGCAGGAGCGCGCTGCCCGTTGCTGCTGCGTGCTTGTCGGCGTTGGTGAAGACGAGGTCGTCGGCCGTGTCGCAGCCGTCGTTGGTGTCTGACTGGCCGGCCTGGAGGCAGTAGTCGTGAAACGACATCGCGGCGTGTGGATCGCCGCCGGGGTCGACGCTCGTGTCGGAGCCGTCGTTGAAGAGCACGTGGGGCTCGTAGAAGGCGAGCGTGCGCGGGTCGGCCTCGCGGATGGCGGCGATCGTGCGCTTGATGAACTGCGTCATCGTCGCGTCGAAGGCCGGGCAGCCCGCCGGATTGGCGCACTGCTGCCAGGTCGTTCCCGGCCACGGCTCGTTCATCAGGTCATAGCCGAGCACGGCGGGGTTGTCGCGGAAGCGCTGGGCGACGTGGCGCCACGCCGCTGCGTAGCGGTCCTGGAGCCCGATGCCCGCCGGGCCGGCGGCGTTGGCCCAGAAGTTGTCGAACGCGCGCTGAAGCGCCGGCATCACCAGGTAGTTGGCGGGGAAGCCGGACTTGGGCTCGGCCGGCAGGCCGTCGTCGAGCACCGCCCAGTCGGGCCAGCCCTCGCCCTGGAAGCGCTCGTTGTAGAGGTCCTGGTGGAAGTCCAGCAGCGAGACGATCCCGTGGCGCCCCAGCGTGGCGACGGTGTCGGCGATCCGGTCGAGGTAGGCGTCGTCGTAGACGCCGGGCTGGGGCTCGACCGCCTTGTAGATGATCCCGACGCGGACGGTGTCCATGCCCTCCGCGGCGAGGAACGCCGCGTCGTCGTCGCCGAAGCCGACGGCGTCGGGGGCGTAGGGCGGGCGCTTGTAGACCATGTTGATCCCGTGCAGGACGACCACGCGCCCCTGCGCGTCGGTGATCCAGCGCCCGGCGTGGCCGAGCGGCAGCGTGGGGCCGGCGGCCGCGGGTGCCGCGGCCGCGGCGAGGCCGAGCACGGCGAGCGCCACCGCCGGGCGCGCCCTCACCGGGCTACCTCCGTCGCCGAGCGCAGCCACGGCGTCGCGCAGCGCCTCGTCGGCGGACCGCCAGCTGTAGCCCAGCTCGGTGCGCGCCTTCTCGATCGAGAACACCGCGGGCATGCGCGCCTGGCGCACCTCGTCGAGGACCAGCAGCCGCGGCTCGCGGCCGATCGCTCGGCCTGCGTGGTGGGCGGCCCACGCCGCTCCGAACACGAGCCCGTACGGCACCCGCACCCGCGGCGCCGGCCGGCCGGCGTGGCGTGCCGCGATGGCGAACACGTCGCCGAGCGAGAGGTTCTCGCCGCCGAGCAGGTAGCGCTCCCCGGCCCGGCCGCGCTCGTGCGCGAGGACGTGGCCCCGGGCCACGTCGCGGACGTCGACGACGTTGAGCGCGGTCGTGCCCACGAACGCGCGGATCTTCCCGCTCGCCACGTCGGCCACCATCTGGCCCGTGGGCGTCGGGCGGCGGTCGCGCGGGCCGACCGGGACGGTCGGGTTGACGACGACGACGTCCTGGCCGGCGGCGGCCGCGTCGAGCGCGACGCGTTCCGAAGCGACCTTGGTGCGCTTGTAGGCGACCTTCAGCTCCCAGGCCGGCGGGCTGTCGCGCTCGTCGGCCAGGCGCCCGGCCGCCGGGCCGCACGTCGAGCAGCTGGACGTGTGGACCACGCGGGGCACCTCGGCCTTGCGGGCGGCGGCGAGCAGCGTCCGGGTCCCGTCGACGTTGATGCGCAGCATCGTGTCGGCGTCCTTCGGCGAGTAGGTGTACAGCGCAGCGAGGTGGAACACGGCGTCACAGCCCGCCATCGCCCGCGTCAGCGCCGCCTCGTCGAGGATGTCGCCCACGACGTGCTCGACATCGGGCCGCGCGCCGTTGACCGGCGACGCGTCGTGCACCCGGACCTCCGCGCCCGCGTCGGCGAGCGCGTCGACGACGTGCGAGCCGATGAACCCGCGCCCGCCCGTCACCAGCGCCTTCATGCGGCCGCCCTGCGCCTGGTGATGCTGCGCCGCCCGAGGCCGAGCGTGAGGCGCGCCGTCGCGCCGAAGAGGCGTCCGGCGCGGCCGAGGACGTCGTCGAGCGCCGCGGCGAAGCGGTGGATGTCCTCCTCGGCGATGACCAGCGGCGGTAGCGCCTTGACGACGTTGACGCCGTGGCCGGCGACCTGGATGAGCATGTGGTGGTCGCGGAACAGCGGCACGGTCAAGAGCTGGGCGAACAGGCCGGGCTGGCGGCGCTCGACCGCCCGCCACAGACGGCGGCCCGACGCGCTGCGCGGCGGCCCGAGCTCCAGCGCCCAGAGCAGCCCGCGGCCGCGGACGTCCGCGACGATCTCGTGCTTGTCGACCAGCGGGCGGGTGAGCTCGAGCAGCAGGTCGCCGAGCCGTGCGGAGCGCTCGACCAAGCCGCCCGCGTCGATCTCGGCCAGCGTCGCCAGGCCGGCGGCGGCGGCGAGGTCGCCGCCGGCGAAGGTCGATCCGTGCACGACCGCGCGCTCCATCGAGTCGAAGACCGCCTCGTGCAGCGAGCGGCGCAACAGCACGCAGCCGATCGGGACGAAGCCGCCGGAGAGCGCCTTGGCCAGCGTGACCATGTCGGGCTCCAGGCCCCAGTGCTCGGCGGCGAGGAAGCGACCGGTGCGCCCCAGCCCGGTCTGGACCTCGTCGAGTACGAACACCGTGCCCGCCTCGCGGCACGCGGCCTGAACGCCCTCCAGGTAGCCCTCGGGCGGGAAGTTGACGCCCTTGCCCTGGATCGGCTCGACGATGAACGCCGCGACGTCGCCGGCCGCCAGCCGGCTGCGCAGCGCGTCGAGGTCGCCGAACGGCACCGCTTCGGTGCCCGGCAGCAACGGCCCGAAGCGATCGCGGAACTCGGGGTTGCCGTTGACGGCCAGCGCTCCCGTGGTGAGGCCGTGGAAGGCGTGGTCGCAGTACAGGACGCACGGCCGCCCGGTGGCAGCCCGGGAGAGCTTGATCGCCGCCTCGATCGCCTCGGCGCCCGAGTTCGAGTAGACGACCGACTCCAGCCCGGCGGGCGCCCGCGCCACGAGCTGCTCGGCGAGCACGCCAGGCAGCAGGGTGAGGCCCATCGCAGGCAGCGCGGGGGTGTCGGCCTGCAGCGTGGCGATCAGCTGGTCGCGGATACCCGGGTGGCCACGCCCGAGCGCGAACATCCCGAACCCGGAGAGCAGGTCGAGCCAGCGCTCGCCGGTGTCGTCGACGAGGTAGGCGCCCTCGCCGCGGACCCACGTACGGTCGTAGCCCAGCGTGCGCAGGACGCGGCCGAGCTGCGGGTTGAGATGGCGGTCGTTGAGCGCGGCGGTCTCGCCGGTGCGCTCGGCCAGGATGGACGCGATGTCCATGGCCCGAACCTACTAGGGAGCGGTGGGTCTGCTCACCAGTTGGGAGAGGATGACCTGGGAGCTCGTGCGCACCACGAGGCCGTCGCGCTGGAGCTCGATGATCAGCCGCTCGAGGTCGGTGTTGTCCAGCGTCCGCACGCGGGCGATCGCATCCGCCTCGCCGGTGACGCTCCACGCCTCGACGACCTCGGGGTGGCGGCGCAGCGTCTCGCCGACGTGGTCGAGCAGGGTCCCGGGCGCGAAGAACAGCTCCACCAGCGCCTCCGTGGTGGCGCCCAGCGCGGCGTGGTCGACGACCGCGGTGAAGGCCCGCAGCGCGCCGTCGCGGCGCAGCCGGTCGACGCGGCGCTTGACCGCCGGGGCGGACAGCGAGACGCGCCGGCCGACGTCGTCGTAGGTCCGGCGGCCGTCTTCGACCAGTAGCGCAAGTATCTTGCGGTTGATGTCGTCCATTCGTTGGATTCTTGCATGAATCGCGTTGGGATCGGCATAGACAGCGGCTCTGTGCCGGTCTACCGTGTCGTCATGCGCGCGCTGGCGAGGATCCTGTTCGACGAAGCCCACGGCGAGGCTTGGACGATCCGCCCGGACGTCGCGCAGGAGATCAACCCGTCGCACCCCGCGGACTCCTCCTACGCACGGGCGGCGGACCTGCTGCGGGCCGAGAACTTCGCCGCCGACGCCCATGTCGGCGGGCCGCTCGATGCCGCCGCGCTGGCCGACGTGGCGGTGCTCGTCATCGCCCATCCGTCGGAGCCGCGCTGGGAGCGCGTCGTGCCCGGCGGCTCGCCGCTGCTCGCCGAGGAGGAGCTCGCCGCGATCGAGGAGTTCGTTCGCAACGGCGGGGGGCTCGTGCTGCTCGCCGAAGAGGAGCAGGAGAAGTACGGCTCGAACCTCGTCGAGCTCGCCGCGCGGTTCGGCGTCGCCGTCGACAACGCCGTCATCTACGACTACGAGCACCACCACCAGACGCCCAGCTGGGTCCTCGCCGACCTCGTCGGGCCGCGCGGGCACACAGGGCAGGATGCCCTGGGTCGGTGCGTCGACCTGCTGGCCCGCGTGGAGCAGGCCTGCTTCTACCGCGCGGGGTCGCTGACCCCGGGCGCCGGCGCGCGCGTGCTGGCCCGCACGGCGCCGACCGCGTCGGCTCCCGGCGCGGCGCTGCTCGCGGTCACCGAGCACGGCGCCGGCCGCGTCGTCGTGGTCGCCGACTCCGACCTGTTCGGCGACGACTGCATCGACGAGCTCGGCCACGCCCACCTGTGGCGCAACCTCGTGCACTGGGCCGCGCAGCCCGCGTTCGCGCGCGGCGGGCTCGAGGCGCCGTCCGACGTCGCGGCCGACCCGCACTGGCAGGCGCTCAAGGCGCACACCGACGCCCTGCGCTTGCTCCAGGCGCCTGACGGCGCGCTGGCCGAGGGCGCGTCGCGCGACGCCGCCGCGGGCCACGTCGACGCGCTGGCCGAGGCGATCGCGGGCCTCGCTCCCCGCTTCGCCCACGACTCCGCCTACCTGGAGGCGGTCGTCGCGGACCTGCGGGCCTGGGCGGCGGGCGGCTTCGCGCGGCCCGACTTCGCGGCGGCGCTCGACGCGTTCCGGCCCGACCTGCACCGCGTCGACGGGATCGAGCACCTCGTCGTCTTCCCCATGTACCTGCAGAACTCGGGCTCGCGCGACACGCGCTTCGAGGCGTTGATCGTCCGCGTGCCGTGGCCCGACTGGGTTGCCGAGCTCGAGGCCGGCCGCTACGACAACGCCAAGTTCGTCCCGGTGGAGTTCGTCGACCACACGGCCGGCTACGACTCGGAGTCGGCTGTCTTGTTCCCTGAGACGGTCGCCGCCGCGGACCGGCCCGCCAACCACTTCGGCGCGATCTTCTGCGACCGGGAGGCCGCGCGGTTCCGCCGCGTCAGCGCGAGCGCCGCCGCGCTGCTGCGGCTCAACCTGCCGCCCGACGCCGCCGCGCTGCTCGCCTCGCGCCCCGCTGTCCCGCGACGCCTACATCCTCTGGGACCTCGTCCACGACCGGACGCACAGCCACGGCGACCTGCCGTTCGACCCGTTCATGATCCGCCAGCGGATGCCGTACTGGATGTACTCGCTGGAGGAGCTGCGCTGCGACCTGACGGCGTTCTGCGAGGCGGTCGAGCTGGAGCGCGGCGGCTTCGCCTTCGCGCGCCACGTGCAGTACGCGATCCTCTTCGACCGGCTGTTCCGCTTCCCGATCACGGGCAACCGCGTGCGCAACTACGACGGCCTCGGCGGCCAGCTGCTCTTCGCCTACCTGCACAAGCACGGCCTGCTGCACTGGACCGACAACAAGCTCACCATCGAGTGGGAGCGCGTCGCCGACGGCGTGGTGGCGCTGCGCGCGGCGGTCGAGGAGCTCTACCGCGCCGGCATCGACCGCTCCAAGCTCGCCCACTGGCAGGCCGCCCACGACTTCGTCGCCACCTACGTCCCGCCCGCGACCGGCTCGGCCTGGGCGCGCGAGGCGCGCAGCTTCTCCGACGTCGAGGACCCGCGGCCCTACATCGACGAGGTGCTCGACGACGAGTTCCCGCTGTCGATGTTCTACAGCTCGCTGAAGCAGAAGCTCGAAGTCGATACCGTCGCCGCATGAGCGTTATCGCGGTGGCCGGCGCCGGGGGCGGCCTGGGGCCGGTGGTCGTCAAGCGGCTGAAGCAGGACGGACACACCGTCGCCGGAATCGACCGCAACGCCGACGCGCTGGCCGACAGCGGGGTCGACGACGGCCAGGCGGTCGACCTGCTGGACCCCGCCGCCGCGCAGGCATGGGTGGACTCGCTGGTCGACAAAATTCGGCCGCGTCGACGCGTTGCTGCACCTCGTGGGCGGCTGGCGCGGCGGCACGGCGATCGACGAGACGCCCGAGGAGGACTGGGAGTTCCTGCGCTCGCTGCTCATCGACACGCTGCGCAACGCGTCGCGGGCGTTCCTGCCGCCGCTGCGTGAGGCGTCCGGGCGGTTCGTGCTCGTGTCCTCCTCGCAGGCCCAGCGGCCCGACGCCACGAACGCCGCCTACGCCGCCGCGAAGGCGGCCGCCGAGGCATGGACGCTGGCGCATGGCGCGCGACCTCGGCGAGCACGGCGGGACGGCCAACGTCCTGGTCGTGCACGCGATCGGCGACAAGCCGACGTTCACGCCGGCGGCCGACCTTGCCGAGGCGATCGCCTTCCTGGTCGGCGAGCACGGCAGCAGGATGAACGGCCAGCGGCTCTCGCTGCACGGATGACCGCGGCGCGCGGGTTCGGCTCCGACAACCACGCCGGGATCCTGCCCGAGGTGCTCGCGGCGATCGCCGCGGCGAACGAGGGCCACGCTCCCTCCTACGGCCACGACGAGCGCACCGCGGCGGTCGCGCAGCGGTTCCGCGAGATCTTCGGCGACGGCGCCGAGACGTTCCTGGTGTTCAACGGCACCGGCGCGAACGTCGTCGCGCTGCGCGCGCTGTTGCGGCCGTGGGAGGGAGTGGTCTGCGCCGAGACCGCGCACCTCAACGTCGACGAGGGCGGTGCGCCCGAGGCGCTCGCCGGCATCAAGCTGCTTGCCGTCGCGACGCCCGACGGCAAGCTGACCCCGGAGCTCGTGCGGCCCAAGCTGGCGCGCTTCGGCGACGAGCACGCCGTGCAGCCGCGCGTCCTGTCGATCAGCCAGTCGACGGAGATGGGGACGGTCTACGCGCCCGAGGAGATCCGTGCGCTGGCCGATCTCGCGCACGAGCAGGGGCTGCTGCTGCACGTCGACGGGGCGCGGTTGACCAACGCGGCCGCCGCCCTCGGACCTGCCGCTGCGCGCGCTGACCACGGACGTGGGGGTCGACGCGCTGTCCTTCGGCGGGACGAAGGCCGGGATGCTGGCGGGCGAGGCCGTCGTGCTGTTGCGCCCGGGCGCGGCGGTCGACGCGATGCCCTACCTGCGCAAGCAGTCGATGCAGCTCGCGTCGAAGATGCGCTTCATCGCGGCGCAGTTCGATGCCCTGCTCGACGGGCGAGCTGTGGCGCAGCGCGGCGGGCCACGCCAACGCGATGGCCGCCCGGCTCGCCGACGCGGTCGCGGGCGTCCCGGGCGTCACGCTGACCCAGCAGGTGCAGGCCAACGCGGTCTTCGCGATCTTGCCGCCGGGCGTGGCCGAGCGGGTGCGCGAGCGCTGGTTCTTCTACACCTGGGACGAGGCGACCGGCGAGGTGCGCTGGATGTGCTCGTGGGACACCACGGAGGCCGACATCGACGCATTTGCCGCCGACGTGGCGGCCGCGGTCGACGCCGCCGCGTGAGGGCCGAAGGCCCGTTCACGACGGCCGGGATGGCCGGCGTTCGTCTCCGCCAGCGCCGACCGGAGGGAGGCAAGGGGTGACCTTCTTGCCGCAGCGGGTCCGGTCGCTGGTGCCCGACCGGGTGCGCGACGCGCCGCGCCTGCGCGCCCTTGCCGTCGGCGCCGGCGTCATCCCGCCACGGCCGATGCACTCGGCGGGCGAGGCCGCGCTGCTGGAGCGGCTGGCGGCGGGGCGCAGGCGCGTGGTCGAGATCGGCGTCTACGAGGGCTCCAGCGCGATCGTGCTGTGCCGGATCCTCGACGCGGGCGCCGAGCTGCACCTGATCGACCCCTTCGGCCACCACCCCGACGCGCTGCGTCCGGGCTGGGGTGCGGTCGAGGCGGCGACCAAGCGCGTCGTGGCGCGTGCGGCGAAGGACGGCGGGCCGCAGGTGGTCTGGCACGTGGCCTTCAGCGAGGACGTCGCGCACCGCTGGACCGGTGGGCCGGTCGACCTCGTCTTCGTCGACGGCGACCACAGCGAGCAGGGCGTGCGGACCGACTGGGAGCTGTGGAGCCCGCTGGTCGGCCAGGGCGGGCTGATGCTCTTCCACGACGCCCGGCTCGGCCGGCCGGACGGGGTCGGGCTGCCCGGCCCGACGGCGGTGGTCGACGGGCTGGTGCGGACCGCGCCCGGGTGGGAGGTCGTCGAGGAGGTCGACGCGGCGGTGGCCGTGCGCCGCACGGAATAGCCGTGCAGGACGGTGTGGGACCATCGCGGGTCGTGACCGCATCCTGGGTGCACATGGTGCAGGCGCTTGCGATCTCCGATCTCCGCGCACGCTACGGGCGCGGCACCTCGCGCATGGTCAAGTGGCTGCTGGACCCGTTCGCCCTCGTCGGCATCTACCTGTTGCTGGTCGCGGTGCTGCTGGACCGCCCCGGCCGGGCGCCGGGCCTGTCGCTCGCGTGTGCCGTGGTGCCGTTCCAGCTGCTGATGTCGACGACGATCAACGCGCTGCGCGCCGTCGAGACCCGCGCCCCGATAATCATCAACCTGCGGTTCCCAGGCGTCCTGCTCCCGGTCGCCTCGGTTGTGACCGAGTCGATCGCGTTCGCCGCCAGCGCATTGCTGCTTGCCGGGATGATGGGCGCCTACGCGATCGCGCCAACGGTCGCGGTCCTGTGGCTCGCGCCGCTCGTCGCCGTGACGCTCGTGCTCGCCCTGGCGTTCTCCTACGCCGCGGCCATCTGCGGACTCTGGTTTCCCGAGCTGCGCCAGTTCGCCATCAGCATGGTGCGGACGCTGTTCTTCGCGGCGCCGGGGTTGGTCGCCCTCGACGTCATCCACGGCACCGCCCGCGACCTGCTGCCGATCAACCCCATGACCGGGTTGTTCGAGGGGTTCCGCGCCGTGCTGCTGGACGGCCAGGCCCCGGCGGCCTGGCATCTGCTGGCGCCGCTCGGAGCCGCCGGGCTCATCCTCGCGGTCTGCCTGCCGGTGTTCCGCGCCGAGTCCCCGCATCTGGCGAAGGTGTCGGGATGAGCGACACGCCGACGCCGCTGGTGGAGCTGCGGGGCGCGGGCGTGCGGTTCGAGCTCGACCACTCCCAACACGTGGTGACGCCGATCGCGGCGCGGCTGCGCCGCCGCGGAGAGACGGTTTGGGGGCTACACGACGTCGACCTCACGGTGGCGCCGGGGCAGGCCGTGGCGCTGCTCGGCCCCAGCGGCTCGGGAAAGACGACGCTCCTACGCCTGCTGGCCGGGGTCTTGCCCGCCGACACGGGGGTCGCCCGGGTCGCCGGGCCTGTAGGCGCGCTGCTGGCCAGCGACGCGGGCCTGCTGCGCCCGCTCTCCGGGCGGGAGAACGCCAGCCTGCTGGCGGTCCTGCACGGGATCCCCCGCAAGGACGTCGCCGCCGCGATCGCGCATGCCGCCGAGTTCAGCGAGCTCGGCGCGGCGTTCGACCGGCCCGTCGCGGCCTGGTCACAGGGAATGCGGGCGCGCCTGGGCCTGGCGGTTGCGGTCAGCGCGCGGCCGCGCGTGTTGTTGCTGGACGAGATCCACGAGGCGCTCGACGGCCAGTTCCGTACGCGGCTGAGCGCAATCGTCGGGGACGTCCTCGCGCGCGGCGGAGCGGTGCTTGCCGCGGGGCACGACCTCACGTTGTTGCGCGACCTGTGCGACGACGCCGTCCTGTTCGATCGTGGAGCGCTGGTCAGGCACGGGACCTTCGCCGAGGTGAGCGGTGCGTCGCCGCTGAAGGTCGTGGCGGGCGACGGGCGCGCCTCTACGGGCGCCTGATCGCCGCCGGGGTAACGGCGCCGCGCTGGCGCCGGTCGGTCTTCGCACCGCTCGTCGCCCAGATGCTCATGGTTCTCGGCTTGCGGGGCTCGGCTGCCCGGTCTTGCCGCAGGAGATGACTTGCGATCCCCAGCGGCACCGCAAGACTCGACATCGCGAGGTGCAGCGCGTGCAGTGGTGGACCGGCCAGCGCGCCGCGCCAGCCGAGGCGCCGCCGCAGAAGCGCGTGGAAGTCTCGATTGAGCATCAGGAACGCCGCACCGAAGGACGCCGCCGGGGCCGGCCGGCGAGCGGCCGCAGCCGTGAGCCCCGCGAGCACGAGCCCCGCTCCGATGCGGTGGTGGACCCCGGCGTTCAACGCCCGTGCAGAGGCGCGACCGGAGAGGATCAGGCGCACCCACGGGACTCCCCGCTCGAGCAGGTCGGTCCGGACCATCTCCAGCAGCGTGTAGCCCTTCAGGTGGCCGCCCGCCAGGCGTGGATCGAGCTCGATCGTCGCTCCCGCCTCCTGGAGCCGCGCTCCGAGCTCGATGTCCTCCAGGAAGCGCAGCGTCTCGTCGAGGCCACCCACCGCCACGAACGTCGAGCGGCGGATCGCGCCCAGCCCGGTCCAGAACGTCGTGGCCGGCCCGGCGGCCGAATGGTGGACGTGGTGGTGCAGGAGGTTGCGGAACGCCGATACCAGGCGCGCCCCCCGGACGTCGTCGTCGTAGGCGCCGAAGACACCGTCGAGGTCGGGCCGAGCCGCGAACGTGGCACGGATGCGGTCGAGGAAGTCCGGCGCCACCACGACGTCCGCGTCGACGAATACCAGGACGTCTGCCGACGTCATCAACGCCCCGGCGTTGCGCGCCGCCGCCGGACCGCTGTCGGCGATGTGGGCCACGAGCACCGCGCCGGCGGGAAGCGGCGGCGCCGATGCGTCTCGAACGACGAAGATCTCGTCGGTGTCGCCGCGAGCTTCCTGGAGCGACGCGAGGCACGCGTCGAGGAAGACCGCGTGGTCGGTGGCCGGGACCACCACGGCGAGCGCAGGTGCCGGATCGGGGTATCTGCCGTTGCCGTTGGTGGAGGCAGCCGCCACCTGCGCAACCTAGCGACTAGCGCTCGAGCCGGCCGACCTCGCGCTCCCAGGCCTCGATCAGGTGCAGCCAGACCTCGCTGCGCGTCGGGAACGCCGGGACCGCGTGCCAGACCCGGTCCATCGTCAGCTCTCCGACCACCGCGAGCGTCGCGGCGTGGAGGAAGTCGGCGACCTCGGCGCCGACGATCGTCGCGCCGAGCACGCGGTTGGTGACACGCTCGATCACCAGCCGGGTCGTGCCCGGCACATTGCGGCCGTAGAAGCTGCCGCCCGCGTTGCCCGAGGTGGTCGCGTCGACGCAGAAGGCGTCGAGGCCGGCCGCCTGCGCCGCCTCCAGCGTCTGCCCGACAGCGGCGACCTGGGGCTCGGTGAACGTCACGCGCGGCGACGTCGCCCCGTCGCTGCACAGCGGGCGCTCGGTCCCGGTGATGCGGTCGGCGACCAGGCGCGCCTGGTACTTGCCCATGTGGGTCAGCAGCACGCGGCCGTTGGCATCGCCGATGACGTACAGCCAGTCGTGGCCGGGCGCGCGCAGGTCGTCGCCGACGTCGATCGGCTTCCCGGGCTCGATGCCCACGGTCTCGAGCCCGAGGTCGTCGGTGTGAGGCCGCCGGCCCGTCGCGACGAGCAACTCGTCGCCCTCGACCGACTCGCCGCCGTCGAGCTCGACCGTCACCCGCCCGCGCCCGGGCTCGCGGTTGACCTTGGCCGCCTTCGCGCCGGTGCGAACCTCCACGCCGTCGCCCTCGAGCGCCGCGCGGACCTCCTCGCCCGCGAACGGCTCCTCGCGTCCGAGCAGCCGGTCCTCTCCTTCCAGCAGTACCGAGGCCGACCCGAGCGAGCGGAATGCCTGTGCCAGCTCGCAGCCCACCGGGCCGCCTCCGAGCACGATCAGCCGCTCGGGGACGTGCTGCGCGGTGGTCGCCTCGCGGTTCGTCCACGGGTCGGCCTCGCGCAGGCCGGGAACCGGCGGGATGCTGGCGGTGGTGCCGGTGGCGATCACGACCGCCTGCCGCGCCTCGAGCACCTCGTCGTCGACCCGCACGCGGCGCTCGCCGTCCAGGCGCCCGTGTCCGCGGACGAGCTGCACGTTGCGCTCCTCCAGCCACGGCAGCTGGCCGTCGTCGTGGAGGTTGTGGATGATCTCGTCGCGGCGGGCGAGCGCGGCCGGCACGTCGAGCTCTCCGCTCGCGGCCTCCGCGGCGCCGGGGATGCGGCGCGCCTCCGCGAGCGCCTGCCCGGGGCGCAGAAGTCCCTTGGAGGGCATGCATGCGAAGTAGGAGCACTCGCCGCCGATCAGCTCGCGTTCGACCAGCGCGACCACGACCCCCGCGGCGCCGAGCCGGCCCGCCACGACCTCCCCGGCCGGTCCGGCGCCGACGACCACGACGTCGACGATGCGCTCGCTCACGGCGTACCCGACCTCGTTGCGGCCCGCCGTGCCTGGGCGCGGCGACGCCACGGCGGCTCCGGGCCCGTGGGCCGCTCGGGAGCCAGACGCAGCGTGTCGAACGCAGACTCGACGTCGCGGGCCAGTCCGGCGACATCGGTGACGATCGCGGGGTCGGCGTAGAGGCCGACGTGCAGGCGGCCCTCGTAGGACAGCGCCCCGATGCTCACCGCGTGGCCGTCGAGCAGCGGTACGGCGGGATGGATCGACGTCAGCCTGCGGCCGAGCAGCGCCAGCGGCACGGGCGGCCCGGGAACGTTCGAGATCGCGGCGTTGAACGGCGCCGCCCGCATCGCGGCCCGCGCCACCAGCCGCCGCGCTACCGGCGGCAGCAGGTCGCCGGCGCGCGCCAGAGCGCCGAAGGCCGCCGCGGCGCCCCCGGACTTGGCGACGCGCGTGCGGTCACGGATGGTGCGCAGCACCGCGCTGGGATCGGTCTCGGCGACAGGCAGGTCGACGGGCATGAACGAGATCGCGTTGCCGAGCTCCGCGTCGGCCGCGCCGTCGCGGACGTCGACGGGCACGAGCGCCTTCAGGAATGCGGGGCGGTCGCCCATCCCGCGCAGTGCGCGCCCGAGTGCCAACGAGGAGGCGGCCAGCAGGACGTCGTTGATGGTCGCGCCGCGCCTGCGGCCGGCCTCGCGCACCCCGTCGAGCGAGGCGGTGGCGAACCCCACCGTCCGCCGGGCGGTGACCGAGCGGTCCAGGCCGGTGGCCGGCGCGGGCGACAGCACCCCGGCGATGGTGTCGCGCGCCTCGCGCAGCGCAGCGGAGGACGCCGCTGGCTGTGCGGCGCGGCGGCCGAGCTCTCGGAGAACGTCGAGCCCACCGCGCATGCCCGCGCCGGCAGCGTCGCCGATGGCGGTGGCCCGCGTCGGAGGCGGCTTTGGGCTCCACGCGATCTGGCTGGGCGCACGCGGCTCGGCGCCCGCCACGTCGAACAGCAGCATCGCGACGTCGACCGCCGCGATCCCGTCGACGAGCGCATGGTGCGCCTGGCCGACCAGCGCGAAGCCGTCGCCGGTCGGCCGCTCGACGAGGTGCAGCCGCCACAGCGGGCGTTCGGGGTCGAGCGGACCGCTGAGCAGGACGCCGGCGACGTCGCGCAGCTCGGCGGGTCCGCCCGGCGCCGCGAGCGAGACGGCATGCACGTGCCGGGCGATGTCGAACGTCTGATCGTCGACCCACGCGAGCCCGCCCGGCGCGCGTGCCGCCCGTCGGCGGAAGCGGGGCACCTGGTCCAGGCGCGCCTCGAGGTGCCGGCGCAGCGCGGACAGCGTCGGCGCACGCCCCTCGAAGCGCATGGTCCAGCCGACGTGCAGCGGAGCGCGAGGGGTGTCGAGGTCGATGAAGGCAGCGTCGAGAGCGCTGAGTCGGTCGATGGAACGCACCGCGCCCCATCCTCGCGCATCGGACGCCGCAGGGGTCAGGCGATCACGGCGGCGGTGTGCGGCTGTGTGCCAGGCAGGACGCGCAGCACGAGCGTCGCGGCGGCGACGATCCCGAGGATCGCGGCGCCGGCGAACATGTAGGCGACGCGTGCGGAGAAGGCGGTGGCCAGCAGGCCGCCGAGGGCGAAGCCGAGACCGGGGACGGCCGAGCCGAGGGCCTCGACAAGCGCCATCGCGCGTGCCTGGAGCTGTGCGGGGACGCGCTCCTGGATCGAGGTGACGAACGCCACCCACTGCATCCCGTTGCCGAGGCCGCCGACGGCCGAGAGCACGCACGCGGTGGTCAGCGTGCCGGCAAGGCCCATCCCGAGATACGAGACGCCGATCGCGGCTGTGGCGCCGAGCGCCATGATCAGCGTGGAACCGCGCGAGACGCGGGCGAAGATCGCGCTGCCGGCCACGGCCCCGGCGCCCCACGCGCCCAGGAGGGCGCCGAGCCCGGCTGCCGTGGTCCCCAGCTCGTGGCGCGCGTAGACGACCTCGATCGGCGGGATCATCGTGAACAGGACCAAAAGCACGGCCTGGCCGCCGAACATCCGCGACGCCAGCGGCTCGCTGCGCAGGTGCCGGACACCGCGCGCCAGCTTCTCCCACCAGCCGTGGCCGTCCTCCTCTGCGTCGACGACGAGCGAGGGGAGTACCGCGACGCCCGCGACGATCGCCATGACGGCCAGCACCGCGGCGCCGCCGAGCAGCGTCGTCGCGGCACCGAACGCCGCCACCGCGCCGCCCGCGACGGCGGGGCCGACCGCGAAGGCGACCGAGAAGATGACGTTGAGCATCCCGTTGCCGCGGCGCAGCGCGCTGGTGTCGTCGCCGTCGGTGAGCGCGGCGGCGACCGCCGCACGGGTCACGGCGCGGGCGACCAGCGCCGCCCCGCCGCACAGCGCGGCGAGCATGACGACGGCGGGCACGCTGGCGTGCAGCAGCGCCATGCCGACGAAGCCCACGGCCTCCAGGCCATAGAGCACCGGCAGCGAGCGTCGGGGTGCCACGTGGTCGATCCGCGCGGTCATGCCGGGCGCGACGAACGCCGGCAGGAACTTCGAGCAGACGAACAGCACGGTGGCCGCCAGCGCCGAGCCCGTCGCGTCGTAGACCAGGACCGACAGCGCGATCGTCGTCAGCCAGTCGCCGATCTCGCTCAGACCGTAGGTCACCGCGAGGGGCTTGAAGCCCGGCCGACGCATGATCTCGCGCGCGTTCATGGGGCGATCATGGGCCTCGGAGGGGTTGCTTGCAGCTTTTGGGAGGTTTTGTGCGCTTTCCGGTGCAATCGCGCTGCGATACCTCCACATCGTTTGCAGCTGCAGACGCGTTGGCCGAGAGTGCCGCCATCCCAACTGTTCCCCAACGGATTGGATAGGTGTCATGGGTTGGAAGAGCTGAATTCAGAAACAGGTTTTCGTCTAGACGGGGCGCCATCGGCGCCCCGTCGGCGTTAAGTCCTCGCGCGGAACCGGGCGCGATGCACCGCCCGGGCCCTCGTGAGCGCTACAGAAGCCCACAAACCAGCCGATAAGCGGGGAAGATGGGTTCTCGTCGTACGTCTCTGATCGTCTCGGTCGCCGAGCTCACCGCCGCGGCGGGCTTCAGCGTGTTGGTCTGGGACATCGGGACCTGGGACCTGACCACGCTGCTCGTGCTGGTCGCCTTCGCCCTGATCGGCGACCGGCTCGAGGTCGACACCAAGCTCGTCACCGTCTCCGGGGCGTTTCTGGCGGTCGGCCTGGCGATGGTCTTGATGGGCCCGGTCCCCGCCGCACTGATCGGCGTGTTGACGATGCTCGCCGACGGCGCCCGGCGGCGCCCGCCGGTGCACAGCGTCGCGAGCAACGTCGCCACCTTCACGGTCTTCCCGCTGGTCGGCGGCTGGCTGGTGCACGCGCTCGCCACCCGCTTCGACGTCCAGCCCGTCGACCTCAACTTCGCGCTGGTCGTCATCAGCGTGTTCGTCCTTGCCAACGCGCTGAACTTCTTCCAGGTGGCGGCCACGCACCGGATCGCCGACGGCCACTCGATCTGGCAGGCGACGCGCAGCTTCTACATCCCGGTCCTGCCGTCGCAGGTAGCCGTTGGCGGCCTGGCCGCCGCGATCATCTACGCCCAGGCGCACGGCGGCGGCGTCGCGCTCGGCCTGCTGGTCGGCGTCGTCGTCCTCTATCAGTACCTGCTTCGCGAGCTCCTCCTGTCGAAGGATCGCGCCGAGCAGCTGGGGGCGCGCACCAAGCAGCTGGCGTCGTTGCAGGTGGGCGTGCTCACCGCGATGCTCCAGACGCTGTCGCTGCGCGACAAGATGACGGCGCGCCACTGCGCGGCCGTCGCCCGCTACGCCCGCGAGATCGCCCGCGAGGCCGGCTGTAGCGAGACCGACCAGGAGCTCGTCCACACCGCCGGCCTGCTGCACGACATCGGCAAGTTCATCTTCCCCGACCACATCCTGCTGGCGAACCGCAAGCTCGACGACGACGATTGGGAGATCGTCAAGAAGCACCCCGCGCAGGGCGCGCGGGTCGTGCGCCAGGTCGACGGCTACGGGCCGATCGCCGACATCATCCTCGCCCACCACGAGCGCATCGACGGCAAGGGCTACCCGCGCGGCCTCCCCGGCGACGAGATCCCGATGCTCAGCCGGATGATCTCGATCGCCGACACCTACGACGTGATGACCGCCCGCGACTCCTACCGCGAGCCCGTCTCGCCCGCCGAGGCGATCGCCGAGCTCGAGCGCGTCAGCGGCAGCCAGCTCGACGCCGAGCTGGTGCAGGTCTTCCTCCGCGTCCTCGAGCGCAAGGGCGTGGCCTTCCAGCACGCCGATGATGCGGACTTCGAGGCCGAGCTGGACATGGAGCGCCGCATCAGCGAGTTCGCCGCGCCGCGCCCCGCCATCACCGCCTAGCCGCCGGTACCTTCTCGGCGTGGGCGACCCCGCCGATCACGACATCGCGCTGGTCCGTGCGGCCAACCCGGGGCCGTTCACGCTCTCGGGCACGAACACGTGGATCGTCGGCCGCGACCCTTGCTGGATCGTCGATCCCGGGCCGGCGCTCGACGACCACGTCGAGGCCGTGCTCGCCGAGGCACAGGCGCGGGGCGGTGTGGGCGGGATCGCGCTCACCCACGACCACCCCGACCACTCCGACGCCGCGCCGATCGTGGCCGATCGAACCGATGCGCTGATCGCCGCGGCGGGTTACAGCGGCGCCGACGTCGTGCTCGCCGGCGACGCGCGGTTCGGCCCGCTGCTGGCGGTCGACACGCCCGGCCACGCAGCGGACCACCTGGCCTTCGTCGTCGGGGGCGCGTGCTTCACCGGTGACGCCGTGCTCGGCGAGGGCAGCGTCTTCGTCGCGCCACACCCTGGCGCCATGGCGGGCTATCTCGCCGCGCTGCGTCGCCTGCGCGCGCTCGAGCTCGACGTGCTGTGCCCCGGCCATGGGCCGCCCGTGGCCGACCCCGCGGCCAAGCTCGACGGCTACGTCGCACACCGCCTCGACCGCGAGAACCGGCTGCTCGCCGCGCTCGACGACGGCCTGCGCAGCGTCGACGAGCTGCTCGACCGCGTGTGGGACGACGCGCCCGCCGCGCTGCGCCCCGCCGCGGCGGTCACGCTCGCCGCGCACCTCGACAAGCTCGACGACGAGGGCCGGCTGCCCGCGGACGTCGAGCGCCCGCCCGGCTTCTAGCCGCCAGAAGCTGGAATCTTGCGGCGACCGCGAGGCCGTCAGTCGGCTTCGCGGAGCCGTGCGCGGGCGAGCTCCATCGCCGCCGTCAGCGGCGTGGCGCCCGTGGCCTCCGCGTCGTCGTAGATGCGGCGCAGCGTGTCGCCGATCGCCCGCACGCTGCGACGCGCGCGGGCGGGGTCATAGCCCGACGGTTCGAGCTCGACCGCGATGTTGATGATGCCGCCCGCGTTGGCGACGAAGTCGGGCGCCCACAGCACTCCCCGCTCGGAGAGCAGCTCCGCGACGCGATCGTCGGCGAGCTGGTTGTTCGCCGCCCCGGCGACGACCGGGACCTGGAGCTGCTCGACGGTCTCGTCCGTCAGGACGCCGCCGAGGGCGGAGGGGGCGAAGACGTCGGCCGGCTGGGAGGCTGCACGCTCCGGCGCGATCCACCGTGCCCCGGCGGCCTCGGCCGGCGCGCGCTTGGCGCGGTCGATGTCGGTCGCCAGGACCGACGCCCCGCCGCGCAACAGCAGCTTCGCCAGGCGCATCCCCACGTGGCCCAGCCCGCTCACGCAGACGGTGCGACCGCGCAGCGAGGCCGTACCGAACACGCGCTCGCAGCTGGCGGCGATCGCCGCCTGCACGCCGAGCGCCGTGTAAGGGCTCGGATCGCCCGAGCCGCCGCGGCGGCGCGAGAGGCCGGTGACGTGCTTGGTCTGGCGGGCGATGACCTCCATGTCCTTCGAAGAGGTCCCCACGTCCTCGGCTGTCACGTACCTGCCGCCGAGCGCCTGCACCGTGTCGGCGAAGTCGAGCAGGACGTCGCGGCGCGATCGCGGCGCCGGAGCGGCGGGCGGCAGCACGATCACGCCCTTGCCGCCGCCGAGCGGGAGCCCGGCCACCGCCGACTTGTACGTCATCGCGCGCGACAGACGCAGGACGTCGCGTAGGGCGGCGCGGGTGTCGTCATAGCGCCACATCCGACACCCGCCGAGCGCGGGACCGCGGGCCGTGGAGTGCACGGCGACCATGGTGAAGAGCCCCGTCCGGCGCCCCCGCCGGACGAGCAGCTCCT
Source organism: uncultured Actinomycetes bacterium (assembly GCA_963825415.1). Classification (GTDB taxonomy): domain Bacteria; phylum Actinomycetota; class Thermoleophilia; order Solirubrobacterales; family Solirubrobacteraceae; genus BP-464. The sequence goes on along the minus strand of CAWGTD010000006.1, from coordinate 740,112 downwards.
CGTGGTCGAGGTTGGCCAGATAACGCTCGATCGCGGGACCGTAGCGCGGGCTAGCCCGCCGACGACGACGAACCCGACCCGCTGGTCGAGCTCGACGAGGCCGACGACGTCCCCGCACCGCCGGAGCCGCTCGACGAGGTGCTGCTCGCCGACGCGCTCGACGCCCCGGATGACTCCGAGCCGGTTTGGTCAGAGCCGGAACCGTTCTGCGGAGCGGTCGCCGGGCCGGTGCCGAGCAGCGTCGTCACCGCTGCGGTCGGGGACTCCGACGGCGAGGACTCGTCGGCAGTCGTCGATGCGGCCGGCGCCTCGTCGGGGGCGACCTGGCCGCCCGTCGAGTCGCGCGGGCCGGTGGTGGCGGCCGGAGGGCCGACGGGAGTCGCCGGCGCGGTCAGGCCGTCGACGTCGAAGGTGCGGCTGCCGCGGGGGGTCGTGCCGACCATTGGCGGCAGCAGCGGCGGGCCGCTGTCGCGCGGCGCCGCGACGTTGCGGGCGGCCGGGACGACCGGCGCCTGGGCGGCGGCGGGAGCATGTCGGCGCGCGGCGGGGGCCGGGTCCGACGGCGCGGTGAACTGCTTGACCTCGACCGCGGCGCCACCGGTGAGAGCCGCGGCACAGCAGACCACAGCGGCGACCTTCGTGGCGGTGACGGCGGCGGCGCCTCCGCCGACGACGGCCGTTGAAGATCCGGCCGCGGCGCCACCGGCGGCAGCACCCGATCCGGCGCTGCCGAGGCCGAGCAGCTTGGCGAAGATCCCCACGGGCGCCGGCGCGGGCGAGAGCGCGGCGAACCCGCGCCGGACCTCCCGCAGCTGGGTGCGGTAGAGCGTGCACGGGCCGCAGTCCTTCAGGTGGCGCCGGGCGAGGCCGCTGGCCCGCACGCCGCGGTCGAAGGACGCGGCAAGGTCGTGGCGGATGTCGGCGCAGTCGGTGTCGCGCGCCTCGATCGCCTCGACGAGGCCGATACGCGCGCGCACGAGCAGCGACTTCACGGCAGGCACGGTGGTCTCGAGCGCGTCCGCCAGCTCGGCGTAGGACATCCCGTCCATCTCGCGCATCAGCAATGCGGAGCGCTGCTGCTCGGGCAGGCGGCGGACGTCGCTGACCAGGCGCTGCAACTCGTCGCGCCGCTCGGCTTCCACCAGCGGGTCCAGCAGCGGCGTACGCGACACCTCGAAGACGTCGGCCGGCGCCGGCGTCGGGCGGCGCAGGTGGTCGACGCAGCGGTTGTGCGCGACCCGATAGAGCCATGCCCGCAGCGCGACGGGTCGTTCGTCCGCGCGCAGGGCGCGGTACGCCCGCAGGAAGACGTCCTGCAGCACGTCTTCGGCGTCCGCGCGCGAGCCGCCGAGCATCTGCCGCGCGTATGCGAACAGGCGCTGGCGATAACGATCGTGGATGACGCGGAAGGCGTCCTCGTTGCCCGACCGGAAGAGCGCGACGAGCTGCTCGTCCGATCGCAGTGGCAGCAGCCGGCTGGTGACCGATGCTCGGTGCAGGCCCGCCGGCGCTGAAAGGGCTGACGCTTCCACGAGCTTCTCCGGCCACTCTAACTCCCGGCTCAGCCGGAAGTTCCGTTGCGTTTTTTGCTAACTGAGCGAGGCCATCACGTGCTTGACGTTCGGTGTAGTCCTCGAGCGCGTACATCGACAGGTCCTTGCCGTAGCCCGACTGCTTGTAGCCGCCGTGCGGCATCTCGCTCGCCAGCGGGATGTGGTCGTTGATCCACACGCACCCGAACCGCAGCCGGTTGGCGACGCGCAGCGCCCGGCCGACGTCGCGGGTCCAGATCGACGACGCCAGTCCGTACGGCGTGCCGTTGGCCCACGCGACGGCCTCGTCCTCGTCGGAGAAGCGCTGGACGGTGATGACCGGCCCGAAGATCTCGCGCTGGATCATCTCGTCGTCCTGCCGGAGGTTGGCCACCACCGTGGGCTCGAGGAAGTAGCCCGGAAGCTCAGGTTCGGACCCGCCGGCCACGACCTCGGCGTGATCGGGCTTGCGCTCGAGGAAGCCCTCGACGCGCGAGCGCTGCTCGGCGCTGTTGAGCGGCCCGAGGGTGGTGTCGGCGCTCATGGTGTCGCCGAGGACGTAGCCCTTGGCCTGCTCGGTCAGCCCGGAGACGAGGTCGTCGTAGACCTTGCCGCCCGCGAGCACGCGCGTCGCCGCGGTGCAGTCCTGCCCGGCGTTGTAGTAGCCGGTGCCGGCGATGGTCTCCAGCGCGGTCTCGAGCTCGACGTCGTCGAACACCACGACCGGCGCCTTTCCGCCCAGCTCGAGGTGCACGCGCTTGAGCGAGTCGGCGGCCGACCGCGCCACCGACTTGCCGGCTTCCACCGAGCCGGTGATCGAGACCATGTCGACCTCGTCGTGGACGACCAGCGCCTTGCCCGCCTCGTCGCCGCCGCAGACCACGTTGAGCACGCCCTTGGGCAGCAGCTCCGCGGCCAGCTCGGCGAGTCGCACGGCGGTCATGGGCGTAGTCGGCGCCGGCTTGAGCACGACCGTGTTGCCGGTCGCCAGCGCCGGACCGATCTTCCAGACGGCCATCATCAGGGGGTAGTTCCACGGCGCGATCTGGCCCACGACGCCCACCGGCTCGCGCCGGATGATCGAGGTGTAACCCTCCACGTACTCGCCGGCGGCCTTGCCCTCCATGCAGCGCGCCGCGCCCGCGAAGAACCGCAGGTTGTCGACCATGAACGGAAGCTCGTCGTCCTTGAACGCCTGGATCGGCTTGCCCGCGTTGGCGGCCTCGATCTCGGCGAGCTCGTCGCCGTGCTCCTCGACGGCGTCGGCGAGGCGCAACAGCGCGAGCGCGCGCTCGGAGGGAGTCGTGGCCGCCCAGCCGTCGGCGGCCGCGCGGGCGGCCTTCACGGCGCGGTCGACGTCCTCGGCTCCGGACGCCGGCGCCTGGGCGATCTCCTCGCCGGTGGCCGGGTTCAGGACGGGGGTGGTCTCACCGGATGCGGGATCGACCAGCTCACCGTCGACGAAGTTCTGCAGGGTGGCGGAGGTGGTGGTGCTCATGGCGCGAGCGTATACCGGCGCGGCCCTCGTGGAACGCCATCCCGAGAGTATTGGTAGGTTTTAGGCCGCCCTAACAGTTAGGGTGCCCTAAGCCCCCGGACCGGAGCACCAAAGGCAACCACATATGTCGCTCGCACAGACCACAGCGCTCGGCGCAATCGCCGGCTTCACGATCTTCCTCGGCCTGCCGCTCGCCCGCATGGAGCGGGTCGGGCCGCGGACCCGCATCGCGCTGGCGATGCTGTCGGTCGGCATCCTCGCCTTCCTCTTCGTCGAGGTCATGGAACACGGCTTCGCGATCGTCGAGGAGCCCGTCGAGGAGCTGGGCGAGGGCAAGGGCGAGCTGGGCGAGGCGATCGGCTACGCGCTGATGTTCGCGTCGGGCCTGGCCGCCGGCCTCGTGGGGCTCACCTACTTCGAGCGCCGCACCGGGCGGCGCAGCGAGGCGCTGCCCCCGCTCGCGGGCGGCTCGGCAGACGCTCTGGCGCTCAACCCCGCCGATTCCATGTCCGCGCTCGACGTCCGGGCGCGCGCGCTGCGCACCGGCCTGGTGATCGCCGGCGCGATCGGCCTGCACAACTTCGCCGAGGGCCTGGCGATCGGCGTCTCGGCCAAGAGCGGCGAGATCGGGCTGGCAACCGTCCTGATCATCGGCTTCGCGGTCCACAACACGACCGAGGGCTTCGGCATCGTCGGCCCGCTCGGCGGGGTCAAGCCCTCGTGGCGCTGGCTGTTCGCGGCCGGGCTGATCGGCGGCGCCCCGACCTTCATCGGCTCGATCGTCGGCTACCACGTCACGTCGGCGCCGCTGGAGCTCGCCTTCTACGCGCTGGCCGGCGGGGCGTTGCTCTACGTGATCGGCGAGATCTGGAACGGCGTCCGGCGCATGGGCCATCGCGAGCTGGCGATGTGGTTCTTGTTCGGCGGCGTGATGATCGGCCTGCTCACCGAGCTCATCGTCGAGTACGGCAGCGCCTGACGACGTCTCGACGCGCCTGGCGGCCGCCGCTGGTCGGGGGCCGTGCCCGGTTGCACTGTCCCCCGACACCGTCCACCGCCAGCCACGCCGAGCCGCTGGTCAGCCCATCCGGGCGTATGCTCGCCGAGTGCCACTTTTCCGGAGTGAGGCCGAGGTCTACGAACACCTCGGCCGGCTGTTCGAGGAGATGGTGGCCGACGCCGAGCTCGGCCCCCAGTTCCAGCGCGCCGACACGATCGTCCAGTACCGCTATCGCGACCCGGAGGCCACCATCACGGTGGACATCCGCGCGGCCGTCGAGCCAAGCGCGCACCTGGGCGCGACCGAGCTGGAGCCGGAGGTGGTCATGTCGATGGACGCCGACACCGCCCACCGGTTCTTCCTCGGCAAGGTCAACGTGACGGTCGCCCTCGCACGTGGGCAGATCAAGGCCAAGGGGCCGGTGGCGAAGATCCTCAAGCTCGTGCCGCTGGTCAAGCCGGTCTTCCCGCGCTACAAGGAACAGCTCGAGGCCGGGGGCCGCACCGACCTGTCCGAAGCCTGAGCGCGCCTGGCAAGCTAGGCGACGCCGGCCTCGAGGTCGGCGCGAGCGGCGGCCACGGTCTGGCGCAGCGTCTCGGCCGAGTCGTGCTTCGGGCGCCAGCGCAGCTCGCGGCGCGCCCGCGCGGTGTCGAGCAGCACCGGCTTGCGGCCGGCCTCGATCCAGCGGGCCTCGGCCGGCAGAAACGGAAGTCGCGAGACGATCTCCGCCGTGGCGTCCACCGCGAGGTCGGGCACGGGCACCGAATACCAGCCCAGCGCGGCGGCCAGGTCGCTGAAGGTGATCGTCCCCTCGCCCGCCAGGTTGTAGATGCCGGGAGCGCCGCGACCGAGCACCGCGGCGCGCAGCGCGCTGGCCACGTCGTCGTGATGGACGAGCTGGAAGGGCACGCCCGGGTCGGGCAGCACCGGCTTGAGCACTGGCACCATGTCGAACAGCGACCGCAGGGCACCAGGTAGGCGTTCGCGCAGCTGCACGTACGGCAACGCCTGGACGAGCATCGGGGCGTCCGGGCCGGCGACGATGCACGGGCGAAAGACGTAGGCCTGCGTGCGCGAATCGCCGAGCACGGTGCGCAACACGCTCTCCAGCTCGGCCTTCTGGGCCGAGTAGGGCATCGACTCGGTCCCGCGCGGCGGGATGTCCTCGTCGAGCAGGTCGGGGTTGTCCTGGTGGAAGCCGTAGGCGGCGACCGACGACGTGTAGACGAGGCGCTTGGCCTTTGCGTCGCGGGCGGCCTCGAAGACGATCCGCGACCCTTCGAGGTTGATGTCGCGCGTGGCGTCGCTGGCGCCGAGCACGATGAAGGCCAGGTGCACGACCACGTCGGCGCCCTTCACCAGAGCGTTCACGTCCTCGCGCTTGGTGATGTCGCCCTGCCGGTAGGAGGTCTTCTGCCAGCCGTGCGCGGCGGGGTCGAACGGCCGGCGCGCCATGCCGATGATCTTCGTCACCTCGCGGCTGCGCTCGAGCGCCCGGATGAACGGCTTGCCGATCTCACCGGTGGGGCCGGTGACGGCCACGGTCAGCGGCTTGGCCGCCGCCGCCGGGCTCACGACCGTCTCGCCATCTCGCGCTTGGCGATCGCGCGGTAGCGCTTGACCTTCTGGGAGTTCTGGCGCATGCGCGCGACCAGCGAGCCGGGCGGCAGCTCGAAGCCGCCGACCACGCGGTGCGGCAGCAGCGCCCAGCCGTCGGAGTCCTCGATCAGGTCCCCGCGCACCTGGAAGTTGCGCTGCCAGGTGAACTCGTCGTCGTGGTCGTGGGCGGTCAGGCAGGCGAGGCCCGGCTGCCAGGGCACGCCGACCGGATCGGCGTCGACGCGCACGACGCCCGCGGCGCGGTCGGGACGTACCGGGACGCGCACGGCGAACGGGAAGCCGTCGGGGCTCGTGAGCGCCAGGACCGCCGTCGGGTAGGTGCGCGAGCCGAGCGCGTCGATGCGGTCGTGCCAGTGCGCGCCGCCGCCCACCGGCGCGGGGTGCGGCTCGTCGGGCAGCTCGTCGTGGCCCGAGCGGACCTCCTCGACGTGCGCGTCGTAGATCTCCGGCTCGGCCGACAGGTCGCCCTGCGGCCAGACGAAGACCCGCTCGGGCCGTACGTGGACGTAGATGCGCGCGTAGTACCAGATGAAGAAGCGCCGCAGGAACCCCGGCGGCTGGCCCTTCTGGGCACCCGGGAGCTTGGCCGCCGACTCGCGCTCGTAGCGCGCACGGTTGGCGTCGAGGTCGGCGTCGTCGACCACCGCCGTGCCCTGGACGAGCACCATCGGTGGGCGCTGGAGGCCGCTGCCCGTCGGGTCGGAGAACAGCAGCGCGACGCGCGGTTCGGCCTCGGCGTCGCGGGCCTTCTTGGGGTATCCGAGGCCGGTCGTGACGTCGATGCAGCCCTCCTCGACGTGGTGGTAGGGCGTCACGGGCCACGCGATCGGGTGGCCGCTCTTGTCGACCGTCACGTACTCCGTGGTGATGAACCGGTCGAAGACATCGCGCACCGGAACAGGCAGGGTCGCCGTCACGGCCGCGAGCCTACTCCTCGTATCCCGGCTCGCCCGGGAGCAGGACGCGCGCGGTCTCGCCCGACACGATCACCTTCGGCTGGACCGGCACGACCTCGCGGCCGCGAGCGAACTCCAGCAGCGCCGTGGCGGTCGGGAACACCGAGAGCTGCTCGAGGTGCTTGATCGTCGGGAAGACCAGCAGGATGCGGCCCTCGGCGTGGGCGCGCAGCGCGTCAGCGGGCGCGAACCAGCCGAGGTCGACGCACTCGCTGCCGTCCACGGCGGCCTCGACGTCGGCGGGTGCGAGGGCGAGGAAGAAGTGGGTGTCGAACCGGGTCCGCACCTCCGCCGGGGTGATCCAGCGCGAGAACTTCACGAGGTCTGCAGCCGAGATGCCGTGCACGTCGGCCTCCTCGGCGAGCTCGCGGACCGCGGCCGCGCGATGCGCCGCGTCGCCCTCGCCCTCGTGCGCGTCGACCGCGCCACCGGGGAACACCCACACCCCGCCCATGAAGCGCGCGTTGGGGTCGCGCTGGACCAGCAGCAGCTCGAGCGAGTCGTCGCCGCCGCGCAGCAGGATGACCGACGCGGCCTGCCTGGGGACGGCCGCACGACCGGTGGTGTTCAGATCGTCGGTGGGGTCCGGGGGATCGACGGCCACGGCCGCAGCGTATCTTGCGCCGGAATGAGTTCAGACACCGTCACAAAGCGCTGGATCTGTTCGTCCTGCGGCTTCATCTATGACCCCGCCGACGGCGATCCGGACGGGGGCATCCCCGCCGGCACGGCGTTCGAGGACATCCCCGACACCTGGTTCTGTCCGGTGTGCGGCGCCCGCAAGCGGGACTTCGAGTTGTTCGAGGACTGAGCGGCAGATGCCGAAGGGCGCCAAGAAGAAAAAGAAGCAGCACGGGATACGGCTGCGCGAGGTGTTCGCCGGGCTGAGCGGCGCGCGGCTGTGCTACGGCGAGGCGATCGAGATCGGCGGCCGGGCCGTCGTTCCCGTCGCGCGCGTCAAGGCCGTGGGTGGTGGCGGCGGCGACATGGGCGCCGGCGGGGGCGGGGGCGTCCTCGACGCGGCGCCGATCGGCTTCATCGACGTCGGCCCCGAGGGCGCGCGGTTCGAGCCGATCCGCGACCCCGAGCGCACGATGCGTGCCGTGAGGGCCGCGCTGGGTGGGGCGAGCGCGCTGGCCGCGGGCGTGATGAGCGTGCGCGCGCTGCGCCGCAACGGCCGCCCGCACCTCCCTGCGCCGCGTCGGCTCCTAGGCCGCGGCGGCTAGGCCGACGGCGGCCGCGCCCGTCGTCTCGGCGATCGCCGCCGCGACGATGTCGACCAGCCGGCGCAGCTCGCCGGCGTCGATCGACAGCGGTGGCATCAGCACCAGCACGTCGCCGAGCGGCCTGATGATCGCTCCGCGCGCGCGGGCGGCGAGCGTCACCTGGTGGCCGATCCGCTCCTCGAGGGCGAAGTCGCCCAGCTCGATGCCCACCATCAGCCCGCGGTAGCGGACCTCGCGGACCGCCGGGAGCGGCACCACATGCGCGTCGAGCAGCCGGTGCAGCAGCTCGATCCGCGGCGTCAGCGTCTCCAGGGTGTGCTCCTGCTCGAAGACCTCCAGCGTCGCGATCGCCGCCGCGCAGGCCAGCGGGTTGCCCGTGTAGGTGTGCCCGTGGAAGAAGGTCTTGAACTCCTCGTGCTCACCGAGGAAGCCCTCGTAGACGCGCTCGGTCGTCAGCGTCGCCGCGAGCGGCAGATAGCCGCCGGTGAGGCCCTTGGCGACCGTCATGAAGTCCGGCGTCACGCCCTCCTGCTGGCAGGCGAACATCGTTCCGGTGCGGCCGAACCCGGTCGCGACCTCGTCGCAGATCAAAAAGACGTCGTGGTCGTCGCACAGGTGGCGCACGTCGCGCAGGTAACCGTCGGGCATGACGCGGATGCCCGCCGCGCCCTGCACCAGCGGCTCGACGACGACGGCGGCGATCTGGTCGCGGTGCTCGTCGAGCAGGTCCGAGAGCGCCTTGGCGTCGCCGGGCTCGACGCAGAAGCCTTCGAACAGCAGCGGGCGGTAGAGCTGATGGAAGAGGTCGATCCCGCCGACCGACACCGAGCCGATCGTGTCGCCGTGGTAGCTGTTGCGCAGATAGACGAACGAGGTGCGCTGGTGGTCGCCGCGGTGCTGCCAGTACTGAAAGGCCATCTTCAGCGCGATCTCGACAGCCGTCGAGCCGTTGTCGGAGTAGAAGACCCGCGCGAGCCCTTCGGGCGCGACGTCGAGCAGCCGGCGGGCCAGCTCCACGGCCGGCGGGTGCGAGAGGCCGAGCATCGTCGAGTGCGCCACGCGGTCGAGCTGGCTGCGCACGGCGGCGTCGATGTGCGCGTGGCGATGGCCGTGGACGTTGCACCAAAGCGAGGAGACCCCGTCGATATAGCGCCGGCCTTCGGTGTCGATCAGCGTGGTGCCCTCAGCCCGTTCGATCAGGATCGGCGCCTCCTCCTGCCAGCCGCGCATCTGCGTGAACGGGTGCCAGAGGATCTCTCGGTCGAGGGCGGCGAGCTGCTCGGTGTCCATGGCTCCAACCTAGAGGCGCACCTGGACGGACCTTCGTTCGGCGCCGTCCGATACGGCGAGGCGGCAAGCTAGTCGGGTGCCCGCCCCTCGAAAAGCTGTCGCGACCGTGGCATTCGTGGTCGGCGCGGCCTCGCTGGGCACGGAGATCGCGGCCGCCCGCCTGCTCGCGCCGTGGTTCGGCGCGTCGACGATCGTCTGGGCGAACACGATCGCGACGGTGCTCGTCGCCCTGTCGGCGGGCTACTGGGTCGGCGGCCGGATCGCCGACCGCGACCCGACGCTGCGGGGCCTGTGCCGGCTCGTGCTCGCCGCCGCGCTGCTGCTGGCCGCCGTGCCCTTCGTGGCCCGGCCGTTTCTACGGGTTTCCGTCAGCGCGCTCGACGACATCGATGCCGGGGCGTTCGTCGGCTCGTTGATCGCCGTGCTCGTGCTGATCTCCGTCCCGGTGCTGCTGCTGGGCGCCGTCGCACCGTACGCCGTCAGGCTCAGCGTCTCGACGGTCGAGGAGGCGGGCCGCGTCGCCGGCCGGCTGTACGCGATCTCGACCGTCGGCAGCCTGGTCGGCGTGTTCCTTGCCGCCCTCGTGCTGGTGCCGTTCGTCGGCACGCGGCGGACCTTCCTGGTCTTCGCGGTCGCGCTCGCCGCGGTGGCGCTCGCCGGAATGAGCCGGCGACTGGTCTTGGCGCCGCTCGCGCTGGGCGCGCTCATCGCGATCCCGCAGGGGACGGTCAAGGCGGCCGACGGCAGGCGCGTGCTGCTCGAGGCCGAGACGACGTATCAGTACGCGCGCGTGGTCGAGCAGAGCGACGGCGCACGGCGCCTGGAGCTCAACGAGGGCCACGCGGTGCACTCGCTGTGGCGGGCGGGCTCCTACCTGACCGGGGACTACTGGGACGACATGCTCGTCCTGCCGTTCTCCGTGCTGCGCCGGGCCCCGGCGCGGATCGCGATCCTCGGCAACGCGGCCGGCACGACCGCCCGGGCCTACGGCCACTACTTCCCGCAGACGTGGGTCGACGCGGTGGAGATCGATCCGCGGCTGACGAAGATCGGGCGCCGGCTGTTCGATTTGCGCGGACCGCGGTTGCGCGTCCATCACGCCGACGCCCGGCCCTTCCTGCGGCGTTCGGACGAGGCCTATGACGCGATCCTCATCGACGCCTATCGCCAGCCGTACATCCCGTTCTATCTCGCGACGCGGGAGTTCTTCGAGCTGGTGCGCGACCGGTTGGCGCCGGGCGGCGTCGTGGTCGTCAACGTCGGCCATCCCGAGGACTCACGCGACCTCGAACGGGCGCTGACGGCGACGATCGGCGCCGCGCTGCCGGCCGTCTGGCGCGCGCCCACGCAGCCGACGAACACGATCCTTCTCGGCGCGGCCGAGGCGCCCTCGGCCACGCGACTGAACGAGGCGCCGCTGGCTGAGGACCTGCACCGGGCCGCCGTGAGCGCCGGCAGCGCGCTCGAGCCGGGCCTGTCCGGCGGCGACGTGTGGACCGACGACCGGGCGCCCGTCGAATGGTTGATCGACGAGTCGGTGCTGAGGGTCGCCGCCGAAGGCTCGGAAGGCGGTTAGCTCACCCAGCGCTCGACGGGCAGCTCTGCGCCGTCGGAGCCGTGGGCGAGGACGTGCGTGGGGGCCGCGGCGGCGAGCGTCTCGAGGTTGGAACGCTCCATCGCCGACGGGGCGGCGGGCCAGGGCGTGAGGACGACGCCGCGGACGTCCAGCCCGCCCGCGCGGGCCGCCTCCAGGGTCAGCAGCGTGTGGTTGAGCGTGCCCAGCCCGGGGCGCGCCGCGACGACCACCGGCAGGCCGAGCTCCTTGATGAGATCGCGGACCGAGTACTCGCGCGTCAGCGGCACCAGCAGGCCGCCCACGCCCTCGACGACCACCGCGTCGGCGTCGACGGCGGCGGTGCGGGCGGCCGAGACCAGCGCTGCCGGCGTCAGCTCCACGCCCGCCAGCTCGGCGGCCAGGTGCGGTGAGACCGCGGGGCCGAACGTGGCGGCGGTCGTCGCGCCGAGGAGCTCGTGGTCGTGCGGGCCGGGGTCGTCGAGCCCGGTGACGACAGGCTTGGCCACGCCGACCCGCAGGCCGCGGGCGCGCAGCGCCGTCGCCACCACCGCGGCGAGGTAGGTCTTGCCGACGCCGGTGTCGGTGCCCGTGACGAAGACGCCGCGCACGGCGAGCCGGCTAGGCGGCCCGCGCGACGCCGTCGGGCGGGATCAGCTCGGTCTCGGCGTCGAAGATGGCCACCGGGACGCGCTCGGAGGGCGCGTGTTCCTGCGCCGCGGCGATCGGGACGCCCACGCCGGGGCGGAAGCCCTCCTGGAGCGCCGCGCGGCCAATTGCGCGGGCGGCGTCGCGCAGCTCGGCCTTGGTGTGGGAGGCCATCACCGCCAGGCGCAACCGCGAGGTGCCCTCGGGAACGGTCGGCGGGCGGATCGCCTGGGCGAACACGCCGCGCTCCAGCCCGGCTTCGCAGATGCGCATCGCCAACCCTGCGTCGCCGACGATCAGCGGCACGATCTGGGTGGTCGATCCGGCGACCTCGAAACCCTCGCGGGCCAGCTCGTCGCGCAGCGCGTCGGAGTTGGCCTGCAGCTTGTCGACGCGCCGGGGCTGTTCGACCAGCAGCTCCAGCGCCGCAAGCGCGCCGGCCACGGCGGGCGGCGGTGGGGCGGTGGAGAAGATCAGCGGGCGCGCGGTGTTGATCAGGTAGCGCACGAGCTCCTGCGTCGTCGCGGCGTAGGCCCCGTAGGAGCCCAGCGCCTTGCCGAGCGTGCCGACCACGACGTCGACGTCGGCCTCCAGCCCGGCGTCGGCGACCGCGCCGCGTCCGTCGGGGCCCATGCAGCCGGTCGCGTGCGCCTCGTCGACCATCACGCGGCAGCCGAACCGCTGCGCCAGCTCGACGATGCCCTCCAGCGGCGCGACGTCGCCGTCCATCGAGAAGACGGAGTCGGTGACGATCAAGGACGCGCGCCCGGAGGCCTTGATCAGCCCCCACTCGAGGTGTTCGAGGTCGCAGTGGTCATAGACGAACGTCTCGGCGCGGGCCAGCCGGCAGCCGTCGACGATCGAGGCGTGGTTCAGCGCGTCGGAGCACACCACTTCGCCCGGCCCGGCGAGCGCGCTGACGACGCCGAGGTTGGCGAGGTAGCCCGAGCCGAACAGCAGCGCGGCCTCGGCGCCCTCGAACTCCGCCAGCCGCTCCTCCAGCCGCCGGTGGATCGTCATCGTGCCCGAGACCAGGCGCGACGCGCCCGCGCCGACGCCCCAGCGCATCGCCGCGTCGGCCGCGGCCTCGCGCACGCGCGGGTGGTCGGCCAGGCCGAGGTAGTTGTTCGAGCACAGCAGCAGCACCGGCTTGCCGTCCAGCACCACGCGCGGGCCCTGCGGCCCGCTGATCAGGCGCATGCGCCGCAAGAGGTCGGACTCCTCGAGCTCGTCGAGACGGGCGGCGACGTCGATCATGCCGCGTCCTCCTCCGGCCAGGAGTTCGCCGCACCATCCGGACGCGCGGGCACGCTCGCCTTCTTCGCGTAGCGCAGCTGCTCGGCCGGGTTCCAGAGCTGGATGTGCAGGTCCAGCGGCGTCGGTTCGGAGGGTGCGACCTCCTCGGAGACAGGCACGTCGCCGGCCAGCCAGCCCGAGCGGTTGTCCGGCCGCGGGTTGGCGCCGTTGTCGGGCTGGCGCGCGACGTTGAGCCCGAGCTCCTCGAACATCGCTCGATCCTCCTCGGGGGTCGAGCCCAGCGTGGTGAGGAAGTTGCCCATCATCACGCCGTTGAGGCCGGCCTTGACGGCCAGGCCCTGCAGCTCGCCGATGTTCTCCACGCGCCCGCCGCAGAGCCGGAACAGGGCGTCCGGCAGGATCAGCCGGAAGATCGCGATCCACTTGACCGCCTCGACCGGGTCCATGTACTCGCGGTCGCCGAACTTGGTCCCCGGGCGCGGGTTGAGAAGGTTGATCGGCACCGAAGTGGGGTCGATCTCAGCGAGCTGGAAGGCCATCTCGACGCGCTGCTCGGGGGTCTCGCCGAGGTTGAGGATCCCGCCCACGCAGGTCTCCAGCCCGGCCTCCCGGACGGCCTCGATCGTGCGGATGCGGCCCTCGTAGCGGACCGTGCTCGACACCTCCGGGTAGTACGAGCGCGCGGTCTCGACGTTGTGGTGGACGCGCTGGATCCCGGCTTCCTTGAGCGCCTTGGCGCGCGCCACGCTCATGTGGCCGACCGAGGCGCAGCGCTTGAGGTTGGTGTGCTCGGCCACGAGCCGCGCGCCCTCGAGCACCTTCTCGAAGTCGCGTTTCGAGAGGCCCTGACCTTGGGTGACCATGCAGAACCGGTGCGCGCCCGCGGCCTCTGCGGCACGCGCGTGCTGGAGGATCTGCTCGGGCTCCATCATCGCGTGCAGCGGGGTCTCGGCCTCGGCGAACCGCGACTGGGCGCAGAACCCGCAGTCCTCCGCGCAGCCGCCCGATTTCGCGTTCACCAGCGAGCACATGTCGGTGCTCTCGCCGAAGCGTTCGACCCGCGCGGTCCACGCGCGCTCGATCAGCGCCTCGATGTCTGCGGGTTCGGTCAGCTGCCCGAGGGCCAAGGCCTCGTCGGGCGAGATGAGGGGCGGCATGGGCGGGACCGTAGGGCGAGCTCCGGACAACTCGGCCGGCAAACTCGCAGCGAAGTCGGCCAGAAATGGGGATGTTCGGCGGGCTTCGAATGACCGATGCTTGCCATGCAACAGATGACGCCCAGGTTCCTCCGTACCAACGGCGCCAGTAATGGCGCACACCCAGACATCATTCGAGTTCTCCTTTGTGACGACGTGCCCGCGTTCCGCGCCCTGGTCCGCTACTCGCTGGAGGACCAGGAGGGCATCGAGGTCGTCGGCGAGGCCAGCGACGGCCACGAGGGCGTCCGCCAGGCCGAAGAGCTTCAGCCCGACGTCGTCCTGCTGGACCTCTCGATGCCCGAGTTCGACGGCCTGGAGGCGATTCCGGCCATGCGTCGCCGGGCGCCTGGCGCGGCGATCGTCGCGCTGTCGGGCTTCACCGCGGAGCGGATGGCCAAGCCGGTGCTCGGCGCCGGCGCCGCGGCCTACCTCGAGAAGGGCGTCGACATCGCCGAGATCGTGGCGACGATCCGCGGCGTGGCCCCGACTCCGACCTAGGCCTCGTCCAGCTCGACGACCAGCGGCGCGTGGTCTGAGGGCTTGGTGCCCTTGCGGTAGTCGCGCGCGATGCCGCAGGCGCGCAGGCGCGGAGCGAGCTCGGCGCGCAGGAGCACGAGATCGAGGCGCATGCCGAGCCCTTTGTGGAAGTGGCCCGCGCGGTAGTCCCACCAGGTGAACTGCTGCTCGTCCGGATGCAGGTGGCGGTAGGCGTCCACGAAACCGGCGTCCAGGATGGTCTTCAGGCGCTCGCGCTCGTCGGGCGTGACGTGCGTCGAGCCGTCGAACGCCGCGACGTCGTAGACGTCGGAGTCGGCGGGGGCGATGTTGAAGTCGCCCAGGATCGCGTCGAGCTGCGGCGCGCGCTGCGCCATCGCGTCCAGGAAAGCGAGCTTCTCCTCGAACGTCGGCGTCCCGATCGCCCGGCCGTTGGTCACGTAGACGCTGGCCACGCGCAGGCCGCCCACGGTCGCCTCGCACCAGCGCGCCTCGTCGGGCATGCGCTCGCCCGCCAGCCCGCATGCCGCGTTCTCCAGGGCGAGCCCGTCGCGCGCGAGGATCGCCACCCCCGCCCAGCGCCCGGCGCTGTGGTGGTGGGCGCTGTAGCCGGCGTCGAGGAGCTCATGGACCGGAAACGCGGCGGCCTCCGCCTTGGTCTCCTGGAGGCAGAGGACGTCCGGCCGGTGTTCCTCGACGAACTCGAGGACGCGGGGGATCCGCATCTTCAGGGAGTTGACGTTCCAGGTGACCAGCTTCATCGGGTCTAGCGATCCGGTTGGAGCCGCTCGAGCATCTCGAGAAGCACCCGGTTGTAGGTGATGCCGGCGATCAACGAGCGCTCCATCCCTTCGTAGCCGCCCTCTGCTCGGACCAGCTCGAGGTAGCCCTGCAGCTCGGCGCCCTTCTCGCGGTGCCAGGTCATGCGCTCGGCGACGAGCGGGCCGGGCTCGGCCCCCATGAAGATCTTCAGCATCAGCTCGTCGCGCAGCTGCGGCGGCGCGGCCTCTCCGTTGTCGACCCACTCGTGGAGCGCGTCGCGGCCGCGGTCGGTGAGCCGGTAGAGCTTGCGGCGCCGGCCGCTTGCCTCCTGCTCCTCTGAGAGCAGGCCCGCCCGCGCCAACCGGGCGGGCTCGGCGTAGAACGTGGTGTGGGGGACCGGCCAGAAGTTCTCCACGGACGTCTCGATGAACCGCTTGAGGTCATAGGGGCTCGATGGGCCGAGCTGCTCGAGCAGCCCGAGCACCACGTAGGAGGTTCCGCTCAGCTTTGGGGTGTCAGGCGCCATGATACGGCTCGTATGGTACGGTACGTACTATGAGAACTCTTGATGCCGACGTGGCCGTGGTGGGCGCGAGTATCGCGGGCAGCACCACCGCCATGCTCCTCGCGCGTGCGGGCGCGCGCGTGGTGCTCGTCGACCAGCGGCCCGACCCCGACGCCTACAAGCGCGTCTGCGGCCACTACATCCAGGCCGGCGCGATCCCCACGCTGCGCCGGACCGGCCTGCTCGAGGAGATCGAGGCCGCGGGCGGCGTGCGCTCGCACGGCCGCATCCGCAGCCCGTTCGGGTGGATCCGCCCGGCGGCCGACACGACCGCCGAGCGCAGCGTCAACCTGCGCCGCGAGAAGCTCGACCCGCTTCTCCGGCGGATTGCCGCAGACACCGACGGCGTCGAGCTGCTGCTCGGCCGGACCGCGTGCGACCTGCTGCGCGACGGCGACCGCATCTGCGGCGTCGAGGTGACCGGCCGCGACGGCTCCCGCACGCCGATTCGCGCACGGCTGGTCGTCGGCGCCGACGGCCGGGATTCGCGCGTCGCGCGGCTGGCCGGCGTGCGCGAACGGCGTTCCCCGCACGGCCGTTTCAGCTACGGCGCCTACTACGAGGGCGCGGCGCCGGAGGGCGCCCCCGACGGCACCGTCTGGCTGAGCGACCCCGAGTGGGCGGCCGCGTTCCCCACCGACGAGGGGCTGACGCTCTACGCGTGCATGCCCGGCAAGGAGCGCGTGGCGGAGTTCAAGGCCGACCCCGCGGCCGCGATCGAGGCCTTCGTCAGCGCGCTGCCCGACGCACCGCCGATCCGCGAGGGCCGGTTGGTGGGCGTGCCGATCGGCAAGATCGACATGCCCAACGTCTCGCGCACCCCGGTCGCCGAAGGCCTGGCGCTGGTGGGCGACGCCGCGCTTGCGACCGACCCGCTCTGGGGCGTCGGCTGCGGCTGGGCGTTCGAGATGGCCGAGCTGCTCGCCGACTCGGTCGCGCCGGCGCTGCTCGGCGACGGCTCGCTCGAGCGCGGGCTGCGGCGCTACCGGCGCCGCCACGCGCGCTGGCTGGGCCCGCACGCCCGGATGATCGAGCGCTATGCGGTCCCGCGGCCTCTGGACCCGGTCGAGCGGCTGCTGTTCTCGACGGCGACCCGTGACGAGAAGGTCGCCGAGGTGATGAACCTCTTCGGCACGCGGTCGATCGGGCCGGCGCGGATGATCGCCACCGCGCTGCCGCGGGCGCTGGCGGGCCGGGTCTTCAGCGGCCGCGCCAGCGCGCCTGCCGCTTCTCGGAGAACGCACGCACTCCCTCTTTGAAGTCCTCGGACTGAAAACACGCCTGGCGCAGCTCGATCAGCTCGCGCTCGACATCCGGGTCGAGGCTCCCCTCCGCTTCGAGCAAGGCGCGGATGACGCGCTTGTTGCCCCGCACCGAGAGCGGGGCGTTGGCGGCCAGCTCGCCGGCCAGGTCGAGCGCGACGTCGGCGACCTCGGCGGCGGGCGCGACGCGGTTGACCATGCCCCACTGAAGCGCCGTGGCCGCGTCCACGTTGCGGCCGAGCAGGAACAGCTCCCGCGTGCGCGGGACGCCGATGGCGTCGATGAAGCGCCGCAGCCCGGTGTGGGAGTAGACGAGGCCGAGCTTGGCCGGCGGCATGCCGAGCTTGATGTCGTCGGCCGCCACGCGCAGGTCGCACGCCAGCGCGAGCTCCAGCCCGCCGCCGATCGTGTGCCCGCCGCACGCCGCCACCGTGGGGCGGTCGAATGCGTCGAGCGCGTCCATCGCCGTCGTGAAGGGATGGGCGACCAGCTTCTCGGCCTCGACCGCGAAGACAGGGTCGGAGGCTCCGCCGACGGAGTCGGTGGAAAGATCGCCGATGTCGTAGCCGGCGGAGAACATCCCGTGCTCGCCGGTGATCACGACGCAGCGGGCGTCGGTCTCGCCCAGCGTCCGCGCGATCCCGTCGAGGATCGTGTGGTCGAGGGCGTTGCGCTTGGCCGGATTGGAGATCGTCAGGCGCAGGACGCCGTCGGCCGGCTCGTCATGCAGCAGCTCGCCGGGCACTGCCACATAGTGCCCATGCCGCCGTCCGGGCGGCATCCTGATGGTGTCCACGCCTTCCGGGCGTGGCCCGGGGCTAGTCCAGGCGGACCAGGACGTCGCCCTCGTTGACCGCCTGGCCCTCCTCGCAGAGGATCTCCTTGACGGTCCCTTCGTCCTCGGCCTCGACCGGCATCTCCATCTTCATCGACTCGAGGATCACGACCGTGTCGCCCTCGGCGACGCTGTCGCCGACCTCGCACTCGATCTTCCACACGGTGCCCGTGATGTGGGCCTCGATGTCCGGCACGCTGTCCTCCTCGTCGGATGCGCGCCGCAAGTTACATTCCCGCGCGGCGTGATCCTCGCCATCGACCAGGGCACCTCCGGTACGACGTGCCTCGTCTTCGACGGCGAGGCGCAGCTCGTCGGGCGCGCTTCGCGGGAATTCACGCAGCACTTCCCGCGGCCGGGCTGGGTCGAGCACGACATCGAAGAGATCTGGGACGTCACCGTCGCGGTGGCCGGCGAGGCGCTCGACGACGCGGGTGTGGCCGACGGCGAGCTCGCCGCGGTGGGCATCACCAACCAGCGCGAGACCGTGTGCGTGTGGGACCCGGCCACCGGCGAGCCGCTGTACCGGGCGCTGGTCTGGCAGGACCGCCGCACGGCCGAACTCTGCGAGCGGCTGCGCGCGGACGGCCACGAGGACATCGTCCGGGAGCGGACCGGCCTGGTGCTCGACCCGTACTTCTCCGGGACCAAGATCGCCTGGCTGCTCGAGCACGTCGACGGGCTGCGCGAGCGGGCGGCCGACGGGCGCGCGGTGTTCGGGACGATCGACAGCTGGCTGACGTTCAAGCTCACCGGCGAGCACGTCACCGACCCGTCAAACGCGTCGCGCACGCTGCTCTACGACATCCGCCGCGGCGTGTGGGACGACGATCTGTGCGAGCTGCTCGGCGTGCCACAGCGCGCGCTGCCGCAGGTGCGCCCGAGCATCGGCGAGTTCGGCACGACGCGCCCCGACGCCCTGCACGGTCACGCCGTCGGAGTGACCGGCATCGCCGGTGACCAGCAGGCCGCCCTCTACGGCCAGGCCTGCCTCGACCCCGGCCTGGGGAAGAACACCTACGGCACCGGGTCGTTCGTGCTGCTCAACGCCGGCGACGAGGCGCCGACCGCTCCGCCGGGCCTGCTCGCCACCATCGCGTGGGGCATCGGCAGCCGCACGGTCTACGCGCTGGAGGCGGCGATCTTCGTGACCGGCGCCGCGGTCCAGTGGCTGCGCGACGGGCTGGGGATCATCGAGCGCGCCGACGAGACCGAGGGGCTGGCGAGCTCGTTGGAGGGCAACGACGGCGTGTACTTCGTACCCGCGCTCACCGGGTTGGGCTCGCCGCACTGGGACCCGTGGGCGCGCGGGACGATCGTCGGCCTGACGCGCGGGACGGGCCGCGCCCATCTGGCCCGCGCGACGCTCGAGGCGATCGCCTACCAGACGGTCGACGCGGTGCGTGCGCAGGAGGACGCGTTGGGGCGGCCGCTGGCCGAGCTGCGCGCCGACGGTGGCGCCACGGAGAACGCGTGGCTGATGCAGTTCCAGGCCGACGTGCTCGGCGTGCCGGTCGTCGTGCCCGAGGTCGCCGAGACGACGGCGCTGGGCGCCGCCTACCTGGCGGGCGTGGGCGTCGGGCATGTGGAGCCAGGACCGGGTCGTGTCGTCGTGGCGCGCGCGGGCGCGCTACGAGCCGCGGATGGACGAGACTGCGCGCGACGAGCTGCTCGCCGGCTGGCGGGCGGCGCTCGCCAGCGCACGTAACCACGGATCGGAGCGGGGGTAGCACCAGATCATGAGCGAGAAGCTGGTCGAGATGAAGGCGCAGGTCTACAAGGACCCCCGGCCCAAGGAGCACTTCGACCGCTTCCACGAGCGCTCCCGCACGCGCGAGCCCGACTGGGTCTACGAGCTGGTGCGCGTCGTCATCACCGGCATCGCATACACGTTCTTCCGCATGCGCCCGATCGCAGCCGAGAACGTGCCCGCGAGCGGGCCCGTGATCCTCGCGCCCAACCACTTCTCGTTCTTCGATCACTTCTTCCTGGCGGCTGCCCTGCGGCGCAAGGTGCGCTTCATGGCCAAGTCGCAGCTGTTCGAGCCGCCGCTGCAGTTCATCTACACCCACGGCGGCGTGTTCCCGGTCCGCCGCGGGCACCGCGACGAGGAGGCGTTCATCACCGCCGGGCTGATCCTCGAGCGCGGCGGCTGCGTCGCCATGTACTGCGAGGGCGGTCGGTCGCGCACGGGCCAGCTCTCCGAGAGGGCCAAGCCGGGGATCGGGCGGTTGGCGCTGGAGAGCGGTGCCGCCGTGGTGCCGGTCGCCATCCACGGTTCGTCGAAGGTCCGCAACTGGAAGCGGCTTCAGTTCCCCAAGGTCACGGTCCAGTACGGCACGCCGATTCGCTTCGAGCAGGTCGAGGACCCCTCGCGCGAGCAGATGCAGGCCGTGGCCGACGCGATCTTCGGCGAGATCAAGGAGCTCTACGGCGGGCTCGACCAGCTCGGGCGCCGCGGCATGATCGCGCGGGTGCGCGAGCTGCGGAAGGCCGAGCGCGGCGCCAGCCCCGCCGCGACCATCTAGCTGTAGACGGGCTGGAGCTGCGGCCAGCTGAACGGGTCGTGGCCGCAGATGACGACGGCCTGCGGCTGCTCGGCCACGTAGCGGGCGATCTGGTCGAGCGAGTGCTCGTACTCCTTGCGTGAGCCCGTGAGGTAGAGCGGTACCAGCCGCTCGTCGATCGTGCGGCGGGCGTACGCGGCGTCGCCGGTCAGCAGCAGCTCGCCGCCGCCGAGGCGCAGCAGCACCGACGTGTGGCCGTCGGTGTGGCCGGGCGTCCACACGAGCCGGATCGAGCCGTCGCCCAGCAGGTCCAGCACCCGCTCGAACGGCCCGGCTGGCGCGGCGCCCGCGGCATCGAAGTCGACCGTCGCCCAGTCCAGCTCGGGCCGCAGATGGGGAGGGTGGTAGCCCTGCAGCGGGCCCCCGCTGCTCGCGGCCTCCCACTCGCGGGAGTTCGTGATGAAGGTCGCGCCCGGGAACTGCCCGGCGCCGCTGGCATGGTCGTAGTGCAGGTGGGTCATGACCACGAGCCTCACGTCGGCCGGGTCGACGCCACGCTCGCGCAGCTGGCCGGGGACGGCCTGCTCGGGGGTCATCTGCGGCCGGTGGATCGCCGCGTGCACGCGACCGAAGTTCGCCGCGCGGTCGGTCGCGACGATCGCGTCGAACGCCGTGTCGACGACGATCGGGCCGGCCTCGGGGTGTTCGACGAGGAAGGCCGGCATCGGCAGCGCCACCCATTTCGACCGCGGGGTCGCCAGCGCGCGCAGCATGGTCACCGTGCTCGCGGCCCCGTCCCAGAACTGCGGCGGCGCGAACTCCTCGGCGACCTTGAGCGGATGGACGCGCACCGTCGCCCCCTCGCGGCCGCCGGGCAGCGGAAGCTCGATCCGGCGCGGAGCGGTCGCGGCGGCCATCGCCGAATAGTCTGGCGGCATGCCCGAGGTCCTGCGGCGCGGCCTGCTCGAGGGTGTCACGGTGGCGTTCGCCGGCGCGGCGCCGGAGATCGCCGAGGCGTGCGCGGGGCTCGGGGCGGCCACGCCGGCGCTTGCCGGCGACTGCACGGACGACGAGGCGGCCGCCGCCGCGGTCGCCGAGCTCGGCGTGCCCGACACGTTGGTGTGCGCGACGGCCCCGGCGTTCGCGGCGGCGGGGGGAGGCCTGGACGGCCTGCGGGTCGCCGGCGACGCCGCGTTCGTGACCACGCGCGCGGTCGCCAACGCCTGGATCGAGGCCGGCCGCGGCGGCAAGGTCGTTCTGCTTGCGCCGGCGGAGGCCGCCGGCCCGTTGCGTGCGGCGCTCGAGAACCTCGCCCGCACGCTCTCGATCGAATGGGCCCGCTACGACATCCGCACGACGGCGGTCCTGCCCGGCCCGCAGACCGGTCCCGAGGAGCTCGCGACGCTCGTCGCCTACCTCGCCTCGCCGGCGGGCGACTACTACTCGGGCTGCGCGTTCACCCTGCCTGACTACGCACCTCGAGCTCCATCCCGAGGCGCGGCCTCGGCGCGCCGCTCATCCCGTAGGCGTAGCCGAGGTGCTCGCCGAACGCGGAGGCGACCAGCCCTACGGCCGTCGCGGCCGCCACGCGCCAGCCGTGGGCGTGCATGCCGCGCGTGCGCCGGAAGTCGTGTCCCACCTGCCGAGCGCGGGCCAGCGGGATGGCCGGCGCCCCGATCGCGTAGAGCGCCCTCTGCGCGCGGGTCCAATCTCGCGAGCGGGCCGTCGCGAACAGGCGACCTGCCAGCGTGCGCTCGCGCAGCCACGTACCGAACTGCTCGACGCTGAGGTGCGCGACCCGTGCCCGCGGCTCCAGCCGCAGTTTCCCGCCGTCGGCCGTCAGCCGGTCGATGAGCGTCAAGTCGACCCGCAGCAGTTCCGCGAGCTCGTCGCCGAGACCGACCATCGCTTCGCGCCGGAACGCGCTGTTGTGGCCGGGAACTCCGTGGTCCGTCGTGCCATCGACGGGCTCGGCCCACGGCCCGTAGTCGAGCAGGAAGTTGCTCCACCCGATCGCGGTGCGACGGGTGCCGTTGGCCATCGCCGGCCCGACGACCGTGACGTCGCGGTCGGCGAAGGCGTCGAGAACCGCCGGCAGCCAGCCCGGCATCGGGACGCGTGTGTCTCGGCGACGGCCACGAGCGGCGCGCGTGCGGCGTGGATGCCTACCGCGCGGCTGTGGTGCAGCTTGCGGTGGCCTGCCACCGGTAGGACCGTGATTCCCCAGAGCCTGTCGTGGACCCCCAGCTCCGAGGGATCGGCCCGCGCGTCGTCGGGGATGACCAGCACGAGCTCGATGCCCTCGGCGCCATCCTGGAAGGAGAACGCGCGCGCCGCGTCGCGCGCCTGCCGCGCGGAGTCCGCGGCCAGCACGACCGAGAGCACGGGATCGGAGGCCATCGGGGGCGGGCAGTCTGGCAGAGTGACGGGCGAGCACAATGACGCCACTTCGCATCGGGTTCGCAGGGTGCGGCCGCGCCACCTCCCAGCTCCATCTCGCCGCCCTGCGACGCGTTCGCGGAGCGGTCGTCACGGCCCTGGCAGACGTCGACCGCCGACGGCTCGACGAGGTGGGCGAGGGTTGGGGCATCGCGCGGCGCCACGCCGACGTGGCCGCTTTGGCGGCCGATCCCGAGGTCGATCTCGTCGCGGTCTGCGTTCCGCCGCACCAGCACGAGTCCGCCGCGCTCTGTGTCCTCGACGCCGGCCGGCACCTGTTCGTCGAGAAGCCGCTCGCGACGAGCCTCGAGGCCGCCGACCGGCTGGCAGCCCATCCCGCGCTCGCCGAGGTCACCGCCGCAGTCGGCTTCAACCTTCGCCATCACCGTCAGATCCGCGCGGCGCGCCGACTGCTGGCAGAAGGGACCCTCGGCCGTGTCGGGCTGCTGCGCACCACATGGACGAGCGGGCTGCGGGTCGGCCCGGGGATTCCGCAATGGCGAGAGCGACGCGCCCTCGGTGGCGGGGTGCTCTGGGAGCTCGCGGCCCATCACGCCGACCTGTGGTGCCATCTCCTCGACGACGAGGTCGTCGAGGTCAGCGCCGACGTCCATGGCGAGCCGGTCGATGACGACATCGCCACGGTGACCGCCCGCACCGCCCGCGGCACGCTCGTTGCCGCGACGTTCGCGCAGGGCACCGCGGACGCCAACGAGGTCGAGCTGGCCGGCGACCGCGCCGCGCTGCGAATGAACCTGCTTCGGGGCGACGGAATGCGGCTGGTGCCGGTCCTTCGCTCGGGAGGCGGGCCGGCGACGCGGGCCCGCGAAGCGGTCCAGGGCGCGCTCGACCTCCCGCGACAGCTCGCCGCGGCGCGCCGCGGCGGGGATTTCATCGGTTCCTACGCCGCCGAGTGGAACGACGTGGTCGACGCGGTGCGCACCGCTCGCCCGCCGGCGGCGACGCTCGAGGACGGCCGGCGCGCCGTGGCGGTCGTCGCCGCCGCGATACGGGCCGCCGACGAGCGCCGGCCGGTCGTGGTCGAGGAGCTGGAGCCGGTGGCCGGTTGACCCCGAGCGTCTCGATCGTCGTCCCCACGCGCGATCGCCCGCTGGCGCTGGCGCGCTGCCTGGCCGCGATCGAGCGGCTCGACCACCCCGCCGAGAGGCTCGAGGTGGTCGTCGTCGACGACGGGAGCAGCCTCGGACTCCTGCCGCCACCGGCGCAGCTGTGCGTCCGCGTCCTGCGGGTGGCTGGGGGCGGCCCGGGAGCGGCACGAAATGCGGGCGCGGGAGCAGCCGAGGGTGACGTGATCGCCTTCACCGACGACGACTGCGAGCCGGATCGCGACTGGCTGGGGCGTTTGGCGCCCGCGCTCGGCCCCGGGGTTGCGAGCGGCGGGCAGACCGTCAACCACCTCGCCGACAACCCGTACGCGGCGACCAGCCAGCACGTCCAGGACCTCGTCTATGCGCATCTGAACCACCAGCGCTCCGACGCGCGCTTCCTGGCGTCCAACAACCTCGTGCTTCGCCGCGAGGACTTCGCGGCGGTCGGCGGGTTCGACGGGCGGCGCTTCCCGGGAGCATCGGAGGACCGCGACTTCTGCGACCGCTGGCGCGCGGCCGGCGGCCGCCTCGTCTACGTCCCGGAGGCGGTCGTCCGTCACGCTCACGACCTCGACCTGAGGCGCTTCTGGCGCCAGCACTTCGCTTATGGGCGCGGCGCGGCACGCTTCCACGCAGCCCGCGTGGCGCGCGGGACGGGGCGCCTGCGCGACGAGCTGTCGTTCTACCTCGACCCGGCGCTGTGGCGCGTGACATTCGGCCTGCGCCCCGGCCCGCGGGCCGCGCGGACGGTCGCGCTGCTGGCGGTGTGGCAGGCGGCGAACGCGACCGGCTTCGCCTGGGAGCGGGCTCGCCTTGCGATCGGGCCTTCGCGACGCCGGGTTAGCCCGCCCAGGGGACCTCGACCGAGTCCTCGGTCGGGGCGTCTCGGGCCACGACGTACTCGGCGGGGTCGGAGTCCGAGAGGTTCTCCAGGATGTGGGTCTCGCGCGGCGGGACGTAGACCAGGTCGCCGTGCTCGAGCTCGAAGGACTCCTCGAGGTGCTCGCCCCACCGGACGAGCAGCCGGCCGGAGAGCATGTACACGGCGCTCTCGCAGTTCTCGTGGTAGTGCGGCCGCGACCGCGCGCCGGGAGGCACCCTGAAGACGCCCATGTAGATGTTGTGCGCGCCCGCGGTGGCCTGGGAGATCTCGGCGCCTCCGACCACCCCGCGGGGCACCTCGCGGTCGCCTCCCGGCTTGATCACCTTCATGGGCGCAGACCGTAATCGATCCACTCGGCACGCTCGGCGCCGACGCGGTCGTAGACGCGCTGGGCGCGTTCGTTGGTCTTGGCGGTCTGCCAGGCCAGCCACACCGCGCCGCGCTTGCGCGCCTCGTCACGACATGCGGCGATCAGCGCCTCGGCGGCCCCGGTGCCGCGCGCCTCGGCGGCGACGAACAGATCGTTCATCACGCCGAGCCGGCCGGCCTGGAGCGTCGACCACGACCAGAAGACCGTGGCGAAGCCGATCGCCCGGCCGTCGTCGTCGCGGGCGAGCAGCTGGACGCCCTCGCGCTCGGGGTCGGCGAGCAGCGCGCGGGACAGCGCGAGCAGGTCCTCGTCGGCCGGCGCGACCTCGTAGAAGTCGCAGTAGCCGCGCATCAGGACCAGCAGCTCGGGCAGGTCGCCCTCGCCGGACGAGCTCGACGCGCACCCAGGTCCCGCGGTCGCCATGCGCGCACCCATGCGCATCATGCGCGGGGCGCGTCGGGCGAGCGCGACCGTCATCCGGTCGCCGCGGCGCATGTGGGCGGCGGGCCCGTCGAGCGGGACGTCGCGGGGCTCGAGACGGCGATCCTCGCCGAGCGCGTAGAGCCGCCAGCTGCCCGGCACGCCCTTGAGCTCCTGCTCGCCGCGGTCGGCGAAGTTCATGCCCGAGCCGACGACGAGGTCCTTCACGGTGCCCGACACCAGCACCTCGCCGGGGCCCGCCAAGGCGCCGACGCGCGCGCCGATGTGCACCGCCAGGCCGCCGAGGTCGTCGCCGATCACGTCGCACTCGCCGGTGTGCACTCCGGCGCGCAGCTGCACGCCGAGCTCCTCGACAGCCGTGCACAACTGCTCCGCGCAGTGCACCGCCCTCGCCGGCCCGTCGAAGGTGGCCAACGCGCCGTCGCCGAGGTTCTTGACGACCCGGCCGCCGTGGGCCGTGACGCGCTCGGAGATCAGCTCGTCGTGGCGCTCCAGCACGCCGCGCCAGGTGGCATCGCCCATCCGGGCGGCCTGCTCGGTCGAGCCGACGATGTCGGTGAACAGGACGGTGGCCAGCACCCGGTCGGGCGGGCGCTCGTGCACCGAGCCCGTGACGAACTGCTCGATGTCGTCGCTCATGAGGTCGGGGTCGGCGATCCAGAACGCGTGGTCGATGCCCGGGTACTCGACGATGCGGGCACCGGGGATCCGCTCGGCCAGCAGTCGGCCGCACTCCACCGGGACGGCCTTGTCGCCCTCGACGTGCGCGACCATCGTGGGCACGCGGACGGCCGGCAGGACGTCGCGCACGTCGATGAGCCCAACTGCGTCGATGAGCACTCTCGCCATTCGGGGGCTGGCCGCCGCGCGCGCGAAGGTCGCGTAGAAGCGCTTGAAGAGGTCGCTGGTCATGCTCGGTGCGAAGATCTCGAGGCTGTCGCCCTCGCCCCAGTTCTCGAGCGCCGCCATCAGGTTGTCCATCGACTGCAGCGACCGCGCCTGGACCTCCGGCGTGTGGTCTTCGGGTGCCATCGCGGGCATCACGGCGAACGTGCCGCAGAGGATCAGCGAGACGACCCGCTCGCGGCCGCGTGGCGGCCAGGAGGATCGACGCAGGGCCGCCCTCCGACAGGCCGAGCAGGACGGCGCGCTCGGAGCCCGCCGCGTCGAGCACCGCCTCGATGTCGGCCGCTCGCTCCTCGATCGGCGGCAGGTGCGGGATCGGGTCCGACAGGCCGGTCCCCGGTTTGTCGTACATGATCAGCCGCGAGAACGAGGCCAGCCGCGTGAGGAAGCGCGTGAACTTCGGCTCGGTCCACTGGAGGTCCAGGTGGGAGATGAACCCGGGCGCGAAGAGCAGGTCGATGGGGCCGTCGCCGATGACCTGGTAGGCGATCGCGTAGCCGTCGCGCTCCGTGTAACGGGTGGGGGCGTTGCACACGCCGACCTTATGACCGGCGTGTGCGCCTCCCAATCTTCCGCTAGGTCGTCATGCCGACGAACTGCCCGCCGGTGACGTTGATCACCTGGCCGTGGACGTAGTTGCTCCACGGCGAGCACAGGATGAACACGCCGCCAGCGGCCTCCTCCGGCGTCCCCGGCCGGCCGAGCGGGATGAGCATCGCGCCCATGCCGCGCAGCTGCTCGGGGATGCCGAGCTGGACCTTCTCGCCGTCGATCTCCATGACGTTGGTGTCCTCCTTGGCGGCGGTCAGGCGCGTCTCGATGAAGCCGAAGGCGATCGCATTGCAGTTGATCTTGAACTGGCCCCACTCCTTGGCCACCGTCTTGGTCAGGCCGACGACCGCCGCCTTGGCCGACGAGTAGTTGGCCTGCCCCGCGTTGCCCATCGTGCCCGACACCGAGGTGACGTTGACGATCTTGCGGAAGACCTCGCGGCCCTCCTCGCGCTCCTTCTTGGCCGGCTCGCGCAGGTGCGGCGCGGCGGCGCGGATGATCCGGAACGGCGCGACGACGTGGATGTCGAGCATCTTCTGGAACCAGTCGTCGCTCATCTTGTGGATCGGCGCGTCGAGCGTGTAGCCCGCGTTGTTGACGATGATGTCGATCCGGCCCCAGGCGTCGATCGCGGTCTGGACGAGCTTGTCGGGCTCGCCCTCCTTGGTCAGGTCGCCGGCGTAGACGGCGGTCTCGCCGGCGATTTCGCCGGCGGTCTGCTCGGCCACGTCGCCGTCGAGGTCGTTGATCAGCACCTTGGCGCCGTGCTCGCTGAGCAGCTCGGCCGTCGCGCGGCCGATGCCGCGGGCCGATCCGGTGACGATCGCCACCTTGTCGTCTAGGACTCCCATGCGGTTTCTCCTTGGAACGCGGTCGAAATCGAGGGGCGGACTCTATGGCCCGCCCCTCGACGACCGCACCGCGGTCCTCCTTACGACATGACCGGCGCCCGCCCGTCGCCCCGGCGGCGCCGCGTGACCAGCGCGGCCCCGGCGGCGAGCAGCGCGATCGCCCCGGCTCCGAGCGCGGCGATCAGCCCCCACGCCGTACCGTCGCCTGTGGCGGGTCTCGGCGGGTTGGTCAGGGCCGGCGCGTAGGTCTGGGGCGGCAGCGCCCCGGTCGTCGTGAGCTTCGGCGCGGACGGAGGCGGTGGGGTCGACGTCGGGGAGCTTGGCCGCGGGGAACGGCTTGACCCCGTCGAAGAGCTTGCGCCACGCGGACACCGCCGCGGGCGTCATCGTGATCCACGTCCGCCCGTCGGCGCGCAGCTTGCGGCGCCCGGCGCGATCAGCAGCTTGAAGCCCTGCGGGTCGCCCTTGATGTGAACCGTGACCCGGTAGAAGGCGGCGCCGCGGTTGGGCGGCCCGCCGGGCGGGCCGCCCTGCTCGACCGCGGCGGCGACGGCCTTGTGGTCCTTCTCGGTGGTGCAGCCGTCCGCGCCGCAGATGGTGGCCTTCGAGACCTCCTTGGCGGTCGCGCCGGCGGGCAGCGCCAGCAGGGCGCCGGCGGCGATGAGCAGGGCGAGCGGTCTGGTCATGCCCGGGGTACACCGGCCGGGCCCGGCCGGTTCCCGTCGCGCTAGAGCCCGATGACCTTCGAGAGGATCTCGCGCATGATCTCGTCGGTGCCGCCGCCGATCGGCCCGAGGCGCGAGTCGCGCGCGGCGCGTTCGAGGTCGTACTCGGCCATGTAGCCGGCGCCGCCGTGCATCTGCAGGCAGTCGTCGATCAGGTCGAAGGCCGAGCGCTGGGTGATCAGCTTGGCCATCGTGACCTCCTTGACGACGTCCTCGCCGGAGGCGAAGCGAGCGAGCGCGTCGTAGGTCACGCAGCGCGCCGCGTGGATCGTCGTGGCGTGGTCCGCCAGACGGTGGCGGATCGACTGGAACTTGCCGATCGGCCGGCCGAAGGCCTGGCGCTGGCCGACGAACTCGACGGTGCGCTCGTAGATCGCCTGCATCGCGGCCGTCGAGCCGAGCGCCATCAGCAGCCGCTCCCACTGGAAGTTGGCCATGATCAGCTTGAAGCCCTCGTGCTCGCCGCCGAGCAGGTTCTCGTCGGGGACGAAGACGTCGTCCATCGCGATCAGCGCGGTGTCCGACGCGTGCCAGCCCAGCTTCTCGATCTTGTCGGCGGTGTAGCCGGGCTGGTCGGTGTCGACGATCAGGAAGCTGATGCCGTGGTGGCCGCCCTGCGCGGTCGTCTTCACCGCGGTGACGACGAAGTCGGCGCGCACGCCGTTGGTGATGAACATCTTCGAGCCGTTGACGTTCCAGCCGCCGTCGACGCGCGTCGCGCGCGTCTTGATCGCGGCGACGTCGGAGCCCGCGTCGGGCTCGGTGATGCCCAGCGCCGCGATCTTCTCGCCGCGGATCGCGGGGGCGAGGTAGCGCTGCTTCTGGTCGTCGGTGCCGAACTTCCACACCGGCGGCGTGGCGATGCCGACGTGCGCGCCGATGCCGGCCGCCAGCCCGCCCGAGCCGCAACGGGCCAGCTCCTCGCTGAGCACGGCGTCGTGGAGATAGTTGCCGCCCTGGCCGCCGTACTCCTCGGGGTACTTCAGCCCGAGGAAGCCGAGCTCGCCCATGCGCGTGAAGACGTCGTTGGGAAACCAGCGGGCGTCCTCCCACTCGCGCGCGTGGGGACGAAGCTCGTTGGCGACGTAGCGCCGGATCGACTCGCGCAGCTCCTCGTGCTCCGCGGAGAACGGGTTCACAGCCGCTTCTTGAGCATGCCGAAGACGCCGCGCACGACCTGCCGCTCGAGCGCCTTGGCCTCGACACCGCCGGAGGCGGCGTCGGCCGCCTCCTTGTGCTCCTTCTTCGGAGCGGGTGCCTCGACCGGCGGGGCGGGCGGCGCGGCCGCGGCGCGGCGGTGCGGGCGGCGAGCTTCTCGCGCGCGGACTCGTTGTCCACGCGCGTGCCGTAGGCGAGCTTGCCCTCGTGGACGCCGCGGCCCAGCTGCAGCGCCGGGCCCTTGGCGGCGTAGGCCTCGGCCACGGTCTTGGCGAAGTCGGTCATGGCAGAACCGTGTGGCCGCGGCTCGCGTGGTCGAAGCCGATCAGGTCGCCGCCGCGTTCGTTGTAGTAGGCGCGGACCTCGCAGATGAGGTCGTCGCGGAAGCGGAAGAACTCCGCGCCGCGGTCGAGCATGCGTGTTCCTTTCGTCGGGTGGTCGAACGCCATCGACCACTCGATCGCGATCTGCTCGCCGTCGCCGGCGAGGCTCTCCAGCACCCAGACGGCGTTGAGATGCTCGACGGCGGCGGCCGCGTTGTCCGCGATCGCGCGGGCACCCAGGTGCGGGGCGCGGCGCGTGTAGTAGTGGATCGCGTCGTCGGTGAAGTGCCGGGCCACGGCGTCGGCGTCGCCGGAGCTGAGGTCGTCGTAGTACGCGCGGACGCGCTCCTCGGGTGTCACCGGCGGGAGTCTGCCAGCAGCCCGCGGGCTACAGCCCGTACGAGCGCCCGATGACGTCGAGCATGATCTCGTCGGTGCCCGCGCCGATGCGGTTCAGGCGCATGTCGCGCCAGACGCGCTCGACCCCGTATTCCTTCATGTAGCCGGCGCCGCCGTGGATCTGGATGCACTCGTCGGCGACCTCGACCGCGATCCGCGCGGCGTGGAGCTTGGCCATCGAGATCTCGCGCACGGGGTACTCGCCGTTCTGGAAGCGCCAGGCCGTGACGTAGACCATCTGGCGCGCGCTCTCGATCTTGGTCGCCATCTCGGCGAACTTGTGGCGGATGACCTGGAACTTGCCGATCTGGCGGCCGAACGCCGTGCGCTCGGTCGCGTACTGCAGCGTCTGCTCGAAGCACCGCTGGGCGCCGGCGACGCAGCCCGCCGCGCCGATCAGGCGCTCGCCCTGGAGCTCCCACATGATGTGGTAGAAGCCCTTGCCGACCTGGCCGAGCACCGCCGTGTCGGGAACGCGGACGTCCTGGAAGGCGAGCAGCGCGGTGTCCGACGCGTGCATCCCGAGCTTCTCGAGCTTCTTCTCCCTGATCACGCCCGGGCGCGTCCATCGGAACGAGGAAGAGGGTGAAGCCGTCGTAGCCGGCGTCGGGATCGGTCTTGGTGACCAGCACGATCACGTCGGCGCGGTGGCCGTTGGTGATGTAGGTCTTCGAGCCGTTGATGACGTACTCCTCGCCGTCGCGCACGGCGCGGGTCTTGATGCCCGCGACGTCGGAGCCGGCGTCCGGCTCGGTGATCCCGAGGCAGAGGATCTTCTCGCCCTTGATGGCGGGCACGACCCACTCCTGCTTCTGCTCCTCGGTGCCGAACGCGAGGATCGGAGGCATCGCCATGTCGGTGTGGACCGCGACGCCCATCGCCAGCCCGCCGGACTTCGCGTGGACCATCTCCTCGCCGAGGACCAGCGACGCGTAGTAGTCGCCGCCCTCGCCGCCGTACTCGACCGGCTTGTCGAGCCCGAGGAAGCCTTGGGCGCCGAGCTTGGTGAACACCTCGTCAGGGAAGGTCGTCACCTCCCACTCCTCGGCGTGGGGGGCGAACTCGCGGGTCACGAACCCGCGGATCGACTCGCGCAGCTGCTCGTGCTCGTCGGTGAAGATGAAGTGCTTGCGCTTCGCCCCGAAGTCGGGCTTGAGTACGGTCTCTGTGGCGGCCATGAAAGTGGACAGTAGTGCTTCCTACTTGCTGTAGGCAAATCGTTCTGGCGGCGCTCGCCTGCGCCGGCCTCGCGGGCTGCTCGGCCGCGGGCGAGGCGACCGGCGACCGGACGTTCTCCGACGACGACGTGCCGTTCACGTTCCGCGTTCCGGCGGAATTCATCGAGGCGTCGATCGACCAGTTCGACAGCCGCGGCGACGTGGTGGCGGCGGTCGGGATCGACAAGCTCGACGTGATCGCCGTGCGGCGGCTGGCGCGAGGCGTGAGCGTCCCGCGTGGCGACGTCGCGCACGAGGTCCAGGGCAGGAGCGTCGTGTCGCGCCTCCACGTGGTCCGCGTGAGGAGCGAGCGCTGGGCGATCGAGTGCCAGTGGCAGGCCGAGAGCCGCGACGACGTCCTCGACGCCTGCGCGACCGCCGTCGACTCGATCAGCCGCCGGTAGGGTCAGCGCCGTGGATCTGAAGACCGTCCGCTACGACGTCGCCGACCAGGTCGCGACGATCGCGCTGGACCAGCCCGACAGCCGCAACGCCCTCTCGAACGAGCTGCTCGACGACCTGCTCGCGGCGTTCACCGCGGCGCGCGACGACGACGCCGTCAGGGCAGTCGTCCTCACCAGCACGCACGAGACGACCTTCTCGGCGGGCGGCAGCCTGTCGGGGTTCGCCGCCGACGAGCCGCTCGTGCTCAAGCACTGGGCGACCACGAAGTTCCCGGAGCTGTTCGCGCTCCTCGGCGGCCTGGGCAAGCCGTCGCTGTGCGCCGTCAACGGCCACTGCCTTGCCGGCGCGCTGGGTCTCGCGCTGGCCTGCGACCTGATCGTCGCCAAGGAGACCGCCACGTTCGGCACGCCCGAGATCAACGTCGGGGTCTTCCCGTTCATGATCATGGCGCTGATCTACCGCAACGTCGGGCGCAAGAAGACCAACGAGCTGCTGCTGCTCGGCGAGCGCATCGACGCGCGCGAGGCGGAGCGCATCGGCATCGTCAACCGCGTCGTCGCGCCCGACGAGTTCGACGCCGCGGTCGCCGACTGGGCCGGCAAGCTGGCCGCCAAGTCGCCGGTGCTGATGCGGCTCGGCAAGGACGCGATGTTCCGCTCGATGGACATGCCGTTCTCCGAGGCGCTCGAGTACCTCCACCACAATCTGACCCTGGCCTTCTCGACCGAGGACATCCAGGAGGGCGTCAAGGCCTTCTTCGAGAAGCGCGAACCCCGCTGGACCGGCAGGTGAGGCCGCTCACCATATCCGGGCGCCCGTGCGCGACGGCGCGTCGGCAAGCCGAGCATCGAAGCGTGCGGCGGAGTCCAAGCGGCGCTGGATCGCCGAGCACGCCCCCGGCCGGAGCTTCGCCGACATCGGTGGGTTGTTCATCGACGGCGCAACGTCGTTCGAGGCGGAGGAGGCAGGCGCGAGCTCCGTGACGCTGTTTGACGTCGGCGACCGGGAGTACGCCCCCGGCTACCTGGATGAGCACGCGCGCCGCGACTCGAAGGTGCGCTACGTCCAGGGTGACCTGCACGACCTCGCGTTCGCCGAGCAGGTCGGCCCGCACGACGTCGTCTGGTGCACCGGTGTGCTCTACCACACGCCCAACCCGGTCCACCAGCTGATGCAGCTGCGGCGAGATCACGCGCGAGCTGCTGTTCCTCGGCACCCACACGATCCCCGAGGTACCGGGCGTCGAGCAGGCCTGCCTGTACTACCCGCACCTGTCGGCCGAGTCCCGCGCGTGCACTCGGCCGGGCGCACTACCGCCCCGAGGCCTACCTCGGTGATCGGCACGCCGTTCGACGAGCGCCCGATGATGGGCTACGCGAACTTCTGGTGGGGGATCACGCCGTCGGCGCTGCGAGCGATGCTCGCCACGGCACGCTTCGAGGTCGTCGAGGAGCTCCGGCCGCACCCCTACCCCTGGCTGACCGAGGTGGTGGCGAAGCCGGTCGACGCCGACCCGTTGCTGCCGCCGACCGACTACCACCGCGCCGCCGCGAGGCGCGCGACCGGGGCTCCGAGCCGTCTCCGTTCGAGGACTACTACGAGCACTTCGCGCGGCGCGGGCGGCTGACCGATGATCGAGGCGGTCGCGCTGCTGTGCAGGACGTCCGAGCGCAACGCCGAGACGACGGGCGCGGTGCGCGAGCTCGGCGACGAGCTGGGCGCACGCATGACCGGCGAGCCGTCCGCTGCTCACGACGGGCAGTGGGCCGACGACCTCGAGGAGAGCCGCGGCTGCGTGTCACAGGCAGCCCGGATCGTCGGCGACTCGCTCGACGCCGGCCGCCGGCCGCTGTTGGTGGCCGGGCACTGCGCGGTCTGCATGGGCACGCTGCCGGCCGTCGCCGTGTGCCGGCCGGACGTGGCGGTGGTCTGGCTCGACGCGCACGCCGACTTCAACAGCCCCGACACCACGCTGAGCGGATTCCTCGGCGGCATGTGCCTGGCCGGGGCGTGCGGCGTCTGGGACGCCGGCCTCGAAGCGGCGGCCTTCCCGCCCGACCGCGTGCACATGGTCGGCGTTCGCGACCTCGACCCGGGCGAGGCCACGCTCGTCTCCGAGCACGGCGTCGCGCGCGGCCTGCCCGCCGGCGGCGAAGTGTTCGTCCATCTCGACCTCGACGTGCTCGACCCGACCGAGCACCCGGCCGACTTCCCGGCGCCGGGCGGGATGACCTACGCCGAGCTGTACGGGGCGCTGGAGCAGCTGGCCGCCCGGTGCGACGTGGTCGGCATCGAGGTCACCGGTCCCGCCCCCGGCCACGGGTGGCGCATCGCCGATACCCTGGCGCCGCTGTTGTGACTCACGGCGGCCTGGAGGGCCGACGACCCGATCCTCCAGCGCCGACTGGAAGGAGGCAAGGGGTGACCATCGATCAACCGACGTCGATCCTGCGGCCCCTCGTGGAGGAGCTCCACGAACAGCGCGCGCGCCTGAAGCTGGGCGGCGGCCAGGAGAAGATCGACAAGCAGCACGCGGCCGAGAAGCTGACCGCACGCGAGCGGATCGCCCTGCTCGTCGACGAGGGCACGTTCACCGAGCTGGGCATCCACGGCGGCATCCACTTCTCGGTCCGCGGGCTGGAGGGCAAGGAGGCGCCCGCCGACGGCGTCATCACCGGCTACGGCAAGATCGACGGCCGGCTGGCCGCGGTGGCGGCGTACGACTTCACCGTCATGGCCGGGTCGATGGGGATGACCGGCGAGCAGAAGATGGCCCGCCTGCGCGACCTCGCCCTGTCGAAGCGGATGCCGCTCGTCTGGCTGCTCGACAGCGCCGGCGCGCGGATCCAGGAGGCGGTCGGCTCGCTGTTCGCCGGCTCCGGGCACCTCTTCCGCGAGGAGGTGATCATGAGCGGCGTCATCCCGCAGGTCGCGGCCCTCATGGGCCCGTGCGCCGCGGGCACCGCCTACATCCCGGGCCTCGCCGACTTCGTGCCGATGGTCAAGGGGCGCGGGTCGATGGCGCTCGCCGGCCCGCACCTAGTGCGCGCCGCGGTGGGCGAGGACGTCACCCAGGAGGAGCTCGGCGGCTCGCGCGTGCATTGCCGCAAGTCCGGGGTGGGGGACCTCGAGGTTGAAGACGACGTCGAGTGCATCGAGCGCGTCAAGCAGTACCTGTCGTTCATGCCGTCGCACAACCGCGAGCCGGCACCGGTGCTGCCGTGCACCGATCCGATCGAGCGGATGGACGAAGGCCTGCTCGACGTGCTCCCGGAGTCCAACCGCAAGCCCTACGACATGTACGAGGTCATCGGGCGGATCGTCGACGACGGCTTCTACCTCGACCTCAAGCCGCAGTGGGCGAAGACGCTCATCACGTGCTTCGCGCGCTTCGGCGGCCGGCCGGCGGGCATCGTCGCCAACCAGCCCAGGCAGCTCGGCGGCATCCTCGACAACGACTCGGCCGACAAGGCCGCGCGCTTCGTGAACCTCTGCAACGCGTTCGGCATCCCGATCGTGTTCCTCATGGACGTGCCGGGCTTCATGGTCGGCACGAAGGTCGAGGCGGCGGGGATCATCCGCCACGGCGCGAAGATGCTCCACGCGGTCGCCAACGCGACGGTGCCGAAGATCACGGTCGTGATCCGCAAGGCCTACGGCGCGGGCTACTACGTCATGAACGGCCGCGCGTACGAGCCCGACCTGATCGTCGCGTGGCCGAGCGCCGAGATCAGCGTCATGGGCGCCGAGGGCGCGGTCGAGATCGTCATGCGCCGCCAGGTCGAGGAGGCCGACGACCCGGCCGCGAAGAAGGCCGAGCTGATCGACGCCTACCGCAAGGTCATCGACGTCCACATCCCGGCCCGCAACGCGATGATCGACGACATCATCGACCCGCGCGAGACGCGGCCGGTGATCTGCCGCGGGTTGGAGATGGCCGCCGGCAAGACCGTGCAGCGCCCCTGGAAGCGCAACGCGGTCGTGCCCGTCTAGCGAGCGTCGGCGAGCGCGGCCGCCGCGTCCTCGATGCGGTCGTCGCCCCAGAAGTGCTCGTCGCCGATCGAGACGGTGGGCACGCCGTGGATTCCGACGGCGATCGCCTCGTCGGTCGCGGCGATCAGCCGCTCCTTGGCGGGGCCGGCCATGCCCGCCTCGACGACGTCGCGGTCGAGCCCGACCTCGACGGCGACGTCGATCGCCGCGCCGTCGCGCAGGCCTGTGCCGGCGACGAAGTTGCGGGCGAACGCGGCGAACGAGTACTCACGCAGCAGGCCGTGCTCCTCGGCCACGAGCGCCGCGCGCAGTGGATCGAGCGCGTAGCTCTCGGCCGGCCAGCCGTCGGGAATCGTCACCGGCGGCAGGCCGCGCTCGGCCGCGCGCCGCTCGATGTCGGCGAGGCCCGCCGCACGGCGCTCGTCCAGCGACCACGGGACGCGCTGCTGGGCACGCAGCAGGAACGCGAACGCGATCGGCTGCCAGCGAACACCGGGGATCAGCTCGTCGACGCGCTGCGCCGCCAGATACGCGTAGGGCGAGTTGAAGTCGTAGCGGAACACCGCGTCCACGCTCGTGATCCTTGCGGCGCCCTCGCCGATGCGCAAGAGTGAATAGTGGAACGTCCTACTTTCTGCGGAGCCCGCATGTCACTCGAAGACCCCGTCGTCATCACCTGCGCCATCTCGGGCGCGCTGGCCAATCGCGACCAGTGCCCGGCGATTCCGTACACGCCCGACGAGTACGCCGCCGAGGCGCGTCGCATCGTCGACGAAGGCGGCGTGCACATCCACATCCATGCGCGCACGCCCGACGGCACGCCCAGCTACGAGATCGAGGACTTCCGCGCGATCCACGACGCGATCCGCGCCGAGGTCGGCGAGGCCGCGATCCTCAACTTCTCGACCGGCACGATCGGCGTGCCCGTCGCCAAGCGCATCGAGTACCTCCGCGCGGTCCCGCCCGAGGTCGCCGCGCTGAACATGGGATCGATGAACTACGCGAAGTACTCCCGCCGCCGCAAGGACTTCGTCTTCAAGGCGGTCTTCCCCAACCCGTTCGACGAGATCATCGAGCTGCTCGAGGCGATGCGCGAGCTGAACATCAAGCCCGAGCACGAGTGCTTCGACGTCGGCCACGTCGGCTCGCTGTGGCCGCTGATCGACATGGGCGTGCTCTCCACGCCGCTGCACGCCGACTTCGTGATGGGCGTGATCGGTGGCGTGCCGCCCACGGCGAAGAACCTCGCGTGCATGGCGGACAACCTGGCCGATGCCCCCGGCGGCCCGCACCACTGGGGTGTGATCGGGATCTCGCGCGTGCAGTGGACGCTGATCGCCGCCGCGCTCAGCCTCGGCGGGTCGGTGCGCGTCGGCCTCGAGGACAACTTCTACCTGCCCGACGGCGAGGTGGCCCGGTCCAACGGCGAGCTGATCGCCAAGGCGCGACAGATGACGGTCGACGCCGGCCGGCGCCCCGCCACCGTCGACGAGGCCCGCGACATGCTCGGCGTCGCCCGACCCGAGGTCTCGCGGCGCGACCTCCTGACCGGGGACGTCGCGTGACCCTGCCGCTAGAGGGCGTCCGCGTCCTCGATCTCTCTCGGCTGCTGCCGGGCGGGTTCTGCTCGCTGCTGCTCGCCGACTTCGGCGCCGACGTCATCAAGGTCGAGGACACCGGCATGGGCGACTACGTGCGCTGGTCGCCGCCCTACCACGAGGGCGCCGACGAGACCGCCCGCGGCGCGCTGTTCCTTTCGCTGAACCGCAACAAGCGGTCGGTGCGAGTCGACCTCAAGAACGATCAGGGCAAGGAGGTGCTGCTGCGGCTGGTGCGCGACGCCGACGTCCTGCTGGAGTCGTTTCGGCCCGGCGTGCTCGAGCGCCTCGGGGTCGGCTACGACCGCCTGCTGGAGGCCAACCCCGGCCTGGTGATCTGCCCGATCAGCGGCTACGGCCAGGACGGCCCGTACCGCGACCGCTCCGGGCACGACATGAACTACCTCGGCCTGATCGGGCTTTTGGGGCTGACGGGCGCGGGCCCGGACGATCCGCCGATCCAGGCCGGCGGGCAGATCGCCGACATCGGCGGAGGCGCGCAGATGGCCGCCTTCGGGATCCTCGCGGCGCTGCGCCACCGCGACCGCACCGGCGAGGGCCAGGTGGTCGACGTCTCGATGGCGGACGGCGCGCTGAGCTGGCTGGCGATGGTGGCCGCCCGCCATCTCGCCGACGGGTCCGTGCAGGAACGCGGCCGCGACCTGCTCAACGGCGGCCTCATCTGCTACCGGCCCTACCGCTGCGCCGACGGCTGGGTCACGCTCGGTGCGCTGGAGCCGAAGTTCTGGCGCAACTGGTGCGAGGGCGTCGGCCGCGCGGACCTGGTCGAGCACCAGTTCGAGGTGCCGGGAACCGACGCGCACGCACAGGTCGAGGCGCTCTTCATGGAGCGCTCGCGCGACGCGTGGCAGAGCTTCGCCTCCGAGCACGACTGCTGCCTGGAGCCGGTGCTCGACGTCGCCGAAGCGCTCGACAGCGACTTGGTGCGGGCCCGCGAGATGGTCGTCGAGATCGACCAGCCCGGGGCGCAGGCGCCGGTGCGCCTGCTCGGCATCCCGGTGAAGATGAGCCGCACCCCCGGCGACCCGCGGCAGCGGCCCGGTCCGGCGCTGGGCGAGCACACCGCCGAGGTCCTCGGCGAGGCGGGCTACAGCTCCGACGAGATTGCAGCGCTCGAGGAAGCGGGAGCGATCGCCGGCGCCGCCAAGGAGACGCGTGGCAGCTTCCTCGCGTGATGCCGTGCCCCGCCCGCCCTTGCTGAAGATGAGCGAGCTGGCCGAGCGCTCCGGCGTCTCGGCCGGCACGATCAAGCACTACCTGCGCGAGGGGCTGCTCGGCGACGGCGAGGAGATCGTGCGGACCTCGCGCAACATGGCCTGGTACCCGCCCGACTTCATCGACCGCGTACGGCTCATCAAGCGCCTGCAGGAGGAGCGGTTCATGCCGCTGCGGGCGATCCGCGACGTGCTCTCCGACGACCACGACCGGGCGGCGCGCCTGGTCGAGCTCGAGGACCGGATCCTCGAGCGCGCGCTGCGCGCGCGCGAGGACAAGCGGGTGTCGGCCGCCGAGGTGCGCCGCCGCTTCGAGGTCCCGCGCAACGTCCTCGACCGGCTCGCCGAGCTCGGCGTGCTCACGCCGACGCCGCGCGGCTATGACCCCGACGACGTGGCGATCATCGCGGCGATCAGCCGCTTCCGCGCCGGCGGCTACGACGAGGCGCTCGGCTTCACCGTCTTCGACACGCTGCGCTACCGCGAAGCGCTCGAGCCGCTGGTCGGCGAGGAGGTGCGCACGTTGCTGGACCGCCTCGCCGGCGAAGTCGACCCCGACCGCGCCGCCGAGATCATCGCGTCGGGCGCCGAGCCGCTGCGCGAGCTGATCGGCGCGATGCACTCCAAGCTGCTGCTCGCCGAGCTGCGCCGCCAGCGCGGCGAGGCCGCCGCTTAGCCTCGCTTCAGGCGCGGTGGTTCGGGTGCGGAGCGTTCGAGGGTCCGCCGGGCAACCCCTCCGCCTCCGGCTCCGGGGGCGGGAGCGCCCTTCGGACCCCCGACGTCCGCACCCTCTTCCCTCGCTGCCCTGTCTCTTCATCGAGTGAGCAGTTGACCGCGCTATACGCGGCGAAGTGCTCACTCGATGCGTACCTCGCTACCGCGGCAAAGCTGCAATCCGGCCCTAGCGGCCCTGGTTGGGCCACTCCGGCGCGCGGCGGTCCTTGAACGCCTGCGCGCCGATCGCGTGTGAGTCGCGACGCATGAACATCGAGAGCGTCTGCTCGCCCTCGATGCGCAGTTGTTCTTCGAGCGTGTGGCCGACGTTGCGGAGCATCGTCTCCTTGTCGGTGCGGATCGCTCCCTGTGGCAGCCCGGCGATCTCGTGCGCGAGCTCGACCGCCCGTTCGAGCGCGCGGCCCTCGGGCACGACCTCGTTGGCCAGTCCGATGCGCAGCGCCTCCTCGGCGCCCACCGCGCGGCCGGTGATGATCAGCTCCATCGCCTTTGCGAACCCGACTGCGAGCGGCAGGCGCACGGTCATCCCGTCGCCGGCGACGATGTTCCAGCGCCGCTCGAGCGCGCCGAACACGGCGTTCTCCGACGCGATGCGGATGTCGGCGAGCAGCGCCGTCTCGAGCCCCGCGGCGACGGCCCAACCGTTCACGGCGGCGATCACCGGCTTGAAGACGTCGACGCGGCGCGTGTAGCCGCACGCGCCCGGAAGCGTGTGCAGGTCGCGGCGGAACTCGTCCCACTCGGGCGTCGGCCAGTCCGCCGCGTCCTGCAGGTCCCAGCCCGCACAGAACGCGTCGCCGGCGCCGGTGATGACAAGGACGAACGCGTCGTCGTCGTCGCGGAAGCGCTGCCACGCGTCGTGCAGCTCGAGGTTCATCGCGCGGCTGATCGCGTTGCGCTGCTCGGGCCGGTCGTATGTCAGGACGACCACGCGGTCGTCGGACTCGTAGCGCAGGTGCTCGTAGCTCATGGGACCTCCACCAAAGCTTCGGGGCCGACGTCGTCGAACGTGGTGTTGCCGCTGAGCGCAAGGGTCAGGTCGAGCTCGGCCAGGAAGCTGCGCAGCACGGTGCGCACGCCGTCCTCGCCGCCGACCGCGAGCCCCCACATCGGCGGGCGGCCGAGCAGCACCGCCTGGGCGCCGAGGGCGATCGCCTTGAACGCGTCGGCCCCCGAGCGGATCCCGCTGTCGAGCAGCACGGGCGCGGCGTCACCCACCGCCTCGACGACCGGACCGAGCGCGTCGAGCGTGGCGAGTGCGCCGTCGACCTGACGGCCGCCGTGATTGGACACGAGGATCCCGTCGACGCCGCAGTCCAGCGCGCGCCGGGCGTCGTCGGGGTGGAGGATGCCCTTGAGCACGATCGGCAGCTTCGTCTGCTCGCGCAGCCACGCGAGGTCGTCCCAGGTCACGGTCGGGTTGGTGAACACGCCGATGAACTGGCCGACCGCGGCGCCCAGGTCCTCCTCGGGCGGCTTCTCCAAGGTCGAACGGAAGACCGGGTCGGCGAGGTAGTTGGCGATCCCGACGCCCTTGAGGAACGGTAGGTAGGCGCCGGCCAGGTCGCGGGGGCGCCAGCCGAGCAGCACCGTGTCGAGCGTGACGACCAGCGCGCTGTAGCCGGCCTGCTCGGCGCGGTGGACGAAGCTCGCCGCGAGCTCCTCGCCGCGCGGCCAGTAGAGCTGATACCAGCGCGGCGCGTCGCCGCAGGCCGCGGCGATCTCCTCCATCGAGTGCGACGCGGCGGTGCTGGCCACCACCGGTACGCCGAGGCCCGCGGCGGCCCGCGCGCTCGCGAGCTCGCCCTCGGGATGGAGGATCGACTGGACCCCGACGGGCGCCATCAGGACCGGCGCGGGGAGCTCGGTGCCCAGCACGGTCCGCGCCAGGGAGCGCTCCTCGACCGCGCGCAACATCCTCGGGACCACCCGTCGGCGCCGGAACGCGGCCAGGTTGGCGCGCATTGTGTCCTCGCTGCCGGCGCCGCCGAAGAGGTAACCGCGGGGCCCGGGCTCCAGTTTCTCGGCCGCCCGCTGCTCCCAGTCCGCCCACGAGGTAGGGAATTCGGGCACGGAGCCGGCCAGCCCGGCGGCGTAGATCTCGTACTGGTAGTTGCCGAACGGCACGTTTTCTGGGCCCACGGGGCGGGAGCGTAGAGATTTCGGCGTCCCGCGCACGTTGCGGGAAAAAGTGGGGATGTGGACAAGAGTTCGACCCCCTGTCCCTGGAAAAGTCGGCCCACTTCCGCGAGGATTGACCAATGGCGCGCAGGGCGGGGCGGGCTCGTTCCCGCACACCCGTAGGGCTCGCACGGCGCTCGCGCCGTGTGCTGGCCGCTGCCTGCCTCGCCGTCCTGCTCCTGGTGTTCACCGCCACGATCTCCGGCGCCAAGGGCGGCAAGGACGGCCCGGACGCCGCCAAGCCCACGCAGGCGCAGAAGCAGCAGGCCGAACAGGACCGCAAGGCGCAGCACGTCCAGGAGGAGGCGGCCAAGAAGCAGGCCGACCTGGACCGCAAGGCGCAGCACCTCCAGGAGGAAGCGGCCAAGAAGCAGGCCGAGCTGGAGCGCAAGGCGCAGAAGATCTCCGAGCACACCGCCAAGGAGCAGGCCAAGCTCGACGACCGCGCCCAGGAGATCTCCCAGCAGAGTCAGACCACTCCGGTCGCCGCCGCGCCGCAGCCCGCCGCCGCGGGCAAGGCCCCGTCGCCCAAGTACCAGGAGAAGGCCGCCCGGCACCAGGCCAAGGAGCAGGCCAAGGTCGAGCACAAGCGCACCGAGTTGGCCAAGCACGTCGCCCACGATCAGGCTGAGCTCGACCGCACGCGTCAGCAGCTCGCCGACCACATCGCGCACGACCAGGCCAAGCTCGACGCCAAGCGAGCCGCGCTCGCCCGCGAGCTCGCCAAGAAGCAGGCCGACATCGCGCGCCATCGCGCCGAGCTGTCCGCCTGGCTCGCCCGCGAGCTGGCAAAGCTCTTCAAGCAGTCCCTTGGCGGGCCGGCCAAGGCCTACCACGGCCCGCCCGCCCGCCTGCCCACCCAGTCGGCGGCGTCGGTCGTCATCCCGCTCGTCCCCACGCCCGCCGCCGGGCCGCCCGCGCAGGCGCCCGCCCCGGTGTCGACGCCCGCGCCCACGAAGCAGCCGGGCCCCACAGCTCCGACATCTACGCCCGCGACCCCGCTCACGGAGGCCCCCGCCGCGGCGGTCCCGACGGGCTCCAGCCCGGTCACGTCGCCGCCGATCGGCGCCGTCGAGGTGATCGACTCCGCTGACGGCGAGACGGGCTCGACGGACTCCCAGCGCAATCAGATCGACGCGAACCCGGTCGTTCCTCCCAAGCGCAGCAACCCGGCGGCCGTCGCGCTGAAGCCGCTCGCCCGCGCGATCGTCGAGATCCCGCGCACGGTGTGGGTGGGGATGGGTGGCCTCGGGGCGCTGGCGCTGCTGCTCGTCGCCGTCTCGGTGCTGCAGTCGCGCCGCGCGGTCAGGCTGCTCGCCGCGCAGCGAACCCTGCGCGCCGACGTCGCGACGCTGAGCAGCGCGGTCATGCCGGTGGTCCCCGGCGCCCTCGGCGGTCTCGCCCTCACGGTCGCCTCGCGGCCGGCCGAGGGGCCCGCGAGCGGTGGCGACTTCCACGACGCCTTCGAGCTCACCGACGGCCGCGCCGCCGTGGTCGTCGGCGACGTCGCCGGCCGCGGCCGCGACGCGGTGGCCGCAACCGTGCTCGTCCGCCACACGCTGCGCGCCTACCTCGAGGCGGGCCTCGAGCCGCGGACCTCGCTGGCCACCGCCGGCGCAGTGCTCGCCGACCGCCACGAGGGTCTGCTCGCGACCGCCGTCGTCGCCGTGCACGACAGCTTCCGCTCCACGTTGACGCTCGCCTCCGCCGGCCACGTGCCGCCGATCGTCGTCGGCGGCGTCGGCCACCGGCCCGTCGCGGTCGCATGGCCTGCGCCGCTCGGCGCGGGCGTGCCGACCGGCCGCCGGCAGACCACGCTGCCGCTGCCTCCGGGCACCACCGTCTGCCTGTTCACCGACGGCGCGACCGAGGCGCGGCGCGGCGACGGGCGCGTCGGCTCCGACGAGCTGGCGACCTGGCTGCGCGACCTCGGCCCCGACGCCACCGCAGACGACGTCCTGGCCTGCCTGGAGAAGAACGCCGACGAGCTCGACGACGACGTGACGATCTGCGTGCTGCGCAGCACCGGCGCGGTCTCCGCCGACGCGACCCCCGAGCTGGTCGAGGAGCTGGCGGTCGCGCCCGGCGAGGGCCCGACGCTGATCCGCTTCCTCATCGCCTGCGGCGTCAGCCCGGCGCGCGCGGCGGAGCTCGCCGTGCGGCTCGAGCAGGCGCCCGAGCGCGCGATGCTGGTCGCCGAGGTCCGCATCAGCGAGAAGGCTTCGCAGGCAAGGCTGCGCCCGGCGCGGCCGGCCATGACGGTAGCCGCGTAGCCGCGGCTGCCGCGCTCACCAGCGCACGTCGTGGCGCTCCATCACCCCGAAGCCCTCGGCGAGGCCGAGGCCGCCGGGCAGCGTGCCCGTGAAGGTGCCGAACGGCTGCCGGTAGCTGGAGCGCATCAGCCCGAGGTTGTCCTCGCGCTCGCGCACGGCCTCGGCCGTGCAGCGCAGGCTCCACGCCCCGTCGGCGCCGCCGACCTCCTCGAGCGCGTCGTCGAAGCGCACCGGGCCGACCTCGGTCGGCCGGCCCGCCAGCCAGACGGTGCGTTCGCTGTCGCGCCGAGCGTCGTGGACGCCGGCGACCAGGTTCCAGCCGACCCCAAGCCCGTCGACGGTCTCCCCGACGCCGGCGCTCCAGCACCACGCGGTGTGCCGTGCGTGGTAGCCGGCCGAGTCGTCGATCACGCCGCGAGCCAGGACAGACTGCGCCTGGCCGTCGACCACGACCGTCCCGGATACGGTGACCCCGGCGCGCTTGCGCGTCCAGATGTAGGAGCCGCTGTGTGGCGAGATCGTCTCGACGTCCTGCACCTCGGCCTCGTCGAAGACGAGGTCGACGGCGACCCCGCGATCGCGAACCCGCACGCGGCCGGGGTCCATTCGCACCGACCCGGCGCGCAGGTGCGTGCGCTCCCGCAGCGTGCGCGTACGGCGGTCCCACAGCGCCCAGAAGTTCTGGGGCAGTCCGCCGATCGACACCGCCCCGAAGCAGGCCATCAACTCCGGCCCGTAGATCCCGACGTAGCGCCAGCGCTTCAGCGGCCGCGAGTCGCGCCATGCCGGCATGCGCGCGGGCGGCAGCGGCAGTCCGGTCGGGCGGTCCTCGGGCGCCGCCGGTGGGCTGCGGTAGGGGAGCCCGACGGGCATCGCGGCTATCTTGACTGACGAGTCGATCAAGGGAGCCTTTCCGCTGCGCGCCGCGGCCGTCCAGCTCAACTCAACAGACGACAAGGACCGCA
Source organism: uncultured Actinomycetes bacterium (assembly GCA_963825415.1). Taxonomy (GTDB): domain Bacteria; phylum Actinomycetota; class Thermoleophilia; order Solirubrobacterales; family Solirubrobacteraceae; genus BP-464. Next base: position 695,129 of record CAWGTD010000006.1, on the reverse strand, counting down.
ACCTCGCATCGGCCGACCGACTCGTGCGCGAGGCGGCGGCGGGTGGCGCCGAGCTCGTCGTGCTGCCGGAGAAGTGGCCCGTGCTGGGCCCGGCCGACACCCTGCGCGCCGGCGCGGAGACGCTTGACGGGCCGGCGCTGAGCTGGGCACGCGCGGTCGCGGCCGAGCTCGGCATCGACCTCGTCGCCGGGTCGCTGTCGCTCCGCGAGCCCGGCCGCGAGCGGCTGGTCAACGCCAGCGCCCACGTCGGCCCCGACGGCGAGGTGCGCGCGCTCTACCGCAAGCTGCACATGTTCGACGTCGAGGTCGACGGGACGCAGTACCGCGAGTCGGAGGCCGAGGAGCCCGGCGGCGAGGTGGTCGTCTCGCGCACGGCCGGCGGCGTCGAGCTGGGGCTGAGCATCTGTTACGACCTGCGCTTCCCCGAGCTCTACCGGGCGCTCGCGGCGCGCGGCGCCCGCGTGATCACCGTCCCCAGCGCGTTCACGCTGGCCACCACGCGCGACCACTGGGAGGTCCTGCTGCGCGCTCGGGCGATCGAGGACCAGGCGTTCGTCGTCGCCGCCAACCAGTTCGGCGCGCACGGCGCCGGCCTGCGGTCGGGAGGGCGCTCGATGATCGTCGACCCGTGGGGCGTCGTCCTGGCCCAGGCGCCCGACTCCGAGGCGGTGGTGCTCGCCGACCTCGACCTCGAGCGGCTCGAGGACGTGCGCCGCCGCCTGCCGTCGCTCGCCAACCGACGCGAATCCGAGGTCTACGCATGACGGCCGTCTCGCGGGAGGACCGCCGCCGCCAGATCCTCGACGCCGCGGTGCGGGTCTTCGCCGCCAAGGGCTTCACGCAGTGCCGCGTGTCGGACATCGCCGAGGAGGCGGGGGTCGCCTACGGGCTCGTCTATCACTACTTCGGCTCCAAGGACGAGGTGCTCGACACGCTCTTCCTCGAGCGCTGGAACGTGCTGCTCGAGCTGATCGCCGACATCGACCGCCAGGAGATCCCGGCCCGCGACAAGCTCTACGCGATCGCCTCGTTCATCGTGGACTCCTACCGCCACGACCCCGACCTGATGAAGGTGATCATCGTCGAGGTGACGCGTGCGGCGAACTCGTTCGGGCAGACGCACCTCGCGGTGATCCGCGAGGCGTACGCGGGGATCGCCGCGATCGTCGAGCGCGGCCAGGCCGACGGCACGTTCGCCGACCGCGTGACCTCGCAATTCGCCGCGCTGGCCTTCTACGGGGCGATCGAGCAGGTCCTGACGGGCTGGATCTTCGACCTCATCCCATCCGGCGAGGCGGAGTACGAGCAGGCCAAGGACTTCGTCGTCGAGACGATCTGCGGTGGCCTGGACGCAACGGCGGCGCGCGTCTGATCTGCGCTAGGTTTCGGCGCCCCGTGGAGAACGACCTCGTCAAACGCCTTGCCTGGTCGGGCCTGCTCGCCGGCGTCGGCGCGCTGGCCAGCATCCTGACGGCGCGGGTCGCCGCGACGATTTACCGGCGGATCTTCGGGGAAGATCCACCCGAGTGAGCGGCGACCTTCACAGCCCCACCAACGCGGGCCCGGATGCTCGACCGTCCCGGGGTGGACGCCGCCGCCCGCGGAGTCGACCGCGCCGGGGTGGACCGCCGACCCCAAGCCCGACGAGGACCAGCGGCCGGAGATCCTCGCCGGCGCCGCGTTCGCCGGCGGCCTGTTCGCCGCCCTGATCCTCAAGCGCTTCTCACGCGATGACGACTGAGCCGATCACCACCGACGACCACAGCTCCGCCCAGGGCATCGCCGAGGCGGTCAACGAGATCTCCGAGCGCGCCTCGCTGCTGATCCGCGAGGAGATCGAGCTCGCCAAGGCCGAGGTCTCCGAGAAGATCAGCCGGCTCGCCAAGGGCGCGGCGGTCGGCGGTGCGGCCGCGGTGTTCGCGATCTTCGGTGTCGTCCTGCTCTTCCACGGCCTCGCGTGGCTGGCCTTCTGGGCGATCCCCGTGCCGGACACCCAGATCTTCTGGGGCTTCTTCATCGTCGCCGCCGTGCTGTTCATCCTCGGGGGCGTTGCCGGGCTCGTCGCGGCGCGCTTCTTCAAGTCCGGCTCGCCGCCGACGCCTGCGATGGCCATCGACGAGGCCCGCAAGACCAAGGACGAGTTGAGCCACTCATGAGCGCGTCGCGCAGCCCCGAGGAGATCCGCCGGTCGATCGAGAGCAACCGCACCGAGCTGGTGCGTTCGGTCGACAAGCTGCGCGCCGAGGTCGCGGTCGTCGCCGACTGGCGCCGGCACCTGCGCCGCCACAAGCGCGAGGTCCTGATCGGCGCCGCCGTCGCAGGGTTCGTGGTCGGCGGCGGGCTGGCCGCCATGGGCGGCCTGTTCGGCCGCCGCGGCTGATCGTCTCGGCCTGAACGTCGGGCGCGAAGCGCCGTCCGGGAGCGGCCGTAGCGTTCGCGGCCGTGAGCGGGCCCCCATCCACGCGCACGGTCGTCCGCATCGTGCTCACCGTGGTGCTGACGCTGGCGGTCCTCTACGTGATGTACCTGGTCCGCTCGACGCTGCTGTTGCTGTTCATCGCGGTGTTCCTGGCCGTCGCGCTCGGTCCGGCGGTGGCCATGTTCCACCGCCGCGGCGTGCCGCGCGCGCTGTCGATCATGCTCGTCTACGTGCTGATCGCGTCCGCGATCGTCGGCGTCGGGCTGCTCGTCGTCCCGCCCGTCGTCAGCCAGGTCGTCGTCGCTCTCGGACGACCTGCCGGGCTACATCGAGGACCTGCGCAAGAACGACCAGTTCCGCAAGTACGACAACAAGTACGACATCTCCGAGAAGCTCAACGAGCAGGCGCGGATGCTGCCCACCAAGCTCGGCAGCCTGGCAAGCGAGCTGTCGGCGATCACCGTCGGCGTGTTCAGCAAGCTCGTCCAGCTCGTGACGGTGCTGACGATGACGTTCTTCCTGCTGCTCGACGGCGGGCGCATCGCCGGCTTCTTGTTAGGCATGCGCGGGCCGCAGAAGGAGGCTCGCTACCGGGCGCTGGCCACAGACATCTACAAGTCGACCGCGGGCTACGTGGCCGGCAACCTGCTGATCAGCCTGATCGCCGGCGTGACGACCTACATCACGCTGACGATCCTCGGCGTGCCGTTCGCCGCGCCGCTGGCGGTGCTGATGGCGTTCCTGGACCTGATCCCGCTGGTCGGGGCGACGATCGGCGGCGTGGTGATCGCGATCGTCACCGTGTTCAACGACTTCCCGTCGTCGACGATCGTCTGGCTGATCGTCTTCCTGATCTACCAACAGGTCGAGAACAACGTGATCCAGCCGGTCGTCTACCGGCGGACCGTGAACGTCTCGCCACTGGTGGTGATCGTGGCGATCCTGATCGGCGGCTCGCTGCTGGGGATCCTCGGTGCGCTCGTGGCGATCCCGATCGCCGCGGCCATCCAGACCGTGCTGCGCGACGTCTGGCGCGATCGCGGCGAGGTCGTGATCCCCGAGACCGTCGCCGACGCCGGCGGCTAGCCCTAGCGCAGCAGCGACGCCGGCCCGCCACCGACGCCGAGCAGCCCGGGGCCGACGTGGGCGCCGATGACCGGGCCGATCTCCGAGACGAACAGCGGGTCGGTGCCGAAGATCTCGCGCCCCGCCTCGGCCAGCCGCTGCGCCTGGTCTTCGGCCTGGATGTGCTGGACGATCCAACCGTCGTTGCCGTCGGCAGCCTGGGTGCGCAGGAACTCCACCATGCGCTCGAAGGCACGGCCCGCCGTGCGCACGCGCTCGACCGGGGTGATCTCGCTGTCCATCGAGAGGATCGGCTTGATCTTCAGGGCGCCGCCCAGCCACGCTTGCGCCGCGCCGATCCGCCCCCCGCGCCGCAGGAACTCCAGCGTGTCGACGGCGAACCAGAGCCGGGTGTTCGCGGTGGCTTCGCGCACGCGCGCGACGACCTGGTCGACGTCGCCGCCGGAGCGCACGGCCGCGGCGCCGGTGAGCAGGATGAACCCCAGCGCGCCGCACGCCTTGCGCGAGTCGATGACCTCGATGCGCCGGTCGGGGTGCGCGCTCATCAGCTCCTCGGCCGCCTGGCGGGCGGACTCGACCGTCCCCGAGATCCCTCCCGAGATGTGGATGGAGACGATGTCTCTGCCGGCGTCGGCGAGTGGCCTGTAGACCTCGAGGAAGTCGCCGATCGACGGCTGTGAGGTCGTGGGCAGCGCCGCGGCCGTTCGCATGCGCTCGTAGAACGGGCCGAAATCGCCCATCTCCGACTCGCGCTGCTGGACGTCGCCTTCGTGGACGTACAGGCTGACCTCGTGGACCTCGGCGCCGGCCATCAGCTCGCGCGGCGTGTAGTGGGTCGAGTCGGTGACGATCGCGACGGGAGCCATCGCGGCCGGAGCCTAGTCCTCTCCAAGAGCACCTGACGTACCCTCCGGACATGGCCACGCTGTACCGCTGCCGCACGCCGACGAACTGGCTCTGCCCGTGCGGGCGGGTCGCGCGCGAGCTGCGCCGGCAGGACGTGCAGGCCGACGTCGTACGGGTTCCGTGGCGGCGGTCGGACCGCGCCGAGGTGCGCGCGCTCTCCGGCCAGGACCACGTGCCGCTGCTCGTTGTCTCCGGCGAGGCGATCTGCGATTCGCACCGCATCGTCGAGAACCTCCGCTGGCGGGCGGCGCCGAGTGCTCAGGCGGCGCCGGGTGGCGCGAGCAGCGCGTTGCCGACGAGCCGCTCGGTCGACTCGACGTAGCCGCGGAACGCCGGGTCGAAGGCGAAGAGGACGACCCGCCCGGCCCCGACGAGCTCGTCGGTCGCAGCCGCTGTGCCGCGCAGCACGTCGGCCCCGTTGCTGTAGCCCGAGACGTGAAAACGGCCATTGGCCGGATAGCGCGCCACCACGCGGGCGCCGTGGGCGTCGAGGATCGGATCGTCGACGACGAACGTGTAGCTCTCGCCGGCCTCGCCCCATGCCACGGGGTCTGCCGGGTCGAGCGTGACGCGCAGCGCCGCACCGGCGACCTTGAAGCCCTCGGGCGCGGGGATGGCGGTCACCGCGGTGAGCCCGGCGGCCCGCGCCACGTCGACTCCCTGGCGTCTGACGCCCACCAACTCCCCGCCGGAGCGCACCCAGGCTCCCAACGCGAGCGCCGCGGGCGCCGACAACGCGCCGCCCGCCCCGGCCGTGGCGACGAGGGCGGTGTAGCCGCCCGCGGCGAGCCGTCCGGCTGCGATCGCGTTCGCGTCGAGCACGTCGACGGCGAGCCCCAACCGTCGTTCGAGCAGGTGACGCGACCATGCGGCGCTGACGGGGCTCGCGCCCGGCAGCAGCGCGACGCGGGGGAGACGCAGCGCGACCGCGTCGCCAGGTGCGGCGTCGAGTGCCGACAGGCCGACGTTGCGCGCCGCGGCCGCCGCCTTCAGCGCGGCGACGTCCGTCGGCCTCGACACCACGAAGCCACCGTCGGTGGGGCGGCGTGAGACCGCCGCCCCCGCCTTCAGCAGCGCGAACGCGAGGTCCAGCGAGCCCTCCGCTCCGCCGGGGAATCCGTATGCGGGCGCGGCGGCGCCCGCCGGCTGCGATATCGGCGAGCCGGGCTTGAAGCGCTCGACCGCGGGCTTGCCGACCCGCGCCTGGAGCGCACCACCCGCCAGCCCCATCAGCAACGGGTTCGACCACGAGGAGACGTCGTAGGTGTACGGGATCGGGACGTAGGCGTCGTCACCGAGCATCGCCTCGATCCAGTGCTTGGCGGTCTGCGCCATCGACACGTAGAACGTGCCGGCGGGCAGCGTCGCGGCCGCGGTGGCGGTCTCGCCGAAGCCCCGCAGCGCCTTCGTGCGCAGCGGCGCGCGCAGCCGGTCGACCCGGACGCCGGCCGACGCCAGCCGCCGTGCAAGCACCACCGCGTCGGCCGCGTGGACGTCGGCCCTGATCGCGTATCCGTAGACGCGGCGCGTGGGCACCTGGAAGCTCACGCTGCCGCCGGGCATGATCGCCCGGTTGGGCTGCAGGTGTCCGCGGGCGCCCTGCTCGCGCGCCGCGCGCCACTCGCGCGCCCACCCGCGCAGCAGCCCGGGCTCGTGGCGTGCTGCGGCGGTGAGCGCGGTGGCGGCGGCGAGGTGGTGCTGGTCGACGCGCTCCTGGTAAGGCGCGTCGCTGCCCTTCTCGAACGTCATCCCGGCCGCGCCGAACAGCGTGGTCGGGACGCTGTCGCCGAAGCCCATGAAGAACAGGTCGTAGGTACCCGAGCTGACGTGGGGAAGGCCGGCGGCGTCGAACGCGCGGCGTAGCGCCGGGCCGAAGACGTCTGCGATCGCCGACAGCGCGCCGTTCGGCACCTCGTGGTGGATCGGGTCGGCGTTGGGCGGGAAGAAGAACGCGCCGGCGCCGTGCTCGTGCTGGTCGACGAACAGGATCGGCGGGTAGCGGCGCAGCAGCGCGATCTTCGCGTCGGTCTCCGGTTGGGTGCGCGCGAACCAGTCGCGGTTGAGATCGAACCCCGCGCCGTTGAAGCGCGAGTTCGCCGCGCGCCCGTCGGGGTTCTGCACGGGCAGCAGGATCGTCACCAGCCGGCTCAGGCGTTCGCGGGCGACGCAGTCGCGGCCGGCCGCCAGCTCGTACAGGAGCCGCATGTCGGCGTCGGCGCCCGAGGGCTCGTTGCCGTGCACGCTGCCCGCGACCCAGGCGAACGCGGGGCTCTTCCCGCGCGGAAGCGAAGCGGTGCCGGCGCGGACCGCGCGCAGGCGCGACGAGATCGCCGCCAGCCGGCCCGGCGCGACGTTCGCGGGTGTGCCGGCGATCGCGTACGGCAGCGGGCGGCCCTGTACCGACCGTCCCGCGACGCCCGTGCGCACGCGGGTCGAGGCGCCGTCGACCATCGCCATGTACTTCTCGATCTCCTGGTCGGTGGCCTCACGGCTGCCAAGCGCGTAGCCGTTGACCGCCTGCCAGGTCGGTATCGCCGGATCGGGGCTCGCGGTCGGCGAGCAGGCGGCGGCCGCCGTGGCCGGGGCCGCTCCCGCGGCGAGGACGACCGCCGCCGCCGCGCCGAGCCAGCGCTTCATGCGGCGACCGCGGGCCGCGCCACGGCGTGGATCGCCTCGACCGCGGTGTCCGCTGCGCCCCGAAGTTCCAGCCAGACCTCCTGCTCGGGCAGTAGCGTCTGGTCCAACGCCCGCAGCCGCGTGCCGTCCCACTCGAGGGCTCGGATCGCTACTCCTCCCCGGGCCATTCGCCGATGCTAGCCCCCCTGTCCCCGCAGCGCAGCGCTTTTCTGGGCCTTCTCGGCTGCCTTGCGGTGGCGGCGCCGGCTCACGCGGCGGGCGATCCGATCATGCCGCTCGGCGACGTGCGGGCCGGAATGGCGTGCACCGGCTACACGGTCGTGCACGGTGTGGACATCGTCGGCTTCGACGTCAGGATCGAGGACGTCATCAGCGACGGCTCCGGCCTGTCGCGCCTGCTCATGCGCATCTCGGGGCCCGCAGTGGACGGCACCGGCGCGGGCCCCGGGTTCTCCGGCTCGCCGGTCTACTGCCCGGGCAGCGACGGGGGCATGAGGGTCGCGGCCGCGCTGTCGGAGGGCGTGGGGGAGTACGGCAACAAGCTCGTTCTGGGCACGCCGATCGAGGAGGTCCTGTCCGAACCGGTGTCGCCGCCGTCCTCGGCCCGTCGGGCGCCGCGGATGCTGCGCCGTGCGCAACCGCTCGCCGTTCCGCTCAGCCTCAGCGGCCTGTCGGCCCCGGTGGGTGCCGTATTCGAGCGCGCCGCCGGCATGGCCGGGCGCCCGCTCTACACCGCGCCCGCGGCGCCGCGGGCGGAGTTCGGCGTGCAGGCGCTGCGCCCCGGCGCGTCGATGGCCGCCGGGCTCGCCAACGGCGCGATCAACCTGAGCGCGATCGGGACCGTGACGTACGTCGACGGCGACGCCGTGTGGGGCTTCGGCCACCCGCTGGACTCGGTCGGCGCCCGCGCGCTGTTCCTCCAGGACGCCTACGTCTACACGGTCGTGTCCAACCCGCTCGGCGCACCTGATCTCACCTCTTACAAGCTCGCCTCGCCGGGCCACGTCGTCGGCACGCTCACGGGGGACGGCGTCGCTGCGATCACGGGCAGGCTCGGCGTCCTGCCGCCGCGCTATCCGCTGACCGTCACGGCCACCGACACGGACACGGGCGAGCGCCAAGTGATCGCGACCGAACTGGCCGACGAGCGGGAGGTCGGCCTGCCGACCGGCGCCTCGGCGCTCAGCATCGTGGGCACCGCGGCCGTCGCCCAGGCCGTGTACGCCGTGCTTCACGGCAGCCCGATCCGCGAGAGCGCCAACATGTGCGTCAACGTCGCCGTGCAGGAGCTGCGCACGCCGATGCACTTCTGCAACACCTACGTGGGCATCGGCGCCGGGAGCGCCTCGACGGGGGCGATCTCGCTGGGCGCCTCGGTACCCGTGCTCGACTTCGGCACGGCCGGCTCGGCCATCGACAGCTTCATGCTCGGCCCGATGCACATCACCTCCGTAAGTGTCGACCTGCAGGTGCGCCGCGGGCTGTCGCAGGCGTTCCTGGCGGGCGGCAAGGCGCCGCACCGCGTGCGGCGCGGTCGCAACTTCAACGTGCGCGCGCGCCTGCTGCGCATCGGCGGGGCGCGAGTGATGCGGACGATCCGCGTGCACGTGCCGCGCGGGATGCCGGCGGGCGAGCGCGACCTCGTGCTCACCGGCACGCCATCCGACGCCGCCGGCGGCGCGCTATCGCAGCTGGCGGGGATCCTCGGCGGCCGCGACCCTGGCGCGACAGCCGAGTTCGGGCCGACTTCGCTCGTCGGGCTGTCGCGGACGATCGCGGCGATCCATCGCTACGACGGCGTGACCGCGAGCTTCCGCCCGCCGCAGTCCGCCGACACGCCGCTCGATCCTCCGACGGGCGCCGATGCCCTGCCGCCCGGCCCCGAGGGCGTCGCGCTGCGCGAGCGCCCGGTCTACCGCGACCCGGCGCTGCGGATCAGCGGGACGCTGCGCGTGCGGGTCGTCGTGCGGCCCTAGGCCCGTTCGGCGATGACCCGGGCGCCGCGACCCGGGCGTCCAGGTGATCGCGCGGCGCTTCATCGGCTCGGGGCGCGGGTCGGCCGGACGTAGGCTCATCGCGTTGACGACCTCGCGCAGCACGGTCTTCATCTCCAGCAGCGCGAAGCTGCCGCCCAGGCAGCGGCGCAGCCCGCCGCCGAACGGGATCCACGTGTACGTGCCGGGCGGGTTCTCCAGGAACCGCTCGGGCCGGAACGCGTAAGGGTCGGGGTACACGTCCGCGCGGTGGTGGAGCAGGTAGATGCACGGCGCGACCGCGACGCCCGCGGGCAGCAGCTGCCCGCCGAGCTCCATCGGCTCGGTGAGCTTGCGCACCACCAAGGGGATCACCGGCCGGCGGCGCAGCGTCTCCTGGGTCACCGCGTCGAGGTAGGCCTCGTCGGTGTCGGACTGCGCCGCGGCGCGCAGCCGCGCCATCTGGTCGGGGTGGCGGACGAGCCGCTCGAGCGCCCAGGCCAGCGCCGTCGCCGTCGTCTCGTGCCCGGCGACCAGCAGCGTCATCAGCTCGTCGCGCAGCTCCTGGTCGGTCATCGGCTCGCCGTCCTCGTGCCGCGCCTGGATCAGCATCGACAACACGTCCTCGCGCTCGTCGAGGCCGCTCTCCTGCCGGCGGCGGCGGATCTCCTCGAATAGCAGCGTGTCGACGGGTTCGATGATGCGGCGGAAGAACCGCGCCTTGCGTATCCGCCGCGGGCCGAGGATCGCGAACGCCGCCAGCAGTCGCGGGTCGCTCGCGGAGTCCAGGAAGGCCTTCAGGCCGGCGCGCAGCGGGTCGAGCCGCTCGGCCTCGCGCACGCCGAAGACGACGCGCATGATCACCTCGAGCGTCACGGCCTGCATGTGCGGGTGAAGCGCGAACTCCTCACCGACCGGCCAGCGCGCGATCGCGTCGCGCGCGACGCCGGCCATCGTCTCGCGGTGGCGCTGCATCCGCTCGCCGTGGAATGCGGGGAGCATCAGCTTGCGCTGGGCGAGGTGGCGCTCCTCGTCGAGCAGCAGCACCGAGTTGTCCCCGAGGACCGGACGCAGGACCTCGTTCGCCTCGCCGGCGTGCAGCAGCCGCGGGTCGCCCTTGAAGACGGTCTTGACGTCCTCCGGGTTGGAGAGCACCACCCACGTCAGGTCCTCGATGCGCATGGTGAAGGTGTCGCCGTAGGCGGCACGCCAGCGTTCGAGCAGCGGTAGCGGCCGGGTGATCCAGCCGAGCGTCATCAGGTGGCCGGGCATCTGCGGCCCGGGCGGCAGCGCCGGCACCCGCCCGGCGCCGTTGGTCGCGGCGTGCGCCTCCTGCTGCGCGGTCGCAGCGGCCATGGCCGTCAGGTGCCGAGCCTGTTCTCCACCGAGAGCGGCGCCGGTGCGGGGTCGGCCCCCGCGGGCGCGTCCTCGGGGGCGTCCGCCGGCGTCTCGACGCCGAGCACTCCGGCCAGCTCGCCGGTCTCGTACATCTCGGCGACGATGTCGGCGCCGCCGACCAGCTCGCCTTCGACGAACAGCTGGGGGATGGTGGGCCAGCCCGAGATCGCCGACAGCTCCTGGCGGATGCGCGGGTCGGGAAGGATGTCGACCGCCGCGAACGGCGCGCCCAGCGTCTGCAGCGCGGCGGACGTGCGCGCCGAGAAGCCGCACATCGGCTGTTCGGGCGTGCCCTTCATGAAGAGGATGACGCGGTTGGAGCCGATCGCGTCTGCGATCGCGTCGCGGATGGGGTTCGACGTCTGCGGTTCGCTCATGGTGTCTCCGTCTTGAGTGACAGCGCGTGGATGGTCCCGCCGAGCTCGCCGTCGAACACGTCGTAGACGAGCCTGTGCTGCTGGACGCGGTTCATCCCGGCGAAGCGATCGCTGACGACGCGGGCGCTGAAATGCACGTCGTCGGCGCTCTGCACATGGGCTTCGGCGCCCGGGATGGCTGCCTCGATCCGCTGCTTGACCTCGTCGGCGGTGGCCATCCGAGACAGCGTAGCCCCTCGCTATACTTCGTGAAGCGATGAGTCAGGAAGTCACCTACAAGGCCCAGGGCATCGTCCTCAGCGACAAGGGCGCCGAGAAAGTCCAGGAGTTTCTCGCCGGCCAGGGCGACGCCGCGGAGGCGGCCGGGCTGCGCGTCGGAGTGCGCGGCGGTGGCTGCTCGGGCTTTCAGTATCAGCTCGCCTTCGACGAGCAGCGCGATGGCGACGTGGTCTTCGAGAGCCACGGCCTGAAGCTCCTTGTCGACGGTCCGAGCCTGCCCTACGTCGACGGCTCGACGATCGACTACGTCGACTCCCTCCAGGGCGCCGGCTTCCAGGTCAACAACCCCAACGTCGTCGCCGCGTGCGGCTGCGGCTCCTCGTTCCGCGTGGCGGAGGAGGAGCAGGTTTCCGCCGTATAGGAGTCCCCGTGCGGGCATCCTGCCCGCACTTCTGATGAGAACGTCCGCCCTCCGGGCGTCCGTGACCGGGCCTTCGGCCCTCTTCGGCGCTCTTCTCGCCGCCGCCATCGTCGTCCTCGCCGGATGCGGGGGCGAAGCGAAGCAGCCCACGGTCGCGACGAGCACGGTCGCCACCACGACGGTCCCGGCCGCTCCGCGCCCTCCTGCGTTCGCGGTCGGCATCACCGAGGCCAACCCGCATCTGCTCGCGCCCGGGCCGCAGCCGGCCGAGTTCGCGCTCTGGCGCGACCGGCTCGCCGCGCTGAAGCCGCGCTACGTGCGCGTGCTCGTCGACTGGTCGCACGTCCAGCCCGTCGCCAACCGCCCCCCGGACTGGACCCAGGCCCAGGACGGCTGCATGCGCGCCCAGCCGCCGTGCGCGGGGTGGGCGGGCGTGCGCGACACCCTGCTGGCGGTCGCGGCGCTCGGCGCCGAGCCGGTGCTCGTCATCTACGGCACGCCGGCCTGGGCCGCCCGGCCGGCGGTCGGCTGCGAGCGCCCCGGCACCACGCCCTACGCCCGGATGCCACGGATCGCCGACTACCGCGCGTTCGTGCGCTCGCTGCTGGAGCTCGGTCGCACGCAGGGCATCGAGCTGCCCTGGTGGAGCGCGTGGAACGAGCCGAACCTGCCCGCGTTCCTGAACCCCCAGCGCCAGCGCTGCGAGCCCCACTCGCCGACGCTCGCCGCCCGCGGCTACGCACAGCTGGTCGCCGCCATGCGCTCCGAGCTCACCGAGGCCGGCGGCGAGCACCGCCTGCTGCTGGGCGAGACCGCCGGCATCCCCGACCCGCATCCGCGCGCGACCGGTGCCTCCGAGCTCGCCCGCGCGCTGCCGTCGGACATCGTCTGCGCCGCCGACGCGTGGGCCCAGCACGCCCACCTCGTGCGCCCGCGCGGCGCCGGGCGCCAGCTCGAGGGCGTCAGCCCGGGGGAGGTCGACCAACTGCTCCGCGGCGTCGAGCGCGCGCTGGACCGCCACGGCTGCGATCACGAGGTGCCGTTGTGGATCACGGAGACCGGCGTCGGCGCCGCGCCCGACGGCTGTTCGCTCATGGCCGCGCGGCTGCGCAGGTGGCGCGCCGACGGCCGGATCGAGGCGGCGTTCCAGTACACGTTCCGCGAGGACCCGGCGTTCCCGGTCGGCCTGGCCGACCTCGGGCTGACCACGCTGTACCCCGCCTATGAGGCGTGGGTGACGCGCGGGCGCACCGAGTGCCGGTGATTGCACCGGTTCGCGGCACGTCGTACGGTCGCCCCATGCGCCTACGCCGTTGTGTCCCGCTCGCCGCGCTGCTCTGCGCCGGCCTGACCGTCCCCGCTTCAGCCGCCGTCACCACCGGTCCCTCGGGGCTCGCGTTCTACTCGCCGCCGGCGCCGCAGATCGTCGCCGGCCCGCACGGCAGCCTGATCTGGGCGCGCGCGATCCACGGCGGCAAGACGCCGTCGGCCGGCCGCACCTGGCGGGTGCTCTACCGGTCGCTCAACACCGACGGCAAGCGGGTCGCGGTGTCGGGCATGATCACGCTGCCCAAGGGCAAGGCGCCCAAGGGCGGCTGGCCGGTCGTCTCCTGGGCCCACGGCACCACCGGCATCGCCGACTCCTGCGCGCCGACGCGGATGGTCGGCGGCAAGCCGGACGACAAGTACACGAAGAGCCTGCTGGCCCAGATGAACGAGTGGCTGGACGACGGCTTCGCCGTGGCGCAGACCGACTACCAGGGCCTCGGGACCAAGGGGTCGCATCCGTATCTGATCGGCGCATCCGAGGGCCGCAGCGTCGTCGACATCGTCAGCGCCGCACGCGGGCTCAACCGCCACGTCAACGGCCACTGGGTCGCGATCGGCCATTCCCAGGGCGGCCACGCCGTGCTCTGGGCCGCGGCGCTCGGCCCGAAGTACGCGCCGGGGCTGCATCTCGCCGGTGCGGTGCCGCTGGCGCCCGCAAACCACATCGCCGAGCAGGCGGGCGTGCTCGACAGCGTCTCGAGCAATCCGTTCGGCGGACTGCCCGCGATCATCATCTACGCCGCGGCGGTCGACGGCGGCATCGATCCGGCGATGGCGTTCAGCGATCGAGCGCTGGCGTTCGTCCCACAGATCGAGCAGGTCTGCCTCGACAAGCTCAGCGCCGACGACAGCTTCGGCGGCATCCCGCTCAACGAGCTGCTCCGCGACGGCTACGACAAGGCACCGTTGCTCGCCCTCGTGTCCGCCAACGACCCCGAGGACCTCACGATCAAGGTCCCGCTGCTGATCGCCCAGGGCAAGGCGGACCAGACCGTCCTGCCGCCGCTCACCGACCAGACGGTCGACGAGCTGCGCAAGGCGGGCGCGAAGGTCACCTACAAGACATATTCAGGCGTCGACCACAACGGCATCCCGGCCGCGGCGCGGACCGCGGCGGACGTCTTCATCCACGAGCTGCTGGGCTGATCGGCGACTAGGCGGGCGCGTTGCGCAGCGAGTGCCAGAGCAGCAGGCACGCCGCCGAGCGGTGCGGCCGCCACGGCTCGGCGATCTGCTCGAGCTCGGCCGCCGACGGCAGGTCTTCGAGCTCGTAGGCGCGCTCGGCGGCCCGGCGCACGCCGAGGTCGCCGACCGCGAGCACGTCGGGCCGCCGCAGCTCGAAGAGCATGAACATGTGCACGGTCCAGACGCCGAGGCCCTTGACCGCGGTCAGCTCGGCGATCAGCTCGTCGTCGGACAGCTCCGGCAGCCGCTTGACGTCCAGCTCGCCGGACTCGATGTGCTCGGCGAGCGAACGCAGGAAGGTCACCTTCGCCCGTGACAGCCCCGCGGCGGCGCGCATCTCCTCGGGTTCGGCGGCGAGGATCTGCGCCGGCGTGGGCGCCTTCGCGCCGAAGTAGTCCAGCAGCCGCGTGTAGATCGAGTTCGCCGCGCTGACCGACAGCTGCTGGCCGACGATCGAGCGAACGAGCGCCGTGTAGGCGTCGCCGCGCGGCGGGCGTGGGTCGGGCACGCCGCACTCGTCGAGCAGCCGCGCGAGGACCGGGTCCGCCGCGCGCAGGTGATCGAAGGGGTCTACGGCTGGCCCTCGACCGCGCCGGGCACGCCGGTGTTGGTCGAATAGGCGGGCTGAAGCTTCATCTCGGGCCGGATCGTGTGGACGGCCTGAGCGACGGCGACAGCCGCCTCGCCGAAGCCCGTTGCGATCAGCTTGAGCTTGCCGTCGAAGGTCGTGATGTCCCCGCACGCCCAGACCCGCTCGAGCGACGTCTCGAACGTGTTGCCGACCCGGATCGCGTTCTTGTCGAGCTCGAAGCCCCATTCCTTCAGCGGGCCGAGCTTGGTCGAGAAGCCGAGCTGGAGCAGGATCGCGTCGCACTCGACCACGACCGTCTGATCCTCACCGTCGGTGGCGTGGTGCAGCACGACGCCCTCGACGCGGCCGTTGCCAGCCACCTCCTTGACCACGTATGGCACGCGCACGTCGACATGCGGCCCCTGTGCCGCCTGCTTGACCTGCGAGACCGTCAGCTCGTGCGCGCGGAACTCCTCGCGACGATGCACGAGCGTGATGTGCTCGGCGGTGTCGAGCAGGTTCATCACCCAGTCGCAGGCACTGTCGCCGCCGCCGACGATGACCACGCGCTGGCCGGTGAACGCGGCCTTGTCGCCCACGAGGTAATGGGCGCCGCGGCCCTCCCACGGGGACATGTCGACGTCGGACACCGGGAGCCGCTTGGGCTCGAAGGCGCCGTGGCCCCCGGACACGATGACGGTCCGCGAACGCAGCTCCGGATGGTCGGGGTTGTCGGTGTGCAGCACGACGACGCGGTCGTCGCCCTCGCCCTCCCAGGAGATCGACTGGGCGGTCGTCTCGAGGAGCACGGGCACGTCGAACTGCTCGATCGCCTGCTCGCGGAGGTTCTCGACGAGATCCTTGGCCAGGATCCGCGGGTGGCCGGGCACGTCGTAGATCCACTTCTCCGGATACAGCGTGGTGAGCTGGCCGCCGAGCTCGGGGAGCGAGTCGATGATCCGCGAGGACGCCTCGCGCATCCCGGCCCAGAACGCGGTCGTGAGCCCCACCGGCCCGGCGCCGATGATCGTGATGTCGCGGACTTCAGTCACCTCTTGCCTCCCTCCGGTCGGCGCTGTCGGAGACGGTAGGCGGCCATCCAGGCCGCCTTGAACGGGCCTTCGGCCCTCATGTGAGTGCTGGGACGACCAGCGCCTCGCCGTCGAGCGCGTTGAGTGAGCGCTCGACCGATGCGGCGATGCAGGTGAACGAGGGCGTGTCGCGCAGGGTGAAGCTCGAGGCCTCGGTCGTGCGCAGGCGCTGGACGAGGTCGAGGAACGTCCCGACGTCGTCGGTGTCGAAGGCCACGACGAACTCCTGGTCGTCGAGGCCGAAGCAGTAGGTGGTGTGGTTGTCGACCCCCGGGTACTCCCGGCCGACCTCGATGTGGCCCTGCATGATCCGCCAGCGCTCGTCGGGGTCGAGCGCGTACCACGCGCGCGTCTTGACGAACGGGTAGACGAACAGGTAGCGCCCGCGGAAGGGGCGCGGCACGAGGCGCTGCTCGTCGGAGTACTCAGAGCCCTTGCGCATGCCGAGGAACGAGTAAGGCTGCGTGGCCCATTTCATGAGGCCGCTCTGGGCCAGCACGACGTGGAACTCGTGGATGCGATCGAGGTTCTCGGTCTCGACCACCAGCAGCAGCTCGGCGTCGCCGCGGGTGCCGACCAGCGAGAAGCTCTGCAGCAGGTGGTCGGTGGCGAAGTCCTCGCAGGCGGCGAGGAACTCCCGCTTGTGGGCGGCCCGCTCCTCGGCAGGCAGGCGCCGCCACGCAGGGTCGACCTTCAGGAACGTGTACTTGACGAAGTGCCGGCCTGCCACGGCTCCAGCATACGAATCCATTCGCCGGTCCCCCGTCGGCCCGGCTACCATGGCCCCGTGCGCATTGCGCTCGTGTCCCCGTACTCCTGGACGTACCCGGGGGGAGTGACGCGGCACATCGAGGCCCTGGCCGAGGAGCTCCTCCGCACGGGCCACGACGTCCGCGTGCTCGCACCGTTCGACCCCCCGGACGCCCTCTCGGCGCGCCTCCATCGCGGCGCGCTTCCGGATGCCCGCGATGCGCCTGAGTACCTGACGGCACTGGGCCGCACCGCCGGCCTGCCGGCCAACGGAGCGGTGTCCAACATCGCGATCACCCCGGCCGCGATCTTCGCGCTGCGCACCGAGCTGGCCCGCGGCGGCTTCGACGTCGTCCATCTCCAGGAGCCGGTCGCTCCGACGCTCTGCTGGGACGCCCTCTCCTACACGCGCGGGATCCCGCTGGTCGGCACGTTCCACACCTACTCGACCAACCACACCCAGACCGCGGCGCGGTTGATGGGCGCCGCCCGGCGCATGAACCGGCTGGCGGTGCGGATCGCGGTCTCCGAGGCCGCCGCGTGGACCGGCCGCCGCTTCTACGGCGGGCGCTACCGAGTGATCCCCAACGGCGTGCAGGTGCCCGAGGGCGTCGGCCCCAACGGCGCGCCCGGCCCGTTGCGCATCCTGTTCGTCGGCCAAGCCGTCGAGCGCAAGGGCCTGCCGCTGCTGCTGCGCTCCTTCGAGGCGCTGCGCGAGCACACCGACGCCACGCTGACCCTCGTCGGCGTCACAGCTGAAGACGTCGCGCCGGTGCTCCATGACCTGCGCGGCGTGCGCGCGCTGGGCAAGGTCGACGACGACGTCAAGCGTGCCGAGCTGAGCACGGCCGATGTTCTCTGCGCGCCGTCGCTGGGCGGCGAGAGCTTCGGCATGGTCCTCACCGAGGCCTTCGCCGCCGGAACCCCCGTGGTTGCATCGGCGATCCCGGGCTACGTCGACGTCGTCCGCGACGGCGTCGACGGCCTGCTCGTGCCGCGCGGCGACGGCACCGCGCTCGCCGAGACGCTGCTGGACCTCGCGCACGACCGCCCGCGGATGCAGCGGATGGGGGCGGCTGCCGCCGAGCATGCCGAGCGCTATGCCTGGCCGCGGATCGCCGCCGAAGTCGCCGAGGCCTACGAGGATGCGATCGCCGCTCCGGCCCCCGCCACGCGCGTGCAGACCGCGGGCGAGCGCCTCGGCCTGCGCGCGGCCGACGGCCAGGCGCGAGCGCGCCCGCGGCGGCTGCCGAGCCTCGAGCCCGCCGAACAGCTTGCGCGCACCCGCCGCCAACGCGGCTTCACCGTGGCGCGCCGGCTTCTCCTGCTCGCCGTGACGCTGGCGATGGCCTGGCTCACCGTGCTCGCGTTCCAGCGCGTGGGCCTCGACCGCGTCGGCGCCTCGCTGCTGAGCTCCAGCCCGAGCTGGGTGCTGCTCGGCCTCGGCCTGATGGGGCTCTCGATGGTCCTGCGCGCCCTCGCCTGGCACGCCATCCTCCGCGCCGCGCTCCCGGCCGCGAGGGTCCGCCGCCGCGACACGTTGCGCGGCACATCGATCGGGGTGCTGATGTCGGCCACGCTGCCCGCCCGGCTCGGCGAGCCCGCTCGCGCGCTGGTCGTCGCTCGGCGCGTCGGTCGCACGCGGGAAAGCTTCCCGGCGGTGCTCGGCACGCTGGTCTCCCAGACGCTGCTGAACATCGTCGCGCTGGTGATCCTCGGCGTGGTGATGGTCTCGACCGTCGAGCTGTTCGCCGACCACCACGGCGCGCTGCTCGCCATCGCGGTGCTGCCGGTGTCGGTCCTGCTCTCGGTGCTCGCCGCCCCGGCGCTGTTGCGCAGCGGCCTGCCGGCCCGCTCGGAGCGGGTGGCGCGCTGGCTGCGCCAGGCGCGCGATGCGCTGACCAGCGTGCGTTCCGGGCTGCGCGTCTTCCGCTCGCCCAAGCTGGGCATGCAGGCCACGCTGGCGCAGCTCGCCGCGTGGGGCCTTCAGTGGGTCGCCTGCTACGTACTGCTGCTCGCGCTTGGGCTCGGACACACCGGGATGGGCGCGGCGGCGGCGGTGCTCTTCGCGGTCAACGTCACCGCGGTGCTGCCCGCCACGCCGTCGAACCTCGGCGTGTTCCAGGCGGCGTGCGTCGCGGTGCTGCACGGCGCCTACGGCGTGGGCACCGCCGACGCGCTCGGCTACGGCATCGTGCTGCAGGCCGTCGAGATCGCGACCGCGGTTGCGATGGGCACGCCCGCGCTGCTGCGCGAGGGGCTGTCCTGGAAGGACGTCCGGCTGCGCGCGCTGCACGCCGCACCGGTGCAGCTGCGCGGGATGCCGCGCAGGCCGACCGACGCCGCCGAGTCCGAGGCGTGACGGCGCCCGGCGGAACCGTCACGGCGGTGAGCCGCCGCGCCGACCACTACGTCAGCAAGCTCAACGAGGACGTCATCACGCTCCTGGCCGGGCGTGGGGTGGAGGGCGATGCGCACTGCGGCACCGAGGTCCAGCATCGGTCGCGCATGGAGCGCGACCCGGATCAGGCGAACCTGCGCCAGGTGCATCTCATCCACGCCGAGCTCCACGACGAGCTGCGGGCGGCCGGGTTCGAGGTCGCGCCGGGGCAGATGGGCGAGAACGTCACGACCTCCGGGGTCGACCTGCTCGGCCTGCCGACCGGCACGAAGCTGTCGCTCGGAGACGCCGCCGTGATCGAGGTCACAGGGCTGCGCAACCCGTGCTCGCAGCTCGACGATCTCCAGGCCGGGCTGATGAAGGCGACGCTGGCGCGCGACGCCGACGGCGGCCTGGTCCGCAAGGCCGGCGTCATGGCCGTCGTCCTCGCCGGTGGCGAGGTCCGCGCGGGCGATCCGGTCGCCGTCGAGCTGCCGCCCGAGCCGCACCTGCGGCTCGAACCCGTCTGACGCAAGTTCTCCGCCACGCGGACGTTTCAGGGATCGATGCTTCGCGCCCTTTCGTGCTGCCTGGCCGTGCTCGCGCTCGCCGCGGTGCCGGCGCACGCCGGCGAATGGATCGCGGGCGACCTGCACGTCCACACCACCTATTCGCACGACAGCTACGGCGGGCCCGGCGACGACAACACCGGCCCCGAGGACGCCAACACCCTCGGCCAGACCGTCACCGAGGACTTCGCGATCGCCGCCACCCGCGGGCTCGACTTCCTGGCGATCACCGACCACAGCGACATCCGCTCGCAGAGCGACCCGGGATTCGGCTTCGGCGGCGTGTTGGGGATCCCGGCCTACGAGAACTCGCTGCACGGCCACGGCCAGATGCTCGGCGCACGCAAGATCTACGACAAGGGCGACAGCGGCCCCGCCGCGGTGCGCGCGATGGAGCAGGCGCTGCACGCCGACGGCGGCCTGCTGCAGGCCAACCACCCGACCGACCCGACCTGGGACTACTCCTATTCCGACGTCCCGGTCGACACCGTCGAGGCGTGGAACCTGCCGTGGTTCTACCAGCCGCCGTTCCCTGCGACGGGCGATCACGACGCCGCGCTGCGCTTCTGGGAGGCGATGCTCGACCAGGGCGCCCACGTCGCCGTCACCGGCGGCAGCGACAGCCACTGGAAGGCGACCGTCGCCGGCCAGGGCCCGGGCCAGCCCACGACCTGGGTCTACGTGGAGGACCGCTCCGTATCCGGCGTGCTCGCCGGCCTGCGCGGCGCCCACACCTTCGTCAGCGCCGAGCCGCCGCAACCTGGGCGGTCCGAAGCTGTTCCTCGAAGGCAAGCGCAAGGGCGAGTGGTCGGCGATGCAGGGCGACACGGTCAAGCCGGGCACACCGCTGCGCGTGCGCGCCGAGGGCGCTCCCGGCGCGACGCTGCGCGTCCTCTCCGACCACGAGCACGAGGTGCTCACCGTCGCAGTGACCAGCCCGAGCTTCACCAGCCCCGAGTTCACCGCGCCGGCCAAGGCCCGCTATGCCTTCGCCGAGCTCTACGGCGACGACCGCCAGGCCGAGCGCATGCAGGTCTGCGCGCTCGTCCCGGTGCTCGAGATCGACGGCCAGACCACGTACTGCCGCAACCGCGTCGCCATGCTCGCGGTGACGTCGGCGATGTACTTCAAGCGCGCGGCGTTGCCGCCGCTGCCCTAGGCCTCGACGGCGCGTCGAGTCGGGTCGCGGTCCGAGCCGGCGATGACGTCGTCGGCTGCCTGGCGTTCGTTGCTGGGGAGCGTGCCCGACTTCATCCCGAAGTAGGTGGCCTCGGGGTGGTGGGCGACGATCGCGACCGTGGACTGCTCGGGCGAGACGGCGAAGCCGCCGCTCAGCTCCAGGCCGATCTGGGAGGCGTCGAGCAACCGGAAGAGCTTCTCGTGCTCTGACTGCTCGGGCACCGCCGGATAGCCCCAGGAGTAGCGGCGCCCCTGGATGCGCGGGATGCCGAGGTCGTCGCGGATCCGGGCATGCAGCCACTCGGCCAGGCCCTCCGCGGTCTGGACCCCGAGGCCGTGCACGAAGAGCTGCTCGGCGAACTCGCCATCGGTCTCGAGCTGCGCCATCAGCTTGGTGACCTCCTCGCCCGCCGTCACCGCCTGGAAGGCGACGACGTCGAGCTCGTCGCTGTCCTTCGGGCGGTAGAAGTCGGCGAGGCAGATGCGGTCGTGGCCGGGCTGGCGCGGGCAGACGAACCGCTCGAGCACCGTCTCGCGATCGTCGGGGTCGAGGACCACGACGTCGTTGCCCTCCGAGTAGCAGGGGAAGTAGCCGAGCAGCGCGCGTGGGCGCAGGTAGTCCTGCTCGCGCCACATGCGCTCCAGGCGCGGCTGGAAGTCCTCGTTGATCAGCTTCTTCCACGCCTCGCCCTTCACACCGCGGCCGCCCCAGTGCAGCTTGAACAGCACGTGCGTGTCGAGGTGCGGGTAGACCTCGTCGAGGTCGACCTCCAGCTCGCGCACGCCCCAGAACGGCGGGGTCGGCACCGGCACGTCGGTGCGCGCGGCCGAACGCACGCTGTCGTCGTCGGTCGGCAGCGCCTCGGGCTCGGGGCCCTTCTCGCGCAGCCGGATCGCTGCCGAGCGGGTCTTCTCGACCAGCGCCGCGCGCGCCTCGTCGTCGACGATCTGGTCCATCTTCGAGAGCCCCTCGAAGGCGTCCTTGCAGAAGAAGACGCCGGGCTCGTAGACCTCGTCGGAGTCGCTGGCCGCCGGGGTACAGCGCGCGCAGGCCGAAATCGTTGTTGATCGCCGCGCCGCCGATCAGCACGGGGAACCCGAGCTTCTGGTTGTGCAGCTCCTGGACGCACAGCGGCATCTGCTTGGAGGTCGAGACCAGCAACGCGCTCAGGCCGATGGCTGTCGCATCGTGCTCCTTGGCCGCGTCGACGATCGTGCCGATCGGGACCTGCTTGCCGAGGTCGACGACCGTGTAGCCGTTGTTGGTCAGGATCGTGTTGACCAGCGACTTGCCGATGTCGTGCACGTCGCCGAACACCGTCGCGATCACGACCGTGCCCTTGGTGTAGCCCTCGATGCGGTCGAGGTAGTTCTCCAGCCGCGCCACCGCGCGCTTCATGACCTCGGCGCTCTGGAGCACGAACGGCAGGATCAGCTCGCCGGCGCCGAACTTGTCGCCGACCTCCTTCATGGCCGGCAGCAGCACCTCGTTGAGCGTGGGGACGGCGCCGATCTTCTCGACCGACTTGTCGATCCAGTCCTCGACGCCCTCCTTCTTGCGGCGCAGGATGTGGAAGTGCAGCGCCTCCTCGGGCTCCATGCCCGCGGTGGGGTCGGCCTTCTCCTCCTCGGCCTCCTCGCCGCGCGACTCGAAGTGCTCGATGAAGTGCTGCAGCGCCTCCTCGGAGCGGTTGAAGACGAGATCGTCGGCGAGCTTGCGCTCCTCGTCGGAGATCTCCGCGTAGGGCGTGATGTGGTTGGGGTTGACCATCGCCAGGTCGAGCCCGGCCTCGACGCAGTGATGCAGGAACACCGAGTTGAGGACCGCGCGCGCCGGCTGGCCGACGCCGAAGGAGACGTTGGAGACGCCGAGCGAGGTCTTGCACTCCGGCAGCGCCGCCTTGACGTCGCGGATGCCCTGAATGGTCTCGACCGCCGAGGGGCGCCACTCCTCGTCGCCGGTCGTCAGCGTGAAGGTCAGGACGTCGAAGATCAGCAGCTGCGGGTCGAGGCCGTGCTCGTCGCAGGCGATCTCCTTCAGCCGCTTGGCGATCTCGACCTTGCGGTCGGCCGTCTTGGCCATCCCGACCTCGTCGATGGTCAGCGCGATCAGCGCCGCGCCGTGCTCGACGGCGAGCGGGACCACGACGTCGGCCTTGTCGCGGCCGGCCTCGAGGTTGATCGAGTTGACGATCGCGCGACCGGGGATCTGCTCGAGCGCCGTGCGGATGACGTCGGGCTCGGTCGAGTCGATCTGGATCGGCGAAGGCTGGGTGAGGCTGATGCGCTTGACGGTCTGGCGCATCTGCTCGGCTTCGTCGCCGCGCTCGGTCAGCGCGACGCAGACGTCGAGCACGTGGGCGCCGCCCTCGACCTGGTCTTCGGCCACGTGCACGAGGCCGTCGTAGTCGTCGGCGAGGAGGAACTCCTTGGCCTTGCGCGAGCCCTGCGAGTTGACCCGCTCGCCGATCATCGCCGGCCGCGGGTCCTGCACCAGCGGCGTGGCGGCGATCATGCTCGACACCTGCGGCGGGCGCGGGGCGGGCCGCGGGCCGGGGGTGCGGCCGGCGACGCGCTCGGCAAGCGCCTTGATGTGCTCGGGCGTGGTCCCGCAGCAGCCGCCGACGATCGACAGGCCGAAGCGGTCGACGAATTCACCAAGCGTGTCGGCCAGCGGCCCGGGCTGCTCGGGGAAGATCGTCTCGCCGTTCGGGCCCTGGATCGGGATGCCCGCGTTGGGGATGCAGTGCACCGGCACCGGCGACCACTCGCCAAGGAAGCGGATCGCGTCGCGCATGTCCTCGGGGCCGGTCGAGCAGTTCAGCCCGATCACGTCGACCCTGAGCGCCTCGAGCGTGGTCAGCACGGCGTCGATGTCGGTGCCCAGCAGCATCTTGCCGCCGTTGGGCAGCAGCGAGACCGAGGCCTGGATCGGCACGCGGCGGCCGGTCAGCTTGAACGCCTCGCGCACGCCGAAGATCGAGGCCTTGACCTCCAGGATGTCCTGCGCGGTCTCGACGATCACCAGGTCGACGCCGCCCTCGAGCAGGCCCTGCGCCTGCTCGGTGAACGTGTCGACCAGCTCGCGGAAGCTGATCTGGCCCAGGGTCGGATCGTCGGAGGCGGGGAGGTGGCCGGTCGGCCCGATCGAACCGGCGACGAAGCGCTGCTCGCCGACCGCCTTGCGCGCGATCTCCGCGGCGCGGCGGTTGATCTCGAGCGTGTGGTCGCCCAGGCCCCACTCGCCGAGCTTGATCCGGCTGGCCTGGAAGGTGTCGGTCTCGACGACCTCGGCGCCGGCCTCGATCATCGAGGCGTGGACGCCCTCGATCACGTCGGGGCGGTTGAGCACCAGCGCCTCGTGGGCGCGGCCGGGCAGCTTGTAGTCGTCCTCCAGGGAGAGGTCGAACTGCTCCAGCGTGGCGCCCATGCCGCCGTCGAATACGACGACGCGCTCGCGCACGGCGGCCAGGAAGTCACGGTCGGCCATGGCCATCCATGCTAGCGCAACCTTGACACGATGTTGTCAAGGTCGCTCATCGGCCCAGCACGGCCATCGCGGCGTTGTGGCCGCCGACGCCGCTGACCCCACCCCCGCGGCGCGCGCCGGCGCCGCACATCAACACGCGCGCGTGAGCCGTCGCCACGCCCCACGGCCCGGCGGGCGCGCCGTCGTCCTCGAGCCACGGCCAGGCCAGCGGGCCGTGGAAGATGTCGCCGCCGGGCAGGCCCAGCTCGCGCTCGAGGTCCTGCGGGGTGTGCGCCTCGATGCACGGCCGCCCGTCGGCATCGCGGGCGATGCAGTCGCGGATCGGCTCGGCGAGCTGCTCGTCGAGGCCGTCGAGGTAGCGCTCGACGAGCGCGTCGCGCGGCGTGTCCTCGTCGCCGCCGAACAGCCGCGCGGGGGCGTGCAGGCCGAAGAGCGTCAGCGTATGACGGGCGTCGTCGACGATCGACGGGTCGGTGAGCGTGTGGCAGTAGAGCTCGGCGGGCGGGCGCTCGGGCAGCCGGCCCGCGGCCGCCGCCGCATGGGCGGCCTCCAGCTCGCCGGCGGCCTCGTGCAGCCGCAGGGTCCCGGCGAAGCCCGTGGTCGGGTCGATCCCGGAACGGAAGGCGGGCAGCCGGTCGAGCAGCAGGTTGACCTTCAGCTGGGCGCCCTCGGGCGCCGGCACCGGCGCCGGTTCGCCGAGCAGGCGGGCGATCACCGCGGGAGCGACCGCGGCGAGCACGTGGCCGGCTGAAGCGGCGTGCGGACCGGCCGCGTCGCGCCAGGTCACTTCTCCGGAAGGGTCGACCGCGAGCACCTCGGCGCCCGTGCGGATCTCGGTGCCGGCCTCGCGCGCCGCGCGCTCGAGCGCTGCGCTGATCGCGCCCATTCCGCCCACCGGCACGCGCCAGCTCCCGCCGGCGACGTGGTAGAGGAAGCAGCGGTTCTGGGCGAGCGCCGGGTCGTCGAGCGAGGCGAACGTCCCGATCAGCCCGTCGGTGGCGATCATCCCGCGCACGAGGTCGTCGTCGAAGCGCTCGGCAAGCGTCTCGCCGAGCGGGCGCTCCACGAGGTCGCGCCAGCCCTGGTCGCCAAGCAGCGCCCGCGCGGCGGCGCGGGTCGGCAGTCGCTCGGTAAAGGTCGCGAACAGGCGGGCTGTGCGGTCCGTGAGCCGGCCGAACTCCAGGAACGCCTCGTGCTCGCGGTCGTCCCCGGTCAGCTCGCGGAACGAGGCGGCGGTGGCCGCCGACGTCGCGTCGCGCTCTACCAGCAGGCCGCCGGCGCGTCCGTCGCGCTCGTACGGCGCGTAGCTCGCGATCGCCCGCTCGCGCAGCTCGACCCCGATGCCCAGGTCGTGCGCGATCCGCGGGGGCAGCAGCGAGACGAGGTAGGAGTAGCGCGACAGACGGGCGTCGTGCCCCGTGAACACCGGCTCGCTGACCGCCGCCCCGCCGAGCTCCGCGCGCCGCTCGAGGAGCAGCACGCGGCGCCCGGCGCGGGCGAGGTAGGCGGCGGCGACCAGTCCGTTGTGGCCGCCGCCGACGACGATGACGTCGAGGGCCGGCACGGGCCCTTCCTAGCAGGCCGTGCCGGCGATGGGGTCTTCGCCTACGTCAGGCGCTGGCCGGCGCGCCGCGGCCGACGAACTTGCGGTAGCCCGAGCAGGAGCAGCACCGTGCCGATGACGGCGCCGATCAGCCCGCCCAGGTCGAAGATGTCGCTGTCGCCGATGCCGAGGACCTCGGTGAACAGGAAGAACCCGATCAGCGATCCGGCGAGGCCCAGCACGAGGGTCATGACGAAACCGCCCGGATCCTCTCCCGGGACGAGCGCCTTTGCGATGTACCCGGCGACAAGCCCGAGGATGATGGCTCCGATCATGCGTGCTCCTTGTTCGTGGGGTGGAGGTGCTGCTGTCTACGTCTGCCCCAGAAGTACGCCCGGCAGTCGACCAGGTTTCTCGCGTCGTCCCTATCCGGCGTGGGTCGCGGACCGTCCTGCCGCTACTTGATGAAGAGCATCTCCGAGTACTTGGGCAGCGGCCAGAGGTCGTCGGCGACGATGCGCTCGAGGCGGTCGGCAACGTCGCGGACCGCCGCCATCGCCGGGATCACCGTGTCGCGCATGTAGGTGGCCCACTCCATCGGCTCCTCGTCGGGCTGGTTCTCCGACAGGTTGACCCGCTCGAGCTCGAGTAGCGCGGTCCACAGCTCCTCCATCAGGCCGTGGGTCTCCTCGCTGGCCGCCTTCACACCCGCCTCGCGCATGAGGGCGAGGTGCCGGGCGGCGGCCGGCACGATCATCGTCCGCGCGATCGACGCCGCGGTCTCGGCCTCGATGTTGAGCTTGACCGCGTACTGCTCGACGGCCACCTCGTAGCGGGCGTGCAGCTCGCGCTCGGAGAGCACCTCGTAGTTGCTGAAGACCGTGACCGTCTGGTCCTCGATCAGCCACGGCAGCGCTTCGGGCGTCGTCTTGAGGTTGAACAGCCCGCGGCGCTCGGCCTCGGCGTGCCACTCCTCGTCGTAGTTGTCGCCGTCGAACAGGATCTGCTTGTTGGCCGAGTAGGAGGCCTTGACGACCTCGGTGACCGCCTCCGGGACGCTCTTGCCGCCCTTGATGGCGTTGTCGAGGTCTTCGGCGAGCGCGTCGATCGCCTCGGCGACGATCGTGTTGAGCACCGTGTTGGGGAAGGCGAGCGAAGCGCTCGATCCCACCGCGCGGAACTCGAACTTGTTGCCGGTGAAGGCGAACGGCGAGGTGCGGTTGCGGTCGCCGCCGTGCATCGGCAGCGGCGGCAGCACCGGCGTGCCGAGCCCGAGCGTCGCGCCCGGGGTGGCGGCGTCGCCCGAGCCGGACTCGATCGCGTTGAAGACCTTCTCCAGCTCGGCGCCGAGGAAGATCGAGATGATCGCCGGCGGCGCCTCGTTGGCTCCGAGGCGGTGGTCCTGGCCGACGTTGGCCACCGAGGCGCGCAGCAGCGCCTGGTGTGAGTTGACGGCCTGGATCACGGCGGCGCAGAAGAACAGGAACTGCGCGTTCTCGGACGGGGTGTCGCCGGGCTCGAGCAGGTTCTCGCCCGTGTCGGTCCCCATCGACCAGTTGTTGTGCTTGCCCGAGCCGTTGACGCCGGCGAAGGGCTTCTCGTGCAGCAGGCACGCCAGGCCGTACCGGCGCGCGACGTTCTGGAGCACCTGCATCGTCAGGTGCTGGTGATCGGAGCCGACGTTGGAGTTCTCGAAGATCGGCGCCACCTCGTACTGGTTGGGCGCGACCTCGTTGTGGCGCGTCTTGATCGGCACGCCGAGCTTGGCCAGCTCCGCCTCGGCCTCGAGCATGCAGGCGAGGATCCGCTCGGGGATCGACCCGAAGTAGTGCTCGTCGAGCTCGTGGCCCTTGGGCGGCTTGGCGCCGAACAGCGTGCGGCCCGTCGTGATCAGGTCGGGGCGCTCGTAGTAGTACTGCTCGTCGATCAGGAAGTACTCCTGCTCGGGGCCGACCGTCGTGAAGACCCGCTCGGACGTCTTGTTGCCGAACAGCCGCAGCGCGTGGATCGCGCTCTTCGACAGCGCGTCCATCGAGCGCAGCAGCGGGATCTTGTGGTCCAGCGCCTCGCCGGTCCACGACACGAACGCGGTCGGGATGCAGAGGTAGGCGCCGTTGGGGTTCTCGAGGACGAACGCCGGCGAAGTGGGGTCCCAGGCCGTGTAGCCGCGGGCCTCGAACGTGGCACGGATCCCGCCCGTCGGGAACGAGGACGCGTCGGGCTCGCCCTGGATGAGCTCTTTGCCGGAGAACTCGGGGATCGCCGTGCCCTCGCCGGTCGGCCCGAAGAACGAGTCGTGCTTCTCGGCGGTCATGTTGGTCAGAGGCTGGAACCAGTGCGTGTAGTGCGTCGCGCCCTTCGACAGCGCCCAGTCCTTCATCGCATCGGCGACCGCGTCGGCCAGCGAGATGTCGAGCGGCAGGCCCTTGGCCAGGGTGTCCTGGAGGCGCGCGAAGACGTCCTTGGGCAGGCGCTTGCTCTGCTCGGCGACGCTGAAGACGTTGGCCCCGAAGATCTCCGATCCGGGCTGGGTCAGGTCCGTCGTTCCCAGGGCCTGGCCGTTGGAGGTCCACTGCGCGGCAAGGATGTTCGGATGGCGGGTTCGTGCGATGGGCATGGCGCGCAATCTAGAAGGCGCGCGCCTATGTGTGTTTGTCCAAATGGACAAACGCCGCAAAGTGCGGTTCTCCCAAACGGCGCCGCCCGCCCGCCGGTACAAGCGGCCCGCCGGATCTTTCGCCAACGGGCCAAGGACGCTGCTCCCACCTGGCGCCGAGACTGCCCGCCATGATCGCTGACATCTACGACGCGGCAGGGAAGCTGCCGGACACCGTCGGAATCAACACCATGTGGGTCATCGTTGCCGGCTGCCTGGTCATGTTCATGCAGGCCGGCTTCGCTTTCCTAGAGATCGGGTTCTCCCGCGGCAAGAACGCCGGAACGGTTGTCGCCAAGATCCTGACCAACTTCTCGATCGCTTCGATCGTGTACTGGGCGATCGGTTTCGCCTTTGCCTTCGGCGGGGGCCTCGGCCACGTCGTCGGGACGCACGGGTTCTTCCTGCGCGACTACGGCGATCCGCTGACGGCGTTCCCGATCATGGGCCTCTCGGACGCCACGATCGAGGCCAAGTTCTGGTTCCAGTTCGTCTTCTGCGCGGTCTCGCTGGCGATCGTCTGGGGCACGACGCTCGAGCGGGTCAAGTTCGGCGTCTACATCATCTACGCCGTGATCTTCTCGGCGGTGATCTATCCGATCGCCTCCGGCTGGGTCTTCGGCGGCGGCTGGCTGCAGGCCAACATCGGCATGCAGGACTTCGCCGGCTCGACCGCGGTGCACCTCATCGGTGCCACCGGCGCGCTGGCGGCCGTGCTGCACCTCGGCCCACGGCGCGGCAAATACACGGTGGAGGGCCAACCGCGAGCGATCCCCGGCCACAACATGCCGTTGTTCGGCCTGGGCATCTTCATCCTGTGGCTGGGCTGGTTCGGGTTCAACCCGGGCTCGACGCTCAACGCCATCGACGGCCGCTTCGCCGAGGTCCTGATCGTCACCAACCTGGCCGCGGCGGGCGGCGTGATTTCCGCGATCGCCACCGCGTACTGGAGGACCAAGGCGATCGACATCGGCATGGCCGGCAACGGCGCGATCGCGGCGCTCGTTGCGATCACCGCCGGGTCGGGCTACGTGGTCCCCTGGGCGGCGGTGGTGATCGGCCTCGTGGCCGGCGTCATCGTGGTGCTCGGCGTCTACGCGATCGACAAGCGTGATCGACGACCCGGTGGGCGCCCTGTCGGCGCACGGCCTGGCAGGCATCTGGGGCACGCTCGCGTGCGGGCTCTTCACCCACCCGCGCGCTTGCCTCGTTCAACGCGGTCGGCAAGGGCGGGTTCTTCTACACGGGCAGCTTCGTCCAGCTCGGCAGGCAGGCGCTCGGCGTGGTCACCGTGTTCGCCTTCGTGTTCGTGGCCTCCTGGCTCGCCTTCTGGGCGATCAAGAAGACCTACGGCATGCGGGTCTCCGCACAGGAGGAGGAGGACGGCCTGGACATCTCCGAGCACGGCATGTACGGCTATCCGGAGCAGTTCATTCCGTCGCCCGAACTGGTGGGCTACGGTGGGGGCCCGTACCGCAGCGTCCCGCCTGCCCCGGTCCCGACTAGCCAAGAGGTGCCCGCATGAAGATGGTGATGGCGTACATCCGCCACGAGGCGTTCGAACCGATCCGGACGGACCTGCTGCACCTGGGCTTCCCTTCGCTGACGATCAGCGAGGTGAAGGGCTCGGGCCGCCAGAAGGGCATCACCGAGCGCTACCGCGGGGCGGAGTTGACCAACTACCTGCGCCCCAAGGTCAAGCTCGAGTGCGTGGTCTCCGACGCCGACGTGCAGACGATCGTCGACGCGATCCTCAAGCACGCCCGCACCGGGGCGGTCGGCGACGGGAAGATCTTCGTTCTCCCCGTTGAAGAGAGCTACCGGGTGCGCACCGGCGAGTCGGGCGAGGAAGTCCTCCAGGCCCACCCCGACCCGGCCAACGTTTAGCGGTCCGTTACAAACACCGAAACGCTGGGTCGAGCGCCCGGTCGGCATGGAGCCGGCCGGGCGCTCCGTCGTTTCTGGCCGTGTGCCCTACCGCGGCAGCGCGGGCGACAGCAGCCGGTGCGCCTTGAGGCCGAGGCCGAGGCGTTCGCGGTCCTCGGTGTGTGTCGGGTCGAGGCCCGTGAGCTCGCGGATGCGGTCGAGGCGGTAGGCGACCGTGTGGCGGTGGGCGAAGACCGTCGCCGCCGTCGCGTTGGTGTTGCAGTTGGCCTCGAGGTAGGCGGTCAGGGTGCCCACCAGCTCGGTGCGGTACTGGTCGTCGTAGCGCGCCAGCGGGGCGATCGTGTCCTCGTAGAGCGCCCGGATCTCCTCCGGGTAGGCGGCCAGCGTGCGCAGCAGCAGCCGGTAGGTGCCGGTCATCGTGCCCTCGCGCATCGTCTCCGGCGCGTGGGCGAGCACGCGCACGACCAGCTCGGCCTCGTCGAGCGCGTCGGAGAGCAATGCAGGGTCCGCGCAGAAGCCGGAGATCCCCGCCGTCCCGTGGCGGCGCACCCGCGCCGCGAGCCGCCGCGCCGACTCCAAGGTTCGATCGGGGTCGTCGTCGATCGCCGGCAGCAGGGCGTACAGCCGCTCGTCGACGTGCTCGACGAGCGCGCCCGGGTGCTCGCCGGTCACCGTCGCGGCCACGTGGCGCGGGCGGTCGGTGTCGAGCTCGAGGCACAAGGCGACCGCGCCCCTGCGCAGGTCGCAGCCCAGGCGCCCCGCTCGCCGAAGGGTCTCCTCGACGTCGGTCGCCGAGCGCGCGCGCAGGTCTTCGAGCAGCGAGCCGCGGAGGTCCTCCTGGACCTGTAGCCGCGCCTCCTCGACCGCGGCCTCGGTGAGCGCGGCCAGCGCCGCGGCATGCAGGTACTGGCGCTGCCCGACCGACGGCGGGTTCGTGCCCAGCAGCAGCACCGCGCCCATCAGCTCGTCGCCGGCACGCACCGGCGCCTCGGCGGACACGCCCGCCGGCCGCTCGCTCTCGCGGCCGCGCACGCGCGCCTCGACGTGACGCTCGATCTCGTCCAGACGCGACGGCTCGACGACGGGCGCGCCCACCGTGAGGTGCAGCTTCGGAACGACGATCGCCACCGGGCCGCCCGCGCCGCGGGCAGCGAGGCCGGCGACCTCCTGCAGGCCGCTGCCGGCGAGCACCGCCTCGACCATCTCGCCGTGGATTGCGTTGAGCCGATCGGCGGCGTCCGCGGTCTCCGGCGCGGAGCCGGACGAGTTCATGCCCGCAGTCTGCGGGTGCGAGACCGCCACGCCCTTGGCCCGATGTCAAAAGATCCTTGCGCCGGCTTCGCCCGGTGTCGGGCATCGCCGCCACCGTGGACAACCCGATGCACCGATCTTCGTCCGCCGGGCCAGTACGCACGAGCGGCCGTGGGGCCTAGCCTGCTCGCGATGGCAGATCAGCCTCGGACGCCCGACGACGTCAGGGCGCTGGTGGACGAGCGCAGGATCCGGTTCATCCGGCTGTGGTTCACCGACGTCCTTGGCCAACTGAAGTCGTTCGCGATCAACGCGGCCGAGCTCGACGACGCGCTCGCCGAGGGCGTGGGCTTCGACGGCTCCTCGATCACCGGCTTCAACGCGATCGAGGAGTCCGACATGATCGCGATGCCCGACCCCGCCACCTTCGCGGTGCTTCCGTGGCGCCCCGAGGAGCAGGGGGTGGGGCGGATGTTCTGCGACGTCGTGACGCCCGAGCGCGCGCCCTACGAGGGCGACCCGCGCCACGTCCTGCGCCGCGCGCTCGTGCGGATGGAGGCGATGGGGTTCGAGAGCTTCGAGGTCGCCGCCGAGCTCGAGTACTTCCTGTTCCGCGACAAGCACGGCACCGAGGTCCTCGACGAGGGCGGCTACTTCGACCTCACCGCGCTGGACGCGGGCAGCGACGTGCGCCGCGAGACGGTGCTGGCCCTCGAGCAGCTCGGCGTCAACGTCGCGACGTCACACCACGAGTCCGGCCCGTCCCAGCACGAGGTCGACCTGCGTCCGGTCGGCGCGCTGAAGGCCGCCGACGACTGCATGACCTCGCGCATCACCGTCAAGGAGATCGCCCTGAAGTACGGCTGGCACGCGACGTTCATGCCCAAGCCGCTGCTGGGCGACAACGGCTCGGGCATGCACACCCACATGACGTTGCTGCGCGACGGCGCGAGCGCCTTCGCCGACGAGCACGACCCCTACGGCCTCTCCGACACCGGCCGCGCGTTCATCGCCGGCCAGCTGCGTCACGCCCGCGAGCTGGGCTCGATCTTCGGCCAGTGGGTCAACAGCTACAAGCGGCTGGTCCCCGGCTACGAGGCGCCCGTCTACCTGGCGTGGTCGCGGCGCAACCGCAGCGCGATCGTGCGCGTGACCTCGGCGATCGAGCTGCGCTGCCCGGACCCCGCCTGCAATCCCTACCTCGTCTACGCCGCGCTGCTGCAGGCCGGCCTCGAGGGGATCGAGCGCGGCTACGAGCTGCCCGAGCCGATGGAGCAGAACCTCTACCACCTGGCTCCTGACGAGCGCCGCCGCCTGGGCATCGAGCAGCTGCCGGAGACGCTGGGCGAGGCGATCGAGCTGACGGCCGACTCCGAGCTCGTCCTGCGCACGCTGGGCGAGCACATGTTCAACCGCTACGTGGAGATCAAGCGCCAGGAGTGGGAGGACTACCGCCTCCAGGTCACTCCCTGGGAGCTCGAGCGCTACCTGCCTGTTTTGTGAGGCCCTCGACCGCCGGTCGACCCACGGCCGGCGATCCTGGGCCCGCGGGCCATGGCCGTGGAGGGTCCTCGCCGCCACGCTGAACCGCATGACGCGACTGTCCTCGATGGACTCATCGTTCCTGCGGGTGGAGACGGCCAACGCCCACATGCACGTCGGCTGGGTCTCCCAGCTCGAGCTGCCGGCGGGCGACGAGCGGCTGGACACCGAGCTGTTGATCAGGCGCCTCGCCGAGCGCCTGCATCTGTTTCCGCGCTTCCGCCAGCGCGTCGTGCGCGTGCCACTCGGGATGGCCGAGCCCGTCTGGAGCGACGACCCGGGCTTCGACATCCACCGCCACGTACGCGAGGCGCCCGCCGACCGTTCGGTCCAGGAGGTGATCGACGAGACGCTCTCGGCCCCGCTGGACCGCGGGCGGCCGCTGTGGGAGATCGTGGTGGTGCCGCGCGCCGGCCGCGGGCGGGCGGTGCTGGTCGGCAAGGTCCACCACGCGATGGTCGACGGCATCGCCGCGGTCGAGCTGGGCGTGTTGCTGTTCGACGCGTCGCCCGACCCGCCCGGCGCCGAGCCGGAGGTGTGGGCCCCCGCGCCCGTCGAGGGCGGCACCCGGCTGGCCGTCGACGCGGTCGCAGACAACGCGCTGGCGCAGTTCCGCGCCGCCGGGCGGCTCGTGGCGCTCGGCCGTACGCCGGGCCGCACGGTGCGGATGGCCGACACGATGCGCCGTGCCGCGTTCTCGCTTGCCGACGACGCGCTGCGGCCCGCGCCGGAGTCCGCGCTGAACGTGCCGATCGGCCCGCGGCGCACGCTGGTCAGCCACGCGGTTCGCCTCGGCCGCCTGCTCGACCTCAAGGGGTCGTTCGGCACGACGTTGAACGACGTCGTCCTCGCCGTCTGCGCCGGCGCGCTACGCGGCCACGCGCTGCGCAACGGGGACGTGCCGGCCGACCTGCGGATCATGGTGCCGGTCAACGTCCGTGCCGGCGCCGAGGGGGCCGCGGGGAACCAGATCACGTTCGCCTTCGTGACGCTGCCGGTGGCGACGGCCTCGCCGGTCAGCCGGCTGGAGGCGATCGTGGAAGCGATGGGCGAGCTGAAGAGCTCGGGCCGCATCGCCGGCAGCGCGATGCTGCTGAAGGGCATCGGCGCGCTGCCCGAGCCGTTGAAGGACCGCGCCGCCCGGATGGCGGCCAGCCCGCGGCTCTACAACCTGACGATCTCCAACGTCCCGGGCCCGCGGATGCCGCTCTACGTCGCGGGCGCGCGCGTGAGCTCGATCGTCCCGGTCATCCCGATCCCCGATCGCCACGCGCTCGCCATCGGCGTGCTCACCTACGACGACCGGGCCCACTTCGGCCTTTACGCCGACCCGGACGCGCTGCCCGGCGCACGCCGGCTGGGACTGCTGGTCGAGGACGCTACGGCGGAGCTGGAGGTCGTCGCCGGGCGGCGGACTACTCGTCCGAGTTCGACTCGGTCCGCACGACCTCACCCGTATCGGGGTCGACGGTCGCCTGGGCAGGCTTGCCCGACACCTTCACAGTGAACGAGCCCTCGGGCGCGTCGCCGCCGGGCCCCTGTGCCTTGGCCTTGCCGTTGAGTCCGGCCGCCACGCGGTAGTGGACGTCGTAGGTGCCGGACCGCACCGCGGTGACGCGCCACACGAAGCGCACCGTCTTGCCCGGACCGAGCGCGCCCAGTGCCCACGTGTTGGCGTAGGCGGTGGTGCCGCCGCTCGGGCCGGTGTCCACGATCCACACCGGGCGGTTGGGGTCGGCGAGGTCCTGGCGCTCGGAGCGCGTGGAGAAGCCCGGCTCGATCGTCACCGCCACGTCGGGGATCGTGCGCCGGTCTGAATTGCGCACCTCGACGACGAGCTCCTCCTGCTGGGCGAGCCTCTGCTTGGTGGGGAAGTCGGCGCGAACGACGTCGAGATTGAACGTGCCCGAGGGCTCATTCTTGTCTTGGCGCTCGCCTCCGCCGCACCCGGCGGCGACCCCCGCGACGGCGATCAGTGCGATCGCGACTCTGATCGAGGACATCCCCCTCAAGGCGCGCGGAACCTACCACGAAGGCGACGGTCCGAGCGGCGGTTGGGTTCACGGTTGGCACGCCGCGCCCCTGTGGCGTAGATTGCCGGAACGACCGGGCCCTTCGGGCCCAAGGGAGTTTGGAGAGAGAACGTGGTCCGAGGCGTCGCCGATCGAGCATTCCTTCCGACGAAGAACCTGCTCGAAGAGGTCGGGGACATGATGATCTTGACGGGCAAGACGATCGTCTCTGCCCTGCGTCCGCCGTATCCGTATGGCGGGGAGTTCGTCAGTCAGTTCCTGTTTGCGCTGCGGTTGTGTTGGTTTCCGCTGCTCGTCTCGACTGTGGCGTTCGGGTACGGGGCGCCGGGCCTTCAGGCGGCGAACTTCCTGGTGTTGTTCGGGGCGCTTGACCGGCTCGGTGGTTTCTTCGTGTTGGCGTCGATTCGTGAGTTCGCGCCGTTCGTCGACGCGATCGTGCTCGCCGGCGTGGCCGGCACGGCGATCACGGCCGACCTCGGCGCGCGGAAGATTCGCGAGGAGCTCGACGCTTTGCAGGTGCTCGGCGTCGATCCGGTCAAGAACCTCGTCGTCCCGCGGTTTTTGGCGCTGATGCTCGTCACGGGGCTGTTTGACATCTACGCGCTGTTGTTCGGGATCTTCGGCGGCGTCCTCGCCACGTTGGTCAACGGCGCGCCGCTGGGGCCGTTCTGGGCGACCTTCTTTACCAACGCCTCGCACTACGGACCTTTGGGGGTCGGTCCTGAAAACCACCTTGTTCGGAGCGATCATCGCGATCGTCTGCTGCTACAAGGGCATGACCGCCAGTGGTGGTGCCGAAGGGGTCGGTCGAGCCGTCAACCAGGCGGTCGTGATCGCCTTCCTGGGTGTCTTCGCGTTCAACTACGTCTTCACCCAGACGCTGCTCGCCACCCACCCCGAGATCCAGGTCATCCGATGACCGCCGTCGCTCGTGGCTGGGTCTCGTCGTTCGGCGAGATCGCCAAGTTCGCCGGCCGGATCCTCGGCGACGTCTACGGCCTGCGCGTCTTCCGCTTCTTCGGCGAGGCGCTGCGCCAGTCGGGGATCCTGATCCTCTCGTCGACGATCGTGATCTGGGGCCTGGTGTTCATCATCGGCCTGCAGTGCGGCATCGAGGGCGCCTACTTCAACCGCGCGGTCGGCGCTCCCGCCTACGCCGGCGTGTTCAGCGCGTGGTGCGATCTGCGCGAGCTGGTGCCCTACGCGTTCGGCTACATGATGGCCGCCAAGGTCGGCACCGGCATCGTCGCCGAGCTCGGCTCGATGCGCATCTCGGACGAGATCGACGCCCTCGAGGTCATGGGCATCGACTCGGTCCTGTTCCTGTGCGCGACCCGCCTGCTGGCCGCCTGGATGGTCCTGCCGTTCATGTACATCGCCGCGGTCGGCGCCGGCTTCTTCGCCAGCTACCTCGCGGTGGTCCAGCAGATCGGCGAGGTCTCCAGCGGCGGGTTCTTCCTGATCTTCTGGATGTTCCAGAACCCACCCGACCTGCTCTACAGCGTCATCAAGGGCATGTCGATGGCGACCGCGATCGTGCTCGTCGGCTGTTACTACGGCTACAACGCCTCGGGCGGCCCTGTCGGTGTGGGTACGGCGACCGCCAAATCGATGGTGCTGAACATCGTCCTCGTGCATCTCATCGGGATGCTCGGGACCCAGCTGTTCTGGGGCGCGAATCCGCGAGCCCCGATCGGAGGTTGATCGATGCCGCGCATTCCGCGCAACGGCTCCGAGGAGCCAGAGGACCAGACCACGACGACCCCGCCCGCCGCGGAGGAGACCACGGCGCAGGCCGACGTCGAGACCGACGAGCCTGAGCGCATGTCCCCGGCTGAGCGCGACGAGGCCGCCGCGGCTTCGCGCGTGTCGGTCGTCAACGAGTCCGATCCCCAGGACGAGGAGTACAAGTGGCACACGGGCGCACAGCGTCCGCACGGCGCCGAGGACGCGATCGAGTTCGTCGACGTCCACAAGGCGTTCGGCCGCAACAAGATCCTGCGCGGCCTGAACATGGGCCTGCCCGAGGGCAAGATCTCGATGATCCTCGGGCCGTCGGGTACCGGCAAGTCGGTGTGCATCAAGCACATGGTCGGCCTGCTGTATCCCGACGAGGGCGACGTCCTCGTCCACGGCCAGTCTGTGCCGAACCTCCAGGACGACGAGCTGTTCGAGATGCGCAAGAAGTTCGGCGTCCTGTTCCAGGACGGCGCGCTGTTCGGCTCGATGAACCTCTACGACAACACGGCGTTCCCGTTGCGCCAGCACACCGACAAGGGCGAGGACGAGATCGCAGAGATCGTCAATCGCCGACTCCGCGAGGTCGGCCTGGCCGACGCGGGCGACAAGATGCCCAACGAGCTGTCGGGCGGAATGCGCAAGCGCGCCGGGTTCGCCCGGGCGCTGGTGCTCGACCCCGACATCGTGTTGTTCGACGAGCCCGACTCGGGGCTCGACCCGGTCCGCACCGCCCTGCTGTGCGAGCTGATCCAGGAGATCCACGAGGAGAACGGCGGCGCGTACGTGGTCATCACCCACGACATCATGAGCGCGCGCCGTGTCGCCGAGCACATCTCCGTGCTGTGGAAGGGCCGGATCGTCGAGTCCGGTCCGGCCGAAGAGCTCTTCAACTCCGACAACGCGTTCGTCCGGCAGTTCCTGTCCGGCGAGTCGCAGGGTCCGCTCGGGATGGAATAAGCCCCGTCCGAGCGGCTCAACGCCGCCTTAATCTCATCCCGTGAGGATGGGCGCTCCAGTTCCCACAGTAATCGCCCCGATCCAGTCTCCCCGTACCCCCCCGCCCACCGTGTTGCTGACCCCTGAACGAGGGGCGCGTTGACGGCCGCGCGCGCGACGGCGCTTGGCGCCCTGGCCGTGGCGGTCGTTGTCGTCGCGGTGATCCTGCTGACCGGCGGCGGAGGTCACACCTACAAACTGCGCTTCGCGAACGCCGGCCAGCTCGTCAAGGACGACGACGTCCAGATCGGCGGCCGCCGCATCGGCTCGGTGCGCAAGATCGCGCTGACCGAGAACAACCAGGCGGAGATCACCGTCGAGGTCAACGAGCCCTACGCGCCGCTGCACGAGGGGACCACCGCGACGATCCGCGCGACGTCGCTGTCGGGTATCGCCAACCGCTACATCGCGCTGACCCCGGCGCCCAACTCCTCAAAGAAGCTGTCCGACGGCGCGGTCCTCCAGCAGGACAAGACCACGTCGCCGGTCGACCTCGACCAGCTCTTCAACACGCTGGACCCGCGTAC
Source organism: uncultured Actinomycetes bacterium (assembly GCA_963825415.1). Taxonomy (GTDB): domain Bacteria; phylum Actinomycetota; class Thermoleophilia; order Solirubrobacterales; family Solirubrobacteraceae; genus BP-464. Next base: position 656,974 of record CAWGTD010000006.1, on the reverse strand, counting down.
GCGCCGGAGCCTGCAGCTCGTCATCAAGGGCTCGGCGATCCAGTACCAGGGGCGCGGCAAGGAGAACAACGAGGCGACGAAGTACTTCAACCCGCTGATCTCCACCTCCGCGCGGCTCGTGCGCGAGGTCAACCGCGACCAGCAGGCGTTCGAGAACCTCGTCGTCTACGGCGCCAAGGTCACGACCGCGCTGGCGTCGCGCCGCGACGACCTGGCGAACCTGGTCACGAACACGAACGTCACAGCCGGCGCGATCGGCCAGGAGAACCGCGCGCTGTCGGAGGCGCTCGGCCTGCTGCCCGACACGCTGCGCAAGGGCAACACGACGTTCGTGAACCTGCGCGCCACCCTGGACGACCTCGACGAGCTGGTGGCCGAGTCCAAGCCCGCCACGAAGCGGCTGGCGCCGTTCTTCCGCGCGCTGCGACCGCTGGTGCGCGACGCGCGCCCGACGATCCACGACCTCAGGCTGCTGGTCACCAACCCGGGGGCCAACAACGACCTGATCGACCTGCTGAAGAAGGCGCCCACGCTCGAGCGCCTGGCCAAGCCCACGTTCGCCAACTCGATCACGGCGGTCCGCAAGACCACGCCGGTCCTGCAGTTCATCCGTCCCTACACGCCGGATCTGGTCGGCTGGCTGCGTGACTTCGGCCAGGGCGCCTCGAACTACGACGCCAACGGCCACTACGCCCGCATCCAGCCGATCTTCAACGCCTACTCCTTCGCCGACAACCCGGCGGGCGGGACGCTGCGCCAGATCCCGGGCAGCCAGCGCTTCGAAGGCCTTCAGAGCGGCAACCTGGAGCGCTGCCCGGGTGCGGCCAGCCAGCCGCGGCCGGACGGTTCCAACCCGTTCCGCGACAGCAACGGGACCCTCGACTGCGACCCGACCCAGGTGCTGCCCGGGCCATGAGGCGCCTCTTCGCCATCGTCGCGGTCCTGGCCTTCGCGGGCGCGCTGACCATCTTCGCCACCGGCGCGTCGGACGGCGGCGGCGGCGACTACAAGGTGCGCGCGATCTTCCAGAACGCCTTCTCGCTGGTCCCGGGCGAGGACGTCAAGATCGCCGGCGTCAAGGTCGGCAAGATCGACTCGCTCGACGTCACCGAGGACCAGAAGGCGGCCGTCGTCCTGACGATCACCCGCGCGGGCTTCGACGACTTCCGCTCCGACGCGGAGTGCACGATCCGCCCGCAGTCGCTGATCGGCGAGAAGTTCGTCGAGTGCACGCCGACGCAGCCGCGCGCGGCGGGCCAGCCGTTGCCCGAGCCGCTGAAGGTCATCGAGGAGGGCAAGGGCAAGGGCCAGCGCCTGCTGCCCGTGACCAACACCTCGAGGCCGATCGACATCGACCTCGTCAACAACATCATGCGGCTGCCGTACCGCCAGCGGCTGTCGATCATCGTCAACGAGTTCGGCACCGCGCCTGGCCGGGCGCGGCGAGGACCTCAGCAGCGTCATCCGCAACGCCGACCCGGCGCTGAAGGCCACCGACAAGGTCCTCAACCTGCTCGCCAGCCAGGACAAGGTGCTCGCCGACCTGGCCGAGCAGTCCGACATCTCGCTTGCCCCGCTCGCACGCGAGCGCGCGCACGTGGCCGGGTTCGTCCAGCACGCCGCCGATCTGGCGACCGCCACCGCCGAGCGCCGCGCGGCGTTCCAGGATCAGTTCCGCAAGCTGCCGGCGTTCCTGGCCGAGCTGCGACCGACGATGACGAGGCTCAGCGAGTTCTCCGACGAGGCCACGCCGGTCTTCACCAACCTGCGCAAGGTCGCGCCCGAGGTGAGCCGCTTCATCAAGGCGACCGGCCCGTTCAGCCAGGCGGCGAACACCAGCCTCAAGAGCCTCGGCGACGCGAGCGTGCCGGGCCGCAAGGCGCTGGTCGCGGCGCGCCCGATCATCTCCGATCTGCAGCTGTTCGCCAAGACCCTCAGGCCGCTCGCCAAGGGTCTCGCGGGCATCACGACGAGCCTGCACGACACCGGCGGCATCGAGCGCCTGATGGACTACATCTTCTACCAAGTGGCCGCCATCAACGGCTTCGACGAGTTCGGCCACTACCTGCGCGCTTCGCTGCTGCTGAACCTCTGCTCGACCTACACGACGGTCCCCGATCCGGCCTGCGCGGCGAACTTCCAGGACGCCGGCCCGACCGCTCGCGCGGCGTCGTCGATGACGGCGCTCCAGGCGCTCCACGCGCCGAACCAGACCCTCGTCTGGCGCCGCACCCAGGCCGTGCTCCGCGGCATGAGCCCGAAGGAAGCAATCCGGCTGACCCAGGGTGAAGAGGCTGCGGAGCGCCAGCAGGCTGCGGCCACCACCGAGGCTGCTGCGCCTGCTGCCCAGGAGCGCTCGACCGCCAGCGCTCCGAGCTCCAGCGCTCCGGACACCGAGGTCACGGACCCCGCCACCACCCCCGCGACGCAGCTGCTCGACTACCTCCTCGGGGGAGGCGCCGGATGAGGCCCGGCGGACGCTCCATCGCCGCCAACCCGGTGCTCATCGGCGCCGCGACGACGCTCGTGATCCTGGTCGCGGTCTTCCTGGCCTACAACGCCAACCAGGGCCTGCCGTTCGTCCCGACCTACTCGCTGAAGGTCAACGTCCCCAGCGCCGCCAACCTCGTCAAGGGCAACGAGGTGCGCGTCGGCGGCACGCGCGTCGGGATCGTCGACGAGATCACGCCCGTGCGCCACCGCGACGGCGCTGTGACCGCGCAGCTGAACCTCAAGCTCGAGACCGCGGTCAAGCCGCTGCCGACCGACTCGACGATCCTCATCCGGTCGCGCTCGGCGCTCGGGCTGAAGTACGTCGAGATCACCAAGGGGACCGCGGAGAAGGGCTTCGCCGACGGGTCGACCGTGCCGCTGGGCTCCGCCAAGCCGCTCCCGGTCGAGTTCGACGAGGTGCTCGGCACGTTCGACGACAAGACGCGCGAGGCGTCGCGCGAGAACCTCCAGAGCTTCGGCGACGCGCTCGCCGGGCGCGGTCTCGACCTCAACATCGCCATCCAGGCCTTCAACCCGTTGCTGCGCAGCCTCACGCCGGTGGCCAACAACCTCGTCGACCGGCGCACGCGGCTGGTGCGACTGATCCAGGCGCTGGACCGCACCGCCGCCGAGATCGCTCCGGTGGCGGAGACGCAGGCGTCGCTGTTCGGCAACCTCGACGCCACGTTCGCGGCGATCGACCGCGTGCGCTCCGACTACCAGGACTCGATCACCGGCGCCCCGCCGGCGCTGGACGCCGCCATCCGCTCGCTGCCCGCGCAGCGGCCGTTCCTGGTCAACAGCACCGGCCTGTTCGCAGAGCTGCGGCCCGGCGTCCGCGCGCTGTCGACCGCGGCGCCCGACCTGGCCGACGCGTTCGAGGCCGGCGCCGGTTCGCTGCGGCGCTCGGTGGCGCTCAACCGCCGCCTGAAGCCCACGTTCGCTGCGCTGCAGCGCTTCGCCGAGGACCCGCTCGTCGCGCTCGGCATCCACGACCTCACCAACACGTCGCAGATCCTCGAGCCGACGGTCACGCACCTGGCGCCGGTCCAGACGGTCTGCAACTACATCACCCTGTGGTTCCGCAACGTGGGCTCGCTGCTGTCCGAGGGCGACCAGAACGGCACCTCGCAGCGCTTCATCATCATCGCGGCGCCGAGCGGCGAGAACAACGAGGGCGGCCCGGCCTCCAAGCCCGCCAACGGGCCCGACCCCACCGGCGCGAACTACCTGCACACCGATCCGTACCCCAACACCGCCTCGCCGGGGCAGCCGACGGAGTGCGAGGCGGCCAACGAGCCCTTCACGCCCGGCAAGGTCGCGATCGGCAGCCCGCCCGGCAACCAGGGCACCAGGCACGACGAGACGACGATCTCGAGGGGCGGCACGCAGTGAGCCTCTTCCGCCGAACCGATACGCGCCTGCGCAAGGAGCGCACCGGGCCCAACCCGTTCCTGGTCGGTCTGATCGTGTTGGTGATCGCCGGGATCGGGACGTTCTTCGGCTTCGCCAAGCACGTCCCGTTCACGCACGGCTACCAGCTCAAGGCGGTCTTCCCGTCGGCGAACTCGATCCGCAAGAACTCGCCGGTGCGGATCGCCGGCGTCAACGTCGGCAAGGTCAAGAAGATCGCACGCCAGCCCGGCAGCAACGCCGCGCTGGTGACGATGGAGATCCAGGACAAGGGCCTGCCGATCCACAAGGACGCCACGCTGAAGATCCGCCCGCGCATCTTCCTGGAGGGCAACTTCTTCGTCGAGATCTCGCCCGGCACACCGAGCTCGCCGACGCTCGACAGCGGCGACACGGTGCCGATCACGCAGGCTTCCGAGCCCGTCCAGCTCGACCAGGTGCTCACCGCGCTGCAGCGCGACACCCGCGTCGAGCTGCAGGACGCGCTGGAGGGCTACGGCCAGGCGCTGACCTACAAGCCGACCGCGCTCGACGACGAGGGCCACGACCCCGAGGTCCAAGGGCTCACCGGCGCCGAGGCCCTCAACAAGGCCTCGACGCACGCGCCGGAGGCGTTCCGCACCACGGCGATCGTCAACGACGCGTTCCTCGGCACCGAGCCGCACGACCTCAGCGGCGTGGTCAAGAACGTCGGCGACGTCGCCAAGGCGCTCGACACCAACGAGGCACAGCTCAAGGACCTCGTCACGAACTTCAACCACACGATGGCCACGTTCGCGGGCGAGGCGACGAACCTGTCGACGACGATCCGGCTGCTGCCCGGCGTGCTGCGCAGCGCCAACCGGGCGCTGGACTCGCTGAACGCCGCCTTCCCGGCGACGCGCGCGTTCGCCAGGGAGATCCTGCCGGGCGTCCGCGAGACGCCGGCGACGATCAACGCCGCGTTCCCGTGGATCGCCCAGACGCGAGGACTGCTGAGCCAGGCCGAGCTGCGCGGTCTGGTGGCCGACCTGCGTCCGGCCACCACCAACCTCGCGCGCGTGACCGACTCGACGATCCAGCTGCTGCCGGAGGCCAACCTGGTCTCCAAGTGTGCGACCAACGTGATCCTGCCGACCGGCGACATCAAGATCACCGACGGCGCGCTGACCACCGGCAAGGAGAACTACAAGGAGTTCTGGTACACGATGGTCGGCCTCGCCAGCGAGGGCGCGAACTTCGACGGCAACGGCGAGTACGTGCGCTTCCAGCCGGGCGGCGGCGACCAGACGATCTCGACCGGCAAGTACGGCGGCGCCGCGGGCGACACGCTGTTCTCCAACGCACCGTCCAAGCCGCTCGGCACCCGGCCCGCCTACCCGGGCAAGCGGCCGCCGTACAACTCCGACAAGCCGTGCTACACCAACCCGCTGCCCGACCTCAACGGCGCCCCCAGCGGCCCGCCTGACGGGGGCGGCGCCTCGTCTCCCGGCGGCTCGGGCTCGGGCTCGGGGCCGGACCTCGGCCTCCCGGGGCTGCCCGTGCCCACGCTTCCGCCGGTGAGGAACGCGCGGCCATGAGGAAGGCGATCAACAAGTACTCGCGCGACTTCGCTGCCGTGCTGGTGCTGCTCCTCATCGGCCTGACGGTCGGCGGCTACATCCTCAGCAACCAGCGCTTCTACCTGCCGCACTGGGTCCCGGTCCTCGGCTCGGACTTCGTCGACTACAAGGCCGAGTTCACGACCGGCAAGTCGCTGACGCCGGGCCAGGGCCAGACGGTCGACATCGCCGGCGTGCCCGTCGGGGAGATCGGCAGCGTCGAGCGTCCACAACGGCCGCGCGCTGGTGACGATGAAGATCCGGCGCAAGTACACGCCGATCTACAAGGACGCGACCGCGCTGCTGCGGCCCAAGACCGGCCTCGAGGACATGATCGTCGAGCTGGCGCCGGGTTCGCGGTCGGCCGGCAAGGCGTCCGAGGGCTTCACGATCCCGGTGCAGAACACCCTGCCCGACGTCAAGCTCGACGAGATCCTCGCGCAGCTCGACACGGACACGCGCGACTACCTCAAGCTGCTCGTGCAGGGCCTCGGGCAGGGGCTGAAGGGCAACGGCAAGGCGCTCTCGGCCGACTTCCGGCGCTTCGATCCCACGGCTCGCGACCTGGCCAAGCTCAACCGCAAGCTCGCCGTGCGCCGCGTCCACATCAAGCGCGCGATCCACAACTTCCGGCTGGTGATGGAGGCGCTGGGCAGCAAGGACAAGCAGCTCGCCGAGCTGGTCGACTCCTCCAACGTCGTGTTCCGCGCGCTGGCCGACGAGGACGCCAACCTGCGCAGCGCGCTCCAGCAGCTGCCGCCGACGCTGCGTGTCACCCAGACGGCGCTCGCGAAGGCCGACCTGCTGGCACGCCAGCTCGGCCCGGCGCTGCAAGGCCTGCGCCCCGGCGCCCGAGCGCTCGGCCCCTCGCTGGCCCAGACGCGGCCGTTCCTGCGCGACACCGTCCCGGTGATCCGCGACCAGCTGCGACCGTTCGCGCGTGATGCGCGGCCGGCGGTGCGCGCTCTGCGCCCGGCCGCCGCCGACCTGGCCAAGGCCACGCCGGATCTCGTCACGACCTTCAAGATCGTCAACTACCTGCTCAACGAGCTGGCCTACAACCCGCCGGGCGCCGAGGAGGGCTACCTGTTCTGGACGTCGTGGGCCAACCACGCCGGCAACTCGGTCTTCCAGACCCAGGACGCCCAGGGCGCGGTCCGTCACGGCCTCTTCCTCACCTCGTGCTCGACGTTGGCGACGCTCGACCAGCTCGGCAGCGTCAACCCGCTGCTGGGAACGCTCGGCGACCTGCTCAACCGCCCGCGGACCACCGACGTCTGCCCGACCACCAGCCAGGCGCCCGGGTTGGGCGGGGGCTAGGGCATGCAGAAACAGGCCCCAACCCTCGGTCGCGTCCTCGTCATGGCGGGCTTCGCGCTGTCGTGCTTCGGGCTGCTGCTGTTCCTGTGGCTGGCCTTCGGCGGCCCGATCCCGCTCAAGCCCAAGGGCTACCGCTTCAACACGTCCTTCGGCGAGGCCACGCAGCTCGCCAAGGAGGCCGACGTGCGCATCTCGGGCGTGTCGGTGGGCAAGGTCAAGTCGATCACGACCGAGACCGACGGCCGCTCCAAGGCGGTCATCGAGCTCGAGCCGCGCTACTCGCCGATCCCGAAGGACACGAAGGCGATCCTGCGCCAGAAGACGCTGCTCGGCGAGACCTACGTCGAGCTGACCCCGGGCGACCGCTCGGCGGCACGATCCCCGAGGACGGGCACGCTCCCGGCCTCGAGCGTGTCGCCCACGGTCGAGCTCGACGAGATCTTCCGCGCGCTGGACAAGCCGACTCGTGAGGCGTTCCAGAACTGGATGCAGACCACCGCGGTATCGCTGCGCGGCCGCGGCCAGGATCTCAACGACGCGCTGGGCAACCTGGCGCCGTTCGCCCAGGACGCCACAAAGCTGCTCGAGGTGCTCAACTCGCAGGCCGGCGGCGTGCGCCAGCTCGTGCGCAACACGGGCGAGGTCTTCGACGCGCTGTCCGAGCGCGACCACCAGCTGCGCTCGCTGATCGTCAACTCCAACAACGTCTTCGCGACCACCGCCGCCCGCGACGCCGAGCTCGAGCAGATCTTCCACGTGCTGCCGACCTTCGAGCTCGAGTCGGCCCAGACGGTGACCCGCCTGGCCGAGTTCGCGCGCGCGACGAACCCGCTCGTCACCCAGCTGCGGCCCGCGGCGCGCGAGCTGAGCCCCACGCTGATCAGCCTCGCGGCGCTGGCGCCGGACGCGAAGGCTCTCTTCCGCGATCTCGACAAGCTGACGGTCGCCTCCAAGAAGGGTCTGCCGGCGACCGAGAAGTTCCTCGACGAGCTGCACCCGCTGCTCGCCGAGCTCGATCCGATCCTGCGCCAGCTCAACCCGATCCTGCAGTTCGTGGGTGCCTACAAGCCCGAGCTCAACGCGTTCTTCGCCAACACGGTCGCCACGACGCAGGCCACGAACATCCCGGCCTACTCCAAGGGCCAGAAGGTCCACTACCTGCGCACGATGAACCCGATCAACCCGGAGAACCTCGCGGTCTATCCGCGGCGGCTCGGGACCAACCGGCCCAACCCGTATCCGTTCCCGGGGCACTTCCTGCTCTACGGGAACCTGAGCAACGGGACGGGCGCGCCGCCGCAGTTCGAGACCCGCCACTGCTCCAACGGCGTGCCGACGATCGCCAACGACACCGTGCTCAACCCGCTGAGCGGCCTTCCGCTGATCGGCAAGGCGCTGACGGACAACATCCGCAAGTTCGCCTACGGCGTGGGCGGCAGCACCCCGGCCCCGCCGTGCGTGCAGCAGGGCCCGTACGGCCCCGGCAGCAACCCGCCGAGCGCCAGGCAGGGCGACTACCCGCACGTCGAGGCGGCCGCATCGGGCTCGTCGACGCGCAGGCGGGCCAAGTAACCGGCCTGCCGGCGTTCGTCGCCCCGGTACCGTGATGACACCGATGGTTGGGAGGGTCCTCTCGTCTGTGGTCGGCGCCGTCACGCGGCGTCCGGGCCCGGTCCTGGTGGTCACCGTGCTGCTCGTGCTGGGCGGCGCTGGGCTTGCCCTGCGGCTGCATCCGTCGGCGGGAACCGACACGCTCGTCGGCAGCGGCACATCGGAGTTCAAGGCGACCGAGCGCTACCACCAGCGCTTCGGCGACGACGCGGTGATCGTCCTCGTCCGCGGCTCGCTCGCCAAGCTCGTGCTCACGTCCGACATCGAGCGCGTGCTCGGCCTGGAGGGGTGCATCGGCGGCAACGTCCCGTCCGGCGTCACGCCGCGCGGCGGGCCGAACGGGCCCTGCGCGCAGCTCGCTCGCACCAAGCCGGTGAAGATCGTCTTCGGCCCCGGCACGTTCATCAACGAGTCCGTCGGCCAGATCGACGACGAGTTCGTCCGCCAGCAGCAGCAGGCCAAGGCCGAGGGGACGCGCGTGGCGAAGGCGGCGCGCAAGCTCGCCCTGGCACAGGGGCTGGGCCGCGCGCAGGCCGACAAGCTGGCCGACCAGGCGCGCCAGCTGCGTCAGGCGCAGTTCGCCCGTGACGTGATCCAGCTCGCGCTGAAGTACGGGCTGACCAGCGCGCCCAAGCTCAACGACCCGAACTTCGTTTCGCGGCTGGTGTTCGCCGACGGGCCGCGCCCGGGGACGCCGAAGCCGCGCTTCGCCTACCTGTTCCCGACACGCGACAGCGCGCTCGTGCAGGTGCGTCTCAAACCGGACCTCTCCGATACCGAGCGCACGCGTGCGATCGGCCTCATCCGCAAGGCGATCGCGATGCCCGACTGGCGGCTTGCCAACGGCAGCTACGTGGTCACCGGCGCGCCGGTCGTCGTCAGCGACCTGACGGGGAGGATCACGCACTCGATCGTGCTGCTGCTGATCGCCGCGCTGCTGGTGATGGCGGCCACGCTGGCGGTCGTGTTCCGCTCGCGGGCGCGCCTGTTGCCGCTGGCGATCGCGCTGGCGGCGGCGGGCTTGACGTTCGGGGGCCTGTCGCTGGCGGGCGCCTCGCTGACGATGGCGTCGATCGCGGTTCTGCCGGTGCTCATGGGCCTGGCGGTCGACTACGCCATCCAGTTCCAGTCGCGCGTGGCGGAGGCGGACGGCGACGTGCGCCGCGGGGCGGTGCTCGGCGGGCCGACGATCCTCACCGCGGGGGCCGCGACCGCCGCCGGTTTCCTCGTGCTCCTGCTGTCCCCGGTGCCGATGGTCCGCGGCTTCGGCTTTCTGCTGGTGATCGGGATCATCATCGCCTTCGCCGCGACCTTCACCGCCGGCGCCGCCGCGCTGGCGATCACGCGCGGGCGCCGGCTCCCGGCGCCGCTTGCGCGCCCGGGGGCGCTGCTGGGGCCCGCATGGCGCGGCGCCGGCGAGCTCGTGACCGACACGCGGCCGGCCCGTGCCGTTGGCGGCGCCATCGGCAGGGCGGCGAGCGGGGCGCTGCGGGCCGCGACCACCCATCCGGGCCGCGTGCTGGGGATCGGCCTGGTGATCGCCGTGGTGGGCTGGGGCCTCGACACCCAGACGCGCGTCGAGTCCGACGTGCAGAAGCTCGTGCCCCAGGGGCTCCCGGCGCTGCGCGACCTGCGCGCGCTGGAGGAGTCCACCGGGGTCGGCGGCGAGATCGACGTCGTCGTCGACTCCCAGAACTTGACCGACCCGGCGACGGTCGCGTGGATGACGCGCTACCAGCAGCGCCTGCTCAAGCGCTTCGGCTATCGCAACGCCAACGGCTGCGGCAAGGCGGAGCTGTGCCCGGCCTTCTCGCTGCCCGACCTCTTCCAGGGCGGCGGCGCGGACACCCGCGCGAGCATCGAGTCGCTGCTGGACGCCGTCCCGCCCTACTTCTCCCAGGGCGTCCTGACGGCCGACCGCCACACCGCGACGCTTGCGTTCGGCATCCGGCTGATGCCGCTCGACGAGCAGCAGCGCGTCATCGAGGTGATGAAGCGCTCGCTCGATCCCCCGGAGGGCGTCAAGGCCGAGCTGGCCGGGCTGCCGGTCCTCGCGGCCGAGGCCAACGACCGGATCGCTTCGCCCTGGCGGCGCGCGCTGCAGCTGCTCGCCGGCCTGCTGGCGGTGGCGCTGGTCCTGCTGCTCGCCCTGCGCAACCCCGCTCGGGCGCTCGTCCCGCTCGTGCCGATCGCGCTCGCCACCGGCTGGTCGGCGCTCGTGCTCTTCCTGACGCGCGTGCCGCTGAACCCGATGTCGGTGACCCTCGGCGCGCTGGTGATCGCGATCTCGACCGAGTTCAGCGTGCTCCTCAGTGAGCGCTTCCGCCAGGAGCGCGCCGCGGGCCACGGGCCCCAGGAAGCGCTGGCGCGCACGTACGCCTCGACCGGCCGCGCGGTGCTGGCCTCCGGCGCCACCGCGATCGCGGGCTTCGCCGTCCTGGTCGTGTCCGACATCCGCATGCTGCGCGACTTCGGCCTCGTCACGGTCGTCGACCTGACCGTCGCGCTGCTCGGCGTGCTTGTGGTGCTGCCCGCGGCGCTGCTCTACGCAGAGCGCGGCGTTCGGGTGCCGCGTCTGCTGCCGCTGCGCCGCGCTCGACCAGGTCGTGCGCCGGCGGCGTGAGCGGCCCGCTCGACTTCGACCCGCCCGAAAGCGGCAAGGAGGAGGCCGAACCCGGGCGTGGCGAGGGTCCGAAGGGCGCTCCCGGTCCGGAGCCGGAGGCGGAGGGCCGGCCCGGCGGACCCCCGGTCGTCCCGGGTTCGGCTGAGCCCTCGGCAACTTCGCGCGCACCCGACGCCGCCGCCGCCCGCAAGGCCGCCGGGCGCGAGTCGCTACGGGTGGCTCGTCGGCGTGCTCGTGGTGATGATCCTGGCGTACATCTCGGTGAACACGCTGAGGTCGAACCACCTCGAGCAGACGGGCCCCGAGCCGGGGAGCATCGCCGCGCCGTTCGCCGTGCCGCTGGCGCTCTCGGACCTCGACGGCGACGCGAACGTGGCGCGGCGGGCCAACAGCGGCGGCGCGGGCAACCGGCCCGCGTGCGACGTCCGTGGCCCGGACGTGCTGAACCTCTGTGAGCTGGGCGAGCGCGGGCCGATCGTGCTGGCGTTCTTGGCGACGCGGGGAGCGAAGTGCACCGGCCCGCTGGACGCCATGGAGCGGCTCAGGCCGCGCTATCCCGGCGTTCAGTTCGCGGCGATCTCGATCCGCGGCGATCGCGGCGACCTGCGCGATCTGATCCGCAAGCACCACTGGCGATTCCCGGTCGGCTACGACCGTGACGGGGCGCTGGTGAACATCTTCGGGGTATCGGTGTGCCCGGAGGTGCTCTTCACCTACCCTGGCCGCGTGGTGCGCGAGACCGTGATCGGTGAGGGCGTGACGACCGAGCTCGACCGCCACGTGCGCGCGCTCGTCGCGGGGGCGAAGCGGCGCGGCTGGACGCCGCCGGCATGACCGGCCGAGGAGAGCCTGTGGCCGGCTGGATCGACGCCTCACTGGCGAGCGAGCTACCCGAGCTGAAGCTCTTCGAGCTGCGCGTCGAGGCGGGCAGCGGGCGCACGCGGCCGGAGGTGCGCGAGCGGCTGCGGTACCTCTCGCAGCGCATGAGCGGCGCCGAGGCCGTCGCACAGCGCACCCGGCCGATCCCGCAGGCCTACCGCGTCCTCTTCCGGCATCTCGGGCTCGATCCCGACGAGCAGCGGACTCCCGGCGAAGCGGTCGTCGTCGAGCGCCTCAGAAAGGGCGAGTACGCCGCCGACAACCGCCTCGACGACGCGATCACCATCGCGGTGGCCGAGACGGGCGTGCCGGTGTGGGGCCTCGACGATGACCGTCTCGACGGCCCGCTCGGCATCCGCCCCGCGCAGGCGGGCGAGCGCTTGGGCACGGCGCAGTTCGCAAACGAGCTGCCGGCCGGCCGCCTCGTCGTGGCCGATGCTGCGGGGCCCGTGGCCGTGCTGTTCGGCTCGCTGGCGACCAGTCATGTGGTGACCGACGAGACGACCGCCACCCGCCTGTTCACGGTCCAGGCGCCCGCCGTGCCCTCGATCCATGTCGAGGAGGCGCTCTTCACTTGTGCCGAGTGCCTCATCGAGGGGTAGAATCGCCCCCGTGGTCCAGGTCCTCGACCACCTCGTTGCGCCCAGCGGAACCGACGAGCAGGCTGCCCGTCGGGCTTTGCGCGGCCAGATCCAGCGCTTGGAGAGCCAGCTCTCCGCCGCGCTGGCGTCCGCGTTCCCGCACACGTCGCTCGACGTCGCCGTCCCCGCCCGCGGCGGCCCGCGACTGCTCGACCTGCGGGAGCTGGAGGCCCTACGCGACCAGCTCGTCGACCGACTCCATGACGCCCGCGCCTCGCTGGCCGAGCGCGGCCGCCGCGAGGCCCACGCCCGCGCGCTGCTGGAGGGCATGCTCGCCGAGCCCGGGCGCCACAAGTTCGTCCGGCTGCCCAACCGCGATCTCGGCGAGCACGGATGCGGCGTGTGGCACGTTCGGCCCCGGCTGGGGATCATCGGGATGCTGATGGGGTGGTGGCAGGTCAAGCTCTCCTCCGGCTGCCCGCCAGCCGGGCGGGGTGAGCCCGCCACCGAATCTCCTACCCTTCTGCACCGTCCATGGGTCGCCGCAGCCGCAAGCGCGTCGGATCGGAGTCCGCGCGCCCCGCGCCCGCCGCGCCAGCGCCCGAGCGCGCCCCGCGGGCGGCTCACACCGCGCCGCGCCGGCGCGCCCGCTCCGAGGACCGCCCGCCCGCTCCCTGGGGCGACTTCCCGCTCGGCGAGCTGGTCACCTTCGCCGGGATCGTCGTGCTGGTCGTCGGCTTCGCCACCAGCACGTTTCGCCTGATGGCTGTCGGCTTCGCGCTCGTCACGCTCTCGGCCGTCGAGCTCACCATTCGGGAGCACTTCGCGGGCTTTCGTTCCCACAGCTCGCTGCTGGCGCTGGTTGCCGGCGTGGTGACCGCCGTCGTGCTGCTCTCCCTGGAGGTCTCCAGGGCGTTGCAGGTGGCCGTCGCCGCCGGCGTCGCCGCGGGCGCATTCATCGCCCTGCGGCGGGCGTTCCGGCGCCGATCGGGCGGGCTAGGGTTCCGCGCATGACGGAGGCGTGCGATGAGCGCTGAGCCGCGCCAGATGCGGCTGACCGGGCTGCACCACGTCACCGCGATCACCCGCGACCTCGAGGCCGCCACAGCCTTCTACCGCGACGTGCTGGGCCTCGCGCTCGTACGCGAGGAGGCCAACCCCGACGATCCCGACGCGCGCCACTTCTGGTTCGGCGATGCCGCCGGCAGCGCGGGCACGCTGGTCTCCTTCCTGGAGTACCCCGAGCTCGAGAGCACCGCGCCTGGTGCCGGCGTCGACGCACCACTTCGCGCTGGCGGTGAGCTCGAACGACGAGCTCGACGCCTGGGTGGACTACCTGCGTGCGCGCGGGGTCGAATGCACCGACGTCCTCGACCGGGGCGCGTTCCGCTCGATCTACCTGCGCGACCCCGACGGGCGGATCGTCGAGATCGCAACGACGTGACGCGACGGCCTTCGGGCCGCCGCGCCGGCATCGTTCGAGGTGGGCTCTAGGCCAGGCCGAAGGCGAGCATCCTGGTGTCCACCAGAGGCGTCGCCTCGAGCGCGACTCCGGGGACGAGCGCCGTCGCCAGGGCGCGACGCTGCCGTTCGGTCATCGAGCCGACGGACTTGTTCTCCGACATCGGGATCGTCTGTAGGAGCTTGCGGCAGCGTGTGACTCCCCACCGGCGCTGGCTCATGAGCAGGTCAGCAATCGTCATGCTCTGCGCCTCCCACGGAGGCGTGAGCACGACATCCGCGACGCTGACGTGCCCGTGCGCGATGCTGCGCTTCAGCTCGGCGCGAGCGAGGCGGACCTCGTTCGCGCGCTGCAGAGCGCGCATGTGCTGTGGCGGCGCAGGGGCGACCGTCGCTTCGTTCATCAATCCTCCCCAGCCGTCCTCTCCTAGGGCGGCATTCGTCAGTTTTGTGCGTGCGTGCGCCAAGCGCAGACTGCGCGCGAGAAGCTCGTAGCGGTCCCTATCGCTCGCCCCCCGGTTCCCGATGGGGACCCGATGCTGCGGTCTCGGAGCCTCTCCTCGCGCGCCCTCGCTGGCGCTCTTCGAAGCTACGGCAGCGTGAGCGAGTCCATCAAGGCCGCGGACGCATAAACGTCCGCTCCGAGCGCACGTTTTATCTCGTTAGGGACTTGTGAAGAAACGGACAAGCCGCCAGCGCTACGCGCCGGGGCCCGGAAGCGGTCCGTGTTCGGACTCGAAAGCTGCCTTGACTTCGGCGAAGACGTCGAGTGCGCCATCGATCGTCTCCGGGGTGTGGCTGGCCATGACGCTCGTGCGCAGCAGCGCGCCCCCGGGCGGCACCGCCGGGTGCACAGCGACGTTGACGTAGACGCCGGCCTCGTAGAGCGCCTTCCACAGCAAGGCGGCCTTCCAGTCATCTTCGACGAGGACGGGGACGATGGGTGTGACGATCTCGTGTTCGACGACCTTGAAGCCGCGCTCGCGCAGCCCGTCGCGCAGGCGCTGAGCGTTGGCCTCGACGCGGGCGAACAGCTCCGGGCCGTCGGGCGAGCGCACGATCCGCAGGGCCGCGAGGGCGGCGCCGACGGCGGCGGGCACGGCGGCCGCCGTGAACATGAAGGCGCGGCTGGAGAACCGCAGGTACTCGATGACGTCGGCCTCGCCCGCGATGAAGCCGCCGCAGGAGGCCAGCGACTTCGAGAAGGTGCCCATCCGCAGATCGACGCGATCCTCGACGCCCAGCAGCTCCGCGGTGCCGGCGCCCCGGGCGCCCAGAACCCCGGCCGCATGGGCCTCGTCGACCATCAGGCGCGCGCCGTGGCGCTCGGCCAGCTCGCAGATCTCCGGAAGCGGCGCGACGTCGCCCTCCATCGAGAAGACGCCGTCGACCACGACCAGCACGCCGCCGCCGTCCTGCGCCGCGCGCTCGAGCTGCTTGTCGAGCTTGTCGAGCCGGTTGTGGCGGAACGGGCGCATCTTCGCGCGCGACAGCAGGCAGCCGTCGAGGATCGAGGCGTGATCGGCCGCGTCGACGACGACGGTGTCGCCGGGCGCCAGGATCGTCCCCAGCGTTCCGACGTTGGCCTGGTGGCCGGTGGTGAACACCAGGGCGTCGTCGGTGCCCATCCACTCGGCGATCTCGCGCTCGAGCTCGAGGTGCAGGGGGATCGTGCCGTTGAGGAACCGCGATCCGGTCAGGCCGGTGCCGTACTTGGCGAGGGCGTCCTGGGCTCCCTTCATCACGCGCTCGTCGCCGGTCAGCCCGAGGTAGTTGTTCGAGCCGAGCATGATCCGCGCCGCGCCCTCCATCTCGACCACCGGCAGCGAGCGACCCTCGAGCTGGCGGAAGTACGGCAGGGCGTCGAGCTCGCGCACCATGCGCAACAGGTCGGCGCGCTCGTGGCCGCGGACCTTGGCGAAGACGTCGGTGGAGGTCGGCATGTAGGGTCGGCCGCCGTGGCGCTGGAGGTCTCCAACGTGGTCTCGCGGCGGGATCTGCGGGAGTTCATCGACCTCCCGTACCGGCTGCATGCTAACGCGCCCCAGTGGTGTCCGCCGTTGAAGATCGAGCGTCGGCTCTATCTCAATCGGCGCTTCAACGCCTACTTCAACCACGGCGACGCCCAGCTGTTCCTCGCCCGTCGCGACGGGCGCGTGGTCGGCCGTATCAGCGCCCAGATCGACCACGCGTACAACAGCTTCCACGACACGCGCTGGGGCTGGTTCGGCTTCTTCGAGCTCGAGGACGACCCCGAGGCGGCGGTGGCGCTGCTCGACGCGGCCGAAGAGTGGCTCGCGGCGCACGATTGCGAGCGCATGGTCGGCCCCGCGGACTTCGCGATGAACGAGGAGAGCGGGATCGTGATCGAGGGCCACGAGCTGCCGGCGCTGGTCAAACAGCCCTGGCAGCCGCCCTACTACCAGCGGTCTGTGCGAGGGCGAGGGAGCCCGCCTCGAGAAGGCGATGGACCTCTTCATGTGGAACCTCGAGGTCGCCGACCGCAGCTCGATGCTGCCCGTGATGTTCGAGCTCGCCGAGCAGGTGGGCCCCAAGCACGGGATCACGCTGCGCAAGATGTCGCGCCGCCGCCTGCGCCGCGAGATGGACGACTTCGCCGAGATCTACAACGAGGCGTGGAGCAGGAACTGGGGCTTCGTCCCGTACGACTCCAAGGACCTCGACCAGTACGCCCTGGAGCTTCAGATCGTCTACGAGCGCGACTGGTTCATGGTCGCCGAGAAGGACGGCGAGACGGTCGCGATCGCGATCACGGTGCCCGATCTCAACGCCGTGCTGCGGCGGGCGAAGGGCCGCCTGCTGCCGTTCGTGTGGCACTGGCTGCGCCGGCACCGGGTCATCGATCGCGTCCGCGTCGGGTTCCTGGGGGTCAAGCCGGAGTTCCAGCACACCGGCGTCGCCGCGCTGCTGTACGTCGAGCACTTCGACGCCGCCGGCCGCAGCCCGCGTATGCGCGGCGGCGAGATGGGGTGGATCCTCGAGACCAACATCGCGATGAACAAGGGCATGGAGGCGATGGGCGGCCGGATCGTCAAGCGCTACCGGATGTACGAACGCACGCTCTGAGACCGCGCGCCGCCGCCAGGTATACGCTGCGTCGATGGCCGAGGACATCGAGACGGTCGAGGGCGAGCTGGTCATCCTCGACGACGTGCCGCGCGATCTGGCGGGCCGTCCGGCGATGTCCCCCGCGGCTGTCCAGGCCGCGGCGGTGGCCGCCACCGGGTTCGCCGCCGGGATCGCGACGATCGCCGTCGTGCGCCGCAGGCGCGTCCGTCGCGCCGCGCGCGGCCGGCGCCGCGCGCTGGGCCGGGTCGTCGCCAGCCGGTCCTTCCTGGTCGACGTCCACATGCTCGGCGACCGCTCCTAAGTGTGACCCCCGGCGACCTCGTCGAGGTCCGCCAGGAGGTTGTCCCGCGCTGGCCTGTCCGGCTGCCCGCGGGCGGCGCGCCCGACGGCGTCATGCGCTGTCGCGGCGGCGTCCTCGAGCGGCTGATGAGCGTGGAGGGGGTGCCTGTGGTGGTGCGAGCCGCCCAGCCCGCGGCCCAGCGCGTGGTGCTCGGCGCCTGGGCGCCCGACCGGGCGGCCGCGGAGGAGGCGCTGGCGCGGATGCGCTTCGCCTTCGGCCTCGACGACGACCTGCGGCCGTTCCACGAGCGCTTCCGCTTCGACCCGTTGATTGGCCCGAGCGTCCGCGCGCGCCCGTGGCTGCGCGTCCGGCGGCGCCCGGAGCCGTTCGAGGCGCTCGTCTGGGCCGTCACCGAGCAGCTCATCGACTTCCCTCGAGCGGCCGCCATCCAGCGCCGGATGGTGCGCCTGCTGGGCGCCAGGTGCCCGCGGACCGGCCTGCGCGACGTTCCGAGCGCCGAGCGGGTGGCGGGGACGGCGCCGGCGCTGTTGGAGTCCCTCGACCTGTCGGCGGGCCGCTCGATCGCCATGGTCCGGGCCGCTCGCGAGGTTGCGACCGGCCGCGTCGACCTCAGGGCCGACCACGAGCGTGGCTGGCGGCGGCTGCGCGCCATCGCCGGGATCGGCAGCTGGACGGTCGAGATGCTCGCCCTGCACGGTCAGGGCCGCTACGACCAGCTCCCGGCGGGCGATCTCGGCTTCATCAAGCTCGTCGGCTACCTGCGCAGCGGCGACCCGCGCGCGCGGGCGACCGAGGAGGAGGTGCGGACCTTCTTCGAGCCCTACGAGGAGTGGGCCGGCCTGGCCGGCGCGCACGCGGTCATGGCCCCTGTCCGGGCAGCAGCTCGTCGGTCATCGCCCGCGCCCCGTCGGGCCGCCGCTTGAGCAGCCCGTTGCGGCTCATCCACTCGCCGTAGGCCTTCCACTCGCGCGGCTCCTGCCAGCCCCACGGCTGGTTCTCGTCCTGAGGGGAAGAAGGCCGGCAGCGTCGCGCGCACGGCCGCCCGCTGAAGGCCCTCGTCGAGGTCGGGGTTGGCCTCCAGCAGCGCCTCGACGCCCTGATCGGGGTCGCGGCGCAGCGCCTCGTGGGAGCGCGCCAGCGCCTGGAGAAACCTTCTGTAGAGCGGCCCGCGGTCGGCGAGCTCGCCCTCTCGCGCGACGACCACCAGCTCGTCGTAGGTCGGCACCCCGGCTTCGTCGACGCGGATGATCGTGGGGTTCTTGTGGCGCCGTTCGAGCTGGATGCCCTCGTAGTTCCAGAAGCCGCCGAGGGTGGCGTGGACCCTCTTGGACAGCATCGCCGGCACGAGGTTGAAGCCGACGTTGACCTCCTTGGTGCGCTTGCCGTCGGCGCCCGCCCGGCTGAGGATCGTCTTCAGATAGGCCGACTGGTAGGGGATCCCGGCGGTGCCGATCGTGTGGCCCTCCAGGCCGGCGGGCGAGCGCAGGTGCGCGGAGCCCAGCGCGATGATCGAGGTCAGCGGCCGTGTGACCAGCGCGCCGATCGAGATCAGCTTCGCGCCCTTGTCGCGCGCCAGCATCACCTCGGGCTCGTAGGAGATCGCGAGGTCGGTCCGGCCGGCCTGCAGCAGGCGCAGCGGCGCGGAGGGGTCGCCCGGGACCTCGATCTTGACGTCCAGTCCGGCGCGGCGAAATTCTCCGTCGGCGACCGCCTGGTAGATCCCGGCGTGGTCGGCGTTGGGGAAGAAGTCGAGCAGCGAGCGTGAGGCGCTGCGGGCCCGTGGGGCTGCTGTCCTCGCTCTTGGTCCCGCACGCGGCGAGGCCCACGGCGAGGCCGAGAACGAGCAGTGGGAGGGTCAGGCGGCCGGTCACGATGCGGGTCCCTTCGGTCGGTAGGAGAGCAGGCGCCGCTCCGCGAGGCCCAGCGCGTAGAACAGCGCGACCGCGAAGGCGGCCATCAGCACGACCGCGGCGTACGCGCGGGCGGTCTCGAGTTGAGGGATCGCCTGGAGCATCAGGTGGCCCAGGCCGCTGGTGGAGCCCGAGGACTCGGCGAGCACCGCGCCGATGACCGCGATCGCCACGGCGATCCGCGCGCCGGCCAGGGCGCCCGGCAGCGCGGCGGGCATCTCGGCCCAGCGGAAGACCTGCCAGCGCGAGGCGTCGAGCGTGCGCAGCAGCTTGGGCAGGTCGGGATCGACGCCCGTCAGGCCGGCGTAGGTCGTCACGACGACCGGGAAGAAGCAGATCAGCGCGATGATCGCCAGCTTGGGCAGGATTCCGAAGCCGACCCAGTAGACGAGCAGCGGGGCAAGGATGACCAGCGGTACCGCCTGCGAGCCCACCATCAGCGGGTACAGCGCGCGCCGCAGGGTCGGCGAGAAGTGGATCGCCACGGCAAGGACCAGGCCGGCGGCGAGCGCGATCAGGATGCCCAGGCCGACCTCCTGGGCGGTGACGCCGAGGTTCGTCAGCAGCAGCGAGCGGTCGTCCCACAGCGCCGTCGCGACCTGCGAGGGCGAGGCGAGCACCAGGTCGTCCACGCCGCCGAGGTCGACGTAGAGCTCCCACGCGCCCAGCAGCGCGAGCACGACGAGCAGGGCGAGCATCAGCGCAGCGCCTCCATCACGCGCCGCCTGATCTCGATGACGCTGTCGTCGGTCGCCGCCCGCGGCCGCGGCGTCGAGACCTCGATCTCCGCCACGACGCGGCCCGGCCTCCGGGAGAGGACGACGATGCGATCGGCGAGGACCGCGGCCTCCTCGACGTCGTGGGTCACGAACAGCACGGTGCGAGGCTCGTCGGCCAGCGCCCGCGCGAGCCAGTCGCGCAGGTCCTCACGGGTCAGCGCGTCGAGCGCTCCGAACGGCTCGTCGAGGCACAGCACGGGCTTGCCGGACAGCAGCGTCCGGGCGAACGCGACGCGCTGGCGCATCCCGCCGGAAAGCTCGTGCGGCCGGGCGGCCTCGAACCCCTCCAGCCCGAGCCGGGCGAACAGCGGCCGCGCGCTCTCGCGGGCCGCGTCGCGGCGCGCGCCGGCGACCCGCAGCCCGAGAGCCGCGTTGTCGAGCGCCGTGAGCCACGGCAGCAGCAGGTCGCGCTGGGGCATGAGCACAGCAGGGTCGGCATGCGACCGCGCCGGCGTCGGGCGTCTGCAGGCCGCAGACGAGCTCGAGCAGCGTCGACTTGCCACACCCGCTGGGGCCGACCACGCCGACGACCTCGCCGGGCGCTGCCCGCATGCTCAGCCCCTCCAGCGCGCTGACCGCCCCGAACCGCCGCGCCACGCTCTCGAGCGTCACGCCGGTGGTCTCGGTCTGGGCTCGAGGCCGCTGCACGGGAGCCTCGATCGGTGTGGCCATCGCTCCCTCCGCGGGCATTACCCCACAGGTTCGAAGGGTCAGCGCCGCATTCGGAGCGCTATCTCAGCCGGCCTGACGCCAGCCCCCCTGACTTGCCAGATGTGCGAGCACTCTAACGCGGCGCCCGACGAGCGGCCAGCGAGCCGCGGTCCGACCGCGAGTCCGAGACGGCGGACGCCATCCCGCTTGCGGGCTCGAGTCCCGCCAGCTGGATCCGCGGGCGGACGCCGTACTCGCCCAGTCGCGTGAGCGTGTAGCCGCGGGCCTCGAGGTCGGTCAGCGTCTCCGGCGCGAAGCGCTCCTCCTCGATCTCGAGCTTGGCGGAGCCCTGGTCGTCGAAGCGCTGGGCGTCGGCCGCCTGGGCGAGGTTCTGCCCGAAGTCGATCGTGCCGAGGATCGAGTGCAGCACGCCCATGATGATCCGCGCGCCACCGGCCCCGCCGGTCACGAGCACCGGCTTGCCCTGGCGCACGACGATCGTGGGCGCCATCGAGGACCGCGGGCGCTTGCCGGGACCGGGCTCGTTGGCGGTTCCCGGGTCGGAGAAGTCGGTCAGCTCGTTGTTGAGCAGGAAGCCCGTACCGGGCGCGACCACGGCGCTGCCGAACTCCTGCTCGATCGTGCAGGTCAGCGACACGGCGCCGCCCTTCCGGTCGATCACCGAGATCTGCGTAGTGCTGCCCTGGGGGTTGACGTCGCCGCCGGCGGCTCGCGCGCTCGCCGGCGTGCCGGGGGCGAAGGCGTGGGTGGCGAAGGGGTCGATCTCGCCCCGGCGCGTGTCTGCGTAGGCCTGGGAGGTCAGCTGCGCGGTCGGCTGGGTGACGAAGTCGGGATCGGCCACGTAGGCGTTGCGGTCGGCCCACGCGATCCGCTGCGCGTCGCTGACGAGATGGACGGTCTGGCCGGCCGTCTGGCCGAGCTGGGCGAGGTCGTAGCCCTCGAGGATGTTGAGCATCTCGACGATGGCGATTCCGCCCGACGTGGGGGGCGGCATGGCGATGATCTGGCCGCTTCGGTAGGTGGCTGTCAGCGGCGTGCGCCACTTGGCCCGATAGGCAGCGAGGTCGTCGAGCCTGATCAACCCCGGGTCACCGGTGTCCGGCCGCGGGGCCTGCATGTCCGCCACGATCTGCTTGGCGATCGTGCCGCGGTAGAAGGCCCGCGTGCCGCCGCGCTGGATCCGCCGCAGGGTCGCGGCGAGGTCGGGCTGGACGAGCTTCTCGCCGATGGCGAGCTCTGTCCCGTCGGCGTGCAGGAACTGCTTCGCCGCGGCTGGGAAGAGCTTCAGCCGCGGGCTGTTGGCGCGGAGCGATCCGACCATCGATGTGGGTACACGGAAGCCCTGGCGCGCCAGCTGTTCGGCGGGACCGATCAGCGTCGACAGCGGCTGCGTCCCGTAGCGCGCCCGCACGGCGTTCATCCCGGCCACGAAGCCGGGGACGCCCACCGTCAGGTGGCCGGTGAAGGTCTTGTGCAGGCCCGGCGGGAGCAGGGTCTGGTTGGTGAAGGCGGCCGGCGCGGTCTCCCGGAAGTCCAGGGCGGCCGTCTTGCCGGTCGGGCTGCGGTACACGAGGAAGCCGCCACCGCCCAGTCCACATGACTGAGGCCTCGCGACGCCCATGGCAAATGCCGTGGCCACCGCGGCGTCGACGGCATTGCCGCCGTTCTCGAGGATCCTGCGCCCCGCGCGCGCCGCCGCCGGTGATTCGGTGGCCAAAACGCCGAAACGCCCGCTCACCGCGTCGTGCAGGCGCGATCCCTCGACGGCGTGGGAGGGGACGGCGGCGAGTGCCGCCACGGCAAGACCGGCCAGCGAGGCGCGCCGCAGCACGCTCTCTGACTACCCCGTGGGCGTCATTCGTAGACGATCAGCTCGGGCCGCGGCCGGACCCGCAGAACCTGGCGCGGCGACATCGTGTGGTCGTCCTCGACGTAGAAGAGCTTGAAGCCGTTGTGCAGGCCCGTCGTCGGGTGCTTGGCGTAGCCGCGGTAGCGCGCGACCTTGACCGGGGTGCTGCCGAAGCCGTCGACGTTGACGGTCACCGCGACGTCGCGCCGCGGCTTCAGACGCTCCTCGCCGCTGATCATGTTGTCGGTGAACCGGTGGACCACCAGCAGCTTCTGGGGCAGGTGGTGGCGGCGGACCAGTTGCTCGAGCCAGAACGACACCGCGTTGACCTCGCGGACGTCGACGGACCCGATCACCTGGCCGGGCACCGCACCCGGGGTGTGCCACTCGGGATCGAGCGCCAGCGACACGTCGGGCATGCGCAGCCACTTCTCGAGGCGCTGGCTCTCGGTGAGAAAGTCCGCGTGGCCGGGCTGGATGTCGAGGATCAGCAAGGCCTTGGCGCGGCGCGCGGCGGCCAGGTAGCGCCGGATCACGGCGTCGGTCTGGCGCGAGCGGTACATCCCGTCGAAGCCCGGGTGAGTCCGAGGCGACGGCGGCGATCAGCTCCATCGCCGGCAGGACGCGGCGGCCGCCGGCCGCATACGGCCGCGCCTGGCGTTCGAGCCGCCGAGCCATCGCGCGCGGCGTGCCGATGCCCAGCGTGCCCAGCTGCGGCGCCTGGGGCGCGCCGTAGAACGCGACGACGAGCGAGCCCGGAAAGATCAGGCGCCCGCCGCGCGGCAGCTGCGCAGGCGCGGCCTTCGTGGCCCGCGCCTTGGTGCCTTCGTCCTCGCCGCCGCCCAGCGCGCCGACCAGCACCCAGACCAGCAGCGCGAACGCGATGGCACCGCCGAGCGCGACCGCGCGGCGACGGAGGACCGTCTGGCGGCGAGCGGAGGCCACCGGGGAATCCTGGCGCAAGCCGCCGCGCCGCGCGCCGTGCGGGGCATCCAGGTCTGGCGAAGTCCGGCTAGTTCGGCCGCGTCAGGGCCTTGACGAAGTCCTCGAGCTGCTGGGTGGTCCAGCACTCGAAGGCCCTGCAGTGCTGCTCGTAGGCGGCGATCACCGAGTCGCCGTAGTTCCAGTACAGCCGCGGCTCGGGGTTCAGCCAGAAGGTCCGGCCCGCCTTGGCCGCCACGTGGGCGAACACGTCGGCGCGCGGGTCGCGCCCGTTGGTACGCGCATCGCCGAGGACGATCACCGTCGCGCGCGGGTGCAGGTCGTCCTCGACCAGGACACGGAACTCCTCCCAGACGCGCCCGTAGTCGGTGTAGCCGGAGATGTCGGCGACGCCCGCGTCCCGCGAGATCGCGTCGCTGACCGCACGGAAGTCGCGCTCCTTCTCGAAGACGTCGGTGACCTCGCTGATGCGCTCGATGAACACGAACGAGCGCATCTTGCGAAACGCGTCGTGCAGCGCGTGCAGGACCGAGAGGAAGAACACGCTGGCGCTCGTGACCGAGGTCGACACGTCGCAGAGCACGTAGATCTCAGGGCGCCGCGGGCGCACCGGCTTCTCCTTGACCACCACCGGCACGCCGCCGTACTCCAGCGACGCGCGCATCGTTTTGCGCACGTCGACGGCCGCGCGGCGCTTGCGCCCGCGCTGCTCCTGCCCCTGGGTCTTCAGTCGCCGCTTGAGCTGGGCGACGACGCGATGCACGGCCGCGAGGTCCTGCAGCGGGCCGGAGGGCAGGGCGCGGTCGAGCTCGTTGAGCGGCCGCGAGGGCGGCAGCTGCTCGGTGCGCTCGATCTGCGCGCGTTCGAGCTCGCGGCGCAACAGCGCCTCGAAGCGCCGGATCGCGTCGCGCGGGAGGCCTTCGCGGCGCGGGTCGCCCGCCGGAAGGTCGGGCTGGGGCTCGGAGCGCAGGCCGAGCGCGCGGCGGATGCGCTGCACGTCGACGCCGATGACGCCGGAGCCTTCGCCCTGGCGCCCGAACGCGGCGATCGCCAGGCGCGCGAGGTCGCGCATCGCGCCCTCGCCGCCGTCGCGCAGCGCCGCCGCGATCTGGGCGCGCAACGCGTCGAGGTCGAGCTCCTCGCCGCCGAGCTCGACGCCGCCGTCCTCGCGGACGCCCTCGCGCACCGCGGCCAGCTCGGCCGCGCGGAAGAAGAAGCGCTCGAAGACCAGCTCGAACACGCGCCGGTCCTCCTGGGACTTGGCCAGCGTGGCGGCCAGCGCCTCGCGGAAGTCCTCGGGCTCGGTCCACGGGACCTCGCGCAGCGCGGCGAACGCGTCGAGCAGCGCCGAGGTGCCCACCGCCACGCCCTCGGAGCGCAGCTCCTCGCCGAACTCGAGGAGGTGCCCCGCGAAGCGGCCACCTCCAGGGGTGCCGAAGGCGGCCACGTGGCCGCCTGAGGTGGGCCCCCCCTCGGGATCCTCAGGTAGTCCCAAGGGGCGACGGGAGGGTGGGTCCGAGTCTTACGCCAACCCGCTCGGTGACGACGTCGAGGTCGGTGCGGTGCTTGACGATGATCGACAGCGTGTCGGTGAAGGTCTGGGTGTCGATGTCGTCGGCGCCCAGCAGCAGCAGCGCGCGCGCCCAGTCGATCGACTCGGCGATCGAGGGCGGCTTCTTGAGGTCGAGGTCGCGCACCATCGCCACCAGCTCGACGAGCTTGCGGGCGACCGCGTCGGCGAGGTCGGGCGCGTGGAGCTTGACGATCGCCAGCTCGTGCTCGAGCTCGGGGTAGTCGAGCCACAGATACAGGCAGCGACGCTTGAGCGCCTCGGTCAGCTCGCGCGTGTTGTTGGAGGTCAGCAGGACGATCGGGTGCGTCTTGGCCTCGATGCGCCCCAGCTCGGGGATCGAGATCTGGAAGTCCGAGAGGACCTCCAGCAGCATCGCCTCGAACTCCTGGTCGGTCTTGTCGATCTCGTCGATCAGCAGCACGACCGGCTCGGAGGAGGAGATCGCGGTCATCAGCGGGCGTTCGAGCAGGAACTCCGGGCCGAAGATGTCGTCCTGGACCTCCTGCCAGCCGGCGCCCTCGGCCTCGGCCTGGATGCGCAGCAGCTGCTTGCGGTAGTTCCACTCGTAGAGCGCCTTGGCCTCGTCGAGGCCCTCGTAGCACTGCAGGCGCACGAGCTTGCGGTCCAGATAGCGCGACAGCGCCTTGGCCAGCTCGGTCTTGCCGACGCCCGCGGGCCCCTCGACGAGGATCGGCTTGCCCAGCCGCGCGGCGAGATAGGAGACCAATGCGGTGGACTCCGCGGGCAGATAGCCGGCCGCGCGCAGGCCCTCGGTGACCTCTTCGACCGATGCGGGTGGCGCCGCCATTAGGGGCGAATGATAGGAGTGGCACCGTGCCGTTCTCGTTCTTCTACGACCCGAGCCCCAGCTTCGGCAGCAGCCCGTGGCCGTTCGTGGGCCTGATGCTCGCCGGTTTCGTCATCGGGATCATGGGTCACATCGTGCGATCCAAGGCCGCCGTGGCGATCGGGATCGGGATGATCTTCATGGCGACGTTCCTGTTGCCGCTGCTGGTGAACCTGTCGAAGCAGGGCGGCTAGCGCCCGATCCGGGGCGTCAGCTCTGCTCGCGCGGGTCGTCCTCGAAGGACATCTGGCCCGCGATTTCGGTTGGGGAATCGGGGCCGGCCGGCCGGCGGCGCCGGCGCACCGCCACGGGCGGCAACGTCGCCGGCAGGGGCTCGACCTTGGTCGTGGGGTCCTGGGCGGCCGTCGGTTCGCTGTGCTGGGCCAGGCGGATCCGCCAGCCCGCGTAGGCCAGCAACCCGCTGGCCAGGAACGCGAAGAAGAACCCCCATTGGATGCCCACCGTGGCGGCGCGGCCATCCACGTCGGGGCGGTCGAAGACCCGCCAGAGCAGCAGGAACGCCGCCCACAGCCCCGCTCCGAAGATCACGGTGCCGTCGCCGCCGGGCAGGTGGAAGGCGCGGCGCTCGGCGCGGTAGAAGAGCAGGATCGCGACGCCGAGCGCCAACACGAAGATCGCCGCCTCGATCCAGCTCAGCACGCCGAAGGCGGTCAGCTTGTCCGAGACGATCGCGTTGCCCACGGCGACGTTCTTCTCGTACCAGGGCAGAAGCATCGTCGCCAGCAGCGCGAGCGCGGCCACCGCAGCGAGACGCTGGTCTCCCGCCAGTGCCCGCCACGCCCGCGCGACGCGGACGAGCGCGTTCCGGACGGTGGCCACGCCTCGATGCTACAGCCGCTTCCGGAGCCTGCTCGGAGTTCTGCGACGATCTCGCCGTGCCGCGCCGGGTCCGCTACGCCGAGCACCGCGACGGCTTCTGCGACGTGTACGGGTCCGCCGACCGCCGGGCGCTGGTCGTCCACGGCGGGTTCTGGCGCGACCGCTACGACCTCTCGCTCATGGAGGGCCTCTGCGACGACCTCGCCGACCGCGGCTGGGAGGCCTGGAACGTCGAGTACCGGCGCCTCGGCCGTGGGGGAGCCCGGTGGCCCGAGATGGCCGACGACCTGCGCGAGGCCGCGAGCGCCGCGGATGCCCGGGTGGCGATCGGCCACTCGGCCGGCGGCCACATCGCGCTGTGGCTGGCCGCGGAGGGCCTCGTGGGCGCCGCAGTGGGGCAGGCGCCGGTGAGCGACCTCGTGGCCGGCGCGCCGCTGAGCGGCGGTGTGGTGGCCGAGCTCGGCGACGTCCGAGGACGCCTCGCCGATGGCGCGCCTCCCGCTCGGCGCGGCCCAGCTCGTCGTCCACGGCGACCGCGACGAGAACGTGCCCGTCGCGATGAGCCGCGACTACGTGGCGGCCGCGCGGGCGGCGGGCGACGCAGGTCGATTACGACGAACGCCCCGGTGAGGGCCACTTCGAGCATCTCGACCCGCGCGCCGGCGCCTGGCTCGTGGTGGCGAACTGGCTGGAGGGCCTGGCGTGAGCGGCCCGGACCGTGCCCGCGCCGAGGCGCTCGACGCCGCCGACCCGCTGGCCGGCTTCCGCGAACGCTTCGAGCTCGGAGACGACGCCCCGATCTACGTCGACGGCAACTCGCTCGGCCGCCCGCCCGCGGCGACCCGCCAGCGCCTCGCCGAGCTGCACGACACGTGGGCGCGCCGCCTCGTGGCCGGGTGGGCCGAGTGGATCGAGCTGCCCGTGGCCGTCGGCGACCTGCTGGCACGGACGGTCCTGGGCGCGCGGCCGGGGGAGGTGCTCGCCTGCGACTCGGTGACGGTGAACCTGTTCAAGCTGGCGACCGCGGCGCTCGACGCCAACGCGGGCGCCGTGGTCACCGACGCCGGCAACTTCCCCACCGACCGCTACGTCCTCGCGGGCGTCGCCGCGCGTGCCGGTCGCGAGTACGTCGAGGTCTCCGAGCCGACCGCGGAGGCGCTTGACGGCGTCGACGAAGACATCGCGCTGGCCTCGTTCTCGCACGTCGCCTATCGCTCGGGCGCCCTGGCCGATCTGATCGAGGTGACCGCCGCCGCCCACGCCGCCGGGGCGCTCGCGCTGTGGGACGTCAGCCACTCTGCCGGCGCCGTCGAGGTCGAGCTCGGTGCCGCTGAGGCCGACCTCGCGGTCGGGTGCACCTACAAGTACCTCGACGCCGGGCCCGGCGCGCCCGCGTTCCTCTACGTGCGCGAGGACCTCCAGCCGGTGCTGCGCTCCCCGATCCAGGGCTGGTTCGGCCAGCGCGACCAGTTCGCCATGGGCCCTGCCTACGAACCCGAGCCGGGGGTCGCGGGCTTCCTCGCCGGAACGCCCGACATCGCGGGGCTGGTGGCCGTGCAGGCCGCGCTCGAGCTGGTCGCCGAGGCGGGCATCGCCCGGATCGCCGACAAGGCCCGGGCGCTGACCGCTTTCGCGATCGAGCTGCACGACGCGTGGCTCGCGCCGCTCGGCTTTCGCCTCGACACGCCGCGCGACCCCGCCCGCCGCGGCTCGCACGTCGCGCTCGCCCACCCCGAGGGCTGGCGGATCTGCCGCGCGCTGATCGAGCGCGCCGGGGTGCTGCCAGATTTCCGCGCGCCCGACGTGGTGCGCTTCGGCTTCTCGCCGCTCGACACCCGCTTCGTCGACGTCTTCGACGCCCTCGACCGCACCCGCGCGCTGGTGCAGCGCGGCGAGCACGCCGAGCTCGATCCGGCCCGCACGCGCGTGACCTAGAGGTGCCGGAGGCGCTCAGTCGAGCGGGATGTCCTCGACCTCGGGGCCGCGCGCGGCGGCGCCCTGCGGGCCGGGCTCGAGGCGCGCCACCCACCAGTCGAGGACCGCGCGCACGAGCAGCAGCACCTGGCGCACGAGGTCGGTCACCTGGCGGCGCAGCTCGGGTGGCAGCAGGTCGCGCAGCAGGTTGACGAGGTTGACGAGCGCCTGCGCCTCCTGGGTGGCCTCGTCGGTGCGCGGCGGCGGGCCCTCGCCGGGCACGGAGGCCGCGGCCTGGTCGGCCAGCCGGTCGGCAGCCGCCGCGGTGGCGCGGATGCGCTCGCGCAGTGCGTCGAGAGGATCGTCAGTTTTGTTCATCCCACCCACCCGGTGCATGGAAGCGCACTTCGAGCGCGCCGTCCTCGAACGCCGCGCCGGCCGGACGATAGTCGGCCAAAGCGGGCGGCAGCAGCACCGTGCGCTTGGCGCCGTTGACCCGCACGACGAGCTCCAGACCGATCTTGCGCAGCGTGATCTCGCCGCGCTCGGCCAGCGGGAGGTCGACGCGCCAGGTCGCGCCCGCGCTGCCCACCTCGAGGCGCTGGGAGACCCCGTCGTGCAGCACGGCCGCCGGGTCGTGGGCGGCGAAGACGACGTCGCCCAGGCGGTCGAGCATCGCCGGCCCGACGACCTCCTCCCCGAACCACGGTGCCTGGAGCACCGGCACGGGCGCGAACGCGTCGACGGCGGCCTGCAGCTGCTCGAGCTGGCGCTCGCGCCACGCGCCGAAGAACTCGCCGGTCTCCTCGCCGAAGATGCGGTTGACGACCACGGCGTCGGTCAAGAAGCCGTAGAGGTTGAGGTAGGTGAACGTCCTGCGCGCCTCGTCGACGACCATCCGGTCGGGGTTCATCACCAGGCGCACGGACACGTGCTCGTGGTCGCGGAGGATCTCGTTCATCGCGATCAGGTTGCGGATCAGCGCGCCGACGTCGTCGAGAACGGCGTCGTCGGGCAGCGACAGATCGAGCACCGCGCGGGCGAACGGCCGCGCCGCCTCCATGATCCGGCCCTGCTGGGGAAAGACGCGCTCCAACCACCAGCGTGCGACGTCGGGGAACGACAGCAGCCGCAGCGTCTCCCCGGTCGGCGCGCAGTCGACGACGAGGACGTCGTACTCCTGCGCCTCGTAGTGGGCCTTGACCTGCAGCAGGCTGAACAGCTCGTCGAGCCCGGGCGGCACGGTCAGCTCCTCGGCCGAGATGCGGTCGACGCCGCGTCCGACGAGCATCTGGCCCAGCCACGCCCGCACCGCGCTCCAGTTGCGCTCCATCTCGGCCTGCGCCTGGACCTCCTGGCCCCAGAGCCCCGCGCCCACCTGCGTCGGCCGGCCCTCCAGCGGCGTCTGGAGGGCGTCAGACAGGCTGTGCGCCGGGTCGGTGGACAGCACGAGGGTCCGCAGCCCGGCCGCGGCGCAGCGCCGGGCCGTCGCGGCTGCCACCGAGGTCTTGCCGACCCCGCCCTTGCCCGTATAGAGAATCGTCCGCGGCGGCATGCGCCGCCCATCCTATGAGCGCACGACCGCCGTGCCGTCGACCGACGCCTTGTTGCCGGCGAGGTCGGTCACGTCGATCCGCACCGTGTACGTGCCCGCCCGCTGTGGCCGCCACGCCACCGAGTGCGCCCCCGAGCTGTAACGGCCCGCGATCCGCCTGATCGCCTTGCCGCGCTTGAGCACGAACGTGACCGCCGCGGGTTTGTCGATCTTGAAGCCGAGCGTGCCGACCCGCTTGCGGCGCAGCGCCCTGGCGGACTCGGCGAACTCGACGACCGGTGGCGTGGTGACGTCGGCCGTGAAGCGATCGGCGGCGGCGCAGTAGGGCGCCCCGTCCTGCGCGGCGTGGTTCATCCGGATGCAGAGCTTGTGCAGGAAGTCGGCGAGCAGCTCGTGGTAGGAGAGCGTCGAGTCCTGCCCGGGGGCGTAGCGCGACCATCCGCCCGTGTCGTAGGCGGGCAGCTCCGCGCGCAGCTCGGTCTCCCCGGCGGCGAACAGCGCGCGCCCCTCGTCGTCGTTGGCGTAGAGCGCGAAGTCGTGCAGCCCGTTGAGCGCCTGTACGAAGCCGTTGAGGATGTGCAGGCCGGTGAACGAGTACTGCAGGTAGTGCGTTCCGTTGGCCTGGGCCTGCGCGACGCCCTCGGGCGGCGCGGTGCGGAAGATTCCCAGCGCCGAGCGGGCGGCCTCGAAGTACGCGGAGTTCTCCAGGCGGATCGCGCCGCGCGAGAAGGCCGTGAGCCCGGTGGCCTGGGCGAGGCCCGACACCCACGGCGGCCGGCCGCCGCCGAACGGGAACAGGTACTCGAATGCGATGCCGCCGGCGCGCTGGCCGGCCAGCGCGAGCGTCTCGTCGAGCAGATCGCGGTACTCGGGATCGTGCAGGCCGTCCTTGAACAGCGCGTTGGCCTTGCCGAAGGTGGCCAGCCACTGGATCTGGATGCCGTGGTTGGCGTAGTGCTGCCACACGATCCGGCTGCCGGAGAAGCCGACGCGCTGGCCCGGGGAGAGCAGCCGCTGGTTGGACCACCACTGCACGTTGCGGTCCAGCGTCTCCATCAGCGCGGGCAGCCGGGCGGCGGTCAGCCTGCCGCTCGCGGACATCGCGTCGAGGTCGGCGAGCACGCCGCCCATCTGCACGCGCCTGAAGCCGGTGACGTTGCCGAGCAGCTTCAGCGCCTTGGCGTAGGAGTCGCGGGCCGCCGAGTAGGTGACGTCGTCGATGGCGCCCGAATCGAGCAGGCCGCGCAGCGCGGTCGGCGTCCTGCGTGCGGCCGCGGCGCGCGCGAGACGGCCGGGGAGGTCGCGCCGGTCGCGGGTCGATCCGACGGGTGCGACGGCGTCGACGTGCGGTCCGAAACTGTCGGCGCGAGCGTGCACGCGGCCGTGGCCGTCCATGACGAGCAGGGGGGACGCCGCGGCGGGCGCCGACAGGCAGATGCACGCGATGACCGCGACGGCGGCCGTCGCCCAGGCTGGACGCATGGGACCTGATGGTACGCTCGGCCACCTCGATGTCCCGCGTATTGCGAGTCTTTGCAGGCCTGCTTGCAGTCGCACTCGCTGGAGCCGGCCTCGCGGCATGTGGCGGCAGCGGTGGCGGCGGCAACGCCGAGAGCCTGCTCAAGGAGACCTTCGGTCCCAACAAGCCGGTACGCAGCGGCAAGCTCGCGATCGCGCTGCAGTTCGACGCCAAGGGCCTGGCGGGTCTGAAGGGTCCGCTGGCGATCAAGCTCACGGGCCCGTTCGAATCCCAGGGCAAGGGCAAGCTGCCGAAGTTCGACCTGGGGCTCACGCTCAACACCGGGGACTCGGACTTCACCGCGGGCGCGGTCTCGACCGGTACCAAGGGTTTCCTGAAGGTCCAGAAGGAGACCTACGCGGTCTCCGACCAGCTCTTCAAGCAGTTCCGCGACGGCTACGAGCAGGCGGCCGCCCAGTCCGACCAGAAGTCCGACTCGCTCTCGTTCCGCGGGCTCGGCGTCGATCCCGCTGCGTTGGCTGAAGGACCCCGAGAACGACGGCACCGAGAGCGTCGGGGGCGCCGACTCCTTCCACGTGACGGCCGGCCTCGACGTCGCGCGCTTCCTCGACGACGTCAACCGGCTGCTGTCCAAGGCCGGCGCGCTGGGCCAGCAGAGCAACCTGCCCTCCAGCCTCACCGACCAGCAGCGCCAGGACATCCAGCGCTCGGTCAAGTCGGCCAAGCTCGACGTGTGGACCGGCAAGGACGACAAGACGCTGCGGCGCCTGCGGATCGACATCGACATCTCGGTGCCCGGCGAGGTGCAGAAGCGCGCGGGCGGCCTCAAGGACGGCAAGCTCGTCTTCGAGCTGACGATCGCCGACCTCAACCGCCCGCAGACGATCAAGACGCCGACCAACGCGCGGCCGCTGGCGGACCTGACCGCCGCCCTGACGCAGGGGAGTGGCTCCGGGACGCAGCCGACACCCGCACCGTCCGGCACCCCCACGGCGCCGGCGGCACCGGGCGTCTCGCAGCAGTACCTCGACTGCCTGCAGAAGGCCGGAAGCGACATCTCGAAGGTCCAGAAGTGCGCCGAGCTCCTGGGCGGCTAGCCCTGCGCCCGTGAGCCGGTTCCTGCGGTCGAGCACGGGGTGGCCGTACCTCCTCGTCCCGTTCATCCCGATCGCGATCGTGCTCGACGTTGCCCACGCGAGCGCGTCGGTGATCTTCTTCACCTCGGCGATCGGGATCATCCCCACCGCTGCCCTGATGGGCCGCGCCACCGAGGAGCTCGCGGCGCGCTCGGGCCCGGGCGTGGGCGGGCTGCTGAACGTCACGTTCGGCAACGCCCCCGAGCTGATCATCGCTCTCTTCGCGCTGGAGAAGGGCCTGCACGAAGTCGTCAAGGCATCGCTGATCGGCTCGATCCTCGGCAACGTCCTGCTCGTGCTGGGCGCGGCGATGCTCGTCGGCGGCCTCCAGCCGGGCAACCGGCGAGGAAGGCAGACGTTCTCGCGCACGGCCGCCACCGCGCAGTCGGCGATGCTCCTGCTCGCCGCCACCGCGATGGTGATGCCGGCGATCTTCCAGATGGTCCGAGGCGACGGCCTTCCCGACCCGCACAAGGAGCGGGTGCTCGACTTCGGCAGCGACGTCGAGCACCTCTCGCTGATCGTGGCGCTGATCCTGATCGGCTGCTACGTCGCCGCCCTGATCTTCTCGCTGCGCACCCACAAGGACCTGTTCAACCCCGAGCACGAGGTCGACGGCGAGCCGTGGACCGTGCGCCGCTCCGTGTTCGCGCTCGCCATCTCGGGCGTCGCGGTGGGGGTCATGTCGGAGGTCCTGGTGGGCTCGATCTCCGAGGCGGCCGAGACGGTCGGGCTCAGCGAGTTCTTCATCGGCGCGATCGTCGTTGCGATCGTCGGCAACGCCGCCGAGCACTGGGTGGCCGTACTGGTGGCGGCCAAGGACAAGATGGACCTCGCGGTGAACATCGCGATCGGCTCGAGCGCCCAGATCGCGCTGTTCGTCGCGCCGGTCCTCGTCCTGCTCTCGTTCGTCCTGGGACCCGGCCCGATGCCGCTCGTCTTCAACGGCTTCGAGCTCGGCGCGGTCGTCCTGGCGGTGATCATCGCCAACCATGTGACCAACGAGGGCGAGTCGACCTGGTTCGAGGGCCTCCAGCTGCTCGCTGTCTACGCCGTCCTCGTCATCACGTTCGCGTACGCCTAGCCGCAGCCTCATGCCTGAAGCCTTCACCAAGGTCAGCTTGCCCGCGGTCGAAGACGTGGCCCCTGCAAACGGGTTCGGCGAGCGCTGGGAAGCGCGGGTTGCGCACAGCGCCCTCGCTGCCGAGCGCACCGGTGTCACGTTCTTTCGACTGTTCCCCGGCAAGCGCAGCCCGTTCACTCATCGCCACACGGAAGCCGAGGAGATCTACGTCGTTCTCAGCGGCAGCGGCCGCGTGAAGCTCGACGACAAGGTCATCGACGTCGGGACCTTGGACTCAATTCGCGTCGCGCCGGCGACGGCGCGGGCGTTCGAGGCCGGTCAGGACGGCCTGGAGTTGCTCGCCTTCGGCGCTCACCACCCCGGAGACGGCGAGCCGGTCGAAGACCCTTGGACTGACCAGTAGCGCGTCAGCCGCCCAGCTCGGCGATCTGGCGGCGGACCTCTTCCTCGACGTCGAGCGGGGGCTTGCCCTGGCGCTCGCGGCGCTCGTTGCGAGCGACGACCAGCGTGCGGATCTCCGCCTCGAGCCCGGGGTCGATCGCCGGGGCCGACAGGCGCGCGATCTCGTCGTCGACGTCCAGGGGCGCCTCGCCCCGCGCGACGCGGCGCGCGTTGCGGGCCTCGAGCATCTGGCGCACCTCCGCGTCGCGCTCGGCCACCGAGATCGCCGAGCCTGACGGCACGCGCCGCTGGTAGTCGTCGTCTCGGTCCAGCGACAGGCCGCCCTTCCCGATCTGGCGGTAGAGCTTGCCGGTGCCGGAGGCCGCCACGACGGCGAAGACGATCGCAACCGCGACCACGACGAACAGGACGATGCCGAACGCTTCCTGCATGCCCGATCAGTGTGCCCATACTGTCGGGCATGTGGCGACGATTCCGCCGCCGGACGATGGCGCCACGCCGTCCCGCCGTCTTCGGAGAGCAGTGGTCGCTGGTGGCGGTCACCGGCTTCTTGATCGTCGCGGGGATCGGGGTCGTGGTGGTGGCGATATGGCGCTGAGCGCCTGCTACCGTTGGGGCCCAGGCCGTTGACTGACCAGTCAATCTAGGAGGACCACGAATGGTCGACTTCACCCTGACCGACGAGCAGAAGAACCTGCGCGAGCTCGCGCACGACTTCGCCACCAAAGAGATCCGGCCCGTCGCCTGGGAGTACGACAAGGACAGCACGTGGCCGCAGGCCATCGTCGACAAGGCCCACGAGGTCGGGCTGATGAACACCCACGTGCCCGAGGAGTACGGCGGGCCCGGGCTCGGCTATCTCGACAACTGCCTGATCGAGGAGGAGCTCTCCTGGGGCTGCTCGGGCATCCAGACGTCGCTGGGGGCCAACGGCCTCGCGGCCGCGCCCGTCGAGCTCGGCGCCTCCGACGAGGTCAAGAAGGAGTACTACGGCGAGCTCGTCGAGTCGCCCGTCCTCGCCTCGTTCTGTCTCACCGAGCCCGACGCCGGCTCCGACGTCTCCGGCATGCGCACCCGCGCTGTGAAGAACGGCGACAAGTACGTCCTCAACGGCTCGAAGTGCTTCATCACCAACGGCGGCCACGCCGACTGGTTCACGGTCTACGCCAAGACCGATCCGGACGCCGGCCACCGCGGGATCTCCGCCTTCCTGGTCCGCAAGGACGACACCGTCACGGTGGACAAGAAGGAGGACAAGATGGGCCAGCGGGCTTCGAACACCGCGACCATCACGTTCTCCGACACCGAGGTCGACGCGAAGTACCTGCTCGGCGAAGAGAACAAGGGCTTCAAGCTGGCGATGATGACCCTCGACCGCACGCGCCCCGGCGTGGCGGCGATGGCCACCGGCATCGCCCGCGCCGCCTTCGAGTTCGCCACCGAGTACTCCAAGGAGCGCGTGCAGTTCGGCGTGCCGATCGCCATGCACCAGGCGATCCAGTTCATGATCGCCGACATGGCGACCAAGGTCCACGCCTCGCGGCTGATGGTCTGGAACTCGGCCGTGCTGCTCGACCAGGGCCGCCGCAACACGCTGGAGTCCTCGCACGCCAAGCGCTTCGCCGCCGACACCGCGATGGAGGTCACCACCGACGCCGTGCAGGTCTACGGCGGATATGGCTTCATCAAGGACTACCCGGTCGAGAAGCTGATGCGCGACGCGAAGATCATGCAGCTCTACGAGGGCACCTCGCAGATCCAGCGCCTGGTCATCGCCCGCGAGACGCTCCTGCCCCGCCACATCGAAGAGCCCGCGCCGGCCGCCGTCTAGTCAGACTGCAGGGGATGCGAGCGCGGGCCGAGGTGGTCGTCGAAGGACGCATCAGCGACGCTGAGGCGCTCTGGTACGACACGTCGCGCTGGCCGTCGTTCATCGACGGCTTCCACCACGTCACCAACGCCGATCCCGGTTGGCCCGCCGAGGGCACGCTGGTGTGGGATTCCACCCCCGGCGGTCGCGGCCGGGTGGTCGAGACCGTCGAGACCTACGAGCCGCGGGTGGGCCAGACCGCCAAGGTGGAGGACCCCAAGCTGACCGGGACCCAATCGGTCTCCTTCGCCGCCCTGGAGGGCGACCGGGTTCGGCTGAAGCTCGAGTTGAGCTACGGGCTCAAGGACCGTCCGCTCGGCCCCCTCACGCCGGTCGTCGACGCATTGTTCATCCGGCCGCGCCAGCGCGAGGCGCTGCTGCGCACGCTCTCGCGGTTCGCGCGCGAGCACGCCTCCGACCGCGCCGAGCCCAGCGGCACATAGAGTCCGGCCCATGTTCGTCTTCAAAGCAGCCGTGGTCGGCGCGGGCACGATGGGCGGCCAGATCGCCCAGACGATCGCCGCGGCCGGGATCGACGTCGTCCTCAAGGACGTCAAGCAGGAGCTGGTCGACCACGGCCTGACCGAGGCCCGTAACGTCACAGAGGGCCAGGTCGGCCGGCTGGTATCCAAGGAGAAGATCACCGAGGAGCAGGGCAAGGCGCAGGTCGAGGAGGTCGTCGGGCGCATCCAGGGCACGCTGACCTACGACGACTTCGGCGACGTCGACCTGGTCATCGAGGCGGTGCCCGAGAAGATGGAGATCAAGCAGGCGGTGTTCTCCGAGCTCGACGCCGTCACGCCGGGCCACGCGATCCTCGCGTCGAACACGTCCTCGCTGTCGATCACCGAGATCGGCGACGCCACGCTGCGTCCCGAGAAGGTCGTCGGCTTCCATTACTTCTACCCGGCGGCGGTCATGCCGCTGATCGAGATCGTGCGCGGCGACGAGACCTCCGAGGAGACCATCGCGATCGCGCTGAACTTCGCACAGGCGATCAAGAAGCAGCCGATCGTCTGCGAGGAGGTCCCCGGCTTCGTCGTCAACCGGATCCTGAACTCCGGCGTGTCGGAGATCTGGCGTGCGCAGGAAGAGCAGGGTCTATCGATCAAGGCGATCGACGAGGCCGTCGGCGCGGCCAACGTCGCTCCCATGGGCCCGTTCATCCTCGTCGACCTGCTTGGCCTCGACACCGTCTTCCACGTCGCCGAGCACCTCAACGCGTCCTATGGCGATCGTTTCTACGTCCACAAGGGCATGGCAAAGCTCGTCGGCGAGGGCAAGCTCGGCGCCAAGACCGGCGGCTCGGGCTTCTACGCCGACGGCGAGCCCCAGCTCGAGGGCGACGGCACCGACGTCGACGGCGAGCAGCTCGGCGAGCTGATGGCGCTGAAGTCGTTCGTCGAGGCATGCCTCGTGCTCGAGGAGGGCGTGTGCACCACGCGCGAGATCGATCTCGGCCTGATGGCCGGCGCGGGCATGGACCCCCGGCGCGGCCTGCTGCCGCCCTTCATGAAGGCCGACGTCATGGGTCTCGACACCGTGCTCGAGCGCCTCGAGGCGCTCCAGGAGGCCCACGGCGAGCGTTTCGCGCCGCCCGCCATCCTGCGGCGCCTGGTCGCCCAGGGCCGGCTCGGCGCCTCGGCCGGCCAGGGCTTCTACGCCTATCCGCACGCCGACGAGGGCGACCAGCCGGGAACCGTCAAGCTCGAGACCCGCGGCGACGTGGCGATCGCCTGGCTGGCCAACGGCCAGGTCAACCCGATTTCGCCCGACGTCATCCGCGACCTCGGCACGATCTGGGAGCGCGTCAAGGACTCCGATGCCAGGGCGCTGGTGATCGCGTCGTCCTCGCCGATCGTCTTCAGCGCCGGCGCCGACATCAAGGCGTTCACCCAGATGGACGAGACCTCCGGCGCCGAGCTGATCGAGAGCGGCCACGCGCTGCTGCGCGACTTCGGGCGCTCGAACGTCGTCACGATCGCTGCGGTGAACTCGCTGGCGTTCGGTGGCGGCTGCGAGCTGGCGATGTCCTGCGACGTGCGGATCGCCGCGCGTTCGGCGATCTTCGGCCAGCCGGAGATCAAGCTCGGGATCATCCCCGGCTTCGGCGGTACCCAGCGGCTGCCGCGGCTCGTCGGCGAGAACAAGGCGTTGGAGATGAACCTCGGCGGCGATGCGATCACCGCCGGAGAGGCCTACGAGTACGGCCTCGTCAACCGCGTCGTCGACGACCACGAGCTCTTCGACACCGCGCTGCTGTGGGCCCGCGGCTTCGCGCAGCGCGCGCCGATCGCGGTCGGCCAGATCAAGGAGGTCTCGGCCAACGGCGACCTCGACGAGGGCATCGAGGCCGAGAAGCGCGGTTTCGCGACGGCCTTCTTCTCCGAGGACGCCAAGGAGGGCATCTCGGCGTTCCTGGGCAAGCGGACGCCGACGTGGAAGGGGCGCTAGCCACCACGCCCGCGGTGCGTCTGGCCGGCCTCATCCGCGAGGCCGGCTCGGTCGTGGCGCTCACGGGCGCGGGGATCTCGGTCCCCTCGGGCATCCCCGACTTCCGCACACCGGGCTCGGGGCTGTGGGAGAACGTCGACCCGATGGAGGTCGCCCACATCGACGCGTGGCGGGCCGATCCCGAGCGCTTCTGGCACTTCTACGGCGGGCGGTTTCAGACGCTGCGCGACAAGCAGCCCAACGGGGCCCATCACGCGCTCGTCGAGCTCGAACGCCGCGGGCTGCTCGACGCCGTGATCACGCAGAACATCGACCGCCTGCATCGCCGGGCCGGCACGACCGAGCTGGTCGAGGTCCACGGCACGATCGACACCTCCTCGTGCCTGTCCTGCGGCGAGCGCTACCCGCTCGAGGAGGTACAGCGGCGCCTCGAGGCGTCCTCCATCTCCGTGCCCGGGTGTGACTGCGGCGAGCCGCTCAAGCCCGACGTCGTCCTTTTCGGTGAGTTTCTTCCGGAGGGGGCGTTGGACCGCGCCTACGCGTTGGCGGCGGGCGCCGACCTGCTGCTGTGCGTCGGCTCGTCGCTGGAGGTCCATCCGGTCGCCCAGCTGCCGGGCGTCACCCGGCAGGCCGGCGGCCAGGTCGCGATCGTCACGGCCGGCCCGACGCCCTGGGATGCCCGCGCGACGGTCAAGCTCGACGGCGACGTGGTCGCCGAGCTCGAAGCAGTCTTGGCAGCGCTCTAGCGACCTAGGCGAAGCCGGCCGCGCTGCGGGCGCGGAGGGCGGCCTCGACCTGGCCGAGGATGCGCTCGACCGCCTCTGCCTGGTCGGCCTCGAGGCCGCCCTGGAGCGCGGCGTTGGCAGCCGCGGCGACCGCCTCGCGCTCGCCCGCAAGCTCGTCGATGCGGCGGCCGAGGTCGCCCTGGCCGCGCCAGGCCGCTAGCTCGGCGAGCGCGGCCTCCAGCGCAACGCGCAGCTGCAGCGCGGCCTCGCGGTCGCGGCCGCTGTCCAGATCCGCTCGTGCGCGCAGCACCAGCGGCTCGCAGGCGAGCGCCGCGTCGCGGCCGCCGAGCAGCGCCGCGAGGCGCTCCTGCGGGCGCAGCGCGGCATCTCCGCGGCGCCGGACCGATCGCCCGCTCGCGGCGGTCGGCAGCTCGACGGCTTCGCTCCAGCGGCCGTCGGCCACCTGTTCGCCGTCGCCGTAGCCCACGCGCAGGACGAGCGCGTTGGAGCGGCCGACCTCGTGGACGTAGGGGTCGGCGGTCGCGATGCGGTGGGCGTGCAGCATCTGGCGCAGGACCCAGAACGCGGCCTCGACCTCGACCTCACGGTCGGCGTCGCCGAGCCACGCCGCGGCGGCCTCCGTGTCCTCGAACGGGATCGCGGGGATGATCGTCGCCCGGCCGGTGGCCACGGTCGCCGGAGGCGGCTCCGGATCGGCCGACTTCTCGCGCCGTCCGCGCACGAGGCCCCGGCGCTGGGCGCCGAGCGTGGCGACCACCACGATGTGCTCGGGGGCCTCTCCCGCGCGGGCGCGAACGACGTACCGGCCCTCCGGAGGACCGAGCGGCCAGGGGACCTCGAGCTGGACGAATCGGAACAGGCGGGGCGGCACCGGGGCAGGCTATCGTCGCCGCCGTGGCACAAGGCGATTTCGTGCTCCGTCCGGCCGAGCCGGCCGACGCCGCCGTCATCGCGGCGATCACGGCCGCCGGCTTCGAGACCTACCGCTCGTTCGCTCCGCCGAACTGGAGCCCGTGGGTGCCGACCGCGCAGGAGACGCTCGAGCGCTTCGGCATCGAGGGCGCGCACTCGATCGTGGCGGTGGCGGGCGACGACATCGTCGCGGTCGGCGCGCACGTGCCGGCGCGTAACGGCCGCGACGGCCCGCTGATCGCCGGCATGGGCCACGTGACCGCCGTCTTCGTCACCGAGCCGTGGTGGGGCACCGGAGTGGCCACCGAGATCCTCGCGTGGCTGGTCGACGACATGCACGCCATGGGCTACGGCGAGGGCAGGCTCTACACGCCGGTGGGGCAGACCCGGGCGCGGGCGTTCTACGCACGCGAGGGCTGGCGTGAGGTCGCGGGCCCGCTGCCCGCGCCGGAGCTCGGCCTGGACATCATGGAGCTGCGCGTGGCGCTCTAGGTCGACACACCGTCCGGCCTCCGGCCGGGAGGGACCCACCTCCGGCGGCCACGTGGCCGCCTTTCGGCACCCTCTATTCGCCGTCGTGCGCGTCGGAGGCGCGCTTCGGCGGCTCGACCGTGATCGCGTACTTGGACGGCTTGACGCGCACGGTCGGGTTCTGGATGTCGCCCAGCCGGTCGATCAGCTTGATCCACTGACCCGGCTTGAGGATCGCCGCCTGCTGGCGACCGAGCTTGCTGCCCGGAGCGAACAGCGGCTGGAAGCCGACGTGGATGTGGTCGGCGTGGTCGGGCAGCGCCAGCGTGTTGTCGGTGCCCTCGAAGGTCATCAGGGAGATGATCTGGTGCGGCTTCATCGTGCCCTGGAGCGTCAGCAGACGACGCACGGTGATGTCGGTGATCGAGCCCTCGCCCTGATGGCCGACGATCGGGATCCCGTTGACCGCGGCGATGTCGACGGCGTTGCCGGAGGAGTGCTCGGACACATGGCCCGACGCGGTCAGGAAGGAGTGCCCGCAGTGCAGCGAGGTGACCGTGGGCCGCAGGCCGCTCGCGGCCAGGAACTCCAGGGTGGCGAGGATGCGGCGGTCGATCGCGCCAGCGCGCACGTCACGCCGGCCGCAGTCGTACATGTCGACCTTCGGGTCGGCCAACACGCGGCGCTCGAGCGCCTCCTTGCTCATCAGCAGGACCTGGCCGATCGAGGGGTTCTTGGCGTCGGGGCCGAAGAACGGGTTCTTGCCCGCCGAGCGGTAGATCGCCGTGCTCTCCAGCAGCTTCCAACCGTCGAGGATCGGCTTGGGATCGATCCGCGGCGCGCCCTTGCCGGCGGGCCGGACCTCGAACCGCAGGTGCGGGCCGACGGTGGGCGTGGCCGCGTCCTTGCCGATGCGGCCGATGATCGTCCCGGCGATGACGCGCGAGCCGACCTTCAGGCGCTTGAGCACCACGTCGGAGCGCTTGAGGCCGAAGACCTCGGTGAAGTAGTTGCGGAAGGTCGTCGAGCCCGGGACCTCGGCGCCCGCGTCGAGCAGCTGGTCCTCGCCGCCGTTGGAGAAGGCCTCCGGGCGGTCGGGGTGGGCGAAGAGGCGCTCCTTGACGACGCGCGGGGCGGCCGGGACCACCTTCGGGGCGGGAGCCGTGCGCGGCGCCCTGGTCAGCGCCTTGGCGGCGGCCTGCGACTGCCTGCCCGCGCTGGCGGGTGCGGTCGGCTTGGGGTCGGCCTTCGGAAGCTTGAGCTCGCGCGTGACCTGCTCGGCGCTGACCTCACGCTCCTTCGGCACCGGGTA
Source organism: uncultured Actinomycetes bacterium (assembly GCA_963825415.1). Taxonomy (GTDB): domain Bacteria; phylum Actinomycetota; class Thermoleophilia; order Solirubrobacterales; family Solirubrobacteraceae; genus BP-464. Next base: position 614,874 of record CAWGTD010000006.1, on the reverse strand, counting down.
GGCCTTCGAGATCGACTTGAGGTGGCCGTAGGTGTACGTGTTGCCGTACACGTCGCGCAGCTGGATGAACTTGCCCAGCCGGGCGTTGGAGCCCATCCGCACGATCCTGCCGTCCTGGGTGGCGATGACCGGTGCGTTCTCGCGGGCGAAGATGTTGATGCCCTTGCGCTCGAGGTCGGCGTTGACCGGCAGCGCGGCATTGGGGCCGTCGACGCGCTTGGCGGTCGCGGCCTCGGCCACGTCGTCGGCGTAACGCGCCTTGGCGTGGACGGGGAAGTGCCCCTGGGTCAGGCCGGTGAGCGAGCCGACCAGGTCCGAGGGCAGGCCGCCGATCAGCCGAGCGCGCAGCAGGACCGAGTCGACGTACCAGTCGGCGTGGTTGTAGGCGAAGACCGCGCGGCGGATGTCCGTGTCGGCATCGGCGGCGCGCAGGTACCGCGCGGCGGCGAAGATCGCGTCGACCGGGTTGAAGGGGTCCTTGACGCCGTCGTCGTTGGCGTCGACCCCGTACTGCTCCCAGGTCGAGGGCAGGAACTGCATCCATCCGAGCGCGCCCGCCGTGGACACGGCGAGGTTGCGGCCGTAGTCGGTCTCGATCTCGTTGATCGCCGCGAGGATCTCCCAGCGCACGCCGTACTGGATGCCGGCGGCCTGGTAGATGGGAAGCAGGAAGGGCGGGATCCGGAACTTCTCGATGAAGAAGTTCGGTACGCCGATCGGCGCCGGACCGGGCAGCGCGAACGAGAAGGTCGGGTTGCGGGGGGTCGGTGCACCATCGGCCTTGCGCAGCTTGTGGTCGCGGCGGGCGACCTCCTTGACCGATTCGACCGCTCCGAGGTCGGTCTCAGTCTCGACTTCAGCCTTAGGCTTGCGCTTCTTGGTGCCCGTCGTGCTCTCCCGCTTCTGGGAAGTGCTGACCGGCTCGTCGGACTTCGGCCCGGAGTCGGTCTTCTTGGAGTCGTCGGACTCCGCCGGAGGCGTGGGCACCTCGGTGACCCCGACGACCGGGGTTCCGACGTCAGGAGGCTTGATCGAGTCGATGGGCGTGCCCGCAGGCACGTCCTGGGTGACCGTGACGGTCTGGCCGGTCGCCAGCGTGATGACGAACGTGCGCTCCTCGGCGGAGGCCGGGAAAATGGCCGCGCCGAAGCCGACCGACAGAACCCCGGCGACCAGCAACCCGATCAGCAGCTTGCGCTTGTTCAATTTCTCCGGCGCTCTCTCCTGGCGCTGGCCCTGCCCCGGGGCTGTGTCGCAGCGATGCGGCACCGTACCACGGGCCCAGGAGCCAACTGACTGAGACGCTACTTGGTGTTTCCCAGTACCGCAACGGAGAACCGTCGCGAAAGTGGCGTTCGGTACGGTTTCGGGCCCCACAGTAGATCTGGAGGCATGAATGGCCGACGACACCGAGGGGCTGCGCGAGCGGCTCACCCGCCAGGGCGAGGACACCATCGGAAAGCTCGCGCAGGACCTGCTCGAGAACCCGCTCGTCAACTCAGCGATCACCCGCGCGTTCGACGCACGCGAGAAAGCGGCCCAGGCGCAGGAGGCTGCCTTCAGCGCGCTGAACATCCCTTCGGCGGCCGACATCGAGCGCCTGACCCGGCGGGTCCGTTCGGTATCCCAGCGCCTGGAGGGCATCGAGGACGGCGTCGATCGTCTCGACGAGCGCCTCGCCAGCCTGCAGGCCGGCCCCGGCGACGGCCTCGATCGGCGACTGGCCGCGATCGAGGAGCGGCTGGGCGAGCTGGTCGCGCAGTTCACCGCGCTTCAGGAAGCGCTGCCCGGCGACAAGCCGAAGGTCTCGCGCAACCAGGAGCGGATGAAGGTCCCCGCCGAGTAGCGGCTCAGGCCAGCGCCGCCGCCGCGACGCCGCCCAACCGTTTCTCGGCGGCCGTGAGCGCGTCGGCATCGATTCGTACCCGCCCGCCGCCGGCCAGCAGGTCGGTCACCGTCAGCAGGCATGCCGCGGCCACGTCGTGGCGTTGCGCGACGGCGAACACCGCGGCGCACTCCATCTCGACGGCGAGCGCGCCGGCCGCCGCCCACCCCGTCTGCCGGTCGGGGTCGGGCTCCCAGAAGAGATCGGTGCTCACCACCGTCCCGGTGTGCTCGCCCTCGAGGCGGGCCGCGAGTGCCTCGTCGGCCGCCACGCGTTCGCCCGCCCCCAGCGCGCGGCTGGCCCCGTCGCAGGCGAGCGTCTCCGTGGCGACGACGAGCTCGCCGAGCTTCAGCTCCGGGACGAGCGCTCCGCAGGTACCGACGCGGATCAGCCGCTCGACGCCGAGGGCGATGAGCTCCTCGACCACGATCGCGGCGCTCGGGCCGCCCATCCCGGTGCTCTGGATCGTGAGCGGGGCGCCGTCGGCCGCGGCCCCGGTGTAGCCCCACAGCCCGCGGTTGTGGTTTGACATGCGCGGCTCGGCGAGCAGCGTCTGCGCCAGCAGCAGCGCGCGGCCCGGGTCGCCGGGCAGCAGGGCGCGCGGCGCGATCTCGGCCGTGGGGAGCAGATGGATCGGTGCCGCCATAGAGTGCCGCGGCACCCTATGGCCAACGGTTCCCACTCCGCGCGGCGCGTGCTCATCACGGGCGCGGCGAACTGGGTCGGCACCGCGCTGGCGGCAGAGTTGCTCACCGATCCCGACGTCGAGCTCGTCGTCGCGCTCGACACCCGCGACCCGCTGATGCCCGCCGACGACCGCGCCGTTCACGTGGCGGCCGACATCCGGACGACCGAGCTCGCGCGGGTCGTGGCGCCCTATGCGCCCGACGCCGTGGTGCACAACGAGATCCTCCAGTTCGCCGAGCCCGGCCGGTCGGCCCGGCTGCTGCACGACATCAACGTCATGGGGACGCTCCAGCTTTTGGCTGCCTGCGAGGCTATGCCCACGCTGCGGACGATGGTGGTGCGCAGCTCGGCGGCGATCTACGGCTCGGAGCCCAACGCGCCCGCCTTCTTCACCGAGGAGATGGCGCGCCGCTTCCCGCTGCGCACGCGCTGGCAGCGCGACGTCTCCGAGCTCGAGACGCTCGTCGACGGTCATGCACGAAGGCATCCGGAGCTCGCGTGCACCATCCTGAGACCCCAGCCGATCGTCGGCGCCGGCCTGGACACCCCGATCATGCGTCTGCTGCAGTCACCCGTCATCCCAACCTGGCTCGGGTTCGACCCGCGGATCCAGGTCGTGCACGCCGAGGACATCGTCGGCGCTCTGGCGGCCGCCGTGCGCAGGCCGGTGCGCGGGGCGGTCAACGTGGCCGGGGAGGGCACGGTCGCGTTGAGCCGGATGCTGCGGCGCCTGGGGCGGCGCTCGTTGCCGTTCGCCCCGCTCGGGCTCGGCTCGGCCGGCCCCGACGTCGTTCGCTACCTGCGCTACGGCCGCGGCGTCGACACCGCCCGCATGCGCGAAGAACTTGGCTTCACGCCGAGCCGATCGACGATCGAAGCGATCGAGGCGACGGCGCAGGTGCCCGCGTGAGGCTCCCGCCGATCCCGTCGATGTCAGCGGGCCCGCACGAGGACGAGTGGGGCTATGACCCGGACTTCGCGCAGGCCGTGGGGCCGTGGCTGGACTTCCTCTACACGCGCTGGTGGCGCGTCGTCGCGAACGGCCTGGAGCACCTGCCCGCCGAGGGCCCCGGCCTGATCGTCGCCAACCACGCCGGGGTGGTGCCGTGGGACGCGTCGATGATGGCCACCGCCATCCGACGCGAGGCGCCTCAGGAGATCGCCGCCCGCCATCCGCGCTTCCTGGTGCTCGACTGGGCGTTCTCGCTGCCCTGGGCCTCGACGGCGATCCGCCGCTTCGGCGGCGTGCCCGCCTCACCCCACAACGCGCTGGCGCTGCTGCGTCAGGGGCACCTGGTGATGGTCTTCCCGGAGGGAGCCAAGGGCGTCGGCAAGCCCTACAGCCGCCGCTACCGCCTGGAGCGCTTCGGGCGCGGCGGGTTCGTCGAGCTGGCGCTGCGTGCCGGGGCGCCGATCATTCCGTGCGCGGTCGTCGGCAGCGAGGAGATCTATCCCAAGATCGCCGAGCTCCCGCTGATCGCGCGGCTGACGGGCGCGCCGTACTTCCCGGTGACGCCGACGTTCCCGCTGCTTGGCCCCTTCGGCGCGATCCCGCTACCGTCGCGCTGGCGGATCGCCTTCGACGCGCCGGTCGATCTGTCAGGCCTGCCCGCGGACACCGTCGAGGACCGTGCAAAGGTCCTCGAGCTCGCCGACGACATCCGCGACCGCGTCCAGGCAAAGGTCTTCGAGAATCTGGTCGAGAGAGAGGGAGCGTTTCTGTAATGGCATCACCGCAGTTCAACTCGTCCAAGGAGTTCCGCGAGGTCATGGACCGCACCTTCGCGCTGATGAACGACGACCCCGACATGGGCCCGAAGCTCCGCGACGCCGACGTGCCGCAGCGCTTCGAGTTCCCCGATGTCGACATGGTCATGAACATCCGCGCGGCGCGCCCGGGCGAGGAGGGCAACCTCCACTGGGAGTGGACCGACGACGTCGACTGGGAGCCGAAGGTGCGGATGGAGATGTCCTCCGAGACCGCCAACAAGTACTTCCAGGGCAAGGAGAACGTCGCGATGGCGATCGCGCGCCGGCGGATCAAGACCGGCGGCGACGTCAAGGCGGCGCTGTCGCTGATCCCGATCACGAAGCCGGTCTACGAGCGCTACCGCGCCATGGTCGAGGCCGACTTCCCGCACCTGGTCGCCTAGGGCGCCCGGATGTTTGTTAAGACGCGTTGACACGACCCGACGTCGTGCGCAACCTTCATGCCAGCAGGCCGGAGAGTGGACGCGAGAGCGATCCGCGAGGCGCCGCCTCATCGGGGACGAGCGCCGTCGGCCTACAGGCGGGCCGTGCAGCCCGCGGGCGGCGGGATCCACTTCATGAGGATCCCGCCGCTGTTTCGTCGCGCTCTGGGTGGGCGTCGCGGTGGCCGAGCGGCTGACCCGCGCGGAGGTTGCCCGCCGCGCCGCGATTTCGCCGGACACGCTGCGCCGCTGGGTGCAGGCCGGCGCGCTGCCCAAGGACAAGGACTGGACCCCGGCCATCGTTGCCCAGGCGCGGATCGTCGCCCGGCTGCGGGCGCGCGGACACTCGCTGAAGCAGATTCGCGACGCGACCGAGTCCGGCCGGCTCGCGTTCGGCTACGTCGAGGAGCTGCTTGCGTCGGAGGGCCCGCGTCACACGCTCAAGGAGGCCGCGAAGGAGACCGGTCTCGAGCCGGCGCTGATCGAGCGGATGCTGACGACGATGGGCTTCGGCCCGGGCGTCGCCGACCAGCTGACCGAGGACGACCTCCAGCTGCTGCGCTACGCCTCCGCCGTCCTGGCCTCCGGCTTCCCGCTGATCGCCTTCCTGCAGCTGATCCGCGTCTACGGGCTGGCGCTCGCGCAGATCGCCGACGCCGAGGTGCGCCTGTTCCACCTCTACGTCCACGAGCCGCTGATGCGCGACGGCGTGCCCGGGTTGCAGATGGCCGAGGAGATGCAGGGCCTGGCCGGCGAGCTGCTGCCGCTCGCCTCGCCGATCATGGATCACGTCCACCAGCGCTTCCTGCAGCACTTCGTCGAGCAGGACGTCATCGGGCACATGGAGAGCGACCTCGGGGGTCACACCCTCGACCTCGGCCGGCTGCGCGTGGCGATCGCCTTTGCCGACCTCGCCGGCTACACCCGCATGACCGAGGAACAGGGCGACGAGGAGGCCGTCGCCGCCGTCGAGGGCTTCGTCGAGGCGGTCGAGCACACGCTCCCCGAGGGCGCGCGGATCATCAAGACGATCGGCGACGAGGTCATGGTCGTCGGCGCCGACCCCGCGGAGCTGACCGACTGGGCGGTCGGCTTCCAGCAGCTCTACGACGAGCGCCCGCTGCCGCGGATCGGCATCCATTTCGGCGAGACGCTCTACCGCGACGGCGACTACTACGGCCGCGAGGTCAACCTCGCCGCGCGCGTGGCGGCGCGGGCCGCGGGCCGCGAGGTGCTGGTCACCCGCCCTGTCGTCGAGTCCGCCGGCCCGCACCTGAGGTTCGAGCGCATCGGCGAGGTGCGGCTGAAGGGCTTCTCGGACGTCACCGAGCTGTTCCTCGCCAGCACCGCCGACGACTGATCGGCGCTCAGACCCAGCGGGCCAGCAGCGGGTCCTCGGCCGCGGCGGCGCGCATGCGCTCCAGCAACGCGCCGCGCAGCTCGTTTTTGGTGACCGCGTAGGAGTGGGCGGGGAGCGCGGCGAGCTCGACGGCGACCTCGACGGCGCGGTCGAGCACGGCGTCCGGCGCCACGACCTCGTCGAAGGCGCCGAGGCGCAGGCACTCGGCGGCGTCGACGAGCCGGTTGCCGAGCGCCAGCAGCCGCGCGGCCGAGGCGCCGAGCTCCTCGCGGACGACCCCGATCGCGGCCTGCGGGTAGGGGACGTCGACCTTGACCTCGGTGAGGCCGTAGCGGCCCTCCGCGGAGGCGACCCGGTGATCGGCGCACAGCGCCAGCACGAAGCCGCCGGCGATCGCGTGCCCGGTGATGGCGGCGACCACCGGGCAGGGGAGGCCGTAGACGCCCAGCGCCATGCGGTTGATGCCCTCGACCATCGTGCGCTGCTCGGCCGGCCCGTAGGTCGGGACGAGCTTGAGGTCGGCGCCCGCCGAGAAGAACCCGGGGCGCCCGGCGACGACCAGCGCAGCCGGCGGCGAGGCCGCGAGGCTGTCGATCGCCTCCACCACGTCCCGCAGCAGCTCGACGTCCATCGCGTTGGCCGGCGGCCGGTCGGCGGTGAGGACGGTGATGCCGTCGCGTTCGGCCAGGCTGACGAAGCTCACGGCGCGGCAGCCTACGCGCCGCGCCGCGGAAATAGACTCGGAGCATGGACCTGCTCGAGCGCGTCCGGGCCGCCGGCCTGCTGGAGGAGGGCCGCCCGGTCGTGGTGCTGCTATCGGGTGGGCGCGACTCGGTCTGCCTGCTCGACGTCGCCGCACGGCTCGGCGAAGCCCGGGCGCTGCACGTCAACTACGGCCTGCGCGACGGCGCGGCCGCCGACGAGGGCCACTGCCGGTCGCTCTGCGCGCGCCTGCGGGTGCCGCTGGAGGTCGTCGGCGCCGGCGCCCCGGAGGGCAACGTCCAGGCCTGGGCGCGCGAGGTCCGCTACGCCGCGGCCGCGCGCGCGGCGGCGCGCGACGACGCGCTGGTCGCCGCCGGCCACACCTCCACCGACCAGGCCGAGACGATCCTCTACCGGCTGGCCTCGTCGCCCTCGCGCCGCGCGCTGCTCGGGATGGCCGAGCGCGACGGCCGCGTCGTGCGGCCGCTGCTCGGCGTCACCCGCTCCGAGACCGCGGCGCACTGCGTCGCCCGCGGTCTGTCGTGGGTCGAGGACCCCACAAACGAGGAGGGTCTCTACGCGCGCGGGCGCGTGCGCGTGAACCTGATGCCCGCGCTCGCCTCGCTGCATCCGGCCGCCGAGCGCAACGTCGTGCGCGCCGCGCAGCTGCTGCGTGAGGAGGCCGCGGTGCTCGACGAGGTCGTCGATACCGCGCTCGCGGGCCGTGACCACGTCTCGCTGGATCACCTGCGGATCCTGCCGCCCGCTCTGGGCCGGCTCGTGCTGCGGCGGCTCGCCGAGGAGGCGGTCGGCGGACTCTGCCCGCGGGTCGCGTCGCGCTACGCGGAGGTCCTCGAACTGGCCGACGACGGCATGCTCGATCTCGGCGACGGCGCGCGTGCTGTCGTCTCCGGCGGCGTGCTGCGATTCGCCAGGACACCGCCGCTGCCCGCGGCGACCCTCTAGCGTCCGAGCCGCATGCGTGCCCCCGAGATCGGCGAGATCCTGGTCCAGCCCGACGATCTGCGGCGTCGCGTCGCCGACCTCGGTGCCGAGATCTCGCGGGACTACGCGGAGCGGGACCTGCTCCTGGTCGGGGTCCTCAAGGGCGCGATCTTCTTCCTGTCGGACCTCATGCGCGAGATCTCGATCCCGTGCGAGCTCGACTTCATGGCGGTCGCGTCGTACGGCTCGGCCACCGACTCCAGCGGGGTGGTGCGGATCCTCAAGGACCTCGACGACTCGATCGAGGGCCGCCACGTGCTGATCGTCGAGGACATCGTCGACAGCGGCCTGACGCTGCAATACCTGTTGCGCAATCTGCGGGCGCGCGGGCCGGCGAGCGTGGAGGTCTGCGCGCTTCTGACCAAGCCCGAGCGGCGCAAGATCGAGCTCGAGGCGCGCTACGTGGGCTTCGAGATACCCAACCGTTTCGCCATCGGTTACGGGCTCGACCACGACGAGCGACACCGCAACCTGCCCTTCGTAGCCGCGTTGCAACGAACACCCGCGGGCGGGGACAACACCTGATCGGCCTTGTGTTCACGGCCAGATTGGCCGAGAACACCCTGGTACTGTAGATCGACTCTGCCCCCCGGCGGAACCATCCCATGAGCAGGTTCTTCAAGAGCGCCGCGTTCCCGATCCTCATCGTCGTGGTGCTGGCGTTCTTCGCGCAGAAGCTCATCAGCCCGGGGCCGTCGGGCAACCCGCCGCAGTTCGGTGATTTCCAGCAGCAGTTGAGCCAGGGCCTGGTCCACGAGGTCGACCTCAAGACCAAGGACAACACCATCCAGGTGACGCTCAACGACAAGAAGAAGTACGAGGTCGGCTACCCCGACGACTACGCGAACACCCTGATCAGGTCGTTGGACGAGGCCAAGCAGTCACACCGCCTCGACAACTACGACGTCCAGGGCAAGAAGAGCAACGGCTGGCTCTCGCTGCTGACCTACATCCTCCCGTTCCTGATCTTCATCGGGTTCTGGATCTTCCTGATGAACCAGGTCCAGGGCGGTGGCTCGAAGGTGATGTCGTTCGGCAAGTCGCGCGCCAAGCGGCTGTCGGTCGACTCGCCGAAGATCACCTTCCGCGACGTCGCGGGGGTCGACGAGGCGGTCGAGGAGCTCCACGAGATCAAGGAGTTCCTGGAGAACCCGAAGAAGTTCCAGGCGCTTGGGGCGCGGATCCCCAAGGGCGTGCTGCTCTACGGCCCGCCTGGCACCGGCAAGACGCTGCTGGCCCGCGCCGTCGCCGGCGAGGCCGGCGTGCCCTTCTTCTCGATCTCCGGCTCGGACTTCGTCGAGATGTTCGTCGGCGTCGGCGCCTCGCGCGTGCGTGACCTCTTCGAGCAGGCCAAGCAGAACTCGCCCTGCATCATCTTCATGGACGAGATCGACGCCGTCGGTCGTCACCGCGGCGCGGGTCTCGGCGGCGGCCACGACGAGCGCGAGCAGACGCTCAACCAGCTGCTCGTCGAGATGGACGGCTTCGAGATGAAGGACAACATCATCTTGATCGCGGCCACCAACCGGCCCGACATCCTCGATCCCGCCCTGCTGCGTCCCGGCCGCTTCGACCGCCAGATCGTCGTCGACCGCCCCGACCGCAAGGGCCGGGCGAAGATCCTCGAGGTCCACACGCGCGGCAAGCCGCTGGCCAAGGAGATCGAGATCGACGCGCTCGCGGGCCAGACCCCGGGCTTCACCGGCGCCGACCTGTCGAACCTCGTCAACGAGGCCGCGCTCCTGTCCGCCCGCAACGGCAAGCGCGAGATCTCCCAGGTCGAGCTCGAAGAGGGGATCATGCGCGTGATCGCCGGCCCGGAGAAGAAGACCCGGGTCATGAGCGAGAAGGAGCGCCTGATCACGGCCTTCCACGAGATGGGCCACGCGATCGTCGGCCACTACCTCGAGCACTCCGACCCGGTCCACAAGATCTCGATCATCAGCCGCGGCCAGGCGCTCGGCTACACGATCTCGATGCCGCAGGAGGATCGCTTCCTCACCACGCGCGCCGAGCTCACCGACAACATGGCGATGACGCTGGGCGGCCGCGCGGCCGAGGAGATCGTCTTCAGCGAGATCACCACCGGCGCGTCGAACGACCTCGAGAAGGTCACGGCGACCGCCAAGCAGATGGTGATGCGCTTCGGCATGAGCGAGCGCCTCGGCCCGCGCGTGTTCGGCCACGAGCACAGCCAGCCCTTCCTCGGCCGCGAGTTCTCCTCCGAGCCCGACTACTCCGACGAGATCGCGCGCGAGATCGACGACGAGATCCGCCGCATCGTCGAGGCGGCCCACCAGCGCGCCAAGGACATCCTCAACGAGTACCGCGAGTCGCTGGAGACCATCTCGAAGGTCCTGCTCAAGCGCGAGACGATCGAGAAGGAGGAGTTCGAGGCCCTCCTGCTCGGCAAGACCGAGGAGGACGTCTTCGGTGCCGAGGAGGCAGAGCCGCCGGCTCCGCCGAGTGCGCCGACGCCCGAGCGCGTCGGACGCGAGGCCCCGCGGCCGCTGCCGCGCCCGGGCCTCGCCGGCGCCGAGGCCCGTGGCCTCGAGTTGCCTGAGAAGCCCGAGCTGGCCTAGAACCGCACGCGCAGGACGCGGTCGTCGGTGCGGGCCGGGTTGCCGCGACCGTCGCGGTTCGACGTCGTGATCCAGATGCTGCCGTCGGGCGCTCTTGCCACGGTGCGGATGCGGCCGAAGCGGTTGCTGAAGAGCTTGCGCGGGGCGCCCAGGGCGGCGCCGCGGATCGGGATCCGGAACAGGCAGGAGCACTGGAGCCCCGCCACGTAGAGCTGGCTGCCGGCCACAGCGGCGCCGGCGGGGGAGGCCGACGAGGTCGGCGACCAGGTCAGCGCGGGGTTGGTGTATGTGCCCGCGCGGGTGTCGCCGGGGCCCTCGACCGCCGGCCAGCCGTAGTTGGCGCCCTTGTTGATCAGGTTGACCTCGTCGAAGCGCTTGTCGCCGAACTCGGTGGCCCAGAGGCGGCCCGCGCGGTCCCAGGCGAAGCCCTGGACGTTGCGGTGGCCGAGCGACCAGACGCGCGATCCCACGAACGGGTTGCTGCTCGGCGCCGTGCCGCCCGGCGCCATCCGCAGGATCTTGCCGTTCGGCGAGTCGGGGTTCTGCGCGTTGCTTGCGCGTGTGGCGTCGCCAACCGCGGCGTAGAGCATGCCGTCCGGGCCGAACCCGAGGCGCCCGCCGTCGTGGAAGCGGCCGCGGGCCATCCCGGTGACGATCGGCTGGACCGACCCGCCGAGCCGGAAGCGCACGATGCGGTTGTCGGTGGCCGTGGTCACATAGGCGTAGACGAGCCGGTCGGTGCCGTAGTGCGGCGACACGGCGAGGCCGAGCAGACCGCCTTCGATCCCCTGCGGATCGAGGCCGCCGATACGCATCACGACCCGGGCGCTTCCCCCACGGCGCGCGATCCGCAGGATGCGGCCGGTGGAGCGCTCGGAGACGAGCGCGTCGCCGCCGGGCAGGAAGGCGAGGCCCCACGGAACCTTCAGGCCGTGCCCCATGGTCCGGACCGTCGTTGCGGCCGGAGCGGGGGCGGGAGCGATCGCCAGCGCGGCGAGGATGGTGGTGGTCAGGCCGATGCGACGCACGGCTGCCGCATGCTAGGCCCGCAGCGAATCGACCATTCGGACGAGGACCTGGTCCATCTCCACCAGGGCCGTCTTCGGGTCGTCCGCGCGTGCGACGTAGAGCGCGGCCTCGTCGAGCGCTCCGACGAGGACGTGGGCCAGCGGGCGGACGGGCTGGGGAGCCAGGGCCCCCGCGTCGATGCCCGCCTGGACGGCGGCGACGACCGCGCCGAGGCCGTGGCGCTCGCCGATCTCGCGCCATGTCTCGTAACCGAGGACCGCGGGGGCGTCGAGCAGCACGACCTGCTGGGCCTCCGGCCGTGAGCACGCCTTCAGCCAGCCGCGGCACGCGGCCTTCATCGCCTCGAGCGGGTCGTCGTGGCCCGCCATGCTCGCCGCCGCTTCGGCGATCAGCTCGCCCTCGAGCTCCTCGAAGACCGCGCGGAACAAGTCCCGCTTGTCGGCGAACTGGTGGTAGAGCGCGCCGCGGGTCACGCCGGCTGCGCGCACGATCTCCTCGGTCCCCACGTGCGCGAAGCCGCGCTCGGCAAACAGCGAGCGGGCGGCGCCGAGCAGTCGTGCCTGAGTGGCCTCCGACTGCGCCGCCTTCGTGATGCGGGGGGTTTCAGTTGACATGCGTACTGTCTGTATGCATTATACGTACAAGCTGTACGCGAAATCTACGAGGGAGACCCGATGGAAGCCACACATGAGATCCGCCTGTCGTCCGGAACCATCCGCTATCGGGACACCGTGCCCACCCACCCGGGCGCGAATGACGCCCCGGTCCTGGTCTTCATCCACGGCTTCATGGTCGACGGCCTGTTGTGGCGCAAGGTCTCCCAGCAGGCGAGCTCGTGGGCGCGCTGCGTCTGCCCCGACCTGCCGCTCGGCTCGCACAGCATCGCCATGGACGACGACGCTGATTTGTCTCCGCGCGCGATTGCCGCGCTGATCGCCGAGTTCCTCGAGGCGCTCGACCTGCGCGACGTCACCGTCATCGGCAACGACACCGGCGGTGCGATCACCCAGGTGCTCGTCACGACCCAGCCCGAGCGGATCGGCCGGCTCGTGCTGACCTCGTGCGACGCCTTCGAGAACTTCCCCCCGAAGCTCTTCCGGCCGCTGATGAAGGCCGCCCGCGGCCCACGGTCGGTCAAGGCGCTGCTCGCCGGGATGTCCTCGCCGACGATGCGCAAGGCGCCGTTCGCCTACGGGTGGACGGCCAAGCACGGCATCCCCGACGAGATCACCGAGCAGTGGGTGACGCCTGCTCTGACGGACGCGAACGTGCGCCGCGACATCGCCAAGGTGGCCAGGGGGATCGACCCGGCCGTGACTCTGGACGCTGCCGCCAAGCTCGCGAGCTTCGACAGGCCGACGCTCATCGTGTGGGGCGAGGCGGACAAGTTCTTCCCGCTCGACCACGGCCGGCGGCTGGCGGCGATCATCCCGGGCGCGCGGCTCGAGACGATCGCCGACACCTACGCGTTCATCTCCGAGGACCAGCCCGACCGCCTGGCCGAGCTGCTCGAGGGGTTCGTCGTCGGCGAGCGTCAGCGCGACGTGGGTCTGCCCACCTCGGCGTAGGTCCATCCCGACACGCTCTTGGCGGCGTCCCGGGTGCCCTGGAACGCCGCTTTGACGCGATAGACGCCCTGCCCCGGCGGCAGGTAGGAGCCGCTCGCGTGGCCGCCCGACGCGTGCGTCTCGATGCGCCGGGCGAACTGCCAGCCGCCGATCGGGTCGTAGCGCTCGACGACGAACCGCACGGGCCCCGAGGCGGCGGGCGTGGTCTCAGAGGAGATCGCGAGCGCGTGGCCCGGCGTCGCCGGCTCGTCGCCGCTGCCCTCGAACGTCGCCTTCGTCCGGGTGATGACGCGCGAGTCGCGGATCAGCGTGTAGACGCCCGACGCCGTCCCGCTCGTTCGCACCGCGATGTAGTAATGGCCTGGCCGCAGCCCGCGGTGCACCGCACTGGAATCGCTGCCGAGCCTGCGGCCGCGCTGGGTGAGCAGCACGATGCGGAAGCCGTCGACGTTCGTCTTGAGGTCGACGAACGTGACGCTGCGCTCGGTCACGTCGAAGCGGTACAGGTCGACAGCGTCGATGCGGCTGCCGCGCAGCGCCGCGCGGACCCGGGCGTGGTTGGCGATCGGGATGCCCGGAGCGGTGTCGTCACGCCCCGCCCGCGCGACCTGCAGGTGATAGGGCTGCGCGCCGCGCGTGGTGCCGCGGGCCTCGACCTGGATCGGGTAGCGGCCGCCCTGGCCCGGCCGCGGCGTGAACGTCAGATAGCCGCCGCAGGGGATCGTCCGGATCGGGGTCCCCGCGTCGAACGACCGCGTGCCGGGGCGGTAGACCCGCGCGTGGGTCGAGCAGCGGTTGTTGCGCCCGGTCAGGTGCATCCGGTAGGTCGTGCCGGCGTGCAGCACGACCGACCACGCGTCGTCGGTGTTCTCGACGCGGTCCAGCGTGCGCGTCGCGCCCGCCGGCGGCAGGCGCGGACCGGGCGGCCGGGCCGCCACGATCGGCGCCGAGACGTGCAGCGTGAAGCTGCCCGGCACCGATTCGGGCCGCTGGCTGACGCGGATCAAATAGTTCGACGCCTTGCCCGACCGGAAGCTGATGCCCGCCTGGCCCTTGGCGTCCGAGGCGTCGCAGCGCACGGCGGTGAGCCGCGAGCGCACGCGCCGGTAGACGTCGACGACCACGTCGAGGTCGCCCTCGGCCTGGAGCGTGAGCACGATCCGCCCGGCCGCGCCCGGCGTCGTGCGGTACCAGACCGAGGGACCGACCTCGCCGCAGTTCGAGAAGGGCTCGGTGTTCCTCTCGACGGTCGCTTCCTGTGTCGTGCCGGTCACGGTCGCCGGAAGGGGGTCGAGCGACTGGGCCGCCGTCCGGCTGTCGTTCGCCGGGCGAGCCGCCAACGCACTCGACGGGGCGGCTGCGAGAAGGGCGACGGTGAGCACGAACAGACGATGGGACAACGGAACTCCTAGAGGTCGGGGGCGCAGGCTGGAACGTATGCGGCGCGGGTTCGTCGCGCAACCGACGCGCAAGTTTCCGGTGCGAGGAGCGTTGGACCGCTTCAAGAAGCCGTTTTTTCGACGCGGGGGGTCAGGGTGCTCGGCAAGAAGTGGTTCGTCGCGGCCGCGGTCGCGGGCTCGTTGGTGGCGGCGGGGCCGTCCGGCGCTACGCCGGTCTGCACCGACGGCTACAAGGGCGGTCCGCCCCTGGCTCTGTGCGGAGGCCGGATCTTCCCGGAGTCGCACAACGCGATCGGCTACATCCAGTACTCGCCCTATCCCGCGCCCCAGGCGGGCCTGGGCCCCGCGGGCTTCCGCGAGTACCAGGACGGCATCGAGTTCATGGCGCAGAAGTACCCGCGCTTCGTCACGGTCACGAACCTCTCCGACGTCTACGGCGAGGACGCCGTCTCTGCCGGTGACGACATCAAGCGCGCGTTCGACAACGCCGACACCGGCGACGGCCGGGAGATCCCGGTGATCAAGATCACCGACAACACCGTGCCCGACTCCGGCAAGCGCCGCCTGTTCTTCTCGCTGTCGATCCACGGCAACGAGCGCGGCGGCCTCGAGGGCGGCATGCGTACCGCCGAGGACCTCGCGATGGGCGCCACCAACGGCGCCTCGATCCCCGACGGCGTGGCGAACTACAAGTCCTCGACCGGCCGCACTCCGACCTTCCACAACTACCCGGTCAGCGAGCTCCTGAAGAAGGAGGTCCTCTACCTGGTCGACGTCAACATGGACGGCTGGGCGGTCGGCGACTGGTTCGCAGCACCGACGACCAGCACGTATGAGCGCGGCAACTCGTTCGGTACGGACCTCAACCGGCAGATGCCGACGCTGGGCTCGATCAACCCCAGCCGCAACCCGCTGTTCGAGACCGAGGCCTTCTACGCCAAGAAGTTCATCGACGCCACGGCAGCCGAGGGCGAGGGCGGCCTGCTCGACTACGGCGCCGACATCCACGGCGAGCTGACCTCGCAGGCGTACGTCGACGTCATGTACCCCGCCGGCGAGTTCGACTCGGTCGACCACCGGCGGCTGATGGACATCGCCGAGCGCACCAAGTCGATCATCGACGACACCCTCTACGAGGGGATCCAGGACCAGATCGAGGAGAACACCGGCGGCAACGACGCCGAGGGCGCGCTGAAGGACACCTACAGCGGTCAGGGCCTGACCTCGATTCCGACGAAGCCCGCGCATTGGGCCAACGTCTGGGACACGCTGGGCTACACCGACACCGGCTTCCTCGGTGACTACCTCGCCGGCGACGTCGGCGTGACCGGCATGGACTACGAGATCTTCCTCAACCACACCGTGCCGGACAAGACCTGGGACGTCTACCTCCAGGAGAACCACATCAACGCGTCGCGGGGAATCATCAAGACCGCGATGGCGTACGCGCTGACCGAGCACGAGACGTTCAGCAAGGACAACGTCTCGATCGACACGGGTGGCGGCCGCGTCGGCTACGTGGTCGACCCCGACCCGGTGACGGACACCGACGCGAACGGCCCCGGCCGGCTCCCCGGCCCGAAGGGCGACGGCATCGGCCAGAACGCCCAGCCCGTCACGCAGGCGCACTACTCCGTCACCAACCAGCAGTGGTTCCGCGACGAGAACCGTTACCTGAAGCCGCACTTCGTCCAGCTGAAGTCGGGCGGGATCGGCAACTACGCCAAGACGCTCGACTCGGTCGACACGCTGGTGCTCGCCGACAAGGCGATCCCGCGCGATCCGCTCGGGCGCAGCGTCGACTCGACGCGCTACTACGCGAACCTGAGGGCCTGGGTTCAGAAGGGCGGCAACCTCGTCCTCACCGACAAGGCGATCCACGCGCTCGAGGGCATGGGCGTGCTGCCGGACGGCTCGGTGAGCGACATCAAGGTCTACCAGCCCTACGCGAACATCAAGGACTTCTCCAACCCGATGGTGAAGGGCCTGCGGCCCAACGCCCGTCAGCTGGTCGAGGCAGCGATCCTGGGCTACGGGATCGGCAACAGCGCCTCGCCGATGACGATCGTCAAGTCCGACGCGTGGGACGCTGCGGGCGGCAAGACCGCGGGCACGACCGGCGACGGCGCGGGAAGCACCGACGACGGCACCCAGGTCTCGGTCGGCCAGGTCGAGCTCGGCGAGGGCGAGATCAGGATCATCGGCGGCGCGCTCCCGACGCCGACGGAGACCAACGACCACCGCTTCGGCCTGCGCGACTATGCGCCGACCGTCTCGGGGCTCTACATCCTGGAGAACAGCCTCAAGCACGACTCGCCGGTGCTGGGCAGGACCGCCCTCACGGCGTCGCAGCTTCGCGCCCAGCGGACGGACCTCAGGTGCGCCAACCAGCGCGCCTCGGTCGCCGCTCGTCGTGGCGCTCCGCGCCTGACGGGTGCCTGCGCCGCAGCGCTGAAGTAGTCCCGACGGCAGAGCACGCCCCTACGATGCGCCCGTGTCCGGCTGGCGCATCATGGGCGTGCTCAACGTCACCCCCGACTCCTTCTCGGACGGGGGCGAGTGGTTCGATCGCGCCGCCGCCGTGGCGCACGGCCGCGAGCTGCTGGCGCAGGGGGCCGACATCGTCGACGTCGGCGGCGAGTCCACCCGGCCGGGATCCGACCCCGTCGACGCCGAGGAAGAGCTGCGACGGGTGGTGCCGGTGGTCGAGGAGCTGGCGCAGGGGCTGCCGGCCGGCGCCCAGCTGAGCATCGACACCTCGAAGGCGGCGGTGGCCCGGGCGGCGCTCGCCGCGGGAGCCACGTACGTCAACGACGTCAGCGCCCTGCGCGGCGACCCCGAGATGACAGAGGTCGTCGCCGGTGCCGGTTGCGACTGCTGCCTGATGCACATGCTCGGCGAGCCCCGCACCATGCAGCGCGACCCCCGCTACTCCGATGTCGTCTCCGAAGTCAAGGCGTTCCTGGAGAAGCGGCTCGCCCACGCGGTCGCTGCCGGTATCGCCGAGGAGCGGATCCAGCTGGACCCCGGCATCGGCTTCGGCAAGACGACCGAGCACAACCTCGAGCTGCTGCGACGGCTCGACGAGCTCGTCGCCATCGGCCGCCCGCTGGTCGTCGGCACCTCGCGCAAGTCCTTCCTGGGCCGGATCACCGGCCGCGACGACCCGCACCAGCGCGACCACGGCACGCTGGCGACGAACGTGCTCGCGCTCGAGCGTGGGGCGTCGATCTTCCGCGTCCACGACGTCGCGGCCACGCGGGACGCCCTCGCGGTGGCGGCTGCTACGTTGCGGCGCGCATGAGCTCCGACGAGCCCGACGAGGGCGGCGCCGACGACGTCGACGAGGAGTTCGACGACGACGAGGGTGCGCGGACCGAGGTCGTCGTGGAGATCAGCGGCCTGTCGCTGTTCACCCATCACGGGGTCGGCGAGGCCGAGCGCGAGGTAGGCCAGCGCCTTGTCGTAGACCTGCGCCTGGAGGTCGGCGAGGTCGACGCCACGGTCACCGACCTCGTCGAGGACACGGTCGACTACGCGGAGGTCTGCCAGGTCGTCGCGCTTGTCGCCCAGCAGCGCTCCTACCGGACGCTCGAGCGCCTGTGCGCGGCGATCGCCGATCGCCTGATCTCCGACTTCGACGTCGAGCGGGTGATGGTGCGCTGCGCCAAGCCCGAGCCGCCGATCCCGCTGCCGCTCGAGGAGGTCTCGGTGGAGCTCTGGCGCGACGTCAGTGAAGAGTGAACGGTTTTTTGGGTCTCGGGTCCAACGTCGGCGACCGGCGCGCGCAGCTCGAGGCGGCGGTCGCCGGTCTGCAGCGACGGGGTGTCCGCGTGCTGGCGTCCTCTTCGACCTACGACACCGACCCCGTCGGCGAGATCCTCGACCAGCCGGCGTTCCTGAACGCCTGCCTGCGGATCGAGACCGACCTCGATCCCGAGGCTCTGCTCGCGGCCTGCAAGGAGGTGGAGCGCGAGCTCGGGCGCGAACCCGGCGGTGAACGCCACGCGCCGCGGCCGGTGGACGTCGACGTGCTCCTGCTCGACGGTGTCGAGATGGCTTCCGAACGTCTCACCGTTCCCCACCAGGAGGTGAAGTCGCGGCGTTTCGTGCTCGTCCCGCTGGTCGAGCTCGACGCCGATCTCGTCTTGCCCGACGGCACGCGCCTCGCCGACCGGCTTGCGGAGCTGCCGGTCGACGAGGGTGTGCGTTATGCGGGGCCGCCGCTTTTTGGCGGCTAGCCCGTGAACTTCGGCGTCACAGCACGCGCGCAGCGTGCGAACGCCAGCGTGTGCGTCCGGGTCGCCGGCACCGTGGAAGCCGCGTAGGTCACGCGCGCGACCACCTTGTGGGCACCCCTGCGGTAGCGGTTGCCGCGCACGGTGAGCGTGTACGCGCTCCCGCGGTTGGGCCGCGTACGGGTGCCGATGTAGCGCCCGTCGATGTAGAAGCTCACCCGAGCGATCCGGGTGCCGCGCACGGTGATGGTGTGCCGTGCGCTGGAGACGCAGCCTGTCGGCCCGCGCAGACGCGAGGCGCCGGGCAGGAGCCCGGCCACGTTCTGGCCGAACAGCGGCACGTCGGCCGCGGCGGTGGCGCTGACCGGCGGCCCTGACGGCGGGTTGCCGGTGACGACCGAGTCGTTGTGCAGCGTCGTGTCGCCCACGGCGGTGTGTGCGCTGCACGTGTAGATCCACGTGTCGCCCGGGTCGAGCGAGTTGGGCGTCGCGTCGTTGTTCTTGGTCTGCAGCACCGGCGGTGTCGCGTTGCAGCGCGGGTCGGAGATGACCACGCCGGTCAGCGACTGGGCGCCGGGGTTGGTGACCGTGAGCGTGAACGGGACGTCGCTGCCGGCCTGGGCGGACGCCGGGCCCGTCTTGGCGAGGGCGATCGCCGGCGCGGCGGGCGGAGGCGGCGGAGGCGGCGGAGGCGGCGGAATCGTCACACCGGCGCAGACGTTGCCCGCCGGGGTCTGGCCGTTCTTCTCGGCGCTGTTGTCCTTGTTGTGCTTGTTCCCGCCGGCGGTCGTCTCGTCGGCGCCGTTGGGCACGCCGGGCTTACCATGCACGTCGTAGGCCAACGCGCAGATCGTCGACGGGATGGCACCGGTGTAGGTGTGCGAGATCCCGCCGAAGTCGCCGGTGTTGTAGCCCACCGACGGGTTGTAGGTCCCGCAGGTGAAGCCGGAGAGGCCGCCGCTGGTGGTGTGGACGTTGTTGTCCGACGGCGTGCCGACGTCGATCAGCGTCCCGTTCAGCGTCGTGACGACGTTGCCGGGCTCGTTGGGGTCGTTCCAGTCGATCGCGATGCCGACGCCCGCCCGGTTGGTGTTGCAGTCAGAGCGGTGGGTCGTCCACGCCCAGGTGCCCGAGATCGTCACGGTCTTGCCCGTGATCGAACCGTTCGCCTTGGTGATGTCGGGTGCGTCCGCGGCCGCGACCGCGGGCACCGCCAGGACGAAGCTCGCTGCGAGCAGCGAGCCGCGCAGCAAGCGCTTGAAGAGATTGAACGGCATGTGGGTGACTCCTGTCCTTGCTTCGAGAGGGTCTGGTGGGGGAGGACGCATTCCCTTGCCCGCCAGAATGCCGATTTTCTACCAGAAAGTGGGAAAAGTTCGGCGACCTTGCAATCAACGGCCCGAAGCTCGCCGTCCCTGGACGGACAAACGGGACCGCCGCCCCTCTCGAGGCGGCGGTCCCACGGAGTCCTTCGGCGGCCGGCGGGTCAGCTAGCCAGTGAACTTCGGCGTGACCGCGCGCGCGCAGCGAGCGAACGCGAGGGTCAGCGTCCTGCTGCGCGGGTTGGTCTCGGCCCGGTAGGTGACCTTGGCCACCACTCGGTGAGCGCCGGTGCGCAACTTGCTGCCCTTGACGGTGACCGTGTAGGCCGTGCCGCGGTTGGGCCGGGTGCGCGTGCCGACGTACCGACCGTCGACATAGAACGACACGCGGGCGATACGGCTGCCCCGCACCGCGAGGGTGTGGGACCGGCTCGAGATGCAACCGGTCGGCCCGCTCAGGCGGGCGACGCCCGGCAGCAGCGGCTCGACACCGAGCGCCGGCTGGCTGAGCACCGTGTCAGCAGGGTCCGACGCCGAGGCGGGGTTGCCGTTGGTGTCGGTGCCGGTCACGTTGCCGATGTTGTGGATCGCGGCCTGCCCGAGCACCGTGTTCACGCTGCAGACGTAGCTCCAGCGATCGCCCGGGTTCAGGAAGTCCGGCGACGAGTCGCCGTTCTTGGTGACCAGGACGGGCGCCGAGGCGCACATCGGGTCGGTCACGGCCACATTGGCGGCCGGGAACGAGGTCGGGCCGGGATCGGTGACCAGGAGCGTGTACTCCACGCTCGTGCCGGCCTGAGCCGAGGCGGGTCCGCTCTTGTCGATCGCGATGACCGGCGCGGCGGGGGCGGGCGAGCAGTTCACCGTGCAGCCCGGGGGCGGCGGCGGCGGGGGAGGCGGCGGAATGACGATCGCCGCGCACGTGTTGCCGGCCGGGGTGCTGCCGTTCTTCTCGGCGCTGTTGTCGCCGTTGTGGTTGGCACCACCGGCGGTGGTCTCCTTGGTCCCGTTCGGCACGCCGTTCTTGCCGTGCACGTCGTAGGACAGCGCGCAGATCGACGAGGGGATGTCGCCGCTGTAGGCGTGCGAGATCCCGCCGAACGAGCCGGTGTTGTAGTTGCCGTTGAACGTCCCGCAGGTGAAGCCGGTACCGGTTCCGCCGCTGGTCGTGTAGATGTTGTTGTCCGTCGGGGTGCCGACGTCGATCGGCACGCCGTTGAGCGTCGTGACGTGGTTGCCCGCCGCGCTGGGATCGTTCCAGTCGACGGCGATGCCGACGCCGGCGCGGTCCTGGTTGCAGTCGGAGTGGTGCGTCGTCCAGGCCCATGAGCCCGAGATCGTCACGGTCTTGCCCACGAGCGAGGCGGTCGCCCCGGTCACGTCGGGCGCGTCGGCGGCCGCCATCGCCGGGACCACCATGGCCACAGCGGTGAGGAGCAGCAGACTGCGCATCACCTTCTTCGAGAACTTAAACATTGGTTGGACCTCCATGTCCGGTTTTTCGGGCCTCCATCAGTGGAGACCCATATCCCTTGACGCAAGTCAATCATGGAACTTGTGCCGACTTGAAGGGCCTGTAGACAGATTGGACGGATGGCCAGTCCCCGGAAGTGGGGACCTCCCAAAGAAACGAGCTCGGCCCATGGGGCCGAGCTCGTGGGGAACAGAGTGAGACCCGCGGGGCCGCCCCTCCAGACGGCCCCGCGAGGTTTCACGGGAGGGCAGTTAGGACTAGCCGGTGAACTTCGGTGTGACGGCGCGGGCGCAGCGAGCGAACGCGAGCGTCAGTGTCCTGGTTGCCGGGTTGGTGTCGGCGCGGTAGGTCACGCGTGCGACCACGCGGTGAGCTCCGCGGCGTAGCTTGGCGCCGCGCACGGTGAACGTGTAGGCGCTTCCGCTGTTGGCCTTGGTCCTCGTGCCGACGTAGCGGCCGTCCAGGTAGAACGACACCCGGGCGATCCGGCTACCGGTGACTCGTAGCACGTGGCTGCGGGCCGCGATGCAGCCGGTCGGCCCGCGCAGGCGCGAGACACCCGGCAGCAGCGGCTGGACTTCCTGAGCCGGCTGGCTCAGCGTCGTGTCAGCCGCGTCGGTCGAGGAGACCGGCGGTCCGTTGTCCGGCACGCCGGTCACGTTGCCGACGTTGTGGATGAACGTCTGGCCAAGAGCCGTCGGCACGGTGCACGTGTAGGTCCACGTCTCACCGGGGTTCAGCTTGGCCGGGGACTGATCACCGTTCTTCGAGGACAGCACCGGGGTGGCGCCGCAGAGCGCGTCGGTCAACGCCAGGTTGCCCTCCGCGAACGGCTGGTCGCCGGTGTTGGTGACGTCCAGGATGTAGGGGATCGGGTTGCCCGCGATACCGGTCGCCGGGCCGGTCTTGTTGATCGAGATCGCCGGGTTCGGCGCAGGCCCGCAGTTGACCGTGCAGCCCGGAGGCGGCGGCGGGTTCAGCGTCGTATCGGCCGGATCGGAGTCGGTGACGACGTCACCGGCCTCGTCGGTCCCGGTCACGTTGCCGACGTTGTGCACGGTGCCGGTCTGACCCGACGTCGTCGCACGGCTACACGTGTAGGTCCAGGTCTCACCCGGATCCAGGAACGCCGGCGTGTTGTCACCGTTCTTGGTCGACAACACCGGAGTCGCGTTGCACATCGGATCGGTCAGCTCGACCTTCGCCTCGGCGAAGCGCTGATCACCGGTGTTCTTGACGTCCAACGTGTAGTTGATCGTCGTACCCGCCGTCACAGACGCCGGCCCGTTCTTATCGATCGAGATATCCGGATGACGCAACGGCACATCAAACGTGTCCGTATCCGTCACAGGCGGACCCGACGGCGGAGTACCCGTCGTCGACGCCTCGTTATGGAGCGAGCCGTCGCTGAACGCGGTGTGCGCGCTGCAGGTGTAGGTCCACTCGTCGCCCGGGTCGAGCGTCGCGGGCGTTCCGTCGCCGTGCTTGGACTGCAGCGTCGGCGGGGTCGCGTTGCACCTGGCGTCACTTACGGTGACGTTGTGCAGCGGCTGATCGCCGGGGTTCGTGACGGTCAGCGTGAACGGCACGTCAGCACCCGCCAGGGCCGAGCCCGGGCCGGTCTTGACGATCTGGATCGCGGCGTTCGCGGAGACCACGACGTTCTCGTTGGCCCCGTTGCAGCCGTTGGTGGTCGCGGTGTTGTTCGCGTCGCCGCCGTAGTTGGCGATCCAGCGATACGTGCCCGCGGCGGTCGGGGTGAACGACCCCGACGTGTAGTTGCCGTTGCCGTTGACGGTCGCCGTGCTGGTGGAGACCGGGTTGCCCGAGCACGTCGCGTCGTTCGGGCCGTAGAGCCGGAACGTGATCGTGCCCGTCGGGTTGAACCCGCCGCTCAGCGTCGCGGTGTCCTGCAGGGCGGAGCCCAGCACCACGTTGGGGCCGGCGTTGGTCGTCACCGTCGGGCCTGCCTGCCGCACCACGACGTTCTCGTTGGCGGCGTTGCAGCCGTTGCTGGTGGCGTTGTTGTTCGCGTCGCCGCCGTAGTTGGCGATCCAGCGATACGTGCCCGCGGTCGTCGGCGTGAAGTCGGCAGAGACGTAGTTGCCGTTGCCGTTGACGGTCGCGGTGCTGGTGGAGACCGGGTTGCCCGAGCAGGTCGCGTCGTTCGGGCCGTAGAGCCGGAACGTGATCGTGCCTGTCGGGTTGTTCCCGCCGCTCAGCGTCGCGGTGTCGTGCAGAGCCGAGCCGATCGTCACGTCGGAGCCCGCGTTGGTGGTGACCGCCGGACCGGCCGGGTTCACGACGACGTTCTCGTTGGTGCCGTTACAGCCGTTGGTCGTCGCCTCGTTGGCGGCGTCGCCGCCGTAGTTGGCGACCCAGCGGTAGGTGCCCGCCGCGGTCGGCGTGAAGTCGGCAGAGACGTAGTTGCCGTTGCCGTTGACCGTCGCCGTGCTGGTCGAGATGCGGCGCGCCGGAGCACGTCGCGTCGTTCGGGCCGTAGAGCCTGAAGGTGATCGTGCCCGTCGCCGTCGAGCTCGCGTTGGCGAGCGTGGCGGTGTCGTGCAGCGAGCTGCCGAGCGGCACGCTGGGGCCCGCGTTGGTGGTCACCGTCGGCAGGTTCTTCAGCACGACGGTGAAGCACTGGTTGCCGCCGGGAGTGCTGCTGTTCTTCTCGGCGCTGTTGTCTTCGTCGTGGTTGGGCCCGCCGGCGGTGGTCTCCTTGACTCCGCTCGGCACACCGTCCTTGCCATGGACGTCGTAGGCCAGGGCGCAGATCCTGGGGATCGAGCCGGCGGCGTACTTGTGCGTCAGGCCGCTGAAGTTGCCGGTGTTGTAACCGAGCGCGGCGGAGAAGGTGCCGCACGTGAAGTTCGTGATTCCGCCCGACTCGGTGTGGATCCGGTTGTCGGCCGCGTTCAGAGCGGTGGCGTTCAGCACGCCGACGTCGATCGAGTCGCCGCCCAACGTCGTGACGTGGTTGCCGTTGTTGTCGCCCCAATCGATGGCGAAACCGGCGCCGGCACGGTTCGTGTTGCAGTCCGAGCGGTGCGTGGTCCAGGCCCATGTGCCGTGGATCTCGACGGTGATGCCCGAGGCATCGCGGCTGACGACGCTGCCCGCAGCGCTGGTGATGTCAGGCGCGTCTGCCGAAGCGAGCGCGGGGCCGATGAGGCCCAGCGTCATGGCGAGAAGGGCACCCCCGACAACCTTCTTGAAGACCGAGTGGGACGACATCAAGGACCTCCTGTCCTTACTGCGAGTTCTACGTGATTTCTTGGGCGCCAGCCTAACTGAGGAAATCCCTGCTTGAGAGATTTCTCGTGCAAGTGGACGCATGTCCACTCCCCAGAAGCGGGGATCTCCGTCCCTCCCGGAAGACCGGGGTTAACGCTCGCGGGGCCGTCTTGCGACGGCCCCGCGAGGTTTCACGGGAGGGCAGTTAGGACTAGCCGGTGAACTTCGGTGTGACGGCGCGGGCGCAGCGAGCGAACGCGAGCGTCAGTGTCCTGGTTGCCGGGTTGGTGTCGGCGCGGTAGGTCACGCGTGCGACCACGCGGTGAGCTCCGCGGCGTAGCTTGGCGCCGCGCACGGTGAACGTGTAGGCGCTTCCGCTGTTGGCCTTGGTCCTCGTGCCGACGTAGCGGCCGTCCAGGTAGAACGACACCCGGGCGATCCGGCTACCGGTGACCCGTAGCACGTGGCTGCGGGCCGCGATGCAGCCGGTCGGCCCGCGCAGGCGCGAGACACCCGGCAGCAGCGGCTGGACTTCCTGAGCCGGCTGGCTCAGCGTCGTGTCAGCCGCGTCGGTCGAGGAGACCGGCGGTCCGTTGTCCGGCACGCCGGTCACGTTGCCGACGTTGTGGATGAACGTCTGGCCAAGAGCCGTCGGCACGGTGCACGTGTAGGTCCACGTCTCACCGGGGTTCAGCTTGGCCGGGGACTGATCACCGTTCTTCGAGGACAGCACCGGGGTGGCGCCGCAGAGCGCGTCGGTCAACGCCAGGTTGCCCTCCGCGAACGGCTGGTCGCCGGTGTTGGTGACGTCCAGGATGTAGGGGATCGGGTTGCCCGCGATACCGGTCGCCGGGCCGGTCTTGTTGATCGAGATCGCCGGGTTCGGCGCAGGCCCGCAGTTGACCGTGCAGCCCGGAGGCGGCGGCGGGTTCAGCGTCGTATCGGCCGGATCGGAGTCGGTGACGACGTCACCGGCCTCGTCGGTCCCGGTCACGTTGCCGACGTTGTGCACGGTGCCGGTCTGACCCGACGTCGTCGCACGGCTACACGTGTAGGTCCAGGTCTCACCCGGATCCAGGAACGCCGGCGTGTTGTCACCGTTCTTGGTCGACAACACCGGAGTCGCGTTGCACATCGGATCGGTCAGCTCGACCTTCGCCTCGGCGAAGCGCTGATCACCGGTGTTCTTGACGTCCAACGTGTAGTTGATCGTCGTACCCGCCGTCACAGACGCCGGCCCGTTCTTATCGATCGAGATATCCGGATGACGCAACGGCACATCAAACGTGTCCGTATCCGTCACAGGCGGACCCGACGGCGGAGTACCCGTCGTCGACGCCTCGTTATGCAACGTGCCCTCCGCCACCGACGTATGGGAGCTGCAGGTGTAGTTCCAGGTATCACCCGGATCCAGCGTGTTGGGCGAAGCGTCGCCGTTCTTCGAGGTCAGCGTCGGCGGTGTCGCGTTGCAACGCGAGTCGGTGATCGACACGTTGCTCAGCGGCTGATCGCCCGGGTTGGTGACTGCCAGCGTGAACCCGACGTCCGAGCCTGCCAGCGCAGAGGCCGGCCCGCTCTTGACGATGTGGATCGCCGGGTTGGTCGGGCCCGCGTTGACCACGGTGTCGGCGGTGTCGGAGTCGGTGACGACGTCGCCGGCCTCGTCGGTGCCCGTGACGTTGCCGACGTTGTGGATCGTGCCCCTGGTCGCCGCCGTCGTGGCATGGCTGCAGGTGTACGTCCACGTCTCACCCGGGTTCAGGAACGCCGGGGTGGTGTCGCCGTTCTTGCTGGCGAGCACCGGGGTGGCGTCGCACATCGGATCGGTCAGCACGACCTTCGACTGGGCGAAGCGCTGGTCGCCCGTGTTCTTGACGTCGAGGTTGTAGTTGATCGTCGCGCCCGCGGTCACCGAAGCCGGCCCGGTCTTGTCGATCGAGATGTCGGGGTGCCGCAGCGGCACGTCCGCATCGTCGGTGTCGTTGACCGGCGGCCCCGAGGGCGGGGTGCCCGTCGCGGTGGCCTCGTTGTGCAGCGAGCCGTCGCTGAACGCGGTGTGCGAGCTGCAGGTGTAGGTCCAGTTGTCGCCCGGGTCGAGCGTCGCGGGCGTTCCGTCGCCGTGCTTGGACTGAAGCGTCGGCGGCGTGGCGTTGCAGCGGGCGTCGCTGATCGTGACGTTGCTGAGCGCCAGGTTGCCCGGGTTGGTCACCTCGAGCGTGAAGGGCACGTCGGAGCCCGCCAGGGCCGAGCCGGGGCCGGTCTTGACGATCTGGATCGCGGCGTTGCCCGTGACGACGACGTTCTCGTTGGTGCCGTTGCAGCCGTTGGTGGTGGCGTTGTTGTTCGCGTCACCGCCGTAGTTGGCGACCCAGCGGTACGTGCCGGGAGCGGTCGGCGTGAACGCCCCGGACTGGTAGTTGCCGTTGCCGCTGACGGTCGCGGTGCTGGTCGAGACCGCCGCGCCGGAGCACGTCGCGTCGTTGGGGCCGTAGAGCCGGAACGTGATCGTCCCGGTCGGGCTCTGGCCGCCGCTCAGAGTCGCCGTATCGCGCAGGGCGGAGCCCAGGGTGACGTCGGCGCCCGCGTTGGTCGTCACCGTCGGGCTCGCGGGCCGGACGACGACGTTCTCGTTGGCGGCGTTGCAGCCGTTGGTGGTGGCGTTGTTGTTCGCGTCGCCGCCGTAGTTGGCGACCCAGCGATAGGTACCCGCCGCGGTCGGGACGAAGTCCGCCGAGACGTAGTTGCCGTTGCCGTTGACGGTCGCGGTGCTGGTCGAGACCGGTGCGCCGGAGCAGGTGGCGTCGTTGGGGCCGTAGAGCCGGAACGTGATCGTGCCTGTCGGGTTCTGGCCGCCGCTGAGCGTCGCGGTGTCGTGCAGCGTGGCGCCGAGCGTGACGTCCGAGCCGGCGTTGGTGGTGACCGCCGGACCGGCCGGGTTCACGACGACGTTCTCGTTGGTGCCGTTGCAGCCGTTGGTCGTCGCTTCGTTGGCGGCGTCGCCGCCGTAGTTGGCGACCCAGCGATAGGTGCCCGCCGCGGTCGGCGTGAAGTCGGCAGAGACGTAGTTGCCGTTGCCGTTGACGGTCGCGGTGCTGGTCGAGATGGGCGCGCCGGAGCACGTCGCGTCGTTCGGGCCGTAGAGCCTGAAGGTGATCGTGCCCGTCGCCGTCGAGCTCGCGTTGGCGAGCGTGGCGGTGTCGTGCAGCGAGCTGCCGAGCGGCACGCTGGGGCCGGCGTTGGTGGTCACCGTCGGCTGGTTCTTCAGCACGACGGTGAAGCACTGGTTGCCGCCGGGAGTGCTGCTGTTCTTCTCGGCGCTGTTGTCTTCGTCGTGGTTGGGCCCGCCGGCGGTGGTCTCCTTGACTCCGCTCGGCACACCGTCCTTGCCATGGACGTCGTAGGCCAGGGCGCAGATCCTGGGGATCGAGCCGGCGGCGTACTTGTGCGTCAGGCCGCTGAAGTTGCCGGTGTTGTAACCGAGCGCGGCGGAGAAGGTGCCGCACGTGAAGTTCGTGATTCCGCCCGACTCGGTGTGGATCCGGTTGTCGGCCGCGTTCAGAGCGGTGGCGTTCAGCACGCCGACGTCGATCGAGTCGCCGCCCAACGTCGTGACGTGGTTGCCGTTGTTGTCGCCCCAATCGATGGCGAAACCGGCGCCGGCACGGTTCGTGTTGCAGTCCGAGCGGTGCGTGGTCCAGGCCCATGTGCCGTGGATCTCGACGGTGATGCCCGAGGCATCGCGGCTGAGGACGCGTGCCCGCAGCGCTTGTGATGTCAGGCGCGTCTGCCGAAGCGAGCGCGGGGCCGATGAGGCCCAGCGTCATGGCGAGAAGGGCACCCCCGAGAACCTTCTTGACAACCGATCGAGACGACATGCTTTCAGGACCTCCTGTCCCATACGACGAGGCGAACGGCACCAGGCTGGGCCGAGATGCGACCCTACACGCAGGAAATCCCTCCTTGAGGAAATTTCCTGTAACTGGACGCATATCCACTCCCCAGAACCGGGGACCTCCGCTTCTCCGGACGGGGATCGTCGACTCGCGGGGCCGCCTTGCGACGGCCCCGCGAGCTGACAGGAGTCCGCTTGGTTCCTAGCCCGTGAACTTCGGCGTCACTGCGCGGGCGCAGCGAGCGAAGGACAGGCGGAGTGTCTTGGTGGCCGGGTTGCTGTTGGCCAGGTAGGTGATCCGGGCGACGACCGTGTGGGCGCCGCGGCGGAGCTTCGAGGCCCGCAGGGTCAGCGTGTAGGCCGAGCCCTTGTTGGGAGCCGTCCGCGTCCCGACGTAGCGACCGTCCAGGTAGTAGCTGACCCGGGCGATCCGCTTGCCGGTGACCCGCAGGACCTGGGCGCGGTTGGCGATGCACCCCGACGGGCCGCGCAGGCTCGACGTGGCCGGCTGCAAGCCGAGCACCGCCCCCTGCAACAGCGTCGTGTCGGCATCGTCGGTCGCGGTGACCACGTCACCGCTGGTGTCGGTGCCGGTCACGCTGCCGACGTTGTGGACGAACGACTGCCCCAGTGCCGTGGGCACGCTGCAGACGTAGGTCCAGGTCTCACCCGGGTGCAGGAACGCCGGCGTCGGGTCACCGTTCTTGGTGGTCAGCGTCGGCGCCGCGTTGCAGAGCGCGTCGGTCAGTACGACCTGGGCGTCGGGGAACGCCTGGTCACCGGTGTTGGTGACGTCCAGGGTGTACGGGATCAGCGAGCCTGCCGGTGCGGTGGCCGGACCCGTCTTCACGATCGTGATCGCGGGGTTGCGGCCGGGCGGCGGCGGGGGCGGAGGCGGCGGCGGGTTGCAGTTCACCGTGCACCCGCCCGGGTTGACGGTCGTGTCCGCCGGATCGGTGTCGGTGACGACGTCGCCAGCCTCGTCGGTGCCGGTCACGTCGGCGACGTTGTGGATGTTGCCCGTCGTCGATGTCGTGGTGGCGTGGCTGCACGTGTAGCTCCACGTGTCGCCCGGGTTGAGGAAGTTCGGCGTACGCGTCGCCGTGCTTGCTCTGAAGGACCGGGTCCGCGTCACACAGCGCATCGGTCACGATGACCTGCGCGGCGGGGAACCGCTGGTCACCGGGGTTGGTGACGTCGAGGTTGTACGGGATCGTCGCCCCGGCGGTCACCGTGGCCGGCCCGGTCTTGTCGATGTTGATGGCTGGGTTGCGCAGCGGGACGTCCGCGTCGTCGTCGTCGGTGACGGGCGGGCTCTGGGGCGGGGTGCCGGTCGTCGTCGCGACGTTGTGGAGCGTCGTGCTGCCCGCGGTCGTGTGCGAGCTGCACGTGTAACTCCACGAGTCGCCCGGGTCGAGCGTGTTCGGCGAGGTGTCGCCGTGCTTGCTCTGCAGCGTGGGCGCCGTGGCGTCGCAGCGCGGGTCGGCCACTGTGACGTTGCTCAGCGACTCGTCGCCGGGGTTGGTCACCTCGAGGGTGAAGCCGACGTCCGAGCCGGCAAGTGCCGACGCGGGGCCGCTCTTCTCGATGTGGATCTGCGGGTTGCTCGGGATGACGACGGTGTGGCAGACGTTGCCAGCCGGCGTGGAGCCGTTCTTCTCGGCGCTGTTGTCCTCGTTGTGGTTCGCGCCGCCGGCGGTGGTCTCCTTGGTGCCGCTGGGCACGCCGTTCTTGCCGTGCACGTCGTAGGCGAGCGCGCAGATCTCCGGAACCGCGCCCGGCGCGAACTTGTGCGTGAAGCCGCTGAAGCTGCCGGTGTTGTAGCCCAGGGCCGAGGAGAAGGTGCCGCAGGTGTACGGGCCGCTGGTGCCGGCCTCGGTGCGGACGAGGTTGTCGGCCGCGTTCAGCGCGGTGGCGTTCAGCACGCCGACATCGATCGAGACGCCGTTGAGCACCGTCACGTGGTTGCCGTTGTTGTCGTTCCAGTCGATGGCGAAGCCCGCGCCGGCGCGGTTCTCGTTGCAGTTGGACCGGTGCGTGGTCCAGGCCCATGTGCCGTGGATCTCGACGGTGGTGCCGGAGGCGTCGCGGCTGACGACGCTGCCCGCAGCGCTGGTGATGTCCGGCGCGTCGGCGGCGGCAAGCGCCGGGACGGCGAGCAAGAGCGCGACGGTGAGGAGCGTTCCTCTGAGCATCTGCTTGACCATTCTGTTGGAAGACATCCGGTGGACCTCCTTGTCCGTACTGCACGGCCCCGATCGGCGGGACCGCTAATCCGTTGAGCACACTAAACCAAGTGCGCAACCCAAACTTGAAATCTGCTTGAGCAAACTGGACGGATGTCCAGTCCCCCGAAGCGGGGACCACCTCAGGCGGCTGAAGCTGCCGGCAGCCACTCCGCCGGCAGCGTTCCGGCAGGTACCTCACCGGGGTGATCCGGGAACAGTCGGAGCGTGAGCTGACCGGCAGGCCGAACCTCTAGTAGAGGTTGAAGGTCGCCCAACGTGAGGAGCAGTCGGAGGGTCGCCGCGATCTGCAGGTCGGCGGCGTTGGCGGCCTCGCCGCCGAGCACTCCTTCGGCGATCCAGGCGTCGATCTTGTCGAGGTGGGAGGGCAGCGCCTTGAGGTCGGCGCGGGCGGCGTCGTCGGACGCGGCGTTCATGCGCCGCTCGACCCGTGTGACCAGCGGGGCGGCGGCCACGACCACCGGCATCGGGAGCGACGGGGAGCTCTGCCCCTCCTGGTAGCCGAACATCGAGCGCGGGGCGCGGGCGAACGCCGGCCAGATGAGCCTGCGGCCGATCGGCTGCAGGACCTCCTCGCCCCAGCGTTCGGCTTCCTCTACACGCGCGCGCAGGGCGGGATCGGCAGGGAAGAGCGGGGGCTCGGGCGCGATCTCGTCGAGGCGGTGCATGATCGCGACCGACCCGGAGAGCTTCTCGCCGTCGTCGAAGCGGATCGACGGCACCGTCCGGACCCCGGTGCGCAGCCGCTGGAGCGGAGCGTGCATCGGCGGCGGAAGCTCGACCCGCTTGTACTCGATGCCCTTCAGCGCGAGGGCGCGCTCCACCGCCCGGCACGGATGAGAGCTGTGGATCACGTAGAGCTTGGCGGCCATGGGTGCACCATACGCAGGCATACTCCGGCCGTGCTCCTAGCCGTCGACGTCGGCAACACCCAGACGCACTTCGGGACATTCGACCGCGAGACGCTGGTCGAGCACTGGCGATTCGCCACGGTCCGCGACTCGACCGCTGACGAGCTCGGCGCGGCGCTGCGCAACCTGCTCGAGCTGCGCGGGGTCGGCCTCGCCGACCTCGAGGCGTCGATCGTCTCTTCCACGGTGCCGCAGCTCGCGCCCGAGTGGGAGGAGATGGTGCGCCGCTATCTCGACCACGAGATGCTCGTCGTCGGCCCCGGGCTGCGCACCGGCATGCCGATCCGGATCGACAACCCGCACGAGCTGGGCGCCGACCGGCTCGTCAACGCGGTGGCCGCGCACGATCGCCTCGGCGGTCCGTGCGTCAGCGTCGACTTCGGCACCGCGATCACCTACGACGTCGTCTCGGCGACTGGCGAGTACCTGGGCGGCATCATCTCGCCGGGCGTGGAGATCTCGATGGAGGCATTGACCGAGCGCGGGGCGAAGCTGCCGAAGATCGACCTCGCCGCGCCGCGCTCGCTGATCGGCAAGTCGACCGTCGATGCGATCCGCTCCGGCGTGGTGTTCGGTTACGCGGGGCAGGCCGACGGGATCATCGGACGGCTGCGCGCCGAGCTCGGCGAGGCCACGCGCACGATCGCGACCGGCGGCCTGGCCGAGCACATCGTCCCGTTCACCTCGACGATCGACGAGGTCGACGACCTGCTGACGCTCAAGGGCCTGCGGATCCTCAACGACCGCAACGCCTCGGCCTGAGCGCCCTCGAGAGGTACCTTGACGGCGTGACCGCGCGCCTGAGCGACCCGTGGAAGCTGGGCCCGCACGAGGTGCCCAACCGCGTGCTGCTCGCGCCCCTGGCCGGCATCGGCACCTGGTTCATCCGCCTCCAGGCACGCCGCTTCGGGGCGGGCATGGCGGTCTCGGAGATGGTCTCGAGCTTCGCGATCCACCACCGCAACGAGAAGACGATGACCGAGCTGCTGCGGATCCATCCCGACGAGCGCACGGCGGTCGCGCCCGCCCCGATCTCGATCCAGCTGTTCGGCCAGGACCCGGAGGTCATGCGCTCGGCGGCGGCGACCGTTGCCGAGGCGGGCGCGGACGTCATCGATCTCAACATGGGCTGCCCGGTCCCGAAGGTCTGCAAGACGGGCGCCGGCGCCGCGCTGCTGGCCGACCCCGACCGGGCCGTGGCCGTGGCTCGCGCGGCCCGGGAGGGCAGTGGGCTCCCGGTGACCGTGAAGCTGCGGTCGGGCCTGCGGGCGGGGGAGACCAGCGGCTACGACCTCGCGCACCGGCTCGTCGACGAGGCCGGCGTCGCGGCGATCGGCTTTCACCCTCGCAGCGCGAACGTCCACCACAAGGGCGTGCCCGACTACGACCTCGCCGCGCGGCTGGTCGATTCGCTGGGTGCGCCGGTCGTCCTGACCGGCGGCCTGCACACGCCCGAGGCCGTCCGCGATGCCCACGAGCGCACGGGCGCCACCGCCCTGATGCTCGCCCGCGGCGCCCTCGGCAACCCGTGGCTGTTCGAGCGCGTGCTCGGCCTGCGCGACCGCGACCCCGGCCGCGACGAGGTCCTCGCCGAGCTCGACTGGCTCATCGACCGGGCCGTCGAGCACCTCGGCGAACCCCGCGCAGCGCGCTGGTTGCGCAAGGCCTACCCGTGGTACGCGGGCCGCCTGGAGACCGACCGGCAGGTCAACGACGCGCTCCAGCGCACGACCTCGACGGCCGAGGCCCGCGCCCTGCTGCGAGCGCGCCCGGCGCTCCCCACAGCCGCCTAGAAGCGTCCGGGGACG
This sequence comes from uncultured Actinomycetes bacterium, assembly GCA_963825415.1. Classification (GTDB taxonomy): domain Bacteria; phylum Actinomycetota; class Thermoleophilia; order Solirubrobacterales; family Solirubrobacteraceae; genus BP-464. The sequence continues at coordinate 581,336 of CAWGTD010000006.1, read as the reverse complement.
GCGGACGGCGTTGGTAGGATGCCGCGCCTTAATGCCCCGCGATGTGATCCTCACCCAAGAAGGCCTCGACAAGCTCAAGGAGGAGCTCGAGTTCCTCGCGAACGACAAGCGTCGCGAGGTCGCCGAGCGCATCAAGGAGGCGCGGGAGTTCGGCGACATCACCGAGAACTCCGAGTACGACGACGCCAAGAACGAGCAGGCGATGCTCGAGCAGCGGATCGCCCAGCTCGAGGACAAGCTGCGGTCGGCACAGGTCATCGACGCCAAGGACGTCTCCACCGACGTCGTCGGCGTCGGCTCGGTCGTCCACGTCAAGGACGAGAAGACCGGCAAGTCGCAGAAGTACACGATCGTGGGCTCGGCGGAGGCCAACCCGGCCGACCTGAAGCTGTCCAACGAGTCGCCGGTCGGCCGTGCGCTGCTGGGCCACAAGCGCAACGAGGTCGTCTCGGTGCCGGTCCCCAAGGGGCCGGCGCGCAAGCTCAAGATCACCAAGATCGACGTCGGCCTCTAGGCTCGCGGCGGTAATGGCCGCCGACGAGCCGTCCGACCTGCTCGCGACAAGGCGCGCGAAGCTGGACCGGCTGCGGGAGCAGGGCGTCGATCCCTTCCCGCATGCCTATCCGGGCGTGGTCGGTGTCGCCACCGTCCACGAGGCCCACGCCGACCTCCCCGACGGCGAGGAGACCGAGGCGCGTTACCGCGTTGCGGGCCGGATCGCCGCGCGGCGCGGGCAGGGCAAGATGGCCTTCATCGACCTCGTCGATCGCTCGGGGCGCCTCCAGCTCCAGGCCCGGGCAGACGTGCTCGGCGAGGATCGCATGGAGCTGCTGCTGGCCCTCGACCTCGGCGACCTGCTCGGGGTCGACGGCACCGCGTTTCGCTCGCGGCGCGGCGAGCTGTCGCTGCGCGTCGAGGACTTCGCGGTGCTCGCCAAGTCGCTGCGCCCGCCGCCCGAGAAGTTCCACGGGCTGACCGACGTCGAGACCCGGCTGCGCCGCCGCGAGCTCGACCTGATGGCCAACGAGGAGACGCGTGATGTCTTCCTCGCGCGCGCGAGGATCGTCTCCGCCGTCCGCCGCTACCTCGACGACAGCGGCTTCATCGAGGTCGAGACCCCGGTGCTCCAGCCGCTCTACGGCGGCGCGCTGGCGCGGCCGTTCGTCACCCGCTTCGAGGCGCTCGACCAGGACATGTACCTGCGGATCGCGACCGAGCTCTACCTCAAGCGCTGCATCGTCGGCGGGCTCGAGCGCGTCTACGAGCTCGGCAAGGACTTCCGCAACGAGGGGCTCTCGCCGAAGCACAACCCCGAGTTCACGATGGTCGAGTGGTACGAGGCCTATGCCGACTACGGCGACGCGATGCGCCGGCTCGAGGAGGTCGTGGGCGCGGCGGCGGGCGCCGTCGGCTACGAGGGCGAGATCGACTTCGCGGCTCCCTGGCGGCGCGTGACGCTGCGCGACGCGATCCGCGAGGAGACGGGGATCGACGTCGTCGAGCACCGCGAGCGCGACGCCCTGGCGGCGGCGATCGGCGACCGCTTCGAGACCGACGACATGACCTGGCCGCAGCTCGTCGACGACCTCCTGTCCAAGGCGGTCGAGCCCAAGCTCGTCCAGCCGACGATCGTCATGGACTACCCCAAGGAGCTTTCGCCGTTCGCCAAGGACCATCGCTCCGAGCCCGGGCTGGTGGAGCGCTTCGAGGCCTTCGCCAACGGCATGGAGATCGCCAACGCGTTCACCGAGCTCAACGACCCCGACGAGCAGCGCGCGCGCTTCGAGGCCCAGGCGCGCTACTCCGAGCAGGGCGACGAGGAGACCCAGCCGTTCGACGAGGTCTTCCTCGAGGCCCTCGAGCACGGCATGCCGCCGACCGGCGGCCTCGGCCTCGGCATCGACCGGCTCACGATGGTCCTGACCGGCCGGCGCACGATCCGCGAGGTCGTGCTGTTCCCGGCGCTGCGCGACTAGCGGGACGCCGGGGCGGCGCTCGACGCGGAGCTCCTGGTCGGAGCGGGCCGTTGACGCCACCCTCGTCGACGCGGCGCGGTTTCGCCGAGGCGGCTTACCGCGCTCCGTCGGGCCAGCGCGCTTCGGCACGTGGCGGGTGTGGTGCGACAGGGCAGTTAGGGGGTGAGGATGTCGCCGCCAGCACACGTGCGCGCCTTTCGCGAGCAACCGGGTCGATTCGGGCGCAGTCGCCGGCGCGTCGTCATCGAGTGGACGGTTGGAGTCGCTATGCGACTCCAAATGTCCACTCGATGAGACCGGGGCGCTTGGCGTCACGCCACACACCGGTTGCTCGCGAGAGACGCACGCGACTGCGCAAGCAGGCGCCTCCGTTTCCCCTAGCTGCCCCGTCCTCGACGCGCACCCCCAACGGCGGCGAAGCCCCCTGGAGCTCTGAGCTGCCTCAGTCGAGCCGGCGCTCCATCGCCCAGCGGCTGAGCTCGTGGCGGTTGGAGAGCTGGAGCTTGCGCAGGACCGCGCTGACGTGCGCCTCGACGGTCTTGGCGCTGATCGAAAGCCGCAGGGCGATCTCCTTGTAGAGATACCCGCGCGCGAGGTGGCGCAGGACCTCGAGCTCGCGCGGGGTGAGCTGGTCGACGGCCGGGTCCTCGATGGCCGTTCCTCCGGGGCCCTCGTCGCGGAAGGCGTCCAGCACGAAGCCGGCCAGCCGCGGTGAGAAGACCGCGTCGTCTTCGGCCACGCGCCCGACCGCGTCGGCCAGCTCCACCGGTGTGATGGTCTTGGTCACGTAGCCGCGGGCACCGGCCCGGATCACGGCGAGCACGTCGCTGGGCGCGTCGGAGACCGAGAGCGCGAGGAAGCGGACTTCGGGCAGCTCCTCGCGGACCGCGTCGATCACCGCCACGCCGCCGCCGTCGGGCATGTGGACGTCGAGCAGGACCACGTCGGGTCGCTGCGAGCGGATCGTCGCGACGGCGTCCTGCACCGTGGCGGCGTCGCCGACCACGTCGACCAGACCGTCGAGCTCGGCCCGCACCCCGGCGCGGAACAGCTGGTGGTCGTCGACGAGCACCACGCGGACGCGGGCGGCCTTGCTCACGCGCGCTCCATCGCCAGCTCGATCTCGGTGCCGGCGCCGGGCGCGGTGACGATGGCCGCCCGGCCGCCGTGGCGTGCCATGCGGCCCTCGATCGACTCGCGCACCCCGCGGCGGTCGGCGGGCACCTGCTCGCGGTCGAAGCCCGCGCCGCGGTCGCGGACGAAGACCTCCACGCGCCCGTCGGTGACCTCGGCGAACACGTCGATCCGGTCGGCGCCGGAGAAGCGCGCCGCGTTGGCCAGCGCCTCGCGGGCCGCGGCGACGAGCGCCTCGAGCCGCTCGTCGAGCGGGCAGTCGCCGACCGCCACGAGCTCCACGGCCACGTGATGTCGCGCCTCGGCCTCGGCGGCGGCGTCGCGCAAAGCTCCCGCCAGCGTGTCGGCGGTGGCCGCGCGCTCCTGGTTGAGCCACGCGCGCAGCTCGCGCTCCTGACGGCGGGCGAGCTGGGCGACCTCCCGGGGCTCGTCGGTGCGGCGCTGGATCAGCGCCAGCGTCTGGAGCACGGAGTCGTGCAGGTGCGCCGCCACCTCGGCGCGCTCCTGGGAGCGGATGCGCGCAGCGCGCTCGGCGGTCAGCGCCTGGCTGAGGCGCACCCACCACGGGCCGAACACCAGCACCGTGCCGACGAACACGACGGCCGCGGCGAGGCCGAGATGGCTCAGCCCGCCGAGCGCATCGGTCGCCGTGAGGAACGCGATGCCGCCGCCGATGATCAGCCCGACACCGAGCAACGTGCGCGCGCCGGTCACGTGGCGCGGCAGCGCGCTCTGGCGCCACAACAACGCCGCGCCGCTCGCGGTCAACACGACCGGCCAGACCGCGGCGTCGGAGAACCAGATCCCGAGCGCTCGAACGGTCAGCAGCAGGCTCAGGACGAGCAGCCCCACGCCGGCCGCCAGACGCCACGTGGCACCGCCGGGCCGCAGCCCGCCGTGCCGGATCCGGGTCTCGCGCGCCGGGCCCACGACGGCGAGCACCGCATAGACGAGGATGCCGGTGCCGCCCGCGAACGCGGCGGCGACGAATGCGATCCGGAGAATCAGCGGATCGATCCCCCACCGGCGGCCCAGCCGGGTGCAGACGCCGGCCACGATCGCGCCGTCGCGGGCGCTCCGGGAGGCCGCGGGGGCGGGCCCCGCCGGGCCGGCGGCGGACGTCATTCGGCGAGCCTACTCGCGGTCCTCGATGCCGCTGGCGATCAGCATCAGGCCCATGGCCCCGGCCATTACCGGCGCCAGCGCCTCGAACGAGATCCCAAGCGCCCCGCTCTGGTCGAGCAGGATCCAGATGCCGATGAGGATGAGCGCCATGCCGCCGGTCAGCGTCGAAAGCCGTGGGCGCCGGGTCATCGTCCGCTCGCTTCGCGGACGATCTGCAGGTCACCCATGCCGACCCGGGCGTCGAGCACCAGCTCCGGGCGCCCGGGAGCAGGGAACGTCTCGCTGCGGTCGACGTCGGTGCCGTCGCCCTCGCTGCCCGGAAGCCGGACCGTGCCCGCACCGGCGTGCCCGGTCACGCGCAGGGCGACGCCGTCCGGCACGCGGATTCGCGTCTCGCCGATGCCGAGCACGACCTTCAGCCGCGTCGAGCCCGTCGGGAAGGCGACGTCGCGCAGGTCGATGTCCATGTTGCCCATCGCCATGCGGTAGGTGCCGGGCAGCTCGTGCGCGGTCGCGGGGTGGAACGCCCGGTCGCCCACGGGCCCGCGCAGCTGCACGTCGGCGGCGCCGAGCGCGGCCACCCCGGCGGCGAGGGCCAGCGGCGGCAGTGCAAGCCACGGCGAGGCGTCGTAGAACGCACCGGCGACGAGCACGCCGCCCGCGGCCAGCACGATGATCGCCAGCGCCGACTGCCAGTCGAGGTCCACGCCCGCGGCGACGACGGCCGACAGCACGCCCGCGCCGATCAGCATCAGCCCCGCGACGATCCCGGTCGCCCGCCGCGAGGGTCGCGACGCCGGTGCCGCGGTCTCGGTCGTCGCTGCCGTCATGGTGGGTGCATCCTCGGGCATCGGGCCGCGCGGCGTCGACGGTGGGCGTCGGCCGCTGCTCGCCGGAACCGTCGGTTGCGCGCATCAGCAGATACGCCCCGGCGCCGGCGAGCGCCAGCGGCCCGATCAGGTGCCCGCCGACCCCGAGGTCGGCGGCGTGCAGCGCGGCGATCGCGCCGAGGACGAGCAGGATCACGCCGAGCACGACGGTGGCCCGGCCGCCGCGCGCCGCGTGCAGCAGCGGCTTGTCGGAACCCTCCTCGGGGACGAGCAGGAGCGCCGCGACGTAGGCGGCGATTCCGACGCCGCCGAGCACCGTCGCCACGACGAACGCGATGCGCACGAGGGTCGGGTCGATCCGCAGGTGCCGGGCGAGGCCGGCGGCGACGCCGGTGATCATGCGGCCGTTCCGGGGGCGCTCCAACCGGGGCGCGGAGGTGTTGATGTCAGCGGAGGAGGTCATGGCACCAGCATGGATCCCGAAGCCCCGCTGCACCATTGGGAATTGCCCCTAGGGGAAGGGCGGGAGGGGCCCCTGGTCGAACGAAACAGAGTGACTCAGCGCACCCCGAGCCGCGCATACCCCACTGGTAGACTGGTTCATGCCCTGCCCCTCGACCCTGATCGCTCATCCTTTCGCCCTTTTCGGCCGAATACGGTGAGTAGTCGGGTGCTTTCCCCACCCTCCGCTTCGCGCCGTCAGGCAGGAAGGACGTAAGCAGCATCATGTTCGAGCGATTCACGGAACGAGCCCGCCAGGTGGTCGTTCTCGCCCAGGAGGAGGCGCGGACGCTCAAGCACAACTACATCGGGACCGAGCACATCCTCCTCGGCCTCCTCCGTGAGGAGGAGGGCCTCGCCGCCCGCGTCCTCGAGTCACTTGACATCACCGTCGAGCGCGTGCGCGCGCAGGTCGTGCGCATCGTCGGCTCCGGTGAGGAAGTCACCAGCGGCCAGATCCCGTTCACGCCGCGCGCCAAGAAGGTTCTCGAGCTCGCGCTGCGCGAGGCTCTGAGCCTCGGCCACAACTACATCGGCACCGAGCACATCCTGCTCGGCCTGGTCCGCGAGAACGAGGGCGTCGCCGCCCGCATCCTGCTCGACTTCGACGCCGACTCCGAGAAGATCCGCAACGAGGTCATCCGGATGCTTTCGGGCCCGGGCGGTCGCCGTCAGGGCGGCCAGGGCGCCGCCGCCGGCGCCGGGCAGCAGGGCGAGGGCAAGAAGTCCTCCAAGCTGCTCGACCAGTTCGGCCGCAATCTGACCAAGCTCGCCGCCGAGGGCAAGCTCGACCCCGTCGTCGGTCGCGAGACCGAGATCGAGCGGATCATGCAGATCCTCTCGCGGCGCACGAAGAACAACCCGGTGCTGATCGGCGAGCCCGGCGTCGGCAAGACCGCCGTCGTCGAGGGCCTGGCGTCGCGCATCACCGCCGGCGACGTGCCCGAGCTGCTGAAGAACAAGCAGATCTACACGCTCGACCTGGCGGCGCTCGTCGCCGGTTCGAAGTACCGCGGCGAATTCGAGGAGCGCCTCAAGAAGGTGATGAAGGAGATCACCCAGCGCGGCGACATCATCCTGTTCATCGACGAGCTGCACAATCTCGTCGGCGCGGGCGCCGCCGAGGGCGCGATCGACGCAGCTTCCATCCTCAAGCCGGCCCTCGCCCGCGGCGAGCTGCAGACGATCGGCGCGACCACGCTCGACGAGTACCGCAAGTACCTCGAGCGCGACAGCGCGCTGGAGCGCCGCTTCCAGCAGATCCGCGTCGACCCGCCGAGCATCGAGGAGACCGTCCAGATCCTCAAGGGCCTGCGCGACCGCTACGAGGCCCACCACAAGGTCGAGATCACCGACGAGGCGCTCGACGCCGCCGCCGAGCTGGCCGACCGCTACATCTCCGACCGCTTCCTGCCCGACAAGGCGATCGACCTCATCGACGAGGCCGCGTCGCGGATGCGGATCAAGTCGATGACCTCGCCTCCGGTCTACCGCGAGCTCGAGGACGAGATCGAGGAGACCCGCCGCGCCAAGGAGGCCGCCATCGAGGCGCAGGAGTTCGAGAAGGCCGCCAACCTCCGCGACACGGAGCGGCGCCTGACGAACAAGAAGCGCGAGCTCGAGGAGGCCTGGGAGGCCGGCGAGGGCGAGGGCGAGCGGCCCGGCGATCGGCGAGGAGGAGATCGCCGACATCGTCTCGATGTGGACCGGCATCCCCGTCTTCAAGCTCACGGAGGCCGAGACCCAGAAGCTCATGCGCATGGAGGAGGAGCTCCACAAGCGCGTCATCGGCCAGGCGGCCGCCGTCGAGGTCATCTCCAAGGCGATCCGCCGGTCGCGTGCCGGCCTGAAGGACCCCAAGCGGCCCACCGGCTCGTTCATCTTCCTCGGCCCGTCGGGCGTGGGCAAGACCGAGCTGGCGCGCACGCTGGCGGAGTTCCTGTTCGGCGACGAGGACACGATGGTGCGCATCGACATGTCGGAGTACATGGAGAAGCACGCCGTGTCGCGGCTCGTCGGCTCGCCTCCGGGCTACATCGGCTACGACGAGGGCGGCCAGCTCACCGAGGCGGTGCGGCGCAAGCCCTACTGCGTGCTGCTGCTCGACGAGATCGAGAAGGCCCACCCCGACGTCTTCAACATCCTGTTGCAGATCCTCGAGGACGGCCGGCTGACCGACGCCCAGGGGCGCACGGTCGACTTCCGCCACGCGATCGTGATCATGACGTCGAACATCGGGGCGTCGGAGATCGCCCGCAACACGCCGCTCGGCTTCGCCGTGTCGGACGATGCGACGGGCATCACCTACGACGACATGAAGAACCGGATCATGGGCGAGCTCAAGAAGGTCTTCCGACCCGAGTTCCTCAACCGGATCGACGACGTCATCGTCTTCCACAAGCTGCAGAAGCACGAGATCAAGACGATCGTCGAGCTGCTGCTGATGCGGATCCGCGCGTCGCTGGCCGAGCGCGAGCTGCAGCTCGAGCTCACCGAGGAGGCCAAGGATCTCCTGGTCGAGAAGGGCTGGGACCCGTCGATGGGCGCCCGCCCGCTGCGCCGGGCGATCCAGCGCTACATCGAGGACCCGTTGGCCGACTTCGTCCTGCGCGCGGAGCTGACGCCGGGCGCGACCGTCCTGGTCGAGCGCGGCGAGGGCACCGACGACAACGCCGAGTCGGCGGTCGAGCTCACGGTCGTCCAGCCCGACCCCGCCAAGGTGCCGGCCACGGTCGGCCCGCCCGAGGACGAGCCCGGCGACGACGATCCGAAGGCCGACGGCGGCGACGCCCCGGTCGACGCGCCACCCGCCGAGTAGACCCGTCTTCACGACGCCGCGCGGTTTCGGAGATACTGCGCGGCGTCAACCGACTGGGAGAGACTGGGAAATGGACGCAGCACGGCTCAAGCGGATCGGCGTGTTCGCAGATCTGGACGACCAGGCGCTCGAAGCGATCTCAAAGCTCGCAGCCGAGGTCTCCGTGCCCGAGGGCAAGGAGTTGGTGCGCGAGGGCGACTACTCCTACGACCTGATCGCGATCGAGGAGGGCAAGGCCAAGGTCCACCACGGCGACGAGACCGTGGCCGACCTCGGCCCCGGCGACATCGTGGGCGAGATGGGCGTGCTCGAGCGGGCACAGCGCAACGCGTCGGTCACCGCGACGACGCCGATGCTGCTCGTCACGCTCACCGGCTGGGACGTGCGCAAGCTGCGCAAGCAGGCCCCCGAGGCGGTCGAGCGTCTCGAGCAGGTGGTGGCGCAGCGCCACGATGGCTGACGGTCCGGCGGTCGAGATCAAAGTCCGCGACAACGGCCCCTACAAGGTGAGCGGCCCGGTGCGCCTCGTCGATCCCGACGGCGGCGTGTTCGCGCTGCCCGCCGGCGAGGCGATCGTGCTCTGCCGCTGTGGCCACTCGCAGACCAAGCCGTTCTGCGACGCCTCGCACAAGACGTCGGGCTTCGAGAGCTGTGCACGAGCGGCGCGGGCCTAGCACTCGCAGCGTCCACGCCGGCCTGCCCGCGGCGGTCCAGGGCGAGCCGTTCCTGCCCGGGCCGGTGCTCGCCTCCGCGTTCCACCTGGCCGGCGACGACGTGCACGAGACCTACGGCTACCAGCGCGAGGGCAACCCGACGTGGGACAACTACGAGCGTGCGCTCGGCGAGCTCGAGGGCGGCGAGGCGGTTCTGTTCGCCTCGGGCATGGCCGCGGTCACGGCGGTGGTCATGCAGATGGGGCAGGGCGACGTGTTCGTCGGGCCGCATGACGCCTATCCGGGCGTGCGCGACATCGCCCGCCGGCAACTCGCGCCGCGCGGGACGGAGGTTCGGCTGGTGGCGTCCGACACGGACGAGTACCTGGCGGCGGCGCCGGGCGCGACGATGGTCTGGGTCGAGACGCCGTCGAATCCGGGGCTGGGCGTGATCGACGTCGAGGCGGTGATGGCGGCGGCGCCCGGCGCGGCGGTAGCGGTCGACAGCACGCTGGCCGGCCCGCTGCGGCTACGCCCGCTGGAGCTCGGCGCGACGTACTCGATGTGCAGCGCCTCCAAGCACCTGACCGGCCACAGCGACGTGCTGCTCGGTTACGTGGCGACGCGCGACCCCGAGCGGGCGCGTGCCTTGCGCGACTGGCGGGTCATGACCGGGGCGATCGCCGGGCCGGTCGAGACCTGGCTGGCACACCGGTCGCTGGCCACCTATGCCCTGCGGCTCGAGCGGATGGAGGCCAACGCCGCCGCGCTCGTGGAGGCGCTGCGCGGGCGCGACGACGTCGCCGACGTCCGCTGGCCAGGCGTCGGGAGCGTGATCGGCATCGAGTTGTCCAGCGCGGAGATGGCGCGGTCGTTCCTGGCGGCCTGCGAGCTGGTGATCGAGTCGACCAGCTTCGGGGGCGTTCATTCGAACGCCGAGCGGCGGGCGCGCTGGGGTTTCGGCGGTGGGACCTCGGAGTCCTACATCCGCTTCAGCGCCGGGATCGAGGACACGGCCGACCTTCTGGCCGACGTCACCCGGGCGCTCGACGCAGCATCCCGTTGACCGCCTCGGCGAACGGCGCGGTCGTGAAGCACGAGGGCTCCGCGAACTCCTCGGCGGTCAGCGCCTGCTCCCAGGTCATGTCGGCGGTCTGGCGCAGCAGCACCTTCGTCATCCGCGGCGCGTAGGGCGGCAGCGCGGCCAGGCGGTCGCACCAGCCGTCGGCCGTGGCGAGCAGGTCGTCGTGGGCGACCACCTCGGTGACCAGGCCGAGATCCCTTGCGGCCTGGGCGTCGACGTGCTCGCCCAGCGCGTAGAAGGCGAACGCGCGCTGGTGGCCGAGGCGGCGCGAGAGCAGCCAGCTCGTGCCGACCTCTGGGATCAAGCCGATGCGGCCGAACGCGGGGACCAGTGTCGCGCGCTCGGAGGCGACGATGATGTCGCAGGCCAGCGCGAAGGCCAGCCCGACGCCGGCCGCGGGGCCGTTGAGCGCCGCGATCACGGGCGTGTCGGAGCCGGCGATGAGGCGCACGACGCCGCCGAACTGGCGCCGGATCCAGCGCCACATCAACGTCGAGCCCTCGCCGCCCTCCGTGAGGCTGTTGACGCCCGCCTCCATCATCCGCAGGTCGCCGCCCGCGCTGAACGCGGGGTCGGTGCCGGTCAGCACGATCGCGCGGATCGCGTCGTCGTTGACGAGCCCGGCGAGCGCGGCGTGCAGCTGGGTGGTCATCGCCGCGCTGAGGACGTTGCGCTTGTCGGGGTCGTCGAGGCGCACCAGCGCGCGGTCCGCGCTGCGCTCGACGTGCACGAGCTCGCGCTCGTCGTCGCGAGCGCCCTCGATGGCGTCGGTGTACGTGGTCCAGGTCATGTGGTCAGGCTCCTCCAGGCGGCTTCGGACAACAGGTCGATGTGGGCGCGGGTGGGCCGCGGCGCGCGGCCCGCGAGCCAGTGGCGGCACAGCTCGGTGGCCGGGCCGAGCCACAGCGCGTGGTTGACGGCGAGGTCGAGTTGGCGCAGCTGCGGGTGGCCCGCCCACCAGTCGCGGACCGCGGTGAAGAAGGCGCGGTTGCGGTCGCGAACGGCGCTGCCGCTCGGCGCCCCGGCGAGCAGGTAGCGCATCTCCGCCGGGTGGGCGAGCGCCCAGCGCACGTGGTGGCGCACCACCGCGCGCACGCTCGCGCGCGTGTCGTCGCCCAGGGCGGCGAGGAACCCTTCCTGGTAGCGGCCCAGGACGTCGGCGTAGAGCGCCTCGGCGATGCCCTCCTTGCCGGCGAAGTGGTGGTAGATCGAGCCGATGCTGGAGCGCGAGGCGGTGCGGATGTCGTCGATGCTCGTGCCGAGAACGCCGCGCTCGTCGAAGGTCCGCAGCGCGGCGGCGAGGATCTCGTCTCTGCGGCTCACTAGAAGATTATTCTAGAGGAGCGAGCCTGTCCGCGGTGCCTCCTAGTGTCACCGAGCCATGGCACGCCCGACCACGATCCACGTCTGCTCGGGGTGCGGCCACGGCGAACCGCGGTGGATGGGCCAGTGCCCCGGCTGCGGCGAGTGGAACACGCTCGTCGAGGAGCATCCACCCGCCGCCGCCACGGGCGGCTCGCGCCAGGCCGCCCGGCCCGGCCGTGCGGTGAAGCCGGTGGCGCTCGTCGACGTGCCGGTCGATCGGGTGCCGCGCCTGAAGATGGGCATCGGCGAGCTCGACCGGGTGCTCGGCGGAGGGCTCGTGCCGGGCTCGCTCGTGCTGCTCGGCGGCGCGCCGGGGATCGGCAAGTCGACGCTGACCGGCATGGCGTTGGGCAACCTGGCCGCGGCCGGCCGGCGCACTCTGTATGTGAGCGGCGAGGAGTCGCCCACACAGGTGCGCCTGCGGGCCGAAAGGCTTGGAGGCGCGGCGCTGCAGGTGCCGGTCCTCGCCGAGACGGATCTGGAGTCCGTGATCGCCACGATCGAGGCCGAACGGCCCGAGGTCTGCGTGATCGACTCGGTCCAGACGCTGCATGCCGGAGACCTGACCGGCGCGGCGGGCTCGGTCGGCCAGGTCCGCGAGGTCGCCGGCCGGCTGATGCGAGTCGCCAAGCAGGGCGGAGCGGCGGTGATCCTCGTGGGCCATGTGACCAAGGAGGGAGCGCTCGCCGGCCCGCGCGTGCTCGAGCACCTCGTCGACTGCGTGCTGCTCTTCGAAGGCGAGCGCGAGCGCACCTACCGGACGGTGCGGGCGCTCAAGAACCGGTTCGGGTCGACCAACGAGGTCGGGGTCTTCGAGATGGCCGAGGGCGGCCTGGTCGAAGTGCTCGACGCCAGCGCCCGCTTCGTCGGCGAAGCCACGCGCGCACCCGGCAGCGTCGTGCTCGCCTCGATGGAGGGCTCGCGGCCGCTGCTGGTGGAGGTCCAGGCGCTCGTGTCGCCCTCCGAGCTGATGCCGCCGCGACGGGTCTGCAACGGGATCGACCGCAACCGGCTCGCGCTGGTGCTCGCGGTGCTCGCGCGCCACGCGGGGGTGTCGACCGGCGCGGCCGACGTCTTCGTCAACGTCGTGGGCGGCGTCCGCGTCGACGAGCCGGGCGCCGATCTCGCCATCGCGGTCGCCGTCGCCGGCGCCGCGCGCGGGATCACCGCCGGGTGCGGCGAGCTGCCGCTGGCCTGCTTCGGGGAGGTCGGCCTGACCGGCGAGCTGCGCCCCGTCGCGCACACCGACCGGCGACTGGCCGAGGCGCACAAGTTCGGCCTGCGGGCGGTGGTCACGCCGCAGACGGAGCCGACGCTGAGGGCGGCGCTGGCCGCCGCGCTGGGCTCCGCGCCGGCGGTGGCCGAGCCGGTCGCGGCTTAGCCGCGAGCCACCAGACCTCCGAAAACCCCCCTAAACGCGGCATAAATCCTGCTAGAATGCCCTCCAATGGCGGTTCGAACCGGGGATGAGGTCCATGACCTCGAGCGTCAGGAGCCCCGGCTCGTAAAGGCGCTGGAGATGGTCGCGCCGGGCACCGCACTCCGCGAAGGCCTGGACAGCATCGTCCACGGCCGCACGGGCGGATTGATGGTCATCGGCGACCCGGACGAGCTCGCCTTTCTGAACTCGGGCGGCATCAAGCTCGACATCGACTACACGCCGGCGCTGCTCTACCAGGTGGCAAAGATGGACGGCGCGATCGTCCTGAACGTCAACTCCACGCGGATCGCGTGGGCCAACGTGCAGCTGATGCCCGACCCCACGATCCTGTCGCTGGAGACCGGCACGCGGCACCGCACCGCCGAGCGCGTCTCCAAGCAGACCGACGCGCTGGTGGTCGCCATCTCCCAGCGCCGCCAGGTCGTCTCGCTCTACGTCGACGGCGCGAAGTACATCCTCGAAGAGATCCCCGTCGTGCTGGCCAAGGCCAACCAGGCGCTGGCCACGCTCGACAAGTACCGCGCGCGGCTCGACCAGGTCTCCACCCGGCTGACCGCCCTTGAGTTCGAGGGCGGCGCCACGCTGCACGACGTCTTGACCGTGCTCCAGCGCGCCGAGCTCGTGACGCGCATGGCGGTCGAGATCGAGCGCCACATCGTCGAGCTCGGCACCGAGGGTCGTCTGATCGAGATGCAGCTCGAGGAGACGATGGTCGGGACCGCGGCCGACAAGGCGGCGCTCGTCCACGACTACATCTCCGAGAACTCCGACGAGGCGTTTGCCGCCGCGCTGGAGCAGATCGGCCGGCTGCCCCACCAGGACCTCCTGGACTTCGGGCGCCTGGCCGAGATCCTCGGCTACGACCGCAAGCTGAACACACTTGACTACCCCGTCTCGCCACGGGGCTTTCGCATCCTCGGGCGCATCCCGCGCCTGCCCAAGCTGGTCGTCTCGCACATCGTGCAGGCGTTCGGCGGGCTCGACGAGATGCTGGCCGCGACCGACACCGAGCTGGAAGAGGTCGAGGGCGTGGGGGAGATCAGGGCCAAGGAGATCCGCGAGGGCCTGCGCAGGCTGCAGGAGATCAATCTCGTGGACCGGTACCTGCAGACGTAAGGCGTAAGACACAAGGGCCGGCAGACGGCCAACACCAAGGAGGCTCACCGATTCCGGAGATGACCGAAGATCAGTTGCTGGAGGACCTCGACACGGTCCCTGAGCTCGAGAACATCGAGTTCGACGTGGGCGACAGCGTCGTCTATCCGCACCACGGCGCGGGCAAGGTCCTCAAGAAGGAACCGAAGGCCATGTTCGGTGAGGAGCTCGAGTACCTCACCATCAAGATCCTGCACAACGACATGACGGTGATGGTCCCGTGTTGCAACGCCTCCAAGGCGGGCCTGCGGCGGATCATCGACGAAGAGGCCATCAAGAAGGTCATGGCCGTGCTGCAGGACGACCTCTCGGAGATGCCCAAGAACTGGAACCGCCGGTTCAAGCACAACCGCGACAAGATCAAGACGGGGGACATCTACGAGCTCGCCGAGGTCGTTCGCAACCTCGCGATCCGCGAGTTCGACAAGGGCCTCTCGACGGGTGAGAAGCAGATGTTCACGCGCGCCAAGAAGATCCTGGCGTCCGAGCTGATGTACGCGCTCGACAAGGACGAGGACGAGGCCGAGGAGTACCTCGACAACCTGCTCGCCGAGTCGGCGGGCGAGAAGGTCGGGGCCGCCTCGTAGCGCTCGGGCTGATCGTCGCCGCCGGGCGGGGCGAACGTCTAGGGCTGGACATGCCCAAGGCTTTCGCCCCGCTCGCGGGGCGACCGATGGTTGAGTGGTCGGTGGAGGCGCTGCTCGCGGCGCCGTCGATCTCCGCGGTGGTGGTGGCTCTGCCGCCGGGCGCCGACGCCCCTGCGGGGTGCATCGGCATCGAAGGGGGGCGCGTGCGGTCGCTATCGGTGCGCAACGCGCTGCGTGCCGCCGACGGCGATCCGGTTGTCGTGCAGGACGCCGCGCGACCGCTGCTTACGCCCGCTCTGGTCGAGGACGTGCTCGCCGCGCTGGAGGGGGCGGACGCCGCGATCGCCGCCGCCCCCGTGACCGACACGATCAAGGAGGCGCGCGACGGCCAGGTCGTGCGCACGCTCGACCGCGCCGGCCTGTGGGCGGTCCAGACGCCGCAGGCCTTCCGCCGCGAAGCACTCGAGCGCGCCCTCGACCAGGACGAGGCGGTGCTCGCTGCGGCCACCGACGACGCCTCGCTCGTCGAGGCTCTCGGCGGCACCGTGCGGGTCGTCGAGGCACCGCGCTCGAACCTGAAGGTCACCACCGCGTTCGACCTCCAGGTCGCCGAGCTGCTGCTGCGCGACGCGCTAGGGCGCGGTTGTCGAGCGTGGGTGGCCGTCCGCACCCTTCCTTCCTCTGGGCGAGGATGCCGCTGGGTGCGCGACCGCGCGCGCCTTTCGCGAGCAACCAGGTCGATCGCGGCAATTCGCAGGCGCCCCGGTCATCGAGTGGAGCGTGAAGCGCGCTATGCCGCCCTAAGTGCCCACTCGATGAAAACACGGGCGCTTGCCGTCACGCGACACGCTCGGTGGCTCGCGAGAGGCCCACGCGACTGCGGGAGCAGTCGACCTCCGGCCTCCCCTAACTGCCCCGTTCGGTCAGCTAGGCCCGACGCGCGATCGGCGACCGCGCGGTGGCGGAGATCGAGGCGCTCGCGCGCCCCGATCGCAGCCACTCGGAGGTCAGCCGGCGAAGTGCGGCTTAGGCGTCGGGAAGGGGCGCCAGTAGGTCAGCCGCACGGTGGTCCCGCCGCCGGTCGGCTGGGTGTACGTCACGCGCGCCTTGACCCGATGGATCTCGCTGCTCTGCTTGCGCGGGTTGATCTTCATCTTGAACTTCTTGCGCCCGGGCTTGGCGTTGACCGTCCCGATGCGCTTGCCGTCGACGTAGAAGACGACCTTCGCGATCTCGCGTCCGGTCACGACGACCGTGAACGGGCCGTGGACGAGGCCGTGCGGGCCGGCCAGGTGCGCGGAGCCGACGGGCGTCGGGAGCGCCGCCGGGAAGCTGACGGGCGGGTTCGGCGTCGGGTCCGCGGGGGTCGGCACGACGGTGTCGGCCGGGGGCGCGGTGTCCGTGGGCTCGGTCACGCCGCCGCCGCCGCTCGGGGCGGCCACGTAGCAATCGGTGCGGGTGATCGTGTTCGTGTCGAGGTTGACCGCCTTCGAGCGCCTGGTCAGGATCCGGCCCTCGACCGTGGCGCCGGTGCCGAGCACGCTCGCGCCGAGCGCCATCGTGGTGCCCTTGAACGCGCTGCTGGTGCCCAGGGTCACGCCCTGGGTCGCATCGGAGAGCTGCCAGAAGATGTTGCAGGTGCTCGGTGCGGAGCCGCCGTTGACGATGTTCACGGAGCCGCCGGCGGCCGCTGCGGTGATCAGGCCTGTCCCCTGGAAGATGAAGACCGCGTTCGGGTCGCCACCGAAGTCGAGCGTGAGGCCCGTGTTGATCTGGAAGGCGCCGTGCGCTGTGGACTCGTAGACCCCGGGAAGCAGCGGGTTCGCCGGTGTACCGGTGAGCGAGAGATCGACGGGAACCGTGTTCGTGACCGCCTGGCCGGCAGCGTTGAAGTAGGCGAGATCGAGGTCGTCCTGGGCGGTGGCGGCCGCTCCGTCGGTGATGTGCCGCGCCCCGCTGGGCTGGGTCACAAAGTCCGGGTTGGGCCCGTCGAAGCCGGTGATCGCGCTCCCCGTCGAGAGCCCGATGTCGCCGCTGACCGTGGTCGCGCCGGTATTGGTGATCGTCGAGCCGCCGAGGATGGCGTACGAACTCGCGGTGCCGAGGGGCACCGTCGTGGCGGCCGCTGCGCTGCTCGCGAACGCCACCGTCAGCGCCAGCACCAGGCCGACGAGGGTGAGGGTGCGACCGGCGCCGAAGAGGCGCCTGCTGGACGTGCGGTCGACGTGGTCAACCATGGTGATCCTCCCGTGCGGCATCACTACCGCGATGGACTTGGAGGATTCAGATTGGCGCTACGCGTTCAGCCTTGGTCGGACGGACCTAGAACGGCGTCAGGCTCAATACTCCCTGTAGCCCAGTTATCGCCAGTTGCCGGGGAATCGTGAATTCTGGGCGCCAGAGCGGACCATCAGCGGCGCTTGGAACGCCGATCAGCAGGATTCGTGGCGCGCGCGCGATGCCGCTGCGACCATGCCGGCAGTGACCCGCCGCGCCTGGATCGCCTTCGCCACCGTCTCGGTGCTGTGGGGAGTGCCGTATTTCTTCATCAAGGTCGCGCTCGACGAGGTCCCTCCGGTGTTCCTCGCCTGGAGCCGCGTCGCGCTGGGCGCTGTCGTGCTGTTGCCTGTCGCGTGGCGGGTCGGTGCGTTGCGGGGCGTCCGCGAGCGCTGGCGGGCGGTCGTGGCTTTCTCCGTGATCGAGATTGCCGTGCCCTTCACTGCCATACCGGTCGGCGAGCGGTTCGTCTCGTCGTCGCTTGCCGCGATCATGATCGCCGCGGTGCCGCTCACCATCGCGGTGATGGCGTGCGCGCGTCGATCCCTCCGAGCGACCCACCGGGCTGGCGGCTGGTCGGACTGTTCGTCGGCCTGGCAGGGAGTGGTGGCTCTCGTCGGCATCGACGTCGCCGGCAACCCGCGCGAGCTGATCGGCGTGGCCTGCCTCGTGATCGCGACGCTCGGCTATTCGGCGGCGCCGCTGATCGTCCGGGCGAAGCTGGGCGGGCTGCACCCGATGGGCCCGGTCGCCGCCTCGCTGGTGATCTCCGCGCTGCTGCTTACGCCCGCGGGTCTGGCGACCTTGCCGACCAGGTGCCATCGGCAAGGTGATTGGTTCGATCGTCGTGCTGGGCATCGCTTGTACCGCGGTCGCGCTGGCCGTCATGTTCTCTCTGATCGCCATTGCCGGCCCGAGCCGCGCCTCGGTCGTCACCTACATAAACCCGGTGATCGCGGTGGCGCTCGGCGTGTCTTTCCTCGACGAGAGCCTCGGTGCCGGCGCGGTCGCCGGCCTGCTGCTGATCCTCGCCGGGTCGTGGCTTGCCACGGGCGGCAGGCCGCCGGGCCGGCGTGCGCGGGTAGCGTTCGACGCCGGTGCTGACGGACTACCACGTCCATCTCCGTCCTGACGAGCTCGAGCACACCGCGGCGAGCGCGTTCACGGCCGCCAACGCCGAGCACTACCGCGAGGTGGCGAGCGAGCGCGGCATCGAGGAGCTGGGGGTCGCCGAGCACGTGCACCGCTTCGAGCAGGCGCTCGACGTGTGGGAGCACCCGTTCTGGCGCGAGAACGCGCGCGACGACCTGGATGCCTACTGCGCATTCGTGCGCGAGCAGACCGACCTGCGGCTGGGGATCGAGGCGGACTTCGTGCCCGGTCGCGAGGACCGCATGGGCACCCTGCTGGAGGCTCGGGACTGGGACTTCGTGGTCGGGTCGGTCCACTTCCTCGGGGAGGGCGCGGTCGACTACGACGTCTACGACGTGTGGACCAGCGGCCGCTCGGCCGACCACATCTGGCGCACGTACTTCACCTGGCTAGGCGAGGCGGCGGCGACCCGGATGTTCGACATCCTCGCCCACCCCGACCTCGTCAAGCACTGGGGCCCGGAGCGCCCGTTGCCGGAGAAGGACCTGCGCTTCTACTACGACCTCGCGATGGAGCAGATCGTCGACAGCGGCGTCGCCGTCGAGGTCTCGACCGCCGGGCTGCGCAAGCCGGTCGGCGAGATCTATCCGTCGCCGGCGTTCCTGGAGATGCTCGTCGACGCCGGCGTGCCGCTCGCGCTGTCGTCCGACGCGCACGTGGCCGACCAGCTCGGCCACCGCTACGAGGACGCCGTCGACGCTGCTGGGCGACCACGGAGTCTCCGAGATCGCGGTTTTCGAGAAACGCAACCGGCGGATGGAGCCGCTGGGATGACCCGCAGCGGTATCGGCTGGGACTCCCACCGCCTCGAGGCCGGACGGGCGCTCGTCCTCGGCGGCGTCCGCATCGAGCACGACCGCGGCCTCGCCGGGCACTCGGACGCCGACGTCCTGACCCACGCGCTGATCGACGCCCTGCTCGGCGCCGCCGGTCTGGGCGATCTCGGGACGCACTTCCCGGACACCGACGAGGCGTTCGCCGGCGCCGATTCGCTGGAGCTGCTGCGCGAGGCCGTGCGCCGCGCCGCCGAGGCGGGCTACGCGCCCACGTACGCCGACACGACCGTCGTGCTCGAGCGCCCGAAGGTCGCCCCCCACCGCGAGGCGATGGCCTCGGCGCTGACCGAGGCCCTCGGCGCGCCGGTCAACGTCAAGGCCACCACCGGCGAGGGAATCGGCTTCGTCGGCCGCGAGGAGGGCGTCGCCGCGCTGGCGATCGTCACCGTGGAGCCTCGGTCAGCGCGGCCTCCGACGGCGTTGAGGGTGAACGTCACGAGGCCGGCGACGAGCGCGTCGGCCGCGGAGCCGGCGCGATCGCGGCTGCTCTGAGCGAAGGCAAGCGGGCCGATCAGCGCCTCCTGGAAGGCGCCGATGATCGCCGCGGCGGCGAGCTGGGCGTCGAGCTCGGGGATCTGCCCGGCGGCGATCGCCTCCTCGAGCAGCGCCGCGAACACCCGCTGGTAGGCGCGCTTGTTCTCCAGCCGGGCGGCTTCGACCGCTGGGTCGACGGGCTCGGCCATCAGCGCGTAGGCCAGACGTGGCGCGGCGAGCGCCCGGCGGGCGAAGGCCTCCACCGCGGCTGCCAGCCGCTCGACCGGCGGGCGGGATTGCTCGGCGGCGATCCCCTCGACGATGGCGAGCTCACGGCCGGCGGCCTCGACGAAGACGCTTGCCAGCAGCTCGCCCTTGGAGGGGAAGTAGCGATAGAGGCTCCCGGTCGCGACGCCGGCGCGCCGGGCGACGTCCTGCATCGAAGCCGCCGCGTAGCCGCCCTCTCCGACGAGCGAGAGCGTGCCCGCGACGATTGCGTCCCGGGTGGCGACCCGGCGCTCCGCACGCCGGGAGGGCCGATCAGCGGGGGACGAGAGCGTCGCGGCCTCCATGGCTGAACAGTGAATCACGGTTCATGGTTTGCCGCAAGGCCGTCCTGCGTAGCCTCATCTCGATGTCCGGTTCGGCCGTCACGTCGCCGCCGGTCGCCCCGCCGCGCGTCCGGCGCCCGGAGACGATGCCCAAGGGCTCGCCCGCCCGCGCGGCGATCGGGGAGGCCGAGTCGGCGCGCTCGCTGCTCTTGTCGCTCGCTGCGTGCGTGGTGCTGGCGGCGCTGACCCTCCTGACGCCTTCCGCGCCGACCTACGACCCCTGGGCGTGGATCATCTGGGGGCGGGAGATCGTGCACCTCGACCTGGTCACGACCTTCGGGCCGTCGTGGAAGCCGCTGCCGGTCGCGCTCACCACGGTCTTTGCCTTGTTCGGCGACGCGGCGCCCGCGCTCTGGGTGGTCGCCGCCCGCGCCGGCGCGATCGCCGGCGTGCTGTTCGCGTTCCGCCTCGGGCGCCGGCTCGGCGGCCCGGCGGCGGGCTTCGCCGCTGCCGCCGCGCTGCTCGTGGCGCCCTGGTACGTGCGCAGCGCCGCGCTGGCCAACTCCGAAGGGCTCCAGGTGGCCTTCGCGCTGGCCGCGATCGACCGCGGGCTCGCCGGGCGCCGCTCGTCGGCCTTCGCCCTCGCGGTGGGCCTCGGCCTGCTGCGGCCCGAGGCCTGGCCCTTCATCGGCGTGTTCGGCCTCTGGCTCGCGTGGCGCGAACGCGGGGCACGCCTGCTCGTAGCCGGCGGGCTGGCGAGCCTGCCGCTGCTCTGGCTGGTGCCCGAGCAGCTGGGCTCCGGCGACTGGCTGCGCGCTTCACATCGCGCCCAGAACCCGGTGGGCAAGAGCCCCGCCTTCTCCGACAACCCCGTCGTGCAGGTGCTGCACGAGGGCTGGCACATGCTCGGCGGCCCGGTCCGCTGGAGCCTGGTGGCCGCCGTGGGCATCGCGTTCGCGCGGCGCGACCGCCGGCTCGGCGTCCTGATCGCGCTCGCCGCCGCCTGGGCCGTGATCGTCGCCGCGATGACGGCGAACGGCTACTCGGGCAACACGCGCTATTTGATCGTCCCGGCCGCGGTGGTCATCGTGGTCGCGGCGGCGGGCGTTGTGCTGGGAGCACGTTCGCTCGCCGGCGTCGTGGCCCGTCGCCTGCGCCCCGATCTGCTGCGTGGCCGCAGGACGGCGCTGGCGGCCACCGCCGTGGGCGCCGTCGGCCTGGCGTGCGCGTTCACCGTGCCGTGGCTGGAGTCCAGCCGCCGGACGCTGAGCGCCACCAGCTGGCAGGCGCGAATGAACGCCCAGCTGGAGCCGGTCGTGAACCGCGCCGGCGGTGCCGCCCGGCTGCGCGCGTGCGGCACGCCGATCACCGGCGCCTACCTCGTGCCCGCGGTGGCGTGGCGCCTCGGAGTCCACATCAGGGCGGTGCATCTCACCCCCGAAAGGCCCGGCGTCGTGTTCCGGGTCCACACCACCCGCGGTGCGTCGGCTCTGCCCGCGCTGGCGCCGCTCGGGGACCTGCGCGGCCTGCGGACGCTGGCGACGAGCGCCGACTGGCGGATCGTCGCGGCATGCCCGACCGGCTCGTGAACGCCGCCGCGGTGCCGTTCGAGCGGCTGCGGCTGCCGACCTCGACGCGGGTGCGGGTGGCCCTCGGCCTCGTCGGCTTGATCGCCGTCTCGCTGCTGCTGCGCGAGACCGCGATCCATGCCCGCTACTGGATCGACGAGGGGCTGTCGGTCGGCATCGCCAACCATCCGCTCGACGACATCCCGGGGCTCCTGCGCCAGGATGGCTCGCCGCCGCTGTACTACCTGCTGCTCGGCGTATGGATCCGCGTGCTCGGCGACGGCGAGGCGCGTACCCACGCCCTCTCGCTGGCCTTCGCCCTGATGACGGTTCCGCTCGGGTTCGCGGCCG
Organism: uncultured Actinomycetes bacterium; assembly: GCA_963825415.1. Lineage (GTDB taxonomy): Bacteria > Actinomycetota > Thermoleophilia > Solirubrobacterales > Solirubrobacteraceae > BP-464. Next base: position 559,458 of record CAWGTD010000006.1, on the reverse strand, counting down.
GCCGGGCGCTGTTCTCCGAGCGCGCCGGGTGGATCGTGGCGGTCGTCGCCGCGCTGAACCCGTTCCTGAACTACTACGCGCAGGAAACGCGCATGTACGCGCTCGTCGTCCTGCTCTCGATGGCGTTCGCGACGACCTACGCCCTGGCGTTCCTGCACCGGCGCCGCGGGTGGCTCGTGGGGTTCGCGCTCACCGGCGCCGCGCTGCTCTACACCCACAACTGGGGCCTGTTCGTGCTGGCCGGCAGCGCGATCGCGCTCGCTCCGCTGTTGCGATCGCGAACGGTCTCGATGCGCGACGCGGTGCTGGGCTACGGGGCGATCGGTCTGCTCTACCTGCCCTGGGTTCCCACGCTGCTCTCCCAGCTGCGGCACACGGGCGCGCCCTGGTCGAGCAGTCCGTCGCTCGCCGACCTGCCCGGCACGCTGGCCACGCTCGCGGGCGGCCCCGGGCCCGGCGTGGCGCTGCTGCTCGCCGGGGGCAGCGGCGTCGCGGCCTATCGGCTCGCCCGTAGCTCGAACCCGCGAACACCATCGGTGGAGGCGACGACGGTCCGGGCGCTGGGGATCATGCTGCTCGCGGCGCTCGCGCTCGCCTTCGTGGTCTCGCAGATCTCGCCCGCGTGGACGCGTGCGCTACTTCGCGGCGCTGATCGGCCCCGTGATCGTCCTGGCGGGCGGGGTCCTGGCCCGGGCCGGGACGCTGGGCCTGGTCACGACGGCGCTGCTGGCGGGGCTGTGGCTGCATCCGCCCACCACGTCTGTGAACAACAAGAGCGACGTCCATCACGTCGCCGTGCTGATCGCGGACAAGGTCAAGCCCGGCGACCTCGTGGTCTCCACGCATCCCGAGCAGGTGCCCGGTCCTGCACTTCTACTTCCCGTCCGGCCTGCGCTGGGCCAGCGGCTTGGGTTACGTCCGCGACACCGAGGTGATGGACTGGCGCGACGCGCTGGATCGCTACCGCGAGACCTGGCCGAAGCCGACCGCCACGCGGTACATCGCGTCGCTGCGGGAGGGCCAGCAGCTCGTGCTCGTGGTGCCGATCCTGCGGACCGCCGGGTGGAAGGCGCCCTGGACGAGCCTCGTGCGGCGCCGCTCGCTGCGCTGGGAGCATGTGCTCGACCACGCACCGCGGCTGCGCCGCGTGCGGGCGATCCCGCATTTCGACGGCCGGCGCCTGCCCCGCGGGGTGCGCGTGGTCCTTTATCGGCGCGTCTGACGCACGTTAGGGACTGTTAGGAACGGTTAGCGGCGGGGCTTCTGCGCGCCGGACCTGGGCAACGATGTGGCCATGGCCGCCACTGCCGACTTCCCTGCCCTGCGCGCGATCGAGGGTGACGCGAGCCGGTTCGCCCGCTCCGACCCGAGGCCCTACGTCGTCATCGGCGCAGGTCCGGCCGGGCTGACCGCGGGCTACCTGCTGGCCAAGGCCGGTCACAAGGTCGTGGTCCTCGAGGCCGACGACCAGGTCGGCGGGCTGGCCAAGACCGTCGTCGATCCCGACGGCTACCGGTTCGACCTCGGCGGCCACCGGTTCTTCACCAAGAACCAGGAGGTCGACGACCTCTGGCACGAGATCATGGGCGACGAGTTCCTCCAGCGGCCGCGCATGTCGCGCATCTTCTGGCGCGGGCGCTACCTCGACTACCCGCTGAAGGGCATCGACGTGATCCGCAAGCTCGGGCCGATCGAGGTCATGCGCTGCGGGCTGAGCTACCTGTGGGCGTCGATCACGCCCAAGGGGCCCGAGGACAACTTCGAGCAGTGGGTCTCCAACCGCTTCGGCAAGCGCCTGTACAACCACTTCTTCAAGTCCTACACCGAGAAGGTGTGGGGCGTGCCGACCACCGAGATCCGCGCCGAGTGGGCCGCCCAGCGCATCAAGGGCCTGTCGTTCTTCAGCGCCGCGAAGGCCGCGTTCTTCGGCAACAAGAACAACGAGATCAAGACGCTGATCGACAGCTTCAACTACCCGCGCTACGGCCCGGGCCAGATGTGGGAGACGATGACCGCGGCGATCGAGGAGCTCGGCGGCGAGGTGCGGCTCAACACGCCCGCCACGCGCCTGGAGATCTCCGACGGCCGCGTCGTGCGCATCCACACGCCCGACGAGGTCATCGATCCTCGCGGCACGATCTCGTCGCTGCCGCTGCGCGCGATGGTGGGCATCGCCGATCCGGCGCCGCCCGCCGAGGTCGCCGAGGCGGCCCAGGGCCTGCGCTACCGCGACTTCCTGACGGTCGCCCTGGTGCTGGACGGCGAGGACCTCTTCCCCGACAACTGGATCTACATCCACGAGGAGAGCGTCCGCGTGGGCCGCATCCAGAACTACCGCTCGTGGAGCCCGTGGATGGTGCCCGACCCCGACACCGCCTGCGTCGGCCTGGAGTACTTCGCCTTCAAGGGCGACGACCTGTGGACGATGGACGACGACGCGCTCGTCGAGCTCGCCACCCGCGAGCTGGTCGAGCTCGGCCTCGCTCGCGCCGAGCAGGTCCGTCGCGGGCACGTCGTGCGGGTGCCGCTCGCCTACCCGATGTACGACGCCGAGTACGCCGACCGCGTGGCCGCGATCCGCAGCTGGCTCGATCCGCTCGGCGGGCTTGTCCAGGTGGGCCGCAACGGGCTGCATCGCTACAACAACTCCGACCACTCGATGCTCAGCGCGATGCGAGCGGTCGACAACCTTCTGCGCGGCACCGCCCACGACATCTGGGCCGTCAACGTCGAGTCGGCCTACCACGAGGAGCAGACCGACGCCGACGCCGAGCAGCCGTACCGCAACGTGCCGGAGACCCCGGCCATGCGCGAGCCGCTGGCCGGCGAAGCCGCTTAGTCGATGGCCGCAGGCGCGGCCGCACGGCAGCGGGCCCAACCCGGGCACCGGTCGCGCGCGCTCTTCCTGCAGGTTGCGGTCAGCCTGCTCGCCCTCGCGGGCGTTGCGTGGTGGGCCGAGCATCAGGACCTGCCCGCGCTGCCGTCGTTCGCCGAGGCAGCGGGCCCGCTGGCCGGGGCGCTGGCCCTCTACGCGCTTGCGACGCTCCTCCGTGGTGAGCGCTGGCACCGGCTGCTGGCGCTGAGCGGTGTGCGCGGCTCGCGTGCGGACGCCTACGCGCTGACGACCGTCGGCTACATGGGCAACAACGCCCTTCCCGCGCGCGCGGGCGACGTGATGAAGGCGATGCTTTCCGCGGGGCGCGCCGGCGCGCCGCGGCGCGACGCATTCGGTGCGCTCGTCGCCGAGCGCCTGCTCGATGCGATCGCGCTGCTGGGAGTCTTCGCGGTCCTGGTCGCGGTTGCCGGCCTGCCGCTGGGAATCTCGCGCGCGATGACCGCCGGCATCGTCGCGGCGCTGGTGGCGGTCGCCGCGCTCGCCGTGCTGCTCAGCCGGCGCTCGGATGGCTCGGCGCACCGGCTGTGGACGCTGCTCACCGCGCTGTTGGCGCCCACCCGCCGGTTGGCGGGCACCGTGGGCGCCACGGCCTTGGCTCTGTCGGTGATTCTGTGGCTGGCCGAGGGCGCCGTCTACGCGATCGTCGGCGGCGTCGCGGGCGTGCACCTCGGGTTCTCCGGGGGTCTGTACGTGATGGCGCTGGCCAACCTCGCGGCGATGGTGCCCGCCGCTCCCGGCTACGTCGGGACCTACGACGCGGCGGTGCTGCTCGGCGTCCGGCTCGTGCGCGCGGGCGGCGCGGGGGTTGCGCTGCCCTACGTCGTCCTCGTGCGGTTCGTGCTGTTCGTGCCGATCACGTTCGTCGGGCTGATCGCCCTGCTCGTCCGCTACGGCGGCCTGCGCACGGCACGCCTGGCGCTGCGTCGCGGCTGAGCCGGGTACTCAGGCCACGGGCGACGGCTCGGGCTCGGGTGCGTGCGACCCCGCCGGCATCTCGATCGGCAGCTCGCAGACGAACGACGCCCCGGGCCGGTTGGGGTCGTCGACGAGCCGAAGCGTGCCGCCGAGGCGCTCGGCGAGCTCGCGGCCGATCGCGAGGCCGAGCCCGAACCCACCCTCGCCGCCGGTCACCGAACCGCGCTGGAAGCGCTCGAAGATCCGCTCGCGCTCCTCGGGCAGGACGCCGGGCCCGCGGTCGGAGACCTCGATGACCGCGTGCTCACCGTGGTAGGCGGCTGCCACCCGGACCGGCAGACCCTCCGGAGCGAACCGCAGGGCGTTGTCGAGCAGGATCCGCAGCACGCGCGCCACCGCGCCCGGGTCCCCGCGGGCCCAGCACGGGCCGATCGGGGGAACCACCTCGAGCTTCACGTCGCGCTCGTTGGCGCGCAGCTCGAACTCCGAGACCACTGCCCGTGACAGCTCGCCGAGCTCGACCGGCTCGCTGCGCAGCGGGATTCCGGCGTCCAGCCGCGAGAGGTCGAGCAGCTCCGCGGCGAGGTTGCCCAGGCGCAGCAGCTGTCCCCGTGCCGTGGCGACCTGCTGCTGCGCGTCGGCGAGGTCGAGGCGGCCGTCGGCGAGGTCCTCGTCGAGCAGCTCCAGCGTGCCCTGCAACGAGGTCAGCGGCGTGCGCAGCTCGTGCGACGCGGTGGCCACGAACGCCTTGCGGGCCTCCTCCTGGCGCCCCAGTGCGGCCTGCATCGCCGCGAAGGCGCGCGCGAGGTCTCCGACCTCGTCGGCGACGTCGTCGTGCGGGGGCGGCGCTCCGGGTCCCTCGACCGTCACCCGCAGCGCCGCGCGGCGCAGCCGGTCGAGCCGGCGCAGCAGCGTGCTGGTCAGCGCGACGCCGAGCACGACCGCGGCGAGCAGTCCCGCGAGTGCTGCCTTCAGGAACGCCCGCCGCACCTGCGCCACGGTCGCGTTGACGTCGGTGAGCGGCTTGCGCAGCGCCAGGACGTAGGTGTGGTCGGGGCCTCGTAGCGGGACCGCGAGGTCGACGACGTCGCCACGCTCGAGCCGGACGGTGCGCGGCGGCTGGGAGTTCAGCGTCGTCTGGATCGCCAGGACGGGGTCGACCGAATCGGGGTCGGTCTCGTACACGGGCATCGGGATGAAGTTGAGGATCGACACGCGCGAGTTCGTCCGCGCGGACAGCGAGGTGGCAAGGCCCACGAGCCGCAGGTCGGCCTGCCCGCCGGATCGCTGCAAGGCGCTGTTGAAGGCGGGCCGGGCGGCGATCGCCGCCGCCTCTAGCGAGCGCGCGCTCTCGCGGCGCAGGCGGTCCTGGAGCGGCGGCAGCAGCGCCGCGGCGGCGGCTGCGAGGGTCACGGCGCTGATCACCAGCAGCGCGATCAGCAGCCGCGGCCGGATCCCGATGAGGCTGCGCCGGATCACGGCTCGCGGAACCGGTAGCCCGCCCCCCGCACGGTGATGATCAGCTGCGGCTGCTCTGGCTGGGGCTCGAGCTTCTCCCGCAGGTGGCGAATGTGGACGTCGACCGCGCGCGGGTCGCGGTAGGCGCTGTCGCCCCAGATCGAGCGCAGCAGCTCCTGGCGGTTGAACAGCCGCCCGGGGCGCGACATCAGGCAGGAGAGAATCTCGAACTCCGAGAAAGTGAGCTTCGCCGGCCGCCCTTCGACCGTGACGATCCGGCTGCGGCGGTCGAGGGCCACGGGGCCGACCAGCACGCTGTCGGCGCCCTCGGTCCGCGATCCGGCGCGGCGCATCACAGCGCGGATCCGGCTGCGCAGCTCGGCGAGCCCGAACGGCTTGGTGACGTAGTCGTCGGCGCCGGCCTCCAGGCCGAGGACGATGTCGGCCTCGCTGTCGAGCGCCGTGAGCATGATGATCGGCACCATGTTGCGCCGCGAGCGCAGCGTGCGGCAGACGTCGTGCCCGCTCGGGCCGGCGCCGAGCGCCACGTCGAGCAACACGATGTCGAACGAGCCGCCCTCGGCGCGGTCGAGGGCCTCGCCGCCGCTGGCCACCGCGGTCAGCGCGTGGCCCTCGCGGGTGAAGGACCGCGTCAGCATCTCCCGCAGTGGGGCATCGTCGTCCACGAGCAGGATGTCGAGCGAGCCTGCGGAGTTCATTGCGTCCCGCGGACGCTAGCGATCGCTCAGGCGCTGGTGCGCGCGGCGCGGCGTTCGGCCGCGGCGCGGCGGAGCTGCTCGTGTTCGACCGCGCGCTTGAGCTGTTGGAGCGACTTGCGGATGTTGTCGCTGACCGTGGGCGCGGCGAAGCGCTCGGCCACCCAGCCCAGCGGGCCGGCGCCCGCCACGCCGTATGACAGGCGGAACTCGACGTGGGTGCGGCCGAGGCCGCGGTCGCGCAGGCGCCAGCGGCCGCGCTGGTCGATGCCGGTGACGCTCGTCCAGGCCAGGTCGCGGCCCTCGTCGTACTCGACGACCTCGACCAGGCCGCCGACCTCGGCCGAGCCGACCCGCATCAGCGTCCGGTAGCGGGCGCCGTAGCCGCGATCCAGATCGCCGGAGACCTCCCAGCGGGTCACGCCGTGCATGAAGTGCAGGTAGCGCGACGGGTCGACGATGAACTCCCACACCTCGTCGGCCGGCGCCGACACGTCGATCTGCCCGCCGACCCTCATCCGATCAGCGGTAGGCGCCGCTCGGAGGCGAGCGCGTCGAGGGTCTCCTGCATGAGGCGCATCATGTGGTCATAGACCTCGGCCACGTCGGGCTGTGGCCCGAACTCCTCGCGCAGGTGGATGGGCGGCAGCGCCTCGATGGTGATCTTCGCCGGCAGCGGCACGTGGCCGAGCATGTCGCCGACGTTGAGGCCCCAGGGGATCGCGAATGAAATTGGCAGGACCTTCAGCCGGAACGCCCGGTCGAGCCCGAGCAGCCGCGCCAGCGTCTCCCCGCGGGACAGGAACAGCGAGGTCTCCTGGCCGCCGATCGACACGACCGGCACGATCGGGACGTCGTGTTCGAGCGCCAGGCGGATGAACCCCTTGCGCCCGCCGAAGTCGACCTTGTTGCGCTCCCAGACGGGCCGGTGGACCTCGTAGTCGCCGCCGGGGTAGACGAGCAGCGCCGCGCCGGACTCCAGCGCCTTGCGCGCGTTGTCGTGCGACGCCGCGACCGTGCCGAAGCGCCGCAGCATGCCCAGCCCCGGCATCGACAGCACCAGGTTGTGGGCCAGCTGGTAGAAGCGCCGCTCGACCCCGAAGTAGGCGCAGAACGCCAGCGTGAAGACGTGCGTGTCCGGGGTCAGGTTGCCGCCGGAGTGGTTGCCGACCAATAGCACCGGGCCGCTCTCGGGGACGTTTCCCAGCCCGCGTACCTCGGCGCGGAAGTACAGGCTCGACAGCAGCCACAGGCGTGGGAGGTTCTCGCGGATGTAGTCCGGGTCGCGCTCGTCGAGATCGGCGACCGGAATGCGGCTCGCGACCGCCTTGGCGAGGCCCCGCCCGATCCTGCCGAGCAGCGCGCCGGCGTCCCGCCCGGAGCCGTTCGGGGCTGCCCCGGGGTCGCCACCCAGGCCGCCCGTCTGGTGGCCATTGCTGGCCGCTGCGTGCTCCGGCGCGCGCGCCTCCATGCCGGGGAGACTACCCCCGGAAGGCCGGCCGCTACGCGGCGGCGCGGGTCTGCCGCTGGCGCGGGCTCGTCGCCTCGACGTGCCCGAAGAAGCGCTTGAGCAGCCCGTTGGTCTGGTCGGGGCGCTCGACCTGGGGCACGTGCCCGCACTCGTGTAGGACGATCTGCTCGGCCGACGGCAGCCAGCGGGCGACGTGGCGCTTGAAGGCGGCCGGGATCAGCGGGTCGTGGCTGCCCCAGACGAACAACGCGGGCGGAGCCAGCTCGGCAAGGCGGGGGTAGAAGCCTCCGCGGCCGTAGGGCTTCTCGAGATAGATGTTCCGCGCCGCCGACAGGAAGGCGAAGCGGGCACCGGCCGAGGAGTAGATGCGCTGGAACTCGTCGACCGCGACATCGGCCACGGCCGGGTCGACCGAGTCCGGGTCGTGGAACATCGACCAGAACTGCTTGGCCACCGTCCCGCGCCCGAACCGGTGGGGCAGCAGGCCGAACTCCGGCCGCGCCAGGCGCACGATCGGGTGATACCCGCGGCGGATGAACGCGACCGCCGGGCACAGCAGGCCCAGCGCGCGCACACGCTCGGGTGCCTGAAGGCCGACCTCGATCGCCACGCGGCCGCCCATCGAGTTGCCGATCAGATGCGCCCGCTCGATGCCCTGGGCGTCCATGACCTCGAGCACGGTCTCGGCGAACCACTTGGCCGAGTAGGGCGCGGTGGCCGGCTTCGAGGAGCCGCCGAAGCCCGGCAGGTCGATCGCGTGGACGCGGTAGTCGGCGCTCAGGGCGGCCGCGGTGTCGAAGAACGAGCTCTTGGTCCCGCCGAGGCCGTGCAGGAGCAGGACGTCGGTGCCCTCGCCCATGGTCAGCGTCGAGATCCGGCGGCCCGGCAGCCGTATGTCGTGGACGCGCAGGAGCGGCGGGCGGCCGTTGGGCAGCCGCCACAGGCCCTCGAAGCCGACCGCCAGGTCGACGTCGCCGCGGGCGTAGAGCAGCCGCTGGGAGAAAGCCTCGATCCCCGACAGCTCGCCGGCGCGCAGTCGCAGCCAGGTTTCCGCGTCGGTGCCGATCACCACGTCGGGCTTGCGCGAGCACACACCGTTGCGCACGCGCGCCCCGTGCTCGGTACATCGGACCTCCCACGTCCTGCCGATGTCGCCCAGCCGGACGTGGTAGGTGGCGTCGAATCCCGGCGCCGCGCCGAGGTAGCGATCGGCCAGGGTCCGAAAGGCGTTCTCGACGAGTGCCAAGCGTCGGGCGTGGGGTGAGCCGCCGGACAAGAGGAGCGCACCCTACACCCGCCATCGGACCGCGGACCGGGCGAAAACGTCGCTCATTGCGGGGTACGCTGCGGCGCGGTGCGCACCGTCCGACTGCATGACACGCGCTCGGGGGCGCTGCGCGAGCTGGCCCCGCGGGAGCCCGGCAAGGTCGGCATCTACGCCTGCGGTCCCACGGTCTACAACCGCATCCACGTCGGCAACGCACGGCCGTATGTCGTGTTTTCCCTGCTCAAGCGGTTTCTCGAGCACGAGGGGCTGGCCGCCCGGTTGGTGATCAACGTCACCGACATCAACGACAAGATCTACGACGCCGCGCGCGCACAGGGCGTGCCGAGCGAGCAGCTCGCCCGTCAGATGACCGCTGCGTACATCGCCGACACCGACCGGATCGGCATCGGGCGCCCCGACGACGAGCCGCTGGCGACGGAGATGATCGAGCCGATCGTCGAGCACATCGCCGCGTTGATCGACCGCGGGCACGCCTACGCGGCCCAGGGCGACGTCTACTTCCGTGTGCGCAGCGATCCCGACTACGGCTCGCTCTCGCACCGCCCGCTCGAGCAGATGGACCAGGGCGAGGAGCCCGATCCGACCCACACCGCGCTGAAGGAGGACCCGCTGGACTTCGCGCTGTGGAAGGCCGCCAAGGAGGGCGAGGACACCTCCTGGGAGGCTCCGTGGGGGGCCGGCAGGCCCGGCTGGCACATCGAGTGCTCGGCGATGGCCGAGCAGCTGCTCGGCGTCGGCTTCGAGGTCCATGGCGGCGGCAACGACCTCGTCTTTCCTCACCACGAGAACGAGGCCGCCCAGACCCGTGCGGCCCGCGGCGCAGAGCTCGCCGCGATCTGGATGCACAACGGGATGCTCCAGATGGGCGAGGACAAGATGGCCAAGTCGGTGGGCAACGTCGCGCTGCTCGGCGACGTCGTCGACCGCTGGGGCCGCGACGCGCTGCTGTGGTTCTTCAGCACCGGCCACTACCGCCAGCCGCTCGCGTACACCGAGGAGACACTGGCGGCCGCGCGCCAGACCGTCGCGGGCGTGCGCGAGCTCGGCCGCCGGCTCGTCGACGGCCCGTCGCCGCCCGAGCTGGCCGAGCACAAGGAGCGGTTCTTCGACTCCCTGGCCGACGACTTCAACACGCCCGAGGCCCTGAAGGCGCTGGCCGACTGGCGGCGCGGAACTTCGCCCGGGGTTGGCTCGGACGATCTGCGCGAGATGCTGGCCGTTCTCGGGCTCGACAACCTGCTCGACGCCGACGCGCAGGCGCCCGAGGACCTCGTGGCCAAGGCCCAGGCCCGCGAGGAGGCCCGCGCCGCCGGCGATTTCGCCGAGGCCGACCGTCTGCGTGACGAGATCGCCGCCGCCGGCTGGACGGTCCGCGACGGCCCCGCCGGCTTCGAGCTCGTCCCCGCCGAGTGATCGTCTACGGCCGCCAGCCGGTTCGCGAGCTGTTGGCGGCCGGCCGCCGGCCCGTGTCGAAGGTGTGGGCGACGGCCGGCGCGGCGCGCGAGCCGTGGCTCGAGGGCGCCCAGGTGCACGTGGTCGACGGGGGGACCGTCGAACGCCAGGCCGGCACCGACGCCCACCAGGGCGTCTGCGCCGAGACCTCGGCCTATCCGTATGTCGACCCGGGCGAGCTGCTGGAGGCCGATGCGCTGCTCGTCGCGCTCGACGAGGTGCAGGACCCCCAGAACCTCGGCGCGGTGTGCCGGACGGCGGAGTGCACGGGCGCCACGGGCGTCGTCATCCCCGAGCGCCGGGCGGTGGAGGTCACGCCCGCGGTGTGCAAGGCGTCGTCCGGCGCCGTCGAGCACCTGCGCGTCGCGCGCGTGCGCAACCTCGCCGACTTCCTGGCCGACGCGAAGGCCGCCGGGCTGTGGTGCTACGGCGCCGACGCGAGCGGCGTCGCCTACGACGGAGTCGACTATTCGGGCGGTCTCGTGCTGGTCCTGGGGGCGGAGGGCCGCGGCCTTCGACCTCGGGTCGCGAAGGCCTGCGACGAGCTCGTCGCGCTCCCGATTCGTGGCCGGATCGCCTCCCTGAACCTCAGCGCGGCTGCGGCGGCGCTGTTGTACGGGATCTTGCAGGCAAAAAGTCGCCCTTGACAAGCGGGGCGGGTATATGGAAACTCCGCCTCGAACGGTGTACCTGAGCTTGAGAAAAGCTCAGTGAAGAACACGGTTGGCGCCCTGGGAGGGGTCCGCCGCCGAGCACATCCAAGGACGCCGGTCCGCGTGGCCGGGGAGAGGGTTGCTCGATGGCACGGATCTCAGCGCAGTCTCAGGGTCAAGTACAGGTTGAGGATGGCTACCTCATCGCCCTTGCCAAGCAGGGGGATGGAACCGCCTACGACCGGATCGTTCGCCGCTACTACGGCTTCGTCCGGCTGAAGGCCTCCTCGTACTTCCTCGCCGGCGGTGACGCCGACGACCTGATCCAGGAGGGGCTCGTCGGCCTCTACAAGGCCGTCCGGGACTACCGGACCGACCGCGAGTCGTCGTTCCGCAACTTCGCCGAGCTGTGCATCACGCGCCAGATCATCACCGCGGTCAAGACCGCCACCCGCAACAAGCACACGCCGCTGAACCAGTACGTCTCGTTCTCGGCCACGCCCGCATCGTCCGGCGACGGCGAGCCGACGCTCGAAGAGGTCATCCCCGGGCCGTCGATCGACGACCCGATCAGCCAGGTGATCTCCTCCGAGGAGCTGCGCGCGCTGGTCGGCTGCCTGTCGACCGCGCTGAGCGACCTCGAGTCGCGCGTGTTGTCGCTCTACCTCGACGGGCGCTCCTACGAGGAGGTGGCCGGCCTGCTCGACTGCGACGCCAAGACGGTCGACAACGCTTTGCAGCGCGTCAAGCGCAAGGTGGGCGCCCACCTCACCGCGCGCAACATCCAGAACTAGTCTGAGGGCATGGAAGCCTGGGAGATCGTGCTGATCGTCGTCGTCGGCGTGCTCGCGCTGCTGTTCGTCGGCGGGTACGTGGGCAACGCCCGCGTCCGCGCCAGGGGCGACTCGCGACACGCTGACCGGATCGCCGAGGCCGACCACGCTCTGGCCTCCGCCCGGGCCGAGGATCGGGGATGGGACCGCGCCCTGCTCGAACAGGCCGCGCGGGCGGCGCTTGAGGCCCGCGGTGAACAGGTCGTCGCGCTCGAGCTCGTCCAGGTCGTCGACCGCCCCGGGACCGAGGAGGATCGCGCCCGCTTCCGCGTGACCACGGCCAACGGTCTCGAGGAGATCCAGCTGGCCCGCAGCGGGGACAGCTGGAGCGTCGTCTAGAGGGCCGCTCGCAGCCGCTCGCCCAGGGCGGCCAGGCGCTCGACGGGCTCGTTGGAGAAGACGAAGCGCAGGTGGCGGCGCGCGACGTCGGCGCCCCAGGCACCCATCGGGGTGGCGGCCACCTTGTGGTCGATCAGCCTGTTCGACAGCTCCGCCGGGTCGACGCCCAGCTCGCTGCAGTCGAGCAACAGCGCCCACCCGCCCGCGGCGGGGACGACCGGCAGGCCGCTGCATTGGTCGAGCACGGCGTCGCGCCGGCGCTGCCACTCGGCGTTGCAGGCGTCGAGGTCGGCCGGCGGAGCCTGGAGCGCCTGGCGGGCGCCGGCCATGGCGATGCCGCTCGGCGTCAGCCCGTTGTAGATGTGCGTCAGGCCGAGGTCGCCGGCGATCTCCGGAGGGCCGGCGATCCAGCCCACCCGCCAGCCGATCATCCGGAACTCGCAGGAGAAGGAACCGATGGTGACGGTGCGGTCGGCAAGCCCCGGGACCGAGGCCGGGTGCATGGCCGCGGCGCCGTCGAACACGATGCCCTCGAAGAGCGCGACGTAGAGGAACCACAGGTCGTGCTCGGCGCACAGCTCGCCGACCGTCGCCCACTCCTCGTCGTTCATCCGGAAGCCGGTCGGGAACGACGGGTTCTGCCAGAACAGCGCCTTCGTACGCGGGGTCACCGCTGCGCGCAGCGCGTCGAGGTCCAACCGCCATGCGCCGTCGACCACCACCAGCGGGGCGAGCACCGGCACGCAGCCGGCCAGCCGCACCCGGTTGATCATCCCGGCGTACGTCGGGTCGGAGAGGATCACCTCGTCGCCGACGTCGCAGGTGGCGAGGATCGCGTCGAGCATGCCGTCGCCCTCGCCGAGCGTGATGACCACCTGCTCGGCGGCGTGGTCGACTCCGCTGCGCGCGGTCATGTGCCGCGCGATCAGCTCCTTGAGGTCGTCGCGGCCGGTGAACGGCAGGTAGGAGTTGAACTCGTCGGAGCCGACCGCGGCGCGCGTGGCCTCCACGACGCCGGGCGGAACCGGCAGGTCCGTGTCGAGGTTCTCGAGGCGCAGGACCTCGGGGTCGGCACCGGCCGCCGCCGCCACCCGGTCGATGCCGAAGCCTCCGACCTCGTCGAGCCGGTGGGGACGGGACGGCAGCGCGGCCTACCCGATGCGCTTGAGGTCCACGACGAAGACGAGCGTCTCGTTGGGCGCGATGTCCGGCGGTGCGCCCTGCGGCCCGTAGCCCTTGTCGGGCGGGATGACCAGCTCGCGCCGGCCGCCGGCCTTCATCCCCGCGACGCCCTCGTCCCAGCCGGCGATGACCTGGCCGCCGCCGAGCGGGAAGCTGAACGGCTGGGCGCCGCGGTCCCACGACGCGTCGAACTGCTGGCCGTTGGACCACGAGATGCCGACGTACTGGACGCTGACGGTGTCACCGCTCTCGGCCGCCGGACCCTTGCCGACGACGAGGTCCTTCTTGATCAGCTCGGTGGGCGGGTCGCCCTCCGGGGTCGCGAGCTTGGGCTTGCTCTTGAGGTCGGCGCCGTTGGACACCGCGACCGCGCCGCCGCTCTTGGCCGCCGGCTCCTCGGCCGGTTCGGTCGTCGTCTCCGTTGCCGCAGCCGCCGGGGCGTCCGAGGTCTCGGCCTTGTCGGACTTGTCGTTGTCGTCGCCACATCCGGCAGCGAAGACGGCGATAACGGCGAGCAGGGCGAACAGGCGGCTGGGCGTCATGGCGGGTGATCCTAGACGGAGGCGGCAGAATGCCCGGCGGTGGACTACGAGGAGGCCATGGATGTGCTGCGGGGGTGGTCCGGCCGCGACGTGATGGTGGTCGCGTTCGTCGAGCCCGGCGTCTCGCTGCGACCGCTGATGGGCGAGCTGACCTGCGAGGACGGCGCGAGGCGCACCTTGGGGGCCACGATCGACCCGCCCGGCACGCGGATCGCCTTCCCGAACGCCACCTTCCACGAGGCCTCCTGGGTGCCCGGTCACGAGGACCGTGGGCTCAGCGTGGTGCAGGGCGCGACGCGGATCGACGTCTTCCTCGACGACGATCTGTAGAAGAGCCGGAGAGGGGACTCGAACCCCTGACCCCGTGATTACAAATCACGTGCTCTACCAGCTGAGCTACTCCGGCACCGCCGCGAGTCTAGGTCGGCGCTAGGAGGCCTGCTGGCCCGACAGGGCGGCCTCGAGGTTGCCGTGCCCGTTGGAGGACGCGACCGCCTCGTAGGAGGGGACCTCGCGGTCCTCGGGCGCGTTCAGGCGGCGCTCGAGCTCGCCGAGCACCGTGCCGAACAGCAGGTGGCGCCAGGCGGCCTGGCCGAACGCCCGCGGGTTGGTGGCCAGGCGAGGCAGGTCGCCGCGCGCGGGGTGGAAGCGGTCGATCACGATCGTCAGCGGCCAGAACGCGACGTGCTCGGCCAGGCCGGCGGCCGGGCCGCGCGCCCACGAGGGCAGCGGCGTCCGCGCCGCGACGTTCGCGTAGACGGCTCCGAACACCGCGCCGTTGAGCATGTGCAGCGCCGTGCCGACAACGGGCCACGCCGGCCCGCGGGTGATCGCCTTGCCGAGCAGCTCCGTGTCGTCGTAGTCGACGCCGAAGAGCCGCTTGTCCAAGGGGGTTTGTGCGGCCCACACGCCGGCGGCGACGGCCCCGGCCAGCGCGCCGCGCGCGGTCTTCGCCTGGTCGAGCGCCATGCCGCAACCATACCCCGCCTGTAACGCGCGCGGGGACGACGGGTATCCAGGACGTGGATCACCAAGCCCTCCTGAACCGCGCGCGCCATCGGGGTGTCAACCCCCTCGTCTACTGGCTGGTGCGCGGGGTGCTGCAGCCCTTCTTCCAGATCTACTTCCGGCTGAGCCGGATCGGCCGCGAGCACGTTCCCCAGGACGGTCCGGTCATCTTCGCGGCCAACCACCGCTCGTTCCTGGACCCCTTCGTAATCGGCTGCCTCGTTCGCCGGCCGATGTACTTCGTCGCCAAGAAGGAGCTGTTCGGCAACCGGCTCCAGGCCTGGATCCTCAACTCGCTCGGCGCCTTCCCGATCGACCGCGGGGCGAGCGACGGCGATGCGATGGCCACCGCCCGCGCGATCCTCGAGCGCGGCGACTGCGTCTGCATCTTCCCCGAGGGCACCCGCGTCCGGCCGGGCGGCCTCGGCCGCCCCAAGCGCGGCGTCGGCCGCCTGGCGCTCGAGACCGGCGCCCCTGTGGTGCCCGTCGCCGTCATCGGCACCGAGGCGATCCGCCGCGGCTGGCGGATCCGCCCGCACAAGGTCCGCGTCCGCGCCGGGCGCCCGCTCACCTTCCCGGTCGTCGAGACGCCCTCGCGCCAGCTTGCCGGCGCGGTCACCGACCGCATCTGGCCGATGGTCGCGCTGCAGTGGGAGTGGCTCGGCGGCCTGGCCCCGATCCGTCGCGTGGCGATCATCGGCGCCGGCTCGTGGGGCACCGGCATGGCCGTCGCGCTGCATCGCGCCGGTGTCGACGTCGCCCTCGGATGCCGCACGACCGAACAGGCCGAGGAACTCGTCGCCCACGGCGAGAACCGCCGCTATCTGCGCCACGTGCGGTTGTCGGCCGGCATCGAGGTCCGCCGCGCCGCCGACCTCGATCTGGTCAACCGCGACCTCGTCGTGCTCGCCGTGCCCGCCCGCGCGCTGCCGGCGACCGTCGCCGCCCACGCCGAGCGGATTCCGGCCACGGCCGACGTGCTCGTCCTTTCGAAGGGGCTCGTGCCGCCGATGGCCACGCTGCCCTCGACCTTCGTCGAGCGGCGCGTCCGCGCGCAGGGCATCGCCTGCCTCGGAGGTTCGGCCCACGCCGCCGACGCGCTGGTGCACGGCGCCGCGGTGGTGGTCGGCTCGCGCGACCGCGCCGTCGCCGCCCGGCTCGCCGAGCTCCTACGCCGCGCCGGGCTCGAGGCGCAGGTCAGCGCCGACGTGACCGGCGTCGAGCTGGCGGGCGCCGCCAAGAACGCTGCCGTCGTCGCAGCCGCCGCCGCGGCCGGCGCCGGGCCCAACGCCGCCGGCGCCGCCGCGGGACGCGTCTTCGCGGAGGTCGACGCCCTGGGCGCGCGCCTGGGCGCCGAGCGCCAGACCTTCGCCGGCCTTGCCGGCGTCGGCGACCTGGTCGGAACCGTGGTCGCCGCCAACAGCCGCAACCGGCGTGCCGGCGAGCTGCTCGGTGCGGGCACGCCCTCACGCGAGATCGAGACGGCGCTCGGGCATGCCGCCGAAGGGCTCGACGCCCTGCCGCTGCTGGTCTACGCGATGCGCGAGCACGGGGTTCCGGCGCCCGCGGTCGAGGGCCTGACGGCGGTCGTCGAAGGGCGCGAGGACCCCGAGGCATGGGCCGCCGCATTGACCACCCCGGCTCCCAGGCGCGCCGCGTAGCGGGAGATAGGGTTGGTGCGTGAGCAAGACGCAGCTCGATGCGGACTTCTCGGACCTCTACCGGGCCCATCTGCGCGACGTCTACAGCTACTCGTACTACCGGGTCGGCAACCACCACGACGCGGAGGACCTCACGGAGCAGACGTTCCTGCAGGCCTACCGCCACTTCGAGCGCGCCCAGCGCGAGAGCGATGGCCGGCCGCTGCGGCCGTGGCTCATCCGCATCGCCCACAACCTGGCCGCGAACCACTATCGCGACCGCGCGCGCAAGCCGCAGTCGCCGCTGGACGAGTCCTCGCCGGTCGCGGCTACGCACACCACCGAGGATCTGGTGGAGGGCCGCGATGAGCTCGCTCGGATCCTGGCCGGGGTCAAGGAGCTGCCCGATGAGCGGCGTGAGGCACTGATCATGCGCTTCGCACTGGGGATGGACAACCGCGAGATCGCCCGCGCGCTGGGCAAGACCGACGGCGCGACCAAGGTGCTGATCCATCGCGCCATCCGCCAGCTCGAGGAGATCGTCAAGGAGGGGGCTCACACATGACCGAGGCCGCACGCCCCGACTTCGAGGGCCTGCTTCGCCAGGCGCTGGCACCCGTCGAGCCGCCCGAGCTGCTGTCCGAGCGCCTGGAGCGCACGCTGACCTCGCTCACCGAAGCGGCCGCCGACGAGCTCGAGGCCTGGGAGCTGGGCGCCATGCGCGACCCCCGCAACTGGGTCCGCCCGGTCGTCGCGGTGGGGGTGGGCACGACGGCCGGCGCCGCGCTGGTGGTCCTGCGCGCCCGCTCGCAGGCCAAGAAGCGCCGCGCCCAGTCGCACGACCCGCTGGACTTCGCCGAGCGCACCCTGCGCGACCTCGCCGACGAGGCGCGCCGCCTGCTCGACAAGCGCTAGCTGTACCGTCCGGGCGGTAGCGCATGGCCACCTGCTACCGCCATACGAACCGCGAGACCGGCGTGTCGTGCTCGTCCTGCGGCCGCCCGATCTGCCCGGACTGCATGACGCCCACACCGGTCGGCATGCGCTGTCCGGAATGCTCGCGCGAGCGGACGAAGGTCAAGTCCCTGCGGACGATGACCACCGAGCCGAACGTCACGTACGTGCTGATCGCGATCAACGTCATCGCGTTCCTGGCCAGCGGCAGGTTCGGCGTCGGTGGCACCGGCGGCGGCTCGTGGCTGTGGATCCACGGTGTGCTCTTCGGGCCGGCGATCCACGAGGGTCACGACTACTGGCGGCTGATCAGCGGCGGCTTCCTGCACGCGAACTTCATCCACATCGGCTTCAACATGTACCTGCTCTACGTGCTTGGGCAGATGCTCGAGCCGGTGCTCGGCTCGTGGCGCTTCGGGGTCCTGTACATGACGTCGCTGCTCGCCGGCTCGTTCGGCGCGCTGCTGCTGGCGCCCGACAGCGTCACCGTCGGCGCGTCCGGCGCGGTGTTCGGGCTGATGGGCGCCGCCTTCACCGAGCAGCGCCGGCGAGGCATCGATCCCATGCAGACGGGGATCGGAGGGTTGATCCTGATCAACCTCGCGTTGTCCTTCGTCCTGTCGGGCATCTCGATCGGCGGCCACATCGGCGGCCTGATCGGCGGCGTGCTCGCCGGCGCGGCGTTCGACCTCGGCGACCGCAACCGCCAGCCGATCCTCGGCTACGCGGCGTGCCTGGCGGTGGCCGTGGCCGCCGTGGTCGCCGGCTACTACGCCGCCGGCAGCGGCAGTCTCGGCTGAGCTTCAGAGGACCGCGAGCAGAGCGGTTCCGAGCAGACAGATGGCGTGGGTCGCCTGGTCGGCACCGCGCATGACCGTGTGGTTGGCTGCGGCGCCCGGGCCCTTGACGGCGGCGACGTAGGTCTGCAGCAGGCGCCCGTCGTCGATCACGAAGTGGGGAACGGCGATCGCGGCCGCGATCCCGATCGCCCAGAGGCCCACGTCGGCGCCGATCCACACGAGCGCGGGCGCGAAGGCGAGCGTGTAGGTGAAGACGTGTGTGGCGAGGGCCCGCAGCGCCACGGGGTCTCGGCCCATCCCGCCGCGCTTGTGGACGGCCTGCCAGTCGGTCTGCAGCAGGTAGTCGCCCGCCATGTGGCAGACCAGGAACGCAGCGAACACCCCCTCCCAGCGCAAGGCCTGCCGACCCTACCGAGAACCCCACACCCCCGGGATGTCCGATTAGCCTGGACGAGTGGGGGCATCGCCGCTGCTGAGCTGGGCCGAGGAGATCGGCGACGTCACGCGCGGTCTGGAGTGCGAGCACCCGTCGCTCGCCGTCGGTGCGGCGGGGATGGCGGTGCTCCACGCAGCGCTCGGCAACGATGAGGAGGCGGAGCGACAGCTCGAGGAAGCGCGGCGGATGCTCGCCACCGTCCACGTCGGCTCGTCGTTGTACGGCGGGCTGGCCGGAGTGGCCTGGGCGGCCGCGCTGCTGCCGGATCACGCAGGCCCCCGGCTCGTCGGTCTGGTCGAGCGCGAGATCGACCCGCGGCTTCTGGCGCTCTGCGAGCGCACTCCATGGAAGCGGCCCTACGACCTCATCGACGGGGTGGTGGGCCTCGGGGTGTACGCCATGCGACGGCTCGACGCACCGATCGGGCGGCCCTTGCTGGCCGCCGTCGTGCGACGTCTGGCCGAACTGGCGGACGAGGAGCCGACGGGCTTGACCTGGCGCACCCCGGCACGCCACCTGCCGGAGTTCCAGCGCGAGATGGCGCCGAACGGCTATCGCAACCTCGGCCTCGCCCACGGCGTGCCGGGCGTGGTCGGGCTGCTCGGGCTCGTCTGCGCTGCAGGCGGCGACGAGAAGCCGGCCGCCGAGCGTCTGCTTCGCCCGGCGGTGGCCTGGCTGCTCGCCCAGGAGCGCTCCGACGGGGACGCCGCGGCGTTCCCGTCGTGGCTCGGCGACGACGACAACGACCCGCCGACCCGGACGGCTTGGTGCTACGGGGAGCCGGGAGTCGCGGCCGCGCTGATGGCGGCCGGTCGCGGAGCGGGGGAGCCCGACTGGGAGCGGCGCGCGCTGGCGATCGCGCACCGAGCAGCGCGGCGCGACCCGGATGCCACCGGGGTAGGCGACGCGGGCCTCTGCCACGGTGCCGCCGGCCTCGCGCTGGTCTTCCAGCGGCTCCACGAGGCCAGCGGCGACGAGGAGCTCGGTGCCGCGGCTGCCTGCTGGGCCGACCGGACGCTGGCGTTCCGCCTTCCGAAGGCCCCGTTCACCGTCCAGGCGTCGATACCCGGGTCCGGGGGAGATGACCGCGTATGGGAAGACGCCCCGGGGCTGCTCGAGGGCGCGGCCGGCGTCGCGCTCGCACTGCTCACCGTGGAGGGCCGGGCCCCGACGGGCTGGGACGGCTTCCTTCTGCTGCCGTGAATGCGCGCGCCGCGTGCAGGCGCGCGAGCAGGTCGTAGACGACGTATTCGTGGCGGCGATTGTCGGAGCGCATGAGGCGGTTGAGCCACATGTGCACGTAGGAGATCGTGAGGTCCTCGAGCGGGAGGGCGAGGCGACCGCCGGCGGCCAGCCGCGCGAGCCGCTCGACCGGTTCGGCGATCCGGGCGCTGCGGCGGTCGAGCGCACGGACGCCGGGTGCGAGCTGATGGTCGGCGTCGCTGTCGAGGGCGAGCAGCTCGGCGAGGCTCACGCGTTCGTCGCGAAAGCGCTTGCCGAGCGCGCGTCGTAGGGCGGCGTCCGCTCGCATCTCGCGCGCGAACGAGCTCGCCATGCGCTCGGCGACCCGAGCGCGCTGACCGGCGTCCAGCCCGAGGTCGGCCATCAGGCGCTCGGCGCCGAGCAGCCCCATCCGCCAGCGCTCGTCGAGCCCGGTCGCTCCGGGTTCGAGCATGCCGAGCACCTCGACCACCGCGTCGGAATCCGCGTGGAAGATCTCCTCGGCGATGTCGATCGCCTCCGGACCGCCGTAGCGCTCGATCTCGCGGATGTAGGTCCCGACGGAAGCGTCGTGGGCGAGCTGTGCGTCGAGCGCTTCGGTGGCGAGCCGATCGACCGCGGCGCGCACCTGATCGGCGTCTCCGCGCAGACGCACCCGCAGGTGGTAGCCCGGATCGGTGTAACGCAGGAAGAACCAACGCTCGGGCGCGATCTCCGCCACGAGCGGGCCGATCCGCTCGGTCAGCAGGCGGTCGGCGGTCGCGGTGCCGGTGTAGACCCGCAGGTACGCCCATTCGGAACCCGGCGGATAGACGCGCCGCGCGCCCGGCCCCACCGGCCCCGGCGGGGCCGGCGCTGCGACGTCGGCGGCCTCGGCCGGTTCAGCCGCGACCGGTGCCGTGCGTACGAGCGGCACCACCAGTTCGTGCGCGTAGCGCCCGTCCGGACCCTCGGCGATCAGCTCGTCGGGAGCCGGGAACTGCTCCTCGAGCGTGGCCTCCTCACGGCCACGGACGCGGCGGACGAACGCGTCGACCGACAGGACGTTGTCGAAGTCGACCGGGATCACGCGATCGTGCTCTGCCTGGCACACCAGACGCGGCAACCCGCGCTCGTGGCGCCAGTCCTGCACGGCGCGCCAGCGTGCGGCCGGATCGGCCACGTCGAGCGCCTCGAGCTCCGCGGCGGTCACGCACCAGCGCGCACGTGCGAGCACGATGCGGCCGACGCGGACGCGCGGCAGGAACGGAGCTCGATCGAACGGACCCCAGCTCCACCCAAGGTCGCCACGGACCCCCTCGGACTGCAGGGCGCACAGGAAGCGGTAGGTGCTGACGCCCCAACCCACCCAGTTGTGCGCCGTGCTCATCCGGGGGATCACCCTGCGGCCGAGCCGCCGCGACCGCAGCACGATCCGCCCGTCGCGGATCGAGACGAGCAGATCGTCGACGCCGATCCGCCGCTCCGCGGGAGCGCCTGAGCGCCCCAACCATTCGATCTCGTGATTGCGCAGCAGCGGCCGCGCGAGGATGTTGCCGATCCGCCCGACCGGCAGATGGACGACCTCGGCGAACACAGCGTCGGGCTCGAGCGCCTCCTCCGCGCCCAGGTGCTCGCGCACCGCGTCGGTCAGGTCGGAGTCGTCGTGGCAGAAGCGACCGAGCAGCCGCGCACCCGACGGCCCGCTCACGCCACCGACGAGCACGCGCCGCCCTTCCGTGGTGTGCGCGAGCGTTGCCATTGCCGCAAGCGCGCCGGGGAGCGGCCGTGGGTCGTCGTGCCCGAGGACATCGAGATCCTCGCGCTCGAGGGCGATCTCGTGGGAGCCGCTTCGCAGCGCACGATGCAGGAGCTCAAGCAGGCGCTGCTCGCGTGCGCCGACGGGCCGTTCGCGCTGTCCGGCGCCGGGAAACTTCAGGCCTTCGAGGAGCGGGGACGGGTCGCCGGCGGTCGGATCCCGGCGAAAGCCCACGCCGAGCTCCTCGTCGAGGGCCTCGAGCAGGGGCACCTCGCGCTGCTCGTAGCGTTCGGCGAACGCCGAACGGAAGGCGTCGAGTTCGGTCTCCGTGAAGACGGGCGAGAGACGACGCAGCAAGTCGACTCCGCGGACGATCTCGTCGAGGACGCCGGCGGCGAGGACGGGCTCGGCGCTCCCCATCGTCATGTCGACCTGGAGGGTGCGGCCGGGCTTGACCGGGACGCCGAGCTCCTCGAGCAGCGACAGCGCTCGTTCGTGGCGTTCAGGCGCGGCCGTGACGCCGTCGGCATCGACTGCTGCCAGCTCGTCGCGGACATCGGCGAGCACGGCGGAGGTCGCCGCGTCGACGTCCCCGAGATCGTCGATCAGGGTGTCGAGCGGTGGCGCGCCGGTGAGGGCGAGGGCGAGGTCGGCCACGAGCAGCTGATGGTCGAGCAGGCGCGCGGCATAGCGATCGGCGGCCGGCCGAGCCATTCCGGCGCTCGTCAATGCGGCCGCGACGTCAGCGAGTCGAGCTCCGTCGCGGGCAGCGGCGAGTGCGGCGCGAAGTTGATCGGTCGCGGGGACCTGGACAAGGTGGTGCGTGCGACCTTCACCCGCGATGCGCGACTGGACGTAGCGCAGGCGACCCGCGCGCTCGGCGAGCGTCGCGTTGGGCCGCACGACGATCCGCTCCCGGGCCTCGGGCGCGTCTACGGTCGCGCGCACCAGCGCGTCGAGATGATCGGCGTCGACGCGCGTGTGGCGCCGGCGCGTAGGCAGCCCTGGCACGCGCAGCTCGGTCCTGTCGCCGATGCGGCCCGTGGCACAGCCGGCGAAGAGCCCGAACGGCGTCGAGCGGGCGGCCATGCGGCTCACGTAGCGGACGAGCGTGGCTTCGACCCGCGGATCGCCGCTGTTGCCCTCGTCGACCTCTCGTACGAGCTCCGGTGAGGCGACCCAGATGGCGCCACGGATCTCGGGCCGCGCCACCAGCTCGTCGAGCCGCCCGCGCAGTAGCCGCCGGTCGGCCGCAAGCGCCTCGGCCAGCTCGGCCTCGCCCGCGCTCGGCGCCTGCACGCCTTGCGCCCACTCCGTCAGCGTCGCGAACGGCAGCGCGGGCGCACGCAGCGCGAAGAATCCCGAGCCGGCGAGTGCCCCTGCTGCCTCTGCTCGGTGTCTCTCGTCACGCATCCGAAGGTGCCGCCACGGACTGAATACCAGCGATTTTGGGTGATTGCGGCGGGGATGGTGGTCCAACATTCGAACCTGCGCTGGACGCGGCCGATCGGAGCGGGTACCTTCGGTCCGGGATTCGCAGGGAGGCAGGGGGGAAATGGCATCACGACGTAGGTTGGCCGCACTCATGGCCGCGGCGTTCGCGGCGGCGACGGTCGGGGCGGAGATCGGCCGCGCCGACAGCTCGTGCGCGGGCACGGGCGTGCTCACCGGCAGCTGCATCGAGGGTGCCGACGGCGACCAGGTCGCCCAGGGCGCCGGAACGCTGGACTGGCGCGAGCTACTGACGGCCGACCGCGCCGCCGAGCAGCGCGAGCCGAGCCCGGACGACGTCTTCACGGCGGGCGCCGGCGAGCAGCCGGACACGTGGAGGATCGGAGCCGGACAGGTGCCGAACGGCGCTTCGGATCTCACGGATCTCTGGCACAGCCTCGAGCACACCGACGCGGGGCCGATCCTGCACATCGCGCTCCTGCATGCGCCCACCGCGGGTGACTCGTTCCAAGCGATCGAGCTCGACCAGAAGCCCAGCGTCGCCAACGCCGACGGCGTGCAGGTTCCCGCACGCAGCATCGGCGACCTGCTGGTGACGCTCGACTCGGTCGGTGGTGTCGCCAACATCGGGATGTGCCGCTGGGTGGGAACGGCGTCGTTGGGTCGCTGGCTTCCCGTCGACGGCGAGGGTGTGCCTCCCACGCGCTGCAGTCCACTGGCCGCACCCAAGACCCTCGGAGCGCTCTCCAGCGCTGCGCTCGCCGGGCCCGACGATCCGCTCGGCCATGGTGCTCCGCTCGCGGTAGGGACGTTCGGCGAAGTCTCGCTCAACCTCAAGCTGATCTTCGGCCCCCCGGGCGATCACACCTGCGGCGCCTTCGGCACGCTCTCGGCGCACAGTCGCACAGGCCAGTCGCTCGACTCCGCGGTGGGCGACTACATCCTCCCGCGACGAGTGTTCGAGGACTGCACGCCGAAGCCCCCGAAGCCGCCGGAGAAGCCGCCTCCGAACCAGCCGCCGGGGCTCGTGCCGGTGCAGGGCGTCAGCCTGGTTGCCGAGTCGGTAGCCGGCGACGTGACGATCCAGGTGCCTGGCCAGAAGGCGCAGCCGCTCGACGCGCCGCGGCTCGTGCCGGTCCGGACGCGGTTCGATTCGCGCGCCGGCAAGGTGCGCATCACGGCGGCGACGGACGCCACGACCGCGATGGGCATCTTCCACGACGGGATCTTCGTCGCCAACCAGTCGAAGACCAGCCCGCCCGTGACGTTGAAGCTCGAGGGTGTCGACCCGCTGTGCAACAGCAGCGTCTCGGTGGCGAGAGCCGCCGCCCGCAAACGTGTTCGGCGCCGGCTGTGGGGCAACGCCCACGGCGCGTTCCGCACCCGGGGCCACTCCGCGGCGGCCAGCGTCCGCGGCACCCGATGGCTGCTGGTCGACGGCTGCCTGGGCACACGCGTCAGCGTGGTGCGCGGCGTGGTCGACGTCAACGACTTCGGCAAGGACACGACGGTCTCCGTGACGGCGGGGCACGACTACTTCGCGCGCGCTACCTGCAAGAGCCGCCGCCGTTTCACGATCCGGCTGCGCCTGCCCGCGGGGCTGACCGTTCGCAGTGCGACCGTCGCCGTCGGCGGTCGCAAGTTCAAGCTGCGCAGCCTGAACCCGCCGACGGCTCACGTCGACCTCCGCAAGCTGCCTGCCGGGCGCTACACCGCACGAATCCGCGCGGTCACCACCACCGGCCGCGTGCTGACAGGCACCCGCGTGTACCACACCTGCAGCACCAAGCTGCCCTCGCATGGACCGCCGCCGCTCTAGGACCGGCCCTCGATCCGGCCTGTTGATCGCCGCGGCAGCGGCGATCGCGCTGCTCGCCGCCGGGCTGCAGGCGTCGGGCGTCGTGCACCGGCTTGAGCTCTCGACGGTCGACACGCGGTTCGACATCCGCGGCACGCAGCCGGCACCGCGAAGCGTCGCCGTGGTGGGTGTCGACGACGTCACGTTCGGAGAGCTGCATCGCCGCTGGCCCTTCCCACGCCGTCTGCACGCGCGGTTGATCGACCGCCTGCATGCGATGGGCGCGCGTGTCATCGCCTACGACGTCCAGTTCACCGAGCCGACCACCGTCGCCGACGACAACGCGCTGATCGATGCCATCGGGCGTGCGGGCAACGTGGTGCTGGCGACCACCGAGGTCGATCGCCGCGGGCGCACCGGGGTGCTCGGCGGGGACGACGTGGTGCGTCAGCTCGGCGCGCGTGTGGGCGACAGCGTCATGCCCACCGACCCGGGCGGCGTTATCCGCAGGGTGGCCGCTCGCGTCCAGGGCATCCCGTCGTTCGCGGTGGCAGCGGCCCGGCGCTTCGACCCTCGGCACGCGATCCGGCGCGGTGACGCATGGATCGACTTCCCGGGCCCGCCGGAGACGATCCCGACCTACTCGTTCTCGCGCGTCCTCGCCGGGAAGGTGCCCGCGGCCGCGCTGCGCGGGCGGATCGTGGTGGTCGGAGCGACCGCGCCGACCCTCCAGGACGTCGACCCGACCTCGTCTTCGGGCGGCGAGCTGATGTCCGGGCCCGAGGTCCAGGCCGCCGCGATCGACACGATCCTGCGCGACACGCCCCTACGCACGATCGCGCCGGTGCTGGCGGCCCTGATCGCCGGGCTGCTGTCTCTGCTGGCGCCGCTCGCGGGCCTGCGCTTCGGGCCGGTCCGGTCGGCGCTGGCCGCACTGTCGGCCGGTGCCGCGTACCTCGTCGGAGCGCAGCTCGCGTTCGACGGCGGGTTGATCCTGCCCGTGGTCACGCCGGTCGCGGGGCTGGTGGCCGGCGCCGTTGCGACGCTGGCGGTCCACTACGCGCGCGCGGCGCTCGAGCGCCGCCGGACGCGCGACCTCTTCTCCCGCTTCGTCGGCGAGAGCGTCGTCGACGAGGTGTTGGCATGCGCGCAGGACGGGCTCCGGCTTGGTGGCACGAAGCGCAACGCCACCGTGATGTTCACCGACCTGCGCGGGTTCACGAGCTTCGCCGAACAGCTCGACGCCGAGCTGGTCATCGACGTGCTCAACCGCTACCTGGGCGAGATGAGCGAGGCGATCCTCGACCACGGGGGCACGCTCGTCGCCTACATGGGCGACGGCATCTTCGCCGTCTTCGGCGCGCCGCTGGCCCAGGACGACCACGCCGACCGAGCGCTTGCGGCGGCGCGCGAGATGCTGACCGTCCGCCTGCCGCGCTTCAACGCCTGGCTGCAGGGACAGGGGCTCGGCGGAGGCTTTGCGATGGGCATCGGCCTCAACACCGGGCCCGTGATGTCGGGCAACGTCGGCTCCGAGCGCCGCCTGGAGTACACCGCGATCGGCGACACGACCAATACCGCGTCGCGGCTGGAGAGCATGACCAAGGGCAGTGGGTTCCAGCTGTTCGTGGCCGAGTCGACGCGGGCGATGTTGCGCGAGCAGCCGCCCGATCTGATGCTCGTCGGCGAGCTCGAGGTTCGCGGTCGCGAGGCGAAGGTCGAGGTCTGGTCGCTCGCCGAGGCCGCGCCGCTTGCCTTCGGCGCCAAGGACGCCGCCGAGCCCTCGGAGGAAGGGTCCCGGCTGGACGTTTGAGCGGTCGGCGGGTACCTTCGAAACGCAGGGCGTCCGGCGGCAGGGGGGTCATGAGCGAGACGATGGAGCGGGAAGCTCCGGACTGGGATTTGGGGGTTGTGGCCCTCGAGATCGGCGGCGAGGCATTCTCGCTTGCCGCTCTGGTGCTGGCGGCGATCGTCCAGGGCGCCTGGATGCCGTTCGAGCGCGCCGTGGCCGAGGGCCTGGCCGCCGAGCGCGCCGGGGTGGCTGTCGACGAGGAGCAGGTCGAGGCCGCGACCGAGGCGCACCGGCGCCATCGGCGGCTGCTGGCCGCCGACGACCTGCGCGCCTGGCTGGCCGAGCGCGACCTCGACGTCCGGACCTGGCGAACGGTGTTGCGCAGGCGCGCGCAGCGGCTGGCCGCACCGGAGCCGCCGGACACCTCCGGTATCACCACCGGATCGATCGCCGCCGTGCTGCGCGACGAGGCCCTGATCGAAGGCATCCTCGACGCGACCGCGACCCGGCTCACGCAGCACGCGTTCGCGGCCGAGGAGCTGGGCGAGGCAGCGCCCGCTCCGGCCCCGGCCGCGGTCGCCGACGTCGTCGCAACGGCGCGGGCCGCTGGCGCCGCACACCTGCTCGACCCGGCCGTCATCGAGCCCGAGGCGCGGCGGCTGGTCGGCCTTGCGGCCGCGTTCGATGCCTACCGCCGCGCGTGGCCCGAGCCGAAGATCGCCGCGATCCTGCGCGATCGCCGCCTGGACTGGCTCGCGGTCTCCTGGCGCGAGGCGCCGTTCTCAGCCGAGGACGCGGCCCGCGAGGCGCTGCTGTGCGTGACCGAGGACGGCGAGGATCTCGAAGCGCTCACGGCGCGGGTCGGCGTCCCGCTGCGCGAGCACGAGGCCGTGCTGGGCCAGATGGAGCAGCCGCTCTCGAGCCTGCTGGCTGCGGCGCAGAAGGGGGAGGCGGTCGGTCCAGCCGAGCTGAGCGACGACTGGTGCGCCATCCACGTCGTCGACCGCCGCGTGCCGGCGCTCGCCGAGCCCGACGCGGTCGAGCGCGCGCGCGACGAGCTCACCGAAGGCGCACTGCGGCGGCGCGCGGCCGGAAGGGTGGTGCGCCATGGCGCTCTCTGAGGCCGTCGCGACCGAAGAGCAGCGTGCCGTCGTGCGCGAGCTGGTCGCGCTCGGCCAGCTTCCCGAGGAGCTGCGCACGGTCGTGATCGAATCCTTCGTTCCCGAGCAGTACGCGTTCGGCGAGGCGATCGTCCGCCAGGACGAGCCCGGCGACGCCCTGTACGTCATCGCCTCGGGCCGCGCGCGGATCGTTCGCCGCGACGGCGGGATCGAGGTCGCGCTCGGCACGCTTGCGGTCGGCGACTCTTTCGGCGAGACCTCGATCCTCTCGGGCGAGCCGCGCACGGCGAGTGTGCGGGCCTCGACCGACGTGGTGGCGCTGCGCCTGGACTCGTCGATCTTCCGAGCGCTCGTCCGCGTACACCCCTCGATCCGTGAGGCGTTCGAGATCCAGGCGCGCGTGCGCGCGATCGAGCACCACCTGCGGCTCGACTCCGCTTTCTCCGCGCTGCCGTCGTCTGCCCTGCCCGACCTCGCCCGCCGGCTCGAGTCGATCGAGCTGCAGCCCGGCGAGCTCGCCGTGGCCGAGGGCGACCCGGCCGACTCGCTCCTGCTCGTGCAGGACGGCCGGCTCGTCGCGTTCACCGAGGGTGGCGACTACCAGCGGGTGAACCTGCGCTACCTGCGTACCGGGGACTTCCTGGGCGAGCTGGCGATCGTCCGCCGCACCCCGCGCACGGTGAGCGTCGAGGCGATCGCGCCCACCCGGCTGCTGTCACTCCCGGCGGCGGCGTTCCTCGCGCTGCTGGCCGAGCACGAGGAGGTGCGCGAGCGGGTCGAGGAGCGCATCGCCGTCTACGAGCGCGGCCCCAGCGCCGAGGTGCCACTCGACTTCGCCGAACAGCTCGAGACGCCGGCGCAGGCACGTCGTGCGGCCGCGGCGGGCCAGGTCGCCGATACCGGTCCGCGCGTCGACGAGTCCGTGCTGGAGGAACTCGACGCCGCCGCTCCCCAGCTCTGGCGGCGGCGACGGTTCTGGCCGGGCCGCTTCCCGTTCATCCGCCAGATCGACGAGATGGACTGCGGCGCGGCGTCGGTGGCGATCGTGTGCAGGGCGTTCGGCCGGCCGGTGTCGCTGTCGAAGATCCGCGATGTCTGCGGCACCGCGATCGACGGCACGAGCCTGCACGGGATCAAGCGCGGCGGCGAGGCGATCGGTCTGCGCATCCAGACCATCAAGGCCTCCAAGGACCGTCTCGACGACCTCCCGCTGCCGGCGATCGTCCACTGGGACGCCAATCACTGGATCGTGCTCTACGAGGTCGGCCACGACCACGTGCGCGTGGCCGACCCCGCCCGCGGGCTGCGCCGCTATACGCGCGACGAGCTGCTCGAGAAGTGGTCGGGCTTCGCGGGGCTGTGCTCGGCCACACCGGAGCTCGCCGAGGCCCCCGTCAGCTCGCTGGGCATCGGCTGGCTGTGGCAGTTCGTGCGGCCCTATTGGCGCACGCTGGCGGTCACGGCCGTGCTCGCGATCCTCGCCGCCGGGCTGGAGATGTTGCTGCCCGTGATGAGCCAGAAGATCGTCGACGACGTGCTGCCGAAGGACAACGGAACGCTGCTGCACCTCCTCGGGCTCGGGATGCTCGGTCTGCTCGGCCTGGGTCTGGTCGCCGCGTTGATCCAGGCGCGGCTGATCTCGACCGTCTCGGTGAAGATCGACGCGGGCAGCCTGGACTTCGTCAGCGACCGGCTTCTGCGCCTGCCCACCTCGTACTTCGCGACCCGCCGCACCGGCGACATCGAGCGGCGGCTGGACGGTCTGCGCCAGGTCCGCCTGCTCGTGGTTCGCCAGGGTTCCTACGCGCTGATCGCCGTGACGCAGTTCATCGCGGCGATCGGGGTGATGCTCGCGTATTCGTGGCCCCTGGCCCTGGGCTTCCTCGCCACGATGCCGATCTACATCGGGATGATGGCGTGGTCGACGACGCGGCTACGGCCCGTGCTGGACGACCTCGAAGAGGGCTTCGGCAAGTACCGCTCGCGGCAGCTCGACGCGATCAAGGGCATCGAGACCGTCAAGTCGCTCGGGGCCGAGGAGGGGCTGCGCGCGAGCATCATGCGCGACTTCTCCGAGCTCTCCGAGCGGATCGTGCGCGCCGATCGCACGCTGCTGGGCTACGAGGCGGTGTCGGGCACGGCCACGCTCGTGCTCGTGGTGTTCTTCCTCTGGCTGGGGGCTCTGCAGGTGCTGGCGGGCAACCTCACGCTCGGCGAGCTGGTGTCGTTCAACGCTCTCATCCTGCTCGCCACGTCGCCGCTGCAGATCATGCTCGCGCTGTGGGACCAGGCGCAGCTCTCGGCGGTGCTGGTCGGCAGGCTGCGCGACATCCTCGAACAGGAGCCCGAGCAGAGCGGGGAGGACCCCGCGCAGCTGCGGGCTGTGCCGACGCTCGAGGGCCGCCTGACGCTTCGCGGCGTCGGCTTCGCGTTCCCGACGTCCCCGGACACGCCGATCCTCCAGGACATCTCGCTCGACATCGAGCCCGGCACGACGATCGCACTCGTCGGGCGGTCGGGATCCGGCAAGTCCACGCTCGTGCGCTGCCTCGCCGGGCTCATGCCGGTGACCGCCGGCGCGATTGCCTACGACGGCGTCGACCTCGGCGGGCTTCGACACCGCGATCTGCGGCGCCGCATCGGTGTCGTGCTTCAGCAGCCGCACGTCTTCGACGACACGATCACCGCGAACATCGCCTTCGGCGAGCTCGACCCTGACATGCAGCGTGTCCAGTGGGCCGCGGAGGTGGCGGACGCCCACGAGTTCATCACTGGGTTCCCGCTCGGCTACGGGACGAAGGTCGGGGAGAGCGGCCTGGCGCTCTCCGGCGGCCAGCAGCAGCGGATCGCGATCGCGCGCGCGGTGTACCACCACCCGCCGGTCATCCTGCTCGACGAGGCGACCAGCGCCCTGGACACCGAATCCGAGCGGGCCGTCAAGCAGAACATGGACTCGCTGCTGGAGGGCCGGACGGCGGTCGTGGTCGCCCACCGGCTCTCGACCGTGCGCGACGCGGATCTGATCGTCGTGCTCGAGCGCGGCCGCATCGCCGAGACCGGCACTCACGAGGAGCTCATGCGTCGCGACGGCCTCTACGCCTATCTCCAGGCGCAGCAGCTGCCGGCTTGATCGCTACCCAAAGTTCAGTTGAGCAGCCGGTCGTACAGCGCCTGCAGCGAGTCGAGCAGCGCCGGCGTCGAGAAGCGTTCGCGCACGTCGCGGGCGGCGGCGGCGCCCAGCGCCTCGCGGCGGGCGGGGTCGTCGACGAGTTCGGCCAGCGCCGCGGCCAGCGCGGCGGCGTCGCCGGGCTCGACCAGCAGGCCGGTCTCGCCGTCGCGGATGATCTCCGGAACGCCGCCGTGTGCGGCTCCGACCACGCAGCAGCCCGCCGCGGCGGCCTCGAGCGCGGCGTTGGGCAGCGGGTCGGGCTGGCGCGAAGGGACGGCGACGATGTCCGCCGCGCCGTAGACCGCGTCGACGTCGGTGACGAAGCCGGCGAGATGCACCCGGCCGGTGACGCCCAGGGTGGTGGCCAGCTCCTCGAGTGCGCGCAGGTGGCGCTGCTCGCCGCGCCATGGCGCGCCGGCGATCAGCGCGACGACGTCGTCGCGCCCGCGCAGCGCACCCGCACCGAGCGAGCGGACGAGCACGTCCTGGCCCTTCCAGCCGGAGATGCGGCCGAGGACCGCGACGACCACCGCGTCGTCGGGGAGGCCGAGGGTCCGGCGCGAGGTCGCGCGGTCGCCGCGGCGCGGGTCGATCGCCAGCCCGTCGTGGAGCACGAACGCGGCCGGCGCGCCGCCGAACTGCTCGCAGGTCGCCTGCGAGACGCACGGCAGCGCGTCGGCGCTCAGCAACAGGCGCCGGTAGGGCTCGAACCAGCGCTCGAAGCCGGAGTAGATCTCGCGCACGTGCCAGACATGGGGGGTGCCGGCCACGCGCGCGGCGGCCGCCCCGCCCAGCGTGACCGAGGTGTTGGTGTGCACCAGCGCGACGTCGCGCGCCCGCGCGAGGCGGCCGAGCCCGCCCGCGTCTGCCGCCCACGCCGCGGCCACTCGCGAGACGCCCCGCGGCGACATCAGCGCGCGGCGCAGCACCGCCAAGGGGCGGACCAGCACCTCGACGCCGGCGGCCGCCAGGTCGTCGGCGAGCTCGCCGTGCTCGGGCAGGACGACCAGCGGCCGGTAGCGCGCGGGATCGAGGCCCGTGGCGATCGCGTGCAGCTGCCGGTCGGCGCCATACCGGCCGGCGGACGAGTGCAGGTAGAGGACGGTCCGGGGGCTCAGGGGCTCTCGACGGGCGAATTCAGATCGAGTTCGAGCGCCCGTCCGGGGGCCTCCGGGAACACATCGGGGTGCAGCACGTGGGCGAGCAGCTCGAGGCCGTCGACGAGCCGCGGGCCCGGTCGCGAGAAGTAGGCCCCGCCGTCGACCGCCACCACCCGCCGGGCGCCGGTGGCGCGCAGCTCGGCGGTGTGCATCTCGGCCTCGCGGTAGGCGGTCTCGGCGTCGTAGCCGCAGGGCATCGCGATCACGACCTCCGGCTCTGTCGCCGCCACCGCCTCCCAGGTCGTCTCCTCCGAAGGCTCGCCGGACAGGCCGAGCAGGTCCTCGCCGCCCGCCCACTCGATCATCTGCGGCGTCCAGTGCCCGGCGACGAACACGGGGTCGAACCACTCGAGCGCCGCCACGCGGACCGGGGTGGCCCCGCGC
This sequence comes from uncultured Actinomycetes bacterium, assembly GCA_963825415.1. GTDB lineage: Bacteria > Actinomycetota > Thermoleophilia > Solirubrobacterales > Solirubrobacteraceae > BP-464. Next base: position 527,040 of record CAWGTD010000006.1, on the reverse strand, counting down.
AGGGCGCGCCGCACCTCGTCGACGCGCGCGCGGGTGCGCACGACCAGGTCCACGGCCGCGGTGCGCGCTCCGGTGAGCTGCGCGATCGTCCTGGCGTCACCGAGGGTCTCGCCGAACGTCTTGGGATCCAGCGCGACGACCTTCGGGCAGGCCGGCATCGCCTTGGCGATCTCGGCCACCTCGTCGTAGGACACCGCGCAGACCGGGCAGAGCTGCTGGGTGACGATGAGGTCGGGATCGAGCTCGCGCAGCACCTCGTCGTCGAGCGCGTAGATCGCGTCGCCGCGCTGCGTGCGCTCCTTGACCTCGCGGTCGATCTCCGCCGCGGTGAGGCCCGGCGGCAGCACGTCGCGGGTCACGTGTGGCAGCGATCGGGCCTCGCTGGGATGATCGCACTCGTGCGTCACGCCGACGACCTGTTCGCCCAGTCCAAGGGCGAACAGCAGCTCGGTGGCGTGGGGCACCAGGCTCACGATCCGCACGAGACGAGGATATGTCAGACACCGAATGGCACAACGACGACGACGCGCTCGTCCGCGACTTCCAGTTCCCCGACTTCAAGGCGGCGATGTGGTTCGTCAACCGGGTCGCCGACCTCGCCGAGGAACGCAACCACCACCCCGACATCCTGGTGCACGGCTGGAACAACGTGCGCCTGACGCTCTCGACCCATACGGCCGACGGCGTCACCCAGGCCGACCACGACCTCGCGGCGGCCATCGACGCCCTGTGAGGAGGTTCGCGCTCCTCGCGGCGGCGACGGTGCTGCTCGCGGCTCCCGCCGGCGCGCAGGCCAAGCGCGTCCGCGCGTTCGCCGTCGGGCCGAAGTTCTCACTGTCGTGGGTCGACACGCGCGCGCACTTCCACGACCACCTGGTGGGCCTGGTCGACAAGTCCAGGCGGGGGCCCGACGTACAGGTCGAGGCCGACGACGTCGCCTCGCATCTGCTGCCCGGGGAGAGCAACTTCGTCGCGCTGCCCGAGGACCTGGGCCTGATGGCGATCTTCTCCGGGCAGCGCGGCGCACAGGCGCGCGGAGCGTCGTCGGTCACCGAGGCGATCGTGAACGTGCTGGTCGCCTACGGGCCCCAGACCGCCTACTACGGCGCGAAGTTCCCGGCCCTGACCCAGCGCGGGATCCCGACCCGCCTGCTGGCGATCGCCGCCACCGACACCTTCGCCCGGGTCGCCGTGGAGACGTACGCCGAGATCGCCGCGCGCTACGGCGTCTGGCTGGAGGCCGGGATCGACATGGCCCAGGACTGGCACGTGGTGTGCGACAGCAAGGCGACGCTGCCCGCGCTGCCCGGCGGCGTGACGCTGCGACGAGGAGAACCCGGCCAAGGTCGCCCAGCTGCGCGGCCCCGACGAGCCGGAGCGCACCTACGCGTACGAGGCCACGACCGACAAGGCGTCGAACATGGCGCTGGTCTTCGACCCCGCAGGGCCGCCTGGTCTCCAAGCAGATCAAGACCTATCTGACCCCGGTCGAGCTCCCGGGGCAGCTCGACCTCCTGCCCGGCGAGGTGTTCACGGGCGTCAGCGCGCTGCGGACGCCGGTCGGGACGCTGGGGTTCGTGACCTCCAAGGATGCGTGGATGCCGGACCTCGTCTCCAGGCTCGACCAGGAACACGTCGACCTGCTGGTGCAGCCCGAGTTCTTCGTCGGCGACACGATCTCCACCAAGGGGCCGTGGGCGCCGGACAACATCCAGGGCGCGGGCTACTCCGACGTCCTGCGCCACCCCTCGATCTCCTCGATGGTCCTGCCGGAGCTGACCGGCAACCTCTTCGACCTCTCGGCCGACAACCAGCAGGCGATAGCGGTCAAGCCACGCACCCGCCGCGCGGCCGCCGGGTTCCTGGTCGGGCAACCGCCGGCGCCGGGGTACCTGCGGGTGGGCGCCTGGGTGACGCCGGATCCGTTGTCGCAGGCCGAGACGATCGCGCAGCGGCGCCGCCGGCTGGGCGAGGTGGGGGAGAAGCTGCTGCCCACCGCGGGCAACGCGCCCTGCACGACGCCTGCGGCGCGCGGCGTCTGTCGCGGCGGGCAGATCGAGGACGTGATCTACGCCGACGTGCAGGTCGACGCCCGGCGCCGCCTGGTACGCGTGGCGCGCCGCAAGCGCGGCCGAACGCCGTTCAGCGTCAACCGCCCGCTGGCGGGCTCGCGGGCGGTGCAGCGCAACGTGGCGCTCGCCGCGCGCGGGCGCCTCGTGGTCGCCGCCTTCGAGCAGCGCACCGCGGGCCACGACCAGGTGCTGGTCGCCCGCTCGCTCGACGGCGGGCGTCACTGGCGCAAGGCGCGCCACGCCACCGGCCGCGCGGCCGGTGGCGCCGAGGAGTGGTGGCCGGCGATCGCGATCGGGCCCGACGGCGTGGTCTGGCTGGCATGGAGCGACGACAGCGGGCCGTCGGGACAGCGCGTATACGTGGCCCGCTCGACCGACCGCGGGCGGCGCTTCTCGGCGCCCGTCGCGGCCGACGCGTCGGTCGGCGACGCCGTTCAGCAGCTGCGCCCCTCGATCGCGGCCGCCGGCGCCGGCCGCGCGCTGGTCGCGTTCGTCGACGACCGCGCGCGCTTCACGGGGGACGACCTGCCGCAGGCGGGAATCTGGGTCGTCGCGTTCGAGGGCGCCACGGCCGGCAAGGCGCAGCGCCTCGACTCCACCGAGCCGCCGGCCGAGCTCGCCAAGACGCTCGATCACTCGTGGGCGCCGTCGCTCGCCGTCCGCGGCTCGCGCGTGCTCGCGGCATGGACCGACTTCCGCAACTATGAGTGGGACGTGTTCAGCCGCACGTCCGACGACGGCGGCGCGACGTGGGGGAGCGAGGAGCGCGTCAACACCACCCCGCAGGAGAACGAGGCGCTGGAGGACACGCCGCGCGCGGCGTTGACGAATTCGTCCCCGCCAACCCCGTTCGTCGCCTTCACCGACTGGTCGAAGTCGGCGGACTCGGCGACGACGGCCAGCCCCCTCTACGACGTCGACGTCGCGGTGCCGGGAGGCGTGAACCTCCAGGCCGACCGCAGCGGCGGCGCCCACGTCGACGCGTTCAGCCCGGCGATCGCGCCCGCCGGTAGTGGCGCCGTCGTCGCCTGGCAGGACCACACGGGCGGCCCTGGCGACATCTTCGCCACCAGGGTCAGCGGCGGTCGGGTCGGCCGGCGCGTGCGCGTCGACGACAGCGGCCGCACGGGGTGGAACCAGTGGCGCCCCGCGCTGGCGCTCTCGGGGGGCCGTGTGGTCGCCGCCTGGGAGGACGAGCGCGACGGTCCGGCTCAGATCTTCTACGCTCGCTCACCACTCCGCCGGATCGGGTAGACCCGCTGCTACGGTTCCGAACCGTCGATCTACATGACCGACGACACCCCCTCCCGAAGTAAAAGCGCGCCGGGCGCGCACCTCGCGTGACGGCGCTGCTGCTTATCGCGATCGGCGTGCTGGTCGGCGTCAACGGCTTCTTCGTGGCGGCCGAGTTCGCGCTCGTTCGCGCGCGGCCCTCTCGGCTCCAGGAGATGGCGGAGTCCGGCGCCAAGGGTGCGCGGCTGGCCTACCGCCAGCACGAAGACATCAACCAGTACCTCTCGGCCTGCCAGTTCGGGATCACGCTGGCGTCGCTTGGTATCGGCTTCCTCGGCGAGCCCGCGATCGCAAACCTCGTCGAGCCCGCCTTCGGCGGCCTCTCGCACGGGCTGGCCGCCGCCATCTCGATCGCGATCGCCTACGTGCTCGTGACGGCGGCGCACATCACGACCGGCGAGCAGGTGCCGAAGATCTACGCGATCGTCAACCCCGAGCGGGTGGCTAGTCGCGTCGCTCGTCCGTTGGAGCTCTTCCAACGGTCGATGCGGCCGTTCATCTCCGCGCTGAACGCCGCGTCGAGCGGCATCCTGCGGCTCTTCGGTCTCGACGCCTCGGCCGAGATGGAGGAGGGCACCACGCCGGACGAGCTGCGCATCCTGATCTCCCAGGCGCGGGCCGGCGGCAAGCTCGACCCCGGTGAGGCGGGCATGCTGACCGGCGTCTTTCACCTGCACGAGCAGGAGGCACGGCAGGTCATGACCCCGATCCCGGCGGTCGTCACGGTCGATACCTCCGAGGACGTCGAGACGGCGCTGCGGCGCTGCGTGTCGTCGGGGCACACGCGGCTCGTCGTCACCGAGGATCACAACAAGGACCGCGTGCGCGGCCTGGTGCACGCCAACTCGCTGGCCCGGCTGCTGATGTCCGTGGGACCGTCCGCCGAGCTGGAGGAGGTCATCAGCGAGGCCCCGATCGTTCCCGAGACCAAGCCGCTCGACGACCTGCTCGCCGACCTCCAGCGCGAGCGCAGCTCGATGGCGGTCGTCGTCGACGAGTACGGCCGGGTGGCCGGGATCGTCACCGTCGAGGACATCATCGAGGAGGTCGTCGGCGAGATCTCCGACGAGACCGACCCGGCTGCCGGGGAGGTACGGCGCCTGGCCAACGGCGACTGGTTCGTCCGCGGGCACGTGGCGGTCACCGACCTGCACGACTACGGCCTCGAGCTCCCCGTCGACTCCGACGCCTACAACTCCGTCGGTGGGTTCGTCTTCGCCGAGCTCGGTCGCCTGCCCAAGCGTGGCGACACGGTCCACGCCGACGGCTACTCGATCAGGGTCGAGTCGGTGCGCGACAACCGCATCGAGGCGGTGCGCATCCGGGAGCGCCGGCGACCCGCCACCGGACGCGCCGCGGTCGAGACCCCGGAATAAGGCGCAAGTTCTCCGATGCGGTTGCGTTTACTGCCCTAACTCCTCGCTCGGTGGGACGGCGAGGGGCTGGCGCGGCGCCTCCGTCTTGAACGGGGCAAAGCGTCATGGAGATGAGGTGGATCGGGGTGGGTCCACCCTCACATACACGAACGGCCCGCGCGTTACGCGCGGGCCGTTCGTGCATGAGGAGTGCAGTGCGAGGTACGTCGCCCGGCAGTATTCGACCGATTTCTGAAGCTGTCCTAAAGTTCGCCGCCATGCCCCCGCCCGGACCCGAGCGCAGAGAGACCGTCGCACCGGCGGCGTGATCAACCAGGGCTGAGACGACCGCGCCGCCGTGCCAGAGACCGAACGGCTGTTGCTGCGTCGTCCGCGGATCGAGGACGCCGAAGCGTTCGCGATCGTCAACAGCGACCCGGAGGTCGCCCGGTTCGTGTCGAAGACGGGCCCGCTGACCCGGGTCGCCAGCGACCTGCTGCTGCGGGGCATGATCAACCACTGGGACGACCACGGGTTCGGCCTGTGGATGGCCGAGCTTCTTCAAAGCGGCGAGGTGATCGGCTTCGTCGGCCTGGCCCATCCGCTCAGCCTGCCCGCGCTCTCGGCCGAGGTCGAGGTCGGCTGGCGGCTGGGGCGCGCGCACTGGGGGCGCGGCCTGGCGACCGAGGGCGGAGCGGAGGCCGTTCGCGCGGCGTTCGGCGAGCACGGACTGAAGCGGCTCGTGTGCATCATCGACCGCGACAACGTCGCTTCGCTCGGGGTGGCGCGCAAGCTGGGATTCGAGTTCTGGCGCGACATGGACCACCCGTCGTGGCCGCGCGGCGTGCAGGTACACACGCTCGACCGCGCGGCGTAGGATCGGCCGATGGACACCGAGCCGCTGGTCCTCCTGCACGGGTTCTCGGCCACGGCGGACGTGTGGGAGCCCGTCCTGCCGATGCTGGCCGAGCGCCACGACATCCACGCGCTGACGTTGGCGGGCCACTGCGGCGGTGCGCCCCTGGCCGACGGCGTCGCGGCGTCGGTTGCCGCGCTGGCCGACGGGGTTGAGCGCGACATGGACGCCGCGGGGCTTCAGACCGCCCACCTGTGCGGCAACTCGCTCGGCGGTTGGCTCGCGCTCGAGCTGGCCTGCCGCGGCCGTGCCCGCTCGGTGGTCGCGATCGCTCCGGCCGGCGGCTGGGAGCAGGCGACACGCGACGAGCGGCGGCTGGGCCGGATGTTCCGCCGCAACCATCGCGGGCTGCCCCTCATCGTCCCCCGGGCGGATCGGCTGATGCGCAGGCCCGGCCTGCGCCGGCTCCTACTACGCGACGTCTGCGCGCACCCCGAGCGGCTCACCCCCAAGCAGGCGGCGGGCATGCTGACCGGCGCGGGGGACTGCGCGATCTACCTCGATCTGTTGGAGGCGATCATGCGCGACGGCCCGCCGAAGGCGTTCGACGGGATCTCCAGCCCGGTGCGCATCGTGTGGGGCAGTCGCGACCGCATCATCCCGGTGGAGCGCTACTCGCAGCGCCTGCGCGATCTCGTCCCGGACGCAGACTTCGTCGTGCTCGACGGGCTGGGCCACTGCCCGATGGTGGACGACCCGGCGCTGGTGTCGCGGTCGATCCTCGAGGTGACCGCGCGCCGGCCTCAGGCGGTCGGCGCGGGCGCGTAGTCGTAGAGCCCGCGCCCGGCCTTGCGGCCCGTGGCGCCCTCGGCGACCAGCGCACGCACCCGGGCCGGAACGGCCGCGCCGATCTCATCGCCGATCGCCTCCGCGACGTCGAGGCCGATGAAGTCCAACAGCTCCAGGGGGCCCATCGGATGCGAGGCGCCGAGCTTCATGCAGGCGTCGATGTCAGCGGCACCGACGCCGGTCTGGTCGAGCAGCTCGACCGCGCTGAAGAGGTAGGGGAACAGCAGCCGGTTGACGACGAAGCCCGGCGTGTCGGGCACCTCGACCGCGGTCTTGCCGAGATCCTCGCACAGCCTGCGTGCCCGCGCGCGCGTGTCCTCGGCCGCCTCGCGCGGGAAGGCCAGCTCGACCAGGCCCATCTTGGGCACGGGGTTGAACACGTGCAGGGCGACGAAGCGATCCGGCCGGCCGCTGGCCTGCGCCAGTTCCTGCACGGACAGCGACGAGGTCGTGGTCGCCAGCACGGCGTCGGCCGGCGCATGCCCGCCCAGCTCGGCCAGCAGCGAGACCTTCGCGTCGTGGTCCTCGGCGATCGCCTCGACCACGAACGTCGCCTGCGCGAGCGCCTCGAGATCGGTGACCACCCGCACGTGGGCCGAGTTGATCTCCCCACTCAGGCGGCCACAGACCTTCGCCACCGTCTCGGTCGCCCGTGCGGCGGAGTCATCCGACCGCGCCCAGAGCACGATGTCGTCAGCGTGCCGTGCCGCGGTGGCGGCCAGGCCGCAGGCGATCGCGCCGCTTCCGGCGATGCCCAGCCGCTCCTGCATGCGCCGGTACGCTACCCGGACACCAGTTTTCGACACCGAGTCAAAGGATTCCGCGCATGAGCGTTCTCGAGGGCCGCGAGGTCGTAATCGTCGAGGCGGCCCGCACGCCGATCGGCAGGGGCCACAGGGAGAAGGGCTACTACAAGGACACGCACCCCAACGAGCTGCTCGGCGCGTCCTATCGCGCCGTGATCGAGCGTTCGGGGATCGATCCCGCGCAGGTCGAGAACGTGATCGCCGGCTGCGTGCAGCAGTTCGGCCCGCAGGGGCTCCACGCCGGCCGCAACGCATGGCTGCAGGAGGGCTTCCCGATCGAGACGTCGGCCACGACGATCGATCTGCAGTGTGGCTCGGGCCAGCAGGCGGTCAACTTCGCGGCGGCGCAGATCGCCTCGGGCGTCCACGACGTCGTCATCGGCGGCGGCGTCGAGCACATGGGCATGCTGCCCTTCTCCGCCGGCATGAAGACCCAGCAGGACTTCGGCTTCGCCTTCACCCCCGAGCTGATGGCCAAGCACAACATCGTCGGCCAGGGCCTCGGGGCCGAGCTGATCGCCGACGAGTGGGAGATCCCCCGTTCGGAGCTCGACGAGCTCGCCGTGCGCTCGCACAAGCTCGCCCACCAGGCCACCGAGGAAGGCCGCTTCGAGCGCGAGATGATCCCGATGCAGGTCAACGGCGACACCTACGTGACCGACCAGGGCATCCGCCCGGACACGAACCTCGAGTCGCTGAGCCAGCTGAAGACCGTCTTCAAGGAGGACGGCAAGATCACGGCGGGCAACGCCTCGCAGATCTCCGACGGCGCGGCCGCCGTGCTGCTGATGAGCGCCGACAAGGCTTCCGAGCTCGGCCTGACTCCGCGCGCGCGGATCGTCGACCAGACGACCGTCGGCTGCGACCCGGTCAAGATGCTCGAGGGCCCGATCCCGGCGACGGCGAAGATCCTGGAGCGCAACTCGATGTCGATCGACGACATCGACCTGTTCGAGATCAACGAGGCGTTCGCACCGGTCGTGGCCGCCTGGCGGCGGGAGCACAGCCCCGACATGGACCGCGTCAACGTCAACGGCGGCGCGATGGCGCTCGGCCACCCGCTCGGCTCGACCGGCGCACGGCTGCTCACCACGCTGCTGCACGAGCTCGAGCGCTCCGACAAGGAGATCGGCTTCGTCACGATGTGCTGCGGCGGCGGGCTCGGTACAGGCACGCTGATCCAGCGCGTCTGACCAGGAAACCGTTCGGCCAGGCTCGCCGCACGCGCTTCAGCGACGCGGCGGGCCTGCCGATCTGAAGGGGGATGGGGCGCCGTCGCTTCTGCATGCTCGCCTGCCTGCTCGCCGCCTTTGCGGTGCCTGCGGCTGCGCGCGCTGACCTTCTGCCGGTCGCGCTCCCGGCCGGGCTGCCCACCGCGTGGGCGGTGCCGACGGTCGACGGGCTTCCGGTCGCGCCGGAGCTGACGGCCCTCCCTGCGGCGCCGGCGAAGGTGCGCTACGGCCTGCCCGGCCCTGACAGCCTGACCGTCTCGGGCGGGGCCGCCGAGCTGCACGGGCTCGAGGGCTCCGACCATCTGCGCGGCGGGCCGGGTGCCGACCGGCTGTTCGGCGACACCGGCGGCGACTCGCTGACCGCGCTCGGCGGCGACGACCTGCTCGACGGTGGCTCGGGGGACGACCGTCTGTCCGGCGGCGATGGTGCCGACCGGCTGTTCGGCGGCTTCGGCCACGACATCATGAGCGGCGGGGCGGGCGGTGACGTGCTCGACGGCGCTGCGGCGCCGGACCTGGTCTCCGGCGGCTCCGGGGACGACCTCCTGCACGGAGGGTCTGGCGGCGACGTCATCCAGGGCGGCGAGGGCAACGACGTCATCTACGCCGACTCGGGGCCCGACGCGATCTACGCCGGCGACGGCGACGACGTGGTCTACGTCAACAACGGCACAGCGGTCGAGTCCGTCGACTGCGGGCCCGGCGCCGACACGATCGTCGTCAACCCCTACCGCCGACCCGGCGGAGTGTCGAACTCCCAGGCGCTGCGCCAGGGCCGCATCCGCGACTGCGAGGACGTCGTGGCCGCCGCGCCCGTGGCCGATCCCGCGCGCGGCATCCGCTGGCTCGCCTCCGACGCCGGCGCCTCGCACCTGGGCACCGCGCGCGACGACACCCTGCTCGGCGGCCATGGCTCGGACCGCCTGACCGGCGGCGAGGGCAACGACGTGATCTGGGGCGACCGCAACCACGAGGCGGGCGGCCAGGGCTCGTCCGACCTCCTCGAAGGCGGGGCGGGCGACGACACGATCTACGGCGGGCGCGGCTCGAACCGCATCGTCGGCGAGGCGGGCAACGACTTCCTCCAGGGCGGCGAGGGCGCCAACGTGCTGCTCGGCGGCGACGGCGCCGACCAGATCCGCCTGCGCGGCCGCGGCCAGAACCGCGTCGTGGCCGGCCCGGGCGACGACGAGGTCTACGCGGCCACCGCCCGGCACGTGAGCATCGACTGCGGCGCGGGCCGCGACACCGTCTTCTACGGCCGCGTGAAGCCGAGCGTGCGCGGCTGCGAGAGCGTCAAGAGCCGCTACCGCCGGTAGGGAGTGCGGCCCCGGCGGCGCGCTGCGCCACCGGGGCTCGCAAGTCCGTTACTGCCCGACGACCTGGGCCGGCGGAAGCGTGAAGTCGCTCGAGGTCGAGGACTCCAGGATCGCGGGCGGCACCGTCACCGTGTCGGCCAGGTACGACGGCAGCTGCACGCCCGGGTCGCCCTGGATCGTGTTCGCGCTGGTCCGCGCCTTCTTGAGGAACGGCAGCGTCACGGTGCCGCCATAGACGTTGACCGTCTGGTTGGTCGGTATCGCCAGCGCGAACCAGTCGGCGTTGTTGTCGGTGACGCGAACGGCGATCCGGTGGCCCTTCTTGAACTTCCAGTCGGTCGACCAGAGGTCCATCGGCACGGCGCCGTTGCCGTAGATCAGATGGCCCTGACGGGTCACCAACGGGCCCTTGCCCGTCTCGTCGAGGTCATAGACGTCGATCACGAGGTTCGCGCGCGGCAACGTCGAGGCGACGTCGATGACCGCCTTGCCCGAGCCCGCGTAGTGCGCGTCGTACGGCAGCGGCGGCGAGATCGTCCAGACACCCGACGTCGCGTTGGCATCGCTGCCGGTCGCCGACGAGTTGCTGGTGTCGGTGTACGTGCCCGACCGCAGGTCGCTGGTGTAGTCGCGGGCGTCCGACGGCGGCCACTTGGACTCACCGCGCCAGATGCCGTCGTTGGTCTGGACCGCGAAGTTCGGGTCCTTGACCGCCGGTGCGACGCCCTTGAGGTACTTGTCGTAGTACCGCATGACCTCGTCGAACCAGCCCTGGCGGCCCATCAGCAGTCGCCCGTTGGGGCGGCCGTCGGTCTCGTTGCCGCGGACATGCAGCCACGGGCCGATCCAGCCGCGCTCGGGGCCCGCGTGGTTGGCCAGGAACTGCGCGAGGCCGTCGCCGACGGTGTTGTTCTCGGTCGTGCCCTGGGTGAAGAACACAGGCACGGTCGAGCCCTTGACCATCGTGATGATGTTGCGCTCGCGCCAGAACGCCGAGTAGTGGTCCTCGTTGCCGGCCTGGTCGAACCAGTTGGCCGCGTGGCAGCCGGGGCGCTGGGCGTTCTCGCTCGCGCCGTTGACGTTGTACATCGGGTCGTCCTGAGCCGGCCCCGGCGTGATCGAGATCGCGTCGTAGAGCGCCGGCGTGGCGGCCCAGTTCAGGCGGCGGATGCCGTCGCCGTAGAGGTAGCGGTAGTCGTCGTAGACCGGCTCGCCGGAGACGACGGCCTTCAGGCCGGGCGGCTGCTTGGCAGCGGCGATCAGGCCGGTCATGCCGTCATAGGACTTGCCGTAGGTGCCGACGGCGCCGGTCGACCACGGCTGCGTGGCCGCCCACTTGATCGACTCGACCACGTCGGACTGCTCGCCCGGGCCGCCCCAGTCCAGGCAACCGGTCGAGCCGCCGAAGCCGCGCAGGTCGACCATCACGAAGGTGTAGCCGCGCTGCATGAGCCGGCCGCCCTCGATGAAGTCCAGGAAGCGGTTCGACGGGCCTTCGGGCGCGTTGAGCGGCTCGTAGTCGTCGACGGCGCTCTCCTGCCCGGAGTGGTTGAAGTACGGGCCGATCGACACGATGACCGGTGTCTTGGCGTTGTCGGGCAGATGCGCCGGACGCAGGATGTCGGCGTGGAGCTTGGTCCCGTCGGGCTCGGTGATCGTGGCCTGAGACCACTTGGCGCCGTCTGGCAGCTTTGTCGGCACGGCCAGAGCGGAGGACGCCGGCACGAGGAACGCGGCGGCGAGAGAGATGGCGAAGAGCTTCTTCATGCAGTCTCCAACGCAGAAACCGGGCGATCCTTGCCCCGATATGCGGTGAGATGGGACCGGCGGGTCGTTCGCGGGCGCCCGCTAGAGTCGATTCACGGATGAGCGCGCGGCCGGAAACACAGGCGGGGGGAGCCCCGCAGGTGCAGACCGATGAGGCGGTGCGGGCCGGCGCCGAGGTGGTCGTCGAGCGCGTGCGCCGCGTCCGCGGCGCGGTCATCGCCGTGGCCGACGTCTCGCTGCACGTCCGCCCCGGTGAATGTGTCGCCCTGATGGGGCCCAGCGGCTCCGGCAAGAGCACGCTGCTGGGGCTTATCGGCGGGCTCGCCCGCCCCGACAGCGGCCGGGTGACGGTCGACGGCGTCCCGCCCGAGGCCCACGGTGGGCTGGCCGGCTATCACCGCGACGTGGTCGGGTTCATCTTCCAGCTGCACCACCTGCTGCCGATGCTCACGGCCCAGGGCAACGTCGAGGTCCCGCTCGTGGCGGCCGGGCTGTCGCGCACCGATCGCCGCAAGCGCGCCCTCGACCTGCTCGACGAGGTCGGCCTCACCGGCCGCACCGACCATCTTCCCGGCGAGCTCTCAGGCGGTGAGCGCCAGCGCGTCGCCGTCGCCCGCGCCCTGGCCAACGATCCCCGGCTGCTGCTCGCCGACGAGCCGACCGGCGCCCTGGACTCCGCCAACAGCGCGCGGATCCTCGAGTTGCTCGAGAGCGCCCGCGCCCGCCGCGGGACGTCGATGATCGTCGTCACCCACGACGCCGAGATCGCCGACCGCGCGGACCGGATTCTCTACATGCTCGACGGCCGCCTCGTCGCGCCGCCGGACTCCTAGGCGCCGCGCGTCAAGAGCTCTTCGGCCGGCAGGCGGCTGACCCGCCATGCCGGATAGAGGCCGCCGAGCACGCCGATGGCGATCCCGATGACCAGGCCGCGGCCCATGCTCGTCGCGGTCACCTCGGGCCGCACGGCGTTGCTCACCCCGAGCGCGTCGGTGAGCCCTCCGGCGCCCAGCACCCCGAGCAGCAATCCGACGCCGGCGCCGATGACGCTCACCGCGATCCCCTCGGCGAGCACCAGGCCGCCGACCTGACGCGGCGACCAGCCGACCGCTGACATCAGCGCGAGCTCGCGCGCTCGCTCGAGGACGGCCATGGCCATCGTGTTCGTCACCCCGATGCCGCCGATGATCAGCGCGACGGCCACGAGCAGCAGCACGGTCTTGTGGATGAGCTGACCGTTGGCGCCCGCGCGCGCCGCCTCCTCGGGGTTGGCGATCACGTCGGTGCCGGGCAGCAGGCGACCGACCGCCTTGGCGACGTCCTTGGTGTGGGCGTTGGCGGCGATCTGCACCGCGACGGTCGTCACCTCGTCGGGGCGCTGGACGATGCCCTGGGCCTCGCCGAGGCCGACGACCGCGCCGGAGTCGACGAAGAACTGCCCCACGTGGTAGATGCCGACGACCTTCAGCGAGCGCTTGCCGACCTTGAGCTTGTCGTTCAGGCCGGTGTGCATGCGGCTGGCGAGGATGTCGCCGACCGCCACCTCACCGGTGTGTTCGGCGCGGTGGCCGGAGAGCATCACCAGCCGCGCGGCCATCGAGCCCTTGGGCGGGGTGCCGAACACGATCGCCTCGGGATGCGGCTTGATCTTCTCGACGAGCAGCATGATCGGCACGGTCGTCGCCACGCCGGGCACGGCCCTCACCCTGCGCTCGAGCGACTCGGGCAGGAAGGACGCTGTCGGGTCCTCGACGCCGTGCTGGAAGACGGCGAAGTCCGAGTCGCCGAGGTGCACCAGCCCGCCGGCCGTCTTCTTCAGGCCGTCGCCGAGCGACAGCAGCGCGACGATCGTCGCGACGCCGAGCGCGATGCCCAGCGCGGTGAACGCCGTGCGCCCGGGGCGTCGCCAGAGGTTGGCGATCAGGATCGAGGCCACGAAGGGGTTCTACCGCACAGGGGCGTTCCGGCGGGCCGCTACGCCCCCGGCGGCAGCGTGAACGGGCTCGCGGCGCTCTCGATCGTCGCCGCGGGCACCGCGAACGGCGCCGAGGAGCGATACGCGGTCAGCTTCGCCGCCGGCTGCCCGGCGAGGTTGCTGGGGTGCGGCGCGGCCAGGAACGGCAGGCCGATCCGCGCCCAGCGAACCGTGACGCTCTGCTGCGTCGGCACGTGGGTGAACCACTCGGCGTTCGAGCCGGTGATCAGCACGCCGATGCGATGCCCGGCGTGGATCGGCCAGTCGTTGCCGTAGAGGTCGAAGCTGTGCAGGCCGCCGCTGCGCAGCAGCTGCGCGCCGCGGCTGATCAGGATCGCCTTGTTGTTCTCGTCGATGTCGTAGACGTCGGCGACGAGGTTGGCGTTGGGCAGCGTCGTCTGGGTGTCGACGGTGATGCGCGGCACGCCCGAGAAGTGCACGTCGGAGGTCACTGGCGCGGAAATCGTCCAGATGCCCTTGCCGCCACCCGTCCCGGTGCCGTCGTTGCCGTTGTCGTCGGCGTAGCTGCCGCCGCGCAGCGTCGTGACGTAGTGGTCGCTGTCGGCCGGCGGCCACTTCTTCTCCGAGCGCCAGGTGCCGTCCCCGGACTGCACGGAGATCTTCGGGTCGTTGACCCCGGGGTACTTGCCCTTGAGGTAGAGGTCGTAGAAGCGCATGACCTCGGCGAACCAGCCGGTGCGGCCCATGGCCGGCTGGGCGTTCGCGCCGCTGCCGACGGTGTCGTTGCCGCGGACGTGGTCCCACTCGCCGAACCACGCGCGCCGCGGGCCGGCCAGGTTGTTGAAGAAGTCCCAGGCGCCGTCGGGCTTGGTGTTGTCCTCGAGGAAGCCCTGCGTCAGGAACAGCGGCGTGCGCATGTCGCGCACGGCCGGAGTGAGGTCGCGGACCTTCCAGAACCCGGCCTCGGCGCTGTCCTGCTGCTGCAGCGCGGCGTTGGTCCCGTAGCACCACGGTGTCGTCGGGGCGCTGTTGGTGTGGTACTCCGGGGTGTCGTTGACCGTGCCCGGAACGATGTTGACCGCGTCGAACACGGGCCCCTCGACGGCCGACGTGTCGAACCGCACGCCGTTCATGTACTCGTAGTCGTAGCCGCTGTAGACGGGCTCCTGGGCGACCACCGCGGCCAGGCCCTTGGGCTGCTGGGCGATCGCCATCAGCCCGGTCCAGCCGTCGTAGGACTTGCCGTAGGTGCCGACCTTGCCGGTCGACCACGGCTGCTCGGCGGCCCACTCGACAGCGTCCTTGACCGCCGCCTGCTCGGCGGGCCCGCCCCAGTCGGTGCAGCCGGCGCTGCCGCCGAAGCCGGGCAGGTCGACCATCACGTACGTGTAGCCCTTCTCGAACACACCCGAGCCGAGCTCGAAGTCGCGGAAGCGGTCAGACGGCGGGATCTTCGTGGGATCCGCGTCGGTGCCGTTCTGCGTGGAGTGGTTGACGTAGGGGCTGATCGTCATGATCACCGGCGTCTTGGCGTCCGCGGGCAGGCCCTTGGGGCGCAGCACGTCGGCGTGCAGCTTGTTGCCGTCGGAGCCGGCGAAGTACTCCTCGTGCCAGGTCGCGCCGGGCGGAACGGCGGCGAACGACGCGGAGGGCAGAGCGAGGCCGGCCAGCAGGCCGACGATGACGATGAGCCGGTGCATGGCGGCTCAAACGCAGGATTTCGGTGGAACTTGCGTCGCCGCCGCGATCAGGCGGGCGGGGGGACCTGCGCCGGCGGCAGCGCGAAGCCCTCGGTGGCCGGCGTCCCCGCCGGCACCGTGGCCTGCGCACCCAGGTACTCAGGCAGCGCGTCGCTGGGATCGCCCGGGAGCACCGCGTCGCGCGCGTAGGTCAAGAACGGGAGGCTGATCTGGCCGCCGTGCACGGTGACGGTCTGCTTGGTCGGGACGGCGGCGAGCCACCAGTCCTGGTTGTTGTCGGTCACGCGGACGCCGATCCGGTGGCCGGCGGCGAACTTCCAGTCGGCCGACATCATGTGCAGCGTGATCGGCCCGTTGCTGCGAATCAGGTGGCCCTGGCGGCTGACGAGCGGGCCCTTGCCGTCCGGGCCGATGTCGTAGACGTCGACGACCAGGTTGGCGAGCGGCGCGGCGGAGCTGACGTCGACGACGGCTGTCGGGGCGCCGGCCAGCATCGCCTGGTGGGGCAGCGGCGGCGAGACGGTCCAGACGCCGGTCGAGCTGCCCGAGCCGGTGGCGTTCGACGTCGCGTCGTCGCTGTAGGTGCCGGGATTGAGCTCGGTCGTGTACTCGTGGGCGTCGGAGGGCGGCCACTTCTTCTCGGGCCGCCACACGCCGTCGTTGGTCTGGACGACGAAGTTGGGGTCGGCGACGTCGGGCTTGACGCCGCGCAGGTACTTGTCGAAGAACCGGAAGACCTCGTCGAACCAGCCCTCGCGGCCCATCATCAGCCGGCCGCGGGCGTTGCGCTGGTTGCCGCGGACGTGGTTCCACGGGCCCAGCCACGCGCGCTCGGGACCGGTGTGGTTGCGCAGGAACTCGGCGAGGCCGTCGGGTGCGGTGTTGTTCTCGGTCATGCCCTGGGTGAGGAACAGCGGCACGTTGGAGCCGGCGACCTGGGTGATGAAGTTGCGCTTGCGCCAGAACGGCGAGTAGTGGTCGTCGTTGGCGGCCTGGTCGGCGAGGTTGCCGACCGGACAGCCGGGCCGCTGGGTGTCGTTGACCGAGTTGATCGTGTAGGTCGGGTCGTTCGGCGTGTCCGCGACCGGCCCGGGGCTCGCCGCGATGCCGTCGTAGAGCGCGGGGGTGAGCGCCCAGTTCGCGCGCCGCATCCCGTCGCCGTAGAGGTAGCGGTAGTCGTCGTAGACGGGCTCCATCGACAGCACCGCGCTCAGCCCCTCCGGCCGCAGCGCCGTGCCGATCAGGCCGGTCACGCCGTCGTAGGACTTGCCGTAGATCGCCACCCGGCCGTTCGACCACGGCTGCTTGGCCGCCCACTTGACCGCCTCGACGACGTCGGCCTGCTCGCCCGGTCCGGCCCAGTCCTGACAGCCCGACGACCCGCCGGTGCCGCGCAGGTCGACGATCGCGTAGGTGTAGCCCTTCTCCATCAGGCGCGGGTCGGTCAGGAAGTCCATGTAGTTGGCCGTCGCCCCGTTGCTCGGGCCCGACCGGGTCGTACGGGATGTCCTCGGCCGGCCCGACGGCCCCGAACTCCCCGGAAGAGTTGTCGTAGACCGAGACCGTCAAGATCACCGGCGACTTGTCGGTGGGCTTCAGGTGCGAGGGCCGCAGGATCGCCGCGTGCAGCGAGGTGCCGTCGGGCTCGGTGATGTAGGTGGACGACCACTTCCCGCCCGGGATGTCCTCTGACCGCCTGCGCCGTCGCGCAGGCGAACACGGTGCACAGCAGTGGCGAGGAGTGCGAGAGAGTCGGCGCATGGCGCCTGAAACGCACCCGATCCCAGCCGGGCGTACGGTCCGAGCAGGAACGCCGCCGCCATCGACGCCCTCCTCGACCAGGAGCTGAGCAACGACGTCCCGTCGATGCCCGTGGCCCAGGGCTTCGGGCTCGGCTACCACCTCGTCTTCGAGGACCTGCCGGGCATGCGCAGGGCCGGCAGCGGCGACTGGGCGGGCCTGGCCAACTGTTACTACTGGATGGATCGCGCGAGCGGAGTCGCCGGCGCGTTCTTCACCCAGGTACTGCCGTTCTTCGACGCGCGGGTCGTCCAGACCGTGGTCGGTTTCGAGATGGGTGTCTACGCGGAGGTCGGCGCACCCGCCGCCGCGTAGTCCGGTCAGCCCCAGCGGAAGCCGACGGCGCTCGGCTGCGGCTCGAGCGGAGACTGCGGGAGGCCCTCGGGCGGGTCCGGGGCGTTGTAGCCGCCCGGCGCCACGTCGTTGGGCCCGTCGGCGTGAAACAGCGAGGCCAGGTACTGGATCTGGCCGCGGCCCGGGCCGAGCTCGAACTGCCCGCCGCCGTACATGCGGATGCCGTTGGCCTCGCAGTGCTCGTAGGCCGCGAGCAGCTCGCGCAGCGGCCCCAGCCGCGACGGCTTGACGTTGACCATCGTCGGCTTCCAGGGCAGGGCCTCGATGTCCGCCACGGAATGGATCGGCGCGTCCCAGGTCACGCGCTCGCGGTGCGGCTCGAGCACGGCCATGACGGCGGGGTCGTCGTGCGGGTCCTCGATCCAGGCGTCGGGAAGCGCGGCGAGGACGCGCTCGTAGAGCTCGGGGTCGGGCGGCACGTCGACCACGGTGCCCGAGTAGTGGCCCTTGAAGTCGACGCTGTCGATCGCGCCCGTGGCGGCGATCTCGGCGACCAGCTCGTCGTTCCAGTCGGTGGTCGGGTCGAGCTTGAAGCGCAGGCCGGGGTAGCGGTCCAGCCGCCGGCGCAGCGGCTCGAGCGTCGACGGGTCGCCCAGCCGCAGCGAGACGACGAAGCGCACCGGCCGCGGTTCGCGGCCGAGGACCTCGTGAAGAGTGCGGCCGGCCTGGGACAGCGCGAGGTCCAGCGCGGCGGACTCGAACGTCCACGCCCGGTAGCGGCGCGAGACCTCGCGCTGCGGCGGACTGGGGAAGGGGTCGAGCGCCTCGAAGTGGTCGCAGAACGCACCCAGGGTCCAGTCGCCCGCGAGCGGCAGGATCGGGCCCGCCTCCTGGAGCACGTCGTGGTCGACGGCGTCGTAGACGACGTCCTCGCCGATCCCCGCCGTGCCGATGCCGTAGAGGCTCACGACGGTCGACACCCGCGTGAAGTCGCTCGACACGTCGCGCTCGAGGCGCTGCAGCGCGTACTCCTCGATCACCAGCGGCAGCTCGGCGATGCGGTCCCAGAGCGTCATGACGGCGGAGCCTGGGCGCCCGCCTCGAGGCGCGCGACGAGCTCGTCGAGTCGCAGCTCCTCGAGCCCCCGGCCGACGGCGTCGAGCTCGCCGGCGCAGAACTCGACCAGCGTGCGGCCCTCCTTGACGAGGTCGAGCGTCTCGCGCAGCCCGGCCTCGCCCGAGTCCAGGCGGCGGATGATCTCCTCCAGCCGCGCGGTGGCGGTCTCGTACGGTCGCGCTCTCGGGGAGCTGCTCACTCCTCGATCCTCGCACGGACCGAGTCGTCGCTGAACGTGAGGCGCACGCCTTTGGCGGTGCGGGCGTCGCGCGCGGTGGTCACGACGTTGCCCTCGCCGTCGTCGACGACCGCGTAGCCGCGCTCGAGCACCCGCTCGGGGTCGTGGGCGGTCAGGGCGGAGGTCAGGCCGTCCAGGTGCGCCGCGCGCGCCGCGCGCTCGGCGCCCGCTCCGGCCGACGCCTTGCGCGACAGGACGAGCGCCCGGGTGCGAGTCAGCGACGCGCGTTCGAGCAGGTTGCGGCGGGCGCTGGCGCGGATCTCGCGCAGCGACTGGTGCAGCGTGCGGCGCTGGCGCGCGACGTGGTCGGCGGGCGCCCGCGCGAGGCTCACGAGGTGGCGGGCGCGGTCGAGCACGGCACGGCGGGAGTGGTGCTCGAGCCGGCCGACGGCGCGGCGCAGGGACTCGTTCGCCTCGCCCACGTGGCAGGGCACCGCGGTCTCCGCCGCATGGGTGGGCGTCGAGCACGAGGCCGCCGCGACGTCGTCGATCAGCGTGCGGTCGGTGTGGTGGCCGACCGAGGCGATCACCGGCGTGCGCAGCAGCGCGACGGTCCGGCACAGGGTCTCGTCGCAGAAGGCGAACAGGTCGGCCAGCGAGCCGCCGCCGCGCGCCACGATGATCACCTCGACCTCCTCGACCGAGGCGAGGTCGGTCAGCGCGCGGGTGATGGCAGGCGCCGCGTGGCGGTCCTGCACCGGGGCGAACGCCCACACCAGCCGCCCGGCCCAGCCGCGCCGGCGCAGCCCGGCGAGCACGTCGTCGCGCGCCTTGCCGCCCTCGCCGGTGATCACGCCGATCGTCCGCGGCAGCGCCGGGCGGGCCAGCCGCTTCTGGGGCTCGAACAGGCCCTCGGCGGCCAGCGAGCGGCGCAGCGCCTCGAGCTGGGCCAGCAGGTCGCCCTCGCCGGCGATGCGCAGGCCCGTGACCGCGAAGGTGAACGACGGCGAGGACGTGCGGCTGCCGGGGTAGTAGTCCGGCCCGCCGCCCACCACGACCTGCGCCCCGTCGACCAGCGCGTCGGCGACCAGGCCCAGCGCCTCGAACGCGTCGCGCCACATCGAGCACGGCAGAGCGCCTTGGCCGTCGCGCAGCTCGAAGTAGACCTTCGCCCGCGACGGCCGGAGGTTCCACACCTCGCCGAACACCTGGACCCGCGTGAACTCGCGCAGCCGGTCCCGCAGCTTCGCCGCGTAGATCCCGACCGGGAACGGGCCGGCGAAGTCCAGTCCCTCGATGCCCTCCGGTCGTGCGGGCGCCTCGGCCACCGCGGTCAGGCGGGAGCCGGTGCGCCGCGCTGGGCGGCGACCAGCTCGGTGATCCGCGCGCGGTGCGCGCCGGCGTCGCCGAGGTAGTGCGCGCCGAGCTGCGCGCGCTTGAACCACCAGTGCACGTCGGCCTCCCACGTGAAGCCGATGCCGCCGTGGAGCTGGATCGCGCCGGCCGTGGTGTCGCGCGCGCCGTCGGAGGTCCACGCCTTTGCCATCGCAGCGGCGACCGGGAGCCGATCAGGATCGGCGTCGGCGGTCCAGGCGGCGAAGTACGTCGCCGACCGCCCGCCCTCGGTGTCGAGCAGCATCTTGGCCGCCCGGTGCTGGACGGCCTGGAAGCTGCCCACGGGCACGCCGAACTGCTTGCGCTCCTTGACGTAGTCGAGGGTCATGTCGAGCGCGCGCTGGCCGACCCCGACGAGCTCGGCGGCGACCGCCACCAGCGCCCGGTCGAGCGCCGCTTCGACGTCGCCCTCCAGCGGCTCGCCGCCGCCCGTGGCGACGCGGCCGTGGCGGCGCGTGCCGTCGATCGCGTCGACCGCCTCGACTGCATCGCCCTCGACGAGCGCGGCCGTGCCGGCGGCGGCGTCGACGAGAACGACCACGTCGGCGCCCGGCGCGTCGGGCACCAGCTCGGCGGCGCCGTTGCGCGCGAGGCCCACCGCGCCACGCAGCTCGCCGGTGGCCAACCCGCCCAGCCAGCGCTCGCGCTGGGCGTCCGAGCCGGCCTGCTTGATCGCCAGCCCGGCAAGCACGCTGCCCAGCAGCGGCGTGGCGGCGCACGCGTAGCCCAGCTCCTCGAGCAGGACGCACAGCTCGACCATGCCCAGGCCCTGCCCGCCGTGCTCCTCGGCGACCGCGATGCCCGGCCAGCCCAGCTCGCAGAGCTCGCGCCACAGTGCGTCGTCGTAGCGGCCGGCCTCGGCGTGCTCGCGCACGCGCTCGACCGTGGCGCGGCTGGCGAGCAGGTCGCGGGCGGTGCGCTTGATCTCCTGCTGGTCGTCGGAAAGCGTGAAGCGCATCTCGTCCCTCCTAGCGCCCGGCCCGGGGCAGGCCGAGCACGCGCTCGGCGACGATGTTCTTGAGGATCTCGGTGGTCCCGCCTTCGATCGTGTTGCCGCGCGCTCGCAGCAGCTCATACGACCAGCGGGTGCCGGCGGTCAGCGCCTCGGGCCCGATGATCCCCGGCGCCAGGGCGGTGAGCATCTGGTTGGTCTCCGACCACAGCCACTTGACCAGCGAGCCCTCGGGCCCGGGCTGGCCGTACTGCTCGATGGCGCTCAGGCCGCGATAGGCGGTCAGGCGCAGCACCTCGGTGCGGACGTGGAGGTCGGCCAGCGTGTCGGCCACATGCGCGTCGGAGAGCATCCCGCCCGCGGCCGCCGCGTCGAAGACCTCGTCGAGCATCTGGCGCAGGCGCACCTGGAGGAAGAAGCCCAGCCCGGCGCGCTCGTTCATCAGCGTGGTCAGCGCGACCTTCCAGCCGTTGCCGACCCCGCCGAGGACGTTCTCGTTCGGGACCCGCGCCTCCTCGATGAAGAGCTCGTTGAACTCCGGGTCGCCGGTGATCTGGCGCAGCGGCCGGACCTGCACGGCGTCCTGGTCCATGTCGAGCAGGAAGTAGGTCAGCCCCTTGTGCTTGGGGGCCTCGGTGTCGGTGCGCGCGACGAGCATGCACCACTTCGAGTACTGGGCGCCGGAGGTCCAGACCTTCTGGCCGGTGACCACCCAGTCGTCGCCGTCCTGCACCGCCCGCGTCTTCAGCGCCGCGAGGTCCGACCCGGCGTCGGGTTCGGAGAACCCCTGGCACCAGATCTCGTCGGCCGAGAGGATGGGGGCGAGGTAGCGCTCCTTCTGCTCGTCGGTGCCCCAGCTCATGATCGTCGGGCCCGCGAGCAGCAGCCCGAGCGTGTTGGCGGGCAGCGGCGACTGTGCGCGCCCCAGCTCCTCGAAGAAGATCGCCGTCTCGGTCAGCGACGCCCCGCGGCCGCCGTACTCGGTGGGCCAGTGCACGCCTGCCCATCCACCCTCGTGCAGGTGCCGCTGCCAGTCGCGCCGCCAGGTCATGGCCGCCTCTTCGCTCGAAGGCTCCTCGCCGGGCGGATTGGCCTCCAGCCAGGCGCGAAGCTCGTCGCGGAAGGCGCGCTGGGAATCCGTGAAGGTCAGGTCCATCTGTGGGAGGGTTGCAGCTATGTCGACGCGTGAGCGGCTGCCTCGGCTCTCAGGGGATCGTCTCTACATCACCGACGGCGGGCTGGAGACGTCGCTGATCTTCGATCGAGGTCTCGACCTGCCGTGTTTCGCGGCGTTCGTGCTGCTCGCCGACGAGGACGGCCGGGCGGCCTTGCGCGACTACTTCGAACCCTATCTCGCGATCGCGCGAGCGCAGGAGGTCGGGTTCGTCCTGGACACGGCCACCTGGCGGGCGAACCCGGATTGGGGTGCGCAGCTGGGCTATACGCCCGAGACGCTCGACGAAGCCAACCGCGCGGCGGTCGCGTTCGCCGAGGAGCTCCGCGCCGGTGCCGAGTCCGAGACCACGCCGATCGCGATCTGCGGTGTCATCGGGCCGCGCGGCGACGGCTACGACCCGGGCGAGATGATGAGCGCCGAGGAGGCCCGCGGCTACCACGCCCGGCAGGTCTCGACCTTCGCCGGCAGCGCGGCCGATCTGGTCTGTGGCGTCACGCTCACCTATCCGGATGAAGCGGTGGGAATCGTGCTCGCCGCAGAGCAGGCTGGAATTCCCGCGGCGATCTCGTTCACCGTCGAGACCGACGGCCGTCTGCCCGACGGGACCGGGCTCGGCGAGGCCATCGAGCACGTCGACGCCCAGACCGGCGGGGCCGCCCGGTACTTCATGGTCAACTGCGCCCACCCGACGCACTTCGCCGGAGCGCTGCAGGACGGCGGGGCCTGGCTCGACCGCATCGGAGGCGTCCGCGCCAACGCCTCCACCCGCAGCCACGCAGAGCTCGACGAGGCCACTGAGCTCGACCCCGGCGATCCGGTCGACCTCGGCGCGCGCTACCGCGAGCTCCGCGCACAGCTGCAGGCGGCTCGGGTCGCGGGCGGCTGCTGTGGCACCGACGCCCGGCACATCGCCGAGGTCTGCGCCGCCTGGAGCTAGCCCTCCCCGGCGTCCGCGACCGACGGGAGCGGCCGCAGGCCCTCCTCGGCCTCATGGCCGCGGACCTCGCCCGTGTAGCCGAGGCTCTCCAGACGGGCGACCTCGCGCTCGCCCTCCAGCCGGGCGGGATGGTCGGCCGGCAGGCCGCGTATCAGCCGCGCGATCCGGTTGCGCAGCTGCAGCGCGAAGTGGGGGGTGGAGGCGCCCATGAGCTGGCGGACGTCCTCGACGGTCACCTCGCGCTGGGCCCCGAAACGGTCGGGGTGCTCGGCTTCGCTCACGGCGCGCTTGAGGGTAGGCGATTGCCGGCCGGTGAGATCTCGAGCAGCGCGTCGATCTGCGATTGCGTGGAGATCGCGATCGCCTTGTCGTCGCCGACCAGCCAGCCGTGGTTGTAGACCCCGCGCGTGGGGTCTCTCGTGTAGCCGGGCTGGATGTCGAGCAGGTAGTCGCCGGTCGCCTCCGGGAGCCGGCCGTCGGCGCCGACGAGGAGCAGCGGGCCCCACGTGCCGCTGGCCGAGAGCGGGGCGGCCGCGGCGGCGTCGGCGGGCCGGTCGGGGTTGGCGAAGACCAGGCCATGGCCGGGGTCGACGACGCCCCAGCCGAACGCCCCGTCGGTGTAGCGCGCGAACGCGATCGCGTTGCGCTCCGGGTCGTGGCCCTGGATCCGCACCACCGTGCCGAGCGAGCGCAGCTTGCGCACGACGGCCGAGGAGACCGCGTCGCGCGGCCCGAGGACGTAGATGCGCGGCTGCTCGTGCGCCTCGATCGCCGCGCGCGTGTCGGCAGGCAGGTCGTCGCGACGCGTGAAGAGGATCGGATCGCCGCTCTTGGCCGCCCACGCCGCCGCCGGCATGGCGTACTCGGGATGGTCGTAGCCGACGACCACCACGCTGTCGGCCGAGGCGCCGCGCGCGGAGGCCTGGAAGGCGTCGATCGCCCGCGCGAGGGCGAAGTCGTCGCGGCCGACGAGGTCGGTGGTCTTCAGGCCCTTGGGCCGGGCCACGTCGCCGACCCGGACGACCTGGGCGCCGCCCGCGGGCTTGGACCCGCTCGGCGCCAGCGCCTCGAGCGCGGCCGAGGTGGCGTCGGGGAGGTCGCTTCCCTGCCCGAGCAACACCGGCGCGCGGATGGGGCGGCCATCAGGACCGAGGCGGCCAGCGCGGCCCGCCAGTCGCGCGCATCGGCGAGGACGACGGCTCGCGGGCTCGACGCCGACGAGCCTCCCGGGTAGACCGCACGGGCCACGGCAGCGGCGTCCGCAACCGGGTCCGCACCCCCGACCCGCGTGGTGTTCTTGGTGGCGAACTGCGGGAACCCGAGCGCCGGGGCGGCCTTGGACTGGTTGCCCTTCACGCCCACCACCGGCGTGTTGGTCGTGGGCTGCGAATCGCGCCCGCAGGCGGCAATCGTGCCGGCCAGGAGGGCCGCTGCGGCCAGCGATGCGAGAGCTCGAGCCGTCGGCGGCACGCGGGCCAGCGTAACGAGCGCGGCCACCACCTCTCACCATTGCTGGCCAAACCCGAGTTGGCATAAGAACGCCGCAATCCGCCGTGCGGGTATGTATCCTGCCGCGCTGTTGCCGAATCCATGACGTGAGGTCATGGACCGGGGGACCCATTTGTTGGGGCGAATCTCGCCTACTTGAGCGAGAAGCGCAGGCTCTTTCAGCGCTAGCCCGTCAGCTAACCCCGGAGGCTCACGAGAGAGAGCTGCGCCTTGCGGGGATTCCGCTACGTGACAACAACGTCGATGCTGGTGTTGGGCTTGGCGCTAAGCGCTGCGCCGGCGCTCGCCCAGGATGGCACCGAGGG
Organism: uncultured Actinomycetes bacterium; assembly: GCA_963825415.1. Lineage (GTDB taxonomy): Bacteria > Actinomycetota > Thermoleophilia > Solirubrobacterales > Solirubrobacteraceae > BP-464. The sequence continues at coordinate 502,192 of CAWGTD010000006.1, read as the reverse complement.
CAGCTCCGATCCCGGCGGCGCGACGCCCGACCAGACGCAGCAGCCCCAGAGCTCGTCGGCCGAATCGACAGGCGGCCAGGAGTACGGCGTCGAGAATCCGGCGGCCACGCAGCTCGTCGACGGGATGGTCGCGAAGCTGCTGCCCAACGGCATGGCGGCCGCGCCCGCGCTGGCGCCGCCCGAGGTCCAGCAGGCCATCTGGGCCGCCAACCAGATCATCGGCCTCCCGTACGTGTATGGCGGCGGGCACAACCGGACCTTCCGCTCGCGCGGCTACGACTGCTCGGGCACCGTCTCGTTCGCGCTGCACGGCGCGTCGCTGCTGCGTTCGCCGCTGGACTCGGGGAGCTTCATGCGCTGGGGCGCGGCGGGGCTGGGCGAGTGGATCACCGTCTACACGAATCCCGGCCACGCCTACGCCGTGATCGCCGGCCTGCGGTTGGACACGAGCGCCGCCGGTGACCGCTCGGGCCTGAAGGGCCCGCGCTGGCGCCCGACGCTGCGCTCCGCGCGCGGCTTCAAGCGCCGCCACCCCGTCGGCTTCTAGCAGCAAGTTCGCGGCGTCGCGGACGTTCTGGCGGACATGCGCCGGAGTCTTCTGCTCGCCGTGTTTGCCGTTGCCCTGGCGGTGCCCGCGGCCGCCCACGCGGCGCCGCAACCCGCGACGTTCCAGGTCGGCGCCGCAACCGGGAGCATCGCCCCGATACCGGGCGTGCCCGTCTACGCCGGCGGCTTCGGGGCCAGCCCGCCGATCACGACGACCCACGACCCGATCGAGGTCCGCGCGTTCTACGTCTCCAACGGCACCAAGGCCGTCGCGATGGCGACCGTCGACGCCCAGGCATGGTTCGCCGCCTACCAGGAGGGTCCCGACTACGGGATCACGAGCGTGCGGGAGAAGGCGGCGAAGCAGATCGCCGCGGCGGGGGGCCCCGCGATGGGCCCGGCCGACATCATCGTCCAGGCCACCCACACGCACGCGGGCGCCACGCTCGAGGGCATCTGGGGCCCGGTGCCGCTGCCCTATCTCAAGCTCGTCCACGACCAGACGGTCAAGGCGATCGTCGACGCGGCCGCCCAGGCGCGCGCGGCGCACCTGCAGGTCGGCACCTACGACGCGCCGTGGCTCAGCAACATCGACAACAACCAGACCGACAGCTATCCGGGCTGGGCGCAGGACGGCCAGGTGTCGGTGCTGCGCGCGGTCAGCCCGGCGGGGGCGAGCATCGCCAGCTTCGTCAGCGTGCCCACCCACGGCGACATCGTCGAGGGCTCGGGCGAGAAGACGCTGAGCGCCGACTACTTCGGGTTCACCCGCGCTGCCCTCGACGAGCGGCTGGGCGGCATCAACGTCGTCGGCCCGGGGACGCTCGGCCGCGAGGAGACGCCGATCCAGGTCGGCGGCATCCCGGCCAGCGAGTGGTTCAGCGGCGTGGTCACCAGCATCGTCGGCCGCGCGCTGGCCGACGCGCACTGGGTCACCGACGACACGATCGCCAGCAGCGAGACGCTGACGCAGGTCGCCGGCACCAACCCGCTGCTGCTCGGCCTCGTCGCGGCCAACAAGCTGCCCGAAGCGGCCAAGCAGCAGGTGTTCGAGAACGCGGGCCAGTACCCGATCGATCGCAGCACCGACCCGCCCTACCAGACGGGCAGCGTCATCGGCACCTACCTGACGGCGCTGCGCATCGGCGGCAACGTGTTCCTGTCGATGCCCGGCGAGCCGTTCCCGGAGATCCGCCACGCGATCGCCAACGCGACCACCGGCGCCGACACCGTCGTGGCGCTCTCCAAGGGCCAGGACGACTGGGGCTACTTCTATCCGGCCTGGGCCTGGGGCTTCACGTCGCTCTACGACAGCGACCACAACATCTACAACGTCGCTCCGCACGCGGGCGATCAGGTCATCGCCGACCAGGCGTCGAACGTCGGCAAGCTCGGCTTCGGAGTCGACCCGGCGGTCGGCCAGCCGCTGCCCACCCGCTGGCTGCAGGCGCTGCGGCCGGGCGTGCAGGCGATGGCGTCGCCGACGTGGGGCGACGCGGGCGCCGACGGGAAGCTGCCGGTGGTCTTCACCGCCGTCTACAACCAGGCGTTCGTCCACGACCGCACGAGCACGCCGGGCGGCGAGCGCGTCGGCCCGGTGCACGTCGACTTCGGCGACGGGACGAGCACCGACGTCGCCGGCGACAAGCGCACGCGCTTCACCCACGACTACGAGCCCGGCAAGTACACCGTCCGGCTGAACGCGACCGACGCGAGCGGCAACGAGGCCGCCTGGCAGTTGGTGGTCACCGTCTACGAGCAGCTGCGGCCGGCCATCGCCGCGAAGTACGTCGGGCCGCGCACGTGGCGGTTCACCGCCCGGACCACGGGCGGCGACGGGCGCATCCTGCGCCGCGATTGGCGGTTCTCCGACGGCTCGACCGCGTCCGGAGCCGAGGTCGAGCACACCTTCCCGCTGGACGGGCCGCGTGACGCGACGCTCACCGTCGCCGACGGCACGACGACCACTACCACTGCCCGCTGGGTCAAGCGCTAGGCCGGAACGGTCACGTCGGCTCGCCCTTCGCGGCGCGGTCGCCGACGATCTGCTCGCGCTCGGCCAGACGGTTGGCGCGCCGCAGCTGCGCCTCCCGCTCGCGCCGCCGCTCGTCGTCGGTCTCGCACTCGAGCTCCGGTACGGGCGTGGGGCGGCCTTCGTCGTCGAGCGCCACCATCGTCAGGTAGGCGGTGTTCGTGTGCCGGCGCTCGCCGGTCCGCACGTTCTCGGTCTCCACGCGGACCCCGACCTCCATCGACGTTCGCCACGCGGCGTTGACCGACGCCTGGAGGGTGAGGAGCTCGCCGACGTGGACCGGCAGCAGGAAGGTCATCCGGTCCATCGCCGCGGTGACGGCCCGCACGCCGCTGTGGCGCACCGCGGCGAGGCCCGCCACCTCGTCGCAGAGCTTCATCACGGTGCCACCGTGGACGAACCCCGCGGAGTTGGCGTCCTGGAGGCCCATCCACTTGACGAGGATCGAGCGGGAGCGGGCGACGGGGCGGGGTTCCACGGCTCGGGTAGGCTCCCATGCGCACCGTTCCCCTCGCTTCCAGGAGGCCATATGCCCGGTATGGGCGGCCGCTTCTCCACAGTCGTCAAGGCAAAGATCTCGAAGCTGCTCGACCGGGCCGAAGACCCGGCCGAGACGCTCGACTACAGCTACCAGAAGCAGCTCGAATCGCTTCAGAACGTCAAGAAGGGCATCGCCGACGTCGTCACGGCGAAGAAGCGCCTTCAGATGCAGTCCGACAAGCTCGAGCAGTCGGTCGTCAAGCTCGACACCCAGGCGCGCCAGGCATTGGCCGCCGGGCAGGAGGAGCTGGCCCGCACCGCGCTGGAGCGCAAGCAGGGCCTCCAGGTCGAGCTCCAGACGCTCGACCAGCAGATCACCGACCTCGAGTCCCAGCAGGAGCGCCTGACCGACTCCGAGAAGAAGCTGCGCACGAAGATCGAGGCCTTCCGGACCAAGAAGGAGGTCATCAAGGCCCAGTACTCCGCGGCCGAGGCCCAGGTCCGGATCTCCGAGGCCGCCACCGGCGTGGGCGAGCAGATGGCCGACGTCGGCCTGGCGATGCAGCGCGCCGTCGACAAGACCGAGCAGATGAAGGCGCGTGCCGACGCCGTGTCCGAGCTCGAAGCGGCCGGCACGTTCGAGGACCTCACCCAGCTGGGCTCAGGCGAGGACGAGATCGACCGTCAGCTGCGCGAGCTCACCACGACGACCGCGGTCGACGACGAGCTTTCCAAGATGAAGGCCGAGATCGGCTCGGGCGGCGCCCCGCCGCAGATCGAGGAAGGGGAGAAGGCATGATCGTCCGTATCGCCACCGAGGCCCAGTTCGAGGTCCCCGATGAGCACACAGACCTCCTCAACGATCTCGACAACCGTGCCGTCGAGGCGGTCGACGGCGGCGACGAGGACGCCTTCCACGCGATCTTCGAGGAGATGCTCGAGCTCGTCCGCAGCAAGGGCACCGAGCTCGAGGACGACGACCTGCACGAGTCGGCGTTGATCCTGCCCCCGCCCGATCTGTCGTTCGTCGAGGCCGGCGAGACGTTCACCGGGGACGGCCTGATCCCGGACTGAGGGTCCAGGCGCCTGCCGTCATCGGGCCAGGCGCTGGATCAGGGCGAGACGCGGTGCGGGCTTCGGGGTGGCCGCGGCCCGCAGCTGACGCGCACGGATGCGCAGCAGGGCGCTCACGTTGGCCGTGTGCTCGAACGGGTCGGCCGCGACGGTGTCGTCGGCCACCGCGATCGCGGCGACCACGAGGCCGTCGACCTCGGCCACCAGCCGCTCGCCCTCTCCGAGGGCGTGGCTGTCGAGCGCCTCGAGGTCGCGAATCGAGCGCGCGTCACGCGACCGTGCGTGGCGGATGACGACGTCGGCGACGGCCGGTGCGCTGCGGGCGCGGCGCGGGAGGCGGACCATCGGAGCGGCGGTGGCGGGGACCTGCATCTGGGAAGCGAGGACCTGGAGCTGGGAGGGATTGATCATGAGAGGACTTGGCTCCTTGGATCGAATGATGTAACCTGCAACATCGTATTACTAGTTAGCTAACCTGTCAAGTGGTTTAGATGGTGTTTCTATATGGCAACCAATCCAGCCCCCGGTGACCTCGAGCGCGTCCGGCGCTTCGTCAACACGTTCGACGGCGAGGGGCCCACGGAGGACCTCGTCTCCCCGGCGGCATTGCGCGACTGGCTCGTCGAGAACGAGCTGCTTGCCAAGGGCGCCAAGGTCACCGAGCACGACCTCGAGCACGCTCATTCGATCCGCGAGGCGCTGCGCGCAGTGCTGCTCTCCCACCACGGCCAGGCGCTCGATCCCGCCGTCCCGGCCCGCCTCGACGACGCCGCGCGCCGCGCCGGGCTCGGCGTGCGCTTCGATGCGGACGGCGGCGCGCGCGTCGAGCCGTCAGCCGAAGGCGTAGATGGTGCCCTGGGCCGGCTGCTCGCGATCGCCACGGCGGCCGAGCGCGACGGCAGCTGGGCGCGGCTGAAGGTCTGTCCCGCCGACGACTGCCAGGTCGCGTTCTACGACAAGTCGCGCAACCACAGCGCGGTGTGGTGCGACATGGCCGTCTGCGGCAACCGCGCGAAGGTGCGCGAGTACCGCGAGCGCCGCCTCTCCTAGATCGGGGTTCCCCAGAGGGGAAACCAGCGCTCGAGCTCGGGCTCGAGGGGCAGCCCCGCGCCGATCTGCGCCTTGAGCTGCAGCTCGCGTTCGGTGGCCCGCTGCTTGTCCCCCGGTGCGGGGGCGAACGGGTACCAGGACCCGCGCTTGTAGTTGTAGATCAGGTACAGCGGCCGGGAGCTCGAGTCCTCGAATGCGAACACGGCGGCCAGGATCCGGTTCCCATAGCCGCCCACCGCCAGCCCGTCGCCGACCGTGTTGACCGCCACGACGAGGTCCTCGATGTCGGGGTCGCGCAGGACGACCCAGCGGTAGCCGAACTCGTCGTCGCTGGTCTCGATCTTGGTGCCGGTCTCCTCGCCGGTCCCCTGCAGCAGCTCCTCGGTGTCCGCGACGATCTGCTGGAAGTCCGCCGTCGCCAGCGCCTGGAAGACGATGCCCGCCACGCCGCGGGTCTTGATCCCGTGAGCGGACTCGAGGTCGACGTACGCGGTGCTCAGCGCGAACAGCCGGTCGGGCGCGGGGCCCTTGACCTTCCGCCGGCCGATGAGCGCGTCGAGCAGGCCCATCTAGCCGATCAGGCTGCCGTCGCCAGGGCCGAGCCCTGGAGCTGGGCCTCGAGGCGCGAAAGCGCGGCGATCCGCTTCTCGACCGGGGGATGGGTGGCGAACAGGCCGCCGATCCGCTTGCCGACCGGGCTGATGAAGAACGCCTGCATCTCCGACGCGACGCGCAGGTCCTGCGTGGGGATGCGCTCGTTGACGCCGCTGATCTTCAGCAGCGCCGCGGCCAGCGCACTGGGCCGCCCCGTGATCACGGCGGCGCCGCGGTCGGCGGCGAACTCGCGATAGCGCGACAGCGCCTGCATGAGCATGAAGCTGATGACATAGACGGCCAGCGAGACGAGCACGACGAAAATCCAGCTCGGGCCGTCGTCGTCGTCGCTGCTGCCGTAGCCGCCGCCGAAGAAGAACCCGAACTGGGTGATCATCGAGGCGATCGAGGCGAAGAAGCTCGCGACGGTCATGATCACCATGTCGCGGTTGATGACGTGGGTGAGCTCGTGCGCCATGACGCCCTCGAGCTCGGCGGGCGAGAGCAGGTTCATGATCCCGGTGGTCGCGCACACGGTCGCCTTCTTCTGCGAGCGGCCCATGGCGAAGGCGTTCGGCATCGCCATGTCGGCGACCGCGATCTTCGGCTTGGGCAGGTCGGCCTGGATGCAGAGGCGCTCGATCATCGCGTGCAGCTCGGGGGCCTCGGCTGCGGAGACCTCCTTGGCGCCCATGGCACGCAGCGCGAGCTTGTCCGATGCGAACAGCTGCACCACGAACAGCGCGCCGGCGATGAAGACGATCGTGATCGCGCCGGCGCCCGCGGCGAACAGGACGCCCATGAACACGACGTAGACGAGCCCCAGCAGGAACATCGTCAGCAACATCCGGGTCTGCAGGCCGGTGTCGCGGCCGAAGGAAGTGGGGCGTGCCATGGTCAACGGATGGTAGCTAGCGGGCTTCACCGGCCATAAACACCGCGATCGAGCCGAAAAACCCCCGCGGGCCGGGGCTTGCAGGTGTCCATAACCCTCGATTCCGGGTTGAGCCCGGGGAGGTGATCCGTACACTCGAAGGCACTTCATGCGCGTACGCGTCCTGGTCGCGTGCGTGGTGCTTCCGGCCGTGCTCTGGGCGCTATTGCCTGTGGGGACGGTCGCAGCGCCGCGTCTCTCGTCCATCCAACACAAGATCCAGACGACCGAGGGGCTGATCGGCCGCAAGCGCGGAACCGAGCGAGTGTTGACGACCGAGATCTCGGCCTACAACCGCCGGATCGGCTCGCTGCAGAACCGGATCACGGGGCTGACCACGCGCGAGGCCCGCATCCAGGCCGACCTCGACCGCAAGCGCGCCGAGCTGACGCGGCTGCAGGCCGACCTGCGCTCCGAGCGCGCGCGGCTGGTGCGCCTGCGCGCGCGGCTGGTCGTCGCCCGGCGTGCGCTCGCGCGGCGGATGGTCGAGATCTACCAGTCCGATCGCCCCGACATCGTCACGGTGATCCTCAACAGCAAGGGCTTCGCCGACCTGCTCGAGCGCGAGGACTTCATCCGGCGGATCTCCGACCAGGACCGCCAGATCATCAAGCTCGTCGCAACCGCGAAGACCGACGCCACCGCCACGGCCCACAAGCTCGCCGGGCTCGAGAGCCGCCAGCAGCGGGTGACCGCCGCCGTGCTGTCGCGTCGCAACGAGCTCGCCGAGGTGCGCGGACAGCTGATCGGGACGCGGGTGGGCTATCAGAAGACGCGTGCCGGCAAGGCGCACGCGCTCGCCGCCACCCAGGAGAAGCGCCAGGTGCTCGAGGGCCGGCTCGACGACCTGCGCGCCGAGGAGGCCAAGATCCAGGGGGCGCTCAACGGCGCCGCGCGCGGCTTCCCGAGCCTGCCCGCCGGCCCGATCCGCGGATCGGGCCAGTTCATCTGGCCGGTCAACGGCCCGATCACCTCGCCGTTCTGCGAGCGGCGGGCGTGGGAGGCCTGCCACCCGGGCATCGACATCGGCATCCCCAGCGGGACCCCGGTCCGTGCCGCCGGCGCCGGGACCGTCGCGCTGGTCCAGTCCGCCGGCGCGTCGGGCGGCTACGGGAACTTCATCTGCGTCCAGCACTCCGCGGCGCTGTCGACCTGTTACGCCCACCTGGCGAGCTTCTCGGTCGGCTCCGGCGCGCACGTCGGGCGGGGCCAGGTCGTCGGGATCTCCGACTGCACCGGCCGCTGCTTCGGCCCGCACCTGCACTTCGAGGTGCGCATCAACGGCGCTGTGACGAACCCGCTGAACTACCTCTAGCCCTCCCAGGACCCCGAGGGCGCCGCGTAGGCTCCTGGTCGTGCAGCCCGAGATCGACGTCCTGGGCATCCCGATCAAGACGTTCGGCGTGATGTTCGCCATCGGCTTCTTGGCGGCAGGCGCCGTGCTGGGCCGGCGCCTGCGCGAACAGGGCCGCCCGGTCGACTGGGCCTACGAGATCATCTTCGCCGGCCTTCTCGGAGGCCTCGTCGGCTCGCGGCTCTACTACCTCTTCCAGCACACCGACCAGTTCCGCGACGACCCGCTCGGCAGCGCCTTCGGCGGGACGGGGCTGGTCTGGTACGGCGGCGCCATCGGCGGCACGATCGCCGTATGCATCTGGGCGCGGCGGCGCGGCATGTTCAACGTCGGCCTCCTTGACCTCTGCGCGGCGCCGCTGGCGCTGGGCTACGCGATCGGCCGCATCGGCTGCCAGATCTCGGGCGACGGCGACTACGGCAAGGCGTCCGACCTGCCGTGGGCGATGGCCTATCCCGACGGCACCGTGCCGACGACGACCGAAGTGCACCCGACGCCGATCTACGAGACCCTGGCGATGGGGCTGATCGCCTGGCTGCTGTGGCGCTATCGCGACCGCGTGCGCCCCGGGATCGTGTTCGCCTGGTACCTGGTCGGATCGGGTGCCGAGCGGCTGCTGGTGGAGTTCGTGCGCCGCAACGACGAGGTCGTCGCCGGCCTGACCACACCGCAGCTCGAGAGCATCGGGCTGATCGCGATCGGTGCCGCATGGCTGCTCCTCGCCGCCCGCCGTGGCGGGGTGCGGGCACCCGCCACGCTGGCTGCGTAGCGGCAACGCGCCAACTAGCTAAAGTCCTCGGTGCGGCTGCCGATTACTGGTTGAAGGGGTTTGGGAGATGGTCGCTCCGCGACAGGCAAAGGTTGTTCTCGCAGGCATGGGACTCAGTGTTTCCCTGCTTGGCGCTGCCGTCGTGGGCTTCTCTGTGACCGGTGGTGTCCTCGCCTTCAAAGACTGGCCCAGCTCGGGCGACCGAGCGACCCGTGACGCCCTGACCGTGGCCGCCCCCTCGAGCCCCGGCGCCCTGACCGTCGCATTCCCCGCGTCGTTGCCGACCCTGGCGACCACCGACGGGCCAACCCTCTCCGCCGTCGCGCCGGCCGCCGGCCGCCGACCCGTCACGGCGCAGGCCGGCCCCGAGCGCGGCAGCTCGACCACGACGCTGCCCGGCGTCGCCGTTGCCGTGCAGGCGCCGGCGACCGTCGCGCCCGCGCCCGCTACCGCGGCCCAGACCGCCCCGGCACCGTTGGCGCCTGCCGGCTCCGCGATCGAGTCGGGCACCAAGCAGACCGCAAGCGCCGTGCGCAACATCACCCAGTCGGTCGCGGAGGTGACGCGCGCCGTCCCGGCGGTCGCGGCGACGATCGAGACCACCGGCGCGCACACCGCCACGCTCGTTCAGGGCACCGGGGCCGCGGCCGCCGGCCTGCTTCGCGGCGACCGCTAGGCCCGTTGCCGTAGCCGCTTGACCAGGAAGCGGGCCGCCTCGGCCTGCAGCTCCGGGTCATGCTGGACGGAGCGGTGGTGCCCGCCGGGAACCGCGATCAGCTTGCTTTCAGGCGCGCCCGCATGCAGCTCGCGCGAGCGCTCGACCGGCACGACCTCGTCGCCCTCGGCGTGCAGCAACAGCAGCCGCTCGCCCAGTTCGCGGGCGGCGGCGCCTTCGTCGACCTCCTCCAGGACACGCTCCAGCGCCGCGACGTCCACCGCGATGTCGAATCGCCCCTGGCGGATGGCCCGGCGCAGCCCCGCGCTGGGAGCGGGGCAGATCGCGACCACGCCCGCGGCGCCGACGGCCTCGGCCGCCACCAGCGCGAGCCAGCCGCCCATGCTCGACCCGCGCAGGCCGACCGGCAGGTCGGCCCGCTCCCGGCGCAGCAGGCCGGCGACGGTGACCACGTCGGAGATCACGCGACCGTCGAGCCGCCCGCCGGTGGCTCCGTGGCCGCGCTGGTCGAACGCCACGACCGCCAGGTCGTATGCACGGCACAGCCGCGCGAAGTCGAGATGGCTCTCCTTCGACGAGTTGGCGCCGTGCAGCACGACCACGCCGCCGACGGCCTCCTTCTCGGGCAGGTAGAGGACGTATGCGAGGCCTTCGATCGTGCCGGCGTCGTCGGGCTCGGGCACCGTCACCGTCCGCGGGGCCCACGGGCGCCAGGGCATGCGGGCATACTGGCACCCGTTGCCGGAGACCACCGCACAGCTGTCTCACGTCTGGCCGACGGGCAGCCGCATCACCGAGCAGGGCCGGCTGGAGATCGGCGGCTGCGACACGGTGGAGCTGGCCCGCGAGTTCGGCACGCCCGCCTACGTCGTGGCCGAGGACGACCTGCGCGGCCGGGCGCGGGCGTTCTCGGCCGCATTCGCATCGCGCGCGCCCGACAGCGAGCTGCTGTTCGCGTCGAAGGCCTTTCCGTGCACCGCGGTCTACCGCGTGCTGGCCGAGGAGGGCATCGGCTGCGACGTCGCATCGGGTGGCGAGCTGGCCAGCGCGCTGAAGGCGGGCTTCGACCCTGCGCGGATCGTGGTCCACGGCAACGCGAAGTCCGCGGCCGAGCTGCGCATGGCGCTGGACGCGCAGGTCGGCACGATCGCGATCGACAACGCCGACGAGCTCGATCGTCTCGAGGCCATGGTCGAACGGCCCCAGCGGGTCTACCTGCGGGTCACGCCCAACGTGCGCGGCGAGACCCACGACTTCATCTCGACCGGCCAGGCCGACTCGAAGTTCGGCGTCGAGCTCGCCGACGCTCCCGCGCTGATCGACCGCATAGGCACCAGCGCGCTGCTCGACATGCGCGGCCTGCACATGCACATCGGCTCGCAGATCCGCGACCTGGCGCCGTTTCGCGCCGCGATCGCCGCCGTCGCCCCGCTCGGCGCCTTTCCCGAGATCGACCTCGGCGGCGGCCTGGGCGTCGCCTACACCTCCGACCAGGACGTGCCTTCGATCGAGGCCTACGCAGAGGCGAAGGTGGGCGCGGTCCACGAGCACCTGGGCACCGACGTGCGAATCGTCGACGAGCCCGGCCGCGCGCTGGTCGCCAACGCGTGCGTGACCCTCTACACCGTCGAGTCGATCAAGCGCAACGTCTCGACGTGGGTGGCCGTCGACGGAGGCATGTCGGACAACCTGCGCCCGATGCTCTACGGCGCGCGCTACGAGGCGCACGTGGCCGCCCGCTTCGGCGGCGGCACGCCCTGCCACCTGGTCGGCAAGCACTGCGAGTCCAGCGACGTCATCGTGCGCGACGCGGAGCTGGCCGACCCGCGCGTGGGCGACGTGGTCGTCACCCCGGCGACGGGGGCCTACGGGTTCTCGATGGCCAACAACTACAACGGCATCCCGCGGCCGCCGGTGATCTTCTGCCGCGACGGCGATGCGCGCGTCGTCGTGCGGCGCGAGACCTACGAGGACCTGCTTGCCCGAGACATTTAGAGTCGGCCTGCTGGGCCACGGCACCGTCGGTGCGGCGTTCGCAGAGCTGCTCGAGGCGCGCGCAGACCACGTGGCTGCCGTCACCGGGCTGCGCCCCGAGCTGACCGGGGTGCTCACGCGCAGCCGCGGCACCTTCGAGGACGTGCTCGACGGAGCGGACCTGATCGTCGAGCTGATGGGCGGCGTCGAGCCGGCGCGCGACTACGTGCTGCAGGCGATGGGCGCCGGGCGCCATGTGGTGACGGCCAACAAGCTGCTGCTCTCACAGCACGGCGAGGAGCTGTGGGGAGCGGCGCGCGAGCACGGGGTCCAGCTGCGCTTCGAGGCCGCGGTCGCCGGCGTGGTGCCGGTCATCCGCGTGCTCCAGGAGTCGCTCGCCGCGGCGCACATCGACCGCATCCACGGCATCGTCAACGGCACCACGAACTACATCCTCAGCGAGATGGCGCGCTCGGGGGTCTCATATGCGGAGGCGCTGGCCGAAGCCCAGCGGCTCGGCTACGCGGAGGCCGACCCCACCGACGACGTCGGCGGGCGCGACGCGGCGGCCAAGATGGCGATCCTCGCCCGGTTGGCGTTCAACACGCCGGTGCACCTCGACGACGTCCGTTACGAGGGCATCGAGCACCTGACGGCCGACGACATGGAGTACGCGCGCGAGCTGGGCCTCGGCCTGAAGCTGATCGGCACCGCCGAGCGCGTCGACGGCGGTCTGAGCGTGCGCGTGCATCCCGCGTTCCTCTACGCCGGGCACCCGCTGGCCTCGGTCGACGGTCCGTTCAACGCCGTGACCGTCGAAAGCGACGCGATCACCGAGGTGACGCTCAGCGGGCCGGGGGCGGGGGGCCCGCAGACGGCCAGCGCAGTGCTGGGCGACGTCATCAGCGCGATGATCCCACCCGCCTCGACGCCGCCGGCGACCGACGAGCTGGCGATCGTCGCCGACGTCGAGTCGGCCTTCTATCTCTACCTGGAGGTCGCCGACCGGCCCGGCGTGCTCGCCCAGGTCGCCGAGATCCTCGGCATGCAGGGCGCGTCGATCAAGTCCGTCGTGCAGAAGGGTCTCGGCGAGAACGCCCGCCTGGTAATGGTCGTCCACCCGCTGCTGGAGTCGCGGTTCTTCGCCGCGGTCCAGCTCATCGGCCAGCTCGAGTTCATGCGCTCGACCCCACGCGCGATCCGGGTGATCGAAGAGCAGTTCACATGAGGGCCGAAGGCCCGTTCACGGCGGCCCGGAGGGCCGCCGTCCGTCTCCGACAGCGCCGACCGGACGGAGGCAAGGGGTGACCCTTGGGGTCATCGACCGCTATCGCGACCGGCTGCCGTTCGACGAGGGCGATCCGGTCGTCTCACTCTCCGAGGGCTCGACGCCGCTCGTCCACGCCCCCGCCCTTTCGAAGCGCGTCGGCGCCGAGGTCTGGCTGAAGGTCGAGGGCGCCAACCCGACCGGCTCGTTCAAGGACCGCGGGATGACCTGCGCGGTGAGCGCTGCGGTGCGCGAGGGCGCCGAGGTGGTGATCTGCGCCTCGACGGGCAACACCGCCGCGTCGCTGGCCGCCTACGCCGGGCGCGCAGGATTGCGCGGGGCGGTGATCGTGCCCGAGGGCAAGATCGCGACCGGCAAGCTCGCCCAGGCACTGATGCACGGCGCCCGCGTGATCGCGCTGCGCGGGAACTTCGACGAGGCGCTGAAGCTCGTCCGCACGCTGGCCGACAAGCACCCGGTCGCGCTGGTCAACAGCGTCAACGAGTTCCGCATCGAAGGCCAGAAGACGGCGGCGTTCGAGATCGCCGAGGAGCTCGACGACCTCGAGGCGCTGTGCATCCCGGTCGGCAACGCCGGCAACATCACCGCCTACTGGCGCGGCTTCAAGGAACTGGGCTTGGCGCCGGCGATGCTGGGCTTCCAGGCGGCCGGGGCCGCTCCGCTCGTCGAGGGCCATCCGATCGCCGAGCCCGAGACGGTGGCGAGCGCCATCCGCATCGGCAACCCGGCGCGCTGGGAGGAGGCGATGGACGCGATGACCTCCTCGGGCGGCGCGGTCCGCGCGGTGACCGACGAGCAGATCCTCGATGCGTGGCGGCTGCTTGCGGCGACGGAGGGGATCTTCTGCGAGCCGGCGAGCGCGGCGTCGGTGGCCGGCCTGCTCGCGCACGGCGCGGGCGATGCGCGGCGCATCGCGTGCGTGCTGACCGGCCACGGCCTGAAGGACCCGCGCACCGCGCTCGACCACGCCGGGGCTGTCGTCCCGTGCGAGCCGGAGTACGCGGCGGTCGAGGAGGCGGTCCTGAGCTAGTGGGTCGTCTCGCAACATCTGACCGCAAACGACGGTCTCCGGCATCCGCCTGGCGGCGTCCTCAGTCGGGGCAATGGCGCCGCCATTGCTCCCTCCCTGCGTCCTTGCCATCCGGCGCCGGAGCCTCGCCGTTTCCGGCCGTACGTCACGAGACGACCCACTAGTGGAGCGCCGTCGGCTGGTCCGCGTGCCGGCGTCCTCGGCGAACCTCGGCCCGGGGTTCGACAGCTTCGCCTGCGCGCTCTCGCTCCACATGGAGCTCGAGGTGGTGGAGACCGGGCACTTCGCGGTGCAGACCGACCTGAAGATCGCGCGCGACCAGCGCAACCTGGCGGTGCGCGGCTTCGCGCGCCTGCACTCGCCCAACGACTTCGAGTTCCGCATCCGGTCCGACATCCCGCTCAGCGGCGGGCTGGGCACCAGCGCCGCGGCCTATGTCGCCGGCCTGATGGCGGCCGACCATCTGTTCGAGCTCGACGCCGACCTGCTCGAGCACGCGACCTCGCTGGAGGGCCACCCGGACAACGTCGCCGCCGCGCTGCGTGGCGGGTTCGTGGTGTGCGCCGCGGATCGAGTCGCGCGGCTGGACCCGCCCGCGGGCCTGGAGGCGGTGCTCGTCGTGCCCGACGAGCATGTGCGCACCCGCCAGGCGCGCGCCGCGCTGCCGGAGAGCGTGCCGCTCCACGACGCAGCTGAAAACGTCGGCCTCGGCGCGCTGCTCGTGCTCGGGTTGGCGCTCGGCGACTGGGACATGGTCTCGGCGGGGCTCGACGATCGCCTGCACCAGCCCTATCGCGCGCACCTCTACCCGCGCTCGGCGGCGTTGCTGCACAAAGTGCGGGAGTTCGGCGCGCTCGGCGCGACGATCTCCGGAGCCGGCCCGACCGTGCTCGTCTGGACGCACTACGAGCAGACCGGCGCGGTGGTCGAGGGGCTGCGCCGCGAGGCCGAGGGCTGGGCGAGCGTCGTGCGCGCCCCGTTCGAACCGCAGGGAGCAGACGTCCGCGAGCTCTAGGCGTGGATGGTGACCTGCGTCCCGAGCGGGACGCGGGATACGAGCACGCGCATCGTCGCGTCGTCGGCATGCAGGCAGCCGAGCGTCGCCGCCGCGCCGATCGTCGCCGGGGCGTCGGTGCCGTGGATAGCGAGGCGGTCGCCGCCCTGCCAGCGCTGCGGGACGTTGGGCTGGTGGCCGGTGAGCGCGATGACGCAACAGCCGTAGTAGGAGTTGCTGCGCCCCGCGCTCAGGCGGTCGGTGACGCCGTAGCGCCCCGCCGGGGTCGACGTCCCTGGCGCGCCGATGCCCACGGCGAAGGTGCGGAACACGCGGCCGTTGCGGCGCAGCTCGGCGCGGCGGGTCGAGAGGTCGACGTCGATCGCCCACGCGGCGGGCCGCAGAGCGACGTTGCGCAGGGCCACCCATCCGCCGCGGCGGTCGGGGAGTCCGGGATGCAGGACGTGGACCCAGTCCCCGGAGACGCCGAGGACCGCCAGGACCTGGGGCGAGCCGAAGGCCGTGCGCGGGCCCGCGTGGGCGAGCACCCGTCCACCCGGCGACGCGCGCAGCGGCCCCTTCACCCTCACCGCGGCCACGAGCGTCTGGCCGGCTCTCGGCACCGGCACCACGGGCGGGACGACGCGCCGTGCCGGCGGCGGCGTGGGCACGCTGGTCTGCGGTGCGGGCGCGCTCGTCTTGCCGCACCCGCCGAGCACGACGACGGCTGCTGCCAGCAACCCCGCGCCCGCCCGGCGCACACCGGCCCGCCTCACGCGGGAAGCAGCTCGCGCACGCGCGCCCGCGCGTCGCGGAGGTCCAGCCGGTCCAGCAGCTCCTCGGCCAGCGCGAGGTAGTCGGCCCCCAGGTCGGGCCGGTGGTCGAGGATCGAGATCGCGCGCTCGGCCGACTCGGCGTAGGCGATCGACTGGCGCACCGTGGCCTTCAGCAGCTTCTGGCCGACGTGCTCGCGCAGCGACTCGTATGCCTCGCGCGAGTGCACGGTGCGCATGTCGGCGATGTTGAACACCACACCGAGCCAGTTGAGGTCGGGGTTCAGCCCGTCGCGCGCCAGCTCGATGACCTCCAGCGCCTGCTCGACTCCCTGCAGCGCGAAGTACTGCGCCTCCGTGCTGAGCAGCGCGTGGTCGGCGGCGACCAATGCGTTGACCGCCAGCAGGCCGAGCGCCGGGGGGCAGTCGACGAGGATCAGGTCGTAGTCGTCGACCACGTCGCGCAGCGCGCGGCGCAGCGTGAGCTCGCGGCCCATCTTGCCCGCCAGCGACAGCTCGGCTTCGGCGAGCTGGAGGTTGGCGGGGATCACCCCGTCGTGGATCGCCTCGGCGGCCGTCGCGCGGCCGGCCAACACGTCGGCCGTGGTCGGCGACGCCTCGGGGTCGATGTCGAAGTAGTCCGACAGGTTCCCCTGGGGATCGAGGTCGACGGCGAGTACCTCGAGGTCCGCGCGGCGAAAGACGTCGGTGAGCGTGCGCACCGCGGTGGTCTTCCCGGTCCCGCCCTTCTGGGAGAGGATCGCGATCGTCTGCGCCGCCACGTCTCGAAGAGTACGGGTCCGCCGCAGAGGCGGCCCGGCTGCGGCGCCGGGCCCCTCTGTCCCTCTCCTCCGCTGACCGGCGCGTCGGCCGGTCAGAGCTTCTACGTCAGCCGGTCGCCTCCAGCTCGGTCTCGCTCCGGTCGCCGGGGCTTGGCGCCCGGCCGGGAACGAGCTCCTGGAAGTGCAGCCGATACCGGCCGACGACGATCTCGTCGCCGTCCTTCAATGTCCGCCACTCGACGCGCTCGCCGTTGACGAAGACGCCGTTGAGGCTGCGGTCGTCGAGCAGCCGCACACCGTCGGGGCCGCGCACGATCAGCGCGTGGCGCCGCGAGATGGTGGGGTCGTCGAGCCGCACGTCGGCGGCGAGCGAGCGGCCGATCCGGGTCCAGTCGCCGCGCAGTTCGACCACGCGGGTGTTCCCGGCCTCCTCGAAGATCAGGTACTGGCCGGCGTGCTCGATCTCGGCCTGCGCGGTGGCGAGCAGCCGCGCGCGCGTCTCGGGCGACTCGACCGCGGCGCCGTCGCGCCGGAAGCGCGAGCCGAAGAGCGACGCACGGACGAAGCTCTCACCGTTGCAGCCGGGGCAGGCGGGCAATCGGTCGGTGGCGGCCATGGTCAGCACGTAGCCGCACTCCTCGCATCGGAAGGATCCGGTTCCGGCCAACGTTCCCGCCGTCAATGACTCCATCACCCACTCCCTCTGGCGCCGACGACGCCCGTTCGGCTGCTCCCGCTTGTGCGGATTCTAACGACCATGTCAAAACGACTAGGGACGGTCGCGTACCCGGCTGAACGGGGCCTAAAAACCCCTGCTCGACGCATTTCGGACGGGCGCGGCGGGGAGGACTCCGCCGGTCGCGCGCCGAAGATCGCCTGTATGCGCCGCCTAATGCCCGACCTCGGTCTCGGCCTCCTCCGCAAGGGTGTCAGGCATCTGACCGCCGCCCGCGACGAGTGCACGGTGTGCCACCGCACGCCGCTGGTGGGCGAGCACGTGCACGTCTACGCGAACGAGTCGGTGGTCTGCGAGCTGTGTCGCCACCAGCGCGTCGGCGAGCCCGAGCGCGTCGAGCTCGTGCGCCACAGCGAGCTCGGCCACGCGGTCAAGCCCGCCGCACGCATCGCCGCGTAGTCTTCGGCCGCATGGACCCGGTGTCGGTGTCGGTGACGATCGCGCGGCCGCGCGAAGAGGTCTTCGAGTACCTCGCCGACATCGCCAACCATTCGGAGTTCTGCGACCACTACCTGGTCGACTGGCGCCTCACCCGCGAGGACTCCTACGGCCGCGGCGCCGGTGCCCGCTTCCGGGCCAAGGTCCCGATGAACCGCTTCCCGTGGGCGGACGTCGCGTTCGTCGAGGTCGAGGCGCCGCGACGGATCGTCGAGGTCGGTCGGACGGGCAAGTTCAACCGCATCCGCACGCTCGGCACCTACGAGCTCGAGCCCGGCGCCGGCGGCGAGACCACGCGCGTGACGTTCACGTTCGAGAGCGAGCCCGGCAACCTGGCCGACCGTCTGGGCGAGGCGATGGGGGCGCGCTCGTGGCTTCGCCGCAAGAACGGCAAGGCGATGCGGCGGCTGCGCTCGATCCTCGAGGAGGACCGTGGCCGCGGGGCTCGTGCGACCGTCGCCGCCGGATAGCATCCCGCGCCTGATGCGCCGCCGGACCTCATCGTTGATCGCCGGGCTCGCCGCTCTGACCGCCGCGCTGGCGCTCGGCGCGTGCGGCAACAAGACCGATTCGATCCACGAGGCCGAGACCGAGGGCATCTACCTCAACGTCGGCCAGCTGAAGTACCAGGTCGAGATCTCGCGCCAGCTCAACCCGGGCGCGATCTCCGAGGACCGCACCTTCGTCGAGGGCATCGCCACCTCCGAGGCCACGCTGGCCGAGGACGAGCTGTGGTTCGCGGTCTTCGTCCGGGTCGAGAACCCCACCGATGAAGAGCACGCACCGACCGCCGACTTCACGATCACCGACACCGAGGGCAACGAGTTCCGCCCCGTTTCGATCGGCCCCGGCAATCCGTTCCGCTACAGCACCGAGCCGATCCGGCCCGAGGGCGTCGCCCCGGACCCCGACTCCGTGGCGGGCGACAACACCTCGATCGCCGGCATGGAGCTGCTGTTCCGCCTCAAGCGCGAGACGCTGGACAACCGGCCGCTCGAGCTCACCATCCGGTCGGCCTCGCCCGAGGACGAGGCGACCGACGTGCTCGACGTCTAGCGGCGCTGGAGCGCGGCGATCATCACCTGCCGGGCGGCGGGGGCGGCCGTGTCGCCGCCTGCGCCCGAGCGGATCAGCAGGACGCCGACGGCCACGCGTGGCGTGCGCGCGGGGGCGAAGCCGACGAACCACGCGTCGGTGTCGGTCGGGTCGTTGGCGACCGCGTTCTCCGGGCAGGACTCCGCGCCGCCGAGTGCGTCGGCGACCGGCTGGCAGGGCACGGTGGTGCGCAGCTCGGCGGTGCCGGTCTTGCCGGCCACGGTCACGCCCGAGATCGCCGCCGACCGGCCGGTGCCGCCGTTCACGACACCGACCATCATCTTCCGCACCTGTCGCGGCGGTGCGCGGGCTGATCACCTGCGGCGTGTCGGTCGTCGGCCGGTGGCCGGTGGTCAGCCAGAACGCCGGCCGGCGGCCCTGCAGCGCGATCGTCACGGCGATCGACGTCATCTGCAGTGTGGTGGCGAGAACCCGGCCCTGGCCGATCGCCGAGGAGCCGAGCGCCAGGTCGTCGCCGATCGCAGTGGCGGAGGGGATCGTGCTCGTCGCCGCCCCCGGCACGGGCGCGCGCTTGTCGAAACCGAAGCGCTCGGCCGCAGCCACGAGCCCCGGCGCGCCGACCTTGACGCCGAGCGGGGCGAAGACCGAGTTGCAGGAGGTGGCGAATGCCTGGGCCAGGGTGCCGCCGCACGACTCGCCGTTGGCGTTGGACAACTCGACCCCCGAGAGCCTCACGCTGGTCGCGAAGTCGTAACGCGTCGACGGCTTCGCCAGGCCGCGCTCGAGCGCGGCGCTGATCGTCACGAGCTTGAACGTCGACCCCGGCGGTTGCAGCCCGGAGAACGGAATCCCGGCCACCGCCAGGATCTCGCCGCTGCGCGGGCGCATGGCGAGCACGCCGCCCAACCGCCCGGCGAGCGCGGCGACCGCGGCCTTCTGGACGTCCGGGTCGATCGAGGTGCGCACCGGGCCGGCCGCCTTGGGCTTCGTCCGGGCCAGCACACGCCGGCCCGCGAAGAGCTCGCCGCCCGGCCGGCCCGCCAGCCGCTCCTCGAAGATCCGCTCGAGGCCGGTGATGCCGACCTGTGCGTCGGACGGATAGCCGCGGGCGTAGAGCGGGGCGATGCGCTTGGGCAGCGGCGGCCCGAGGTCGCCCACGACGGCGCGTGCGACGTCGCCCAGCGGCGAGTTGCGATTGATCCCACGCGCCAGCGGCGTGCCGTCGCGCGCCAACAGGGCCGAGCGCGGGGGCAGTTCGGTGCGGCGCTCGACCTCGTTGCCGCGGGGAACACCTGGAAACGTCAGGTCGGGCGCCCAGTCGACGCGCGCCTCCTCGCCCGCGCCGACGAGCGGCAGGCGCACGTTGCCGCGCACCTCGCCGAACGCGTACGTGTGGGCGACCACCGGCAGCAGGTAGGCGCCCTGGTCGCGGTGCTCCGGCCGCCCGATCGTCATCGACTTCACCGTCGCCGTGGCCGCCGCCCTGCGGTAGGCGCGCGCGAGCGCGGCGGTGTCGACCTGCGTGCGCAGCTCCGGTGTGAGCAGCGCCCACATCTCGGCGTAGTCGGCCTTGCGCCATGCGGCCGCGAAGCGCTCGGCCACGCGCTGATCGCCGGCGACGTGCCCTGCGCCGATGGCCAGCCCGACCGCGAACGAGGAGGCGGCGAGGGCGGCCACGGGGAGGCCCCGCCGCTGGAGGCGGCGACGGCGGGTGTCGGATGGCGCCGCGCGCTGGACCATGTGAGCGGGAGTATTCCCGGGCGGCCGGGCATGATGGGGGTCCGGCCGGTCCACGCCCACCATGACAACGCTCGACTGGCTCGTCGTCGGATTCGCCGCCCTGCTGACCCTGAACGGGCTCCGGCAGGGCTTCATCGTCGGCGCGCTGCAGCTCGCGGGCTTCGCGGCGGGTGCGTTTGCCGGCAGTCGTATCGGCCCGCTGGTGCTCAGCGACGGCGCCCATTCGCCCAATGCGCCGCTGTTCGCGCTCGGCTGTGCGGTCCTGCTCGGGGCGCTGCTTGCGGGCTGGTTGGAGCTGGCGGGCGCTGCGCTGCGCGCCCGGATCCGGCTGCCGGGGCTGGAGTTCGTCGACGGAGGCCTGGGTGGGGTGCTCGGTGCGGCGCTGGCGTTCGGCGTCGTCTGGATTGCAGGGGCCGTGGCGCTGCAGACGCCCGGGCTCGGGCTGCGGCGCGACGTGCAGCGCTCGCGCATCCTGCGCGCCCTCAACGACGCGCTTCCGCCGTCGGGCTTCGTGCTCAACGCGCTGGCGCGGTTCGACCCGCTGCCGCAGTTCGCGGGGCCGCCGACGACCGGCGTGAAGGCGCCGTCGCCGCGGAGCGCCCGCGATCCGGAGATCCGCGCGGCCTCGCGCAGCGTCGTGCGCGTGCTGGGCTCAGCCTGCGGACTCGGGGTCGAGGGCTCCGGATGGGTCGCCGCGCCGGGGGTCGTCGTGACCAACGCCCACGTGGTGGCGGGCGAGGACGACACGGTCGTGCAGGCCGAGGGCGTCGGGCCGAAGCTCGACGCGCGGGTGGTGGCCTTCGATCCGTCCAACGACGTGGCGGTCCTGCGCGTCGCGCAGCTCGCCGCGCCGGCGCTCTCGACAGGGGCGGCCGTGCCGGGCGCGGCCGCCGCGGTCCTCGGCTTCCCGCACAACGGGCCGTACGACGTCCGCCCGGCGCGGGTCGGCACGACCCAGGAGGTCCTGGCGCAGGACGCCTACGGCGGCGGGCCCGTGCGCCGCAGCATCACGACGTTCCGCGGCCTGGTGCGGTCGGGGAACTCGGGCGGGCCGCTGGTCGACGGCCGCGGGCGGGTCGTGGGCACGGTGTTCGCCTCCGCCGTACGCACGCGGCTGCGCGGCGGCTACGCCGTTCCCGACGCTGTCGTGAACCGTCGGCTGGCAGCCGCGGGGACGCGGCGGGTCTCCACGGGACCGTGCACGCGCTAGGAGCAGCCCCGAGGAAGCGACGCCCTGGGTGGGCTGTACGCTCAGCGCCGCATGGGCAAGACCCTCGTCATCGCCGAGAAGCCGTCCGTCGGACGCGACCTCGCGCGCGTCCTTCCCGGCCCGTTCGAGAAGCGCTCGCCGGGCAGCGAGCGCACCGAGCGCTGGCTCGAGGGCCCCGATCACGTCATCAGCTGGGCCGTCGGTCACCTCGTCCAGCTCGCCGAGCCCGACGAGTACGACGACAAGTACAAGAAGTGGCGCATGGCCGACCTGCCGATCGTGCCCGAGCGCTTCAAGCTCGTGGTGCGCGACGAGCGCTCGCAGAAGCAGATGACCGTCGTCAAGCAGCTGCTCAAGCGCGACGACGTCGACCTGGCGATCAACGCCTGTGACGCCGGACGCGAGGGCGAGCTGATCTTCGCCTACCTCTACGAGAAGGCCGGCGGCAAGCTGCCCGTCAAGCGCCTGTGGTTGTCCTCGATGACCGAGCAGGCGATGCGCGAGGCGTTCGAGACCCTGCGCGACCGCGAGGAGATGCTGCTGCTCGAGGCGGCGGCGCGCTCGCGCTCGGAGGCCGACTGGATCGTCGGGATGAACGCCACGCGCGCCGCGACGATCCGCCTGCGCTCCTCGTTCGACGGCGCGGTGTCGCTCGGCCGCGTGCAGACGCCGACGCTGGCGATCCTCACCCGCCGCGAGGAAGAGATTCGCGCGTTCGTGCCGGAGAAGTACTGGCTCGTCGACGGACTTTTCGAGGCCGACGGGTCGCGCCGCTACGAGGGCCGCTACCACGCCGGCTCGCAGCCGCGGCTGAAGAGCGCCGAGGAGGCCACCGCGATCGTCGAGGCCGTCCGCGACCAGCGAGGGCGGATCACCAAGCTCGAGAAGACGACGCGCAGGGAGCGCGCGCCGCTGCTCTACGACCTCACGTCGCTGCAGCGCGAGGCCAACACCCGGTTCGGGTTCAGCGCTCGGCGCACGCTCGGCGCGGCCCAGCGCCTCTACGAGGACCACAAGGCGCTCACCTATCCGCGCACCAACTCCCGCTACCTGCCCAGCGACATGGTCAACGAGATCAAGCCGATCGCGGGCCACGTCGGCCGCGCGCCCCAGTACGCCGACGGCGCGGCCTATGTGCGCGGTCTCGACCTGCTGCCGCTCGGCCGTGTCGTCGACGACGCCAAGGTCACCGACCACCACGCGATCGTCCCCACCAACGCGGCGCACGACATCGGCCGCATGAACGACGACGACAAGCGGATCTACGACCTCGTCGCGCGCCGCTTCCTCGCCGTCTTCCATCCCGAGGCGGTCTTCGAGAACACGCGCGTGGAGACCACGGTCGCCGAGCACGTCTTCCGCACCCGCGGCAAGGTGCTGCTCGAGCCAGGCTGGCGCGGGGTCTACGGCGAGCTCGCCGAGGGCGAGGGGTCCGAGGACGACGAGGGGCGCGAGCAGCAGCTGCCCAAGCTCGTCAAGGACGAGGAGGTCGAGGCCTCCAAGGCGATCTCGCTGGAGAAGGAGACCCAGCCCCCGCGGCGCTACTCCGACGCCTCGCTGCTCGGTGCGATGGAGACGGCGGGCAAGCTCGTCGACGAGGAGGAGGCGCGCGAGGCGATGAAGGAGTCGGGGATCGGCACCCCGGCCACCCGCGCCGCGATCATCGAGCGGCTGATCGACGTCGGGTACGTGGAACGAGACGCTCGAGCTCTGGTTCCGACAGAGAAGGGGATGAACGTCATCCGCCTGCTCGACCAGCACCCGCTCACGTCTCCGTCGCTGACCGGGGAGTGGGAGCACCGCCTCACGGCGATCGAGGAGGGCGAGGACTCGCGCGAGAAGTTCATGGCCGACATCGCGAAGTTCGCCGGCGCCACCGTCGGCGAGCTCGATGCCAAGCTCAAGGACGTCCGCATCCCGCGCGCGAACCTCGGGCCATGCCCCGTGTGCGGCCGCGACATCGTCGAGAACCGCAAGGGCTACTCGTGCTGGTCGCGTGAGGACCCGGGCTGCGGCTTCGTGATCTGGAAGTCCAAGGCGGGCAAGCAACTGCCGGCCGCGGTCGCCCGCGAGCTGATCGCCACGGGCCGCACGGTCAAGGCGGTGACAGGCTTCAAGGGTCGCAGCGGCCGCTCCTTCCGCGCCAAGCTCGCTCTCGTGCAGAACGAGGAGGGCAAGTGGCGCGTCGAGTTCGACGAGCCCTGGGCCAAGGAGGGCGCCAAGCCTCCGGAGGCCGAGGACGAGAGCTCACCCGACACCGTCGCCGCGGCGTAGCCGCCCACCCGCCTGTCAGGGCGTCCTGCTCGGACGCGACGATGGGAGGACATGCCGCTGAAGCTGGTCATCGGCCCGGCGAACGCCGAAAAGGCGCGTCTGGCCCTCGAGGAGTACCGCGCGCTGAGCAACCGGGCGCCGCTGTTCGTCGTGCCCACGCTGGCCGACGTGCAGGCCTATCGGCGCGAGCTCGCTGCCTCCGGCCAGGTCTTCGGCGTCGAGGTGGTGCGCTTCGGGTGGCTGCTGCGCGAGATCGCCCGCCGGGCTGGCGTTCCCGGCCGCGCGGTCAGCGTGCTGGCGCGCGAGCGGGTCGCCGCGCTCGCGGTCGCGCGGACGGAGCTGAATGCGCTCGGCGCCTCGGCGGCCACGCCGGGGTTCCCGCGCGCGCTCGTGGCGTTCATCTCCGAACTGGAGGAGCTGCGGCTCGACCCGCCGCGCGTGACGGCCGCGCTGCGGCGCTGGGCGGGCGACGAGGCGGGGCGGCGCGCGTACGCCGACGACCTCGCCGGCCTCTACGCCACCTACCGGCGCGAGCTCGAACGCCTGGAGGTCCTCGACGCCCAGCTGCGCGATGCCGCAGCAGTGGACGCGCTGCGCGCCGATCCGAAGAGCTGGGGGGAGACGCCGGTCGTCGTCTACGGCTTCGACGACCTCACGCCGCTCCAGCGCGACACCGTCGCCGCGCTGGCCTGCGAGGCGGGGGCGGACGTGACCGTCACGCTGACCTACGAGCGGGAGCGAACCGCGTTCGTCTCGCGCGAGCGCACCTTCGAGGCGCTGCGCGCGCTGCCCGGCACCGAGGTGACCGAGCTCCAGGCGCGCGCCGAGCACTACGACGATCCCGCCCGCGAGGCGTTGCATCACCTCGAGCGCACGTTGTTCGAGCCGGGCGACGAGGAGCGGCTGTTCGCCGCTGGCGCGGTGCCCGCGGGCGACGCACTGCTGCTGTTCGAGGGTGGCGGGGCCCGCGCAGAGGTCGAGTTGGTCGCCGCGCATGTGGCGCGCCTGCTCGGCGAGGGTTGGGACCCGGAGGAGATCGCCGTGGTCTGGCGTTCGCCGCGCGACGTCGAACCATTGGTCTTGGAGGTCTTCGCCGCCTACGGCGTGCCCGTGGCGATGGCACGACGCATCCCGGCCGGGCACACCGCGCTGGGCCGCGGCGTGCTGGCGCTGCTGCGCTGCGCGCTGCTGGACGGGACTGCGGACGACCTGCTCGCCTACCTGCGCACGCCCGGCTTCCTGGACCGCCCAGGATTGGCCGACTCGCTGGAGGCCCGGGCCCGGCAGACCGGCGCGCGCACGGCGGTGGCTGCGCGCGCGCTGTGGGAGGAGCGCCACTGGCCGCTGGAGCCCATCGACCGCGTCGCCCAGGCGGCAGAGCGCGGTCCCGGAGCCCTGTGTGACCGGCTGGCGCGCGAGGCGGCCGCTCTGTTCGCGCGGCCGCACCGCGGCAAGGCGCCGATCCTCGCCGGGCCGGAGCGGCTCGACGCCGCTGTCGATGCCGCACTGCGCGGCGCCCTGCGCGAGCTCGGCACGCTCGTCCGGCGCGATCCGGGCCTGCTCGCCGATCACGCCGCGCTGGAACAGCTGCTCGCCGGGTTGGAGGTCTACTCCGGTGAGGCGTCCGCGCCGGGCCGGGTGCAGGTCACCAGCCCGTTCGCCATTCGCGCGCGGCGCGTGCGGGCGCTCTTCCTCTGCGGGCTCAACGAGGGGGTATTTCCGGCAGTGGCGAGGCCCGACCCGCTGCTGTCCGACGACGAGCGCGCCGAGATCAACGCGGCGGCGGGCCTGGGGCTGGCTCACCACCGCGACCTCCTCGCCGCCGAGCGCTTCCTGCTCTACACCGCGGTGTCGCGGCCCACGGAGCTGCTCGCGCTGAGCTGGCGCACCGCCGACGACGACGGCGAGCCGGCGGTGCGGTCGCTGTTCGTCGACGACGTGCTCGAGCGCTTCGCCGACGATCCCGCGGCGCGCAAGCGCAGCCGCCCGCTGGGCGCCGCGGGCTGGGACGCGCCGGAGGCGCCCACCGAGCGCGAGGCCGCGCTGGCCGCGGCGGCTGCCGCACCGACGGTGCGCGATGCGCCGCTCGCTCCGCTCGCCCCCGAGACGGTCGCGGCGCTGCGCCCCGCCGAACGGTCGTGGAGCGCCACCGAGATCGAGGCGTGGGCGAGCTGCCCGGTGAAGTGGTTCGTCGACAAGGTGCTGCGCCCCGAAGAGCTCGAGCCGGACCCGGAGGCGATGGTCCGCGGCCGCGTCGCCCACGAGGTACTCGCCGAGGTGTTCGCCGCCTACCGGGGCCGTGGCCTGGCGCCCGCCGACCTGCCCGACGCCCGCGAGCGGATGCACGAGGCGCTGGCGCGCGAGGTGGCCAAGACGCCGATCTCGGTCAACCGCGAGCGGCTGCGCGCGGAGGCCCGCCGGCTGGAGGCCGACCTGGTGCGCCATCTCGAGCACGCCGCCGCGGACGGCAGCGACTTCGTGCCCGATCTGTTCGAGGAGAAGTTCGAGCACGTCGATCTGGGCCCGCTGCGGCTGACGGGTCGCATCGACCGTGTGGACGTGCACGGCGACAAGGCGGTGATCGTCGACTACAAGGGCAAGACCGCGACGCCTGTGGCGCGCTGGGTCAAGGACGGCAAGCTCCAGCTCGGGCTCTACATCCTCGCGGCGCGCGAGCTCGCCCGGCGCGGCGAGCTGGCCACGCCCGTGGGTGGGCTCTACCAGCCGTTGGGAGCCGACGACTCGCGTCCGCGCGGGCTGCTGCTCGACGGCGCCGACCCCGGACGATCCGCGGTCAAGACCGACCGCCTGCCGGAAGAGGAGTTCGAGGCCGCGCTGGCCGAGGTGCTCGCCGCAACGGAGCGCGCGGTGGCCGAGCTGAAGGCCGGCGCGCTCGAGCCGCGGCCGGACTCGTGCGCGTGGAACGGCGGCTGCGCGCATCCGACGATCTGCCGCTGCGAGGCCGCGTGACGGCACTGACATTGACTCAGGAGCAGCGCGAGGCGATCGAGCGGCGCAGCGGCCCGCTGCTGCTGGCCGCCAACGCGGGCTCGGGCAAGACGACGGTGCTCGTGGAGCGCTTCGTACGGTTCCTGGCCGAGGACAAGATCGACCCCAGCCGCGTGCTGGCGATCACGTTCACCGAGAAGGCCGCGGGTGTCCTGCGGGATCGGATCCGGCGCGAGTTGCTGCGGCGCGGCGAGCGGACGCTTGCCCAGGACGCCGAGGCCGCCTGGGTCGGCACCATCCACGGCTTCTGTGCACGGCTGCTGCGCGCCCACGCGGTCGCCGCGGGGCTCGACCCGCGATTCGTCGTCGTCGACGAGGCGGGCGCGCGCGAGCTGCGCGGCACGGCGTTCGAGCGGGCCGTTGCCGGCCTGCTCGGCGAGGTCGACGACCCGGCGCGGCCGGAGGCGCTCGACCTGGTCGCCGCCTACGGGATGCCGCGGCTCGAGACGACGATCCTCGCCCTGCACTCCGAGCTGCGCAGCGCCGGGCAGCGGCGTCCGTCGCTCCCTGCGCCTCCGCCCGCCCCCGACACCGCTGAGCTGCGCCGGACGCTCTCGGAGCTGCGCGACGCGGCGGAGGCCTGCCTTCAGGGGGTGACCGGCACGACCGTCGGCCGGGCGGTCGAGGCGTTGCAGCGCTGCAGCGCGCTGCTCGCCGGGCCCGACCCCGCGGCGCTCGCCGCAATCGACGCGGCGAAGTTCTCGGCCGGCAACACCGGAGCGCTGAAGGCCGAGCCGTGCGCTCGCTACCTCCAGGCGCTCGACGACTACGCCGACGCGTGCGCCGCCCGCGCGGGGGGAGAGGCGGTGGTCCTGATCGGCGAGCTGCTCGGCCGCTACTCGGACGCCTACGAGGCCGCCAAGCGCGAGCGCTCGGCCGTCGACTTCGACGATCTCCAGTTGCTCGTCGTCGAGTTGCTGAAGGGCTCGCCCGCGCTCGCCGCCACGTGGGCCGCCCGCTTCGAGCGGATCATGGTCGACGAGTTCCAGGACACCAACGCGCTGCAGGTCGAGCTGATCGATCTGCTCGACCGCGGCAACACGTTCGTCGTGGGCGACGAACTGCAGTCGATCTACGGGTTCCGGCACGCGGCGGTCGATGTCTTTCGCGAGCGCCGCGCCAAGCAAGCCGAGGCGGGCAACGTGGCGGTCCTCGCCCGCAACTTCCGCGCGCTGCCGGAGGTCCTCGGTGCGATCAACGTCGCGAGCGGTCCGCTGCACGGCGCCGGCTACGAGCCGCTGGTGCCGGCGCGCGAGCCGTCGGCCGCCGAGAGCCCGCTGGTCGAGCTGCTGGTGACCGACGCGAGCAACGGCAACTGGGACGACGTCGACCTCGGCACGCTTCCGGGCGGCCCGCGCTGGCGCTGGGCGGAGGCGCGGCTGCTGGCCCAGCGGATCGCCGAACTGGTCGAGGCCAAGACCCACGAGGCCGGCGACATCGTGGTGCTGGTCCGCGCCGCCACCGACCTCGCCACCTACGAGCGCGCGCTCGAGGATCGCGGGCTGGCGACGCTGGCCGCGGGCGGCCGCGGCTTCTGGGCGCGCCAGCAGGTGCAGGACCTGGTCTCCTACCTAGCCGCGCTGACCAACCCGCTCGACGAGCCGGCGCTGGTGGGGGTGCTCGCCTCGCCGCTGGGCCCGTCGCTGTCCTCCGACGGGCTCGCCCGGCTCGCGCTGGCTGCGCGCGAGCGCGGCGGCGGCCTGTGGCGGACCGTCGAAGAGCACACGTCGGTCGCGGAGCTGCCGGCGGTCGACGCGGCCAGGCTGGCGGCGTGGCTGGAGCCGTTCGCCGCCGAGCGCGAGCAAGCCGCGCGGCTGCCCCTCTCCGAGCTGCTGGACCGCGCCGTAGCCGCCGCGCGCTACGACGAGCATGTGCTGCGGCTACCGGGCGGCCTGCGGCGGCTGGCGAACGTGCGCAAGCTCGTCCGGCTGGCGGCCGCGTTCGAGCGCGAGCGCGGCCACGACGTGCGCGGCTTCATCGATCGCGCGACGGCGGAGCTCGACGCCGAGGCGCGCGAGGCCGACGCGCCCGTCGAGCTCGCCGGGCTCGACGCCGTGCGGCTGATGACGATCCACGCCGCCAAGGGCCTGGAGTTCCCGGTCGTCGCGCTCGCCGACCTGGGGCGCGATCCGAACACTTCGCTGCCCGACGTGCTCGTCGACCGCGATCAAGTGGGCGTCCGGCTGGTGACGATGAACGGCAAGGGCAAGGCGCTGGCCTACGAGGCGCTCGCCGAGGGGCGCCTGCGGCGCGAGCGCGAGGAGTCGCTGCGCGTCTTCCACGTCGCGATGACGCGCGCGGAGGAACGGCTGATCCTCAGCGGCGCCGCCAACGTCGGCAAGTGGCCCGACCCGCACGCGGACCGCTGCCCCCCGATCGCCTGGCTGGGCCCGGCGTTCGTCGGCGACCTCGCCCGCCGCCTGCTCGAGGACGGCCCGGTGATCGAGGAGCAGCGTGTGCAGGACGGCCATTCGCTGCACGTGCGGGCGGCCCTCAATGCGCCGGCCACCCTGGGCACGGTGCTGCGCGTCGAGGCTTCGCGGGCGCCTGAGCTGCGCCCGGCCGAGCGCGCGGCTGCGGAGCCCGTCGCCAAGCCGCCTGCCGAGCCGCCGCCGGCGGTCGCGACGCTCAGCTACTCCGCGCTGACCCGCCATGCGGCATGCGGCTATCGCTTCTACCTCGAGCGGGTCCTGCGGCTGCCCGAGCAGCAGCCGCCCGGGCCCACCGGGCCCCCGGCGGCCGGGCTGGACGCGATGGTGCGCGGCTCGATCGCCCACGAGCTGCTCGAGCGCATCGACCTCGCCGCTCCGGTGATCCCCGACGACGACGCCATCCGGGCGGCCGCCTCGACCCACGAGGTGGAGCTGACCGACGCCGACGTGGCAGACCTCGGCGCGCTGCTCGCGGGGGCTGCGCATGGCCCGCTGGCCGAGCGCGTCGCGGCCGCGCACGAGCGCCACCCCGAGCTGGGCTTCGCCCTGGCGCTGGGCGGCCCGCACGAGGGCGTGCCGCTGCTGACCGGGTTCATCGACCTCGTCGCGTGGGAGGCCGACGGCGGGGCGCTGGTCGTCGACTACAAGACCGACCGCCTCGACGGTGCGGATCCCGAAGTCGCCGTCGAAACGGCCTACGGCGCGCAGCGACGCATCTATGCGCTGGCCGCGCTACGGGCCGGCGCGGCCGCGGGTCGAGGTCGCCCATCTCTTCCTCGAGCGGCCGACCGAGCCGGCTGTGGCGAGCTACGAAGCCGCCGACGTCGAACGGCTCGAGGCCGAGATCGCGGCCCTGGCCGAAGGCGTGGTCGACGGGCACTTCGAGGTCACGCCGCACCCTTACCGCGAGTTGTGCGCGACCTGTCCGGGCCGGGGCGGTTTGTGCTCCTGGCCCGAGGAGCGGGTGCTGCTACCGCTGGCGGCGGCCTAGGCCGCCGCCAGCGGAGCATGCCTATACCCGGGAGCCCCAGGTGCGGCCGAAGCCGCCGGTCCCGATCCCGCCGACCAGGACGAGGATGGCCGCCACGATGCCGACGATGGCCGGAAGGCCGATCGCCAGGCAGATCCAGTAGACCAGCGCGGCGAGCAGCACCGCAATAAGAACACCAATCATCTCCTACCTCCTTGTGATTCAGGGGATGGTTCTGGCGGAGGGATTCCCGCCCGGCGGCGGCGCCAATCCCTAAGAGCCGGCAGCGCCCGCCTGAGCGGGCAACTCGAGGCCGTCGGTGACCTCGCGGGCGAGCGTGAAGACGCTTCGGCTGCAGGCTCGAGCATGGCCCCGCAGCAGCTCGAAGGCGCCGCGTTCGTCGAGGTCGTGGCGCTCCATGAGGATGCCCTTGGCGCGCTCGATGACGGCCCGTCGCGCAAGGGCGTGCTCGAGCTGGTCGACCTGCTCGGTCAGCCGCCGCGTCTCGGCGTGGCGCCGGGTCGCCACCTCGATCGCGCCCTGCAGGCTCTCGGCGGTCGGCTCGGCGGCGATCGCGGAGAGGCCGCGGCGCGCCGCCGCCTCGGCGAACTCCGCGTCGGCCTCGCCCAGCAATGCGACGACCGGCCCCGAGGAGACCTCGGAGATCTCGTCGATGAGGCTCAACGCGTGCTCGATGTCCTCGTGGACGACGACGACCGCGACGTCGGGCTCGTCGCGGGCGATCAGGTCGCACGCTTCGCTCACGGACGCCGTGCAGGCCGTCACCTCGTGGCCCAGGCTCTCGAGCAGGTGCGCCGTGCGTTTGAGCGCAGCACGGTCCTCGTCGGCGGCGAGAATTCGCAGCCCGCGGGCGGGACTGTCGTTGCTGTCGGAAGGCTCGGCCATGCCTGTCAGTGGTTGCTGGGCCAGGGGCTAGTATGACTCATAGCGCCCCAGAAACCCGGCGCCTGGAGGTCCAGGCAGGCGCCATGCAGCTTCCTCTTCGAGCCACGCCCAGAGGTTCCCGTCGCGAGCGGAGTGCTGGTCTGTGAGCGGGACCTCCAAGCCTGCTCGGATCCCGTCGCGCGCCCGGGAGGATCGCGAGCTCTTCGAACGTCACCGCCGCAACGGCGACCAGATGGCGCGCGATGCGCTCGTCGAGCGGTTTCTTCCGCTCGCCCGCCAGCTCGCGCGCCGCTACCAGCGCGCCGAGGAGCCGCTCGACGATCTCGTCCAGGTCGCCTCGATCGGGCTGATCAAGGCGATCGACCGGTTCGACCCCCAGCGCGAGGTTGCGTTCTCGAGCTACGCCGTGCCGACGATCCTCGGCGAGATCAAGCGCCACTTCCGCGACAAGACCTGGTCGGTCCGAGTGCCGCGCGACCTTCAGGAGCTGGCGTTGAAGTGCGACCGGGCGGTTTCGGCGCTCGCGCACACCCAGCACCGCTCTCCGACCGTCGGCGAGATCGCCGCGGCGGTCGGCGCCAACGAGGAGCAGGTGCTCGAGGCGCTGGAGGCGGCGTCCGCGTACCGCGCGACCTCGATCGACGCCCCCCGGGGGTCCGAAGAGGACGCCGGCGACACGCTCGGCGACCAGATGGGGCGCGACGAGGGCGGCTTCGGCCTGGCCGAGGATCGCGCGACGCTGGACCGCCTGCTCGGCACCGTCACCGCGCGCGAGCGCGAGGTCCTGCGCCTGCGCTTCGAGGAGGACCTCACCCAGGCGGAGATCGGAGAGCGCATCGGCGTCTCGCAGATGCAGGTCTCGCGGATCATCCGCCAATCGCTGAACCGCCTGCGTGCGGCGGCCCGCCAGCCCCCGGCGTCGGGCTAGCATCGCCGCCGCGATGGCCGACGACAAGGACACACCCTCCGAGCGGGTGGAGGACGCGCACGAGCGCCGCACCCGACAGCTCAGCGAGCTGCTCCAGGAGACGCGGGTCGCGATGCCCGGCGTGCAGGTGCTGTTCGGCTTCTTGCTCACGGTCGCCTTCCAGGCCCGGTTCTCGAAGGTCAGCTCGCTTCAGAAGGACCTGCTGCTGGCGGCGATCATCTGCGCCGCGGGCTCGGCGATCTGCTTCATCGCGCCGGCGTCGTATCACCGGATCCTCTTCGAACAACACGACAAGCCCCACCTCATCGAGATCGGCAACCGCTTCATGATCGCGGGCGTCGCATTCCTGGCGCTGTCGATGACGCTTGCGCTCGCGCTCGTCTGCGATTTCGTCTTCGGTGGTGGCACCGCGGCGGTCGTGGGCGCGCTGATGGCGGTCGCCTTCGGCTGGTTCTGGTTCGGCTACCCGGTGGTCCGTCGCCTGCGGGGCGACCGATCGCAGTGATCGCGATCCTCGACATCGACGGGACCCTGGTCGACACGAACTACCAGCACGCGCTGGCCTGGTACCGCGCGTTGCGCCAGCACGGCCACGTCGTGCCGATCTGGCGTATCCACCGGCACATCGGCATGGGCGGCGACAAGCTGATCGAGGCGATCTGCGGCGAGCAGGTCGAGCGCGAGCAGGGCGACGACATCCGTGCCGCCGAGAAGCCGCTCTACATGGCCTCGATCGAGGAGGTCGAGCCGCTCGACGGTGCCCGCGACCTGATCGTCGATCTCAAGGATCGCGGCCACGTCGTCGTCCTGGCGTCGTCGGCGAAGGAGGACGAGGTCGAGCACTACCTCGACCTGCTCGACGCCCGCGAGCTGGCCGACCACTGGACGCATTCCGGCGACGTCGAGGCCACCAAGCCGTCGCCCGACCTCGTCGAGAGCGCCCTCGAGAAGGCCGGCAGAGGCGAGGCGGTGATGGTGGGGGACACCACCTGGGACATCGAGGCCGCCGCGCGCGCCGACGTACCGACGGTCGCCGTTCTGACGGGCGGCTTCTCGGAGGCCGAGCTGCGCGACGGCGGGGCCTCCGCGGTCTACGACTCCGTCCGGGCGCTCAGGGAGGGCTTGGACGACACGGCCCTGGGGTAACCGCTACCTATGAGCATTCTCGACAAATTGACAGGCAGGGCCAAGAAAGCAGCTGGAGATCTGGCCGGCGATTCGTCGCTGCGGCGCGAAGGCGCACGCGAGGAGTTGAAGGGCGACGCCAAGGAGGACCTGGCTCAGGCGCAGGACAAGGTGGAAGACAAGGCGGCCGAGGTCGCCGATCTCGAACGCCGGACCTAGGACTTGACCGAGGTCCCGCAGCCCGGCGAGGCCCCGACACCGGCCGTCCCTGACGCGCCGGTGTCGCCCGCCGTTCCTGAATCACCTACGCAGCCGGCCGTGCCCGAGAGCCCGGACGTGCCGGCGCCGGAGCCATCTCCGGCCGAGCCCGAGCCCGAGCCGCCGCAGCCCACCGAGCCCGACCCGGGCACCGGCGGGGACGACGACGCGGGCCAGGCCGCCTAGCTAGGCCTTGCCCTCGGCCTCGTACTCGCGCAGGTAGCCCTCGAACAGCCGACGGTGGCCCTCCTCGTCGCGGAGGATGGCGATGACCATGTCGTTGGTGACCGGATCGATGCCCTCGGTCTCCTCGATGATCCGGTTGTAGTGCTCGATGGCGCCGGTCTCGGCCTCGATCACGCCGCGGATGACGTGGACGATGTCGGTCTGGTGGTCGGGCGGCTGAAGGTAGGTCTGCTCGGCTGTGAATTCCAGCGAGCCCGGCACGACGCCGTAGAGCTCCTTGATGCGGGCCGCGAACTGCTGGGCGTGGCCCAGTTCCTCCTGGATGTCCTTGTTGAGCGACTCGACGATCTCCTGCGCGCGGACGCCGTCCGGGTTGACCGAGTTGGCGATGTAGCTCATCACCGTCTCGATCTCCATCCAGTACGCCTTGGTGAGCAGTTCGATGACGCGTTCGCGCTCTGACGACTTGTCGTCGGAAAGAATGCCTTGGCTTGCGGAGCGGGTAGTCATGAGTAAAGAGCTACCCCAGGAGGCGCCGACCTATGGCAAAGAAGCTGGAAGGCAAGAAGATCGCGATCCTCGTCGCCAACGAGGGGATCGAGCAGGTCGAGCTCACCGAGCCGCGCAAAGCGCTCGAGGATGCCGGCGCGACGACCGAGCTGATCGCCCTCGAGGCCGGCGAGGCCCAGGCGTTCAACCACCTCGACAAGGCCGACAAGTTCGACGTGGACAAGGCGGTCAAGGACGCCGACCCCGGCGATTACGACGGGCTGCTGCTGCCCGGCGGCGTGGCGAATCCCGACCAGCTGCGCGCCGACGAGACGGCCGTCGCGTTCGCACGCGCCTTCTTCGATGCCGGCAAGCCGGTGGCCGCGATCTGCCACGGGCCGTGGACGCTCGTCGAGGCCGACGTGGTCAAGGGCCGGACGCTGACGTCCTGGCCCTCGATCCAGACCGACATCCGCAATGCCGGCGGTACGTGGGTCGACGAGGAGGTCCACGTGGACGAAGGCCTGGTCACCTCGCGCAAGCCCGACGACCTCCCGGCCTTCAACGAGAAGATGATCGAGGAGTTCTGCGAGGGCCCGCACGAGGGGCAGAAGCCCGAGGAGCGCTTCGAAAAGGACCGCCGCGAAGTCCTCCTGAGCGCACGCAATCGCCCGTGCGCGTCGCATGCCGGCGGCGCGCACCGGCGATAATGGGGGCATGGCGCGATCCATCTGGACCGGCACGATCAGCTTCGGGCTGGTCACCGTCCCCGTGAAGATGTACAGCGCGGTCAGCCGCAAGACCGTGCGCTTCCACCAGCTCAACAAGGCGACGGGATCGCGGATCCAGATGCGCCGGGTCGACCCCTCGACGGGCGAGGAGGTCCCCTACGAGGACATCGTCAAGGGCTATGAGATGTCCCCGGATCGCTACGTGATCATCGAGCCCGACGAGCTCGACGCCCTCGATCCCAAGAAGACCAAGACGATCGACATCCTGGACTTCGTCTCGCTCGAGGAGATCGACCCGATCTTCTACGACCACCCCTATTACCTCGCGCCGGGCACCGGCGGCGCCAAGCCCTACAAGCTGCTGCTCGAGGCGATGAAGGAGACCGGCAAGGTCGGCATCGCCAAGGTGGTCATCCGCTCCAAGGAGCAACTGGTGGCGCTGCGCCCGATGGAGGGCGAGGTGCTCGGAATGGCGACGATGATCTTCGCCGACGAGGTCGTCGACCCCGCCCGCATCGAGGACATGCCCGACGACATCGAGGTCAAGGACCGCGAGTTGACGATCGCCAAGCAGCTCGTCGAGTCGCTGGCGGCCGACTTCGAGCCCGACAAGTACACCGACACCTATCGCGACCAGGTCCTCAACCTGGTCGAGCGCAAGGCCGCGGGCGAGGAGATCGCCGTGCAGCCCGATGTCGAGGAGGCCGCGCCGGTCCCGGATCTCATGGCCGCCCTGAAGGCCAGCCTCGACGCCGTGCGCTCGGGCGACGGCAAGGCCGACGGCAACGGCGCCTCGAAGCGCAAGCCCGCGGCCCCGAAGGCCAAGTCAGCAGCACCCCGCAAGCGCGGCGCATCAAAATCGCGCGCAGCGGCGAAGAAGTAACGGGTGCGCTTACGCAGATCGGACTGTTCCGGCCCGGGAATCCGCCGGCGTCGACAGGGTCGCGGCTGGGTCTATCTCGACGACGAGGGCGAGCGGATCACCGATCCCGAAGTGCTCGACCGCATCTCCGAGCTCGTCATTCCCCCGGCGTGGCAGGACGTCTGGGTCTGCCCCTACCCGGGCGGCCACATCCAGGCGACGGGCACCGACCAGCGCGGCCGCAAGCAGTACCTCTACCACCGGCGCTGGCGCGAGCGGCGCGACCAGCAGAAGTTCGACGACATGGTGACGTTCGCCGGCGCGCTGCCCCAGCTGCGCGCCCGCGTCGACGCCGATCTCGGCGGCGAGCCTCTGGGCCGTGAGCGTGTGCTGGCCTGCGCGGTGCGGTTGCTCGACCGCGGGTTCTTCCGGATCGGCAGCGAGGACTACGCCGTGACCAACGAGACCTATGGGCTCGCCACCATGAAGAAGAGCCACGTGCAGGTCGACGGCGACTACATCGTCTTCGACTACCGCTCCAAGCACGGCAAGCGCCACCTGCGCACGGTGGTGGACCCGGAGGTGGCCGAGCTCGTCGCCCGGCTCAGGCGCCGCAGCGGCAGCCACGACGAGCTGCTCGCCTACAAGGAAGGCAGACGCTGGGTCGACGTCAAGTCCGGCGACATCAACGCCTACCTCAAGGAGGCCACCGGGCTCGACGTGTCGGCCAAGGACTTCCGCACCTGGAACGCGACCGTGCTCGCTGCGGTCACGCTGGCGGCGGCGAACTCGGCGGACATGTCGCCGACCAAGCGCAAGCGGCTGATCACCCATGCGGTCAAGCACGTCGCCTACTACCTCGGCAACACCCCCGCCGTCGCGCGATCGGCCTACATCGACCCGCGGGTGTTCGACCGCTTCCGCGACGGGATCGTCATCGACGTCCATGTCGTGGCCAACGACGAGGACGACACGGCGATCCAGGGCCCGGCCGAGGAGGCCGTGCTCGACCTCATCACGGGCGAGAGCGTCAGGTCGTCGCCCGTGCTCGAGCGCGCCGCCTGATCGCCTCGGCGAACAGCTGGGCGGCGCCCTCGTCGTAGGCGAAGAACAGCGACGGCTCGGTCAGCTCGAGCTCGAGCACGACCGGCCGCTCGCCGATCAGGTCGACCCGGCCGTAAAGCGGCGGCTCGCCGAAGCGGCGCGCGACCTCGGCCATCACGGCGTCGGCGACCTCGCGCTCGACCGCGCGCGGCTCGCGGCGGCTGATGTCCTCGGGTGCGAAGAGCCCGTCGACCGACGCCTCGCCCGCCAGCAGCATCGGCCCCTTGCGGATCGCATGGGAATAGCTGCCCTCGCAGTACAGAAGAGCGGTCTCGCCGGCCTCGTCGACCTCGTCGAGGTAGGGCTGGATCATCGCCACGCGGCCCTGCTCGTGCAGGCGCGCGACGTGGGCGGCGGCCGCACGCCGCCCGGCGTCCCCTGCGGCGTGGCTCGCGGTGTCCCGCGACCCGGCCGATACGGCCGGCTTGACCACCAGCGGACCGTCGCCCAGCACGAGCGGCGAGCCGGGCTCAAGGAACGTGGTGGGCACCACCGGCACGCCGGCCGCATCGAGGTCGGCGAGGTAGCGCTTGTCGGTGTTCCACCGGACCACGTCGGCGGGGTTCAGCACACGGTCGCCCAGCCCCTCTACCCAGGAGACGAACGTGTCGCGGCGGTCGGTGTAGTCCCACGTGCTGCGGATCACCACGAGGTCGAACGCCGCCCAGTCGATGCCCGGGTCGTCCCACACCGCGGGTCTGCTCTCGGGCAGCGCCTCGAGCAGCAGCCGGTCGTCCGCCTCGAGGTCGGCGAACTCCGCGCAGGTGGCCAGTGCGAGGTTCAGGCGGCCTGCGGGTCGCCGTCGAGGGCCTCGATCGCCGCCTCCCGGGTCTCGGCGATCGTGAAGATCTGGTCCAGCCCGGTGATCTCGAACGTCTTGGCGATGCTGCCGTCGGTGTTGACGATGCTCAGCACACCGTCACGGGTCCGCAACCGCTTGAGGGTTCCGATCAGGACGCCCAGGGCGGTCGAGTCCAAGAACGTCGTCTCCGACAGGTCGACGACCAGGCGCGTCCTGCCGCTGTCGATCGCCCCGACGAGCGCCGCCTTCAGCTCCGGCGCGGTGAACAGGTCGATCTCACCACGAACGGCGACCAGATAGCGGTCGGCGTCCAGCGGTTGCTCGTTCAGCGCAAACTCGGGTGGCATCGTGGATTCTCGGCTCAGGTGTGGAACGCGAGGCGGATGCGAAGCTCGTCGCTGCCGTCCTCGTCGGAAGTCTTGGTGCCGACCTCGTCGGCGACCCGCTGGAGCACGTTACCGACACCGGGCAGCTCGGCCGCCGCGAGCAGGCCCTCGGCCCCGTTTGCGCGCAACGGGGCCACGAGCAGCGTGATCCCCGCGTCGTCGGCCGAGACCGTCACGATCACGCGGCCGTTGAGCGTGAAGTTGGGGGCGTGCGCGGCGATCGCGTCGGTGACCAGCAGCGCGTCGTCGAGCCGGTCGATCGGGCACAGCGCGCGGGCGGCCAGCATGCCGACCACGCGGCTGAGGACGGCGCCCACGAGCGGGCCGTTCTGGATCTCCAGGCGTGCCTCGTTGTGGCTCACGCCGCCGCCTCCTCCTCGTCGAGGCGGAAGGTCATGCGGACCTCGGTGCGCTGGTCGGCGTCGGTGCCGAGCTCCAGCGCCTCGGCCAGCGTCGCGATGAGCGGAAGGCCGAGGCCGAGCCCGGGGCTGTCGGTGCGCGGCACGATGCCGCGGCCCTCGTCGCGGACGACGATCATCAGGCGCGAGTCGCGCACATAGGCGGCGATCTCCAGCGGACCCTCGCCTTCGGGGTAGGCGTGCACGACGGTGTTGGTGCAAGCCTCGGTGACCGCGAGCTTGACGTCGGAGAGCGTCTGGTCGCCGACGTCCAGCGCCTCGCCCAGACCGCCGATCGCGTGCCGGACGACGGCGACGTTCTCCGCCCTCGCGGGGAGCGTCAGCGACAGGTCTGGATACTCGGGCAACTCCTGGCCAGGGGATCGGGCGGGTGGCCGCCCGACGGTGGGGTCATCCGCCATGTTGCCCCGCTACGTGAACGTTCATTCGCGGCGGCGAGCATACGACTTCGAGCAGCGCGACGACCGCTGCGGGTCGCGGCCGCCCAGAAGACGCAACGGGACGCCTGGGGGGAGGCGCCCCGTCGCTTTGGGGGGGAGGTCATCGCATCGCGCCGAGGCAGCGGGTACGGCGCGTGTCCATATCGCGATTCTTGGGGCGGACGTCCGTCCCGCACTCGGGCCCTTACCACCGACCCGGGGGCAGCCAAACGGGCGTCTACGCGCCAACCGCGAAGAGGGCCGCGAGCTCGTCGCCGACGAGTCCGGAACCGAGCCCCGCGAGCAGCAACATCCGCGCGGCGGCCGGGGAAAGGTGGGCAGCGGGCACGACCCCGGTGTCCAGCACGTCGCGCTCTGCTCCTTCGAAACCGTAGGTCTCGCGCAGGAACACGCCGCGTTCCGGACGCACCGCGGCCACGATCGGGAGCTCGTCGGAGGCCTCGCGAAGCGCGGCCAGCGTGGGCGGCGGCAGGTGTCCGGCGCCGAGCGCCACGATCACGAGCCCGTCGGGCGCCAGCGCCAGCGCCGCGCGCAGCAGCGAGCCGTCGTCGCCCAGCCAGGTCGGCACGATCGGCACCCGCAGGTCGATCCGTTCCGGGCGCACGGCGGTGGGGCGCACCGGGCGCGAAGTGATCTCGACGCGACCTTCGACCACCCGCCCGATCGGCCCGCTGCGCGGCGAGCCGAAGGCGTGCGGGGCGGTGGAGTCGACCTTGCGCACCGCCCGCGCCGCGTGCAGCTCGCCCGCGAAGCACACGACTGCGCCCAGCCCCTCGGCCTGCGGGGCGCGGGCCACCGCCACCGCATCGGAGAGGTTCGCCGGGCCGTCGGCCCCTGTGGCCGAGGCCGGCCGGATCGCGCCGGTGACGACCACCGGCGGCCCGTCGCCGCACATGGCGTCACAGAGGACCGCGAGCTCCTCGATCGTGTCGGTTCCGCTGGTGACCACCACGCCGCGCCCGCGGTCGACCTCCTCGCAGGCCGCGCTCGCCACCGCGAGTGCGTCGTCGAGCGAGAGCTGCGAGCCGTTGACGGCCCGGATCGAGCGCGCCTCGACGTCCTGGAGGCCCGGCACCGCGCCGACAAGCGCGGAGGCGTCCAGCCCCGATGCCGCTCCGGGGCGCCCGGCGGCACCGTCGATCGAGGAGATCGTGCCACCGGCGCCGAGCACGGTGAGCTCGCGCACGCGGCCATCCCTAGCAGAAAGCACCGCAGATTGCGGGCCTGAAACGAGCGCCCCGGGGTACCCCCAACCGCGACTCGCTTTACAATTCACGCTCCGCCTCAGGTGCACCACGCCGCCGTACCGCCGTACCGGAGCACTCACATGAACTTCCACAGCAAGCCGCCACAGGCCGACGGCCTGTACGACCCTCGCTACGAACACGACGCGTGTGGCGTGGCGATGATCGCGCGGCTGGACAACGAGCCCAGCCACGAGGTCGTCGACAAGGCGCTGACCGCGCTGGAGAACCTCGAGCACCGCGGGGCCGAGGGTGCCGACACGAGCACCGGCGACGGCGCGGGGATCCTCGTCCAGCTTCCCGACGCGTTCTTCCGGGGTGTCTGCGAGTTCGAGCTGCCGCCCGCGGGCCAGTACGGCGTCGGCGTCTGCTTCCTGCCGGCCGACGAGGTTCGCCGCACCAAGCTCGAGGAGTTGCTCGAGCTCAACGTGCGCATCGAGGGCCAGCGCGTCCTCGGCTGGCGCGACGTGCCGATCGACGAGGCCCACGTCGGCGAGACGGCAAGTCGCAGCCGCCCGTGCATGCGCCAGCTGTTCGTGGCGGCCGGGGAGGGCTTCACCGACGACCAGAACGCCTTTGAGCGCAAGCTCTACGTCATCCGGCGGATCGTCGAGCTGGCCGCCGGGCCGGACTTCTACTCGCCGAGCTTCTCCTCGCGGACGGTCGTCTACAAGGGGATGCTGATCAGCCACCAGCTGCGCCACTTCTACGCCGACCTGGAAGACGAGCGCTTCGCCTCGGGCATGGCGCTGGTGCACTCGCGCTTCTCGACCAACACGTTCCCGTCGTGGGAGCTCGCCCATCCCTACCGCGTGATCTGCCACAACGGCGAGATCAACACGCTGATGGGCAACGTCAACTGGATGCGGGCGCGCGAGTCCCAGTTGGCCT
This sequence comes from uncultured Actinomycetes bacterium, assembly GCA_963825415.1. Lineage (GTDB taxonomy): Bacteria > Actinomycetota > Thermoleophilia > Solirubrobacterales > Solirubrobacteraceae > BP-464. Next base: position 461,206 of record CAWGTD010000006.1, on the reverse strand, counting down.
CCGAGCTCTTCGGCCTGGACCTCCAGAAGGTGCTGCCGATCGTCCGGCCGGGAGGTTCGGACTCGGCGACGTTCGACAACGTGCTCGAGCTGCTGATGCTCGCGGGGCGTTCGCTGCCCCACGCGGCGATGATGATGATCCCCGAGGCCTACGCGGGCCGCGACGACCTGCCCGACCACCTCAAGGGCTTCTATGCGTTCCACTCGTGCTTCATGGAGCCGTGGGACGGGCCGGCCTCGGTGGCGTTCACCGACGGCCGCGTCGTCGGCGCGACGCTCGACCGCAACGGCCTGCGGCCCGGCCGCTGGTGCGAGACCAAGGACGGCTGGGTGATGCTCGGCTCGGAGACCGGGATGCTCCGGGTCGATCCCGCCAACGTCAAGCGCCTCGGGCGGCTCGCGCCGGGCAAGCTCTTCCTGATCGACCTCGAAGAGGGCCGGATCGTCGAGGACGAAGAGGTCAAGCGCAGCGTCGCCACACAGCAGCCCTACGGCGAGTGGTACGACCGCCACGTCGTCCACTTCAACGACCTCGAGGAGGCGGAGGTCACCCTCACCGGGGTCGAGCCCTCGCACCTGCGTCGGCTGGCGTTCGGCTACTCCCAGGAGGACCTGAGGGTTCTGATCGCGCCGATGGCGTCGCGCGGGGAGGAGCCGGTGGGTTCGATGGGCAACGACGCCGCGCTGGCCGTCCTCTCCGAGCAGCGCCCGCCGCTGTTCAGCTACTTCAAGCAGCTCTTCGCGCAGGTGACCAACCCGCCGATCGACCCGATCCGCGAGTCGATCGTCATGTCGCTGGCCACGGGCGTCGGCGCCGAGCGCAACCTGCTCGACGAGTCGCCCGAGCACGCTCACCAGCTGGTCATGGACCAGCCGATCCTGCGCAACGCCGAGCTCGAGACGCTGCGCCACGTCTCGCACGAGATCTTCCGCGCGCACACGATCGACATCACCTGGCCGATCGCCGAGGGCCCGCAGGGCATGGTGCGCGCGCTGGCCGACGTCTGCGACGAGGCGACCGACGCCGTCGCCGCCGGCATCAACATCCTGATCCTCTCCGACCGGGCGGTGGGCCCGGAGCGCGCGCCGATCCCGTCGCTGCTGGCGGTCGCCGCGGTCCACCACCACCTGGTGCGCGAGGGCACGCGCCTGCTCGCGGGGCTCGTTCTCGAGTCCGGTGAGCCGCGCGAGGTCCACCACTTCGCGACGCTGATCGGCTACGGCGCCAGCGCGGTCAACCCCTACCTGCTCTTCGACACCGTCGACGAGCTCGTGGCGGAGGGCCGCGTGCCCGAGGTCTCAGACCCCGACGAGGGCGAGCGGCGGATGGTCAAGGCGCTCGGCAAGGGCCTGCTCAAGACGATCTCGAAGATGGGCATCTCGACGATCCAGTCCTATTGCGGCGCGCAGATCTTCGAGGCGGTCGGTCTCGGCCGCCAGCTGATCGAGCGGCACTTCACGGGAACCGCGTCGCGCATCGGGGGAATCGGTGCCGACGTGCTCGCCGAGGAGGCGCTGGGCCGCCACGCGCGGGCGTACCCGAGCGAGCTCTCGGGCGACCTGCTGCCCGTCGGCGGCATCTACGCCTGGCGGCGCGACGGCGAGCGGCACATGTGGAACCCCGAGACGATCGCCCTGCTCCAGCACGCCGTGCGTGACGAAAACGGCGCCGGCAGCAACGGCGACGCGACCGAGCGCTACCGCGAGTACTCGCGCATGGCCGACGAGGAGGCCACGCGCGCGGCGACGCTGCGCGGTCTGCTCGACTTCCGCACCGAAGGCGCGACCCCGGTGCCGATCGAGGAGGTCGAACCGGCCTCGGAGATCGTCAAGCGGTTCTCCACCGGGGCGATGTCATTGGGCTCGATCTCGACCGAGGCGCACGAGACGCTGGCGATCGCCATGAACCGCCTCGGCGGGCGGTCGAACACCGGCGAGGGCGGCGAGGACCCGCGGCGCTTCGCGCCCGACGACAACGGCGATCTGCGCCGCTCGGCGATCAAGCAGGTCGCTTCCGGGCGCTTCGGCGTGACGATCCACTACCTCGTCAACGCCGATCAGCTCCAGATCAAGATGGCCCAGGGCGCCAAGCCCGGCGAGGGCGGCCAGCTGCCGGGCCACAAGGTCGACCGCTACATCGGCTGGGTGCGGCACACGACGCCGGGCGTCGGGCTGATCTCCCCGCCGCCGCACCACGACATCTACTCGATCGAGGACCTCAAGCAGCTCATCTACGACCTGCGCTGCTCGAACCCGCGCGCATCGGTCAGCGTCAAGCTCGTCGCCGAGGTGGGCGTCGGCACGGTGGCCGCCGGCGTGGCCAAGGCGAACGCCGACCACGTGCTGATCTCCGGCCACGACGGCGGCACGGGCGCCTCGCCGCTGAGCTCGATCCAGGCGGCCGGCGTGCCGTGGGAGATCGGCCTGGCCGAGACCCAGCAGACGCTGCTGCGCAACGACCTGCGCCGGCGGATCACGGTGCAGACCGACGGCCAGCTGAAGACCGGCCGCGACGTCGTGATCGCAGCGCTGCTCGGCGCCGACGAGATGGGCTTCTCGACCGCCCCGTTGATCGCGACCGGCTGCATCATGATGCGCGCCTGTCACCTCAACACGTGCCCGGTCGGGATCGCCACGCAGGATCCCGAGCTGCGCAAGCGCTTCCAGGGCCAGCCCGAGCACGTCGTGAACTTCTTCTTCCTCGTCGCCGAGGAGGTCCGCGAGATCATGGCCTCGCTGGGCATCCGGCGCTTCGAGGACGTCATCGGCCGCACCGAGCTGCTCGACGAGCGCGCCGCGGTGGACCACTGGAAGCGGCGCGGCATCGATCTGTCGCAACTGCTCGCCCGCCCGGAGCTCCCCGCCGACGCGCCGCGCCACCGGGTCGAGGCGCCGCCGGCCGTCCTCGACGACGCACTCGACTGGGACCTCGTGGCCCAGGCGCGCAACGTCATCGACGGCGAGGCCGACCGCATCGCCATCGAGGTGCCGGTCCGCAACGTCAACCGCTGCGTCGGCGGCATCCTCAGCTCGGAGATCGCCCGGCTGCGCGGGGCGGAGGGGCTGCGCGAGGACGCCATCGAGGTCACCCTCAACGGCTCGGCCGGCCAGTCGTTCGGCGGCTGGCTGGCGCCCGGCGTGAGCTTCACGCTGTTCGGCGACGCCAACGACTACACCGGCAAGGGCCTCTCCGGCGGCGTGCTCGCCGTGCGCCCGCCCGAGACGACCACGTTCGCGGCCGAAGAGAACCAGCTGATCGGCAACACCGTGCTCTACGGCGCCACCAGCGGGCGCGCGTTCTTCCGCGGCCTGGCCGGCGAGCGCTTCGCGGTGCGCAACTCGGGCGCCCGCGCGGTCGTCGAGGGCGTCGGCGACCACGGCTGTGAGTACATGACCGGCGGGATCGTGGTGGTGCTCGGGCCGACCGGGCGCAACTTCGCCGCGGGCATGAGCGGCGGCCTGGCGTTCGTGCTCGACGAGGACGGCACGCTGCCCAAGCGGATCAACCCGACGCTGCTCGACCAGTGCGAGGAGGTCGACAGCGCCGACGCCGTCGAGCTGCACGACCTGATCTCCGAGCACGTGCGGCGGACCTCCTCGACGCTCGGCCAGCGTGTGCTCGACGAGTTCGACGCCCTGCTGCCCAAGTTCGTCAAGGTCTTCCCGACCGACTACAAGCGCGTGCTGGCGCAGTGGGCCAACGAGGAGGCGGAGCGCAACACCGAGGGCGCCGGCCACGTCGAGGGGGCGATCTCCAGCCATGGGGAGGGCTTCGCCGTCGGCGAGGAGCAGCTCGGTGGGTGAGCTCGGCGCCTTTCTGAAGATCGACCGGGTGGGCGTCCGCTACCGCGACGCCACCGAGCGGGTCGGCGACTTCAAGGAGTTCCTCGTGCAGCCTCCGGTCTCCGAGCTGCAGGCCCAGGGCGCGCGCTGCATGGAGTGCGGCGTGCCGTTCTGCCACAACGGCTGCCCGCTGGGCAACCTGATCCCGGACTGGAACGACCTCGTCTACCGCGACAGCTGGGAGGACGCGATCCGCCAGCTGCACGCGACCAACAACTTCCCGGAGTTCACCGGCCGGCTGTGCCCGGCACCCTGCGAGGCCTCGTGCGTGCTGGAGATCCGCGAGGGCGACGCGGTGACGATCAAGCACATCGAGAACTCGATCATCGACCGCGCGTGGGAGGAGGGCTGGGTCGTGCCCCGCCCGCCCGAGGTCGAGACCGGCTGCGCGATCGCGGTCGTCGGCGCCGGGCCGGCCGGGATGGCCGCCGCCCAGCAGCTGCGCCGGATCGGCCATCGGGTCGTGCTCTTCGAGCGCGACGAGGCCGGCGGCGGGCTCGTGCGCTTCGGCGTTCCGGACTTCAAGATCGAGAAGCGGCTCGTGGAGCGGCGCATGGACCAGCTGCGCGACGAGGGCGTCGAGGTTCGCTGCGGCGTCGACGTCGGCGTCGACGTGTCCGTGGACGAGCTGCGCGAGGAGTTCGACTCGATCGTGCTCGCGACCGGCTCGCGCGTCCCGCGCGACCTGCCGGTGCCGGGGCGCGACCTCGAGGGCGTGCACTTCGCCATGGACTACCTCTACGTGCGCAACCGCCAGGTCGCCGCGGCCGACGGCGCGTCCGGCGCGATCACGGCCGCCGGCAAGCACGTGGTGGTGATCGGCGGCGGCGACACGGGCGCCGACTGCGTGGGCAACGCGATCCGCGAGGGCGCCAAGAGCGTCGTGCAGCTCGAGATCCTGCCCAAGCCTCCCGAGCGCCGGCCCGACGAGAGCACGCCGTGGCCGCTGTGGCCGAACAAGTACCGCCTGAGCTACGCGATGGAGGAGGCGCTCGAGATCGGCCGCGGCGAGCAGGACTACGCCGTCACGACCACGCGCTTCATCGGCGACGACGGCCGCGTGCGGGCGCTCGAGATCGCGCAGGCCGACAGCTTCACGCCGGTGGCCGGAACCGAGCAGGAGCTGCCGGCCGACCTCGTGCTGCTGGCGATGGGCTTCCTCGGCCCCGAGCAGGAGCTGCTGGCTGCGCTCGACGTCGCGGTCGACCAGCGCGGCAATGCCAAGGCGCCGACGTATGAGACCTCGACGCCGGGCGTGTTCGCGGCCGGCGACGCGCGGCGCGGCCAGTCGCTGATCGTCTGGGCGATCAACGAGGGCCGCCAGGCGGCGCGGATGTGCGACCGCTACCTGCGCGCCCAGCGCGCCGCCGAGCTGCGCACCGGCAACGTCGAACCCGCCGACGAGGGTCCCGAGGGCCCGCCGCGCCACACGTCGGGCGCCATGCCGGTTGGCGGCACGCCCGCCGGGTAGACGCCCTCCATGGGCTTTCTCACCTTCCTCATCCTGGCGTTCCTCAGCGGCCTGATCATCGGCGGCCTGGCGCGGCTGGCCCTCCCGGGCCGCGACCCGATGACGATCTGGCAGACCGCGCTCGTCGGGATCGGAGGCTCGCTCGGCGCCGGCCTGCTCGTCGCGCTGCTCACCGGCGGGCGCTACACCGCCGGCTTCTTCGCCTCGTTCGTTGGCGCGTTCGGGATCGTCTACGTCATCCGCCGCCGCCGGGGCGGGTCATTGACCCACCCCGGCGACGCGGGCCGGCTGTCGTAACAGCTACTTACGGAACGAGATGACCTGCTGGATCCCGGTCGGGCGGTTCGTGTAGCGGATCGTCAGCGGCAGCAGGCCCGGCACGAACTTGATCCGCTCGGCGGTCGCATCGGCACGCCAGGCGGTCGGGTCGGCGCCCTGCGCCGTGGCGAGCTCGGTGCCCGCGGCGTTGATCGCCGACCAGACGTCGCCCTGACAGCGGGTCTTGTCCCCGCTGCCGCAGTAACGCGTCGAGAACGGCCCCTTCACCGCGTCGCCCAACAGCGACCGGATGTCCTTGTCGAAGTACTGATACCAGCCGCTGCTCTGGCCGCCCGGCGGGGCGGAGAACCGGCTCGCCAGCGTCGCCAGCTCGTCGAGCTGGGGCCCGAGAACGGGTTGCATGAATGCGTTGGCGATGCCGGTCCAGGCGGCGTCCATGATCGCGGCGCCCGGGTCGTCGATCTTGCCGTCGAGGTCGCGGTCGAGGCGGCTGCCGCCGGCCGCGTTCCAGGTCACGAGCAGGTCGAGCATCTGCTGCGCGCGCGGCGAGGGGGCGGTCGAGCCCTGCAGTAGCCGGGCCAGCAGCGGCACGGTGTCGATGGCGCGCACGTCCTGGGTCGCCCCGGCGTTCATCGCCGAGGTGACGGTGGCGAGCGTGTGCTTGCCGTTGCGGGCCAGCCGCGTGAGGTTCTTGTTGAGCAGGTCGACGCGCGACACGGCGCCGGCGCGCATGAAGTCGTCGTCGGCTGAGCCGAAGCCGTGGGCGATGTTGTTGTTCCAGTTGACGATGAAGCCGTTCTTGGGATCGGACTGGTGGGGGTGGGCGTTCGCCTTGATGTAGCCCTTCCACTCGTAGTTGCCGTTGCCGTTCGTCAGCAGGCCGGGGTCGACGTCGGCGGGCCTGATCGGCAGGCGGCCCGACGTGAACTCGGCGATGTGCCGGCCGTCGATGTAGAACGAGTTGAACGTCTGCGGCGACTTCGCCGCCGCCTTGAAGAACGTCGCCGGGCTGTGCACGCGCCCCGTCGACATGTCGCGGTAGAGCAGAAGGTCGATGGCGTCGCGGCCGCGGCTCGAGCGCTTGGACGAGATCGCGACCTTCTCGCCTCCGACCGTGGCGTAACCGACGACGGGCCCGTGGACGGTGGTGCGGAACATCACCTGCTGGTCGGCCTCTCCGCCGGTGCCCTTCAGCACGCCGGCGTCGAAGATGCCCATGTCGCGGCAGGTGCCCTTGTAGACGTACTTGGTGTCGCTGCCGCCGCAGAGGGTCTCCGCGTACTGGTCGATGATGTCGCCGCCGGCCGAGGTCAGCGTCACCGCGAAGCCGCGGCCGCGACCGATGAGCATGTAGCCGGGGAACGGCGCCGAGGTCGCGCCGCGCCAGTGCAGCCGCGGGGCGTTCATGTCGATCTCGTAGGTGAGGCCGGGGTAGAAGTAGCCGATCTGCGGCCCGCCGACGAGCAGCGGCCGCCCGGTGGAGGAATGCTTGGCGTCGACCATCAGCTCGTTGGACGCGTGCGCCGGCTCGGGCTCCGCCGCGCGGGTCGCCGCGGGCAAGGTGGCCGCCGGCGTGCGGGTGAAGCTGCCCGGGTCGATCATCACGTTGCCCGCGCGGCTGGAGGGAATCGGCGCGTATGGGAAACGGCCCTCGATCGATGGCCGGCTGCTCGGGGTCGTCGTGCTGGCGCAGGTCGTTGAACACGGCCAGCCCGGGCTCTGCGCCCAGCCGCGCCTGCAGCCCGGAGAGGAACTGCGTCCGGCGCGCCTCGTCGCCGCCGCCCTGGCCGACGAACTGGCCCTTGAGCGCGTTGAGCGCGATAGACGTCGTTGCGGGTCCACGGCTTGGCGCTGCTCTCCGCCGCCTTGTACTTGGCGTTGATGCCCTTCACGAACGTGTCGATGTCGTGCAGCACGGCGCGGCCCTCCTTGCCGGCCGCGCGCAACACGCTGGTCTGACGCGCCACGGCAGCCTCGGTCTGCGCGCTGGGGACGAAGCTCCGCAGGCTGGAGATCAGGGGCAGCGCGGGCAGCCCCGGGGCGTCGATCGCAGCGACGCGCGAGTTGTACCTGGCCTGCTCGAGCAGCAACGCGCGGTCCTCGGCGGCGATCCAGCCTGCCGCCCAGACCCCGCCGTCGTGGGTGGTGGCGGTGACGTGCGGGACGTTGAACTTGTCGCGCACGATCTTCACGCCCTTGCGCGGCACCGACTCGGGCTTGCCGGGCCCGTCGGTCCCGAGGCGGTTGAACGCCTCGGACTTGAAGTCGCTGCGCAGGTCGGCGTCGGTGACCTTGTCGAACAGCGGCGTCAGCGCGTCGTACATCAGCGCCTGGCGATCCGCGCCCGGCGGGATCGGGATCGAGCCGAACTGACCCGACGGAATGATGTTCAGCGCGGTGACCGCCGGATCCTTGACCGCGCCGAGCGCGGCGGCGGGCAGGGCGAGGACGACGAGCGCGAGGACGGACGCGAAGACGCGAGGCATGGGACTCCCAGGGTGGTGGCGGCTGCTCGGGAACCTAGCGTTAACGTGCGACGGCTCGGCCATGACGCAGCTGCCCTCAGTCGCACTCATCGGCGCCGGCTCGTCCGGCATCGCCGCCGCCAAGGCGCTTCACGAGCGCGGCGTGCCGTTCGAGTGCTTCGAGGCTTCGGACCGTGTCGGCGGCAACTGGGTCTTCGGCAACAAGAACGGGATGTCGTCGGCGTATCGCTCGCTGCACATCAACACCTCGCGCGAGCGCATGGAGTACTCGGACTTCCCGATGCCGAAGTCCTATCCGGACTTCCCGCATCACACCCAGCTCGCGAAGTACTTCGACGACTACGTCGAGCACTTCGGCTTCCGCGACCGGATTCGCTTCGAGACCAGCATCGAGTCCGCGCGCCGCGGCGACGACGGGGTCTGGACCCTGACGACGGCGGGCGGCGCGGTCTCCCACCACGACGCGCTGATGGTCGCCAACGGCCACCACTGGGACGCACGCTGGCCCGAGCCCGCGTTCGAAGGCTCGGACACCACGGCGGTCGAGCAGATCCACGCGCACGACTACAAGACCGAGGACCAGCTGCGCCGCAAGCGCGTCGTCGTGCTGGGGATGGGCAACAGCGCGATGGACATCGCCGTCGACGCCAGCTACGTCGCCGACGAGGTCTACCTCGCGGCGCGCCGCGGCGCCTGGATCGTTCCCAAGTACGTCGCCGGCAAGCCGATCGATCGCAAGCACCCGGTCTTCACCAACCCGCTCGTCCCGTTCCGCTTCCGTCAGGCCGCGGGGATGAAGATGCTCAAGCAGCAGGTCGGCGACATGGAGAACTACGGGCTGCCACGCCCCGACCACAAGTTCGGCGAGGCGCACCCGACGATCTCCGGGCGCATCCTCGACCGCATCGCCCACGGGACGATCAAGCCGGTCGCGAACATCGCCCGCTTCGAGGAGCGCGCGATCGTCCTGACCGACGGCTCGCGGATCGAGGCCGACCTCGTCATCTACTGCACGGGCTACAGGATCACGTTCCCGTTCTTCGAGGACGGCTTCATCGCCGCTCCGGACAACCACATCGAGTTGTTCCGGCGCGTCTTTCATCCGGACCACCCCGACGTGATGTTCGTCGGGCTGCTCCAGCCGCTCGGCGCGATCATGCCGCTCGCCGAGGCGCAGGGGCAGTGGTGCACCGACTACCTCAAGGGTGAGTACCACCTGCCCTCGCGCGCGGCGCTGCTCGAAGACATCCGCAACGATCAGGCGGCGATGCGCAAGCGCTATGTCGCCTCCAAGCGCCACACGATCCAGGTCGACTTCGACGATTACCTGCACCGGCTGGGCAAGGAGCGCCGAGCGGGAAACGAACGCGCGCGGCGCGCCGGGTTCGCCTTGCCGGTTCCCGGCCGCGCCCGCGACACGGTCACCGCCTAGCGCACGAAGACCCCATCAGGGCCCGAAAAAGGGGCGCTAGGGGGTCGCGGCGCGGATCATGCTGGAATGGGGTGCATGCCTCGAATCCTCACGACACTGACACTGCTCGCCTTGCTCGCCCTCCCCACCGCCGCCTCGTCGGCGGCCACCGTGGGCATTTCAGACCAGCAGGCGAACGCCTTCACAAGCCCTCTATACGCCCCACTGAACCTCAAGATCGCCCGCTACATCACGCCGTATGACGTGATGAAGGACGGCTTCTACCACCAGAAGCTCGATGCCTGGCTGGAGGCCGCCAACGCCGCCGACCAGCAGATCCTGATCGCGTTCGAGCACTCCTACAAGAAGGGCCGCCAGGCGCACGCGCCGTCCGTCTCGGAGTACACGTCGGCGATGAAGGCCTTCCACACGGCGTATCCGGAGATCGACGAGATCCAGCCCTGGAACGAGGCCAATCGCTGCAACCGCACGCTGGCCGACGGCAACGTCGTGGGGCAGCCGATCTGCCACAACCCCAAGCGCGCCGCGCAGTACTACCTCGCCGCGCGCAAGGTGTTCACGGGCGCCAAGATCACCGGGCTCGACATCCTCGACCAGAACAACGTCAGGCCCTCGGTGGCGTACATCAAGCGCTTCCTGAAGTACGCCAAGCCGCGCCCGAAGTACTGGGGCTTCCACAACTACTCCGACACCAACCGCTTCTCGAACAAGCGCACCAAGGCGTTGCTGAAGGCGACCGGTCGCGGCGAGGTGTGGCTGACCGAGACCGGCGGGATCGTCAAGTTCGGCAGCAACTTCCCCTACAGCGAGACGCGCGCCGCGAAGGCGATCGGCTGCATGTTCACGCTCGCCAAGAACCCGCGGATCAAGCGGCTCTACATCTACCAGTTCAACGGGGCGCCCAAGGGGTTCTCCTTCGATGCCGGCCTGATCAATCCGGACGGCACCGCGCGCAAGGGCTGGGACGCCGTCAAGAGCCGCAAGGCACGCGCCTGCCGCAAGTAGTCGCCAACTGAACGGGTGCCCTCCTCCGTTATTGGAGGGGGGCATCTGGACGTTCGTCGGATCACGCCGCTGTTCTCTGTGTCCAGGGCGCGATTCGGCCGACCACAGGAGCGACACGGAGTCACCTGCGTTGCCCCCCGCATGGCCATGAGGCCGTTTCAAGGGGGCATTCGGCGGCCGGCCCCGTCTTCTGCCTTCGGGTGGGGGCGGGGCCGGTGCCTTTTTAGTTGCGACACTGCTGGCGTGCCGACTTTCTGCCGCCACTCGCGCCTGCTGGCCACCTGCCCCATCTGCTCGAAGGACGAGGCCCCCGCGCCGCCCACGCGCTCGGGACGGCCGGGGCGCGTCCGCAGCGGCAACGCGCCGCGGAGTCCTCGACCGGGAGTCAGCGTGCGCCGCGTCGAGCGCGCCGCCGACGACGGCTACGACCACGAGCTGGTCCCGGGGCTCCGAGCCACCGCGGACGCCGCGCGCCTCGCCGACGAGCTGGCGTTCTCGCTGGCGCGGCTGGAGGAGCTGCGCGACGATCCGCCGGGCCTCTACGCCGAGGTCGCGGCGGCCGACGATCGCGAGGAGGCCGCATGGCTGGCGTTCCTGATCGCGTATCTGGGCCCGCTGCGCGGGGCCGACGCGTTCGCGGCGATCGCCGCTGCCCGGCTGCCGTGGCGCGACGGCGAGCTTGGAGACCTCGACGCTGTCGAGCTCGGGCCGCGGACCGCGCACGAGCCCGGGCGGGGGCCGGCGACCGTTGTCGCCTACCGCGCCTGGGCGGGGCGGGCGGGCTCGCAGGAGGCCGCGCTCCTCGGCGACGCCGACTGGGAATCCGAGCGCCGGTTCACCCGGACGTTCGAACGCCTGGCGCTGCCCGGGTTCGGGCGCGGGCCGCGCTTCGACTTCCTCGTCACGCTCGGCGTGCTCGGTGTCGTGCCGATGGAGGCCGGCACGCTGGCGGTCAGCGGCGACGGGACCGACCCGGTCGTCGGCGCCGCCAAGCGCGTGTTCGGCATCGGCGACGCGATCACGCTCGAGCGCCGCGCCGCGGAGCTGGCGCGCGAGACCGGCGTTGGCCAGGCGGCGCTCGACCTTGCGCTGTTCAACTGGTCGGCGCCCGAGGACGGGCGCGCCACGATGGGCGCGCGGCGGAGCGCCGATCCGGCGCGCCGGGCGGCGATCGTCGCCGCACTCCGCACCGAATAAGAAGTTCTTGCGCACTTTGCGGGCTTTACCGGCGCATCGGGGAGCGAAGTGCGGCTTTGATGCGGCTAGCGCCCATGCAGCTAATGGCAGGGGGAGAGACACGACCGGCGCTTCGGTCTCGCGAGGAGGCCGACCGCCTGGTGCTCGCGATCATCGGTCGCCACGCCGACTCGCTGCTGCGCGTCGCCCAGCGACACAGCCTCTGTCCGGATGACGCCCAGGACGCCTACCAGCGCGCGCTCGAGATCTTCCTGCGCCACGCGCCGGCCCTCGACGCCGACCGCGCCCACCTCTGGATCCACACGGTCGTCAAACACGAGTCGATGCGGCTGCGCGCGGCGCGATCGCGCTCGGTCGGCACCGAGGAGCACGACCTCGACGCGCACGCGGCGCCCGGCGCGGCGAGCCCGCACGAGCAGGTCCTCGCCTTCGAGCACCTGACGCGTTCGGCCGAGGCTCTGCAGCGGCTCAAGCCGCAGGAGCTGCGCGCGCTGTGGCTCAAGGCGCAGGGCCACAGCTATCAGGAGATCGCGGAGTTGTGCTCGTGGACCTACACGAAGGTCAACCGCTGCATCACCGAGGGCCGGCGCAGCTTCCTCGAGCGCTACGCCGGGATCGAATCCGGCGAGGAGTGCCGGCGTTGGGAACCGCTGCTGTCGGCGATCGTCGACGGGGAGGCGGGCGCCGCCGAGCTCGCCAAGGCGCGCCCGCACCTGCGCAACTGCCCGGCCTGCCGCGCCACGATCCGGCGGCTGCGGGAGACCAAGGCGCCGCTCGCCGCGCTGCTTCGAGTGCCCGTCGTGGCGGCGGGAGTGCACCACGAGCCGGCCGGCGGCCTGCTGTCGCGCATCTACGAGGCGCTGGCCGGCCCGCTGCACGAGCGCGCCATCGCCTCGACCGCCAAGCTCCAGGCGACCGTCGACGCGGTGGCCGGCGGGAAGATGGCGGCCGTCGCGGCGGGCGCCGCCGCGCTGGCCGGCGGCGGGGTGGCGGTCGATCGCGCCGTACAGCGCGTTTCGCATCCGGCACAGCGTCCCGCCGCGCGCTCGGCGAGCGCGCCCGCACAGCCCGCCGTCCGCGACGTTCGCGCCGCCGGCGCGAACTCCCGCACCGGGGGCGGACCGCCCGGCGCCGCCGCATCGCTCCGCCGGCGCGATCGCTGCGGCATCGCGCGCGGAGTTCGGCTTCAGCCGCCGCCGGCACGCGCGCGCGACAGCCGCCTCGGCGGGCGACCCCGCGGCCTCCGAGTTCGCCTCGGCCACCGCGCCGAGCGCGAGCACCGCCGCGACTGCAGCGCCCGCCGCGCACAGCAGCAGCGGTTCGGCGGCCGCGGCGACCGCCGCCCGCGAGTTCGGCGGCTGACCGCCGCTTCCTGACAGAGTGCCGGGCCGCAGTGAGCGGTCTGAGCTCCTTCACGCGCAACGAGCGCCTCGCCCTCGGCGGGGTGCTGGCCGCGTTCGTCGCCTCCGCGGCGACCAAGGGGATGGACGGGCTGGTGCCGTTCTTCGCGTCGCTGCTGGCGCTCGCGGGGGTCGCGTGGCTCGTGAGCTTCGCCACCGAGCTGCTCGGCGAGCACTTCGGCGCCTCGGTCACCGGCTTCCTGCAGTCGTCGCTGGGCAACCTGCCCGAGCTGTTCGTCGTGCTCGCCGCCCTGCGCGCGGGCGAGACGGAGATCGCGTTGACGTCGCTGATCGGCTCGGTCCTTGCCAACGCGCTGCTCGTTCTCGGCCTCGCGATCATGGTCGGCGCACGGGTGGCGCCCGACGGCATGATGCGCTTCAAGGCGCGCCTGCCCAACGACACCGCCACGCTCTTGCAGGTCGCGGTGTTCGGGATCGTCCTGGTCGGCCTCGTCGACTCGGCCGACACGCGCGCCTCGCACCACATCACGACGATCAGCGCCGTCGCTTCGGTCTGTCTGCTGGTCGTCTACGTGTGCTGGGTCGTGCCCTACCTGCGGGCCGACCCCGGCTCCGAGCACACCGAGAAACCGCGCCTGCCGTTGGCCGGATGCATCGGCCTCATGGCCGCCGCGGCGGTGATGGCCGCCTTCATCTCGGATTGGTTCATCGCCGCGCTGACGCCCGCGATCGAGGACCTGAACATCTCGAAGGCGTTCGCGGGCCTGGTGATCGTGGCCATCGCCGGCAACGCGGCGGAGAACTTCACCGGCGTGGTGCTCGCGGCCAAGGGCCAATCCGACGTCGCGATCTCGGTGATCAAGAACTCGGTCGCGCAGGTCGCCGCCTTCCTGTTCCCGCTGCTCGTGCTGATCAGCCTGCTGTTCGACAACCACCTGACGTTCTCGATGCCGGGCATCTACATCGGCGGCCTGGCGCTCGGTGGACTGGCCGTCTGGCAGATCACCGGCGACGGCGAGGCGGCCTTCTACGAGGGCACGGCGCTCGTCGCGCTGTTCGTGATCCTGGGGACGTTCGCGCTCTACAGCTGAACGCCACGAACCGGGGCCCTACCGGATTCCCGCAGCATGCGGGAAAGGCCCGGGATTTCTGATGTTTGCCGTCCGATGCCCTGCCTACGGTGCGCGGTGTCCGAGTCCCTTCCAGCGCGACAGGGAGCCCGATGCCCCTCTGTTTCATCGAACCCCAGGACGCGATCCGCGTCATCGCCGAGTCGGTCGGACGGGAAGCCCGTCGCCAGCTGCTGGGTGAGCTCGTGCGGGCGTGGGTCGACGAGATCCCGGACGGTGAGCTCGAGTCGCACTACGCCAAGGCGATCGCCGACCTCGACGAGCACGACCTTTCGATGCTCGCCGCCTGGCACGCCTCGCTGGAGGTCGGCCAGCCGATCGCCAACCGCGACTTCCTGGTCACGGTGTTCTCGAGCCTGGGCGACAACCGCCGCGAGGCGCTGAAGATCGCTGCCGGCTTCCGCGGCGACGAGGCCTTCGACGCGGGCGTGGCCGAGGATCAGGCGCTCGACACGGTCCTGCCGCACTTGTCGCGCGAGCGCGCGACCGAGCTCGCGACCGAGTGCCTCGAGCTCTACCTCTGGGACCGCCTCGGCAGCGACAACTAGCCGCGGACTAGACGCGGCGCAGCACGTCGTAGCGGCCGACGCCCTGGCGGTGCTCCATGTTCCAACGAAAGAACGCGCAGTCCAGGCGTAGCCCGACCCACCTTCGGTGTGTGCCCGGAGGTCCAGCGACGTGCCCGCGACGACCTCGCCGGCCGCCCGCCGCGGGTAGGCGTCGTCGGCTTCGACGTAGAGCTCGAGGCTCGCCCGGCGCTGGCGGCCCTGCGCGTCGTAGGTGGTCGAGAGGCGCGGCTCGGCCACGACGCGCACCGGCGCCTCCTCGTTGTCGGCGTCGAAGACGTGCGCGGCGATCGCCTCGTCGGCATGGCTCTTGGCCTTGGCAGGACGGATCGCGACCGCGCTGACCGCGTGCTCGGGATCGAGCCACGCCGACAGCGTCCGCGCCAGCGCCATCCGCTCCCAATCCGGCACGCCCCACGAGCGCCCGCGCTGGCCGAGACCGTCGACGGAAGCGCCGTCGACGGTGCCGGTGACGCGGCAGACGTGGTCGAAGCCCGCCATCCCGCCCGCCTGCGAGGCGGGCGTGGCGGGATCGAGCTCGAGTGGCGGGCCGAGCGCCTCGAAGCCGAGGTCGAGCGCGACGTCGCCGTCGAAGCGCAGCCGCCACGCCGAGAGCTCCTCGGTGGTCTCGGTGCGCAGCCCCGCCGCGGCGACCGCATCCCAACCCTCGCCGGCGACCTCGACGCCGCTCTCGGCCCGGACACCTTCGGGCTCGCCACCGCGGAACACCAGCGCCAGCCCGCTGGCGGCGCCGTCGGCGACGCCGAGCCGCGCCACGCCGTAGAGACCGGCGGCCGCGTCGGCGAACGTGTAGGTGAGCGCGTCGCTGAAGCCCGGTCGGTCGTCGTGGCGCGGCGCGTCGTGCTCGGGCAGGACCGTCACGGCAGCGCGGGCGGGTCGACCTCGGTGGCGGTGCCCTCGACGTCGGCGCCGCGGGGAGGCGGCTGCGGCCGGGTTCGCGAGCGCCGGGCGGCGTTGCCCGCGCTCCACGCGAGGCCGATCGGGCCGCTGCGCGTCAGCCGCCGCACCAGCACGCGGCGGACGATCGCCCGCGTGGGCGGCAGGACCAGGAACAGGCCGAGCCCGTCGGTCACGAAGCCCGGCGCGAGCTGCAGCGCCCCGCCGAAGACGACCAGCGCGCCGTCGAGCACCTCGCGGGCGGGGACGCGACCCGCGTTCAGCGCCTCGGTGAATCGCCGCCAGACAGCCCGGCCCTGGGAGCGCATCAGCGCCGCGCCGATGATCGAGTCGGCGATCAGCAGGCCGATCGTGGGCAGGACGCCGATCGCGTCGCCGACCTGGAGGATCACCCAGAGCTCGAGGATCGGGACGCCGACGAAGAGCAGGAAAAGCAGCGGGAGCACGGGACCCGACAGCGTAGACTGGCCATCATGCTGACCGTCGAAGAGGTCGAGGACGCCCTGACCAACGTGATCGATCCCGAGCTCGGGCTCGACTTCGTGGAGCTGGGGCTGATCTACGGGATCGAGGTCTCCGACGGGCGCGTCCACGTGACCTTCACCCTCACGACGCCGGCGTGCCCGATCGGCCCGCAGGTCACCGAGCAGATCGAGGAGTTCGTCGGCGAGCTCGACGACGTCAAGAGCATCGACTCGACCATGACCTTCACCCCGCCCTGGTCTCCGGACCGGATGAGCGAGGACGCGAAGTTCGCGCTGGGCTACTGAGGCCTTCAGCGATCCTTGGGGATCTCTATCGACCGGACGTCGTGCTCGCCGGGCAGCTTGTCCAGCACCGACCGGACGACCTCCTTGACGTCGTGCTCGTCGTGACCGAGGTCGTCGAAGAAGATCTTCAGCGCGGTCCACGTGACCTTCAGCTGCGGCGGCGTCAGCTCGAGGCGATACGCCACGTCGTCGGGGCCGATGATGTCGGGATCCATGCTCATCGGGCGAGCGTACCCCGCCGCACCTCCGCCGGTCCACATGCGTTGACGAGGTACCGATGAGGCGCGCCGTGTTCTCGATCCTGCTGGTGGCGGCACTCGTGCCCGCCACGAGCGCGCCTGCCGCCACGCCGACCACCGGGCGGCTCTCGGTCCTGCTCGCCGACCCGCCGCACGGTGCGGTCGCCCGCACGGCGGCCCTGCGCGCGGTGGCCGCGCGCGCCGGCGCGCGCCGCGTCGGGGCGTCGGTCCCGCAGATCGGCCTGGTCACACTGCGGCCCGCTGCCGGCGAGCGCCTGGCGGTGCTCGCCGCGCGCCTGCGCGCCGACCCCGCGGTCGCGTCGGTACGGGCCGAGCGGCGCTTCAGCCTGCGCTTCGAGCCCGCCGATCCCGCGCTGACCACGTTCGAGGTCGGTACTCCCGCCGGCACACCGATCGAATGGTGGGCCGCGCGCCAGAACCTGCCCGCCGCGTGGGACATCACGCAGGGCGACGGCGCCACCGTGGCGATCATCGACACGGGCATCGACGCCGCGCACCCGGAGTTCGCCGGGCGCATCTCCGGCAGCGTCGACCTCGACGGCGACCCCACGGACGGCCCGCCGACCACCGACCAGATCGGCCATGGGACACATGTCTCCTCGCTGGCCTGTGGGACCGGCGGCAACGGCATCGGCCTCGCCGGAGCGGGCTATCACTGCTCGCTGCTGGTGATCAAGTCCGACCTGTCGGACGGCAGCGTGTCCAACGCGATCGTCACCGCCACCGACAGCGGCGCGGACGCGATGAACATGTCGTTCGGCACGGACGGGACGAGCCCGCCGGCGCCCTCGATCGTACGAGCGATCGACTACGCCTACGACCGCGGGGTCGTGATGGTCGCGGCGGCCGCCGACGAGGAGGTCACCGAGCAGGGCGACCCGTCGAACGTCCTGCAGCCCACCGGCACCGGCCCGGACATCAACGCCGGCAAGGGGCTGTCGGTCACCGCCGCGAACTTCAACGACGCCAAGGCGCGCTTCGCCGGGCGCGGCACGCAGATCTCGATGGCCGCCTACGGCGCGTACGGCGGCCCGTCGGGCGGCCCGCCGGGGATCTTCGGCGCGTTCCCGAGCAACCTGACGTCGCTGGAGACCGGCCTGGGCGCGCCGCCCAGCACGCCCTGCGGGTGCAGGGTCACCTTCCGTGGCGACAACCGCTACGCCTACGTCCAGGGCACGTCGATGGCGGCGCCGATGGTCACGGCGGTCGCGGCGTTGATGCACCACCTCAACCCCGGCCTCGGCGCCGCGGACACGATCCGGCTGCTCAAGCAGACCGCGCGCCGCCCCGGCGGGACCGGTTGGAACACCGAGCTGGGGTGGGGGATCCTCGACGCGGGCGCGGCGCTGGCGGCGGCGCAGAGCCAGGACCGCACACCGCCCGTGTCGCACCTGCGCGCGCCGAAGCTCGTCCACGGCAGCCATCTGTTCAAGCTGCGCTGGAGCGGCTCTGACCCCGCGCCCGCCGGGCTCACCGCCTCGGGCATCGCGCACTACGAGGTCTGGCGCTCGGCCAACGGCCGCCCGGTGCGCCGGCTCACGACGACCACCAAGAACGTGTTCCGCGTTCGCGGGCGACCCGGCTCGAAGTACGAGTTCTCGACGGTCGCGGTCGACAAGGCCGGCAACCGCGAGGCCGCTCCGGCCACGCCCGACGCGCGGACGCGGGTCGTCAGGCGCTGACGACTTCGGGCGCCGCGCCGGCGCCACGCGGAGCGCCGTTGCCGCCGCCCTTGCGCGCCAGCGCCACGAGCTCCGCGATCGAGGATGCGATCGCCGCGCCGAAGCTCTCGATGTCCGGCATCGCGTCGAAGTCGCCGAGCAGGCCGAAGTTCATCCGCCCGTTGTAGGACATGATCGCCACGGCCAGGGCGTGGTCCTTGGGCAGGAACGCGACGGGGAAGACGTCCTGCATCTCGCGGCCGCGGACGTAGAGCGGGAACTGCGGGCCGGGGACGTTGGTGACGATCAGGTTGAACAGCCGCGTGGAGAAGTTGATCCTGGCGGCCTGGGCCAGAATCGTGGGCGGAGCGAAGTTCTGCACGCCCGCGAGCACCTCGGCGCCCACGGCCTGCTTGGACTCCTTCAGCCCGGTCATCGACTCGCGGACGACCTGGAGGCGCGCCACCGGGTCCTCGACGTAGACGGGCAGTGGCCCGCGCATCGCCGCGATGCGGTTGCCGAGGTCGCCGTTGTCCTGCTCGCCGCGCAGCGAGACAGGCACCAGTGCGCGCATCTCGAGACCCTCGGTGCGCACTCCGCGCGAGCGCATCCACTCGCGCAACGCACCGCTGACGACGGTCAGCACCACGTCGTTGACCGTGCCGCCGAAGGCGTCCTTGACGATCTTGAAGTCGCGGAGCTCGCAGCGCACGCCGACGAAGCGCCGGTGCGGGCCGATCTCGACGTTCAGCGGCGTCGCCGGCGCGGGGTTCAGGCCCGCCCAGACGATCTCGCCGAGCCCCTCGGCCGCCTCGCGCGCCTGCGCCAGCGCGGCCTGCGGCCGCGAGATCGCGCCCAGCGCGCCCGCAACGACACCCGCGCCGGCCTTGACCAGGCCCGCGACGCCGCCGGCGACGAGCTCGGCCGGCGTCGGCTCGGGGGAGGGCGTCCACGCCTCCAGGCCGGCGGTCTCGTCCAAGGGGTCGGGCGGTACCGGGCCGAGGTCGAACATCACCTGCGCCAGGTCGACGCCGCTGACGCCGTCGATCAGCGCGTGGTGGGTCTTGGAGATCAGCGCCACCCCTCCCCGACCCGGGCCGTCCGGGCCCGTGTGCCCGGCGAGCCCTTCGACGAGCCACAGCTCCCACAGCGGCTTGGTGCGGTCGAGCTGCTGGGACATGATCCGCGCGGCGAGCCGCATGAGCTGCGATTCCGAGCCCGGCCGCGGCAGCGCGGTCTGGCGGACGTGGTACTCGAGGTTGAAGTCGGGGTCGTCGATCCACAGTGGCCGCCCGGTGTCCAGCGGCGGATGGGCGAGCTTCTGGCGGTAGCGCGGGACGAGGTGCAGCCGCGCGCGCAGCCCGTCGAGGAACTCCTCGAACGGCGGCGCCGGGCCCTCCAGGATCACCACTGCGCCGACGTGCATGTGCGAGGTCGGCGACTCGTTCGCCAAGAACGACGCGTCGACCGCGGAGAGGCGCTCCAGGTGCTGCTGGGGCATCGGCTCCTAACCTACCGCGACCCGGAGGGGCGCAGAGGACGATTTCGTGACGTTCTCGCCGAGCCGCAGGACGGTCGCCGCGAAGCGGCCGCGCAGCCATCGCCGCCCACCGAGCGCGAGCAGCGCGCGGTCGGCCAGGCCGGCCTCCAGCAGCTCGGCGCTCAGCGTCACCCACGTTCCCGGGCCGTCGGCGTCCAGCGTCCAGCAGACGCGGGCGCGTGTGGCGCCCAGCCGCGCCTCGCCGGCGAGCAGCGCCGGCTCGTCGGCCTGCACGACCTGCGTGTGCACGGTGCGCGCCAGCCCGAGCGGGCCGCGCACCCGTACGACCCCGCGATCGTCCTCGAGCGCGAGCGCCTCGACCCAACCGCCCGCCAGCCGCCAGTGCTCGCGCAGGTCGGCGAGCAGCGCGTAGAGGTCCTCGGGCGAGGCGGCGACCCACGCCCGGGCCGTGATCGGATCGCCGTTCACGCCGTCAGTGCGCCGGCTTGACCGCGCCGTGGCGGGCCCAATGGCGTTCGGGGATCGCCTCGGGGTCCTTGTACCAGTACCAGGTGCAGGGATCGCGATCGAAGTCGTCGGGCGGGTCGGAGGGATAGAGCGGAAAGCCGCTCCACTGGATCGGCAGCGCCTCGTTCATGAACGAGCAGTGCGTGCAGTAGAGCGGGAAGTCCTTGCGGCCATAGGACCAGTCGTGGGCCTCGCGCGTGCGTCCGTAGCCGTTGCGCTCGTACAGGCCCTTGCGCACGAGGCGCTGGCCGGAGCCGCACGGGTTCATCGTGAACGTCACCTTCTCGTCGTCCTCGGCGATCGTGAAGGCGCCGGGGTGCTCGCCGACGCCCGAGCCCGAGTGCGCGCGCCAGGTGGCGGCCAGCAGCTCGACGACGTGCTTGCGGTCGAGTCGCCCGATCGCGTCGTGGTGGCGCTTCCAGCCGCGCTCCATGTTGTCCTCCCACGCCTCGCGTACGCCGTCGTCGCCGAGACGGTCCTGGACGAACGAGATCAACCCGAGCACCGACTCGGCCATCAGGTCGTGGAGCATCAGCCACTCGTGCTTCATCGCCTCGCACAGTTGCCGCGCCTCGTCGAGCTCGCCGGAATCGATCGCCTCGATCGCCCGGTCCATCGTCGGGCGCGACATCGCGCGCAGGTCGTCGTCGGAGAACCACCGCTCGCTCATGCGACGGGACGCTATCGAGACACGCGATGCTCGATGATGCAGTCCGGTAAACCGAAGGAGGCAGCGCATGGCCTGGGAGTTCTCGACAGATCCCGACTACCAGCAGCAGCTCGACTGGGCGGACGGGTTCGTCCGCGAGCGCCTGTGGCCGCTGGAGGCGCTGATGCTGGGCGGCGAGCTCGAGCTCGCCCAGCTCGACCGTGCGATCGAGCCGCTGAAGGACGAGGTGCGCGAGCGCGGCCTCTGGGCGACCCACCTGCCGCCCGAGCTGGGCGGGCAGGGCCACGGGCAGGTCAAGCTCGGCCTGCTCCACGAGATCCTCGGCACGTGCGTGATCGCGCCGCTGGCGTTCGGCAACGCCGCCCCGGACTCGGGCAACTCGGAGATCCTCGCGCTGGCCGGGACGCCCGAGCAGAAGGAGCGCTGGCTCGAGCCGCTGCTCGCGGGCGACCTGCGCTCGGCGTTCTCGATGACAGAGCCCCACACGGCAGGCTCGGATCCGACACAGCTGCAGACGCGCGCGGTCCGTGACGGCGACGACTACGTCATCACCGGCCACAAGTGGTTCTCCTCGAACGCCTCGGTCGCCGACTTCCTGATCGTCATGGCGGTCACCGATCCCGACGCGCGGCCGCACCAGCGCGCGTCGATGATCATCGTCGGAGTCGACACGCCCGGCGTGAACATCCTGCGCGACGTGCCGACGATGGAGCATCCCGAGGGCCACGACCTCGGTGTCTACGGCGGGCACGCCGAGATCCTCTACGAGGACGCCAGGGTGCCGGCCACGAACCTGCTCGGCGGGGAGGGCGAGGGGTTCCTGATCTCCCAGCACCGGCTCGGCCCCGGCCGCATCCATCACTGCATGCGCTGGCTGGGCCAGGCGCGCCGCGCGTTCGACATGCTCTGCGAGCGCAGCCTCGTGCGCCATACGCACGGCTCGCTGCTCGCCGACAAGCAGACGGTCCAGAACTGGATCGCCGACTCGGCGGCGCAGATGCAGGCGGCGCGGCTGATGACCCTGCACGCGGCGTGGGTCATGGACACCAAGGGTGCCTCTGCGGCGCGCCAGGACATCGCGCTGATCAAGTTCTTCGGCGCGCAGGTGCTGCACGACGTCGTCGACCGGGCGCTGCAGGTCCATGGCTCGCTGGGCTATTCGACCGACATGCCGCTGGAGCGGATGTACCGCTTCGCGCGCGGCGCGCGGTTCTACGACGGCCCCGACGAGGTCCACCGCCAGTCGGTCGCGCGGCAGATCCTGCGCGGCTACGAAGCCCCCGCCGACGGCGTTCCCTCCGAGCACATGCCGACTGCCCGTGCCCGGGCCCGCGAGCAGTTCGCCGACATCCTCGAGGCGGTGACTTCGAACGATTGAGCGGGCGCTGGCGCCGGCGCTCGCGCTGGCACTCCTCGGCTGCGGCTCGGACGGCCTGCGGCCGGCGCCTGCGCGCGCCCCGGCGGCACACGCGGCGCGAGTCGACCGCTTCGACGGCGACCGAGCCTGGCGCGAGCTGCTGCGCCAGGTCGAGCTAGGCCCGCGGCCGGCCGGCTCGCCGGCGTCGCGCAAACTCGCCGGGCAGATCGAGCGCAGGCTGCCGCGCGGGCGCCAGGAGGCGATCGGTGGCGGGCTCTTCAACGTCGTCGGCGACATCCCGGGGCGCGGGCGGCCGGTGATCGTGGCGGCGCACTACGACACCAAGGACATCCCGAACTTCGTCGGGGCGAACGACGGAGCGGGCGGCACCGCCGCGGTGCTCGAGCTCGCGCGCGTGCTCCGCAAGGCGCAGCGCCCCGCGAGCGCGCCGCCGCTGCGCTTCATCCTGTTCGACGGCGAGGAGGCGCCCGCCGGCCAGGAGGGCGACTTCTACAACCAGGGCGACCGCGGCAGCCGCGCCTACGTCGCCCGCCACGGCGCGCGCTTTCGCGCGATGGTCCTGCTCGACTTCGTGGCCAACAAGGGCCTGCGCCTGCCGCGTGAGGCGGGGTCCGATTTCGCGCTGTGGCAGCGGCTGCGCGCCGCCGCGGAGAAGGTCGGCGTCGGCGCTGTGTTCCCCGACCGCACGCGGCCCCCGATCCTCGACGACCACACGCCGTTCGCGCGCGCCGGAGTCCCCGCGATCGACTTGATCGACTTCGCCTACCCGTGGTGGCACACCACCGGCGACACGCCCGACAAGCTCTCGGCCCGCAGCCTCGACGCCGCCGGCGAAGCGGTGTTGGAGCTGCTTTCTAGACTCAGGTAGCGATGGCCGTCGAGAAACTCCTGCTCGCAGCGCCACGCGGCTACTGCGCCGGCGTCGACCGGGCCGTGCAGACCGTCGAGCGCGCGCTCGAGCTGCACGGTGCTCCCGTGTACGTCCGCAAGGAGATCGTCCACAACAAGCACGTCGTGTCCCAGCTGCGCGAGCGCGGGGCGATCTTCGTCGACGAGCTCGACGACGAGATTCCCGAGGGCGCGATCACGGTCTTCTCGGCGCACGGCGTCTCGCCGGCCGTGCACGCCGACGCCGAAGCGCGCTCTCTCAAGACGATCGACGCGACCTGCCCGCTGGTGACCAAGGTCCACCGCGAGGTCGTCAAGTTCGCGCGCGAGGGCTACACGATCGTCCTCATCGGCCACGCCGGCCACGAGGAGGTCGAGGGCACGATGGGCGAGGCCCCCGAGCACACCGTCCTGGTCGAGACCGAGGAGGACGTCGACCGCCTGGTGCTCGACGACCCCGAGCGCGTCGCCTACGTCTCGCAGACGACGCTTTCGGTCGACGAGACCACGGCGATCATCGGCCGGCTGCGCCAGCGGTTCCCGGCGATCGTCGGGCCGCGCACCGACGACATCTGTTACGCCACGACCAACCGCCAGGCCGCGGTCAAGCAGATGGCCGATCACTGCGACCTCGTGCTCGTGATCGGCTCGCAGAACTCGTCGAACTCCCAGCGCCTGGTGGAGGTCTCGCGCGAGCTGGGCACCGAGGCCCACCTGATCGACAACGCCGGCCAGGTCGACCCGGTGTGGCTGGAAGGCAAGCGCGTCGTGGGCATCTCGTCGGGCGCCAGCGCGCCCGAGGAGCTCGTCGAGCGGCTCGTGGCGTTCTTCCGCGACCAGGGCGTCGAGCAGGTCGAGGAGTTCCAGGTCGTCTCGGAGGACGTGCGCTTCATGCTGCCCAAGACGATCCGTCTCGCGATGGCCACCGCCGGCGAGTAGCCGGCCGCCGGCCACAGCCCGGGCCGCCGGCGCATGCGGACCCTCGTCGTCTCGGACTTCCACCTCGGCCTCGCGTCGGGTGCCGACGTCCTGCGCCGCGACGTCGTTCGCGACGCGCTGGCCGGGGCGCTCGACGGCGTCGACCGGCTGGTCCTGCTCGGCGACGTCCTCGAACTTCGCCACGGGCCGGTGTCGGCGGCGATCGAGGCCGCGGCGCCCGCGCTGCAGGCACTCGGCAGGGCGATGGCCGGGCGCGAGGTGGTGCTGGTACCGGGCAACCACGACCACGGGCTGATCCGGCCCTGGCTCGACGACGCGCCGACGCTCGGGCTCGACCAGCGCGTGGCGCCGGCCGATGCCTCGCCGGGCGCGGCGGCGGTCGCCGAACTGCTCGCGCCGGCGCGCACCGAGGTCGCCTATCCGGGCATCTACCTGCGCCACGACGTCTACGCCACGCACGGCCACTACCTCGACCTGCACACCACTGTGCCGACCTTCGAGCGGCTCGGCGCGGGGCTCATGGCACGGCTGGTGGGTGCGCCGGACCTCGGCGCCGAACCCGCCGACTACGAAGCGGTGCTCGCCCCGATCTACGCGTGGATCGAGGCCGCCGCGCACCGGGCGCGGCCGGGCCGCCGTCCGGCCGGCGCGGGCCGTGCGGCCGACATCTGGGCGGCGCTCGGGGCGCCGGGGCGCCGGCCGCTGCGCATGCGGGCTCTGATCGGCAGCTATCCGGTGGCGATCGCGGCCATCAACCGCGCGGGCCTGGGCCCACTGCGCGCCGACCTCAGCGGCCACGCCCTGCGTCGCGGTGGGCTCGGTGGCATGAAGGAGGCCGCCGCACGCCTGCGGATACCGGCCGCGCACCTCGTCTTCGGCCACACCCACCGCACCGGGCCGCTGCCCGGCGACGACGTCAGCGAGTGGGCATGGGGCTCGATGCGCTTGCACAACGCCGGTTCGTGGATCTACTCGGAGGCGTTCGTGGGCAGGCGCGGCGCCGAAGGGCCCTACTGGCCGGGCGGCGCGATCGAGGTGCGCGACGAGGGTGCGCCCGTGCTGCGGCGGCTGCTCGGCCACCTGCCGGCCGAGGCTTTCTCACAGGGCTAGCCCCGGGGTGAAGCAGGTGGCGTGGCAGGTCACGCCCGGGCCGACCTCGAGCTCGAGGACGCCGGCCGTGTGGTGCTCGTGCTCGACCAGGGGATGGCAGCCCGGGTGTTCGACGACGACGTCGCGCCCGGCGGCGCGAACAGCGCCGGCACCCGACAGCACCGCCCACACGCCGCCCGCCTCGTAGGGGCCCTGGTACGCCCCGGGCTGGTCGGGGGTGGGGACGACGATCACCGCGTCGGGGTCGTCCTCGGGGCGCGCCGGCGCCATCGGCTCGCGCTCGGTGCCGAGCAGCTCCTGGATGGTGCGCTCGGTCTCCTCGTAGGCGCCCTCTCCGTAGTGGTAGTGGACGAGCACGCTGCGGCCGTCGAACAGATACCGGGCCGGCCAGCCGGCGTTGTCGTAGAGCGACCAGAGTTCGAGTTCGGTGTCGAGGCACACCGGGTGCTCGATCGCCAGGCGGCCGACCGCCGCGCGGACGGCCGCCTCGTCGCGCGAGGGCTCGAAGCCCGGGGCATGGACCGAGATCACGCGCAGCCCGGCGGCCGCATAGCGCTCGTGCCAACCGCGCACGTAGGGGAGCACGCGCAGCGACTGGACCCTGCAGAAGTCCCAGAACTCGACGAGCACGGGCCGCCCGCGCTGCTGGTCCATGCGCAGCGGCGCGACGTTGACCCATTCGAGCTCGCGCGGGAACGGCGGCGCGGTGATCGTGTCGACCGGGGGGCGCACGGCGCGGCACGTTACGCGGTGCCCGGAGCCCGTCCGTAGACTCGGGCGCCGATGATCGACGCCCACCTCGGCCACTGGTACGAATCGGTGCTCTACCTGGGCCCGTTCGCCGCGCTGGGCGTCTTCCTGATGATCCAGCACCGGCGCGATCGCCGGCGGCAGCGCAAGGAGCCATGAGCCGCCGCCGACTGTCCTTCCTCCCGCTCGCCGTCAGCGCGCTGGCGCTCGCCGTCGCCGCACCCGCCCACGCGGCCCCGCCGCCGATCAAGCACGTCTTCGTGATCGTCCTCGAGAACAAGGACTTCGAGGAGAGCTTCGGCAAGGATCCCAAGTCGCCCTACCTCGGCCGCGACCTCGTCGCGCAGGGCCAGCTCCTCACGCAGTACCACGCGACCGGGCACCTCAGCCTCGACAACTACATCGCGATGATCAGCGGCCAGGCGCCCAACCCGGTCACCCAGTCGGACTGCCAGGTCTTCCAGGAGTTCTTCCCCGGCACGATCGGCGAGGACGGCCAGGCCGGGGGCGCCGGCTGCGTCTACCCGTCGACGGTCAAGACGCTGGCCGACCAGCTCGTCGCCAAGGGGCTGGACTGGGGCGGCTACATGGAGGACATGGGCAACTCGACCACCGAGGCCCAGGTCTGCCGCCACCCGCCGATCAACGGCCGCGACACCACTCAGAGCGCGAAGGCGACCGACCAGTACGCCGCGCGGCACAACCCGTTCGTCTACTTCCACTCGATCATCGACAGCCCGGACTGTGGAAACAAGAACGTGCCGCTGGACCGTCTGCCGGCGATCCTGCGCACCGACCGCGTTCCGGAGTTCGTGTTCATCACCCCCGACCTGTGCAGCGACGGCCATGACGAGCCGTGCATCGACGGACGCCCGGGCGGGTTCGCGTCGATCGACGCCTTCCTGCGCCAGTGGGTGCCGATGATCCAGGCCTCGCGCGCGTACCGCGACGGCGGCCTGCTGGTCGTCACCTACGACGAGTCCGAGCACGGGGCTGAGGCGTGCTGCGTGCAGGACGCGCCCAACACCCCAAACGCCGGCGGCGAGGAGCCCGGCGCGGGCGGCGGTCGCATCGGCGCCGTTCTCGTCTCGCCCTACATCAAGCCCGGCACGGTCAACGAGACGCCGTACAACCATTACTCGTTCCTGCGCTCGATCGAGGACATCTTCGGGCTCGAGCCGCTCGGCCTCGCGGGCAAGGCGACCGGCTTCGGCGACGACGTCTACAACGGGCCGCGGTGCTTCGACCATCCGCTCCCGCTCGACGCGGGGCGCGACCTGGCCGCCGGAACGCTGATCGGCGACGTCCAGCGCTCCGGCCGGAGGCTGCGGATCAAGGTCGCCCACTCAGGCGAGCTGTGGGTCCGTGCGCGACTGCGCAAGGGCAGCCGCCGCGTCGCACGTCGCCATGTGCACGGCTGCGACACCGCAACCGTCCGGCTGCCGCGCGGCACCCGCTCGGCGCTGGTGAAGATCTCGGTTCGCGGCAAGCGCGAGCAGCGCACCGTTCGCCTGTAGAGCCCCGCGCCCTCACACCCTGCGCAGTTTTGGGGAGGTTCTGGGCGGCGATCGGCGAAAGAACGGCTCAGGTCTGCCGATCACGGAGGTCAGGATGACTCGTCCGATGAATTACGTCGATCCGCCTGACGTCCCGGAGGGGATGACGCTCGGTCAGTACCGCGCACGCGGCTGCGTGTCGCGGTCAAGCGCCGACCGTGCGCGGCGGACGACCCTGCGGCGCCTGCTCAAGCTTTCGTCGCCTCGAGTCGTCGCAGGTCGTGGGTCAGTCCCTCGGGCGTAAGCCGGCTGACCGGCCAGCTCACGCGCTGGCGCCCCGCGCGGTCCAGCAACAGCACGTAGGCCGAGTGCTCGAAGCCCTTGCCCTGGGGCTGGATCCCGTAGGCCTTCCAGATCCTGGCCAGCTCGGCGCGGGTCCCGAGCAGGAAGTGCATGCGGCCGGTCAGATGGCGCGCCACCAGGAAGCGCTTGGCCAGGGCAGCCGTGTCGTTGGCGGGGTCGACGCTGACCGCCAGCACGGGAACGTCGTGGCCCAGGCGATCCATCGCGTTCTCGATCTGCTGGGCGGTGATCGGGCAGGTGTCGCGGCAGGTCGTGTACAGGAAGGTGACCACCACTACGCGGCCGCGGAAGTCGCGTAAGGCGACGCGTTCGCCGTCCTGGTCGCGCAGCACGAAGTCGCGCACGGGGATGTTCGGAGGGGAGAGGGCGCCCTCGAACGGGCTGGTGCTGTCGGCGGGCACGCCGTCGTCGGGCCGCGCGAGCACGGCGATCGCGAGGGCGGCGACGAGCACGATCGCCGCCGCGGCCATCAGGGCGAGCCGGAAGCGGGCGGGCACCGCCTGGAGGCTACGCGTGCGCCGGATCGGCCTCGCTACACTTTTTGAAGCGAATCCCGACCAGTGTTCAGGAGTTTCTGAAGCGCATGCCGTCAGGCCCCGAGTTCCTCCGCCAGGTGAAGTCCCAGATCAAGGAGATCGATCCCTCCGAGGTCCAGCCCCTGGTCGACAACGGGGTGGCGATCGTCGACGTCCGCGAGACCGAGGAGTTCGTCGCCGGCCACCTTCCCAGCGCCAAGCACGTGCCGCGCAGCTATCTCGAGACGCGGATCGAGAACGCCGTGCCCGACCGCTCGCAGCGCGTGATCCTCTACTGCGCGTCGGGCAACCGCTCTGCGCTGGCCGCCAAGACGCTGCTCGACGAGCTCGGCTACGAGTCGGTGGAGTCGATGACGGGCGGCTACACGCTGTGGAAGGACCGCGGCTACGACGTCGTGGTCCCCAAGTCGCTGACGCCCGAGCAGCGCGAGCGCTACAGCCGCCACCTGCTCGTTCCGGAGGTCGGCCTGGCGGGCCAGGAGAAGCTGCTCGACGCCAAGGTCCTGTGCCTGGGCGCCGGCGGGCTGGGCTCGCCGATCGCGCTCTACCTGGCGGCGGCCGGCGTCGGCACGCTGGGGATCGTCGACGACGACGTCGTCGACCTCTCGAACCTCCAGCGCCAGGTCATCCACTCGACCGACAAGATCGGCGTGCCGAAGGTCGACTCGGCCGAGCAGGCCGTCAATGCGCTCAACCCCGACGTCAACGTCGTGAAGTACCAGACGCGGCTGGACGCCTCGAACATCATGGAGATCATTGGGGGCTACGACGTCATCGTGGACGGCGTCGACAACTTCCCCACGCGCTATCTGCTCAACGACGCCTCGGTTCGGCTGGGCATCCCGGTGGTCAGCGCCGCGATCCTCGGCTTCGAGGGCCAGCTGTCGGTCTTCAAGCCGTTCGACGGCCCGTGCTACCGCTGCCTGTTCCCGGTGCCGCCGCCCGCCGAGCTGGCGCCGAGCTGCGGCGCCAACGGCGTGCTCGGCGTGCTGCCCGGCACGATGGGCCTGCTCCAGGCCACCGAGGTCATCAAGCTGATCACGGGCGCCGGCGAGCCGCTGATCGGCCGGTTGTTGATGTACGACGCGCTCGACGCGACGACCACCGAGCTGAAGGTCCGCCGCGACCCGGAGTGCCCGATCTGCTCGCGCGATCCCGATGACATCAGCGACGACGAGATGGGCGTCTTCCCGGACTACGAGGCGTTCTGCGCCGCCGCCGGCTAGTTGATAGGACTCTGGATGATGTCCAACGGTTTCAGAAGTGCCGGCCGGATGCCGGCACGGGCATACTGATCGCCCCGCTTCATGGCGACGATCCGCATCCCACCGGTCCTCAGGCCGTCTGTCGGCGGCGAGCGCGAGGTCGAGGCCTCGGGCGCGAACGTCGGCGAGGTCCTCGAGTCGCTGGCGGGCCAGCACCCCGAGACGCGCGCTCAGCTCTTCGGCGCCGAAGGTGAGCTCAACCGCTACGTCAACGTCTACCTCAACGACGAGGACGTCCGGGTGCTCGACGGCCTCGGCACCGCGGTCGCCGACGGCGACACGCTCGTGATCCTGCCGGCGATGGCCGGCGGGTGCTGAGCCGGGTACCTGCGCTTCTACGCCGACGCCCTGGCCGGCTGCGCGCGCTAGCGTCAGCGGTATGAGGGTCTTGGTCGCGGGCGCCACCGGGGCGGTCGGCCGGCCGCTGGTGAAGGCGCTGGCCGGCTCCGGGCACGACGTGTTCGCCGGCAGCCGCTCGCAGCAGCGCGCGGAGGAGCTGCGCCGGCTCGGCGCCGAGCCGCTCGTGCTCGACGCGCTCGACGAGGACTCGGTGGAGCGCGCGGTGACCGCCGCCCGCCCCGACGCGATCGTCAACCAGCTCACCGCGATCCCCAGGGCGCTCGAGCCGCGCAAGATCCAGCAGCAGTTCGAGGCGACCAACCGGCTGCGGCGGGCCGGGACGGCGAACCTGATGGCCGCCGCGGCGCGCCACGGAGCGCGGCGCGTCGTCGCGCAGAGCGTCGCCTTCGCCTACCGCCCCACGGGGCGCGGGCTGTGGGTGGAGACCGACGACCTGTGGGTCGAGGCGGGGGAGATCGTCAGGGCCGTAGCCGACCTCGAGCGCCAGACGCTCAACACCGAGGGCGTCGAGGGGATCGTCTTGCGCTACGGCTTCTTCTACGGCCCCGGGACCAGCAACGCGGCGAGCGACGGCGCGGCGGCCGAGGAGGTCCGCAAGCGCCGCTTCCCGATCATCGGCACGGGCAGCGGCGTGTGGCCGTTCATCCATGTCGACGACGCGGCCGCAGCCACCGTCGCAGCGCTCGAGCAGGGCGTCGCCGGGGTCTACAACGTCGTCGACGACGACCCGGCCCCGATGCGTGAGTGGCTGCCCGAGTTCGCCGCCGTGATCGGCGCCAAGCCGCCACGGCGCGTACCGAAGTGGCTGGCGCGTCTTGCCGCCGGCCCGCTGTTCGTCCACTACGGCACGACGCTTCAGGGAGCGTCGAACGAGAAGGCCAAGCGCGGGCTCGGCTGGCAGCCCTCGTACCCCAGCTGGCGCCAGGGCTTCCGCGACGCCGCCGGCTGACGGCCGCCCGCTCAGCCCTCGCCGTTGGTGGCCCACCAGCCGGGCACGAGCTCGCCGTCGCCCTCGTGGTGCTGGCCGAACGCCAGCCACTGCATGCCCTCGTCGCCGGCCTCGAACGCGCGCATCAGCCCCGGCTCGACGCGGATCGCGTCGAGCGGCGCGAGCTCGACGATCTCGTCGCCGAGCTTGACGCGCCCGGAGCCGGACAGCACGACGTAGACCTCCTCGGCCTGCTCGTGCCGGTGCCCGAAGGGCTGGCGCATCCCTGGCTTGAGCCGATAGAAGCTGACGCCCGTGCGCTCGGCATCGAGCGCCTTCTGGGCGAACCGCGCCTCCTGGATGTCGCCGAAGCCGAACTTCGGCGCCGAGTCCTCGACTTCGTCGAGCTTCATGAAGGTGTACGGCGCAGGCAAAGCGTGCCTCCTCGCTACAGTTTGTGAAGTATGGCGGGGATGCCCCTCCAGAACCGGCCGTGCGGCGGCCGCTACGAGGACATCGTTGCAGCCATCGGCAATACGCCGCTGGTCGAACTGCGGCGGCTGAGCCCCAAGCCCGGTGTTCGCATCTGGGCCAAGATGGAGTCGTTCAACCCGACGGGCTCGGTGAAGGACCGCGTCGCGCGCTCGATGATCGAGGACGCGGAGGAGAAGGGCCTGATCGGGCCCGGGCAGACGATCCTCGAGCCGACGTCGGGCAACACCGGCATCTCGCTGGCGATGATCTGCTCGCGCAAGGGCTACGACCTGAAGGTCGTGATGCCCGAGAACGTCACCCCGGAGCGCACGCAGCTGCTGAAGATGTTCGGCGCCGAGATCGTCTACTCGCCCGGCGACCAGGGCTCCAACGGCGCGGTGGCGATGGCGCTGGAGATGGCCGAGGGCGACCCCTCCTACTACATGCCCTACCAGTACGGCAACCCCGCCAACCCCGACGCGCACTACAACGGGACCGCGCTCGAGATCCTCGAGGAGCTCGACGGCGAGGTGGCTGCGTTCGTCGCCGGCCTGGGCACGGGCGGGACGCTCATGGGCCACGCCCGGCGCTTCAAGGAGGAGCGCGGCGACGCCGTGAAGATCGTCGCCGCCGAGCCGATGCAGGGCGAGCCGGTCCAGGGCCTGCGTTCGCTCGACGACGGGTTCATCCCGCCGATCATCGACTCTGGCGCTGCTCGACCGGAAGATCTTCGTGACCAACCACGACGCGATCGTCTGGACGCGGCGGCTGCTCGACGAGGAGGGCGTCTTCGCGGGCGTCTCCTCAGGGGCGATCGCGGCGATGGCCGTGCGCATCGCCAACGAGCTCGACGAGGGCAACGTCGTCTTCGTCGTGGCCGACGACGGCTGGAAATACCTGTCGAGCGGCATCTACACTCGACCGGTCGAGGAGATCGAGAACCTCGACTCCACCGTCTGGTGGTAACTCGCTAGGAGCAGCCATGCCGAACGTCGGCGCGCCCGAACTGATCATCATCCTCGTCATCGCGCTGCTCGTCCTGGGCCCGAAGAAGCTGCCCGAGGTGGGCCGCTCCGTCGGCAGGGGGATGCGCGAGTTCAAGGACTCGCTGTCCGGCAGCGACTCCGACGACGACCGGCCGGCCATCAAGCCGGAGTAGTGCAGCTCGCCCCCGAGCTGCTGGCCGAGATCGTCGAGCACGCGCGCCGCGAGGCGCCCAACGAATGCTGTGGGCTGATCGGCGTACGCGACGGCGAGGCGGTCTCGGTCCATCCCGCCGCAAACCAGGCGGCGAGCCCGTTCCGGTTCGAGATCGGCGGCAAGGACCTGCTGACCGTCTACGACCTCGAGGACGCCGGCGAGGCGCCCGGCGCGATCTACCACTCGCACACCCGCAGCGCGCCCTACCCGTCGCAGACCGACATCAACTTCGCCAAGGGCTGGCCGGGATGGCAGTGGCTGATCGTCGGGCTGGCCGACGGCGAGCCCGAGGTGCGCTGCTATGCGATCGAGAAGGGCGAGGTCGAAGAGGTGGAGGTCGTCTCGTGACCCCATCCGAGCCGCTCGTCTGCCCGTCGTGCGCCACGACGCACTCGCTCGACGAACGCTTCTGCCCGTCGTGCGGGATGCCGCTGGTCTACGCCGGGGCGACCGGTGTCGACCAGCCGATCACCGAACGCCACGAGCGCGCCCGCAAGGTCAAGCCGCAGTACGCCGAGGGCGAGCT
This sequence comes from uncultured Actinomycetes bacterium, assembly GCA_963825415.1. Lineage (GTDB taxonomy): Bacteria > Actinomycetota > Thermoleophilia > Solirubrobacterales > Solirubrobacteraceae > BP-464. The sequence goes on along the minus strand of CAWGTD010000006.1, from coordinate 427,937 downwards.
CGTGCGCGTGGCCGGCGCGCGCAACCAGGCCGAGGCGGAGTTCATCCAGGGCCTGCTGCTGGAGGAGGGCGTTCCGAGCCTGCTGCAGCGCACGCGCGGGTTCGACGTGCCCGACATGCTCGCCGCCGGCCCGCGCGACGTGATGGTCCCCGCGTCGGGCGCTCCCACGGCGCGCGAGGTCCTGCTCGAGGCCGAGCTCGTCAGCGACACCTCAGCCGCGTCGCCGACGCCGCCCGCGCGTGTGCTCGCCGCCCTGCTCGGCGCGGTCGCCCTCGTGGCGATCATCGCCTGGCTGGGCACCGACATCCTCGGTTAGCGCGGCTGCGCGGCCGCGATCTTCGCCAGGTGAGCGCGCCAGGTGCGCTCGGTGTGCTCCAGCGGGCGCCCCGAGAACGCGTCGACGAGCGCCCCGCGCGGGCCCGCCGGGTGCAGCTCGACCGACAGCCGCGCGGCGGCCATCTCGCCCTCCTCGCGGGCGAGCAGGTCCACCAGCGTGCCGCCCAGCAGCTGGGCGTCGCGGATGCCGGGAGGAAACGACGGCTGGCGGCCCTCGCGCAGCCGGCGGGCGATCGCCGGGCGCGCGAACGCGGTCTGCCCGCTGAAGTACTGCGCGGCTCCCGCGGCCAGCCACGCCCAGCGCACGTAGCGCACGAACGTCGCCGGCCGGAACGGCGGCGGCAGGCGCGGGCTGCTCGCGCCGATCGCCAGCTGCGTGTAGAGCGCGGCGGGGGCGAGCAGGTTCATCTCGCGCGAGCCCGGGACGTTCGACGCACGGGCCTCGAGCACCCGTGGCGCGAGCACGTGGATCTCGTCGTGCTGGAACCAGCCGACGAGGTAGCGCCGGGCGGCCGGTGCGGTCAGCCGGCGGATCACCGGGAGGTAGGGCTGGGCCAGGGCGAGCTGGAACGGCCCGCCGTGGACCACGACCGCCACGTGCCCGGGGAGCTGGGCGAACGCGTCGGCGAGCCGCTCGCGCGTGCCCTCGAGCAGCTCCAGCACGCCGACGACGTCCTCGGCGTCCTCTTCCTCGTGGCGGGCGCTGAAGTTCGGGCTGGTGGTCTCGACCCAGCTCAGATGATCGATGCCGCGTAGACGTGGTTCACCGCGGACCTCGCGGGATCGGTCATCTGTGGCCCTGGATCTCGAGCGCCTGCTGATAGGTCGGCCGGTTGATCCACGGGATCAGCGGCTGCGAGACGGCTCCCAGCGGCCGGAACCGCACCGAGTCCCAGCACCACTGGTCGCCCGCCGGACACGCGCTGTCGCCCGGGTAGACCTCGGTGGCGGGCACCGCGAGGGCCGCGGCGAGCGAACTCGTCAGCGCCGCCCGGCAGCGCGCGCGGCTGCCGTTGCCGCAGTAGCGCAGCGCGTAGCGCGCCTTGAACTTGCGGCCCAGCAGCGTCCCGAGGTCCTTCTTGACGTAGCCGTACCAGCCGTCCTGCCACGCCGAGCCGAGATGGTCGCCGTGGTTGTTGGGGTCGTTCGAGTACGTGTACGTCGCGCTCAGCTGGTCGAACAGCGCCTTGCCCAGCCGCGGCTCGAACTCCGCCTTGAGCCACAGCGGCCACCACGCGTCGAGGATCCGGATCGCGTCGGCGTGCTCGTAGACCTTGTCGTTGTCGCGATCGCGCCGCTGGAAGCCGGCGTTCAGCCACGCTTTCAACTTGGCGACCGCGTCGGCGACCGCCGGGTCCGCCGGCGTGCCGATGATCTCCAGTGCCAGCGGCAGGTCCTCCTGGGCGCGCAGGTCGACGGTGCCGGCCTCCTCCATCGCGTCGACGAGCTCGGGCAGCGCCATCTTGCGGTTGCCGGCGAGGCGTCCGCGGATCTGGCGGTCCAGCAGCTGGGAGCGGTAGACCGACGAGTAGAGGTTGGTGTCGGCGGCGGCGTATCCGCGAGCCTGCTTGTTGTTCCAGCTGGTGATGAACGGCTGGCCGTCGATGATCCGCGGGTGCTGGTTGAACGGCGTGTACTTCGCGGTGAGGGTGTCGGAGTGGAAGTTCTGCCACTCGTACTTGCCCGGCGTCGGGAGCTGGCCGGTGACCCCGCGGTGGCGGACCGGGTTGTTGCCGGAGTTGAAGTAGGCGAAGTGCTTGTCGTCGACGTAGAACCAGTTGAACGTGTAGCCGATCAGCGAGGCGGCGCGCTGGAAGTCCTGCGGGCTCTTCATCTGCTCGGGATCGTTGAAAGCCGAGAAGCCGCCGGCGGAGTCGACCTCGTGGAAGTAGGTCGAGCGCAGCTGGGTGTAGGCCACCGGCTGGCCCTTGACCTTCGCGTAGCCGGTGACGATGCCGAGCTTGGTCCGGTAGGCGACCAGCGTCTCGGTGCCCGGCGCCGTCTGGTCGGCCGCGTTGGGGATCCAGCTGTTGGTGCGCTCCAGGCGCTCCATCTCGAGACACTGCCCGCGGAACATGTAGTGCGTCTCGTCGCCGCCGCACAGCGGCACCGCGAAGGTGTCGATCAGGTCCTGGCCCGCCGAGGTGGCGCTCCACGCGTAGTCGCGCCCGCGGCCGAGCTCGACGTAGAGGTTCACGCCGGGGAAGGCCGCGCCCCGCGCGTCGATGCCCGGCCCGTCGGCCGACGCCGGCGCGTGCACGTCCTGCTCCATGAGGATCTGGGGGGCGAAGTAGGCGACCTGGGGCCCGAAGACCGCCAGCGGGTGGCCCGACTGCGAGTACTTCCCGCTGACCACCAGCGCGTTGGAGTTCTTCATCGTCAGCATCGACTGCGGCAGCAGGCCCGGCAGCGGACGACGGGCTGCCGTGCGTGTGTCGTGCGAGCTGGTGCCGGACGCGACGACGTTGACCGGCTTGAACGTGCCCGGGTCGGCCAGCGCCTCGCCGTCGCGCGGCGGCCGCTTGCTCGCCTTCTGGTAGTGGAAGATCTTCTTGCGGATCGTGGTCGGCGCGTCGGGATCCTCGAATGCCGCCCACTCGCGCCACAGCCGCCGGCCGCGCTTGGACCCGTACTTCTGCTGGAAGCCCTGGAGCAGCTGCATCTCGGCGAGCTCGCGCCCGCCGCCCTTGCCGAAGATCCCGCCGACGAGCGAGGCGATCGCGATGATGTCGGCCTGGGTGAAGTTCGTGGCGCCCTGCGGCTGACCGATCGCCGCGTACTCGCCGGGCATCTTGTTGGGGTTGAGCCTGGTCTCTGAGATGTAGGCGTTGAGCCCGGCGAGGTAGTTCTCGGCGTCGCTCTGGACCTGCTGGCCGAGCGAGCCGTAGGCCTTCAGCCCGATGTCGATCTGCTTGGCCAGGTCGTCCTCTGTGTAGGGCGCGTTCGCCCACTGCATCTCGTCGAACGCGCGGTTGCCCGGCGCGCCGCCGGCGAACGATGTGAGCTGGCCGCGGCCGAGGTGGCGCAGGACGTCGATGAAGAACAGCCGGTCCTCGGCGGTGGCGTAGCCGGTGCCGAACATCACGCCCGAGCGCGTCTGCCCGTAGATGTGCGGCACGCCGAAGTCGGAGTCGCGCACGATCGTGACGTCGCCGCGCGGGCTGTAGGTGCGCTCGACATGCCCCTCTGGCACTCCGAAGCTCGAGTCCTTGAAGTACTTGCCCAGGTCCTCGGCCTTCAGCCCGGGCGTCGCGCGGACCAGGTCGGCGTACATCGAGAGCTGGTCGTCGTTGTGCTTGGGCCGCGTGCCCGCCGCCTCGTAGGCCAGCAGCTGGGGCCCGTTGACCAGGCCGTTGGTACCCGGCGGCAGGATGTCGCGAAAGCCGCCGGCGTCGTTTTCGCGGTAGGCCCCGGGGGCCGGCGCGGCGGCGGCGACAGGAACGGTTGCCGCGACACATCCCAGCGCGGCCAGCCAACAGAACAGCACTCGCCTAGTCATTTCGGCGCGGACCCTACTGCGCCACCTGCACCTCGTAGTCCAGTTCGGTGCGCACGCCCATGCGCGTGAGGATGTCGTTGGCCTCCCGCAGGCTGCGCGCCGCGCGGACGGCGGCGGCGAGCCGGGCAGCGGTGCGCATCGCCACCTCGGGGTCGAAGAGGAAGATCTCGCCGCCGCCGGAGGTGAGCTGGACGGTGCGCCGGCCGTCGCGGATGGTGGCTTCGCCGGTCTCGCCGAGGGCGCAGCGCAGCGCCATCGCGCTGGCCTCGGTGGGGACCTCCGCGACCGCGCGGACGAGCTGCTCGACGGCCTCGGCGTCCAGTCGCAGCGCGCCGCGCGAGCCGCCGGCGTCGGACACCTCGGTGAGCCGTGCATGGACCTCGGTGGGGGTCAGCTCGCCGTCGCAGCCGACGCCGAAGACGGCGCCGGTCGTCGGCAGGCCGATGGAGTCGGCGGCGGCGAGCAGGACCGCGTCGGCCAGCGGGCTGCCGAGCCCGGGCTCGTCGCCGTGCGCGAGCACGTCGCCGCCCACGTCGAGCAGAACGACGTGGTCGCACCCCAGCTGCCGGGCGGCGTCGCCGATGCCCGCGCCGACGGCGGGCGGCCCCGGGTTCGGATCGACGAGCAGCACGTCCTCGGCGATCAGGGCGGCCACGCGCGACTCGGCGAAGCGAAAGCCTCCCGGGCCCGTGGTGTCGGGGCCGGCGATCGCCACGGCGTCGTTGAGCCGCCGCGAATGTTCGAGCTCGTCGAGGCGGCGCGGGCCGGGAAGCGGGTCGACCGGGCGGCGCTCCCAGGTCAGGCCGCCGATCACCGTCTCGAGGCCGAGCGCGCGGGCGGCGTGCGCGCAGGCGAGCGCGCCCACGACATCCCCGCCACCGCCGATGCCGATTATCAGCAGCCGTGTGGCCGGGCCGAAGATCGCTGCAGGGTCCGGGCTCAGACCAGCACGGGGACGGCGCCCGACACGATGCCCTCGATCTCCTCGCGGGCACGGTCGAACTCGTCGTCGGAGAGCACGGGCGTGCCCTCGAAAGGCAGGTCGCGCGGGATCTCCAGCCACGACCGACAGCCCCCGAAGTCCTCCTTGACCTTGACGGTCACGGGGCGGGGGATGCGATAGGTGCGCAGCAGGACCACGTGCAGCGGATGACGCCGCTTCCAGGCCAGCCGCTTCTCGGCGTAGTCGCTGGTCCACACGTAGTACGGCGACAGCGCGTCGACCGTGCGCGGATCGGCGATCGTCCAGTGGTCGGCGACCTCGGCCCAGGCGCGAATCCGAACGCGGTCGGGCTGGGCGATGCCACCGTCCTGGGTCAGGGCCTCGACCGGCGGCTCGCCCTCCGCCCAGACGCCCTCCTCGAGGGCGCGCTGGAGCTCGGGCTGGTGCGAGGCGCGCACCAGGTCGTTGCGCTGATGGTCGAAGGTCGGGTACAGGAAGAAGCGCTCGTGCTCGAGCCGGAAATGCCGCTGGGGCTCGCGGATTCCGCCCTTGCGCAGGGTCAGCAGCTGCTCGCCCTCGGCGAGCGCGCGGACGGTGACCGCCCATTCCTTGAATGCAATTGGCATGGGTTTGGAGGGTGTTCCGAAGGGCGTCTGGTGAAACCGAACCCGCGGCTTTACCGGCGTCTGGCCGGTAGCTCGCGGGGCACCGTCATCTTTTCACGGAATCCGCGATTTCCAAAACAGTCCTGCAAATGAGCAGAATCAGAGACGGCGGTCGGCGAGGCCCTCGATGACCTCGAGCATGGCCGCGAAGTCGGCCTCACCGAGTCCGCGAGCCATCGCGGCGTCGAGCACCCCGGCGGCCTCGGCCGCGGCCGGGAACGGCACCCCGGCGGCCTCGCCCGATTCGAGGCACAGTCGGACGTCCTTGAGCATGTGCTCGAGCTTGAAGAGCGTCGTGTAGTCGTGCTCGCGCATCGGGCCGGCCTTGAGGCCGAGCATCGCCGAGCCTCCCGACCCGGCGGCCATGACCTTCACGAGCGCGTCGAGGTCCACTCCGGTGGCGCTCCCCACCAGCAGCGCCTGCGCCACGGTCGACGTGTTCGCGGCCGCCACCGAGTTGTTGATGACCTTGATCTGCTGGCCGTGGCCGATCGGCCCGGCGTGCACGATCAGCTCGCCCATCACCTCGAACAGCGGCCAGGCGCGGCGCACGTGCTCCTCGGCGCCGCCGGCCATGATCGTCAGCGTGCCGTCGGCGGCCTTGGGGGAGGAGCCGGTCACCGGCGCCTCGACGAACGCCTCGATCCGCTCGCCCAGCGCGCGGGCCGCGTCGGGGCCGATGGTCGACATGTCGACGAACACCGTGCCCTCCTCGGCCGCCGTCGTCGCGCCGTCGGCTCCGAGCAGCGCCTCCTCGACCTGCGGGCCGTCGACGAGCATCGTGATCACGACCTCGCCGCGCACCTCGGCCGGCGTGTCGACCACGGTGGCGCGGTGCTCGGTCGCCCAGGCATCCGCTGTCGCCCGGGTGCGGTTGTAGACGGTCAGCTCGTGGCCGGCCTTGACCAGGTTGGCGGCCATCCGCGAGCCCATGATCCCCAGCCCGATCCACCCGACGCGCATGGGCCGGGACTCTATGCCTCGCCGTGCCCGCCGCCGCCGGGGGTCTCGAAGCGCAGGCGTTGGCCGGCCGCGAGCGAGCCCGATGCCTTGGGCGCCAGCTCCTCGCCGTCGACGAGCGTGCGGCCGGGTTTGCCGGGGGCGCCCCCGTCGGCCCCCGGGGGCGCGTGGCGGCGGCGCTCGGCGAGCACCGAGAACTCCATCGGCTCGAGCGCCTCGACCTCGCGGATCACGCCGTCGCCGCCCCGGAAGCGTCCCGCGCCGCCGCTGCCGCGGCGCACCGCGTACTCGGTCACGCGCAGCGGGAACTCGAGCTCGAGCGCCTCGATCGGCGTGTTGAGCGTGTTCGACATCGCCACGTGGACCGCGCTGGGGCCGTCGGCGTCGGGGCAGGCGCCCTGCCCGCCGCCGAGCGTCTCGTAGTAGGTGAAGCGCTCGTTGCCGAGCGTCAGGTTGTTCATCGTCCCCTGGCCGAGCGCCCGGCCGAAAGCGGCGAGCACGAGGTCGGCGACCCGCGAGGAGGTCTCGACGTTGCCGCCCGCCACGGCCGCGGGCGGCCGCGCGTCCAGCAGCGAGCCGGGCTGCGCAAGCACCTCGATCGGGCGGTAGGCGCCGGCGGTCGCGGGAATGTCGGGATCGGTGAGGACGCGGACGGCGAAGTAGCACGCCGAGCGCGTGACGGCCAGCGGGCAGTTGAGGTTGCCGGGGTCGCCCTCCGCGCTGCCGGAGAAGTCGAGCACGAGCCGCTCGCCCTCGACGGTCGCGCGCAGCCGCAGCTCGAGGTCGCCGCTGCGGGCCTCGAGGACGTCCTGTGCCTCGCGGGTCCCGTCGCCGAGCGCGGCCAGGCACGCGCGCATGCGCCGCTCGGAATAGTCGAGCACCTCGGCCATCGCCGCCCGCAGCTCGCCCGTCCCTGCGCGCGCCGCCAGCTCGCCCAGGCGCCGGACGCCGACGCGGTTGGCCGCGAGCTGGGCGCGGAGGTCGGCGCGCCGCTGGGCCGGCTGGCGCATCAAGGCGGCGAGCTCGTCGACCGCGGGGTCGTCGAGCACCCGTGGAGCGATCACGACGCCCTCGTCCTCGAGCGTCGTGGAGTCGGCGGGCATCGAGCCCGGCACCCGGCCGCCGACGTCTGCGTGATGGGCGCGGCTGGCGGCGAACCCGAGCAGCTCGCCGGCGGCGAACACCGGCGTGATCACCGTGATGTCCGGCAGGTGGGTGCCGCCGCGGTAGGGGTCGTTGAGCACCCACGAGACGCCCTCGGCGTGGCGCTCCTCGAGCACGGCGGCGACCGCCGCCGGCATCGCTCCGAGATGGACCGGGATGTGCTCGGCCTGCATCACCATCTCTCCACCCGCGTCGAAGAGCGCGGTCGAGCAGTCGCGGCGCTCCTTGATGTTCGCCGAGTGCGCGCTGCGCACGAGCACGGCGCCCATCTCGTCGCAGGCCGCCCGCAGGGCGCCGGTCATGACCTGTAGCTCGATCGCGTTCACGCGCGCTCCAGCACGAGCGTGCCGTCGTCGTCCCAGGCGCCGCGCCAACCGGGCGGCACGGCAACCGTCGCCTCGGGCAGCTCGACGACCGCCGGCCCTTCGATCGCGGCGCCCGGCCCGGGCTGGCCACGCAGGACACGCGCCGCCTGTTCGCTGCCCTCGAAGACCACCGGGCGCTCGCCTTCCTCGACGGCGCCGTCGTCGCCGCGCAGGGCGATCGCGGGGCCCGGCTCGCGGCGCGTCGCGCGCACCGTGACGAGCTCGACCTCTACGTCGGGGTCGCGATAGCCGTAGCGCTCCTCGTGCAGCGCCTCGAACGCCGCGCGCAGCGCCGCCGGCTCGGGCTCGCAGTCGCGCACCGTCAGCTCGTGGGACTGGCCGCGGTAGCGCAGGTCGAACGCGAGCTCGCCGTCGGGCAGGTCGGCGAGCGCGGCGGCGCCGAGCGGCGCCAGCACGCTGCGTGCGGTGTCCTCGCGGCGGTCGGCCGCGGCGAGCCCGAGCGCCGACAGAACGCCGCTGGCCCGCGGGACGAGGACGCGCCGCAGCTCGAGCTCGTCGGCCATCGCGCAGGCGTGCAGCGGCCCGGCGCCGCCGAAGGCCAGCAGCGCGAAGCGCCGCGGATCGATGCCCTGCTCGACTGTCATCACCCGCAGCGCCCGCAGCATCTCGACGTTCGCGACACGCACGATCCCCTCGGCGCACGCGACCGGCGCGAGGCCGAGCTCGCCGGCGAGCGCGCCGACCGCCGCGCGCGCCGCGTCGTGGTCGAGCTCGACGTCGCCCGCCATCGGGCCGGCCACGCGCCCGAGCACCACGTTGGCGTCCGTGACCGTCGGCGCCGTTCCGCCGCGCCCGTAGGCGGCCGGCCCGGGGTCGGCACCCGCCGAGCGCGGCCCCACCCGCAGCGCGCCGCCCGGGTCGCGCCAGGCGATCGACCCGCCGCCGGCACCGACGGTGTGGATGTCGACCATCGGCAGCGCGAGCGGCCGGCCCGCCACTTCCCGCGAAGCCGTCTCGCGCACGGCGCCGCCCTCGACGACGCAGACGTCGCACGACGTGCCACCCATGTCGAAGCACAGCAGGTCGGGCTCGCCTGCCCGCGCGGCGACGAGCGCCGCGGCGGCCGCGCCGCCGGCCGGCCCGGAGAGCACGGTGAGCGCGGCGTGGCCGGCCGCCCGCGCGGCGTCGGTCAGCCCGCCGCTGGACTGCATGATCCGCGGGGCCGGAAGCCCCTCGGCGCTCGCCGCCTCGACCACCCGGCGCAGGTAGCGCGCCAGCAGCGGCGAGAGCGCCGCGTCGACCTCCGTGGTCGCCGCCCGCTCGTACTCGCGGAACGTGCCCACGACCTCGTGCGAGAGCGACACGTGCACGTTCTCGCCGAGTCGCTCGCGGAGCGCTTCGCCGAGCAGCCGCTCGTGCTCGGTGTGGCGGTAGCTGTGCAGCAGGACGACGGCGACGGACTCCGGCTCGTGCGCGGCGACCTCGTCGGCGACGGCGCGCGCCGCTTCGGCGTCCAGCGCCCGCAGGACCCCGTCGGGGCCGCAGCGCTCCGGCGCGGCCACGCGGCGCTGCGGCGGAACGAGCGGCGCAGGGTGCGCGGCGCACAGCCGGTAGAGGTCGCGCCGCGCCTGCCGGCCGAGCTCGACGACGTCGGTGCAGCCCTCGGTCGCGACGAGCGCGGTGCGCGCGGCCGTGCCCTCCAGCAGCGCGTTCGTCGCGACCGTCATGCCGTGGGCGAACTCGGTGACGTCGGCGGCCGTGCGTCCCGCGCGCGAAAGCGCGGCGCGCGCGGCGGCCATCACGCCCGCGGACTGGTCCTCCGGTGTGGTCGGCGCCTTGGCCGTGACGACGCGGCCGTCGATGACGAGGACGGCGTCGGTGAACGTGCCGCCCACGTCGACGCCGAGGAGCATCGGCGCAACCTATTGCTCGCCGGCTCGGAGCCGACGCGCGCTATGCGGCGACGAGCTCGGTCTCTTCGGTTTCGGCGAGGTGCTGGTGCGACGGGCAGTAGCCGTTGTGCGGCAGCGGGTCGCGCTGGCACGCGCGTCCCGCGACGCGTCGTCGCACGGCACTGCAACGGGTTGCCGTTGGCGTCATAGCCATGACGCGGCTGACGTGCCAGCCATTCGTCGGCGAACGCCAGATAGGCGGAGACGACACGCCACACGCGCGCCTGGGCGCCCATCGGGAAGTGCACGCGGATGTCGTGGAAGAGCGTCCGTGCCGGCCGGGCGAAGTAGTGCCGGTCGGTCACCAGCCGCTCGAGGCAGCGCTCACAGGAGTGCAGGACAGCCTCGTGGCTGTCACGACCAGCCTCCTCGTCGATCTCGCTTGCGAGCTCGCGATATATGGCGCGACTGAACTGGTACATGAGGACTTCGGAGCCTCCCAATCAGCCTCTGTAGGGCCGCGGAGTATTGAGTGGACCTGTGAAGTCCAGAACGTCGGCAATGTTGACTTGGCGTTAAGGCACTCATTCATGCCCATTCCTCCCACACCGGAATTGGCTGCTCGGCGCGCACGACCGCGTGGTGCAGGTCGAGCGCGGGATCGGTGTCCGGGAAGTCCGCCCGGCAGTGCGCGCCGCGCGTCTCGGTGCGTGCGAGCGCGCACGCGGCGATCAACCGGACCAGCACGTGGTCGGAGCCCGCGAGGCGTTCGAGGCCTTCCGGCGTGCGCACCAGCCCGGCGTCGCGCCACAGCGACTCGCGCGTGGAACGGTCCGGCATGGCGATCGGGCGCGGCTCCGGCGGCGTGTCGGCGACGTCCGGTGGGGCCGGATCGGCCAACGCCGCGTACGCGGCGCGGCGGCCGAGCACGAAGCACTCGCTCAACGAGTTCGACGCCAACCGGTTCGCGCCGTGCAGTCCGGTGCACGCCGACTCGCCGATCGCCAGCAGGCCTTCAACGCCCGAGCGGCCGTCGAGGTCGGCCGCGACGCCGCCCATCACGTAGTGCGCCGCGGGTGCGACCGGCACGAGCTCGCGCGTGGGGTCGAGACCCGCTTCGCGCAGCGCGTTGACCACGTTGGGGAACAGCCCCGGGTCGATCGCGCGCATGTCGAGGCCGACGTGCGTCGCGCCCGTCTCGCTCAACAGCCGATCGATCGCGCGGGCCACCTCGTCGCGCGGCGCCAGCTCCTCGACGAAGCGCTCGCCGTCGGGCCCGTGCAGCGTGGCGCCCTCGCCGCGGATCGCCTCGGTGACGAGGAAGCCCTCGCGCCCGCGGATGCCGATCACCGCGGTCGGGTGGAACTGCATCAGCTCGAGGTCGGCCAGGCGCGCGCCCGCGCCGAGCGCGAGCAGCATTCCGACACCGACCGAACCGGGCGGGTTCGTGGTGCGCGACCACAGCGCGGCGGCGCCGCCCGTGGCGAGCACCACCGCGCGGCCGCGCGCGACGCGGCCGTCCTCGCAGACGACGCCCACGCAGCGGCCGTCGGGCAGCACCCAGGGAGTCGCCGCGCGGGCGCGCTCCCAGACGGTGATGCGCTCGTCCGCGACGGCGAGGGCGGAGAGCTGACGCACCACCCGGCGGCCCGTCGCGCTGCCGCCCGCATGGGCGACGCGCCGGCGGCTGTGCCCGCCTTCGAGGCCGAGCGCGAGGTTGCCGTTGCGGTCGGCGTCGAAGCGGACGCCGAGCCCCTCGAGGTCTGCGACGACCGCGGGCGCCTCGTCGACGAGCACGCGCGCCGCGGCCTCTCGCACCAGCCCGCGGCCGGCCGCGACGGTGTCGGCCAGGTGCAGGTCGGGGGAGTCGTCGACGGCGAGCGCGGCGGCGATCCCGCCCTGCGCCCAATAGCTGGCGGTCTGCGCGAGCGGCGTCGCGGACACGAGCAGCACCTCCGCACCCTCGCGGGAGGCGGTCAGCGCCGCGTACAGGCCGGCGGCACCCGCCCCGACGACGACGACGTCGGCGGACGAGACCGCGCCGCCGGCCGGGCCCGACCGGCTGGACGTGGGGCGCCCCATCGCGGGGGTACCGTACCCGCGCGATGCCGGCGCCCGTGGTCTTCCACCACCCCTCCTCGCTCGAGCACGACACCGGCGGGCATCCCGAGCACCCGACCCGTATCGCTGCGATCGAGCGCGCACTGGACGAGCGCGACTGGCTCGGCTGGGAGCGGCGCCTGTCGCCCGCGGCGGAGCGGGAGCAGCTGCTCGCCGTCCACGCGCCCGAGTACGTCGACCGGATCGAGCGCTTCTGCGCGGACGGCGGCGGGATGCTCGATCTCGACACGGTCGCGTCCGCGGGCTCGTGGCCGGCGGCGCTGCACGCCGCCGGTGGCGCCGCCGCGCTGGTCGACGAGCTGTTCGCGGGCGGGGCGCGTGTGGGCGCGTCGCTGCACCGGCCGCCCGGCCATCACGCCGTGGTGGCGCGGGCGATGGGCTTCTGCCTGTTCAACAACGTCGCGGTGGCGGCGCGCCACGCGCTGGACCGCCACGGCGCCGAGCGGGTGTTGATCGTCGACTGGGACGTCCACCACGGCAACGGCACCAACGACATCTTCCACGCCGACCCCGAGGTGCTGTTCGTCTCGATCCACCAGTGGCCGCTGTATCCGGGAACCGGCGAGGCGGACGACGTCGGGTCGGGGGCGGGGGAGGGCTACACCGTCAACCTGCCGGTCCCGGGCGGCTCGGGCGACGCCGTGTTCTGCGGGCTCGTGGAGCACGTCGTGGTGCCGCTCGCGCGGGAGTTCGACCCCGGTCTGGTGCTGATCTCGGCGGGGTTCGACGCGCACGCCGAGGACCCGCTGGCCGGCTGCAACGTGACCGAGGGCGGCTACGCGGCGATGGCCGCGTCGCTGCGGCGCGTCGCCGACGAGCTCGACATCCCGCTGGGCGTGGTGCTCGAGGGCGGCTACGCGCTCGGCGCGCTCAGCCGGTCGCTGGTCGCGACGCTCGAACAGGTCGCGATCGAAGCGCCCCCGGCGCCGGATGTCGCCGTGGGGCCGGTGGTCGAGGAGGCGCGGGCGCGCCTCGCCGGCCGCTGGACCTCGCTGCGGGCTTGACTCAGGGCGCCGGTTCGACGGGCGGCGGCTGAGCCGAGGTCGTCACCGGCGGCGTCGTCGCGGCCGGTGGCGTGGTGCGTCGCCGGCGGCGTCGTCGTCGCCGGCGGCGTGGTGGTCGCGGCCGGTGGCGTGGTGGTCGCGGGTGGCGTCGTCGTCGCGGGCGGCGCGACCGTGGGCGTGGTGGCGGGCGACGGGGTCGGCGCGGCAGGGGCAGCGGCCCCCGGGACCGCATCGTTGTTGCCCGTGAGGATCACGAACGCCACGATCAGGGCGACGATCGCGGCGAGGCCGATGCCGCCGGCGGCGAGCGTCGGCAGGCGCCAGTTGGGGGTCGGCGCCATGCGTGTCCTGACCGCCAGACCGCACTGAACGCACCAGCCCTGGTCGCCGCGCACCTCGGCCCCGCAGCGCGGGCAGGAGATCGCGGAGGGCGCCGGCGGGGGAGGCGCCGGCGGCCGGTCGGCGGCCGTCGTGCTCACCTGCCGGGTTCGCCGGCGGGCGCGAGCGGGTCGGGGTCCGAGCCCGCGGCTTCATCGCTGGAGTGCGCCGGCCCGGAGCCGTTGGGAGCCGACGCCAGCGGCTCGCTGGTCGCGCCGCTGGCGCTCTCCACCGCGGTCGTGGCGTCGGTCGCGGTTTCGGTCGTGGGCTCGGCGGCCTGCTGCGCCGGGGGAAGTCCGGGCGCGGGGCCCCCGACGGCCAGCGGCCCGCCGAGCTGGAGGCCGCAGGCCGGGCAGAACCGCGCGTCGCTGCCGTGCAGGGCGCCGCAGCGGGCGCATGCGGAGATGCCGGGCTCGCGCAGCTCGTGCAGCGGGCGGACGTCGTCGAGCGCGAGCTCGAGCGTGCGCAGCTCGGTGTCGACGCCGGCGAGCGCGTCGAGCTTGGCCCGCACGAGGTCCTCGCGGTTGCGGCCGAAACGGTCGAGGTCGAAGACGAGCCCGCCGACGTCGCGGAAGCCGAGCTCGCGCAGCCGGCGCAGGTAGCGCAGCCGGCGGCGCATGCGGCCGCGGTCGCGGAAGCCGGCCTTCGCGGGCGCTGCCGGCTCGGCGCCGGCGGGGACCTCGGTCGCCTGCACCGCCTCGCCCTCGACCGGGACGGGCAGCGGCGCCGTGGGCTCGGACCCACCGCCTTCGGCGGCGTGTGCCCCGACCGCCGCGGCGGGCTGTGCGCCGTCGGGCGACCCGGCGCCCTGGTCGGGCGTCTCGGCCGGTGGTGCGACGACGGTCCGCTCCTCGGTGGCCGGCTCTCCGGCGACGGGAGTGGTCGCGGCCTCGGCTGCCGCCTCCGTTGGAAGCGGCACCTCTGGCGAATCGTCGGCGCGCCGGCGACGGATGCGTGCCATCAAGCCGGACATGCCTCGGTGAACGACTATAGCCGGGAGAAGTTCCGGGCCGGTTGCTCGCCTTTCGTGACACCCCGAGGCTCCCGGGCGATCCCGCGCCGCCGACTCTGGATCGTCCAGCAACCGATCCGGGAGGTTCGATGAGGTATCGCACGATGGCTGCGCTGCAGGTCCGGGCGCACTCCGCCATGACGTCCGCACGGCGGCGGGCGGCCCCCACCTTGCGGCGGCTCGCCGCGCCGGCCGGCCAGGGGACGGTCGAGTACGTGGCGCTGATCCTGCTCGTCGCCGGCGTGCTCGCGACGGTCGTCGCGGCCGCCGGGAGCTTCGGGGGCAAGGACATCGGCCAGACGATCGTCGACAAGCTCAAGGAGGCCATCGACGGGGTGGGTGGGCCCGCGGGCGCCTGAGCTACGGCCGGCAGGGCGGCCTGCGACGATGCGCGGGTGGCGAACGATCGCGACCCGCGCGAGCGGCCCATCGCCGTATTCGACTCCGGCGTGGGTGGTCTCACCGTCCTGCACGAGCTGCTGGTGTGGCTGCCCCACGAGGATTTCCTCTACCTCGGCGACACCGCGCGCTTCCCTTACGGCGAGCGCACGGCCGCCGAGCTGGAGCGGTTCTCGCTGGAGATCGCCGAGGAGCTGCTCGCCCGCCAGGCGAAGCTGCTGGTGGTCGCCTGCAACAGCGCCACCGCCGCGGCGCTGCCCGCCCTGCGGCGCCGCATGATGGAGACGACGCTCGGCGTCGACGTGCTCGGCGTGGTCAAGCCCGAGGCGCTCCAGGCGGTGGCCACCACTCGCAACGGGCGCATCGGGCTGCTCGCCACGCCCACGACGGTCGCCAGCGGCGCCTACGCGACCGTCGTGGCCGAGGCCGACGCGCATGTGGAGCTCGTCTCGGTCGCGTGCCCGGACCTGGCGCCGATCATCCAGGGCGGCTGGGCGGGCGGCGACGACATCTCGCTCGACGTCGTGGAGATCGTGCGCGGATACGTGCGCCCGCTGCGCGAGGCGGGCGTCGACACGGTGATCCTCGGCTGCACGCACTACCCGCTCGTCCAGCCGATGCTCCAGCGCTTCCTCGGCCGCGACGTGACGATCGTCACCTCGGGCGCCGCGCTCGCGCGCCAGGTCGAGCACGCGCTGTCCTCCCGCGGGCCTCGGCAACACGCGCGAGGGCGAGGGCGACTACGGCTTCCTGTGCACCGGCGATCCCGCCGCGTTCCGTGCGCTCGGCACGCGCTTTCTGCAGATGCCGCTCGGCGAGGTCGACCAGATCACGCTGCGATCGGAGCTGGCGGCGTGAGCGGCCCGGCGCGCTCCTACGACCGCGCGCCCGACGCGCTGCGGCCCACGACGATCGAGCCGGGTTTCGTGCGCACCGCGACCGGGTCGGCGCTGATCTCGGTGGGCGAGACGCGCGTGATCTGCACGGCGTCGGCCGAGGAGGGCGTGCCGCGCTGGCTGGCGGGCCGCGGGCCGTGGGTGGGTCACCGCCGAGTACGGGATGCTTCCCGCCTCGACGGGCGACCGCAAACAGCGCGACGTCACCAAGGGCCGGCCGGACGGGCGCACGGTCGAGATCCAGCGCCTGATCGGCCGCAGCCTGCGCACGATCGTCGACTTCGAGGCGCTCGGCGAGAACACGGTGTGGCTGGACTGCGACGTCCTGCAGGCCGACGGCGGCACCCGCACGGCCGCCATCACCGGCGCGTTCGTCTCGCTGGCGCTCGCGTGCTCGGTGCTGCAGGAGCGCGAGCTGGTCTCCGCGTGGCCGCTGTCGGGAACGGTGGCCGCGATCTCGGCCGGGATCGTCGACGGCGTGCCGCTGCTCGACCTCGACTACTCCGAGGACTCGACCGCCGAAGTCGACGCCAACGTCGTCATGACCGGCGACGGCGGCCTCGTCGAGGTGCAGGCGACCGCCGAGCGCACTCCGCTGTCCCGCGCGCACCTCGACGATCTGCTCGCGCTTGCGGCGAAGGGCATCGGCGAGCTGCGCACGCTGCAGGACGAGGCCGTCGCCTCCGCGCGACGGTGAAGCTCGTCCTCGCCACGCGCAACGCGCACAAGCTGCGCGAGCTCGCGGCGCTGCTCGCCCCGCACGAGCTCGATCCGCTGCCCGACGACGTCGAGCTCCCGCCCGAGACCGGCGCGACCTTCGCCGACAACGCGCTCGGCAAGGCGCGAGCCGCCACCGCGGCGACCGGGCGCGCCGCGATCGCCGACGACTCCGGCATCGAGGCCGCTGCGCTGAACGGAGCGCCGGGCGTGCGCTCGGCGCGGTACGCCGGTGAGGACGCCACCGACGAGGCCAACCTCGCCAAGCTGCTGCGCGAGGCGCCCGCCGGATCTCCCGTGGCGTACGTGTGCGCGCTGGCCTACGTCGAGCCCGATGGGCGCGAGGAGCTGGTCGAGGGCCGCTGCGCCGGCACGCTGGCCGCCGAGCCGCGGGGGACCGGCGGGTTCGGCTACGACCCCGCGTTCGTGCCCGACGAGCACCCCGATCGGACCATGGCCGAGCTGGCGCCCGAGGCAAAGGCCGTCATCAGCCATCGCGGGCGCGCGGCGCGGGCGCTGCTGGACCTGCTGGCGGCCTGAGCCGTCAGCCCTGCGCGGCCGGGATCGGCTCGGTGTGCACGACGACCTCGGAGATCTCCGGGCAGCGCTGGCGCAGCGCCTCCTCGATCCGACCGGCGCGGCGATGCGCGCTGGGCAGCGGCTCGTTGGCCGGGAGCAGGATGCTGATGAGCGCCACGCGGCCATGCTCGCCGTCGCGGAAATGGATCTCGGCGGGCGGCCGGCCGGTGATGCGGCGCACGATCTCGTCGATCACGGCGCGCTGCTCGGCCACCTCGTCCTGCTCGGGGCGGCTCGCCCAGTCGACCTGCGAGAGCGGCTCGATGTGCGTGTGGACCGTCCGCACCTCCGGAACGGCGCCAAGGATCGCCGCCTCGAGCCGTTCGACGACGTCGTGCGCCGCGCCGAGCGACAGCGCCCGCGGCAGCTTTACGTGCAGCGACAGCTCGAATGCGCCGTCGACGTGCATCGCCCGCACGTTGTGGACCTCGCGCACCTCCGGCACGCTCAGCGCCGCGACGGTGGCGCGCTCGCGCAGATCGCCGCTGCTGCTCGCCGCGGGCTCGACGTGGACGATGACGTCGGCGCCGGGCAGCTCGGCCTCGACGGCGTCCTCGATCGCGTCGGCGGTCGTGTGCGCCTGGGTGAGCCCGGCGTCCGGGCGCAGCCCGACGATCATGTCGACGAAGTCCTTGCCCGCCGCCTGGCGGAGCCGCACGCGGCGGACCTCGACGCCGCCGCCGAGCGTCTCCAGCGCGCGCCGCACGGCGGCCTCGGCCTCGGCCGACGCGCGGTCCATCAGCACCTGCGCGGACCCGCCCGCCATCCGCCCGGCGGCGCCCATCACGAGCCCCGCCACGACGAGCGTCGCCACGGCGTCGCCGTCCGGCTTGCCCGACGCGACGAACACGAGCCCGACGAGCACCGCGACCGAGCCCGCGAGGTCGGATGCGAAGTGCAGCGCGTTGGACGCCAGCGCCGGCGAGTGGAACCGGCGCGACGCGCGCAGGCTGAGCGTGGCGCGTGAGGCGTCGATCGCGATCACGACCGCGAGCACGGCGAACGACCACCACGTGGCGTCGACGTGGTGCGCGGCGCCACCCAGCCGGCGGACGGCCAGGTAGGCAAGGAAGCCCGACACCACGAACAGGAACGAGCTCTCGGCCAGCGCCGCGAGGTGCTCGGCCTTGCCGTGGCCGTAGTGGTGCTCGCGGTCGGCCGGTCGCAGGGCCACCCGGATCGCGAACAGCGTCAGGAGCGCGGCCACCAGGTCGGTTCCCGAGTGCGCGGCCTCGGCCACCAGGCCGAGCGATCCGGTCACCAGCCCGGTCACGAGCTTCAGCGCGATCAGGAACGCTGCGGCGCCGACGCTGAACAGCGCGGCGCGCTGCTGCCCTTGCCCGCTGGCTGCGGCCTGCGTGCTCACCGCCCAACTGTAGGTGCGGCCGCCCGGTCCGCGCGGGGCGCCTAACGAAGGTTGATCGCGGCCGACAGGGCGACGGCCCCGGCCAGCGCGGCATAGCCCTGATAACCGGAGATCAGCAGCAACACGCCGGTGAGCACCGCGGCGAGCACGGTGGCCAGCCACGCGATGCGCTCAAGGCCCATGACCGGATCCTGACACCCTGGTAGCTTCGCCCGTCGGATGCCCGGGCACTTCGGCGATCGGCTGGCGGCAGCGGTCGCCGTGCGGGAGTCGCAGATCGTGCTGGGGCTCGACCCCGATCCGAACCGGCTCTGGCCGGCGGGCCTGGAGGCGGGCGAGGCGGCGACCGGCACCCCGGCGGAGCGCGCGGCGGCCGCCGTGAGCGCCCATTGCGAGGCGGCGATCGAGGCCGTCGCGGATGCGTGCGTGGCGGTCAAGCCCCAGCTCGCCTGCTTCGAACGGCTCGGTCCGCCCGGCTGGGCGGCCGCGCAGCGCACCGTCGCCTGCGCGCTCGAGCACGGCCTGCTCGTCCTGGCCGACGCCAAGCGGGGCGACATCGACGTCTCGGCGGCCGCCTACGGCCAGGCCTTCCTCGGCGAGACGCCGACCCCGTACGGAGCGGTGGCGGGGCTCGGCGTCGACGCGCTGACGGTCAGCCCGTACCTCGGCCCTGACACGCTGCGGCCGCTGGTCGACGCCGGGCGCGCGAGCGGGCGCGGCGTGATCGTGCTCGTGCGTACCTCCAACCCGGGGGCCGCCGAGCTCCAGGACCTCGAGCTCGCAAGCGGCGAGCGGGTCTGGGAGCGCGTGGCGGCGATCGTCGCCGCTCTCGGTGCCGAGTCCCCGGGGCCGGACTCCGGCCTCGCCGACGTCGGCGCCGTCACCGGCGCCACCGCGCCCGATCACCTGGTGCGCCTGCGCGAGCTCATGCCGGCAGCGCCTTTCCTGCTGCCCGGCGTGGGGGCGCAGGGCGGCCGGGTCGAGGACCTCGCGCCCGCGTTCGCTCCCGGCCGTGCCGCCGGGTTGGTCACGGCTTCGCGGGGAATCGTGGGCGCACACGCGTCCACCGGCGGCGATCCGGCCGCGGCCGCGCGCGCCGAGGCCGAACGCCTGCGCGAGCTCGCCTGGAACCTGACCGCGTAACCGGTCCCGGCAATCAGGCACCCGGATCGGGCTGGGGCGGAACGTATGCTGGCGAGCCGATGTCGTCCCGCCTCACAGCGCGCTGGCTGGCACCGGCCGCCCTTGCGGGCGCGTTGGTCGCCGTGATCGTGGTCGCCTCCGCCGGGGGCGGGTCCGACGGTGGCGGCGCGACCCGGCCCGCCCAGTCGGGCAGCGCCACGACCGCCGGCGGCGCGAGTACGGCGACGTCGACCACTCCGACCACGCCGGCGAAGCGCCGCTACACCGTGCAGGCGGGCGACGTGCTGTCGGCGATCGCGGAGAAGACCGGCGTGCCGCTGACCGAGATCGAACGCCTGAACCCGGACGTCGACGCGCAGTCACTGCACGCCGGGCAGAAGATCAAGCTCGCGCCGTGACGCGGCGCGTCTGCCTCCTCGCGCTCGTCGCGGTGCTGCTGGGCGCCGTCTCGGCGACCGCGGCCCCGCCGCGCATCTCGGCGCGCAACGCGTTCCTCGTCCAGCCCGACACACGCGACGTCGTCTATGCCCGCGCGCCCGGCGAGCGCCGGCCGATGGCTTCGACCGCAAAGCTGATGACCGCGCTGCTGACGCTCGAGCGCCGCAAGCTCGGCCGGCTGGTCACCGCCGCGCCGTACTCGCCGGTGGGTCCCGAGTCGGTGGTCGGCCTGCGCGCGGGCGAGCGCCTGACCACGGCGGACCTGCTGCGCGCGCTGCTGCTCCCGTCGGCAAACGACGCGGCGGCGACGCTGGCGATCGACATCGCCGGGTCGCGGTCGCGATTCGTGGCGCTGATGAACCGGCGGGCGGGCCAGCTGCGCCTCGACGACACCCACTACGCCAACCCGATCGGCCTCGACGAGGCCGGCGGCTACTCGTCGGCACGCGACCTCGTCGAGCTCGCGCTGATCCTGCGCCGCGACCCGTTCTTTCGCAAGACGGTCGACCGGCCGCGCGCGCTGCTGCGCAGCGGCTCGCACCGGCGGGTGGTCGTCAACCGCAACGACCTCGTCGGCCGGGTCGGGTTCGTCGACGGCGTCAAGACCGGCCACACGCTCGGCGCGGGGTACGTCCTCGTCGGCTCCGCCCGCCGCGACGGCGTGACGGTGCTCAGCGCGGTGATGGGCGATCCGACGCTCGGGGCGCGCGACGCCGACAGCCTCGCGCTGCTGCGCTACGGGCTGTCGCGCTACCGCAGCGTCAATGCCGTACGGGCCCGCAGCCGGCTCGGGTCGGTCGCGATCACCGACCAGGGCGACGACCGGGTCGAGCTGCTGGCCGGCCGCTCGGCGAACGTGGTCGCTCTCCGCAGCGAGCGCCTGCGCGTCCGGCTCGTCGACGTGCCCGAGGAGGTCAAGGGCCCGCTGCCCGCCGGAGCGCGGGTCGGGACCGCCGAGGTGCTGCGCCGCGGCCGGCCCGCGGCCCGTGTGCCGCTGGTGACCGCCAAGGCCGTGCCCGAGGCGACGATCGGCCAGCGCACGCGCGCCTGGTTGGGCAGAACGCTGACCATCGTGCTTCTGGCCGCACTGGCGGTGTGTACTGTCCAGCTGGTCCTCTTGCGCCGCCGTGTGCTGCGCCGCCGGCGGGGTCAGGGCGCGGGAGAGGCCGAGGCCACGTGATCATCACAGTCACCCTCAACGCGGCGATCGACAAGTCATTGTCGGTCCCGAACTTCCGCCTCGGCCGGCGCCACCGGACCGTCGAGCAGACGACGATGCCGGGCGGCAAGGGCGTCAACGTCGCGCGGACGCTCAAGACGCTCGGCCAGCCCGTGATCGCCACCGGATTCGCCGGCGGCCCGACGGGCACCCGCATCGTCGAGCAGCTCACAGACGAGTCGATCCTCAACGACTTCGTGCGCATCCGCGAGGAGTCGCGCACCAACACCGCCGTCTATGACCCGACGACGGGCGATCAGACCGAGATCAACGAGCGCGGCCCGGGCGTGAGCCCGAACGAGGTCGAGCTGTTCCGCGACAAGCTGCTCTACCTCGCCCGCGGCGCCGACATCGTCGTCTTCGCGGGATCGCTTCCGCGCGGCGTGGAGACCGACATCTACGCGACGCTCGTGCGCGAGCTCAAGCAGATGGGGGTCATCACGGTGGTCGACTCCGAGGGCGAGCCGATGCGCCATGCGGTCCGCGCCTGCCCCGAGGTGATCTCGCCCAACGTGCCCGAGGCCGAGGAGCTCGTCGGCCACGAGTTCAACGACGAGAACGACCGCGTGATGGCGGTCGACCAGATGGTCCAGCTGGGGGCCGGCGAGGCGATCATGACCCTGCCCGACGGCTGCGTCGCCTCCTTGAAGGTCGACGGCGACCGGGCGCTGCACCGCGTGTGGATCGAGCCGCGCGAGTCCGCCGCGGCGGTCGGCGCGGGCGACGCGTTCCTGGCCGGCTACGTCGCGGCCCGCTACACGGGCCAAAAGCCGGAGGAGTGCCTGCGCCGCGCGGTCGCCTGCGGGGCCGAGTCCACCGGGCGGTTGGGCGCCGGCCTGGTCGATCCGCGGGAGGTCGAGCGGCTGCTCAATGAAATCGAGGTCCAGCGCCTCGACGCGCCCGCCGGCGTCGGCTGATAACGCTATCCTCGAAAGGGCGTGGAAGGTTGCCGCCAACACGTCGCCTCGCCGTTCCCCGGACCCCGCCTGCGCGGGGTCTTTTCGTCCGCCCGCGAACCTAGGATGCCCTGATGGAGATCGAGATTGGGCGTGGCAAGAAGGCACGCCGCGCGTACGGCTTCGACGACATCGCGATCGTGCCGTCCCGGCGCACGCGCGACCCCGACGACGTCGACGTCTCCTGGAAGGTCGGCGACTATCGCTTCGAGCTGCCGCTGATGGCGAGCGCGATGGACGGCGTCGTCTCGCCGCGGACGGCGGGCATCATCGGCCGTCTGGGCGGGCTGGCCGTCCTGAACCTCGAGGGCATCTACACCCGCTACGAGGACGCCGAGGCCCAGCTCGAGCGGATCGCACAGCTCCCCAAGGACGTCGCCACCCGGGAGATGCAGGCGATCTACAGCGAGCCGCTCAAGCCCGAGCTGATCTCGCGGCGCATCCAGGAGATCAAGGACGAGGGCGTCGTCGTGGCCGCGTCGCTGACGCCTCAGCGCGTGCGCGACCACTACGAGCTGGCGCTCGACGCCGGGCTCGACGTGCTGGTCATCCAGGGCACGGTCGTCTCGGCCGAGCACGTCTCGGCCGACCCGTCGCGCCCGCCGCTGAACCTCAAGGAGTTCTGCCGCGAGGTGCCCGTGCCCGTCATCGTCGGCGGCTGCGCGAGCTACCACACCGGTCTACACCTCATGCGGACCGGCGCGGCCGGCGTGCTGGTCGGGGTCGGCCCCGGCGCGGCGTGCACCACGCGCGGCGTGCTCGGGATCGGCGTCCCGCAGGCCACTGCGATCGCCGACGTGGCGGCCGCCCGCTCGCAGCACATGCTCGAGACCGGCGAGTACGTCCAGGTCATCGCCGACGGCGGCATGCGCACGGGCGGCGACGTCTCCAAGGCGATCGCCTGCGGCGCCGACGCCGTGATGGTCGGCTCGCCGCTGGCGCGCTCCTACGAGGCGCCCGGCCGCGGGTTCCACTGGGGAATGGCCACGTTCCACCCGTCGCTGCCGCGCGGCGCCCGCGTCAAGACGGTCCAGAACGGCACGCTGGAGGAGATCATCACCGGGCCGGCGCGCGAGAACGACGGCACGTTCAACCTGATCGGCGCGCTGCGGACCTCGATGGCCACCTGCGGCTACCGCGACATCGCGGAGTTCAACCGCGCCGAGCTGATGGTCGCCCCCGCGCTGCAGACCGAGGGCAAGGCGCTGCAGTCGGCGCAGGGCATCGGCATGGGCTCCCGGGGAGCGGCCGCGGCCGCCCACGCCCCCGGTGGGGGCGACGCCGGGGAGGCCAACGGCGCGCCGGACCAGGAGCCGGCTCTCACCGAGGCGTGACCGACGGGGTCGTCACCGCCGCCACCGCCGCGACCGAGCTGGTCGACGGGGCGGTAGCGGTCGAGGCCCCGAAGGCGGTCGACGAGGTCGTCGTCCTCGACTACGGCGGCCAGTACTCCCAGCTGATCGCGCGCCGTGTGCGCGAGTGCGGGGTGTTCAGCGAGCTGCTGCCCCATCACGTCGGCGCCGAGGAGGTCGCCCGCCGCGCGCCGAAGGGGCTGATCCTCTCCGGCGGACCCGCGTCGGTGTATGCCGACGGTGCTCCGCGCCTCGACAAGGAGCTGCTCGAGCTCGGCATCCCGGTGCTGGGCATCTGTTACGGCATGCAGCTGCTCGCGGTGTCGCTGGGCGGCAAGGTCGAGGGCGCCGAGGTCGGCGAGTTCGGCCGCAGCGAGCTGACGATCACCGAGCACGGCCGCCTGCTCGCGGGGCTTCCGGCCGAGCAGACGTGCTGGATGAGCCACCGCGACACCGTCTTCCAGGCCCCCGAGGGTGCCGTCGCCCTGGCGTCCTCGACGGCCTCGCCGGTAGCCGCGTTCGAGAGCGTCGAGCGCGGGCTGTACGGCATCCAGTTCCACCCCGAGGTCGTCCACACCCCGTACGGCCAGGAGGTGCTCAAGCGCTTCCTCGGCGACATCTGCGCCTGCGAGATGACGTGGAGCGCCGCGTCGATCATCGACGAGCAGATCGAGCGGATCCGCGCCCAGGTGGGCTCGGGCAAGGTGATCTGCGGGCTGTCGGGCGGCGTCGACTCGTCGGTCGCCGCGCTGCTCGTCCATCGCGCGATCGGCGACCAGCTGACCTGCGTCTTCGTCGACCACGGCCTGATGCGCAAGAACGAGGGCGAGCAGGTCGTCTCCGCCTTCCGCGATCACTTCAAGGTCCCGCTCGTGGCCGTGGACGCGGAGGACCGCTTCCTCTCCAAGCTCGCCGGGGTGACCGACCCGGAGACGAAGCGCAAGGCGATCGGCGCGGAGTTCATCCGCGTCTTCGAGGAGGAGGCGGCGCGGATCGGCGACGCCAACTACCTCGTCCAGGGCACGCTGTACTCCGACGTGATCGAGTCCGGCGGCGGCACCGGCGCGGCCACCATCAAGAGCCATCACAACGTGGGCGGCCTGCCGGAGGACCTCCAGTTCGAGCTCGTCGAGCCGCTGCGGGCGCTGTTCAAGGACGAGGTGCGCGCGGTCGGCGCCGAGCTCGGCCTGCCAGAGCGCCTCGTCTGGCGCCAGCCGTTCCCGGGCCCGGGGCTGGCGATCCGAATCGTCGGCGGCGAGGCGACCAAGGCGCGCCTCGACCTGCTGCGCGACGCCGACTACGTCCTTCAGGACGAGATCCGCAAGGCGGGCCTCTACCGCGACCTGTGGCAGAGCTTCTGTGTGCTGCCCGACATCCGGACGGTCGGCGTCCAAGGCGACGAACGGACCTACGGCTACGTCGTCGTGATCCGCGCGGTCACGTCCGACGACGCCATGACCGCCGACTGGGCGCGGCTGCCCTATGACCTGCTGGAGACCATCGCGGCGCGGATGATCGGGGAGCTGCGTGAGGTGAACCGGGTGGTACTCGACATCACGTCGAAGCCCCCGGGCACTATCGAGTGGGAGTAGGCGTGGGTGGTTCGGGCGCGGAGCGTCGGGGCATCCGGCGGCCCGCGCGCGCTCCGCGCTGAGCTTTGAGGACGGCCGCCGGACGCCCCGCCGTCCGCGCCCTACGCGGGCGTCGTTTCTTCGACGGCGTTCATGTTCAGCACCATTGCCGTCTCGGGCTCGGCCTTGCCCTTGAGCGTCAGCTCGCGGGCCTCGGCGCCCGCGCAGCTGTCGCCGGCCCGCTCGTGAACCCGGGCTGAGACGACGATCTCTCCGGCGCCCGCCGCCGACTGCAGCCGCGAGGCAGTGTTGACGACGTCGCCGATGGCCGTGAAGTCCTTGACCTCGCCGGCGCCGACGTTGCCCACGAAGGCGTGGCCGTAGTCGAGCCCGACGCCGAGCTGGACCCAGGGCGCTGCGCTGGTCCCGTAGCCCGCCGCGCGGAGCAGCTCGCGGGCGTCGCCGACCATGTGCTCGGCGACGTCGTCGTCGAAGAGCTGGGGGAGGTAGAGCGCCATGACCTCGTCGCCGACGAGCTTGTCGATGATCGCGTGCTGGCAGAGGATCTCGGCGGCCATCGCGTAGAACCGGTTGAGCAGCTCGGCGGTCTCCCCGGGCTGCTGGCCCTCGGCCAGCGCGGTGAACCCGCGGATGTCGGCGAAGAGGACGCCGAGGTGCATCTCCATGCCGCCCGCGGGGGCCTTCTCGAAGCACGCGTTGCACAGGCGCGGGTTCTTGCGTGACGGAGCGAAGCCCATGGGCTTCAGGATGGCTCCCCCGATCCCGCGGTAGGGGGCTCGGCACAGGGCGCAGCGCGGGTCGCTGGGCAGCCACCGCATCACGCGCATGAACCCTCGGATGCGGTGGGTCGCCAGCGCCTGGAAGAAGGCCTCGTCTCCCGAGGAGGAGCTCGGTGGGGCGGTCCCGGGCTGGTCCATCGGCGAAGTATGACCGGGGCCCTCTTAATCTTGTGAGCATGGGCACAGGTGGCCGAGCGCGGCCCCACGGACGGCTCCTCGCCGGAGAAGTTGGGGCGCTTGCCGGGGTGTCGGGCACCACGATCGGCCAGTGGGCGCGGCGCGGGTACATCCGCTCGTCACAGGACTCGGGCGAGCCGCGGGTCTACAGCGTCGAGGACGTCGCCGAGGCGGCGATCGTCTCCGAGCTGCTGGAGCGCGGGGTCGGTCACGCCGAGGTCCACTCGGCCATCGAACGCCTGAGCGATCGCGGGCGCTGGCCGCTCAGCGAGGTGCACCTGGAGACCACCGAGGAGCCGCGGCCGCGCATCGTGCTCGAGGTCGACGGCGAACGGCTGGCACTCGGCCCGCGCGGGTGGCAGGTGATCGTCAACGGGCCCGGCACGCGCGAGGTGCGGCTCGAGCTGCGCCGCGAGAACGGCTGAGGCCCGAACGTCCTACACTGTGCCGGTGCCGCGCGCCGTCAGCGTGGCCTTTTTCACGCCGTGAAGACCTACGTCGCCAAACCCTCCGACCGCCAGCGCGACTGGCTGCTCATCGACGCCTCCGGGCTTACGCTCGGGCGGCTCGCTACGCAGATCGCGGACGCGTTGCGAGGCAAGCGCAAGCCGACGTACACGCCTCACATCGACACCGGCGACTTCGTGATCGTGGTCAACGCCGAGAAGATCTCGGTGACCGGCAACAAGCTCGCCGACAAGAAGTACTACCGCCACTCCGGGTATCCCGGTGGCCTGAAGGTCCGCACGCTCGGCGAGCAGCTCGAGCGCCGGCCCGAAGAGGTCATCCGCAAGGCGGTCAAGGGGATGCTCCCCCGCAACCGCCTGGCCCGCAAACAGCTCACCAAGCTCAAGGTGTACGCCGGGCCCGATCACCCGCACGTCGCCCAGAAGCCGCAACCCATGGAGATCAGGTCCTGATGGCCGAGGACACGCCAACCCCGCCCGACGACGAGACTCCGGAGACCCCGGCTCCCGAGGAGCCGACCGCAGAGCAGCCCGAGGCTCCCCCCGAGGAGCAGCAGGCCGCCGCGGAGGAGTCCGCCGCCGAGGAGGTCCCGGTCCCGGCCGAGGACGCCGCCGAGGACGTCGCCGAGGAGCCTGCCGCGCCCGCTGAGGAGCCCGCCGCCGAGGAGCCTGCGGCCGAGGAGCCCGCCCCGGAGGAGCCCGCCGCTGAGGATGCCCCCGCCGCTGACGAGCCCGCCGCCGAGGCGCCCGCTGCGCCCGCTGCCGACGAGGCCGCCCCAGCCGCCGAGGAGGCCGGCCCCGAGACGCCGCGCGAGAAGCCGGCGATCCCCGGTGCCGACCTCGAGCTCGACCTCGTCCTCGAGAGCGAGGAGCGCGCCCGTGATCCCTACGCCGACTACGACGAGGACGAGGGTCCCGACGACGGCTCCGGCGACTCCGATGACGTCGTGCTCGACCAGCCGGTCGTCGCCACGATCGACCTTGCCGCCGGCGCGCGCTACACCGCCACCGGCAAGCGCAAGACCTCCGTTGCCCGCGTGATCCTCAAGCCCGGCTCCGGCTCCTACCTGATCAACGGCAAGGAGCTCGACAACTACTTCCCGCGCCCGACGCTGCAGCGCCAGATCCGCCAGCCGCTGGAGTCGGTCGGCTACGAGGAGCGCATGGACGTCGTGGCTCGGCTACACGGCGGCGGCGTGAGCGCCCAGGCCGGCGCGCTGCGCCACGGGATCTCCCGCGCTCTGCTCGACGCCGATCCGAACCTGCGCGGCGAGCTCAAGCGGCGCGGCTTCCTCACGCGCGACTCGCGCGTGAAGGAGCGCAAGAAGGCCGGCCTGAAAAAGGCGCGCAAGCGTCCGCAGTTCTCGAAGCGCTGAGCGTTCTCATGGCCCGCCGGCTCTTCGGCACCGACGGCGTTCGCGGCGTCGCGGGCGAACTGTTGACCGCGGACCTCGCGCTCGCGCTCGGGCGCGCGGCGGTCGAGGAGCTGCGCTCCGACCACGCGCCGCAGGTGCTCGTCATCCGCGACACGCGCGAGTCCGGCGAGATGCTCGAGGCCGCGATCGCCGCGGGCGCCACCGCGGCGGGCGGGGACGTACTGCTCGGCGGCGTGCTCCCGACTCCGGCGGCCCCGCTGCTGCTGGGCCGCTACGGGTTCGACGTCGCGGTCGTTCTCAGCGCCTCGCACAACCCGTATGAAGACAACGGGATCAAGCTCTTCGGCCCGGACGGCTTCAAGCTCGCCGACGAGGTCGAGCTGGCGATCGAGCAGCGCCTCGAGCGCGCCGATCACCCCGTGCCGGATCGAATCGGCCATGTGCGCGCCCTTCACGGCACGCTCGACGACTACCTGCGCGAGCTGCGCGAGCGCTTCGCCGGCCTCGATCTGACGGGGCTGGACGTCCTGCTGGACTGCGCCAACGGCGCGACGTTCCGTGCCGCTCCGGAGATCTTCAGGCGGCTGGGCGCGACGGTCGCCACGACGGCCGACCAGCCCGACGGCCGCAACATCAACGACGGCTGTGGCTCGACGCACGTCGCGGCCCTGGGCGAAGCGGTTGTGGCGGGCGGTCACGCGATCGGGTTCGCCTTCGACGGCGACGGCGATCGCGTGCTGGCGGTCGACCGCACCGGCGCGGTGGTCGACGGCGACGAGCTGCTGGCGCTGGCGGCACGCCATCTGCATGAGGCCGGCAACCTGGGAGGCGTGGTCGTCACGGTGATGACGAACTACGGCTTCCACGTCGCGATGAAGGAGGCCGGCATCGACGTCGCCATCACCCAGGTGGGCGACCGCTACGTGCTCGAGGAGCTGCGCGGCGCGCGGCTGGAGGCTCGGTGGCGAGCAGTCCGGCCATGTCATCGACATGCAGTTCAACCCCACCGGCGACGGCATCGCGTCCGCGCTGCTGACGCTCGAGGCCCTCGGCGGCGCCGACCTGGCCGAGCGCCACGCGATGGACAAGCTGCCGCAGCGGCTCGTCAACGTCCCGGTCGCCGACCGCGAGGCCGCGATGGCCTCCGACGAGCTGCGCGACGCCTCAGAGCGCGAGGGCGCCGACCTCGAGGGCCGGGGCCGCGTGCTCGTGCGCCCTTCGGGCACCGAGCAGCTCGTCCGCGTGATGGTGGAGGCCCCGACCGCCGACGAAGCCGACGCGGTCTGCGATCGGCTGGTCGCCATCGTGCGTTCAGTCGGCTGACTCGGCACCGCCCACTGCTACCGTCGAGCGCTCATGTGCGGCATCGTCGGCTACGTCGGAAAGCGGCCCGCGCAGGACGTCCTGCTCGCCGGTCTTCAGAAGCTCGAGTACCGCGGCTACGACTCCGCGGGCGTCTCGGTCATCGCCGACGGCGAGATCGACTCGGTTCGCGCGGTGGGCAGCCTGCACAACCTCGTCCAGGCGGTCGAAGCACGACATCGCGACGGCGGCGTCGCGGTGGCCACACGACCGGCCACGACCGGGATCGGCCACACGCGCTGGGCCACCCACGGCCGCGTCAACGAGTCCAACGCCCACCCGCACTTCGACACCACCGACCGCGTGCACGTGGTCGTCAACGGGATCGTCGAGAACTACATGGCGCTCAAGCGCCGCCTCGTGGACATGGGTGCGGTCTTCACCTCGGAGACCGACGCAGAGGTCATCGCGCATCTCGTCGCCCACCACCTCGCCCTCGGCAGCCTCGAGGAGGCGGTCCGCGCGGCCTACGCCGAGCTCGAGGGCCACTTCGCGTTCGTGGCGATGAGCCTCGACGAGCCCGACTCGCTGGTCGGCGCGCGCCGCGAGTGCCCGCTGGTCGTCGGGCGCGGCGAGGGCGAGACCTTCCTGGCCTCCGCGGTGCCCGCCTTCCTCGCGCACACCCGGAACATCCAGATCGTCAACAACGGCGAGCTCGTGATCGTCAACGGCGACGACGTGCGGATCATCACGCCCGACGGCGTCGAGGTCGAGCGCCCCATCGAGGAGATCGACTGGGACGAGGACACCGCCGAGAAGGGCGGCTACGAGACGTTCATGCTCAAGGAGATCCACGAGCAGGCCGACGCCGTGGCCGAGACGATCGCCGACCGCACAATCAGAGAGGACGGCGTCGACCTCGCCGAGGAGGCGACCTTCGACGAGAAGCTCCTCATGGACGTCGAGCGGATCACGATCGTCGCCTGCGGCACCTCCTACCACGCGGGCCTGATCGGCGTGTACGCCATCGAGAAGTGGGCGCGCGTGCCGGTCGGGATGGACATCGCCTCGGAGTACCGCTATCGCGATCCCGTGGTCGGCCCGAACGACCTCGTGATCGGCATCACCCAGTCGGGCGAGACGGCCGACACCCTGGCGGCGATGCGGCTCGCCCGCGAGCGCGGCGCCCGCGTACTGGCGATCACGAACATCGTCGGCTCGCAGGCCACGCGCGACGCCGACGGCGTGCTGCTGACCCGCGCCGGCATGGAGATCGGCGTCGCGGCGACCAAGACGTTCGTCTCGCAGGTCGCGGTCATGTACCTGCTCGCGCTGCGCCTCGCCGAGCTGCGCGGCACGATGAAGCAGGAGACGCGCCGGCGGATCCTGACCCAGTTCAGGCGGGTTCCGTCGAAGATCCAGGAGGTCGTCGCGGCCGCCGAGGCCGCCGTCGACCCGATCGCCGACCAGTTCTACGAAGCGGAGTTCTTCCTCTACATCGGGCGCAACGTGGGTGTCGCGGTGGCCCTGGAAGGCGCCCTGAAGCTCAAGGAGATCTCCTACATCTCCACCGACGCATACGCGGCCGGTGAGATGAAGCACGGCCCGATCGCCCTGCTCAACGAGCGCACTCCGGTGGTGGCGGTGGCGACCGACTCCCCGGTGCTCGACAAGGTCATCTCGAACATGCAGGAGGTCCGCGCCCGCGGGGCGACGGTGATCGCCGTGGCGACCGAGGGCAACGAGGAGATCGCCGCGCACTGCGACTACGTCCTGCGGGTGCCCGAGATGGACTGGATGCTCCAGCCGCTGCTGGCGGTCATCCCGCTCCAGGTGCTCGCCTACGCCGTGGCGCGCCGGCGCGGCCTCGACCCCGACCGCCCGCGCAACCTGGCAAAAACGGTCACCGTCGAGTGACCGGCGTCGGGATCGACCTGCTGGAGATCGAGCGCCTCGAGCGCGCGCTGGAACGGCGGCCCCGCCTGGCGGAGCGGTTGTTCACCGACGCGGAGCGCCTGTACGCCGCCCAGCGCGCGCGACCCGCACGTCACCTGGCCGCCCGGTTCTGCGCCAAGGAGGCCGTCGCCAAGGCCCTGGCGCTGCGGGCGTGGAGCCCGCGCGACGTCGAGGTCGTCATGGGCGACGACGGCGCCCCGCGCGTGGCGCTGCACGGCGCCCTGGCCGGCCGCGGGCCGGTGGCGATCTCGCTGACACACGAGCGCGACCTGGCGGGCGCGGTGGCGCTGGCCGGGTGACCCTGCCCGCCTGGCTCGAGCCGCTCCCCGACGCGGAGGCGATGCGCGCCACCGACCGGTGGGCCATCGAGGACAAGGGCATTCCGTCGTTGGACCTGATGGAGCGCGCGGGGGAGGGCCTCGCCAGGCTCGCCGCCAACGCCGCGCCGGAGGGCACGATCGCGATCGTCTGCGGCAAGGGCAACAACGGCGGCGACGGGCTGGTCGCGGCGCGCGTGCTGCGCGGCCTCGGCCGTGAGGTCCGCGTGCTGCTGCTGGGCGACCCCGACGAGCTGAGCGGCGACCCGGCCGCGAACCTCGACCGCCTGCGCACCCAGGCAGCGGAGTCCACGGGCGCCGGTGCGCCCGGGGGCGGCTCGGTCGTCGAGCCCTTCGCACCCGATCGCCTCGAGGGCGCCGCCGTCCTCGTCGACGCGGTGCTGGGCACCGGGTTCGCCGACTCCCCGCGCGAGCCCGCCCTGGGTGCGATCGAGGCGCTGAACGCTGCCGGGGCACCGGTCGTCGCGGCCGACGTGGCCTCGGGCGTCGACGCGTCCAGCGGCGAGGTCGCCGGCGCCGCGGTGCGGGCGATCGCCACGGCGACGTTCGCCGCCGCCAAACCGGGCCTCTGGATCGAGCCCGGCAAGAGCCACACCGGCGAAGTCCAGGTCGTCGACATCGGGATTCCGGCGGGCGCCCCGACCGAGCCGGCCGTCGGGCTGATCCGCGCCACGGTGCTCGAGACGATCCCGCGCCGGCAGCGCAACTCGACCAAGTTCGTCTCGGGCCACGTGCTCGTCTGCGGCGGCTCGCCCGGGCTGACCGGTGCGCCGTGCCTCGCCGCGGAGGCGGCGATGCGCGCGGGCGCCGGCTATGTGACCGCGTGCGTGCCGGAGGAGCTCCAGCCGATCTTCGAGACCCGACTGCTGGAGGTGATGACCACCGGCCTGCCCGCCGAAGGCGCGGTCGACGTCGTGCTCGAGAAGGCCGCGCGCGGCGGCGCGCTGGTGATCGGCCCGGGAATGGGGCGGCTGGAGGCAGCCGAGGAGCTCGCCCGCGAGCTCGCGCGGCGCGCCGAGCTGGCGGTCGTCCTCGACGCCGACGGCCTCAACGCCCACGCCGGCCGCCTGGAGGACCTGCGTGACCGCTCAGGGCCGACGATCCTGACCCCGCACGAGGGCGAGCTGGGCCGGCTGCTCGAGATCGACAGCGACGAGGTCAAGGCGCGGCGCCTGCACCACGCGCGGGAGGCGGCGCGCCGATCCGGCGCGATCGTGGTGCTCAAGGGCGACGACACGCTGGTGGCCGAGCCGGAAGGCCGCGTGGCGGTCAATCCCGGCGCCAGCCCCGCGCTGGCCACGGCCGGCACCGGCGACGTGCTCTGCGGCGTGCTCGCGGCGATGCTCGCCAAGGAGCTCGAGCCGTTCACGGCCGCCTGCGCCGCGGTCCATCTCCACGCGCGGGCGGGCCGCCTCGCCGCCGAGCGTGTCGGCGGCGAGGGCGTCATCGCCTCGGATGTGATCGCCGCGCTCCCCGCGGCGCGCGGGTAGCTAGATCCGCTTGGAGTACAGCTTGGCCTTCAGGGCGTTCTTGCCGGTCCCGATCGTGATCGAGACGGTGTAGAGGCCCTTCGGCCGCTTGCGCGGCGAGACGTTGCGACGGATCGTCGTCAGCGCCTTGGGCCGCTTGAACGTGTAGCGCTTGACGGCGCGTCCCTTGCGGCTGATCGTCAACCGCACCTGCTCGCTCGAGGCGAGCCGGAACGAGATCCCCAGCCCGGCGCGCTTGGACCCGCCGAAGACCGGGCGGATCAGCTTGAACGACCGCAGGCGCGTGCACGTCTCGCGGCGGTAGAACGACCGCTGCGCGTGCCACCGGCCGCCCTTGCGGACGAGCGCGATGCGCCGGCCCTCGTAGATCCCGTTCGGGCCCTTCACCGACATGCGCACGAAGTAGGCGCCGTTGGTGATCTTGTGGCGGCCCTTGCGCCCGTTCCAAGTCAGGCCCTTGCGCGTGACGAACCGCCGCTGGAGCAGCTGCTTGACCACGCGGCGGCCCTTGGAGACCTGGAACAGGTCGATCTTCACCGGCGCGGTGCCGCGGCGCTTGAACGCGAACTTCAGGCCGCGCTTGGACGGCTTGGCCGAGGCCGCGGTGAACCCGCGCGCCGCGACGCATGCCGTGGCGGAGTTCTCGTCGAGGGCGGTGACGCGCGGGCACGAGTGCCCGGGCGCGCACCAGTCGGTGAGGTTCTCGGCCAGGAAGTAGCCGGTGTAGGTGACCGCGAAGGGCTCGAGGCCCTGCTCGTGGTCGAACTCCTCCGTCGGGGTGGGCAGCAGCGCGCCGACGATGCGCACCACGCCCTTGCCCAGCTTCAGCTCACCCACCATCACCTGGCTGACCAGGTCGGCCTCGCCGCTGGTGCCCGTGGCGGTGATGCGGCCGCCCGCCGCCTCGAAGGCCTGGCGGTCGACCTGCCAGACCGGCGAGTGCGGCTCGTTGCCGCCGTCGTCGGCGTTCTGGATCGAGAAACCGACCGGAGTGGGCTCGAATGTCTGCCGGCGCAGGCCGGTGTTGAACCGGGCTCCGGCCTGGTTGACGTTCTTGGCCAACGGGTCGGCGAGCGTGTTGCCGTCGGTGGGCGCGTCCTGCGACGTGGTCTCCTTGGTCGTGAAGGCGACCTGGCCGACATAGCTGATGCTCCGCCCGACGTCCGGGCGCTTGATGGCCGGGAAGAGGTAGGGCAGTGCCTGCAGCGCGCCGTCGGTGAGGACCAGGTTTCCGCCGCCCTCGACGAACGACTTGAGCTTGCCGACGTAGGTGTCCCACTGCGCGTCGGTGTACTTGCTGGAGCCCTGCTCGCCGATGCTGGGCGCTTCGAAGTGCACCCCGCCGGTCCATCCGGAGTCGCCCGGCGCCACCCAGTTGTCGACGTAGGCGATGTAGTCGCCCGCGGGCGGATTGGTCATCGAGATGGTCTCTGTGCCCGCATCGCCGCCCTGATCGGAGGTCGCGCCCACCTTGTCGCCGGTGCTGCCGTCGGCGTTCTTCTTGTGGACCGTGAGCGTCAGATCGCCGCTGGTGGGCGTGATGCTCACCACCGCCCGGCCGATCTGCTTGGGCACCGAGAAGTCGAACGTCTCGTAGCAACCGGGTGTGTGGGGGTTGCCGTCCGTGTAGCCGCAGGGGGCCGTGGGCTGGCTCGACTGTGCCTTGATGTCGGCCGGCACGTTCGCTGCGGGCAGTGGCGGGAACGCGTAGCCGGGCAAAGCCTGGTCGGTCAGGATCAGCGTGTCGAGCTCGTCGGGGACCTGGACCGCCTGCTTCTCAGCGGCGGTTGTGCCCTCGGGCTCCTTGACCAGCTTGTCCGGATCGACCGCCTGGATGCCTGCGACCTCCGGTGCAAACGGCGTGAGCTTCTTCCAGAAGTCGGAGGCCGCGACGTCGTAGGCGGCGAGGTCGGGCGCGGCATCGCCACCTGTCGCGCCGGCGGTCGTCGCGGGCCCCTGCGTGAAGTCCACATGGACGTGGATCGCCGGGCCGATGCCGGTCGAGACCTGGATACGCCACTTGACCGCCTTGCCGCCGGCCTGGGTGGCCTGCGGCTTGTTGACGGCCACGGTCAGGCCCGCCTGGAGGTAGATGCCCGACTGGTTGAAGTCCTCGGCCACCGTGATCCACTCGGGCTCGTCCTCGTTCGCGACGCCGCGGTGCTGGTCGCAGCCCGAGCACTGCAGGGCCAGGCTGTGCCCGCCGGCCATCGCGCCCGGATTGATGCCCTGGATGTTCGGCGTCGTGACGTCGACGCGCATCCCGCCGTTGTAGATACCGGCGCCGCCCACGGGCGGATCGAACTCCCACGTCACGCTCCCGCCGGGGGCGGGCACGTCGGTGTCGATGTCGGCCTGGGCATGGGTGCCCGGCGGCGCGACGATCGTGCTTGGCGCGGCCGCACGGGTCACACGCTTGGAGGGCACGTAGCCCTTGCGGCCGCGCGCGGGGAAGACGAACGAGCGGTCGTTGAGCACCTGGGCGACGTGCGCGTAGATCAGGCCCATGTTGCCGTCGACGTGCATCTGCTCGATCAGCGGCTCGAACGCGATGTCCTTGTCGAGGTGCGAGTAGGACATCTCGTTGTCGACGCCGTCGGCGTTCAGGCCGATGCTCGAGTCCATGAAGTCGCCGAGCGCGCCGGTCGTCGTGTAGTTGATCGTGTCGTAGACCGTGCCCCAGCTCTGCCCGTACATCGGGTAGCAGTCGGCGCCGACGACCGGCTTGTTGTTGCAGCTGCCACGCGGCTGGTCGTTGGGCTGGATCAGCGGGCTCCAGCTGAGCCACGACTGCTGGACGAGGTTGATGCTCTGGGCCGCCTCGCGGATGCGCTCGTTCTTCGCGTAGTCGTGCGAGCCGTGCGGCATCAGCGTGAACGAGAACGAGTCCGCGCCGAGCTGGCCGTGCAGGTCGTCGCCGGCGGCGAACGGCCCGCCGCGCGTGCTGATCTGCTTGAACGCCGACGCCCATCCACGGGTCTCGGGCTCCGACAGCGACGAGTAGGGCCGGAACGAGAAGCCGATGTCGGGGAAGTCGCGGTTCTCGTCGACGCCGTTGCCGTTGTAGCGCTGGAAGAAGACGCCCGGGCCCTTCTCGGTGTCGTTCAGGTCGCCGCGGCGCCAGCCGTCGGGGTTGGGGAAGGTGAAGTAGATGATGGTCTTCTGCAGGACCTGCTTGAAGGTCGGGATCGGGATGCCGAGCTTCTCGACGTCGAGGATCGGCTTGTCGAGCCGGTCGGTCGTGGCGGCGGTGACGAGGTCCTCCAGCGCGCGCGTCCCACCTTCGACGCCGGCGCGTTCGATGCCGTGGATCGAGAGCGACAGCGCGACCCGCGCCTTGCCCGCGTCGGGCACGCTCTCGTCGGTGACGCGCGCGACGACGACGTCGGACCTGATGCGGCCGAGCGTCGGCATGGGAAGGCCCGCGGAGTGCGCCCGCCCCTCGGGCGTGAACTCCCAGACGCCGAGGTTGTTGCCGGGGAAGTTGGCCTTCTCGTCGGTGCCGGGCGTGGTGTCGTCGGTCCCGTCGGGCTTGCTGTTGCCATCCAGGTCGCCGTCGAGCGTCCAGACCTCGAGGTAGCGCGACCACGTCTTCGCGTCGGCTGCACCGGAGTTCATGTAGGTCAGGCCGTCGATGAACTCCTTGAAGCCCACGAAGGTCGTGGCGGGCAGGTTGCCCTGCGAGCGGGGCGAGCACGGGCCGCTTGGTACAGGCGCCCTGCGGGTGCGGGAAGACCCTGCCGAGGAGCGCGTAGGCGCCGTCGTTGGAGGCGACCGGCCCGGCCTGCGCGGCTGCCGGGAGCAGCAGGACGGTCGCGATGGCGGCGGTGAGGAAAAGCTTGACTGGACCCATGCCGCGATCCTAGTTACCGAATACCAGGTGCGGCGCTGCTTCCCGGGGGCGGCCGGAGCAATCATCTAGGCTGCGCGGCCGTGACCACGGTCGCCGACATCATGGATCCCGAGCCCGTCACGGTGGCTCCCGAGGCGAGCGTCGAAGAGGTCGTGCGCCTGCTCAAGCACCACGAGCTGCCGGGCGTACCGGTCGTCAACGAGGGCGGCCGCTGCGTGGGGATCATCACCGAGGCCGACCTCGTGCTCGCCGACGAGCAGGGCGACCTGCACATCCCGCACTACGTCGAGCTGCTGGGAGGCGTCGTCTTCCTCGAGCCGCTGCGCCATTTCGAGGAGCGCCTGCGCAAGGCCGTGGCCTCCACGGCCGAGGACATGATGACCGCCGACCCCGTGACGGTGACGCCGGGCGCGTCGGTCAAGGAGGCCGGGCGGATCATCGCCGAGGAGGGCCACAACCGGCTCCCCGTCGTCGAGCACGGTCAGCTCGCCGGGCTGGTCACCCGCGTCGACGTCCTGCAGGCGCTCGCGCGCGAGGGGTAGTTGTGGACCCGTTCGCAGCCTCCGACACGAACCTGGCGGCGTCCAACCGCGCCTGCCGTCGTCCTCGGTCGGGGCAATGGCGCTGCCATTGCTCCCTCCCTGCGTCCTCGGCAGCCACGCCTGGCCGGTCGCCAGGCCCGCGCGGAGGCCGCGACCGGATCCACTAGCCATGGTCCGGGCCGTCGCGACGGTGGACCTCGGGGCCATCACGCGCAACTGCGAGCGCCTGCGCGCAGAGCTCGACGGCGCCGCGCGGCTCGGCGTGGTCGTCAAGGCCGACGGCTACGGCCACGGGGCGCTCCAGGCCGCCGCGGCGGCGCTGGCCGGCGGCGCGCGGCAGCTGTTCGTCGCCACGGCCGAGGAGGCCCGCGCGCTCGGGACCCAGCAGGTCCCGGTCGTCGTGATGGGCGCGCTCACCCCGGAGGAGCTGCCGGTCGCCCTCGCCGCCGGGGCCGAGGTCACGGCCTGGGACGAGGCGTTCGTCGCCGCGCTGCCGGCCGGCACGCGGGTGCACATAAAGCTCGACACCGGGATGGGGCGGCTCGGCACGCGCGACCCCGCCGAGGCGACCCGCGTCGCCGAGGCGGCGCAGGCCGCCGGGTGCGAGGTCGCCGGGCTGATGTCGCACTTCGCCACCGCCGACGAGCGCGGCGACGAGTTCTTCGCCGAGCAGCTCGGGCGCTTCGGAGCCTGGGCCGAGCCGCTGCGCGAGCGATTCCCCGACGCGCTGCTGCACGTCGCCAACAGCGCGGCGACGTTGCGCGACCGCGCGTCGCATTTCGACCTCGTCCGCTGCGGCGTGGCGATCTACGGCCTTGACCCCTTCCAGGAGGACCCCGCCGCCAGCGGCCTGGCGCCGGCGCTGGCGCTGCGCTCTTGGGTCGCGGCGGTCAAGCCGTGCGCGGTGGGGGAGAGCGCCGGCTACGGGCGGCGTTTCGTCGCCGAGCGCGACACGGTCCTCGCCACCGTTCCGATCGGCTATGGCGACGGCTGGCGGCGCGGGCTGTCCGACAACGCCGAGGTCGTGATCGGCGGGCATCGCCACCCGCTCGTGGGGACGGTGAGCATGGACAACGTGACCGTCGACCTCGGCCCGCAGACCTCGGTCCGGGTCGGCGATCCGGTGACCCTGATCGGCGACGGGATCACCGCCGAGGAGGTCGCCGGCCGGCTTGGCACCATCAACTACGAGATCACCTGCGGGCTGACCGCCCGCGTCCCGCGGGAGCACGTGTGAGCGACCCGCTGGCGGTCGCGCGGGAAGCGCTGGCGGGCCGGCGCGCGTGGCTGGTCGGCGGCGCCGTGCGTGATCGGCTCCTCGGGCGGCCGGTCGTCGACGTCGACGTGGTCGTCGAGGAGGACGTGCGCGGCGCAGCCAGGACGCTCGCCCGTGCCGCGGGCGGGCCCGCGTTCGAGCTCTCCGAGGAGTTCGGCGCCTGGCGCGTGCACGCTCCCGACCGGACCTGGCAGGCGGATGTCTCGCCGCTGCGCGGCGGCTCGCTGGCCGCCGACCTCGCGCTGCGCGACTTCACGATCAACGCGATGGCCGAGCCGCTCGACGGCGGCGAGCCGGCCGACCCGCATGGGGGCGCCGAGGACCTGCGCGCCGGAAGGCTGCGGATGGTGTCCGAGCAGGCCTTCGACGACGACCCGCTGCGGGTCGTGCGCGCCGCGCGGATCGCATGCGAATTGGGGTTCGAGATCGACGCGCCGACGCTGTCGGCGGCCCACGCGCGCGCGGCACGTGCCAGCGACGTCGCCCAGGAGCGCGTGTTCGCCGAGCTGCGCCTGCTCGTGGCGGCCGACGATGCCCCGCGCGGCCTCGCGCTGCTCGACGACCTCGGCGCGACCGACGCGGTGCTCCCCGAGCTCTCGGCGATGCGTGGCATCGAGCAGACGCCCTACCACCACCGCGACGCCCACGGGCACACGCTGGAGGTCCTCGAGCAGGCGATCGCGCTGCAGCGCGACCCGGTCGCCCTCTTCGGCGAGCGCGACGGCGCGCGCGTGGCCGCGGTGCTCGCCGAGCCGCTGGCCGACGAACTGTCGCGCGGCGACGCGCTGCGCTGGGGGGCGCTGCTGCACGACGCCGCCAAGCCCGCGACCGCCACGCCGCTGGGCGGCGGCGGATTCGGCTTCCCTCACCACGACAAGGTCGGGGCCGACCTCGTGCGCGACGTGCTCGGGCGCCTGCGCGCCAGCGAGCGGCTGCGCGCCCATGTCGCCGGGTTGACCCGCCATCACCTGCGCCTCGGCTTCCTGGTCTACAAGCAGCCGCTCAGCCGCCGCGACGTCTACGCCTACCTGGTGGCCTGCGAGCCGGTGGAGGTCGACGTGACGCTGCTGTCGGTCGCCGACCGCCTGGCGACGCGCGGCCGCAAGGCGCAGGAGGCGATCGAGCGCCATCTCGAGCTCGCCCGGACGCTGCTCACCGAGGCGCTCGACTGGCGCGAGGCAGGCGGCCCCGCCGCGCTGGTGCGCGGCGACGAGCTCGCCGCGGAGCTGGGCATCGAGACCGGGCCGGCGCTCGGCGGGCTGCTGGAGGCGCTGCGCGAGGCCCGGTTCGCGGGGGAGATCGCCACCCGCGACGAGGCCATCGCGCTCGCGCGAAGCCTCCAGGGGTAGGGTCCGTCGTCGTGGCTGACGACTGCATCTTCTGCAAGATCGTGGCCGGCGAGCTGCCTGCCACCAAGGTCCACGAGGACGACCGCACGATCGCCTTCATGGACATCAACCCATGGGCGCGCGGGCACACGCTCGTGATCCCCAAGGCGCATTCGCGCGACCTCGGGGAGATCGATGCCGACGACCTGGCGGCGTGCGCGGCGACCGCCCAGCGGATCGCGCTGCGGCAGCGCGAGCGGCTCGGCGCCGACGGCGTGAACCTGCTCAACGCCTTCGGGGCGGCGGCGTGGCAGACGGTGTTCCACTTCCACCTCCACGTGATCCCGCGCTACGAGGGCGACCCGCTGCGTCTGCCGACCACGCCCCGACAGGCCGAGCCCGACGAGCTCGCCGCGGTGGCCGCGGAGCTGGGCGCATGACCGCCTTCGGGCCGTGGACGCTCGAGCAGGACGGGCCGCTCGCGGTCCTGACGATCTCGAAGCCCCCGCTGAACCTGTTCGACCAGGAGGTCGACGACGGATTGCAGGCCGCGGTCGATCAGTTGTGTGCCGAGCCGCCGCGCGGCCTGCTGCTGCGCGCGGAGGGCCGCGTCTGGACGGGCGGCGTCGACGTCAACCTCTTCGCCGGGCTGGACCCGCAGGTCGGCCAGCGGCATGTGGGACCGGGGCCTCTCGCTGGTCCACAAGCTCGAGGACCTGCCCTGCCCGACGGTTTTCGCCGCGCACGCGCTGTGCCTGACCTGGGGCCTGGAGATCGCGCTGGCGTGCGATCTGCTCGTCGCCGCCGAGTCGGCGCAGTTCGGGCTGGTGGAGACGCGCGTGGGCCTCACCCCGTCGATGGGCGGGCCGCAGCGGATGGCCGAGCGGGCCGGCCCGGCGCGCGCGCGGCACTTCGTGATGACCGGCGGGCTGTTCGACGCGGCCACGCTGGAGAGCTGGGGCGTCGTCACGCGCGTGTATCCCGACGACGAGTTCGAGGATCGCTCGCGGTCGTTCGCCCGCAAGCTGGCCGCGGGCCCCACCCGCGCGCACGCCGCCACCAAGGCGATCATCCGTGCCCAGAAGGAGGGCGGCGCGCGGGCGGCCGACGACATCGTCGCGGCCGAGTCCGGCGCGCTGTTCGCCACCGAGGACCTCAAGAACGCCGTGCGGTCGTTCCTCGCGGAGGGCCCGGGCAAGGCCACCTTCGAGGGCCGCTAGCCGCGCGGCTACTCGTTGACGCCGACGCGGCCCATGCCGCGCATCGCCAGCAGCGCCAGCACCATCAGCAGGCCCGCGACGGAGACGAACGCGTGCCACGTCGTCGTCCACGACACGTGGCCGAGAAAGCCCTGCCGCACGCCCGCCAGCACGTAGGTGACCGGGTTGTAGGTCGCGATGAACTCCAGCCAGCCCGCGAGCAGCTCCTTCGGCGCGTAGGACGTGGTGAACAGCGAGGCGATGAAGTTGCCCATCTGCATGAGCGGCGCGGCCTGCTGCGTGCGGAACTTCAGCGCCACGGTCACCGCGAAGCAGGCCATCGCCGCCGCCATCCCCATGAACAGCAGGTAGGCGATCAGCAGGCCGTCGACGCCCGGCCAGTGCACGCCCAGCGAGAAGGCGACGATGAGCAGGAAGGTCCCCGGCAGCAGGGCGCGCAGCGACGCCGAGAACACGATTCCGGTGAGCAGGCTGGGCCGCGACACCGGCGCGACCAGCAGCCGGTCGAACCACCCCTGCTCGATGTCGCGAGCGAGGTTGACCCCGGTCGCAGCGCCGGTGAACCCCGCCCCCTGGAGCAATCCCACGGGCACGATGAACGTCCGGAAGTCCGAGGTCGGAAAGCCCGGCAGGTGCGCGGCCTGGCCGAAGACGGCCGACAGGCCGAGCATGAAGATCGTCGGGGCGAGCACGCCCGGCACGGCGCCCGTGGGCACGCGGACGATCTCGTTGAGCGCGCGGCGCGTGAGCGCCCGGATCGTGCGCAGGTTCTGCTTCACGCCTCGCGCAGCCTTCCCCGCAGCGCGAACACGGCGAGCAGCACCGCGAGCAGCGTTATCCCGGCGCCGGCCGCCAGCCCTTCGAGAACCGGCTTGGCCTGGATCGAGTGGATGATCGGGTTGCGCAGCCCGTCGGCCAGGTAGCTGAGCGGGTTGTAGCGGGCGATCGTGTCGATCGGCGCCTCCAGCAGACCGCG
Source organism: uncultured Actinomycetes bacterium (assembly GCA_963825415.1). Lineage (GTDB taxonomy): Bacteria > Actinomycetota > Thermoleophilia > Solirubrobacterales > Solirubrobacteraceae > BP-464. The sequence goes on along the minus strand of CAWGTD010000006.1, from coordinate 385,900 downwards.
GGGGAAGAACGCGGTCGAGATGAACAGGATCACGAAGACCAGCGGGAAGATCCCCTGCAGGGTCGAGGCGCTGCGCGCGCGCAGCGCCAGGGCTACGCCGAGCGCACCGAACCCGGTGCCGGCCACGATGCCGATCGCCAGAACGACCAGGGTGCCGGGCACGCCGCCCGCGATGTGCGCGCCGAAGATCAGCCCGAGCGCCAGGAAGTAGACGACCTGGATCGCCGCGATCAGGGCCGCGGCGCCCAGCCGGCCCAGGACGATCGCCACGCGCGGGATCGGCGCGGCGGCCAGCCGGTCGAAGAACCCCAGCTCGATCTCCAGCGCCGCGGCGATGCCCTGCGAGATGCCGCCGAGCAGCAGCGATTGGGTGATCGCCGCGGCCAGCTGGTAGTCCAGGAAGCCGTGGACCTCCGGGAAGCCGGGGAGGGCGGTGCTGCGGTGCAGGCCGCCGACGTTCACCGCCAGGAACAGCGACGGGAAGATCACCAGCGGCGCCAGGAACTGGGGGCGGCGCAGCGAGTTGCGGACGGCGCGGCGCGCGAGCGCATACGACACGCGCGCCAGGTTGCTCGTCACCCGGCGGGCTCCGCGACCTGGTCGGCGCCCTCGAGATGGCGCCCGGTCTTGGCGATGAAGACGTCGTCGAGCGTGGGCCGCACGAGGTCCAGCGACTCGACCGCCAGCCCGGCGTCGTCGAGCACCCGCACCACCTGCGCGATGTCGGCGGCGCCGCGCTCGACGCTGACCGAGACGTGGCAGCCCGTGGTCGGCGGGCGCTCCTCGCCGAAGCGCCCCAGCAGCTCCTTCGCGCGGTCGACCGCCGCCTGGTCGGAGCCGTCTGCGAGCGTGATGTCCAGGTGCGGCTGGCCGATCTCGGCCTTGAGCGCCTCGGGCGTCCCTTCGGCCACGATCTTGCCCGCGCTGATGATCCCCACGCGATCGGCGAGCTGGTCTGCCTCCTCGAGGTACTGGGTGGTCAAGAAGACCGTCGTGCCCTCGTCCTTCAGCCGCCGGACCTCGCCCCACAACGTCACCCGCGACACCGGGTCCAGGCCGGTCGTCGGCTCGTCGAGGAAGAGCACCTCGGGCTCGTGGATCAACGCCATCGCGAGGTCCAGGCGCCGGCGCATGCCGCCGGAGTAGGTGGCCACCCGGCGCTCCTGCGCCTGGGCGAGGCCGACCCGCTCGATCAGGTCCGAGGCGCGCTCGCGCACGTCCTTGGCTGCGATGCCGTGCAGGGTCGCCTGCAGCTCCATCAGCTCGCGGCCGGTCATCAGCAGGTCCAGCGCCGCCTCCTGGAGTGCGACGCCGATCCGGCGCCGCACCTCGCTGGGTTGGTCGGCGACGTCGAAGCCCGCCACGCGCGCTTGGCCGCCGGTCGGGCGCAGGAGCGTGACCAGCATCCGCACGGTGGTCGTCTTGCCCGCCCCGTTGGGCCCCAGGAAGCCGTAGACCTCGCCCGGGGCAACCTCGAGGTCGATCCCGTCGACGGCCTTCAGCGTGCGCCCGCGGGTGCCGAATGTGCGCTCCAATCCCACGGTCTCGATCGCCGGCACCGGCCGGATCCTATTGCGCAAGCAACCTTTCCGAGCACAACATCGGCCGGGCGGTCGTGTTAGATGCCTGACGATGAGACGCTTCCTCGCGGCGATTGCCGCCCCCATTGCGCTGGCAATCGCTCCCGCCGGCGTTGGCGCGAAGGTCATCGAGATCGGCCAGACGCCGAACGTTCCCGCCACGCCGAGCTGTCCGAGCAAGCCGTGTCTTGCGGTGAGCCGCACGACCGGCTATCAGGCCAAGGTGGGCACCAACCGCGGGCTGATGGAGATCCCCGCCAACGGCAGGATCGTGGCCTGGACGATCTCGCTCGGCAAGCCCGGGGCGAAGCAGACTCAGTTCTTCGACGACAAGCTCGGCGGCGCGGCCGAGGCGGGGATCACGGTCCTCAAGCCGGGCGCGCGCCTGTACCGCCGCGTCATGGGCTTCAGCCCGCTCGTCAAGCTCCAGCCGTACTTCGGCTCGACCGCCCAGTTCCCGCTCGTGCGGTCGATCGCCGTGCACCGCGGCTGGGTCGTGGCGCTGACGGTGCCGACGTGGGCGCCGGCGCTGGCCGTCGGGCTTGGAGGCGACACGTCCTGGCGCGCCAGCCGCGCCAAGGCCAAGTGCGACGACACGCAGACCCAGACCGCGCAGGCCGAGGCACAGGACCTCGCGCAGTACTACTGCCTCTACCGCACCGCGCGCCTGACCTACACCGCGACGCTGGTCACCGCGCCGGCTCGAACCGACAAGAAGACCCGCTGAGCCGCTGAACGATGGAGCGCCCGGGGCCTCAGCAGGCGCCCGGGTTCTCCTGGCAGAACGTGTTGAAGTCCGCGCCGCCGGTGTTCGCCGGGGTGGTGGTCGCGGGTGTCGTGCCCGTGCCGCCGGTGCCGGCGCCCGTGGACGGCGTGGTGGCCGTCGGGGTCGCCGTCGTTCCGCCGGTGGCGGGTGTGGCAGTCGTGGTGCTTGGCGTGGTCGTGGTGGCCGTCGTCGAGGTCTGGCCGGCGGTGGCCGAGGACGCGCTGCTCTGCGGCGGGGCCGTCAGCGGCGGGGTCGAGTCGGGGACGTCGTAGGAGACGCTGTCCCCACCGCAGCCCGAGACGAGGCCGGCGACGGCGACGAGCGGAAGCAGGATGGCGTGGAGGGGGCGCATGGCAGGTCGGGTCAGGACGCGAGCGGCGCCATCCGGCGGCCGCACCACGGGCAGTCGTTGAGGTCCTTCTGTGCGAGCTGGTCGCACCACGAGCACATCCGGAGGTTCTCCACGGCCCACGGCAGGCGCGACGGCGACGGCTGCAAGGGCAGCACCTTGCCGACGACCTGGAGCTCTTCGCCGGTCTCGCGATCGCGGTAGATACGCTCGGGCTCGGCCTCGATGATCACCTCGCGCCCGGTCGACGGTGTGCGCATGCGATAGCGCTGCAGGGCCACGAGGCGGCACTCTACCAACGGCATGCGCGTTCTCATCTTCCACGGCTACCTGCTGCGCGGGACCGGCTCGAACGTCTACAACGCCCGTCTGGCGGGGGCTCTGGCCCGTCTCGGCCACGATGTCGAGCTGGTCTGCCAGGACCCCGACGCGGCCGCCGCGGGGCTCGCCGACGCGGGGCCGGGCACCGTGACGATCACCGTGCCCGACATCGGCGGGCTGCTGCCGGTCTACGTCGCCGACCGCTACGAGGGCTTCGAGGTAAAGACGTTCCTCGAGCTCGACGAGGCCGAGCTCGACGCCTACCTGAGCCGCAACGTCGACGCGGTGCGCGATGTGGCGGCGCGGTCGCGGCCCGACGTCGCGCTGGCCAACCATGCGGTGATGGGGCCGGCGATCCTGGCGCGGGCCTTGGGCGACGACGTGCCCTATGCGGTCAAGATCCACGGCAGCGCGCTGGAGTACGTCGTCAAGCGCGACCCGGCCCGGTTCGCGCCGTATGCCCGCGAGGGCCTGGCGGGGGCGCGCGCGATCCTCGTCGGCTCGCTGCACACGGCGCAGTCGCTCTGGAGCGCGCTGGAGGACGTGGACCTGCGGCCGCGCACGCGGCTCGGGCCGCCCGGGGTCGAGGTCGAGCAGTTCGTGCCGCGCGAGCGTGGCGAGGCGAGCGCGCGGGTCGCCGCCCTGGCCCGGCGGCTGCAGGCGAGCCCGCGGTCGTCGGGCGAGGGCAGCTTCGCCCGCGACGACGCCGCGGCGGGCCGTGCGCTGGCGGCGCTGGATCCCGGCGGCGACCGGCTGGTCGCGTTCGTCGGCAAGCTCATCCTGTCCAAGGGCGTCGACCTGCTCGCGGCGGCGTGGCCGCTCGTGCTGGCCCGCGTACCCGACGCGCGGCTGGTGATCGTGGGGTTCGGAGCCTTCCGCGAAGGCTTCGAGGGGCTGCTGGCGGCGCTCGCCCGCGGCGACCTCGACGCCGTGCGCGCGCTCGCCGCCGAGGGCCGCGCGGCCGAGGGCGGGCCCGCGGGCCGGCTGGAGATGCTCGCGGCGTTCCTGGACTCGCTGGAGCCCGAGCCGGACGCCTACCTCGCAGCCGCGCGGCGCTTGCCCGAGCGCATCACGATCGTGGGGCGCCTCGACCACGACGAGCTGGCCGAGCTGTTGCCCCTGTGCGAGGCGCTGGTGGTGCCGAGCACGTTCCCGGAGGCTTTCGGCATGGTCGCCGCCGAGGCCGCCGCGTGCGGGGTCCTGCCGGTCAACGCGGCCCACTCCGGGCTGGCCGAGGTGGCCCGGACGCTCGCGGCGGCTGCTCCGCCGCAGGCCGCCGAGCTGCTCTCGTTCCCGCTCGGCCCGAACGCGGTCGGAGACCTGGCCGATCGGGTGGTCGGATGGCTCGAGGCCCCGGAAACGGTTCGAGCGCCGACTCGCGACGCACTTGTGACCACGGTCGCCGAGCGCTGGTCCTGGGAGGGCGTCGCGCGCGGCGTGCTGGCCGCTGCGCAGGGCCGCCTCGACGAGCTCGCCGAGCCCGCCTGAGCCGCCTCCGTCCACACCGGGTCAGTCGATAGAGTTCCGCGCCGCATGAGCTCTGCCCCCCGTTTCGCCCTGCTCTGCGCCGCCGCCGCCGTGCTTGCCGCCCTCGGAGGGTGCAGCGCCAAGAGCGGCGACCCCGACCTGGTCTCCGGCAAGAAGCTGTTCGTCCAGAAGTGCGGCTCCTGCCACATCCTCGACCGCGCGGGTACGAAGGGCACGATCGGGCCCGACCTCGACGAGTCACTGCAGCGGGCGGTCCGGGACGGCTTCGGCGACAGCGCGATCCGCGCGATGGTGCGCGAGCAGATCGAGATACCGCGCAACGAGCGGACCGAGAAGCCGGGCACCTTCATGCCCGCCAACCTGGTGAGGGGCCAGTCGGCCGACGACGTCGCCGCCTACGTGGCGAAGGTCGTGGCCAAGGGCGGCAAGGACACCGGCCTGCTCGCCACCGCGGTCCAGCCCAAGCAGTCCAACAAGCCGGCGGTGGAGAAGGACGGCAAGCTCGAGATCCCCGCCGACCCGGGCGGGCAGCTGGCCTTCACGTTCAAGAGCGCCGAGGCCAAGCCCGGCGAGCTGACCCTCGAGATGCCCAACAAGTCCGGCGTGCAGCACGACATCACGATCGACGGCAAGGGCAAGGGCGAGGTCGTCACCAACGGCGTCTCGTCGTTCTCGGCGAGCTTCGCGGCCGGGTCGTACACGTTCTACTGCTCGGTGCCCGGCCACAAAGAGGCCGGCATGCTGGGCAAGCTGACCGTCAAGTAGTCGTCGGCGCCACAGGCGCAGTCGGCGGTCTAGGACGCGAACCGGCGCATCAATGCTGCGACTTCGGCGGGAACGCCCCCTTGGTCCGCCAGCTGTTCGGCGACGCTCGCGCGGTCCGCTTCGGACTTGTTCTGCGACAGCTTGAAGCGCCCGTCGATGCGATCCACCAGCACCTCGAAAGCTCTGATGCCCGGCAGCAGCTTGGTGATGGTCGGTGCCATCGGGCCGAGCGGGCTGTCGCCATGCTCCCGCACGGTCTCCTCGACGAGCCAGCGGGACTCTTGCTCGGTCGCTGCGCGCGTCTGGCCCGTGACGGCGACCTGGACGTAGTTCCACGTCGGCACGTGGTGGTCCTCGGCGTACCAGGTCGGCGACACGTAAGCATGAGGACCGCTGAACAGACACAGCACCGAAGGCTGGGCCTGGAGTGCGCCGGCCTGCGGGTTGGCCGCCGCCATGTGCATCCAGAGCCGTTCGTCGCGGCGCAGGAAGGGGACCCACGTCGCCAGCGGCGCTGCGCCGTCCGGGTCTGAGCTGATCACGGTGGCGAACGACCATCGCTCCACCGCCTCCCACAGAACCGCCGGGTCCTCCTGGCGCTGGTATCGAGGCACGAACACCACGCCGGCAGCGTACGGTGCGCCGCGTCAGGTGATGGCGCGGACGAGCAGCACGATCGCGACGATCACGACCGCGGCGGCGACGATTGCCAGCAGCACGCGGAACATCGCGGCCTCGGAGCGGAAGGGGTCGAGCGGCTTCAGGGCTTCAGATGATGTAGATCGTCGTGTAGACGATCACCCACATGATGTCGACGAAGTGCCAGTAGATCCCTGGCACCTCGACGCCGCGGTGTTCCTCGGGGGTGAAGTGCCCGCGGAAGGCGCGGACCGTGACCATCGCGAGCAGCGTCAGGCCGATGAAGACGTGGGCGCCGTGCAGGCCGGTCAGGCCGTAGAAGATCGACCCCTGCGCGAAGTCGTGCGGCGCGAAGCCGATGTTCACGTACTCGTTGATCTGGATGAACAGGAACGTCGAGCCCAGCAGGAAGGTCGTGAGCATGCCGGCCTTCAGGCCGAACCGGTTGCCGTTCTTCACCGACGTCTGGGCCCAGTGCATCGTCAGCGACGACGACAGCAGGATCGCCGTGTTGACGCCCGCCACGGCGACCGGGAGATGGTGGCCGCGGAACGGGAACCAGTCGTCGCCCGCCACGACCCTGATGAAGAAGTAGGCCGTGAAGAAGGCGCCGAACACCATCACCTCGGAGATGATGAAAAGCAGCATCCCCAGCAGCTGGGGCTCGACCCGTGACGAGCGGTTCGCGGGCGGCGGCCCGTGGTGGTCGTCGTGGTGGTCGTGGGCGATCGCTGCGGCTTCCATCACAAGCCCCTAGGTCCTCGCCCCGGTCGCGGTCTCCGACCCGGCGATGACGTGGTCCACCGTCGCGGGCGTGGCCTTGCGCACGCGGTCGACCAGGTGTGCCCGCATCCAGCCGGACTTCGTCTCCGGGAGCGTCGAGATGACGACCTCGTCGATGCGGAAGAGCTCGAGCGCGTTCATCGTCGCGGTGTAGGGGTCGGGGTCGCCGACCATCCCGGCCATCAGCAGGCCGTTCGAGCGCCCGCGCTCCAGCAGCTGGCCCATCCGGCCGCGTGCCGCCGACGCCGCGATGCCTCCGCCGCCCTCCTGCGGGACGACGACGATGAACAGGTGGCGCTGGTCGGTCGCCTTCTCCTTCAGCGCCCGGATCAGCTCGTCGCTGCGCGTGGTGCGGTTGGCCACGACCAGGGTGACCTGGAACGGAAGGTGCCCGCCGTCGAGGTCGACGACCACGTGGTGGACCGGCAGCCCGGAAGCGTCGGTGATCCGCTCGATCAGGTCGCGCCGCAGCCAGCCCGATGACACCTGTGGATAGGTGGAGACGATGATCTCGTCGGGTGCGAACTCGGCCACCGCGTCCATCGTGGCCGTGTAGGGGTCGGGGTCGCCGACCTCGCCGATCGCGTCGATCCCGTGCTCGCGCAAGAACCCGCGCGCCAGGTCGATGCGCACCTGTGCCGCGTCGTAGACGGCGTCCTCGTAGATGATGTTGCCGTGCTTGGGGCGCGTGCGCGGGACGCACGCCACCACGCGCACGTCGGGGTGGCCCTCGGCGCGCTCGAGCACCGCGTCGATCAGCGGCTGACCGCCGATCGTCTCGTTGGCCACGACGAGGATCGTCCGCACGCCGGGCCTCTACTCGCCCGCCGGGTGCGCGCCGGCCGCGGCGGTCGGCACCGGAGGTTTGCGGAACACACCATGCACCGCGCCGGGCACGCCGTACTCGTACGGCCCGCCGACCACCGTCGGGATGTAGTCGAAGTTGAAGATCGGCGGCGGCGAGGAGACCTGCCACTCGAGCGTGAGCGCGCGCCACGGGTTCGCCGGTGCGCGCGGGCCGCCGCGCCAGGACGCCACCATGTTGTAGACGAAGATCAGCGACGCGAAGCCGAGGATCCAGCTGGAGATCGAGATCGCCAGGTTCCAGTTGGCGAACTGGTCTGAGTAGTCGGCCACGCGGCGTGGCATGCCCTGCACGCCGATCAGGTGCATGGGGGCGAAGGTGACGTTGAAGAAGATGAACGTCAGCCAGAAGTGCAGCTTGCCCAGCGCCTCGTCGTACATCCGGCCCGTCATCTTCGGGAACCAGTAGTAGACCCCGGCGAAGATCGTGAACACCGATCCGCCGAACAGCACGTAGTGGATGTGGGCGACGATGAAGTACGTGTCGCTCACGTGGATGTCCAGCGGGATCATGGCCAGCATCACCCCCGAGATCCCTCCGAGGGTGAACATGGTCAAGAAGCCCAGCGCCCACAGCATCGGCGTGTCGAGGTGGATCACCCCGCGCCACAGCGTCGCCAGCCAGGAGAAGATCTTGATGCCGGTGGGCACCGCGATGATCGCCGTCGTGACCATCATCGGGATGCGGATCCACGACTGCATCCCCGAGACGAACATGTGGTGCGCCCAGACGGTGAAGCCGAGCACCACGATGGCCAGCAGCGAGAACGCCATCATCCGGTAGCCGAAGATCGGCTTTCGGGCCTTCACCGCCAGGACCTCGCTGATGATCCCGAACCCGGGCAGCATCATGATGTAGACCGCTGGGTGCGAGTAGAACCAGAAGACGTGCTGGTACATGAGCACGTCGCCGCCGGCGCCCGCGTCGAAGAAGTGGAAGTTCAGGCCGCGGTCGAGCAGGACGAAGAACTGCGACGCCGCGATGAACGGGGTGGCGATGACCACCAGCAGCGACGTCGAGAAGTTCGCCCACACCAGCAGCGGCATCCGGAAGAACGACATCCCGGGCGCGCGCATGGTGATGATCGTCACCAGGAAGTTCAGCGCCGTCGCGATCGACGACGCGCCCGCGAACTGCACCCCGATGGTGAAGAAGTCCTGGCCTATCGGCGCGGTCGTCGAGAGCGGGGCGTAGGCCGTCCAGCCCGAGGCGAACGAGCCGCCGGGCATGAAGAACGACGTCAGCATCATGACCCCGGCGATCGGCAGCAGCCAGAAGCTCAGGGCGTTCAGCCGCGGGAACGCCATGTCCGGCGCCCCGATCATCAACGGGATGACGTAGTTCGCCAGGCCGGCGAACACCGGGATCACGAACAGGAAGATCAGCACCGACGCGTGGACGCTGAAGAGGCCGTTGAACGTGTTCGGGTCGACGAACTGGCGCCCCGGCGCCGCGAGCTCGGCGCGCATCAGCATCGCCAGCAGGCCGCCGATGAACAGGAACACGAACGAGTGGACCGTGTACTGGATCCCGATCACCTTGTGATCGGTGTTGATCCGGAAGTAGTCCTTCCACGACGTCGCGCCGTGGCTGGAGTGGTCCTCGGGGCGCGTCGGCTTGCCGGCGGCCCAGTAGAACCAGTAGTCGAACGCGCCGAGGCCGACCAGGAAGAACAGCGGCGCGGCGATCATGGCGATCGGCGCCACGGCCTCGGAGTCCACGATCGGGTGCAGGTCGTAGCCCCAGCGCAGCAGCGCGTCGAGGCCGTAGCTGAAGGCGACGCCGATCGCCGCGAAGACGCCGGCGCGCAGCAAGCCCGGGCCCGCGGACGTGGCTCACGAGCGTGCGCTGGGGGGCGGGCGGCGCCGCGATGGTGCTCACTTGGCCGTCACCTTGTCCAGGTAGTTCACCAGAGCGTCGAGCTCGGCGGGCGAGAGGGTCTTGGAGAAGTCGCCCGGCATGACGCTGGCGGGGAAGCCCTTGGCGATCTCCTTGTTGGGTTCGACGATCGACTCGCGAATCTCAGTCCGCGTCTTCTGCCTTCAGCGCCTGGTCGAGATTCGGCCCGACGTCGCCGGTCGTCTGGGCGTCGGCGAGCGTGTGACAGGCGCCGCAGGCCGTGGATGTCCCGTTGCCCTCGGCGAAGAGCTTCTTCGCATCGACCGCCTCACCGGCCCCGCCGTCGGCCGCGGGGGCCGTCAACGAGCCGCCGTTGGCCAGCCAGCGGTCGAAGTCTCCGCCCGAGACGACGTGGGTGGTCGCGCGCATGAACGAGTGCCCGAGCCCGCACAGCTCGGCGCAGACGATCTCGAAGTCGCCCATCTTGTTGGGCGTCACGCGGTAGTGGGTCGTGATCCCCGGCACGGTGTCGATCTTCATCCGGAAGGCCGGCACCCAGAAGTCGTGGAGGACGTCCTTGCTGTCGATGTCGAACTTCACCGAGCGGTCGATCGGCAGGTAGAGCTGGGTGCTCTTGACCGGCTTGCCGTCCGGCCCGCGGTACTCGAACTGCCAGGCGAACTGCTGCCCGATGACGTGGACGCGCAGCTCGCTCTGCGCCCCGCGGGCCGGCGCCTTCTCGATGTCGTGCAGGACGAGGTAGGCGTAGACCACCAGGCCGGCGATGAGGATCGACGGGATCGCGGTCCAGACGACCTCGAGCGTGGTGTTGCCGTGGATCGGCGGGCCGTCCTCGTTCTCCTGGCCGGGCCGCATCTTGAAGAGCCGCACCGAGTAGATCACGACCATCGCGACGAGCACGAAGATCGGGATCGAGACGGCCAGCAGGACGTACCAGAGGGTGTCGATCGGCCCGGCCTGGGTGGAGGCCGCGGGTGGGAACCAATCGATCGCCAGCGAGACGCCGATCAGGATGCCCGCAACGAGCACGCCGACGATGACCATCTCCGCGACCGTGCGCCTGTCTGGCCTCACGGCGCGGGATCCTATGGCTTCGCCGCGACGAACGGCACCAAGGCGGTCAGCCCGCGGACGTGTCCGGCGGCGCCACGGCGGGGGACATCTGCCTGCGGGCGCGCGAAGCGGCGCTCGGACGTCCGGTACTCCGACGGGACCACGCCGTGGTGGCGCCGGAACGCCTTGGCGAACTGGGCGGGCTGGCGGTAGCCGACGCTGCGGGCGACCTCGCGGACCGTCAGCCCTCCGTGGCGCAACCGTTCGGCTGCGCGCTCCATCCGCACCCGGGTCAGCTGCTCGCGAAAGCTCGTCTGGCCGACTTCTGAGTAGGCGCGCTGGAGTTGGCGCCGGGAGGTCGCGACGCGTCGCGCGACGTCGTCGAGCGCGAGGTCGGAGGCGTACTCGGCCTCGACGATCGCCGCCGCCTCCTGATAGAGGGAAGCGCGCAAGGTGGTGGTGGTGGACCGCTGAACCGGCATGCTGCTCCTCGACTGGGGGACACTCCGCGGCATACCCCGCGGGCCGTCATGGGATGCTAGGGTCAGCAATTGAGTCAATCGTTGCAATGTGTGCGTAGGAGGGTGTGAATGCAGGTTCGGGACGGAATGAGCAGCATGGTCCTTTCGATCGGGCCCGAGCACTCCCTGCGTGATGCGGCCCGTCTGATGGCCGAGCGCCGGGTCGGCGCCGCGGTGGTCGTCGATCCCGAGGCCGCCGGCGTGGGGATCTTCACCGAGCGCGACCTGCTCGACTCGCTCGGCAAGGGTCAGGACCCTGACCAGGAGAAGGTCGGCGCCCACCTCACCTCGAGCCTGGTCTACGCGGCGCCCGATTGGTCGCTCGAGGAGGCCGCGGTGGCCATGATCCAGGGCGGTTTCCGGCACCTGGTGGTCTTCGAGGACGGCGAGGTCGTCGGCGTCGTCTCGATGCGCGACATCGTCCGCTGCTGGACCGAGGACGGCGCGATCTGCGAAGTCCCGCCCTCGGCGGACATCAGCACCGCCGCCTAGCCGGCAGGCCGCTAGTGCGGGTCGTCGTGTAGCGGGAGCTCGGAGAGCTCCGTGCGCGCGTCGCGGATCCAGCGCACGATCACCGAAGAAGACCCCGACGCCTCCGGCGGCGACGATCCACCACGCGGTGGTGACGCCGACCAGGGTGACGGTGATGAAGACGGCCAGCAGGAAGGGCTGGATCGTCTGGCCGGGGATGTGCAGCTCTTCGCCGGCGGGCGGGACGGGCGCTCCGCCGGGCTCATGGTACGACGTAGATCGCCGCGGCCACGAACGTCATGCCGAACATCAGCAGGCAGATCGCACCGACGATGAGGCCGGAGCGGACGTTCTTGCGGGCGAGGTTGCGGTCCATGGGTTCTCCTTACAGGCGGGCGTCGGCCACCATCGCGACGAACAGCAGCGCGAGGTAGAGCAGCGAGAAGAGGTAGAGCTGGAGGGCCGAGCGCCGGTCGGCACGGCGGTAGAGGCGCACCGCGCCGCCGATGAACGCAAGGCCGAGTGCCAGCGAGCCGGTCAAGTAGACGGCGCCGAAGCCGCCCGCGCAGAACGGCAGCTGGGTGACCGCGTAGAGCAGCACCGAGTACAGGAGGATCTGGCGCCGCGTCTCGGCCTCGCCGCGGACCACCGGGAGCATCGGGATCCCGACCTTCTCGTACTCGCTCTTCATCAGCAGCGACAGGGCCCAGAAGTGCGGCGGCGTCCAGAAGAACACGATGAAGAACAGGATCAGCGCCGTGCCGCCCACCGAGCCGCGGACGGCGGCCCAGCCGACCAGCGGCGGCACCGCGCCCGCCGCGCCGCCGATGACGATGTTCTGCGGGGTCGTGCGCTTCAGCCAGACGGTGTAGACGAATACGTAGCCCAGGAACCCCAGGAACGAGAGCCCCGCCGCCAGCGGGTTGACCAGCAGCGACAGCTCGATCAGCGAGAGCGCCGCCAGCACGCAGCCGAACGCCAGCGCGGCGGGCGGCGAGATGCGGCCCGAGGCCACCGGGCGGTCGGCCGTGCGCGCCATCTGTGCGTCGATGTCGCGGTCGAACCAGTGGTTGACCGCTCCGGCGCCGCCCGCCGACAGGTAGCCGCCCAGGCAGGTGGCGAGGATCAGCCCGATCGACGGGTGCCCGGCGACGAGCATCGTCGCCACCGTCGTCAACAGCAGCAGCGACTGGACCTTCGGCTTGGTCAGCGTCGTGTAGTCGGCCAGCGTGACGAGCCACGCGGGGCGTGCAGCGGTGGTGGTGGTTGTGGCGGCGACGGCGGGCATGGTCTAGGTGCGGACCAGCGATTCCTCGACGGGCTGGTCGGTCTGCTCGGAATGGCGCGTGTTGCGGGCGACCTGGCGGCGGATGTCCTTCATCGGCTCCACGGACCGTACGCGCGGCACGATGTCGAAGTTGTTGACCGGCGGCGGCGACGTCGTGAACCACTCCAGCGTGTTGGCTCGCCACGGGTCGGGGCCGGCGATCGGCCCGCGCCTGACGCTGCGCAGAACGTTGAAGACGGTGACGAGGATCCCGACGGCGAGGATGAACGACCCGATCGTCGAGATCAGGTTGTAGAGGTGCAGGTGGCCCACGTCGGGATAGCGGTAGATGCGCCGCGGCATCCCGCTGAGCCCCGCCGAGTGCTGGATCAGGAACGTCACGTGGAAGCCGATGAACATCAGCCCGAAGGAGACCTTGCCCATGCCTTCGCTGAGCATCCGGCCGGTGATCTTGGGGAACCAGTAGTAGATCCCGGCGAAGATCCCGAGCACCGAGCCGCCCATCAGCACGTAGTGCAGGTGGGCGACGACGAAGTAGGTGTCGGTCAGCTGCCAGTCGACCGGGAAGACGGCGAGGAAGATGCCCGTGATCCCGCCCATCGTGAACGTCGCGATGAAGCCGACGCAGAACAGCAACGCGGTCGTGAACTCGACCGTCCCTCGCCACAAGGTGGCTATCCAGTTGAAGATCTTCACCCCGGTCGGCACGGCGATCAAAAACGACCCGAGCATGAAGAAGATGAAGACGACCGCCGGGCTCGGCGTGGCGAACATGTGGTGCGCCCAGACGAGCATCCCGAGGAACGCGATCACGACGGTCGCGGCGGCGATCGCCTTGTAGCCGAAGATCGGCTTGCGGGCGAAGACCGGCAGGACCTCGGAGATGATCCCGAATCCCGGCAGCACCATGATGTAGACCTCGGGGTGCCCGAAGAACCAGAACAGGTGCTGCCAGAGCAACGGCGAGCCGCCCTGTGAGGGGTCGTAGAAGTGGGTTCCGAAGTGGCGGTCGGTGAGCAGCAGCGTCACCGCGGCCGCGATCACCGGCAGCGCGAGGATCAGCAGGATCGCGTAGACGAGGATCGTCCACACGAACAGCGGCAGGCGGCCCCAGCCCATCCCGGGCGCGCGCATGTTGGCGATCGTCGCGTAGAAGTTCACCGCGCCCAGCAGCGAGCTCAGGCCGGTGAGGTGGACCAGGAAGATCCACGCGTCGACGCCGTTGGTGGGCGAGTAGGCCACCGACGACAGCGGCGTGTACATCGTCCAGCCGGCCTCGGGCGCGCTGAAGAACAGCGAGGCGTAGAAGACCACGCCGCCCGCGACCAGCAGCCAGTACGACAGGGCGTTGAGCTTGGGGAACGCCATGTCGCGCGCCCCGATCATCAGCGGGACGAAGTAGTTGCCGAAGCCCGCCATCATCGGCACGACGAACAGGAAGATCATCGTCGTGCCGTGGATCGTGAACAGCGCGTTGTACGTCTGCGGCGAGATGAGCGTGTTGTCCGGCGTGCCCAGCTGCAGCCGCATCATCAGCGCCTCCGTCCCTCCCATGAGGAAGAAGACGAAGGTCGTGACCATGTACATGATCCCGATGCGCTTGTGGTCGGTCGTGGTGATCCACGACACGAAGCCGGTCGGCGCGGGCTCGACCGAGCGCGCGGCGATCTGCGGGAGGGCGACGGCGGCGGGAGCTGTTTGGGTGGTGGCGGCCAAGTCGATCAGGGGGTCGTGGTGGTCTTGGAGTCCTCGGAGTCGGTGCCCTCGAACTCCTTGCGCTGCTCCTGGGCGGCCTTGTCGGCGGCCTCGATGTCACTCTTGCGCTCCGCCAGCCAGGCCTCGAACTCCGAAGGCGTGACGGCCCGCACCGTCGCGACCATGTCGGCGTGGTTGCGCCCGCAGAGCTCGGCGCACTGGCCGCTGAAGACCGTGCCCGCCTGGTCGCCCGGGATCTTGAACCACGTGTGGTTGGTGTAGCCGGGGATCGCGTCGAACTTGCCGCCGAGCTTGGGGATCCACCACGAGTGCGCGACGTCCTGGCCGGTGATGTCGAGGGTCACGGTCGTGTCGACCGGGACCACCATCTCGGTGTAGGAGAACGGTGACTTCAGCGGGTCGGCCGAGCAGTCGGGCTGGTAGGTGTAGCGCCAGACGTACTGCTGGCCGTTGACGCAGACGTTCAGCGACTTGCCGTTGGGCGGCAGGCGCCGCTGGGGCGAGGCGGCGACGAGCACCCCGTCGGCCAGCTTCAGGCCGTCGGGGCCGGAGTTGTCCGGCGTCCGGATCCCGTCGAGCTTGGCGAAGGTGATCACCGCGAGGGCCACGAGGATCACGGCCGCGCCGATCGTCCAGCCGATCTCCAGGCGCGTGTTGCCACGGATCTGTGCGGCGACCGCGCCGCGCCGCGAGCGGAACTTCAGGACCGAATACAGCAGCGCGCTCTCGACCCCGATGAACACCACGAGGGCGATCCCGAAGATGACCCAGTACAGGGTGTCGATGCGGTCGGCGTTGGGCGAGCCGCCGTGCTCTGGGTCCAGCAGGCCGGCCGATGCCGGTCCCGCGAACGTCAGCAGCGCCAGGACGGCAGCCGCGACCAGGGTCAGGAGGAGGGGCTTCCGGGCGCAAGGCGCGCGTGATTGTATGGGTCGGCCCGCGGCCGTCGTCCCGACGGCGGACCGCTAGGCGCCGCGGAACTCGGCACCGCGCTTCTGGACGAAGGCCGTCACGCCCTCGAGGAAGTCGCCCGACCCGGCCATCTCCTGCTGGATGTCGGCCTCGAGCTCGAGCTGGGCGTCCATGCGGTCGTAGAGCCACGCGTTGAGCTGGCGCTTGGTCCCGGCGTAGGAGCGGGTCGGGCCGGCGGCCAGCCGATCGACGAGCGCGTCGACCTCGGTCTGGAAGTCGTCGTCGGCGATCACTCGGTTGATCAGCCCCCACTCCAGCGCCTGGGGCGCGTGGACCCGCTCGCCGAGCATCGCCATCTCGATCGCGCGCGCGAAGCCGACCCGGGTCGGGACGAACAGCGACGAGCCGCCGTCGGGGACCAACCCGATGTTGACGAACGCCAGCAGGAAGTAGGCCGACTCCTTGGCCACGATCAGGTCCGAGGCCAGCGCCAGCGACAGCCCGATCCCCACGGCCGGGCCGTTGACGGCGGCCACCACCGGCTTGGGCATCGTGCGGATGCCGGTGATGATCGGGTGATAACGCTCGGTCAGGGTCTTGCGGACGTTGGGGCGGCCCTCCGGCGTGATGTCGTCGTTGGTGCCCATCTCCTTCAGGTCGGCGCCCGAGGAGAACCCGCGCCCGGCGCCGGTGATGCAGACCGCGCGCACGGCGTCGTCGGCGGCGACCTCCTCGACGGCGGCCAGCAGGTCGATGCCGAACTGCCGGTTCCAGGCGTTCATGACCTCGGGCCGGTTGAGCTCGATGACTGCGGCACCGCCGCGGCGGTGGACGTTGACGGTCTCCATGCCGCGGCATCCTAAGTCGGGCGATACGCTCGCGCTCATGTCGAGGCCCGTGATCGGCATCTGCACGGCGCTCGAGCGAGCGAAGTGGAGCGTCTGGGACCAGGAGGCCTTCCTCACTCCCCGCAGCTACGTCGACGCCGTGCACCGGGCCGGCGGGATGGCGCTGATGCTGCCACCCGATCCCGAGCTGCAGGCCGACCCGGACGGGGTTCTCGACCTGCTCGACGGGCTGATCCTGGCCGGCGGCGCCGACATCGACCCGTCGCAGTACGGCGAGGAGGCCCACGACGCGACCGTCGGCACGGTGCCCGAGCGCGACACCTTCGAGATCGCTCTGGCCCGCCGCGCGCTGGACCGCGACCTGCCGCTGCTGGGCATCTGCCGCGGCATGCAGCTGATGAACGTGGCGGCGGGCGGCACGCTGAACCAGCACGTCCCGGATTCGCACGGCCACGAGGACCACCGCCGGTCGCTCGGCTCGTTCGACGACGCCGACCACGACGTGCGCCTCGAGCCGGGCTCGCTGGCTTCCCGTGCGGCGGGCGAGGAGCTCCACGGGACCAAGTCGCACCATCACCAGGGCATCGAGCGCCTCGGCGAGGGCCTGAGGGTCACCGGCTGGGCGACGATCGACGAGCTCCCGGAGGCGATCGAGGCGCCCGACCGGCGCTTCGCGCTCGGCGTGCAGTGGCATCCCGAGGCAGACGAGCTCTCGCGTGTGATCGAGGCCTTCGTGCGCGAGGCGGCCGCCGGCCGGCCCGAGCCTTCGCCGGCCGCGCAGGCGAGCTGAGTTCGATCCTGTCGCGCCCATATGATCGGCGCCCCATGCGCCCGTCCAGTCGCGTGATCCGAACGGGTGCGTGGGCGTTGGTCGCCGCCGGGATCGCCGTTCCGCTCCTGCGTCGCCGCTTGCACATCCCGCCGCCGGTCGTGACCGTGACCGCGGTTGCCGCGCCGGTGGCGATGTGCGTCGCCGTGCGGCGCTCGGCGCCGCGCGACGTGGCGACCGTGCTGCTTCAGATGTGGGGCTACATCGCCCACTACGAGATGCCCAACGACGATCCCGAGGCGCTCGAGCGCCGCGTGCACGTCGATTACCCCGTGCGGGTGGACCGGCTGATCGGGCTGGGGACGCTGCCGGGCCTGCGGCTACAGCGCGCGCTGGCGCGGCCGGGGGAGATCGGGCGACACGACGCCTTGCTGGTGTGGACGCACTGGCTGTGGTTCTTCATCCCGCACGGGACGATCGTCTACTACCTCGCGTGCCGGCGCGACGAGTTCGAGCGCGCCGCGACCCTGATGTACGCGGTGTTCGACCTCGGGCTGATCGGCTACTGGGCGGTCCCGACGGCGCCGCCCTGGTACGCCGCGCGCCAGAACCGAACCGACCCCGACCTGCGGCGAATGATGGTCGAGCACGGCGAGCGTTTCTGGAAGACGCGTTGGGGTCCGCTGTACGGTGCTCTTGGAGGCAACCCGCTCGCTGCCATGCCGTCGCTGCACTTCGCGACATCCGTGATGGCCGCTCACGTCCTGGCGGAGGCGGGCCCGGTGCAGGGAGCGCTTGGCTGGAGCTACGCGATCACGCTCGGGTTCGCCCTCGTCTATCTCGGTGAGCACTACGTCGTCGACCTGATGGCGGGGCTGGCGCTGACCGAAGGCGTGCGTCGGGCCGAGCCGCGCGTGGCGCCGATGCTCCGCCGGGCGTCGCGCGCCGTGGCGGCGCTCGAGGCGAGGGCACACGCATGACGTCGGCCCCGGTGGAGGCCCCCGACGCGCAGCAGTCCGACGTCGACGAGGCGCCGCCCAGCATGCGCATCCCGCGCCGCCAGGCCGTCGTCTTCGGGATCTTCGTCTTCTCCGCGATCGCGTTCCTGTACTTCGGGCTGCCACGGCTGGCGGGGTTCGGCGAGACCTGGGAGCGGCTCCAGCACGGTTCGCCCGGCTGGCTGGTTGTGGCCGCGGGGCTGGAGTGCATGTCGTTCGTCGGCTACGTCTGGCTGTTCCGGACCGTCTTCGTCCGCGAGCGCACGCGCGTCGACTGGAAGGCGAGCTACCAGATAACGCTGGCCGGAGTGGCCGCCACCCGGCTGTTCGCGGCTGCCGGAGCGGGCGGAATCGCGCTCACCGCGTGGGCGCTGCGGCGCTCGGGCATGGAACGGCGAACGGTCGCCTGCCGGATGGTCGCGTTCATCGTGCTGCTCTACACCGTCTACGGGCTTGGGCTGCTGGTGGGCGGGCTGGGCCTCTACACCGGGATGTTCGGAGGCGGCGGGTCGTTCGCCATCACGGTCGTGCCGGCGGTCTTCGGTGCCGGCGCGCTGTTGATCGGCTACGGCCTCGCCTTCGTCCCCGGCGACCTCGACCGCCGGATGAAGCAGTGGGCCACCGGCCACGGCCGCTTCTCGCGGCTGATCGCCCGGCTGGCGACCGCTCCCGCCGCCGTCGCGGCCGGCGTTCGCGTCGCGGTCGCGATGATCCGCGACCGCGAGATCGGTGTGCTCGGCGGGGCCGTGTGGTGGGGGTTCGACATCGCCACGCTGTGGGCGTCGTTTCACGCGTTCGGATCCGACCCGCCACCGATCGCCGTGATCGTCGTCGCCTACTTCGTCGGCATGCTCGGCAACACGCTGCCGCTCCCCGGCGGCATCGGCGGCGTCGACGGCGGCATGATCGGCGCGTTCGCCGCGTTCGACGTCAACTTCGGCTACGCCACCGTCGCGGTCCTCGCGTACCGTGCGTTCTCGTTCTGGCTGCCGACGATCCCGGGTGGGATCGCCTACCTCCAGCTGCGCCGTACCGTTGCGGGCTGGAGGCATGAGCGAACGGCGGAACCGGCTCCGGCCTGACCACTATACTTTGTGAAGTGACCACTACGGAGAACGTCGAGAACGTCGTCATCATCGGCAGCGGGCCTGCCGGCTACACGGCTGCGCTGTACACCGCCCGCGCCAACCTGAAGCCGCTGGTCGCCGAGGGCTTCGCGTGGGGCGGCCTGCTTCAGACGACGACCGACGTCGAGAACTACCCGGGCTTCCCCGAGGGGATCATGGGCCCCGAGATGATGCAGGCCTTCCGCGACCAGGCCGAGCGCTTCGGCGGGCGCCTGGAGACCGACGAGGTTTCGCGCGTCGAGCTGGCGACCGAGCCCGGCGGGGTGCACCGCGTCTGGATCGGCGACACCGAGCACCAGGCCCGAACGGTCATCCTGGCCATGGGCGCCGAGCACAAGAAGCTGGGCATCCCCGGCGAAGAGGAGCTCAGCGGCGGCGGCATCTCCTACTGCGCCACCTGTGACGCCGCGTTCTTCAAGGACCAGGAGATCCTGGTGATCGGGGGCGGCGACAGCGCGATGGAGGAGGCGATCTTCCTGGCCAAGTTCGGCTCGAAGGTCACCGTGATCCATCGCCGTGACGAGTTCCGCGCGTCGAAGATCATGCTCGAGCGCGCCCGCGAGCAGGAGAACCTCGAGTTCCTGACGCCCTACGTGCCCGAGGAGTTCCTCGAGGGCGAGGGTCCGTACAAGCGCATCGCGCGGCTGCGGCACTCCGAAACGGGCGAGACGAAGGAGATCCCGTTCGGCGGCGCGTTCATCGCGATCGGGCACGAGCCGCAGTCGACGATCGTCGCCGGGCAGGTCGACCTCGACGAGAACGGTTACGTCATCACCGATGCGAAGTCCACGCGGACGAACCTGCCGGGCGTCTTCGCGGCCGGCGACCTCGTCGATCACACCTACCGCCAGGCCGTCACCGCGGCCGGAACCGGCTGTCAGGCGGCGCTCGACGCCGAGTGGTACCTGCGCGACACGCCCGAGGTGCCGACGCCCGCGGGCATGCCGGTGGGCGATCTTGCCCAGGCGCAGTGGTTCCACAAGGAACCGGCCTCCTAGAAGGCTCCACGGCCGCGCTGGACACATATCCGATGTCTGAAAGCGCTGTGCGGCTCTAATCTCGCCGTGCACGTCGGTAAACGGTGCGCGGAGCGCGTCGTCGCCTCAACGAACGGATTCGCATGCAGCTCTCTCGGCTCATCCCCACAGCCGCCATCGCCGGCCTTGCCGTGGGTCTCGGCGTGGCGATGTTCCCGGGCGACCCGCAGGCGGATACCCGCACCGGCCCGAACTTCCATCCGAGCGCCTGGGAGCTGGTCTTCGACTTCGCCACGGTGGGCGGCGAGAGCGCTCCGCAGACCGTGACGGTCACCAACGACGGCCCGGGCGCCGAGACCTTCGCGCCGCTCGAGCTCGTGGGTACCAACCGCAAGGACTTCAAGATCACCGCCGACGGTTGCAGCGGCACCACGCTGACGACCGGCCAGCACTGCGACGTGGCGGTGGCGTTCGCGCCGACTGCGCCCGGAACGCGTGTCGCGTCGGTGAAGTTCGCCGACAACACGCCGTGCGCCGACTTCATCCACCTGTCGGGCAGCGGCCGGGAGCCCGCGCCGCCGCCGACGGCGACGGCCCACGCCGCGAGCTGCGAGGGGCCCGAGTCCCAGACGGTGACCACGACCACGCCCGGCAAGACGACGACGCAGACGACGACCGTCACCACGACCACGCCCGGCAAGACGACGACGGTCCCGGCCAAGACCACCACTCCGTCGGTGAACTCGCCGCAGTCCAAGACGGCGATCAAGCTGCCGCCGAGGTGCCGCAGCCACCGCAAGTTCCGGATCCATCTCAGGCCGCCCGCGGGGAAGACCTTCGGGGAGATCGTGGTGCGGATCAACGGCCGCCGCTTCAGCGTCGTCCGCGGCAAGCAGATCACCAGCCGCATCAACCTGACCGGCCTGCCGCGCGGGCGATTCACACTGAAAATCCGTGCGTCGTTGCTGCCCAACGGCGCATACGCCCGCGTGCGTCACTACGTGACCTGCGTTCCGAAAAAGTCCTGAAAAACACCCTGGGCACGGGCTCTGCCCAGGTGTATGCTCGCCCGGCAGCGGCGACATCAGCCAAGGCGCAAAAGGCGCAGGAGGATCGCCGCCGAATGGATTCGGATTGCTGATGAGACGCCTGATCTCCGCCACGGGACTCCTGGGAGCGACGCTTGCCGTCGGTCTCGTGCTGTTCGCCGGTTCGCCGATCGCCGCCGGCCCCACTCCGCGCTTCGCGCCGAGCACGTGGGACGTGGTCTTTCCCGACACAGCCGTCGGCTCGTTGAGCGCGCCGCAGATCCTGACGATCACCAACTCGGGCAAGGGTGCCGAGACCTTCTCGAAGATCGAGATCGGCGGTCCCAACCCCGGTGACTTCCAGGTGACCGAGGACTACTGCACCGGCACCACGCTGGCGACCTCCCAGGGCTGCCTGGTCAAGCTCGTCTTCGCGCCCACCGCGCACGGGACGCGCGTCGCGAAGCTGAAGTTCACCGACAACACCACCTGCCCGGACTTCGTCCATCTCGCCGGTGGCGGCGACGCGGCTGCCAGCCGAACCGTCAAGGCTCACGCGGCGAGCTGCACCCCGGGTGTCTTCGTGGCTCCGTCGACGACCGTCGTGAGCGCCCCGTCGAGCAACCCACCGGCAGCCTGCACGAGCAAGCGTCGCTTCAAGGTGAGCTTCAAGGCGCCCAAGGGCCGGACGTTCAAGTCGCTCAGCGCGAAGCTGGGCAAGCGCACGTTCAAGGTCACCCGCGGCGCGACCAAGAGCGTCGTCGACGTCGACCTCCGAGGCCTGGACCACGGCAAGTTCACGATGAAGGTCGCCGGCAAGCTCTCGCCGAACGGGTCCTACGCCCGCCAGCGCAAGTACGTCACCTGCACGGCCAGCAAGTCCGGCTAGGGCTTTAGGACGATCTTCAGCGCCTCGCGCCGGTCGTACAGCGCGTAGGCGTCGGGCGCCTGCTCGAGCGGCAGGTGGTGGGTGACCAGCGGCGAGGGATCGACGCGGCCGCTGGCGAGCAGCTCGAGGACGGGATCGAGGTGGGCGATCACGTTCGCCTGGCCCATCACCATCTTGAGCGACTTGATCCACGCCAGCCCGACGTGGACCTCGACCCGCTCGGCGTAGACGCCGACGATCGAGACGGTGCCGCCCTTGCGCGCGAGCCTGATCGCGGAGTCGAGCGCCCGCGGGTCGCCCACGGCCTCGACAGCGAGGTCGACGCCGCGCCCTTCGGTGGCCTCCTTGACCACGGCGCGCGGGTCCTCCTCGGTCAGGTGGATCGGGAGCGCGCCGAAGCTGCGCGCCGTCTCCAGCCGCTGCTCGACCGCGTCGACGGCCAGGACGCGCGACGCGCCGGCGGTCAGCGCCATCTGGACCGCGCACAGACCCACCGGCCCGAGGCCGAGGACCGCCACGCTGTCGCCCGCGCGCAGGCCCGCGGCGACGGTCGCGTGGTAGGCCGTGCCGAGCACGTCGCCGGCGAACAGGGCGGCCTCGTCGGGGAGGCCTGCGGGCACGCGGCGCAGCGTCAGGTTCGCGTGTGGCACGAGCGCGAGCTCGGCCTGCGTGCCCTGGAGCCCGCCGAGCGTGGCGCCGTGGCCGAACGTCCGCGACCCGTCGCACTTGTGGTACTCGCCGCGGCGGCAGTGCCAGCACGTGCTGCACGCCACCTGAAAGCAGCCCAGGACGCGATCGCCGACCGCGACGCTGGTGACGGCGTCGCCCGCGGCGACGACGGTCCCGACGTACTCGTGGCCGATCGTGAATCCCGGCTCGATCTGGACCCGGCCATGGAAGATGTGCAGATCCGAGCCACAGACCCCGGTGGCCTCGACGCGCACGACCGCGTCGGTCGGCGCCTCGAGCTCGGGATCCGGTTTCTCGACCAGCCGAACCTCGCCCGGCGCCTGGAACGTGACCGTCTGCATCGGCCCGGCAAGCTACCGCCCTCGCCACCGGCGGGGAGGGGCGGTCTAAAACATCTGTCCGTCACACCGGAAATTCGTCGCGAGTGACGAATAGTTCTGCCGTTGAAAGGTCCATGAAGTCCCACCAGTTCGCTTACCCCAAGGTCTCGCCCGTCGTCGCGGCGCCCACGGCCCACCAGGTCGAGGATCAGCGTCCGACGCCGGCGCCCGCCTCCCGCTGAGGCCTCGGCGCGGCCGGCCCCTTCGGGTCTGACGCCAGCCGCACGTACTCGTCCAGCGACGAGCGAATTCCCTCGGCCACCGCATCGACGTCGGGCATCTCGTCGAGGTCGGCGATGAGCCCGAAGTGCACGCCGCCGTTGTAGGACATCACGGCGATCGCCAGCGCCCGGTCGCCGGCCAGGAACGCCAGCGGGAACACGGCGCGCAGCTCGCGCCCCAGCAGATAGAGCGGGAACTGCGGACCGGGGATGTTGGTGACCAGCAGGTTGAAGAACCGGCTGGAGAAGTTCAGTCGCGATGCCTGAGCCAGCAGCGTGGGCGGCGCGAAATCCTGCATGCCGGCGATCACCTCGGCGCCCATGGCGAGCTTTGAGTCCTTGACGTCCTGCATCGCCTCGCGGACGACCCGCAGGCGCTCCAGCGGGTCCGCTAGGTAGACCGGCAGCGGCGCGACCACCTGCGTCAGGCGGTTGCCCAGGGCGCCGCGCTCGTCGGCGGCGCGGATCGAGACCGGCACGCAGACGCGCATGTCGAGCCCCTCGGTCCGCAGGCCGCGGCCGTGCATCCAGCTACGGAGGGCACCCGCCACGACCGCGAGCAGCACGTCGTTGACCGTGCCCCCGAGCGCGCCCTTGACCGTCTTGAAGTCATCCAGGCTTGCGCTGACCACGTCGACGCGCCGGTGCGGCCCGATCTTGACGTTCAGCGGGGTGTCCGGCGCGGGGCTGAACCCCTGCCAGAGGACCTCGCCGAGCGCCGAGACCGTCTCGCGCGCGTCGGCGAGCGCGCGGCCCGGCTGAGCGAGCGCCGAGAGCGCCCGCAGCGGCAGGCCGGCGGCCTGGCGCGCGGAATCCTCGATCGCGGTCGCGGCGAGCTGGGCCGATGACGGGCTGGGCTGCGGGACCCAAGGATCGACCCGCTCGCCATCGCGGCCCCGCGGGTCGATGTCGAAGAGCATCGTCATCAGGTCGACGCCCGCCACGCCGTCGACCAGCGAGTGATGGGTCTTCGAGATCAGCGCGAAACAGCCGTCGGCGAACCCCTCGACGATCCACAACTCCCACAACGGCTTGGTGCGGTCGAGCTGCTGGGAGAAGATCCGCGCGGCCAGCCGGTGCAGCCGGCGTTCGTCGCCCGGCGCGGGGAGCGCGGTGTGGCGCACGTGGTACTCGAGGTTGAAGCGCGGGTCGTCGATCCAGCGCTGGCGGCCGAGGCTCAGCGGCGGCGCCGCGAGGCGCTGGCGATAGCGCGGGACCAGGTGCAGCCGGTCGCGGATGTGCTCGAGCAGCTCGCCGTGCGACGGCGGCGGTCCGTCGAAGATCGCCAGCCCGCCGATGTGCATGTGGGTCGTCGGGCCCTCCTGGTGCAGGAAGGCGGCGTCGACGGCGCTGAGCCTGTCGAGGTGCTGCTGGCCCACGCTCGCGAGCGTACCTGGAACACTTGCGCCCATGCCCTCCAAGGCCGTCCTCATCACCGGGTGCTCGACCGGCATCGGCCGCGCAACAGCCGAGCATCTCGCCGCGAAGGGCCACACCGTGTACGCGACCGCGCGGCGACCCGAGGCGATCGCAGACCTCGAGCAGAAGGGTTGCCGGACGCTCGCGCTCGACGTCACCGACGAGGCTTCGATGAGCGCGGCCGTCGATCGCGTGGTGGCCGAAGAGGGAGCGGTCGGCGCGCTGGTCAACAACGCGGGCTACAGCCTCTCGGGCGCGGTCGAGACGATCGCCATGGACGAGCTGCGCCGGCAGTTCGAGACCAACGTGTTCGGGCTGGTGCGCATGTGCCAGCTCGTGCTGCCGCGGATGCGCGACCAGGGCTGGGGCCGGATCGTGAACATCAGCTCGATGGGGGCGAACTTCGTGTTCCCGGGCGGAGGTGCCTACCACGGCGACCAAGTACGCGGTCGACGCGCTCAGCGACGCGCTGCGCTTCGAGGTGAAGGGCTTCGGCGTCGGCGTCGTGATCATCCAGCCCGGGCTCATCAAGACCGAGTTCGGCAACACGGCTGCCGCCGAGGTGTCCGAGGAGGAGGGGCCCTACGGGCACTTCAACGCCACCGTCGCCAAGCGGACCAAGGAGGTCTACGAGGACGGCCCGCTCGCCAAGCTCGGCGGTGGGCCCGAGACCGTCGCGCGAGCGGTCGAGAAGGCGATCACCGCCCGCAAGCCCAAGATCCGCTACCGCGTTACTGCCTCGGCGCACCTCGCCATCGGCCAGCGGCGGATGATGACGTCGGGCATGTGGGACGCGATGCTCGGCACGCAGTTCCCGCGGCCCGGCAAGTCCAAGAGCTAGCCCGCTAGCCGGCGGTAGTGCGCACGGGGCCGTCGGGCACCGTGATCGAGCCGACCCCGTAGTCGATCCGGACGGGCTCGGGCGTGCCCGGCGCCAGGTGCCAGGCGGCGTAGAAGGGCGCCGTCGCGCCGGCGGGGATGTAGACGGCCTTGCCGAGGCGCAGCAGCTCGGCCGGAGGCAGCGGGTCTGGCTGCTGGAGGGCGCCGAACAGGCCGTGGGCGAAGCTCGTCGTGAACCCTGCCGACGAACCCTTCAGGGCGTGGCCGTCCGCGTCGCGCACGACGAGCTTCGAGGCGACGAGGTGCAGCGTCTCCTTGGTCGTGTTGCGCACACGGGCGATCACGACGCGGTCGCGCGGCAGGGTCTTCAGTTGGAACACCTGCGGCTTGCCAGACCAGCTCAGCGCAGCCGGCTCGTCCTTTCCGCCGCCACAACCCGCGCAGGCCAGCGCGACGATCGCGGCGACCGGGCTGAACGCCGCCCTGCGCATCAGGGCTTGGGCGGCGTGTCGAACCAGTCGCAGCCGGAAGGCCGCGGGTTTGTGTTGGGATCCCATGCGGTGCACGGCACCTGTGGCGCGACGACGGCGAGGTCGGCCGGGGCGTAGACCGGCGAGCCAGGGCACTTCGGCAGCGACGAGGGCGTGCTCTTCGACTGGGTCTGGTTGCCCTCGAAGCAGTTGCCCTGGCCCGAGCTGTCCCACGTGAACTCCGCGCCGTTGGGCATCCGCGTGCCGTCCGGGCTCATGCCCATCACGTTGTCGATGAAGCGGTTCTGGTTGGAGGTGTCCTGCTGGTGTGCCGGGTCGTTGTCGTTGCGCAGCGAGGCCGGGACGCTGAGCAGGAGCACACCCTGGCGCCAGTTGTCGTAGATGTGGTTGTCCTTCAGCAGGTCGCGGTTGGCGCCGGCCATCAGAACGCCCGTGCCCACCGCGGTCTGGAACTGCGGGCAGACGATGTCCTTCTTGCGGTTCTCGAACGGCGTCTTGATGCAGTAGTCCTGCCGCTCGGCGCTGAAGACGTTGTTGTTGTTGGAGTAGATGTCGTTGCGCTCCCAGCGGAAGCACTCCTGCGGCATCCCGGGGTGCCCCGACGCGAACGAGTCGGTCGTCAGGCCGGTGGCGTTGTCGTAGAACTTGTTGTCGTGCACGTAGGTGGAGTTGCCTGCCGTGCCCGAGTAGCCCAGCGTGTTGCCGTAGCTGATCGACTCGCGGATCTCGATCGAGGGGTTGCCGCAGCCCGTCGCCTCGCAGGTCCCGTACGCGTTGGGATCGATGCCGCTGTCGATCGAGCAGCCCTTCATGCTCGATCCCGGGTAGAGGCCCGAGTCGCCGTTGTTGTACGCGACGTCGTTGTCGTAGAGGCCGTGCGTGGCGGTGAAGGAGAGGACCCCGTAGTTCTGCGCGTAGCGCGAGACGACCTTCGACACGCGGAAGCCGTCGACCTCGACGAGGTCCACGTTGTTGAAAGCGCCCTGCTCGATCGCGAAGTTGCGCAGGTAGATGCCGTCGGCGCGGTCGATGCGCAGCACGTCGAGCTTCTTGCGGTCCGAGACGATCAGGACGTCCTCGGGCTCCTTGCCCAGGCCCTCGATCTGCAGGTTGCACAGCTGCACGCACTTGGGCAGCATCGGCGTCAGCGGCGTGGGCTCAGGCCGCGTGTCGCCGATCACGGCGATCAGGTTCTTGGAGGTCGGGCACTTGATCGCGTAGTTGCGGTTGGCGCGGTCGGGCAAGTCGTTCGAGCGCGGCCCGGCGGGCGGCGGCGACTGCCCGTACATGGGCTCGACGGTGACGTAGTCGTTGGCGCACGGCGGCTGCCCCGGCGCGCCCACCGGGACGGCGCGACTGGGCATTTCCTTGTAGACGCCGGGCATGACGAGGATGCGATAGCCGGACTTGGCCTTGTCGATCGCCGCCTGGATGTCGTGGAAGCGACAGCGCTTCAGGGTGGCGAGGCGGCGCTTGAGCAGCCGCTTGTTGCCCTTGAACTCCTTCTTGAGGAGCTTGCGCGAGGCCGTCTTGCAGACCACGTTGCTCGGCCCCTTGGACCGGTAGGTAGGGACCTTGCCCTGCGCGGGGAAGGTGAACGACGTGGTGCGTTCCGGGTGGGCCATCGCCGTGGGCGGCAGCGCCAGGAGCGCCAGGAGAACCACAACGGCGAGCGACCATCCGTGTCTACGCATGGCCGCACTCTATGGCCTACATCAACACTCCTTCGGTCCGCAGCAGCAGCTCCTTGCGATGCAGGCCGCCCGTGTAGCCGCCCAAGCCGCCGCCGGTGCGCAGCACACGGTGGCAGGGGACGACGATCGGGATCGGATTGGCCCCCAGCGCATTGCCGGCGGCGCGCACGGCACCGGCCGAACCGGCGCGTGTGGCGACGTCCTTGTACGTGGCGACCTCGCCGAACGGGATCCGCGCGGTGGCCTGGAGCACCCGGCGGCCGAAGTCGCCGCGGACCAGCGAGTAGTCGATCGCCAGGTCGAAGCGGTTGCGGCGGCCCTCGAAGTACTCGTCGAGCTCGCGACGAACGTCGTCCAGACGGCCCGGGCCCTCGAGGATCCGCGGCGAGAGCCGGTCGGCGAGCGCCTCGAGGATGACGTCGAGGCCGCCGTTGAAGTCCTCGTATGCGAGGCGGACGAGGCCGCGGTCGGTACGCGCGGCGAGCAGACGGCCGGCGGGCGTGTCGAGCTCGGCGTAGTGGATGTCGGCGGGCGCCGTGGCCGCGAAACGGGCGGCCGCGTCGGCGGCGCCGGCGGACGAGGGCGGGGTGAGGGCGTGCGATTCATGCTGCCACCTCCTGGCGGAGCTTCTTGATGCCTTCATGGACGGAAGAGCGGGCGGCGTCGGCGGTGCAGTCGAGCGCGGCGCCGATCGCGGTGTAGTCGAGGTCGGCGGCATAGCGCAGCGTCACCGCCGCCCGTTGCTTGGCCGGCAGCGCGCGGACCTGCTCCCACAGCGCCTCGTCCGGTGGCTCGCGGTCTGCGACCGCAACCTCCGGGATGTCCTCGGGCACGGCGCGGCGCGCGCGTGCACGGAAATGATCGAGCGCCTTGCGGTGGGCGATCGTCAGGACCCAGGCCTGCAGGTTGGAGTCCTGCCGCAGTCGCGGGTAGGCGCGCATGGCGGCGAGGAACGTCTCCTGGAAGACGTCGTCTGCCTCCTGGCGGCCGACTGACGCCACCGAGAAGCGCCACACGACGTCACGGTGGTCGTCGAGAAACCTCTGGAACGGGATCACGCTGGTGAAACGCCCGAGGGCCCGGTTCCGTCAGACGCGGGGCGCTCGTGCAGGACCGCCTCGACGTTGTTGCCGTCGGGATCGAGCAGGTACGCGGCGTAGTAACCAGGGGTGTAGACGGGCCGAATGCCGGGCGCGCCGTTGTCGCTCCCGCCGGCGGCGAGACCGTCGGCGTAGAAGGCCTCGACGTCCTCGCGGGATTGGGCGGCGAACGCGATGTGCATGCCGCCCGGCGGCGGCTCGCCCGGAGTGATCGAGAAGTCCTCGGCTCGCTGCGGGCCCCAGGTGGGCATGCCCTCGACCGAGACCTCGTTGTAGCCCAGCCCGCCGAGGGCGGCCGCGTAGAAGAGGCGGCTGGCCTCGAGGTCTCTGACCGGCAGCGTGAGGTGGTCGATGCAGACCGGCCGGGTCATGTCCGCAGCGCCGGGGCGGCGCGGTAGGCGTCGCCGTGCAGCGAGCGCAGTGCTTCCAGGACGCCGAGCACGTGGTCGCGACCCAGCAGCTCGGCCCAGGCGAACGGGCCGCGCGGGTGGTTCATCCCGAGCTCGAGGCCGGCGTCGATGTCCTCGGCGCTCGCGACGCCGCCGCCCAGGGAGAAGTGCGCCTCGTTGATGACCTGACAGACCGCGCGCGGCAGCACGCCGCCCGGCGACGGCGCCACGCGGGCGGTGTGGAGCCCGAGCCCGGCGAATGCCCGCTCGCCCGCGTCGCCGGTGACCTCGACGAGCGCCAGCGGCGCGATCGCGTAGAAGGGCTCGCCGTCGACCGTCCCGCCGAGACCGTCCACCACGATCGGCGGACCGTCGCCGTTGGCTCGCTGGCGCAGCGCGTCCGCGACCGGGCCGTCGCCCTCGACGACGGCGCCGCCCGTCGCCGCCGGCGGCTCGGGGTCGTCGGCGCGATGCGGGCCGTCGCTCTCGTAGACGTACCAGCCGCGGCCCGTCTTGCGACCGTGCCAGCCGGCCGCGACCAGCTGCGCGCTCAGCGGCGACGGCCGCCAGCGCGGCTCGCCGAACGACAGCTCCGCGAAGCTCAGCGACACCTCGTAGCCGACGTCGATGCCGACCAGGTCCTGCAGCTCGAAGGGCCCCATGCGAAAGCCGCCCCCGAGGCGGTAGATGCGGTCGATCGTCGCGACGTCCGCAAGGCGCTGCTCGAGACAGCGCAGCGCCTCGAGGCCGAACGGGCGGTTGGTGCGGTTGACGACGAAGCCGGCGACGTCCGCCGCGGCGATGACGTGCTTGCCCATCGCCTCGCCCAGCTTTCTGACCCGCGCCACCGCCTCGGGCGCGCTCTGCACCGCGGCGATCACCTCCACCAGCCGCATGACCGGCGCCGGGTTGAAGAAGTGCATCCCGACGACCCGCTCCGGGTGCGGCGAGGCGCTGGCGATCGCGGTGATCGGGATCGACGAGGTGTTCGACGCCAGCACAGCGTCGGGTGCGAGCTCGCCGAGCTTGGCGAACAGCTCGCGCTTGAGCTCGAGCCGTTCGGGCGCGGCCTCGACAACCACGTCGCAACCCGCCAGGTCCTCGACCGCCGGAGCGGGCAACGGCGCCTCGAACCCCTGCCCCTTCTTCTCCCAGCGCGCCGTGATCTTTGCGATGGCCGCGTCGAGGTCGGCGATCGGGTCGTGCAGCAGCGTCTCGGCGCCCGTCTGCGCGGCGAGCTGGGCGATCCCCGCGCCCATCGTGCCCGCGCCGACGACGCCGACCCGCATCATGCGAGGGCGTTGATACCCGTCAGCGCCCGGCCGATTATCAGGCGCTGGATCTGCGAGGTGCCCTCGTAGAGGGTCGTCACGCGCACGTCGCGGAACGCCCGCTCGACGGGGTGATCGTCGACGTAGCCCGCGCCGCCGTGGACCTGGATCGCGGTGTTGGCGCACCACTGGGCCGCCTCGGTCGCGTAGAACTTCGCGATCGAGGTCTCGGTCGTGTTGGGCTGGCCGGTGTCCTTCAGCCAGCCGGCGCGCCAGGTCAGCAGCCGCGACGCGTCGGTCTTGACCTTCATCTCGGCCAGCATCCCCTGCACGAGCTGGAACGAGGCGATCGGGCGGTCGAACTGCTTGCGCTCGACGGAATAACGGACCGACTCGTCGAGGACGTACTGGCAGATGCCGGTCGACCCCGCGGCGACGCTGAAGCGGCCGGAGTCCAGCGCGCTCATCGCGACCTTGAAGCCTTCGCCCACCTCGCCGAGTACCTGGTCGTCGCTCGCGAAGACGTCGTCGAGCGAGATCGCCGCGGTGTCCGAGGCGTGCAGGCCCATCTTGCCGTGGATCTCGGTGGCCTCATAACCGGCCTGATCGGTGTCGACCAAAAAGCAAGCCAGCCCCCGGTGCTTCTTCTCGGGATCGGTCTGCGCGAAGACGAGGGCGACCTTGGCGTAGTTGCCCATCGAGATCCACATCTTCGCCCCGTTGATCTTCCAGCCGCCGTCGACCTTCGTCGCCCGGGTGCGCTGGTTGGCGGCGTCCGAACCGGTGTCGGGCTCGGTCAGCCCGAAGCAGCCCAGCCATTCCCCCGAGCACAGCTTGGGCAGGTAGAGCTGCTTCTGCTCCTCGGTGCCCCAGCGCAGGATCGCGCTGCACACCAGCGAGGTCTGCACGCTGATCACGGTGCGCATCGCGCTGTCGACCGCGCCGATCTCCTCGACGACGAGCCCGTAGGTGACGTAGTCGAGGCCGGCGCCGCCGTACTCGCGCGGGATGATCGCGCCGAGATAGCCCTGCTCGGCGATCAGCTTGGCGAGGTCGACGTCGAAGTGGTGATCGCGAGCGTTCTGGTCGGCGCGTGGACGGACGACCTTCTGGGCGAAGTCCCGTGCCGTCTCGCGGACGAGCTGCTGCTCGTCGGTGAGTGCGAAATCCATGGGGCCGGGACCGTACACTCGCGCGGCCGTGATCCTCGCCATCGACCCCTTCGTCGTGATCATGACCGGCCTCGTGGGAGGGCTGCTCCTGGTCCTGATCCTGCTCGGCCTCTTCTATCCGGGCTCGGGCGCCGCGCAGCTCGACTGGCGCCCGACGCGGTCCGCCGAGCAGGAGGTCCAGAACGAGATCGACGACCTCGACCAGATGCTCGAGGCCGCCAACGAGCGCCGGCGGGCGCGCGGCGCGGCCGAGCTGACCGAGGAGGGGCTGCACTCGCAGGTGCGCGAGGACCTCCAGGAGCAGGTCAAGCGCCGCGACGACTACATGGCCGACATCGAGATCGCCCAGATGCTCGACGCGACCAACGCCAAGCGCCGCGAGCGCGGGGAGCCCGAGCTCACCCTCGACGAGCTGCGCGCCGAGCTGGAGGGCTGAGCGCGTGCGGGTGCTGCTGGTCGGCGGCGGCTGCCGCGGGCTGCGGCTCGCCCGCAACCTCGTCGACGAGGGTCACGCGGTCCGCGCGGTGACGCGCACCGAGGCCGGGCGCGCCGCGATCGAGGATGTCGGTGCCGAGTGCTGGATCGGCGATCCCGACGTGGTGGGCACTTTGCGCTACGCGCTCGACAACGTGACGATCCTGCTCTGGGCGCTGGGCACGGCGGCGGGGGACGCCGACCGCGTCGCGGCGCTGCACGGCTCGCGGCTGTCGATGATGCTCGAGCGGACGATCGACACCTCGGTGCGCGGGGTGCTCTACGAGCAGGCGGGGCCCGTCGACGCGGCGGTGCTTGCCGGCGGTGCCGCCGAGGTTCGCCGGGTGGGGGAGGCCAACGAGTTGCCCTACGCGCTGCTCGACGCAGACCCGGCCGACGCAGCCGAGTGGGCGGCCGCTGCCCGCGGGGCGATCGACGGCCTGCTCGCCGCGCGCCGCGCGGCTACTGCCCGCTGAGCGGGGCGGGGCGGACGTCGGGCGCGTCGGGCCGCGACCACGGCGCGCTCTGATCGTCGCTCCCACCGCCGAGCTGGCTGATCCCGAAGCCGATCGCGGCCAGCAACGCGGCCACCACGAGTACGGCGGCGATGATCCTGGCGGCGCGCGCGGCGGCGGCACGGCGCGCCGGGTGAGCCGGCCGCTTCGCGGCCGGCGGGGCCGCGGGTCTCGGCGGCGCCGGCGGCGCTGCGGGTGCGACGTCGGCGACGGGCGGCTCCTCGACCGGAGGCGGGACGACGCGCAGCTGCGCGCGCTCCTCGGGGCGCGGAGGCTCAGGCGGCGCGGCCTTCGGCCGCTCCCGCTCCGCCTCGCCGGCGGCGAACGCGGCATGCAGATCGGCGCGGGCCTGGGCGAGCAGATCTTCGTGCTCGAGGCAGCGCGGGCAGCGGTCGAGGTGGATGTCGAGCCAGCGCCTGTCGCGCCACTCGATCACACCGTCGAGCTGGTCGGAGTGCAGCAGCTCTGCGTGCTCGCAGCGCCCGCCCGCCGCCAGCGGAGCGCGGGTGCGGCGCAGGGCCTTGCGCGCCTGCGCGAGGGCGGTGCGTAGCGCCTGTTCGTCGAGGCCGGTCTCGCGCGCGGCGAGTGCGCGGTCGCCATCGGTCAGCTCGAGAAGCGCAAGCGCGCGGCGCTCCTCGGCGGGCAGTCCCGGCAGTTCGCCGAACACATGGCGTTCGGCACGATCTCGAAGGGCGGCGGGTTGGGGGGCGTTCTGCATGCCGGAAATCGAAGGATAAGGCCAGCGTCTACACTCGAACGAAAGCCCCTAAAGCCGACCGGAATTCAGCAGGAGGCCATCATGGCGCAGTATGCAAAGGACGTCCTCGTCGAGACCGACTGGGTCGAACAGCACCTCGACGACCCCTCGATCCGCATCGTCGAGGTCGACGAGAATCCCGCGCTCTACGCCGAGGCGCACATCCCCGGCGCGATCGGGTTCGACTGGAAGAAGGACCTCCAGGACCAGGTGCGTCGCGACTTCCTCGCCGCCGACGCCTTCGGCGAGCTGTTCGGCTCGAGCGGCATCTCCAACGACCACACGATCGTCCTCTACGGCGATCGCAACAACTGGTTCGCGGCCTACACGTACTGGTACCTCCTCTACTACGGCCACACCAACGTCAAGCTCATGAACGGCCCGCGCGAGAAGTGGATCTCCGAGGGCAGGCCCACCACCACCGAGGTCCCCGGCCACGAGCCGACCACCTTCACCGCCCAGCCCGGCAACGACGCGATCCGGGCCAAGCGCGACGAGGTGCGCGCGGCGCTCGACGACCCCACGCGCCTGGTCGACGTGCGCTCGCCGCAGGAGTTCTCCGGCGAGCTGATCGCGATGGCCGGCTACGAGCAGGAGGGCGCGCAGCGCGGCGGGCACATCCCGGGCGCGGCGTCGGTGCCGTGGGCGCAGGCGGTCCAGGAGGACGGCACGTTCAAGGCCAAGGAGGAGCTCGAGGAGCTCTACCGCGGCAAGGGCGTGCTGGCCGACGATCCGATCATCGCCTACTGCCGGATCGGCGAGCGCTCGGCGCACACCTGGTTCGTGTTGCACGAGCTGCTCGGCAAGGACGACGTCCGCAACTACGACGGCTCGTGGACCGAGTGGGGCAATCTCGTCGACGTGCCGATCGAGAAGACGCCGGCCTAGCCGGCGTCGGTCGCCAGCGCGTCGAGGCGGTCGAGCAGGTCGCCGAGAATCCGCGCCGTGGCACCCCAGATCAGGTCGTCGCCGACCGCGTAGACGTCGGTGCGAAACGGCACGCCGCGGCGCAGCAGGCGCCGGCGCCCGTGCCCGCTTCGCAGGTCGGCGACCGACAGCTCGAGCACCGCTTCGACCTCGCGCGGGGAGATCTCCCACTCGCAGCCCTGGTCGATCAGGCCGACGAACGGATAGACCGCGTAGTTGGTGGCGATCGTGGGGGTGGGCTGAAGCGCGCCCACCAGCTCGACGTCGTCGGGAGGCAGCCCGATCTCCTCGTGGGCCTCGCGCAGCGCGGTGTTACGCAGATCGCCCTCGTCGGGCTCGGCCCGGCCGCCGGGGAACGAGATCTCGCCGGCGTGGCGGCGCAGGTCGTCGTGGCGGCGCGTGAAGACCACGTGCAGCTCGCCCGTTCCGTCGAAATAGAGCGGCACCAGCACGGCGGCGTCGGTGCGGCCGTGGACCTCGAGGCCGGCCGCCTGCTCGGCGTCGAGCAGGACCCCGCGCAGCCCCGCCGCGAGCTCAGCTCGCGAGTGAGGTCCGCTCGACACGCTCGTCGAACATGACCTCGCCGTCGAGCGTGCGGTGCACGGGGCACTTGGCGGCGATCACCTGCAGGCGCTCGACCTGCTCGTCGCTGAGCGAGTCAGGGAAGCGCATGACGAGGTTGAAGCGGGTCGGCGTGCCGCGCTCGGCCGGCGTGTAGTCGACTGCGACCTCGACGTCGCCGATGTCCCAGCCCTTGCGCTGGGCGTACATCTCCATCGTGATCGCCGTGCAAGAGGCGAGGCTCGCGGCGAGCAGCTCCTGCGGGCTGGGGCCCGTGTCTTCGCCGCCGTGGCTGGGGGGCTCGTCGGAGGTCAGCTCGTGGTCGCGGATCTTGACGCTCTGGCGGAGCGTTCCGGTGCGGGTGGAGATCGCCTTCATCGTCAGCCGATCATGTCAGAGGGTTGAAGAGAAGTCCCGTCGGGACCTTGGGAAAGAAATACGTGGACTTCGGGGGCATGTTTACCCCGGTTGCCGCGATTTCCTGCACCTGTGCCACCGGGCTTGGCCGCAGGAAGAACGCCAGGTCGACCGTGCCGTCCTGCACCAGCCGCAGCGCCTCGTCGTCGGTGCGCGAATACGAGAGACCGTGCTGGTGGTCGATGTCGTCGTCGGTGAGCCCCAGCGGCCCCTTGAGAACCAGGGATTCGAGCACCGCGGTGTCGAGCTGCCGGTAGGGCTTGGGCATGTCGTGCAGGGCGATGTCGGCGATCGCCTGGTCGCGCAGCGTGAGGCGGAAGGGGCGCTTGAAGTGCGAGTCGATGTAGCCGAGCGTCAGCGGGCCGTTGCCCGCAGGCGGAGGCAGCTCCTCGGGCGACGGCAGCTCGTCGATGTCGAAGTGCTCGCGCAGCGTGGAGGCCAGCGCCTCCTGGGTCTCGCGCGTGGTGTCGCTCACCAAGCGGTGGGTGGGGAAGATCGTCAGACCCTCGTCCTCCATGGCGACGAGGTTCATGAGGACGAAGCGGTGGTCGCCATCGCCGCCGACCTCTTCGGCGTAGACGCGGGCGGTCTCGTAGCGGTGATGGCCGTCGGCGATCAGCAGCTCGGTGTCCTCGAGGACGAACTGGACCTGGCGGATCGCCTCGGGGTCGGCGATGCGCCAGAGGCGGTTGGTGGTGCCGTCGTCGTCGACCGCCTCGCCCCACGGGTCTTGCCTGGTGAACTGCTCCAGCACCGCCCACGCCTCCCCTTCGGGGTCCGAGAACAGGGAGAAGATCGGGCTGAGGTTCGCCTTCGTGGCTCGCATCAGGTTGAGCCGGTCCTCCTTGGGGCCGGGGTGCGTGCGCTCGTGCGGGCGGATCCGGCCGGGGCCGTACTCCTCCACGCGCACGCGCGCGAAGAAGCCACGCCGCGTGCGCCGCTCGCCGTCGGGGCCGGTGTAGTCCTGCGTGAGTGCCCAGAGCGCGGGCTCGTCGTCGCGGACGACCGCGCCCGCGGCACGCCATTCGTCGAGCGTTTGCGCCGCCGCGGCGTAGGGGTCGTCGCCGACAGGGAGGTCGACGCGGACGGCGTTGTACGGCGACCGGCTCGCCAGCTCCTCGCGCTGTGCGGGGTCGATGACGTCGTACGGCGGCGCTACGAGCTGTTGGAGCGGCCCCGCGACTCCCTGGTCGAAGTGCAGTGCTCGCAGGGGGTGGACGTCCGCCATGGCGGCGGCGGACCCTACCGACTGGTCCGCTTGCCGAACTCGGTGGTGTAGGTGGCGCCGGGAACCGGCTGGTCGGTCGGGGTGCCGAGCGCGACGCCGATCCCGATCTCGCGGTAGCGGGGCTCGAGGATGTTGTGCTTGTGGCCCGGCGAGTGCATCCAGGAGTCCATCGTCTCGCGCGGGGTGGCGTAGTGGCCCGAGCCCCAGGCGAGGTTCTCGCCCAGCGACCACGACGCGGCGCGCGCCAGGTAGCGGGTCTGCTGGATGCGCTGGATGAACGTCGCACCGGAGGGCGAGACGTGGTCGAAGAAGTGGTCGGACACCATCTCCTGCGAATACCGCTGCGCGACGCTCTGAAGCGAGAGGTTGGTGCGCAGCGGACGGCGGTGATGGCGGCGGCGCTGGCGGTTGAGCAGGCACAGCGTGGCGCGGCGGATGCGGACGACGTTGGCCGTCGTGGGCATCAGGTTGCCGTCGCGGCAGCCGCGCCGGGGCTTGGCGGCAGTGGGCTTCGGCTTGGCCGCGGCCGTCGGCGCCGGCGTGGGCGCCGGCGCGGGGGACAGGATCGGCGCGGGGATCGTGGCCGGGCAGAGCACGGCCTGATCGGCCACCGGCACGCAGGGCACGACGGCCTCGTCGGCGAGGGCCGACGCGGGCGAGAGGGCAAGTCCTGTGATTGCGGCGCCGAGAATGCCTGCCCGACGCAGCAGTGAAGGAGCGGTGGGCATCCTGCCCGGCCTCCGTCGTGGATCGCTTCACGGTCGCGCGCGCGACCGGTGGGGCTCCTTGCCCCACCATCAGGGTCGGCCGAAGGCCCATCGATCGTGAGAAACGCCCATGTCACATGGACGTTCAGATGAGGAAGAGGTCGGGGCGGCCGGATTTGAACCGGCGATCTCAGCCCCCCAAAGGCCGCGCGATACCAGGCTTCGCTACGCCCCGATGTTGCCGAGTCTAGACCGGCGCGCGGTCCTTCCGACCGGCTAGCGTTGCGCCGCGAGCCCCCGTAGCTCAACTGGATAGAGCAGCCGGCTTCTACCCGGCAGGTTCCAGGTTCGAGTCCTGGCGGGGGCGCTCGGCGCTCACGACATGGCCCAAATCGGGCGATGGACAGGTATCGAGCCGATCTTTTCTTGGCTGTGCCCGAGCTTGCGCGATCGCGAGCGGTTCCTGGACATGCAGGAGCGCCTCTGGCTCGCGCGCGTATCGACGATCGTGGTGGCCAGTCTCCTGGCGGTGGTCATGGCCCTCTCGACGAATGCCGGCTGGGTGCTGCTCGCGATGGCGACCGTGATGATCGCCATCGTCGTGATCGGCGGATCGCGCCTCGAGCAACGGCGGCGTCCCGAGCTCTGGGTCTTCTTCTCGACGGCCGTGAACATCCAGGTCATGCTGGCGATCGGGACCGTGTTGACGGGCGGCCCGCGGACGTTTCTTGGTCAACGCACTCGCCCTACCGGTGGTCATGGTCGGCGCGCGCTTCAGCAGCCGCGGGCTCGCCGCCGGGGCCCCGGTCAGCGCACTGCTCATGATCGCCACCACGGTCGGCGTCGACGCGCGGTACGTCGCAGCGCATCCCGAGACGCTCGTGGTCCCGCTCGCGCTGCTGCTCTGCCTGACGGTCTATCTGCGGCCGCTGGTCGCCTCCGACGTTCGCCACCGGGCCGAAAGCACGCTCGATCAGCTCACCGGTCTGCTCAACCGCCGCGCGCTCGAGCCGCGGTTCGCCGAGGTCGCCGAGCAGGCTGCGCTCACGGGGCAGCCTGTCAGCGTGGTGATCGCCGACATCGACGGCTTCAAGGCGATCAACGACACACACGGCCATGCCGTTGGCGACGACGTGCTGCGCGGCGTGGCCGACGAGTTGCGCCGCAATCTGCGCACGTTCGAACTGCTCTATCGGCTCGGAGGGGAGGAGTTCCTGCTGTTGCTCCCTGGCGCCGACGGCGAGCGTGCCGCGCCAGATCGCCGAGAAGCTGCGTGCCGGAATCGAAGGGCTCCGGCCCTCGGGCGTCCCGGTGGCGTGCTCCTTCGGGGTGGCGACCGCCTACGACGAGGAGGTCGACTTCGCGACGCTCGTCGGTGCAGCCGACGCCGCGCTCTACGACGCCAAGCGCGCCGGGCGCAACCGGGTGGAGCAGGACGAAGCCGCGGTCCCGGCGGCCGCCTACACGGCCGCCTAGCGGCCCTTGGCGCTGTAGGCGTGCGCGCCGGCGCCGGCGAGCGCGCCACCCTGGACGATCAGGTACTCCTCGCGGATCGGGCGGTTGTCGAACCAGCACTCGAGGATCTCCCGGGTTCCGGCCGCGTAGCGTGCCTGCGCCGACAGCGTCGTGCCCGACGTGTGCGGGGTCATGCCGTGGTGGGGCATCGTCCGCCACGGATGGTCCTCCGGGGCGGGCTGCGGGAACCAGACGTCGCCCGCGTAGCCGGCGAGCTGGCCGCTCTCGAGCGCGCGCGCAACGGCGTCGCGATCGCAGATCTTGCCGCGCGCGGTGTTCACCAGATAGGCGCCGCGCTTCATCTTGCCGATGAGCTCGTCGTCGAACAGGCCCTCGGTCTCGGGATGCAGGGGCGCGTTGATCGTCACCACGTCGCAGACCCCCACCAGCGCCTCGGCGTCGGCGTGGAAGGTCAGCCCGAGCTCCTTCTCGACCTCGTCGGGCAGCCGGTGGCGGTCGGTGTAGTGCAGCCCGACCTCGAACGGCTTGAGCCGCCGCAGCACCGCGGAGCCGATCCGCCCGGCACCGACGGTGCCGACCTGCATGCCCTCGAGGTCATAGGCCCGCGAGACGCAGTCGGCGATGTTCCAGCCGCCCTCGACCACCGTCTTGTGGGACGGGATGTAGTTGCGCACGAGGGCGAGGATCATCATCACCACGTGCTCTGAGACGCTGATGCTGTTGGAGTAGGTGACCTCGGCAACCGTGATGCCGTGCTCGATCGCGGCGTCGATGTCGACATGATCCGAGCCGATCCCCGCGGTCACCGCGAGCTTCAGGTTCGGGGCCTTGGTGATCCGCTCCCTTGTCAAGTAAGCGGGCCAGAAGGGCTGTGAGATCACGATCTCGGCCTCTGGAAGCTCTCGCTCGAGGACCGAGTCGGGGCCCTCCTTCTCGGAGGTGACGACCAGCCGGTGGCCTCGCTCCTCGACGAACTTCCGCAGGCCCAGCTCGCCCGACACGCTTCCCAGCAGCTCGCCCGGGGTGAAGTCGATCGCCTCAGGGGTCGGCGTGGTGGTCCCGCCGTGGTAGCCCTCGATCCTGGGCACGTCGTCGCGCGCGTAAGACGTCGGGTGTCCGTCCTTCGGATCGTCGTAAAGCACGCAAATGATGGTCGCCATGCGTGCCTTCTACCACGCGCGTCGCGCCGGGGCAGCCGCGTGCTCGCGCCCTCGGGCGCGCGAGGGCGCGAGAGTTCGCCGGCTCCGCGGGCAGCCACCTCGACCCGCAGGCCGGCGCGCGCCCTAGTCCTGGCTTGCCGCCTCGATCGGCTCGTAGGCGGGGGTGTAGACGTTGTGCGCCTCGTAGAGCTCGACCTGCGGCTCCCCGGGGAGGCCCAGATCGGTCACGCCGGGCATCAGGCGCTCCTCCGCGAAGCGCTGGAACTCCTCGGCCGAGTTCCAGACGTCGACCACGCGCAGCCCCGCGTCGTCGACCCACGCGACATGGAGCATCCCGCCCGCCGGGGCCTCGCCCTCGAAGTTCACCCTCTCGCGCGCGGCGTCGTACTGCTCGCGGGTGACACCCGCCCAGCTCATGCACATCACCGTCGGCATGCGTGCCTCCTTCTGTGGTCGTCCGATGGACATGCCACGCGTACATTCGCGCCTACCGGCCGCTCGGATCAACCCTTCCGGCGTAGCTGTGCAGATGCAAGTGGACGATGCTCGACGACTACCGCGACAGCTCGCGGGGCCACCATGCGACGGCCGCATCGTCAGCCACAGCTGGGACTTCGACGGCGACGGGGTCGTCGACCGCACGGCTGACCCCTGAAAAGCCCGCAAGTTCGGGCTGCGCCTCGCGTTGGCGCTGACATGGTCCACCGCTCGCTGGTCCGCGCGGCGCTCGCCGCCGCCGCGGGAACCCTGCTCCTCGCCGCCCCGGCCCCGGCCGCCATCGGTCCCGACTACGTGGCATCCGAC
This sequence comes from uncultured Actinomycetes bacterium, assembly GCA_963825415.1. GTDB lineage: Bacteria > Actinomycetota > Thermoleophilia > Solirubrobacterales > Solirubrobacteraceae > BP-464. The sequence continues at coordinate 345,194 of CAWGTD010000006.1, read as the reverse complement.
AACGTCGAGTACGTCCGGTCGATCAAGACCGACGTCGGGCAGACCACCGGCGCGAAGGTGGTGGGCAACCGCCTGTACGTCACCAGCGCGAAGAACCTGTCGATCTACGACATCACCAAGGCCGACGATCCGCAGCCGATCGGCCTGCTGACGGTCAACATCGCCTGGGAGAACGAAGAGGTCTCGACCAACGGGAAGATCCTCTCGATCTCCAACGACTGGTTCGACCTGATGCCGAGCTGCAACATCCCGGACCCGACCGTGACGTCGTGCCTGCAGCTCTTCGACGTGCGCGATCCGGCGAACATCAAGGAGCTCCCGGCGGTCCCGCAGAACGGCGACCACACGAGCACCTGCATCCACGACTGCAAGTACCTCTACGGCTCGGCCGGCAGCATCACCGACCTGCGCGGCGTCCTCGACGGCGCGCAGCCCAAGGACCTCGGCGACTGGCGCGTGCCGGTCAACGCCCAGCTGAAGGAGCGCGGGCGGCCCGATCTGTCGAGCTGCCACCACGTGCGCGAGATCCGGCCCGGCGTGCTCTTCGCAGCCTGCCAGCCGTTCGCGGTGATCTCGGTCAACCCCACCGACGGCGGTTCGATCCTCGCGCCGAAGCTGCTCGCGGTCGGCGGCAACGCCGACAAGCGCTTCGTGCACTCCGTGCGCTGGCCGCGCAACGGGCGCGACAAGTTCGCCTTCCAGGGCGGCGAGACGAACTTCAACGCGCAGTGCACCGACGACGTCGCGTCGTTCGCGGTGCTCGACGCCTCCAAGACGGCGCAGACCGGCGTGTTCGAGGGCCCCCTGGACGAGGAGCGTCCGCGCAACGGCAAGTACGTCGACGGCAACGTCGCGGCCAACGCCGCCGGCTGCTCGGTCCACTGGTTCGAGGAGCACAAGTCGTTCGACAACGGCGGCCTCGTCGCGCTCGCCGAATACGACAACGGCGTTCGCTTCGAGCAGGTCACGCCCGACGGCCAGATCATCGAGCAGGGCTACTTCCAGCCGCTGGGCTTCGAGACGTCCTCGCCGAAGTGGGCGCCGGGCACGGACATCGTCTACTCGATCGACTACGCCCGCGGCATCGACATCCTGCGCTGGAAGGGCTCGCACTACGTCCCGAACAAGTACGGCGCGATCCGGCCCGAGCCGGGGACCGTGCCCGGAACCAACGGAGTCCAGCCGACGCTGCCGGCACTGACGGCCGCGCAGCGCGCCTCGCTGTCGCGGACAGCCTCGCTGAAGCGCTCGCAGGGCTGGTTCCCGGGCTACTGCCAGCTCGCGGCCCAGCGCGGCGACAGCGCCTAGAAGCCGAGTCGCCTAGGCTCGGCCCATGGCCGAGTGCGGGCATCTGGACCAGGTCAAGTACCTCGAGCCCGAGGGCGAGGTCGAGGGCTGTGCGGAGTGCCTCGCGGCCGGCGACACGTGGGTGCATCTGCGGCTGTGCCAGACCTGCGGGAACGTCGGCTGCTGTGACGACAGCCCGAACCGGCACGCCACCGCCCACTACGGCGCGACCGGGCATCCGATCATCCGATCGCTCGAACCGGGTGAGCGGTGGTCGTGGTGTTACGAGGACGAGCTGCTGTTCCGGTTGCGCGTCGGCTGAGCCGCGTTCTCAGGACTCCGCGCCGAGCAGGTCGGCCGCCGGCACCCGGCCGCGGCCGAGGATCTCGACCTCGCCACCGCTGACGACGCACGCCGCGATGTCGTGGCGCTCCTGACGCAGGCGCCGCTGGAGCACGAGCATCGCGGGCACTCCGAGCGCGAGCGGGAGAACGAGCAGGATGCCGCGATAGGCGAGGACCGCGGTGGCCGCGGCGGTCGCGCCCGCGCCGTAGAGCACCAGCGTGCCGATCAGCCCGCCGTCCACACCACCGATGCCGCCGGGAATCGGGATCAGCCCGCCGAGCTGGCCGATCAGGTACGCCATCAGCAGCACCCCGAAGGCAGGGACCTCGTTGTCGAAGGCCGTGAAGCAGACGCCGAGCATGGCGACGTCGAAGAGCATGTAGCCGGCCGCGCCGATGAACAGCGCGGGCTCGCGCTGACGCAGCAGTCCGAGCGCCTCGTCGACTCCGGCGGCCACGTGCTCGAGGCCGGCCGCGACGCGGGGGCGGCGGGTGCGGCCCGCGAGGCGGCGGGCCAGGGGGCGCACGCCCAGCGCGAGCGCGATGCCCAGCAGCCCGATCGCCGCGGGCAGGATCCCCAGCAGCAGAAGGTTCGGGGCCCCATGCAGCAGCCCGGTGCCCAGCCCGATGCCCGCCACGACCAGCGCGGTGACGTTCGTCAGGCTGGTCAGCAGGAAGAAGGCGACCGTACGGCGCGCGACGTGATCGGTCGGCATGCCGCCGCGGCGCAGGATCCAGGCTCCGAGCGCGAGCCCTCCGGCGCCGCCCACGGACAGCAGCGAGTTCGTCGCCAGCTCGGACATGCCGATCTGGTAGCTGGTGCCCCAGCTCATCTGGCGGCAGAACACCGTCCGGAACGCGAGCACGTAGGAGAGGCAGGACAGCACCTGAAGCGCGGCCGCCAGCACCAGCCAGCCCGGCTGAGCGTCGCCGAATCGTTCGCGCAGCGATGTCCAGACCCGGCAGCAGCACGATCAGCGCCGCACCCCCGCCGAGGATCAGGGCGAGGATCGTCAGCTCGCGGCGCAGGCGGCGCCACGACAGCTCCATCGGCACCGGCTCGGGGCCGAGAGGCTCCGCCGAGATCGTCAGTTCGCCGGAGGCCACCTACCCGTTCTACCAACGAGCCGCGAGCCGCGCGCGGCAACAAGAAGACCTGACCGCAGTACGCAACGCAAGAGGGGCCTCCGAAGAGGCCCCTCTGTACGACGTTGCTGTTGCCGCGAGCGGCTAGAAGAACTTCGCGACGCGCTTGGAGGCGTCGGCCACGACCTTCGTGCCGGCGGTCACCGCGGTCTGGACGGTGTTGCCGACGACGGCGCCGACGAACTCGGCCTGGGCGACGAGCGGGCGGGCCTGCTTGGAGGCCGGCTGCTTGACGCGACGCTTGGCGTTGGCCTTGGCGCGGGTGGCGTTGGTGGCCGCGGTCTTCCGAGCGCGCGTGCCGGCCGCCTTCTTGGCGGTCGTGCTGCGCTTGGTAGCGGCGGTGCGGCGCTTGACGGTCTGGGTCGTAGGCATCAGAAATTCTCCCTCACGTAGTAGGTGCTTCTAATGCCGTACCCGCCATGGCCGCACCCAAACGCATGTTCGTCTCGTCGGTGCGGGCCGTACGCTCCCGTGGGTGCGCATCTGGGATGTCGATCCGGCCCTGCTGTGCCGGGCGCACCTGCTCGGCGAGCACCGCGAGCTGCACGCCGCGTGGAACGTGATCACGCTCGACCGCGCCGGGTATCGCGCCCACCCGGAGGTCACGCGCTGGCGGGGGCGGCTGGCCGCGCTGTTCGCGCGTCACGAGGCGCTCGTCGACGAGATGCGCCGCCGCGGTTACAACCACGCCAGCCCGCTGGACCGCTCGCTGGCGGCCGGCGAGAGCGCTCAGGTCGTCTACATCGACCCGCCCGAGCGCCAGCTCGAGCTGCTGGTCGCCAAGGGCTGTGAGTGCGCGGCGCGGATCGCCGCCGCGCGCTAGCTCGCGCCGCCGAAGCCCGCGGCGTCGCCCGAGTTCGAGTTGCCGTCCAGGAAGCCGGTCTCGGCGACCTCCTGCTCGAACGGGCCGTGGTAACGAAGGATGTAGAGCCCGTTGCGGATGTCGACCGCGTAGATCAGGCCGTTCTGGATGATCGGGAAGCTCCACATGACGACCTTGTCGCGGCCGACGCTGAGCGCCGGGTCCTCGGTCGCCACGGCGGGCAGCGGGTCGGGCAGGAACATCGCGGCCGGCTTGGGCTGCGTCGGATCGGAGATGTCGATCGCCTGCAGGCCCGCTGCGTGCCAGGTCAAGAACGCGATGTTCGGCGTCAGGGTGGGGTTGTGCGACGCCCAGCTGCCGAAGTTGTCGCGGTCGGCCGGGACCGAGTCGCAGATCGCCTCCTGGTTGAACGGCAGCTTGTACTCGGCGACGAGCTTGGGCGCCGCCGGATCGCTGACGTCGAGGAACCGCGGCCAGCCCCACGGGCAGCCGTGCGCTCCAAGCAGGCCACCGAGCTTGCCGTAGACCTCGTCGGTCGTCATGGCGTACGGCCTGCCGGGGATCTGGATCGCGCTGTGCGCGCCGGGGTCGCCCCAGTGGACGCGGTGGCTCGCCGGCGTGATGAGGCGGAACTGCGGGTCGGGCAGGTCGTCGGCGAAGTCCGAGGTGTCGGCGACGAGGAAGCCGCCGCCCAGGTAGGCGAGGTAGGCCTGGCGGCCGTCGGCGGAGACCGTGAGCGAGTGCAGGCGCGTGTCGGCGTCCGGGTCGCCCAGGTCGGTGGTCCACGACGCGATCTCCGGGAACACGTTCTCGCGCGCGCGAGACAGGTCGACGACGTAGAGGTTCTTCTTGGCGCTGGAGACCGTGCTCGGCGTCGTCTCGTACATCAGGACGCGGCCGGGCCGCTGCGGGTCGCTCCACAGGAAGAACTCGTGCGGCGTCTGGGGCTCGCTGCGCGACGGCGTGTATGTCGCGACGAGCTTGGGCGCCGCGGCGTTCGCGCCGGCGATGTCGTAGAAGCGGATCGTCGACGTGACGATGTTGACGCCGGCCTGCGTTGCGTTGGCGCAGGCGTGGATCGCCTCGCTGCAGCCGTGGTTGAGCACCAGCAGCAGGTTCTGGTCGGGCAGGATGCGCAGCTCGCGCGAGCTCTCGCCGACGTTGCCCTCGTCGGGCGGGCCGATCTTGCCGGTGATCGACGGGTGCGCCGGGTCGGCGACGTTGACGATCAGCAGCTCGCTGTTCGGGTGCGCGCCGTCGGTGCGCGACCCGACGTAGACGTAGTCGTCCTTGACCGCGATCGCCGCGTTCATGCCGCGGTTGAGCAGCGGATCGTGGCCGACCAGCTCGAAGCTGCCGGGGTATTCCGGGAACGGCGCGGGCGGATCGATCGGCACCGGCCCGAGCCAGGTGGGCGCCTGCACCTTGGCGGTCATCGCCGCGTAGGCGAGGCCGGGCAGGTCGGGCGAGGACAGCCGCTTGAGCTCGGCGCGGTCCTTGACCCCGGCAAGGGTGCACAGCAAGGCGATTGTCGCCCCGACCGAGAAGTACCTCGTGCCCCGCATCTCCCGCTCTGCTTTCTAGAGCGTCGATGGGCTGAGCGCAAGCCGGAACCCGCGCGGAGGGCGGGCCGCCGATCAGGTCTGCACGCCGACGGTGATCCGGCCGCTGTAGCCCTTGCCCTTGGCGCGCCGGGTCAGCTTGACCTTCGACTTGCTGCCGCCCGACTGGGCGTAGATCGAGTCCGCGCCGTTGGTGGTGTCGGGCTCGCCGTGCGACCGGTACGAAGCGGTGCGGTAGACGGCATCGCTCGCCGCGTCGTTGAAGAAGAGCTGGCCGGTGTGCTCGACGTTGCCGCCCACGTGGACCTTCAGGTGGATGTGCGGGGTGCGGCCTCGGTACCAGCCGGGGTAGATGGTCTCGAACAGGACGCGGCCGTCGGCGTCGCTCTTCTGGTGGCCGCGCAGGAAGCGCTTGGAGCCCAACGAGTAGGCGCCGGCTGCGTCGGCGTGCCAGATCTCGACGTCGGCGCCCTTGATCGGCTTGCAGTCGGAGTCGACCACGAAGATCTGAAGCGCCAGCGGCACGCCGTGCTTGCCCTCGGTGATGTTGCGCCGCGTGAGGTGGTTGGCGATCCAGAAGGGGCCCTCGGTGACCTCGGGCTGCAGGAAGCAGGCGGCGGCGGCGCTCGCGTCGGTGCCGGCCGCGGCGCTGGTCGCACCGCGCCCGCCGCAGCCCGCCCACAGCGCGCCGGCGCCGAGCCCGGCGAGGGTGAGCAGGGCCTCGCGGCGGCGCAGGGCGCGGCCGAGTGCTTCGGTGTCGATTCGTTCCATGGCCGCCACGGTAGATCGCAACCGTGAGAGTGACGTAGGAGAGCTCTTCGGCGGGTCTTAGATGCGCCGCCGATAATGCTCCCGTGCGAATCCTGATCGTCGACGACGACCGTGCCCTGCGCGACGCGCTGCGTCGCGCGCTGACGCTCGCGGGCTACGAAGTCCAGACCGCCGAGGACGGCCAGGCGGGCCTCGAGGCGATCGTCCAGGGCGTGCCCGACGCGGTCGTGCTCGACATCGGCCTTCCGGACCTCGACGGTGTCGAGGTCTGCCGGCGCCTGCGCGCGGCCGGCAACCGCGTGCCGATCCTGATGCTGACCGCTCGCGACGCCGTGGAGGACCGCATCGACGGGCTCGACGCGGGCGCCGACGACTATCTCGTCAAGCCCTTCGACGTGGGCGAGGTCAAGGCGCGGTTGCGTGCCCTGCTGCGCCGCGCGGGCAACGGCGACGGCGACCCCGACGCGATCTCGTTCGACGAGCTCAAGCTCGACACCGCCCGCCACGGCGTGGCGGTGGGCGAGGCGTTCGTCGAGCTCACCCGCACCGAGTTCCAGTTGCTGGAGCTGCTGATGCTCAACCCGCGGCGGGTGCTGCCGCACGACCTCATCTACGACCGTGTCTGGGGCTACAACTTCGGCCCGGCATCCAACGCGATGCGCGTCTACATCGGCTACCTGCGCCGCAAGCTCGAGGAGGCCGGCGCGCGCCCGCTGATCCACACGGTGCGCGGCGTCGGGTACGTGCTGCGCGAGCCGTGACGCTGCGCAAGCGCATCGCCGGGGCCGCGAGCCTGGCCGTCGCCGTGGCTGTGCTCTCGGCCGCGGTCGTCGTGTACTTCGCCGTGCGATCCGAACTGCGCGGGCAGGTCGAGGACGGGCTGCGCGACACCGCCGCGCTGTTCACGCGGCCCGGGAATGGCGACGGCCGCGGCCCGGGTCGCCCGCCGCCGATCGTCGGTGGCGGCGGTCCCGAGGACCAGCTACCGGATCGTCGCCCCCGTCCGCAGTTCGGCGGCGCGTCGGGCTTCGTGCAGCTCGTGCAGCCCGATGGCACGATCAGCAGGCCGCTCGGCGAGACGGCTTCGCTGCCGGTCACCGGCAAGGTGCGCGCGGTCGCGCGCTCGGGAGAGGGCCGCTTCTTCGCCGACATGCACGTCGGCGGACAGCACTTGCGCGTGCTGACGGTCGGGGGCGGCGCCCGGGGCGCCTTCCAGGTCGCCAGACCGCTCAACGAGGTCGACAGCGAGCTGCGGCGCGTCCTGATCGTGCTGATCGTCGTGGGCGCCGCGGGCGTGGGGCTCGCCGCCGCGCTCGGCGCTTTCGTGGCGCAGACCGCCCTGGGCCCGATCCGGCGCTTCACCGCGCGGACCGAGACGCTCAGCGCCGAGACCGACGTGTCGCAGCGGATGGAGGTCGGCGGGAGCGACGAGCTCGGCCGCCTCGCCCAGAGCTTCAACACCACGCTCGACGCGCTCGAGCGTTCGGTGGAGTCCCAGCGCCACCTCGTCGCCGACGCCAGCCACGAGCTGCGCACGCCGATCGCCAGCCTGCGGGCGAACATCCAGGTCCTGGAGGACGCCGATCGGCTCTCCGACTCCGAGCTCACGGCGCTGCGGGCGGACCTCGTCTCCGAGCTCGACGAGCTGACAGCCCTTGTCGGCGACATCGTCGAGCTCGCGCGCGGGACCAAGGCCGGCGTGGTCGTCGACGACGTGCGGCTGGACCAGATCGTCGCCGACCTGGTCGAACGGCTCAGGCGCCGAGCCGGGCAACGGCTGACGGTCAGCACGCGGCTCGAGCCGACGCTCGTCACCGGGGATCCCGAGCGGGTCAGCCGAGCGGTCTCCAACCTGCTCGACAATGCCCGCAAGTGGAGCCCGGCCGGTGGCGAGGTCGCCGTCGAGCTCGAGGACGGGACGCTGACGGTGCGCGACCACGGTCCCGGCTTCCCGCCCGCCGATCTTCCCCACGTGTTCGAGCGCTTCTACCGCTCGGAGAAGGCGCGCGGGATGCCGGGCTCCGGGTTGGGGCTGGCGATCGTCAGCCAGACCGCCGAGGCGCATGGCGGTTTCGCGGAGGCGACCAACGCGCCCGACGGTGGCGCCGTGATGCGCGTGAGCTTCGGGCCGTCGACCGGGCTGAACTCCGATGCTCCTCTTACGGAGAGCCGACCCGAGGCTTAGCGCGGGGCCCGATGGTGGGAGCAGGCCGGCACGCCGCCCGGCGAGCCGGAGTCCACCAGACAAAGGAGGCCCCAGTCATGCGAATCGCAAAGACCAGCCGGGCGCTCGTGGCGTTGACCATGTGCGCACTCATCGGAGCCGGTGCCGGCATCGCCGGAGCGGGTGCGGCAAGCACCACGTCGTCGAAGTCGAAGTCGGCGCAGAGCACCCGCTCGGCGGCGCGCAACGCCGACCGCCCCGGGATGCGCGGCGGCCCGCCCGTCCACGCCGAGGTCGTGCGGCTCAACAAGGCCGGCGACAAGTTCATCACGGCGACCGAAGACAGCGGCGTCGTGAAGTCCGTGTCGGGCAACGACCTGACCATCACCGAGGGCACCAAGACCGTCACCTACAAGGACGTGACGATCTCGATCGCCGACGGGGCGACGATCAGCCGCAACGGGTCGACCGCCCAGCTGTCCGACCTGAAGGCCGGTGACCACGTGCACGTCTCGCAGTCCTCCGACGGCACCGACGTCCACGCCTTCGACGACAGCCACCAGCCGCCGCGTGGCCCCGGCCACGGCGGTCCTCCGCCGGGCGCTCCGCCCGCCTAGGCGCGAGGGGACAGGACCAGCCCGGCCGCCCGTTTCGGAGCGGCCGGGCCCGTTCTTGCGCCGCTCTTATGGACCTCTTACACGCGGGCGGGAGACTGCGGCCATGTCGAGACTTCAGCGTCATCGCCGCCCGATCCTCGTCGCCGTGCTGTGCGCGCTTGTCGGCGCTGCGGCCGGCATCGCCGGGACCGCCGCGGCCCCCAAGCAGTCCAAGAGCGCCGCGGCTGCGCGCGATCACCGCGGCGGGCCGCACGGCCGCTTCCACGGGCCGCCCGTGCACGTCGAGGCAGTCGTGCTCAACAAGGCCGGCGACGCGTTCATCAAGCTCACCGAGGACAGCGGCACCGTCAAGTCGGTCGACTCCAACGAGCTCACGGTCACCGAGGGCTTCAAGGACGTCACCTACAAGGACGTGACGCTGACGATCCCGGCCGACGCGACCGTGATGCGCAACTTCGACGCAGCCAAGCTCAGCGACCTCAAGGCCGGCGACCGCGTGCACGTCGAGTCCTCCTCGGAGGGCACGAACGTGTTCGCCGTCGATCCCGACCAGGCGCCGCCGCGCGGCCCGCGCGGCGGGCACTTCAGGCGCGGTCACGGGCCCGGCGGGCCGCCCTTCTAGAGGGGCTCCGAGACGGGCGGGGGCCGAGCGTAGACTCGGCCCTCATGCTCCTCGAAGGCATCCACCACGTCACCGCGATCACCGGTGACGCACCGCGCAACGTCGACTTCTACACGCGCGTGCTCGGGCTGAGGCTCGTCGCGAAGTCCGTCAACCAGGACGACCCGACCGTCTATCACCTCTTCTATTCCGACGAGGAGGGCCACGCCGGGTCGGACATCACGTTCTTCGAGTATCCCGGGGCGATCCCCGGCCGGGCGGGGGACGGGATGGTCCACACGGTCGTCTGGCGCGTGGGCGGGACCGAGGCGCTCGAGTTCTGGGCCGACCGGCTGGCCGCCGAGGGGCTGGCGGTCGAGCGCCCGGGAGGCCGCGTGCGCTTCGCCGACCCCGAGGGGCTCGCCCACGAGCTGACCGCCTACCACGGGCCCGACAAGCCGCTGATGGCCGCGCATCCCGAGGTCCCGGCCGAGCACGCGCTGCAAGGCTTCGACGGCGTGCGCGCATACAGCTCGGCGCCCGAACGCAGCGCGCCGGTGCTGGAGCGCGTGCTCGGCGCTCGCGCCGCGGGCGAGGGTGTCTGGGAGCTGCGCGGCGCGGTGCGCGGCGGCACGATCGCCTATGAGCCGCCGCCTGCGGAGCCGGGCCGGCAGAGCGCGGGCAGCGTGCACCATGTGGCGTGGGGGACGACGGTCGCCGAGCATCCGGCCTGGGCGGAGCGGCTCGACGAGGCCGGCGTGCAGAACACGGGTGTGATCGACCGCCACTACTTCCACTCGATCTACTTTCGCGAGCCCAGCGGCGTGCTTTTCGAGATCGCCGACGACGGGCCCGGGTTCACGGTCGACGGGCCCGTGGAGGAGCTCGGGACGAAGATCATCCTGCCGCCGCGCTTCGAGTCCCAGCGCGAGCGCATCGAGGCGACGCTCACCCCATTGCCCGACCCGCGGGCGTCGTGGGGCTCGCGAGCGAGCTGAGCCCGCTGTTCGGGCGTGCTATCGTCGATATATCGTGATAGTCACGCACCCGAAGGAGGAAGCATGTATGCCACCCGTTCCTGCGGTCGGCACGGCATGACCGGACACCGCGGTCGCCGAGGGCGCAACTACGCCTACTGGAACATCCCCGGCGCGGGCCCGAGGGCCCGGCGGGGCGACGTCCGCGCAGCGATCCTTGCGCTGCTGGCCGAGCAGCCGCGCAACGGCTACCAGATGATCCAGGAGCTCGGCGAGCGCACCGGCGGCGTGTGGAAGCCGAGCCCCGGCTCGGTGTATCCGGCGCTTCAGCAGCTCGAGGACGAGGGCCTGGTCCGTAGCGTCGAGCACGAGGGCCGGCGCGCGTTCGAGCTGACCGACGAGGGCAGCACCTACGTCTCCGAGCACAAGGACGAGATCGGCGCCCCCTGGGAAACCGTCACCGACGCGATGCCCGGAGGCGAGGCCGACCTGCGCGACCTCGGCCGGCAGCTGTTCATGGCGCTCGCCCAGGTCACCCACGCCGGCAACGACGCACAGCGCCAGGAGGCCATGACCGTCCTGACCGACGCCCGCAAGGCGATGTACCGCATCCTCGCCGAGGAGGACTGAGCCGCCACCGACGTCACTGGCCGCTGCTGCCGCGCTACAGCGGCAGCGGCGCCAGAACGTCGAGCCGGCGCTTGCGCGCCGTGCCGCGCGCGGCTACGGCCCGCGGCACGAAGCGCCACCGGAGCACCAGTCGCGCGCGCGGATGTCTGCTCAGCAGGCGCTTGCCGGCGTCCGACAGCCGCACGGTGACTTCCTGGGAGCCCGGCAGGCCGACCTTGCGTCGCGCCGAGCCGATGGTCATCGGCGGCGGGATCGGCCGGCTTGTGTCGGCCACCTTGACGGTCGGCTTGTCCCAGACGCTGAGGTCGATGTACCACTCCGCCACGCCTGCGCCCGGGAACGTCTGGCGGAAGCGCAGACCGTTGTCGACCAGCGACTGGCGGTCGGCCGTGTGCGAGTCGACGCCCGCGATCCCGGGAGCGTGCGGCGCGACGTATGTGTGCCCGGCGGTCACCGTCACCGTCTTGAGGCGCACGAGGTCGATGACGTCGACCGCGCCGTCGCTGACCGAGATCTCGGTGGCGTCGCACGTGTCGGTCGTCGTCCACGCGGTGCCGCGCTCGATCCCTTGCGCGCTGCGCCCGACGACGTTGAAGTTGCCGCGCGCCTTCGCGCGCAGATAGCGCACGACGCGCCGGCGGCTGCTCTGCGCGCTGCCGTCCCCGGCACCGGACACCGGACAGCCGGCGAACGTCGTGCCCGCGAGCGTGATGTCGGTTATCAGCTCGCGGTCGGCAGCGCTTGCCGTGGCCATCGGCCCGACGTCGACCGGTGCGCCGTTGGAGGCCAGGTGCTGCGTGTACTCGAAGATCCCGCCGCTGAACTCCCCGGTCTGGGTGTGGCCCTCGAGGTCGCGAGCTGTGGTGAGGTGGACCGTGCCCTGGGTCGCGTCGACCAGCGTGCCGACCGCGATCATCGTGCTGCCGTCGACGCGCAGATAGCGCAGCGATCCCGGCCGCTTGATGAGCACGGTGCCCTCGACGCGCTCGAGGTTGCCCGAGCCCGACCCGCTGCCCGCGGTTGTTCGTGAGTCGCGCGTCTGCCGCACGTCGACCGTGCCCGATTGCGTCGCCGTGTTGCCGGCCGAGTCGGTCGCGCTGGCCGTGGCGCGATAGCTCCCGGGAGCGGCGAACGCATGTGTCCGCGTCGCGCCCGCCGCGGGGCCGCCGCCGTCGCCGAACGACCAGCTGATCGTGCCGACGACCGCCGACCAGGCGTCCTGGGGTGTGCTGGCGGAAAAGTTCACGGGATCGCCGCGCTCCGCCGTCGCCGGGATGCTCGCGGTGAAGGCGGGGCCGGTGCGGTCGAGCACCGACCCGCCGAAGCCCGGATTGGCCGTGGACGGCAGGATCGGCGCCACGTTCGTCCCCGCTCCGCCACCCCACGAGACGACGGCCTCGCCCGCCCGCTCGGGGCCCGGCGAGATCGTGAGGCTGGCGACGTTGGTCGCTCCGGCCGCCTGCCCGACGGCCTGCAACGCGCCGAAAGCGTCGGAGTCCATCGCGCGGTGGACCGCGATGACCTGCGAGCCCGAGGTGTAAGCGCCGAGCAGGCTGCCGTCGGCGAGCGGCTCGAGCCGGACATCGCCGGGCGTCGAGGTGTTGACGCTCGGCGCGAGCACCGACGTCGCCGCGGTCCGGCCGTTGCCGAGCAGGTGCGTGCTCATCAGCCCCGGCCTGGCGAGCGACCCGGGCGTGCCGTTGCCCACCCACAGAATCACGCCGCGCCCGCCGGCGTCGTGCGCGACGTCGAGCGGGAGCGTGAGGATGCCCGTGCCGACCGGAATCGAGCCGGTGGAAGTCCCGGTAGCCGTCACCTCCACGAACGAGATCGTGCTGTTGGTCGGGCGAAAGTGCCTGGGTCGCGGCGAGCAGGTTGCCGGCGGCGTCGTAGGCGACTCGCGGGTCGGGAACGCCGGTGTCGGTGGCGCCGAGCAGCACCGGCCCCCATCCACCCGCCCGGCGCTGCGCGCACGAGCCTGCCGACGCACCCTCCCAGCAGACCGCGACGCCGCCCGCCGGCGCGCCGGCGACGTCGGTGACGGCCAGGGCGCCGCTGGCCGGCGCGCGGGTGTCGACGGTGTACGTGGACGAGCCGGGCCGGACGTCGGCGACCGCCACCTGCGCGGCCGCCGTGGCGAGCGCCACGTGCGCGACCCCGCTGCCGTCATAGGCGACCTGGACCGGGCCCGCGGTCGCGGTCGGTGCCGCAGCGCCGGACGGCGTGAGCTCGCGGAAGGTCGAGCTGCCGGCGTCGCGCCGCGCAACGTGGAGGATCATGCCGGTTGTGTCGCCGCCGGCCGACTGCTGGAGCCAGGCGACGGTCAGCTCGCCGGTGGGCGAGACCGCGGCAGCGGTGGCCTGGCTGTTGCGGTTGGTCCCCGGGACGAGCGCCGGCGCCGAGAACGCTCCCGCCGGCGGCCGGCGGGCGGAGTGGACGCCGCCCGTGTCGCGCCACAGTGCGTGGAGTACCTGACCCGGCTCCATGAGCATCACCGGGTCGGAGACCGCGGTCGTGCCCGCGGGCATGAGCGGCGCCGTCCACGCCTCGCCGAAGGCCGGCGCGGCTGCCGTCGCCGCCGCGACCGTCGCCGCGATCGAGCGCCGCGCTTGCCCGTCTCCGTGTCTTCCCCCGGCCGGCCCGCGCTCCCACGCGAGTGGCGGCCCCCCCGCCTTTGCCATCGAGATGACCGTACAGGAATGTGCGTGTTCGTTACAAGCGTGTCGCGCGTTCGAGCAGCGCGACCACCGACTCGTACGGCCGGCCGGTCGCCTGCTCGAGCGCGAGCTCGCACGTGCGGTTGGCCGAGACGTGCGCGTCGAACGAGCGCGCGGTCACCTCGGCGGCCTCCGTGCGCGTGGCGGACGCCGTCAGCTCAGGGTGCAACAGCCCGCGGTCGCCGGCCATCCCGCAGCAGGTCGCGACCACCGGGACGTGGACTTCGTCGGCGAGCTCGCGGACGAGCGCCTCGATGAGCGGCGCGAGGCCGAGATGGCGTGCAGAGCAGGTGGGGTGAAGCGTCGCCGAGCCCGCGCGCGCCCGGACTTCGAGCTCGGGGCATGAGGCGGTCGTGCGCCCACGTGACCGCGTCGAGGACTTCGATGCCGTCGAGGTCGATCCCGTCGAGCGCGGCGACCTCGGTCAGCACGCCGTGCGTGCACGACGCGGCGTCGATCACGACGGGAAGAGCGCCGTCGTCGGTCCAGCGCCGCAGGTTCGCGGCCAGACGGCGCGCCATCGCCTCGTGGCCGCGCTCGAAGCCCTTCGAGCTCCAGGGCATCGTGCAGCAGTTCCCGGCGACGTCGTCGGGAATCCACAGCGGCAGGCCGGCGCGCCGCGACACCTCGACGAGCGCCTGCGGCAGCCACGTGCCGCCCGCGGGCGGGCCCATCATCCGGTTCAGGCACGAGGGCAGGTAGACGGCCGCCGCTCCGTCCCGCGAGGTGGCGGGCAGGCGCGCGGGAGCGGGACCCGGCATCGCGGCCGACCACGCCGGAACCGTCTCGGAGCCGATCGCCCGTCGCGCCGCTCGGGTGATCGTGCTCATCGGCCGGACACCCAATAGCGCGTCCGATGCGCAGCCCGGTGCGCGCCGCGCGTTCGACCGTCGCCCATCGCTGTGCCAGCCGCTCCATCCGGCGCTCGTCGCGCTCGGAGTGCGTGCGCACGCGCAGCTCCTTGATCAGCTTGCCCGTGTCGATCGCCACCGGGCAGGCCAGCCGGCACGAGCCGTCGGCCGCGCACGTCTGCTCGCCGTCGTAGGCGTACTCCTCGACGAGCGCGCGCTGGACCGCCGACCCCTCCGGCTGGCGCGCCATCTCTCTACGCAGGACGATCCGCTGGCGCGGAGTCGTCGTCAGGTCACGGCTGGGGCAGACCGGCTCGCAGAAGCCGCACTCGATGCAGGCGTTGGCGTTGGCCACGTCCTCGATCGGCGGCGTCGACTTGAGGTCGCGCAGGTGGATGCCGGGCTCTCGGCTCAGGATGGCGTGGGGGTTCAGCACGCCGTCCGGGTCGACCAGGCCCTTGATCCGCCACATCAGCTCGGTGGCCTTCGCGCCCCACTCGCGCTCGACGTAGGGCGCCATGTTGCGACCGGTGCCGTGCTCGGCCTTCAGCGAGCCGTCGTACTTGTCGACGATCAGCTCGACCAGCTCGCCCATGAACGCCTCGTAGCGGTCGCGGTCGGCCGGCTCGCCGAGTGCCGGTGTGAGCAGGAAGTGCATGTTGCCCGCCGAGGCGTGGCCTGCCACACCGGTCAGGAAGCCGTGTTTGCCCAGCAGGGCCTGGAGATCGAGCACCAGTTCAGCGACCCGCTCGGGCCGCACGCAGACGTCCTCGTTGATCAGCGACGTGCCCTGCGGGCGCATCGCTCCGACGATCCCGGCCATCCCCTCGCGGACCAGCCAGAAGACAGCGGTCTCCTCGCGCGCGCGGGTGAAGCGGGCCTCCTCGAGCAGCGAGCACTCGGCGAGCGCGGCGTACGCACGCTCCTCGAGCCCGTCGAGCTCGGCTTCGTCGGCGGTGCGCAGCTCGACGAGCAGCACCGCGCCTTCGGGCGGCAGCTCCTTCCAGCGCTCGGGCACGCCGGGCAGCGTGTAGGCGGCGGCGATGAGCGTCGGGTTGACCATCAGCTCGACCGCTTTCGCACCCGCCTCGACCAGCCCCGGCACGGGCGCGGCCGCCGCGTCGACGTCGGCGAAGAAGAGCATCGCGGTCGACGTGTGCCGGCCGTGCGGGACCGTCTCCAGCTCCGCCTCGGCGACGAACGCCAGCGTGCCCTCCGAGCCGACGAGCAGCTTCGCGAAGATCTTCACCGGCTCGTCCTCGTCGAGGAACGCGCACAGCCGGTATCCGGTGGTGTTCTTGATCGCGAACTTGCGCTCGATGCGCGCCACGAGCTCCGCGTCGGCGCGGATCTCGTCGCGGATCGCCTCCAGGCCGCGCACGAGCTCGGGCTCGGAGCGCTCGAAGCGCTCGGCTGCGTCGGGCGCGGCGGTGTCGATCGTCGTGCCGGACGGCAACACGAACGTCAGCGAGCGCAGCGTCCGGTAGGAGTCGTGGCGCACGCCGCAGCGCATCCCGCCGGAGTTGTTGGCGATGACGCCGCCGACCGTGGCGAACTCGGTCGAGGCGGGGTCGGGCCCGACGCGCCGCTCGTGGCGGGCGAGCATGCGGTTGACGCGGCCCAGGACGGTGCCCGGCCTGACGCGCACGCGTTCGCCGTCGTCGAGCACCTCGACACCCGCGAAGTGCCGGCGGACGTCGACGAGGATGCCGTCGCTCTGGGCCTGGCCGTTGAGGCTCGTCCCACCCGCGCGCAGCGTCACCGGAATGCCTTCGCGGCGGCCGAACGCGAAGACCTTCGCCACGTCGGAGGCGTCGTGGGCCATCACCACCGCGCGCGGGATCAGCCGGTAGGGGCTCGCGTCGGAGGCGTAGCGGACGAGGTCGGTCGCGCGGTGCAGCACGCGGTCGGCACCGAGCAGCGCTTCGAGCTGCGAGCGCAGCGGCTCGGGTGTTCCCGCGGCCAGCGCGTCGTCGATCCGGTCGGCGGCCGGTTCGACGGTGGGAGGCGCCAGCGTCGCCATCGCTAGAACAGCGACATGCCCGGGGCGACGTCGACCTCGACGAGCGACGGCCCGCTCGACGCAATCCCGGCGTCAAGCGCCTCGCGCAGCTCGTCGCGGCCGCGCACGCGCCGCGTCTCGACGCCGTAGCCGCGTGCGATCTCGGAGGTCTCCAGCGCCGGCAGGTCCAGGCCCGGCGCGCCGGCGACCTGCTCGAACTCGGCGAACCACTTGAGGATCCCGTACTCGTTGTTGCGCATGATCAGGAACGTGACCGGCACCTGGTAGGCGACGGCCGTCCAGAAGCCCGACACCGCGTACTGGACCGAGCCCTCGCCGAGCACGCAGACGACGGGGCGGTCGGGCTGTGCGAGCTGCACGCCGATCCCCGCCGACAGCCCGTAGCCCAGGCCGCCGCCGGCGCAGAAGTAGTAGCTGCCCGGCCGCGAGATCCGCAGCCGGTTGCGCAGCGCCATCGTGCTTGTCGGCGACTCGAGCACCACGATGCCCTCGTCGGGCAGGGCCTCGTTGAGGGTGGCGTGCACGGCGCCGGCCCCGAGCGGGTCGGAGTCCTCGACCGGCGGCGCGTCGCCCACCGGCTGGGGCGGCTCGCGGTCGCTCTGCGCGACCTCGTTCAGCAGCGCCTGGAGCGTCAACGCGACGTCGGCCACGATCGCGTCGCCCATCGGGGCGCGCGCGGCCTCGTCGGGGTCCGAGGTGATGGCGACAAGCTCGGCTCCCTCGGGCAGCGGCGGGCCGGGGATGTAGGGGTAGTAGGGGAACACCGACGAACCGACGACGAGGATCAGGTCGTGGCCTTCGAGCGTCGAGGCGACCGCGCCGATCCCCGGCGGCAACGTGCCCTGGAAGTGCGGGTGGCTCTCGGGGAAGCCGAGGCGTCCGCCGCCGGGGGCGGGGGAGGCCCAGACGCCCAACCGCTGCCGCTCGGCCAGCGCGATCGCCGTCTCCCACGCTCCGGATGCGTCGACGTCCGGGCCGGCGACGAGCACCGGCCGGTTGGCGCTCTCCAGCCGCCGCGCGAGCTCGCGGACCACGTCGGGGTCGGCCGCGGCTCGGCCGGTGACCGTCCGGGTGGTGACGTGACGCACGTCGTCGTCGGAGATCTCCGCCGTCCAGTCGTCCATCGGGATCGACACGAACGCGGGGCCCTTCGGCGGCAGCGACGCGCGGTAAATGCCCTGCGCGATCGCGGCCGGCACGTCGGCCGCGCGGGGCGGCTCGAAGCTCCACTTCACGTACGGATGTGGGACGCGGGTGGCGTCGCGGTTCGTCAGGTTCGCCTGCATCGTCACCTGCGCGCGGACCTGCTGGCCCGCGGTGATGAGCAGCGGCGAGTGGTTCGCCTGGGCGTTGAAGATCGCGCCCATCGCGTTGCCCACGCCGGGTGCGGTGTGCAGGTTGACGTGGGTCACTGCCCCCGCTGCCTGCGCGTAGCCGTCGGCCATCCCGACGACGACCGCCTCCTGGAGGCCGAGCACGTAGCGGAAGTCCGACGGAAAGTCGGCGAGCATCGGCAGCTCGGTCGAGCCGGGGTTGCCGAAGATCGTCGTCATGCCGTGACGGCGGAACAGCTCGAAGGTCGCCTCGCGCACCGTGCTCATGCGCGGAACATTCGCATGGCGAGCGCCGCCGGGACCGCGAGGGGTCCCGGCGGGATCGCGGAGTGGCTACTTGGTCGCGCGCTTGGCGGTCGAACGCGCGGCCTTGCCGGCCTTGCGGGCGGTGGTGCCCGCCGACTTGGCGGTGCCGCGGGCGGAGCGCGCGGTGCGCTTCGCCGAGCTGGCGGTCGACTTGCGGGCGCGGGTCGCCGCGCCCTTCTGCGCCGAAGCGCGGCGCTTGGCCGTCGAGCGGCCGGTCGACTTGCTGCGCGCCGACGACGAGGTCGAACGCGCCGTGCTGCGCCTTGCGCCGCCATTGCTCGACGCGGTGCTCGTGCGCCGCTTGGTCGTCCGGCGGCGCGTGCCGCCGTTGCGGCGCTCGCTCGGCCGGGACCTCGTCGCGCACGACCTGGGTCACCAGCTTGTTCAGCTCGCGGGCGAGGAACGACTGCATGCGCTCCTCCTCGCGGCGGAACTGCTTGGCCAGCCTGGCGGTCTCCTTGTCGTTGAGCTTGCCGGCGACGGCCTCGATCACGTTGTAATGCGCGATCTCCTCGGCCTCGTTCCAGTAGGCGTCACGGACGTTGCGCAGCATGTTGTCGGCCTCGCCGGTGCCGCGCAGCAGCTGGACGGGGCCCTTCGCCATCGCGACCGCGCGGTTGGCGAGGTTGGTGGCGGCGCTGGCCGCCTCGGTCAGCGCCGCCGGGCCAGGGAGGTCCGGAGCGATCTCGGCCTTGCCGCCGAGCGCCTTGATCCGCTGCTGCAGGCCGCGGGACTGACTCTTGGTCACCTTGAGGTGATCCTGGAAGCCCTTCTTGAGGCTCTTGTGGTTTTGGGCACGCGCGATCAGAACCGTCAGGTTCTGCTCGAGCTGCTTCTCTTTGCCGAACGCCTCGTTGAGGTACTTGACGAGGACGGCATCACGGGCGGGGGTTTCTGTAGAAGGCATATGACCTTGGCATTCCCGCTGGGGTGGGACGGAAACGGTCTAGACTCGACGACTCCGCGGTGGGCGTAGCTCAGCTGGTAGAGCTCCTGGTTGTGGTCCAGGTGGTCGCGGGTTCGAGTCCCGTCGCTCACCCTTCGAGAGCGCCCGCGCCGAGCGGGCGTTTCTCGTTTCTCGGCCTGCTTCGGGTTCTGAGCCGGAGGTCGTGACAGCAATCGGCCCGTGCCGCGCGCGGATGGCGTTCGTCCGCGTCGCCCTCCGTGGTGGTGATCGAGCTCGCACCGGCGGCACCTGGTGCGCGGGTGTAGCGGCCGAAGACCGGGCGAAGAAAAAGGCGGCTCGCCGGCGAGTGCCGGCGAGCCGCCGCCGCGATCAGGACAGGGTGCGGGTGTTGACCGTCGACGGGTCGGGCGTGCGCTTGCTGACCTCGTCGAAGTCGTAGTACTGGCCGGCCTTCGAGCCGGGCTTGCCGAAGCCGAAGCCCGCCCCTTCGAGCTGGGTGACGGCGTCGCCGATCCGGTAGAAGCCCGCCTGCCCGGTGGACGGGAGACCCGGGGCCTCCTCGTTCTGGCCGAAGCGCATGAACACGCGGTCGTTGCCGGGGCGGCCCAGGGACTGAAGCGCCAGCGCGCGGTGCACGGCCTCGGCGCCCATGAACTCGGCCAGGTAGCGGGCGAACTGCGAGCCCATCGACCCCACGCCCGCGCCGGTGCGGGCGAACACGGTGATGCCGAGCAGGTAGGCGTTGATGAAGATCTGGTCGCCGACGGCGAGCGTGGTGAGCAGGCCCTCCCTGCTGGCGAAGACCTCGTCGGGCACCCAGATCTGCTTGGTGAGCTCCTTGCCGCCAACGGCGCTGGAGGTGAGCACCTGGTAGTGGATGAGCTCCTCGCGCGCCGCGGCCTGGATGTTGGCCTTGGTCACGTCGTCGAGCGCGACCTTCTCGGGGCCGACAGTGTTGACGATCGTCGCCAGCACCTCGGCCGTGGCGGCGATGTTCGCGATGTTCGCCGCGCTGTTGGCCGGGTCGGTCATCTGGGCAGCGAACGCCCGGTCGGCGCCAAAGCTCATGAGCCCCAGCGAGCCGATCGCGGCGGCGGCGCCGCCGACGAGCTGGCGCCGTGTGGCGGCCGATTCGTGGCGATGCTCGTCGTCGATCGTCTCGTAGACGTAGTTCAGTGCGTCGGTCATGCGGGGTTCTCCTCGTCGTCGTTGACGTTCCACGGGCGGATCACGCATCCGTCCTCCAGGGTGTTTCTCTGGGAGGACGGGATGTGGATCACCGCCAACGCGCCCACTTGCGGGGATGGGCCGGCCCCGCGCGGGACGAACCGAGTCGCCGCGTCCACGGCCGACGCGCGAGGGCGCGCGAGAGGCGCGCGCGTGTTGGCGGCATCGACCCAGACGAGAAACGGAGAGGGCGTTACCGCGCCTCTCCACGTCCAATTTATACCCCGCAGGGGGGCTTGTTTCAAGCCCCTGGGTGTGCCGCATAATCGCCAGCCGCAGGGCCAGAACCTACGGAAAATCAGAGGAGCGGATGGCCATGACCGAGCATGCGGTGGTGATCGCCGGCGGAGGCCCGACAGGGCTGATGTTGGCGGGCGAGTTGGCGTTGGCGGGCGTGGACGTCGCCATCGTCGAGCGGCGGGCGACCCAGGATCTCCCCGGCTCGCGCGCGGGCGGTCTGCACTCCCGCACGATCGAGATCCTCGATCAGCGCGGCATCGCCGATCGCTTCCTCGCCGAGGGCCAGGTGGTCCAGGTCGGGCAGTTCGCCGGAGTGCCGTTGGCCATCAGCGACTTTCCCACCCGGCATCCGTACTCGCTCGGGCTGTGGCAGAACCACATCGAGCGCATCCTGGCCGGCTGGGTCGGCGAGCTGCCGGTGACGTTTCGTCGGGGACTCGAGGTAACCGGCTTCACGCAGGACGAGACCGGCGTCGACGTCGAGCTGTCCGACGGTGAGTCGCTGCGGGCGCAGTACCTCGCCGGGTGCGACGGCGGCCGCAGTCTGGTCCGCAAGGCGGCCGGCATCGCGTTCCCGGGCTGGGATCCGACCACGAGCGCCCTGATAGCCGAGGTCGAGATGGCCGAGGAGCCGGAGTTGGGCATCCGCAACGACGCCCGCGGGCTCCATGCCCTCGGCAGGGTCGAGTACGAGATCCGCGACGGCGAGGTGGTCTACGCCGACAGCGGGCCGATCCGGGTCATGGTGACCGAGACGCACGTGGGCACGAGCGAACCCACCCTGGATGATCTCCGCGAGGGGCTCGTCGCCGTCTACGGGACCGATTACGGGCTCCACAGCCCCGCCTGGATCTCCAGGTTCACCGACATGACCCGGCAGGCCGCTGCCTACCGCGACAGACGCGTCCTGCTGGCCGGCGACGCCGCACACGTGCACTCACCTGACGGTGCGCAGGGCCTCCAGGTAGGCGTCGGGGATGCCATGAACCTGGGCTGGAAGCTGGCCCAGGTGGTCAACCGCACGTCGCCGGAAAGCCTTCTCGACAGCTACCACGCCGAGCGTCACCCGGTCGCCGCCCGCGTGCTGCGCACCACGATGGCGCACGTCGCGCTCCGCCGCACGGACGAACGCACGGCGGCCCTGCGCGACACCATTGCCGAACTGCTCCTGACGGACGAGTCGCGCAGGCGGTTCGCCGCGCTGATGTTCGGGCTGGACATCCATTACGACCTCGGCGAGGGACACCCGCTGCTCGGGCGGCGCATGCCCGACCTCGACCTGGTCGCCGCCGACGGCCCGCTGCGGGTCTACGCCCTGCTGCACGACGCCCGGCCCGTGCTGCTCAACTTCGGCCAGCCGGGTGGCTTCGACATCGCACCGTGGGTGGATCGGGTCCAGATGGTCGACGCCGAGTACGACGGTCCGTGGGAGCTTCCGGTGCTGGGCGCGGTCCCCGCTCCCACCGCCGTGCTGGTCCGGCCCGACGGATACGTCGGCTGGGTCGGAGATTTGAGTCAGCCGGGACTAACCGACGCGCTCATCACCTGGTTCGGCCCGCCGACATGAGCGCCTGGCGGCACGCGACGGCGATCGTCCTGCTGCCGGGCAGCGCGGCCATCGTGGTGCCCGCGGTCATCCTGCTCGCCGGTGACGGTCCGGACGTCGGCTGGGGGCTGGACGGGGAGTCCGCCGCGCTACCGATAGCCGCCGGCGCCGGCGCGATCGTCGCCGGTGTGGCGATGTGGGTGTGGACGGTGCGGCTGTTCGCCCGCATCGGCGAAGGCACGCTCGCGCCGTGGGATCCGACGCGGCATCTGGTCGTCGAGGGCCCGTATCGCCACGTGCGCAACCCGATGATCTCCGCCGTGCTGGGGGTTCTGGTCGGCGAGGCGCTGCTGCTCGGTTCGCCGGCGCTGCTCGTCTACGCCGCCATCTTCCTCGCGATCAACTGGGTCTACTTCGTGCTCTCCGAGGAGCCGGGCCTCGCGCGGCGCTTCGGCGACGAGTACCACGCGTACCGCGAGGCCGTGCCGCGGTGGGTCCCGCGACGCACCCCGTGGATTCCACGCGCCTTGTAGCGCGGTCGCGTTCTTCGCTAACATACATACATGTCTGTAGGTATTCTGAACACGCCCCGGCCCACCCAGGCCGACCGCAGCGCGCGCACCCGTGGCGCTTTGCTCGAGTCGGCCGCGCGCGGCCTCTCCCGCCACGGCTACGGCAACCTCGTGCTCGAGCAGGTGGCAAGCGAAGCCGGCTATACCCGCGGCGCGCTCTATCACCAGTTCAAGGACAAGCAGGACCTGGCGTTGGCCGTGATCGAGTGGGTCGACGAGACCTGGAGGCAGGAGGTGGGTCGGCTCGTCGCACAGGAGACTGACCCGGTCGCGGCGCTGATCGCCATCGCGCGCGGCCACGCGGTGTACTGCCGGCGAGACGTGGCCCGCGTGGCGAGCGCGCTGAGGCTCGAGTTCGCCGGACAAGACCATCCGGTCGGGCGCGAGATCGACCGGGTCGGTGAGACGCTCGTCAAGCGCTGCGTTCGTCTGATCAACGCGGGGCGCAGAGAGGGGACGATCCCGCCCGGTCCGCCCGCCAGAGCGGTCGCGCTCGCGTTCGTCGGTGCGCTCGAGGGAGCCGTGATCGCACTCGCCGGACAGACGCCCCACGACGAGTTGCTGGCGGCCCGCGCGGCCGCCGGCGCCCTCGGACTCGACGGCGTTCCGGGCTTCGAACGAAAGGTCAACCGATGAAACTTCCGGACACCGCGCACACCTCACGGCCCTGGCGGATCCACGAGCTCACGCGCGACTTCGAGATCGAGGACGTCTGGGCGCTGCCGACGCCTGGCGGCCCCGACGACTTTCCCCGGCTGATGCAGCTCGGGGCCTCGCTCGACCCGGAGCACGGTTCCTCGCGGGTGGTCCGCACGCTCTTCGCGATCCGGTGGAAGGTCGGGGGGCTGCTCGGCTGGGACGGTTCGGGCGCCGGCGTCGGCGCCCGGGTTCCGACGCTTCGCGACCGCTTGCCGGCCGACCTGCGCGACGCCCCGGCCGGTCCGGCCTTCGACACGCTCCCCTTCAGCTCGCTCTACCAGCTCGACGACGAGTGGGCGGCGGAGACCGCCAACCGGACCATGCACGGGGTCATGCATCTCGGCTGGGTCCCCGACGGGAACGGCGCCTACCGCGGCCAGATGGCCGTCCTGGTGAAGCGAAACGGACTGTTCGGGACGGCCTACATGGCTGCGATCAGGCCGTTTCGGCACCTGCTCGTGTACCCGCGGATGCTGCGGGACATCGAGCGGCGCTGGCAGGCGCTTTCCTGAGAAGCGACTGACGCGCCGATTAGTTTTCGCGTCTCCCCAGGTCAACAAGGGCAGAGATGACGGAGACGACAGAGACGACGACGGGTCCACAGGCGATCGAAGCACGCTCCCTGACGCGGACCTTCAAGGGCGGCGTCGAGGCCGTCCGTGGCATCGACCTCACGGTGGCCGAGGGCGAGGTGTTCGGCTTTCTGGGGCCCAACGGCGCCGGGAAGACGACAACGGTGCGGATGCTCTGCACGCTCCTGCCGCCGACGTCGGGCAGCGCACGTGTCGCCGGTACCGATGTGGTGAAGGACTCCGCCGGCGTGCGGCGCCGGATCGGGGTCGCGCTTCAGGAGATCGGCCTCGATCCCGTGCAGTCCGGCCGCGAGCTGCTCGAGCTTCAGTGCGGGCTGTACGGCATCAAGGGCGAGCGCGCCACTGCGCGAGTCACCGAACTGCTGGAGCTGGTGGGCCTCACCGAGGCCGCCGACCGCCGAACCAAGACCTATTCGGGAGGGATGAAGCGCCGCCTCGACCTCGCCAGCGCCCTCGTCCATTCGCCCGAGGTCCTCTTCCTCGACGAGCCGACGACGGGCCTCGACCCCGCCTCACGCCTGACGGTGTGGGACGAGGTGCGCCGCATCAACGCGGCGGGGACGACGGTCTTCCTCACGACCCAGTACATGGAGGAGGCCGACCAGCTGTGCGACCGCCTGGCGATCATCGACGCCGGCACGATCGTCGCCGATGGCACTCCCGAGAGCTTGAAGGCTCAGATGGGCCACGACGTGGTGACGCTCACCTTGGACGGCGCTGACGCGACCGCCACCGAGGCCGCGGTCCGCGATCTTGAAGGCCTCGAGCGGGTCCTGCCCGAGGCCGATGCGCTGGCGCTCTACCTCGAGGACGGGGCCGGCTCGATCGCCGAGATCGTGCGTCGCCTCGATCGCGAGAGCATCCGGGTCGGGGCGATCGCCGTGTCGCGACCCTCGCTCGACGACGTGTTCCTGCGGGCGACCGGGCGCCGCCTCGAAGGCGCCCAGGAAGAGGTGGAGGCGGAATGACCGAGATCGCCCTGCTGGGCCGGCGCGCTGTCCGCGAGATCGCGCGCTACCCCGAAGCCACCGTCCCGGCGCTGTTCATCCCGCTGTTCTTCCTGGCGGTCAACGTCGGCCAGGTGTCGAAGACCTTCCCGAGCACGACCCCGTTCCTGAACGGGCAGGGATATGTCGCGTTCCAGCTGCCGGTCTCGCTGATGTTCGCGGTGGCGACGGCGAGCTCCGGCCTCGCGCTCGTCACCGAGATCGACCTGGGCTACTTCGACAAGCTGCTCGCCGCGCCGATCCGGCGTTCGTCGATCATCTTCGGCCGGCTCGCAGCCGACCTGGTGCGCGGGCTGATGGGCTCGACCGTTGTGCTGCTCGCCGGGCTCGCGTTCGGAGCGCATATGGAGAGCGGGGTCCTCGGCGCTCTGGTGCTCATCCTGCTCGCGGCGCTGTTCGGCGTCGGGTATGCGGGCTTCGGGATTCTGGTCGCGCTACGCACCCGGAATGTCCAGGCGACCAACACGAGCTTCTTGCTGTTCTTCCCGCTGCTCTTCCTGACTCCGAACTTCGTCCCGTTCGACCGGCTTTCGCCGCTGATGGAGACGCTCGCGCGGGCGAACCCGGTGAGCTACGTGATCGAGGGCTTGCGCTCGCTGGTCATCCAGGGCTGGGACGCGGACAAGCTCGCGGCCTGCGGCGGGGTGATCCTGGCGCTGATCGCGTTGCTGACAGCCCTCTCGCTGCACGCGATCGCGACGTACGACCGCGACTAGCTCAGCCGCGCTTTTCGAACACGAGCCGGTGGTGTTCGAGCAGCTCGCGTTCGAAGCAGACGCTGTTGGCGCTCACGCCCGAAGTGAATGCGAGCCGGAAGTCCGGGCTCGTCAGCCAGCGCGGGACCAGCCGCAGCTTGAGCAGCCGCTTGCGCAGCGTCGGTGCCCCGAACCGCATGCGCCACTGGCGGATCGTCTCGATGTAGTCCAGCCGCCCGCTCGTGTTGGCGACCAGCGCGAAGTCGGGCTCGGCCGTTCGCACCACCTGCTCGGCGCCGAACGGCAAAAACGAGCCGGGGAACTGGTGCGACATCAGCGCCAGGTACCAGGCATCGGAATGCTTCGGCGCGTCGATCGAGACCTCGTCGACCGGGACGCGGTTGGGGCCGAAGACCATCGTCTGCAGGTAGAGGCGGCCGCCCGCGGGCAGCAGGCCGGCGAGGTTGGCGAACAGGTCGCGGTAGACGTCCTCCTGGTGGCCGGCGGCGTGGTCCGCCGGCGAGCAGAAGTGCTCGAACGCACCGAGGCTGGCGATCGCGTCGAACGGCCCGAACGTCTCGCGCGTGACCGTGCGCGCGTCGACGAGGTGGACGTCCAGCCCGTGGCGCCGGCACGCCGCCGCCTGGGCCGACGACAGGGTCACGCCGACGCCGTCGGCGCCGCGCTCGCGGATGAACGCCAGCAGCGGACCCCAGCCGCAGCCGAGGTCGAGCACCCGCTTGCCCGGCTCGATCCCGATCTGCTCGGCGACGTAGGAGTGCTTGCGCCGCTGCGCCTGCTCGAGGGTCAGCGAGAAGTCGCCGTCGTACTTCGCCCCGCTGAAGTCCGCCAGCTCGCCGAGGCTGAGCCGGAAGATCCTGTCGATCAGCGAGTAGGTGAAGTCGAGATCGCGCTTGTCTGCCATCGACGGCGGGCTGCGAACGCGCGGGCCTCGGCGAACGTCACCAGGCGACCGCTCTCCTCGTCCCAGAGCTTGAGGCGCACCGCGCGCAGGCCGTCCCAGAGCGTCAGCGTCGGCACGGACTGGAAGCAGTGCAGCTCGTCGTGCGCGCGCTGGAGGTTGTAGTTCGGCACCCGCGTGCTCAGGTGGTGGACGTGGTGCAGGCCGATGTTCCCGGTGAAGAACTGCAGCACCTTCGGCAGGCGCAGGTACGAGCTGCCACGCAACGCGGCGTCCGTGTAGCTCCACTGCTCCTCGCTCTGCCAGTAGGTGTCCTCGAACTGGTGCTGGACGTAGAACAGCCAGACGCCGCAGGTGCCGGCGAGCAGCGCGGCCGGAAGTTGGATCAGCAGATAGTCCTGCCAGCCGATCAGCCAGCAGGCGCCGCCGACCAGCATCGCGAGCACCAGGTTGGTGCCGATCACGCTGCGCTTCATGCGAGGCCGAGCCGAGCGCGAGACGAGCCGCGGCTGGACGATGAGCGCCCACGCCGGCCCGATCCCGAACATCACCATGGGGTGCCGGAAGAGCCAATAGCCCAGGCGGCTCATTCGCGAACGCGCCTGATACTCGGCGACGGTGAGCGTGGGGACGTCGCCGGTGCCGCGGCGATCGAGGTCACCGGCGGTCGCGTGGTGGACGGCGTGGCTGTGACGCCAGCTCTGGTAGGGCGTGAAGACCATCAGGCCCAGGACGCGACCCAGCCAGACGTTCGCCCACTTGGCTCGCAGGAACGAGCCGTGCGCGCAGTCGTGGAACATGATGTAGGTGCGCAGCAGAAAGCCGCCGGCCGGGATCGCCACAGCCAGCGCCAACAGCACCGAGACCTGCAGCGCGTAGTACGCCAGCACCTGCAGCGCGATGTAGGGCACCACCGAGGTGGCGAGGTCCAACAGGCTGCGCCCGATGCGCGGCTGCGCGAGGGGCGCCAATGCGGACCGTGTGGCCTGGTCCGCGAGGGACACACCCGAGGCCATGCGGCCACAGTATCGGGCCGGACCGACACCCGGCAGCTCGGCCGCGTCGCCGGTGTCAGGCGGGAGTGGCGTCGTGCTCGTAGACGCGAACACAATCACGCCCGGCGTGCTTGGCCTCGTAGAGGGCCTGGTCGGCGGCGTCGACGATCTCGTCGGGCGTGCCCATGTTCGGGTTGGTCAGCGCGGCGCCGACCGAGAGCCTCAGCTCCAGGGTCACGTCGCCGATGACGATCGGCGAGTTGCCGAGGGCACGGCGGGCGCGCTCGGCGAGCGTGACCATGCCGCACCGGTCCATACCGGGGGCGAGGATCGCGAACTCCTCGCCGCCCCAGCGTGCCAGGCAGTCGGTGTCGCGCATGATCGAGGTCAGGCGCGAGGCGACGGCCCGCAGCACCGCGTCGCCGGTGAGGTGCCCGTGCTCGTCGTTGACCTTCTTGAAGTGGTCGAGGTCGAGCAGCAGCACCGCGGAGGCGACGCCGTCGGCGTGCCTGAACTCCTTGGTGAGGACCTCGGTGAAGTGCCTGCGGTTGTAGATCCCGGTCAGCGGATCGATCCGTGAGCGGTGGTCGGCATCCTCGCGAGCCTGCTCGAGATCGAGGTTGACGCGCCGGACCCGGGCGAGCCGCTCCTCGGCGAGGCGCAGGGCCGCGTCACGGCGCTTGCCGGAGGTGCGCAGGACGATGGCGACCGCGGCGGCGAGGCCTGTGCCGAGCACGAGGATCAGCCACGACAGGGTCTTCTCGAGGGTGGTGAGCGATCCGCCCGCGACCGTGACGGTCCACGTGCGGCCGGCGGCGCGCAAGGTGGTCTCCACCGGGTGGTCCAGGGCCGTCCCGACCGTGGCGACCGACCTGAAGCGGTCGTGCACGCGGACGGCGGGGGAATCCAGGCCGAGCTCGTTGGCGACGAGCGTCTGAGCGTCGACGACGCCCACGATCGCGCTCTGGGACTCCACGCGCGAGAGCAGCCCCGCAAAGCTGCGCGCCTCGACGGGGACCGCCAGGTAGAACCCGTGGTGTCCGTTGGCGAGCAGGATCGGTGCCGAGACGCTGACCTGCTTCTGGAACGCGGCGCGCTGGAGCACCTGGTTGGCGGCGGGCGCGCTGGCGACCCGGGCGATCCTTGCGTTGCCGCGATTGCTGGGAGCGACGAGCATCGGCGAACGGCCGGCGGACCTTGGAGGCTCGAGCTTGCCGCTCGGCGAGCGGCGCACCCACTGGACCGAGACGATCGAGGGCTCGTAGCGGCCGCGCACGTGCGCGTAGCGCGAGAACTCGGAGGCGTCGCCGTGGTCGTGCACGCCGACCATGTCGGCCACGTCCTCGAGGTAGAACGCCCGCCGGCGCAGGGACTCGGCCAGGCGATTCTGCACGGTCTCCAGGCGGTCGGCCCGGCGATTCTCCAGGCCGCGCCTGGTCGTCATGTGGACGGCCACGGCCGCGCCAGCCGTCGCGCACAGCAGCACGGCAACGATGAGTCGCTGGGCCCAGGTGGTGATCACCTCCCGGGTAATCGGCCGATTCGCCCTGGGATTCAGCTACTTCGGGCGATGCGGCAAGTAAATGGCGCGGAAAACGTTGTGGAGGGTTGCGGAAGGCACCGCGGACGGGCCACAACGACAGGGGGAGCAGGACGATGACGAAGTCGCAGAACCGCAGAGCGGCGATGCTGGTGGCGGGGTCGCTCGCCGTGTGCGGGCTCGCTCCCGCCACCGTGCAGGCGGCCGGCGCCTTGAAGATCGATGTCTTGTCCAACCGCGCGGATCTCATCTCCGCCGGCGACGCGCTGGTGGCCGTCGATCTTCCGGCCGGGGTGGATCCCGCGAAGGTCAAGGTGACCGACGACGGCAAGGACGTGACCAACGCATTCGCCATGCGCCCCAACGGCCGCTTCGAGGGGCTCGTCACGGGCCTGGACGTGGGCACCAACCTGCTCAAGGTCTCGGCTCCTCGCACGGCCTCCGCGAAGGCGACGATCGTCAATCACGCCAACGGTGGGCCCGTCTTCTCCGGCCCGCAGGTCCAGCCGTGGGTGTGCCAGAACGCCGCGGCGGTCGATGCACAGTGCAACCAGCCGGCCACTTACGCCTATCAGTACAAGTCGACCGGCGGATCCGGTCTGCAGGCGTATGACCCCGCCAACCCGCCCTCCGACGTGGCAACCACCACGACCGACCAGGGCAAGACGGTCCCCTTCATCGTCCGCATCGAGACCGGCTATCAGGATCGCGACCAGTACCAGATCGCGATCCTGGACGACCCGTCGAAGCCGTTTGAGCCCTGGGCGCCGCAGGACGGCTGGAACCACAAGCTGCTGATCACCCACGGCGCCAGCTGCGGCATCGAGCGCCAGTCGGGCTCCGCGCCCGGCGTGGTCAACGAAGCGGCGCTGTCTCGCGGGATGGCCGTGATGTCGACGGCCCTGAACAACGCCGGGCACAACTGCAACATCATCACCCAGGCCGAGTCGATGATCATGGCCAAGGAACGGCTGGTCGAGCAGTACGGCGCGATCCGCTTCACGATCGGCACCGGCTGCTCGGGCGGCTCGCTCACCCAGCAGCAGGTGGCCAACGCCTATCCGGGCGTCTACCAGGGCATCCTGCCGGCCTGCAGCTTCCCCGACTCCTGGTCGACCGGACA
This sequence comes from uncultured Actinomycetes bacterium, assembly GCA_963825415.1. GTDB lineage: Bacteria > Actinomycetota > Thermoleophilia > Solirubrobacterales > Solirubrobacteraceae > BP-464. The sequence goes on along the minus strand of CAWGTD010000006.1, from coordinate 314,975 downwards.
GCAGCTGGTCGACTACCACCTCGACCGCGGCTACCTGGAGAGCCCGACGAAGTGGGCGCCAGGGGTGGTCTGGGATCCGGCGAGCATGGCGGCGGTCGAGGGGCATCCCAACCACGACAACGCGATCGTGTTCGACACGGTCTACTGGCAGGACCTCGGTACCCCTGACGACAGCTGCGCAGGCGTCGCGGCCGACCAGGCCTACCGGCCCGACACCAAGCCCGACGGCGTCCGCTGTGCGCTGGCCGACTACATGATCAACGTCTTCGGGCCGCGGCCCGAGAGCGCATGGAGCCCGGTCGAGCAGCAGCTCGGGCGTGGTTTCGCCGGCCTGCCGCTCGACAACGTCGGCGTGCAGTACGGCCTCCAGGCGCTCGAGAGGGGCCGCATCACCCCCGCGCAGTTCGTCGACCTCAACGCGAAGATCGGCGGCTTGACGATCGATGCCAAGCCCCAGGCCGAGCGCTTCGCGGCCACCGAGCCGACGTTGCGCCACGCCTACCTGAGCGGTGCGGTCAACTCGACCAACAACCTCGATTCGACGGCGGTGATCGACCTCCGCGGGCCCGATCCCGGCGCGTTCCACGACGCCTACCGGACGTGGGCGATCCGGGCGCGGATGGAGCGTGAGCAGGGGCACTTCCCGCGCAACCACGTGATCTGGTTCGGCACCACTCCGCTCACGGGCGGTTACGGCGACGACGCGATCCAGGCGATGGATCGCTGGCTGACCGCGGTCGAGGCCGACGACAGCGACAAGTCGCTGGCCGAGAAGGTCGCGGCCGATCGTCCGGCCGACCTCCAGGACAAGTGCTCGGACCTCCCGGGCGTCGAGCAGGTAGACGTCCCCGGGCTCGGCAAGGTCTGCGAGAACGAAACGCTGCAGACGCGCTTCGGCACGCCGCGCACGGTCGCCGGCGAGAGCGTGGCCACGGACACCAACAAGTGCTCGCTCAAGCCGCTGCGGCAGAGCGACTACTACCCCGTCGTGTTCACGCCGGGCCAATGGGCGCAGCTGCAGGCGGCGTTCCCGACCGGAGTCTGTGACTGGTCCAAGCCCGGGGTCGATCAGCAGGGCGCGATCCCGTGGCAGACCTACCAGTCCGACGCCGCGGGCGACGACGTCGTCTACGGCGGCCGGCCGCTCGGCCCGGCTCCCTCGGGATCGGGTAGCGCTTGGACCAGCGAGGCGTTCTCGGGCTGGCTCGCCGCCAAGCCCAGTGGGGCGTCGGCGCCGCAGGTCGCTGTCCCGCTGAAGAAGAAGGGCGCGGACCGTATGTAGGTTGGGCGGATGAGCGACGCCTACGTTCTCGACGCCGTCCGCACGCCGTTCGGTCGCTATGGCGGCGCGCTGGCCGGGGTTCGGCCGGACGACCTCGCCGGACACGCGATGCGTGCGCTGCTCGACCGCTCGCCGGACCTCGACCCGGCCCTGATCGAGGACGTCCTGTGGGGCGACGCCAACGGCGCGGGGGAGGACAACCGCAACGTCGGGCGCATGGCGGTGCTGCTCGCCGGCCTGCCGACCCAGATCCCGGCGGCGACCGTCAACCGCTTGTGTGGTTCGAGCCTGGAGGCGGCGATCCAGGCCAGCCGGACGATCGAGTGCGGTGACGCCTCGATCACCGTGGTGGGCGGCGTGGAGTCGATGTCGCGCGCGCCGTGGGTGCTGCTCAAGCCCGAGCGGGGGCTCCCGCGCGGCCACGAGACGCTGCACTCGACGACGCTGGGCTGGCGGATGGTCAACCCGCGGATGCCCGAGCAGTGGACGATCTCGCTGGGGCAGAGCGCCGAGAAGCTGGCCGGCATGTACTCGATCAGCCGCGAGGCGCAGGACGCATTCGCGCTGCGCAGCCACCAGAACGCCGCGCGCGCGTGGGACGAGGGCTTCTACGACTGGGTGGTCGGCGTGCCCGACAACGATCTGGAGCGCGACGAGGGCATCCGCCGGGACACGACGCTGGAGAAGCTGGCCAAGCTCAAGCCATCGTTCGTCGAGGGCGGCACGGTGACCGCGGGCAACGCCTCGCCGCTCACCGACGGCGCGGGCGCGATGCTGATGGCCGACGAGAAGGGGGCGGCGGCGATCGGCCGCGAGCCGCTGGCGCGTGTCGTCTCGCGCGGGGCGTGGGGGGTCGACCCCGACGTGTTCGGCATCGCGCCGGTCGAGGCGGCGAACATCGCGCTGCGCCGTGCCGGAATCACCTGGGAAGACGTCGATGTCGTCGAGCTCAACGAGGCCTTCGCGTCGCAGTGCCTGGCCGACATGTCGCAGTGGGATGGCCTCGACCCGGAGAAGGTCAACCCCAACGGCGGCGCGATCGCCGTCGGGCACCCGCTGGGCGCCTCCGGGGTGCGGATCCTCGGCGGCCTGGCCCACGAGCTCGCGCGCCGCGGCGGCGGCTGGGGCGTGGCTGCGATCTGCATCGGCGTGGGGCAGGGCCTCGCGGTCGTGCTGCACCGCTGAGCGATTCGCTCAGTGGCGCCGGCGCCAGTCCGCCATGCGGATGAAGAGCACCGGCGGCGGCGGTGCCTCGCGCGCCGGATCGAACTCGCGGTAGAGCGTCTCGACGTTGACGACGATGCGCTCGGAGTCGCCCCAGTCGGCGAAGTCGGAGATGTCGATGTCGTCGGCGGCTTCCTCGGCGCTCATCCCGGCGTCGAAGCGCGCCCGCGCCTGGTCGCGAACGTAGCCGAGGTAGCGCTGGACGTCGCGCACGCCGGAGTCGTCGGTCACCGGTCCGTGCCCCGGCACCAGCACCCGCGCGCCGAAGCCGAGGATGCGATCGCAGGCGTCGAGCCAGTTCTGCACCGGGCCGGCCCACATGACAGGGGTGCCCTCGATGAACAGCAGGTCGCCCGTGAAGACCACGCCGGCATCGGGCACGTAGGCGATCGCGTCGCCACCTGTGTGTGCGGGGCCGAGCTCGACGAAGCTGACGGCGCGGCCGCCGACGTCGATCTCGAGCGTGCCCGTGAACGTCTCCGACGGCAGCCGCAGCTCGATCCCGTCGAAGTCGAACTCGCCGAAGAAGACCTTGCCGACGTCGGTCTCGGCGAGCGCTGCCACCAGCTGGGGCGGGGCCTGGCGCAGCTCCTCGGCCGCGGCGACGGTGGCGTAGATCGGCGCCTGCTCTCCCAGCAGCTGGTTGCCGAAGCAGTGGTCGCCGTTGCCGTGGGTGTTCATCGCGGCGCCGATCGGATGGCGGTCGGTAACCGACCCCATCGCCGTGAGCATCTCCCTCGCGCAGCGCAGGTCGAACAGCGTGTCGACCAGCAGCGAGGTCCCGTCGGCCGCGATCAGCCCGGCGTTGCTCCAGCCCCAGCCGCCGTCGGGCTGCAGATAGGCGAACAATCCGTCGCCCAGCTCGTGCAGCCCCTTCTCGTAGGCGACGCGCATCGGGCGCGATCGTATCCCGCGCCGTAGCTCTCAGCCGACGACGACTCGGCCCTTCATGAAGGGGTGAAACGAGCACACGTAGGCGTACGTCCCGGCCTTGTCGAAGGTGAAGGAGGCGCTGCGCCCGGAGGTCAAGTCGTCGAGGTCGATCCCTTTGCCGGTGACGGTGTGCGGCGCTCGGTCGCGGTTGGTCCAGGTCACCTTGGTGCCGGCGGAGACGTTCAGTTCGGCGGGGCGGTAGCGGAAGTCCTGGATCGTCACGGTCTTCGTAGCGGACGCGGTGGTGCCGGAGGCGGCCGGCGACTTCTTCTCCTCGGACGATCCGCATGCGCCCAGCAGCAATGCGGCGGGGGCAAGGACGAGCAGTGCAAGGCGGTGCATGGCCGTGTTACGCAGCGACGCGCCGCCGCGGATCACAGGAGCGGCTGCGCGCCAGCACATGATCCGCCGGGTTGCCGGGAGACGAATGGCGCCTTGTACCCGAAATCAGGAGAACGGTTGTGAGCGACATCGAACCGGGCGGCAGCAGAAGCGCCCTGCAGGAACTCAACGACGATCCCACCTCCCGCAAGCGCTTCCTGCGCGGCATCGGTGGCGGCGGCGCGGCCGCCGCGCTCGGCGTGCTGCTGGCGGCGTGCGGCAACGACAAGAAGTCCTCGTCCGGCGCCACTGGCACCACCGCGAAGACCACCACCAGCGGGTCGTCGCCGGCCGGCGTCAAGAGCGACATCGAGATCGTCAACTACGCGCTGACGCTCGAGTTCCTCGAGGCCCAGTTCTACGCCGACGTGATCGACAGCGGGATCGTCAAGGACCCGAAGGTCGTCGCGATCGCCAAGAAGTTCGGCGAGACCGAACAGCAGCACGTCGACGCCCTGACCGCCGCCGTCAAGCAGCTCGGCGGCACGCCTGCGGCCAAGCCGTCGGCGAGCTTCCAGTCGGTTCTCGACGGTGGCCTGAAGACGGTGCTCGAGACAGCGGCCACGGTCGAGAACCTCGGCGCCGCGGCCTACCTCGGCCAGGCGGGCCGGATCAAGAACAAGGAGATTCTCGCCGCCGCGCTGTCGATCCACACCGTCGAGGCTCGTCACGCCGCCGCGCTGAACGCGCTGGTCGGTCGCGGGTTCATGGGCGGCGCCGCGCTCGAGGGATCGATCCCCGATGGCGCGTTCGCCAAGCCGATGACGATGGATCAGGTCCTCGCCCAGGTCAAGCCATTCCTCACTTCCTAGACCCGTCAGGAGAACGAACCAAATGAACACCGATCAACTTGCGGTCCCCGAACTGGCGACCGTCGAGATCACCGGACTCACCCGTGGCACGTTCCTCCTCAAGGGGGCGATGGCGGCGGGCGCCGTGTACGGCGCCGGCGCGGTGAGCCCGTTCGTCGGCAGCGCGCTCGCCCAGAGCGGCGGCGGCGACGTCGAGATCGTCAACTTCGCGTTGACGCTCGAGTACCTCGAGGCAGCCTTCTACACGCAGGCCATCAAGAACGTGAAGGGGCTGAGCGGCGACATCGCCAAGCTGGCCAAGGAGCTGCGCGACAACGAGACCGAGCACGTCGACGCGCTCACGGCGACGGTCAAGCAGCTCGGCGGCAAGCCGGCAGCGGTTCCCGGAGTGGACTTCGGCGGCGCGTTCGCGAGCGTCGAAGCGTTCCTGAAGACGGCCAACGTCTTCGAGGACACCGGCGTGAGCGCCTACAACGGCGCGGCACCGATGATCGAGTCGGTCGACGTGCTCGCCGCTGCCGGCGGAATCGTCCAGGTGGAGGCGCGCCACGCGGCGCTCATCCGGCTGCAGCGGGCCAAGGCACCGGCACCGCTGGCGTTCGACAAGGCATCAGACAAGGACGCCGTGCTGATGGCCGTCCAACCCTTCATCAAGAGCTAAGGAGACCACCATGCCCGGCATCGGCCCGATGGAACTCATCATCGTCCTGATCATCGCCCTGCTCGTCTTGGGCCCGAAGAAGCTTCCCGACGCGGGCAAGTCCGTTGGCAAGGGCATCCGCGAGTTCAAGGACGCGATCACCGGCGGCAAGGACGACGAGGAGCGCGCTTCGCTCGTCGCCGTCACGGAACGCACGCCCGCCGAACACCCTCCCGTCGCCTGACGTACCCCGGGCGCACCGAGACCCATCCCAAAAGGGGAAGGGGCCGGCATTCCCTCCAGGGCGGCCGGGCGCACATGGCGTCCGGCCGCCCTCGCCGGCCCCTGCACGGAAACCGACAAACCAGGAGAAACGGTCCATGGAGCCAGTACTCGATCTGAAGGTCCTCGACGTCGACGGAGCTGTCCGGGAGGCTGAGGAGCACGTTGCGAACGACACCCGCGCCACGTTCTTCCGCAAGGCGGCCGTGGGCGGCGCCGGTGTGCTCGCCAGCGGGACGATCCTCGGGATGCTTCCCGAGATCGCGGCGGCCAAGCCTTCGGGCAAGCAGGACCTCAAGATCCTCAACTACGCGCTGACGCTCGAGTACCTCGAGGCAGCGTTCTACAAGCAGGCCGTCGACGGAGGCGCCCTGTCGGGCGATCCTCTGACGTTCGCGAAGCTCGTCGCGAGTCACGAGGCGACCCACGTGACTGCGCTGCGCAAGACGATCAACTCCCTGCGCGGCACGCCGGTGAAGAGGCCGACGTTCGATTTCCAGGGTACGACGACCGACCAGGCCAAGTTCCTGGCCACGGCGTTCGTCCTGGAGAACACCGGGGTTCGCGCCTACCTCGGCCAGGCTGGTCGCCTGAAGAGCAAGGCGCTCCTGGCTGCGGCGGCGTCGATCGTCACCGTGGAGGCGCGGCACGCTTCGGCCGCCGCCCTTCTCAACGCGGGCGCTGGCGCCTACGGCCCGGGTAGCAAGGGCATCACGCCCAGCGGCGCGTTCGACAACTCCGCGACGATGGCAAAGATCCTCGGCGAGGTGAAGGGCACCGGCTTCATCGCCGGCTGACCTCGTCACGGACGGCGTCGGGCGGTCGAATGTGGCATGGAGCCGCGTTCGGCCGCCCAACGCTGATTGCAGGGAAAACCGGGCCTCCCAGGTACCCTCCGCGCTTCACCCTCGGTACAGCGGAGGAAGGACCAGGATGGCGACTCAGACGAGGCCCCGCAAGGCGTCGCGCGGAGAGACTTCCCGCCAGGCGTCGCAGGCGGCAGGCAACGGCTCTCCGAGCGACACCGGTGCCATGCGCCCCGCCGACGAGCGCGCCCTGGAGGCGATCGTCGGCGCGCTGACGGCGGCGCGCGACGGAGACTTCTCGGTGCGCCTGTCGGCGCGCCGCGGCGACGTGATCGGCGACGTGCAGACCCGCGTCAACGAGCTGGTCGAGATGAACGCGCGGATGGCCAAGGAGCTGCAGCGCCTGGCCCGCGTCGTCGGCCGCGACGGTCGCATGACCGAGCGCGCCACGCTCCCCGGTGTCTACGGCGGGTGGGCCGACAGCGTCGAGTCGGTCAACTCGCTCGTCGACGACCTCGTCCGCCCGACCACCGAGGTCGGGCGAGTGATCGCGGCGGTCGCCCAGGGCGACCTGTCGCAGAAGATGGCGCTGACGATCGAGGGCCAGCCCGTCAAGGGCGAGTTCTCGCGGATCGGCCAGACCGTGAACGCGATGGTCGACCAGCTCTCGTCGTTCGCCGACGAGGTCACGCGCGTCGCGCGCGAGGTCGGCACCGACGGCAAGCTCGGCGGCCAGGCCGAGGTCAAGGGCGTGTCGGGCACATGGCGCGACCTCACCGACTCGGTGAACGTGATGGCCGACAACCTCACCGAGCAGGTGCGCCAGATCGCGCAGGTCACGACGGCGGTCGCCAACGGCGACCTCACCCAGCAGGTCACGGTGGACGCTCGCGGCGAGGTGCTCGAGCTCAAGCGGACGATCAACGCGATGGTCGCGCGGCTGCAGTCCTTCGCCGCCGAGGTGACGCGCGTCGCGCGCGAGGTGGGCACCGACGGCGAGCTGGGCGGCCAGGCGCAGGTCGAGGACGTCAGCGGCACCTGGCGCGATCTGACCGAGTCGGTGAACGTGATGGCGTCGAACCTGACCGACCAGGTGCGCCAGATCGCGCAGGTGACGACGGCGGTCGCCAACGGCGACCTCGATCAGAAGGTCACGGTCGAGGCGAAGGGCGAGGTCGCGGCGCTGGCCGAGACGATCAACGACATGACCGACACGCTTCGCACGTTCGCCGAGCAGGTGACGGGCGTGGCGCGCGAGGTGGGCACCGAGGGTGTCCTGGGCGGCCAGGCCGAGGTGCCAAGCGCCGCGGGGACGTGGCGCGACCTGACCGACTCGGTGAACGTGATGGCGGCCAACCTGACCGACCAGGTGCGCCAGATCGCGCAGGTGACGACGGCGGTCGCCAACGGCGACCTCGATCAGAAGGTCACGGTCGAGGCGAAGGGCGAGGTCGCGGCGCTGGCCGAGACGATCAACGACATGACCGACACGCTTCGCACGTTCGCCGAGCAGGTGACCGGCGTGGCGCGCGAGGTGGGCACGCTCGGCGTCCTCGGCGGGCAGGCCGACGTACCCGGCGTCGCCGGCACCTGGAAGGACCTCACCGACTCGGTGAACTCGATGGCCGGCAACCTGACGGCCCAGGTCCGCAACATCGCCCAGGTCACGACGGCGGTCGCCAACGGCGACCTGACCCAGCAGATCACCGTCGACGCGCAAGGAGAGATTCTCGAGCTCAAGCGGACGATCAACATCATGGTCGAGCAGCTCTCGTCGTTCGCCGACGAGGTCACGCGCGTCGCGCGCGAGGTGGGTACCGAGGGCATCCTGGGCGGCCAGGCCGAGGTCAAGGACGTCAGCGGCACGTGGCGCGACCTGACCGAGAACGTGAACTTCCTCGCCGGCAACCTGACATCCCAGGTGCGCAACATCGCGCAGGTGACGACCGCGGTCGCCCGCGGCGACCTCTCGCAGAAGATCACCGTCGACGCCCAGGGCGAGATCCTCGAGCTCAAGGAGACCATCAACACGATGGTCGACCAGCTCTCGTCGTTCGCCGACGAGGTCACGCGCGTGGCGCGCGAGGTCGGCACCGACGGCAAGCTCGGTGGTCAGGCCGAGGTCGAGGGGGTCTCCGGGACGTGGCGCGGGCTCACCGAGAACGTGAACCTGATGGCCACCAACCTGACCGACCAGGTGCGCAACATCGCGCAGGTCACGACGGCGGTGGCGAACGGCGACCTGACCCAGAAGATCTCGGTAGACGCCCGCGGAGAAATTCTCGAGCTGAAGGAGACCATCAACACGATGGTCGACCAGCTGCGCGCGTTCGCCTCCGAGGTCACGCGCGTCGCGCGCGAGGTCGGCACGGAGGGCAAGCTCGGTGGTCAGGCCGAGGTCGAGGGCGTCTCCGGGACGTGGCGCGGGCTCACCGAGAACGTGAACCTGATGGCCACCAACCTCACCGACCAGGTGCGCAACATCGCCGACGTGACCACCGCGGTCGCCCGCGGTGACCTGACCCGCAAGATCACGGTCGACGCGCAGGGCGAGATCGCCCGGCTGAAGGAGACCATCAACACGATGGTCGACCAGCTCTCGTCGTTCGCCGACGAGGTCACGCGCGTGGCGCGCGAGGTCGGCACCGAGGGTCAGCTGGGCGGTCAGGCCGAGGTCAAGGGCGTCTCCGGCACGTGGCGCGATCTGACAGAGAACGTCAACCAGCTCGCCAACAATCTGACGTCCCAGGTGCGCAACATCGCCCAGGTCACGACGGCGGTGGCCCGCGGCGACCTGACCCAGAAGATCACGGTCGACGCGCAGGGCGAGATCGCAGAGCTCAAGCGCACGATCAACACGATGGTCGACCAGCTCTCGTCGTTCGCCGACGAGGTCACGCGCGTGGCGCGCGAGGTGGGCACCGACGGCATCCTCGGCGGCCAGGCCGAGGTCGAGGGCGTCTCGGGGACGTGGCGCGGGCTGACCGAGAACGTCAACCAGCTCGCGTCGAACCTCACGACGCAGGTGCGCGCGATGGCGGACGTCGCCTCCTCGGTGACCCAGGGCGACTTGACGCGGCAGATCACGGTCGAGGCCTCCGGCGAGGTCGCCGAGCTGAAGGACCGGGTCAACCAGATGATCGCCAACCTGCGCGACACGACCAAGCAGAACGCCGAGCAGGACTGGCTGAAGACCAACCTGGCGCGGATCTCGAGCCTGATGCAGGGTCAGCGCGACCTCCAGACGGTCTCGAAGATGCTGATGTCGGAGATCTCGCCGCTGGTCAAGGCGCAGCACGGCGCGTTCTTCATGGTCGACGGGACCGAAGCCGCGGACGGCGGCGACGAGAAGCCGGCCCTGCGGCTCGTCTCCTCCTACGGCTACAAGAAGCGCAAGAACCTCTCGAACGAGTTCGTCTTCGGCGAGGGCCTCCCGGGCCAGGCCGCGCTGGAGATGAAGAGCATCCTGGTCACCAACGCGCCACCCGACTACATCCGCGTGACCTCGGGGCTGGGCGAATCGGTCCCCGTGAACATCATGGTCCTGCCGATCCTGTTCGAGGAGCAGGTGCTGGCGGTGATCGAGCTGGCGTCGGTCAACCCGTTCGGCGAGGTCGACCTCTCGTTCCTCGACCAGCTCTCGGAGACGATCGGCGTCGTCCTCTCGACGATCATCGCCAACAACCGCACCGAGGACCTGCTCGAGGAGCAGCGGCGGCTGGCCCAGGAGCTGCAGTCGCAGTCCGAGGAGCTCCAGGCCCAGCAGGACGAGCTCAAGCGCTCCAACATGGAGCTCGAGGAGCAGGCCAAGTCGCTGCGCGCCTCCGAGGAGCTGCTGCAGACCCAGCAGGAGGAGCTGCGCCAGACGAACGACGAGCTGCAGGAGAAGGCGGCTCTGCTGGCCCAGCAGAATCGCGACATCGAGGTCAAGAACGCCGAGATCGAGCGTGCGCGCCTCTCGCTCGAGGAGCGGGCCGAGCAGCTCGCGTTGTCCTCGCGCTACAAGAGCGAGTTCCTGGCCAACATGAGCCACGAGCTGCGCACGCCGCTGAACTCGCTGCTGATCCTGTCGAAGCTGTTGGCGGACAACGCCGACGGCAACCTCGACGAGCAGCAGGTGGAGTTCGCCCGCACGATCAACACCGCGGGCACCGACCTGCTGACGCTGATCTCGGACATCCTCGACCTGTCGAAGGTGGAGGCGGGCAAGATGGAGATCCATCCGGCCCAGCTCGACCTCGGCTCGGTGCTCGACGGGCTCGAGCGCTCGTTCCGGCCCGTGGCCGAGCACAAGGAGGTCGATTTCACCGTCGACGTCCTGGAGGGGGCGCCGACCGACGTCGTCTCCGACGAGCAGCGCGTCTCGCAGATCATGCGCAACCTGCTGTCCAACGCGGTGAAGTTCACCGAGACCGGCAGCGTGGCGCTGACCGTCGGGCCGACCGACGAGATCGACCACCGCGGCGATCCCTACGCGCTGGCGTTGAGCGTCAGCGACACCGGGATCGGGATCCCGCAGGACAAGCTGCGGCTGATCTTCGAGGCGTTCCAGCAGGCCGACGGGACCACCAGCCGGCGCTACGGCGGTACCGGGCTGGGCCTGTCGATCAGCCGCGAGATCGCGCGCCTGCTCGGCGGTGAGATCCGCGTCAAGAGCACCGAGGGCGTGGGCTCCGAGTTCGTCCTGCTGCTGCCGCGCGTGCTGATCGCGCCGGCGCCGGTGGAGGACGCCGACTCGCTGATCGCCGGGGGCGGCAACGGCGCGTCGCTGCTGCCCGAGGCGGTCGCCGAGGCCCTCGCCACCGTGCCGGACGTGCCCGACGATCGAGAGACGGTCATCGAGGGCGACCGCGTCGCGCTGATCGTCGAGAGCGACGTCAACCGGGCGACCGGGACGCTTGGCACGGTGCGCGCCGAGGGTTACAAGGGACTGGTGGCGCTCGGGCCGGCGACCGCGCTGGCGCTGGCGCAGGAGCACGCGCCGCACGTGGTCGCCCTGGGCACCACCGAGGAAGCCGGCCTCGAGGTGCTCGAGCGCCTCAAGCGCGACGCCGGCACGCGCCATCTGCCCGTCGTCGTGATCGGCGACGAGGCCCAGAGCCACGACGCGTACGTTCTCGGCGCCGTCGGTTTCGTCGAGCACGGCGCCGACGATGGCTCGCTTCAGACCGTGCTGGCGGCCGCGGCCGAGCTCGCCGGGCAGCGGGTTCGCCGCGTGCTCGTCGTCGACGACGACGAGGCCGAGCGGCGCAGCATCGCCGCGCTGATCGGCGGCGCCGACGTCGAGGTGTCGTCGGCCGCGTCGAGCGAGGAGGCGCTGGCGTCGCTGGACGAGGAGCGCTTCGACTGCATCGTGCTCGACCTCAAGCTGCCCAAGGCGTCGGGTTTCTCGCTGCTCGAACGCGTCAAGACCGACGAGCGCCACCAGCACGTTCCCGTGATCATCCACACGGGCAAGGCGCTGACGCGCCGTGAGGAGACGCGCCTGAAGCGCTACGCGGAGTCGATCGTGGTCAAGGACGCCGCGTCGCCCGAGCGGCTGCTCGACGAGACCACGCTCGCGCTGCACCGGCCGGCCGAGACGCTCCCTGCTGAAAGCAGAAAGATCCTCGAGCAGATGAGCGAGGCCGGTGCGGCGCTGGCCGGCCGCAAGGTGCTGATCGTCGACGACGACGTTCGCAACGTCTTCGCCCTGACAAGTGCGCTGGAGGCGCACGGAATGGACGTCATCTACGCCGAGAACGGCCGCGAGGCGCTGGAACAGCTGGAGGCGAGCCCCGAGGTCGACCTCGTGCTGATGGACATCATGATGCCCGAGCTCGACGGTTACGAGGCCACGACGGCGATCCGCGCGATGCCCGATTTCGAGCGGCTGCCGATCATCGCCCTGACCGCCAAGGCGATGAAGGGCGACCGCGAGAAGAGCATTGCCTCCGGCGCCTCCGACTACATCACCAAGCCCGTCGACGTCGACCAGCTCGTATCGCTGATGCGCGTGTGGCTGTACCGCTGAGCAACCCCGACCATGGCGCCCGCGAGATCGAGGACCTCGAGCTCGGGCTGCTGACCGAAGCGATCCACCAGCGCTACGGCTACGACTTCCGTGGCTACGCGCGGGCGTCGCTGCGCCGGCGCTTCTGGCGCCGGGCGCACCTGGAGGGTCTGCGCTCGCTTTCGGGGCTTCAGGAGCGGGTGCTGCACGACCCCAGCTGCATGGAGCGGCTGCTCGGCGACCTCTCGATCAACGTCACCGAGATGTTTCGCGACCCGACGTCTCACTCGGCGCTGCGCGAGCGGGTCTTCCCGCTACTGCGGACGCACCCGTTCGTGCGCATCTGGGTCGCGGGCTGCGCGACGGGCGAGGAGGTCGTGTCGGTGGCCATCGCCCTGCACGAGGAGGGCATGCTCGACCGCGCCCGCATCTACGCCACCGACATGGACGCGGCGGTGCTCGAGACGGCCCGCGCCGCTGCGTTTCCGCTCGACAAGCTCCAGACCTACACGCGCAACTACCTCGACGCCGGTGGCAGCGAGGCGTTCTCGTCCTACTACGCGGTGACCGGCGACCGGGCGGTGTTCGACCCCGCGCTGGTGCGCGACGTCGTCTACGCCCAGCACAACCTCGCCAGCGACCGGTCGTTCAACGAGTTCCACCTGATCCTCTGCCGCAACGTGCTGATCTACTTCGGCCGCGAGCTCCAGCACCACGTGCTCGCACTCCTCGACGAGAGCCTCACCCGGCGTGGCGTGTTGGCGCTCGGCCGCAAGGAGACGCTCGGGGGAACGCGCCTGGAGAACCGCTACGAAGCCGTGGTGGAGGCTGAGAAGATCTACCGCAGGACCTCATGACCGGCTGTGGCGTGATCGTCGTCGGAGGCTCCTGGGGCGGGATGCACGCCGTCGGGAAGCTGCTCGGCTGCCTGCCAGCGGACTTCGGTGCGCCGGTCGTCGTCGTGCTGCACCGGGGCCCGGGGTCCTCAGAAGACACGCTGACCGGCGTGCTCTCGCGCCACGGCGCGCTGCCCGTCTGCGAGGCCCACGACAAGATCGAGCTGCTCGCGGGTCGCGTGCACGTCGCGCCGGCCGGCTACCACCTGCTGGTCGAACGCGGCCATCTCGCGCTCTCGACCGACCCGGCGGTGCGCTTCAGCCGGCCGTCGATCGACGTCGCCCTGGAGACCGCCGCCGACGCGTACGGCCCCCGTGCGGTCGGAGTCGTGCTCACCGGCGCCAACGACGACGGCGCGGCCGGCCTGACCGAGCTGCGCCGTCGAGGCGGGGTGGCGATCGTCCAGGACCCCGGGACCGCCGAGCGCGCGGCGATGCCGCTGGCCGCGGTCGCCGCCGCCAGCCCGCATGCCGTCCTGCCGGTCGAGGAGATCCCGGCGCTGCTGATCGCGCTCGCGGGCTCGGCCGGCTCGCCGGCCGTGCAGGAGGTGCGCCGATGAGTGCCGACACGCCGAGCGTGCTGCTGGTCGACGACCGCCGCGAGAACCTGATCGCGCTCGAGGCCGTGCTAGAGCCGCTCGACTGCCGGCTGGTGTCGGTCACCTCCGGCGAGGCCGCGCTCAAGCGCCTGCTGCACGAGGAGTTCGCCGTCGCCCTGCTCGACGTGCAGATGCCCGGGATGGACGGGTTCGAGACCGCCGAGCTGATCAAGGGCCGCGAGCGGACGCGGACGCTGCCGATCATCTTCGTCACCGCGATCAGCAAGGAGCGCCACCACGTCTTCCGGGGCTACTCCGCCGGCGCCGTCGACTATGTCCTGAAGCCCTACGACCCCGGGATCCTGCGTTCCAAGGTCGGTGTCTTCCTCGATCTGCACGCGAAGTCACAGGCGGCGGTGCGCAGCGAGGCGCTGCTCCAGGCGGCCTTCGACCACGCGCCGATCGGGCTGGCGCGCATGGATCTCGACGGGCGCATCGTCGAGGCCAACCGGGCGCTCGCGCAGGTGCTCAAGCGCACGGTGGGCGAGCTGCGCCGCTGCAGCTTCGACTCGCTCCTGCACGCCGACGACGCGGCCCCGGACGCTCCCTGGCGACGGGCGCTGCGCCCGGGTGCGCGCGATGGCGTCAGCTACGAGCTGTGCCTCGTGGCGACGGGGGGCGCGGAGGTGCCCTGCGATATCCGCTTCTCGCTGGCGCGCGCCGAAGGGCTCGCCGCCGATGCCTACATCGTCCAGGTCCAGGACCTGCGCGAGCGCCGGCGCGCCGAGGGCGAGCGCGAGCAGCTGATCCTCGAGCAGTCCGCTCGCGCCCAGGCCGAGCGCCTCTCCCAGCGGCTCGCCGCCGTGCAGACGATCACCGACGCCGCGCTGCGCTCGGCGTCCTTCGACGACCTGATCGGTGAGCTGCTGCGGCGCATCGCCGAGGTGCTCGCCGTCGATGCCGCGGCCGCGACGCTGCGTGAGGAGGGCGGCGAGCTGACCGTCCACCAGGTGGCCGGCGGCGTCGACTCCGGGCTCCAGCGCCGGACGGTGTCGACCTCCGAGGAGGAGGAGGAGGACAAGGCCGGCCATCCGCTCGGGCCCGACGTGGCGTCGGTGATCGCGGTGCCGCTGATCGTCGACGGCCGCGCCATCGGCGAGCTTCACGTCGGGACGCTCTTCGAGCGCAGCTTCAGCGCCGAGGACGTCGCGGTGCTCGGTCTCGCGGCCGACCGCGCGGCGGCGGCCATCGAGCGCGCACGCCTGTACGAGCGCGAGCACGCGATCGCGCAGGAGCTCCAGCAGAGCCTGCTCCCCGAGCGGCTGCCCAGGCTTCCGGGCGTCTCGATCGCGGCGCGCTACCAGGCCGCCGGGGCGGGCTCGGCGGTCGGCGGCGACTGGTACGACGTGATCGTCCAACCGGGCGGACGGCTGCTGCTCGTGATCGGCGACGTGGCAGGGCGCGGCATCGCGGCGGCGTCGACGATGGGCCAGCTGCGCAGCGCGCTGCGGGCCTACGCGTTCGACGGCCACAGCCCGGCGGCGATCCTCGAGCGCCTCAACGCCTTCCAGGCCGGGCTGACCGGGCTGGGGATGGCGACCGTCGCGCTCGTGGCGGTCGACCCCGCCGCCGAGACCGTGCGCTACGCCACCGCGGGCCACCCGCCCGGCCTGCTCCTGGGCGTCGACGGGGCGCCGCGCTGGCTCGACGCCGCGCTCGGGCTCCCGCTCGGCGTGGCCGACGACGCGACCTACTCCGAGGCCGACGCGCCGCTGGGGCCCGGCGCGACGGTCGTCCTGTACACCGACGGTCTGATCGAGATGCGCAGCGAGCACCTCGACCGCGGCCTGGCGCGCCTGGAGGCGGCCGCGACCGGTGGGCCGGACGACGCCGAGGCGCTGTGCGACGCGATCCTCGAGGGGACCCTGGTCGACCCCGACGTCGCCGACGACGTGACGCTGCTGGTGCTCCAGACCGTGGCCGCCGAGCAGCCGCGGCTCGAGCTCAACGTCCCGCCCAACCCGTGGGCGCTGCAGGCGATGCGCGCGACCACGCATCGCTGGCTCGCCCACCTGTCGACCGACGACACCGAGATCTACGAGGTCGTGCTCGCGGTCAACGAGGCGGTCGAGAACGCCATCGAGCACGGCCAGCACAGCCGCGGACAAGACATCTCGCTGGTGCTCGAACGCGAAGGCGACCAGCTCGAGATGACGATCCGCGACCAGGGCATCTGGCGAGACGCCGACTCGGGTGACCGCGGCCGCGGCCTGACGCTGATGCGCGCCGTCATGGACGACGTGGCGGTCGACACGAGCCCCACCGGAACCGTGGTGGTGCTGCGGCGGCGCCTGCGTTCGCCGGTCGTCGTCGAGGGCACGGTGCCCGCCGTCTGATGCGGGGGGCCGAGACGCGCGGCGTCGCTGCACCCGGCTGGCGGGCACCACCGCGCTGCTGGTGGCGCTGTGGCCGGCCACGGGCGCCGATTCCCACCCGGGACACGGCCCCGTGGTGATCGAGGTCGCCAACCTGGCCTACACGCCCGCGAAAGTCACGATCGCCGAGAGCGACTTCGTCCTCTACGACTGGGGCGGCCCGGACACGAACCACTCGGTGACGGCGGATGCGGACCAGGCGATGGCGTTCGACTCCGATCCGGGGAAGTCGGCGAACGACGTCTCGCATCCGGTCAACGACGGTTTCTCGGTCCGGTTCGACAAGGCGGGCACCTACACGTTCCACTGCAAGGTGCACTCGTTCATGAAGGGCACGATCGAGGTGCTGGCCCCGCCTCCGGGCAGTGCGCCCGGGCCGGTCGTCAAGCCGACGCTGTCGAATGTCCGCGTCAGGCGGGCTGCGGCGTGCAGCAGCTGCCGGCGCGTCGCCGTCATCGTCCGCTTCACGGTCAACGAGGCGGTGAGCATGCGCGCGACCCTGCGGCGGCTGGCCGGTGCGCGGCCCGCGGGCCGGATTCTCAAGGAGATCGACTTCAGCGGACCTCCCGGCGCGAACCGCAAGCGTCTGGACCTCGGGCGGCGGCGCCGCGGCGCCTACCAGCTGCGGTTGGTCGCGATCGACCAGTCGACGGGCACCGCGACGAAGCCCGCCGTGGCGCGGGTGGTGGTTCGATGAGGCCGACGCTGGCGCTGCTGGCGGCGATCGCCGTCCTCGCGACCCTTCCGGCCGCGACGTCGGCCTATCCGCCGATCACGTGCGGGCGGGTGGTGGTGGCGGGCAAGACCTACGTGTTCCGCACGCACGGGCCGACCTGCGCGTTCGCCACGCGCTGGCTCAAGGCGGTGCTGAACCACCGCCACGGTCCGAAGAGCTATCGCTGCCGGTCCTACGGCGCAGACGTCCCGGCGTACTGCAAGAACACGCGCCACCGCTACCGCTTCCGCTACTTCCTCGCCAGCCCGGCGAGCTGACGGCGGCGGGCGTGCTCCGCCGGGTCGGGGTGGCTGTCGCCGTGGCGGCGCTGCTGGCGGGCTGCGGCGGCGACGACCCGGTCACGGCCGACAAGCAGGCCGCGGCCGAACCACTCCCGCCCGGCGTCCGGCGGATCGGATCCGGCCCCCGGTTCCAGCCGCCGTTGGCGCGTGGGCCGGTCGCCGACTGTCGCCGCGGCCTGGGGCGCCGGGTGGCGGCGCACGTGGAGCTGTTCGCGGCCGATCGCGTCGTCGTGTTCGCGGCCGGGATCGGCACCGCACCGCCGCGCAGGACGGTCGCGGGTCGGATCGCCGAGGCGCGCTGCTACGGCGCGGTGGTGACGATCGACCCGACCGGCCTGGTGCTGGTGCGACCCGGCTCAGGCGCGACCCTCGGCGACCTGTTCGACGCCTGGGGCCGGCCGCTGAGCGCTTCGCGTGTGGCGTCGTTCGAGGGCAAGGTGCGCGTGTACGTGGGAGGCCGCCGGCGGCGCGGCGCGGTCCGCGACGTCCCGCTACGGCGCCACGACGAGATCGTGATCGAGGTCGGCCCGTACGTCCCGCCGCACGCCTCGTATGAGTTCCCGGCCCCGTTCTGACGCGCCATCTCTTGACGAGGTGCAGGAAGGATGCGCCGAATCCGGGCGTCTACAGGCCCGATGACACCAGTGGTCACGATGATGCCGTCCGCGCTGTTGCGGACCCAGAGCGACGAACGGCTGCTCGCGCTGTCGAAGACAGGTCACGAGCGAGCGTTCGAGGCGCTCGTGCAGCGCTACCGGCGGGCGCTTCTGCGCTCGTGCCGCGGGCTGGTGTCGGAAGCCCGGGCCGAGGACGTCGTCCAGCAGTCGTTCCTTTCCGCGTGGCTGGCCCTTCAGGAGGGCACCGAGGTTCGCGACGTGCGGTCCTGGCTGTACCGGATCGTCCACAACGCCGCCGTCAACGCCTGCAAGCGTCGCGGCTACGACCACGAGGAGCTTCGCGAGGACCTGCGCGGCGGCGACGCCCCCGAGCAGGAGATCGAGCGGCGGCTGGCCGCCCGCGAGGCGCTCACGCAGATCGCGGCCCTGCCGCCGATGCAGCGCCAGGCGCTGATGGGCGTGGCCGTCGACGGCGACAGCCAGCACGATGTCGCCCGCGCTCTCGGCGTCAGCGACACCGTGATCCGGGGCCTGGTCTACCGGGCTCGAACGACCCTGCGCGGCGCGCTCACCGGTCTCACCCCCGCACCGCTGGCGACCTGGGCGGCCTCTTTCCGTGTCGGCCCGGTGGCGCCCCGAATCGTCGAGCTGGTGGGCGCCGGCGGCGGTTCGGCGGGCTTCGCGGCCGCGATCGTCAAGGGCGGCGCCGTCGTGGCGGCCGCCGGCGCGATCGCGACCGGCGCCGGTGTCGCCCCGACCCTGCGCGAGGAGGCGACCGAAGCGACGCGTCCTGGGACGGCGCAGGCCGCCCCGGCCCAGGGTCCCGGTTCTGACTCGTCCGCCGTGGTCCCAGCGCCCGGGCGCGAGGACAGAGGCTCCGCGGATCGCCACGGAGGGTCGGGCTCCGGCGACGACAACGGCCGCCATCGCAATCGCGACCGCGGCCGCCACGGCTCCGGCGACGACGACGGCGCCGAGACCGAAGACCACTCCGGCAGCAGCGGCTCGTCCGGCAGCGGCTCGTCCGGACAGCGGCTCGTCCGGGAGCAGCGGCTCGTCGGACGGCAGCCGGCAGCGGCTCGTCCGGCAGCGGCTCCTCGGACGACGGCCCGAACGGCTCGTCTGGCAGCGACAGCAGCGGCCCGTCGGACAGCAGCGGCAGCGGCTCGTCCGGCAGCGGCAGCGGCTCGTCTGGCACTAGCGGTAGCGGCACGTCGGGCAGCAGCGGCTCCGGGTCCTCGGGAACGAGCGGCTCGGACTCGAGCGGGTCCGGTTCGGGTGGGAGCGGCGAGGACTCCCACTCCGGCGGCTCCGACGACTCCTGAACTCCCGCGTGATCTCTTCGCGGCTGGGTTGTCTCAGTGATGAGGCACGACCCAACCACCAAGGAGTGAACGCGCATGAAGCGACTCATCATCATCACGGCAGTCCTCGCCCTCGCCCTCATCCCGGTGACGGCGCTGGCCCGCCACGGCAACGGCCGCGCCCATGACCGGCGCATCGGTGCCGCGGTCGTCAAGTCCTTCCAGGACCGCGTCCTGACACTGACGCTGGCTGACGGCAGCACGGTCTCCGGGCGCGTGCGGCGCGGCACCGAGATCGAGTGCAGCTCGCGCTCGGCTCGTACGGCCGAGCACGGCAGCGATGACGACTCGGGCTCGGGCTCGAGCGGTCGCAATGGAAGCGACGACGGTCCGAACCACGACGTCAACGACGATCACGGCGACGACGGTCCGAACCACGACGTCAACGACGATCACGGCGACGACGACGACGGTGACGACAACTGCAACAGGTCGGACCTCGTCGCGGGCGCCAAGGTGACCCGGGCCCGGCTGCGGGTCCGCAACGGCACCGACTTCTTCAAGAAGGTCGAAGTCGCCCGCTGACCTCATGCGGCGGCGCCAGGCGGACCTGCCGCCTGGCGCCGCGCGCGACCCCCTTCGCCGAGAGTCCCTTCCCGGCCTCCGGTGGTCAGGTGACGGTCAGCTCGCCCTTCATGCCGGCGGCCTCGTGGCCGTCGACCGGGCAGTAGAACTCGTAGCTGCCGGCCTTGAGCTCCACGGTCACCTTCGAGGTGCCGCCGGGCGAGACGGTGTTGCCGTCCTCGTCGAGGCCCATGCCCTCGATCGAGATCGCGTGCGGGGCGCCGGCCGAGTCGGGGTTCTTCATCACGAACGTGACGGTGCCGGCCTTGGCCTCGAGCTTGGAGGTGTCGAACTTCAGTGCGCCGCCGGGATCGGCGGACAGGTTGACGGTCTGCCCACCGCCGCTCGACGACGAGCCGCCGCCGGACGACGAATCGTCGGCGGGGGTGGTGGCGGGCTGGGCGCTCGCGCCGTTGTCGGACGAGCTGTCGTCTGAGTTGTCGTCAGAGCCGCAGCCCGCGAAGAGCAGAGCGGCGACGGAGAGTGCGGCGATCGAAAGACGCCACTGGGAACCGGACATGGAGACTCCTTGGTCGGGTGTCAAAGAAAGATGACGCCACGCTTGGGAGAACCTTCCCGCGCCGTCGCCTCCGGCGCCTGCCCGCTTACAGGGTCACGCCCGCGTATGCCCCATTGCCTGGGGCGGCGTCGGCTGCGGCGAGGTCGACCATCCGGTCGGTCGAGACGGAGCCGGGAGCGGAGATCACGCACTGGTGGCCGTGCTCGCGCCAGGTCGCCACGAGGCGGCCCTCGTGGCGCAGGACATAGACCTCGACTCCGTGGCGCACCACCCGGCGGGAGTCCTCCGGCCAGTCGAGCGCATTGCCGGCGACGATCGTGTAACCGAGGCGAACGCCCTTCGGGTTGTCGTAGAACACGGTGACGGCGCGTCGCCCGTCGAGCGTGTCCGTGCGCTCGCCGCTGGGCTTCCACGGATAGCGGCTCCAGGTCGGGAAGGTGATCCCGTCGACGCTCTTGCGGAGCAGCGACGGATGCGCGGGGTCGACGGCCGGTGCGGCGGCGCGCGGCCCGTCGGCCGCCAGCGCGGCCGCCTCCAGCACGGTCGGCGCGCCCGCCGGCAGGACGATCGCGAGGGCTGCGCCCGCGACTGCCGCGGCCGCGGCCAGTCCGCCGGTTACCCGCAGCCGGCGCCGCAGGTCGATCCGCGGTGCCGCGCGCCGATCCCTCTGCTGGTCGGCGAGCCATGCGCGCAGCGAATCCGGCGCCTCGACGCCATCAATGGCAGCGCGCATGCGCTCGAGGTCGGGGTGAGGATCCATTCCCGTCATACGACGCCTCGCGAGCGAGCTTCCTTCCCGGCGGGCTCGCCGGAAAGCCGGTCCATGACCTGGCTGCGCGCCCTGTGCAGGCGGCTTGTGATGGTCGCCTCCTTGGCGCCGAGCAGCCGCCCGGCCTCGCGGTATGAGAGCCCGGCGACGTCCACGGCGATCAGCGCGTCGCGGTAGTCCTCCTGCAGATCGGCGATCGCGGCGAACACCTCGCGCGCCTCGGTCATGGCCTCGGGCCGCGAACCGGTGCGCGGATCGGCCAGCTCGACGCCCTCGGGCGGGGCGTCGCCGCGCGGGCGTCGCATCCCGGCGCGATGCACCGACACGAACGTGTTGCGCAGCACCTGAAGCAGATAGCCGAGGTCGTCGTCGTTGCGCAGCAGCCGCGGCTTGGCGAGCACGCGGACGCAGGTCTCCTGGACGAGGTCTTCGGCCTCCTCGCGCGATCCGGTCAACGCCCAGGCAGCGCGGTAGAGCCGGTCCAGGTGGTCTCCGATGCTGTTGGGGTCCAGCCGCCGGGGCACCGTCGCGAGCCTAGCTCTCGGCCAGCTCTGCGATGCGGGCCATCGTCCGCTCGAGCTCGGAGTCCGTGGTCCGTGGGTTGATCGTGCAAAGGCGCAGGACGGTGCGCCCTCGCAGGACCGTCGAGCTGGGCGCGGCGTAGCCGTCGTCGACGACCCGCTGGGTCAGCAGGGCGTTGTCCGCGTCCGTGCCCTGCCATCGAAACGTGAGGATGCCGAGCTGGGCGGGGGTCACGACCTCGAACCCCGGGGCGTCGTGCACGAGCCGCTCCGCGTGCTCGGCGAGGTCGATGCCGCGGTCGATCGCCGCGCGGAAGGCATCGAGCCCGAACACCTGCAGCGAGAGCCAGAGCTTCAGCGCGCGCGACCCGCGCGTGAGCTGCGGGCCGCGGTCGCGGAAGGCCACCTCGTCGCTCTCGTCGCTGCTGCCGAGGACGTCGCGCAGGTACTCCGGGGACATGGCGAACGTCCGCCGCAGGGCCCCGGGCCTACGCACGAGGACGGCGCCGATCTCGTAGGGCTGAAAGAGCCACTTGTGCGGGTCCAGCACCAGCGAGTCCGCCCGGTCGAGCCCGGTGAGAACGCCACGGCCGCGCTCGGTGAGCACGGCCGGCGCACCGTAGGCCCCGTCGACGTGCAGCCACATGCCCTCCTGTCGACTGACCTCGGCCAGGTCGTCCAGCGGGTCGACCGCGCCGGTGTTGGTCGATCCCGCCGTTGCGACCACCACCGCGGGGAACAGTCCGGCGGCGCGGTCGGCGGCGGCCGCCGCCGCGACGACCTCCGCGCCCAGCCGGTAGTTCTCGTCGGTGTCGAGCACCCGCAGCCGGTCGCCGCCGAAGCCGAGCACCCGCAGCGCGCGCAGCACGGAGGCGTGGGTCTGATCGGAGCAGTAGGCGACGGCCCGTTCGGCCGATCCGGGGTCAAGCGAGCCGCGGGCGGCGGCCAGCGCGGTCAGGCTCCCGACCGATCCGCCGCTCACGAGGATGCCCTCGGTGTCCTCGGGCAGCCCGCACCAGCCGCGCAGCCAGTCGAGGACCACCAGCTCGAGCGCCGCCGGCCCCGAGCCGCCCGTCCAGGAGCCGGCGAAGGCGTTGAGGCCCGCGCCGAGCGCGTCGGCGAGCGCCGAGACCCCGTTGCTTGGGCTCGGCACCCGCGCGTAGAAGCGCGGGTGGTCGCCGTGCTGCATGAACGGCAGGACGTCTTCGAGCAGCGTGTCGATCGCGGCGTCGGGGTCGCCGGGGCCGGCCGGCGGCGGTGCAGCCAGCCGCGCCCGCAACTCCGCGGGCGAGCCGGTGCGGATGGGGGGCAGGTCGCGCAGCCCGGCGACGTGCTCGACGATCGCATCGACGATCCGGTGGCCGAGCCGCCGCAGCTCCTCGGGGGGCAGGGTGAGCGGCTCGTCGCCCATCGCCTTGAAATCTAGGGGCCTTCAGCGGCCGAGACGGGCCGGACCGAGCGACTCGTTATCGTCGCGGCGGTGCCCGCCGACCTCGCCCAGCGCCTGAGCGCCGTGCGCGACCGCACCCTGGCGCTCGTCGCCGGCCTCGACGACGAGGTCGTCCACCGCCCGCTGGACCCGATCATGAGCCCGCTCGTCTGGGACCTGGGCCACATCGCCGCATACGAGGACCTCTGGTGCGTCCACCGCCTGGCCGGCGAGCCCCTGCTGCACGCCGACCTGGCCGCGACCTACGACGCGTTCGAGACCCCGCGCACCGTGCGCGCCGAGGTCGAGCTGCTCGACCGGGCGGGGGCGCTGTCGTATCTCGACCGGGTCCGCGACCGCACGCTCGACGTGCTCGCGCGGACCGGCCCGGGGGAGTTGCACGAGATGGTGCTGCGCCACGAGCTCCAGCACACCGAGACGATGCGCCAGGCGATGTTCCTCGGCGGCCTGCCCGCCGGCGCGCCGGCGGGCCTGCAACGTTTTCCGGCCGAGCCCGACTGGCTTGAGATGCCGGCCGGCGAGGTGGTGCTCGGAGCGGACGACGGCGGGTTTCGCCTACGACAACGAGCGCCCGCGCCACACCGTCGCGCTCGACGGCTACCGCATCGCACGCACGCCGGTGACCAACGCCACCTGGCTGTCGTTCGCCGAGGGCGGCGGCTACCAGCGCCGCGAGTGGTGGTCCGACGAGGGCTGGTCGTGGAAGCAGTGCTACGACATCACGAACCCCTTGGGGTGGAACGGCGGGCCGTCCGACCACCCGGACGCGCCCGTCCTCCACATCTCCTGGTTCGAGGCCGACGCCTTCGCCCGCAGCCAGGGGGCCCGCCTTCCCACCGAGGCCGAGTGGGAGAGGGCGACGACCTCGACCCAGGAGAACGCCGAGCCGCCGCTGCTCGGCGTGGGCGCGGCCTGGGAATGGACTTCCACGGAGTTCGCCGCCTACCCGGGCTTCCGCGCCCATCCCTACCCGGAGTACTCCGAGGTCTTCTTCGACCGCGGCTACCGCGTGCTGCGCGGCGGCTCGTGGGCCACCGACCCCCTCGTTGCCACCCCGACGTTCCGCAACTGGGACCTACCCCAACGCCGCCAGATCTTCAGCGGCGTCCGACTCGCAAGGGAGCTGTGATGGAACCCGTCCTGGACACCGGCGTGGTCGTCGACTGCGTGCTGGCCGACGGCCACGAGCGAACG
Source organism: uncultured Actinomycetes bacterium (assembly GCA_963825415.1). Classification (GTDB taxonomy): domain Bacteria; phylum Actinomycetota; class Thermoleophilia; order Solirubrobacterales; family Solirubrobacteraceae; genus BP-464. Next base: position 290,737 of record CAWGTD010000006.1, on the reverse strand, counting down.
CTCGCCGACGACGTGCTCGACGGCCTGACGCGTCCGCTGAAGGAGCTGCCGCCAAAACACTTCTACGACGCGCGCGGCTCCGAGCTCTTCGACGCGATCTGCGAGCTGCCCGAGTACTACCCGACCCGCACCGAGCGGGCGATCCTCGATGCCTGCGCCGCCGAGATCGTCGCCGAGACGGGCGCCGGAGAGCTGGTCGAGCTCGGGTCGGGCTCGGCGCGCAAGACCCGCGTGCTGTTCGACGCGATGGCCGAGGCCGGAACGTTGCAGCGCTACGTGCCGGTCGACGTCTCGGAGGCCGCGCTGCGCGACAGCGCGGCGCAGCTCGTGCAGGAGTACCCCGGGCTACGCGTGCACGGACTCGTCGGGGACTTCGAACGCCACCTCGGGCTGCTCCCCGAGGCGCAGGCGGCACGGCTGATGTGCTTCCTGGGCGGCACGATCGGCAACTTCCCGCCCGGCAGCCGGCGGCGATTCCTGCGTGGTCTGGCCAAGCGGCTGGACGAGGGCGGTCACCTGCTGCTCGGCGTCGACCTCGTCAAGGACCCGCTGACGATCGAGGCCGCCTACGACGATTCCGAGGGCGTCACCGCGGAGTTCAACCGCAACGTCCTGCGCGTCATCAACCGTGAGCTCGGCGCCGACTTCGATGAGGACGCCTTCGAGCACGTCGCGTTCTTCGACACCGAGCGCGAGTGGATCGAGATGCGGCTGCGCGCCCGTTCGCGCCAGCACGTCACGGTCCGGGCACTGAACCTCGCCGTCGACTTCGCCGCACGCGAGGAGCTGCGCACGGAGATCAGCGCGAAGTTCACCCGCCCGCGACTCGAGGCAGACCTCGCCGCCGCCGGCATGGAGCTCGCCGGCTGGTACACCGACGAGAACGAGTGGTTCGCCACGGCGCTGGCGCGGGCGGTGTGATCGCGGTCAGGACGCGGCCGCGGCCCCCGCCGAGATCAGCCACAGCGCAAGCATCGTGAAGCCGACCATCACGGTCAGCATCCAGTACTGCGACCGCGTCGCCGCCTGCGGGTCGGGATAGAGCCGCAACGCCTTCTCGTGGGCGAGCGCCAGCCCGGTGACGTGGCCGATCACCAGCGCGCCGACCTGCACGTACCAGATGGCGTTCGCCGAGATCCAGCCGTAGTCGATCGTGGCGTCGGCCGTGCCCAGGAGGTTCGATCCGTGTCCGAGCGGGTCGGACGCCAGGTAGGCGATCGCCTGGCCCGAGTAGGCCAGCAGCGAGAAGTAGTGGGCGACCACGTAGGCCAGCGCGATCGGCACCAGCGTCGGCGCGAACTCCTGGGCCAGGCGGGGTAGCCGCCGCTCGCGGTCGGCCGTACGCATCCCGGCGATGCCCAGCCGATAGAAGACCGACACCAGCACGACCATCACCACGAGGCCCAGCGTGAACGCCGCTTCGATCGGCTTGTCGGTGCCCAGGCCAAGGTCCCGGAAGAACGAGATCAGGTCCTCGGCGATGTCGGTCCAGGCCGTGCCCTGTGTGAGGCCGTCGAAGCTCGTGGTGCCGATCGAGATCAGCACGAGGGCGAGCGTTCCCGCGACCGTGTCGAGGCCGATCACAGCCGTGCCCGGAGCGCGCAGGAACGCGCGGCGCTCGCGCCACTGGATCGGCGCGAGGCGCCCGAACAGGCCGAAGTAGACCCCGAACGCGTCGGCGTTGCGGGTCCACTGGCGCTCGCCGTACAGGCTCATGCCGACGAGCTGCAGGGCCGCGTAGGCCAGCGCCATGATCGCCAGCGTGCTCGGGTCCGAGCGGTTGGTGTAGACCAGCTCGACCCACGCGAAGAACAGGATCCCCAGCGCGGCCGGCCAGCGGCCCAGGCGCGCGGGGTAGGCCAGCGGCGCGACCGGCTGGCCGATGCGCCCGACGACCCATCCGATCGCCCGGCCGAAAGCCCGCCAGGGGTTGAAGGCGCCGAAGACGTCTCCGAAGAGCAGGCTCAGCATCGGGATGCCCACCCAGAAGTGGACGAACACGACCGTCGGCAGGATGTTGGCCTGCACGTTCTGCACGCCGCGCAGCCCGGCGTAGACGCAGATCGCGAACGCCGCGATCCCGAGCGCGCCGGCAAGCATCTCCAAGACGAGCGGGACCTTCACGAGCGGCCGCTCGCGCACCCGGTCGAGCAGCGGCTCGCGCCACAGCAGCGCCAGGCCGACGAACGAGGCGACGAGCACCACCGCGGCCGCCCATGCGAACAGCCAGGTCGGCACCGGCAGCGCCTGCTTGCCGACGATGCCGTGGGCGCTCGCGGCAGCCGGGAGGGCGAGCGTGGCGCCGGCGGCCAGCGCCAACGCCACGCACGCCCGCCGGCCCGGTCTCACGGCACGACCTCGACCGACGCGATCTGCGTCTTGGTGTCCTCGAGCTCGACCTCGAAGACGCCGTCGATGGAGGCCGGCATCTTGAACTCGACGCTGCCGCCCTTGTCGACGTCCTTCATCACGTCATAGCCGTGGAAGTGGACCTCGCCGGCGGTGTCGGAGTTGACCTTCAGGTCGATCGTGCCGCCCTTCTTGAAGCGGATCGTCTTCACGCCGCCCTCGGGCTCCCCGCCGACCACGTTGACGGTCGCCGAGGTGACGGTCTTGTCGTTGTCGTCACCGCCGCCGCTGGTCACGGCGATGACGATGGCCACGACCGCGACGACGGCGGCGAGGCCGAGCAGCACGGTGCGCTGCGAACGGGGCATGCGGTGTCCTTCCTTTGCGAAGACGAAGTAGGGCGGGACACTACGGATGCCCGGCCGTCGACCCGGCTGGCCCTAGTCTGGACAGTGGTCATGGCACAGGCGGTGATGGAGGGGCAGGTCCGTTACGCGCGCACGGGTGACGCCACGCTCGCCTACCGCGTACTCGGCGGCGACGCGCCGATCGACCTGGTCTTTCTCAGCGGCCTGCTGTCCCACGTCGAGGTCGTCCTCGACGACCCCGGGCTGGCGCGGTTCTTCGACCGCATAACGAGCTTCGCGCGGGTGATCCTGATGGACCGCCGCGGCCTCGGGCTCTCCGATCCACTGCCCGACGACTTCACGCTCGAGGAGGAGGCGGGTGACATCGCGGCCGTCCTCGACGCGATCGGCTCGGAGCGCGCCGTGATCCAGGGCTATACGGGCGGCGCCCAGCTCGCCGCCCAGTTCGCATACATGTACCCCGAGCGCTGTCGTGCCCTGATCTTCTACGCGCCGGTCGTTCGCACGATGGCCGCGCCCGGCTACGAGTGGGCGTCGGACCCGGTCGAGCGCGAGGAGCGTTTCGGGGCGATGTCCGACGCGTGGGGAACCGGCTCGAACCTCCACGTCGTCGCGCCCAGCCTGGCCGATCAGGAGAACGTCCGCAGCTGGCTCGGGCGGCTGGAGCGGCTGTCGCTGAGCCCGGGGGCGCTGCGCCGGATGCTCAGCTACTCCGAGGGGCTCGACGTCCGCGACCTGCTGCCGGAGATCAACGTCCCGTCGCTGGTCCTGCATCGCTCCGACGACGGGCTCATCGACGTGCGCCACTCGCGCTACCTCGCCGCAAACCTTCCCGGCGCGCGCCTTGTCGAGCTGCCGGGGGACGACAACCTGCCGTCGGCCGGCGACAGCGAGGCGCTGGTCGGCGAGATGGAGGAGTTCCTCACCGGCGGGCGCAGCGGCGGCGTGCAGCGGGCGATGCTCACCGTGTTGTTCACCGACATCGTCGACTCCACCGGCCACGCCGCACGGCTCGGCGATGCGCGCTGGCGCGACCTGCTCTCATCCCAGGAGCGCGCGGTCCGCGAGGTCCTCGCCCGCTTCGGCGGAACCGAGGTCAAGACGATCGGCGACGCCTTCCTGGTGATCTTCGACGGCCCGCCGTCCTCCGCGCTGCGCTGCGCGCGGGCGGTCGTCGAGGCCGTGCGACCGCTCGGCGTCGAGCTCCACGTGGGGCTGCACACGGGGGAGTGCGAGATCGTCGGCGACGACGTCGGAGGCATGGCGGTCCACATCGCCGCGCGCGTGGCCGCGCTCGCCGAGCCCGGGGAGATCCTGGCGTCGGGGACCGCCTACGGCACCGTCGTGGGATCCGGCCTGGATTTCACCTTCCGCGGCGACCACGTGCTCAAGGGCGTGCCCGGCAAGTGGCCGGTGTTCGCCTTGAACAACTAGCGAACAGGCGTCCAGACGCGGGTAAAGCGCCCGCCGTTCCAGCCGATTATGTGGCCAGGTCCAGCGGTTCCGGTCTGCCTGCCACCATGATTTCGCTGAACCCACGCCCACTCCTGAGCACGGTCCGCGATGCGCTGCCGCGCGGAAGGACCCTGCCCACCGAGGACTGGGAGAGCCGCCACCGCGCGATCGTGTGGATCCTCTGGGTGCATGTAGTTGCCCTGCCGGTGTTCGCGCTGCTGCGCGGCTTCCCGGTCGACGAGGCGGTCGGCTGGGTGGCGCCGATCGCGATCGCCGGTGGCGCCGCGATGCTCAAGCGCGTCGGCCGGCGCCCACGGTCGATCGCCGCGGTGTTCGGCCTGCTGACCGCTTCGGCCGTGCTGGTCCATGCCTGGAACGGGCAGATCGAGGGCCACTTCCACTTCTTCGTGATGATCGCCGTGTTGGCGCTCTACGAGGACTGGGTGCCGTTCGGGCTCGCCGTCGGCTACGTCGTCGCGGAGCACGGCATTCTCGGGGCGGTCGCGCCGCACTCGGTCTACAACCACGGCGGCAACCCTTGGGCCTGGGCGGCGATCCATGCCCTGTTCGTCTTGGGCTCGGTGGCCGCGAGCATCGTCACTTGGCGTCTCAACGAGGACATGCGCGGTCGCCTCGGCGTGGCCCGCGACGAGGCCCGCGAGACGGCCGAACGCTTTCGGCTGTCCTTCGAGAGCGGCGTCTCGGGTATGGCGCTCGTCGACGCGGACGGGTGCTACCTCAGCGTCAACCGCGCGATGTGCGAGATCACGGGCTACGACGAGCACGAGCTCGTCGGCCGCGACTACCACCTCATCACCCACCCCGACGACCTGGGATCGGATGTCGAGCATCATCGCGCCCTGTTGGCCGGCGAGATCGACGTGTATGAAACCGAGAAGCGCTACCTACACCGCGCAGGCCACGAGGTCTGGGTGCAGATCGGCGCCACGGCCGTCCGCGACGACGACGGGGAAGTCCGCTACTTCATCACCCAGCTCTACGACGTCACCTCGCGGAAGCGCTTCGAGGCCGAGCTGGCGCATCGGGCCCTACACGATCCCCTGACCGGCCTCCCGAACCGCGCCCTGTTCCTTGACCGGCTCGGGCACGCGCTGGTGCGCCTCCGTCGCCTCCCGAGCCCGGTCGCGGTTCTGTTCGTCGATCTCGATCGCTTCAAGCTCGTCAACGACGGCCTGGGCCATGAGGCAGGCGACGCCGTCCTCATCGACGCCGGCCGCCGGCTGGCCGAGACCGTGCGCGCCGAGGACACGGTCGCCCGGTTCGGCGGCGACGAATTCACGGTGCTCTGTGAGGGCGCAGGCGAGGACGAGGCACGCCGCGTCGCCGGGGAAGTGTTGAGGGCACTCGCGACACCGTTCACGCATGAGGGGCGCGAGCTCCATCTGAGCGCGAGCATCGGCATCCGCGTCACCGACCTCGCCACCGCGAGCTCGGATTCGTTGTTGCGAGACGCGGACGTCGCGTTGTATGCGGCGAAGCGCCACGGCCGCGCTCGGGTCGAGCTCTTCGACGCCACGGCGCAGGTCGACGACTCCGATCCCTTGGCGATCGACCGCGCTCTGCGGCTGGCGCTACGCGACGGCGAGCTGTGTCTGTACTACCAGCCTGAGGTCGACCTCGATACCGGGCGCATCATCGCGGTCGAGGCACTCATGCGTTGGCAGCACCCCGAGCGTGGCCTGGTGCCGCCCGGAGAATTCATCCCTGCCGCCGAGGAGAGCGGGCTGATCGTGCAGATGGGTGAGTGGGTCCTACGCGAGGCGTGCTCCCAGCTTGCGATGTGGCTTCGGGCCGGGACCGTCGATCCCGACGTGCGCGTCGCGGTCAACGTCTCCGGACGCCAGCTCTCCGATCCGCAACTGCCACAGACCGTCGCCGATGCGCTTGCCGCCGCGGATCTCGATGCCGACGCGCTGTGCCTGGAGATCACCGAGAGCGCGATCATCCATGACCCCCAGATCGCACTCGCAAGCCTCAATGCGATCAAGCTTCAGGGCGTACGCGTGGCCCTCGACGACTTCGGCGTCGGCTTCTCGTCGCTCAGTCAGATTCGCGAGCTGCCCCCGGTCGACGTCATCAAGATCGACCGCTCGTTCACCTCCGGTCTCGGGCGCAGCTCGTCGGACTCCGCCGTCGTCACCGCTGTGCTGAGCCTGACCCGCTCGCTCGGGCTGGTTGCGGTCGCCGAAGGGGTCGAGACCGAAGAGCAGCTCGAGCTGCTTCGCGGCCTCGGCTGTGAGATCGGGCAGGGCTATCACTTCGCGCGGCCCATGCCGCCCGCCGAGCTCGCCCTGCTCCTCGCCAGCGGCGAATTCGGTGTCAGGCCCGCCGCTCCCGACGGCGTCCGCGCGGGTGCTTGACACCGCCACCGCGCCGGCTATCGAGTCCGGCACGCGCCAGCTCGACGACCGGCTGTTCCTCGCATGCGCGCTCGCCTGGGGCGCGGGCGTCATCCACGTCGCCGCCGCCGTGTCGCATCTCGACGAGTTCGTCCTCTTTGCCGTGTTCTTCGAGGTGCTCGCCGTCGCGCAGTTCGCGTGGGGCGTGGCGCTCTATCGAGCGCCGTCGCGACGCCTACTGCTGTGGGGTGCGATCGGGAGCCTCGTGGTGGTTGCGCTGTGGACGGTCTCACGTACCGCAGGCCTGCCGATCGGGCCGAGCCCCTGGCGCCCCGAGGCGATCGGTCTGCTCGACTCGCTCGCCTCGGCCGACGAGATCGCGCTCGCCGCAATGGTGTTCTGGCGCATACGCGCCACGTCGGCTCGGCCCTGGGAGCGCCGTGTCGAGAACGTCGTGGCTGTGGTGGCGCTGGGGCTCTTGCTGATGAGCTCGCTGGCGCTGGTGGCCGGCGGCCACGTTCACTGACGTCCGACTGCGGACACCTCCACATCGACCCCGCGACGGGTGGGTTGCTGTCTGCATGAGCAAACGAACCCACATCCTGATCAGCGCCACGATCCTCGCGGTCATGGTCGCGCCGTTCGCCTTCGCCGCCGGCGAGGGCGGCTTCCTGCGCGGCGGCGCGCGCAACCCCGGTTCTGACCCCTCGCGTGCCCTGACGCGCGAGACCCAGGTCATCGCCGACACCTCCACCTACGGCACCCGCCAGTCCAACAAATCCGACAACGGCGGCGGCGCCATCTATGGCTGCCGGTCCGGCGCGGGCGGCACGGCGAAGGGCAACGAGCCGTGTCTGCGCGCCACCAATCTCGCCAAGGGACTGGCGTTCGAGTTGGTGACCGGCGGCGACCAGGCCGGGTTCATCGGCGCGGTCGGCGGCGACAACGCGCGGCCGTTCACGACCGACGCGACCGGCGTGGCCACGGGCCTGAACGCCGACCGCGTCGACAACATGAGCGCCACCGACATCATCAAGGCGGCACAGAGCCCGTCGCAGGTCGCCGACCCGTTCGCCAAGGTCGCGTCCAACGGCTCGGTTGACGCATCGCGCGGGCTTGTGGCCCTCAACCCGATCGTCCGCAACGGCGCGGGCGACCGCACGGTGACGTTCGACGGCGACCGGTCGAGCTGCGCGTTCACCACGGCGTTGGAGAGCGACAACCCCGGGACGGTGTCGATCAACACCACGCTCGCGGCCGACAAGAAGACGACGACTGTTCGGGTGCGGACCTACGCGCTCGAGGCCGTGCCCTCGCCCGGCACCGGCAGCTCGCCGGCGCTCGCCGACCTGGCGTTCCACCTCTCCGGAACCTGCTAGGTCAGGCCACGGACGGCGCGTGGGCGGCCGGTCATTCGATCGGCCGCCCGCGCAGGCGCGCCCACCAGTAGCGCGTCAGCAGCGTCACCCAGTCGGCCAGCCCCGCGTAGAGGTGCCCGACCGGGCCGGTGTAGAGCCACGCTGCAAAAGTCCTCCGGCGGCTGCCCACGCGGCCGACGGTATCGTCCTCGCCCGCATGAAGACGACCGTCACCGACCTGCCCGAGTCGCGCGTACGCGTGGAGGCGGAGGTCCCCGCCGAGGAGGTCGAGCGGTCGCTTCAGAAGGCGGCCCAGACGCTCGGCAAGGACCTCAGGATGCCCGGGTTCCGGCGCGGCAAGGTGCCGCCGCCGGTCGTGATCAAGCGCTTCGGTCGCGAGGTCGTTCTCGACGAAGCGGTCCGCGCCTCGCTCGGGCGCTGGTACATCGACGCTATCGACGAGGCCGGGATCCATCCGATCGGCGATCCCGAGCTCGACTTGTCCGACCTGCCTCCCCAGGGCGAGCCGCTGCGGTTCAAGTTCGAGATCGGCGTGCGGCCGACGGCGAAGCTCGGCGACTACAAGGGCCTCGAGGTGGGCCGCCCCGAACCGGAGCCCGCCGACGAGGCGATCGACGCCGAGCTCGAGGCGCTGCGTGAGCGCTCGGCGCGCCTCGACACGGTCGAGGAGGCGGCGGCGCGCGGTGACTACATCGTCATGGACTACCTGGGCGCGATCGACGGCGAGCCGTTCGACGGCGGCGAGGGCCGCGACCAGATGGTCGAGCTCGGCGCCGGCCGGCTGATCCCCGGCTTCGAGGACCAGCTCGAAGGCGCGGCGGCGGGCGACGAGCGCACGGTGAAGGTCCGCTTCCCCGACGACTACGGCGCGGAGCACCTCGCCACCAAGGACGCCGAGTTCGCCGTGACCGTCAAGGAGGTCAAGCGCAAGAAGCTGCCCGAGCTCGATGACGAGTTCGCACTCGAGGCCGCCGGCTTCGACTCGCTCGCCGAGCTGCGCGAGGACGTCGAGTCCAAGCTGCGCGAGGCCGAGGAGCGCCGCATCGAGTCCGAGTACCGCGAGGGCGTGCTCGACGCCGCCGTCGCCAACGCCACCGTAGACGTGCCCGACGCGCTCGTGCAGGCGCGCGCGCGTGAGCTGTGGGATCGCCTGACGCACTCGCTGGCCCACCAGGGCATCTCCAAGGAGGCCTACGTGCAGATCTCGGGCAAGACCGAGGAGGAGATGCTGGCCGAGGCGGCGCCCGAGGCCGAGCAGGGCCTCAAGCGCGAGGCCGTGCTGGCCGCCCTGGTCGAGGCCGAGGACATCGCGCCGTCGGACGGCGACATCCTCGACGCGCTGCAGGCGTCCGCCACGCGCGAGAACACCACGCCCGAGCAGCTGCGCGAACGCCTCGAGCAGGCGGGCCGGCTCGACGACGTGCGCGCCGACCTCGCGCAGCGCGCGGCGCTCGACTTCATCGTCGAACACGCCAAGCCGATCGATGCCGGGCGGGCCGCTGCGCGCGAGAAGATCTGGACGCCTGACAAGGGCTGACGAGTGTGTCCGGGAGGTGGCGAGCCGACTGAGGCCCGTTGCTAGCCTCAGCCTCCGGCAGGAACCGCCGCCCCCAGCGAGAAGAAGCGAGGACCGATGAGCCCCCTTGTCCCCATGGTCGTCGAGCAGACGTCTCGCGGAGAGCGTGCGTTCGACATCTACTCGCGCCTGCTCAACGAGCGGATCGTGTTCCTGGGGACGCCGGTCGACGACCAGATCGCAAACCTGATCGTCGCGCAGCTGCTGCACCTCGAGAGCGAGGATCCCGACAAGGACATCTCGATCTACATCAACTCGCCGGGCGGCAGCGTCTACGCGGGGCTGGCCATCTACGACACCATGCAGTTCATCAAGCCCGACGTGCAGACGATCTGCGTCGGGATCGCGATGAGCATGGGCGCGCTGCTGCTCTCGGGCGGGGCGCACGGCAAGCGCATGGCGCTGCCCAACGCGAAGATCCTGATCCACCAGGTCTCCTCCGGCTTCCAGGGCCAGGCGACCGACATCGAGATCCACGCGCGAGAGATCATCGACATCCGCCAGCGCCTGGACAAGATCATCGCCAAGCACACTGGTCAGGACTACGACAAGGTCCGCACCGACACCGAGCGCGACTACTTCATGTCCTCCGAAGAGGCAGTGAAGTACGGCATCATTGACCGCGTGATCTCGGAGCACTAGCTTCGGGTATCGCGGTACTAGGGAGAGAGCGAGAGAGTGGCCCGTCCGACCGATTCAAACGAGCAGCTTCTTTGCAGCTTCTGCGGCAAGTCGCAGCGGCAGGTCAAGAAGCTGATCGCCGGCCCGGGCGTCTACATCTGCGACGAGTGCATCGATCTCTGTAACGAGATCATCGACGAGGAGCTCACGGCTCCTCCGACTTTCGACCTCGAGAACCTCCCGAAGCCGCGCGAGATCTACTCCGTCCTCGACGAGTACGTCGTCGGGCAGGACGCGTCGAAGCGCACGCTTTCCGTAGCGGTCTACAACCACTACAAGCGCGTGCAGATGATGCAGTCGACCGAGACCGAGATCGAGCTGCAGAAGTCCAACATCCTTCTGCTCGGCCCGACCGGCTGCGGCAAGACGCTGCTCGCCCAGACGCTCGCGCGGATCCTCAACGTGCCGTTCGCGATCGCCGACGCAACGGCGCTGACCGAGGCCGGCTACGTCGGCGAGGACGTCGAGAACATCCTTCTCAAGCTGATCCAGGCCGCCGACTACGACGTCAAGAAGGCCGAGACCGGGATCATCTACATCGACGAGGTCGACAAGATCGCCCGCAAGGCCGACAACCCGTCGATCACGCGCGACGTGTCCGGCGAGGGCGTCCAGCAGGCGCTGCTGAAGATCCTCGAGGGGACGACCGCGTCGGTGCCGCCGCAGGGCGGGCGCAAGCACCCCCACCAGGAGTTCCTGTCGATCGACACCACCAACGTGCTGTTCATCTGCGGCGGTGCGTTCGCCAACCTCGACAAGGTCATCGAGAAGCGCATCGGCCAGAAGGGCATCGGCTTCGGCGCCAACATCGAGTCCAAGGTCACCAAGGACAAGGGCATCATCTTCGAGGACTGCCTCCCCGAGGACCTCGTCAACTACGGCCTGATCCCGGAGTTCATCGGCCGCCTGCCGGTCATCAGCGCGGTCCATCAGCTCACGCGCGACGACCTCATCCAGATCCTCACCGAGCCGCGCAACGCGCTCGTCAAGCAGTTCCAGCGCTTCTTCCAGTTCGACGGCATCGAGCTGGTGTTCTCCGACGACGCGCTCGTGTCGGTCGCCGACAAGGCGCTCGAGCGCGAGACCGGCGCGCGCGGGCTGCGCTCGATCCTCGAGGAGATCCTTCTCGACGTGCAGTTCGAGCTCCCCTCCCGGCGCGACGTGCAGAAGTGCGTCGTCACCAAGGAGACCGTCGAGAAGGGCCTGCAGCCCACGCTGGTCACCTCCGCCGCGCCGCCCGAAGCGGGCGACGAGGGCGAGCAGGCAGCCTCCGCCTGACGCTGGACAGCGCCGGTTAGGCTTGCCCCGTGACAAGGGCCTATCGCGTCGTGCCGGTCGTGCTCGTGGCGGCGCTCGCGGCGGCGCTTCCCGCCGCGGCGGTTGCCGACAGCGGCCGCGCCGGCGACGTGGCCGCCGCGTTGCAGAGCGACCCGGTCTACGTCGCGCCGGCGCGCTCGGAGCGACTCGATTCACCTGCCGCGGGCCGCATCCGGCTGTTGATCCTTCGCAAGGACCTCGGCCGCATCCACATCGCGGTCGTGCCGCGGGGGTGGGCGGCCGAGGCGGGTGGCGTGGCGGCGTTCGCCAGGGGAATCGACGAGGAGCTGCGGGCGAAGGGCGCTCTGCTGGTGGTGGCCGACGGCAACGCGCACGTGATCACCAGCCACGATCACGCCACGGCGGCGGCGACCGGGGTGCAGCGCGCGTTCGACCGCGGCGGCTCGCTGGAGGCGAAGCTGCGTCATTCGGTCGAGGCGCTGACGGATGTCGACCCGGGGCCGTCGGGTGACGTGGGGGGTGCGGGCGCCGGCGCGCCGACGACGTCGCTGCCGGATGGCTTCCCCGACGCGAACAAGATCGTCAAGGACGTCAACGACACGATCAAGTTCACCGTCGTGCTGATCATCCTCGGCACGCTCGCGCCGTTCGTCTTCATCGCCCTGCGCCTCTGGCTGCGCGGCCGGCGCCGGCGCGCCGAGGACGCCGAGACGTTCGCCGACGACCTCGCCGCGGCCAACGAGCAGCGGGCGGCCCTCGGCGACGACATCGTCGACCTCGACGTCCCGACGTCGATGCCCGACGTGGCGCCCGCTGCCCGCTCCGCCTACGAGCGCGCGCTCGACGCCTACGACAAGAGCGACATCGCGCTGAAGAAGGCGAACAACCCCCGCCGGCTGAAGGCGGTGACGGCGATGATCGCCGCCGGGCGGCGTGACGCGGCCACCGCGCGCCAGGCCGTCTCGCCGGGCAGCACCAGCCCGGTCTAGCTATCGGCCGCGCGAGCCGCGGGGTGCCTGCGGGTCATGCGGGCGATGGACCCGAGGCGGCGACGTCCACACCGTCTTGCCCGCGGTTGGCGGCGCGCTTCATCGCCAGCAGGTGTGCCACCGATGCGATCGGTCGCTTCGAACGCCTGCGACCTCGATCGTTACTGCCGCGGCCTCGAGCTCGGGGTAGCGGCGGAGCCCGGCGGGCTCGGCCGATCAGGTCGAACCACCCGAGTTCGGTGTCGAGGGTCAGGATGCGCGTCCGGCGCAGTGTGCGGCCGTCGGGGACGAACGGGATGCCGTCCTTCACGCCGCGCAGGTATGCGTTGAGCCCGACGAGGACGTCGCCGAGCCGGTCGAGGTTCTCGCTGGAGAGCGAGTAGGTGATGTCGAGATCGCAGGTCAGCCTCACGTAGCCGTGCGCGATCGACCGCGATCCCGCCGACGACGACGAAGTCGACCTCGCCGCCGACGAGGCGCGCAACGATTTGGTCGGGCTCGAAGCGATCAGGCCAGCTCGCCACGAGCCCGAGCGCCTCCCGCCGCGAAGTTGCGGCTCATCGAGAAGAGCCGCTTCGACGAGAGGATCCGTTCGCCCGGCGCCTGCTTGAGGTCGGCACGGATCATGCTCTCGTCGACGGTGTCGCTCCACGCCGACGGGATCAGCTGGAGCTGGTAACCCGTGGCGCGGACCACGCGGTCCAGCGTGCGGACCGTCGGGTTCGCACCTTCGCGCTCGAGCTTCGCGATCGCCGGCTGGGACATGCCCAGACGATCGGCGAGCTCGGCTTGGGTGAGTCCGGCCGCCTGTCGCAAGTCACGCACGAGTTCGTGGGGAGCCATGCCAGGAGAATAACCAGATAAGTTATACATAACCTATTAGATATCTACTAGGCTTTCGCCATGCCCCGCCTCGCTCGCCTACGCGCGTTCTCATGGCTCGCGGTCTTCGACGCAGGACGCACGACGTGGTCGCACTTCTCCGAGCGGGTCTCCGAGAAGGACCGCAAGCGCGTCGCGGCGATCCTCAAGCGCACCAAGGGCGACGTCCGCAAGCTCACGCTGAAGGAGAAGGCCGACCTGCGTGCCATCGGCCGGCGGCTGGAGCTCGCCAAGTTGGGCCGCGACCTCCTGCCGTACGGGGGCCGCGTGCGTCGCAAGCGCTGAGCCGGCCCTTCCTAGACTGCGCTCGGCGTGGCCGCGTTGGAGGACCGCACCCGCTTCGAGCCTGCCGAGGTCGAACCTCGGATCGTCAAGCGCTGGCTGGAATCCGGGTTGCACCACCCCGAACCCGAGGGCACGCCGGCCGAGAACTACTCGATCGCGATCCCGCCGCCGAACGTCACGGGCGCGCTGCACATGGGCCATGCGCTCAACGGCGCGATCCAGGACTGCCTCGTGCGCTGGGCGCGCGGCGAAGGTCGCCGCGCGAAGTGGATCCTCGGCACCGACCACGCCGGGATCGCCACCCAGGCGCAGGTCGAGAAGCAGTTGCGCGCGGAGGGAACCAGCCGCGAGGAGCTCGGCCGCGATGCGTTCGTCGAGCGCGTGTGGGCCTGGCGCAAGCAGTACGGCGGCACGATCGTCGAGCAGTACAAGCGCCTCGGCGCGACGTGCGACTACGACGACGAGCGCTTCACCATGGACGAGGCCTACGTCCGCGCGGTCCAGAAGGTCTTCGTCGAGCTCTACGAGCAGGGGCTGATCTACCGCGACTACTACATGGTCAACTGGGACCCGGGCTCGGGCTCGGCGATCTCAGACCTGGAGGTCGAGCAGCGCGAGGGCGTGGTCGACACGCTGTTCCACATCCGCTACGGCGACGACGTGGTCGTCGCCACCGTGCGGCCCGAGACGATGCTCGCCGACACGGCGGTCGCGGTGCACCCCGACGACGAGCGCCACCGCCACCTGATCGGGACCACCGTGACGCTGCCGCTGGTCGGCCGCGAGCTGCCGATCATCGCCGACGAGTACGTCGACCCGGAGTTCGGCAGCGGAATGCTGAAGATCACGCCGGGCCACGACCCCAACGACTTCGAGATCGGCCGCAAGCACGGGCTCGAGGAGGTCTCGGTGATCGGCGAGGACGGCCTGACGACCGAGGCGGCCGGGCGCTTCGCCGGCCTGACCACCGAGGAGGCCCAGCGCGGCGGTGATCGAGGCCCTGGAGGCCGAAGGTCGGATCGTCGCGCGCGAGGAGCACGTTCACACGGTCCCCTACTCGCACCGGTCGGGGAAGCGGATCGAGCCGCTGATCTCGCTGCAGTGGTTCATGCGGATGGACGACCTCGCCGCCCCGGCGATGGAGGTCGTCCGCGATGGGCGCGTGCAGATCCACCCCGAGTCCCAGAGTCGGCGCTACCTCGAGTGGCTGGCCGCGATCCGGCCGTGGTGCATCAGCCGCCAGCTGTGGTGGGGCCATCAGCTGCCGGTCTGGTACCGCGGCGACGAGACCTACGTCGGCATCGAGTCGCCCGAGGGCGACGGCTGGGAGCGCGACCCTGACGTCCTCGACACCTGGTTCTCCAGCTCGCTGTGGCCGTTCGCCACGCTCGGCTGGCCCGAGGACACGCCGCAGCTGCGCGCGTTCTATCCGACGGACGTCCTGCTGACCGCGCGCGACATCCTGTTCCTGTGGGTGGCGCGCATGGTGATGATGGGCCTGCGCTTCGCCGACGACGTGCCGTTCGAGCACGTCTACGTCCACTCGGTGATCCAGGCGCCCGACGGCCGGCGGATGAGCAAGTCGCTGGGTACCGGCATCGACCCGCTGGAGGAGATCGACCGCCACGGCGCCGACGCGGTCCGCTTCGGGCTGCTGGCGATGTCCTCGACCCAGGACGTGCGCTACAGCGCCGAGAAGGTCCGCCAGGGCCAGGCGCTGGCCAACAAGCTGTTCAACGCCTCGCGGTTCGTGTTGCTCAACGTCGGCGGCGACGTCGAGGCGGCGCCGCGGCCGCAGACGGTCGAGGACCGCTGGATCCTCTCGCGGTTGCAGCGGGCCAAGATCGACGCCGCGCAGCGGCTGGGCGCTTTCGACTTCGCCAAGCTCTCGCTCGGCCTCTACGACTACGTCTACGGCGAGCTGTGCGACTGGTACCTCGAGCTCGTCAAGGGCCGGGACTTCGACGACGCGCTCTCCTCGACGATGCTCCACGTGCTGCGCGAGACGCTGGCGCTCGGCCATCCCGTGATCCCGTTCGTGACCGAGGAGATCTGGGCCCATATCCCAGGGACGGACGGTTTGCTGGCACAGGCGCGTCGCGCCGAGCCGACCGGCGAGCTGCTCGACGCCGACGCCGAGGTGCAGGTGGGCGCCCTGATCGAGACCGTGCGCGCGGTGCGCGCGTGGCGCGAGGCGGCGGGCGTGGCTCCCGGCGAGCGGCTGGTCGCCCGCACCGACGGGTTCGGAGATCTGCGCGAGGCAGTCGGGCGTCTGGCGCGCCTGGAGTGGGGCGACCCCGGCGCCGACGCCGTGATCGTGGGCGGCGTGGCGATCGCCGCGCAGGCCGTCGACCACGCCGAGCTCGACCGCCGCCGGGCCGAAGAGCAGGCGCGGCTGCAGGCCGAGATCGATCGCGCCGAGGCCAAGCTCGCCAACCAGGGTTTCGTGGCCAAGGCGCCACCCGAGGTCGTGCAGGCCGAGCGCGACAAGCTCGCTTCCCTTCGCCGCCAGGTGGAGGAGCTCTGATGGGTCAGCCGGCCAAGGGCGCGGGGCGCTGGACGATCGCCGACGCCGAGCGTTATCTGCTCGGCCTCGAGCTGTTCGGCATGCGCTTCGGCCTGGACCGCATGCGCCGGCTGCTCACCGCGCTCGACCAGCCGCAGAACGAGTTCCCCGCGATCCACGTCGTCGGGTCCAACGGCAAGAGCTCGACGACGCGCATGGCCGCCGCGATCCTCGAGCGCCACGGGCTGCGAACCGGCGCGTATTTGTCCCCGCACCTCGTGTCGTTCACCGAGCGCCTGCGGGTGGCCGACACCGACGTTCCCGACGAGGACTTCGCGGGCGCCGTCCAGCGCGCCGCCCACGCGGCGAGCCTCGTCGACCACACGCTTGTCGGCGACGACCGCGTCACGCAGTTCGAGGCGCTGACCGCCGCGGCGCTTTCGGAGCTGGCCAGGCGCGAGGTCGAGGCAGCCGTTGTCGAGGCCGGCCTCGGCGGGCGCTTCGACGCGACCAACGTCCTGAACTCCAGCGTGCAGGTGCTGACAAACGTCGAGCTCGAGCACACGCGTTGGCTGGGGCCGACGATCGGCGACATCGCCTCCGAGAAGGCCGATGTGATCAGGCCCGGCGCGACGCTCGTGGTCGGGCCCGGGCTGCACCCGGACGCACGCGCTGTCGTCGATGCGATCGCCGCCGAGCGCGAGGCCAGCGTCATCGAGGCGCCGGCCGACCCGGGCGTCGAGCTTGTGGGTCCCGGCGGCGGGGTCGGCTACCAGCGGCGCAACTTCTCGGTCGCCCGCACCGCCGCCGAGGCGTTCCTCGGCGAGCTCGATCCCGACGCGGTCGCCGACGCCGCCGCGCACGTGACCGTCCCGGGCCGCTTCGAGGTGATCGACGAGCAGCTCGTGCTCGACGGTGCACACAACGCGGCGGGCATGGCGGCGCTGGTCGAAGCCCTGCCCGGCTACCTGGCCGGACGGCCGCTGGTAGCCGTCGTCTCGATCCTCGACGACAAGGACCCCGCGTCGATGCTGCGCACGCTCCTGCCGCTCTGCGACCAGGTGGTCTTCTGCCGGATCGCCAATCGGCGCGCTCTCTCGCCGGCCACGCTGGTCTCGCTGTCGCGCCAGGTCGGCGGCATCGCCGCCGAGGCGGTGCACACCGAGCGCGACCCGCGCGCCGCCGTCGAGTTCGGGCGCGAGCTCGCCGGCCGCGGCGGCGTCGTGCTCGCCACGGGCTCGGTGTACCTGCTCGCCGACCTCCTGCGCCCGCCGGGCTCTGGAAGGGGGGCTTCGCTGTGAACGATTCAGGGCCGAGCGTCCTGGCGATGGTCGCCGCCGTGGCGATCATCGTCGCGCTGGTGATCCTCGTGTTCTTCGCGCTGGGCTACGTCTTCGGCCGGATCTTCCTGTAGGTGGGGTCCCTAAGCTCTCCGACCATGCTCGCGATGCTCGCGATCTTCGGGATCAACTCGAGCGGCCTCGACCTGGCCGTTCGCCTGCTGATCCTGTTCATGGTCGTCGTCTGGCTGGCGCTGGTCTACTGGACCTACGCGGACGCCCGGCGGCGCATCGAGGACCCGATGCTGATCGCGTGCTCGACGGCGGCGAGCCTGTTCCCGTTCGTCGGGTCGATCGTCTACATGATCGTGCGGCCGCCGGAGTACCTCGAGGATGTCCGCGAGCGCGAGCTGGAGATGCAGACCGCCGAGGCGCGGCTGCACCAGCTGCACTACCTGCTCTGCCCGCATTGCGACCACGAGGTCGAGCGCGACTTCCTGCGTTGCCCGAGCTGCATGCGCAAGCTCAAGGACCCGTGCGTCGTGTGCGGCAAGCCGCTGGACCCGCAGTGGCCGATCTGCCCCTACTGCGAGGCCGAGGTCCCCGGGGCGATCCCGCCGCGGCGGACGCGCCGGCGCAGGCCGGCCGCGGCGGCCGAAGAGACGGCCGCCGAGCCGTCGTAACCCCGTAAGACAACGACTCGAGGAGACGCAGTGGACCGGACGCTCATCCTGGTCAAGCCCGACGCGTTCGCGCGCGGCCTGACCGGCGAGATCATCGCCCGCTTCGAACGCAAGGGCCTGCGCATCGTCGCGCTGAAGCACATGCAGGTCGACGAGGCGCTGGCAAAGCAGCATTACGCCGAGCACGAGGGCAAGCCGTTCTTCGGCGAGCTCGTCGAGTTCATCACGTCGGCCCCGCTGGTCGCGATGGTGCTCGAGGGCGACCAGGCGGTCGTCGCCGCCCGCCAGGTGATCGGCGCTACCAACCCGCTGGAGGCGACGACCGGCTCGATCCGCGGCGACTTCGCCATCGCGGTCGGCCAGAACATGGTCCACGGCTCCGATTCCGCGGAGTCCGCCGCTCGCGAGGCGTCGCTGTTCTTCCCCGACCTGGGGTGAGGCTCGTCCTCGCATCGGCCTCGCCGCGGCGGCGCGAGATCCTCGCCGCCGCGGGCCTGGAGTTCGAGGTGCGCCCCGCATCGGTCGACGAGGTCGCCCAGGGCGATCCCACCGAGGTCGCCGTGCTCAACGCGCGGGACAAGGCCTGCGCGCGGGCCGAGGCGGGGGAGGTGGTGCTGGGAGTCGACACGGTGGTCGCCCTCGACGGGCGGCTCTGGCCCAAGCCGGCCGACGAGGCCGAGGCCGAGGCGACGCTGCGTGCCCTGAGCGGGCGGACCCACGACGTGGTCAGCGGGTTCGCCCTGGTGCAGGGCGACGTCATCACCGTCGGCCACGAGCGCACCCGCGTGACGTTCCGCGCCCTCGATGACGTCGCGATCGCCCGCTACGTCGCATCGGGGGAGTGGCGCGATCGCGCGGGCGGCTACGCGATCCAGGGGATCGGCGCCGCGCTCGTCGAACGCATCGAGGGCGACTACCTCAACGTCGTCGGCCTTCCGGTCGCCGCCCTCGAGGCGCTCCGAGACGCTTGATTTCCAGCCGTTTTCGGCCAAGCACGCGCGCTTGCGCTGACAAAGCGTCAAGTAGGGGGTCGGTACACTGGCCCCCGCGAGGACGTTGCTCGGCACGGAAATCGAGCCGGGGACGCCCCGCACACCCGTACCCCCATGGGTCTCTTCACGTACCTCACCGGCTTCGGCGGCCGCGACATGGCGGTCGACCTCGGGACCGCGAACACGCTCGTATACGTCCGCGGGAGGGGCATCGTCCTCTCCGAGCCGTCGGTCGTCGCGATCGATTCGCGCACCGGCGAGGTCCACGCCGTCGGCATCGAGGCCAAGCGGATGCTGGGCCGTACGCCCGGCACGATCCAGGCCATCCGGCCCCTGAAGGACGGCGTGATCGCTGACTTCGAGGTCACCGAGGAGATGCTGCGCCACTTCATCCAGAAGGTCCACCAGAACCGGTGGGCCCATCCCCGGGTGGTCGTCTGCGTGCCCTCCGGGGTCACCGGCGTGGAGAAGCGCGCGGTCGAGGAGGCGTGCCTCAGCGCCGGCGCTCGGCAGGCCTACCTGATCGAGGAGCCCATGGCCGCCGCGATCGGCGCCGGCCTGCCGGTGGGGGAGCCGACCGGATCGATGGTTGTCGACATCGGTGGCGGTACCAGCGAGGTCGCCGTGATCTCGCTTGGCGGCATCGTCGTGAGCCAGTCGATCCGCGTGGGTGGCGACGAGCTCGACGAAGCGATCATCAACTACGCCAAGCGCGAGTACAAGCTTCTGATCGGCCAGCAGACGGCCGAGGAGGTCAAGTTGGAGATCGGGTCCGCGTACCCGATGGAGGAAGAGGTCCAGGCGGAGATCCGCGGGCGTGACATGGTTTCGGGGTTGCCCAAGACCGTCGTCCTCACCTCCGAGGAGATCCGCCAGGCTCTGGAAGAGCCCTTGGCGATGATCATCGACGCTGTCAAGGAGACACTCGACCGCACGCCGCCGGAACTGGCGTCCGACATCATGGATCGCGGCATCATGCTCGCGGGCGGCGGCTCACTCTTGCAGGGGCTCGACGAGCGCCTGCGCGAGGAGACGCAGATGCCGGCCCACCTCGCCGAGAGCCCGCTGACGTGCGTGGCTGTCGGCTCGGGCCGCAGTCTCGAGGAGTTCGAGGTCATCCACCGCACCCACAAGAATTCGCGAAACCGAAGGCGCAGGTATTGATCATGCGCCCCGTTCGCATGACGAGAGCCTTTTCGTGTACGACCGCAAAGTGGTTCGCCGGCGCCGTGCAGTCCTCGGACTGCTCGTTGCCAGCTCCCTGATACTGCTGACGGCATATTTCGGTGAGTCCGCCGGCGGCGGGCTCCACGCCGCCCAGCGCGGATTCCTCGAGGTGTTCTCGCCCGTCGAGAACGTCGCGAGCACCGCGGTCAAGCCCCTGCGCGACCTCTTCGGGTGGTTCGGCGACACGATCGACGCCAAGGGCGAGAACGAGTCACTGAAAAAGGAGCGCGACGAGCTGCGCACCAAGCTGGCGCGGGCGACGGTCGACGCCCAGCAGGGGCAGCGCCTGCAGAAGCTCTTCAACCTCGACCAGGAGCTCCAACTCGACCAGATGAGACCCGTGTCCGCGCGCGTGGTGCTCAGCTCGCCGACGCTGTGGTACTCGACGGTCAACATCAACCGCGGCTCGGGCGACGGCGTGAAGGTCAACGACCCCGTCATCACCGGCGAGGGACTCGTCGGCCGCGTGACCAAGGTCGTCAGCGATGCCGCGCAGGTCACGCTGCTCACCGACGCGGTCAGCGGCGTCACCGCCCGGATCGCCGAGTCGGGGGTGGCGGGGATCGTCCAGACCGGCACCCCCGGCAATCCCAACGACCTGCTGCTCCAGCGCATCCCGCGCGGTGACCGCGTGCGCGTCGGCCAGCAGGTCGTGACCGCCGGCATCGAGTCGGCGCGCCTGACCTCCTACTTCCCGCCCGACATCCCGGTCGGCGTCGTCACGCGCGTCGATCCCAACGAGCTCGAGAGCTCCCAGCAGGTGCACATCCGGCCCTACGCGGACCTGCGCGACCTCGACGTCGTCCAGGTGCTCACCCGCTCGACCGTGCGCTCGACAGGCCCCAAGCCGTGACGCTCGACCTCAACACGCGGCTGCTGATGCGCCTGGCGATCCTCGCCGTGGTGCTGGTGTTCGTCCAGCTCGTCGCGTTCTCGCAGGTCCCCGTCTTCGGCGCGATCGCCGACATCTCGCCGCTCGTGGTGATGGCGGTCGGCCTGCTTGTGCGGCTCGGTGGCCGGTGCGTCGATGGGCTTCGCGATCGGGCTGATGATCGACGTGGCGCTGCTGCAGACGATGGGCCTTTCCTCGCTGGTGCTGATCGGCGTGGGGCACTGGTCGGGCCGGCTGCGCGAGGTGCGCGACCCGCAGAGCGCGCTGGCACCGCTGGCGCTCGGCGCGGGCGCCGCCGCGCTCTACACGATCGGCTACGGCATCGGCCAGTTCCTGCTCGGCGTCGACGCGCCGGTGAGCTGGCTGCTGGTCAAGCAGACGCTGGCGACGATCGTCCTCGACGCCCTGCTCGCCCTCCCGGTGACCGCCGTGGTGCGCCGCTGGCTCGCTCCGGTGCTGCCGGAGGATCCGCGCCGCCGCCGCCGCCGCGCCTACACGACCGGCGGGCTCTCGCCGCTGCAGAAGGCATAGCGCGCCGGGATGAGCTACTACCAGCCCGAGGACCGCCGGCCGCCGATCACGCCGCAGCTCGCGCTGCGCGTCGCGGGCCTGGGCTTCATCGCCCTCGCGCTGTTCGCGATCGTGTTCTTCCGCCTCTGGTACCTGCAGGTACTGGCCGGCGACGAGTACCTCGCCGAGGCCAACCAGAACCGCGTCCGCGACGAGCGCATCCAGGCGCCGCGCGGCGACGTCGTCGACCGCAACGGCCAGACGATCGTCGACAGCCGGCTGGCCAACGTCGTGCAGATCAACCCCCGCTCGCTGCCCGACGCCGAGCGCACGGCGGCGGCCGAGTGGGGCCAGGAGGCCACGCGGATGGCGCGCGAGTGGACGCGAACCCACTCGGCGGCCTACCGCGCCAAGCACCCGAAGGCCACCCCGCCGCTGCCGCCCGAGCCGCCCGCGCCCGCGGCACTCGATTCGCGCTTCGCGTCGCTCGGACAGGTGCTCGACATGCGCTCGTCCACGATCCAGAAGCGCGTGATCCGCTCGCTGGCGGTGCTGCCCTACGCGGCGGTGACCCTGCGCGTGGACGTGCCGCGCTCGGTGCTCGACTTCCTCGAGGAGCGCAAGGCGTCCTATCCGGGGATCGCACCCCAGACGATCTACCTGCGCCGCTATCCCAACCACGAGGTCGCCGCTCAGCTGCTGGGCAACGTCGGCGAGGTCTCGCCCGGCCAGCTCAAGCAGGAGCGCTTCAGCGGCGTGCGCCAGGGCACGATCGTCGGCAAGAACGGCATCGAGTACGCCTACGACCGCTACCTGCGCGGCCGCGACGGCGCGCGCGTGCTGCAGGTCGACGCGCTCGGCAACTTCATCGGCGAGCTGTCGCGCTCGCGGCGCGTGCCGGTGGCCGGCCGCCAGATCAAGCTCTCGCTCGACATGGGCCTGCAGAAGGAGGCGCAGCAGGCGCTCCAGCGCGCGGTCGGGCTGGCCAACGCCAACGGCAACCCGGCGCGGGCCGGCGCGTTCGTCGCGATGAACCCGGCCAGCGGCGAGATCTACGCGATGGGGTCCGAGCCGTCGTTCGACCCGACCATCTTCACCAAGCCGATCCCGTACTCGACCTACAAGGAGCTGAACTCCGAGGCCACCGGCGCGCCGCTGTTCGACCGCGCGCTCCAGGGCCTGTATCCGACGGGCTCGACGTTCAAGCCGATCACCGCGCTGGCCGCCATGCGCAACGGCGACGTCACGCCGGCCTACTCGGTCAACGACAACGGCTGCATCCACATTGGGGTCCAGGAGCGCTGCAACGCCGGCAAGGCGGTCTACGGCACCGTCGACATGCGCAACGCGCTGAAGGTCTCCTCCGACGTCTACTTCTACAACCTGGGCATCGCCACGAACTCGGCCCGCACCGAGGTCATCCAGAACATGGCCAAGGACCTTGGGCTGGGCCGCCGCACGGGGATCGACCTGCCGGGCGAGTACACGGGCCTCGTGCCCGACTGGCGCTGGCGCATCCGCGTGGCCAAGCGCGAGGCCGCATGCCGGCGCAAGCGCCACATCCCGCTGGGCCCGCAGTACTCGGTCTACGCCGCCGCGGCTCAGGGTTGCGGCATCTCCGACATGCGCGAGTGGACCGTCGGCGACAACGTCAACCTCGCCGTCGGCCAGGGCGACGTTCAGGCCTCGCCGCTGCAGATGGCGGTCGCCTACTCGGCGATCGCCATGGACGGGCGCGTGCCGCGCCCGCACCTCGGCCTGGAGGTCGAGGACTCGACCGGCCGGCTGGTGCAGCGCATCAACCCAGGCCCGGCGCGGCGCATCAAGATCGATCCGCTCGCCCGCCAGGCGGTGCTCGACGGGCTGCAGCTGGCGGCCAGCGCGCCCGGGCGGCACGTCGACCGACGTGTGGGCGGGCTGGCCCCACGGCGAACTGCCCGTCTTCGGCAAGACGGGCACCGCGCAGACCTTCGACCACGGGCTCGAATACGACCAGTCCTGGTACGTGTGCTGGATCAAGGACATCCGGCGCCCCAACGACCCCGGCATCATCATCGCCGTGACCGTCGAGAAGGGCGGCTTCGGCGCCGAGGCGGCCGCGCCCGCCGCGCGCCTGATCGCCTCGCGCTGGTTCGGGGTCAAGGAGAAGGTCGTCTCCGGGAAGTCGAGGACGAATTGAGCGTCACGACCCGGACCCCGATCGTCGACCCGACCCAGCCCGAGGGCGTCCCGGCCCCGCGGCGCGGCGGGCTGCCCTTCGACCCCGTCCTGCTGCTGGCCGTGCTGGGCATCTGCGCGGCATCGCTGATCACGCTGCACGGCGCGACGAAGGACGACCCCAACGTCACACCCAACTTCTACGTGGTCCGTCAGGCCGTGTACTTCGGGGTCGGCCTGCTGATGGCCGCCGGCCTGACGCGGCTCGACTACTCACGGCTGCGCGAGCTGAAGTACGGCCTCTACGCCGTGCTGATCAGCACGATCCTGCTCGTCAGCGCGCTGGGCTCGGTCGCGCGCGGCTCGCGGCGAGCGATCTCGCTGCCGTTCTTCTCCTTCCAGGCGTCCGAGCTGGGCAAGGTGTTGGTGATCCTCGCCCTGTCGGCGTTCCTGGTCGATCGCATCCGGCGTCTTCAGGAGCGCGACACGACGGCCCGGCTGATGCTGGCCGCGCTCGTCCCGGCGGCGCTCGTCATGGCCCAGCCCGACCTGGGGTCGGCGCTGGTCTACCTCGTCGTGGTCGTCGCGGTGCTGTTCGTCGCGGGGACCAACTGGCGGCACTTCGCGAGCCTGTTCGCGCTCGGCGGGGTGGCGATCGCGATCGTCCTGGCCGCGGCGCCGGCGGCCGGCGTGACCGTGCTGCACGACTACCAGAAGGACCGCCTCACGGCCTTCCTGCATCCGACCGACAACCCGGCGAAGCAGGGCTACCAGCAGAACCAGTCGAAGATCGCCATCGGTGCCGGTCAGAGGACCGGCCGCGGCGACCAGGCCACCCAGACGCGGCTGAACTTCCTGCCCGAGCACCACACAGACTTCGTCTTCGCCGTGGTGGGCGAGCGGTACGGCTTCGTGGGCGCCGCACTCGTGCTGTCGCTCTACGCGCTGATGATCTGGCGCGGGCTACGGATATTGACCCTTTCGAAGAACCTGTTCGGCGCGCTGGTCGCCGGAGGCATCGTCGCGATGCTGATGTTCCAGGTCTTCGTGAACGTAGGGATGACCGTCGGGATCGCGCCGATCACCGGCATTCCCCTGCCGCTCATGAGCTATGGCGGCAGTTCGGTCATCACCACCCTGTTGGCCATCGGCCTCCTGCAGTCGATTTACGCGCAGGGCCGGGCCGCCGCGTCCCTCAAGGGCCGCGTGCTCACCTATTGAGAGGAAGACTTCGTTGAGAAAGCAAGTGTTGGTCAGCGTCGATCGCGGGGAGACCCGCGTCGCGCTGCTGGAGGCGACCGGGCAGCCCACAAAGGGCAAGCAGGCCCGGCCCGCCAAGAAGGACTGGCGCGTCGCCGAGCTGTATCTCGAGCGGCGCGGACAGCGCTCCATCGTGGGAAACATCTACAAGGGCCGCGTCGACAACGTGCTGCCCGGGCTCGAGGCGGCGTTCGTCGACATCGGGCTGGACAAGAACGGCTTCCTGCACGTCGACGAGATCGTGCTGCCCGGCGTCGAGGTCCAGCGCCGCGGGCGCGACGGCGGGACGGGCAAGAAGATCTCCGACCTGCTCAAGCCCGGCCAGGAGGTCGTCGTCCAGGTCGTCAAGGACCCGTTGAAGACCAAGGGCGCGCGCTTGTCGATGGAGCTGACGATCGCCGGCCGCTACATGGTCTACGCGCCGACCGGCGAGGGCATCGGCGTCTCCAAGCGCCTGGACGAGAAGGAGCGCGAGCGCCTGCGCAAGGAGGCCAAGGCGCTGGACCTGCACGAGGGCGGGGCGATCATCCGCACCGCGGCCCAGGGGGCCAAGCGCGCGGACTTCGAACGCGAGCTGCAGTACCTCTTCAAGCTCCACGAGGTCCTCGAGAAGCGCGTGGCGGAAGCCTCCGCGCCGGAGATGGTCTTCCAGGAGGCCGACCTGTCGGTGCGCGTCGTGCGCGACATCTTCTCCGAGCACTTCGAGCGCGCCGTCGTCGACGACTAGCAAGCAGCACCACCGGCTGATCTCGTTCTTCACCCGCACGGCTCCCGAGCTGGTGGACCGCGTCGAGCTGCACCCCGGCAAGAAGCCGCTGTTCGACGAATGGGGTGTCGACGCCGTCATCGACGGGCTGATGAGCCGGCGTGTCGACCTGCCCTCCGGCGGCTACCTGATGATCGACTACGCCGAGGCGCTGACGGTCATCGACGTCAACTCGGGCTCGTTCGTCGGGCGCGGCCGGCAGGCGCGGCTGGAGGACACGATCACCAAGACGAACCTCGAGGCGGCCGACGAGGTCGTCAAGCAGCTGCGGCTGCGCGACATCGGCGGGATCATCGTCATCGACTTCATCGACATGTCACGCGCGCGCAACCGCGACGCCGTGCTCAAGACGCTGCGCAAGGCGCTGGCCGAGGACCGCACGAAGACGTTCACGGCCGAGATCTCCAGGCTCGGGCTCGTCGAGATGACACGCCAGAACGTCACCGAGGGCGTGCGCGAGATCATGAGCCGGCCGTGCCCGACCTGCGAGGGCGAGGGCGTCATCAAGTCCGAGGAGACGATCGCCATCGAGCTCGAGCGGCGTCTGCGCGACATCGCGGCGCGATCGCTCAAGCGCGTCGAAGCCTTCCTGCTCCGCATGAACCCGCGCGTCAGCGCGCAGTTCACCGGCGACCAGGCGCGTGTGCTGCACCAGCTCGAGGCCGAGACCGGCAAGCTCTTCTTCTTCGAGGGCTCCGAGGGCCTGCCGCTCGATCACTTCGAGGTGATCATGGAGGGCACGAGCGAGGAGGTCGCAGAGCGCGCGGTGCCTTTCGCGGTCGGCGACGAGGTGCTCGTCAACGTGATCGAGCCGCACATGTACAACGTCGACGACGCCGTGGCCAAGGTCGACGGCTACATCATCTCCGTCACCGGCGGGGGATCGCTCGTGGGCTCGAAGGTCCTCGTCCGGATCGAGGAGGCCGGCCGCACCGCGGCGCGGGCCGTCGCGATCGGCGAGCCGGTGAGCAACGGCGCCGCCGTGGCGACCGAGGCGGACACCGGCGAAGCGGTAGAATCCAAGCCTCGGCGCCGTGGCCGCAGAGGTGGCCGGCGCCGTTCCGCTGCCAAGGCAGCTTCCGAATAAGTCATGTACGCGATCGTCAAGACAGGTGGCAAGCAGTACCGCGTCGAGAAGGGGCAAACCCTGCTCGTCGAGCGGCTGTCCGCGGACGAGGGCGCCACGGTCCAGCTCGATCCGATCCTGTTCCGCTCCGACAAGACCGTCTTCGACGAGGCCGGCCTGAAGAAGGTCAAGGTGTCGGCCAAGATCGTCGGTCACGAGCGTGGGCCGAAGCTGCGCGTCTTCAAGTTCAAGCCCAAGCGCGGCTACAAGCGCCTCGGCGGCCACCGCCAGGAGCTGACCCGGCTGGAGATCACCGACATCAAGGGGGGAGCCGCCTAATGGCACACAAGAAGGGCCTCGGCTCCTCCCGCAACGGTCGTGACTCCAACGCCCAGCGCCTCGGGGTGAAGATCTTCGCCGGCCAGGTCGTGACGGGCGGCGAGATCATCGTCCGCCAGCGCGGCACGCGCTTCCGCCCGGGCGACGGCGTCGGCATCGGCAAGGACGACACGCTGTTCGCCACCGCCCCCGGCGTGGTGGAGTTCACCTCCGGCCGCCGCGGCCGCGTCGTGAACGTCGTGCCCGGCGCCGACGCCGCCGCTTCGTAGCCCCCGCTCCCCTCCGAACCCGAGTGGGGCATGATCCGGTCATGAGGGTCGCACTCGTTGCCGCCGGGTGCCTCGTCGGCGCCGTAGTGACGTACTTCGCCTGGATAGTGGCGGCCGCGGACGACTACACGGGCGGCGCCAGGCACTTCGCCGCGGTCACCACCGGGCTTCTGTGTCTCGCGTTCATCGCCGGCTTGGTGGCGGCCGTCGTCTACGGCTTCGTCCGGTGGCTCCGCGAACGCTCTCCGAATGCGAACTAGACTCGCGGCCGTGGTCCTGCGGGCATTCGCCATCTGCGCGCTTGCACTCGCCGTCGGCGCGCCTGGTGCCCAGGCCGTCCTGCCGACGGGGAACCTGATCATCAACGGCGGCGGCGAGACCGGCACGGCCGCGACGGATACCTCTGCTGTCTTCGCTCCGCCCGGCTGGGTCACCACCGGCCCGTTCACCCTGGTCGCCTACGGGACAGGAGGGTTCCCGACCGTCGCCGACTCGGCGACGTACGGCGGCGGGAAGGCGTTCTTCGCGGGCGGGAACGCCGCGGTGTCGACGGCGACCCAGAGCGTCAACATCGCCCAGGCGGCGCCGGAGATCGATCCCGGGGGCTTGGCGGTGACGCTGTCGGCGCGACTCGGCGGCTTCGACGGCCAGGACGACAACGCGTCGATCACGTCGGAGCTGCGCAGTGCCGCGGGGGCCACGCTGGCGACCCTGCGGCTTGCCCCCTTCCTGAGCGCCGACCGCAAGGGCCTGACGACGCTGCTCAGCCGGACCGCGAGCACCACCGCCCCCGCCGGGACGCGCACGATCCTGACGACGATCACCATCACGCGAACCTCGGGCAGCTACAACGACGGCTACGCCGACAACCTCAACCTGACGCTCGGCAGCGGCGGCGTGCCGCAGGCCGGCAAGACCGCCACGGCCGCGACGGTGAAAGGCACCGTCCTGGTGCGCCGGCCGGGCAGCTCGCAGTTCGTCGAGCTCGGCGCGCTCGGCTCGATTCCGGCCGGTGCGACCGTCGACACGACGAACGGGACCGTCCGGATGAAGGTGGCGGTCGAGGGCGGCAAGACGCGCACCGGGACGTTCAACGGTGGGATGTTCAAGTTCACCCAGCCGCGCGTGAAGGCCGGCGGCAAGCGGCGGCTGACCGCGCGGCTCGCCCTCGGCGGCGGCGACTTCAAGGTTTGTGGCGCGACCACCCGCGCCGACGCCGGGATCGCCCGCCGGCGCGAGGTCCGCTACCTCCAGGCCCAGGCCAATGGCCGGTTCAACGTGATCGGCAAGTACTCCGACGGGATCGAGCGCGGCACGTCGTGGAAGACCTCCGACGGCTGCGACGGCACGCTGACGACCGTGACCAAGGGCGCGGTTCAGGTCTTCGACAAGGTGCGCAAGAAGACCGTGATCGTCAAGGCCGGCAAGAGCTACCTGGCCCGCGCGAAGCGGTGAGCGCGGACTTCGAGCAGATCCGCTACGCCGTCGAGGACGGCGTCCTGACGATCACGCTGAACCGCCCGGACCGGCTCAACGCCTGGACGCCGACGATGCAGGCCGAGCTGATCGAGGCGCTCGACCGCGCCGACGCCGACGACGACGTCCGGGCGATCGTGGTCACGGGGGAGGGGCGCGCGTTCTGCGCGGGCGCCGACCTCCGGGCACACGACGGCGAAGCCGGTGGGTCGGGCGGGGGTGAGACAGTTTTCGACTGGCGCGCCCGGGCCGCGGCCGGCGTGCCTCGTGACGGCGGCGGGCAGTTCACGTTGCGCGTCTTCGACTGCACCAAGCCGATCATCGCTGCGATCAACGGCTCGGCGGTCGGCGTCGGGATGACCATGACGCTGCCGATGGACGTGCGGCTGGTCGCCGAGGGCGCGAAGCTCGGCTTCGTCTTCGCCCGCCGCGGCATCGTCCCGGAGGCGTGCTCGAGTTGGTTCCTGCCGCGGATTGTGGGCATCAGTCGGGCGATGGAGTGGGTTGCGACCGGGCGCATCTTCGGGCCCGACGAGGCGCTCGAAGCCGGGCTCGTGCGCGCCGTCCACGCCCCGGACGAGGTACTCCCGGCGGCCTACGCCCTGGCCCGCGAGATCGCCGACAACGCTGCACCCGTCTCCGTCGCGCTCGCGCGCAGGCTGCTGTGGACCGGCCTCGGGCTCTCGCACCCGATGGAGGCCCACCGGGCCGACTCGCGCGCGATGTTCGCCCGCGGCCAGTCCGACGACGCGCGCGAGGGCGTCGGCTCGTTCCTCGAGAAGCGCCCGCCCGCATTCCCCGACCGCGTCAGCGACGGCCTGCCCGACGTGTTCCCGTGGCGCGACCAGCCGACGTTCGAGTGACCGCGCGCTAGCTGAACGGCTTGGCGGCCATGAAGAAGACCGCCACGAGCACGATCACGCCGAGGAAGATCTCGACGCTCATGTACCGGCGGTACTGCTGCTGGTACGCCGCGCTCCACACGACCGCGCCGCCCGCCGAGGCGTCGACGTCGACCGTCGCGAGCTCGGAGAGCCGCTTGGTGGATCGAACCACGTAGCCGCCGACCAGCGCGATGGTGGCGATGATCGCGATCGGCACCTGGACCCAGGCCTCGTCCCAGAGGTGGCGCTTGCTCGCCATGTAGATGCCGAACAGCAGGATCAGCACCGTCCCGGGACCCGTGACGGCGATGTTGAGCCGGTGCTGGGCGGCGTGCAGCCCGGGCATCGCGCGAGGGTGGTTGCGCCGGACGTAGGGCAGCAGCACGGGCGCGGCGAGTGGCAGGCCGTAGGCCGCGAGCACGGCCATGATGTGCAGCGAGAGGACCACCTGGTAGGTCGTCAGGGCCAACGTCATGGACGCCTCTTACCTGCGCGCGGCGACGCGCAATGTGACCTTGGTCTCATAGGGACAGGACGCTGCGGATGCCGTCCTGGGCCTCCATCAGCTCGAAGCCGCGGTTGACCTCGTCGAGCGCCAGCGTGTGCGAGACGAACGGCTCGACGTCGATGTCGCCGGCCAGCCAGCGGTCGATCAGAGCGGGCACGCCGTCGCGGCCCTTGACGCCTCCGAACGACGAGCCCGCGATCCGCCGGCCGGTGATCAGCAGGCGCGGCACCACGTCGAGCGTCTCGCCCTTGCCCGCCACTCCCGCGACGGTGCAGAGACCCCAACCCATGCGCGCGGCCTCGACTGCCTGGCGCATGACCCCCACGAGGCCGGTCGCCTCGAAGGTGTAGTCGAACCCGAGCCCGTCGGTCATGTCGAGCAGCTGCTGCACGATGTCGGGCCCGCCTTCGAGCACGTCGGTCGCGCCCTGGCCGCGGGCGAGCCCGAGCCGCTCGGTCGACAAGTCGACGCAGACGATCCGCTCGGCCCCCGCCAGCCGGCAGCCCGCCACCGCCCCGAGCCCCACCATCCCGGCGCCGAACACGGCGCACGAGGACCCCGGCTGCACCTTGGCGGTGTTCAGCGCGGCGCCGAGGCCGGTCGACAGCCCACAGGCGAACAGGCACGCACGGTCCAGCGGCGCCTCGGGATTGACCTTCGCGAGCGCGATCTCCGGCATCACGGTCGCCTCGGCGAACGTCGAGGTGCCCATGAAGTGGCGCATCTCCTCGCCGTCTCGCGACAACCGTGTCGTGCCGTCGGGCAGGTAGCCGCGGTTCTGCTGGTCGCGGATCGCCAGACACAGATTGGTCCGGTCGTCGCGGCAGTGGACGCACTCGCGGCACTGCGGCGAGAACAGCGTGACGACGTGGTCTCCCGGCGCGAGGCCGCGCACGTCGTCGCCCACGGCCTCGACGACGCCGGCGCCCTCGTGGCCCAGCACCGTCGGCGCATAGCCCGAGGGATCGGCGCCCGAGGCCGTGTACATGTCGGTGTGGCAGACGCCGCACGCCTCGAGTCGCACCAACACCTCTCCCCGGCCGGGCCCGGCGAGGTCGACCTCCTGCACCACGAGCGGCCGGCCGAACTCCTCCAGGACTGCTGCGCGGATCTTCATCAGAGCGCCTGCGCGATCGGGCGGATGAGGATCTCGTTGACGTCGACGTGCGCCGGCTGGGACACCGCGTACATGACCGCGCGGGCGATGTCGTCGGCCTCCAGCGCCCCGCTCGGGCGATCGTCGAAGAACGGCGTGTCGACCATCCCCGGCTCGATCAGCGTCACGCGCACGCCGCTGTCGTTGAGGTCGAGGCGCAGCGCCTCGCCCATCGCCGTGACGGCGTGCTTGGTGCACGAGTACAGCGAGCCCGGCAGCGCCCGGCGGCCCGCCACGCTGCTCGTAAGCAGCAGATGGCCCTTGGTCTCGCGCAGCGCCGTGATCGCCGCGCGTGCGGTGAATGCCGCGCCGAGGACGTTGGTCAGCACCATCGAGCGCCAGATCTCGGGCGTCTCCTCCAGCCAGCCGCGCTTGGCGCCGAAGCCCGCGTTGGCGAAGACCACGTCGATGCGGCCGAAGCCGTCCAGCGCACGGGCGACCATGTCGGCCTGCTGTGAGTAGTCGGTGACGTCGCACGGCACGGCCATCGCCCGGCCGCCTCCGCCGATCTCCTCCGCGAGCGTGTCGAGCTTCTCCGCTGTGCGTGCGGCGAGCACCACGCGATAGCCGGCGTCCGCCGCGCGGCGTGCCGTGGCGGCGCCGATCCCGGTTGACGCGCCGGTGATCAAAAAGACGGGTTCGTCGGGCATACAGTCCTCTCGTGCTCTATGACAAGGCACGCATCTTCGTCCAAGCGGGCGCGGGCGGGAACGGCGTGGTCAGCTTCCGGCGCGAAGCGCACGTTCCGCAAGGGGGTCCCGACGGCGGCGACGGCGGTCGCGGCGGCGACGTCGTGCTCGTCTGCGACGACTCGCTGCGCGACCTGCAGCCCTTCAAGCGCAAGGCGCACTACCGCGCTGGGCGCGGCCGTCACGGCGAAGGATCAAACCGCTCGGGCGCCGAAGGCGCCGACCTCGTCGTGCGGGTGCCGCCCGGCACACAGATCACGACCGAGGACGACGCGCTCTACGACCTCGTCGCGCCAGGGCAGCGGGTCGTCGTCGCCCGCGGCGGGCCGGCAGGCAAGGGCAACAAGCGCTTCGCCACCGCCACGCGCCAGGCGCCGCGGCTCGCCGAGAAGGGGCTGGCCGGCGAGGAGCAGTGGCTCGAGCTGCGGCTGAAGCTGCTCGCCGACGTCGGGCTGGTCGGGCTGCCGAACGCCGGCAAGTCCTCGCTCCTCGCCCGTATGACGCGCGCGGCGCCGAAGGTGGCCGACTATCCGTTCACCACGCTCGAGCCGATCCTCGGCACGCTCGACAGCGACGAGCGCCAGCTCGTGATGGCCGACATCCCCGGCCTGATCGAGGGGGCCAGCGGCGGCGCCGGGCTGGGCCACGAGTTCCTCGCGCACGTCGAGCGAACGCGGCTGCTGGTGCACGTCCTCGACCTGGCGCCGCTCGACGGCTCGGACCCCGAGGCCAACCACGCCACCGTCGAGACCGAGCTCGCCTCCCATGACGCGCGCCTGGCTGCGCTGCCGCGCGTGCTCGCGCTCTCGAAGGCCGACCTCGTCGCACCCGAGGCCGCGCTGGAGACCGCGCAGGCCTGGCGCGAGCGGCTGGGGACCGACGTGCCGGTCATCATCACCTCCAGCGCGACCGGCGAGGGCCTCGACGACCTGCGCCGCGAGCTGCTGATGCGCGTGCCGATGGCGCGTCCCGGCGTCGCCGACGAGCTCCCGGACGCGGACGCACTTGCCGAGCACCGCGTGTTCCGGCCCGCCGCGCCCGGATTCACCGTCGAGCGCGGCGACGGGCTGTTCCGGGTCAGCGGGCCTCGCGTCGAGCGCCTGCTGGCGCGCCACGACCTCGACAACGAGGAGTCCCTGGCGCATGTCGAGCGCACGCTGCGGCGCATGGGCGTAATCGTCGAGCTCGAGGCGAAGGGCTTCCGGCCGGGCGACGACGTCGAGATCGCGGGCGTCGTGTTCGAGCTCGACCCCTCGTAGGCTCACGCTCGTGGGCCGGGTCGTGATCAAGCTGGGGTCGAGCATCGTCGCCGACGACGCGGGCGTGCTGCGCGCCGACGTGCTGGAGCGGATCTGCGCCGACGTCGCCGAGCGCCGCACCGCCGGCGAGGGCGTCGTCATGGTCTCCAGCGGGGCGATCGCGCGCGGGATGGAGGTCATGGGGCTGGTCGCAAGGCCCCGCGAGATCGAGGACCTCCAGGCCGCAAGCGCGGTCGGCCAGGGCAAGCTCTACCGGGTCTACGACGAGCTGCTCGCGGCGCGTGGAGTGACGAGCGCGCAGGTGCTGCTGACGTTCTTCGACATGAGCGCCCGCGGCCACTATCTCAACGCCCGGCGCACCCTCAACCGCCTGCTCGACTGGGGCGTCGTGCCGGTCATCAACGAGAACGACACGACCGCGACCGACGAGATCTCGTTCGGCGACAACGACTTCCTCGCCGCGCAGGTCGCGATCCTCACCGGCGCCGATCTGCTGGTGCTGCTGACCGACATCGACGGGCTCTACACCGCCGACCCGCGCGAGGACGCGGGCGCGGAGCTCGTGGACGAGGTGACCGACTTCGAGGGCCTGCACGGTCTGAAGATCGGCCACGGCACGTCGCCGCTGGGCTCGGGCGGGATGCGCTCGAAGGTGGTGGCCGCCGAGATGGCGACGGCGGCGGGCATCCCTGCCGTGATCTGCAACGGGCTGCGCGAGGGGGCGCTGGGCGCAGCGCTGGCCGGTACGCCCGACGGCACGCGCTTCCCGGCGCGGGCGCAGGGCTACTCGTCGTTCAAGCTCTGGCTGCGCTACGCGAAGCCCGCCCACGGCACGCTGGTCGTCGACGAGGGCGCCGCGCGCGTGTTGCGCGAGGGCGCTGCGAGCCTGCTGCCGGTCGGGATCGTCGAGGTCCGCGGCGGCTTCGACGCGGGCGACGCGGTGGAGATCGCCGGGCCGGGCGGTCAGACCGTGCTGGGCAAGGGCATCTGCAACTACACGGCCGAGGAGCTGCGCCGGGTGGTGGGCATGAAGTCCGCCCAGGTGCGCGAGGTGCTGCCGCGGGCGACCGAGGAGGCCGTGCACCGCGACTACCTGGTGCTCCTTTAGCGCCCTACCCTTCGGCCATGGCCGTCGCCAGCCGCTCAGTCGCCGATATCTGCGTCGCCGCGCGGGCTGCCGCGCGGCGCCTGGCGGTGCTGGATACGGCGAGCAAGGACGCCGCGCTGCACGCGATCGCCGACGCGCTCGAGGCGCGGGTTGACCAGCTAGCCGAGGCCAACGCGCGCGACATGGAGGCCGGGCACGAGGCCGGTCTGTCGGCCGCCCTGCTGGACCGCCTGATGCTCGACGAGGGGCGGATCGCCGCGATCGCCGCGCAGGTGCGCGACATCGCCGCGCTGCCCGATCCGGTGGGGCAGGTGGTCGACGGGTTCCGGCTGCCTAACGGTCTTGACGTGCGGAAGGTGAGGGTGCCGCTCGGCGTCGTGGCCGTCGTCTACGAAGCGCGGCCGAACGTGACGATCGACGCGGCGGCGTTGTGCCTGAAGTCGGGCAACGCGATCGTGCTGCGGGGATCGTCGTCGGCCGCGCACTCCAACGCCGTGCTGGCGGCGATCGCGGCCGAGCACGCCCCGGAGGGCGCGATCGGACTGGTCGAGGGCGGGCGCGAGGCGCTCGCCGACCTCGCCCGGCAGGAGGGCCTCGTCGACCTGATCATCCCGCGCGGCGGCGAGGGCCTGAAGGCGGCGCTGCGCGAGGTCGCCACGGTCCCCGTGATGTACGCGGCGTCGGGCAACTGCCACGTCTACGTCGACGCCTCGGCGGACCTCGACATGGCCGAGGCGATCACGATCAACGCCAAGACCCAGCGGCCGGGCGTGTGCAACGCGGCGGAGACGCTGCTCGTGCATGCCGACGCCGCAGCGGCGTTCCTCCCGCGGGCGCTGTCGGCGCTCCACGATGCGGGCGTCGAGCTACGGGTCGACGGGCGCACGCGCGCGCTGCTTGGTGGCGACAACGACGTCTTCGATGCCCTGGTCGATGCCGCCGACGCCGACTGGGACGAGGAGTTCCTCGCGCTCGTGCTCGCTGTTCGGGTGGTCGACTCGGTGCAGGAGGCGATCGATCACGTAAACGAGCACGGCTCGGGGCACTCCGAGGCGATCGTCACGCGCGACGCGCCGTCCGCGCGCGCGTTCCAGCTCGGCGTCGACGCCGCCTGCGTCTACGTCAACGCGTCGACCCGCTTCACCGACGGCGGCGAGTTCGGCATGGGCGCGGAGATCGGCAACTCGACGCAGAAGCTCCATGCGCGCGGGCCGATCGGGCTGCGCGAGCTCTGCACGTTCAAGTACGTGGTCGAGGGCGACGGCCATGTGCGGGCCTGAGTGAGCCGTCTCGGGCTGCTCGGCGGGACGTTCAACCCGCCGCACATCGGGCATCTGGTGTGCGCTCAGGAGGCGCGGGCCCAGCTCGGGCTCGACCGCGTTCTGCTCGTGCCGGTCTTCCAGCCTCCGCACAAGGGCGTCGCAGACGATCCCGGGCCCGAGGTGCGCCTCGAGCTCTGCCGCATGGCCGTCGAGGGCGACGACGGGCTCGATGTCAGCGACATCGAGGTCCGCCGCGGAGGGCCATCGTTCACGGTCGATACCCTGAGGGAGCTCGATGCGAATGATCAGGAGCTGACCTTCATCGTCGGCGGCGACATGGCTCTCAGCCTTCCGGACTGGCGCGAGCCGGCCGAGCTCCTGCGGATCGCCCGGCTCGGCATCGCCGAGCGCGCAGGCGTCGGCCGCACCGAGATAGAGCAGTCCCTGGCGCCCCTTGGCGCCACAGATCGTCTCGACTTCTTCGCCATGCCCCGGATCGACATCTCATCCACCGACTTGCGCCGCCGCATCGCGCAGGGCCGGCCCGTGCGCCACCTCGTGCCCCACCGCGGTCGTGGCCGCGATCGCCGAGCGAGGGCTCTATGGCTCCTGATCAGTTGGCCGAGACCTGCGCCGCTCTTGCCGCCGACAAGAAGGCGATCGACATCGTCGCCGTCGACCTGCGCGAGGTCTCCGGCTACACCGACTTCTTCGTGATCTGCTCCGGCAACACCGACCGCCAGGCCAAGGCGATCCACGACGGCATCCACAAGGCGTTGAAGGACGAGCACGGCCTGCTGCCGCGTCGCGTCGAGGGCCTCACCGAGTCACGCTGGATCCTCATGGACTACCTCGACGTCGTGGTCCACGTCTTCACGCCCGACACCCGCGCCTACTACCGCCTCGAGCAGCTGTGGGGCGACGCGCCGTCGCGCCACTACGCGCCCGGCGAGCCGCAGCTCGAGAGCGTCGCCGGCTGACCCCGAGACGACGAAGAGGCCGCGCGTGGCGCGGCCTCTTCGGAGGTGGAGCTGAGGGGGCTCGAACCCCTGACCTTCTGGCTGCCAGCCAGACGCTCTCCCAGCTGAGCTACAGCCCCGGGACGGCCCATTGTAATGACTGGGGAGACGAACTTTTTTCGGAAGATGCGGCTTCTTCCGAATCCGGCTCTTGCATTGGAGGAGCCGCGGTGGGATCTTGATCGAAGACGCGGAACGGTGCCGCAGAGAGCGAGGCTTGAGGACGCAAGGCCCGCCACCCTGATACCGGAGAGTCGCTTGCGACAATCCGGAGGAGGGTTCCTCAAGCGGCCCGGACCGCGTCGCTTTACGTCCCGGGGCGGTTTTGTTCAGCGTTCTCCCGGAATGAACTCGGGCACGTCGATCTCCTCGCCCGCGCCGGTCGTTTCCTGTCGGGCCCGGCGCGGCCGCGGGTCGGACTCCATCGGACGGCCCGGGCGGTCCAGCCGCGAGGTCATCGCGACGTGCGCGGACTTGATGTCGCGCAGCAGGCGCTCGGCGTTGGTGCGCAGCGACGAGCTCAGGTCGCGCAGGTCGCCCGAGAGCTGCGTGCCGTCGGCGAGCACCTCGCCGGCGGCGCCACGGGCTTCGTCGAGCGTCTCGCGCGCCTCCTTCTGCGCGGCGGACCGGATCGAGCCCGCCTCCTCGTTGGCGGCCTCCAGCGCCTCGGCCACCAGGCGGGTTCGCTCCTCCTCGGCCTCCTGGCGCAGCTTCTGCGCCTCGCCTGTCAGCTGCGCCGCCTCGGCGCGCGCGGCGGCGATCATTTCGGAGGCCTCCTCCTCGGCCGCCTTCACGCGCAGCTCGCCGGCGCGCTCGGCCTCGGCGATCCGTTCGCGGGCGCGAGCCTCGGCCTGCACGCGGACGTCCTCCGCCACGCGCTCGGCAGCCTCGACGATCTGCCCCACGCGGTCGGCGACGTCCATCGCAGAAGCGTAATCGGGCCAGCGGCGGGCAGTAGCCTCCGGCCCCGCATGGAGCCCCACCACTTCGACCCCTCGGAGATCGAGCCGCGCTGGCAGCGCGTCTGGGCCGACGAGGGCACGTGGGAGGTCTCCAACGACGCCGACGCGGGCGATCGCTACTACGCGCTCGTGATGCTGCCCTACCCCAGCGGCGAGCCCCACATCGGGCATCTGAAGGTCTACTCGGTCGGCGATGCCGTCGCCCACTTCCACCGTCGCAGCGGCCGCACGGTCCTCAACCCGATGGGCTACGACGCCTTCGGGCTGCCCGCCGAGAACCACGCGATCAACACCGGTCAGCACCCGCGGGAATCAACGGACGCGTCGATCGCCGCGTTCCGGCGCGAGTTTCGCCGCTGGGGGATCTCGGTCGACTGGACCCGCGAGTTCGGCACGCACGAGCCGCGCTACTACCGCTGGACGCAGTGGATCTTCCTGCAGCTCTTCCACGCCGGCCTGGCCTACCGCAAGGAGGCCGCCGTCAAGTGGTGTCCGAACGACCAGACCGTGCTCGCCAACGAGCAGGTGATCGACGGCCGCTGCGAGCGCTGCGGCGCTGAGGTCGAGATCCGCCAGCTCGAGCAGTGGTTCTTTCGCATCACCGACTACGCCGACCGGCTGCTCGACGACCTCGACTCGATCCACTGGCCCCAGCACGTCAAGACGATGCAGCGCAACTGGATCGGCCGCTCGGAGGGCGCCGAGGTCACGTTCCGCTGCGAGGCGCTCGGAATCGACTACCCCGTGTTCACGACGCGGCCCGACACGCTGTTCGGGGCGACGTTCTTCGCCCTGGCGCCCGAGCACCCCGACGTGCTCCGCCTGGCGGACGGGACCGAGCACGCTGACGCGGTGCGGGAGTACGTCAACGACGCGGCGCAATCCTCGGTCGAGGAGCGCGGCGACGTCGACAGGCCGAAGACCGGCGTCCCGCTGGGCCGCACGGTGACCAACCCGGTGAACGGCGAGCAGCTGCCGATGTTCGTCGCCGACTACGTGCTGATGGAGTACGGGACCGGTGCGCTGATGGCCGTCCCCGGCCACGACGAGCGTGACTTCGCCTTCGCGCAGACCTTCGACCTGCCGGTCAAGCGGGTCATCGCCGACCCCGACGACGGTGAGCTGCCCTACATGGGCGACGGGCCGCTGACCAACTCCCGCGAAGACTTCGACGGGCTGCCCAACCGCGAGGCGCTGCGGCTGATCGTCGGGTGGCTCGACCGCGAGGGCAAGGGCCACGCGTCGGTCAACTACCGCCTGCGCGACTGGCTGATCTCCCGCCAGCGCTACTGGGGCTGCCCGATACCGATCGTCTACTGCGACCACTGCGGGATCGTGCCGGTGCCCGAGGACCAGCTGCCGGTCGAGCTGCCCGACGTGCGCGACTACCAACCCAAGGGCCGCTCGCCGCTGGCCGCCGCCGAGGACTGGGTGCGCGCGCCGTGCCCGGAATGTGACGGCGAGGCGCGCCGTGAGACGGACACGATGGACACCTTCGTCGACTCCTCCTGGTACTTCCTGCGCTACTGCGACGCCGGCAACGACGAGGCGGCGTGGGACCAGGAGGCGCTGCGGGAGTGGATGCCGGTCGACCAGTACATCGGCGGCGTCGAGCACGCCATCCTGCACCTGCTCTACGCGCGGTTCTTCTGCAAGGCGCTGGCCGATCTCGGCCAGATCCCGAACGATCTGCAGGAGCCGTTCGCGCGCCTGTTCACGCAGGGCATGATCACCAAGGACGGGGCGAAGATGTCCAAGTCCAGGGGAAACGTGGTCTCGCCCGATGTGATCGTGCAGCGCTACGGCGCGGACACGGCGCGCTGCTACATCCTGTTCATCGGGCCGCCCGAGCACGACGCGGACTGGTCCGACGACGGTGTCGAGGGCGTCCACAGGTTCCTGAGCCGGCTGTGGCGGACGTGCGCCGACGCCGCCGACGAGCTGCCCGACCACCCGGTGCCCGACGAGCCGAACGCCGACGGGCTGCGGCTGCTGCGCAAGGCGCACTGGGCGATCGACCGGGTGACCTCGGCGATGGCCGAGCGCTTCGCGTTCAACACCGCGATCGCCGCGGTCATGGAGCTGCTCAACGAATGCACGCCGACCAAGCGCGGCGAGGCCGAGCCGGGCAGCGTGCGCTTCGCGCTGGCGACCGCCACCTCGCTGCTGTTTCCGTTCGCGCCTCACACCTCCGCCGACGCCTACGAGCGCCTGACCGGCGCGCGCGTGTGGGACGAGCCGTGGCCGGCGGCGGACCCCGCCTACCTGGAGAGCGACACGTTCGAGCTGGTCTGCCAGGTCAACGGCAAGGTGCGCGACCGCGTGATGGCCGCCAGCGGCGCCTCCGACGACGATTTGCGCGAGCTGTGCCGCGCCCAGGACAACGTGCAGCACCACCTCGAGGGCAAGGAGGTCGTCAAGGAGGTCGTCGTTCCCGGCAAGCTGGTGAACTTCGTGGTGCGATGAGCACTCCCGCCGTTCCCGTAGGGGCAGACGCGCCGATCCTCGAGGTGCTGGCGACGATGCGCGCGATGCGCCGGCTCAAACCCGACCCGGTGCCCGACGAGCTGCTGGAGAAGCTGATCGAGGCCGCGACGTGGGCGCCGAGCGGTTCGAACCTCCAGGCGTTCGAGTTCGTGCTGGTCACCGACCGTGCGGTGATGGCCGAGCTGGCGGGGCTCTGGCGGCGCAGCGTCGAGCTCTATCTCCCCACCGTGGGAAGCGTGACGCCCGCCGCCCAGGACCCGGCTGTCCGCCGTGCGCTGGAGTACCAGTGCGACCACTTCGCCGAGACGCCGGCGGTGATCGTCGCCTGCTATCGCGGGGGGCGCGCGGACCCGCGCCTGCTGGTGCAGTTCATCAAGCGCATGCCGCCCGCCGACGCTGCGCGGCTGCTGCCGCGGCTGCAGCGCATCGCGGCGCTCGGCGACGCGTCGTCCGTCTACCCCGGCGTGCAGAACCTGCTGCTCGCGGCGCGTTCGCTCGGGCTCGGCGCGGTCATCACCGTCTGGCATTTGTTCTTCGAGCACGAGTGGAAGCGCGTGCTCGGGATCCCGCGCGACGTGAACACCTTCGCGGTGATCCCGGTCGGCTGGCCGAAGGGTCGCTTCGGCCCGGTGAGCCGGCGCCCGGTCGGCGAGGTCATCCACCGCGACCGCTGGTGAGCGGCGCCGTGGCCTACGTGGCCGTCTGCGGCCCCGGCGACGCGACGGCCGAGCAGCTCGCGGCGGCCGAGGAGGTCGGCGCCGGGCTCGCGCGAGCCGGCGCCGTCGTGGTGTGCGGCGGCCTGGGCGGCGTGATGGAGGCCGCCTGCCGCGGCGCCGTGGGGGAGGGCGGCGTGACGATCGGCCTGCTGCCGGGCCCGGACCGATCGGCTGCGAACCCGTTCGTGACCGTCGCGATCCCGACGGGGATCGGCGAGCTGCGCAACGGGCTGATCGTGCGGGCGGCCGACGCGGTCGTGGCGGTCGGAGGCGCGTTCGGCACGCTGTCCGAAATAGCGCTGGCGCTGAAGGCCGGCAAGCCGGTCATCGGGCTCGACACCTGGGAGCTGGGGGTGGACGGGGTCGTGGTCGCGGCGAGCCCGTCCGACGCGGTGCAGCGCGCGCTCGCCGCCGCCACAGTCGTGTGACGTTCCGCGCGTCATCCCCACGCGGCCCGCTGGGAGCCTCGGGCGATGGCCCCGCCCACCCGCGCGCAGCTGCTCGGCTACGCGGTTCTGGGCGTTCTGGTTCTGGCGCTCGGCGGGCGGTGGCTGGCCGCCCGGGCGGGCGCGCCGGGCGCTGAGCGGAGCGCGGGGGCGCCGGCCCCTGCGCCGCGGGTCGAGGTGCAGCGGCGCGGTCGTGCGGCGGTCGTTCACGTCACCGGCGCGGTGCGCCGCTCCGGTGTCTACCGGCTGGCGGCGGGCGACCGGGTGCAGGATGCGATCCGCCGCGCGGGAGGGGCGACGCGGCGGGCCGACCTCGAGGCGATCAACCTCGCCGCTCCGGTCCAGGACGGGGTGCAGATCGTCGTGCCGGTGCACGGCGCGAGCGCGGCGGCTGCGGCGGGCGGGGGCGCCGCGGCGGGTGGCGCAGCGCCGGTGGGCGGGGCCGCGGCGCCGGTCAACCTCAACACCGCGACGGCCGAGCAGCTCGACACGCTCGACGGCGTCGGGCCGGCCACCGCCGCGAAGATCCTCGCCTACCGCCGCGAGCACGGCGGCTTCCGCTCGGTCGAGGACCTCATGCAGGTCTCGGGGATCGGCCCCAAGAAGATGGCGGCGCTGAAGGGCAAGGTTCGGACCTGATCCGCGCGGCGGCGGTGCTGGGCCGCCATCCGCGGCACGTCGTCCTGGCGGCCGCGGTCGCCGGGCTGCTGTGCGCGCCGTCGGTTCCGGGCGCCGGCGCGGCGGCGGGCGTGGCGCTGCTCGTCGCGGCCGGCGCGCGGCGGAAACGACTGGCGGCGGTCGCCGCCCTGGCTCTGCTGGCGGGGGCGCTGGGCGGGCAGGCGCGGCTTGCGGCGCTCGATCGCACCGAGCTCGGGCCGTGGATCGGTCACGCCGCGCGCGTTCGGGTGGTGGCACTGGAGGCGCCGCGGCCACGCTCGTTCGGCCGCGTCGTCGTGCTCGGCCGGCTCGTTGACGGGCCCGGCCGCGGGGAGCGGGTCCTGGTGCGCGACCGGCGCGGCGGTGGGCTGGCGCGCGTCGGCATCGGTGAGGAGGTCCGCGTCGTCGGCGGATGGCGCGAGCTGCCGCCGTTCGAGGAGGCCGCCCGGCGGCGGGGGGCGCACACGCTGCTGGCAGCGGAGGCGATCGCCTTCACCGGGCGCCGGCGCGGCGGGCTGCTCGGCCGGCTCGACACCGTGCGCCGGCGCGGAGAGCGCGCGCTCGCCGCCGGGCTGCCGGCGCCGCTCGCGGCACTCGCTCGGGGGATGGTGCTCGGGCAGGAGGAGGCACTCGACG
Source organism: uncultured Actinomycetes bacterium (assembly GCA_963825415.1). GTDB lineage: Bacteria > Actinomycetota > Thermoleophilia > Solirubrobacterales > Solirubrobacteraceae > BP-464. The sequence goes on along the minus strand of CAWGTD010000006.1, from coordinate 247,923 downwards.
AACGCATGCGCGAGGACTTCCGCGTCAGCGGGCTCGCCCATCTGGTTGCCGCGAGCGGGGCCAACGTGGCTCTTGTGGGCGCGCTCGTGATCGGCCTGTGCGCGCTGGCCGGGGTGCCGCTGCGTGCGCGCCTGGTTCTGGCGATCGCCGCGATCGCCGCCTATGTCCCGCTCGCGGGCGGCGGGCCGTCGATCCAGCGCGCGGGCGTGATGGGCGCGGCGATGCTCGTCGCCGCGCTCGCTTCGCGCCCGGCCGACCGCTGGTACGCGTTGCTGCTGGCGGCCGGCTCGACGCTGGCGGTGAACCCGCGCTCGGCCGCCGATCCCGGCTGGCAGCTCAGCTTCGCGGCGGTGGTGGCCCTGATCGTGCTCGCGCGCCCGCTGCACGCGCGCCTGGCGCGCCGCCTCCCGCCCGGGATCGCCGAGGCGCTGGCGATCAGCCTCGCGGCGTCGTTGGGGACCGCGCCGCTGATCGCCGCGCATTTCGGGCGGGTCTCGCTCGTCGGTGTGGCGGCGAACGTGCTCGCCGCGCCCGCGGTGGCGCCGATCACGTGGCTCGGGATGCTCGCCGTGCTGGCCGGCCAGGTCTCGGCCGCTGCCGCGACCGCGCTGATGGCGGTCGCGGCGTGGCCGCTCGCGTTCGTCGCCGGTGTCGGCCACGCTGCCGCGGCACTGCCGCACGCGCAGGTCGGTTTCGTGGCGTCGCCTCTCGTGGTGGTCGCGTGGTGGCTGGTGCTCGCGACGCTTGCGATCGGGCCGCTGAGGCGCAGGCTGGTCGCGCACGGCAGACGGCGCGGCCGCTGGGTCGCCCTAGCGGGCGTGTCGGCGCTCGCCGCGCTCGCCGTCGCGGCGCCCGCCCGCCCGCGACACGCGCCGCCGGTGGGGCTGGTGGTGTCGGCGCTCGACGTCGGCCAGGGCGACGCGACCCTGGTGCAGCACGGCGAAGCGGCGATCCTGGTCGACGCCGGCCCGCCCGACGGCCGCATCGTCCGGCGCCTGGAGGAGGCGGGCGTGCGCCGGCTCGACGTGCTCGTCGTGACCCACGCCCAGCTCGACCACGAAGGCGGCGCCGCCGCCGTGCTGGCGGCGGTTCCGGTTGGCATCGTGCTCGACGGCCGCGATGGCGTGAACAGCGCCTGGGGGCGGCGGCTCGCGGCGGCGGCTCGCCAGCGCGGAGCCCGCCTGGTGGCGCCGGCCGCGGGGCAGCGGATCCGGGCCGGGCCGCTGGTGCTCGACGTCCTGAGCCCGCGTCCGGAGCCGTCCGCTGCGCACGCCGGCGAGGACCCCAACCGGCGTGCGATCGTCGCCGAGCTGCGCGACGGCGGCTTCAGCATGCTGCTCGCGGCCGACGCCGAGTCCGACGTCACGGCGCCGCTGGCGCTCGGCCCGGTCGACGTGCTCAAGGTCGCCCACCACGGCAGCGCCGACCCCGGGCTGCCGGATCTCCTGCGGCGCCTGCGCCCCCGGATAGCGCTCGTCGAGGTCGGCCGGCACAACCTCTACGGGCACCCGGCGCCCGCCACCGTCCAAGCGCTGCGGGCCGTAACGCGGGTGCTGCGGACCGACCGCGACGGCACCGTGCGACTGCGGGTCGGTCCCGAGGGCATCACCGTCGCAACCCACGCATAGACTCGCCGCGATGGCCGCGTTCAAGCCCGCCTACCTGATTCACGGCGACGACCACGGCCGGATCGCCGAGCGCCGTGCCCGGCTGCGGACGGTCGCCGAGGGCGAGAGCGGGGTCAGCGGCGTCGAGGTCTTCGAGGGCGACGCCGCGACGCCCGAGGCGGTGGCGGGCGCGCTGGCGGCGATGACGTTCGCGATCGGCCGGCGTTTCGTGATCGTCGACGGCGCCGAGCGCTGGAAGGACTCCGAGGTCGCCGAGCTGGTGGCGCCGGCGGTCGCTGGTCTCGCGCCCGAGACCACGGTGGCGTTCTTCGCGCGCGAGGAGGGCCGCGCCAAGGTCTCGCCCAAGCTGATCGACGCCGTCAAGGAGGCCGGCGGCGACGTCGTCGCCGAGACCGGCATGAAGGCCAAGGATCTGCCGAAGTGGCTCGTCGGCGAGGCGCCCCGGCTGGGAGTCGAGCTCGACGGTGCCGCGGCTCAGGCGCTCGTCGCCCACGTCGGCGAACGCCGGCAACGCCTGCTGCGCGAGCTCGAGAAGCTCGCGATCGAACACGGTTCTGGCGCGCGCATCGGCGTCCAGGAGGTCGACGAGGCGGCGGCCGACTCGGCCGAGCGGCAGGTGTGGGGGTTCGTCGACGCGCTGGTGGCGCGCGACGGGCGCACCGCCACACAGCGCTTCATCGAGCTTCGCGCCCAGGGCGAGGCGATGCCGCGCCTGATCCCGTCGATGGCCCGCCGCCTGCGCGGTGTCCTGACGATCGCCGCTCGCATCGAGCAGGGCGAGAACCTCGCCGACATCAAGGGGTCGCTTCGCGGCGCACCCTGGATGATCGACCGCGACATCCGCGAGGCCCGCGCAGCCGACCCCGACGCGCTCCGCGCCGCCCTCGTCGCGCTCGCCGACCTCGAGCTCGACACGCGCGGCAGCAGCGAGCTCAGCGATGACACCGTCGCCCTACGGGCGATCGAGACGATCGCGGGCTAGGCGGAGGTGCCCGCGCGCAAGCGGGCGGCGCGGGCCTTCTTGCGCGCGCCGTTGTTGCGATGGATCGCGCCGACCTTGACGGCCTTGTCGATCGTCTTGACGAGCGCCTGGTGCTCGGTGGCGGTCTTCTCGGCGTCGCCCTCGCCGACCGCGGCCTCGAGGCGGCGGAAGTAGGTCTTGAGAGCCGACGTGTAGCGCTTGTTCTCCAGGCGTTCGCGCTCGGATCGCAGGATGCGCTTCTTCTGTGAGGCAATGTTCGCCATCGCGGGCGGCAGTCTAGCGGCGCCCGCGCCGGCCCCCGGCGTTAGGTTGCCGGTCGTGGGGCGTGCCATCGTCGTTCTGGGCCTGCTGGGCCTGCTCGCGGCCGCGCCGGCGCTTGCCGGGACGGCCACCGACGAGACGGCGACCTGCGCCGCGTTCGGCGCCAAGCGGCCGGGCTCGGCCGCAGACCGGGCGATGGCCGACCACATCGAGCAGCGGTTCCGCGCCGCCGGCCTTCAGACCAGCGTCGAGCAGTTCCACATGCCCGTCTACCAGGTCGACGACGTGTCGCTGGACGTCGTCGCGCCCACCGCGATGCACGTTCCCGGCGAGACGTTCGCCTACGGCGGGACCGGGACCGTCGAGGCGGAGGTCGTCGACGTCGGCACCGGACGGTCGACCGACTACCTCGGCAAGGACGCCAAGGGCAAGATCGTCATGGTCGATCGCAACGAGGCCTTCCACCGGACCGCGCAGCTCACCGAGGTGCTCAACCACGGCGGCGTGGCGATGCTCTACGTCTCCGGCTCGCCCAACAACCTGATCCAGACCGGCGCGGTGCGCTTCGCCCAGGCGATGCCGGCGAGCATCCCGACGGTCACCGTCGGCGCCGACGACGGCAAGCAGCTGCGCGCGCTGGCCGAGCCGTTGCGCATGCGCATCCGGGTCGTGGCGCGGCGCGTCGACGCGATCGGCCGCAACGTCATCGGCGTCCGCACCGGCACGACGTACCCCGACCGCTACGTGCTCGCCGCCGGCCATTACGACTCCTGGCACGCCGGTGCCGTCGACAACTGCTCGTCGATGGGCTCGCTGCTCGAGGTCCTCGACGCCACCAAGGACACGCCGCCCGCCTACACGACGATCTTCGCCGCCTGGGACGCCGAGGAGCCGGGGCTCGTGGGCTCCTACGACTGGGCGATGCGCCACACCGACCTCGTCAACCGCACGGTGCTCGACGAGAACTTCGAGATGACCTCGGCGGCGAGCTACGTCGGCTCCTCGCGACTCGACTACAGCCTGGTGAACCTGATCTTCGGCACGACGTCGCCGGCGATGAACGCGCTCACGTATCAGGCGGCGGCGCGCAACGCCTTCACTCCGGCGCCGACGACCGCCAACGGCGTGCGCTCGATCAGCGGCGGGATCATCCCCACCGACCTGCAGCCGTTCTACGCGCTGGGAGTCCAGGGCTTCTCGACGTTCTCCTCGACGCCCTACTACCACACGACCCAGGACGGCCCCGACAAGATCGACCCCGGTTCCCACGAGCGCGTGACGGCCATGCTGCGCGACGTCCTGACGGACGTGCAGTCGATCCCGCCCGAGGCGCTCGCGCTGCGCGAGGTGCCGACGGTGTCGATCAGCGCGCCGGCGACCGCGGTCCCCGGCGACGCCATCCCGATCGCGGTGCGCGTCACCGATCCCGCCGGCCAGCCCGTGCTCGGCGCGCCGGTGCGGGTGCTCGTCAACCAGCGCGACCACTGGGCGGTGGCCGAAGGCCCGGCGTCGGAGCTGGGTGACGGCACGTACCGCTACACGGTGCCGGCCGGCGTCACCGAGGCCGACTTCACGAACCTGACGGCCACGGTCGACCAGCCGCAGTACATCGGCCAGGGCTTCAAGCAGATCGACCAGCGCGCAGGCGGCCCGCTGAAGGCCGCGCGGGCCTGCAAGAGCCGCCGCGTGATCGTCGCGCACGTCAAGCGCGGCTTCACGCGCGTGCGCGCGAAGCTCTCGGCAGGAAAGGTCAAGGTCCGCGGTCGCACGATCCGGCTCGACCTCCGCGGCGTGCGCAAGCAAACCGTCCGCCTGCGCGTGACCGCGCGCCGCGGCCATCGGACGGTGCGCCAGACCCGCACCTTCCGTACCTGCACGCCTCGCCGCCCGAAGTAGGCCGCAGCGCCCGACCCGGGCCCTAGCATCGGCCGCGGTGTCGGGCGACGGTTTCCACCAGAGCGCCGTCGAGGACGCGGGCGCGGCGGCGCAGGCGCGCCCGGCGGCCCGCGGCGTTGCCCGCAACACGGTCATCTTCTCGATCGCCACGGGTCTCAGCCGCGTGGCGGGCCTGGCCCGCGAGATCGTCGCGTCGAGCTACTTCGCCACCAGCGGCGCATTCTCGGCGTTCACGATCGCCTTCCAGGTTCCGAACCTGGTCCGCAGCCTGTTCGCCGACGCCGCCCTGAGCGCCGCCTTCGTCCCTGTGTTCACCGAGCTGCTCGAGCAGGGCCGCAAGCGCGACGCGTTCCGCCTCGCCTCGACGCTGTTCTTCGTGATCCTCGCCGTGCTCGGCACGGTGACGCTCGTGTTCGTCGCGGCGGCGAACCTGATCATGCCGCTGTTCACCGGCGGCGAGTTCACGGCGCACCTGGACCATCTGACCTCCGGGCTGGCGCGGGTGCTGTTCCCGATCGTCGTCCTGCTCGGGATCAACGGGCTGCTGGTCGGGATCCTCAACGCCTTCGACCACTTCAGCGTGCCCGCGATCTCGCCGCTGGTGTGGAACTTCGTGATCCTGATCTTCCTGGTCGGCGCGCGGTCCTGGTTCTCCGGCGACGGCCAGCTCTACGCCTACGCGATCGGGATCCTGGTCGGCACGGTCGTCCAGCTCGGGATGGCGGTGCCGGTGCTCGCGCGGCTTGGATTCAAGCTCGAGCTGTCCTTCGACTGGCGCGATCCGCGCGTCAAACAGGTGCTCACGCTGATGGTCCCGGTGACGCTCGGCCTGGGGATCATCAACTTCGACCTGCTGATCAACTCGACGCTCGGCACGCTCATCTCCGAGAGCGCCCCGCGAGCGATCGACGCGGCATTCCGCATCTACATGCTGCCCCAGGGCGTGTTCAGCGTCGCGATCGCGACCGTCCTGTTCCCGGCGCTGAGTCGCTACGCCGCCCGGCAGGATCTCGACGGCCTGCGCGACCTGCTCGCGCGCGGGATGCGGCAGATCTCGCTGCTGCTGATCCCCGCCGCGGCCGCCACGATCGCCCTGTCGACGCCGATCACCCGGCTCATCTACGAGCACGGCGCGTTCGGCGCGCAGTCCACCGACGACGTGTCCACCGCGCTGTTCTGGTTCTCGTTCAGCCTCCCGTTCAGCGGGCTGAACCTGCTGCTGACACGCACGTTCTTCTCGCTGCAGCAACCGTGGCTGCCGACCGTCCTGGCGCTGGGCAGCCTCGGCGTGAACCTCGTCGTCAGCCTCGCGCTCTACTCGCCGCTGGGGATCGCCGGCCCGGTGATCGGCACGGCGGTGGCGAGCGCGGCGATGATGGTGCTCCAGGCGCGGCAGGCGCGGCGCGAGCTGAACGGCCGCCTGGATGGCAGGGCGACCGGTACCGCGGTGATCGGGATCTGCTCGGCCGCGGCGCTGCTGGGGATCGTCGCGTGGCTCGTCTGGGCGCTGCTCGACGAGCTGCTCGGCCGCTCGGTGATCGCGCAGATCATCTCGGTGGGCGGCGGCCTGGCGGCGGGCTCCGCCGTCTACACGCGCGCGGTGCTGTGGCTCCAGATCGCCGAGGCTCAGCAGACCTGGGACCTCGTCGCGAGCCGCATCCCGGCCCTGCGCCGGTCATAGCGCCGGTCCTAGTCTCCAGGCGGCATGGCCGACCAGGCCCACATCCGCAACTTCTCGATCATCGCGCACATCGACCACGGCAAGTCGACGCTGGCCGACCGCATCCTCGAGACGACCCACACGGTCGATCCGCGCCAGATGCGCGAGCAGGTTCTCGACTCGATGGATCTCGAGCGCGAGCGCGGGATCACGATCAAGGCCCAGGCCGTGCGCGTCTTCTACAACTCGCGCGACGGCGAGACCTACCAGCTGCAGCTCATCGACACGCCCGGCCACGTCGACTTCACCTACGAGGTCAGCCGCTCGCTGGCAGCGTGCGAGGGAGCGCTGCTCGTGGTCGACGCTTCGCAGGGCGTCGAGGCCCAGACGCTGGCCAACACCTACCTTGCGGTCGACTCCGGCCTCGAGCTGATCCCGTGCCTGAACAAGATCGACCTCCCCGGCGCCGAGCCCGAGCGCGTCGGCGAGCAGGTCGCCGAGCTGCTGGGCGAGGACGCCGATGAGATCCTGCGCATCTCCGGCAAGACCGGCGAGGGGGTCGAGGACGTCCTCGAGGAGCTGGTCAAGCGCGTGCCGCCCCCGTCCGGCGATCCCGACGCGCCGCCACGCGCGCTGATCTTCGACTCGGAGTTCGACCAGTACCGCGGCGTGATCGCCTACATCCGCGTGGTCGACGGCGTGTTCCGCAAGGGCGAGGCGATCCGCGCGATGGCGGCGGGCACGCAGGCCGACATCGACGACATCGGGTTCTTCACCCCGGCCATGACCGCGGCGCCGCAGCTGAGCGCAGGCGAGGTCGGCTACCTGATCACGGGCATCAAGGACGTCACGCAGCTGCGGGTCGGCGACACGCTGACGACGAAGGGCAGCGCCGCGACCGAGCCGCTGCCCGGCTACAAGGACGTCAAGCCGATGGTGTTCTGCGGCCTGTTCCCGCTCGACGGCGAGGACTACCCGGACCTGCGCGACGCGCTCGAGAAGCTCTCGCTCAACGACGCCGCGCTGACCTGGGAGCCCGAGACCTCCGACGCGCTGGGGTTCGGCTTCCGCTGCGGCTTTTTGGGCCTGCTGCACATGGACATCGTCCGCGAGCGCCTCGAGCGCGAGTACGACCTCGAGCTGATGGCGACGATGCCGTCGGTGTCCTTCGAGGTCACGCTGACCAACGACGAGCACATCGAGGTCCACAACCCGTCCGACATGCCCGACCCGGCGACGATCGCCGAGGTCCGCGAGCCGATGATCAAGGCCTCGATCCTCACGCCGACCGAGTTCATCGGCGCGGTGATGGAGCTCGCCCAGGAGCGCCGCGGCGAGCACGTCGGCATGCACTACCTCGGCCCCGACCGCGTGCAGCTCGAGTACGACCTGCCGCTGGCCGAGATCGTCATGGACTTCTTCGACCAGCTGAAGTCGCGCACGCGCGGCTACGCGTCGTTCGACTACGAGATCAGCGGGATGAAGGCCTCGAACATGGCCAAGCTCGACGTCCTGCTCGGCGGCGACACGGTCGACGCGCTGTCGATGGTCGTCCATCGCGACAAGGCCTACGAGATGGGCCGCTCGCTGACCGAGAAGCTGCGCAAGAAGATCCCGCGCCAGCAGTACGACGTGCCGATCCAGGCGGCGATCGGCTCGCACGTCATCGCCCGCGAGACGGTCAAGGCGTTCCGCAAGGACGTCACGGCCAAGTGCTACGGCGGCGACATCACGCGCAAGCGCAAGCTGCTCGAGCGCCAGAAGGAGGGCAAGAAGCGCATGAAGCAGGTCGGCCGCGTCGAGGTGCCGCCCGAGGCGTTCCTGGCCGTGCTCGAGCTCGGCGACGACGGGCGGCGCTAGCCCGGGAGCGGCGGGCTCGTCGCGCCGTGGTTCGGGTGCGGAGCGTTCGAGGGTCGGCCGGGCCACCCCTCCGCCTCCGGCTCCGGGGCGGGAGCGCCCTTCCGACCCCCGACCGTCCGCACCCTTCTTCCTCGCTGCCCTGTCCCGGCACCCTGGTCGCGCAGGCGCGGTTTCGCCGGAGCGGCTCACCACGCCCGCGTCGCGGCAGCTCGCGGCGGCAAGCCGAAGTAGACGAGTGTCGGTTAGCTCGGCCATGGCCCGAGTAGAACGACACTCGTTCGAGCGACCGGGGCGCCGAGGCCCGCCGCCGGCTCCCGCTCCCTAGCCGCCAACGAACCCGCACCCGCTAATGCGTCACCCCGGGCGGTCGAGGCCAGGCCTGGGCCCGCTCGCCGCAAGTTTGACCGCCCGCAAACGTCTCCGTTGGCATGACCCGGACACGGATGCTCCTTGCTGGTTTCTGCGCCCTGCTCGCCCTTGCCGCGCCCGCGGCGGCGAAGAACCCGCCGCCCGATCAGACCAGCCCGCTGCCCAACGTCACCGGCTGCGACGCGATCGACGCGTCGGCGTGCATGCTGCCGTTCCCCAACGACCTCTACACGAAGGCCGACTCCACGAGCGCCACCGGGCGCCGCATCGACTTCAGCCTGCTCGCGATGCCGCGCAACGCGGCCGGCAAGCCGATCGACCCGACGGACCAGAACCGCTCCGACGGCTTCAGCCCCGGCTCGGAGATCGTCACCAAGATCACCGGCCTGGACACCGACGCGCAGCTCGACGCCATCGGCGCGGCGCGCTTGTGGAACCCGGAGGGCTCGCTGCTCGCGGGCGCCCCGATCGCGGTCATCGACGCCGACACGGGCGCCAAGCACATGGTCTGGGCCGAGCTCGACCACTCGATGGACGCGCTGGGCGCCGCGCCGGCCGACCGCGACCTGGTCATCCGCCCGAGCAAGAACTTCCTCGAGGGCCACCGTTACATCGTCGCGCTGCGCCTCGGCGACAAGGTCACGACCGACCCGACGTTCGCCGCCTACCGCGACAAGACCACGCTCGCCAACCCGCTCGACGAGCAGCGCCGCGCGCACTTCGAGCACCTCTTCACCACGCTCGCGGCCGCCGGCATCGAGCGGGGCGACCTCACCCAGGCATGGGACTTCACGATCGCCAGCGGCGACAACATCGCCGGGCGGATGCTCGCGATCCGCAACGACGCGTTCCACCAGCTCGGCGACGACAACCTCGGCGACCTGAAGGTCGAGGGCAAGGCGCCGGCGTTCACGCTCACGCGCGTGACGAACATCGGCTGCGCCCAGGGCATCGACCCGCCTGACCCGCCGATCGGCGACACCTCCTGCCCGGGCGGCAAGGACGGCCCGATCGCCTACGACGTCAAGGGCACGATGGACGTCCCGTGTTATCTGTCGACGCCCGGCTGCGCGCCCGCGCACTCGCACTTCGTCCTGAACCCGACGACGAACCTGCCGGTGCAGATCCCCGGCAACGTCATGAAGGTCGACTTCCGCTGCCGGATCCCGCAGGTGGCGCTCGACAACCCGGGTGCCGCCCGGCCCTCGCTTTACGGCCACGGCCTGTTCGGCAGCATGGGCGAGGTCGGCCAGGGCCAGCTGAAGAACATGATGGCCGAGCACAACTTCGTCTTCTGCGCGACGGCGTGGGCGGGCATGGCCACCGAGGACGTCCCGAACGTCGCGACGGTCCTGCTCGACGCGTCGGGCTTCAACACGCTCGCCGACCGCGTCCAGCAGGGGATGCTCAACTTCCTCTACCTCGGCCGCCTGATGATCCACCCGGACGGCCTGTGCAGCCAGTCGAAGTTCAAGGTCGGCGAGAAGTGCATCCTCAACACCGAGCGCCTGTACTACGACGGCAACAGCCAGGGCGGCATCATCGGTGGCGCGCTCACCGCGGTCGCGCCCGACTTCACCCGCGCCACCCTGGGCGTGCTGGGCATGAACTACTCGACGCTGCTGACCCGCTCGACCGACTTCGGCCGCGGCAACCCGCCGACGTCCGGCGAGGTCGAGTACGCGTGGCCGCTCTACCAGGCCTATCCGCAGCGCAACGAGCGCCAGCTGCTGTTCTCGATCATGCAGATGCTGTGGGACCGCGCTGAGCCCAACGGCTACGCGCAGCACATGACCTCCCAGCCCTACGCGAACACGCCGGCCCACCAGGTGATGCTCATGGCCGCCTACGGCGACCACCAGGTGGCCAACATCACGGCCGAGGCCGAGGCGCGCACGATCGGCGCCAAGGTCCTCAGGAAGAAGATGCTGCGGCCGTGGCGCAACTGGGAGCACGACCCGTGGACCGGCATGGAGGCGATCAGCTCGTTCCCCGCTCGCAACACCTCGGTGTTCACGATCTGGGACGGCGGCTCGCGGCCGGTGCCGCTGGGCAACGTCGCGCAGGACAACGCCAAGGACGACGATCCGCACGAGTGGGTCCGCAATACGGTCGCGGCCCGCAAGATGAAGTCGGCGTTCCTGGCCTTCGACAGCACCGTGATCGACACGTGCAAGCACCGCGATGCGGCGGCCGGGAAGACCGTGCCGTTCTGCGATACGGACTCCAAGAGCGACGATCTCGACAAGGCTCCGAAGTACGAGCCGAAGTAAGCGGCGCGGTAGCACGGCGCGCGGTAGCGCGGTGCTTCGGGCCTCGGCGGCAGGCGCGTTGCGGGGACGCGTCCGGAAGGCCGCGCGCGCTTCGCGCTGAGCTTTGAGGACGCCTTCCGGCCGCGCCCCGCACGCCCCCGCCGCCTTCTCGGTGACTCGGGTCTACGCTCGTGGCGTGCGGATTCTCTTTGTCTGTTTGGGGAACATCTGTCGCTCGCCGACTGCCGAGGGCGTCATGCGGCATTTGCTCCACGAGCGCGGGCTCGAGGACGAGGTTGAGGTCGAGAGCGCCGGGACGGGTGCGTGGCATGTCGGGTCGCCGCCGGACGAGCGTTCCGCGGAGGCTGCGCAGCGTCGGGGCATCGTGCTGGAGGGTGCGGCGCAGCAGGTCGCGCGGGAGGACTTCGGGCGGTTCGATCTGCTTGTTGCCATGGACCGCTCGAACCTGCGCGATCTGATGGACCTCGCGCCTGACGAGGAGGCGCGGGGGAAGGTCCGCCTTCTGCTAGACGAGGCTGACGTGCCAGATCCCTACTACGGCGGGTCCGGGGGCTTCGAGGAGGTGCTCGACCTCGTCGAGGAGGCGTGTGAGCGGCTGCTGGACGAGGTCGCGGGTGATCTCGCTCGCTGACGCCCGGCGGGTCGGCGGCGGCGACATCAACGACGCCTACGAGGTCCGCCTCGAGGACGGGCGCCGCGTGTTCGTCAAGACCCGCGAGGGAGCGGAGCCGGGCGAGTACGAGACCGAGGCCGCCGGGCTGCGCTGGCTGGCCGAGGCGGGGATGCGCGTGCCCGAGGTCGTCGAGGCGACCGACACGCACCTCGCGCTGGAGTGGATCGAGACCGGCGGGCGCTTCGACCGCGAGGAGCTCGGCCGCGGGCTCGCGCGGATGCACGCCGCCGGCGCGCCGGCGTTCGGCGCGCTGCCGCCCGGGGCGCCCGGCCCGCTGCGCATCGGCCCGCTGGCGTTCGAGGGCGAACCGGGCGACGACTGGGCGACGGTCTACGCCGAGCAGCGGCTGCTGCCGCTGCTCCCGCGCGCCGGCCTCACCAGCGCCGGGCGCCGGGCGGTGGAGGCGGTGTGCGAGCGGATGGCGGACCTGGCCGGCCCGCCCGAGCCGCCGGCGCGGCTGCACGGCGACCTGTGGACGGGCAACCTCATGACCGGGCCCGACGGACTGCCGTGGCTGATCGATCCGGCGGCCTACGGCGGCCATCGCGAGGTCGACCTGGCGATGCTGGCGCTGTTCGGCGGGGTGGGCGACCGCTGCTACGCCGCCTACGAGGAGGTCGCGCCGCTGGCGGCCGGCCACTCCGATCGCGTCGCGCTCTACCAGCTGCTGCCGCTGCTCGTCCATGCCGTGCTGTTCGGCGGCGGCTACGCCGCGTCGGTCGAGAGCGCCGCGCGGTGATACGCGGGCTAGGCTCGCCGGGCCATGGACTTCGGCCTCACCGACAAGGTCTGCGTCGTCACCGGCGCGAGCCGCGGGATCGGCCTGGCCACGGCGAAGCGGCTCTGCGAGGAGGGCGCGCGGGTCCTGTTCGTCGCCCGCGACGCCGAGGCGCTGGAGGCCGCCGCCAAGGATTGCGGCGCCGAGTACCTGGCCTGCGACGTGACCGACCCCGACGCCGACCGCCGGATCATCGCGACCTGCGCCGAGCAGATGGGCGGCATCGACGTGCTCGTCAACAACGCCGGCACCTCGCGCGCGGTCGCGCTCGACGAGCTGACCGACGCCGACTTCAACGAGCAGTGGGAGCTGCACGTGATGGCGCCGTTTCGCCTGATGCAGGAGGCCGCGCCGCGGATGGCGTCGCGCGGCAGCGGGCGCATCGTCAACGTCTCCTCGTCGTCGGGCAAGCGGCCCGGCCAGCGCAACGTCGCCTACTCGGTGACCAAGGCGGCGCAGCTCTCGCTCTCGCGCGCGTTCGCCGACCGCTGGGCGGGCGAGAACGTGCTCGTCAACGCGGTCACGCCGGGCCCGGTCGCCACCGAGCTGTGGACCGGCGCGGGCGGCCTGGGCGAGCAGATCGCCGGGCCGGGCAAGGCGCAGGAGGCGGTCGACGCCGCCGCCGAGAAGGTCCCGCTGGGGCGCTTCGCCACGCCGGTGGAGATCGCCGACGTCATCGTCTTCCTCTGCTCCGAGCGGGCGAGCAACGTGACCGGCGCGGCCTGGTCGGCCGACGGCGGCGCCGTGCCGGTGATCATCTGACGGCGGAGCGCAGGGTCGAGCTCGAGGGGCTCGCCCTGGCCGCGGTCGGGGTGTTGCTGTTCTCGTTCTCGCTGCCGGCGACGCGTCTGGCGGTACATGACCTCGACCCCTTCTTCGTCGCGTTCGGGCGGGCCGCGGTGGCGGCGGTGCTGGCAACGCTCGTGCTGCGGGCGCGCCGCGCGCCGCGCCCTACGCGCGCCCAGTGGCGCCGGCTCGCGATCGTCGCGATCGGGATCGTCGTCGGCTTCCCGACCCTGACCTCGCTGGCGCTGCGCGACGTCGACTCCTCGCACGGCGCCGTCGTGATCGCGCTGCTCCCGGCGGCGACCGCGGCGATGAGCGTGCTGCGCGCCGGCGAGCGCCCGTCCGCGGGTTTCTGGGCGGCCGCCCTGGCGGGGCTCGCGGCCGTACTCGGCTTCATCGTGATCGACGGGATCGGCGACGCGGGCACGGCCGACCTCGAGCTGCTGGCCGCCACCGTCATCTGCGCGCTGGGCTACGCGGAGGGAGGCGCGCTGTCGCGCGAGCTCGGCGGGCCGCAGACCGTCTGCTGGGCGCTGATCCTCGCGGCGCCGCTGACGATCGCGGTGGCCATCGGCACCGCGCCCTTCTCGGGCGAGGTGGGCACCAACGCCTGGCTCGGGTTCGCCTACGTGTCCGCGATCTCGATGTTCCTGGGGTTCTTCTTCTGGTACGCCGGCCTCGCCCGCGGCGGCGTGGCCAAGGCGGGCCAGGTGCAGCTGCTCCAGCCGCTGCTCACGCTCGGGCTCGCCGGCCTGGTCCTCGGCGAGCACGTCGACGGGCTCACGTTCGTCTGCGCGGTCGCCGTGCTGGCCAGCGTCGCGGCCACCCAGCGCGCGCGGGTCGATCGTGCCGACCCGCAGGCACCGGCCCCATAGACTGCCGCGCCGATGGCGCTGAAGAACGATGCGGTCGGCAAGACCTTCGCCCCCGCCGTCTACGCGGTCGGGCGCGAGAAGATCCGCGAGTACGCCCACGCGGTGGGGGAGACCAACCCCGTCCACCTCGACGTCGAGGCCGCGCGCGCGGCCGGCTACGCGGACGTCGTCGCGCCGCCGATGTTCGCCGTCGTCTACAGCGCGCCCGCGATGGCGCCGGCGATCTTCGACCCCGACGTGGCGATGAACTTCGCGATGATGGTCCACGGCGGGCAGGAGTTTCGCTGGAGCAAGCCGGTCGTCGCCGGCGACGAGATCACGACCGAGGTCGAGGTGAAGTCGATCGACGAGCGCGACGGCCGCGGGTTCTACGTCTTCGAGTCGAGGTCCACCAACCAGGACGGCGAGACCGTATGCGTCGGCACCTGGACGAACATCGTGCGAGGTGTGTCGTGAACCAGGGCGACAGCATCCCCGAGCTGCGCGTTACGCCCGACCGCTTCCTGACGGCCCGCTACGCCGGCGCTTCCGGAGACTTCAACCCGATCCACATCGACGAGGAGTTCGCCAAGTCGGTCGGCCTGCCGGGCCGGATCCTGCACGGCCTGTACTCGATGGCGATCCTCGCCCGCGCGCAGACCGAAGCCGGGGGCGGTCCGGAATCCCTGAAGCGTCTCTCGGTCCAGTTCCGCGGGATGGGCCTGCCCGAGCAGGAGATCGTCGTGACCGGCACGGTGCGCGAGGTCCGCGACGGCGTGGCCGTGATCGACGCCGAGGCCGAGCAGTCCGGCAACCGCATCATCCGCAACGCGGAAGCCGAGATCGCGATCTAGCCCGTCGGGCTTCCGCCGGGGCGTTCCTAGAATCGGAACGTGCTCTCGCCCCGACAGGAGCTGATCCTGCGCAAGGTGGTCGGCGCCTATCAGGGCTCCGAGCAGCCCGTGGCGTCCAAGGCGCTGGCGGCCGATGAGGAGATCGGAGCCAGCCCGGCCACGATCAGAAGCGAGCTGGCGATCCTCGAGGAGCACGGCCTGCTGACCCACCCGCACACCTCGGCCGGGCGGGTGCCGACAGAGGCCGGGTATCGGTACTTCGTCGATCGACTGCTGCCGGCCGCGCCGACGCCGCGCCTGGACCTCTCGCTCGTGCGCCGCGAGATCGACGAGGCGATGAGGACGACCAGCGAGACGCTCTCGCAGGTCACCAACCTGATGGCGATCGTCTCGGCCCCGCCGGTCGACACCGCGACGGTTCGCCGCGTCGAGGTCCTGCTGCTTCAGCCCCAGGTGCTGATGGTCGTGGTCATCACGTCGACCGGCGGCGTCACCAAGCGCGTGTTCACCTTCGACCGGCCCGTGGACCCCGGCCTGGTCGCCTGGGCGGGCTCCTACCTCAACGAGCGCCTGGAGGGCATCGGCCTGGGCGCGCGCACGCTGCACATGCGCCTGCGCGACGAGGGGTTGACCGGCGGCGAGCGCCTGTTCGTCGAGCAGCTGGCACCCGCCTTCACCGACCTGGCCGCCACCGCCGAGGAGTCGCTGTACGTCGAGGGTGCCGGCCGGCTGCTGTCCGAGCACCGCCTCCAGGACGTCTCGCAGCTCAACGAGCTGATGGGGATGCTCGAGCGGCGCGCGGCGCTGCTCGGCGTCCTCAGCGACGCGCTCGGCCAGCGCGACGTCCTGGTTCGCATCGGCGCCGAGAACCCGGCGCCGGCGCTGCGTGGGTTCGCTCTGGTCGCCTCCGCCTACGGCCTGCCCGGCCGCAACCTCGGCGCGGTCTCGGTCATCGGCCCGGTGCGGATGGATTACGCGGCCGCGATCGGGGCGGTGCAGGACGCTTCGCGCCAGCTGAGCCGCTTCGTGGAGGAGCTGTATGGCTAGCACCACGCCGCGCGATCCCTACGAGGTGCTGGGCATCGCGCGTACCGCCGACGAAGGCCAGATCAAGAAGGCCTTCCGCGGGCTGGCGCGCGAGCTGCACCCCGACGTCAACCGCCACGACCCCGACGCCGAGGCGAAGTTCAAGGAGGCCGCCGAGGCCTACGAGATCCTGTCGGACCCCGAGCGCCGCGCGACCTACGACCGTTACGGCCACGAGGGCCTGCGCTCCGGCGGCTGGGCGCCGAGGTCCGACGCGTTCGGCTCGCTGACCGATCTCTTCGACGCGTTCTTCGGCGGCGGCGGGGCAGGCGGCATGTTCGGCGGCCGCGGTGGGCCGCGCCAAGGCGGCGACGTGGCGGTGTCGGTCGACGTCGACCTCGCCCAGGCGGCGACCGGCATCTCGGTGGAGGTCGCCTACGAGGCCGTCTCGACCTGCGAGCGCTGTCACGGCAACCGCGCCGAGCCGGGAACACCGATCAAGACCTGCGACCGCTGCGAGGGTGCCGGCCAGCTCCAGGCGGTCAGCCGCACGCCGCTCGGCCAGGTCGTGCGGACGGTTCCGTGTGATGTCTGCGACGGCGACGGCAAGGTCGCCGAGACGCCGTGCACGCAGTGCCGCGGCCGCGGCCGCGAGGCCGGGCGCCGGACGCTGAAGGTCGACGTCCCGGCCGGCATCGCCGACGGCCAGCGCATCCGCATTTCCGGGCACGGCCACGCCGGCGACCCCGGGGCGCCCGACGGCGACCTGTACGTCCTCGTCGGCGTCCGCGAGGACGAGCGCTTCGTGCGCGACGGCGACGACCTCGTCACCGTGCTCGACGTGCCGGCTCCGCTGGCGGCTCTGGGGTCGACGCTCCAGGTGCCGACGCTCGACGGGCCGGTCGACGTCGAGGTGCACCCCGGCACGCAGCCCGGCGAGATCGTGAACCTCCGCGGGCACGGCATGCCCGCCCTGCGCCGCGCCGGGCGGCGCGGCGACCTGCACGTGGTGGTCAACGTCGTCGTCCCGCGGCGGTTGAGCGGCGACCAGCGCCGCCTGCTGGAGCAGCTCTCGGAGTCGATCACCGACGAGAACCTGCGCTCCGACGACGGCATGCTGTCCAAGCTGCGGCGCCTTCTGCACCGATGATCCGCCTGGCCGTCCGCGTCCGTCGCGAGGACGCGGAGGTCGTGCTCGCCGAGCTGCTCGAGCTGGCGCCCGGCGGGGTGGAGGAGGTCGACCACGGCGACACCGTCGAGTACGCGGTCTACGGCGCGCCGGGGGAGCTGCCGGACATGCCCGACGTCCGTGCCGCCGCCGGCGACGCGCTGGTCGACGTGACGACCGCCGTGATCGCCGACGACTGGGACCAGCGGTGGCGTGAGTTCCACCGGCCGGTGAAGGTCGGCGGCCGGCTCGTCGTGCGCGCGCCGTGGCACGAGCCTGCCGCTGAACCGATCGAGGTCGTGATCGATCCCGGACAGGCCTTCGGCACGGGCGCCCACGCGACGACGAGGTTGTGCCTCGAGGCGCTCTGCGAGCTGGAGCCCGGCGGCGCGCTCGTCGACGTCGGCTGCGGGTCTGGCGTGCTGGCGATCGCCGCCGCGCGGCTGGGCTGGGGACCGGTGCTCGGCCTCGATCACGACGCCCTGAGCGTGGAGGCGACGCTGGCCAACGCCGAGGCAAACGGTGTCGACGTGCAGGCGCGGCGGTTCGATCTGCGCACCGAGGCCGTTCCGGCGGCGCCGACGATCGTCGCCAACCTGCTGCGCCCGCTGCTGCTCGCGCTGCGCTTCGCAGACGGACCGCCCGGGGCGCTGATCGCCAGCGGGCTGCTCGAGGACGAGGGCGACGAGGTCGTCGCCGCGCTGGAGCGTCACGGCCTGCGCGAGACGGCTCGCCGGACGACCGACGGCTGGCTGGCGGTCGTGTTCTCCTAGCGGGAGAGGTGGCCGAGCGCGTCGTCGGCGGCGCCGGCGCGATCGGTGAAGACCTCGATGAACGCGCACACCACGGCGGGATCGAACGCGGACTCAGAGCCGCGCCGCAGCTCGCGCAGGGCGTTCTCGACGGTCACCTGAGGCCGATCGGCGTGGTGCGACGTGAGGTCCTCGAAGGTCCCGCAGACGTTGACGATGCGCGACGCCAGGCCGATGTCCTCGCCGACGAGCCCGTCGGGGAAGCCCGCGCCGTCCCAGCGCTCGTGGCTGGAGCGGATCACGTCGGCGACGGCGTCCATGCGGAAGTTCGAGCGCAGCAGCCGCTCACCGGCGAGCGTGTGCAGGCGGATGAACTCCTGGGCCTCCTCGCTCTGATCGTCGGACGCCTTGGCGATCTCGTCGGGCACGGCCATCATCCCGACGTCGCGCAGGCCGACGGCCAGCTCGAGGTGGTCGAGCTCGGGGCCGGTCATGCCGAGGACATGGGCGACGGCGACCGCAAGCTCGACGGTGTCGAACGGCGACGGCTCGAGCTGGGTGGCGGGGCGGTAGGCGGCCACGTTGGGCTCGTCGAGCCCGTGGCTGTGCAGGGTTGCGCGCTGGGCCTGGATCTCCTGGTCGGCGAGCTTGAGCGCGCGCGAGATGCTGTGCGCCTCGCCGGGCAGGACGACCGAGCCGTGAGCGCCGCGGACCATGAAGCCCTCGCCGGTCTCGAGCATCGCGTCGGCGGCCGAGGCGCGCAGGGCGGCGGTCTGCGATCCCGGTGCGACGACGGCGAACTGCGCGCCGCGCAGTCGGTAGACCGCTCCGCGCGGGCCGACGGCCTCTTCGAGCTTGCGTGCAAGGCGGCGCAGCAGCGCGTCCCCGCAGGCGAACCCGAAGGCGTCGTTGTAGCGCTTGAAGCCGACCAGGTCGAGGATCAGCAGCGAGCGCCGCTCGCCGACCGGATACTCGGCGAGGAACGCCTCGAGGTCCACGCGCAGCTGGGCGGCGTCCGGAAGGCGGGTGATCGGATCGGTGCTCCTGGCCTCCTGCCGGGCGGCCGCCTTGATCGCGGCGCGCGCGTAGCCGACACCGGCCAGCGCGGCGCAGACGGCCAGCGCGGGGGCGACGGCGATCGCGGCTCACGGTGCCGTGGCCGGTGGCGATGGCGGCGACGTCGCCGACCAGCGCCGTGGAGGCGACAGCTCCGGCTGCCACGAGCTCGATCCGGCTGTGCATAACCAGTCCATCGGCCCGCTGGCGTGCCGTCTTCACACACGCCCACCGACGCTAGGACATCCGTCCAGGGTTCGTGTGGCTGGTCTCTTGCCCGATGCGCCGTCAGCATCCGCGCATGGCATGGAACGTCGTGATCGTCGGCGGAGGCTTCGGCGGCCTGCAGGCGGCGCGCAAGCTGGAGCGGATCCTGCCGCCCCACGCGGCGCGGATCACGCTGGTCAACGACGTCAACTTCATGCTCTACACCCCTCTACTTCCAGGTGCGGCGGCCGGGACGCTCGAGCCCCGGCACGTGGTCGTCCCGCTGCGCGAGCAGCTGCGGCGCACCGACCTGCGTCTGGGCACCGTCATCGGCGCCGAGCCCGATCGTCGCTGCGTCCGGGTTCGCTCGCTGGACGGCCGCGAGGACGAGCTGCGCTACGACCAGCTCGTGGTGGCGCTGGGGTCGGTGTCGCGCACGTTGCCGGTCCCGGGCCTGGCCGAGCACGGGATGGGGTTCAAGACGCTGCCCGAGGCGATCGCGCTGCGCAACCGGGTGCTCGGCTGCCTCGAGGCAGCGGAGACGCTCGACGACCCCTCCGAGCGCGAGGCGTGGCTGACGTTCGTGTTCGTCGGCGCCGGCTACGCGGGGCTGGAGGGCGCGGCCGAGCTCCAGGACTTCGCGGCCGACGTCCTCGACCTCTATCCCCGCTGCCGGACCCAGGGCGTGCGCTTCATGCTCATCGAGGCGCGCGATCGCGTGATGGCCGAGATCCAGCCGTCGCTGGCGGACTTCGCCGCGCGGCAGCTGCGCGGGCGCGGGATGGACATCCGGACCGACACGACGCTCGAGGAGGTCACGGCCACGAGCGCGCGGCTGTCCGACGGCGAGACGGTGCCCACGCGCACACTCGTGTGGACCGCGGGGGTCAAGCCCCACCCGGTCGTGGCGCGCCTGGGCCTGCCGCTCGACGACGGCGGGCGGATCGTGGTCGACCGCTTCATGCAGGTGCAGGGCCGCGAGGAGGTGTGGGCGATCGGCGACGCAGCGGCGGTACCCGACCCCGCGCAGCGCGGCCGCGCGGCCTCGCCGCCCACCGCGCAGCACGCGATCCGCCAGGGGCGGCGGGTGGCGGGCAACGTCGCGGCGGCGCTCGGCTCGGGGCGCCGGCGCCCGTTCCGCTACCGCACGCTCGGCGTGTTCGTCGACATGGGGCGCCACCAGGCGGTGGCGAGCACGCTCGGGATCCGCTGGCGGGGCGCCGCGGCGTGGTGGCTGGCGCGCAGCTACCACCTGGCGATGATGCCCAGCCTGGGGCGCAAGCTGCGGCTGCTCGCCGACTGGAACGTCGGCCTGCTGTTCGGCCGCGACACCGCCGAGCTCGGTCAGCTCGGCCACCCGCCCCGGCTCGGCGACGAGGGCTTGATCGGCACGTCCTCGGGCGGCACGCCCGAGGACGAGGCCTGAGCGCTCAGCCAGCGGTCAGCACCGCCGCGAGCTCGGCGGGGCGCGAGAGGAAGGGCGAGTGGCTGCCCGGCAGCTCGATCGGCTCGACGCCGAGGCGCTCGCGCGCCGCCCGGCGCGACCAGTCGGGGTTCACGATCGCGTCCTCGGTGCAGACCACGTAGGTGCGCTCGACGCTCGGATGCTCGGCCAGGGGGCAGGGCTCGACATGGGCCTTCTGCGCCTGGGGGCGCAGGCGCTCGAAGGCGGCGCGGGCGAGCTGCTCGTCGCAGTCGGCGTAGAAGACCTCGCGCGCGATCTCGAAGTCGGTCCAGCACGAGCGGCCCTCGTCGTCGGTGGAGGTGCCCTCCTGGTAGCGCCCCAGCAGCATGTCGGACTCCGAGCCGAGCTGGTCGATCAGCGATCGGCCCGGATCGACGAGCAGCGCACACACGTAGACCACCCGGCCGACGGGCCGGCGGTCGGCCACCAGCGGCACCGTCAGGCCACCCAGGGAGTGGCCGACCAGGGTCAGGTCGTCGGGCTCGCCGGCGAGGGCGTCGACGACGACGTCGGCGTACGTGGAGAAGGTCGCGGTCGGGTCGTCGCAGGGCAGATCGACAGCGAGCGCGCGATGCCCCGCACGATCGAGCTCCGCCACCAGGCGCTCCCAGCACCAGGCGCCGTGCCAGGCCCCGTGGACCAATGCGAACGTGGCCATCGGCGGCGACTCTAGACTGAGAGACGAATGGCGATCGCCGACACGGTCAAGCAGGACCTGGCCGCCGCGATGAAGGCGGGCGAGAAGGACCGCGTGGGCGCGCTGCGGATGGTCCTCTCCGAGCTGCAGAAGGCGGCCAAGGACGGCAGCGACGACGAGCTGGCCGTGCTGCGCCGAGAGCGCAAGCGCCGGCACGAGTCCGCGCGTGCGTTCACCGAGGCCGGTCGGCCCGAGCTCGCGGTCGCCGAGGAGGCCGAGGCGGTGCTGATCGAGACGTACCTTCCGGCCGAGCTCTCCGACGAGGAGCTGCGCGAGATCGTCGTGGCCGCGGTTGCCGAGGCCGGCGCCGAGTCGGCCAAGGACATGGGTCAGGTGATGCGCGCCGCGATGCCCAAGGTCGCCGGCCGCGCCGACGGCAAGCGGGTGAGCGCACTGGTCCAGGAGGCGCTGAGCTGAGGCGCCAGCTCGAGGTCTCCAACGAGGCGGCCGCCGCGCTCACGGGGCACAACGACGCGATCCTGCGGGCGCTGGAGGGCCACGTCTCCTGCGAGGTGTTCCTCCGCGGCAACCTCGTCACGCTCGACGGCGACGCCGACGCCGTCAAGGCCGCGGCGACTGTTGTGCAGGAGCTCGCCGACCTCGCCGACCAGGGCCACGAGATCGCGCCCGGCACCATCAGGGCGGTCACCGGAGCGCTCGATCAGCACCAGTCGCCGGCACGAATCCTCGAGGACGTCGTCTGGCGCCACCGCTCGACGAAGGTCGCCCCCAAGACCGTCAACCAGAAGCGCTACGTCGACTCGATCCGGTCCAACACGATCACCTTCGGGATCGGCCCGGCCGGCACCGGCAAGACCTTCCTGGCCGTGGCGATGGCCGCGGCAGCGCTGAGCCGGCGCGAGGTCAACCGGATCATCCTGACCCGCCCGGCCGTCGAGGCGGGCGAGCGCCTGGGCTTCCTGCCCGGCGACCTGATGGCGAAGATCGACCCCTACCTGCGCCCGCTGTTCGACGCGCTGCACGACATGCTCGACCCCGAGCGCGTCTCGGCGCACCTGGAGAAGAACGTCATCGAGGTCGCCCCGCTCGCGTTCATGCGCGGCCGGGCGCAACCGGTGGACGAGCGCGTACTGACACCGACCGGTTGGCAGACGATCGGATCGCTGCGCGTGGGGGACCTCGTCGTAGGATCCGATGGCCGGCCGACGCCTGTGCTCGGGGTCTACCCACAAGGCCCACGTGAGGTCTTTCGTGTTCAGGCGCAGGACCGGGCCTGGACCCTGTGCTGTGCCGAGCATCTCTGGTTCGTCACCACACCGGACGATCGCATGCACGGGAAGCCGGGGCGGGTTGTCACGACCCGCGACATGGTGGGCCGGCTGCGTCGCAACCACCAGCACCGCTTTGAGCTTCCCCTGCTTAGCGGGCCGGTCGAGATGGAGCACCAGCAGGTCCCCATGGATCCCTACGCGCTCGGCCTGCTCCTCGGCGACGGCTGCCTGACGACCAAGACCACGCCCCAGTTCTCGACGACCGATCCTGAGCTCGCCGAGGCGCTGGAGTCCTCACTCGAGGGCATCGAGCTGGTCAATCGCGGCGGCCCCGATTACGTCCTGCGTCATGTCCACGGCGGGCGCGGCGGAGTGATCGTCTCGAACCCCGTGACCGTCGCGCTGCGCGAAATGGGACTCGCCGGCACGCGCTCGAACACGAAGTTCGTCCCACGGGACTACCTCTTCAACTCTGCTGACGTGCGGCTCGGGGTGCTCCAGGGTCTGCTCGACAGCGACGGCGGACCGGTCACGCAGCGCGGCCGGACCTGCCGAATTCAGTACACGACGTGTTCCCCGGGCCTCCGAGAGGACGTCGTCTTCCTGGTGCGCTCCTTCGGCGGCGTGGCCTATTGGCGCCGCCGCGCCGCCGCCGGCCGCCGCCCTGGCCGCGCCAATGGCCGGCCCGTCCATCATCGCTCCGATGCCTACATCCTGGACATCCGCCTCCCGGCCGGGATCGAGCCTTTCCGCCTTGGTCGGAAGCGAGCGAGCTACCGCGACCATGGCGGTGGCCGTCCGATGCGCTTCGTCGAGTCGATTCAGCCGGTGGGGACTACCGAGACGGTCTGTATCCAGGTGGCCGCCGCCGATTCGCTGTATGTCACCGAGCATTTCCTGCTCACCCACAACACGCTCAACGACTCGTTCGTGATCCTCGACGAGGCGCAGAACACGAGCCCCGAGCAGATGAAGATGTTCCTCACGCGCCTGGGCTTCAACTCGAAGATGGTCATCACGGGCGACATCACGCAGATCGACCTGCCGGCCGACCAGCGCTCCGGGCTCGTCGTGGTGGCCGAGATCCTCGAGAACCTCGAGGGCATCGACTTCGTGCGCTTCGGCGGCGAGGACGTCGTCCGCCATCGGCTGGTCCAGCGGATCGTCGAGGCCTACGGCGAGCACGCCGAGCGCCAGGCGCCCGGGCTGCGGCCCGCCGACCGCAAGCGCGCTTGAGCCTCGAAGTCGAGCTCGTCGGCCCCGAGGCGCTGGCGCCCGAGGAGGTCCGCCGACTCGTGGCCGCGGCGCTCGCCCGCGCCGGCATCGACACCGGACACGTGGCGGTCGCGTTCGTCGGCGCCGAGGAGATCACGCGCCTCAACGGCGAGCACCGCGATCGTGCGGCGCCCACCGACGTCCTGTCGTTCCCGGTCGACGGCGCCGGCGCGAGCGCCGGCCCGCGCGAGCTCGGCGACGTCGTCATCTGCCCCGAGCACACCGCCGACCTGCGCGAGGCGGTCGTCCACGGCGCGCTGCACCTGGCCGGCTTCGACCACGAGACCGACGACGGCGAGATGCTCGCGGTCCAGGCCGAGGTGCTCCGTGACCACTCGTAGCGGGTTCGTCGCCCTCGCCGGGCGGCCGAACGTCGGCAAGTCGACGCTCGTCAACGCGATCGTCGGCAGCAAGGTCGCGATCGTCTCCAACAAGCCGCAGACCACGCGCCGGGCGATCCGCGGCGTGGCCACCGGCGACGGCTGGCAGCTCGTGCTGATCGACCTGCCCGGCGTGCAGCGCCCGCTCGACGCCCTGACCAAGCGGATGCAGAACCGAGTCGAGCACGAGCTGGCCGAGGCCGACGGCGCGCTGATGGTCCTCAACGGCGAGGAGGGCGTCGGCCCCGGCGATCGCTTCATCGCCAAGGCGCTGGAGGGCGGGCCGGTGCCCGTGATCGCGGTGGTCAACAAGGTCGACCGGCTCGACCGCGCGCACACCGCCGAGGTGCTGCAGGCGGTGGCCGACCTCGGCGTCGGCGAGGAGATCTTCCCCGTGTCGGCGAAGACGGGCGCGGGCGTCGCGACGCTGGTCGAGCGGCTCGCGGAGCTGCTGCCCGAGGGCCCGTTCTTCTTCGAACCCGGCGACCGCACCGACCAGCCCGAGCTGGTGCTGTTCGCCGAGCTGATCCGCGAGCAGGTGCTGCGCCGCACGTTCCAGGAGCTCCCGCATGCGGTCGAGGTCGTGATCGACGAGGTCGCGGAACCCACCGAGGAGCTCGTCGTCATCCGCGCGCTGGCGTGGGTGGAGACCGAGTCGCAGAAGGGCATCGTCATCGGCAAGGGCGGCCGCATGATCAAGGCGATCGGCACCGCCGCCCGACGCGAGCTCGAGCGCGAGCTGGGCCGCCGCGTGCACCTCGACCTCGCCGTGCGCGTGCGGCGCGGCTGGCGCGCCGACGAGCGCATGCTCGACCGCCTGGGCATCGAGTAGGCCCCATAGACTCGGCTGATGGAGATCGCCTTCGACGACAGGGGGCTGGTGCCCGTCGTCGTGCAGGACTGGAGCACGGGGGAGGTGCTCACGCTGGCCTACGCGAATGCCGAGGCCGTGCAGGCCACACGCGACACCGGCGAGTTGCACCTCTGGAGCCGCTCGCGCGACGAGCTCTGGCACAAGGGCGCGACGTCGGGCAACGTCCAGCGCGTGCGCGCGCTGCGCCTGGACTGCGACGGCGACGCGCTGCTGGCCCTGGTCGAGCCCGCCGGCCCCGCCTGCCACACCGGCGAGCGCACCTGCTTCCACAACGGCGACCTCGAGCCGCCCGCCCCGCACGAGGCGCTGCCCGCGCTCGAGCGCACCCTGCGCGAGCGCGCGAGCGACCGTCCCGAGGGCTCGTACACCGTCGAGCTGCTCGACGACCCGCCGCGCATCGGCGAGAAGGTCATGGAGGAGGCCGAGGAGGTCGCGCGTGCCGCGCGCGAGGAGTCCGACGAGCGCGTCGACTCCGAGGCGGCCGACGTCCTGTACCACCTCGGCGTGCTGCTCCACAGCCGCGGGCGCTCGCTGCGCGACGCCCAGGAGGTGCTCGTTGGCCGTCGCCGCTGACTCTTCGCTGGCGGAGCCCGGGATCGACGAGGTCCGCGCGCTCGCGCGTGACCACAACCTGATCCCGGTCCGCCACAGCTTCATCGACGACTGCGAGACGCCGGTCAGCGCCTTCCTGAAGCTGCGCGGGCTGAACCCCGAGTTCCCGGCGTTCCTGCTGGAGTCGGCCGAGCGCGGCCAGCAGGTCGGCCGCTACTCGTTCATCGGGGTGCGGCCGCGCAAGGTGGTCCGCTGGTCGCTGGGCGACGAGGGCGACCCGTACGCGCTGGCCGAGCAGGAGGTGCGCGCCTACTCCCAGGCTCCGTGGCCCGACGCGCCGCTGTTCGCCGGCGGGGCGGTCGGCTACTTCGGCTACGACCTGGTGCGCACGGTCGAGACGACGCTCGGCGAGCCGAACCCCGACCCGCTCGGGCTGCCGGACATGGCGCTGATGCTCTCCGACGTGCTGGTCGTCTTCGACCATCTCAAGCACACGATCACGATCGTCAGCCACGTCTACGCGGATGACGGGCACACGGCCGATCCGCAGGATCGGATGGGTCGAATCGAGCAGTCCTACACCGACGCGCTGGCGACGATCAGCAAGGCGCGGCGCCTGCTGGCCGGCCCGGTCCCCGACTTCGGCCTACGCCCGCGCACGAACCGGCCCGCGTTCACGTCGAACATGCCGCGCGAGCAGTTCGAGGCGATGGTCGCGCGCATCATCGAATACGTGCACGCCGGCGACGCCTTCCAGGTCGTGCCCTCCCAGCGCTGGTCGGCGGAAGTGAGCCTCGACCCGTTCTCGATCTACCGCGGCCTGCGGGTGGTCAACCCGAGCCCGTACATGTACTTCCTGGACTTCATGGACTTCCAGGTCGTCGGCGCGTCGCCCGAGCCGCTGCTGACCGTCATGGGCCGCCACGCATCGACCAGGCCGATCGCCGGCACGCGGCCGCGCGGCGCGAACATCGCCGAGGACGAGCGCATCGCCGCAGAGCTGCTGGCCGACGAGAAGGAGCGCTCCGAGCACGTGATGCTCGTCGACCTGGGCCGCAACGACCTCGGCCGGGTCTGCGAGTACGGGTCGGTGACCGTCGACCAGTTCATGTCGGTCGAGACCTACTCGCACGTGATGCACATCGTCTCCAGCGTGTCGGGCGAGCTGCGCGAGGACGTGGGAGCGATCGACGCCCTGCGCTCGATGCTGCCGGCGGGCACCCTCAGCGGCGCGCCGAAGGTCCGGGCGATGGAGATCATCGACGAGCTCGAGCCGGTCAAGCGCGGCGGCTACGGCGGAGCGATCGGCTGGCTGAGCTACACCGGCGACCTCGACACCTGCATCCACATCCGCACGGTGGTCCTCGCCGAAGGCGCCGCGCACGTGCAGGCCGGCGGAGGCACCGTGGCCGACGCCAAGCCGGCCTACGAGTTCGCCGAGAGCGAGGCCAAGGCGACCGCCGTCCTGCGGGCGCTCGAGCTGGCCGCCGACCAGCCGGAGTGGCCATGAACGTTCTCGTCGTCGACAACTACGACTCGTTCACCTACAACCTCGTCCAGTACCTGGGCGAGCTCGGCGCCGAGCTCGACGTGGTGCGCAACGACCATGTCGAGGTCGACGAGCTGCTCGAGCGCTCGCCCGATCGCGTGGTCGTCTCGCCGGGGCCGTGCACGCCGACGGAGGCGGGCATCTCGATCGAGGCCATGCGGCGCTTCCCGGAGGCCGGCGTGCCGGTGCTGGGCGTGTGCCTCGGCCACCAGTCGCTGGCCGAGGCCTTCGGCGGCCGCGTCGTCCAGCACGTGCCGGTGCACGGCAAGACGACGACGATCACCCACGACGGGCGCACGATCTACTCGGGGCTGGACAACCCGCTGACGGTCGGCCGCTACCACTCGCTCGTCGTCGAGGAGGAGACGCTGCCCGACTGCTTCGAGCCGACCGCACACGGCGGCGGGGTCCTGATGGGCATCCGCCACCGCGAGCTGCCGGCCGAGGGCGTGCAGTTCCATCCCGAGTCCGTGCTGACCGACGCCGGCAAGCAGCTGCTCGCCAACTTCCTCGGGTGACCCCATGCCTGATCCGACACTGACCGCCGCGATCGACGCGCTGGCGTCGGGGCAGGACCTGTCGACCGACCAGGCCGCCGAGGTGCTGCGCCGGATCATGTCCGGCGAGGTGGGGGAGGTCCAGATCGCGGGCTTCTTGATCGCGCTGCGAACAAAGGGCGAGACCGTCGACGAGCTGACGGGCCTGGCACGCACGATGCGCGAGCTCGCCACCCCGGTGCGCTGCGATCGCGACGACCTGCTCGACACCGCCGGGACCGGCGGCGGGCGCACGACGTTCAACGTCTCGACGACCGCGGCGCTGATCGCGGCGGGTGCCGGCTGCGCCGTGGCCAAGCACGGCAACCGCTCCGCCACCAGCCTGTCGGGCTCCGCGGACGTGCTGGAGGCGCTGGGTGCCCGCATCGACCTCGACGCGGATGCCGTTGCGCGCTGCATCGGCGAGGCGGGGTTCGGCTTCATGTTCGCTCCCGCCCACCATCAGGCGATGCGGTTCGTCGTCCCCGTCCGCAAGGAGCTGGCGGTGCGGACGATCTTCAACTTCCTCGGGCCGCTGACCAACCCGGCGGGCGCACGGCGCCAGCTCGTGGGGGTCGTCGACCCCGCGTTCCTGGACGTCATGGCGGGCGCGCTGGCGCAGCTCGGGGTCGACAGGGCGTTGTTAGTGTCCGGCGCGGATGGTCTCGACGAGATGAGCACCTCCGGCGCTACCCACGTCGTCGAGGTCAACGGGGAGGACATCGAGCGCTACACGGTCGGGCCCTCGGACTTCGGCATTGCCGAGGCCGCCCCCGAGACCGTCGCGGGCGGCACGCCGGCCGACAACGCGGCGACGACGCGCGCGATCCTCGCGGGCGAGCAGGCCGCGACCCGGCCGGCACGCGATCTGGCTGTCCTCAACGCCGGCGCCGCGATCTACGCCGCGGGGAGCGCGGCTTCGCTGGCCGAGGGCGTCGAGAAGGCTGCGGCGGCGGTCGACGACGGGTCGGCTGCCGCGACGCTGGACTCGTACGTGGCGCTCAGCGTCGAGCTCGCCGCATGAGCCTCCTCGAGCGGATCGTCGACTCCACGCGCGAGGACGTCCGGCGCCGGCGTCGCGAGGTGCCGCTGGCCGAGCTCGAGGCGCGGCTTCAGGCGCGCGACGACCGCCCGTTCTCCGAGGCGCTGACCCGCCCCGGCGTCTCGCTGATCGCCGAGCACAAACGGCGCTCGCCCTCGGCCGGTGAGATCCGCGCCGGCTCGTCGGTGGCCGAGATCGTCAGCGCCTACGAGCGCGGGGGTGCGGTCGCGCTGTCGGTGCTGACCGAGGAGCGTCACTTCGGCGGCTCGCTGGAGGACCTGCGCGCGGCGCGCGATGCGTCGGCGCTGCCGATCCTGCGCAAGGACTTCGTCGTCGACCCCTACCAGGTCTACGAGACCGCGGCGTGGGGCGCCGACGCGATGCTGTTGATCGTCGCCGCGCTGGCGCCGGACGATCTGGCCGCCCTCTACCACGAGGCTCGCGCGCTGGATCTCGACGTGCTCGTCGAGGTCCACACCGAGTCCGAGCTCGAGTGCGCGCTGGAGGTCGTCGACGCCGACGTGATCGGCATCAACAACCGCGACCTGGGCGACTTCTCGATCGACGTGCAGCGGACGTTCGAGCTGCTGGCCGACGTCCCGGCGGGCAAGACCGTGATCTCCGAGTCGGGGTTCCACGCGCGCGAGCAGCTCGACGAGCTCGAGCGCGTCGGGGTCGACGCGGTGCTGGTGGGCGAGACGCTTGATGCGCGCCCCGGACCCCGAGGTGGCGTGCCGCGCGCTGACCGGGGCACCGCCTGTCGGCGAGTCGGCCGAGCCAGAATCGCTTTAGGAAACTCCTAGGCGCTGTTGAGCGCTCCTTCAGCCCCGGCTCGCAGACTGCGGACATGAGCACGAAGACCGTCGTCGCCCTCGCACTGACGTGTGCCGCAATCGGCGGCGCCGGCGGCGCCGCCGTCGTGGCCGGTGTGGGCGACGATTCCAAGAGCACCACCGTCGTCCAGCAGGCACCGCTCGTGGGCGCCCCGGCCAGCTCGACCCAGTCCGACGCCCTGACGCCCCGCGAGATCTACAAGCGCGACGCCCCGGGCGTCGTCTTCGTCCGCTCGGAGATCGTTCAGCGCAGCGCTTCGCCGTTCGACCTCTTCCCGACCGAGCAGCGCGGCGAGTCGAGCGGCTCGGGCTTCGTGATCGACGAATCCGGCGACATCCTCACCAACGCGCACGTCATCGACGGCGCGGTGAAGGTCACCGTCCAGTTCTCCGACCAGAAGACGGCCAGCGCGAAGATCGTCGGCCGCGACACGTCCAGCGACCTCGCGTTGCTGAAGGTCGACCCGGACGGCCTCGACCTCAAGCCGCTGGCGCTCGGCTCGGCCAAGGACGTCCAGGTCGGCGACCCGACGATCGCCATCGGCAACCCCTTCGGGCTCGACCGCACCCTGACCACCGGCGTGGTCTCGGCGTTGCAGCGCCGCATCCAGGCGCCCAACGGCTTCACGATCCGCAACGTCATCCAGACCGACGCCGCGATCAACCCCGGCAACTCGGGCGGTCCGCTGCTCGACGCCACGGGGCGCGTGATCGGCATCAACTCGCAGATCGCCACGGGTGGCAACAGCAACGCCAATGTCGGCATCGGCTTCGCGGTGCCGATCGACACCGCCAAGCAGATCCTGCCCGACCTGAAGAAGGGCGCCACGGTCGAGCGCGCCGAGCTGGGCGTGACGACGCTGAGCATCGACCAGTCGCTGGCGGGGCTCGACCTCCCGGTCGACAAGGGCGTGCTCGTCCAGTCGGTCGAGAACGGCAGCGCGGCGGACAAGGCCGGCCTGCGCGGCGGTGACATCTCGGCGCAGATCGGCGGCCAGCAGGTCCAGCTCGGCGGCGACATCATCACCAAGGTCGAGGGCAAGGAGGTCGCCACGGCCGACGACCTCGCGAGCGCCATCCAGGACCGCAATCCCGGCGACGAGATCAAGATCACCTACCTGCGCGACGGCAAGCAGCAGACCGCGACCGCCAAGCTCGGCAAGCAGCAGTCGCGAACGCCCAGCGGGTAAATCGCCACCTGGCGTGGGTGGTTGGGCGGGGACGCGTCCGGGGGTCCGCCTCCACGCCTCCGCCCTCCGGGCTCCGGCTAGAGCGTCGGCCGGACCCCCGTCGCGTCCCCGCCGACGTGAGCGTCGGCGATGCGCGACACCCTGGTCGCGCGGTCACGGTTTCGCCGGAGCGGCTCACCGCGCCCGCGAAGCGTCAGCCTGCTTTGCCGTAGTAGCAGGAGTGGATTGCACAAGGCGGAGAACAAGCTATTCGCCGCGTATGGAGCGTTGGCGGTCATTTTACTGCTCACTGCTGGAGCCTTCATCCTTGCTGGCTCTGCTGCCCACCAGGACTACGGGTCCTCATGGTCTGATCGCGATGCGGTCAAGGGTCTCGTGCTAGGGGAGCGCTCCTGATTGCTGGGGTCGGCTGTCTCAGTGCAGCAGTGCATCAGCGCCGACGCCACCGAACCGGTGACCTGCTCGCGCCAAAACGAGCTGGCGCTATGCGGGCGCGGTGAGCCGTCAGGCGAAGCCGCGACGGCGCGACCGGGGTGCCGGGTACCGACTCTGTGTAGGTGGGCGTCGGCGCGACGGGGTCCGGGCCGACGCTCAGAGCCGGAGCCGGAGGCGGAGGCGAGGAGGCCGGGCCCCGGACGCGCCGACGCCCAACCGCAACGCTACGCGCCGAAACCAGTAATGCCACGCGGACGTTGACCTGCTGGGCGCAGCTACGCTGCGGCGGTGACCCGGATCAAGTTCTGCGGGATCACCGGCCTGGAGGACGCGCACCGCGCGGTCGACGCCGGGGCGTGGGCCTTGGGCATGATCTTCTGGCCGGGATCGCCGCGGCTGTGCGAGCCCGACGCCGCCGCCGGGATCGCCCGCCAACTGCGTCGCCGTCTGGATCTGGCCGGCGTGTTCGTCAACCAGCCGCTCGACGACATCGCCGCCCTGGTCGACACGGTCGGGCTGAGCGTGGTCCAGCTGCACGGCGACGAGGGGCCCGCGTTCTGCGCCGAGGTCGCGCGTCGCACCGGCGCGAAGGTCATGAAGGCCATGCGCGTCCGCAGCCGGGAGGACCTCCAGGCGATGCGCGCGTTTCGCGCCGTGGACTTCCACATGGTCGACGCCCATGTCGAGGGGCAGTGGGGCGGCACCGGCCAGACGGTCGACTGGAGCCTGCTCGAGGCGCGCGCCAGCGACGTGCCGATGGTGCTCAGCGGCGGCCTGACGCCCGCGAACGTGGGCGAGGCGATCGCACGCGTGCGCCCGTACGCCGTCGACGTGGCGTCGGGAACCGAGGCAACCCCTGGGGTCAAGGACCCCGAGAAGCTGGTCGCCTTCGCCGAGGCCGTGCGCGCGGCGGACGAGGCCGAGGTGCCGGCATGAGCCGCGTCGAGAGCGGCGTGGAGCATCGCTTCGGGCCCTACGGCGGCCAGTACGTCCCCGAGACGCTGATGCCCGCCCTGGCCGAGCTCGAGCAGGTCTGGTGCGAGGCGCGCGAGGACGAGGCCTTCCGATCCGAGCTCGGGCGCCTGCTGCGCGACTTCGTCGGCCGCCCGTCGGCGCTGTATCTGGCCGAACGCCTCAGCGAGGTGGCCGGCCGCGAGGTGTGGCTCAAGCGCGAGGACCTCAACCACACCGGCTCGCACAAGATCAACAACGCGATCGGCCAGGCGCTGCTGACCAAGCGGATGGGCAAGCCGCGTGTGATCGCCGAGACCGGCGCCGGCCAGCACGGCGTCGCGGCGGCCACCGCCTGCGCGCTGCTCGACCTCGAGTGCGTGGTCTACATGGGCGCCGAGGACATCCGCCGCCAGCAGCCCAACGTCGAGCGCATGAAGATGCTCGGCGCCGAGGTCGTGAGCGTGGAGGCGGGTGCGCGCACGCTCAAGGAAGCGGTCAGCGAGGCGATCCGCGACTGGGTCACCAACGTCAAGACCAGTCACTACGCGATCGGCTCGGCGGTCGGACCCGCGCCCTTCCCGTCGCTGGTGCGCGACCTCCAGCGGATCATCGGCGACGAGGCGCGCGCACAGATCCTCGAGCGCCGCGGCCGGCTGCCCGATCGGGTGGTCGCCTGCGTCGGCGGCGGCTCGAACGCGATCGGCACCTTCGCCGGGTTCTACGACGACGCGGGCGTCGCGCTCGTCGGCGTCGAGGCCGGCGGCGAGGGGATCGAGACCGGCCACCACGGCGCGCCGCTGACGGTGGGCGGCCGCTCCGGCGTCCTGCACGGCTCGATGTCGGCGATCATGCAGGACGACGAAGGCCAGATCCTCGAGGCCCACTCGATCTCGGCCGGCCTCGACTACCCCGGCACCGGCCCCGAGCACGCCTTCCTGCGCGACTCGGGCCGAGCGACCTACGTCGCGGTCACCGACGAACAGGCGCTTGCGACGTTCCACGAGGTCACGCGCCTGGAGGGGATCGTCCCGGCGCTGGAGTCCTCGCACGCGCTCTATTACGTGATGCACGTGCCCAGCGACTCGACGCTCGACCTGGTCTGCCTGTCGGGTCGTGGCGACAAGGACCTCGCCGAGGTGCTCGCCCTCGCGGGCGGGCGATGACCGGCACCGACCGCATCGCCGCGGCATTCGCCGGTTCCGGCAAGCGCGCGGCGCTCATGCCGTATCTGATGGGCGGCTATCCGAGCATGGCCGGGTCGCACGAGGTGGGGGAGGCCTATGCGGCCGGCGGCGCCGACCTCGTCGAGCTCGGCGTGCCGTTCTCCGATCCGCTCGCCGACGGGCCGGTGATCCACGCCGCCGGCACCGCCGCGCTGAAGGCGGGCGCCAGCGTCGACGGTGTCCTGGAGCTGGCGGCCGCGCTCGCGTCGCGCCTGCCGGTGGTGGTCATGATCTACGCGAACCTCGTGCTGGCGCGCGGAGCGGAGGAGTTCGCCGAGGCCCTCAAGCAGGCAGGCGCGGCCGGGCTGATCGTCCCCGACCTGCCGCTGGAGGAGGCGCCGGTCGTGCTCGCGGCATGTGACGCCGCGGGCGTCGCGCTGGTGCCGCTCGTTGCGCCGACGACGCCGGACGAGCGCCTGAGCGCCATCGGCGAGCGCGCCCGCGGTTTTCTCTACACGGTCTCGGTGCTGGGGACGACCGGCGAGCGGGCCAACGGAGCCTTCGACGAGATCGTGGCGCGGGCGCGCTCCCACACGGAGGTTCCGGTCGCGGTCGGCTTCGGCATCGGCACGCCCGAGCGGGCGGCGGAAGCGGCGGCGGCGGGCGCGGACGGGGTGATCATCGGAAGCCGGCTGGTGCGGGCGGCCGGCGACGGCGAGGATGTCGAGGCGCTCGTGCGCTCCTTCGCCAGCGCACTCGTCGGGTAGAGTGGCCGCCGTCTCATGGGACTGGTCCTCGCCATCACCGTCGGCCTCGTCGCGTGGATCGTGCTCTGGTCGCTCGACGCCAAGGGCTTCGACGCGTTCATGGTGACGGTGCTCGTCGCCTTGGTGGGCGCAACGGCACGGATGCTCTCGCCGTACCTGCCGGGCCGGCGCAAGTAGGCCCGAGCGCGTGCGCTGGGTCGTCGCCGGTGCCCTCGTGGTCGTCGGTCTCGTCGGATGCGGCGGGTCACCGAACGACGACCGCATCACGTCGTCGACCCTGACGATCTACACCGGCCTGCCGTTCCGCGGCGAGCAGGGCGACAACGGCCTGGCGGCGCTGCGCGGGGAGAAGCTCGCGCTCCGCGAGGCGGGCGGGCGTGTCGGCCGCTGGACGATCGCCCTCGCCGCGCTCGACGACACCGATCCGCGCAAGGCCCATTGGACGCCGGGCCAGGTGGCGGCCAACGCCCGCCGGGCCTCCCA
This sequence comes from uncultured Actinomycetes bacterium, assembly GCA_963825415.1. GTDB lineage: Bacteria > Actinomycetota > Thermoleophilia > Solirubrobacterales > Solirubrobacteraceae > BP-464. Next base: position 213,413 of record CAWGTD010000006.1, on the reverse strand, counting down.
GAACCCGACCGTGATCGCCTACATCGGCGACATCGCCTCCGGCGCGACCGCCGTCTCGCTGCCGATCACCAACGAGACCGGGATCCTCCACGTCAGCCCGCTCAGCGGCTACGCCGGCCTGACCCAGCGCGTCGACAAGGGCGAGCCCGAGAAGTACTACCCCTCCGGTCGCCGCACGTTCGCGCGCATGGTCCCCGCCGGCGACGTCGAGGCGGCGGCGCTGGCCTCGTGGCTCCACGAGCTGCACATCGAACGGGTCGCGCTGGCCTACGACGGACTCCAGGACGGACTCGGGCAGGGCGCCAACGTCGAGAGCGCGCTGCGGCGCGCCGGTATCGAGCTGGTCGAGATCGTGCGCGTCGACCCACGGGCGTCAGGGCCCGACGACGTCCGCTCGGAGGCCCGCGACCTGGCCGCCGCCCCGGGCCACACCGTTCTCTACGCGGGCGGCTCTACCCAGGCGGCACTCGCACTGCTGCGCGCCGTGCACCAACGCTCGCCCGGCGAGCAGCTCTTCGCGACCGACGGCGTCGCGACCGCGACGCTCGCTGCCGGTCTGGGCCCCGCCGAGGGCCAGACCATGCTCGCCAGCCCGCTGATCGCCGTTGCTGACCGCCCGCCCGCCGCAAGGCGGATGGCCAGGCGTTATCGCGCCGCGTTCGGTTCGGACCCGCCGCCCGCTGCCCTTTACGGCTACGAGTCGATGCGTGCCGTACTGGCCGCGATCCGCCGGGCCGGCTCGCGCGGCAACGACCGCCGCGCGGTGATCGAGGCCTTCATGACGACCCGGGTCACGGATTCGGTGCTCGGTCCGTACGCGATCGGGTCACGTGGAGACACCACCGCGACCGCCTACGGCGGCTTCCGGGTCGAGGACGGTCGACTCCGTTTCGTGCGTCTGCTGGACGGCGCGGGGGCCGCGGCAACCGGTTAGGGGTCGGTTGTGGCGACCGCCTCACGATTGCGTTCCCCATCTGACTCTGTATAGGGTGGCGCCCGTCCCAACCGCTTCACAATCGGAGGGCTTTTCTCAGTGAGGGTACGTCTGCTTGCAGTATTCGGGTGCGCGGTTCTTGCACTCGGTGTCGCCGCGTGCGGCGACGACGACAACAAGTCCAGCGGTGGCGGCGGAGGAAGCACTTCCTCGGCCGGCGGCACCGTGGACGTCTATTCCAGCCTCCCGCTCCAGGGCGCGTCGAAGGATCAGACCGGCGCCATGGTGCAGGGCATCCGCCTCGCTCTCGAGCAGGCAGGTGGCAAGGCCGGCAACTTCACCGTCAAGTACCAGGCTCTGGATGACTCGACGGCGTCGGCCGGCAACTGGGATCCGGGTGCGACCGCGCAGAACGCGCGCAAGGTCGCCCAGGACCCCAAGGCCGTGTTCTACATCGGTGAGTTCAACTCGGGCGCGAGCGCGATCTCGATCCCGATCCTCAACCAGGGTGGTGTGCCGCAGGTCTCACCTGCGAACACGTACGTGGGTCTGACGACCGACGAGCCGGGCTCCGAGAAGGGCGAGCCCGACAAGTACTACCCGACGCAAAAGCGCACGTATTTGCGCATCGTCCCGCGTGACACGATCCAGGCCGCGGCACTTCTGACGCTCATGAAGCAGGATGGCTGCAAGAAGGTCGCACTGGCCAACGACAAGGAGACCTACGGCCAGGGCCTGTCCCGTCTGGTGACCATCAAGTCCAAGGAAGTGGGCGTCACGCTCACCAAGGACGTGGGCATCGACAAGACCGCCTCGAACTACCGCTCGGTCGCGGCCCAGTTCAAGGCCGACGGGGCTGACTGCTTCCTGTTCGGCGGCGTGACCGCCAACGGCGCGGTGCAGCTCTACAAGGACGTCGGTGCTGCGCTTCCGGACGCCAAGCTGTACGGCCCGGACGGCGTATGCGAGTCCGGCTTCACCAACCCGTCGAAGAAGGGCATCCCCAAGGCGCTCGGCGCACGGTTCCAGTGCTCCGTGGCGACCCTGGACCTGACGTCCTATCCGGGCGGCAAGGAGTTCATCGACGCGTTCAACGCCAAGTACAACAACCCGGCTCCGGATCCGTACGCGATCTATGGCTACGAGGCGATGAAGCTCGCCATCGACACCATCAAGGCCGCCGGGGACAAGGGCAACGACAAGGCCGCGGTCTTGGAGACCCTGTTCGCAACCAAGGACCGTGAGTCGGTGCTCGGCACGTACTCGTTCGACGAGAACGGGGACACGACCCTGACCGACTACGGCATCTACAAGGTCGGGGACGACGGCAACCCGACATTCGACACGGCGGTCAAGTCCGGGTCGTAGCAGCAGTCTGAAGGCGGTCGCGGGGCGGGCGTCGACGCCCGCCCCGCCACCTTCACCCCGTCCATGGAAGCCAGCACGTCATCCGCGCCGGAGCCCGCGATCGTCCCGGGACGACGTGGTGATCTGCTGTGGACGTTCTTCAACCGCTACGGGCTGATCCTCGTCCTGCTGGCGCTGCCGGCGTACTACGGAGTCAAGGACCTCAAGGACGACGGCAACCTCGCCCATCTGGCCAACAATCTCTTCGCAGGGCTGTCGAACGGGACGATCATCGCCCTGGTCGCGGTCGGCTACACGCTGGTCTACGGCATCATCGAGCTGATCAACTTCGCCCACGGCGACGTGTTCATGATCGGCTCGTTCACCGCCTCGCAGGTGTGGGGCGCGGTGCTGGGGGTCTCGATCGCCACGGGCACGATGGGCACCGTCGGCGGCATCGTTGCCGCGTTGGTGGTCGCGATGATCGTGTGCGGTACCACCAACGTCCTGATCGAGAAGGTCGCCTATCGACCTCTGCGAAGTGCGCCCAAGCTCGCGCCGCTGATCACCGCGGTCGGGATGTCCTTCATCCTTCAGAACGTCGGGCTGCTGTGGATCGGCGGCTCGCCGGCATCGGTGGACGACCTGGTGTGGGCGCAGAAGCTGGTCACCACCATCGCCGGCGTTCACATCCAGGCTGCCGACCTGCTCGCCTTTGCGGTGACGATCCCGCTGGTGATCGTCATGACGACGTTCATCGCCCGCACGCGGTTGGGCAAGGCGATGCGCGCGACGGCACAGGATCCCGAGGCGGCCCGGCTGATGGGCATCAATGTCGACACCACGATCTCGGCAACCTTCTTCATCGGTGGGCTGATGGCGGGCGCTGCCGGACTCGTCTACGCGCTCTACCAGACGACGATCTGGTTCTTCCAGGGCTTCCAGGGCGGCCTGCTGGCGTTCACCGCCGCGGTGATGGGTGGGATCGGCAACCTGCGCGGCGCCGTCCTCGGCGGGTTGATCATCGGCTGCATCCAGCAGCTCTCCGACAATCGGATCGGCCCCGAGTGGACGCCGGCGATCGTGTTCGCCTACCTCGTCCTGATCATGGTCTTCCGGCCGCAGGGCCTGCTCGGTGAGGAGACGAGGGAGGCCGGCTGATGGCGGAGCTGCGAAGCATGCTCTCCGACGTGCAGGCCCGCATCCCGCCGTGGGGCCCACGCGTCCTCGCCGTGTTGCTGATCGGGTTCGCGATCGTGCTGCCCTTCACGCAGCCCGTGGCGAACAACTTCATGAACAACTGCGTGCTCTCGCTGGCCTACATCGTGATGGGGCTCGGCCTGAACACGGTGGTCGGCTTCGCGGGCCTGCTCGACCTCGGATACCTGGCGTTCTTCGCCATCGGCGCGTACACGACGGGCTGGTTCAGCTCGGGCTTCTACACCGACCAGGACATCCACGTCGGTGTCAGCAGCTTCATCTCCAAGCTGCCCGGCATCCATTTCAACTGGCTGATCGTGGTGGTGATCGCGGCCATGCTGTGCGCCTTGGCGGGGGTCATCATCGGCCTGCCGACGCTGCGGCTGCGCGGCGACTACATCGCGATCGTGACCCTGGCGTTCGGCGAGATCGTGCGCGTCTTCGCGATCAACGGCGACTCGCTGCACCCGTTCGGCAAGGCCTACCCCCTGACCGCCGGCCGGCAGGGCATCACCCCGATCGACCAGCTCAACCTCCCGTTCCTCGAACCATTCAACCAGTTGGACCTCAGACCCTGGTATTGGACGGCGCTCGGGATGGTGTTGGTGATCCTGTTCATCAACATCCGCATCCGCGACTCGCGGCTGGGTCGCGCCTGGATCGCTCTGCGCGAGGATGAGGTGGCCGCCGCGTCGATGGGCGTCCCGCTGGTCAAGACCAAGCTGATGTCCTACGCCACCGGCGCTGCTTTCGGCGGCGTGGCGGGCGCGTTCCTGGGCGCATACCTGAACACCGTCAACGCCGACCAGTTCGCCTTCGGTTTCTCCATCTACATCCTGGCGATGATCATCCTCGGCGGCCTGGGCTCGATCTGGGGCGTGTGCGCCGGGGCAATCGCTCTGACGTTCATCAACTACTACTTCATCCCCCACCAGTCGCTGGTCGACCTCCCGTCGAAGTTCGGGCTGGACTTTGCCCTCACGGATATCGCCTACGCCATCTTCGGCTTCCTGCTGATCTTCATGATGGTCATGCGCCCGGAGGGCCTGATCCCCGAGCGCCGGCGCAAGCTCGAGCTCAAAGAGGGCATCGGTGTCGAGGGCGCGCAGCTGGAGACGACCGGTATATGAGCGCGAGCACGGACCCGCAGACGCCGCAGGTGCCGCCGACAGCCGAGGGCGACGACATCCTGGTCGCCGCGAACGTCTCGAAGGTCTTCGGCGGTCTGGTCGCGGTCAACGACGTGTCGTTCTCGATCCCACGACGGGGGATCGTGTCGATCATCGGCCCCAACGGCGCCGGCAAGACCACGTTCTTCAACATGCTCACCGGGCTCTACAAGCCCACCACCGGCCGCATCGGCTTCAACGGCGAGAACATCACCCGCATGCGGCCGGATCGGATCACCAAGCGCGGCGTGGCCCGGACGTTCCAGAACATTCGCCTGTGGGCGACCATGACGCCGGTCGAGAACGTCATGGTCGGCCAGCATGCCCGCATGAGCGCCGGCCTGGTCGGTTCGGTATTCCGGCCGCCGTGGGTGCGCAACGAGGAGAAGCGCGTCCGTGCGCGCGCCGAGGAGATGCTCGAGTTCGTCGGGCTCGAGCCGCACGAGTTCGAGCAGCTCGCGGTCAATTTGAGTTACGGCGACCAGCGGCGTGTGGAGATCGCGCGAGCCCTGGCGTCGGATCCGAGCCTGCTGCTGCTCGATGAGCCGACCGCGGGGATGAACCCCCAGGAGTCGGCGAGCCTCACCGACTTCATGCGCAAGTTGCGCGACGAGCTCGACCTGACGATCCTGCTCATCGAGCACGACATGAAGGTCGTCATGGGCGTCTCCGAGCGCGTCACCGTCCTCGACCACGGCGAGAAGATCGCCGAGGGTGCGCCCGCCGAGGTGCGGGCGATGCCGCGTGTGATCGAGGCCTACCTCGGGAAGCAGGGCTGATGGCGCTTCTCGAAGTCGAGGACATCCACACCTACTACGGCAACATCGAGGCGCTCAAGGGCGTGTCGTTGAGCGTCGAGGAGGGCGAGTGCGTGACGCTCATCGGGTCCAACGGGGCCGGCAAGTCGACGACGCTGCGCTCGATCTCGGGCCTCACCGCGCCGCGCGAGGGCTCGATCCGCTTCAACGGCGAGGAGATCGCCCGCGTACCGCCGCAGGACATCGTCGCCATGGGCATCTGTCAGTCGCCGGAAGGCCGCCACGTCTTCCCGCGGATGAGCGTGCGCGAGAACCTCGACCTCGGCGCCTACCTGCGGCGCGACACGACCGGCATCGCCGAGGACATCGAGAAGGTCTACGAGCTCTTCCCGCGCCTCCAAGAGCGCCAGAAGCAGAAGGCGGGCACGATGTCGGGTGGCGAGCAGCAGATGCTCGCGATCGGCCGAGCGATGATGTCGCAGCCCAAGCTCTTGCTCCTCGACGAGCCGTCGATGGGGATCGCGCCGGTGCTGGTCGACCGCATCTACGAGACGATCCAGGAGATCAACCGGCGCGGCACGACGATCCTGCTGGTCGAGCAGAACGCCAACTACGCGCTCAGCGTCTCGACGCGCGGCTACGTGCTGGAGACCGGCACGGTGGCGATCACCGACAGCTCGGACAACCTGCGCACCAACCCCGACGTCCAGGCTGCCTACCTGGGTGGGGACTGAGCGATGGCCCTGATGCTCGCGGCGACGATCGGCGCGAAGGCGCTGTACCTACTGATCCTGTGGCTGTTCTCAGCGGCTCTCGGGGCCTACATGTCCGAGCGCAAGGGCTACGGCGACAAGCCCGGGCTGGCGTCAGGGCTGCTACTGACCATCGCCGGGCCCGTGATCTGGCTGCTCATCCCCGCCCGCGAGAACTCCGACTGGAAGATCAAGGGGCCCTGGGGCGACGCCCGCAAGGACGCCGGCGAGGGCACCTCCTCCTAGCGGACGTCTAGCGGCCCAGCGCCGCGCGCAGTGCCTCGTCGAGCTCGGGGTGTTCGAAGGAGTAGCCGAGCGCCAGCGCCCGGGCCGGGACCATCCGCACGCCGGTGGTGACGATGCTCGCCATCTCGCCGTAGAGCGCCTTGATCGCAAGCGCGGGCACTGGCGCGACCGCCGGACGGTGCAGGGCGCGGCCGAGCGCCTTGGAGAACTCCTTGTTCGACACCGGGTTCGGCGCGCTCGCGTTGACGGGGCCGGTCCAGTCATCGCCGTCGAGCGCGGCGAGCAGGATCCCGACCTCGTCCTCGCGGTGGATCCACGGCATGCCCTGGCGCCCGCCCGCCACCGGCCCGCCGACCCCCAGCCTGAACGGCGGCAGCATCTTTTCGAGCGCGCCGCCGCCGCGGTCGAGCACAACGCCCGTGCGGATGCGCGCGACCCGTAGGCCGAGCTCCTCCGCCGCGGTCGCCTCGCGCTCCCATTCGACGCAGACCTCGGCGAGGAAGTCGGTGCCGGGCGAAGCGGTCTCGTCGACCTCCTCGTCGCCGCGCGGGCCGTAGTAGCCGCTCGCCGAGCCCGAGACGAGCACGCGCGGCCGGTCCTGCGTCGCGCTCAGCCCGGCGACGAGGTTTCGGGTTCCCACCACGCGGCTGTCGCGGATGCGCCGCTTCGCCTCCGCGGTCCAGCGCTGCGCGACGTCCTCACCCGCGAGATGCACGACCGCATCGCGGCCCTCCAACGCCTCGGTGGGTGCCGGCTCGGCCGTCGGGTCCCAGCGGACGCCGCGTTGCGTCGAACGTGACAGCAGGGTGACCTCGTCGCCGCGTTCGCGCAGGCGCTCGACGAGCAGGCTGCCGATCCGGCCGCTGCCGCCGGTGACGGCGACCCTCACGGCCGCACCTGCGCGCCGGGGATCGTCGGGGCGGGTCGCTCGTCGGGGGCCGGATGCCCGAAGTGAAAGCCCTGCCCGAACTCGCAGTTGGCGGCGACGAGCGCGCCGGCGTGGCCGGCGTTCTCGATGCCTTCCCCGACGACCTCGGCGCCGAGCGTGCGGCCGAGCTCGATCGCCGCGGTGACGACCGCCTGGTCGCGATGGTCGCCCGGCAGGCCGGCGATGAACGAGCGGTCGATCTTCAGCATGTCGACCTGGGGAAGGCTCTTGAGCTGCGATAGCGACGAGAAGCCGACGCCGAAGTCGTCGATGGCGAGCCGTACCCCCAGGCGCTTGATGCCGCGCAGCGTCTCGATCGCCGCAGCGGTGGCCACCGCGGTCTCGGTGATCTCGAGTATCAGCCGCCGCGGCGCCAGCCCGCTCTCGGCCAGCGCTTCGCCGATCTTCGCCCCCAACCCGGGATCGGCGAGCTGGCGTGCCGAGATGTTGACCGCGATGCTCGGTTCGTGGGGCCAGTTCGCGGCGGCGCGGCAGGCCTCGCGCAGCACCTTCGCCCCGAGCTCGACGATCAGCCCCGACTCCTCGGCGAGCGGGATGAACTCGCCTGGGTAGAGCATTCCGCGCGCGGGATGGTTCCAGCGAACGAGCGCCTCGGCTCCGATCACGACGCCGTCGACGAGGCGCACGACCGGCTGGTAGTGCACCGTCAGCTGGTCGCGGTCGATCGCGTGGCGCAGGTCGCTCTCCAGCGCCAGCCGCGCCACGGCGCCGTCACGCAGCGAGGGCTCGAAGAGCTCGATTCGGTTGCGCCCGGCCTGCTTGGCGCGGTACATCGCAAGGTCGGCCTCGCCGATCAGCGCGTCCGGCGTCATCACCTCGCCTTCGGCGTCGCCGTCCCACCACGAGATTCCGATGCTCGCGCTGACGACGACCTCCTGCTCGCGGAGCAGGAACGGCACGCCGACCGCCTCGCAGACGCGCTCGGCGATGTCGGCCGCGGCAGCGGCGTCGGGCAGCCCCTCGCAGAGGACGATGAACTCGTCCCCGCCGAGCCGCGCCACGGTGTCGCCGGGACGGACGGTGTCGGTCAGCCGGCCGCCGATCTCGTAGAGCAGCTCGTCGCCGACCGCATGGCCGAGCGAGTCGTTGATCTGCTTGAAGCGGTCGACGTCGACGAACAGCACCGCGACGCTGGCCTGGCGGCGCTGCGACAACAGGTGCGAGACGCGGTCGGTCAGCAGCGTCCGGTTGCCCAGGCCCGTGAGCGGATCGTGCAGCGCGTCGTGGCGGATGCGCTCCTCGCGGCGCATGTTCGAGATCGCGTCGGCGAGCACGTTGGCCACCGACTGGGCGAAGTCGACGTCGGCCTGCGTGAAGTGGCGCGGTTCCGGGCCGAAGGCCGTCAGCGCGCCGATCGGGTGATCGGGGCCGGGGAGCGGCACGGTCAGGGCGGCGCGCGCATGCATGTCGGCCAGGAACGGGGGCGGCGCCTCGGGGCTGCCCGCGAGGTCCGGCGTGACGACGGCCTTGCTGGCCTCGAACGCCACGCGTCCCTCGCCGCTGGAGGCGATCGGGGTGCGCGCCCGGGCGCGCGCCGGCAGGCCGTGGCCGGCCAGCAGCCGGAACTCCTCGCGCTCGGGGTCGTACTCGCCCACGGCGGCGTGGGGCAGACGCAGCATCCGCGCCAGCGCCTGGGAGGCCTCGGCGGTGAGCTCTTCGAGCCCGGCGCCTTCGAGCGCCCGCGCACCGAGGCGGGCGACCACCGCGTGCTCGGCGGCACGCCGCAGCAGGCCCTCCTCGGCCTGGCGGTGGGCGCTGACGTCGGTCAAAACGATCACGTGGCCGCCGCCACCGCGTTCGTCGCGGAACGGTGCGACGGTGCACAGCACGGGCAGCGAGCCGCCCTGGCCGCCGCCCAGCGGGGCGTCGATCTCGCGGCTGATGCGGCCGCTGGAGTGCAGGGCTTCGTCGATCCCGGGAAGCAGCAGCTGTGCGCGCTGCCCCTCGAGCTCGCCTTCCGTCCGGCCGAGCAGCCTCTCGGCCGCGGGGTTCGCCATCGTGACCCGCCCGTCGCGGCCGACGGCGAGCAGGCCCTCGCCGAGGCTCTCGTTGATCGCGGTGCTGAACGCGGCATCGGCGCGTGCCCGCTCCATCAGGCGCGAGTGCTCGACCGCCGTGCGGGCGAAGCGCACCGCCACCAGCGCCAGCGCCAGGCACGCGAGGACGAGCACCAGCGGCATGCTGCGGCCGTCGCTCGCGAGCGCGATCGGCACCACCGTGATGCTGCACAGCAGCGGCAGCCACACCGGTGTGGGGTCATCGAGCGGAGCCGGGCGCTCGCGGGCGAGCAGCGGAGCGGCCGCCAGGGCGAGGACCCCGCCGGCCCAGGTCAGCGCGGGCAGCGCGCCTGCGATGTCGTGGCCGTCGCCCACCGCCACGGCGAAGGCCGCGTCGCCCGCCAGGAGCAGCGCGACGCCGGCGGCCATCGCGCGCAGGGAGCCCCCGCGGCGCCAGCCCCCGAGGTGCCACGCTCCGACCATGCCGCCGAGGAGCAGGGCGTCGGCCAGGGCGTAGGCAAGCCGCCCATCGCCCGCGGTGCCCGCGTCCGCGGTGGCGGGCATGAGCACCAGTGCGCCGACACACGCCGCCGTCGCGGCGGCGATCGCGCCGTCAAGCCACGGGATCGCACTGTGCCAACGACTCTCGTGCCGGATCCGCAGCACCGCTACGACGGCGAGAGCGGGATAGAAGGCGAACAGGCCGACGTCGGCGATCGACGGGAAATCCGCCGCGAGGTCGTTGGCGAGCGTGTAGGCCGCGGCGCTGGCCCCGTAGCACGCCAGGCCGACCAGCAGCATGCCCCAGTCGCGGCGTCGCCCGCGGTCGATGGCCAGCGAGCCCAGAACCGAGGCCGCCGCGGCCCCGTAGACGACGATCAGCGCCGTCTGCCCTGTGGGGGACCGCATCTCGCCGGTGGCGCACGCCATGGCGAACCCGGCCAGACCGACCAGACCGACCGCCCAGAGGGCCGTCGGGGTTCGCAGGCGCGGCTCGGCGCGGGCTTCAACCGCCGTCATCCATCCCCTTTTCGGCGCGAACGTGCCAAGCGTTGAGCATGGCCTGCGCCCTCACGCTCACTGCTCTCGCGCTAGGACCTGGTGCACGCCGGTGCTCGGGTCGCCCGGCGCGTAGCCGAACTCCGTCCCGTCGGCCTCCGCGGCGCCTTGCCGGCGGGCCTCCGCTGCCACCGCCGCGGCGACGGCGGGGGCGACGTGACGGTCGAACACCGAGGGGATCACGTAGTCCTCGCGCAGGTCGGCGTCGGAGACGATCGCGGCGATCCCGCGCGCCGCGGCCATCTTCATGTCCTCGGTGATCTGGCGCGCGCGCACGTCCAGCGCGCCGCGGAAGATCCCCGGGAAGCACAGGACGTTGTTGATCTGGTTGGGATAGTCCGACCGGCCGGTGGCCATGATCCGCACCTTCGGGCCCGCCTCCTCGGGCAGGATCTCGGGGATCGGATTGGCCATCGCGAAGACCATCGCGTCGTCGTTCATCCGCTCGAGCGCGCTCGGAGGCACGACGCCGGGCCCGGACAGGCCGATCAGCAGGTCGGCGCCCTCGAGCACGTCGGCCGGCCCGCCACCGCGGTGGTCGGGGTTGGAGTTCTCGGCGTACCAGCGCTTGATCGGAGGCATCGAACCGTCGATGTAGTCGTGGCGCTCGGTCGACAGCGCGCCGCGCGAGTCGCAGCCGATCACGCTGCGAACCCCGGCCGCGATGAGGATCTTCGTGACCGCGACGCCGGCAGCGCCGAGGCCGACCATCGCGACGTGCAGGTCCTCCATGTTCTTGCCGACGATCCGCAGCGAGTTCAGCAGCGCCGCGAGCACCACGACCGCCGTGCCGTGCTGGTCGTCGTGGAAGACCGGGATGTCCAGCTCGGCCTTCAGTCGATCCTCGATCTCGAAGCAGCGCGGGGCTGAGATGTCCTCGAGGTTGATGCCGCCGAAGGCCGGCGCGATCGCCTTGACGGCCGCGACGATCTCGTCGGGGTCCTTGGTGTCCAGGCAGATCGGAAACGCGTCGACGCTGCCGAACTCCTTGAACAGCATCGCCTTGCCCTCCATCACGGGCATCGCGGCGTACGGGCCGATGTCGCCCAGGCCCAGCACCGCCGTGCCGTCGGTGACGACGGCGACCGTGTTGCGCTTGATCGTGTACTGGAAGGCCTTGTCGGGATCGTCGGCGATCGCCTTGCACACGCGGGCGACCCCCGGTGTGTAGGCCATCGAGAGGTCCTCGCGCGACTCGAGCGCGTGCTTGTTGTGGATCTCGATCTTGCCGCCGACGTGCATCTGGAATGTCCGGTCGACGGTCTCGATGATCCGGATGCCCTCGACCTGCTTGACGGCGGCGATGATCCGGTCCCAGGCGTCGCGCCCGCTGGCGTCGAACGTGATGTCGCGCACCACGACGGCGGGGTTCAACTCGACGATGTCGACGGTGCGGATCAGCCCGCCGGCCTCGCCGATGGCCACGGCCACGTGGCCGAGCATCCCCAGCCGGTGGGGAATCTCCACCCGGATGGTCAGGCTGTACTGGGCAGATGGAGACGCCACGTCGGATTTGAGCTTATAGGTGCTCCAGCAAGCGCCCGGATGCCCGCGTAAGCGATTTGACGTCGTGTCAACACAGGCTTACGATCCCGCGCTCAGGGGAGCTGGAAAGGGAGGCGGGATGCAGCGGGCAGGGGGGCGGTCGGTGATGGTCGTGGTCGTGCTGGTGGTCGCGTGCGCGGCCTTGGTGCTCGCACCCGCGGGTGCGCTCGGTGCCAGGGGGACCCTCGATCCGGTGTTCCTGTCGGCGTTCACGGAACCGTTCGCCGGCCAGGCCGCCGACGCGGAAGCCGACGACCCGGCGAACCTGGGCCTGTTCTCGGACCCGTTCGCCGAGCCCACGATCCGCGGCACCGAGACCACGGACAAGTGCATCGCCAAGGAAGGGGCACCCGAGGGCCCGGCGCCGGGCGTCCCGCCCCTCGGCGACGGCCGCTACCTGGACTGCAAGCCCGCCGGGGTGAGCGTCAACGTGCTCCCCGACGGCGACGTCATGTACTACGACGGGCTGGAGGGCACCGAGAACGTGCGCACCAGCATCGTCGCCGAGTACGGCCACAACGCGGGCAACGACCAGAGCCGCGTGCTCGACCTCGGCGGCCCGACGTGGACGGTGCCCTCGCCGGCCGACGGCGGGGCCAACCCCGACGGCTATGACAACCAGGCGCTGTTCCCGCCGCCGTTGAGCAGCACGGAGAACTACAACGACGGCGCGCTGTTCTGCTCGGACAACAAGTTCCTGGCCGACGGCCGCGTGATCTCGCTCGGCGGAAGCGGCTACTACAGCGACCCGGGCGTGGACGTCGACAGCGAGTCCAACTACGGCGTCGTCGAGCTCGAGGGCCTGCGCAACTCGCGCATCTTCGACTCGCGCTCGAAGACGTGGACCCAGAGCGGCTCGATGCACTACGGCCGCTGGTATCCGACCGCCATCACGCTCGCCGACGGTGACCTGTTCGTCGCCAGCGGTGTGACGAAGCTGCTCAAGCCCGTCTATCCCGAGCATCCCACGGACTCCGGCACCAACGTCACCCAGACCGAGACCTACGACCCCGTCGCGGGCGAGTGGACGCTCAACCCGGGCAGCGCGAGCCGGTCGCTCCCGCTGTTCCCGCGCCTGCACCTGCTGCCCGACGGCAAGGTCTTCTACGTCGCGGCCGGCCAGTCGTTCAATCCGGTGGGGCAGTCCTACGACGAGGCATTGTGGAACCAGGCGGCCGTCTACGACCCCGCCGCGAAGAGCTGGGCCGCCCTCGGGGTACCCGGCGCGGAGGGCGCGGGCGCGATCGACCCGGCCGGGGACACCGGCAACCCTGTCGGAGACGTGACCGCGACGGGCATCCCGGGCCTGGGCTCGGCGATGACGATCCCGGGCTTCCGCGGCTCGACGTTCTCGACGCTGCTGCCGTTGCGGCCGGATGCCGCCGGGCGCTACACGTCGGCATCGATCCTGACCGCGGGCGGCGTGCTGAACCCGCCCAGCCCGGGCAGCTACTTCGCCACCAGCGACAGCCGCATCACCACCGTCGACACCGCTCACGGCGACCTGATGTCGACGCGGCCGACCGGCGACCTCTCACAACCGCGCTGGTACGGCACCGGCGTCCTGCTTCCGACGGGCCGCGTGCTGGCGTTCAACGGCTCGGACCGCGACGAGGTCGCCGGCCCGGGCGTGGAGATCGCCACCCAGCGCACCGAGATGTTCGATCCCGCCACCAACAAGTGGACGACGCTGGCCACCTCGCGCCAGCCGCGCACCTACCACAACGCCGCGGTGCTGCTGCCCGACGGCCGCGTGCTGGTGAGCGGCCACGCGCCGATCAGCACGCTCTACCTCAACAACACGACGATCCCCGGCGGCTTCGCGCCGCACGACGGCCGCGACCCGTCGTTCGAGATCTACAGCCCGCCGTATCTCTTCCAGGGCTCGCGCCCGAAGATCGAGAACGCACCGAGCCGCGTCCGCTACGGCTCGAGCCTGCGCGTAAAGACCGACGTCGCGGCCGACGAGATCGAGAGCGTCGTCCTGGTCCGCAACCCGTCGATCACGCACCTCGTCGACGCCGACCAGCGCAACGTCGAGCTCCGCATCACCAAGCGGGCGGGCAAGGAGCTCTCGCTCGCCGCCCCGCCCGACGGAGCGGTGGCGCCTCCAGGGCCCTACATGCTGTTCGTCAACCGCAAGGGCGACGGCGGCCCCGTGCCGTCGGTGTCCAAGCAGGTCTACGTCGGGTTGGAGGCGCTGGGCTAGGCATCATCTAGGGTGCGCGCCGTGGCGGATCGCAACGGCGGCAAGCCCGAAGAGCTCTGGCTGATCGACGGCAACTCGCTTGCCTACCGGGCGTTCTTCGCGCTGCCCGAGTCGATCGCCACGAGCACGGGGTTCCCCACCAACGCGATCTTCGGGTTCGCCTCGATGCTGGTGAAGCTGCTCACCGAGCACGGCAGCAAGCCGACGATCGTGGTGTGGGACGCCGGTGCCAGCGGGCGCAAGGAGGTCTACAGCGAGTACAAGGCGCAGCGCACCTCGCGGCCCGACCTCCTCAAGCAGCAGTGGCCGCACCTCGAGCCGATCGTCGAGGCCTTCGGTTATCGCAACGTCTCGGTCGAGGGCTACGAGGCCGACGACGTGATCGCCACGATCGCCGTGCGCGCGCGCGACGAGGGCATCCCGGTGACGGTCGTCACCGGCGACCGCGACGCCTTCCAGCTCATCGACCCGGACTCGCGCGTGAAGGTGATGGCCACCGCGCGCGGGATCACCGAGACCAAGATGTACGACCACCAGGCGGTCGTCGATCGCTACGGCATCGCGCCCGAGCAGATCCCCGACTTCTACGGCCTGAAGGGCGACACCTCCGACAACATCCCGGGGGTCCCCGGGATCGGCGACAAGACCGCCAGCGAGCTGCTGCAGCGCTTCGGCGATCTCGAGACCGTGCTTGCGTCGGTCGACGAGATCTCGGGCGCCAAGCGCAAGCAGAACCTCGTCGAGCACGCCGACAACGCCCGCGTCTCAAAGCAGCTGGCGACGATCCAGCGCGACGTGCCGGTCGAGATGGCGCCGCTCGAGGAGATCGCCGGCGAGCCCGACCGCTCGCGGCTGCGCGAGGTCTTCCGGGAGTTCGAACTGCGCGATCCGCTGCGGCGCCTCGAGGAGGCGCTCGGGGAGGGCGACGCGGCGGCGCCCGCGCCCGCCGCCGACAAGACCGTCTCCGCGCCGGTGCGCGAAGCGACGCTGGCCGACGTCGAGGCGCTGCCCGCCGACGTCGCCCTGGCGCTTGCCGTGCTGCCACCGGAGACCGTCGAGGGCGAGCTCTTCTCCCGCGAGGCGCAGTTCCGCTTCGGCGTGGCGACCGCCGACGCCGTGCTCGTCGGCGACGCGCCCGGGCCGGAGGCCGTGATCCTCGCCACCGGGGACCGCCCGGTGAGCGCCCACGACGCCAAGTCGCTGGGGGCGGTGCCCGCGCGGCTGGTCCACGACACGCTGCTCGGCGCCTTTCTCCTCGAGCCCGCGCGGCGCGGCTTCCCGTTCCGCGAGCTCTGCGAGGAGCGCGGGCTGGCTGCCGGCGTGGAGGACGAGGTCGCGGGTTCGGCGCTGCTCGTCCGCGAGCTGGCGGCCTGGCAGCGCGAGCGCATCGACGAACGCGGCCTGGGCTCGCTGATGGACGAGGTCGAGCTGCCGCTGGTCAGGGTGCTGCGCACGATGGAGGTCGAGGGCGTGCGGCTCAACGTGGCACGCCTGGAGGAGGTGGGCACGCGCGTGCGCGACGAGGTCGCGGCGCTCGAGCGCGAGATCTGGGAGCTCAGCGGCACCGAGTTCACGATCGGCTCGCCCCAGCAGCTGGGGGAGGTGCTCTTCGAGCGCCTCGGGCTGTCGCGCAAGCGGCGTGGCAAGACCGGATTCTCCACCGACGCGCGCGTGCTGCAGGCGATCCGCGACGAGCATCCGGTGATCCCGAAGATCGAGCGCTGGCGCGAGCTCAACCAGCTCGTCAAGACCTACCTCGACGTGCTGCCGCAGCTCGTCGACGCGCGCGGGCGCATCCACACGACGTTCCTGCAGGCGGGCGCCATCACCGGCCGGCTCGCCTCCACCAACCCGAACATGATGAACGTGCCGGTGCGCACCGAGCTCGGCCGGGAGATCCGCGGCTGCTTCGAGGCCGAGGACGGCAAGGTGCTCGTCAGCGCCGACTACTCCCAGGTCGAGCTGCGGATCCTCGCCCACGTCGCCGACGAGCCCGTCCTGAAGGAGATCTTCACGCGCGGCGAGGACGTGCACACCGCGACGGCTTCGCAGGTCTTCGACAAGCAGGCGGCGGACCTCACGCCGATGGACCGCTCGAAGGCCAAGATGATCAACTACGGGATCGTCTACGGCCTCAGCGACTACGGCCTGGCCGACCGCCTCAACATCCCGCGCGAGGAGGCCAAGGCGTTCATCGACGCCTACCTCGAGCGCTTCCCACGCGTCCACGCATTCATGACGGGCACGATCGAGCAGGCCAAGGAGGAGGGCTTCGTGACGACGCTGTTCGGGCGCCGCCGCCAGATCCCCGAGCTGAAGGCGCGCAACTACCAGGTGCGAACCCTGGGCGAGCGTCTGGCGGTCAACACGGTCATCCAGGGCACGGCGGCCGACGTGATGAAGCTCGCCATGGTGCGCGTGCACCGCGCGCTGGGCGACGAGGACCTGGCGACGCGGCTGATCCTCACCATCCACGACGAGCTGCTCTTCGAGGGCCCGCCGGAGGAGGCCGACGCGGTGCGCGCCCTCGTGGCGCGGGAGATGGTGCTGCCGTGGGGCGACCGCGAGCCGCCCCTTGGGGTCGACGTTGGCGTGGGGCGCACCTGGCTGGAGGCGAAGTAGTGGGGCGCGGGCTGGCCGTGCTGCTGACCGCGGGAGTCGGCGGGCTGATCGCGCTCCAGGCCCCGATCAACTCGCAGCTGGGCAAGAAGGTCGGAACGTTCCAGGCGGCGTTCGTCTCCTTCGCGATCGGGACGATCGTGCTGCTCGTCATCGCCGGCCCTCGCCACCGGCGGCCTGGGCCGCATCGGCGAGGCCCGCCATCTGACCTGGTACTACCTCAGCGGCGGCGTGCTCGGCGCCGCGTATGTCACCAGCGTGCTCGTGACCGTCCGCTCGCTGGGCGCCGGCGGGGTTGTGGCGGCGACCATCGCGGGCCAGCTCACCGCCGCCGTCGTGGTCGACCAGTTCGGCCTGCTGAACGTCGAAAAGGAGCCGATCACGGCGCTGAAGGTGCTCGGATTGCTCCTGCTGGCGCTCGGCGTATGGCTGATCGTCCGCGAATGATCCGCCAGATTCCGGCCCGCAGCACGTTGCAGCCTTCATGCGTCTTGCTCGACTCGCCGTGCTCGCCGGCCTCGCCGGCGTCGTCTTCGCCGCGCCCGCCCAGGCTGCGACGGTCGACGAAGTCCTGAAGGTCCCCACCAAGTACGGCCGCGTGTGGGTCGAGGTCCACCGGCCCGAGGGGATGGGCCGGGTGCCGATCATCCTCACCTACTCGCCGTATAACACGCTGAACGAGAACGGCGGCAACATCGCCGACGACTCGCTGGCCGCCACCTTCGGCCCGAAGGGCTATGCGCGCGCGGTCGCCGACGTCATCGGCACGCGCAACTCGACGGGTTGCTGGGACTACGGCGGACTCAAGGAGCAGCAGTCGGGCGTCGACCTGGTCAACGCGCTCGCGGCGCAGCCCTGGTCCAACGGCAAGGTGGCGATGATCGGCGGCTCCTACGACGGCACGACCGCCAACATGGTCGCCGTCCGCGGCACCGACGTCCCGGGCCTCGCGGCGATCGCGCCACAGGCCGCGATCAACCACTGGTACGGCTATGCCTACCAGGACGGCGTTCGCTACTTCGGCAACTCCGAGAACCCGAGCGACGAGGGCATCGACACGCCGCTCGGATTCGACTTCGGCATCGTGCGCACCCCGCCGACCAAGCCGGACACCGAGTCGGTCCTCGACCTGCCCACCGGCCGCTACAACCCTTGTGAGTCGGTCGAGCACACGCAGTACGGCTACGACACGACGCCGGACTACGACAAGTTCTGGCTCGACCGCGACTACCGCAAGGATGCCGCCAACGTGCGCGTCCCGGTGCTCGTCACGCACGGCTGGCAGGACTACAACGTCAAGCAGTCCGAGGGCCTGGACTTCTACAACTCGCTGCCGAACCGGCTGTTGAAGATCCTCTACATGTGGCAGGGCCCGCACGGCGTGCCCGGCACCGACGACTACGACGACCTGCTCGCCCGGTTCTTCGACTACACGCTCAAGGGCGTCAAGAACGGGCTGGAGTCCGAGCCGCGGGTCCACACCGTGGGCCGGACCGGCACCACGGCCGACGACGCGCCGAAGCTCGAGGCGGCGTGGCCGCCGGCGGGCACCTCGACGCTCGCGTTGCGGCTGGGCCGTACCGACGCGGGCGGGATCCTCGCTCCGAGCGCCGGCGGCGACCCGGCCAGCTACACCGACAGCGGCACCGGCAGCGAGGAACGCGCTCTCGCGGAGGGCGTCGATTCCGAGGACGGCTGGCTGTATTACGCCACCGAGCCGCTCGCCGCTCCGATGCGCATCGCCGGCAGCGCGATCCTGTCGTTGTCGTTCTTCGACTCGGCCGACCACGGCCAGATCTCGCCGACGTTGGTCGACGTGGCGCCCGACGGCAGCACCGTGGCGATCGCCCGCGGCCACCTCAACCTGCTCTACCGCAACGGCCTCGCCCATTCGGAGGCCGTGCCGGCCGGCGAGCTCGTGCGCGCCCGCGTCCGGTTCGCGCCGCAGGACCAGACGGTCCCGGCCGGCCACCGGCTCGGACTGATCCTCGAGAGCTCCAACGTCATCTGGGCGCTGCCCGACGAGCCCGCCGGCTACGACATCACCGTGCGCCATGGCGCGTCGGTCCTGAAGCTGCCGGTCGTCGGCTGAACGACGGGACTAGACGGATGATCGGTTGCGCTATGTCCGCTCGACGCGCGACGATCGGCAGATGACTGCGGAACAGGCAGGCAGCGGCGAACGCCGCAGGCGGCGCGACCGTCGTTCCGGCGAGCGCCGCTCGAGCTCCGGGCGGCGCACCGTCGACACCCAGGGCCGCTTCGCGATCCTCCCGGCGTTCTGGGCGATCATCGGCGCCGCGGTGGTCGTGTACCTCTTCTTCGTGGTTCTGGGCGACGTCAGCTATGACGACGCGCCCGCGGCCTCGATCGCCGCGCTCGTGCTTGCGTTGCTGTGGCTCGCACACGCCTGGCGGCGCGTGCTGATCGGCTCACGTTCGCCTAGCGCGGACCGCGAGCGCCGCGGGTTCTAGGCGCGTCGAGCTCGGCGCCTGGGACGCGCTCCGGGCGGCACCCAGCCGCCGAGCGCTCGTTCGAGTTCCAGCGCCACCGCGATGCTCACGTGGTCGCGGTCGCGACCGGCGATCGCCTGCACGCCGAGCGGCAGGCCGCGCTTGCCGAGGCCGAGCGGGATCTCGGTGGCCGGCAGGCCCGCCAGGTTGAAGACGGCGGCATGGAGGATCTTCCATGGGCGGCCGACGGTCATGCCGTGCCGCGGGGCGGTGCGGCCGAACGGCGGATGCAGGAGCACGCCGTCGCCCACGAGCTCCTCGATCTCGCGCGCGAGCCGCGCGCCGGCGTTGACCGCGCGCCGCGTTCGCCCGGGAGGCAGCCGGCCGAACGTCGACTCGGCTGCGATCAGCAGCTTGGTCGCCGTCGTATGCGGCGCGCCGCGGCGCAGCAGGTCACGTGCCCGGATGTGCACGCCCTCGCCGGCGAGGAGCTCGAGCGTCGTCGTGCCTGCGCCTTCGGCGAGCGTCGCCAGGTAGGGCTCGAGCGCGGTCCGCAGCCGTCGCAGGGGAACGCGCCGCACACGCGCGCCCGCATCCTCGAGCACACCGGCCGCGCGGTCGAGCGCCGCGCGCAGCTCCTTGGACACCGGCGGGATCAGGCGCCCGTCGATCACCACGACGGGCAGCCCGGCCAGCGACACGTCGCCCGGCTCGCCGAGCGGCGCATCGCGCGAGAACGGGTCGTCGGGGTCGGCGCCCGCCAGCACGCGCAGCGCCGGCATCAGGTCCTCACCGCGGCGCGCCAGCGGACCGACGGACAGCAGGCGGCCGGCCTCGCCGTGCGTCACCGGGAACTGCCCGCTGTTGGGCAGCAGGCCGGATGTCGGCTTGTGTCCGAACACGCCGTTGAAGAACGCCGGCAGGCGAATCGAGCCGCCGATGTCGCTGCCGAGGCCGATCGGCGCGAGGCCGGCGCCCACCGCGGCGCCCTCACCGCCCGACGAACCGCCGGCGATGCGCCGCGGGTCGTAGGCGTTGTGCGTCCGGCCGTAGACGTGGTTGTGAGACTCGATCCACATCGTCAGCTCGGACGTGTTGGTGAGCCCGAGTGGGATCGCCCCGGCGTCGAGCAGCCGCTGCGCCGTGGGCGCCGTGCGCTCGGCACGCAGTTCGCGTCGGGCGACCAGCCCGGCGCAGTTCGGTAGCCCCGCGACGGCGATCGACTCCTTGATCGTGCACGGCACGCCCAGCAGCGGCGGAAGCTCCTCGTCGGGCGCGGCGCTCGCGATCCGCGCATCCGCCGAAGACGCCTCTTCGCGCGCCGCTTGGAAGCGCGGTACCACGACCGCGTTGATGCGCGGGTTGACCTGCTCGAGGAGCGCGAGGTGCGCGTCGACCACCTCGCGCGAGCTGATCTCGCCGGTCCTGATCGAGCGTGCCAGCGAGACGGCCGAGCGCTCCGTGATCGGTACCGACATCGCCGGAGCGGCTCAGGCGGCCAGCGCGGCGACGCGCTCGGGGCGCGGGTGCGCGGCGGTGGCGAGCGCGAACTCGGGCGGTGCCACCGCGAGGTAGCGACGGAAGAACGCGTCGACCAGCGCCGGGCGCGAGATCGCGGCGACGGTCACGCGCAGCACGCGCTCGCGCGGGACGACGTGGCCGACGAGGTCCTGCGCGCGCTTGAGCAGCCTGAACGCGCGCGCGTGCGCGGCCGAGAACGCTGCGTAGCGCTCCAGCGCCTGCTCACGCGTGGCGCGGCCCTCGACGACGGCGCGCAGCTCGCGCCCGCAGGCCAGGCCGAAGTACAGCGCCGTGCGGATGCCCTCGGCGGTGGTGGGCAGGCAGTGGCCCGCGCTGTCGCCCGCGAAGAAGATGTCCTGCTCGACGGCCGGGCGCAGCGCGTGCGGGATCCAGTTGCCCTGGAAGCGCACCGCCGGGACGTCGACGTCGGAGGCGAGCCGGACTGTGGGGTCCTTGACGTGGTCGCGCGGCTCGAAGGAGCCGACGCCGACGCGCAGCTCGTCGCCGGCGGGGAAGCTCCAGCCGTAGCCCGCGCGCACGTAGCGGCCGTCGAGCCACAGCTCGAGATCCGTCGACGTGCCGTCGGGGTGGACCTCCAGCCCGCGCGACAGCAGCGCCTCGGGCGGCTGCACCGCCGCGCCGGAAAGAGAGCCCAGCACGCGCCGCCAGCCCAGCGCGTCGACGACCAGCGGCGCCTCGACCGTCCCGCGGTCGGTGCGCACCGCGTGCACCTCGCCGGGAGCGATGTCGTCGACCTTCGCGGTCTCGAACGTGAAGTCGCCCTGAGTGGCCAGCAGCTCGCACAACGTGCGGTAGTCGAACGTCGAGAACGTGAATGGCAGGCCCCAGCGGAACGTGCGGCGCGGGGTGTGCACGACGAGCTCGCCGAACGTCTGGCGGATCGACTCGTCGAGACCCAGGTTGCGAAGCCACGCGGTGGGCGCCGCACACGCCGAGGTCTGGCGTTCGCCGATCTCGTAGCGGTCGACCACGAGCACGTCCGCACCAGTGCCGGCGAGCTCGCGAGCGGCCGCCAGACCGGCGAAGCTGGCACCGCAGATCAGCACGTCGTGGCGCCCCGACAACGGTGTGCGGTCGGCGCCGCGCTTGGTCGCGCGCACGGGCATCGGCGCGGACCATACCGCTAGGCTGTTCCGCTGAATGTCAACGACCACTGAACCTACGACCGACGTACCTGAAGCCAAGATCGTCGAGGGCAGCGACGGTCTGCTGCTCGAGATCGACGGCCAGATCGTCCCCAACTACGACGCGACCTTCACGCAGATCGAGGAAGGCGAGGTTGTCTCCGGCAGCGTCGTGCGTATCGACAACGACGAGGTACTCGTCGACATCGGCTACAAGAGCGAGGGGGTCATCCCCTCCAACGAGCTGTCGATCCGCAAGAACGTCGACCCGCACGAAGAGGTCGAGCTGGGGGAGGAGGTCGACGCACTCGTCCTGATCAAGGAGGACCAGGACGGTCGCCTGATCATGTCCAAGAAGCGCGCCCGCTTCGAGAAGGCGTGGCGGCGCATCGAGGCGGCGGGCGAGAGTGGCGAACCGGTCACGGGCACGGTCATCGAAGTGGTCAAGGGCGGGCTCATCATCGACCTCGGCGTGCGCGGCTTCCTGCCCGCGTCGCTGGTCGACATCCGCCGCGTGCCGGACCTCGACCAGTACCTGCACACGCAGATCGAGTGCAAGGTCATCGAGCTCAACCGCTCGCGCAACAACGTCGTGCTCTCGCGCCGCGCGGTGCTCGAGGAGGAGCGCAAGGAGCAGCGCCAGGAGATCCTCGACAACCTCCAGCCCGGACTTGTCGTCGAGGGCGTCATCTCGAACATCGTCGACTTCGGCGCGTTCGTCGACCTCAACGGGATCGACGGCCTGATCCACATCTCCGAGCTCTCGTGGTCGCACGTCAACCACCCGTCCGAGCTGCTCAACATCGGCGACGCCGTGCAGGTCAAGGTCCTCGACATCGACCGCGACCGCCAGCGCATCAGCCTGGGCCTCAAGCAGACCCAGGAGGATCCGTGGCAGCGGGTCGTCGACACCTACCGCGTGGGTGACGAGCTGGAGGGCACGGTCACGAAGGTCGTCACGTTCGGCGCGTTCGTGGAGATCCTCGACGGCGTCGAGGGCCTCGTGCACATCTCCGAGCTGGCCAACCATCACGTCGAGAACCCGCGCGAGGTCGTCCAGCCGGGCGACGTGGTGCGGGTGAAGGTTCTCGAGATCGACTCCGAGCGCCGGCGGCTCTCGCTGTCGGTCAAGCGAGTCGAGGGTCAGGTGCTGCCGAGCGAGCACCGCGCCGCCGCGGGCGAGCCGCTGGATCTCGGCGACCTCGACGACGTGCCCGAGCTTGGCCTGAGCGAGGACGTCTTCGCGCCGCCGAGCGCGCCGCCCGCTGATGCCGCTCCCGCCGAGGCCGACGCAGAGGCCGATCCGGCGACCGACTTGGCCGAGGCGGAGATCGCCGAGGCTCCGGCCGAGGAGGCCGCCGAG
This sequence comes from uncultured Actinomycetes bacterium, assembly GCA_963825415.1. Taxonomy (GTDB): domain Bacteria; phylum Actinomycetota; class Thermoleophilia; order Solirubrobacterales; family Solirubrobacteraceae; genus BP-464. The sequence continues at coordinate 190,147 of CAWGTD010000006.1, read as the reverse complement.
GAGGCCCCCGCCGAGGAGGCTCCGGCCGCCGAGGCCGAGGCGCCTGCCGAGGAGGCGCCCGCGAGGAGGCTCCGGCTGAGGAGGCTCCGGCCGCCGAGGCCGAGGCGCCTGCCGAGGAGGCGCCTGCCGAGGAGGCTCCCGCCGAGGAGGCTCCGGCTGAGGAAGCTCCGGCCGAGGCCGCGCCCGACGAGCCGGCGGCCGAGGACGCTCCCGCGGCCGACACCGAGGCCGAGGCCGACGCGGTCGAGGCCGCGCCCCCGGCCGAACAGCAGTCCTAGCCCGGTCGGCGCCGCGTCGTGGCGGCTCCCAGCGTCCCGTTCGTCGGGCTCACCGGTGGGCTGGGCGCCGGCAAGTCGACCGCGCTCGCCGCGTTGGAGCGGCTCGGTGCGGCGACGTTGTCGACCGACGCGGTCGTCCACGAGCTCTACGAGGACGCCGAGGTGCGTGATGCCGTCGTCGCCCGGTGGGGCGAGAAGGTGGCGCCCGCGGGCGTCGTCGACCGCTCGGCGGTCGCGGCCGCGGCGTTCGCCGGGCCCGAGGAGCGGGCCTGGCTCGAGCAGTTGATCTGGCCGCGGGTGGCCCAGCGGGTGGCCGCGTTCCGCGAGGACGCCCTGAGCCGCACCCCGGCGCCTCGCGCAGCGGTGGTCGAGACGCCGCTGTTGTTCGAGGCGGGAATGGAGGGCGCTTACGACGCCACGATCGCGGTCGTCGCCGACGAGGACGTCCGTCGCGAGCGCGCGGCGCTGCGGGGCCACGAGGCGGTCGACGAGCGAGCCGCGCGGCAGCTTCCCCAACAGGACAAGGCAAGTCGCGCCGACTTCGTGATTCGCAACTCGGGAACGGTGGGAGAGTTGGAAGAGGCGCTGTCAGGCGTCCTTGAGAAGCTGAACGAGTCGTGAACTTCCCCGCCGGCACCAGCGCCCGCACCAGCCGCATCTCGCGCGGCCGCCGCGTGCCGCGCGCGACGATCCTGCGCAGGCGCGCCGGCCTGGTGGTCGGCACCGCCGCGGCGATCGGCCTGCTCGTCGTGCTGCTGATGCCGACGCTCGACCACGCGGTGCGAGAGATCAAGCTCCCGCTGCGTCACGAGGACATCATCCGCCAGCAGTCGCGGGAGAAGGGCCTCGACCCGGCCCTGGTCGCCGCCGTGATCTACGCCGAGTCGCACTTCCGCGACGCGACCTCACAGGCGGGCGCGAAGGGCCTCATGCAGATCACTCCGCAGACCGCCCAGTTCATCGCCGGTCGCTCCGGGGGCACAGCCTTCGAGATCGGCGACCTGTCGACGCCGCAGGTGAACATCGCCTACGGCACGTACTACCTGCGCTACCTCATCGGCCGCTACGGCGGCAACACCACGCTGGCGCTGGCGGCCTACAACGGCGGCGAGGGCAACGTCGACCGCTGGATCGACCAGGCCGGCCAGGCGGACCGCTCACTGCGGGTGGGCGACATCCCGTTCCCGGAGACGCGGGCCTACGTGCGCCGCGTCCTCTCGGCACGCGGGCAGTACGCCCGCGAGTACCCGCGCGAGCTCGGCCTGCGCTAGGCGGGCACGGGCGCGGGCGGGCCGACGCGGTGCCGCGTGCGTAGCGCCGACGTGAGGAAGACCTCGTCGGCGGCCTCGAGCCGCGCGAGGTCGACCTCGTCCTCGCTTGCCTCGGCAAGCAGCTGCATCCGCCCGATGCCGGCCAGCAGGCGCCCGTCGGCCGGCGGCGTGACGAGGCCGTCGCCCTCGACGAGCCAGACGTTCGCCCACGTCGCCTCCAGCACGGCGCCGTCGGCGTCCACGAGCAGCGCGGTGCTGGCGGGGCCGGCCGCGGCCTCCAGTGCGGCGGCCAGGCGGCGGTCGGCCCACTTGTGCGCCCCCAGGCCACCGGGAAGCACGAACGGCGTCAACCCCGTGGTCTCGGGCCGCTCCCCGATCGGTGCGAGCGTGACCGCCAGCGAGACCGCCTTCGGCGCCGGGGTGGCGACAACGCGCACGCGACACGGTCCGGTGGCGCCCGCCGCGGCCGCCTCGATCAGAACACGGGCGTCACCCGGGACCGGGAGGTCGTACACGGTCGCTGCGCTCGCTCCCAGCCGCTCCAGATGCCGTTCGAGGGCCCTGGGACGCCCGTCGATGACGAGGATCGTCTCCAGCAGCCCGTGCGACGGGTCGGGCCGCGGCCCGTGGTCGAGGGCGCGGGGGAGGGCTCGTGGTAGGCGGGTGCGGGGGTGGAGAGGGGCCAGCCGAGCGCCGATCGCGTCGAGCGGCCCGCGCGCCTTGTCGAGCGCCTCGGCGAGCTCCGCCTCCGGCCGCGACTGGGCGACGATCCCGCCGCCGGCCCCCAGCCAGATGCGCTCGCCGCGGGTCTCGAACGTCCGGATCGCCACGTTGAGCTCCAACCCGGCGACCGGGCTCGCGTAGCCGATCGCGCCGGTATAGGCCTCGCGCCGCGTCGCCTCCAGCTCGGAGATCACCTTCAGCGACTGGACCTTCGGCGCGCCTGTCACCGAGCCCGGCGGGAACGTCGCGCGCAGCAGGTCGGCGTCGCCGGCGTCGTCGCGCAGGGTGCCCGTCACCGACGAGACGAGGTGAAAGACGTTCGCGTGCGGCTCGACGCGCGGCGGGTGCGCCTCGATCGTCCCGTAGGCGCAGACGCGCCCGAGGTCGTTGCGCATCAGGTCGACGATCATCACGTGCTCGGCCGCGTCCTTGGTGGAGGCGAGCAACACCTCCGGGTCCTCGGCGGTGCCCTTGATCGGCTCGGTCTGCACCTGCCGGCCGATCCGCCGCAGGAACCGCTCCGGCGAAAGGCTGACGACGGCTCCCGACGGGCCTTCGACGAACGCTCCGAAGCGCGAGCCACTGCAGAAGGCGCGCGCGGCGAGCTCCGTCGCGATGCCCGACCAGCCGGCCTCCAGCCGCAGCGTCAGGTTCGCCTGGAACAGCTCGCCGGCGGCGATCCGCTCGATGCACTCGGCGACGGCCGCCAGATGCGCGGCCTCGCCGGGTGCGCGCGGCGCGAACGCGGCCAGGCGCAGCGGCCCGGGCGCCGGCGCGGGCTGGTCGAGTCGCCGGCGCCAGTGCTCGAGCCGCTCGTCGAGCGCGGCTTCGCGGGCAGCGGACCACAGCGCCTCGAACCACCAACGCTCGCCGTCGAAGCGGATGACATGGTCGTAGAAGGCGAGCGCATGGGCGGGCAGGGGAGTGGGGGCCGGCGGGTCGGCCGGCAGCTCCTCGACGAGGTGGCCGAGCCGGTAGCCGAGCACGCCGAACCAGCCGCCGCCCACGACCGCGCCCTCGGCCTGCACCGCGGGCTGGTCGTCGAGCAGGGCGAACGGGTCCTCGTCGGCGCCGGCCACGCGCACCGGCGCCGAGCCGAGCAGGGCGCCGCCTCCGGCCCAGTCGCCGAGCAGCGCGAACGGGCGGTCCTCGCCCGCCACCAACCGCACCGCCTCGGCGGGCGCCAGCGTGCTCTGCAGTGGGTGGCGGACCGCGCGCACCACCTCAGCGTACGACCGCCTGCGACCCGATTCCGTCTGCGCCGATTCCTAGACTGAAAGGTTCTTGCCCGAGTTCCGACTGGACCCCATTTTCACCCCCGCGGCCCACCAGCCGAGGGCAATCGAGGAGATCGCGGAGGCGGTCACACGCGGCGATCGCGCCACCACGTTGCTCGGCGCGACGGGCACCGGCAAGACGATGACGATGGCCGGCGTGATCCAGGCGGTGCAGAAGCCCTCGCTGGTCATCGCGCACAACAAAACGCTGGCCGCACAGCTGTGCAACGAGTTCCGCACGTTCTTCCCCGACAACGCGGTCGAGTACTTCGTCAGCTACTACGACTACTACCAGCCCGAGGCCTACGTCCCGTCCAAGGACCTCTACATCGAGAAGGACTCGGCCATCAACGACGAGATCGACCGCCTGCGCCACGCGGCGACCGCCGCGCTGTTCGCCCGGCGCGACGTGATCATCGTGGCCAGCGTGTCGTGCATCTTCGGCCTGGGCTCGCCGGAGACATACGACCGCAACGTCGTCGTGCTCAAGCGCGGCGACTTCGCCGACCGCGACGCGCTGCTGCGCAAGCTCGTGACGATGCAGTACTCGCGCAACGACGTGGCGCTGGGCCGCGGCCACTTCCGCGTCCGCGGCGAGGCCCTGGAGATCTTCCCGGCCTACGCCGAGTCGGCCTACCGCTTCACGATGTTCGGCGACGAGGTCGAGCGGATCCAGCACTTCGACCCGCTGACCGGCGAGCTGATCGAGGACGATCTCGAGCACGTCGGCATCTGGCCCGCGACGCACTACAGCGTCAAGGAGGGCACGATCGAGCGCGCGGTCGAGGAGATCGGGCGCGAGCTCAACGAGCGCACCGCGCAGCTGGAGTCCGAGGGCAAGCTGCTGGAGAGCCACCGCCTGCGCCAGCGCACGCAGTACGACATGGAGATGCTGCGCGAGATGGGCTTCTGCAACGGCATCGAGAACTACTCGCGGATCCTCGACGGCCGGCCGCCCGGTTCGCGGCCCTACTGCCTGCTGGACTACTACCCCGACGACTTCGTCTGCTTCATCGACGAGAGCCACCAGACCGTGCCGCAGATCGGCGGCATGCACGAGGGCGACCGGTCGCGCAAGCAGACGCTCGTCGACTACGGCTTCCGGCTCCCCAGCGCGCTCGACAACCGCCCGCAGACGTTCGCGGAGTTCCTGTCGATCACGCCGCAGATGGTGTTCGTCTCGGCCACGCCGGGCGACTACGAGCGCCGCCACTCCGAGCGGATCGTCGAGCAGATCGTCCGCCCGACCGGGATCGTCGACCCCGCCGTCGAGGTCCGCGAGACGCGCAACCAGATCGACGACCTCATGAACGAGGTGCGCAAGCGCGTCGACAAGGACGAGCGCGTGCTCGTCACCACGCTCACCAAGAAGATGAGCGAGGACCTCACCGACTACCTGCTCGAGATGGGCTTCCGCGTGCGCTACCTGCACTCCGAGGTCGACACGCTGGAGCGCATCCAGATCATCCGCGACCTGCGGCTGGGCGAATACGACGTGCTTGTCGGCGTCAACCTCCTGCGCGAGGGGCTGGATCTCCCCGAGGTCACGCTGGTGGCGATCCTCGACGCCGACAAGGAGGGCTTCCTGCGCGGGGAGACCTCCCTGATCCAGACGATCGGCCGCGCGGCACGCAACATCGAGGGCACCGTCCTGATGTACGCCGACAAGCACACGGCTGCGATGCAGGCGGCGATCTCCGAGACCGACCGCCGGCGCGCGATCCAGGTCGCCTACAACATCGAGCACGGGATCACGGCGACGACGATCTCCAAGGGGATCTCGGACATCGCGGAGTTCCTGCAGTCCGAGGGCAAGACGCCGCGGGGCAAGCGCCGCAGCGCGCGCAAGCGGATCAAGACCGACGAGATGTCGCTGTCGGACCTCGAGCGGACGATCGTCGAGCTCGAGGAGGAGATGCTCGCCGCGGCCGAGGACCTGCGCTTCGAGTACGCCGCCCGCCTGCGCGACGAGATCCGCGAGCTGCGGCGCGATCTGCGCGATTTGACCGAGCACGAGGCCCCCGCCTAGCCTTCTGGGGCCCCCAGGGCCTGTTCGTCGCGCCCTGTCTCGCTACGCTCTGCCTCGCCCGACCACTTCCCCCGGAGAAGAGACCTTGGCACTGGACCGTCAATCCATCGAGAAGCGCGACTTCCCCATCGGCCGCCGCGGCTACGAGCCCGAGGCGGTCGACGAGCACCTCGCCCGCCTCGCCGACGAGGTCGACACCCTGCGCCGCCAGTCCGAGCGTCGTAGCCCGGAATCGCTGGCCACCCTGGCCAGCCAGCAGGTCGCATCGATCGTCCAGGCCGCCGAGACGACGGCCGGAGACCTCGAGCGCGACGCGCAGGACGAGGCCGACCGGATCCGCCGCGAGGCCGAGGCCGACGCCGCGAGCACGCGCGACGACGCCGTCAAGCGCTCGCAGGCGCACCTCGAGAAGGTCGGCGACGCCACGCAGCAGATGCTTCAGCGCGTCGACGCGATGCAGAGCGAGCTCACGACGATGACCGAGGGCATCCGCACCGGCGGCAACCGGCTGCAGGCCGACCTGTCGCTGCTGGAAGGCAGCATGCGCGAGCTCTACGACGCCGGCGGCCGCGGGCGGACCGAGGCCGCCGCAGCGGAGGCCCACACCCGCGAGGTGCCCGAGCCCACCCGGCCCGTCGCGGTACCCGACCCCGTGGCGCAGGTGGAGGACGAGCCCGAGCCCGCGCCCGAGCCCGCGCTCGAGCGCCGGGCGCCGGCCGCCGTGCCCGAGCCCGAGCCAGAGCCGGCCGCCCCCGAGCCTTCGACCGACGAGCCCGACGACGACGCCGAGGGCGCACGTCTGATCGCTCTGAACATGGCGCTCAACGGGACCTCGCGCGACGAGACGGACCGCTACCTCGCCGAGCACTTCGACCTCTCCGACCGCGAGTCGCTGTTGAACGAGGTCTACGCCTCCGTCGAGGGCTGAGCGACCGCAGAAGTTCCCGCAGCGTCCGCGGTTTGCGCAACCCGAACGTCTGTTCGGACATCTAGACTGACAGGGTGGCTCCGACCCACCAGATAGTCGTCTCGGGCGCCCGCGAGCACAACCTCAAGGACGTCACCGTCGCGCTGCCGCGTGACGCGCTGGTGGTCATCACCGGCCTGTCGGGGTCGGGGAAGTCGAGCCTGGCGTTCGACACGATCTACGCCGAGGGCCAGCGCCGCTACGTCGAATCGTTGTCGGCCTACGCGCGGCAGTTCCTGGGCCAGATGGACAAGCCCGACGTCGACTCGATCGAGGGTCTGTCGCCGGCGATCTCGATCGATCAGAAGACGACGTCGCGCAACCCGCGGTCGACGGTCGGCACCGTCACCGAGATCTACGACTACCTGCGCCTGCTGTGGTCGCGGATCGGCCAGCCGCACTGCCACATCTGCGGCAAGCCGATCGCCGGCCAGTCGGCCGAGCAGATCATCGACCAGATCCTCGAGCTGCCCGAGGGCACGCGGTTCATGGTGCTTGCGCCGGTGGTGCGGGGGCGCAAGGGCGAGTACGGCAAGCTCTTCGACGAGCTGCGGGCGGAGGGTTTCTCGCGCGTGGTCGTCGACGGCGAGCTGCGCCTGCTCGAAGAGCCGATCGTCCTCGACAAGAAGTTCAAGCACGACATCTCGCTGGTCGTCGACCGTCTGGTCATGCGCGACGACATCCGCAAGCGGCTCGCGGACTCGATCGAGACCGCGGTCGCGCTTGCGGACGGCATGGTCGAGGTCGAGACCGTTCCCCGCGAGGGCGAAGCCCCGGAGCGCTGGCTGTACTCCGAGAAGTTCGCCTGCCCCGACCACGGCCCGGTGATCCCCGAGCTCGAGCCGCGCATCTTCTCGTTCAACTCGCCGCACGGCGCGTGCGAGCGCTGCACCGGCCTGGGCTCGCAGATGGAGATCGACCCCGAGCTCGTGGTGCCCGATCCCACGCTGACGATCGGCGAGGGCGCGATCGCGCCGTGGGCGATGTCGTCCTCGAACTACTACGAGCAGCTCGTCCAGGCGCTGGCCGACGAGTACGGCATCAACCTCGAGTGCCCCTGGGAAAAGCTCTCGCCCGACGAGCAGGAGCTCTTCCTCTCCGGCACCAACGGCAAGCGGATCCACATCTCCTATCGCAACCGCTACGGGCGCAAGCGGTCCTATGCCACCCGCTTCGAAGGCGTCGTGGAGGGGCTCCAGCGCCGCTACAAGGAGACCGACTCCGAGAACGTCCGCCAGCGGATCGAGGAGTTCATGTCGCTGGTGCCGTGCCCGGCGTGTGAGGGCTCGCGGCTGCGGCCCGAGTCGCGTGCGGTGCTGCTCGGCGGCATGGCGATCCACGAGTTCACGGCGATGTCCGTGCGGCGGGCGAGCGAGTGGGTGGAGGCGCTCGAGCTCTCCGAGACCGACCGCCACATCGCCAGGCTGATCCTGCGCGAGATCACCGAGCGTCTCCAGTTCCTCGACAACGTGGGCATCGGCTACCTGTCGATGGACCGCGCGGCGGCCACGCTCTCGGGCGGCGAGGCACAGCGGATCCGGCTGGCGACCCAGATCGGTTCGGCGCTCGTAGGGGTGCTCTACGTGCTCGACGAGCCGTCGATCGGCCTGCATCAGCGCGACAACTCGAAGCTGATCGCCACGCTCGAGCGCCTGCGCGCCCTCGGCAACACGGTCCTGGTGGTCGAGCACGACGAGCAGACGATGCGCGCGGCCGACCACATCGTCGACCTCGGGCCGGGCGCCGGCGAGCACGGCGGCTGGGTCGTCGCCGAGGGCACCGCCGAGGACGTGTGCGCCGTCGAGGGATCGCTGACGGGCCAGTTCCTTTCGGGCCGGCGCGAGATCGCGGTGCCCAAGAAGCGCCGCACGCCGGCGGGCTACCTGGAGGTCAAGGGCGCCAGCGAGCACAACCTCAAGCGCATCGACGTACAGGTTCCGCTCGGGGTGATGACTTGCGTGACCGGCGTGTCGGGCTCGGGCAAGTCGACGCTGGTCAACGAGATCATCTACAAGGCCGTCGCCAGCCGGCTGATGCGGGCGCGCGTGCGGCCGGGAGCGCACCGTGGGCTCGCGGGACTCGACCAGCTCGACAAGATCATCGCCGTCGACCAGTCGCCGATCGGTCGCACCCCGCGTTCCAACCCGGCGACCTATACCGGCCTGTTCGACGTCATCCGCGACCTGTTCGCCAAGACGCAGGAGTCGCGGGCGCGCGGCTACAAACCGGGCCGCTTTTCGTTCAACGTCAAGGGCGGGCGCTGCGAGGTCTGCCGCGGCGACGGCCAGATCAAGATCGAGATGCACTTCCTGCCCGACGTCTACGTCCCGTGCGAGCAGTGCCAGGGCAAGCGCTACAACCGCGAGACGCTCGACATCCGCTTCAAGGGCAAGAACATCGCCGACGTGCTGGAGATGTCGGTCGAGGACGCGGTCGAGTTCTTCACCCACATCCCCAAGATCCGCCGGCGCCTGGAGACGCTCAACGCGGTCGGCCTGGGCTACATCCGGCTCGGCCAGCCGGCGACGACGCTGTCGGGCGGCGAGGCCCAGCGCGTCAAGCTCGCCACCGAGCTCTCGAAGGTGGCGACCGGGCGCACGCTCTACATCCTCGACGAGCCGACGACCGGCCTGCACTTCGCCGACGTCGAGCGGCTGCTCGACGTGCTGCACCGCCTCGTCGACCAGGGCAACTCCGTGCTCGTCATCGAGCACAACCTCGACGTGATCAAGACCGCCGACCGCATCATCGACATGGGCCCCGAGGGCGGCGACGAGGGCGGCGAGGTCGTGGCGACCGGGACACCCGAGGACGTCGCCGGCACGCCGGGCTCCTACACGGGCACGTTCCTGGCCGGGCTCGTGAGCCCGAGCGCGCCGAAGGTCCGCCGGTCGCGGGCGCGCGCGAAGACGGCCGCCGCGGCTAGGACCCGCCCGTGGGGCTCAGGCGGTGATCCTGACCGGATCGCCGGTCGCGAGCTCGAGCGCGGCTTCGCGGCGTGTCGCGGCGTCGTGGCTGGCGCCTGCGAAGGCGCTCCAGGAGAACCAGCGGCGCATCCCGTTCTGGAGGTCGAGTGGACCGTCGATGGTCAGCTTTCCCGCGGCCATCGCGCCGCCCAGCTCCGCCTTTCCGAGATAGATGCGGTAGTAGGTGGCTGTGTCGGCGGCGATCTGCAGATCGACGTCGAAGCCCGGGTGCTGGAAGCAGACCGAGACCTCGGAGGGCTCGAGCACCATCCAGAAGCGTTTGGCCGGGGCGCGGAAGTCGAACTGGACGATGGTGCGGCCCGCGGGCAGCTGATCGCGGTCGACGCGCCGCGCCATCCAGACCATGATCAGGTCGGGGTCGAGCTCCTCCGGATCGGGATCGGTGAGCAGCCACGTGGCCCCCCACTGGCCCAGCGCAAGCATGACCGGCCTGAGGTCGCGGCCGGCCGGGGTGAGCCCGTAGCCGAGTGTCTTGCCCGCAGGGCTGGTGCTGCGCTCGACGATCCCGGCGCGTTCCAACGAGCGCAAGCGGTCGGCGAGCGTCGAGCGTGAGATCCCGGGCAGTCCGCGCAGAAGCTCGTTGAAGCCGCTGACCCCGAAGAGCATCTCGCGCACGATCAGCAGCTTCCAGCGATCGCCGACCTGTGCACTGGCCTTGAAGACCGGACAGAACTGCGAATGCTCGGGCATCGCCCAATGATGCTGGACGCGACAACCCGATGTCGGTTCGAAATTCGAACTATCGGTGCGTCGCGCCCTCGTGGACCCTGACGGCAGACAACGTTCGACGAGCGGGGGAACGAGATGACGAGCGCAGACCAGCCGGCGGGCGGGGGGAAACCGGCTCCCACAGGCGCTGCGGGTGAGCCGCAGCTCGACCCGGAAACGCTCAAGGACCTCGATGCGGACGGCGAGGCCGAAATGGTGATGGGCGGCAGCCGCGCCGCGTTCAACAGGTGCGTCGACGTCAGCACCGGACCTCGATGTGAACGGTGAGGAAGGGAGAATCAGATGACGAACGCAGACCAGCCGGGTGCGCGGGCGCCGGGCGATGAGCCTGAGGCCCAGCTCGAACCGGAGACCCTCAAGGATCTCGAGCTGCGGGCACGAGACGGCGGGGACGTGCGCGGGGGAGCCATCGATGCCACCATCGAGGGCGAAGCGACGAAGGACAACCACCCGAACTCGATCGGCCGGAATTGTGCTTGACGCCGTCAAGGGTGCAAGGACGTGACGCCGCCTAGGCTTTCGTCGTGTGGACCGGCACGACGCCAAGCTGTGGTGGCAGAAGTGGCGTTGGTACGAGCGCAATTCGCTGCCGTGGAATCGCGTCGCGATCTACCGTGAGTTCGCCAAGCGCCAGGCGTTCTGCCGCTGGCCGGTGCACGGCAACGTGCTCGAGATGCTGCGGGAGGGGCGCCTGGAAGTCGGTCCGCACGCGCTGTTCGAGCCCGACGTGTGGATCACGGGCCCCGCGCCTGCGCGGATTCGGATCGGCGGGGGCACGTTCCTGAACATCGGGGTGATGGTCGCCGCCGTCGACCTGGTCGAGATCGGCGAGCACTGCATGTTCGCCAACGGCTGCTTCGTCACCGACGGCAACCACCGCTACAACGACCCCGAGATGCCGGTGCCGTGGCAGGGATTCACCACCAAGGGGCCGACGCGGATCGGCGACAACGTCTGGTGTGGGGCCAACGTCATCGTCACCAGCGGGGTGACGATCGGCGAGCGCTGCGTGATCGGCGCCAACAGCGTCGTGACGACCGACATCCCGGCGTTCTCGATCGCCGCAGGCGCGCCGGCGCGCGTCCTGCGGACGATCGATTACGACGTCGCCGTCCCGCCTCCGAACGTCGCCTAGCCGACCGTCAGCGTGCGGGTCCTGCTGAGGCCCGACAGGTGCGACGCGTCGGCCGGGATCCGGATCCGGTAGGTGCCCGTGCTGCGGATGGCCAGGCGCGCGCTGTAGGTCGAGTAGGTGGCGGTCGCGGCCTTCAACACGGTGCTCTTGACCGTCTTGAAGCCGCTCGCGGTCTTCTTCTGGATCAGCACGGTGCCGCCGACGTGCATCGGGTGCACCGAGCCGGAGAAGCGGACCTTCGAGCCCTTGTTCGGAGTGCTGTCGCTGACGCGGAAGCCGACCCGCCACTTCACGCCGAGCGCGCTCTCGGCGCTGGTGAGCTTCGGGGCGCCGCTGGTCTGAAGCCGCAGCTTGGTGTTGACGTCGGGCGCCAGCGCGAAGCTGACATCGCCCTTTGCGTCGGTGTTCTTCGTGCCGCGGGTGACCCACTTGCCGTCGTAGGGAATCGGGTCGGCCTGCAGCTCGACCGGGACGTTGGCCGTCTTGCTGCTGAGGTTCCCGGCGATCGTGGTGAACTTCCCGAACACGATCGAGCTGGGCTTGACGGTCGCGGTCAGCTTGGCGTCGCGAGGCGGCTTGGGCGGTTTCGGGGCGGCCAGGGCCACCGGTACGGCGGTCGCGGTCAGGGCAGCGACGAGCAGGATGGGCGTGCGCATGTGGGATCTCCCGTAGTAGTTCTGGCAGCTACAACTCCGGGCAGCGCCCGAAGTTGGTCGGCCTCACCCGCCGAAGCGCGAGCGCAGCGCCAGCACGTTGGCGACGTAGCGCTGGGTCTCGGGCAGCATGCCGATGTGGCGCACCGAGGCGAGCCCCTGGTAATAGGCCGCGGCGGCCAGTCCCGGGTCGCCGTTCGTATCGCGCAGCAGCTGGCCGAGGTAGAGCACGCCCGCACCGACGTTGTCGATCGGCGACGCGGGGTCTAGCTGCCGGCGCGCGAGGTTCGCCTGTACCCAATCCCAAGTTCCCGGCAGCACCTGCATCACGCCGCGGGCGTTGGCCGCGGAGACCATCGCGTTGTTGAACCCGCTCTCCTGCCAGGCGATGGCGGAGGCCAGCGACGCGGGAACGCCGTTGCGGGTGGCGACGGTCGCGATGTCGGCGGAGGTCACGCGCCCGGGCGTCGGCGCGGGGGAGGCGGCCGGTGTAGCGGTGGGCGGGGGCGAGGGCTGGCCGGCCACCGGCGAGCCGGTCGGCAGCTTCAGTGCCGATCCCGCCAGCAGCAGCCCCGCGGGATCGAGGCCGTTCATCGCCGCGATCGCCTCGAGGCCGACACCGCTGCGCCGCGCCAAGGCGCCGAGGGTGTCGCCGGGCCGCACCGTATAGGCGCCCAATGCGGGCGGCGCGCCGGTCGTGGGGGCTGCCGCGACCGCGGGTGCGGTGGCGAGCTTGGCCGCGGCCTCGGGGACGCTCGGGATCTGCAGCGTCGAGCCCAGGATGACGTTCGAGTCCACCGATAGGCCGTTGTAGACGGCCAGCGCCCGCGTCGTGAAGTTGCTCGCGGCGGCGATCGTCCAGAGCGTCTCGCCAGGTGCGACGACGTGCGGGACAGCCGCCGATGCGGCGGGGGCGGCGGAGGTGACGAGCAGGCAGGCGAGGATCGCGACGCGGGAACGCATGGACCGTGTGATGCCCGGTCTGCGCCGCCGCGTCAATCCGACGAGCAGGATTACGGAGCGTTGGGCGCGGGCTTGCGCCTCACAGGGTGCGCCGTAGCGCCAGCACCCGGGCGGCCGCTTCGCGAAGCCGGCGAGCGAATCCGGCATCGCGGTGCGCTTCAGCGCGCAGCGCGCGCAGAACGGGCAAGAACGAGCCACGACCCGTGGTCAGGGCGAGGTCCGCGCCGGCTCGTACCGATCGCACGGCCGCGGTCGCCACCCCGGAGCGGGCCGTGACGGCGCGCGCCTCCAGCGAGTCGGTCACGACGACGCCCCGGAACCGCAGCTCCCCGCGCAGGAGGCCGGCGATCACCCTCCGCGATTGCGAGGCGATGTGCTCCCGGTCGAGCGCCGGGTAGAGCGCGTGGCCGACCATCACCAGCGGGGCCCCCGCGGCGATGCCGGCCCGGAACGGCGCGAGGTCCGCACGCAGCGATCCCGCCGAGCGGGAGATCGTCACCGGCCGAAAGTCCGTGTTGGCGGCGGCGGCGCCGAGGCCCGGAAAGTGCTTCAGCGTCGGGGCCACGCGGCCCGAGCGCCAGCCGCGCACAGCGGCGGCAACGGCGCGGGCGACCGCGGCCGGTCGGTCGCCGAACGTCCGTGCCGCCAGCGCCGGACGGGGTCCGGAGCTCACGTCGGCCACGGGCGCGAAGGACACCGTGATTCCGGCTCGGCGCAGCGTGCGGGCTCCGGCGCGCGCCGAGGATCCGACGGTCCCCGTGGCGGCCTGCGCCGGCTGGCCGGCGACGGGCGCGGCCCAGCGCACGCGCCGGACCTCGCCTCCCTCCTGGTCGACAGCGATGACGGGCGGGCGGCCGGCAGCGCGACGTAGCGAGCGGGTCAGCCCGGCCAGCTGGGCCGGGCTGCGGATGTTGTCGGAGAACAGGATCACGCCCGCGGCGCGCCCGCGCCGCAGCGCGCGCAGCACGTAGGCGGGGGCGACCGTCCCGCGGAAGCGCAGCACGACGAGCTGGCCGGCGGCCCGGTCGAGCGACAGCTTCGCCGCCTCGTGTGCGCCGGCCGCCAGCGTCGCCGTAGGCAGCGCGGGCGTGGCGGTGACCGAGGTGGTCGAACCGCCGTCAGGCCGGACCGTCGCGCCCGCCGCCGCGCCGGCGATCAGCGCGCCGCAGGCGCACGCGGCGAGCGCGCGCCTGCGCCGGACGACCGACAGCGCAGGCGTCACCCAGCGGGCGTGCCGAGCTGCTCGCGCAGGCCCTCGAGCTCCTCGGTGGGGATCGAGTAACCGTGCTCGGCCAGCGGATAGCGGCGCGTGCGCACGTCCGCGGCGAACGCCGTCACGCCGGCGGTCATGTCGTCGAGCAGGTTGGCGTAGCGCTTGACGAACCGGGCGCCCATGCCCTCGCGGATGCCGAGCAGGTCGTGGAAGACAAGGACCTGGCCGTCGGTGGCCGGCCCTGCACCGATGCCGATGACCGGCACCGTCATGCGCGGCATCAGCTCCTCGGCGACCGCGGACGGGATCGCCTCGAAGACGATCGCGAAACAGCCGGCCTCCTGGAGCGCGCGCGCCTCGCGGCCCACGCGCGCGGCGGCCTCGGCCGTGCGCCCCTGGGCCTTGTAGCCGCCCAGGGCGGTGGAGGTCTGCGGGGTGAGGCCGACGTGACCCATCACGGGGATGCCGGCGTTGACGATCGCCCGGGCGCGAGCGACAGACGTCTCGCCGCCGCCCTCGAGCTTGACCGCGTCGCAGCCGGCCTCCTTGATGAATCGCAGCGCGTTGCCCACCGCCTGCTCGTCGGAGACCTCATAGGAGCCGAACGGCATGTCGCCGACCAGGAACGGCGTGCGCAGCCCGCGGCGAGCGGCGGCGGCGAGCATCAGCATCTCGTCGAGCGGGACGGGGACCGTCGACGGGTAACCGAGGACGGTCATCGCGCCGGAGTCGCCGACCAGGACGAGGTCGACGCCCGCGAGCTCGGCGGCGCGGGCCGAGGGAAAGTCGTACGCGGTGACCATGACGATCGGCTCGCCGAGCGCCTTCATCTCGTGCAGGCGCGGGAGCGTGACGGGCAGCCGCTCGGAGTCGGCGGCGACGGCGATCTGGGACGGATGAGCAGACATTCAGCGGGCCTCCGTGAGAAGGGTTGCGACCTCGGCGTCGATGTCGAGGATCTGATTCGTGTTGGCCTCCACGTGGACCACGCGGGGCTCGTAGTGCTCCATCTCC
This sequence comes from uncultured Actinomycetes bacterium, assembly GCA_963825415.1. GTDB lineage: Bacteria > Actinomycetota > Thermoleophilia > Solirubrobacterales > Solirubrobacteraceae > BP-464. The sequence continues at coordinate 174,908 of CAWGTD010000006.1, read as the reverse complement.
TCCCGGTCGTACGTGGCATAGGAGATGACGATGATCGTGTCGCCGCGGTGGACGAGCCGCGCGGCGGCGCCGTTGACCTTGATTTCACGACTGCCGCGCTCGCCGGCGATCGTGTAGGTCTCGAAGCGGGCGCCGTTGTCGACGTCGACGACGGCCACCTGCTCGTGCTCGAGGATGTCGGCGGCCTCGAGCAGGTCGGGGTCGACGGTGATGGACCCGACGTAGTGCAGGTCGCAGTCGGTCACCGTCGCCCGGTGGATCTTGGACTTGAGCATCGTGCGCTGCATGCTCAGTGCCTCCCGTTGGTCGTGAGAATGGTGTTGTCGATCAGGCGGACGCCGCCGACCCTGGCCGCGACCGCGAGGAGCGTTTCCCCGTCGATCGCCGCCACGGGCGCCAGGTCCTTGGTTGAAACGAGCTCGAGGTACTCGGGCTCGACGTTGAAAGAGCTCATCGCTGCCAGCGCCGCCGTGCGGACGGCGTGGACGTCGCGCTCGCCGGCCGCCACGACTTCCTCGGCGGCGCGCAGGGCGGTGGCGAGGGCGAGCGCGCGCTCGCGCTCGGGGCCGGCGAGGTGCGCGTTGCGGCTCGACAGCGCAAGGCCGTCGGGCTCGCGAACGGTGGGCACGACCTCGATCCGGGCGGGCATGTCGAGGTCGGCGACGAGCTTCGAGATCACGAGCGCCTGCTGGGCGTCCTTCTGGCCGAAGTACGCGACGTCGGGCGCGACCGTGTTCAGCAGCTTGGTCACGACGGTGGTGACGCCGTCGAAGTGGTCGACGCCGCGGTGCTCGCCCTCCAGCGTCTCGGTGATTCCGCGCACGGCGACCGTGGTCGAGAAGCCGGGGGGATAGACCTCCTCGACCGCGGGGGCATAGAGCAGGTCGGCGCCGGCCTCGGCGGCCAGCTCGCCGTCGCGTGCCTCGTCGCGCGGGTAGGCGCGCAGGTCGGCGGGGTCGTTGAACTGGGCCGGGTTGACGAACAGCGACACGACCACCTCGTCGCACTCCTCGCGCGCGCGACGGATCAGCGAGAGGTGGCCCTCGTGCAGCGAGCCCATCGTGGGGACGAGCCCGATGGTGCGGCCCTCGCGGCGCGTCGCGGTCAGCGCAGCACGGACCTCGGCGACGGTGCGCAGCGTCCTCATGCGGGCACCCGGGCCAGGTCGCGGGTGGCCTGCACGAGCGCGTCGAAGAGCGCCAGCAGCTCGGGCGTTCGCTCCGCGACGGCCTCGCGCTGGGCGGTGACGGTGGCCTCGTCGCCGCGGGCGATCGGGCCGGTCAGGGCGCGCTCGGGGCCGAGCTCGGCCCAGTTGGCGATCGTGGCGCGAACGAGCGGAACCAGCAGGTAGCGCTCGGCGCCGGCGGTGGCGAGCAGGCGCTCGGCGGCGGCCTCGAGCGTGACGAGGAAGTTCGAGGCGATCGATGCTGCGGCGTGGTAGGCGACCCGATCGGCGTCGTCGATCTCCACGGCGTGCATTCCGAGGCGGTCTGCGAGCTCCTGGGCCGTGGCCAGCGCACGGGTGCTCGACCCGGCGACCGCACAGCCCGCGCCGGCGAACTGGGCGCTCGGGCCGGTCACGGTCATCAGCGGGTGCAGCGAGAAGGCCTCGTGCGGCGCCAGCGGGGCGAGCGTGGTGGCTCCGGAGCAGTGGCCGACGAGCCGCGAGGGCGATGGGGCGACAGCCGCGGCGGCGGCGGCGATCTCGGCGTCGGGCACGCACAGCAGGACGATCTCGGCGTCCGCGCCGTCGCTCCCGCGCCCGTGCGGCTCGCCTGCGTCAAGCGCGGCTGCCAGCGCGGCGCCCATCCGGCCGCGACCGATGACGGTGATGGTCTTGCTCAAAAGTGAGTCCAGTTCCCTCGGGGGATACCGGCTGTTGTCATAAGAGTACCCCGCAACGTGCGGAAGGCAACGCCTTGCCTCCGCCGTGGGCCGGGTTAGCATCGGACCGTGCCGTCGAAGCAGGAGCGCCGCGACGCGCTGAAGGCCGTCTACGACGAGGCCCGTGGCTGTACCCGCTGCCCGCAGCTGGTCGAGTCGCGCCAGACCGTGGTCTTCGGGGCGGGCAACGCCGACGCCGACCTGATGTTCGTCGGCGAGGCCCCGGGCGCCAACGAGGACAAGCTGGGGCTGCCGTTCGTCGGCCAGGCGGGAAAGCTGCTCGAGCGCCTGCTGGCGGAGATCGGGCTGGAACGCTCCGATGTCTTCATCGCCAACGTCTTGAAGTGCCGCCCGCCCGGCAACCGCGATCCCCACCCGGTCGAGATCGACAACTGCCAGGACTATCTGATGCGGCAGGTCGAGCTGATCGAACCGCGGGTGATCTGCACGCTGGGGAACTTCGCGACGAAGCTGCTGCGCGGCGAGCCGACCGGGATCACGCGGCTGCACGGCCAGCCCGAGATCCGCGTGCTCGGCGAGCGAGCGGTGCGCCTGTACCCGCTCTTCCACCCGGCCGCGGCGCTTTACACGCCTTCCAATGTCGAACTGCTCCGCGAGGACTTCGCCCGGATCCCGGACCTGCTGAAGCTGCCGCTGCCCGAGCAGCCTGGCGCGCCCGAGCCCGCGATCCCCGAGCCCGAGCTCGCTGGGGAGCCGGAGCCACCGCCCGAGCCCGAGCAGCAGCCCGAGGCCGTCGGCGCAAGCCAACTCGGCCTGTTCTAGGCGGCTCGCCGGGCGATGCACCGTCGAGTGTCGAGTTAGTCAGCCTGAGGCTGACCAGAACGACACTCGTGGATCGAGTTGCCGCACGGCTGCTTTGCCGCGGTGGCGGGTGTGGGTTCATGGGCAGTTAGGAGCGAGGATGCGAGCGCCTGCGCAATCGCGGGCGCCATCTGTGCAAGTCAGTTGCTGAAGCTGGCGCGCGACGTGGGCTGCAGTCTGTATGAACCCATGTCGCCACGCGTCAGTGGGCTGCTCGCCCCTCGCTGCCCAGAACCCGCCACACCCGTTCGTGCCGAAAGCGTCTCGGACTATCCGCTGCCGCGGCGCGCGCGCAGGATCTCGCGGACGAACGCACGGTCTCGGCCGCGCCAGGCGCGGACGCCGTGCTCGAGCAGCTGGGCGGCGTCGTCGCGCGCGAGCGCGCCGGTGCCGAGGTTCGCCTCGACGACGTGGCGGCGCCGCGCGACGAGCAGCTCGACCGGCTCGGCGCCGAAGGCCGGGCCGGTCGAGTGTGCGCCCGCGTGGCGCAGCGTCACGTCCGGGCGCAGGAGGGTCGGCACGCCCGCGGCGCGGGCCCGCAGGCACAGGTCGAGGTCCTCGTAGAAGAGGAACGCGGCCGGGTCGAACGGGCCGAGCGCGAGCAGCGTCGACCGGCGGGCCACGAGCGCCGCGGCGATCGCCCAGCCGACCGGGCCCGGGCGAGTGCGGCGTAGAGGGCCGGGAACGGCGGCGCGGACGATGGCGCGTCTGCGGCCCGGCAGCGGGTGGGCCGAATCCTGGACGCTGCCATCGGCGTTGAGCAGCCGCGGCGCGTGGAGGGCGTCGACCTCCTCGGCGGCGCGCGCGAGGCGCAGCAGGCCGGCATCGAGCAGCGTGACGTCGGGGTTCAGCAGCGCCACGACCTCGCTGCTCGGCCCGCTGCACGCCGGCGTTGTTGGCCGCGCCGAAGCCCGGGTTGGCGTCGAGCTCGACGACGGCGGCGCCAGCCTCGCGAGCGACGTCGGCGCCGCCGTCGCTCGAGCCCGTATCGACGACGACGACCTCGGGCGGCGCGTCGCCGAGGCACTCGCCGATCGAGGCCAGCAGAGCGCGCAGGTCGATCGCCGAGTCGTGGATGACCGTGACGATGCTCAGCCGCGGCGGCGCGGAGGAACCGACGCTCACGAGCCTTCCGCCGCCAGCCGCAGCTGCTCGAAGGTCGCATCGGCAGCCCGCTCCCACGACAGGCCGGCCACGGCGCGTGCGCCCGCCTCAGCCAACCGCGTGCGCAGCTCGGCGTCGCGCTCCACGCGCAGCAGGGCATCCGCCAGCGCCTCCTCGTCGCCCACCGCGACCCGCAGTGCTCCGTCGCCCACCGTCTCGGCGTACACCGGCAGGTCGGCCACGATCGCCGGCGTGCCGAGGGTGAGGCCCTCCACCGGCGGGAACCCGAAGCCCTCCAGCAGCGCCGGGTGCACGACCGCCAGCGCGCCCGCGTAGAGCCCGCGCAGCTCGGCACCGTCGACCTGCCCGGCCACGCGCACGCCGGGGCCGGCGACGGCGCCGGCGAGCCGTCCCTCGCCGGCGAAGACGAGGTCGGCCTCGAGGCCGTGTGCGCGAGCGCGCGCATGGGCGCGCGCGAGAAGCTCGGGTGCCTTGCGCGGCTCCAGCGCGCCCACCGCCAGGAAGTACGGCCCGGTGTCGGGAGCGGGTACGCCGGCGCCGTCGCCGAGCCCCGGCCCCGACGGCACGACCGCCACCTTGTCCTCGGCCAGTCCCCACCGGCCGAGCACCTCGTCGCGGGTCGCGGCCGAGACCGTCAGCACGCGTGCGGCGCGCTCGGCCAGCGCACGCGGCCGCGCCAGGCGGTGCCACAGGCGCTCATACGGCGTGAAGTCGCCCGGCCGGCGCTCCCAGGACAGGTCATGGACGGTGAGCACGAGCGGCACGCCCCGCGAGACCGCCAGCGGCGCGGGCGCGGGCGCCCAGACCACATCGGCGCCGCCGGCCAGCCGGTCGAGCCGCGGGCGCCCGGTCAGCGCGGCGGCGCCCCACACCGCGCGGCTGCCCGGCACGACGCGCCAGTCCTCGTCTGGAAACCGCTCGACGAGCGCGCCGAGCAGCGCCCGCGTATAGCGAGCGACCCCCCGGCCGGCGGCGAGATGGCGCCCGTCGACGGCGATCCGCATGGCCGCCACCGTAGAGGAGACCGAGCCCTGGGCCGCACCGGCGGGTTCCCATAGACTCGGCACGGATGCCGCCCCGTCCCACGGCGCGACGCGTTGCTCTCGTTCACGATTTCCTGCTCGACGTCCGCGGCGCCGAGCGCGTGTTCATGGCTCTGTGCGACCTCTACCCGGAGGCCGACGTCTTCACGGCGGTCTACGACGAGCACGGGACCGAGGGCCGCTTCGCCCATCGCAACGTGCACACGTCGTTCCTCCAGCGCACTCACCCGACCGCGCGGACGTTCCGAGCGCTGCTGCCGTTCTATCCCTACGCGATCGAGGCGATGGACCTGCGCGGCTACGACCTGGTCGTGTCGAGCTCGAGCGCGTGGGCGCACGGCGTCATCCCCGACGAGGACGCGACGCACGTCTGCTACTGCCACAACCCGTTCCGCTACGCCTGGAACGCCCGCGAGGCCACGCTTTCCGGCCGCAACCCGCTGACGCGCACGGCGCTCAGCGTGATCTTCCAGCGCTGGCGCCAGTGGGACTGGATCGCCGCCCAGCGCGTCGACACCTACGTCGCCAACTCCGAGACCACGCGCCGGCGCGTCTCGCGCTACTTCGACCGCGACGCGCAGGTGGTCCATCCACCGGTGGAGACGGCGCGCTTCGCGCCCGCGCCGATCGGCGACGCCTACGTCGTGCTCAGCGAGCTGATGCCGCACAAGCGGATCGACCTCGCGGTGCGGGCGTTCAACCGCCTCGGGCTGCCGCTCGTCGTCGTCGGCAACGGGCCCGACGCCCGGCGCCTGCGCCGGATGGCGGGCCCGAACGTGCACTTCACCGGTCGCGTCGACGACCGGCGCGCCGCCGAGCTGCTGGCCCAGGCGCGGGCCCTGGTCGTCACCGCCACCGAGGAGTTCGGGATCGCCGCGGTCGAGGCGCAGGCCGCCGGCCGGCCGGTGATCGCGCTGGCCGAGGGGGGCGTTCGCGAGACCGTCATCGAGGGCGAGACGGGGGTGTTCTACGAGGAGGCTTCGGTCGACGCGCTGTGCGAAGCGGTCACCGCGTTCGACGTCATGGGCGTCGATCCGGAGGCGTGCATGCACAACGCGATGCGCTTCGACGTGGCGCGCTTCCGCACGGCCATGGAGCGGGTCGTCGACGAGGCGCTGGCCGCCCACGCCCCGCTGCGGGTGCAGCGCCGGCGCCCGCGGCGTGCCCGCGGCCTGGCCATCGCGTCCTGACGGGACCACGCGGGCGTGCGCGCGAGCGTTGTCGTGCCCGTCTGGAACGGGCGGCGCTGGCTTCCCGGCCTGCTCGAGTCGCTGCGCGCGCAGACGCTGGCGCCGCTTGGAGGTGATCGCCGTCGACAACGGCTCGAGCGACGGGTCGGTCGCCTGGCTGGCCGAGAACGCGCCCGAGGTCGGCGTTCTCGAGCAGGGTCGGAACACGGGCTTCGCGGCGGCCGCCAATCGTGGGATCGAGGCCGCGGCCGGCGAGGCGGTGGCGCTGGTCAACACCGACGTCGAGCTCGATCCCGAGTGGCTCGAGCGGGCCCTTGCGGCGCTGGCCGCCGACGACGGCGCCGCCGCGGTGGCGACCAAGATGGTCGACCTCGACGACCCCGCTGTTCTTTACGACGCCGGCGACGTGCTCCGCCGCGACGGCGTGTGCGAGCAGCGCGGGCGCGGCCGGCGCGACGACGGGCGCTTCGACGACCCCGGCGAGGTGTTCGCCGCGTGCGCCGGAGCGGCGCTCTACCGCCGCGACGCCGTGCTCGCCGCGGGCGGCTTCGACGAGCGGTTCTTCCTGTACCTCGAGGACGTCGAGCTGGGGCTGCGGCTGCAGCTGGCGGGCTGGCGCTGCCTGTGGGAGCCGCGCGCCGTGGCGCGCCACTCGGGCGAGGGGTCCTCGGGCGAGCTGTCGCGGCCCGCGACGACGTGGGCCGAGCGCAACACGCTGCTGCTGGTCGCGCGCGCGTTTCCGCTGCGCTGGGCGCCGCTGGTCGTCTATCGCCAGGTCGCCTGGGCCTGGCACGCGGCGCGCGAGCGACGGCTGCGCGCGCATCTGGCCGGCTGCGTGGAGCGCCCTGGCCCTGCTTCCGGCGATGCTGCGCGAGCGCCGTGCCTTGCGGCGCGCGGCGCGCGCGCCGATCCAGGACGTCGTTCCGGCGCGGCCGTGGCGCGGGCCTGCGGCCGGGGGTCATCCGCGGGGCCCGGCGTGAAGCGTCAGGCGGTGCTGGTCGTGGCCGCCGCCGCGCTGGCCGGGTTCACCATCCTGCGCGGTTACGAGCCCCACGACGAGGGACTGATGCTCGCCTGGGCGGGCCGGGTGGCCGACGGGCAGTGGCCCTACCGCGACTTCTGGAGCAACTACGCCCCCGGGCAGACCGTCGTGCTGGCCGGGCTGTGGAAGGCGTTCGGCCCGTCGCTGCTGGCCTGGCGGGTCCTGCGCATCGCGGTCGACGCCGCCGTCGCGCTGCTCGCCTATCGCCTCGTTCGCCGCGACGCCGGTGAGCGGCTGGCGCTGCTGGCCTGGCTGGCGGTTGCGGCGGCGATGGCGTTTCCGAGCGGCCCGGGGCCCAACCCGCCCGCGCTGGCGCTGGCGCTGGGGGCGCTGCTCGCCGCGCCGGCGCGGCCGGGGGTGAGCGGCGGCCTCGCCGGCCTGGCGATCGTCTTTCGCCCCGAGATCGGGCTCGCGGCCGTGCTCGGCGCGGTGCTGCGGTCCGCGCGGGCAAAGCGAGTGCTCGCGGCCGCGGCCGCCATCGCGGTCTGCGGGCTGGCGCCGTTCTTCATCGTCGCGCCGGGGGACATGGCCGACCAGGTGGTCGGGTTCCTCGGCATCCAGCACCTCCAGCGCCTGCCGCTGCCGTTCGACCCGCACACGAGCGATCTCAACAAGGTCCTCGAGCGCCTGTTCCCGACGATCCTTCTTGCCACCGCCGCGCTGTGGCTGGGCTGGGCGCTGTTGCGGCGCCGCTGGCACCCGCTCGCCCCGCTCGGCGTGGTCGGCGCGGGCTACCTCCTCGCGCGGCCCGACCTCTACCACCTCGTGCCGCTCTCGGTCGCCGCCGCCGTGCTGCTGTGCGCGGCCGCCGGCCAGGAGCGCCGGCGGGCAGCCCGAATCGCGCTCGCCGTCGCCGCCGGGCTGATCGCGCTGCACGGGCTCGAGCGCCGGTTCGGCCAGCTCGTGCACCCACCCGCGCAGGCCGCCGTTCCCGGGCCCGCCGGGGACGGCGTGCGCACGAGCCCCGCCGACGCCCGCGACCTGCGCGACCTGCGCGCCGCCGTCGACGCCACCGCGCCGCCGGGCGCCCCCGTTTTCGTCGCGAACCCGCGCCACGACCTGGTGCGCGCCGGCGACTCGCTGCTCTACACGATCCTCGACCGGCGCAACCCGACCCGCTACGACGTCATGCAGCCGGGGGTCGTGACGAAGGCGAAGGTCCAGCGCGAGATCGTCGAGGACCTGGCCGACACCCGCGTGGTGGTCCGCTGGCTGGCTCCCACGGCGTCGGCGCCGGAGCCCAACGGGGCGGGGCGGTCAAGCGGCGTGCACGTGCTCGACCGCTACCTCGCCACCCGGTTCACCGAGCGCGGCCGCTTCGGGCCGTATCAGCTGCTCGTCCGCCGGGCGGCCTGAGCCGCGCTGCCGGCCACCTGCACGCCGAACGGGCCGTCGACGTCGATGCGGGTGGTGGCCATGATCCGGCCGAGGCCCATGTACTGGCCGATCGTCAGCAGCAGCTCGATCAGCTCGCGCGGGGAGAAGCGCCCGCTGGCGGCAGCCCATGTCGCCTCGGCGGGCGCCGCGTCACGGACCACCTCGCTGGTGAACCGCAGCACGAGGCGCTCGTCGTCGCCGAAGCCGGAGGCCTCGACATCGTCGGCGGCCAGCGCGCCGATCTGCTCCTCGGTGCAGCCGACCGCCAGCGCGATCGGCACGTGCTGGACCCATTCGTAATCCGCGCCCGGCGTCAGCCGCGACACGCGCAGGATCGCCAGCTCGCGCAGCCGCGCGTCGAGCTGCGCCGCGCCGAGCAGCGCGCCGCCGAAGCGCAGCCACGGGCGAAACGCGGTCTCGGCGTGGGCAACCATGCGGAACACGTTGAGCGGAGGCGTCCGCTCGAGCGCCTCGCGCACCGAGTCGGGGGCGGAAGCTGGATCGACGTACGGGAGACGGGCCATGCCCGGGAATCTATGGAGCGATGCGGAAGCGCACCAACGTGACGACGGCCTTGATCCCGTCGCGCCACGTGATCTTCTTGCCCTCCGCGTAGGTCCGGCCGTAGTAGCTGATCGGCACCTCGTAGAGCCGCACGTCGGGGATCCGCAGGACCTTCGCGGTCACCTCGGGCTCGAAGCGAAAGTCGTCGCTGACCAGCGGCAGCGATCGGATCAGCTCGCCGCGGAACGCCTTGTAGCCGACCTCCATGTCGCTGATCGTCGTGTTGAACAGCACGTTGGTCAGCAGCGAGAGGAAGCGGTTGCCCGCGTAGTGCCAGAACAGGTGGGCGCGCTGCGGCTCGCCGCCGCGCAGGCGTGTGCCGTAGACGACGTCGGCGTAGCCCTCGAGCAGCGGGTCGAGCAGCTTGGGGATGTCGCGCGGGTCGTATTCGAGGTCGGCGTCCTGGATGACGACGAAGTCGCCCGTGGAGGCCGCCAGCCCGGTTCGGACCGCTGCTCCCTTGCCGCGGTTGGTCGGGTGGCGCAGCAGGCGCACGTCGTCGCGCTCGGAAGCGACCCGCTCGACGGTCGCCGCGGTGTCGTCGGTCGACCCGTCGTCGACGACGAGGACCTCGCGATCCCACGGAAGCTTTTCCAGGCTCCGCAGGACGCGTTCGATGGTGGCGCCCTCGTTGAACGCCGGGACGACCAGGGTGACGGTCGGCAAGGCGTGGCATCGTACCCGCGTTGCTCGGCCGCGCCCTGATCCTGGCCGCTTGCGCCGTCGTAGTGGTTCTGCTCGCCGGCAGCCTGTCGGCCCATGCCGACTGCCAGGGTGCGCGCCGGGAGCTGCTCCAGATCGTGCTCGGCCGCGTGCCGGTGCAGCGCGAGGCGGCCGCCGTGGCCACGGTGCGGACTCGCTGCCGCGGCACCGAAGGGCTCGTCGCCGCCTCGGCGGCCCTGAATCGCCAGGGCCGCCTGGGGGAGTCGGTGAAGCTGGCGCAGGCTGCGGTGTCGCGCGAGCCCGGATCGGCGACGGCCTGGGACGCGCTGGCGGTGGCGGCCGGGGCGGCCGGCCGGCGGGCGCTCGCCCGCCGCGCCACCGCGACGGCGCAGCGGCTCAGCCCGCTGGGCCGGTCACGGGTTCCCGCCCGACCAGCGGGTCGCGCTCGGGCCGGCGGCGCCGCGGCTCCTTGAACCGCAGCGCCGGGCGCTCGACGAGGTAGTAGCTCAGCGTGGCGAGCGGCAGCGTGAGCGCCAGCGTGACCAGCAGCAGCGAGAGGAAGCCCGAGAACGGCAGCCATCCCTGGGCGCCGCGGTGGTCGACCTCGAGCATCAGGTTGGCGTGCCAGAGGAAGATCCCGTAGGAGATCAGCCCGAGCCAAGGCAGCGGTCGCAGGGCCAGCAGGCGACGCGGCCAGCCGCCGGCCCAGTCGCCGAACACCGCGGGCAACAACAGCAGCGCGGCGGCGAGCGCGTAGCAGGCGTGCTCGCCGAAGTAGTTCAGGTTCGTGTAGACGATGTAGAAGCCCCGCGAGAGGTTCATCTGCGTCGCCATGAACCAGAACACCACCGCCGCGGCTGCCCACGGGACCCACGGCCTGCGCACGATCAGCCGCAGCGTCCGCGACTCCGCCTCGCGCCCGTGCATCGCGACGCTGACGACCGCGAGCATCATCCCGAAGGCGAACCAGTCGAAGTAGCAGACGAGCGTGTTCTGCACGACGCTGTAGCCGCCGTCGGCCTGCAGGAACGTGCGCGCGCCGATCGCGGCCAGCGCGCCGGCGCCGAGCACTGCAAGCTCGCCGCGCACCGAGGGAGCCAGCCGCGCCATCGCGGCGGCGATGAACGGCAGCGCCACGTAGAACGAGGCCTCGATCGCCAGCGACCAGGCGGGCCCGATCCCTTGGACGGTGGATTGAGCCCAGTAGATCTGGCTGAAGCTGAAGAACCGCCACCAGTGATCGCCGAAGCCGAGCAGGCCGGGGTAGAGCGCCAGGCCGGCGATCGCCACCCAGTAGGCGGGCACGATGCGCAGCACGCGGCGCCGGAAGAACGCGCGGATCCCCACCGGCGGGCGGCCCTCTCGGCGGCTGGCGACGAACGGCCGCCACAGCAGGAACCCCGAGAGCAGGAAGAAGATCGTCACGCCGAAGTCCAGCCGCGCGGTGTAGGCGCCGAGCGAGTTGGCGACGTTGAACGTCGAGACGCCGGAGGCATGGGTCACGACGATCGACAGCGCTGCAACCGCGCGCAGCGAGTCCAGCAGCGGAAAGCGGGGGTTGCCGGGCGGTGGCCGGAGGGCGTCGTCGACGTCGGCTGCCATGGGGACCCGGCGAAAGCTTACGCTGGCCCGCTCGTGCCCCGGCTGACCCGTTCGAAGTGGGCGATCGGCGCCATCGCCCTGCTGGCGCTGGCGATTCGCGTCGTCTACGCGCTGTCCCAGGACGGCTATCCGGTGATCGGCGACGCGCTGACCTTCCACCTCGTCGGCCAGGGCATCGCCGACGGCCACGGGTTCGTGGAGGCGTTCGCGCCCTACGGCCCGACGGCCGAGCATCCGCCGGCATTCGAGCTGCTGCTTGCGACGTTCGACAAGCTCGGCGGCAACGGCTACGAGGCGCACCGGATCGCGCTCGGCGCGCTCGGCACCGTCAACGTCGTGCTCGTCGGCCTGCTCGGGCGCGCCGTCGCCGGGGAGGGGGTGGGGCTGCTCGCGGCGCTGCTGGCGGCGATCCACCCGCTGTTCTGGACCGCCGACGCCGCGCTGATGAGCGAGACGCTCTACGGCACGTTCCTGCTCACCACGCTGCTCGTCGGCGTGTGGGCTCTGCGGGCACCCTCGGCGCGGCGCTTCGCGGCGCTCGGGGCGCTGATCGGCCTGGCGGCGCTGACCCGCGGCGAGGCCCTGGGGCTGGTGGTGCTGCTGGCCTTGCCGCTGGCGCTGCTGGCCGCGCGGCCGGCGGGCCGCCGCGCTGCGCTGCTGGGCGCCGCCGATCGGCGCGCTCGTGCTCGTCCTCGCGCCGTGGACGATCCGCAACGCCGCGCGCTTCGACACCCCGGTGCTGATCTCGACGAACTCCAGCGGGCTGTTCGTCGGAGCCAACTGTCCCGACACCTACGGCGGGCCGCTGATCGGCGCGTGGCGCTTTCAGTGCTACACGCCGCGCCGGGCGGGCGAGGACGAGGCGGAGTACTTCGTTCGCCAGCGCGGCATCGGGCTGCGCTACGCCCGCGATCACGCCGATCGGATCCCGGTCGTCGTCGCGGCCCGCCTCGGCCGCCTGCTCGACGTCTTCCGCTACGGGCAGTCGTTGTTCTTCAACGCCGCCGAGGGGCGGCGCGCCTCGTGGGTCGGGCGCGGGATCCGGATGGACTGGGGAGTCGGCCTGCTCGCCCTGGCGGGCATCGCGCTGCTGTTGCGCCGCCGGGAGCGGATGCTCGTCGTCCTGCTCGCGCCTGTGGTCCTGGTGCTGGCCGTCGCAGCGGTGACCTACGGGGGCACGCGCTTTCGCTACGCGGCGGAGCCGAGCCTCGTCATCCTCGCCGCCGTGGCGCTCATGGAGGCGGGGCGGCGGCTCGCGCGAGCACGAGGCCGGCCAGCGCGATCGCGACCAGCGTGAGCGCCGGCAGCTCCCAGTCCCAGTCGACGCCCGCGTGCACGAGCCATACGGCCAGCGCCGCCGCCGGCCCCGCGGCCAGTGCGGCGTCGCGCCTGAACGCGCGGCGCGCCGCGGCGGCAACGCCGCCCAGCAGCGCCAGCAGCGCAGCGAAGCCCACCAGGCCGAGCTCGGCGAGCGTCTCGAGTTCGAGCGAGTGCGCGTCGAGCACGCTCTCCGGGAACGGGCGCTCGCGCAGCCACTCGGCTCTGAACGACGCAGCGCCCGTGCCCTTCAGCGGATGGTCGGCGAAGGTGTCGACGGCCACCCGCCAGTACGCGTAGCGGTTGGAGCCCACGGATCCGAGTCGCTGGGTGGTCGCGCCGAACTGCGGCGCGCGCAGCGGGTGCCCGCGCTCGCTGGCCACGGCGATGGCGTAGGGCAGCGCGGCCAGGCCGAGCGCGGCGAGCGCCGTCGCCAGCCGGATGCCGCGCGGGATCGGCAGAACCCCGACGCGCAGCCTGCTGCCGGCCTCGCGGCGGCAGATGTACGCCTGCAGTGCGACGGCGGCGAGCACGATCGCGAGCAGGACCGCGAGGGCGATCGCTCCCTGGGTCTCGCGGTGCCCGAGCGATCCCTTCAGCGACGCCACGCCGTCGAGGCGGCTGACGATCGCGGCCGCCAGCGTGCCGGCCGCGACGCAGAGCGCCCCGGCCCGCAGCTGCTCGCGGCGCGGCGCCAGCAGCGCAAGCACCAGCAGCCCGCAGCCGGCGGCCGCCAGCGCGCCGCGCGAGAACGTGAGGTACACGCCCACGGCGAGCGGGGCGGCGGCGCCCGCGGCGGCGACGCGCAGCGCCTTGGCGCGCGCCGTGTCGCCCGCCAGCCGCGTGCACAGGACGAAGCCGATCGCCGCCAACGCCCCGGTCGCGTTCCAGTAGGTGAGCGGCTGCTCGAGCCGCCCGCCGGCCGAGAGCGAGCGCTGGAGGTGCACGACGCCGGGCAGCAGGCGTCCGGCGAGACCGTAGCCGACGATCACGACGATGCCCGCGGCCAGGACCGGCTCGACCGCGGTGGCCCAGCGGCGGGCACGCCAGGCCAGGACGCCCGCGATCAGAGCGCCGAGGTACAGCGCGTCGCGCTGGGCGTCCTCTCCTGCGGGGCCGGCGAGCGGGGCCCAGTCGCGCGACCACAGCACCCAGCCCGTCAGCGCCGCGAGTCCGCCGACCGCCCATGACGCCGGCGCGCTCCACCCGAAGGGCCGCTCGACCACGAGCGCCAGCACGGCCAGGACGCCCCACACGGCGATGGCCGCGACCAGCCGGGGGCGCTCGAAGTACCCGCCGGAGAAGAAGGCCAGGACGGTCGGGCCCGCCAGCAGCGCGAGGCGCGCCGCGGCCCCGACCGGCGCCCTCAGCGCCTGCGCAGGCGGATCACGCAGTTCCACGTGGCGACCTCGCGCAGCCCGGGGATGCGCGTGATGAACGACAGGCGCGGCCAGTAGCGCGGCTCGACGCGCTCGATCTCCAGCCCCGGCCGGGAGCGGACGAGCCGCAGCGTCGGGCCGATGTGGACCGCCCACAGCCCGGCGCCGTAGGGGTTCTTCCGCGGCTGGCCGTGGCGGCGGACATAGAGCCGCGGGCCCAGCCGCGGCCCGAGGAAGTGATACGGCGACATGTCGTGACCACCCCAGGGCGAGTACCAGTTCGTCCAGGAGACGTAGGCCCAACCGCCGGGTTTCAGCACACGCTCGATCTCCTCGATGACCGCCGGAGTGTTCGGCGTGTGCTCGAACAGGTTGGAGGCGAACACGCCGTCGATCGAGGCCTCGTCGAACGGCAGCGCTCCGGCGTCGGCGATGATCGCGCCCGCCGGCGGCTCGCCCGCGAGCCGCAACTCCTCCTCGGAGTTGTCGACGGGCAGCACCGTCGCGCCCGTGGCGCGAAAGGCGGCCGTGTAGAAGCCCGGCCCGCAACCGAGATCGGCGACCGTCTGCCCGGCGAGCGGCCCGTGGCGCTCCTCGAGATCAGCCACCGCCTCACGCGCAAGCACGCGATAGAACGGCTCGGGGTCCGTCTGCTCGCGGCGCCAAAGGGTCCAGAGCTGCCGCACACGCGCGAGGCCATGCAGGACGGGAGGATCGGCTGCCACGTCGCGCGAGCCTACGAGACGCGGGCCGCCGATAGGCTCGGGACGATGCGGCCGGCCGTGCGCGACAGGGCCATTCCGGTCGGGCTGGCGCTTGGCTCTCTCGTCCTCGCGGTTCTTCAGCGCCCGGGGACCCTGGTCACAGAGACCAAGCTCAATCTCCACACCGACCCGGGGCGCTTCCTCGGCGACGTGACCTCGGCGTGGTCCTCCACGGCGGACCTGGGGCATGTCTGGGCGGGCCAGTACGACGGCTACCTGTTCCCGATGGCGCCGTGGTTCGCGCTCGGCGATGCGCTGGGGTTGCCCGCATGGCTGGTCGACCGCCTGTGGCTCGGCGTCGTGCTTGCGCTTGCGGCGTGGGGCGTCGTGCGGCTCCTCGACGCGCTCGCCGGCCGGCCGCGCGGCGCGCTGCACGCCGCGGCCGGCGCGCTGTTCGTGGTGAACCCCTACGTCGCGGTCTACGCGAACCGCATCTCGATCGCCCTGCTCGCCTACGCGGCGCTGCCCTGGATGCTGCTGTGCGTGCACCGCGGGCTGCGGGCGCCGCGCTCGTGGGCCTGGCCCGCGGCGTTCGCCCTCGTTCTCACGTGTACCGGCGGCGGGGTCAACGTGGCCGTCACGGCATGGGTCCTGCTCGGCCCGTTGCTGTTCGTCGTCTACGAGCGTTTCGCGGGCGGCGTGGGCCCCGGCGCGATCCGGCCGTTCCTCGTGCGGATGGCGATCACCAACGCGCTGGCCTCGGCCTGGTGGGTCGTGCCCGTGCTGGTGGCCTCCCGTTACGGGACGAACTTCCTGCCGTTCACCGAGCAGCCGGGAACGATCTGGTCGACGAGCTCGTTGAGCGAGTCGCTGCGGCTGATGGGCTTCTGGACGAGCTACGTCGGCGTCGGCTTCGGCGGGCGCCTGTACCCCTACGCGAGCTACGGGCACGCGATGTTGTTCCACCCGCCGGTGGTGATCGCGTCGCTGCTCGTGCCGGCGCTCGCGCTCGGCGGGTTCGTGTGGACGCGGCGCTGGCGGTACGGCCCCTGGTTCTTGTTCCTGACGCTGATCGGGGTGCTGGTGATGGCCGCCGGCTTTCCGGAGGGCACGCCGCTGCGCCGGGGGCTGACCTACACGTACAACCACGTCCACCTCGTCCAGTTCCTGCGCACGACGTACAAGGCCGGGCCGCTGGCGGCGCTGGGGCTCGCGTGCCTCGGCGGCGCCGCGTTCGCCGAGCTCTGGCGCCGGCTGCGCTCCGTGCCGCTGCGCGGTGCTGCGGTGGCGGGCTGCGCTGCGCTCGCGGCGCTCGCCGCCTGGCCGCTGGCCAGTGGACGGGCGCCCGGAGCGCCAGCTCGCGCTGCCCGACGGTGTCCCGGCGGCCTGGAAGGCGGTCGCCGCCGAACTCGATCGCCGCGGCGACGGTTCGCGGGCGCTGTCGCTTCCGGGCCAGGCGTTCAGCCACTACCGCTGGGGCGGCACCGTCGACCACGTGCTCACCGGCCTCACCGAGCACCCGGTGGCGACGCGCTACATCGTGCCGTTCTCCGACCTGCGCGCAGCCGAGCTCCAGTGGGCGGTCGACGCCCTGATCTCCCAGGAGCGGGCGCTGCCGGGCCAGCTCACGCCGCTGCTGCGGCTGCTCGGCGTGGGCGACGTCGTGCTCGGCGCCGACGGCGCGCGCGGGCGCAGCGGCGAGGTGAGCCCCGCCGCGGCCGCCGACGTGCTCGCCGGTCAGGGGCTGCTCGCCGGGGGCGGGTGTGACGACCTGCCCGGCAAGACCTGCCCCACCAGCTCGGGCCGGCTCGCGGCGGGACCGCGCGCGACCGCCGTGAGGTCGTACGGGCCGGCGCTCACCGTGGGCCGGCCCGCCGGGCGCCTGGCGGGTCCGGCGCGCCTGCCGCAGGTGACCGACATCCGCCTCCCCGATCCGGGGATCGTGCAGCTGTTGCCGCGCGGGCCGCTGACGATCGTCGACGGCGCGGCCCAGGGGATCGTCGACCTCGCAGGATTCGACGCGCTGCCCACCGACCGCCCGATCGCCTATGCGGGCGATCTCGACACGGCGGAACTGCGCGCGGCCGCGCGTACCGGGGCGAACCTCGTCGTCACGGACTCCAACCGGCGCCAGGCGTTCGTCTCGGCACGGCTGCGCGGCAGCCGCGGCCACGTGCTCCAGGCCGGCGAGAACGTCAGCGAGGACGGCGTGATCCTCGACCCCGTGCCGCAGGCCGGGACCGACGGCGAGACCGTGGCGGTGTTGGATGGGCTGCGCTCGATCGGCGCCCCGTTCTCGCCACAGGTGACGCAGTTCCCCGAGCACCGGCCGTTCGCCGCGATCGACGGCGACCTGGCGACCTCGTGGCTGTCGGACCGGGCGCTGGCTCCGTCGCGGCACCGTCTCGACGTCGCGTTCCTCGCCGCGCGCGATGTCCCGTACCTCGACGTCTACCCCTACTCCGACTCGCGGGCGCGGGTGCGGGCGCTGGAGATCGCCGGCCGCCGCTTCGACGTGCACGGCGGATGGAACCGGTTGCGCGTGGACCTGCGCGACGTCAGCGCGATCAGCATCCGGATCGCCAAGCGCGACAAGCCCGAGCACGCCTCGGCGGGCGGTGGCGGTATCAGCGAGCTGCGGATCCCGGGCGTGCGTGCGAGCGAGCGCATGCGCCTGCCGCTGGTGGTCTCCCACGCGCTGCGCGGCGAGCCGCTGGAGCGCAGCTCGCTGACCTACCTGTTCTCGCGCTTCACCGCCGATGCGCCGGCGTGGGAGACGCCGGTGGCGGGCGTCCAGCAGGCCGGCCTGCTGCGCGACCAGCGCGACCCGGAGGCCCAGCTGGCGCGCACGTTCGACCTGCCCGCGCCGCGGTCGTTCATCCTGCTCGCGCACATGCGGGGGCGCAGCGACGCGCCCGACGACGAGTTCGACGCCCTCGTCGGAGCGAGCGGCGCCGTGCGCGCCACCGGATCGGCCCGCTTCGAGAGCGCCCCCGCCCACCGCGCCTCCAGCGCGCTCGACGGCGACCCGAAGACCGCCTGGATCGGGGCGTGGGTTCCCGGCCACCGGGCATGGCTGGGCTGGCGCACGCGCGAGCCGCGTGCGTTGCGGCAGCTGCGGCTCGTACCGCCGCGCGCGACGCTGCGGCGCCCCACCACGGTGCGCGTGACGGTCGACGGCCACGCGACCGGCGCCCTGGCTGTCGCCGAGGACGGGGCGGTCGCCCTGCCGAGCGGGCTCCGTGGCCGAGACGTGCGCATCGACGTGCTCGATGCTCGCTTCCCGCCCGGGACCGGGCCGCGCCTGCGCCAGCGCCGCGCCGTGGCGGTGGCCGACGTCGTCGGTGGGCCGAGGATGCACGTCCCGCGCTCCGGGCCGCTCGACGCCCCCTGCGAGCGCGCCGCGGCGCTCGACGGCCACCCGATCGCCCTGCGTCCGGTCGGCGACATCGACCGCCTGGATGCCGGCGCGCCGCTGTCGGCGCTTTCGTGCGGCGGTCCGCTGCGCCTCGCCGCCGGCGAGCACGAGCTGCTCGGCCGCAAGGCGACGCTGGTCCTCGACCAGCTGGGCCTGTTCTCGGTCGTGACGCCGGCGCCGGCCGCCGGGCTGTCGCCGGGCCGCGTGCTGTCGCAGGGCGACGCCGACGGCGGCTCCCGGTCGGACGTGCGCGTGGATGTCGATCGGCCCGCCTGGCTGGTGTTGGGCGAGAGCTACAACCGCGGCTGGCGAGCGACCTGCGACGGCCGCTCGCTCGGGGCGCCGCAGCCGCTGCAGGGCTACGCCAACGGCTGGCCGGTCGCCGCCGGCTGCCGCGCGGTCTCGTTCCGCTTCGGGCCCGACCGGCTGCTGCTGCCGTTCTACCTGCTCTCGCTCGTGTTCTCGCTTGCCTTCCTGGCGCTGATCGCGCTGCGCCGCCGCGACCTCCGCGCCCAGGCGGCCGCCCAGGCCGCGCCGGCCGCGGTGCCGGTCGAGCCCGAGCCCGCGGTGTGGAAGCCCGCCCATGCGGCGCTGGCCGGGCTCGTCGTGTTCGGCGTCGTCGGCTTCGTGTTCGCCCTGCGCGCGGGCGCGGTGGCCGGGCCCGCGATCGCGCTGCTGCTCTACCTGCGCCTGCCCACCCAGAGGCTGGTCCTGGCGGCCTGCGGTGCCCTGGCTGTCGTCGTTCCGGTGCTCTACATCGCGTTCCCGGGCAGGGACGCCGGCGGCTACTCGAGCTACTACCCGACGAGCCATCTCGGCGCCCACTGGGTCGCGGTCGGCGCCGTGGTCCTGCTGGCGCTCGCGCTCGTCCGCTCGTTGCGAGCGGTCGTCGCGCGGCGCTAGGCGGTAGCCGGGCTTCGCGCTCGCAGCCCGAGCGCGAGCAGCACCGAGGCTGCGACGCACTGCAGGCCGAACACGATCGTCGCGAACGACAGCAGCGAGAACGAGCCGGCGGTCAGCAGGAAGGGCTCGACCACCGCGACGATGCCGAGCACCCACAGGAAGCTGCGGTGGCCCAGCGCGATCATGTACTGGACCGTCAGGTAGGCCACCGCCAGCAGGGTCATCGCCGCGCCCAGCACGATCAGCGCGCTCGACGCCTGCGTGAGGTCGGGCCCGAACGCGATCCGCAGCAGCAGGTGCGGGACGGCCGCGAAGATCAGCAACGCCGGCGCGGCGACCACGCCGGCTATCACCAGCGCCCGCAACAGCACCGGCCGGGGGTCGAGGCCGGCGGCCGCGCGTCTGGTGGCCTCCGGCAGCAGGTGCAGCCCGATGCCGATCGCGACCCAGACGACCGCCTTGGCGGCGACGGCCGCCGCGGCGTAGGAGCCCGCCGCGTCGCCGCCGATCTGGTGCTTGACCACGATGACGTCGACGTTCTGGAGCGCGGCCAGCAGCGTCAGCCCCAGGACCGGCCCCCAGTTCTCTCCGACCAGGCCGCCGAGCGACCGCGGGGCGCCCTCGCCCGCCGGCCCGAGCCGCCGGTGCAGGACGACCATCAGCCACACGCTGGTGGCCGCGAAGGTCAGCGGGGCGCCGAGGTAGGCCCCGGTCACGCCCGCGCCGAAAGCGACGAGCACGAGGCTGAACACCAGCCGGCCGACGCCTTCGTAGAGCAGGCTCGTGCCGACCTTCGCGTAGGCGCGCAGCCCCTGGAGCACGCCGCGCTGCAGCGACAGGCCCATCCACAGCACGCCGGTCGGGAGGATCGCCGCTGCCGCCCACTCGTGCTGGGGCACGCCGACGACGTGCGCGATGGGCACCCGCAGCAGGATCGAGACGGCGGTCGTGGCAAGCAGGCCCAGCAGCACCCGCCGCGTCCAGGCCGCGACCGTGCCGGCCAGCCGCTCCCCGCTGCCGAGCTCCCCCAGTGCCGTCTCGCGGGCGGCGGCGACCTGGATCGACGACCCGGCCACCAGCAGGATCAAGAACGCCGAGATCAGCGCCGCGAGCGACCCGTAGTCGTCGGCGCCGAGGATGCGCGTGAAGACGATCGTAAAGACCAGCTGGATCGCGTTGGCCGCCAGCGTCGCCCCGGCCAGCCCTGCGGCCTTGGCTGTCTCGGAGTGCGAGATCGAGTCGCGCAGGCGCTGCGGCGCCGCCGCCTCGGCGGTGTCGGAGAGGACCGCGAGGTTGGCCTCCGCCGTGTGCTCCCAGGTGAATCCGCGTGCGCGCGCCTGCGCGCCCTGGCCCAGTCGCCGGACCTCCTCGGGATCGGCGATCAGCTGCTCGCACCCGCTGGGCGAGCTCCTCGGGATCGGCGGCCAGGATGCCGGTCTCCGAGTCGACGATCGATTCGCCGAGCCCCCCGACGCGCAGGGCGGCGCTCGGCGTCCCGCAGGCCGCGGCCTCCATCACCGTCAGGCACCAGCCTTCGGCCGACGAGGCGGTCAGCGAGACCCAGGCGCGCCCGTAGAGCTCGACCTTCTCGCCCTCCTCGACGTGTCCGTGCATGACCACCCGGTCGCGTAACCCGCGGCGGTCGATCTCGGCTTCGAGCGCCGGGCGGTGGCTGCCGTCGCCGGCGATCTCGAGCACGGCGTCGGGGACGGCTTCGAGCACGTCGAGCACCACTTCGATCCGCTTGTAGGCCTTCAGCCGGCCCAGGTAGAGCAGCGTGGGCCGCTGCGCTCGCGCCGTGCCCTCGTGGAACTGGGCGAGCTCGACCCCCAGATAGGCGACGTGGATCGACTCGGGCGGCACGCCCAGCTCGACCAGGTCGTCGTGTGCCGCCTGGGAGATCGTCAGGACGGGCGTGCCGCGGTAGAGCAGCTGTAGCGGCACGCGCTCGAGCAGAAAGGCCGCGATTCGGCCGCGCAGGCCCAGCTCGTACTCGTAGTGGGCCTGGTGGACGTGGTGGACCAGGGCGACACGCGGGATCTTCAGCCAGCGCCACAAAGGGGTGAAGAACGCGATCCCGTTGACCACTTCGAGCACGACGTCGGCGTCGCGGCCGAGCCCGCGCCAGGTCGCCCACGCCGCGCGCGGGAACACGGTCAGGCGCGTGCCCATCCGATGGATCGTCAGCCGGTCCGAGAGCTGCTCGACGGGCTCTGCGCCGTCGTAGTCGCCGGCGATCACGGTGACCCTGTGGCCCCAGGCGATCCAGCGCGCCACCTGGCCGTAGAGGTTCGTCCCGGTCCCGCCGCCCTGGGGATGGGTCCACTCCCGGTCGGTGAGGAGCAGGATGTGCAGGGGCTTTGTGTCGGCCAGCGGGGAAGGCACGGCGACCGATGAAGGTAACGGCTGAGTGGGGCGCAACTGCCGCCGACGGGATGGCTAGGCTTCGGCCCGTGCCGCGCGCCCGAGCTCTTGCCGCCCTGCTCGCCGCCGCCGTGGCCTGCGGCCTACTCGTCTCCCCGGCGGTGTTCGGCCAGGACGGCGGGGGAGCGGGCGACCAGCAGTACCAGGACCCCTTCGGTTCGTCGCAGACCAAGACGACCACCACCAAGCAGCGCTCGTCGTCGTCGCAGGGTGAGGACAACGGCCTCAGCCAGACGCCGAACCTCGGCCCGGCCGGGACGACGACGGGCTCGTCGCCCGCCCCGGCCGCCGCGGCGCCGGCGGCCACGGGCAGCGAGCTGCCGCGCACGGGCGGCGACACCGGTTCGATCGCCCTCCTGGGCGCGGCGTTTCTCGCCATGGGCATCGGCCTGCGCCTGCGCATGGCCGATGCCTCCCGCTAGAGCGCGGGTCACCACCTCGGCTCAGGACACCGAGGCGCTCGCCGCGGAGCTTGCCGCCGAACTTCGGCCCGGCGACGTCGTGCTCGTGCGCGGCGAGATGGGCGCCGGCAAGACCACGTTCGTCCGCGGGGCCGCCCGCGCGCTCGGGGTCACCGACCCGGTCACCAGCCCCACGTTCACGATCGGCCGCCGTTACGAGGGCCGCGGCACGGCGGTGTCGCACCTCGACCTCCACCGGGTGGCCGACCTGGCCGACGAGGATCCCGCGCTGCTCGCCGACTACCTCGAGCCGCAGGCGATCGCGTTCGTCGAGTGGCCCGAGGTCGGCGGGGAGGACCTGGTTGCCCGAGCCTGCCTGGAGGTCTCGCTGCGCCATGCCGGCGGCGACCGGCGCGAGATCGAGGTCCGTCGCGCGTGAGGGTGCTGGTCTTCGACACGGCGACACCGTCGACCGTGGTCGGAGCGGTCGGCGAGGACGGCCGGCTCGTCGAGCGCCGCCACGATCCCGCCCCGGGAGAGCGGCCCGGCCACGTCGAGCAGCTGCTCGGGCTTGCCTGGGAGGCGCTGGAGCAGGCCGGGCTCGGTTGGGCCGACGTCGAACGCATCGGCGTGGGGGTGGGGCCGGGGTCGTTCACCGGGCTGCGGATCGGCGTGGCGACCGGCAGGGCGCTCGCCCAGGCCACCGGCGCCGAGGTGGCGCCGGTCTCGACGCTGGGTGCGCTGGCGGCCGGCGCCGGCGATCGCGACGGTCCGGTCCTGGCCTTGCTCGATGCGCGCCGCGGAGAGGCGTTCGTGGCGGCGTTCCGGGGCGACCAGCAGGTCACGGCGACGCGCGCGGTGGCCCCGGAAGGGCTTGCGGGAGCCGTACGGGAAGCTGGGGAAAGCCCGTTGGCGGTGGGTGACGGAGCGGTAAAATTCCGCGCCCAGCTCGAAGCGGCGGGCGCCACGGTCCCCGAGGACGGGGCGGTGCTCCACGTCGTCGGCGCGGCAGGGTTGCACCAGCTTGCGATCCGGGCCACGCCCGTCGACCGTCACGCACTCGTTCCGGAGTACGTGCGCCTGCCAGACGCTCGGCCCCGCACGGAGCAGTGACCGATTCCGAAGTGACCATCCGCCGCCTCGCCTACGCGGACCTGCCGCAGGTCATCGCGATCGAGCGCCGCGCGTTCCCGACCCCGTGGTCGCTGGCGATGTTCGTCCTCGAGCTGTCGAAGCCCGGCGGCATCTGCCTGGCGGCGGTGAACGGCACCGACGAGCTCGTCGCCTACCTGGTCTGCTCGCGCTACGACGACGCCTGGCACCTGATGAACATCTCGGTCGACCCGGAGCGGCGCCGCCAGGGGATCGCCACCGCGCTGCTCGACGACCTGCTCGAGCACGTCGGGTCCGACGCGCGCCTGACGCTCGAGGTCAGGACCTCCAACGCGGCGGCGATCGCGCTCTACGAGCGCTTCGAGTTCCGCTCCGCCGGCCTGCGGCGGCGCTACTACCAGGACAACGGGGAGGACGCCTTGATCATGTGGCGCGGGGTGGGTGGGACCGAATTCCTCCCGGTCCCGTGATCCTCGGCATCGAGACGAGCTGCGACGACACGTGCGCGGCCGTTGTCACCCGCGATGGAGCAGTTCGCTCCAACGTGATCTCCAGCCAGGGCATTCACGACCGCTACGGCGGCGTGGTCCCCGAGGTCGCCTCGCGGCACCACCTCGAGCTGACGAATGCGGTCGTCGAGGACGCGCTGGCCCGCGCGGACGCGACGCTCGACGACGTCGAGCTCGTGGCGGTCACCCGCGGGCCCGGGCTGGTCGGCGCGCTGCTCGTCGGCGTCGCGAGCGCGAAGGCGCTTGCGGCGGCGCGGCGGCTGCCGCTGGCCGCCGTCGACCACCTCCAGGGCCACGTCGCGGCGAACTTCCTCGGCGACGCCCCCTTCGAGCCGCCTTTCCTGTGCCTGGTGGCCAGCGGGGGGCACACGTTCCTCGCCCGGGTGACCGAACACGACGGCTTCGAGGTGCTCGGCCAGACGCTCGACGACGCGGCCGGGGAGGCGTTCGACAAGGGCGCACGGCTGCTCGGCCTGCCGTTCCCGGGCGGCCCGCACCTCGAGCGGCTGGCGGCGGAGGGCGACCCCGAGGCGTTCAGTTTCCCGATCGCGGGCGGCGTGGCCGGGCTGGACTTCTCCTTCAGCGGGCTGAAGACCGCGCTGCTCTACCGGCTGCGCGACCTCGAGGCCGCCGGCGAACCGCCGCCCGCGGCCGATCTGGCCGCCTCCTATCAGCGCGCGATCGTCGAGGCGCTCGTGCGCCGCATCGAGCAGGCGGTCGAGCAGACCGGCCTGCGCCGCGTGGCGCTCGGTGGCGGCGTGGCCGCCAACGGTCCGCTGCGCGCCCGTGTCGAGGCGCTCGAAGCCGTCGAGGTCCACGTTCCGGCACGCGAGCTGTGCACCGACAACGCGGCGATGATCGCCGGCGCAGCGCGCTTCACGGGGCATCTCGCCTTCCCGGACTACCTCACGCTGGACGCCTACGCGACCCGTCTGTGAGCCGCCTGGTCCTCTACGGCCGCGACGGTTGCCACCTCTGTGACGAGGCGCGCGCGGTGCTCGTGCGCATCGGCCATCCCTTCGAGGAGGTCGACATCGAGGCCGACCCCGAGCTGCACGGCCGCTACTTGGAGCGCATCCCGGTAGTTGCGCTTGACGGGGTGGACCTATACGACTTCTTCGTCGATGAATCAGACCTGCGGGCGCGAGTAGGATCGAACTTCGGATGAGTATCGGCGAGGCCCCTCCGGCAGACCGTCTCTCGCTCGGCGTCGCCGCGCGCCTTGCGCGGTACCTCCAGGTGCTCACCCAGGCGAAGAAGGAGGGCAAGGAGACCGTCTCCTCCCAGGAGCTCTCCGACTGGACCCACGTCAACTCCACGCAGATCCGCCGCGACCTGTCGGGGTTCGGCAAGTTCGGCAAGCGGGGCGTCGGCTACAACGTCGAATCGCTCGTCTCGCAGATCCGCAAGATCCTGCGCACAGCCGGCCAGCACAACATCGCGTTGTTCGGCGCCGGCCATCTCGGCAAGGCGATCGCGTCCTCTGACATCTTCGCCGACCACGGGTTCCGGGTCGTGGCGATCTTCGACGCCGACACGCGCAAGGTCGGCTCGAAGGTCGGCAACCAGGCCGTCCGCCACGTCGACGAGCTGCGCCAGGTCGTCGACGACGAGGAGATCGTCGTCGCGGTGCTCGCGGTGCCGACGGCGGCGGCCCAGCCGCTGGCCGACGGCCTCGTCGACGCCGGCGTGAAGATCATCTTCAACTACTCAGAGGCGCTCCTGCAGGTGCCGCCGGAGGTCACCGTTCACACTTCCAGCCCGGCGGTGGACCTTCTGTACGCCCTCTACTTCTACTTGACCTGAGGCCCGGCCCAGCGTGATCGACCTCGACCTCGCCGAGGAGATCTTCGATGCCTCCGTCGACGGCACCGTCGGTCTCGAAGAGGAGTTCGCGATCCTCGACCCCGAGTCGCTTGACCTCGCCCCGCGCTTCGAGGAGCTGCGCGACAGTGCGGCCGCGGAGCTGGCGCCCCACATCACCGGCGAGCTGATCCGCAGCGAGATCGAGATCGTCTCCGGGCGCGGCGAGAACTTCCCGGACGCCGTGGCGCGCCAGCGCGAGGCACGCCGGCTGCTGTTCGGGCACACGGCCGCGGAGGGCGTCGCCCTGGGCTCGACCGGCACGCACCCGTGGGCCGACTACCGCGAGCAGGCCAACATCGACACCGAGCACTACCGGCGGGTCGTCGAGGGCCTCGGGTACGTGGCGCGGCGCAACAACACGTTCTCGTTGCACGTCCACGTCGGCGTCGGCGGGCTCGACCGTGCCGTGCGCGTGTGCGACCGCCTGCGGCCCGTTCTGCCCGACCTGCTGGCGGTCAGCGCGAACTCGATCTTCGTCGACGGGCTCGACACCCACCTGCACTCCGCGCGCACGGAGATCTTCACCCGCGTGTTCCCGCGCTGCGGGATCCCCGACGCCTACGGCTCCTGGGCCGCCTACCGCGACTACCTCGAGCTGCTGATCGCGACGAACTCGATCGTCGAGTACACGCAGGTCTGGTGGTCGGTGCGCCCGCACGTTGCCTTCGGGACGGTCGAGATGCGCATCTGCGACGCCCAGGCGACGGCCGAGGAATCCGAGGCGCTGGCCGAGCTGATCGTCGCGTGCGTCCTGCAGGCGGCACGCGACGTCGACGAGGGGGTGCCTCTCCAGGACCCCCCGGCGCGGATGCTCGAGGAAAATCTTTGGCGGGCCATTCGTTTCGGGCTGGACGGCAAGATGATCGACCTGGCCGCCCGCGCGGAGGTCCCCAGCGCGGCGATCGTCGACCGGCTGCTGGAATGGACCGCGCCGGTGCGCGAGGGCGAACCCGTGCTGCCGGCACGCAACGGCGCCCAGCGCCAGCGCGCGCTGGTGGCCGACGGCGCGTCGATCCGCGATGTCTACGCTTCGAGCGTCGAGGAGACCCGGACGAGCTATGGACGAGCAGCCCAACCCGCACGCTGAGCCCACCGAGGACGAGCTGCGCGCTGCCTACGAGGAGCAGCTCAAGCGCATCCGCGTCGAGGATGTGCTCGTCCAGACCGTCGTCTCGCTGCTGAACCTCGCGGGGCGCCGCGCGGGCCTCTCGGCGGAGACCGAGGCGGAGAAGGACCTCGGGCAGGTCCACCAGGCGATCGAGGCCACGCGCGCGCTGCTGCCGCTGGTCGAGGACGCCCTGGGCCCCGACGCGGGCCAGATCCGCACGGCGCTGTCGCAGCTCCAGCTCGCCTACGCGCGGCAGGTGGGCGCCTCCGGCGACGCCGCCGAGGCGCCGGCGGCCGAGCAGGAGCAGCCGGAAGGGCCCGGTCCCGCCCAATCCAGCGGGCGTTTGTGGGTCCCGGGGCAGTAGTCCGCCTCGAGGGTTACTAGACTCCGCGCCCTCCGAGGGCGGTTGCCGCTGGGCCCGCTCTGCCGTGACGCTCGCGCATCGATTCGTGCGGGCCGACGACCACGTCGCCAAAGGACGCCTCACTAGATGAACAACTTCTTGACGGACCACGGTGTGCTGATCGCGCTGGTGTGCGCGGGCTTCGCCGTCGCCTACGGCGTGTTGACCACGCGCTCGCTGCTCGCCCTCTCGCCGGGCAACGCCGAGATGCAGCGCATCTCCGCCGCCGTGCAGGAGGGCGCACGCGCCTACCTAAACCGCCAGTACACGGTGATCGCCGGAGTCGGCGTCGTCCTCTTCGTCGCACTCATCTTCCTCCAGGACATCTCCGTCGCCGTGGGGTTCCTGATCGGCGGCCTCCTGTCCGGGGCGGCCGGCTACATCGGGATGAACGTCTCGGTGCGCGCCAACGCGCGCGTCGCCGAGTCGGCGCGCGGGGGTGTGAGCCCCGCGCTCGGTGTCGCCTTCCGTGGCGGCGCGATCACGGGCATGCTGGTCGTCGGCCTGGCGCTGGCGGGTGTCGCCGGCTACTTCGGCGTGCTGACCTGGATCTTCGACAAGACCACCAAGGAGGCGGTCGACGCGCTGATCGGCCTGGGCTTCGGCGGCTCGCTGATCTCCGTCTTCGCCCGACTCGGCGGCGGCATCTTCACCAAGGCGGCCGACGTGGGCGCCGACCTCGTCGGCAAGGTCGAGGCCGGCATCCCCGAGGACGACCCGCGCAACCCGGCGGTCATCGCCGACAACGTCGGCGACAACGTCGGCGACTGCGCCGGCATGGCCGCCGACCTCTTCGAGACCTACGCGGTCACCGCGGTGGCCGTGATGCTGCTCGGAGTCATCACCTTCAGCGACGCGTTCACGCTCGCGCTGTATCCGCTGGTCCTGGGCGGCGTGGCGATCATCGCCTCGATCATCGGGACGTTCGCCGTGCGCACCACCACCGGCAACGTCGAGCGCGCCCTGTACCAGGGCCTCGTCGCCTCCGGCGCGATCGCCGCGGTCGCGTTCCTGCCCGTCACCTACTGGATGGTCGACAAGCTCGCACTGACCGGCGGGGGCTCGGGCGTCCCGAGCTGGTCGGACCTGTACTTCTGCTCGCTGGTCGGCATCGCCGTGACCGCCGCCCTGTTCCTGCTGACCGACTACTACACGTCGACGCGCTTCGGGCCCGTGCGCAAGACCGCGGCGGCCTCGCAGACCGGCCACGCGACGAACATCATCTCGGGCCTCGCCCAGGGCCTCCAGGCGACGGCGTTGCCCGCGATCGTCCTGGTGCTCGGCATCTTCGCCTCCTGGCATCTCGCCGGCGGCGGGACGGTGGGCATCTACGGCATCGGCGTGGCGGTCATGGGCCAGCTCTCGCTGACGGGGTTGATCGTCGCGCTGGACGCCTTCGGGCCGATCACCGACAACGCCGGCGGCATCGCCGAGATGGCCGACCTGCCCGAGGAGGTCCGCAACGTCACCGATCCGCTCGACGCGGTCGGCAACACGACCAAGGCCGTGACGAAGGGCTACGCGATCGGCTCGGCCGTGCTGGCCGCCATCGTCCTGTTCGCGGGCTTCCGCGAGGAGCTCGCCCAGGAGGCCGGCCACACGATCCAGTTCAACATCGACAACCCGGCCGTCCTGATGGGCCTGATCATCGGCGGCATGATGGTCTGCCTGTTCGCGGCCCTCTCGATGGAGGCTGTCGGCCGCGCTGCCGGCGGCGTCGTCGAGGAGGTGCGCCGCCAGTTCCGCGAGAAGCCGGGGATCATGCAGGGCACCGAGAAGCCCGACTACGCGACGTGCGTGGACATCGTGACCAAGGCCGCGCAGCGCGAGATGATCCTGCCGTCGATGATCCCGATCGTCATCACCGTGATCGTCGGCATCATCGACGAGCGCGCGCTCGGCGGCCTGCTGATCGGCGTGATCGTCGTCGGGTTCTTCTTCGCCGTGCTCATGACCGCCGGCGGCGGTGCGTGGGACAACGCGAAGAAGCTGATCGAGGACGGCGCCTACGGCGGCAAGGGCTCCGAGGCCCACGCGGCGTCGGTCACCGGCGACACCGTCGGCGATCCGTTCAAGGACACCGCAGGCCCCGCGATCAACCCGATGATCAAGGTCGCCAACATCGTGGCGATCCTGATCATCCCCATCATCACCTAGGGCTCGAGGACGAAACCGGCGGGCGCGCCTCGCGCGCGCCTCCGTGGCTCGATTGCCGCCGCTGCGAGGGGGGTGGTCCGATTAGCTTTCGCTGAGCGCAAGTTTCTCGGACCACCCCCCGAGTCGGCGGGCGCGGGCGCGCTCACGCCCTCCTCGCCGCCATTTTTCGGAGCGCTGTGCGTTCCGTGTGACATGCGTCTTCGTTCCGCCGCGCTCTGCGGCTGTCTCTCCGCATTGGCCCTGCCGCCAGCGCGTCTGCCGCCTCGGCGCCTGACGTCGGGACGGCGTTCGAGCCGAAGCCGAAGTCGCAGCCGCTCTACGGGACGCAGAGCCCCGACAAGGCGCCCGCCGTCCAGCGCCACGTGCTGACCGGGCACGACGGGATCACGCTTTACGTCGAGACGTGGCTGCCCGCAGCGAAGGACGGCGTCGCGCCGCCCGCGAAGGTCCCGACGATCCTGATCATGACCCCGTACGTCACGCAGGGGGTCGAGCGGTACCCGAGCCGCAACCTGGTCAACACGATCAAGTGGTTCACCGAGCGCGGCTACGCGGTCGCCCAGGGCGACGTGCGCGGCACCGGCGAATCGGGCGGCTGCATCGAGCAGACCGCTCCCAACCAGATCGACGACACCGCGCGGATCATCGAGTACCTCGGGCGCGACGCGCCGTGGAGCAACGGCAACGTCGGCATGTACGGCATCTCCTACGACGGCGAGACGCAGGTCTCGACCGCGGGTCTCGGCGACCCGGAGAAGACCAAGTACCTCAAGGCGATCGTGCCGGTCGAGACGGTCGGCGGCCAGTACGAGTACTCGAACATGGACGGCGTGCCCTACGCGGGCCAGGCGATGCTGTCCAACGGCAGCTACTTCCTGAGCAGCTTCAGCGAGCCGGGCGCGACCACCGGCCCGCAGCAGATCGCCGAGAAGTTCACCTGCGTCCCGGAGATGATGGCCGGCGCGGCCGACCCGACCGGTGACATGACGCCCTTCTGGCAGGCGCGCGAGTACCGCCCCGGCGCCCAGAACATCAAGGCCGCCACCTTGTGGGTCCACGGCTTCGACGACTTCAACGTGCTGCCGATCTCGATCGCCGGGTTCTTCGACCGTCTGCCGGCCACCACGCCGAAGGCAGGGCTGTTCGGGCAGTGGGAGCACAACATGCCCGACGTCCATGCGGGCGTCGAGCCCCAGTGGGCGCGCCGCGACTTCCTGCCGATGGTGACCGCGTGGTACGACCGCTACCTCAAGCTCCTGTCATCGGGCGTCGGCTCGTGGCCGCGCGTCCAGGTCCAGGACTCGACCGGCCAGTGGCGCGCCGAGCGCGAGTTCCCGTCGACCGGCGGCCCCGCGGGCCAGCTGCCGCTCAACGCCGACGGCACGCTCGGCGCCAGCGGGGGCGACGCGGTGCAGTTCGTCTCCGACGGCGACCCCTCCGGCGCGCTGCCCGGCACCAACGCCGTCTTCCAGACGCCCGCGCTCACGGCGCCGTTGCACCTCAGCGGCGTCCCGGTGCTCGACCTCTGGCTGATCCAGCACCACCCGGCCGCCCAGGTCACCGCGCGCCTCGAGGTGCTCGGCGCCGACGGTGCCGTGCTGGCCCACGAGGGATCGAACCGCGAGCCGATCGCGACCTACGGCATGCGCTCGCTGCGCCACCTCGACCCGATGCCGGACGGCTACTTCGTCCAGCAGGCCGGGAAGCTCGCGCCGATCGGCGCGCCGGTCCGCGTGCCGGTCCGCTTCCTGCCGACCGATCTCGTGGTGCCGGCCGGCGGCCGCCTGCGCCTGACGATCGCTGGCGGCGAGAGCAACCCGCGCCAGACCGTGCCCACGGGCGCCGGCGCCGACATCACCGTGATCACCGCCTGCACCGGGCCGAGCGTGCTGCGCTTCCTGATGCCCAAGCCGGTCTCGCAACTCCTCAACGTGCGCGAGACCGACGAGCCCGAGGACAGCGCGCTGGTGTCGAGCCCGACGAGCTCCGGCGTGCAGGACGGCGCCGGGCTCGCCACCGCCGCCAACTGCGGCCACGGGCCGTTCGATCCGCAGGGCGTGGTCACGGGCAAGCTGCCCGCTGATAATCAACGCCCGACGAAGTAGCCGCGGCGCAGGCCGTTTCTGCAAGAGTCGGCCTGACAGCGTTCCACCCCCTTGAGGAGGGCCAGATGGCCGGCAGCGTCTACCGCGTCACCGAAGTGATCGGGACCAGCAGCGAATCGTGGGCGGATGCCGCCCGCAACGCCGTCGAAACGGCGGCCAAGTCGGTCCGCGACCTGCGCGTGGCCGAGGTCGTGCGCGAGGACGTCACGATCGAGAACGGCGCGGTGAAGGAGTTCCGCGTCCGCCTCGGCATCTCGTTCAAGTACGACAGCGGCGACTAGTCGAGCATTTGCGGCGGTGGGCCGTGCGCGCGATGATCGCGCCATGGCCACCGCCGCGACGTCCTCAACCGCCAGCCCCGCCGCACTCGACGCCCGCACCATGTGCGAGGCCTTCATGCTCACCGCCGCCGCACGGCCCGCCCAGGTCGCGCTGCGCACGCCCGACGACCGCCCCTCGCTGACCTACGCCGAGGTTCTCGAGCGGGTGCAGGCGCTCGCCGCAGGCCTGCACGGGCTGGGCGTACGGCGCGGCGACGCGGTCGGCCTGATGATGGTCAACCGCCCGGGCTTTCACATGTTCGACGCTGCGGCGATGCTGCTGGGCGCCTGCCCATTCAGCGTCTACAACACCTCGCCGGCCGAGCAGATCGCCTACGTGATGGGCGACGCCGGCAACCGCGTCGTCGTCACCGAGCGCCAGTTCGTCGACGTGGTCCGGGCGGCCGCGGCGCAGGGCGCGCCGGTCGAGACGATCGTGTCGCTCGACGGCGACGGCGATCTGGGGATCGGCGACCTCGTGGCCCGCGCCGAGGAGGGCTTCGACCTCGAGGCCGCCTGGCGCGCCGTGCAGCCCGACGACCTGCTCACGCTGATCTACACGTCGGGCACGACCGGGCCGCCCAAGGGCGTGGAGGTCACCCACGCCAACATGCTCGCCGAGCTGCGCGGCTGCCACGACGCCGTGCCGCTCCCTGAAGGCGGCCGCTGCGTGTCGTTCCTGCCGGCCGCACACATCGCCGACCGCTGGGCCTCGCACTACGGCGGGATGATGACCTACGGCAACACGGTCACCAGCGTCGCCTCGCTGCCGGACCTCATGGGCGTGGTCGCCCAGGTGAAGCCGACGTGGTTCGGCGCCGTGCCGCGGGTCTGGGAGAAGGTCAAGGCGGGCCTCGAGGCCAAGGGCGTCAAACCCGGAGCAGACGGCGCCCAGATCCGGGCCATGCTCGGCCTCGACCAGGCGGAGTGGTTCGTCATCGGCGCCGCGCCCACGCCGGTCGAGGTCCTCGAGTTCTTCGACGCGCTCGGCATCCGCATCTGCGAGGTGTGGGGGATGTCGGAGACCTCCTGCGTGGCGACCACGGTGCGGCCCGACGACTGGCGGCCGGGCTCGGTCGGCAAGCCGCTCAAGGACGTCGAGCTGCGCCTGGCCGACGACGGCGAGCTGCTGGTCCGCGGGCCGATCGTCATGCGCGGCTATCGCAACCAGCCCGAGAAGACGGCCGAGACGATCGACTCCGACGGCTGGCTGAGCACCGGTGACATCGCGCGCGTCGACGACGACGGCTTCTGGTGGATCGTCGACCGCAAGAAGGAGCTGATCATCAACGCGGCCGGCAAGAACATGTCGCCCACGAACATCGAGTCGCAGCTGAAGTCGGCCGGGCCGCTGATCGGCCAGGCGATGGTGGTCGGCGACGCGCGGCCCTACAACGTCGCGCTGCTCGTCCTCGACCCCGACGCCGGCGCCGGGTGCGACCCCGCCGACCCGGCGGTCGTCGCGCGGGTGCAGGCCGAGGTCGACCTCGCCAACGAACGTCTTTCTCGTGTCGAGCAGATCAAGCGCTTCCGGCTGCTCGACTCCGAGTGGCTTGCAGGGGGCGACGAGCTGACGCCGACGATGAAGCTCAAGCGCCGGCCGATCGCCGCGAAGTACGCCGAGGAGATCGAGGGCCTGTACGCCTGAGCCCGCGCCGCCGCGCTCCATAGACTGATCCGCCGCGATGGCCGAACGGCGTCTCCACGGGCTCCAGCGAGTCCTCGGCACCAACGCCCTGTTCTCGACGGCCTACGGAAACGTCGGTTCGTCGATCTATTACGCGCTGGGCCTGGTCGCCAGCTTCGCGCTCGGCCTGACGCCGGTGGTGTTCGTCATCACCGGCTTCTTCTTCTACATGACGGCCGCCACGTACTCCGAGGCGACCGCGATGTTCCCCGAGGCGGGCGGCTCGTCGAGCTTCGCCCGCCATGCGTTCAACGAGTTCTGGTCGTTCTTCGCCGCATGGGGCCAGATGCTCAACTACATCATCACGGTCGCCATCTCGGCGTTCTTCGTGCCGCACTACTTCGGGAGCGTCATCGGCGTCGACGCCCTGCGGCACGGTCCGGCGGACATCATCTTCGGCATCGGGGTGATCGCCCTGCTCTCGTTCGTCAACGTCCTGGGAGCCAAGGAGTCGGCCGGGCTGAACGTCTTCCTGGCGCTGATCGACTTCATGACGCAGCTGCTGCTCGTGCTCGTGGGCGCGATCCTCGTCCTCTCGCCCGAGACGCTGGCCGACAACATCCACTTCGGCGTCGCGCCGACCTGGCGCGACTTCTTCATCTCGATCCCGATCGGGATGATCGCCTACACCGGGATCGAGACGATCTCGAACATGGCCGAGGAGGCGCGCGACGAGGAGAAGACGATCCCGCAGGCGATCAGCCGGGTCCGCATCGCGGTCTTCGCGATCTACTTCACGCTTCCGGCCGTCGCCCTGTCGGCGCTGCCGGTCACGCAGCAGGCCGACGGCAGCTACGCCACGCTGCTGGGCATCAGCGAGGAGAAGGGCGGCTTCGCGGGCGACCCCGTGCTCGGGATCGTCAAGAGCCTCGACCTCGGGGTGTTGCAGGATCCCGGCGAGATCTACGTCGGCCTGCTGGCCGCCACGATCCTGTTCATCGCGACCAACGCCGGCATCATCGGCGTATCGCGGCTGGTCTACTCGATGGGCCTGCACCGGCAGGTGCCCGACCAACTGCGGACCCTGCACCCCCGCCACGGCACGCCCTGGATCGGGATCATCGTCTTCGGGGCGATCGCCTGTGTGACGCTCATTCCGGGCAAGGCCGACTTCCTCGGGAACATGTACGCGTTCGGGGCGATGCTGTCGTTCACGATCGCCCACCTCGCGGTCATACGCATGCGGCTCAGCGATCCCGACCGCCGCCGCCCGTACCGCGGCCCGGGGGTGCTGCGCATCGCCGGCCGCCAACTGCCGCTCTTCGCGGTGATCGGCGGGCTGGGGACCGGCATGGCGTTCGTCGTGGTCACGGTGCTGCACCCCGGCGTGGCGATCTCCGGTCTCGCCTGGCTGGCGTTCGGCATCGGGCTCTACACGTGGTACCGCCACCGCCAGGAGCTCGATCTGTTCTCGACGGTCAAGGTGGCGATCCCGCGGCCGGTGACCGAGACCGAGGCGGAGTACGAGTCGATCCTGGTGGCCTTCGACGGCCGCGACTACTACCCGCAGGCGGTGGCCACGGCGGCGAAGCTCGCGGCGCGCCGACGGCGCGGCATCCACGTGCTGGTCACCCTCACCGTCCCCGCGTCCGCGCCGCTGAACGCCGACCTTCCCGAGCAGGAGCTCGCGGCGCGGGCGATCATCGAGCAGGCGCGCATCCAGGGCGGCCGCCGGGTCACCGGCCACGTCGAGCGCGTTCGCGCCGGCCAGGCCGGGCGCACGATCGTCGACGAGGCCCGCGAGCTGCGCGCCCGGGCGATCGTGATGCCGCTCCCGCGGCGCTCCGGCCCGGCCGTGTTCGGCAAGACGCTGGAGACCGTGCTCGCCTCGCGGCCCTGCCGCGTGATCATCGAGAGCGAGCCCGCCGCCGACGGGGCCCCCAGGGGCCCTCGTGACGCCGCCGGCGCGGCCGCGTAGGCTTCGCGCTCGGTGCCAAGCCCGAGCGAGCTCCATCGTGGAGGCACGACGGTCATGTCGATCCTGCTGGTGGTGGTCGGCATCGCCATCCTCGTCCGGACGATCGCCGCGGGCGGCGGGGTGCTCGCGCTGGGCATCCTGCTCGGCGTGCTGTTCGTGGCAGCTGGTGCCGGGCGGCTGTGGGTATCGCGGAGGCCGGGCTGATGGGCCGCAGGACCGTCGGGTCGCCGACCCTCTTCGTCGTCATCTACACGCTGCTGGCGAGCGCGATCTACTTCTCGCTGGGCGTGGTGGCCGACCACGCGGCCACGCTCACCCCGCTGGTCTACCTGGCGGGCGGCCTGTTCTTCGTGCTGGCCGCCATGACCTACGTCGAGGGCGCGTCGCTGCATCAGGAGCGGGCGGGCGCGACGGTCTTCGCCCGCTACGCGTTCAACGAGCTGTGGAGCTTCATCGCCGGCTGGGCGCTGCTGCTCGACTACGTGATCCTCGTCGCGGTCACGACGTTCTCGGCCACGAACTACCTGGCCGCCTACTGGGGGCCGCTCGGGCGCGGCGGGACCGAGCTGGCGCTCGCGCTGGGGTTCATCGCCTACGTCGCGGTGCGCAACGTCATCGGGTTCTCCACGACGCGCGCGCACCGCGTGGCGCTGCTGGTGATCGCCGACTTCGTCCTGCAGCTCGCGCTGATCGTGGCCGGGCTGTTCCTGTTCTTCTCCTGGAGCCGGATCACCGATCCGATCGACCTCGGCACGACGCCCACCTGGGGCGGGCTGGTGTTCGCGCTCGGCCTCGCGACGGTGGTGTTCACCGGGCTGGAGTCGGCCTCCGGGCTCTCGGGCGAGGTGGCGATCGGCCGCCGCGGCCTGCGCCGCCTGATCGTCGCGGCATGCGGCGCCGTGATGGTGATCTACGTCGGGATCGCGGCCGTCACCGTGACCGCGCTGCCGGTCGCGTACGGCGATCGGCATGTCCCCGGCAACTTCCTCGAGGCGCCGATGCTGAGCGTGGCGCGGGCGTTCGACGACCACTGGGACACGGCGGCTGTTCGCTACGTCGTCGCGGCGGCGGCGGCGGCGACGCTGATCGCCGGCGCCAACTCGGCGATGCTCGGGCTCTCGCGCCTGGCGTATTCGCTGGCGACCAATCGCCAGATCCCCAGCGCGGTCGGCCGCCTGCACCACACGCGGTCGACGCCCTACGTCGTGATCGGGATCGCCTCGCTGCTGGCGGGCGCGCTGGTGATCACCGAGGACGCCGACTTCCTGGTGGGGATCTTCGCGTTCGGCGCGCTGCTGGGGCTGACGATCGCCCACCTTGCGATCTGCGCCCTGCGCTACCGCGAGCCCGAGCGCGACCGCCCCTACAAGATGCCGCTGAACGTCAAGGTCGGCGGCGGCGAGCTGCCGCTGCCGGCGGTGCTGGGCGCGGTGCTGTCGTTCGGCGCCTGGATCGGCGTGATGGTCACCCACGAGGGGGCCCGCTACGCGGGTATCGGCTGGATGGTCGTCGGCCTGTTCATCTACGTGATCTACCGGACCACGCAGGGCAAGTCGTTGACGCGCCGGGTGCTCGTCCCCGCCGGCGCGCTGCAGCGCGAGGAGGTCGAGGCCCAGTACGGGTCGATCCTCGTGCCGATCTTCGGAACCCCGCTGGACGACGACATCGTCCAGACCGCCGGCCGCCTGGCGACCGAGGAAGCCGACGACGACGTCCTCGAGGGCGCCACCGCGACGATCGAAGCGCTCTGGGTCTTCGAGGTGCCGATGGCGCTGCCGATCGACGCGCGGCTGCCGGAGGCCCAGCTCGAGCGTGCCCGCGCGGCGCTGCGCCGGGCCAAGGCGGTGGGGGAGGAGTACGAGGGCGTCGAGGTCGCGACGGCGACGGTCCGGGCCCGCCGGGCGGGGCAGGCGATCGTCGAGGAGGCGCGGCGCCGCGGGGTCGAGCTGATCGTGCTGGCCGCCGAGGAGCCGTCGCGGATCCGTGGCGGGGCCGTGCTCGGCGGCCGCACCGGCCTGGAGAACTTCGTCGGCGACGTGACGAAATACGTCGTCAACAAGGCGCCGTGCCGGGTGATCCTCACGGCGCCGCCCGCCCCGGAGTCGCGGCCGGACCAGGCACCGGGCTAATCTCCCGCCCGTGTTCGTGATGATCGTCGGCGCCGGGCGTGTGGGCTCCAGCGTGGCCAAGGCCGCGCTGGCTGCCGGCCACGACGTGTCCGTGCTCGACGAGGACCCGCTCAGCCACGAGCGGCTCGACGAGGGCCAGTCGAACACCTGGGAGGACTCGGGCGGCCGCTTCACCGTCGGCCACGCGATCGAGATCGACGCGCTCCAGGAGGCCGGGATCGAGGGCGCCGACGTCTTCATCGCCTCCACCGACGGCGACAACACGAACCTCGTGATCGCCCAGATCGCCCAGCGCCGCTTCAACGTCCCGCGCGTGATCGTCCGCGTCATGGACCCCGCGCGCGCCAGCTGGTACGCCGAGCAGGGCTTCCACACCGTCTGTCCGACGAGCGCCGCGATCTCGGAGTTCAAGGAAGCGCTGGAGCTGGAGGTCGCGTAGTAGTGATCCCTTCCGCGACATCCCACGGGGTGGCGGTCAGGAAGATCTGATGTACGTGGTCATCGCAGGCGGCGGCAAGGTGGGCTGGAACCTCGCGCGCGAGCTCGGGGAGAAGGGCCACGAGGTCACGCTGCTGGAGAACAGCCGGCGCCGCTACCTGACGATCGAGGAGGAGCTCGAGCACGCCGTGCAGTACGGCGACGCCAGCGAGCTGTGGGTCCTCGAGCGCGCGGGCATCCAGCGCGCAGACCTCGTGATCGCGGTGACCGGCGACGACGAGGACAACCTGCTGATCTGCCAGATCGCGCGCGAGAAGTACCTCTGCGAGCGGATCATCGCCCGCGTCAACAACCCGCGAAACCTCCAGTGGTTCGAGCTGCTGGGCATCCAGCCGGCGGTGTCGGCCACCGACCTGATCCTGCGGTTGATCGAGCACGAGGTGCCCTCCTACGGGCTCGTCCACCTGCTCGACCTGCCGGCCGAGCAGCTGGAGATCATCGAGGTCGAGGTGGCGGCGCAGGCCCCGGCGGCCGGGTGCGCGGTCTCAGAGGTCGAGCTCCCGGAGGGGAGCCTGATCATCTCGGTGTTGCGTGGCGGGCGCGGGTTCGTGCCCAGCGCCGACACGGTCATCGAGGCCGGCGACGAGGTGCTGCTGGTCCTCGACCCGGGCCTCGAGGACGCGATCACCGCACAGTTCGCCCCGAACGGGCGCCAGGCCGCCTAGGGCGATGCCTGACCGCGAGGTCGACGTTCTCCTCATCGGAGGGGGCATCGCCTCGGCGGCGTGCGCGACCCAGCTGCGCGACGACGGCTTCACCGGCTCGATCCTGCTCGTCGCGCGCGAGCCCGATCCGCCTTACAACCGCCCGCCGATCTCCAAGGGCTACCTGCGCGAGGAGGAGGACCGCGACAGCGCCCTCTACCACCCGCCCGAGTGGTACGCAGAGGCCGATGTCGAGCTGCTCACCCGCACGAGCGTGACCAAGCTCGACGCGGAGGCCAAGGTGGCCACGCTGACGCCCGGCGGCGAGGTGGGCTTCGACCGCGCGCTGCTCGCCACGGGCGCCAACGTGCGGCGCCTGCCGGTCCCGGGTTCCGATCTCGAGGGCATCCACTATCTGCGGGTCCTGCGCAACGCCGACACGCTGCGCACCGACGTCCGCGACGCCGAGCGGGTCGTGCTCGTCGGCGGCTCGTACATCGGCACCGAGGTCGCTGCGTCGCTGACCAAGATGGGCAAGCGCTGCTCGATCGTCATGCAGGAGGGCGTGACGCTCAGCCGGCCGTTCGGCGCCCGCGTGGGGCGCTGGTTCCAGACCGTCCTCGAGCGCAAGGGCATCGAGGTCCATGGGGGCGAGAACCTGGCCCGCATCGACGGAGCGGGTGAGCGCGTGCGCGAGGTCGTGTGCGAAAGCGGGCTGGCGCTGGAGGCCGACGCGGTCGTGCTCGGCGTCGGCGCGACGCCCGACATGATCCTGGCGCGGGCAGCCGGCCTCGAGCTGTCCGATCTCGGGGGCGTGCGCTGCGACAGCGCCCTGCGCACGTCGGCGCCCGGCATCTGGGCGGCGGGCGACATGTGCGCCTACGACAGCGTGATCCACGGGCAGGAGATGCGGATCGAGCACTGGGACGTGGCGATCGAGCAGGGCAAGGCCGCTGCGCGCGGGATGCTCGGCGCCGAGGATCCGTACGACGTGGTGCCCTATTTCTTCAGCGACCTCGCGGACTGGTCGTCGATGGAGTACGTCGGCGCGGCGACCGGATGGGACGACGAGATCGTGCGCGGGTCGCTGGACGACGGCGAGTTTTCGATGTTCTATCTCCAGGAAGGCCGGGTCGTCGGCGCGCTGTCGGTCGGCCGGTCCGATGACCTCGACGCGGCCCGGCGGCTGATCCGCGAGCACGTGGTGCTGGGGGACCGCGCGACCGCGCTTGGCGACACCGGCAGCGACCTCGCCGACCTCTGAAGCGACGCGCCGCGCGGCGCACAACACTAGATTCCGGCGCGTGAACGCTCGCGTCTTCTTCATCACCGCCATCCTCGTCGCCGCCTTGGGCGCCTCCGCCCAGGCCGCGGTCCAGCCATACGGGGCCAACGACGCGGGTGGATTCCGCAACGTCCTGCCGCCCGGCGAGGCCGGCACCGACAACGCGCTGGAGCTCGCCGCGTTCCAGGCCACGGGGGCGCGGCCGAACCACTGGGACGACCAGCTGCCGCTCTATACCGGCCTGCTCTACGCGTCGCCCAACATCACCCACGACGACGTGGCCAAGTACTTCAAGGACGCGACGTTCGGTGTCAAGCCGGAGGACGTGGCCTCGACCGTGAGCCCGCGGCCGGGCGTGATCATCGTGCGCGACAAGGCCTACGGCGTGCCGCACATCTACGGCGAGACCGACGAGGACGTCGAGTTCGGCGCCGGGTATGCGGGCGCGCAGGACCGCCTGTTCCTGATGGACGTGCTGCGCCACTACGCGCGCGGCCAGCTGTCCTCGTTCGCCGGCGGCGATCCGAGCAACCGCCAGCTCGATCGCGAGCAGTGGGCGGTGGCGCCGTACACCGAGGCCGACCTCCAGAGCCAGCTCGACCTTGCGCCGACGGTCTACGGAGAGCTCGGCACGCAGCTCGTCCAGCGAGCGAGCGCGTTCGTCGACGGCGTCAACGCCTACATCAACGAGGCCAAGACGAACCCGACCAAGATGCCGGCCGAGTACGCGGCGCTCGGCAAGGTCGTCGAACCCTGGAAGCTCACGGACACGATCGCCGAGGCGTCGCTGATCGGCGGGATCTTCGGCAAGGGCGGCGGCAACGAGGTGGGCTCGGCGCTGGTGCTGCGCGCGATGGAGAAGCGCTTCGGCGCCAAGCGCGGACGCAAGGCGTGGGCCGATTTCCGCTTCAAGAACGACCCCGAGGCGCCCACGACCATTCTGAAGAAGCGCTTCCCCTACGAGACCGGCTCGCCGTTCGCCAAGCGCGGGCTGGCGCTGCCCGACGACGGCTCGGTGACGCTCGAGAAGGTCGCCCCCGATCTGCCGGCGAGCTCACGCAGCAGCGGCTCGATCGGCGCTCAGCTGGCGCGGTCGCTCGGTGAGCACCCGCTCGCCTCCAACTGGGAGCTGGTCAGCGCCCGCGAGTCGGCGACCGGCCATCCGATCGGCGTGCTCGGCCCGCAGGTCGGCTACTACGTGCCCGAGATCCTGATGGAGCAGGACCTGCACGGTCCTCACTTCGACGCGCGCGGCGCCTCGTTCCCGGGCGTGAACCTCATGGTCCAGCTCGGCCACGGCCGCGACTACGCGTGGAGCGCGACGACGGCGACGACCGACAACATCGACACGTTCGCCGAGGTCCTCTGCCAGGACGACTCGCACTACATGTACAAGGGCGAGTGCCGGGCGATGGAGAAGCTCGAGCGGACGAACAGCTGGTCGCCCAACGTCAACGACCAGACCCCGCCGGGCTCGGAGACGCTCACCGCCTGGCGCACCGTCCACGGGATCGTCTACGCCCGCGGGACGGTGGGTGGCAAGAAGGTCGCGTTCGTGCGCGCGCGCACCACGTACTTCCACGAGGCCGACAGCGCGATCGGGTTCTTCCGGCTCAACGACCCGACGTTCGTGCACGACCCCGAGTCGTTCCGTCAGGCGATCGACGGCATCAACTTCCTGTTCAACTGGGCGTACATCGACTCCGACCACATCGCCTACCAGCTCTCGGGCTGGCACCCGGTCAAGTCGCGCGGCGTCTCGCCCGACTTCCCGGTGTTCGGCACCGGCGAATACGACTGGCCGGACTGGAACCCCGACCTGCACACCATGAGGACGGTTCCGCTCGACGCCAGGCCGCACACGACCGACCAGCGCTATCTGGTGTCGTGGAACAACAAGCAGGCGCCGCGTTTCGCCGCCGCCGACGACGTGTTCGGCTACGGCCCGGTCTACCGCTCGCAGATGATCGAGGCGTTCGTCCGCAAGGCGACCGCGGGCAAGGCCAAGATGACGATCGAGCAGCTCGTCCAGGCGATGGAGGAGCCGGCCAGCCAGGACATCCGCGGGGTCAAGCTCGTCCCGCTGCTGCGGCGCACGCTCGGCAAGATCGCCGACCCCAAGCTCAAGGCGGCGATGGACACGCTCGCGGCGTGGTCGCGGCGCGGCTCGCACCGCCGCGACCTCGACAAGGACGGCAAGGACGAGGACGGCGAGGCGATCGCGATCATGGACGCGTGGTGGCCGCTGCTCCTGCAGGCCGAGTTCGGCCCCACGCTGGGCGACGACGCGGTCGCCGCCGTCAAGCGGATGGTCGCCTTCCCGCAGAACGCGGGCGAGGGCGCGACCCCGTCCGCGCCGGCGTTCTCCGACGGCTGGTACGGCTACGTCTACAAGGACCTGCGCGACCTCATCAACCGCAAGAAGCCGAAGGGCAAGTTCTCACGCGTCTACTGCGGCGGCGGCAAGAAGGCCAAGTGCCGCCAGGCGCTGCTGGGCTCGCTCGCACAGGCGCTCACCGTCACCCGCGAGCAGCTCTACGCGCATGGCAGCTGTGCGAGCGACCCCGACGCCGCGTGCTGGGATCAGAACCGCTGGACGGTCGCCGTCGGCGTCAGCGTGCCGCCGTTCCCGTTCCAGAACCGCCCGACGTTCCAGCAGACGGTCGAAGTCCAGAAACACCTGCCGCGTTGAGCTGGGTCGGCTCGAACTCCGGGACAGGGACTCGAACCCCAAATTCGTGCTCCAGAGGCACGCGTGTTGCCAATTACACCATCCCGGAACGGGCGGCCAGTGTAGTACGGAGCGGCCGCTACGCCGCGGCCTGTTCGGCCCAGTCGCGGTAGAGCTTCCAGTAGGCCCCGCGGGCTGTCATGAGGTCCTCGTGGGTGCCCTGCTCGACGATCTTGCCGTCGCCCAGCACCACGATATGGCCGGCCTGATGGATCGTCGAAAGACGGTGGGCGATGACCACCGCCGTGCGGCCGCCGAGCAGGCGTCGCAGGCCGGCTTCGATCCGGCCCTCGGTGTGCAGGTCGACGTTCGACGTCGCCTCGTCGAGGATCAGGATCCGCGGATCGGCGATCAGCGCGCGGGCGAAAGCGACGAGCTGGCGCTGGCCGGCTGAGAGCTGCACGCCGCGCTCGCCGACCTCGGTGCCGTAGCCGTCGGGCAGCGCCTCGATGAACCCGTCGGCACCGACCGCGCGCGCGGCGTCGGCGATCTCCTCGGCGGTCGCGTCGGGGCGCCCGAACGCGATGTTGTCGCCGACGGTGCCGCTGAACAGGAACCCCTCCTGCGGCACGATGCCCATCTGCGAGCGCAGCGAGTCGGCGCGGATGTCGCGCAGGTCGACGCCGTCGACGAGCACGCGGCCGCCGGTCGGGTCATAGAAGCGCGCGACGAGCTTGGCGAAGGTCGACTTGCCGGCGCCGGTCGCGCCGACCAGAGCAACCGTCTGGCCGGGCGGGATCACCAGGTCGACGTCGGTCAGCGCGTTCTTCGACCCGTCCTCGGTGCGATACGCGAACGTCACGTGGTCGAAGCGGATCTCTCCGCGGATCCTCGGGAGGTCGACAGCGTCGGGCTTCTCGATCAGATCGGACTCCTGGTCGAGCAGCTCGAAGATCTTGTCCAGCGCCGCCATGCCCGACTGGTAGGTCGTATAGAGCTGGGACAGCTGGCCGATCGGATCGAAGAAGCCGTTGAGCGCCGCGACGAAGCCCACGAGCACGCCGACCTGAAGATCGCCGTTGATCACCTGGTGGCCGCCGATCAGCAGGATCGCCACGGTCGCCACCGCGCTGACCATCTCGACCGCCGGGAAGTAGGCGGCGTTGAGGTTGACCGTGACCATGTTGGCGTCGCGGTTGACCTCGTTGAGCTCGCGGAACCGCGCGCGGTGCCGCGGCTCCTGCGCGAACGAGCGCACGACGCGGATGCCCGACAACGACTCCTGCAGGTACGCGGTGATCGCCCCGATC
Organism: uncultured Actinomycetes bacterium; assembly: GCA_963825415.1. GTDB lineage: Bacteria > Actinomycetota > Thermoleophilia > Solirubrobacterales > Solirubrobacteraceae > BP-464. The sequence goes on along the minus strand of CAWGTD010000006.1, from coordinate 131,327 downwards.
GTCTCGCGCGTGCGCTTGTAGGCATCCGCCGACGCGATCCGGAACGCCAGCGAGCCGATCGCCATCACCGGGAAGATCGCGAACGTGATCAGCGCGAGCTCGACGTCGAACAGGAGCAGGATCACGACCGTGCCCACCAGGGTGAGCGATGCCTGGAAGAGCGTGACGACGCTGTCGGTCACCAGCGAGTCCAGCGCCTCGACGTCGTTCGTCATCCGCGAGATCAGCACGCCCGCCGGGCGGCGCTCGTAGAAGCCGACGGGCATGTCCTGGAGGTGGCGGAAGATCTGCAGCCGCAGGTCCTGCAGGGCGCGCTGGCCGACCCAGCCCGTGAGGTAGGTCTGCACGAACGTCCCGGCCCACACCACCAGCGCCGAGATGACGAACGCCGCCACGATGATGTTCAGCGTGCCGAGGTGCCCCGGCACGATCCCGTCGTCGATCGCGTGCTTGGCGAGCGGCGCCGGCGCCAGCGACGCCGCCGTGGCGAAGATCAGCGCGCCGAACATCGCCACAACGCGCCAGCGGTAGGGCCGCAACAGCACCAGCAGCCCGCGCAGCTTGCGCCCGCGCCCGCTCGTGCCGCGCAGGCGCCGGCGGATCTCGTCGAGCCGCGTGGGAGACGCAGTGGTCGGAGGCAGTGCGCTCACAGCCCCGCCACCTCGCGCTCGCGCGGCTTGCGCGTGAGGAAGACCTGGTCGGGCAGCCCCTTCTCGACGATCTCGCGGTAGAGGTCGGAGATCTCCAGCAGCTCCTCGTGCGTGCCGTGTGCGGCCAGCTCGCCGTCCTCGAGCACGACGATCTCGTCGGCCAGCGCGATCGTCGACAGGCGGTGGGCGATGACGAACGTCGTCCGCCCGGCCATCACGTCCTTGAGCGCCGTCTTGATCTGCTGCTCGGTCGAGGCGTCGACGCTCGACGTCGCGTCGTCGAGGATCAGGATGCGCGGGTCGGCCAGGAACGCCCGCGCGATCGCCACCCGCTGGCGCTGGCCGCCGCTCAGCGTCAGCCCGCGCTCGCCCACGCGCGTGTCGTAGCCGTCGGGCAGCCGCTCGATGAAGTCGTGCGCCTGCGCCCGCCGTGCGGCGAGCTCGATCTCCTCGCGCGTGACGCCGTCGCCGCCTCCCCGGGAGTAGGCGATGTTCTCGGCGACCGACGCGCTGAACAGGAACGGCGCGTCGTCGACCACCGCGATCGCCGCGCGCAGCGCCGCGGGTTCGACCTCGCGAACGTCGACGCCGTCGATCAGAACCGCTCCGGCGGTCGTGTCATACAGGCGCGGCAGCAGCGCGACGAGCGACGTCTTGCCCGACCCGGTGGGGCCCACGAGCGCCACCGTGCGGCCGGCCGGCACGACGAGCGACACGTCGTGCAGTGCGTCGCGGTCGGCGCCCTCATAGCGCAGCGACGCGCCTCGCAGCTCGACCTGGCCGGAGCCGGCGGGCAGGCCAGGCGCATCGGGAGCCGCGACGATCAGCGGCTCGCGGTCGAGGATCTGGAAGAGCCGCGCGCCGGACGCCGTCGCGCGCTGGGCCATGCCGAGCGAGATGCCGAGCGTCCGCATCGGCGAGAGCAGCATCAGCAGGTAGACGTAGAAGGCGGTGAAGTCGCCGAGCGACATCGTGCCGTTGATGACCCGGCGCCCCCCGAAGAAAAGGATCGCCGCGAGCCCGAGCTGCGGCAGGAAGCCGATGAACGGGTTGTAGAAGGCCTGCAACCGCGTCGAGATCATCGCCTGGTCGAAGAGGCGCCCGACCCGGTAGGTGAACCGCTCGCGCTGGCGCTCCTCGCGCGCGAAGGCCTTCACGACCCGCACGCCCGAGACGTTCTCCTCGACCTCGGCGGTCAGCTCGGCGATCCGCTGCTGGACCTCCTGGATCGCGGGCCGCGCCCGGCGCCCGTAGCGCGCCGCGATGAAGACGACGATCGGCACCGGTGTGAGCGCCAGCGCCGCCAGGCCGGCGTCCTTGGCGAACATCGCGCCCGCCGCCAGCAGGATCGTCAGCGCCGACTGGGTCATGAACACCAGCCCGTAGCCGAGGAAGAAGCGCACCGACTGCAGGTCGACGGTCGAGCGCGACATCAGCTGGCCGGTCTGCTGGCGATCGAAGAACCCCAGCTCGAGGCCGAGCAGGTGCGCGTACATCCGCTCGCGCAGGTCGAGCTCGACGCCCAGCGACACGCGGCCGGCGATCAGCCGCCGCGTCACGGTCAGCGCCAATCGGAATATCGCCGCGCCGAGGGCCGCCCAGGCGAGCAGGCGCAGCGCATGCTCGTCGTCGGCACGAATCTTGTCGATCGCCCGGCCGGTCAGCCACGGGATCGCCGCGGTGCCCGCCGTGGCCAGCGCGGCCAGCAGCAGCGACGCGAGCAGGCCCTTCCGATACGGACGGAGGAAGCCGAGCAGGCGCCGGAAGGTGGGCACCGCCCCAGTCTAGTTGTCCGGTCAACGACCGTTGGGCACGTGGCGCGAGCGGTTCGTGGCCCGCGCAGCGGGTCACCGGCAGCCGCGGGTACTTCGGAAACGCGGGGTCGGTTCGCGAGCGCTCGCAGAGCGAGAAGCTCGACCCGCGGGTGTTGCCGACGACCCGCTGGTGGACGCAGCTGTCGCAGAGGCCGGCGGCCGGGCGCTGCACGCCGCGCCGGCTATTGCGCCGCAGTCGGTCGAACCGCTCGAGCACCAGGAACGCCCGGTTGTCCTGCGTTGGCCTGCGTCAGGCTGAACTGGAACAGCCGCGGCGCGGTCAGCCGGACCGACCAGCTCGGCATCGGGCGAGCGGCGTGAACGTGCTCGGGACCGGCGCCGTGCGCGTCAGAGTGGCTGTCACGCGGCGGTCGAGCTCGGGCCCACGTCGCTCGCGGCGGAAGAACAAGGCCTCGTTGGGGTCGAGGATCTTCTTCGGGTTCTTCTTCGGCCGACCCGGCGGCATGAACGACCACGACGTTGTCGGCATCGGTGTACCGGAAGGTGTAGAGCGCGAGCTCCAGCGCCTCGCGGCGCAGCAGCAGCTTGCGCTGACACCGACGGCTTGCCCTTGTTGATCGAGCACTTCGGGCCCAAGTCCGCAGAGGCGGTAGAGCACGCCCTTGCCGTCGACCAGCGAGATGTCGCCACCCTGCTTCGGCGGCCTGGCGCAAGGCGATCTTCAGCGGAAGGTCGGCGACCTCCAGCGGCCCGCCGGTGACGAGCACCAGCTGGTCGCCGCGTGGCGAGGTGGTACTCCCGCCCGATGTGCCGCGCGATCTGCTCGGGAGCCGAGGCGCTGCCCGGAATCGGCTGCCACTGCGACCAGCTCGGGCCTCTCGGCCCATCGGTCTTGCCGCCGCCGACCGCCAGTGCGACCACCGCGGCCAGCGCCGCCAGGCCGAGGGCCGCCAGCGCGCCGAACAGGAACTGAAAGCGGGGCGCGTGCGGAGCCTCGTCGCGGCTGGCGAGGGCGGGCGCGCCGCCGAGCGCCACGCCGGACCCGTGGACTACGGCCACGTGTGCCCCGGCAGCATCCGGTGCTCGGAGCCCTCCTCGACCGCCGTCGTGTCGATCGCGGGTGCGACCAGCGGGTCGGTCCGAGCCGGCACGAGCGAATCGGGATCGACCTTCGGCCGCGTCCCGGCGGGGTCGGGCGGGCGCTCGGGCGTGCTGCCTTCGGGCTCGGTCACAGCTTCGGCCAGATCCGCTCGTCGGTCACGTCGATGTGCGGCGCCTGCAGGCCCGCCGCGTCGAGCACTTCGACGACCTCGTCGCCGTGCAGCTCCCTGCGCTCGACGAGCGTCTCGGCGATCCGCAGCGTCTGCTCGCGGTTGTGGCGAACGAGGCACACCGCGGTCAGGTAGGCCTGCCCGAGGATCTGGGCGGCCGCCCGCTTCTTGGCGGGGTCGCCGAGGATCGCGGCGATCGCGTCGCCCTGCTCCCGCGCGCCACGCGCGCGGTTCATGATCTGCAGGCCGATCCGCTCGAAGCGCTCCATGAACTCGGCCTCGGCGTCGCGCGTCTCCTCGTCGCTGGCGTACTGCCTGCCGTTGAGGTCGATCGGCTCGGGGCCCATCCCGCACATGCCCACCATCCAGGCGGCACGGGCGGTGGCGCTCTCGACGTCGCCGCCGACGCCGGTCGAGTTCTCGCCGTAGAAGACGTGCTCGGCGGCCATCGCGCCCAGCGTCCAGACCAGCTTGCCGACCTCCTCGTGGCGCCAGCTCGAGAACCGCTCCTCCTTCTCGATCGCCTGGTGGTGGCCGAGCGAGCCGCCGCGCTTGCGGATCGAGAGGCGAGTCGACAGCACGTCGGCCATGTAGACGTGCGAGGCGACCGCGTGGCCCGCCTCGTGGATCGCCACCGCGCGGGTCTCCTGCGGCACGTAGTCGATGCCCTGTGCCGTGCCGGACTCGATCGTCGTCATCGCCTCGACGATGTCGCTCCACCCGAACACCTCGCGGGCGTCGGAGTGCGCGAGCGTCAGCGCCATCGAGCAGACCTGCTCGATCATCGCCGGCGAGTAGCCGTTGGTGATGCGGGCGAGCTCGTCGCGGCGCTTGTCGGTGTCCAGGTCGGGGTCGTGGTCCACCTTGGCGAGATAGAGCGCGAAGATGTCCATCCGGTCGTCCTTGGTGGGCGTCCGGAACCAGATGTGGCGGCCCATCCGGCCCGGGCGGACGAGCGCCGGGTCGAGGCGCTCGAGCGGCACGTTGGTCGCTCCGATGAAGTAGATCTGCTCCGAGCGCGGCTTGGCGTTCGGCATCCGCAGTGTCGCCGACCCGACCTTGCGCGGGACGATGTACAGCGCGTCGAGGATGTTGTTGACGCGGTTCGTCCAGAACTTGCGCCAGAACGGCGGGTCGTCGACGCCGTCCATCTGGATGAGCAGCTGGTTGAGCGCCATGCCCCCGCCCATGCCGCCCATGCCGGGCATGATGTAGTTGCCGATCCGCTGCCCGATGCCGGTCAGCAACGGCGGGTAGAGCTGCGGCGGCGAAGGTGCGCGCGAGGCGAACAGCCGCTCGCGCCAGGCATGCGTCTCGAGGATCAGGTCGCCGCTGGGGTTCTGGGCTCCGTAGGGCCCGTAGAACGCGAGCTCCTCGAATGCCTGCGGCGGCGGTTGCATGACGCCGGCGGTCCCGCCGCCGCCGAGCGCGGCGCGGCGCAGGCCGACCGCGTCGATCTCGTCGATGAAGACGATGCACTGCCCGCCCCACTTGCGGGCGAGCTTGCGCGCCTTGCGGATCAGCAGCAGGACGGTGATCACGTCCATGCCGATGAACGTCTGGGCGAAGCCCGATCCCGGCATCGTCACGATCGGCGAGTTGAAGCTCGTCGCGATCGCCTTCGACAGCATCGTCTTGCCGGTACCCGGCGCGCCGATGAAGAGCAGGCCGCGCTCGGGCTTGCCGCCGGCCTTGCGGAACTCGTCGCCGGACTGCCACAGCGTGATGACGCGCGTGACCTCCTGCTTGGGCTCCGCCTGGCCGCGAACGTCGTCGAGCCGGACACCCCAGTCCGCGTCGCCCGGCTCGTAGCCCTTCATCTGCTTGACCGCGAAGATGAGCAGCGGGCCGAACAGGATCATGAAGTTCGCGAGGAACAGCATCGGGATCTGGATGCCGAGGATCAGGAACAGCGGCAGCGAGTCGCTGACCCAGTTGCCGATGTCGCTGAGCACGCTGCCGATCGACTGGCCGGTGATCAGCGCGATCGCGCCCAGCAGCCCGAAGACGATGCCGAAGAGCCAGCGCAGCAGCCGGAACTTGCCGCGCCAGAACCACAGCCGCCGCCGTGCCGTGGCGTCGTCGAGCAGCGCGTCCTTGTCGAAGCCGTACAGGCTCGCCCTGGGAATCAGGCGATGGGCGAGGACGTCGATCAGCCCGCGGAACGCGGCGATCGCGAGCACCGTGACCAGAAGCGCCCACCCGACCGGCCAGTCGTTGCGCGAGACCAGGACGGCGAAGAACGCCGGGCCGGTCAGCACCGCGACGAACGTCGCGGCTTTCGAGAGCCTGCGCCACTCGCGTGCGAGCGCCGCATTTCTCTCGGCATGTGCGTGACGTGTGGGAACGTCCTGGACGGGCATCAGATGCGAGGTGAGGGTACTGGGCGACCGCCCCCGGCTCCAGAGCCTGGGCGGGGATTTCCTGGGGGATTTCACGGTTCTGGCCGGACGTTTGATCAGGTCTGGGTGCTCGGAACGGACGAATGACCCATACACATTCGTCGCGGGGGCGACGAGGATGCCCGCATGGCCGTCGATCCCGCCGTGTCCTGTCAGGACTGCAGTCGTTCCTGGAACAGCTCCACGCTGGTCGAGGGTCTGCGGCTGCTGGGCACGTGCCCGCGCTGCGGCGGCGAGCTGAACTTCCGTGACGCCGAGGGCCCCGCCTCGGATGCTCACCTCCAGGATCGGGCCGGCGTCGCGCCGCACCTGGTCCTCGGCATCCCGCGTCGGTAGACGACCCGGTGGTCGAGCTCGAGCCGTACCGCGCCTGGGAGCCGCGCGCGGTGCCCGACCCGCGCAACGCGGGTCGCGACGTGCTGATGCCGGCCGTGATGGAGATCGTCGAAGCCGAGGGGCCGGTGCTGGCGGGTCGTGCCTTCGGCCTGTACACGCGCGCGTCGGGCGGCAAGAAGCTCACCGGCGCGGCGAAGGCGCCGCTGACGGGCGCCGCGTGGCGGCTGAAGATCCAGGACCGCCTGGTGATCGCTCGCGAGGGCGCCACGACGATCGACAACGACGACGTGCTGCGCCCGGCGGGCTCGGCGCCGGTGCGCGTCCGCGAGCTCGGGCCGCGGACGCTGGAGGAGGTGCCGCTCGACGAGGTCGCCGAGCTGATGCGCCGGCTGCACAGCGGCGGCGCCCGCGACCTCAAGCGCGCGGTGCTCGACACCTACGGGCTCGTCCGGCTGACCGGCCGCGCCGACGACTACCTCGAGCGCGCGCGGGCGCTCAGCGGGCTCCTTTAACCGAATGCGCCGGAGGCTGGCTGGAGCCAGCCCCCGGCGCGGGGAGTCCCTCTACGGCTGTGAGCCGCTTACAGCTTGGGCGCGCGCTTCGTGGGGATCTTCGCGACGCACGTGTGGTACGTCCGCGTGCCCTTCAGCACCTTGCCCTTCGTGGTCCGGACACGGATGACGATCTTGTAGGTGCCCTTGGACAGGCCCGTGAGGTTGATCGGGGCGGTGATGCGCTTGCCCTTGCGGGTAGCGATCCGCTTGCCGTTCATCGTCACCGTGGCCGAGCTGTACCGGACGCCCTTGCGGCGCGCGATACGGATCTTCATGACACGCCGGCTCGTGCAGGGCCGGAGCGCCTGGCCCAGCACCATCAGCTGCGGGGCAGCGGCGGGGGTGGAGGCTGCGAGCGGAGCACCGGCCGTCTGACCCGGTGAGCCTGCCTCACAACCCTTCTTGACCTTGCCCTTCGCCGCGTACTTCGCGCACTTCTCGGCGTCCTTGTCGGGCTTGTCGCCCTTGTCGCCGCCGGCGCAGTCATAGCCGTTGTGCTTGCCGGCGTTGTCGTTCTTGCAGTCGCCGTGCTCGTCGCCCTTGGCGGGCTTGTCCGCCTTGTCGCCCTTGTCCGCGTCCTTGTCGGCCTTCTCGGCGTCCTTGGCGGCCTTCTCCTGGGCCTTCTCGGCCTCCTTGGCGTCCTTCTCGGCGTCCTTGGCGGCCTTGTCCTGCGCCTTCTGGGCCGCGTAGTCGCTCTTGGCGCCGTCGTCCTTCGACGAGGCGAAGCTGGTCGCTGCGATCCCGAGACCGAAGACCGAGACCAGGCCGACGATCAGGAAGCTGCGCGTGCACTGCTTGAGGAAATTCGACATTGGTGGACCTCCGTGTCCGTTTGGCGCCTCGGGAGAGACGCCCGCATCCATTGCGGCGCAGTGAAGCACGCCGAGTACCCGACTTGAGAGCGGATTCACCTATTTGGACGTATGTCCCCTCCCCGGAAGCGGGGACACCGCAACGCCCAAACCCCGTAGATCCGGGCTCGTCAGGCGAAAACGGACTCGAGCGGGACGCCGATGATCGACAGGCGCCGCGTGAGGCCGTTGAGGGCGAAACCGCGCAGATCGTCCTGCGAGATCCCGAGGATCGAGGACGCATCGCCGTCGCCCGGCAGCTCGAGCGAGGCGGCGACGTGGGGGAGCAGCTCGCGCAGCGTCGTGCGGACCGCGTCGGCCTGCTCGGGCCGCTCGCGCACCGTCTCGCGCAGGAACCACACGCCGTAGCCGATGTGCCGGGTCTCGTCGTGGTGGATCTTCGAGTAGCCCTCGACGAACCCCGGCAGCAGGCCGTTCTCGATCAGGTAGTCGGTGATGAACTTGAACGAAGTCAGGCCCAGGGTGCCCTCGAGCACCAGGTGGTAGAGCGTGATGAAGCGGACCTTCGCGGCCAGGTCGGCGGGGGCCGCGACGAGCTGCTCGTGCGCCTCGACGAGCGCTACGTCGAAGATCTGGCGAAAGGCATCTGAGACCTGCTCGCGCGCCCGGCCGACGTGCGCACCGATTTCGGCAGGCGTCGCGATCACCTCGTCCTGCACCCGCGCGTAGAACTGCATGTGGCGGGCCTCGTCGACCTGCTGGGTCGCGAGGAACGTGGCCTCCTCCTCGGTGCCGTGGGCGCCCACCAGCCCGCTGAACTTCGTGGTGATGCGCTCCTCGGCCACCATCAGCGACGAGAGCGCGTAGTACATGAGCCCGCGCTGCTCGTCGCTCAGATCGGGCCACTGCGCCTGGTCGGTAGCCAGATCGATCGCGAACGGCGACCACTGCGAGTCCTCCCAGTGGCGGTAGAGCGTCTGCGGATCGTTGAGCTGGAGCCCGTCGCTCACGGATACGAAACCTTGCAGATACCGAAGCTCCGAGAGAGGGGCCCGGCGCAGCGCGCTGCCGAGGGATGCATGATGTCGGCGCCCGCGGCCCGCGGTGCCGGTCGACACAGGAGGACGAATGTCCAGCAGGTTCGTAGTCCCGGGGTTCGCAAGCCTCGCCATCGCCCTGTTCGCTGTCGGTTGCGGAGACGACGACAAGAAGCCCGTCGCGGCGGGCAACGAGGAATCCGAGGGGGCGAAGACGGCGTGCAAGGCACCCGCCACCACCAAGGCCACGGGCCTTCCCGCGGCGTTCCCGATCCCGGGTGAGCTGACCATCACCGAGGCCCGCAAGGACGGGCCGACCAACGTGGTCGACGGCTACTGGGCGTCGGGGATCGACGAGGCCTACCCGGAGTTCAAGGCCCAGGTCGAGCAGGCCGGCTACGAGGTCCTCTTCACCGAGAAGGAAGAGCACGACGCCGAGATCTCGTACAAGGTCCGGCGGCCGCAGCGGCCAGATCGCGCTTCGTGACGACTGCTCCGAGGCCGACACGATCAGGGTGCACATCACAAACCGCCCCGCGTAGCACCGCCACGACGAGCTCGTGAGCCTGTCGCTCCAGATCCTGCTCTCGGGACTGGCCGCGGGCAGCGTCTACGGGCTTCTCGCCGTCGGGCACACGCTCGTCTACCAGCTGACGGGGATCGTCCACTTCGCGCTGGGCGACCTCGTCGGCCTCGGCGTCTTCGCGGCGCTGCTGGTCACCGCCGGGCGCGGCCCGGTGACCCAGGCGTCGGCGTCGAGCTGGCGCTTCGCGCTCGCCCTGGTCGTCGGCGTCGTCGTGACGGCGGCGATCTCGTCCGGGAGCTACAGCGCGTTCATCCGCCCGTACCTCGCTCGCGGCTCGACGGTCGGCTGGGTCGCTGCGAGCGTGGCGATCGCGTTCGCGATCGAAGCGCTGCTGCGGGCGGTGTTCATCGCGCCCGCGTACGTGTTCCCGGACCCGATCCCGTTTCACAGGGCGGGCAACGACGGCGTCGTCACGGTCGCGGGGGCGACGTTCCAGCTGCGCTCCTTGTTCGTGATCGCGCTCGGGCTCGTCCTTGCTCGCGCGGTGACGGTGCTCGTCCGCCGGACGCGCTTCGGCCGCGGCCTGCAGGCGATCTCCCAGGACGCCGACGGCGCGCGGATCGTCGGCATCCCGGTCGAGCAGTACGTCGCGCGCGCATTCGCGCTCGTCGGCGCGCTCGCCGTGCTGATCGCGGTCGCCTCCGCGCCGAGCGGGCCGTTCTCGGTGACGTCTGGCGCGCTTCTGGGGCTGAAGGGCCTCGTCGCCGCGCTCCTGGTGGGCTTCTCGCAGCCGCTTCTGGCCTTCGGCGCCGGACTCATGCTGGGCGTCGTCGAAGCGGCGATCGCCAGCGGCGAGATCTCAGGCCACCAGATCGGCCCGGCGTGGCGCGAGGTGATCCCGATCGGCTTCGCGCTGCTGCTGCTCGCCGCGCGCTCGCGCCGGCGGGCTCTGGAGGTCGAATGAGCACCGTCGCCGCTCTACGCGACGGCGCACGCGACGCGCGCAGTGCGCTGGGGGAGGACCCAGTCGCTAGCGGCGGGCGTCGTCGCGCTGCTCGCGCTACTGCCCGCGCTGGGGCTCGGGTTCGTCCACGTCGAGGAGCTCGCCGCGTGGCTCTACCTCGCGCTCGCCGCGAGCGGCCTCGTCCTCGCCGTCGGCTTCGCGGGGCTGCCTTCGCTCGGGCAGGGAGCCTTCATGAGCGTCGGCGCCCTGGCGACCGCGGTGCTCGTGGCGCGCGCCGGATGGCCGCCGATGGCCGCGCTGCCGGTGGCGCTCGCCGCGTCGGTGGCCGTGGCGCTGATCGCCGGGCTCGCGGTCGTGCGGCTGCCGCTCGTGTTCGTCGCGGTCAGCACGTGGCTGCTCACCTGGCTGGTCGCGCTCGCCGCCAACGAGTTCCCATGGCTCTCGGGTGGCTCGCAGGGCTACGTGATCTCCTCGCCGCTCGGGCCCGACCGCGCACTACGAGCTCGCCCTCGGGCTCACCGCGGCGGTGGTCGGGCTGCTGTCCGTCTTTCGCGCGAGCGCGGCCGGGATCCGCCTGCGGGCGCTGCGCGACAGCCCCGCCGCCGCGGCTGCTCTGGGCGTGCGCGGCGACCGGTTGCTCTATGGCGCGTTCGTCGTCTCGGCCGCGGTCGCGGGGATCGCCGGGGCGCTCTCGGTCCAGCTGGCCGGCGTCTCGGATCCGAACGCCTTCGGCCCGTTCACGTCGTTTCGCCTGCTCGTCGCCGTCCTGCTCGGCGGCGCGGCGTACGCGGCCGCCGGCGCAGTGGGGGTCGGGGTGCTCGGGGTTCTGGCGCTCATCAGCCAGCTCTGGGGCGCGATCCTCGGCGACCCGCCGGCCCAGCTGGAGCCGCTGCTGACGGCCGGGCTGCTGCTCGCCATCCTGGGGCTCGGCAAGGAGGGGCTGATCCCGGAGCTCGTCGCCGGGCGCCTCCGGCGGGCGCCGCGGCCGGCCGCGGAGCCGCCGGCGCAAGAGGCCCGGCCGGCGGGCATCCGCGCGCGGGGGCTCGCGAAGGCCTACGGCGGTCTCCGCGCGCTCGACGGCTTCGACCTCGACGTCGCTCCCGGTGAGGCCGTGGCGCTCGTAGGCGCGAACGGCTCCGGCAAGACGACCGCGCTGCGCGCGCTCGGCGGCGCGCTCGCCCTCGACGCCGGCGAGATCCTGCTCGACGGCCGTCCGGTCGGCAGCGGGTCGGCCGACTTCGCGCGGGCGGGAGTCGTCCGCACCCTCCAGCGCACCGCGGTGTTCGGCAGCCTGACCGCGCTGGAGACGGTCGTCGTCGGGGCGGGGCTGCACGCGCCGCACAGCGGCCCGGTCCGCGCGGTCGCCGCCACTCCGAAGGCGCGCGAGGAGGCGCTGCGCCTTCGCGGGGCGGCGCTCGCGGCTCTGCGGACGGTCGAGCTCGAGGACGTCGCGGACGAGCGCGCCGAGCGGCTCGACGGCTTCCAGCGGCGGCGACTGATGCTCGCCGCGGCGCTGGCCGCGCGGCCGCGGCTGCTGCTTCTCGACGAGCCGTCGGCCGGCGCTGCGCCCTCGGAGGTGCCTGTGCTGGCACATATTCTTCGCCGCGTGCAGGCCTCGGGAGTGTCCGTCGTCCTCGTCGAGCACAACCAGCAGCTCGTCCGGGCCGTCGCCGACCGGGTGCTGACGATGACCGACGGCAAGGCCTCGTAGATGAGACGGGTCGTCCCGGCGCTGTTGGCATTGCTGGTCCTCGCGGGCTGCGGCGGCGACGAGTCGGCGAAGCGCACGGTCGTGATCGCGGTCGACGCGCCCTTCAGCCGCGACCCGTACATCGGCACGACGATCGAGAACGGCGTCCGGCTCGCGGCGGCGAACCTGGGCGTCGACCGCGGCGACGTCGCCGACTTCAAGGTCGTCACCTCCGACAACGCCGGGTCGCCGAGCCGCGCCGTCGCCAACATCCGCCGTGCGGTCGCGCGCGGCGCGCTCGCGATCGTCACCGACGGCACCGGCGTCGACGCCGGCTGGAAGATCGCCGCGGAGGCGGACGTGCCGATCGGCATCGTCTACGACGGCGACGACGGGCTCGTCGACCCGAAGAAGCGGCCGAACGTCTTCCGGATCACGCCGACGAACCACGGGATGGCGTTCCGGCTCGCCGAGTACCTGATCCCCAAGCGGCTGAAGGTCGCCCTGCTGACCGACGACACCGGCTACGGCCGCGCGGGGCGCGCCTCGCTCGACCGCGCGTTCGCCGAGAACCCGCGGTCGGTCGCGGCCCGCATCCAGATCCCCGCGAGCGCCGCCGATCTCGCCCCGCAGGTGCTGCAGGCCCGCCGCGCCGGCGCCACCGCGCTGCTCATCTGGGGGCAGCCCCCCGAGATCGCCGAAGCCGTGATCGCCGCCCGCAGCGCCGGCTGGCAGGTGCCGATCTATGCGCCGCCCGCGGCCGCGGACCCGCTCGTCCGCCAGGAGCTCGCGAGCCGGCCGCACTGGCTCGACGGGCTGACGTTCGTTTCGAGCCGCCTGACGGCCGAGGCGGGATCGGGGCCGTTCTACAGCTTCCAGCGCGACTACAACGACATGTTCGGCGCGCAGAAGGTCGGCGTGAAAGCCCCCGACGGCCGCGACGTCCTCCAGCCGCCCGAGTTCGCGATGTACGCGTTCGACTTCGTCAACGTGCTCGCGGCGGCGCTCCACGAGGCCCGCACGCCGGACGGCGCCAAGGTGCTTGCCGCGCTGCACCAGGTCTCCGTCAAGGGAGCCAACGGCGACTCCCGCGGCTTCAACGAGGTGAGCCACGAGGGGGTCGTCGACGACGACGTGTACTTCGCGCGCTTCGCCGGGATGATCTTCCGCCCGGTCAAGGACGACGCGCTCTCGGAGACGCTGCCGACGATCCTCCAGGTGCCGTGACGAAGCCGCTCGCCGCGCTCGTCGCGCTGGCGGGCTTCCTCCACGCGGGTAGCGCCATTGCGGCCACGGCGGGCACGTTCCTGCTGTTCCCGCCGAGCGAAGCCGTGGCTCCGCCGCCGCCGCTGGCACCGGGCACCTCGGCACCCCAGACCGCGACCGATCTCAAGATCCCCGGCCACGTCGCAAGCCACGAGCTCGTTGAAGTAGGGATCGGCCCCGACGGCACCCCGGTGCGGGTGACCGCGACGCAGCGGCTTCGCCTGGACGGGACCGGTGACTACTCGTTCATCGTTCCGGCGCCGGCGACGAGCGTCATCCAGGGAGAAGGCTCCGAGTCGTCCCCGGGGCTGCGCGACGTCGGCTTGATCTGGCAGGGGTTCTCCAACCGCCACCGCGTCCTGTCGGCGAAGGTGACGCTGCGGCCCGCGGACGCGGCCGGCGGGCTGCCGCTGCAGGTGCGCTTCGAGCGGCGCGGCGGCTCTACGGTCGTGCGCCTGGTGAACCGCGCACGCCGGCAGGTGTTCATCGCGACCGCCGGGACGGAGCGCGCCGCGACGGTCGAGGCGCTCGAGAAGCTCCGGGCGGGCGCCCGGATGTCGGGGACCCTCGGGGGGCTCTGGTACGTCCGCGGCGCGCCGCGCAAGGGCAAGCGGGTCGACGTGTCCGCGCCTCTCCGAGTCAGCGGCGTGATCTCCCAGGGGTCGTCGCGCGTCCCCGTGGACGGGGTGCTCGGCGGCGCGCGGTCGCTGGAGCGGACCTTCGTGCTCCCCGGCGCAACGGCGCCGACGCTGAGGCTGAGCGTCGAGCTGCTCCCGCCGATCGAGATCCTCCCGACCGTCGCCGAGCTCGCGCAGGCACCGCATCCGCTCCTGACGTTGCAGGCCGCGCTCGGCGAGATCGCGACGTCGCGGGCGTACCGGCGCTTCCTCGATACGCCGGACCCCGTCGGGGCGAGCGAGGCGTCGTACGTCTACCGATCGGTGCCGAAGGCGGCCGCGGCCGCGGCACCCGCGCGGCGCCGAGACGAGAGCCACACGCTGGCGATCGTGCTCGCGGCTGCGCTCGGTGCGTCAGGCCTCGCGGGGCTCGCCGTCCTGTGGGCGAGAAGCTAGCCACCGCAGCGCGGCCTCGAGCTCGAAGCGGGCGTCAGGGTCTTCGAGCTGGGCGCCGAGCAGCTCGCGCAGCCGGGCGATCCGGTAGCGCGCGGTCTGGGGGTGGACGTGCAGCTCGCCCGCCATCGCCACAGCGCTGCCCGCGTGGCGGACGTAGGCGAGCGCCGTCTCCTCCATCCGGGCCCTGGCCTTCGGCGTGAGCGGCTCGAAGGCGGCGAGCCGGCGACCGGCCATGCGCTCGATCACGGGGGCGCCCTCGAGGAGCAGCAGCTCCCGGAGGTGATCGTCGACGGAGACGGGACCGGTCGCGCGACCGCCGCGCAGCGCGAGCGTGGCCGCCGCGAGCCTCCACGAGGCGGTGAGCTGTTCGACCGGGACGTCGGGGCCGACGGCCACGGGCCGATCGCCGGCGGCGACGCGGATCGCGGACGCGCGGCCGGGGCCCTCGGCGTCGGGTACGACGACGCACCCGACGCCGTCGACGATCGCCGCCATGACGTCGGCGCCGAGCCTGCGCGCCAGCCCTGGCATGTGGTCGGCGGCACAGGCGAGGGTGGCGGCTGTCCGCGGCAGGGTCCAGCTCGCCTGCTCGGCAAGCTCGCCAAGTTCGGCCGTGGGCGCGCCACCGAGCAGTGCCTCGACCATCGCGGTGCGCAGGCGCTCGCGTTCGCCCGCGAGCTCGGACTGGGCGCGCGCGTAGCCCTCCACCGATTCTGCCGAGAGCTCGTCGATGTAGGCGAAGATCGCTTCGGCGAGCCGGGTGAGGGTCTCCTGCTCGAGGCCGGCGCTCGCACCGGCGTCGGCAATGTGGCGCCACGCGACGCGGGCTCCGACGCGGTACGCGGACTGCAGCGCGTCCAGGGTGCGTCCCTGGCGAAACTCTCCGCGCCCCAGGCCGACGTAGACGCGGCTCAACGAGGGGTCTGGGTGGTCGGCCTCGCGCACGAGAACCAGGAAGCGCTGCAGCGCCTGCTCCACGCCATTGCGGACGGCGCGGCCGAATGCGCCCTCGAGCGGGCGCGCGTATTCGGGCACCTCTTCGGCGATCGCGCGCAGGATGTCGTCGGCGATCGCGGGCAGCTCGGGCTCCAGGACGTCGGCGACGTGCGCCGGCAAGGCCCGCCATGGCGCAGAAGTTGTCACTTGAGTGAGTATAAGTCACGCCAGATTCTCTCTGAGGCGGCGAGAAACCGCCTGGATCTTCAAATACCTTGCGGTTCATGTCCCGAGCCGAGAAAACCGCCAACCTCGCCGGGGTGATCGTCCCGTTCGTTGGGGTGCTCGCCGCCGTCGTCCTGCTTTGGAACTCGTGGGTCGACGCCGTCGACCTCGGGCTCCTTGGCGCCTTCTACGTGCTGACCGCGGCCGGGGTGACCGTCGGGTTCCACCGCCTGCTCACCCATCGCTCGTTCCGGACCCGGCCATGGCTGGAGCGGACCTTCGCCGTCCTGGGTTCGATGTCCGTGCAGGGATCGGTCCTGGACTGGGTGGCCGACCACCGCAAGCACCACGCGCACACCGACGCCGAGGGCGACCCGCACTCCCCGCACGTCGGCCACGGCAGCGGGCTCGGCGGCCTCTGGCACGCCCACACGGGATGGCTGACCGAGACGCAGGGTCAGGCCGACTGGAAGCGGTACGCCTCCGAGCTCTACGAGGACCCGGCGATGCGCACGATCGGCAGGCGGTTCCCGTGGCTGGTCGTGCTCTCCCTGCTGCTACCGACGCTCGCCGGCTTCGCGCTGCACGGCTGGACGCTCGAGGGCGCCGTCCGCGGCTATGTCTGGGGCGGCCTGGTGCGCATCTTCATGGTCCACCACGTCACCTGGTCGATCAACTCGGTCTGCCACTTCTTCGGCCGCCGGCGCTTCGACGTCGAGGACCGCTCGACCAACGTCGCGTGGCTGGCGCTGCCATCGCTCGGCGAGTCCTGGCACCACAACCACCATGCATTCCCGCGAAGTGCCGAGCATGGGCTGCGCTGGTGGGAGTTCGATCCTTCGGCCCTGATCATCCGGGCGCTGGAGAAGCTCGGCCTGGCGCAGGACGTGGTGCGCATCGCGCCCGAGCGGCAGGCCGCCCGGCTCGCCGTCCCGCACTAGCGGGCGTTCACAGCCCGCGGGCGACGACGGCCTTGGCCGAGCGCGTCGGCGCCGTGGAGGCGGGCCTGGCTGCCGTTGTCGTAGTGCCCGGCCATGCCCGCGTCGCTGAACGTCGCCGAGAAGCCCTGGAGCGCCGGCGGTAGGCCGACGTTCTCGAGCCCGCCCGCGGCCCGGGAAGTCGCAACGCGCGCCCGAGCCCGGGCCCTTGCTGGATCCCGTGTAGTCGGGCATCAGCCCGATGACCCAGTCGAAGTAGTGGTCGGTGAATCCGCGGCCGACCCAGTCGCCTTCCCAGTCGGGCTTGGCGAGCCGCGCGGCCCTACCGATCGAACATTCCGCCAACAGTCGTCGGACAAGGCTGGACGGCGGGCGGCGTCCGCAGGCAGACGCCACCGACGGCGCTCACGTGTTTGCATGCCCGCGTATGAGGGCCGAACACGCCGACCGGGCCCGCGCCGCCCTCGCCGTGGTCGCCGTAGCGCTCGCGTGCGTGGTCGGTGGACTGCTGGCGCTCTCCCTGTACGCGACGCAGCGCAAGCTGACGGTCGGGACGATTGCCTACTCGGCATCGCCGATCCATTCCGGCGCACTCGACGTCTACGTGCCTCTGCTCGACTGGGGCGTGCGCTTTGGCGGGGTGCGGTTGCCGGTCCGGCTCGAGGTGGAGCTGCGGACCGTCGATCGTCGCGCGGTAGCGACAGTCGCGCGACGCGGGCTCCCTGCCGCTGGACGCGTCCGGGACGAGGCGCGCGACGGGATCGCGTCGTATCTACGTAACCTGGCCCTGCTCGCCGCCGCCGGTGCTCTCGTGCTTGGTCTTTTGGCCGTTGCCGCGCTGCGCCCTCGGCGCAAACGCGCCCGGGTCCTCGGGATCACCGCCGTTCTAGGCGCGGCTGCCTGGGCCGCGGCGGTGGCGCTCCTGCTCGCACCGAGAGGAACGCTCTCCGACCCGGTCTACTACGCGCACGGCAGCGACATCCCGATCGCGCTGCGGACGATCGAGGCCGCGTCTCGCACTCCCGAGCACTTGAGCGATGCGATCGACAGCCAGCTGCTGGGCCTGGCGCGTTTGGTGACCGCTCCGGGCAACCGGCTCCCGCTGACCGGCCTGCCCCGGATCGCAGTCGCTTCGGACATCCACAACAACGTCGCTGTCATCCCCTCGCTCCGACGTGCGGCGGCAGGAGGGCCGTTGGTCATCGCTGGGGATCTATCGGACCGCGGCACGCCGCTCGAGACGACTGCGCTGAAGTCGATCGCGTCCGCCGGTGACCCGCTCGTGTTCGTCGCCGGCAACCACGATTCGGACCTGTCCTCGCGGTCGCTGGTGCGGGCCGGGGCGATCGTTCTGACTCGCCGCGGCCGCTTGCTCGCCGATGGTCGGTACGGCCCGCTGGTCGTGCGAGTCGGTGGTCTGCGCATGGCCGGCTACGAGAGCCCGAACCTGCGTCTGCGCTCGCAGGATTTCCGGGACCTGGGCGCTGAAGTGACCGCCGAAGACCAGGAGGCATTCCGCGCGTGGCTGAGCGACCTGATCGGCCGCGTCGACGTCGTGGTCGTGCACGAGCCCACGCTTGCCGCGCCGGCCTTGAGCGCACTGCGGGAGGCTGGGATGGCTGGACCGCTGCTCCTCGTCTCGGGCCACACACACCACCAGGCAGTCCGCGCGGACGACGGGCTTGTGGAGATCAACGGCGGGACTGCGGGCGGCGGGGGCACCGGCAACCTCGACGAGCACCAGCCGATCGGTATTGCGATCGTGACCTACGAGGCACGCCCGTTCGCGCCGCTCGCGGCAGATCTCGTGCAGGTGGCGCCGGGCACCGGCGCGGGCTCGGCCCGGCGCCTGCGGCTCGACGGTGGGCCGGTCAGCGAGGGCGACATCCTGGCCCCTTCGCCCGAGGACGGGGGCGAGGAACCGGCTGCGCTCCCGCGCTGAACCGGCCGCTGACGTGCTCGCCGGAGGCTGACGGTGACCGTTTCATCGGTGGACGAGCCTTGCGCCGGGCGGAGGTGATCTCCGCTCGAGACTGGTGCCAAAAACCGTCGCGCGGTTCCGACCTCACGATCTGATCGATTGGGTCGGGCCTCATGCCGCGGATCAGCGCCTTCTACGGGATCGTCATCTGGATGTATCACGACGAGATCCACCATCTCGGCCGGCCTCACTTCCATGCCACGTATGGCCGCGACGAGGCGTCGGTCGACCTCGAGAGCCTGGCGGTGCTCGCCGGCGAGCTGCCACCTCGCGCACTGCGCCTGGTCGTGGACTGGGCCAGCGAGCATCAGGCCGAACCTGCGCGACAACTGGGATCGCGCACGGCGGCACGCTGCGCTGCAACCGATCGAGCCTCTTCGGTGACCGGCGTACCATCAGAAGCGATGCGCAGCACGCCTTTGCTCGTCGCAGCCACTCCGCTCGAGGGCCACACGGTCCATGTCCGCTTTGAGGACGGCACGGCCGCCGACGTCGACCTCGGATATCTCCTCGACTACGGCGGAGTGTTCGAGCCCCTGCGGGATCCGGCGTACTTCCGCGAGCTCCGCGCCGATGCAGGCGCAGGCACGATCGTCTGGCCCAACGACGCGGACATCGCACCGGAGACCCTCTACGCCAAGGCGCGAGAGCGGGCCGTCGCGAGCACCTGAGCACCCGGCCCTTTCACACAGTGCGGGGGCTTTCGGAGGTAGCTGGGGGGAGACTCGAACTCCCGACCTCACGATTATGAGTCGTGCGCTCTGACCAGCTGAGCTACCCAGCCAAGCGCGGTCAGTCTAAAGCGGGCGGTTGCGTTACCAGCTGGTGCCGTGGCAGCCGTCGCCGTTGGGCGTGCAGCTGCGGACATAGCCGCCGGTGCCGGCGCGGGTGATGCGAAACAGGGTGTTGGTCCTCGAGCGGGCGGCGATGACGAACTCGTCCTCGGCCGGCGTCCCCTCGATCGAGACCTCACCCTGCGCGGGAGTGGCGTCATCGGTGGCCGAGAGCGGCAGGCCGGTGGGCTCGATCGTGGTGTTCGAGCACCGCGTGTAGTCCTCGTAGACCGCGTAGCAGGACTCGATGTGGCTGACGAGGCTGCGGGCGTCCGACTTGGCCTCGCCGTCCCATGCCTTCTCGCGCTGGCCCATGTAGACCGGGAGGGCGATGGCGGCGAGCGCCCCGAGGATCAGCATGACGACGAGAAGCTCGACGAGAGTGAGACCCGCTTCGTCTAGGGGGCTATTCGGCGCGCACGTACACCCGGTCATCGGCCGGGCGGCGAGCGGCTTTATTTCCTAGTGGTTTTCGTCCAGCCAGCGCAGGGCGTCGCCACCGCGTCGGAAAGACCCGAACGTCCACTGCGAGGCTGTCGCGCAGCTTCCAGACCCAGGTCGCCGGGGCGTCCACTTCGGCCTGCGGTCCGCGGCCCGTCACGTGGCCGAAGACGATCACCGAGGTACCGGCGGC
The DNA here is from genome assembly GCA_963825415.1 of uncultured Actinomycetes bacterium. Classification (GTDB taxonomy): domain Bacteria; phylum Actinomycetota; class Thermoleophilia; order Solirubrobacterales; family Solirubrobacteraceae; genus BP-464. The sequence goes on along the minus strand of CAWGTD010000006.1, from coordinate 111,424 downwards.
GCGGTAGTCCTGCGGCTCGATCACCAACTCGTCCCAATTCGCCTCGAGATCGGCGAAGTAGCGGCGCATTCCCTCATGGCCCCGATAGGGCTCGTCGCGGCCGCTCAGCGCCGCCGTGCCGACGGGCCGGAACTCGCAGTCCGGATCGACGTAACGGAGCATCGCGTCGACGTCGCGAGCGGCGAACGCCTCGTAGGCGGCCTTCACCACCTGGACGTTCGCCTCCGCCTCGGCCGTCGGCACGGGCGCGACGATAGCCTGCCGCCCCGATGGCCGATCTTCAGCGCGCGGTGGACACGGTGGTGGGTCGCTGCCTCGGGGTCGCCGCCGGCGAGGAGCTGCTCGTGATCGTCGATCCCGGCCGGATCGACCTCGGCGACGCGCTGCTGCAGGCCGGGCTGCGGGCCGGTGCCGACGCCGTGCTCGCGGTGCTGCCTGCACGGCCAGAACGCGGCACCGAGCCCCCGGCGCCGATCGCCGCGGCAATGGCGAGCGCGAACGTCTACATCGCGCCCGTCGAGCCTTCCCTGTCGCACACCCGGGCGCGCAAGGCGGCCACCGACGCCGGGGTGCGTGGCGCGACGATGCCGGGCGCGACCGCCGACCTCGTCGCGCGCCTGATGTCCGCCGACTTCACCGCGATGGGCGCCCGGTGCGCGGCCGTCGCCGAGCTGCTGACAGAGGCCGACGAGGCGCACGTGACCTGCCCGCGGGGCACCGACATGCGCTTCGACCTGCGCGGGCGCCACGGGATTCCCGACGACGGCGACCTCACCGCGGCGGGCGCGTTCGGCAACCTTCCCTGCGGCGAAGGCTTCATCGCCCCGCTCGGGGGCGAGGGAACCGTGGTGACGAGCAGCATGGCGGCGATCGGCCTGACGTCCGAGCCGGTGACCATCACGGTCCGTGACGGCCGCCTGGCCGACGCGGACGGGGAGGACGGCGCCCGCCTCGTGGAGATGCTGACCGCTCACGGCGAGGCGGGCCGCAACCTCGCCGAGCTGGGGGTGGGCACCAACGACCGCGCCACGCTGACCGGCAACGTCCTGGAGGACGAGAAGATCATCGGCACGATCCACGTCGCCTTCGGGGCGAGCGCGGCCATCGGCGGGACGGTCGCGGTTCCGGTGCACATGGACGTCGTCGTGGTCGAGCCGACGCTCGACGTGGGGGAGACCCGCGTCGTGGACGCCGGCCGCTTCGTCCTGGCGTGACGCTGTTCGCCGTCCCCAACGTGTCCGAGGGGCGCGATCACGAGGCGATCGCCGCGATCGGGGCCGCGTTCGGGTCGGTCGACGGAGTACGCCTGCTCGACGTGCACTCCGACGCCGACCACCACCGCTCGGTCTACTGGCTGGCCGGCGGACCGGGCCGGCTCGCCGAGGCGCTCGTGGCGGGCGCCCGCGAGGCGCTCGCGCGCGTCGACCTGGCCGCGCCGCGCGGCATCCACCCGTACGTGGGCGTGCTCGACGTCGCACCGATCGTCCACGACCGCGCCGAGCAGCGCGGCGCCGCCTGCGCCGAGGCGCTGCTGAGCGCCGGGCGGCTGGGCGCCGAGCTCGGCCTGCCCGTCTATCTGTACGGGGCGCTGGCGGGCGGCCGCACCCGCGCCGAGCTGCGTGGCGGGGGCATCGAGGGCCTCGCGGCCGTCGCGCCTGACTTCGGCCCGCCCGCGATCGATCCCCACCGCGGCGCGACGCTGGTGGCGGCGCGGCCGCCGCTGATCGCCTTCAACATCGAGATCGAGGGCGACGAGGCGCTCGCCCGCGAGATCGCCGCCAAGGTCCGCGAGCTGCCCGGAATCCGGGCGCTGGGCCTGTGGCTGCCGACCACAGGCGTCGCTCAGGTCTCCTGCAACGTCGAGGACCACGAGGCGGTCCCGCTCGCGCGGCTCCTCGACGAGGTACGCGGTCGCGCGCGCGTCCGCGAGGCGGAGCTCGTCGGCCTCGCGCCCGCCGCCGCGCTGGCCGGCTGGCCCGACGACGTGCCGATCCGCAACCGCCGCACGCTCGAAGAGGCCTTGGGGGCCTAGGATCCTGCCGTGGCCCAGACCAAGAAACGGCGGCGGACGAAGCACCGCGGCAACGCCGCCGGCGTGGTGGAGTCGCGGGGGCGCACCGGGCGCAAGCCGGATGCGTCCGAGCGGCGCCCGAGCGTGCGCGACGAGGCTCGCCAGCGTCGCGACGAGCGGACCGCGCGGCCGCCGACGTGGAAGGCGGCGACCCAGCGCGCGCTCGTCTCCGGCGTCGCGTTCGTGCTCCTCATCTACTTCCTGTGGGACCGGCCGGTGGGCACCTCACTGGCGCTGGGCGTCTTCGTCACGGCCTTCTACATCCCGCTCGGTTACGTCACCGACAAGTTCGTCTACCGCAGACGGATGGCCAAGCGAGCGCGCAGCGGCTGATGGACGTCCGGATGTTCACCGTCGGGCCGGTGCAGGAGAACTGCTTCCTGGCCCGCCGGGGGCACACAGGCCCGGATGGCCTGGGTCCGTACTCCGACCGCGCGGTGATCGTCGACCCCGGCGAGGAAGCCGACCGCCTGCTGAGCGCGATCGAGGCGCTGGGCGTCACGCTCGACGCGATCCTGCTGACCCACACGCACTTCGACCACGTCGGCGCCGTCGCACCGGTCGCGCGCGCCACCGGTGCGCCCGTGTACTGCCCCAAGATCGAGGTCCCGGTCCTCCAGGACATCATGGCCTTCGTGCCCTGGCCCGGCTTCGGGCCCTACGAGTCGTGGGACCCCGAGGAGACGGTGCAGGGCGGCGAGCGGCTCGAGCTGGCCGGCTTCGAGATCGACGTGATCTTCACCCCCGGGCACAGCCCCGGGCACGTGACCTACGCGATCGCCGACGAGGCCGCGCTGTTCAGCGGCGACGTGCTCTTCCAGGGCTCGGTCGGGCGAGTCGACCTGCCCGGTGGCGATTGGAACACGCTCGCCGGCTCGATCCAGGGCCTGCTCGACGCATATCCCGACGAGACGGCGGTGTATCCGGGGCACATGGGCCTCACGACGCTCGGGCGAGAGCGCGCCACGAATCCGTTTCTCGCCGAGCTCGCGAGGTGAATCCCAAGGGGCCCCACCTCCGGCGGCCACGTGGCCGCCTCCGGCACCCCCAGCTTCCAGGCGCCGCGGGGCACGTTCGACGTCCTGCCAGAGCAGTCCGCCGCCCGCGCGGGGCTGGAGGCGGCGGCCGCGCGGATCCTCGGCGGCGCGGGCTACCAGCGCATCGAGACCCCGGCCTTCGAGGCGACCGAGCTGTTCGCCCGCGGTGTCGGCGAGGCGACCGACATCGTCCAGAAGGAGATGTACACGTTCACCGACGGTGGCGGGCGGTCGCTGACGCTGCGGCCGGAGGGGACGGCGCCGGTGTGCCGCTCCTACCTCGAGCACGGCATGCACAAGCTGCCCCAGCCGGTGCTGCTGTGGTACCTCGGCCCGTTCTTCCGCTACGAGCGCGCCCAGGCGGGCCGCTACCGGCAGTTCTGGCAGGTGGGCCTCGAGGCGATCGGCTCGGATGATCCGGCCGTCGACGCCGAGGTCATCGTGCTGCTCGCGACCCTGCTCGAAGACGTCGGGGTCGGCGACGTGCGCCTGCGCATCGGCAGCCTCGGCACCCCGGCCACCCGCACCGTCTACCGCGAGAAGCTCCAGGCCCACCTGCGCGCACACGCCGACTCCCTGTCGGACGACGTCCGCGCCCGCATCGAGCTCAACCCGCTGCGGGCGTTCGACTCCGACCACCCGGGCACGCGCGACGTGATGAAGACCGCGCCGCGGCTGCTGGACGACCTCGCGCCCTCCGACGCCGAGCACTTCGCCGCCGTGCGCGAGCTGCTCGACGCCGTCGAGCTCGCCTACGAGATCGACCCGACGCTCGTGCGCGGGTTGGACTACTACGCGCGCACGGTGTTCGAGTTCACGTCCGACGCACTGGGCGCCCAGAGCGGCGTCGGCGGCGGCGGCCGCTACGACGGCCTGATGGAGCAGCTCGGGGGGCCGCCGACGCCGGGCATGGGCTGGGCGGCGGGCGTCGAACGCATCCTGCTGGCGGCCGACGGCGACGGCGCGATGGCGCGGGCCGAGACCCCGCTCGAGCTGTTCGTGGTCTGGGATGCCGACCGGCGCGCGGACGCGCTGCGGCTGGTGACCGAGGTTCGCCGCGCGGGACGCAGCGCGGAGATGGACCTCGGCGGGCGTTCGGTGAAGGGCCAGCACAAGCAGGCCGATCGGCGCCGGCCCCGCTACGTTGCCAGCCTCGTGGACGGCGGCTGGGAGCTGAGGGACCGTGATGCCAGGCAGAGCCAGGAGGCGACAGACGGCGACAGTCTGGTCGCGATGGTGTTCAGGGGCGGGCAGCTGTGAAGCTGGCGCCGCGCGCGAACGGTTTCCGCGACGCCTGGGCCGGCGACCTGCGCGCCGCCGACGTCGGCCGGACCGTCCGCGTGGCGGGCTGGGTGCACCGGCGCCGCGACCACGGCGGGCTGATCTTCATCGACCTGCGCGATCGCTCGGGCATCCTGCAGCTCGTCGTCCATCCCGGCGAGGGCTTCGACATCGCCGAGCGGCTGCGGCCCGAGCACGTGCTGACCGCGAGCGGGGAGCTGCTGGCCCGCGAGCAGGCCAACGTCAACCCCAACCTCCCGACCGGTGAGGTCGAGCTGCACGTGGCCGAGCTCTCCCAGCTCGCGCACGCCGAGACGCCGCCCTTCCCGATCGACGAGGACATCGAGGTCGACGAGATCCTGCGCCTGCGCCACCGCCCGCTCGATCTGCGCCGCGACGCGATGCGCGAGGCGATGGTGCTGCGCCACGAGGTCGTGCGCACGATCCGCGACCAGCTCAACGCGCGCGACTTCCTCGAGATCGAGACGCCGATCATGACCCGCTCGACGCCGGAGGGCGCACGCGACTTCCTGGTCCCGTCGCGGCTCCAGCCGGGCTCGTGGTACGCGCTGCCTCAGTCGCCGCAGATCTTCAAGCAGCTGCTGATGATCGCCGGCTACGAGCGCTACTACCAGATCGCTCGCTGCTTCCGTGACGAGGACCTGCGCGCAGACCGCCAGCCGGAGTTCACGCAGCTCGACGTCGAGCTGGCGTTCGTCGACGAGGAGGACGTCATCGAGGTCACCGAGGCCGTGATGCAGGCGGTCTTCGAGGTCGGCGAGCTCGGCGCGGCGCCGCCGCCGTGGCCGCGCATGGGCTACGACGAGGCGCTGGCGCGCTTCGGCACGGATCGCCCGGACACGCGCTTCGGCCTCGAGATCGTCGACGTGTCCGACGAGCTGCGCGGCTCGGAGTTCAAGGTCTTCGAAGGCGTCCTCGGTTCCGGCGGCGTGGTGCGCGCGATCAACGCGGGCTCGCGCGAGCTGTCGCGCTCGGAGCTCGACGGGCTCAACGAGGTCGTCCAGCGCCACGGCGGCAAGGCGGTCGCCTGGGCTGTGGTCGAGGCCGGCGGCGCCTGGCGCTCGCCGATCGCGAAGTTCCTGGGGGAGGACCGCACGGCCGCGGCCGGCAAGCGGTTGGACGCATCGGAGGGCGACGTGCTGCTGTTCGTCGCCGACAAGGAGGACACCGCCGCGGGAGCTCTCGGCGGGCTGCGCCTGGAGCTGGGCGCGCGCTTCGGGCTGGTCCGAGACGACCGGCACGACATCCTGTGGATGGTCGACTTCCCGATGTTCGACTGGAACGAGGGCGAGCGCCGCTGGGATCCGCTGCACCACCCGTTCACGGCGCCGACCGGCTCGTTCGCCGACCTCGATCCCGAGAAGCCCAGGGCGATGCGCTCGCGCGCCTACGACCTCGTCGTCGACGGCTGGGAGCTGGGCGGCGGCTCGATCCGAACGCACACCGTCGAGGTCCAGCAGCAGGTCTTCAAGGCGATCGGGCTCAGCGAGGAGGAGGCGCAGCAGCGCTTCGGCTTCCTGCTGGAGGCCCTGCGCTTCGGTGCGCCGCCGCACGGCGGAATCGCGTTCGGCCTGGACCGCATCGTCGCGCTGCTCGCGGGCCGTGACTCGATCCGCGACGTGATGGCCTTTCCGAAGACCGCCAGCGGCTCGGATCCGCTCACCGGGGCGCCCGCGCCGGTGGACGAGCGCCAGTTGCGCGAGCTGGGCGTCCGGCTCGCATAACGGTCCAGCGGCCCAAATCGCACTCAAGACCCGGGCGGATCTGTCGATCACCGGGAGGCAATGGACCAGGTTTCCCGCCCCTTGCTCGCCCTGCTTCTCGCCACGGTCGGCCTTGCCGGCACGTGGATGGTCGTACTGCGACCGCAGGCTGCCAAGAGCACAGACGCCAACGCGACTCTGGTCGCGCCGCCCCACAAGGCGCCCGTCCACAAGGCCCCCGCCCACAAGGCGCCGGTCCACAAGGCGGCCCCCGCCCACAAGGCACCGGCCCACAAGACTCAGGTCCTCAGGTCCCACGCCGACCTGGCGCCCGTCGTCAAGGCACCGGCCGTCAAGGCGGTCAAGCCGGTCGCCAAGGCGCCGGTTGTTGCCACCGGCACCGGTCAGCAAGCCTTCTCCCGACGCTCCTTCGAACCTGGGCCCCGCTTCGCTGCGGCTCAACCAGGCACTGTCCGACGGCAAGGCCGTGGTCCTGCTGTTCGCCGGCGACGGTGCGGACGACAAGGTCGCCCGCGAGGTCGTGCGTTCGGTGCACGATCCGCGCGTCGTCACGGTCGTGACCACGATCGGCAAGCTCGGCGACTACGCCGCGCTCACCGGCAACCTCGAGATCAACGCCGCGCCGACCATCCTCGTGGTGGGCCCGGATCGCCAGGCCCGCATGATCGTCGGCCTGCCGGACCTCAAGCAGGTCCAGTCCGCGCTGGCCTCCGCGCTTCCGCGCTAGTCGCCGCCTGGCACATTCGAAGGCCGGGTCCCGGCCTAGACTCAGCCGGTGCCCGACGAGCGCTTCGAGGAGCACCTGCGCCATCCGGTGAACCGCGGACATGAGCCGTCCGGAGCACGCTGCGGTGCCGCCGGCGGAGCAGCGTGCGGCGACCTGGTCACTGTGCGCGTCGTCGTCCACGGCGGCGACGTCGTCGACGCCGGCTTCGACGGGTCCGGATGCGGAGCCGCGCTGGCGGCGGGGAGCGCGGCGGTCGAGCTCGTCCGCGGCCGCCCGCTGCTCGACGCGGCGCGCGTGGGAACGCACGACATCGCGGCGGAGCTCGGCGGGCTGAGCCCGGGAAAGCTGCACGCCGCCGAGCTGGCAGCCGACGCGCTGCACCGTGCGCTCGGCGCCGCCGCGCGCGCCGACGCCACGGTCGCCGCGCGGCCCGGGCGCGTCCTCGTGGCGATGAGCGGCGGCGTCGACAGCGCCGTCGCGGCGCTGTTGTGCGCCCGCGACGGCGGCGACGTCGCCGCGGTCACGCTCGAGCTGTGGCGCGACCCCGAGAACGACGGCGAGCGCTCGTGCTGCTCGGCGGGCGCGGTGCGGGCGGCGCGATCGCTCGCCCACGGGCTTGGGCTCCCGCATCTGACGCTCGACCTGCGCGACGAGTTCCGCGCCGGCGTCGTCGAGCCGTGGCTGGCCGAGCACCGGGCCGGCCTCACGCCCAACCCGTGCGTGCGCTGCAACGGCCACGTGCGACTCGACGCGATGCTCGACCTGGCCGCGCGGGTGGGTGCGGAAGCGCTCGCCACGGGCCACTACGCGCGCGTCACCGACGACGGGCTCCTGCGCGCCGCGGCCGATCCCGCCAAGGACCAGAGCTACATGTTGGCGGCGCTCGACCCGGCGAGCATCGCGCGGATGCGGTTCCCGCTCGGCGAGCTGACCAAGCCGCAGGGTGCGCGAGCTGGCAGCCGAGGCGGGCCTGCCGGTGGCCGGCAAGGCCGACTCGCAGGACCTCTGCTTCCTGGCGGGTACCGGCCGGGCGCGCTTCCTCGCGCGCCACGGCGGGCTGGGCGACCGGCCCGGCGACCTCGTCGACCGCCGTGGGCGGCGGCTGGGCCGCCACCGCGGCCACCACAACTTCACCGTCGGCCAGCGGCGCGGCCTCGGCGTCGGCGGGACGGGCGAGCCGCTGTACGTCCTGGCCACCGACGCGGCGGCCAACACCGTGACCGTGGGCGTCCGTGAGGAGTTGGCCACCGCCACGGTCGGCCTGCGCGACCTGCGGTTGCACCGCTCGGCCGAATCGGTCGACGCGGTCAAGCTGCGCTACCGCGCGCAGCCGGTTGCCTGCGCGCTCGACGGCGACCGCGTGCGGCTCGCCGAGCCCGTCGAAGGCGCCGCGCCCGGCCAGGCGGCCGTGCTGCTCGCCGGAGACGTCGTCGTGGGATGCGCGACAATCGCGGGGGTGGGTGGGCAATGAATTCGGACGAGATCCGCGAGACCTTCCTGGAGTTCTACGCCTCGCGCGACCATCGGCGGCTGCCCTCGGCGCCGATCGTGCCGACGACGTTCGACCCCTCGACGCTGTTCATCATCGCCGGGATGCAGCCCCTGAAGTCGTACTTCCTGGGGCTCGAGCAGCCGCCGCACAACCGCCTCGTCTCCTGCCAGAAGGTCTTCCGCACCGCCGACATCGAGATCATCGGGACGACCCACCGGCACCTGACGTTCTTCGAGATGCTCGGGAACTTCTCGGTCGGCGACTACTTCAAGCAGGGCGCTGTCGAGTCGGCCTGGGAGCTCTCGCTGGAGGGCTTCGGCTTCGACCCGGAGCGACCTGTGGGCGACGGTGTTCGAGGGCGACGACGCGCTCGGCCTCGGCCCGGACGAGGAGGCGATCGCCGCCTGGGAGTCCGTGGGCGTCCCGCGTGAGCGGATCGTCCGTCTGCCGCGCTCGGAGAACTTCTGGCAGGTCGGCCCGACGGGGCCGTGCGGCCCGTGCAGCGAGCTCTACCTCGACCGTGGCCTCGAGTTCGGCACCGAGGACGACCTGCCCGGCGGCGAGAACGAGCGCTTCCTGGAGTACTGGAACCTCGTCTTCATGCAGTTCAACCAGGATGATTCGGATCCCGCCCACCCGCTGACGCCGTTGCCGGCGCAGAACATCGACACCGGCCTGGGCCTCAACCGCATGGCGGTCATCAAGCAGGGCGTCGAGAGCGTCTTCGACACCGACCAGTTCGCGCCGCTCGTCGAGCTCGGGCGCGAGCTGGCGCAGGTGGCCGACCCGAGCGACCGGGCGCTGCGGATCCTCGCCGACCACTCGCGCGCGATGACCTTCCTGATCGCCGACGGCGTGGTGCCCTCCAACGAGGACCGCGGCTACGTCCTGCGGCGGATCATGCGCCGCGCGGTCCAGCAGGGCCGCTCGATCGGCATCGAGCCCGGCTTCCTGCCGGCGTTCAGCGACCGCGTGATCGAGCTGATGGGCGCGGCGTATCCCGAGCTCGCACGCGAGCGCGAGCTCATCCACCGCTGGCTGGAGGCCGAGGAGACCGGGTTCGGGCGCACGCTCGAGCAGGGCACCAAGCTGCTCGACGACCTCATCGCGCGCGCGAAGGAGCGCGGCGAGGAGGGCATCGGCGCCGACGAGGCCTTCCAGCTGCACGACACGTTCGGCTTCCCGCTCGAGCTGACGCTCGAGATCGCCGCCGAGAACGGGCTCGGCGTCGACGAGGAGGGCTTCGAGCGCCTGATGGGCGACCAGCGCGAGCGCGGCCGCTCCGGCGGCCGGACCGCCGCGGGCGAGGGAGGACTGCGCGCGCTGGACGGCCCTTCCACGGAATTCGTGGGCTACGAGCGCCTCGAGCAGCCGACCACGGTCGTCAAGGTCGACCCGCTGGAGGGAGACCACTTCGCGATCAAGCTCGCCGAGTCGCCGTTCTATGCGGTCGGTGGCGGCCAGGTCGCCGACGTCGGCGAGATCGCCTGCGAGGAGGGCGACTGCGGCCTGGAGGTGCTCGACGTGCGGCGCTTCGGCGACGACCAGGTCGTCGTGGGGGAGGGTCGCGCCGCCGCAGGAGGGCGCGCGCGTCGTCGCGCGCGTGGACCGGGCGGCGCGGCTCGCGACGCAGGCCAACCACACCGCCACGCATCTCCTGCATGCCGCGTTGCGCGAGCGGCTCGGGACCCACGTTCGCCAGGCCGGCTCCTACGTCGGCCCCGACAAGCTGCGCTTCGACTTCACCCACGGCTCGGGGCTCAGCACCGAGGAGCTGAGCGCGGTCGAGGACCGTGTCAACGAGTGGGTGCTGCGCAACGACCCGGTGCGCCCGATCACGACGACGCTCGACGAGGCGCGCTCGCTCGGCGCGATGGCGCTGTTCGGCGAGAAGTACGGCGACGTCGTGCGGATGGTCGAGGTGGGGGATGGCTCGTACTCGCGCGAGCTGTGCGGCGGCACCCACGTGCGCACGACCGCCGAGATCGGTGTGTTCAAGATCACCACCGAGACCTCCAGCGCGGCCAACGTGCGCCGCATCGAGGCCGTCACCGGCACGGAGGCGGTGGCGCTGTTGCGCCGCCACGACGACATCCTGCGCGAAGCGGCCTCGGTGTTGCGCAAGCGCCCAGAGGAGGTCGCGACCGCGGTGGCCGACCTGCGCGAGCAGTCCAAGCGGGCGGCCAAGGCCGGCGGCGGCGCGGCCGCGGGCAACGGAGCCGTCGACGTCGCCGCGCTGGCCGAGCGCGCCGAAGACGTGGCGGGCGCGCGGGTGCTCGCCGAGGTCGTCGAGGCCGCGGACGCCAAGGCGCTGCTCGACACTGCCGACCGCGTGAAGGGCAAGCTCGGCGACGCCGCGATCGTGCTCGGCAGCGCGGCCGACGGCCGCGTCCACCTGGTCGCCAGCGTGGCGCCGGCGCTGGTCGAGCGCGGCGTGAAGGCCGGCGCGATCGTCAAGGTCGCCGCCGAGGTCGCGGGCGGCGGGGGCGGCGGCCGCGACACGATGGCCCAGGCCGGCGGCAAGCATCCCGAGAAGCTCGGCGAGGCGATCGCAGTCGCGCGCGCCGCCATCGCGGACGCCCTGTCTCGCTAGCCTCGTGCGGGTGCTCGCCCTCGACTACGGGTCGGCGCGGTGTGGCTGCGCGATCAGCGATCCGACCGGCACGCTGGCGACGCCGATCGAGCCCGTGCTGCGCCCGGCGACGCGCCGCGGGATGACCCGGCTCGCCGAGCTGGTGGACGAGCGCGGCGTCGAACGCGTCGTGGTCGGCCTGCCCGTGACGCTGCGCGGCACCGACAGCGACCAGACCCGCGAGGCCCGCGCCTTCGCGGACGCGCTGCGCGATCGCCTCGGCAGCGTCCCGGTCGAGCTCTACGACGAACGCTTCACGACCGCGATCGCCGCGCGCACCGGAGGGGCTGCCAGCTCCGAGGACTCGCGCGCCGCCGCCGTCCTGCTCGAGGACTGGCTGGCCGCACAGGGAGCGAGCACGTGAGCCCGCTCGGCCGCCGCCGCGAACCGCAGGGCGAGCGCAGCGCCGAGCAGCGCGAGGCCGACCGCCTCGAACGCGAGGCCCGCCGCGCGGCCAAGGAGGGCCGGCCGCCGCCCGAGCCCGCAGATGCCGCGCCCGAGGCGCCCGAGGATCCGGCGCCGGAGGCTCGGGACGCGGACGTCGGTGCATCCGGCGGCCCGCGCGCACTTCGTGCTGAGCTTTTTGAACGGCCGCCGGACGCACCGCCGTCCCCGCCCTCGACGGACCCGCCCGCAACTGCGCGTGAATGGGGACAGGTCGCCGGCACCCCCGAGCCCGATCCGCCGCTCGTTCGCCGAGTGGCGTCGGGCGGCGACGCCCCGGCGCCGGTGACAGAGGTCTCAGAGCCGATCCCCGACCCCGCGCAGCCCGAGGCGCCGCCGCGGCGCATACCGCCCGCACCGCCGCTGCCCTTCGACGGCGGTGGCGAGAAGCCGATCGGCACGCGCCGGGTCTCCGCCGTCGGACGCATCGCCAGAGGCCGGCGCTCGCCGGACGACGCTTCGCAACCACCCGCGCCACCGCCCGCCCCGCGCGCCACCGCGCCCCGCGGCCCCGGCCGCCGGCCGCTGCGGATCGCCGCGGCCATCCTGGCTCTCTTTCTGATCGCCGTCGTCGGCTGGTTCTTGGTCTCGCTGTTCGAGCCGTTCAAGGGCAAGGGCTCGGGCACGATCGTCGTGCGGGTCCTTCCTGGGGCCACCGCCGGCGAGGTCGGCGACCAGCTGGAGGAGCAGGGCGTGGTGGGGTCGGGTTTCTTCTTCGAGCTGCGCGCCCGCCTGGCCGGCAAGCGCAACGACCTGAAGACCGGGACGTTCCGGCTGCGCCGCGACATGTCCTACGCCTCGGCGCTGGACGTGCTCACCCACAACCCGCCGCGGCCGACGCTCATCCGGCTGACGATCCCGGAGGGCAAGTCGCGCGCCGAGATCGCACCGATCGCCCGCCAGGCCGGCGTTGAGGGCGACTACCTGAAGGCGAGCGCGCGCTCGTCGGCCATCTCGCCGCGCAAGTACGGCGCGCCGAAGGGCACGAGCACCCTGGAGGGCTTCCTGTTCCCCGCGACCTACGAGCTCAAGCCGGGCTCGCAGGCGCCCAAGCTGGTCGACGCGCAGATCGCCGCGTTCCGCCAGAACCTGGCGGGCCTGAACCTCGAGGCGGCGCGGCGCAAGCACCTGACGACCTACGACGTGATCACGATCGCGTCGATGATCGAGCGCGAGGCCGGGGTGGCCAAGGACCGCGCGCTGATCGCGGCGGTCATCTACAACCGGCTCAAGGACGGCATGCCGCTGGGCATCGACGCGACGCTGCGCTACGCCCTGCGCAACTGGACCCGGCCGCTGCGGGTCTCCGAGCTCGAATCCGACACGCCGTACAACACGCGCAAGCACGCGGGCCTGCCGCCCACGCCGATCGGCAACCCCGGCCTGGCGTCGCTGCGGGCCGCCGCCCGGCCCGCCAAGGTGCCGCTACCTCTTCTACGTGATCAAGCCGTGCGGCAACGGCGCGCACGCGTTCAGCTCGACCGATGCCCAGTTCCAGCGGGACAGGGAGGCGTACGACCGGGCGCGGGCCGAGCGGGGCGGCAACAGCCCCGCCAACTGCAAGTAGATGGTCGGCTAGCGCCGTGCGCTTCGGCGTTCTGGGCTGGCCGGTAGCTCACAGCCGCTCGCCGGCGATGTTCGCCGCGCTCGGGGTGGAATACCAGCGCCTGCCGGTTCCGCCCGAGCTGTTCGCCGAGACGGTGCGCGCCCTCGGGGCCGCGGGCTTCGCGGGCGCAAACGTGACCATTCCTCACAAAGAGGAGGCCCTCGCGATCGCCGACACCGCCACCGAGCGCGCCCGGGCGATCGGGGCGGCCAACACGCTGACGTTCGACGGCGCTCGGATCGCCGCCGACAACACCGATGCCCCCGGATTCCTGGCCGCGCTGCCCGAATCGCCGGAGGGCCGCAGTGCACTGGTTTTGGGTGCGGGGGGTAGCGCGCGCGCCGTCGTCTGGGCTCTGCGCCAGGCCGGCGCGGCAGACGTGCGGATCTGGAATCGCACCGCAGAACGGGCCCAAAAGCTCGCCGCGGAGCTCGGCGGAAGGGCGGTCGAGAGCGCCGAACCTGCGGACCTGCTGGTGAACTGCACGTCGATCGGCTTAGGAGATGCGTCCGAATCCGAGATACCCATTTTCAAGAACACACCAGTGACGGCCGATAACTTGGGCGAGTTCGCAACCGTGGTGGACCTTGTCTACCGGCCCGGTGGCACCGAGCTCCTCCACGCTGCGAGCGAACGGGGAACTGCGGTCGTCGACGGGTTGGAGATCCTGGTCCAGCAGGGTGCGCTGAGCTACGAGGCCTGGATCGGCAACGCACCGGACCAAGCCTTGATGCGAGAAGCCGCGTACCAAGCAGATGCACCTCCGTCCCGTTCCAATCAACAGCGATGATCCAGATGCCCAGGCTCCGGCCTGGAACGGCATCACGCCGCCCAAGGGCATCGGCGGTGGCGGTCGCCAGCTGACCGACGTCATCGTCGATCTCGGCCTGGTCTCGCGGGATCGGGTCGACGAGGCGATCTCCGAGGCGGCCTCGCAGGGCACTGCCCCCGAGGCGGTCCTGCTCGAGCGCGGCGACCTGACTTCCGAGACGCTGTCGCGCGCCGTGGCCGAGCGCCACGGGCTCGACCACCTCGACCTCAGCAACTTCGAGGTCGACATGGCGGCCGCGAACCTGATCAGCACCGGGTCCGCGCGGCGCTACGTCGCCCTACCGGTCGCCTTCGTCGACGACCGCACGATGCTCGTCGCGATGTCCGACCCCGCCAACGTCCGCGCCGTGGACGACCTGGCGATCATGACCGGCTACGAGGTTCGGCCCGTCGTCGCCAGCCGCGAGGACATCGAGAGCGTCGTCAGCCGCCTCACCCAGCTCGACGACGCGGTGATGCACGCCGCGGTCGAGCAGGACGTCGACGAGCCCGGCGCCGCGCCGGCAGAGATCGTCGACCTGCGCGAGAGCGCCGACGACGCGCCGGTCATCAAGCTCGTCAACCAGGTCGTGGCCCAGGCCGTCGACCGTGGCGCCTCCGACGTCCACCTCGAGCCCGACGGCACCCAGCTGCGCGTGCGCTTCCGCATCGACGGCGTGCTGGTCGAGACGGCCAACGTGCCCAAGCGCATGGTGGCCGGCGTGATCAGCCGCGTGAAGATCATGGCCGACCTCGACATCGCCGAGCGCCGCCGCCCGCAGGACGGGCGCGTGGGCCTGACGATCGACGGCCACCACGTCGACCTGCGCGTCGTGACCCTGCCGTCGGTCCACGGCGAGTCGGTCGTCATGCGAATTCTTGACAAGGACAGCGTCGTCCTCGAGCTCGATCGCCTCGGCATGGCGACCGCCGAGCGCGATCGCTTCCGCAAGGCCTTCTCGCAGTCCTACGGCGCGGTGCTCGTCACCGGCCCCACGGGCTCGGGCAAGTCGACGTCGCTCTACGCGGCGCTCGGCGAGCTCAACACGATCGAGAAGAACATCATCACGATCGAGGACCCGGTCGAGTACCAGGTCCAGGGGCTCACCCAGGTCCAGGTCAACACCAAGGCCGGCCTGACGTTCGCCGCCGGCCTGCGCTCGATGATGCGCGCCGACCCCGACATCATCATGGTCGGCGAGATCCGCGACCGTGAGACGGCCCAGATCGGCATCGAGGCGGCGCTCACCGGCCACCTCGTCCTCTCCACGCTTCACACCAACGACGCGCCGACCGCCATCACGCGGTTGATCGAGATGGGCGTCGAGCCCTTCCTGGTCGCGAGCGCGATCGACTGCGTCGTCGCCCAGCGCCTGACGCGGACGCTCTGCACGCACTGCAAGCGCCCGACCGTGCTCACCTGCGAGGTGCTGCGCGACCACGGCTTCGAGGTGGACTCCGACGTCGACGCCTTCGAGCCCGCGGGCTGCACTCGGTGCGGCAACAGCGGCTACAAGGGTCGTACGGGCCTCTACGAGGTCATGCTCATGACCGACGCGATTCGTGCGCTGGCCATCCGGCGCGCCGCGGCCGACGAGGTCGCCGCCGTCGCCGAGAGCGAGGGAATGCGCCGTCTGCGCGATGACGGCCTGCAGAAGGTCCGCGAGGGTGTGACCTCGATTGCCGAGGTCGCCCGCGTGACCGGCAGCGCCTGAGTTTTCTGCGATTTGTCCGCCGCGCCAAATGGCGCTCAATCCGGCGCCGCATCGGCCGATTACATCGAACAACATGCGCTTTGATCTCGCCGACCTGCTGCTCGATGTCGTCGCCCGCCAGGCGTCCGACCTCCACCTGACCGCCGGGGCCCACCCGACCGTCCGCGTGCGTGGCCGGCTCACGGCGCTCGAGGACTTCCCGAAGCTAAGCCCGTCCGACACCCGTGAGCTCGTCTACTCGATCCTCACGAACCACCAGCGCCAGCGTCTCGAGACCGACTGGCAGCTGGACTTCGCCTACTCGGTCCCCGGGAAGGCCCGCTTCCGCGTCAACGCCTACTTCCAGCGCGCGTCGGTCGGTGCCGCCTTCCGCCTGATCCCGTTCGGGATCCTGAGCATCGACGAGCTCGGCCTCCCGCCGATCGTCCATGAGCTGACCAAGAAGCCGCGTGGATTCGTGCTCGTCACGGGCCCGACCGGCTCGGGCAAGTCGACGACTCTCGCCGCGATGATCGACGAGATCAACTCGACGCGCGAGCAGCACATCATGACCATCGAGGATCCGATCGAGTTCCTCCACGGCCACAAGAAGTGCATCGTCAACCAGCGTGAGCTGGGCTTCGACGCGCAGTCCTTCGGCGCCGCGCTGAAGGGCGCGCTGCGCCAGGACCCCGACGTCATCCTCGTCGGCGAGATGCGCGATCTGGACACGATCCGGACGGCGCTGACCGCGGCCGAGACCGGCCACCTCGTCTTCGCGACGCTGCACACGCAGGACGCGCCGCAGACGATCGACCGCATCATCGACGTCTTCCCGGCCGAGCAGCAGGGCCAGGTTCGCGCCCAGCTCGGCGTCTCGCTGGAGGGCGTGATCACCCAGCAGCTCGTGCAGACCGCCGATGGTGCTGGTCGTGTCGCTGCCTGCGAGGTGCTCGTCGCGACCCCGGCCGTCCGCAACCTCATCCGTGAGGGCAAGTCGCATCAGGTCTACAGCGTCATGCAGACCGGCTCGAACAGCGGGATGCAGACCATGGACGCCGCACTGGCGACCCTGATCCGCGCCGGAAAGATCACCCGCGCTGTGGCCGAGACCATTTCCTCGACGCCGGAGGAGCTGCGCAGGCTGCTCGGCAGTGGCGTCGGACTGGCCGCCTAGAGCGGAAAGGCAGAACTCCGTGACCACATACGTCTTCAAGGCAATGGATCTCGCCGGCCTGCCCGCCAAGGGCGAGGTCGAGGCCGAGTCCAAGCAGGCTGTGGCCGATCAGCTGCGCTCGCGCGGCCTGATCGTCCTCGACATCGCCGACAAGCACCGGTCCAAGGAGATCAGCCTCGCCCGCTTCCAGCGGATCAAGGCCGAAGAGCTGACGATCATGACCCGCCAGCTGGCGACCATGGTCAGCTCGGGCATGAGCATCCTTCGCTCGCTCTACGTCCTCGAGACGCAGACCGAGAACAAGAAGCTTCAGGGCAGCCTCGTCGAGGTCCGCAAGGACGTCGAGGCCGGCCTGCCTCTCTCGGACGCCATGGAGCGTCACCCGACGGTCTTCAACCGCCTGTTCGTCGCCATGACGCGCGCGGGGGAGACCGGCGGTGTGCTGGAGGCCTCGCTGTTGCGGGTCGCCGACCAGCTCGAGAAGGAGGACGCACTGCGCCGGCAGATCAAGTCGGCGATGGTCTACCCGGCCGTCGTGACGTCCTTCGCGATGATCGTCCTGTTCGCGCTGGTGACGTTCCTCGTGCCGGTGTTCGCCGGGATCTTCAAGCAGTTCGGCGGCGATCTGCCGACGATCACCAAGTTCACGGTCGCGATGTCCAACATCGCCAAGGCCTGGTGGTGGACCATGCCGTTCACCATCGTCGGCACGATCTGGGGCTTCAAGCGCTTCAAGGCGACCGAGAAGGGCCGCGAGCGGTGGGACAAGTTCCGCCTGCGCATCCCCTTCAAGATCGGCGCCATCGTCCACAAGGTCGCGCTCGCCCGCTGGTCGCGGACGTTCTCGGCGCTCATCTCCGCGGGCGTGCCGCTGCTCCAGGCGCTCGACATCACCGGCAAGACCGCCGGCAACTGGGTCGTGGAGGACGCGATGCAGGACGTCGTCGCCTCCGTCAAGCAGGGCGGCACGATCGCCGGCCCGCTGAAGGAGCTCGACATCTTCCCGACGATGGTCGCCCACATGGTCGGCGTCGGCGAGGAGACCGCGGCGATGGACGTCATGCTCACCAAGATCGCCGAGTTCTACGAGGACCAGGTCGACGCGGCCGTCAAGTCGCTGACCTCGATCCTCGAGCCGGTGATGATCGTGGTCGTCGGCGGCATCGTCGGGTTCATCGTCATCTCGATGTACCTGCCGCTCTTCAAGGTCTACGACCAGATCCGCTAGCGCGGGGCCGGCCGTAGCCTTCCGGGGGTGAGCACGACCCCCGAGCTGCCGCTTGCCATCCGCGCCGCGGGGCCCCAGGACGCCGCGGCGATCGCGGCGGTCTACAACCAGGGCATCGAGGATCGCGTGGCGACGTTCGAGACGCGCCTGCGCACCGCCGAGGACGTCTCTGGCTGGCTCGACAACGGCCTGCCGCTGCTGGTCGCCGAGGCCGAGGGCCGCGTCGTGGGCTTCGCAGCGGTCTCGGCGTACTCGGACCGCTGCGCCTACGAGGGCATCGGCGAGCACGGCGTCTACGTCGACCGCGCCGCGCGTGGGGGAGGGGTGGGCGCACGGCTGCTGCGTGAGCTGTGCGAGGCGGCCGAGCGCCAGGGCCTGCACAAGTTGACGTCCCGCGTGTTCTCCGACAACGCCGCCAGCCTCGCCGCGCACCGGGCGGCCGGCTTCGAGGTCGTCGGCGTCCAGCGCCGCCACGGCCGCCTCGACGGCGAGTGGCGCGACTGCGTGCTCGTCGAGCGCCTGCTGGGCGAGGCCGCTCAGAGGTAGCCGGCGGGGCAGGGCAGTTAGGGGAGGGAGTGGCCGGCGCTACGGGGCGCCGGTGGTCTTCCGTGCGGGGCAGTGGTTGCCAAAGAGCCGCGGTTGGTCACGGCCCCGGCCGGACGCCCGAATCGTCGTCTCAATGCCCCGGTTGCTCGCGGAAGGCGCACGCGTGTGTGCCGGCGGCGACATCCTCGTCCCCTAACTGCCCTGTCCTGCCACCCCGCCTCGTGCCGAAATCGCCCGCGGTGCGGCCCGCGCTAGCCGCTAGCCGCTAGCCGCGGCGCATGAGGCGCCCGACCGCGGCCATCAGCTCGTCGGTCTTCTCGCCGCGGTCGGCTTGCTCGGCGCCCATGACGCAGTGATGGGCGTGGTCGTCGAGCAGACCGAGCGCCACCTTGTCGAGAGCGGCCTGGATGGCCGAGATCTGCGTGAGGACGTCGATGCAATAGCGGTCGTCGGAGACCATCGCCTGCACGCCTCGGACCTGGCCCTCGATGCGGCGCAGCCGGTTGCGAACCTCGTCCTTGGTGGCGGTATAGCCGCGCGTGTCGGTAGCCATGGGCCCACTCTAGCAGATACCCCCCGGGGGTATGTGATAGGCTGCATCCCATGAGCGGAGTTCTCGAGGTCGTCGGCAACGGCCTGAAAGACGCCTTCCTGATGGCCTGGGAGGTGTGGTGGGCGCTGGTGCTGGGCTTCGCCATCTCCGCGATCGTCCAGTCGTGGGTCCCGCGCGAGCGCATCGAGTCGGCGCTCGCCGGCTCGGGCCCCGGGCCGCTGGCGCGCGCGACCGGGCTGGGCGCGGCCTCGTCGTCGTGCTCCTACGCCGCGATCGCGATCGCCAAGTCGCTGTTCGCCAAGGGTGCCTCGGCCGCCACCGCGCTGGCCTTCCAGTTCGCCTCGACCAACCTCGTCTGGGAGCTCGGCCTCGTGCTCTGGGTGCTGATCGGCTGGCAGTTCGCGCTGGCCGAGTACGTCGGCGGGATCGTGATGATCGTGCTGATGGGGCTCGCGCTGCGGCTGTTCGTCTCACGGCGCTCCGAGGAGGACGCCCGCGCGCACGCGCGCGAGGCTGCGACCGGCCACCAGCACCACATGGCGGGCGAGCAGATGACGTGGCGCGAACGCCTCACGACCGCGCGCGCGTGGTCTGATGTCGCGCACAACTTCCGCGGCGACGTGCAGATGCTCTACAAGGAGATCGCGCTCGGCTTTTTGCTTGCGGGGTTCATCGCCCAGCTCGGCATGGACTTCTTCAACGGCCTGTTCCTGACCGACGCGCCCAGCGCGGTCCAAGTCGTCTGGGGCGCCTTCATCGGCCCCGTGATCGCCGTTCTGAGCTTCGTCTGCTCGGTGGGGAACGTCCCGCTGGCCGCCGTGCTGTGGTCGGGCGGCATCAGCTTCGCGGGCGTGATGGCGTTCATCTTCGCCGACCTGATCGTGCTGCCGATCCTGCTCGCCTACCGCAAGTACTACGGCACCGGGTTCGCCCTGCGGATCACCGGTCTGATGTTCGTGACGATGGTGGTGGCGGCCCTCGTCGTCGACCTCGTCTTCAGCGGTGCGGGCCTGATCCCCGCCGAGCGCCCGACCGCCGACGACGTGTTCGGCAGCATCGGGGTCGACTACAAGCTGTTCCTGAACATCTTCGGCGCCGCGGTGTTCGCGGCGCTGTTCTGGCTGACCGTGCGGCGCGGCGCGACCGATCCGGTGTGCGGGATGAAGGTCGACCGCGACAAGGCGCTGTCGCTGGAGGTCGGCGGGCGGCCCGTGTACTTCTGCTCAGAGCACTGCCTGCACGCCTTCGACGTGCACACGCCGGTCGGAACCAACGCGCAGGCTCACACGGCCGCGTAGGAGGTCGATCAGCTCGGCGCCCACCAGCTCGCGGCGCCAGCCCTCCAGCGTGCGGACCTCCGGCTCTGGCGCGCCGTCGCGCACGGCAAGCGCGATGCGCTGCAGGTCGGCGCGCGCGGCGATCAGCTCATAGGCCAGCTTCGCGTCCAGGGCCCGGGCCCGCACCAGCGCCTCGCCGAGCGCGATCAGCGCGGCGTCCTCGGGCAGCGGCTGGGCGGGGCGCACGCCCTCCACGGGAATCGGCGGCCGCTCGCGACCGCGTTCGACGGCCTCGAGGATCGCCTTGCCGCGGCGATGTACGGCGGACTCGTTCAGCCCGCGGATCTGGCGCAGGCGCTCCAGGGTGCGTGGCCTGCGCTTGGCGACCTCGACCAGGCCGGCGTCGGCGAGCACGGTCTGGACCGGCCGGTCGGCTTGCTGAGCGGTGCGTTCGCGCCACTCGGCGAGCTCGCGCGCGACCGCGCGCTGCGCGGGCTCCAGCGAGTTGATCCGCGGCAGCCGGTCGAAGACCGCACCGACCTCGCGCACGTCGCTGGAGGCCTCCAGCGCGCGGCACTCCTCGCGCGCCCAGTCGAGGCGGCCGAGCTCGGCCAGCCGCTCCTGGAGGGCGTCGGCGAGCGCGAGCAGGTGCAGGACGTCCTCGCGCGCGTACGAGAGCTGCTCGTCCGACAGCGGGCGCGCGTCCCAGCGCGTGAAGCTCGCCGACTTGTGCAGCCGAACGCCGAGCAGCTCGCTCAGCAGCGCCTCGTAGCCCAGCTGCGCCCGCAGACCGGCGAAGCCCGCGGCGAGCTGGGTGTCGAACACGTTGCTCACCTCGGTGTTCCACACCCGCCGCAGCAGCGCCACGTCCTGGCGGCCGGCGTGCATCACGACCTCGATCTCGGGGTCGGCGAGCAGCTCGGCGATCGGCCGCGGGTCGAGCGAGTCGTCGAGTGGGTCGAGCACTTCGACACGCGCGGTGTCCGCGTCGGGAGGGCCGTCGACGGCCACTTGGACCAGACACAGCAGCGAGCGGTAGCGGCCCTCGCCCATGAACTCCGTGTCGATGCCGAGCCGCCCGGTCTCGCGCGCCCGCCCGGCCAACTCGTGCACCGCGTCCATCGCGGCGGACCCTACTCGGCCCCTACTCGTCGGGCCAGCGACCGTGGCGATCGAAGTACTCGCGCGCGCGCTCCTCGTCGTCGCGCTCGCGGTCGCCGCTGGCGCCGAGGCGGAACATCGCGTTGATCATCCAGATCGCCAGACCCGCGCCGACGATGCCGAGTCCACCTTCCCAGCGGATGTCCTCCGGGCCCAGGGCGATCGCCACCACGCCGCCCACGACGACGATGGCGGGCAGGTAGTAGCGGACGAACCGCGTCGAGCTCATGACGGCAGTGTCCACGGCTCGGTCGGCAGCGCCGCGAGGTCGAAGCGTGCGAGCAGCTCCTCGGGGGCCGGCCGCTCGCCCTGCTGCGCCAGGCCGAGGCTCGCGGCCAGCAGCCCGCGCACCGCCACCGCGTCCTCGCCCAACGCTGCGCGATCCGCCAGCGTCACCGCTCCGTGGCGCTTGGCCAGGCGCACGCCGTCGGGGCCGAGCACCAGGGGGACGTGGACGTAGCGGGGCGCGGCCACCCCGAGCCGTGCGGCCAGCCATACCTGGCGCGGGGTCGTCTCCAGCAGGTCGGCGCCGCGCACGACCTCCTCGATGCCCTGCTCGGCGTCGTCGACCACCACGGCGAGGTTGTAGGCGTACGCGCCGTCGTTGCGGCGCACGACGAAGTCGTCGACCGCCCCGTCGGCGCGCACGCGCAGAGCCGGGGGCCGCCCAGCGCCCGACCCACGGCCTCCGGCCGTGTGTGCCCGGCGCGCCGCGCGCTCGCTCGCGCTCAGCTCGCGGCAGGTCCCCGGGTAGGCGGCCTCGGTCGCCGCGCCGTGCGGTGCGGAGACCGCTTCGCGGATCTCGGCGCGCGTGCAGTAACAGGGGTAGACGTCGAGGCGCTCGAGCGCCGCTGCATATAGCGCGCCGCGCTCGGACTGGCGGACGGGCTCGCCGTCCCAGTCCAGGCCGATCGCGCGGAGGTCGGCCAGCTGGCCGCGCTCGTGCTCCGGCCGCACCCTGCCGACGTCGAGGTCCTCCACGCGCAGCAGGAAGCGCGATCCCGCCGCGCGGGCGTAGAGCCAGGCCAGCAGCGCGGTGCGGAGGTTGCCGAGATGCAGCGGCCCGGTCGGGCTCGGCGCGTAGCGGCCGGTCAACGGCCGGCGTCCACCACCTCGAAGTCCGAGCCGTGGACGCGATTGAGCACGTGGAGGTCGTCGTTGCTCCAATGCGGCGACGGCGCGCCCGTGATGTACCAAGGCGATCCGTTGTCGGCGAGGATCATCCCGTAGCGCTTCAACGCGGTCAGGACGATCCGCGGCTGCCGCGGGAAGCCGGACACGTCGAAATCGGGCCGCAGCCGTACGCGCAGGCCCATCGGGGGCAGGGCGGGGTCGTTGCTCGAAGAGGCGAAATGGCGCGCCGGGAAGATGTACGCGCGGCGCGTGCGGGGAACGGTGAAGCGCAGCGCGTGGCGGATCGCGCCGGCGCGCACCTCGTTGTAGCGAGCCAGACCGGGCAGGATCGGCAGGCCGGCGGCGTCGGCCGACGTCCAGCCGGCCGGGCGCAGGTGGTTCGAGCGCAGGTTCCAGATCGCTCCCGAGCCAGCGTGCCACGCCCCGCCGGCCCGTCTCTCGGCGGCGAAGAGCTCGTACAGCCGGCAGGCATCGCGGTCGACGAGCAGGATGTGGTGGTCCGAACCCGCCTCGATCGGCACGTCGGAGGGAATCGGATAGGGCGCCCGGTCGGACTCGTCGGCGTAGTCGAAGCCGACCCGGACCCGTGGGGTGCTCCGCGACACGACCTTGTAGGGAATGCCGATTCGCCCGGTGCCGAAGTCGGGGTGCAGCCCGATACCCGCCCCGATCGCGTTTATGTAGCGCGCGCTGTTCGCCGCGACCGGCAGCTTGTCGACACGCCGGTTCCAGGGGCTGGAGGCCGGAAACACCGTGCAGCGCGGGGCACCAGGTACGCGCGGAGCGGCCGTAAGCGGCCCCGCCGGCGCGAGGGTTGGCCACAGTGCCAGCGTGCACAGGACGGCCGCTCCGAGGGCGTGGCGACGCATCTCGGAGCCAGCCTAGAGACCCCGATCCCGTAGCCTCCTCGCGCCGTGGCCACGGAACCCCCCGCAGAGCCGCCTGCCGACGATGATCGCCCCTGCCCGCCCTGCCGGGGCACTGGCCGCGTGATCTCGAATCTCGGCGGATCCCCGCAGGAAGTCGATTGCCCGTGGTGCGAAGGCACCGGGCGCTGGGTTGCCGGGCACGACGCCCAGGCTTCACGCCGAAACTCCGCCTAAATCCGCGTAAAGATCCGCCCGCGGCGGTCGATCACCTGGCTAGTGCCCCAGTCCGGACGGTCGGGCCAGGGGATTTTCAACCCAACGGATCCTTAGGAGGACCCAGAGAACATGCTCGATCGCATGCGTAAGGACGAGGGAGGCTTCACGCTCATCGAGCTTCTCGTCGTCATCCTGATCATCGGCATTCTCGCCGCGATCGCCCTTCCGACGTTCATCGGCCAGCAGAGCAAGGGCCAGGACGCTTCGGCGAAGTCTGATGCGCGCAACCTGGTCAGCCAGGTTGAGTCGTGCTACGCGGACTCGCAGACCTACCTGAGCTGCGACTCGCCGGCTGAGCTGCCCAACACGGGCCTGAACATCGTTGCTGCGCCGTTCGGCCGGCGGCGACGTCGGGGTCATCAACCCGGCGACGGCGTCGACGTTCACGGTCACCGCGGTGTCCAAGAGCGGCACGTCGTTCTCGATCAACCGCACGGCAACCGGCTACACCCGGACCTGCACGGTCACCAAGGGTGGCTGCAAGGACTCCACCAGCACCACTGCTGGCTGGTAGCCCAGACGCACATAGCTGTGAATGCGAGGCGGGCCGAGAGGCCCGCCTCGTTGTCTTTCGGAGTGGTGGTGGCAGCCGTAGTACACCCGTCCAGTGGGTTTA
Source organism: uncultured Actinomycetes bacterium (assembly GCA_963825415.1). Classification (GTDB taxonomy): domain Bacteria; phylum Actinomycetota; class Thermoleophilia; order Solirubrobacterales; family Solirubrobacteraceae; genus BP-464. The sequence goes on along the minus strand of CAWGTD010000006.1, from coordinate 87,048 downwards.
TCCCCGTGTCAACTCCGCTGGGGTCATGCCGATCAACCGGGCATGTCGGACCCCAAACCCAACGGAACTCCCGAAAGGAATCACGACATGCTCGATCGCATGCGCAAGGACGAGGGGGGCTTTACGCTCATCGAGCTTCTCGTCGTCATCCTGATCATCGGCATTCTCGCCGCGATCGCCCTTCCGACGTTCATCGGCCAGCAGAGCAAGGGCCAGGACGCTTCGGCGAAGTCTGATGCGCGCAACCTGGTCAGCCAGGTTGAGTCGTGCTACGCGGACTCGCAGACCTACCTGAGCTGCGACTCGCCGGCTGAGCTGCCCAACACGGGCCTGAACATCGTTGCTGCGCCTTCGGCCGGCGGCGACGTCGGGGTCATCAACCCGGCGACGGCGTCGACGTTCACGGTCACCGCGGTGTCCAAGAGCGGCACGTCGTTCTCGATCAACCGCACGGCAACCGGCTACACCCGGACCTGCACGGTCACCACCGGTGGCTGCAAGGACTCCACAAGCACCACTGCTGGCTGGTAGCCCAGACGCACATAGCTGTGAATGCGAGGCGGGCCGAGAGGCCCGCCTCGCTTTGTTTCCCCGGGGAGGTGTCCTGACCGTCGGGCGCACCCTCTAGCCTCGCCGCTTCGGATGGACGCTCCGGCCGTAATCATCGCCGCCGTCGGCGGGCTGCTGGTCGGCTCGTTCCTCAACGTGGTCGCCTACCGGCTCCCGCGCGGCGAATCGCTGGTCTCGCCGGGCTCGCGCTGCCCCGGCTGTGCCGCGCCGATCCGGCCCTGGGACAACATCCCTGTTCTCTCCTGGCTCTTGCTGCGCGGGCGATGTCGCAACTGTGGGACCGCGATCTCGGCCCGCTATCCGCTGGTCGAGGCCTCGACCGCGATCCTGTTCGCCGCGGTGGTCGCCGCGCGCGACGACGCGGCCGGCATCGCCTTGGGCCTGATCCTGGTCACCGCGCTGGTCCCGATCGTGCTCATCGACCTCGAGCGGCGGCTGATCCCCAACGCCATCACCGGTCCGGCGGCAGTCGCTGCGTTGATTGCAGGCCTCGCGCTCGACATCGACGGCCTCCCCGAGCAGCTGATCGCCGGGGTGGCGGCGGGAGGGTTCTTCCTCCTGGCCGCGCTCGCCTACCCGCGGGGGATGGGCATGGGCGACGTCAAGCTCGCCGGTGTCCTCGGGGTCTGCCTGGGTCGCGCGGTCGCGCCCGCGATCCTCATCGCGCTGCTCGGAGGTGTGCTCGTGGGGGCCGTCGTGGTGGCCCGCGTGGGGGCCCGCGAGGGCCGCAAGACCGCCGTGCCGTTCGGGCCGTTTCTCGCTCTTGGCGGCGTGATCGCGCTGTTCGCGGGCGACGCGATCGTCGACTGGTACACCGACCACTTCTTCTGATCTGCGGCCAGGGCGTCGTATCCCTGGACAAAAAGGCCACCAGCGGCCGCAGAGGCTCTCAAGATGCGGAGGGGCCGTCCGATGAAACGGGTGCATCCCTATGTCCCCGCTAAGGCGTACTTCCAACTCCCGCAAGACCGTGATCGGCCTCGATATCGAGGCTGGCGCCGTCCATGCGGCCGAGGTGGCCGTCAATGGCCATCTTTCTGTCAAGCGTGCCGCTGCCGCGGTACTCGAGCCCGGCGTCGTTCGCGACGGCGAGGTCGTCGATACCGAGGCGCTCAGCCGCGTTCTGCGCGACATGTTCGCCGAGCACAAGCTCGACCGGCGTGTCCGCATCGGTGTCGCCAACCAGCGCGCCGTCGTGCGTGTGCTGGAGCTTCCGCCGATCACGGATCCCAAGGAGCTCGAGGTCGCCGTCCGCTTCCAGGCCGCCGACCAGGTTCCGATGCCGCTCGACCAGGCAGTTCTCGAGCACGTCGTCCTCGGTGAGGTCGAGACGCCGACGGGCCCGCGCATGCGCGTGCTCATCGTCGCCGCCCGCCGCGACATGATCGAGCGGCTGGTCAAGGCCGTCACCGACGCCGGTCTGCGCCCCGAGGGCGTCGACCTCTCCGCCTTCGCCATGGTGCGCGCTCTGGGTGCCTCGGCCTCCGATGCCCCGGTCCTTCACCTCGCCATCGGCGGCGTCGTCAACCTTGCCGTCGCGCAGAGCGGCGACTGTGTCTTCACCCGCGTGGTGGGTGGCGGTCTCGAGGCCATGGCCATCGAGCTCGCCGAGCGGCGCGCGATCCCGGTCGAGCAGGCTCGCGCCGAGCTCCACCGGGTCGGCCTGGCTCCGCCCGGCGCGACGCCCGCGCCGGTTGCGGTCGCGGTCGCCGACGTCGACGTCGACGCGGACGCCGATCTCGTGCTCACGACCCCGGACGTCGACGCGGACGCCGATCTCGTGCTCACGACCCCGGACGACGCCGGCGACGCCCAGACCCGCCTCGTGCTGGCTGAGGGTGTGCGCCGGATCGCTTCCGAGGTCCGCAACTCCGTCGACTTCCATCTCGGCGCCGACAAGGCCGTCGAGCGTGTGATCCTGACCGGTGCCGCCGCTTCGGTGCCGGGCGTTGCCGAGGCGCTCTCCGACGCGCTCGACCTCCCGGTCGAGGTCGCCGAGCTGGAGATGCCCGAAGGCGTCGATTCGGGCCGCTTCGTCGTGGCCGCCGGACTGGCTATCGAGGAGGGCCTGGCCTGATGCGTGCTGTCAACCTGATTCCCGCCGACGCGCGCCGTGGTGGCGGCGCCGGCGCCGGTGGCCGCTCCGGCGGCGCCGCGTACATCCTGCTGGGCGGCCTCGCCGTCCTGGTGGCCGTCGTGTCCGTCTGGGCCCTCGCGGGTCACGGGATCGCCGGCAAGCGCGACGACCTCGCTCGCATCGAGAGCGAGACCAACCAGGCGCAGGCCCAGTCCTCGCAGCTGGCCGAGTACGCGCGCTACACCAAGCTTCGTCAGGACCGCGTCAACACGGTCCGCTCGCTGGCCCTGAGCCGGTTCGACTGGGCCAAGGCGCTCGACGCCGTCGCTCGCACGATGCCGAACGACGCCTGGCTGACCACCATGACCGGCACGGTCACCCCCGGCGTAGCCGTCGAGGGTGGCGGGTCGTCGGCCGGAAACCTGCGCAGCGAGCGCAATGTCCCGGCGATCGAGATTGTCGGCTGCACCACGTCGCAGTCGAAGGTCGCGCGGCTCATCTCGCGTCTGCGCGCTGTCCCTGGCGTCAACCGCGTTGCGCTGGCTGACTCCACGAAGGCTGATGCCACCGGTGGCGGCGGCGACAACTGCCGCGGCACCCACGGCGACTACCCCCAGTTCAACATGGTCTTGTTCTTCGGCAACGACGTGCCGCCGGTCGGACCGGCTTCGCCGACCCCGACCGGTGCCGCGGCCGCGGCTGCGCCCGCGCCCGCCCCGGCCCAGAGCTCCACGAGCAATGGCGGCACGACCGCCGCTGCGCCCGCCCCGTCCGGGACGAGCGCGACCCCGTCCAGCTCGCCGTCCTCAGGAGGCGCGAAATGACCGCGCGTGACCGCAGCATCATCCTCGTCCTTGGAGTCGCGGCCGTGATCGGCGGCTTCTGGTTCATGGCGTTCAAGCCTCGTCGCGCTGAGGTTCAGCGCCTCGACCAGCAGATCGCAATGGCCCAGCAGGCCCGCGACACCGCGGTACAGACGGCGAGCGCCGCCCGTTCGGCACAGCGTGGCTACGGCCAGGACCGCGCGACCATCGCGCGTCTGGGCAAGGCCGTCCCGACCGATGACGACACCGCGTCGCTGATCTACCAGCTCGACTCCGCCGCGGGCAGCTCGAAGGTGAACTTCGAGTCGCTGCTGCTCGGCGGTGCCGGCGGGACCGCGGCCGCGCCTGCGGCTGCTGTTGCGCCTGCTGACGCGACCCAGGCCGCCGTTGCCGAGCTCCCGCCGGGGGCGACCGTTGGCACGGCCGGCCTGTCGAAGCTCTCCTTCTCGCTGACCTTCAGCGGCGACTACTTCGGCCTGGAGAAGTTCCTGAACCGGATGCACTCCTTCACCTCGGTGAAGGGCGAGCGCATCGGCGTTCACGGGCGCCTGATGGCGGTCGACGGCATCTCGCTCGTCGCCGGTCCGAACGGCTTCCCCCAGGTGACGGCCAACCTGACGGCCTCTGCCTTCCTGTCCCCGACCGCGCCGAGCGCTCCCGCGCCCGTGGCGGGCGGTTCGGCCGGTGGCTCGGGCTCGGGTAGCCCGTCGGTACCCACCACTGCAGCTGCGATTGGAGTCGGAGGATGAGCCTTCTCAAGAGCGTTTGGACGGACCTTGTCGAGCGTCGGCTGTGGCCGGTGGCGGCGGGCCTCCTCGTTGCCCTGGTTGCCATCCCTGTCGCGCTCGGTCGCGGCGGCTCCGCGCCGGCTGACGACGTGGCCACTGCTGCGCCTGCTCACGGCATCCCGGCCACGCAGGTCGTCAGCCTGGCGACCAGCAAGCCGAAGGGCGCGCCGCTCGGCGCCCCGCACAGCCCCTTTCGCAGGATGACCGACGCTGCCACAGCGGGCTCGTCTCCGGTCGGGGCACCCGTCGTGTCGCCGGCCAGCTCCGGTGGTTCGACATCGCCGTCCGGCGACGCCGGCGGCTCGTCCGTGCCCGATCCCGCTCCGGTCACCAAGCCGGTCGGCGGCCCCGCGCCCGACACCACCCCGGACACCCCGTCGACCCCCTCCGCGCCTGCGACTCCCCGCGTCGCGGAGATCGACGGCGGCTACCGCGTCGACGTCACCTTCGGGCCGGCCGACAGCGCCAAGGCGCGCACCGACCTCACCCGGCTGAACCCCCTGAGCACGCTCGAGGCGCCGCTGGCCCTCTACATGGGCGTCAAGGACGACCGCTCGACCGCCATCTTCGCGCTGCTCAGCGACGTCACCGCCACAGGCGACGGCACCTGCCGCCCCTCGGCGGACGACTGCCAGGTCGTCGGGCTGAAGGTCGGCGACGCCGAGTTGCTCGAGGTCACGATGAGCGACGGCAGCGTGGCCGGCTACCAGCTTCAGGTCGACAAGGTCGCCCAGAAGACGCTCGACACGGCGGCTGCCGGCCGCGCGTCGCGTCATCGCGAGTCCGAGACCGGTCGTGGGCTGCTGCGCAGCGCCATCGCCGCCTCGCCGAACACGTACGTCGGCAACTACCGGTACTCGGTGGGGCCGGCGGTGCTGGTCAAGACCGGCTCCTGACGCTCCGCAGCGACTCTTAGACTCCAGGCGCATGTCCGTGCGCCTGACGACGGCCGGGGAGTCCCACGGGCCCGGCCTCACCTGCATCGTCGAGGGCCTGCCCGCTGGGTTGGTGCTCGACCGCGAGGCGATCGACGCCGACATGGCGCGCAGGCAGCTCGGCCACGGCCGCGGCGGCCGCATGAAGATCGAGCGCGACAGCGCCCAGGTCACCGCCGGAGTCCGCCACGGCCGCACGATCGGCGGGCCGATCGCGCTTCAGGTCGCCAATCGCGACTACGCCAACTGGGAAGACCGCATGAATCCCTGGCCGGTCGAGGCCGAGGTCGAGGAGGTCCATCTCCCGCGGCCCGGCCACGCCGACCTCGTCGGCGTGTGGAAGTTCGGCTTCAGCGACGTCCGCGACGTGCTCGAGCGCGCGAGCGCCCGCGAGACCGCGGCGCGCGTCGCAGGCGGGGCGCTGGCCAAGGAGTTCCTGCGCGCGCTGGGCACCGAGGTGCGCTCCCACGTCGTCTCGATCGGGCCCGTGGCGGCCCCGTCGCGCGAGGGTGCTCTGGCGATCGGGGACTTCGCGGGCGTCGACGAGGATCCGCTGCGCTGCCTCGATGCCGAGGCGAGCCGGGCGATGGTCGAGCACATCAACGCCCAACGCAAGGCGAACGAGTCGATCGGCGGCGTCTTCGAGGTGATCGCGTTCGGGGTGACCCCGGGCCTCGGCTCGCACGTCGCCTGGGACCAGCGTCTCGACGGCCGCCTGGCCGGCGCGCTGTGCTCGATCCAGGCGGCCAAGGGCGTGGCGTTCGGCGAGGGCTTCGACGTCGCCGCGGCGCCGGGCTCGGAAGCCCACGACGAGATCTTCTACACGCCCGAGCGCGGCTACTTCCGCGAGACCAACCGCTCCGGCGGGCTCGAAGGCGGGATGACGACCGGCGAGCCGATCGTCGTGCGGGTCGCCATGAAGCCGATCCCGACGCTGACCAAGCCGTTGCGGTCCGTCGACATCGCCACCCATGAGCCCGCCCAGGCGCTGCGCGAGCGCACCGACTCGTGCGTCGTGCCGGCCGCCGGCGTGGTGGGGGAGGCGATGACGGCGCTGGTGCTCGCCGACGCCTACCGCCAGAAGTTCGGCGGCGACCACATCGACGACGTGCTCGCCGCCGTGCGCGCCTACGAGGAGCGCATCGAGTGGCGCTCGTCCTGATCGGGTTCATGGGCGCGGGCAAGTCGACGCTTGCCCGCCGGCTCGGAGGGCTCGACACCGACGCCCTGCTCGAGGAGCGGCTCGCCGAGCCCGTCGGCGCGTTCTTCGACCGCGAGGGCGAGGCGGCGTTTCGCGCCCGCGAGGAGGAGGTCGTGCTGGAGGCGCTGGGCGGCGGAGCTCCGGTGGTTGCCGTCGGCGGCGGCGCCGTCGAGTCAGAGCGCGTGCGGGCGGCGCTCGCCGACCACGTGGTCGCGTGGCTGGAGATCGCCGAGGACGACGCATGGGAGCGGGCGAACGCCGAGGGCGAGCCCGCCCGGCCGCTGGCCCGCGACCGCGAGGCGTTCGCTGCGCGCCTGGCCGCTCGCACCCCGATCTACGAGGAGCTCGCCGACGTGTTCGTGCTTCCGGGCGCGACGCCCGAGCCGGTCGAGCTCGCGCCGGGGGAGCGGCTGGTGCTCTCGCCGGTGCACCCGGTCTGGTTCGGCCGCCCGGTCGAGCCCCGCGAAGGCGACTTCGTGATCTCCGACGTGCATGTCGCGCCGCTGCACGCGCCCGACGCGTACGCGATCGGCGCCGGCGAGGCGCAGAAGACGCTGGCCACCGCCGAGCGCGTCTGGACCGAGATGGCGCGCAACGGGGTGACCCGCGCCGGCCGCGTGGTCGCGGTCGGCGGCGGGGTGGTCGGCGACCTTGCCGGATTCTGCGCGGCGGGCTACCAGCGCGGCGTCCCCGTGGTCCACGTCCCGACCAGCCTGGTGGCGCAGGTCGACTCGGCCTACGGCGGCAAGACCGGCGTCGACCTCCCGGAGGCCAAGAACTACGTCGGCGCCTACCACCAGCCCGAGGCGGTCCACGTGCTCGCGGAGACCCTGGCGACCCTGCCGGGCGCCGAGCGCGCCGCGGGCTACGCCGAGGTCGTCAAGACCGCCCTGATCGCCGGCGGTGCGCTGTGGGATCGCGTGCGCGCGGGGGCTGTCGACGAACCCGACATCGTGCTTGCGTGCGCGCGGACCAAGCTGCGGATCGTCGGCGCCGACGAGCGCGACGCCGGCCCGCGCCAGGCGCTCAACCTGGGCCACACCGTGGGGCATGCGATCGAGGTCGTGACCGGCTACGGGCGCTATCGGCATGGCGAGGCGGTCGCGCTGGGGCTGCTGGCGGCGCTGCGGCTCTCCGGTCAGGACGCGCTGCGCGACGAGGTCGAGTCGCTGTTGGGCGGCGCGGGGCTGCCGACGCGCCTGGAGGGTGCCGATCCGGCGGCGGTGGTCGCCGCGACGCACCGCGACAAGAAGCGCACCGGCGCCGCCACGCCGTTCGTCTTCGTCGAGGCGGTCGGCCGGGTCACGCCGGGCCACGAGGTCGGCGAGCCCGACGTGCTGGCCGCCGTGCAAGAGTTGGCCGCGTGAGAAACCGCGTCGAGGTCATGCACGGCGTCAACCTCGACGCGCTCGGCCGGCGGCCCACCGAGCACTACGGCGGGCTCTCGTTCGATCAGCTCGAGATGCGGATCGGCGAGTTCGCCCGCGAGCTCGGGCTCGAGGCGCGGTTCTTTCAGACCAACCACGAGGGCGAGTTCGTCGAGCACCTGCACCGGATCGAGGACCTCGCCGACGGGATCCTGCTCAACCCCGGGGCGTGGACGCATTACGCGTGGTCGATCCGCGACGCGCTGGAGATCACCGGGCTGCCCGCCGTCGAGGTCCACCTCTCCGACGTGGACGCGCGCGAGGACTGGCGGAAGGTCTCGGTCGTCAGGGATCTGTGTGTCGCGACCGTCTCGGGCCGCGGCGTCGACGGCTACCGCGACGCACTCGAGCGCATCAAGTCGGAGCTCGGATGACGCGGGCCGACCGGATCGCCGAGCGTCTCGCCGAGCGCGAGCTCGACGGGCTGCTCGTCACCGGCATGGCCAACGTGCGCTGGCTGACCGGCTTCACGGGCTCCAACGCCGCCGCGGTGGTCGGCGCGGCCGGCCTGCGCCGGTTCCTGACCGACTTCCGTTACCTCACCCAGTCGGCCGAGCAGGTGCCCGACGAGTGGGAACGCGAGATCGGCCAGGACCTCCTCGAGCTCGCGGCCCAGCGCCTGCCGGCGGGTCGGCTGGGGTTCGACGACGCCCAGATGCCCGTCAAGCAGCACGCTCGCCTGGCGGAACTGATCGACGCGGACATGATCGAACTGGCGGCTGCCGGCGGCCTGGTGGAGGACCTGCGGGCGATCAAGGACGCCGCCGAGCTCGACAAGATCCGGGCCGCCGCGCGGCTGGCGGACCGCGCGTTGGAGGAGGTCGTCGGCCGCGGCCTGGCGGGGCGGACCGAGCGCGACGTCGCGCTCGACCTCGAGGTCACGATGCGCAAGCTCGGCGCCGAGGCCGCGGCGTTCTCCCCGATCGTCGCCGCGGCCGACCACGGCGCGCTGCCGCACGCCGAGCCGCGCGACGTCGAGATCCCGCGCGACACGCTCGTCGTCGTCGACTGGGGCGCGCAGCTCGACGGCTACGCGTCGGACTGCACGCGCACGTTCGCGACCGGCGAGCTCGACCCGCGCGACCGCGAGGTCTACGAGGTGGTGTTGCGCGCGCAGGAGGCCGCGCTCGAGGCCGTGCGGCCCGGGCCCACGGGCCGCGAGGTCGACGCGGTCGCCCGCGACATCATCGATTCCGCCGGGCACGCCGAGCATTTCGGCCACGGGCTCGGGCATGGCGTGGGGCTCGAGGTCCACGAGGGGCCGCGCCTCTCCAAGCAGGGCGAGACGGCGCTCGCGGCCGGGATGGTCGTCACCGTCGAGCCTGGCGTCTACGTGCCGGGCGCTGTCGGCGTGCGGATCGAGGACCTGGTCGCGGTGACAGACGACGGCCACGAGGTCCTCACCGGCCTGGCCAAGGCGTTGCAAACCGTCGACTGACGTCAGTTTCGTGCGCTCGCGGCCGATTACCGGGGGGTGGTCGCACCCGGCACACCGCGCCTGGTTCGTTGGACGCTCGCCCTGTCGCTTGCATGGGTGGCTTGCTACGCGTTGCAGGGCTGGCTGCCCTCGCATCCGCTCAACGAGTCGCTGCTGGGCAAGTACGCCAGCGACGTCGTCCAGGGCTACGCCGGCGTCCTGTGCGTCTGGCGTGCGCTGCGGGTGGCCGGCCGCGAGCGCGCCGCCTGGCTGCTGATCGGTCTGGGGATCGTCGTCTGGACCCTGGGCGACGTGTACTGGGCCGCCGCGCTGGTCGACCTCGACTCGATCCCGGTCCCGTCGGCCGCCGACGTGGGCTATCTGCTCTTCGTGCCGCTGACGTTCGCCGGCCTGGTGCTGCTGGCCCGCGCGCGGATGGCGCGGGTCCCGCGCACGCTGACCGTCGACGGCATGAGCGCCGCGCTGGCAGTCGCCGCGGTTAGCTCGGCGGTGGTCGTCCAGGCCGTCCTCGGGATCGGCGGCACCGCACGGGAGATCGCCACCAACCTCGCCTACCCGCTCACCGACATGGTGCTGCTCGGCCTGATCGTCGCGCGCGCTGGCGCTGCGCGGCTGGCGGGTCGACCGGACCTGGGGGCTGCTGGCCGTCGGCACGATCGCCTACTGGATCACCGACAGCCTCTACCTCGTCACGGTGGCCAACGACACCTACGCCTACCCGAGCCCGTTCGACTTCGGTTGGACCGGCGCCGCCGTGCTCTACGCGATGGCCGCGTGGCAGCAGGCCTCGCCGCCCGCCACCATCCAGCGGCGCGGAGGGTTGCGCGAGATGGTGCTGCCGGTTGCGTTCGCGATGGCCGGGCTGGGCGTCCTGATCTACGCCACGACCCGCCACGTCAACGCGCTCACCATCGTGCTGGCGTCGGCCTCGCTGCTGGCGGTCATGGTGCGGCTGGCGATGACCTTCGCCGAGAACACGGAGATGCTGCGCACCAGCCGCCGCGAGGCGCTCACGGACTCGCTGACCGGACTCGGCAACCGCCGCGCGCTGATCGCCGATCTCGACCTGCGGCTGGCGTGCGCCACCGCCGCGGAGCCGCTCGTGCTGGTGCTCTTCGACCTCGACGGCTTCAAGCACTACAACGACAGCTTCGGCCATCCGGCCGGCGACGAGCTGCTTATCCGGCTCGGCCGCCAGCTGGCACGGTCGCTCGAGGGCCGCGGCGATGCGTACCGCATGGGCGGCGACGAGTTCTGCGCGCTGATCGACCCGGGCGCACGAGGTTGCCCAGCCGATCATCGACGCGGCCGCAGCGGCGCTCTCGCAGCGCGGCGAGGCCTTCTCGATCGGCTGCTCGTACGGTTCTGTCGTGCTGCCGCTCGAGGCGCAGGACGCGCCGGGTGGGCTGCTGCTCGCCGACCAGCGGATGTACGCCGCCAAGCACAGCACGCGCTGGTCGGCGGGTCATCAGAGCAAGGACGTCCTGCTTCAGACGCTCAGCGAGCGCGACCCCGAGCTGCGCATTCACGTCGGCGATGTCGCCGGGCTCGCCGAGGCCGTCGCGCACCGGCTCGGGCTCGGCTCCGAGGAGGTCGAGCAGGTGCGCCTGGCCGCAGAGCTGCACGACGTCGGCAAGGTCGCGATCCCCGACAACATCCTCACCAAGCCCGGCCCGCTCGACGAGGAGGAGTGGGACTTCATCCGTCGCCACACGCTGGTGGGCGAGCGGATCATCAACGCGGCGCCCGCGCTGAACCGCGTCGCCGCCCTGGTGCGCTCCAGCCACGAGCGTTACGACGGCGACGGCTATCCCGACAAGCTGGCCGGCACCGACATCCCGCTCGGCTCGCGGATCGTCGCGATCTGCGACGCGTTCGACGCCATGACGAGCGACCGCGCCTACCGCGGGGCGCGCACGCCTGAGGCCGCGCTCGCCGAGCTGCGCATCTGCGCCGGCACGCAGTTCGATCCGGTGGTGGTCGAGGCCTTCTGCACCGCCTGGGTCGTCGCGGCGCGCCGGATTTCCGCGCGCGGCCCCGCCTCGCTCTAGGGCTGGCCGACCACGCCGAGCTGGCCGAGGATCGTCAGCGCGTCGAAGTAGACCCGCTCACAGACGAGCCGGTCCTCCTCGAAGATGAACAGCGCCAGCGTCCGGCACGTGAACTCCTTGCCGGTGGGCGGGATGCCGCGCAGCTCGCCGCGGTGCGTGCCCTTGAGGTCGAACTCGACGATCACCGCGTCGTCGGCGTGGTGCAGCGCGACCAGCTCGTTGCGCTGGTCGGGGAACGCCTCGCGCGAGTCGCGGAAGTAGGCGGCGACCGCCTCCTCGCCGTCGAAGACGTCGCCGGTGGGGACGATCTCGTAGCGCGGGTGATGGAACGTCGCCATCGTCACGTCGAACTCGTGACGGTTCTCTGACTCCATGTGCTCGCGCACGATTCGCTCGCGGGTCTCGCGGTGGTTCATCGGTTCGCCTCGAGCATCTCTTTCAGACGGCGGTGGTGCGCACGGAATTGGCGCGTCGATCCTTCGACGATGCGGATAGCAAAGCGCCTGTCGGGTTCGAACGCGGTGACCTCGGTGACCGACTCCACCCGGCGCCCCATCGCCTCGTGCACCTCCCGCAGCCGAGCGCCCGCCCGGACCGGTCCCTCGGTCAGCTTCTCGACCTCCGCGGTGCCCTGCCACTCCGGCAGCCTGTCCGGGTCGCTGACATACCCGAACGCCTCCGCCACCGCACACGCGACATCCACATCGAACCCGAAGCGAACCGAGGCCATCCCGAGACATCATCGCCGCCACGATCACCCCATGCGCAGCGAGTGTCGACTTACCCAGCCCAGGCCGAGAGAACGACACTCGAGACGTTCGGGTCGCTCTCCTCGCTGCCGAGCAGCACGGCGTGGTCTCACTTGGGCAGTTGCGTCGGTGCGGGCTGAACGACCAGGCGGTGTCTGTGCGCGTGCAGAACGGCCGCCTGCACCGGGTGCACCGGGGCGTGTACGCGGTCGGTCATGCCGGCGATCACGCTCGAGGGGCGCTTCCTCGCCGCAGTCCTGGCGTGCGGCCCGCGGGCGGTGCTGAGTCATCGCTCCGCGGCGGCGCTCTGGGGCTTTCTCGACTGGGAGGAGCGGCTGATCGAGGTCACGGTGCCCGGCACGGCGGCTCGCGTCGTCCCGGGCGTGCGCGCTCACCGGTCGTGGGATGCCGAGACGACCCGGCACCGAGGAATTCGGGTGACCACGCCGGCCCGCACCCTCCTCGACCTCGCTTCCTCGTTGCCGCCCCGCGGCCTGCGGCGCGCAACTCGGAAGGCCCAGGCCGAGCAGCGCGTCAACCATCGCCAGCTCGTGGCCGCCCTCGCCAACGCGAAAGGCCGGCGCGGCGCCGCCCGGCTACGCGCGCTGATCGCCGACGGTCCCGCCCCGACACGCAGCGAGCTCGAGGACGTGGTGCTCGACCTTCTCGCGCACGGAGGCATCGAGCGCCCCGAGGTCAACACCCCGCTGATCCTCGATGCCAAGCGAGTGATCCCCGACTTCCTGTGGCGTAGCGACCGCCTGGTTCTCGAGGCCGACGGAGCCAAGTGGCACGACGGCCGCCTGGCGCGCGAGGACGACGCCGAGCGCCAGGCACTGCTCGAGGCCCACGGTTACCGCGTGCTGCGGGTCGCATGGGCGCAGGCGGTCCGGCGCCCCGAGCAGACCCTTGCGCGCATCCGCCACGCCCTGTCGGACGTGCGAGGATCGCGGGCGTGCTGACGGCCCGTGTGCAGCGCTGGTCGCAGGAGGGGGAGCTCGTGGAGGTCGCCGGCCGGCGCCTCTACGTCCACCGCCGACCCGGCGACGGACCGCTGCTGGTCTTCCTGCACGGCTTCCCGTCGAGCTCGTATGACTGGCGCGCGCTGCTCGACCGCCTCCCGGGGCGCGAGGCGCTCGTCTTCGACTTCCTCGGCTTCGGGCTGTCCGACAAGCCCGCCGACCACGTCTACACGCTGGGCTGGCAGGCCGACGCCACCGAGGAGCTGATCCGCCGATCCGGCGCCCCGGAGGTACAGCTCGTCGCACACGACATGGGCACGTCGGTCGCGACCGAGCTGATGGCGCGCGACCTGCGCGGCGAGCTACAGACCCCGATCGCCGGCGCCCTGCTCTTCAACGGCAGCATCCTGCTTCACCTCGCGAGCCCGACCGCGGGCCAGAAGCTGCTGCGAAGCCCGCTCGGTGCGCTGTTTGCGCGCCTGTCGAACGAGCGCGCCTTCCGTGCCCAGTTCGCGCGCATCTTCTCCGACGGCCATCCGCTCGACCCCGACGAGGCCGCCGACCAGTGGTCGCTGCTCGCCCACAACGGCGGGCGCCGGATCGGGCACCGCCTCGTCCACTACATGGAGGAGCGCGAACGTCTGACCGAGCGCTGGCACGGCGCGTTCCGCGACTGGCCGGGCAACCTGCAGCTCGCATGGGGCCTCCAGGACCCCGTCGCCACCACGGCCGTACTCGAGGGCCTGCGCGAGCTACGCCCGGGCGTGCCCGTCACCGAGCTGCCCGACCTCGGCCACTACCCCCAGCTGGAACGCCCCGACGTGATGGCTCAGGTGACCGCGAAGGTGTTCGAGATCAGCTCGTAGCGCGTCGCGGTCACGTGCAGCCGGAACGTGCCGGTCGGCAGCGTGGGGGCGGGGCGCCACTCGAGCGTGTAGTGGCCCTGATCGTCGACCCGCCAGAGCATGTCGATCGCCAGGTCGGTGTCGTCGACCCGCCAGCGGCGCCCGACGCGGCGCTCGGCGCGGATGAACGCGCGGTCCACCGGCCGGTCCTGACCCGAAGGGCCGCCCGTCCACGCCATCGTGAGCTTGCCTCCCCGAGCCACCGACCCGGCCGGCTGCGCGGTGATCGAGCCATGGTCGGCGCCGGGCGGATACGCCGGGCCGTCCGGCTTGACCCCGTAGCTGGGATCGAAGTCATACGGCGCCGGCGCCGGCTTGCCTTCGGCCAGCGCGCGGCCGAGCTCGGCCAGGCGCTCCTGGAACCAGGTCCCCTCGTTCTTGCCGTACAGCGTCGACGCGCCCTCGTAGCTCTGCGTGCCGTACTCCTCGGGCGTCGTCACGTACTGGATGAAGTCGTAGGCCAGCCCCGCGATGACGACGTGGGTCACTCCGACCCCGCGCAGCGTGTCGAGCACCGCCGCGCGCACCCGGGTGCCGATTTCCTTGGTCGGCTCGCCCGGGATGCTCGCCAGCGCCCCGTCGCCGACGCGGATCACCGCGATCGGCACCGCCGGCGGCGGGCTGACCGGGATGCTGATCTTGTTGCCCTGGACCGGGTCGTCGAACGGCGCCGTCATTCCCTCCAGCGGGACGTGCGTGATGTCGAAGAGCGGCCCGCGGCCCTCCTCGGACCCCGTCAGGAACCCGATGCCCAGCCGCCCCTCGTCGTCCACCGGGCCGGTGGCCGTCTGCTGCCCGCAGAAGCACGCGCGCGTCCAGCGCAGGTCGAGCGCCGGCGCGTTGGACATCCCCGCGCGGGCGTCGTTCCAGGCGTCGAACATCGCGTGCGCCTCGGCCGTACCCACCTCGATCGCCGCCTTGATCCCGACGTGTGCGATCCCGGCCGTGATGTCGCCCTCGTCGCTGTTGGGATACACCGCGACGATCGACTGCTTGTTCGGCACGTGCGCGGCCTTGCGGATCCGGTCGGCCAGCTCGCGCCACGCGGTGGCGTGGTGGTCGCCCGAATAGACCTGGTTCTCGCTGTTGACGACCGTCCCGTGGTCGGAGAAGTTCGCGAACGCGCCGATCGGAACGTGCTTGCGCGCCCGGCTCCCCTTGCGCCGCAGCACGAGCTTGTCGACCCGCAGCACGTCGACGTTGGGGTCGATCGTGTGGTTGACGCCCTCAGGGTCCTGCTCGGGCGAGCCCGTGCCGAAGGACTTGTGGATGCCGTGGTCGGCGAGGTGCGCCTCGATGCTGCGGTTCTGCGTGAGCCCGTAAAGGTTCGTGTGCCCCCAGCCGGCGGCGGCCAGCGCGCGGTCGCCGTCGGCGCGCCGGACAGCGGCGGCGATCTGGTGGACGAGGAACGTGTAGAGCTGGAGATCCGGCGGTGGAGCGTCCGCGAAGAACTCGTAGTAGCTGATCGGATCGGTGACCGTCTGGATGCTGGGTGCGGCCGAGTTGTACGTCGGGTTGTTGAAGAACCCGCCCGGACCGGAGTGCGTGTGCGAAGCGGCGAGGACGACCGTCTCGCGGTCATAGCCCAGGTCGGCGACCTCGCGCGCGACGTCCTCCTGCAGGCCCGCCGGGATCGCGAACACCTCGGCGGCCACGAGCGCGATCTTGCGCGTGCCGCGCTGGAGCACCAGCGCGTTGGCGAACAGCCGCGTGCTCTGCCCCATGGCGACCCGGTCGGCCCGCGTCCAACCCCCGAGGAAGTAGCCCATCTGCGGCGGCGTGATGTCAGCCCGCCCGGCGCCGGCGCGCAGCAGGCCCGACGTGCTCGCACCCGCCGCGGGCGACGCCGCCACGCAGCCCGCCACCAGCGCGCCCACCATGACCCGGCCCGCCAGCGCTCGCATGGCCGCGATCCTAGGTGGTCTTCGTCAGCGGCCGTGCGGTGAGGATCGTCTCGGCCACCTTGTCGCCACACCCGCCCGAGACCTTGCTCAGTGACAGCGCCTTGCCGGCGAGCTTCCAGCCGTAGACCGTGTCGACGAACGTGTACGTCGAGCCCGCGCACTCCTCGTCGCTGAGCCGCAGCCGGTCGCCGTCCACGCTGAGCCGCGGCGACTCGAGCGAGCCGCTGGCGACGTTGACGATGTTCAGGGTCGGGCCGTCGTCGGGCCCGCCGCTGTTGGCGATCTCCACCCGCCACGCATAGGGATGGTTCTCCGGGGCGAACTCCGGCGGCGCGTCGGCGCCCGAGGGGAGGTCGCCCGGCCGCAGGCGCACCGTGTAGGTGCCGACCAGCTCGGCCGGGGCGGGCCCTCCGCTGCTCTTCGCCGCCGCGGTGGTCTTCCCGGCGGGCGTGCCCGAGTCGCCGCCGTCGCCACACCCGGCGACGAGCACCGCGCTGCCCAGGACCATGACGAGCCGTCGACCGAGCACACGCCGACGTTCTCACAATCCGCCGCCCGATGGCTAGCCTTTTCCACCCGTGATCAGCACGAACCAATTCAAAAATGGAAACCACATCGAGGTCGACGGCACGATCTTCAAGGTCGTCGAGTTCCAGCACGTCAAGCCCGGCAAGGGCGGCGCTTTCGTGCGTACGAAGCTGCGCCGGGCGTCCGACGGCGCGGTGATCGACCGCACGTTCCGCGCCGGCGAGAAGTTCCGCGCCGTGCGCACCGAGGCGCGCAAGATGCAGTTCCTCTACGCCGACGGAACCGAAGCGCACTTCATGGACACCGAGTCCTACGAGCAGATGGCGGTCCCCGAGGCCTCGGTCGCCGACGCGCTGCGCTGGACGAAGCCCAACGACGAGGTCGACGTGCTGTTCGTCGACGACAAGCCCGGCGATCTGCAGCTGCCGTCCTCGGTCGAGCTCGAGGTCACCGAGACCGAGCCGGGCGTGCGCGGCGACACGGCGTCGGGCGGCGGCGACAAGCCGGCGACGCTCGAGACCGGCGCCATCGTGCGCGTCCCGCTGTTCGTCAACATCGGCGACCGCGTGAAGGTCCAGACCGCCAGCGGCGAGTACATGTCGCGCGCCTGACGGGTGTCGTGATTCGTCAGTTCGAGGGCGGTCTGCGGGTGTCTCGCCGCCCGTGGCGGCGTCCGGCTCCTCGCCTGTACCACCAGTACAGGCTTCGTCGTCGGCCACCGCCACGAACGACGATCCATCCCGCAGCCTGAGCCCGACCCTCCGAACCACGACACCAGGCCGCCTAGCCTGCTGGTCCGATGTCCCGCCGCACCGACCAGCGCCGCGCCGCAGTCTTCGCGCTCTACCAGCACGACGTCACCGGTCGCGAGTTCGAGGACCTGCTCGAACGCGACGCCTCCACATTCACGCGCGCGCTCGTATACGCGGCCGACGACTACCGCGAAGAGCTCGACGCCGTGATCGCGCGCCATTCCGAGGGCTGGACGATCGATCGCATCGCCCCGCTGGAGAAGGCGATCATGCGCGTGGCGCTGCTGGAGATGCGCCACCCCGACGTGGGGCCCGCCGAGACGCCGATCCCGCCCGAGGGCGCCATCGACGAAGCGGTCGAGACCGCCAAGACGTTCTGCGGCGCCGACGCCCCCGGCTTCGTCAACGGCATTCTCGCGGCCGCACTGCGCGAGATGCAGCACAATGGCGCCGGCCATGGCTGAGACCTCACTGGACGAGCTCGTCAACCGCCTCGACCGCGCCGCCGAGCAGCTGCGCTCCGGCGAGCTGACGCCTGACGCGGCCGCCACCCTCGTCGAGGACTGCGCGGCGCTCGCGTCGCAGGCCTCGGCCGAGCTCGAGCGCCTCGCGCGGGCGGCCTCCCAGGAGCCGCTGCCCGGCCAGGACTCGCTGCTCTAGCCGGCGCCGGCGCCGTGGCCGCCTACCCGGACGACCTGCGGGCCCGCGTCGAGGCCTATCTGGAGACGCTGCGCTTCTCCGACGAGCCCGCGACCGCCGGCCTGGAGGAGGCGATGCGCTATTCGCTGCTGGCCGGCGGCAAGCGGATCCGGCCGGTGCTCGCCCTCGCCACCGCCCGCGCGATCGGCCGCGACGAAGCCGAGCTGCTGCCGCTGGCGGCCGCGATCGAGCTGATCCACACCTACTCGCTGATCCACGACGACCTGCCGGCGATGGACGACGACGACCTGCGCCGCGGCCGGCCGACCAACCACGTCGCCCACGGGGAGGACGTGGCGATCCTCGCCGGCGACGGCCTCTACGCCGAGGCGTTCCGCCACGCCCTCGGCCACCAGGCCGGCGATCCCGCCCGCGTGCTCGTCGCGCTGGCCGAACTGGCCGCCGCCACGGGCGTGACCGGCATGGTCGGCGGGCAATACGTCGATGTGAAGGGCGACGCTCCCGACCTGCGGCGGCTGCACGAGCTGAAGACCGGCCGGCTGATCCGCGCGTCGGTCGAATGTCCGCTGCTGCTCGACGGCGACGTGCCGCCTCCGTTCGCGCGGTTCGCGGCCGAGCTGGGCGTGCTCTTCCAGATCGTCGACGACGTCCTCGACGTCACCGGCACCGACGCCGCCCTCGGCAAGCACCACGGCGCCGACGAACGCCTCGGCAAACGGACCTACGTCAGCGAGTTCGGCCTCCAGCAGGCGCGTACACTGGCCGGGGAGTCGCATGCGGCCGCCAGGACGGCGCTCGCAGAGGCGGCGCCGCAGGGCGCCCCCGAACTCGAGCAGATCACGGACTTCATCTACACCCGTTCGTCGTGACCCCCCGCCTCCTGGACACCATCAACCGCCCGCAGGACCTCCACGGTCTCAGCGACGACCAGCTCGTCACGGTTGCCCAGGAGGTCCGCGAGCACATCATCGACACGGTCGGCGAGATCGGCGGCCATTTCGGCGCCAACCTCGGCACGTGCGAGCTGGCCGTCGCGCTGCACTCGCTGCTTGATTCACCCAAAGACAAGGTCCTCTGGGACGTCGGGCACCAGGCCTATCCGCACAAGGTCCTGACCGGCCGCCGCGACCAGCTGCCGACGATCCGCCAGTACGAGGGCCTCGCGCCGTTCTGCTCGATCCAGGAGTCCGAGCACGACATCATGGGCGCCGGCCACGCGTCGACCTCGATCGGCTACGCGGTCGGCCTGAAGGAGGGCATGCGCGTCACGGGAGACGTCGACGCCGGCAAGGTCGTGGCCGTCATCGGCGACGGCGCGATGACCGGCGGCGTGGCGTTCGAGGCGATCCACCAGGCCGGCGGCCTCGGCACCCCGATCACGGTCGTCCTCAACGACAACGGGATGTCGATCGCGCCGAACGTCGGCGCGCTGTCGCGCTACTTCAACCGCGTGCGTCTCAACCCCCGCTTGTGGCACGCGCGCGAGTCGGCGGAGGCCAAGCTCACCGAGCTGCCCGCCGGCATCGGCGCCGCCTTCGAGCGCCTCGGCCCGCAGTTCAAGGAGTCGATCAAGTCCTTCTGGGCGCCGGGCCTGTGGTGGGAGGAGCTCGACTGGGCCTACATCGGCGTCGTCGACGGCCACGACGTCCGTGAGCTGCGCCGCGCCCTGCGCCAGGCGATCGAGGCCCAGCGCCCGGTCGTCGTCCACATCGCCACGGTCAAGGGCAAGGGCTTCGCGCCCGCCGAGGACGGCGGCCTGGAGGGCATGGAGAAGTGGCACGCGGCCAAGCCGAAGTCGATCGCCAACGGCGCGGCCGTGGCCGCTCCGGCGGCTTCCGTGCCGCCCGCGCCCACGCCGCCGCCGCAGTACACGACCGTCTTCGGCGAGGCGATGGTCGAGGAGGTCCGCCGCGACCGGCGCGTCGTCGGGATCACCGCCGCGATGAACTCAGGCACCGGGCTGAACATCCTCCAGAAGGCCGAGCCCGACCACTACTTCGACGTCGGCATCGCCGAGCAGCAGGCGGTGCTGTTCGCGGCCGGCCTCGCGCTCGAGGGCGCCAAGCCGGTCTGCGCGATCTATTCGACGTTCCTGCAGCGCGCCTACGACCAGATCGTCCACGACGTCTGCCTGCAGAAGCTCAACGTGGTCTTCGCCATGGACCGCGCCGGGCTCGTCGGCGACGACGGCCCCACGCACCACGGCGCGTTCGACATCGCCTACCTGCGCTGCCTGCCGAACATCGTCTGCATGGCCCCGCGCGACGAGGCGATGCTCAAGCGGATGCTGCGCACCGCGCTCGAATACGACGACGGCCCGATCGCCCTGCGCTACCCGCGCGGCGAGGGCGTCGGCGTGGCGATGCCGTTCCGCCTCGGCCCGATCGAGATCGGCCGCGGAGAAGTGCTGCGCGAGGGCTCGAACGTCGCGCTGATCGGCTACGGCACCGGCGTGCAGAAGGCGCTCGAGGCCGCCGACATCCTCGGCGACGTCACCGTGGCCGACGCGCGCTTCGCCAAGCCGATCGACGCCGAGCTCATGGAACAGCTCGCCGCCGACCACGAGCTCCTGGTCACCGTCGAGGAGGGCTGCCTGTCGGGCGGCTTCGGCTCGGCGGTGTGGGAGACGCTCAACGACGCGGGGCTGGGCACCACGCCGGTCCTGCGGATCGGCCTTCCCGACCGCTACGTCACGCACGGCAAGCCGGCACTGCTTCACCGCGAGGTCGGCTTCACCGGCAAGCAGATCGCCGAACGCGTCGAGGCCGTCATCGGCTCCGGCTCGCTCGCCGGCGCGTGAACCCCGGCACCCCGCTCCATCCGCAGGTCCAGGCGCTGCTCGCTGCCGAGCTCGCCGCCCCCGGCGCCGAGGGCCCGCCCGATCTCGAGGCCAAGCGCGCCGGCTACCTGCAGACCGCGCTGGAGCGCGGCGGCGCGCTGGAGCCCGTCGACGCCGCCGACGACATGGTCATCCCGCGCGACGACGCCAGCGTCCCGGCGCGTGTCTACACGCCCCGGGGCGGGCCGCGAGCGCCCGGCCGACTGGTCTGGCTGCACGGCGGCGGCTGGTGCATCGGCGACCTCGAGGGCTTCGACCGCGTCTGCCGCTCGCTCGCCAACGCCGGGGGCTTCGAGGTGGTGTCCGTCGACTACCGGCTGGCGCCCGAGCACCCACATCCGGCCGGGGTCCAGGACGCCGACGCTGCGGTGCGCTGGGCGCTGGAGCGCGGTGGCCCGGTCGCCGTCGGCGGCGACAGCGCCGGCGGCAATCTCGCCGCGGTCGCGGCGCGCCACGCGCGCGACTCCGGCGTGGAGCTGGCGGCCCAGCTGCTCGTCTACCCGGCGACCGACGCGGCGATGGAGGGCGACTCCTACCGGCTGCACGACATGCCGACCCTGTCGGCCGCCGAGATGCAGGCGTGCTGGACCGCCTACCGGGGCAGCGCGCCCGCCGAGGACCCCGACGTATCGCCGCTGCGCGCCGATCTGGCGGGTCTGCCGCCGGCCCACGTCGCCGTGGCCGGCTACGACGTGCTGGCCGACGACGGCCATCGCTATGCGGCCGCACTGCGCGACGCGGGTGTCGAGGTCGAGCTCGAGGTCTACGAGGACATGGCCCACGGCTTCCTGCGCTGGGGCGGGGTAGTCGACCGCAGCAGCGAGCTGATCCGCAGCCTCGGCGACTTCGCTGCCCGCCGGCTGGCGGCCTGCTCTAGCTAGCTTTCGGCACCGCACGGGTGTGGCGGGTTCTGGGCAGTTAGGAGGTGAGGAGGTCGCCGGGTGCGCGACGCATGCGCCTCTCGCGAGCAACCGGGTTCCTCTCGCGACAGTCCACGGTGGCCCGCGGGTGTCGGGTGATCCGACTTCGGCCTACGGTGAGATCGGTCGCCCGACGCCGACGGCCCGGCGCGAATCGGCCTCGAAGCACGGAGATGTTCACGAGAGACGCACGCGACTGCGCAAGCATCATCGCGACCTCGCCGGGCTCCCCGGTCCTCGCCACGGGGCCAGCAGGTCGTCTTGGGGTGCGGGCAGCCACACCTGCGGATTGGGCCCGGAAAAGGAAGAGGCCCGCTTGCGCGGGCCTCTTCCGGGGAGGAGAGATACTGCTATGTGGGTCCGTCTTTGTGAGCGATGAGGGAAGTCTTGGCCTCAGGCCCGCAGGCTGTAGCGGGTCGTGAGGTTGAGTGCCAGCTGGACGAGCGCGACGGCGGCGAAGAACACCGCGGCGGCACGGTCGCCCGCCAGGCCGACCACGGCGGCGGCGCCGAGCAGGCCGGTCACCAGTCCGTAGTCGAAGGCGTAGTGCGTCGAGATCGCCAGCGGGGCACGGCCGGCGCCCGCCGGAGCGGTAGCGGCCAGGGCCAGGCCGACGAACAGCGCGCCCACGGAAACGCCGATGATCGCGCCCGCCGGGCTGAAGCCCAGCAGGAACGGCGCGGCCATCAGGGCCAGGCCGACGAACATCTCGAGCGCTCCGTGGAGGGAGAGAGGGATGAGTCGAAGCGCAGTCATGGCACGAACCATGTTGCCTCGTTGACTGCGCAATCAGTGTGACGTCCGGCACAGATTTTCGGCCGGCTGGAGGCGGGCGCGGCGGATCGCCTACCGTTCGCCCGTCCGATGAGCAAGCTTCGCCTGGACACGCTGCTCGCCGAGCGCGGGCTGTTCGAGTCGCGCTCGCGCGCCGCGGCCTCGGTGATGGCCGGCGAGGTGATGCTCGGCAGCGATCGCAGGCGGGCCGACAAGCCCGGCCAGCTCGTGGCCGACGACGTGCAGGTCGCGGTCGACGCGGCGCCCGCGTACGTCTCGCGCGGCGGGATCAAGCTCGCCAACGCCCTCGACACGCTGGGCATCGACGTCGTTCGGCCGCCGGGCCCTGGACGTCGGCGCGTCGACCGGCGGGTTCACCGACGTGCTGCTCCAGCGCGGCGCCGCCCACGTGGTCGCCCTCGACGTCGCCTACGGCGAGCTGCACTGGCGGCTGCGCAACGACGAGCGCGTGACCGTCCTGGAGCGGCTGAACGCCCGCGCCGTCGAGCCCGCCCAGCTGCCCTACGCCCCCGACCTGATCGTCATCGACGTGGCGTTCATCTCGCTGGCGAAGGTGTTGCCGGCGGTGCTCGCCTGCGCGGCGGAGCGCTTCGACTGCCTGGCGATGGTCAAGCCGCAGTTCGAGGTCGGCCGCGACCTCGTGGGCAAGGGCGGCGTGGTGCGCGACCCGGAAGCCCGCCGCATGGCGATCGACGGCGTCGCGGAGGCCGCGGGGCGGCTGGGGGCGGCCGTCCTGGCCGAGGCGCCGTCCGGCCTGCCGGGGCCGAAGGGCAACCTGGAGACCTTCCTGTGGCTCGCCGAGCCCGACCGCGAAACCGGTGACCAGGCGTGAGCTCGCGGTCGGCCACCGTGCTGACGCACCGCCGCCCGGCGCAGACGGCGCACGCGCTCGGCCAGCTCTTCGACGCGGCGCGCGCGGCCGGCGTCACGCTGCGGTTCGACCCCGAGGAGACCCGCAAGCACAAGATCGAGCCGGCCGACGGGATCGTCGTCGCCGCCGAGCCCGCCGACGACGTCGACATCTGCATCGTCCTCGGCGGCGACGGCACCATCCTGCGCGGGCTGCGCCGCTACGCGGCCACCAACGTGCCGATCTACGCGGTGAACTTCGGCGAGGTCGGCTTCCTGGCGACGATCGACCCCGAGGAGTGCGAGCGCGGTTTCGCACAGGCGCTGAGCGGCGAGTTCGAGGTCCTGCACCTGCCCGCCATCCTCGTCAGCGGCCAGGAGCGCAAGCTCTATGCGATCAACGACGTCTCGGTGCACCGCAAGGCGGGCGAGCGCGTCGCCCAGCTCGCCTACGGCGTCGGCGGCGAGGTGGTGGCCAGCGTGCGCTGTGACGGGCTCGTGGTCGCCTCGCCCGCGGGATCCACCGGCTACAACCTCGCCAACGGCGGCCCCGTGATGGCCTGGGGCGTGGAGGGGTTCGTGGTGTCCTTCATCGCCCCGCACTCGATGACGGCCCGGGCGCTGGTCGTCGCTCCGGGCGACGTGCTGGACGTCGTCAACCGCTCCCGCGGTGGGGTCGACATCCACGTCGACGGCCGTCCGGCGGGCGAGCTCGCGCCCCACGAGGCTTTCCAGGTGTCGTTCGTGTCCGAGGCCGCGGCGCTGGCACAGATCCCCGGCTCGTCCTTCTACCGCCGACTGCGCGAGAAGTTCGGCCGCTTGTCCGCGTAACCAGCAGTTCGGGGCCGATCCGTCGGCCGTCGTTGGTAGACAGGCCGCGATGCTTTGCGAGCTGCGCGTCGAGAACCTCCTGCTGATCGAGCGGGCCGAGCTGCGCCTGGCCGCGGGCCTCAACGTCCTGACGGGGGAGACCGGCGCTGGCAAGACCGTGCTCGCCCACGCGCTCGACCTGCTGCTCGGCGGCCGTGCGCGGCCGGGCATCGTCCGTCCCGGCGCCGACGAGGCCTACGTCGAGGGCGTGTTCGACGCCGGCGGCTCCGACGTCGTGCTCGCAAGGCGCGTGACCGCCGAGGGGCGCACGCGCGCCTACGTCGACCACCGTTCGGCGACGGTGGCCGAGCTGCGCGAGCGCGCCGAGGGGCTGATCGCCTTCTACGGCCAGCACGAGCACCGCAAGCTCACGCTCGCCTCGGCGCAGCTCGCGGTGCTCGACGGGTTCTGCGGCGAGGCGCATCGCGCCAGGCTGAGCGCGGCCTCCGACGCGCACGCCCGTGTACTGAAGGCGGAGGCGGAGCTCGAGACCGTGCGCGAGCGGGCGGGTGCGCGCGACCGCGAGCTCGACCTGCTGGTCTTCGAGCTCGAGGAGATCGAGGCCGCCGATCCCGCCGAGGCGGAGGAGGCCGAGCTGCTCACGCGCCGGGCGCGCCTGCGCCACGCCGAGGCGCTGCGGGCCGCGGCGCTCGGCGCGGCCGAGGCGCTCTCGCCCGACGAAGGCACCGGTGCGATCGGCCTCGCGGGCGCCGCGGTTGCGTCACTCGAGGGGGTCGCCGGGGTCGATGCTGAAATCGATGCGCTGGCCGAGCGTGCCCGCGGCGTGGTCTACGAGGCGCAGGATCTGGCCGGCGAGCTGCGCGTGGTGGGGGAGGGCATCGAGGCCGCCGCCGGCGAGCTCGAGGCCGTCGAGGAGCGTCTGGCCCTGCTCGACCGGCTTCAGCGCAAGCACGGCGGCACGATCGCCGCTGTGCTCGAGCACGCCCAGCGCTGCCGCGAGCGCCGCGCCGAGCTCGAGGGCGCCGAGGTCGCGCTCCAGGACGTCACCGACGGCCCTCGCCGCGGCGCGGGCCGACCGCGACAGCGCGGCGGCGGGGCTGCGCCGCGCCCGGGCGGCCGCCGCGCCCAAGCTGGCCAAGGCGGTGCGCGAGCGGCTGGCGGGCCTGGCGATGGACGGCGCGACGTTCGAGGTGTCGCTGTCCGAGCGCGAGCCCGGGCCCGCCGGTGCCGACGCCGTCGAGTTCCGCATCGCCACCAACCCCGGCGTGCCGGCCGGGAGCGCTGCGCGACATCGCCTCCGGCGGCGAGCTCTCGCGGGTCATGCTCGCCCTGCTGGGGGTGGCGAACGCCGGCAGCGACGCGACGCTGGTCTTCGACGAGGTCGACGCAGGTATCGGCGGGCACACCGCCCGGACCGTCGGCGAACGGCTGCGCGAGCTGGCGCACGCGCGGCAGGTCGTCTGCATCACCCACCTGCCGCAGGTGGCTTCGCTGGCAGCACGGCACTTCTCGATCGTCAAGGACACGGCGGCCGATCCGGCGCTGGCGACGGTGACCCAGCTCGGCGACGGCGCCGTGGTCGGCGAGCTGGTGCGGATGCTGGGCGCCGACGAGGCCGATCCCGCGGCGCGCCGCCACGCCGAGGAGCTGCTGCGCGCCGCATGAGCGGCAACTCCGGGCGCGCGTAACCTGCCGAGCGTGCCCCTCGACCTCCAGGCCCGGCGCGACATCGCCCGGATCCTCGACGACGCCTTCGCCCTCTACCGGGCGCATTGGCGGACGTTGCTGGCGGTCAGCGCCGCGATCGTGATCCCGGTGCAGGTCGGCGTGCTGGGCCTCGGCCTGGGCTGGCTGTTCTCCGATTACGACAGCACCCGGCCGCAGGGCGAGGTGATCGCCGGCGTTGCGTCGCAGCTGTTCGTGGTCACCCCGCTCGTGACCGCGATGGTCATCCGTGTGGTCGTCGAAGCCGCGGCCGGCCAGCGGACGTCGACCAGCGAGGTGATCACTTCGGGCCTCGAGCTGTTCCCGAAGCTGTTCTGGGCGATCGTGCTCGTGGCCCTCGGGGTGTTCGGCGGCTTTCTCGCCTTCGTGGTGCCCGCGGTCTTCCTGGCGGTGCGCTGGTGCGTCGTCCCGCAGGCCGTGGTGATCGACGGCGCGCGCGGCACCGAGGCGCTGCGCCGCAGCTGGAGCCTCGTCCAGGGCCGGGGCTGGTGGACGCTGGCTGCTCTGGTCGTCGCAAACCTGCTCACCACCGTCCTGTCGGTGGTCTTCACCGTCCCCGGCAGGCTGCTGGCCCGCGCGGTCGATGCCGAGGCGGTCAACCTCGCCGGCGGGGTGCTGGGGCAGATCGCGACCCTGCCCCTGCTGGGCATCGCCACGACGCTTCTGTACTTCACGCTGCGTGCCGGCGACGAGGCTGAGTCGGTGGGGCCGGTGGCGCCGACGCCGACGCCGACGCCGGCGATCGACCCGATCACCTCCGAGCCGATCTCCGATCCGGTCCCATCCGAGCCCGTTGCGGCGGACGCCTGGGAGCGCCGGCGGCGCGAGGGCTGGGAACCGCCGAGCCCTTAGCGCCGCGCCGCCGCGCCCGGGGAACGCTCAGCCCTCGTCTGCGTGGAGGTCGAGCGCGCAGGAGTTGATGCAGAACCGCTGGCCGCCGCGGTCGCCGGGGCCGTCGTCGAAGACGTGGCCGAGATGGCCGCCACAGCGCGCGCAGACGACCTCCGTGCGCGTCATGCCGTGCGAGATGTCCGTCTTCAGCTCGACCGCGTCGGCGACCGCCGGCTCGGTGAAGCTCGGCCAGCCCGAGCCCGAGTCGAACTTGGTGTCGGAGCTGAACAGGTCGGCGCCGCAACCGCCGCACTTGTACATCCCGGTGGTCTTCTCGTGGGTGTACGCACCGGTGAACGGCGGCTCGGTAGCGGCTCGGCGCAGCACCGCGTACTGGTCGGGCGAGAGCTCCTCGCGCCACTGCTCGTCGGTCTTGGCGATCTTCTCCATGGTGCCTTTCGTCCGCTCTTTGCGGCACACGTTACGGCTCGGCCCGCCATCCGGCCCGGGCGCTACGGTGGCCCGCGTCTACACTCGGACGGAAGGGCTGCATGGCCAACAAGACGCGCTACATCTTCGTCACCGGTGGGGTGGTGTCATCGCTCGGAAAGGGCATTGCCGCCGCCTCTCTTGGGCGCCTCCTCGTAAGCCGCGGCCTCACCGTCGGCCTCCAGAAGTTCGACCCGTACATCAACGTCGACCCCGGGACGATGTCGCCGTACCAGCACGGCGAGGTGTTCGTCACCGAGGACGGCGCGGAGACCGACCTCGATCTCGGCCACTACGAGCGCTACACCGACGTCAACACGTCGCGCGCCTCGAACGTCACCACCGGCGCGATCTACAACTCGGTCATCCGGCGCGAGCGCCGCGGCGACTATCTCGGCGCGACCGTCCAGGTCGTCCCGCACATCACCGACGAGATCAAGGCGCGCATCAAGCTGATCGCCGAGACCTCAGACGTCGACGTGGTGATCACCGAGATCGGCGGCACCGTCGGCGACATCGAGTCGCTGCCGTTCCTGGAGGCCATCCGCCAGTTCCCGGTCGACGTCGGCCGCCGCGACTGCATGTACATCCACCTGACCCTGGTCCCCTACATCGGCCATGCCGGCGAGCTGAAGACCAAGCCGACCCAGCACTCCGTCAACGAGCTGCGCCGCATCGGCATCCAGCCCGACATGGTCCTGTGCCGCTCCGAGAGCGAGCTGAGCACCGACATCCGCAAGAAGATCGCGCTGTTCGCGTCGCTGCCGGTCGAGGCGGTGGTGTCCGCGAAGGACGTCGACAACATCTACAAGGTGCCGCTGTGGTTCGCCCACGAGCAGGTCGACCAGTTCATCTGCGACCACTTCGGCATCGAGGCCCCCGCCGCCGACCTGGCCGAGTGGCGCGAGGTCGTCGAGCGTGCCGCCGGCGCCGAGGACAAGGTCCACATCGCGCTTGTGGGCAAGTACGTCGCGCTCGAGGACGCCTACCTGTCGGTTTCAGAAGCGCTGCGCCACGCCGGGTTCCTGCACGGCGCGCGCGTCGAGATCGACTGGGTCGACTCCGAGACGCTCGAGGACGCCGCCGCGGCCCAGGAGCGTCTGGGTCACGCCGACGGCATCCTGATCCCCGGAGGCTTCGGCGGCCGTGGGGTGGAGGGCAAGATCCGCGCCGCGCAGGTCGCACGCGAGCAGGGCATCCCGTTCCTCGGGATCTGCCTGGGCATGCAGATCGCCGTGGCCGAGTTCGCCCGCAACGTCGCGGGCATGGACGGCGCCAACTCGACCGAGTTCGACCCCGAGACGCCGCACCCGGTCATCGACCTGCTGCCCGAGCAGAAGGAGGTCGCCGACCTCGGCGGCACGATGCGCCTGGGCGCCGACCCGATCAAGCTCCACGCCGGGACGCGCGCGCGGACGCTGTACGACGACGAGGGCGTCATCTACGAGCGCCACCGCCACCGCTACGAGGTCAACATCCGCCTGCGGGCGCGGCTGGAGGCCGCCGGGCTGATCGCGTCCGGCACCTCGCCCGACGAGCGTCTGGTCGAGGTCATCGAGCTCGACGACCACCCGTTCTACGTCGCCTCCCAGTACCACCCGGAGTTCAAGTCGCGCCCAGAGCGCCCCGCGCCGCTGTTCCGGGAGTTCGTGGGCGCCGCGCTGGAGCGCACGGGCGAGAGCGCGCCCGACGCCGAGCGCGCATCGGCCTCGCGTGCGTCCAGCGACTGAAGTCGAACGCCGCCGGCTGAACGACACGTTCGCCGAGCTGTGCCGCATCCGGTCGGTCTCCGGCGAGGAGGCGGCGATGGCGGCTCGCGTCGGCGAGGAGCTCGGCGGGCTGGGCATCGAGGTCGCCCCGGACGAGGCCGGCAACCTGCTTGCGCGGATCGCCGGCCGCGACGCCGACCGCTCGGTGCTGCTGTGCGCCCACCTCGACACGGTCCCGCACGTCGACGACATCGAGCCCCGTCTGCACCGACGGCGGCTGGGTCAGCGCGGGCGACACGATCCTGGGGGCCGACAACAAGGCCGCGGTCGCCGTGCTGCTGGCAACGGCGCGGCGCGCGGCGATGGAGGGCTCGCCGCTGGGAGTCGAGCTGCTCTTCACGGTCGAGGAGGAGGTCGCGCTGCGCGGCGCCAAGGCGTTCGACGTAGGGCGCCTGCACAGCACCTTCGGCTACGTCTACGACCACGCCTCGCCGATCGGCGAAGTCGTGATGGCCTCGCCCACGTACTACCGGCTGGAGGCGAAGTTCCGCGGCGCGCCCGCGCACGCGGGCATCCGCCCCGAGGACGGCCGCAGCGCGATCACCGCGGCGGCGCGGGCGATCGCCGCGATGCGCCTGGGCCGGGTCGACGAGGAGACCACGGCGAACGTGGGCTCGATCGAGGGCGGCGTGCCCGGCGGGACGAATGTCGTCGCCGAGTACGCCTCCTTCCTCGCCGAGGCGCGCAGCCTCGACGAGGGCAAGATCGAGGCCCTGGTCGCCGAGATGGTCGACCACGTCCACGACGCGGCCAACGTTCCGGTCTGCGAGTGCGACGTCGATCTGATCGTCGAGAAGCAGTTCACCGGCTACCGGCACCGGCCCCAGGCGGCGGGCGTCCTGGCGGCCGAGGAGGCGCTGCGCGCCTGCGGCTACGAGCCGCGCCGGATCGTCACCGGCGGGGCGTCGGACGCCAACGCGCTCGAGGCCAAGGGCTTCCCGTGCACGAACCTGGCCAACGGCACCGAGCGCAACCACCAGTCCGACGAGCGCGTGTCGGTTGCCGCGCTGGAGGGCATGCTCGACGTCACCTATGCCCTGCTCGACCAGCTCGCTGTATGAGCGGCAGCGACAGAGATTTCGAGCCATTAGGCGGCAAGGTCGTCTACTCCGGCTCGATCATCGAGCTGAGCGTCGAGCGCTTCCGCTTCCCCGACGGCGAGGAGGTCGAGCGCGACATCGTCCGCCACCCGGGCGCGGTCGGCGTCGTCTGTCACGACGACGAGCGGCTCTATCTGGTGCGCCAGCCGCGCGAGGCGGTCGGCGACCCCGATTCGCTCGAGCTCCCGGCCGGCAAGCTCGAGGAGGGCGAGTCCGTGCTGGCCAGCGCCCGCCGCGAGCTGGCCGAGGAGATCGGCAAGGCCGCCGCTCACTGGGAGGGCTTGACCTCCTACTACTCGTCGGTCGGCGTGATGGACGAGGAGGTCCACGTCGTGCTCGCCACCGGGTTGTCAGACGACGAGGCCGAGGCCGAGGACAACGAGCGCATCGAGATCGTCGAGTGGCCGCTGGCGGACCTCGACGGGGCCTTGGCGGCGACCAAGGACGCCAAGACGATCATCGGCCTGTTGCTGTTGCGCGAGCGCCTTCGCGGCGCTGAATAAGCCGTTGCACCGGGCAGGGGGCGTTCGTGCGGGCACGAACTTCCCTACATGGCCATCGCCCCGGCCCCGCCCGTCGCGCGCCCGTTCGAGCACCACGTGCTCGATTTCCTGGCGTACCTGGAGTTCGAGCGCGGGCTGTCGCGCAACACGCTGGAGGCCTACCGGTCCGACCTGCTCCAGCTCGGCGCCTTCCTCGAGCGGCGCGGTGTCGACGTGCTGGCCGCCGAGCACACCGACCTGACCGGGTTCCTCGACGAGCTGGCCTCCGGGACGACCGCCGACCCGCCGCGTCCGCCGGTCGCTCCCGCGACGCTGCAGCGCAAGGCGGCGTGCCTGCGCTCCTTCTATCGCCACCTGCGCCGCGAGGGCGCGCTGGAACACGACCCGACCGCGGACCTGCGCGCACCGCGCAAGAGCCAGCGCCTGCCGCAGGTCCTCAGCCGCGCGGAGATCGCCCGGTTGCTGGCCACGCCGCACGGCACCGATCCCGCCACGCTGCGCGACCGCGCGCTGCTGGAGCTCATGTACGCGTGCGGCCTGCGGGCCTCCGAGGCCACCGGCCTGGACGTCGGCGACCTCGACCTGCGCCACGGGGTCCTGCGCGCGCGGGGCAAGGGCTCCAAGGAACGGCTCGTGCCGGTCGGCCGGCAGGCGATCACGGCGGTCCGCCACTACCTCGACCGCGGCCGCCCCGCATTGGTGGGCGTGCGCGACCAGGGCAAGCTGTTCGTCAACCAGCGCGGCGGCGAGCTGACGCGCCAGGGCCTCTACAAGATCGTCCAGCGCCACGCGCGCGCGGCGGGGCTGGAGGGGCGAATGAGCCCCCACACCCTGCGCCACACGTTCGCCACCCATCTGCTCGCGGGCGGCTGCGACCTGCGCGCGGTGCAGGAGATGCTCGGCCACGCCGACATCGCGACGACCCAGATCTACACCCATCTCTCCGCCGAGCGCCTCAAGGACGTCTACTTCCGGACGCACCCGCGCGCCGGCGGCTGACCGCAGCTACCCTGCCGCGCCGTGCCCGCACGGCCCGAAAACACCGACGAGATCGCCCGCCGGATGGGGGAGATCGACTGGTTTCACTCGATCGAGCTGCAGCCGGGCCTGGTGACGCCCGGCCGCGACGACACGCGCAAGCGCGCCGAGCTGCTGCGCCTGCCCGCCCTCGCCGGCAAGACGGTGCTCGACGTCGGCGCGTGGGACGGGTTCTTCTCGTTCGACGCCGAGCGCCGCGGCGCCGCCCGGGTGATGGCCACCGACAGCTTCGCCTGGGACGGGTCGAACTGGAGCACGAAGGCGGGCTTCGAGTTCGCCCGGAGCACTCTCGGGTCGCGCGTGGAGGACACCGAGGTCGACGTGATGGACCTCGACCCGGCCACGGTCGGGACGTGGGACGTCGTGCTCTGCCTGGGAGTGCTCTACCACCTGCGCCATCCGCTGCTCGCGCTGGAGCGCCTGGCGAGCGTCACGGGTGAGCTGCTCGTCGTCGAGACGCACGTCGACATGACCTGGACGCGGCGGCCGGCGATGGCGTTCTATCCCGGCCACGAGCTCGGGCTCGATCCGACGAACTGGTGGGGGCCGAACCCCGAGGCGCTGGTCGCGATGCTGCGCACCGTCGGCTTCGGGGCGGTCGAGGTGGTCAGCCGCGACGACGCCGCCTTCCGGCTGCTGCGGAGCATCAGGCGAACCCCGCGCTATCTCGCCTTTCTGGCTCGCCACCGCCAGGCGCCCCCCGAGCATCCGGCGCAGGGAAGGATCGTCGTGCACGCCCGTAGAGACCGGTAGCAGGGATACAGTCCGGTCCGTGCGTCGAGGAATCGCGCCGATTGCCGCCGCCGTCTTGGTCATGGCCGGATGCGGCAACGACAAGACCAAGCCGCCCGACGTCACGAAGTCGAGCCGCGAAGCGTTCGGCTGGACGCGGGTGACGCTCGCCCAGCACGGCGTCTCGTTCGAGCGGCCCACGATCTGGCACTACAGGCCCGGAACGGCCCCGTTGCTGGCAACGATGACCTCCGGTGAGGCGACGATCGCGGTCTGGCGCTATCCGCGCACCGAGCCGCTGCCGTCGACGGCCACCGAGCTCGACGCGGCTCGCGACGCGCTCGTCGGCGCCGCCAAGACGCGCGACCCGTCGTTCAAGGAGAGCAAGGCCAAGGGCACCCGCGCCGCCCACGAGCCCGCGGTGGTGATCGTGGCGAACGAGACCATCAACGGCAAG
The DNA here is from genome assembly GCA_963825415.1 of uncultured Actinomycetes bacterium. Classification (GTDB taxonomy): domain Bacteria; phylum Actinomycetota; class Thermoleophilia; order Solirubrobacterales; family Solirubrobacteraceae; genus BP-464. Next base: position 54,399 of record CAWGTD010000006.1, on the reverse strand, counting down.
CCCCGCACCGTGCGCTCGACCCACGTCTACGCCGAGGGCGGCGAGGTCGTCGTCGACGCCTACGCGCCGCCGGACGTCTTCGGAAAGCTCGAGGACTCGATCTTCCGCCGCGTCGTGCGCTCGTTGAAGGTCACCGCAGCGACCGGCTAGTGCCCGAGCTTCCGGAGGTCGAGACGATCCGCAGGCGGCTCGCGCCCGGGGTCGAGGGACGCGCGATCGAGCGCGTGGAGGTGCTGGACCCCCGCTGGTGCTCGCCGCTGGCGCCGGCGGCGATCGAGGATGCCGTGGCCGGGCGGCGGGTGCGGAGCCTGCGCCGGCGCGGCAAGTACCTCGTCTGGGAGCTCGACGGATGAGGTCTTCCTGGTCATGCACCTGCGGATGACCGGGACGCTGCTCTACGACCCGCCGGCGGACACGCCGTACGTGCGGGTCGTGTTGACGCTCGACGACGGCCACGAGCTGCGGTTCTCCGACCCGCGGCGGTTCGGCACCGGCGAGCTGATGCTGGGTGAGGCCGCGCTGCAGGCGTTCTTCGCCCCGCGGTTGGGCGTCGAGCCGCTCGACGGCGAGCTGACCGGGCCGCTCCTGCGCGACCTGGCCCGTGGGCGCCGCGCGCCCGTCAAGGCGTTCCTGCTCGACCAGCGCCGGGTCGCGGGCGTGGGCAACATCTACGCCGACGAGGCGCTGTTTCGCGCGCGCATCCATCCGCTGCGGCCCGCCGGTCGCCTCACCGCCGCGCAGTACGAAGCGCTTGCCGACGCCGTGCAGGTCACGCTGACCGCCGGCCTCGCGGCGGGCGGGGCGACGATCGACGACTTCCGCGACCCCGAAGGTGTGGCCGGCGCCTTCCAGAACGAGTTCCTGGTCCACCGCCGCGCGGGCGAGCCGTGCCCGGTGTGCGGGACGACCGTGGTGAAGTTCGTGGCCGCGGGCCGCGGAACCTACGTGTGCGAGCGCTGCCAGCCGCGCCCGCGGCGCCGCCGGCGTTAGCCCCCGGCGCTAGCCCCGGCGCCGAAGTCGGCCGTATAGGTGGAGCCGGGGAGCGACCCGCCCTTCGGCACGCCGAGCGAGAGCGCGACGCCCACCGACCGATAACCGGGGAAGAGGATGTTGGCGCGGTGGCCGGGGCTGCGCATCCACGCCCACACGATCGCCCTCGGCGTGGCGTAGTAGGTGGTGCCCCAGGCGATGTTCTCGCCCGCGGCGCCCGACCAGTCGATCGAGCGCAGCCGCGCCGCCAGCGTGCGGCGTGGCGGCTCGGTGTGGGCGAAGTAGCGCCGGAGGACCATGTCGCGCGAGTGGGCGGCGGCGATCCGGCGCAGCTCGCGCACCGTCTCGAGCCGATGCAGGCCGGCGACGCGTCGTACCTCGTTGATCAGGCAGGCGGTGGCCAGGCGCGCGGTCGTGCGGTTGGTGGCGTTCGGGAAGAGGTCGGCCCCCTTGCAGCTCAGGCTGAACACGCCCGCGTCGGGGCCCTTGGGAATGACCGCCGCGGAAGCGGCCGAAGGGGCGGCCGCGGCGCAGGCCAGCAGCGAGAGGGACAGCCGCGAGACTCGGCTTGGCGCCATCCGTGACATCCGCGACGAATCTAACTCAGGCAGCCAGGGCGCGCAGGCGGCCGGCGCGATCGGCTGCGACCAGCTCCATGAAGCCGCCGACGACTTCGTCGCCGATGACGATCTGCGGGAAGCTCAGCATGCCGGTCTTGCGAACGAGCTCGGCGCGTCCGTCCGGGTCGCGCGAGAGATTGAGCTCCTCGTACTCGAAGCCGCGTGCGTCCAGGAGCGCCTTCGCGCGGACGCAGAACGAGCAGGCATCGGTCGAATAGAGCTTGATCTTGTTCATTACTTCATTCAGTATAGTAACTCGCTGATGGCGGCCCCGCTCAAGACCGAGGCGGTCGTCCTGCGCTCGCTGCGCTACGGGGAGGCCGACCGGATCCTGCACCTGTATACCCCTGATCGGGGGCGCGTCGGTGCGATCGCCAAGGGCGTGCGCAGGGCACGCAGCCGGTTCGGCGGGCGGCTGGAGCCCTTCTCCCACGTTGCGCTGCTGCTGCACGAGGGCCGCGGCGATCTGCTCACCGTCACGGGCGCCGACACGGTCGTCGCCCACGCGCACCTGCGCGCCGACGCGGGCGCGCTCGATGCCGCCGCTCGCGCGTGCGACGCCGTCGGGCGCCTCTTCGAGACCGCCGAGCCACACCCGGAGGTCTTTCACCTGCTGCGCCACGAGCTGGCGCTGCTCGACGCCGACACGAGCCGGGCGACCCACCAGAACCAGCTCGCGTTCCGGCTGAAGCTGCTGGTGGCCGCGGGGCTCGCGCCGCACCTGGCGACGTGCGCCACCTGCGGCGAGCGCGAGCACCTGACGGGCTTCTCGGGTGCTGCCGGCGGGGTGGTTTGCGCCGCATGCGAGGCGTCGTCGTTCCCGCTGGGCGAGGAGGCGCACACGTTCATGGTCGGGGCGCTCGGCCGCCCGCTGGCCGAAGCTCCGCCGGCCGGCGAGCGCGCGCTGCGCCAGGCCGACCGCGCGATCTCCGAGACCGTCGAGCACCACGCGCACCTCCGCCTGCGCCCCGCGGTTGCCGGATAGGCTTGCCGCGGGGTGGCCAGCGACACCGCGGTAGCGACAAAGCTCGTCTTTGATTTCTCGGAGGGATCGCGCGAGATGCGCGACCTGCTGGGCGGAAAGGGCGCAAATGTCGCCGAGATGACGCGGCTCCTGGGCGCCGATCGCGTGCCGGCCGGGTTCACGATCACCACCGAGGCCTGCGTCGCCTACATGCGCGCCGGCCGCGAGGCGCCCGCCGGCCTCGACGACCAGGTCTCCGGCGCGCTGGCGCGCCTGGAGGAGCGGGCCGGCAAGCGGCTCGGCGACGCCGACGACCCGCTGCTGGTCTCGGTCCGCTCGGGAGCGCGCGAGTCGATGCCGGGGATGCTCGACACCGTCCTGAACCTCGGGCTCAACGACGAATCGGTGCAGGGCCTCGCGGCGCGCACCGGCAACGAGCGCTTCGCGTGGGACTCCTACCGGCGCTTCGTGCAGATGTTCGGCAACGTCGTCATGGACATCGACGGCGTGCGCTTCGAGGACGAGATCGCGCGCGTCAAGCGCGAGCGCGGTGTGAAGCTCGACACCGACCTCGACGTCGAGGCGCTGCGCGAGCTCGTGAAGAGCTTCCGCGGGCTCTATGACTTCCCGGCCGACCCGCGGGCGCAGCTCGACGCGTCGATCCGGGCCGTGTTCGACTCGTGGATGGGCGAGCGGGCGATCACCTACCGGCGGATCAACCGCATCCCCGAGGACTGGGGCACCGCGGTCAACGTCCAGGAGATGGTGTTCGGCAACAAGGGCGAGAACAGCGGGTCGGGCGTCGCGTTCAGTCGCGACGAGGTGACCGGCGAGTCAGAGCCCTCCGGCGACTTCCTGATCAACGCGCAGGGCGAGGACGTCGTCTCGGGCGTGCGCAACACGCTCGAGCTGGAAAAGATGGCGGGGCTTCTGCCGGAGGCCTACGAGCAGCTGATGGAGATCCTGCGCACGCTCGAGCGCCACTACCGCGACATGCAGGACGTCGAGTTCACCGTCGAGGACGGGCGTCTCTACATGCTCCAGACGCGCAGCGCCAAGCGCCCGGCGCAGGCGGCGGTGCGCTTCGCGGTCGACGCGGTGTCCGAGGATCTGCTCGACCGCGCGGGGGCGCTCGCCACCATCGACGCCGAGACGCTCGACACGCTGCTGCATCCCACGTTCGACCCCGGCGCGGACTACAAGGTGCTCGCGCGGGGCGTCGCCGCGTCGCCGGGGGCGGCGAAGGGCACGCTCGCGTTCACCGCGCAGGACGCGGTGGCGGCCGCTGCCGAGGGCCGCGAGGTCGTGCTCGTCCGCCCGTTCACCGAGGCCGACGACATCGCGGGCTTCCAGGCCGCCCAGGGCGTGGTGACCAGCGAGGGCGGCAAGGCCAGCCACGCAGCGCTCGTGGCGCGCGGGATGGGCGTGCCGGCGGTGACCGGCGCGGCGCAGCTGGAGATCGACGTCGCGCAGCGCACGGTGCGGATCGGCGAGCTCGTGCTCGGCGAGGGCGACCTGATCGCGATCGACGGGTCGACGGGTGCGATCACGACCGACGACGTGCCGCTGGTCCAGCCCGAGGTGGGCGATGACTTCGAGCAGGTGCTCACGTGGGCCGACGAACTGCGCCGGCTGGGCGTGCGCACCAACGCCGACACGCCGGAGGACGCGCGGCGCGCCCGGGAGTTCGGCGCCGAGGGCATCGGCCTGTGCCGCACCGAGCACATGTTCTTCGGCGAGGAGCGCCACGCCACGATGGTCCGGGTGATCCTCGCCGACGCCGACGAGGAGCTGAACGCGGCGCTGGAGGAGCTGCTGCCGCTCCAGCAGGGCGACTTCGAGGGGATCTTCGAGGCGATGGAGGGGCTCCCGGTCACGATCCGCCTGCTCGATCCGCCGCTGCACGAGTTCCTCCCGCCGCTGGCGCAGGTCGAACAGGAGGTCGAGCGGGCGCGGATCGAGATGTCCGACGATCTGGGCGAGCTCGAACGCACCCTCGACCGCGTGCGCGCGCTGCAGGAGACCAACCCGATGCTGGGCACGCGCGGCGTGCGGCTGGGGATCCTGTTTCCCGCCATCTACGCGATGCAGGCCCGGGCCGTGTTCCGCGCGGGCAAGGCGATTCGCGACCGCACGGGCGCGCTCCCGGCGATCGAGGTGATGATCCCGCTGGTCGACTACGAGCGCGAGCTCGAGCTGATGCGCGACCTGGTCGAGCGGATCGGCCGCGAGGAGGGGCTCGAGCCCGGCGAGTACCTGATCGGCACGATGATCGAGCTGCCCCGGGCATGCACGATCGCCGATCACATCGCGATGAACGCCGACTTCTTCTCGTTCGGCACCAACGACCTCACGCAGACCACGCTGGGGTTCTCGCGCGACGACATCGAGGGCAAGATCCTCGCCCGCTACATCGACCTGAAGATCCTCGACCGCTCGCCGTTCGAGACGCTCGACGAGCCCGGCGTCGGCCAGCTTCTGCGGATGGGCGCATGGCTCGGCCGCAGCGCGCGCCCCGAGCTGAAGCTCGGGATCTGCGGGGAGCACGGCGGCGATCCGGATTCGATCGCGTTCTTCCACGCCAACGGGCTCGACTACGTCAGCTGCTCGCCCTACCGAGTGCCGGTCGCGCGGGTCGCCGCCGCGCAGGCGGCGATCGCCACGCCGTCGTGATCACGCCGCGGGCGTTCGGCGACCGGGGCCGCCGGCGCGCGGCGAAGCTGGGCATCGACCCCGAGCGGCTGCCGCCGGGCCAGTCGCCGACGCTGAAGTTCCCCGAGTTCACTTTCCGCTCGGTCCCGAAGCTCGACCTGGAGAACTGGAGGCTCGAGGTTGGCGGCTGGGTCGACGAGCCGGTGGCCTTCGACTGGGACGAGTTCCGCGCGCTTGGTGCCGAGACGCGCGTGTGCGACCTTCACTGCGTCACGCGCTGGTCGAAGTTCGACACGCGCTGGGAGGGTGTGCCGGCGCGCGCGCTCGTCGATCGGGCGCGGCCGCGCGAGGACGCGACCCACGTGATGGCCCATGGCTACGACGGCTACACGACCAACCTGCCGCTGTCGGCGCTCGACGAGGCGCTGATCGCCTACGCGTTCGACGGTGTGCCGCTGGAGCCCGAGCACGGCTGGCCGGCGCGGCTGCTGGTTCCCTCGCGCTACCTGTGGAAGTCGGCCAAGTGGCTGAGCGCGCTCGTCCTGATGCCCGAGGACACGCCCGGCTTCTGGGAGCGCAACGGCTATCACAACGACGGCGATCCCTGGCTGCAACAGCGCCACGGGTCCTGGCGCTAGCGGGGCCCGGTGCGAGAATCGGTAGCGATGGACTTCGCCGCCGAACGCCAGCGCTGGGAGGAGCAGTGGCTCTCGCCGCTGGCCGCGCGGTCCTATCCGGCGCGCCGCGCGGTGGCCGAGCCGGACTGCGGCGTGCGCACGCCGCTACAGCGCGACCGCGACCGGATCGTGCACTCCAAGTCCTTCCGGCGCCTGAAGCACAAGACGCAGGTCTTCGTCGCGCCGGAGGGCGATCACTACCGCACGCGGCTGACCCACACGCTGGAGGTCACGCAGATCGCCCGAACCGTGGCGCGGGCGCTGCGCCTGAACGAGGACCTCGCCGAGGCGATCGGCCTGGGCCACGACCTCGGGCACCCGCCGTTCGGGCACATCGGCGAGGCGGTGCTCGACGAGCGCCTGCAGGAGCGGTTCGGGGGACGGGAATTTCGCCATTACGAGCACTCGCTTCGCGTCGCCGACGTCCTCGAGGAGCTCAACCTCAACGAGGACGTTCGCGACGGGATCGTCTGTCACTCGGGGCGCGCGCCGATGCCGCGGACGCTCGAGGGGCGCATCGTGCGGCTCGTCGATCGCGTCGCCTACATCAACCACGACATCGACGACGCGGTGCGCGCCGGGGTGCTCGACGCGGCCGCGCTGCCGGCCGCCGCGATCGCCGTGCTCGGGCCGCGGGGGTCCAAGCGGATCGACACGCTGGTGCACGACCTCGTCGAGGCGTCGGCGCAGGCCGGCGACATCGTGCAGGGCGAGGAGGTCGGCGCGGCGATGGACGCGCTGCGCACCTTCATGTTCGACGAGGTCTACCTCGGGCCGGTCGCGCGGGCCGAGCACGCCAAGATCCAGCTGGTGATCTCGACGCTGTTCGATCACTACGTCGAGCACCCGGAGGCGATCCCGGACGACGGGGGAGCGGCCGGCGCCGATCTGGCTCAGCGGGTGACCGACTACCTGGCGGGCATGACCGACCGCTACTGCCTGCGGGCGTACGAGGAGCTCACGGTGCCGCGCGCGTTCGCCCTCTAGCATCGGCGCGCGAGTGGCCCGCTACACCGACGAGTCCAAGGAGCGCGTCCGCGACACGATCGACATGGTCGACCTCGTGGGCTCGCGGGTCGAGCTGCGCAAGTCCGGCGGGAGCTCGTTCAGCGGGCTGTGCCCGTTCCACGACGAACGGACGCCGTCGTTCAGCGTCGATGCCGCGAAGAAGCTCTACCACTGCTTCGGGTGCGGCGAGGGTGGCGACGCGTTCACGTTCGTCGAGAAGCTCGAAGGCCTCGATTTCGTAGGCGCGCTCGAGTACCTGGCCGATCGCTACAAGGTGCCGCTGGAGGTCGCCGAGGAGGCGCCCGGGGCGGCGATGCATCGCGAGCGCCGCGAGCGGCTGCTGGAGCTGCTCGAGCGCGCGGCGACGTTCTACCTGCGGATGTTGTGGGAGAGCGAGGAGGCCGAGCCCGCCCGCGAGTACCTGCGCGGCCGGGGTCTCGACGAGGCCGTGCTGCGCGAGTTCCGGGTCGGCTACGCGCCAAGCGCGTGGGACCGCATGCTGCTGGGTTCGCGGCAGGCGGGGTTCAAGGACCGCGAGATCTACGACGCGGGCCTGTCGCAGCGCGGCCGCGAGGGCAAGGTCTACGACCGCTTCCGGCGGCGGATCATGTTCCCGCTGGCCGACCGGCGCGGCCGCGTGCTCGGGTTCGGCGCGCGGGCGCTGGGCGCCGACCAGCAACCCAAGTACCTGAACACCGCCGAGACCGAGATCTTCGTGAAGGGCCGCCAGCTGTTCGGCGCCGACGTCGCGCGGGCGCACGCGGCGCGGGCCGGGCAGGTGATCGTGGCCGAGGGCTACACCGACGTCATCGCGCTGCACCAGGCCGGGATGCGCAACGCGGTGGGGATCATGGGCACGGCGATGACGCCCGAGCAGATCGAGGCGCTGGCCGGGCTGGCGCCCACGGCGCTGCTCGCGCTCGACGCCGACAGCGCCGGGCAGGAGGCGATGCTGCGGGCCGCGCGAGTGGCGGCGGGGCGCAAGATCGAGCTGCGGGTCGTGCCGCTGCCGGTCGGCAGCGATCCGGCCGACCTCGTCGCCGAGCAGGGCGGGCCGGCGATGGCCGCGCTGGTCGAGGCGTCGGTGCCGTTCGTGCGCTTCCGGGTCGAGCGCGTGCTGGCGGGCGCGACCGCGGATGCGGAGGGCAAGGACCGCGTGATCTCCGAGCTGCGGCCGGTCTTCGCCGATCTCCCGCCTTCGGTCATGCGCCAGGAGCTCCAGCACCTCGTCGCGGATCAGCTCGATGTCGCCGAGAGCCTGGTCGCCGAGCTGCTCGGCGCGCCTCGGAGTGGGGGCGGGAGTGGGGCGGGGACCAAGCAGGCGGCGCCGGCGGGGCGGACCAACGGGTCCCGCGCCGTGTCGCGTGGCGAGCGGACCGAGCGCAACTTCCTCGCGCTGTGCATCGCGCTACCGGCCCAGGGCCACGAGGCGCTCGATCGCGTGACGCCCGAGCACTTCTCCTCGCCGTTGCTGGTGCGGGCGGCCGAGCACCTGCGGGTGCACCTCGCCTCGCCGACCGACGGCCTCCCCGAGGAAGACCAGGAGCTCGCAGCGCTGATGACCGAGCTGTCCGTGCGCGCCGCCAGCGGCCGGCCGTCGCGCGAGACCCTGCGCGTCGAGGAGCTCCAGCTCGAGCTCTCGCGCCTCGACCGCGCGATCGCGCACGCAAGCTCGGACGCCGAGGGTCAGGTCACCGGCCTCGCCGCGAGCCGCACGTCGATCAAGAAGGAGCTCGACGCCGCCATCGACGCCGCGCTCGAGGCGTCGGCTCCGAGCGAGTCCTGAGACGAAAAACGCCGCCTCGTGGGCGGCGTTTGCGGAAGCTCCGGGGGTGGGACTCGAACCCACAACCTCTCGATTAACAGTCGAGCGCATCTGCCAGTTGAGCTACCCCGGACTGAGCTACCCCGGATGGTTGAGGGACGATCCGGAGCGCGCACAGTGTATCCGGCAGAGTGGCGAAACCACCCTCGACCTCCGCGTGGCAAGTGGCGCAGAGGAGCACGCACTTGCTCGCCTCGGCGCGCGCTCGCTCGAGCGATCTCGTGACGCCCTCGGCGCTCAGCGAGAACTCCTTCGACAACGGATCGACATGATGAAACTCAAGCGCCCCGACGTAGCGGTCATAGCCACACAGGACGCAGCCGCCGCCGGCTTCGGCGACGAGGGTCGCCTTCACCAGGCGCCGTCTGCGCATCACCGCCTCCGAGCGACAGAGCAGGCACCGCCGCGCGCCCTCAGCTCGCACCTGGAACACGGTCTCACCGTGCACGGCACAAACCGCCAGGAACCGCTCACCGGGGCCTGCGGAGCGTGGCTGCCGAGCGCGCGTCGTCCTCAGGCCATGGCGCCTAAGCCAGTGGCGCACAGCGCCGGCGCTCATCCCCACCTCAGCCGCGATCTGGTGGACACTGAGGCCTTGATCCACCAACGCGGTGAGCACCGATTTCGAGAGCCCGCCCTTCGGGGCGTGTTTCTCGCGCAGGCCTGCGCACAGGCCGTATTTGTTCAGCCAATAGGAGACCGTCGACGGATGCCGCTCTACCCGTCGCCCGATCTCCTCGAGTGAACAGCCCTCCGCGAGCATCGCCTCCAGCGCCTCCCGCTCCAACATGATGCGAACACTAGTTCGCCTACCGGACGGAGCCGAACGATTCGAGAAGGCCGGCGGCACGGGCCGGGCCGCCGGTCGCGCCGGGTGACGAGGCGACCGCGCCGACGCGCTCGCGCAGCGCCGGATCGCCGAGCGCCTGCGCCACCGCCAGCCGCACCGCCCGGGGCGTGGCGAAGCGGCGGGGGAGACGCACGCCCAGGCCCGCCCACGCCACGCGGGCGGCGTTCTCGTTCATGTCGCCGGCGGCCGGCACGATCACCGGCACGGTCCCGCACGACAGCGCGCGCACGACCGTCCCGTGCCCGCCGTGGCACAGGATGACGTCGGCGGCGGGCATCGCCTTCGTGTAGCTGACCCACTCGACCAGCCGGGCGTTGGGCGGCACCGCCAGTGGCCGATCCGGCAGCCGCCGGTTCCACGTCGCCAGCACGCGCACCGGCTCGTCGGCCAGCCCCTCCAGCGCCGCCCGCAGCAGCCGGTGCTCGGGATCCTGCGATGTCGACGGCGCGACGAGCACCAGCGGGTCGTCGCCCGGCGGCGGCTCGACCTCGGGGTGGTCGAGCTCGAAGTGCAGCGGCCCGACGACGTGCACGTGCTCCGGCCACGCCCGCGGGTACTCGAGCTCCGGGAACGTCCCGACCAGGCACAGCCGCGTCGAGATCCCGCCGTGCAGCCGGCCCGTCGGCCCCAGGCCCAGCCGCCGGCGCGTCTCGTCGAGCTCGCGCCGCCCCCGCTCGACCCCGGCGGCCACGAACCGCTCCGTCCCCCGCCACGCCGCACGCCCGAAAGCGGTCCGCGGCAGCCGCGCGCCCAGCGAATACGGCGGAAAGCCCGGGGCGCCCACCGGATACACGTGCGGCACGAGCGTCGCCCACGGCACCTCGCACAGCTCGGCGGCCAACGCCGGCGCCAGGGTCAGGATGTCGGCCACGACCACGTCGGGGGCGATCGAGCGCACGAGCGGCTCGGTCTCCCGCGTCGCCCGCACCACCGCCTCGTAGGGCTTCAGCGGCCGTTGCAGAGTGGGGAAGACGTGGTACTCGGGCGCGGCCGCGAACGCCATCCCCAGCCGCTCGACCTCCGCGCGCCAACGATCCCAGGTCTGCACGTGGACCTCGTGACCCCGTGCGACCAGCTCGCGGCCCAGCGCGATGATCGGGAAGGCGTGCCCTGGGTCGCCGAATGCGCCCAGGAGGAACCGCCGCGCCCGCTCGGCGGCTACGCGGCCTCCTCGGCCAGCTCGGCGAGGATGCGCAGCTGCTCGAGCCGCCCGGCCTTGTCGAACGCAAGCGGCGTCACGCCCAGCGTCCCGACCCCGGCCTCCCGATACACGCGCAGCCGTTCGCGCACCACGTCGCGCGGCCCGATCAGCGCGACCTGGTCGAGGAACTCGTCGGGCAGCGCCGCCGCGGCCTCGTCCTTCTTGCCTTCCAGGTAGAGGTCCTGGACCTTCTCGGCCGCCTCTTCGAACCCGTAGCGCCGCATCAGCGCGTTGTAGAAGTTCTGCTTGCGCGAGCCCATCCCGCCGACGTAGAGCGCGACGAACGGCCGCGTGGCGTCGCGCGCGCCGGCCTGGTCGTCGGTGACGAACACGTTGACCGTCGGCGCGATGTCGAACCCGTTGAGCTCGCGGCCCGCTCGCGCCGCGCCCTCCTCCAACGACTTGCGCAGCTCGGGCAGGAACTCGGGCGACAACAGCGTCGGGATCCAGCCGTCGGCGATCTCGCCGGCCAGCGCGGTGTTCTTCGGCCCGATCGCCGCGAGGTAGATCGGGATGCGCTCCTGCACCGTTGCGATCGTCAGCTTCAGCGGCTTGCCGGGGCCGTCGGGCAGCGGCAGGTCGAAGTGCTCGCCGTGGAACTCCAGGCGCTCGCGGTCGAGCGCCTTGCGCACCACCGCGATGTACTCGCGCGTCCGTGCGAGCTGGTTGGCGAACCGCACGCCGTGCCAGCCCTCGCTGACCTGCGGGCCGCTCGAGCCGATGCCGAGCAGCATGCGCCCGTCGGAGAGCTGATCCAGGGTGGCGGCGGTCATCGCCGTCATCGCCGGCGAGCGGCCGGGCATCTGGAAGATCGCCGAGCCGATCTTGATCTTCTCGGTCAGCCCCGCGATCCAGCCCAGAATCGTTGCCGAATCCGACCCGTAGGCCTCGGCGGTCCACACCGAGTCATAGCCCAGGCGCTCGGCCTCCTGGACGATCTCGAGCTGGTCCTCCCGCGTGAGCCCGAGGCCCCAATAGCCGATGTGCACGCCGAGCTTCAATGCAGGGTTCCTTTCAGTGCAGGACTGCGGTTGCCCGCCTCGACGGCCGGGCATATTGTGTCGGAGCCTATGGCACGTTCCGCGCTCGAGGACCTACGCCTGACCATCGACTGCCTGCCGCGGCGCACGCGGCTGGCGATGCTCGAAGGGATCGCGAGCAACGAGATCATCGTGGGCGCGTACACCGACCGCCTGGGCGGCGTCTGCCCGATGCTCGCCGCCCACCGCAACGGCGGCCGGACCAACTTCATCTCGTTCGCCAAGGCGTGGGATCGCTTCGCCCGTGCCCGCCGGCCGCGCAAGGCCAGCGAGCGCGAGCTTCAGATCCTCTCGACCCAGCTCGAGTCCAGCCTGATGGCCGAGGAGCGCATCGGCCTCGACGGCGCGATCGCCGACCACCAGGCGCTCGCCCGCGACCGCAAGGCCCGCGAGGCGAGCGAGTCCGGCGACTGGCGCTTCCTGCGCCGCCCGCGCCGCTCGGAGATCGAGGCCGCACGCGCGGTCGTCGACTCCCAGCGCGACGCCGAACTCGTCTAGCCCACCGCGGCCAGCCGGGTTCGGAAGAACTCCAGCGCCGCTGCGCGCTGGTCCTCCGCGTCGAGCAGGTCGGCGAGGTTCAGCTCGGCCCCCACGAACCCGTTCGCCTGCCACAACTCGCTGCCAGGCTCCGGCGCGGTCCAGGGCAGCACGTAGAGGTAGGGCTCGGGGTGGATCGCGTCCCCGGGCGACGCGCCGACGGTGGCCCGCGTGCCGGCCGCCTCGTCGCCCACGTCGGTGGCGATGTCGAAGTGCTCGGGCCACAGGCGGATCGGCGCCGGATCGCGACCCTCGACCGACATCTGCTCGAGCAGGCCGAACGCGAAGCCGTAGAAGTCGCCGAGCCAGATCGCGGACTGGTCGTCGACCGCGAGCGGCTTGTCGTCGTCGGTCGCATCGGCGCCCACGAACGCCGCCGCCTCGCGCAGCGAGGTGATCGGCGCGCGCCGGACCTCTTCGCCGTCGACCGCCACCACCGTCGCGCCCTCCACGCGCAGCTGGCGCGCCTCGCCGAAGCGCGGCGTGCCGAACCCGCCCGGCGTCCAGCGGAAGTGGATGTCGCCGTTGACCGCCGCCTGGACGGGCGAGAGCACCTGCTCGGCGAGGCGGTGCAGCCCCTCGCGCGTCTCCCCGAAGGCCGCGGGCAGGGCAGCGAGCCCCGCCAGGTCGGGGGCCTCCGGCTCCAGAACAGCGTCGTCGGGCATCGGTTCTAGAGCTCGTCTCCGGGCCGGACGAACGCGATCTGCGGGACGATGCAGGCGGGCGACATCTCGAGCACCGCCTTGACGGCGATGGCGATGTCCTCGGGCCGGATCATCTCGTCGGGGCTGACCTGGCCCTTGACGAAGTCCGTCATCGGCGTGTCGACGAACGCGGGACACAGGGCCGTCGACTTGATGCCCTCCTTGGCCAGTTCCTTGTTCATCCCGATGGTGAAGTTCACGACGGCGCCCTTGGTCGCCGCGTAGACCGACAGCCACGCCTGGCCGTGCAGGCCGGCGATCGAGGCGGTGTTGATCACGATCGCGTTCTTGTGCTCGGCGCCGGCGGCCCGCAGCATCTCGATCGCCTCGCGATAGAAGAGGATGATCGAGCGCAGGTTGGTGTTGAGCTGGATGTCGAGGTGCTTGGTCTGGATGTCTCCGACAGCCGCCCCGATGCCGACGCCGGCGTTGTTGACCAGCACGTCGAGGCGGCCGAAGCGCTCGCGGTGGGCGGCGACGACCTGCTTGATGACCTCCTCGTCGCCGAGGTTGCCGGCGACGTGCTCGACGTCGAAGCCCTCGTCGCGCAATCCCTGCGCCGCCTCCTCGAGCTTCTCGGGCCTGCGGGCGGCCACGGTCAGCCCATAGCCCTCGCGTCCGAGCATGCGGGCGATTGCCAGCCCGATGCCGCTCGAACCTCCTGTCACGATCGCTGCGCGGTCCGCCATCTGCTCCTCCGTCCTGTCCGGTGTCGCCGCCTGGGTGTACTGACGGGCCGGGGAATCCAATCAGCTACCTTCACTTGCGATGTTCCGCCCTTGCCGTGCGCCTTGTCTGCTGGCCCTTGCCTGCCTGCTCGCCGTCGCCGGCTGCGGCGGCTCGTCGGACAAGTCCTCGAGCGCGGGACCGTCGTCGGCGACCGCCAAGCCCCAGGACTTCCCGAAGGGGTCGGGCCGTACCTACGACGAGTTCACGTCGCGCTACCCCGAGCAGCTGGCGATGGCGATCGGCGCCAGCGTGATGCGCCAGGGCGACAACCGCGTGCCCTTCCTGGTGCTCGACAAGGGCGCCCGGCCGATCAGCGGCGCGGCGGTGGCGCTCTACACCGTGCGCAACGACGGGACCCACGTGCGCGGCCCGTTCCCCGCCCGCGAGATCCCGTTCGCGATCAAGCCGCCCTACGTGAGCCGCAGCACGGCATCGGACCCTGATCAGCAGAAGCGGTTCTACGCCGCCGACATCCCGTTCAAGGGCAAGGCTCCGCAGGCCGTGTTCGGCCTCGTGCGCCAGGACGGCCGCCTGGTCGCGGCGTCGCCCTCGCCGCTGGGCGTCAAGCTCGAGTACCCCAAGCCGCCGCCCGACGTCGGCGAGAAGGCGATCTCGATGCACACGCTCACGGTGCGCGACGTGTCCAACCCGTCGAAGCTCACGACGCGCGTGCCGGTCAACACCGACATGCTCCAGGACGACTTCGCCGACGTGGTGGGCAAGAAGCCGGTCGTGCTCGTGTTCGCAACGCCCGCGCTCTGCCAGAGCCGCGTCTGCGGCCCCGACGTCGACGTCGCCGAGCAGGTCAAGGCCGAGGTGGGCGACAAGGTCTCCTTCATCCACCAGGAGATCTACAACGACAACCAGGTCAACAAGGGGCTGCGGCCCCAGCTGATGACGTGGCGCCTGGCCTCCGAGCCCTGGATCTTCGTCATCGACCGCACCGGCCGGATCAGCGCCCGAATAGAGGGCGCCGTCTCGACCGACGAGCTGCGCGAAGCGGTCGAGAAGGTTCTCTAGCGTCCCGGTTCCCGGGCCGGTAGCTCAGCGGTCAGAGCAGCGGACTCATAATCCGTCAGACGGAGGTTCGAATCCTCCCCGGCCCATGGCTCTGGCAGGAGGCTGCTGCGATGCACCTGCAATAGGTATGTTGCCGCGCAGCCGGCGGCTTACGGGAAGTCGCCAATTTTCACAGGGGGTAGGTACACATGTCTCGAGCCCTACGCGCAGGGGTCATCGTCTGCTTCGCGCTGCTTGCGTTCGCGCCCTCGGCCACGGCCGGTCGGTACGTCAAGGACCAGGTGATCGTCAAGTATGCGTCCGGCGCGTCGAGCGCCGCCAGGGCATCGGCCGAACGCGATGCAGGAGCCACCGAGCAGGTCGGCAGCGTGCCGGCCGCAGGCGCGAAGGTCCTCCGGGTCAAGGGCGACGCCGCGGCGGCGGCCGCGCGGCTGAACCGTTCCAACGGGGTCCTCTACGCCGAGCCGGACTACATCTACACGGCGACGTCGGTTCCCAACGATCCGATGTTCGGCCAGCTGTACGGCATCAACAACGCCAACGACGCCGATCTCGATGGCCCCGAGGGCTGGGACATCGCCTTCGGTCCTGGCGTATTCCCCTCGTCGGGCGTGCGCGTCGGCAT
Source organism: uncultured Actinomycetes bacterium (assembly GCA_963825415.1). Classification (GTDB taxonomy): domain Bacteria; phylum Actinomycetota; class Thermoleophilia; order Solirubrobacterales; family Solirubrobacteraceae; genus BP-464. The sequence continues at coordinate 38,957 of CAWGTD010000006.1, read as the reverse complement.
CGTCGACACCGGCATCGACGCCAACCACGAGGACCTAGTAGGCAAGTCTGTCGCCTGCGCCGGCGTCAACAACTTCGGGATCGGCGGCATCATCGGCGTCGACCCGACGATCGTCGCGGGCAAGTGTGTAGACGACAACGACCACGGCACGCACGTGTCGGGCACGGTGGCCGCGATCGCCAACAACGGCAAGGGCGTGGCCGGCGTGGCGCCGCCGGCCCAGATCGCTGCGTGCAAGGGGCTCAGCTCCTCGGGCAGCGGGCCGGTCTCGGGGATCGCCAACTGCATCGACTGGCTGCGCGGGCAGAACGTCAAGGTGATCTCGATGTCGCTCGGCGGCGGAGCGGCAACGACCATGCAGCAGGCCGTCCAGCGCGCCTGGAACGGCGGCAACGGCATCGTCATCGTGGCGGCCGCCGGCAACGACGGAAACTCGACGGTGAGCTATCCGGCGGGGTACCCCGAGGTCGTATCGGTCGCGGCGACCGACAGCAACGACGCGCATGCGGCGTTCTCGAACGTCAACTCCGACGTCGAGGTGTCGGCCGCGGGAGTGAACGTGCTCTCGACCAAGCGCGGCGGCGGTTACGTCCAGTTCTCGGGAACGTCGATGGCGACACCACACGTGGCAGGCGTGGCCGCGATGACCGCCTATCGGTATCCGTCGCTGAACGCGGCCGGCATCCGCTCGCGTCTTGACAGTGGCGTCGACGACCTCGGCGCGCCGGGACGCGACAGCACGTTCGGCTTCGGACGTGTGAACCTCGTCAAGGCCCTGCAGTAACGGTCAGCTCCGGGTCCCGGCGCTGTCGCAGGACGGCGCCGGGACTTCTCGCCGGGACTTCTACGTGACGGGAACGACCGGGCTCGTCGAGGTGGCGGACTTCGTTGCGTCGTTCTCCGACGTCGCCTTGAACGTCAGCGTCGTCGGGCCCGGCGGGCGCTTGCTGCCCTTGATCACCTTCACGTAGACCGGGACCTCGACCGTGGCGCCGGCCGGCACGTCGATGACGTCGTTGGTCAGCTGGGTCACCCACCCGGCGGCGGTCGTCGCCTTCAGGCGGATGAGGTCCTCGCCCTGGCCGGTGTTGGTCACCTTGAAGGTGTGGACCGCGACGCGGCCGGGGGCCGCGGGCTCGACCGAGCCGTCCGCCATCGAGACGCCGCGGGTGAACGGCCCGCCGCCGTCCAGCGACCGCACGGCCACGCGATAGGACAGGACGCCCTGGTCGTCGCGCTTGTTCTGCAGCACGTAGAAGTGCAGGCGGTTGGCGGTGTCCTGGTACTCGCTGACGACGCCCGGGCCGGTGCCGGCGTGGAAGAGCGCGTCGACGAGCTGGCGGTAGTCGCCCTTGGTCACCTTGGCGAGCGTTCCGTCGGGGCGCGTGAAGTCGATCTTGTCGATGTCCTCGGGGTGGGAGTCGATGACCCACTTGAAGGGCGCCAGGTCGGCGAGCTTGTTCTTGGCGATCAGGACGCCGTGGTCGGGCGTGAAGGAGTCCGACCCCATGCGGTCGACGACCTCGAGCGTGTAGTTGTGGTAGCCGCCGCCGTCGCAGCGCCAGTCCTCGGCCACGGTGCAGGCAGGCCGCTTGTCGCCGTCGGTCAGCGAGATGTACAGCCCGTGGATCCCGCTGCGGCCGACCGTCGGGCCGACCGGGATCTCGCGGGCCCACACGTCGGTGAAGACCGGGCCGGTCACAGCCAGCGCGTTGCGGTCGAGGAACATCACCTCGTCGGGGCGCAGGAAGCCCATGCGCAGCTTGTCGCGCAGCATGTGGTGCGAGCCCATCGTCGCGCCGCGGGTGGGTGGGACCTGGTAGCGGTTGTGGTTGCCGCCCGGGCCGTTGAACGAGCCGCGCGAGAGCATGTCCCACGGCCCGGCGTACTCGCGGACCGGCGGAACCGCGAAGTTGTTGTTGTAGTTGTCCAGCACGCCGAGGATGTGGCTGAACTCATGGGCGTAGACCGACGCGCCGTCGTTCTCGCCCTCGGTCGCCATGACGCCCGGCGTCGCGTGCGACCAGATCCCGCGTGCGGCCTCGAAGGAGGTCCACGGCACGTAACGGGTCGGGGCCCAGTTGGGCTTGCTCTCGTCCGGGTTGCCGAACTCGTCGGTCACCGCGTCGCGGTCCTGGAAGCGCATCTCGCCCATCTCCTGCCAGACACCCGACTCGTCGTAGCCGGCGTGCAGCAGGAAGCGGAAGTCGAAGTCCTTGCCGCCGCGCAGGAGCTGGGCGGCGGTGACGTCCGGCAGCGAAGCGGCGAGCAACTCGGTGTCGAAGTCGCCGTCGCACGTGTGGCCCGACGGGCAGGCGGGCGTCTGGCCGAACTCGTTTAGGCCGTACTCGTACTCGGGCCGCTCCATCTTGTACGGGCCGAACGGCTCCATGTCGATCCCGAGCAGGCCGTAGGAGTCCTCCAGCCAGTACTCGTTGATCGAGTGGTAGTGGTTGAGCGGCTGGGGCGAGTTGAGCAGGTTCTTGTAGAACTCGCCGACCTGGCTGCGGGGGACGTTTCCGACGCCGATCGGGTTGCGGATCGGGTCCGAGCCCTTGGGCCGAGCGACCAGGAACTCACGGTCGGGGTAGTCGCCGAGGATCAGGGCGGCGCGCAGCTTCTTGGGCGGCTGGTTCTTCTGGTCGGCCCAGTCGAAGCCCGGGATCGGCCGGTAGTCGCCCCACGTCATGTTCTGGGGCAGCTCCCAGGACTGCTTGTCGATCGGCGCTGGGGTCTTCGCCAGCCCCGGAGGATCGTCGGCGAGGGCGGTGCCGACCTGGGTGCAGGCGAAAGCCGCCAGGGCGGCAAGGACGATGCTCGAGCGCTTGGCCATACAGCGCCAAACGCTCGGTGCACCGGTTTCTTGCGGCTACTCCCTACGCCGGTCTGTCAGGTCCAAGCAAGTGCCGCCGACGGATCGGCGACCATGTCGCGCGTGGGTCGATTCTTCTTCCTCGTCGGCATGTTGCTTGTGTTCGCGGCGGCGGGCGCATCGCTCGCGCGCTGGGTCATCCATGGCCCGGTGAAAGCGAGCAGTCTCGAACACTCGGTGGAGTCGTCGTCGGACCTGAGCGGGACTGTCGGGACCCGCTCCGGTACCTGCCAGCGAACGGTGCAGCGCGCGATCTGGACCTGCACCCTCGAGGGCTCGCACGGCAGGGGCAACGTCACCTACTCGATCACGGTCAAGCCCGGGTCGTCGTGCTGGAACGGCGTCGTGCTGGTGCAGGATCCGATCGAGCCGCTGCCCGCCCGGATCGACGGCTGCGTGCACCTCTTGCAGTGGTCGCTCGCGGACATCTTCTGAACCGCTTCAGGCACCCGGTCCCGCGTAGGCGGTGGCGAGGAACTTCGGCACGACCATCCGCCACGCGTCGACGACCAGCTCGCGCATCTCCTCGAGCTCGAGCTGGTCGACGTGCGCGCAGACCCAGTTGAAGCGCATGTCCGACTGGCGCGGGTAGAGGAACTTCTCCGCTGACCCACCGCCTTCGGCGCGTGTGCCCAGGTGTCGATCAGCGCGGCGCGCTCCTCGCGCGGGAAGGCGAAGCACATGACGGTCTCGTCGCGCGAGAAGGCGACGTAGACGATCTGGCCGACGCGGAACTTGATGCGGCCGTGGACGACGCCTCGTAGGAGCGCTCGAGGTTGAGCGTCAGCGAGCGCACGTCCGCGACCGTGACCATCGCTCAGTCCTTGATGACCGACAGGATGTTGCCCGCGGGATCCTTGAACCAGGCGATGCGCGGGCCGGGGCCGGTGGCGATTCCCTTCTCGTCCTGCTCGAAGCCGTCGTAGCGCTCGAACGACACGCCGCGCTCGGCGAGCCCGTCGACCGCCGCGTCGATGTCGTCGACCTGGAAGTTCAGGATCGTGTAGGTGGCGGGGGTGAAGTCGGGCTTGAGGTAGACGAGCGTGTCGCGGTCACCCGGGTGGTGCAGCGACAGCAGGCCGTTGTCGGGGTCGAGGACCTCGACGTTCAGCCCGAGCGTCTCGCCGTAGAAGCGGCGTGCCTCGTCGAGGTCGGGGACTGCGAATCCGCTGAATGCCTTGCTGTCTGCGAGCACGATGGTTCCTCTCGTTCGTTGGTCTCAGTCATACAGACCTGTGCGCCGGCGCGAACTCATCGCCGCAACCGTGAGAGAGTGGCGCCATGGCCGACTACGACCTCGACGGCAAGGTGGCACTGGTCACCGGCGGAGCCCGCGGCATCGGGTTCGCGACAGCGAAGGCGCTGGCCGGCCGCGGTGCGTCGGTGGCGATCGTCGACCTCGACACCGCCGCGGCCCAGCGCGCCGCCGGCGAGATCGGCGAGAGCAAGGCGATGGGGCTGGCCGCCGACGTGACCGACCGCGGAGCGATGCAGCGTGCGGTCGCCACCGTCGTGGAGCGCTTCGGCGGACTCGACGTCGTCGTCGCCAACGCGGGAATCGCTTCGCGGACAACGACCTTCCGCGCGATGTCGACCGAGAGCTTCGAGCGTGTGCTCGACGTAAACCTCTACGGCGTCTACCGGACCGTCGACGCTGCGCTGCCGGAGATCGTGCGCCGCAAGGGCCACGTGGTCGTGATCGCGTCGATCTACGCGTTCTTCAACGGCGTCGGCGCGGCGCCGTACGCCATGAGCAAGGCGGGCGTGGAGCAGTTCGGCCGCGCGCTGCGGGTCGAGCTGGTCCAGCACGGCGCGAGCGCGAGCGTCGCCTACTTCGGCTTCATCGATACCGAGATGGTCCACCAGGCGCTCGATCAGGACCCGCTCGGTGAGCGGATGCTCCAATCGGCACCGAAGTGGCTCCACAAGCGGCTCGCGCCGGCGGTGGCCGGCGAGGCGATCGTCCGTGGGATCGAACGCCGCGCGCCGCGGATCATCCGCCCGCGCCGGTGGACCGTGTTGTCGGTGCTCCGCGGGATCGTCAACCCGCTCATCGACCGTCGCCTGGAGCGTGATGCCGCGACCCAGGCGATCGTGCGCGAGCTCGACCAGCGTGGTGGCGAAGAGCAGCCGACGACGGCCTGAGCGGCCTACTGCACGACGATCTTCATCTTGAAGCCGTGGATCGTGCAGGTGAACCGGTAGGTCCCAGCGCGCGACAGCGTCTTGGGACCGAAGCTGCCCGAGGTCTTGTCCCGGCTCGCCGCGATCCTCTGGGGCCCGCTGGTCTTCGTGACGTTGTGCAGGCCGTGGCCCACCCAGCGCCAGGTGACCTTCGTGCCCTTGGCGACCGTGAGCTTCGTCGGGCTGAAGAAGTCGTCGCCCACCTTGACGCCACGGCTCGCCGCGCCGCTCGGCAGGGCCTGTACCGCGATCACCGTCGTTGCCGCCAGCACCACCAGCATTGTTCGCTTCATCGTGGGACTCCTGTGGTTTGGGACGCCTGCCAAGCATCGCGTGCTCGGCGAGGCGATGCAATGACGTTCGCCTGCGTCGGCTCGCGGTGCGCGGCGACGCCGCCGACGACCAGCGCGACCCCGCACAGCTCGACGAGCGAGGGGATCTGGGCGAGGACGACGACGCCGATCACGGTCGCGGTGGCGGGCAGCAGCGAGACCATCAGGGCGTAGGTCGCCCGGGCGAGGCTGCGCATGGCCAGCTGGTCGGTGACGTAGGGGATGACCGAGGAGCTCACGCCGACGCCGACCCCGGCAAGCAGCGCGACCGGGTCGTCGAGCGCGGGGAGGACCGCCCAGCCGCTCATGGGCGTCACGACCACCGCTGCGACCAGCATCGACATGGCGAGCCCGTCGATGCCGCCCAGCCGGCCGAGCCGCGACACGCGGTGGGCGAGCACGATGTAGAGGGCGAACAGCCCGGCGTTCGCGAAGGCGAGCGCCACGCCAAGCGGGGCGCCGGCGAGCTGGACGTCGGTGAGTAGGTAGACGCCTCCAACCGCGAGCGCCAGGGCGAACGCGTTGCGGCCCGTCCGTGCCCCGAGCGCGGCGAGCGCGATGACCGGCAGGAACTCGATCGCGGCGACCGTGCCGAGCGGCAGCCGGTCGATCGCCACGTAGAAGCAGCAGTTCATCAGCGCCAGGACCGCGCCCCACGAGATCAACAGCCGCCGGCCGGGGGAGTCGAGCGCCGCCAAGCGGCGCCACGGGCGGCGCCAGAGGCCGAGGACGACCGCCGCCGAGACGATCCGCAGCCAGGCGACCCCGAGCACGTCGACCCGCGCGAACAGCAGCACGGCGAACGCCGGGCCGAGGTAGTGAAAGACGGCGCTGACGACGAAATAGACGTGGGGCGGGGTCCTGTCGGCCAATCGCGGCATATAACACATGATCCGTGGCACATTGCGTCTCGTACATGGCAGAAGCCAGGTAAACTCGTTGATATGCCTTCGAAAACGCGGCCAAAGCAAGGAAACGCAGAAGGCACCCTCGACGTGACCAACCGCGCGCTGCTCGAGCACCTCCAGGACGCGGCGCGGCTCTCGCTCGCCGAGCTCGGGCGCCGCGTCGGGCTGTCGTCGCCGGCCGTGGCCGAGCGGCTTGCACGGCTCGAGAGCACCGGCGTCATCACCGGATACCGCGCGGGGGTCGACCCGCGGGCGCTCGGCCTGAGCCTGAGCGTCGTGATCCGGGTGCGGCCGGCCCCCGGGCAGCTCAAGAACGTGGCCGAGCTGGCTGTGAAGACCGCCGAGGTGGTCGAGTGCCATCGGATCACCGGCGAGGACTGCTTCTTCATGAAGGCCCATGTCCGCGACGTGGAGCACCTCGAGGAGGTCATCGACCGCTTCGTCGCGCTCGGTCAGACCACGACCTCGATCGTCCAGTCCTCGCCGGTCCCTGCCCGCGGTGTCGCACTGCAGACAATCGAAAAAAAGGCCTGAAGCGGACCGCGCCACTGGTTAACATCGGCAGCGATGGAGTCCCACACCGTCAAGCGCACCGACCTGCTTCGAGCATCGCCGCCGATGTTCAAGTCCCCGTGGCTGGACGCCCTCTCGCGCGTCCACCCTGCGGTGCCTGCGCTGCTCTTCGGGCCGGTGATCCTGCTCGCGTTCGCAATCGGGGCCGACCGGCTGGGCCTGGGCGCCGCCGCGGGCGCCGCGCTGGTCGGCTATGTGGTCTGGACGCTGACCGAGTACTGGCTGCACCGCCTGGTCTTCCACTTCGAGCCCGAGGACGGCATCGGGGCGCGGCTGCACTGGATCATCCACGGCGTCCACCACGACCATCCCAACGACCCGCTGCGGCTGGTCATGCCGCCCTCGGTGAGCGTTCCGCTGGCGACGCTGTTCTACCTCGGCTTCGTCGCGGTCGCCGGCCCCGACTGGGGCCTGGCCGCCTTCGCGGGCTTCATCGGCGGCTACCTCTTCTACGACATGACCCACTACTACGTCCACCACCACAAGCCGCGCTCGCGGCTGGGGCGCCGGCTGCGCGAGCTGCACATGCGCCACCACTTCCAGGACGACACGGCGGGCTACGGGGTCAGCGCGCCGTGGTGGGACAGGGTGTTCGGCACGGCGCTGGACCCCCGCCGGCGCGGTTAGGAGCCTTCCAGCGCCAACTCGGGTTTGCGGCCCCTCCCGTTGGCGGGGAGCCTGGATACGTTCGCCACGGGACGGTTCGGCAACAACCCCCCCGCCCGCCGTCCCGTAGGCCCCGCGAGTCCCGGAGCGGAACCCGGAGGCTCGTTCATCGCGCCCGGCCCCTGACAGGGTCGGGCGCGAGTCTTTTCCGGGGCTCGAAACGGCCCGCGGGAAGGGATCGCTACCGGGCCCGTCGAAACAGACGGCGCCCATGAAGAGCACCACGCCCGCACCCGCGGAGGCCGCGGGGCACCAGACCCTCTCTGCCTACATCCAGGCGCGGTTCGACGAATTCAGCCGCTCTCAGAAGGATGTCGCGCAGTACATCGTCGACCATCTCGACGAGGTCGCCTTCCAGACCGCAGAGGAACTGGCGCGCCGCGCCAACACGTCGTCCTCGACCGTCGTGCGCTTCTCGCAGGCCCTCGGCTTCGAGGGTTATCCCGAGCTTCAGGGCTCCGCGCGCGAGGAGTACCGCCGGCGCGTCGCGAGCGGGGCCGGCGCCGCGAGCGGCGTCTCCGGCCCGCTCTTCTCGCTCGACCAGAACGAGTTCGAGACGGCGCTGGCGGCCGACCACGCCAACGTGGAGGAGACCGCGCGCAAGGTCTCGCGTTCGGAGGTCGAGTCGGCCATCGACGCGATCGCCGACGCCGAACGCCTGCTGGTGATCGGCACCGACCAGATGGCGTTCTTCGCCTCCTATCTGCGCCACCTGCTGATGCTGCTCGACCTGCGCGCCGAGACCGTTGCCGGCCCGTCGCAGGAGTCGCTTGCCAAGCTCGGCCGGATCGACGAGCGCACGCTGGTCATCGGGCTGTCCGCCGGCCGGCCGCATCCGCTCGTCGTACGGGCGATGAAGCTCGCCCGCCACCGCCACGCGACGACCGTCGGGATCACCGACGCGACGCTGTCGGAGGTCGCAAAGCTCTCGCAGATCCGCCTGTACTACTCGTCCAACTCCCCGGCGTACGTGCGCTCGCACTCCGCGCTGCTCAGCCTGATCCAGGCCCTCGCCTACGGTGTCTACAGCCGCGACACCGGCAAGTACGAGGACCGGATCAAGGCTTTCCGGCTGAAGTAGCGATCGCGCCGCCCGAGCGGGGGTCGATCGCGATCGCCACGCGCGGCCGCCGGCGGCAGCGCGCGTGGAGGGCGACCTCGGTTTGCGGGTGCACGGTCCCGCGGGTGGCCCGGCGCCCGCGGCAATGCACGGCGATGCGCCGCGTCCGCCCGCGGCTGACGGAGACGACGATGTTCCAGCGGGCGCGGAGGGCCCTGCGGACCTTCACGACCACCGCCGGCTCGGGCGGGGCCTCGAAGCCGCCGGTGACGGCGCCGGCCGGGAGGTTGCAGGTGACGTCCGGGCAGAGGAACGGGCTGAGGTCGACCGTCCAGTGCTCCAGCGGGCCCCAGTAATCGTCGTCGCCGTAGTCGAAGTACTGGACCCGGAACGGCCCGTCGGTGACCCTCGGCGAGCCCGGGTAGCACATGGTGTCCTCGGCGGCGTCGTTGCAGTGCGCCCCGTCGAACGCGTGGGGAGCGGCGGGGACGAGGGCGCCGAGGGTGTGGGCGATCTCGTGGCGCACGCCGTCCGCCGAGCAGAACGAGTCACCGACGCGGAATACGACCGCGACCTTGCCGCCCCATGCGTTGAGGTTGTCCGGGCTGCGGCGCGCGTCGGTGGAGCGGGTGGCCTGGCCGCAGATGCCGGCGACGGCGAGGTCGAACCAGACGACGTAGTTGGTCTGCCGCGCTCGTGCCGCGGCCATGTCGTCGAACGGCGACATGACGCCGAAGCCCGCTGCCCGCAGCTCCTCGTTGAGCGCCGTCGCGAAGGTCGCCTCGTCCTGGGCCGCGGCGGCCCACTCCGCCGTCGTCCGGTGCAGGCGGACGACGCTGATGTCGAGGAACCGCTTGCCGCACGGCGTGCCCATGTCGAACCGGATCGCCCGGCCGCGAAGCCGCTCGATCAGCGCCGAGGCCCCCATCGCGCCGGCCTGGATGGTGGGGGCGAAGTCGGCGAACCGGTCCGGCGCGTCTGCGGGCACCGCGTAGATCGCGTGGTACTTCATCGGCCCGTTGTCGAGCTCGTCGACGACGTCGTCGCTCGGCGTGGCCGTCCCGCACCAGCCGGCGGGCGTGCTGGGGCCGACGTCCGCCGCCGTAGCGGTGGATCGCGCCGAGTGGGCGGCCTGAGTGGGCGGCACGGCGTCGAAGCCGTGACCGGCGATCGCCCCTGCAAGAGCCGCCGTGGTGGTGAGCAGAGCCACGGACATGCCGGGTCATGACCGTGACGGCACACCGGCCGAAACCGCCGCGGCGCGCGCTATTGCCCAACTTCGGCGGCTCTAGACTGCAGCCCATGCGCGACGAAGCCACGTTCCGGGTCAAGGCCGGCCTCGCCGAGATGCTCAAGGGCGGCGTGATCATGGACGTCGTCGACGCAGAGCAGGCCAAGATCGCCGAGGACGCGGGCGCGTCCGCCGTGATGGCGCTGGAGCGGGTTCCCGCCGACATCCGTCGTGACGGCGGCGTGGCGCGAATGAGCGACCCGCTGATGATCAAGGGCATCCAGGAGGCCGTCTCGATCCCTGTGATGGCCAAGGCGCGCATCGGCCACTTCGCCGAGGCGCAGGTGCTCGAGGCGCTCGAGGTCGATTACATCGACGAGTCCGAAGTCCTCACGCCCGCCGACGAGGCCCACCACATCGACAAGTGGGCCTTCAAGGTGCCGTTCGTCTGCGGCGCGACGAACCTGGGCGAGGCGCTGCGGCGGATCGCCGAGGGCGCGGCGCTGATCCGCTCGAAGGGCGAGGCCGGGACCGGCGACATCGTCGAGGCCGTCCGCCACCTGCGTTCGATCTTCAGCGACATCCGCCGCCTGGGCACGCTGTCCGAGCAGGAGCTGTTCACCGCCGCCAAGGAGCTGCGTTCCCCGCACGACCTCGTGGCGTCGGTCGCGCGCTCGGGCGCGCTGCCCGTGCCGCTCTTCTGCGCGGGCGGCATCGCGACGCCCGCCGACGCATCGCTGGTCATGCAGCTCGGCGCGGAATCCGTGTTCGTCGGCTCGGGCATCTTCAAGTCCGAGGACCCCGAGCGGCGCGCACGGGCGATCGTCGAGGCCACCACGCACTACAACGACCCCGAGCGCGTCGCACGCGCGTCGGAGGGACTGGGCGGCGCGATGCAGTCGCTCGAGGCGCGCAAGCTCTCCGAGGAAGAGCTGCTCGCGCCCCGCGGGTGGTAGTCGGAGTCCTCGCGCTCCAGGGCGGGTTCGCGGCGCACGCGAGGATCCTGCGCGACCTGGGGGCGGAGGTCCGCGAGGTCCGCACGCCCGAGGATCTCGAGGGCCTCGACGGGCTCGTGATGCCCGGCGGTGAGTCGACGACGATGGAGCTGGGCGTCGAGCGCGAGGGGCTGGCCGACCCGCTGCGCGAGTTCGCGGCCTCGGGTCGACCGCTGCTCGGCACGTGCGCGGGCATGATCATGCTCGACCGCGACCACCTCGGGGTGCTCGACCTCGTCTGCGAGCGCAACGCGTTCGGCCGCCAGATCCGGTCGTTCGAGACGGATCTCGAAATCGAGGGCCGCAGGGTCCACGCGGTGTTCATCCGCGCGCCGTGGGTGGCCGATGCGGGCCCGGACGTCGAGGTGCTAGCCGAGGTCGACGGGCACCCGATCGCGGTACGCCAGGACAACGTCGTGGCGGTCGCGTTCCACCCGGAGCTCGGGGACGACGTGTCGCTGCACGCGGACTTCCTGCGCCGCGTGCGGTCGAACGGGCGCTAGGCGGAGGCCTCGCTGCGCGGGCGCCGCAGCCGCAGCGCGGCGGCGAGCAGGAAGCCGGCGGCGAGGAAGCCGAGCGCGATCAGCACGATCACGCCGAGCGGCCCGCCCGTGTAGGGCAGCTGGCCGTTGACGGTCGGCGGCGCGTTCGAGTCGGGGCCCACCGTGACCGGCGAGGAGAAGCCCGTGCCCAGCGTCGAGCCGGTCGGCTTGTTCGTCGAGCCGTTCTTCTTGGTGGACTTCTTCTTGGTCGTCTTCTTCTTCGCGGTGCCGGTCGGCGCCACGCCGGTGGGCGCCGTGGTGCTCGGCGCGGTCACCGCCGTCGGAGCCGGCGGCGCGTTGCCGCTCGAGCTCGCGTACTGATCCGCCGCCGCCTGGCGGTAATCGGCAAATCCCCCTTGCGCCATCGCCGGGGCGACAACCGCCCCGAACGAGACAACTGCAAGAACTACAGCAACCCTGCGCATCCGTGACCTCCCTAGCCAGGACATATGGTGGCACAAAACGTCCGCCATGTCGTCGGTTTGTGCCGAGATGAACTTGAGCTAGGGCGCCGTGGCCGGCGAGGGCGTCGTCTCGTCGACGATCGGCGGGGCGCCCGTGATCGCGACCGCGCGCGTGAGCGACGTCGCCGTCGCCGAGCGCGACGGCTGCACGACGAGCCGCTGCGGCGCGCTGGCGACACGGACCTCGGTCCCCTTGGGCGACGAGGCGCCGTCGCCGCCACCGAACACCCCCGCCACCGCCAGGATCACCAGCACGGCGATGACGAGCAGGCCCGCCGGGATGGCGAGCTCGCGCGGCGCGTGCATGTGCAACGGGAGGTGGTGGCGCTCGCGCCGCGGGCGCACGAGGCGCGGCGGGCGTGAAACCGGGCGCAGGCGGGGACGCTCCTCGGCCTGGTGGGGAACTGCTTCGGGCTGTCCGCGAGCCGCTCCAGCGCGGGCGCGGGCGGGAACTCGATCTCCTCGACCGGCTGCCAGGTCGCGGTGTGCGCCGGGTGGGGATCCGGCGCCTCGGGTGCCGGATCGGTGTGAGGCGCTGGAGTGGCACGCCGGTCGGACCGCTCGAGGGCCTTGCGCGCGAAGTTCCCCGCCCGGCGGGTGAGCGACGCCGCTGCGCCCGCGACCGACCCCGCGCGCTCGCCGCTCCACGCCGCCTGCAGGCGCCGTTGCGCCTGCCCGCGCTGCGGCACCTGGTAGTAGGGAAGCGGAGGGGTGGGCCGCGCCGCGGCGACCGGCTCGGGTTCGGTCGCGACCGGCTCCGGTTCGGGCTCGGGCTCGCGGCTCCGGCTCGGGCTCGGGCTCGATCGCCACCGGCTCGGGCTCAGGCTCGGGTTCGGGCTCGGTGGCGATGGGCTCCGGCTCGGGCTCCGGGGTGCGGTGCACCACCGCCTTCGCCTCGTGCGCGCCGTTGCCGTTGGCGGCCGTGGGGCGCAGGGAGGAGCGGATCGGCGCGGCCGCCGCCATCGCCGCGACGATCGCCGCAGTGGCGTCGGGCTCGACCGGCCGCGGCTCGGCGTCGCGGTAGGCGGTCTCGGCAGTCGACAGGCGGCTGCTGATGTCGCGGCAGTGGTCGCAGATCTTGAGGTGGTGGGTCAGGCGAGCGTCCTCGCCTGCGGCGATCGAGCGCTCCGCGCGGGCGGCCAGCAGCGGCCGGGCGGGAGCGCAGCCGAGGTCCGGGCCGGGCTCGACGGCGTCGAGCGCGGCGCGGCGAATCGAGCGCAGCAACAGCGCGTCGGGGTGGAGATCGAGCTCGCCGTCTCCCGCGACCGTCGCGCGAAAGCGTGCGAAGGCGTCGGCGGCCGCGCGCGTCGCGTACTCGGGCGGGCAGACGGTCCGGGCGAACGCGAGCACGGCCTCGCCACGCCGTGCGCACAGCGCGGCGAGCACCTGCGGATCGCCGTCGCGCACCCCGCTCGGCGTGACGGCTCCGGGCTTGGATGTCCCGGCCGGCGGCATCGGCATTGGAGACTAGCCCGCGCGCCGGTTGCGGCGCGCGCGCCAGGGCAGCCAGCGCCGGCGTCGCAGCCGGCCCGGAGGCTCCGCCGGCGCGCCGGTCCGCGGCTCGAACGGCGTGATCGGCAGCGGAACCCACTCGGACGGGTCGTGGGGCTCGACGGGCGAGCCCGCGAAGTGCTGCACGGGCGTGTAGTCGGACGGCAGCCAACGCTGCGAGTCGAGCTGCTCGGGAGCGGGCGCGGCCGGCTCGACGGGTTGGTGGGCAGGCGGAAGGGCGCCGCCGACGCCGCGCCGAGTCGCCCGCCGCCAGAAGCGGCTGCGGGGCCGGCTCACCCGTAGCGCTCCGTGCTCAGCTGCCTCGGCGGCCGAGCACGACCGGAAGCGTCCTGAGCAGCAGCGTGATGTCGTTCCAGAGCGACCATTCCGACACATAGAGATAGTCGAGCTTGACCATCTCGTGGAACGGGATCTGGTTGCGGCCCATGACCTGCCACGGGCCGGTCAGCCCCGGAGTGAGCTCCAGCCGGGCACGATGCCAGCCGATGACGTTGTCGTCCTCCTCCGGCACGAGCGGGCGCGGGCCGACGAGGCTCATCTCGCCGCGCAGCACGTTGATCAGCTGCGGAAGCTCGTCGAGGCTCGACGCGCGCAGGAACCGGCCGACCGGAGTCACGCGCGGGTCGAGGTCGATCTTGAACATCGTCCCGCCCGGGACCTCGTTGAGATGGGCCAGGTCGGCCTTCATGGCGTCGGCGCCGTCGACCATCGTGCGCAGCTTGAGCATCTGGAACTCGCGGTTGGCGCGGCCGACGCGGCGCTGCTTGAAGAACACCGGGCCGGGCGACGTCAGCTTGATCGCCGATGGCCGCGACGAGCAGCACGGGGGCGGCGAGAACGAGGCCCACCGCCGCGCCGATCACGTCGGTCGCGCGCTTGAGCGCGCGTGTCGACGTCGTGCGGCTGAGCGGGCGCAGGCCGAGCAGCGTCATGCCCTCGATCTGGTCGATCTCGACGTTGTGGCCGATGACCTCGAACAGTCGCGGGACGATCGTGATCTTCGCGCGCAGGCGCTTGGCGACCCGGATCACGTCGAGCATCGCCTCTTCGGAGAGGCTCGAGAAGGCGACCACGACGCGCTCGACGTCGTTCTCACGGCAGATCTGCTCGAAGCGCGAGATGTCGCCGAGCCGCGGCAGGCCCGCCTCCAGGGTGGGCACGTCGTCGGGCGTGTCGACATAGCCGACGAGCTCGACGCCGTACTCCCCGTGGCCGCGGATCTTTTGCGACACGAGGCCGGCGACGTGACCCGAGCCCACCAGCAGCACGCGTTCGGGCGACGTGCGCGTGAGCACGAGCCGCCGCGCGGCCAGCCGGAAGCCGGGGGTGATGAGGATCGCGAGCAGCCAGAACGCGCCGACCTGCGGGCGGTGCGCCTCGACGCCGGGCAGCAGCGGCCCGGCGAAGTAGATCAGCGCGCAGCCGAGCGAGATCGAGTGCACGATCCGCGGGAACTCGTCGAGCGTCGACTTGTGGATCAGGTTCGCGTCGCGGTCGTAGAGCCGCAGCGTCTTGTTGAGCAGCACCCACAGCGCGAGCGCCACGAGGAACGGCGCGTCGGAGACCAGCGTCGTGGTGGGAGTGGCCACCAGCCACATGCCGGCGTAGGCGGCGAGCAGCGCCAGCACGTCGGCGAGCGCCAGCGTGCGGCGGCGCAGCGAGTCGCGCCGCGGCGTCTCGATGTCGGCGCCGTAGAGAACGTGGTCGGCGCCCGGCTCGAGCGTCGGAACCAGGTCCGTGGTCGGCATGCGCGAGGGCGCCGCGTTCGGCGCACGCGACGGCATCGCGAATCCCGTCGATGCGACTGCGCCCTCGTCGAAACGAGGATCTGTCCCTAGCGCGCTCAAGCCTTCCCCCTGCCTTGTGAGTCTCCCGTCCCCTCGGTGGTCTCCCGTCCACCTGAGAGGGCGCGGGATCATAGGGAACGACGGCGCCCGCGCCAAATGGGAACCGGAGACCGGTCCGTTACCCGACGCGGCCGGCCTTCGTGAAGCCGGCCGGTAGCGCCATGCGCGGGTTCAGGGCGAGTGCCCGAGCCATCTGCGCCTGGGCGGCGCGGCGGTCGCCGACCGCGAGCAGGACGCGCCCCAGGTCGCGGCGCAGCCGCCAGTTCTGCGGGTCTCCATCCAGCGCTGCACGGAACTCGCGCGCCGCGGCGGCGAACTTGCGCTGCGCGGCGTACGCATAGGCGCGCACACCGTGCGCGCGGCTGGCGGTGACGCCGCGAGTGATGCCGCCGGCCTCGCGCGCCGCGAGCGCATAGTCGCCGCGCAGGCCGGCCTCGTTCGCGCGCTGCAGCGTGCGTTCGCTGCGGCCCGAGTCCCACAACCACACGGCCAGCAGCGCGCACACCGCGGCGGTGGCGAAGGCCCCGGTACGAGTGGGCAGGCGAGCCATGGCGGCAAGGTATCGTTGCCGCGTGGAGCGGACGGCAGGGATCGCCTCGGCCGCCGTACGGCGAGCAGGATCGACCGTCGTCGCGCTCGCCGTCGTCGCCGTCGTGCTGATCCGGCTCGCGTGGGACGCCGGCGGCTACTTCCCGCCGGCTTATCTGTCCGCGGCGGCGATCGCCAGCGCCGCCGCCGCAGTCCTCGTCGTGGTCGCCAAGCCTGGGTGGCGGTTCAGCACCCACGCGCTCGTCGGGCTCGGGTCGCTGGCGGCACTGGCGGCGTGGACCGGGCTCTCGTCGCGCTGGTCGCCAACCCCCGCGGCGGCGGTGCAGGAGATGCAGCGCGACGTGCTCTACCTCGCGCTGTTCGGCCTGGGCCTGCTCGCCGCGGGCAGCGGTCGCTACGCGCGGCTCGTGCCGTGGGCGGTCGCCGGGATCGGGATGGTGATCGTCGTCGCGGGGCTGCTGAGCCGGCTCGAGCCAGACCTCGTGTCGGGCGCCGTCGACAGCACGGCGCTGGCCGACGGGCGCCTCGGCTACCCGTTCGGCTACTGGAACGCCTACGGCGCGCTGGCCGCGATGACCACGGTCCTGACCTGCGGGCTGTCGGGCGACCCGCGCACGCCGACGCCGGCCCGCGCGGTCGCGGCGGGGGCATCGCTGCTGGCCTTCGTCGGCATGTACATGAGCCTCTCGCGCGGCGCGTGGCTGGCGATCGCGGTGGGGCTCGTCGTCCTGCTGGCGGCCGGCGTGCGGCGCGCGTCGCTGGCGCTGACGATCGCGCTGATCGGCGCGGCGGCGGCGATCGCGATCGGGCGCCTGCAGTCCTACCCGGAGCTGATCGGCTCGGGCGCGGGCAGCCCGCACGAGAGCGCCGGGCACGCGTTCGCCGGCCAGCTCGCGGTGATCGTCGGGATCGTCGTGGCCGTCCAGTGGCTGATCGCCGCCGGCCGCGCGTCGCCGAACCTCATGCAGGCCGCGCGCCGCGTCGGGCGGCCGATCGGGATCGCGCTCGCCGCGGTCGCCGCCCTCGCCGCGATCGTCACCTACGGGCTGAAGTCGGGCCCGATCGAAGGCCACTCGGCCAACGCGCTGCACGACGCGTCGAGCTTCGTCAGCCGCCAGTGGGGCGACTTCCTGCGCCCGACGATCGTCTCGGAGGGCGGCACCGCGCGACTGGTCACCGCCAAGGGCACGCGCTCCGACCTCTACCGCGTGGCCATCGACGGCTTCGAGGGCGATTGGCTGAAGGGCGACGGCGTCGGCGGCTTCGAGGTCCGCTGGGCGCGCGAGCGGCGTGTCGACGAGAGCGTCCGCAACGCGCACTCGCTCGAGCTCGAGACGATGGGCCAGCTCGGGCTGGTGGGCATCCTGCTGCTGCTGGGGTTCCTGGGCTCGATCCTCGTCGCCGTCGTGCGTTCGCGTACGCGGCCCGGGGGCCTTGGGCGCGGGCAGACCGCTGCGGTGGGCGCGGCGGTGGCGGTCTGGATCGGCCACAGCGGGGTCGACTGGGACTGGCAGCAGCCGGCGGTGACCGGCTGTGCGCTCGTGCTCGCCGCGCCGCTTTTCCCCTACGGGCAGTTCAAGCGGCGGCGCAGCTCGCAGCGCAGCGGAGCGGCCGATGAGGCGCCCGAGTTGGGGTGGAGCCGCGTGGGTGCATGGCGGCGCGGGAGCGGGGGCGAGATCGCCGGCTAGAGAATCGGCCGGACTCCGACGGTTTCACCGCCAGTTTTGCAGGGGAAGCCCGTTGTTCTCTTTAGGTAAGGAGGCCTGAGCAGCAATGGACGAGTTGCTTATGGAGGGGAAAGGGACCGCGGCACCCGTTGTCGGCGGTCTCGAGCTGCTCGAACCCGCGCCGGCGCTCCCACGCGACGCACGGGTGCTCATCACCCACGATTTCATGGAGACCTACGGCGGCGCCGAGCGCGTGACCGCCGAGATGGCCGCCGTGTTCCCCGAGGCGGACGTCTACGCGCTGCTCGCGCGGCCCGGTGTCTCGGAGCGGATGGGCGTCGCCGACCGCACGCGCAGCCTCGTGCCGCCGCGGCAGCGCACGCTGAAGCACTACCGGCTCGGCGCCCCGGTCTGGGGGCGCTACACCGACGGCGTGCGCCTGCCCGAGGCCGACGTCGTCGTCGCGTCGAGCTACGCCTACGCCCACCGGCTGCGGACCGCCAACGATGCGCCGGTCGTCTGCTACTGCCACAGCCCGCTGCGCTTCGCCTGGTCGATGACCGACGCCTACCGCGATCGCTGGGCGCGCTCGGCGCCGGGCGCCAAGGCGTTCGACGCGCTGGTCGCCGGCGCCCGGCGGGGCGACCAGCGCGCCGCGCAGCGCGTGCACACCTACCTGACGCAGTCGCCGTTCACGGCCGAGCAGATCTCGCGCTTCTACGGGCGCGACGCGCAGGTGATCGGCGCGCCGGTCGACTGCGGGCTGTTTCGCCCGGACCCCGAGCAGCGCCCGCCCGAGGACTACTACCTGCTCGTCTCGCGGCTGGTCGAGCCGTACAAGCGCGTCGGCGCCGCGCATCGAGGCGTTCCGGCGCCTCCCGCACCTGCGCCTGGTGATCGCCGGCGACGGCCCGGCCGCCAAGGAGCTGCGCGCGGCCGCACCGCCGAACGTCGAGTTCGCCGGCACGCTCGAGGACGCTCCGCTGATCTCGCTGATGCAGCGCTGTCGCGCGGCCGTGTTCCCGTCCTGCGACGACTTCGGTCTGGTGCCGGTGGAGGTCATGGCCTGCGGCCGGCCGGTGCTCGCCTACGCGGCCGGCGGCGCGCTCTACACCGTCAAGCCGGGTGTCAGCGGCGAGTTCTTCGGAGAGCAGACCCCGGACGCCATTTATCAGGCGCTTCGGGAATTTGCACCGGAGGCGTACGATTCCGGCGTCATCCGGGATCATGCGCTGAACTGGGATCGCCTCCAGTTCCGGGCCCGCCTCGTTTCTGCGGTGCGGAGCGCCATTCCCGGCAATGGCCAGCCCACCACCCCATTGCTCTACCTGTGAGCGACGCTCCCAAGTACACGACCCTTCGGGACTATCTGCGCGTCGTCCGCGAGCAGCGCATCCTGATCGTGCTGATCGTGCTCGTCTTCGCCGGCGCCGCGGTCGCGCTGTCCGAGCGCGCCAAGCCCGTCTACGAGGCGCGCGCCTCGCTGGCGTTCCACAGCCCCAACGACGACTTCAGGCTGCTCGGCGCGGCGGTCGGGGCCACCCAGACCCCCGAGGCCCAGGCGGCGAGCGCATCGCAGTCGATCAGGACGATCAGCGTCGCGCGCGAGGCGGCCAAGGAGCTCAAGCCGGGCATCGCGCCGGGAGTGCTTCTCGATCACATCACGGTGCGGGCCGAGGCCCGCACGAACTTCGTCGATGTCTCGGCCAAGGCGCGGACGGCTCAACGCGCGGCCGACGAGGCCAACGCGTTCGCACATGCTGCGCGCAGGCTGGTGATCGACAACGATCGGCGCCAGTACTCCAGGGCCGCTCGCGACCTGATCAGGCAGAACAAGACGCTCTCGAGGCGCCCGGTCAACAACTTCACGCGCGGGGCGAACGCCGACCGCATCAACCGCCTCAAGAGCCTGGCGAAGTTCGCGCTTCCGGTGACGATCGAGGTGCCGGCGTCGGCGGCTGACTCGCCGATCTCGCCCAAGCCGATTCGCGACGGCCTGCTCGGACTCCTCGTCGGCCTGACGATCGCGCTGCTCGTCGCGTTCATCCGCGACTCGCTCGACCGTCGCTTCCGCAGCTCGCGCGAGATGACCGACGAGCTCAAGCTGCCGCTGCTTGGCCACGTCAACGACGACCTGCTCGGTCGATCGATCTCGGCCAACGGGCGCAAGGCGATCTCGGGCGCCGAGCTGGAGGCGTTCCGGATCGTGCGGGCCAACATCGACTTCCTCGACGTGGACAGCAAGGCGTCGACGATGGTCGTCACCAGCGCGCTGCCGGAAGAGGGCAAGTCGACCGTGGCGACCGCGCTGGCGGCGGCGTACGCGGCCGCGGGCCGCAAGGTGCTGCTCGTCGAGTGCGACCTGCGCCGCCCGACGCTGGCCAAGCGGCTCGGCGTCAACGCCCAGCCCGGGCTCGCCGACTACCTGATCGGCGAGGCGACGCCCGAGGAGATCATCCAGGAGGTCACGATCCCGGTCCCGCTCGGGCTGACCGGCGACGACGAGAAGCCGCCGACGCTCGTCTGCATCTCCGCCGGCACGCCGACGCCGCATCCCGCCGAGCTGCTGGCCTCGCGCAAGTTCGAGACCTTCCTCGCCGAGGTCGCGGAGGCGTATGACGCGGTCGTGATCGACTCGACTCCGCTGCTGTCGATCGTCGACACGCTCGAGATCGTGCCGCACGTGGCGCGCGTGGTCATGTGCGTGCGCGCGTCCAAGACGACGCGCGACCAGGCCCGCGCGGCCCGCTCGGCGCTCCAGCACTTCCCCGACCGGCCGATCGGCATCGTCGTCACCGGCGTCCGCAAGGGCGACGAGAGCGACTACGGCTACTACTCCTACGCCTACGCGTACGCCGGGAAGCGCTAGTTCTCGCCCTCCAGCGGGGGGCCGGTGAACTGCATGACGCCGAGGCCGACGCAGATCCAGGCGCCGAGGACCGGCAAGCCCTCGATGTAGCCGCCGATGAAGAACAGCACGAGCATGCTCACGAGCGTCCCGCAGGCGGCGATCGCGGGGCCGGCCCGCGCCGGGTCGAGCGAAACGAGCGCGCGGCGGGCCAGGCCGCCGAGCATCATGAGGATCGCGATCACGAACAGGGCCATGACGACAAAGCCCTGCTCGAAGGCGATCTTCAGATACGAGTTGTCGACGTCGACCGAGCCGATCGTTCTGAACTCCCCGTAGCGGACCTGGACCGGGCCGGTCGTCCCGAGGCCGTGGCCGAACGGCGCGCGATCGATGTCGTCGAGCGCCGTGCGCCACTTGACCAGACGCGCCTGGTAGGACGAGTCGGATTCGGGGTCGAGGATCGCGTGGTAGCGCGTGCCGCTGTCGGACTTGTCGCCGAGGGTCAGCGCGAACGCGCCGGCCCCTCCCAGCACCGCCGCGGCGACGGCGATCGCCACCGTCGGCCCACGGTGCCCGCGGAACGCCTGGGAGAGCTGGTAGAGAACGATCGCCGCGACGACGCCGGGCACGGCCGCGCTCGGGCCCGCGCGCACGTCGGCCGCCAGCATCGCGACCACCGAGAGGCCCGCGGCCGCAACGGCCATGAGGCGCAGGCGCCCGCGCGCGGCCATCGCCAGCCCGGCGGCGAACGGCGTCGTCATCGCAACCCACGCGGCGAGCTCCTTGGATGTGCTGAAGGAGCCGACCGGGCGCAGCTTGCCGTCGAGGAAGTTGTTGGCGATCTGCCGGGCCTGCTCACGCTCCTCGCCGGCCGGCCCGACCGCCCAGCGGAAGGTCGCGTAGGCCGCGACGAGCGTAAGCGCGGCCACTGCGGCCCGCAGCATCCGCCGCCGCGTGGCGTCGGACCACGGCGCGTAGGCCAGCAGTGGGACGGCCGCGGCGTACCAGATCGACGCGCGGAAGGATTGGAAGCCGATCGTGATCGTCGGCGCGGCGACGATCTCGGCGGCGGTCAGCGCGATGTAGAAGCACAGCACGACGATCCCGGGCCAGATCCACGCCGCGCGGCGCCGCCCCCCGAGCAGCCAGCCCCAGATCGCGGCCAACCACAGGCCGAGCAGCAGGAGGTCTGCCACCTTCTGGCCCGACAGCGGCGTGAAGGCCGAGAGCGTGCCGAACGCCCCCGCGCTCAGGAACGCGCCGATGGTGGCCACCACGGGATAGCGCGCGCACAGGAAGGCGGTGACCGCGATGCCTGGGATCGCCACGCCCAGGATCCAGCCGCCGCCGAGCAGGATCGCCACCGCCAGCGCGCGCGGAGAGGATGATGCAGGCGCCCAGCGCTGCCGCCTGCACGCGCGACATCGGGTGCCGGCGCAGGATCAGCAGCGGCGCCAGGGCGAGCGGTGCGAACAACAACGCGATCTGGCCGCCCGAGGCCGTGCCGAGCAGCCCGCGGGCGAACGTCCACGCGTAGGCCGCCGCCACAGCGACGGCGATCAGCGCGGAGATCAGTTGCGAGAGCCCTCGCGTCCCTGCGAACGAGCGCATCGGGGGCAAAGGGTAATGGCCCTACGCCCTGTGGTCGCCGGTTGGCGAGGGCGCCGATACGCTGCGCCACCGCATGGCACAGCGGCCGGCCATCAGCGTGGTTCTCCCGTTCCACGGCACGCGGGACGAGGCCGCTCGCGCCGTGGCGGCGCTGCGGGCGATCGACCGTCGCGACGGCGACGAGCTGATCGTGGTCGACAACTCGGGCGGCACGGTGGTCGAGGAGGCCGACGGCGTGCTCGTGGTGCGAGCCGCCGACGAGCACTCGGCCTACTACTCGCGCAACGTCGGCTCCGACGCGGCCGGCAACGACTGGCTGCTGTTCGTCGACGCCGACTGTCGTCCGCGGCCCGACATCCTCGATCGCTACTTCGACGAGCAGCCGGGGGACGAGATCGGCGCCGTCGTCGGCGAGGTCGTCGGGATCCCCGAGCAGGACGAGCTCACCGCGCGCTACGCGCGCTCGCGCGGGCACCTGGGCCAGCGCGTGCACTACGAGTGGCCGTTCCGACCGTGGGGGGTGACCGCGAACCTGCTGGTGCGGCGGGCGGCCTGGGCCTCGATCGGCGGATTTCACGAGGGCATCCGCTCGGCCGGCGACACCGAGTTCTCGTGGCGGTTGCAGGACGCGGGCTGGAAGCTCTCCTACCGCCCCGACGCGGTCGTCGAGCACTGGCACCGCGAGAGCGTCAGGCGCCTGGCCCGACAGGGCGCGCGGTACGGCGCCGGGCGCGCGTGGGTGACGCGCCGCTATCCCGGCTCCGTGGCGCGGCCGCTGCTCGTGCGGCCGCTGGCGCGCAGCGTGGCGGGCGTCGCCGTGTGGACGGTGACCGGCCGCTTCGAGCGCGCCCTGTTCAAGGGGCTCGACGCGATCTTCGTGACGCCCGAGTGGTTCGCATACCTGCTGTCGAACACGCCGCCGGTGCGGCGCGAGCGCAGCGGTTCGGGCAGCGTCGGGGTGATCGCCGACGCCTTCCCGGCGCAGGACGATGCCGACGTGGGGGCGGCGCGCGGGAGCGACGTGGCGTGCATCGAGGCCGCATGGCGTCCTGTGCGGGTCGATCGGCCGGCGGCGCGCGAGCTGCCGATCGCCTGGGCCGAGGACGACGGCGCATTGCGCCGCTGGGGCGCAGCGGCCGCGCTGCTCGTCCGGCACCCCGCGCGCAGCCTGCGCTACGTCGTCGACGCGCGGCGAGCGCCCGCGCCTGCGCGACCTCGCTGCGCGAGTGCGCCGGCTCGAGGCGGCGGGCGTGCGCGAGCTGCGCGCAGCGGGCGGCGCAGCGGCGCAGCGCGACACACGCGCTCTCGCCAATCTGCTGGGCCTGCGTGGCTGAGCGATGCGCCTCGTCGTCCTCGTGGACCACTTCCCGGCGCTGTCGGAGACGTTCGTCGTCGAGGAGATCGCCGCGCTGCGCCGCGCCGGTCACGACGTGCGCGTCGAGACCGGCGCGTGGGCGGCCGAGCGTGCCGAGCTGAGCGCCCCGCCGGCCATCACCTGCCTGGCCGAGGACGGCCTGCGGCGCCGCGCGCTCGACCTGTTGTGGCTGGCCGCGCGGCGCCCGCGTGCGGTGCTCGCCGACGTCCGCGCGCGCCGGCGCCGGAGCCGCGAGGAACCCGTTCACCCGCTGCGGGTCATCGCACCGGTCGCACGGCGTCTGGCGGCCGGCGGCGAGCGCCACGTGCACGTCCACTTCGCCGCGGGCGCCGCGCTCGACGCGCTGCGGCTGTCGCGGCTGGCGGGGACGAGCTACAGCGTCGTCGCCCACGCCTACGAGATCTACCGGCGCCCCGCGAACCTGGCCGAGAAGCTCGGCGGGGCCGCCGTGGCGTTCGGGGTCAGCGCCGTGACCACGGCCGACCTGCGCGCGATCGCCGGGCCGGCCGCCAACGTGCGGACGCTGCCGATGGGCGTCGATCCGCAGCGCTTCGCCCGCCGTGGTCCGCAGCCCGGTGACGGGCACGTGGTGGCGGTGGGTCGCCTGGTGGAGAAGAAGGGCTTCATGGGGCTCGTCGAGGCCGTCGGGCTGCTGCGCGACCGCGGCGCCGCGCCGGCCCGGGTGACGATCGTCGGCGACGGGCCGCTGCGCGACGATCTGCGGCGGCGAATCGGCGAGCTCGGCGTCGAGGACGTCGTGACGCTCGCCGGCGCCCGGCAGCCCCATGAGATCGGCGCGGTGCTCGAGGACGCCGACGTGCTCGCGGTTCCGTCGGTGATCGCCGCCGACGGCGACCGTGACGGGCTGCCGGTGGTCGTGCTCGAGGCGCTGGCCATGGAGCTGGCGGTGGTGGCGTCCGACCTCGTGGGCCTGCCCGAGGTCGTGCGGGCGCCGTGGGGCAGGCTGGCGCCCGCGGGCGACGTGCCCGCGCTGGCCGACGCGCTCGCCGAGGTTCTCGCTCTGCCGGCGGCCGAGCGTGCGGCGGCCGGCGCCGCCGCACGCGCCTGGGTCGTCGCCGAGCGCAGCAGCGAGCGCTGCGCCGCGCAGCTTGTCGCCGCGCTGGAGGAGGCGGGCGTCAGAGGATGAGCGTGCGGTGGCGGATCGCCCCGCGCGTTATCGCCACCAGCTCGACGGCGTCATGGACGACGTAGTAGGGAGCCAGCCAGCGCGTCCCGGCCTCGTTCTGCGCCCGCTCGAGGTAGGCCGGCGCGATCGGCGCCAGGCACCAGAAGCGCAGCGATTTCAACATCAGGTTGCGGCGCGGGATCAGCAGGCCGATGAGCGCCCGCACGAGCAGGTAATGGGTCTTCTTCCAGAAGATCCGGTAGGTGAGGACGTCGCGGCGGTCCGGGTGGCGGGCGTAGAGCGCGGCGGTCTCGTGCCAGCGCGAGGCCTGGCGCAGGAGGCCGAGCGGGCCCAGCTGGTGGACGGCATGCCAGGCCTGGGCCTCCGGGGCGAACTTCGCGGCGGCGCCGTCTTCGAGGCACCGCCAGGCGAGGTCGGCGTCCTCGGCGCTGAAGCTCCGGAACGCCGCCACGTCGAACCCGCCGACCCGTTCGAGCAACGCCCGTGGGTAGAAGATGTTGCACGTCTGGTAGAAGGGCCCGAGCGCCTCGACGCGGACGGTGCGGGTGAATGCGCCGATGCGCGACGCCTCCTCGGGATCCGGATCGGTGCGGCCCTGGACGACCAGCTCGGCGTCGTCGCCCCACGCCGCGAGCCCGGCCTCGAGCCAGCCGGGCGAGACGCGGCAGTCGTCGTCGGTGAACGCGACGAGCGGCGCGCGGGCCAGCCGCCAGCCGGCGTCGCGCGCCGCCCCCGGGCCCTGCGCGCGCTCGTGCGTGACGACCTGGAGGTCGAGCGTGCCGACCGCCCGCTCGGCGGCCAGCACGGCAGCGGTGTCGTCGGCGGATCCGTCGTCGACGACGATCACCTCGAAGGCATCGGTCCCGATCGTCTGCGAGCGCAGCGAAGCGAGCAGCGCTCGCAGCCGCGCGGCGCGGTCATGCGTGGCCACGACGACCGATACGGCGGGCTCAGCCATCGCCGCGCTTCCAGGCCCCGAGGTCGCGCCCGAGCCAGCTGCCGAGCGCCTCGTTCTCGGGTGCGTAGAACTCCGCGAGGCGCGCCTCGACGGCAGCGGGGATCCGCGGGACCGGCTTGACCCGCGGGGCCATCACCCGCAGCGCGAGGAACTGCGCGAACCGCTGCGGCATGCGGTCGAAGACGCGGTTGCGGATCATGAACCGCCACAGCCACGCGGGCCGCCACTGGTGGTAGACGTTCTTGCGGGCGCCGAGGTCGTCGGGTCGGAAGGAGTCGTCGATCTCGAGAAACCGGCAGACGCCGGCGTAGGTCGCCTGCGGGTCGGCCTCCAGGTCGTCCAGCACCACCACGTGGACGCGGTCTCGACCGAAGCGTGTCGGCCAGGCGCTGCAGCTGCGGCAGGTAGCGGCCGCGCGCGAGGTAGCCGAAGTACGGCTTCTCGCCGTCGAGCCGGTCGGAGACCTGCGCGGCGGCGCCCTCGGCGAGCTCGTCGTCGACCGCCTGCTCGAAGCTGCGCCGTTCGCGCGCCATGTCCTCGTACCAGTGCAGGTAGTGCGAATGCGCGCGGGCGGCGGGCTCGCGGATGCAGGCGATCACGCGGACGCCGTCGAGGGTCGCCGCGATCCGCTCGACGGACCACGGGAAGAACATGTAGTTCGGCGTGGCCTCGCCGACGGCGGGCGCGTCACCCGCCTCGGCGAACTGCTCGGCGTACCAGTCGACGCCCCGCGACCAGACCGAGTCGCGCTCGAAGAACGCCAGCTCCTTGACCGAGGACATGAACACCTCGGGATGCGCCGAGAGGTGACTGGCCAACGAGGTCGTGCCGCACTTCATGGCGCCCACGATGAGGAAGTTGGGAAGCCGCGCGCCCATCGGGATGCGTGTGTCAGCCGGTGAGCGCGGCCGCTCGGCGCGATACGAGGTACGAGACGGCCTCGCGGATGAGCCGGCCCTCGAACAGCCAGGTACCGATCACCGTCGCGATCCCGTACAGCACCAGCTCGGCCGCGGCCTGGCCGGCCGTGCGGGGCCCCGTCTCGACGAGCCGTGCGACGAGGACGAGCACGACGGGTGGAATCGTGGGAACGATCGCGCGCATCGCCTGCCGCAGGAACGAGAAGCCTTCGAAGAGCTGGCGCAGGTAGTAGGCGCGGACCACGAGGTTGGCGCACAGCTGGAGCGCCACCCCGTAGGCGAAGCCACGCAGGCCATAGGCGAACAGCAGCGGGATGCCCGCCGCGAAGAAGGTGAGGGTCGACGCTATGGCGGCCACGGCCAGCGGGCGCGTGCGCGCGGTCGCCCGCATGTAGGCGTCCCAGTTGAACGCGATGTGGCCGACCGCCGCGGTCACCCCGTAGACCTGAAGGACGACCACGGCCGGCTGCCACTTGTCGCCCGATGCCGAACCGGACCAGGTCGTCGCAGAACAGGGTCAATGCGATGCCGAACGGCATCGCCCACATCAGCGCCAGGCGGTTGGACTTCACGAACGTCTCGTGCAGCAGGTCCAGCCGGTCCTTGACCGCGCAGATCGCCGGGTAGAGCGTGCCGGTCACGAGCCCGTCGACTCGCTGGGTGAACGACGTGATCGTCGAGGCGAGGGCGATCGTGCCCGCGCCGGCGAGCCCGAGCTTCGCGTTCGCCGCGATGACCGCGCCCTGGGCCAGCACCATGCGTCGATCCGTTGGCCACGAACAGCGGCCATGAGAACGACGCGTAGGAGTGCAGCGTCCCCTTGTCGTAGCGGAAGCGCAGCTTGTACGGCGAGACGATCACGGCAGCGATCGCGGCGCTCCATCCGCCGGCAAGTACGCCGGCGGCCAGAGCCCAGTAGCCGGCTCCGAGGGCCGCCATCGTGATCGCGACGACGAACCCGACGACCGGATCGATGGACTGGAGCGTCCGCTGGCGCAGGAAGTCCATCTTGCGCGCGTAGATCCACAGCGGCGCCTGAAGCACTCCCGCGGGCAGCAGCAGCACGATCACCAGACCGGGCGGCACCAGCTTCCACTGGTTGTAGATGATCGCGAACACCGGGAGCGCCGCCGCGAGCAGCACCATGAAGATCCCGGTGAAGATCGCCTCGAGGGTGAACGCCTTCTGGAAGGCGAGCTCCTGGTCCTCGTCGTCCTGCTGGATGTACTTGTCGCCGATGCCGACCTGCTTGAGCCACAGCAGGGTGCCCAGCGAGACGGCGAGGATGCCCCAGACGCCGTAGTCCTCGCGGGTCAGGAAGGCGGCGAGGGCAAATCCACGGATCAGCCCGAGCACGCTCAACCCGGTCAAGAAGCCGGTGTTGATCACCATGCCGCGCGCGGCGTGTTGGCGCACCGTCCGCCCGTTCAGGTTCCAATCGCGCCCGGCGCCGATCGGCTGCTCGAGCTCGGGCTCGAGTTCTTCGGCGATCCCGCTCTCGAACGGCAGCGGGGGAGGCCCCGACCCCCTGGATTCGCTCACCGACGATCCCCCGCAGCATCCTTGCTCACGCGCGGCACGCCGGGGAGTGTCTTGCATGCGTGCCGAGCTGTCCAGCGGGAATGGCGCATGACGTGACTGGCATCATGGCGCATGGTGATCGCGGAGACAGAGGGCACGGAAGGGGCTCGGCGGGGCACACGACGCGCGCACGACGCGTTGCGCGTCGATCTCCTGACGCCCTGTTTCTGGCCGGAGGTGCGTCGCGGGACCGAGCGCTTCACCCGCGAGCTGGCCGACGGGCTCGTCGAGCGCGGCCACCGGCCGCGCATCGTCACCAGTCATCCCGGCGCCCCGTCGCGGCAGGTCGAGGACGGTGTGCCGATCCTGCGCCTGCCGCGGCCGCCCGACGCTCGCCTGCGGCGGCGCATGTGGGAGGACTACGTGACCCACCTGCCGCTCACCTACGCCGCACTGCGCGCGGGCGACGCCCGCATCGCGCACGCCATGCACGGGCCCGACGCCGCGATGGCGCTCCGCTGGAAGCGACACACCGGAAGGCCCGTCGTCTACTCGTTCATGGGCGTCCCCGACCACGACGGGATGTTCCAGCGGCGCAAGCGGTTGGACTTCGTCACGCGCGCGCTGGAGGGCGCCGACGCGGTCGTCGCCCTGAGCCGGGCGGCGGTCGAGGCGTTCGACCGCTGGTTCGGCTACGAGGCGCGCCTGATCGCACCGGGCGTCAACCTCGCCGCGTTCCCGCTCGCCGAGCGGCGCGCCGAGGAGCCGACGATCATCTGCTCGGCCGCGCTGTCCGAGCCGCGCAAGAACGTGGCGCTGGTCGTCGAGGCGTTCGCCCGCGTGCGCCGCGAGCGCCCGACCGCGCGGTTGGTGCTCTCCCGCCCGCGCGACCCCGCCGACTCCGAGCGGGTCGTGGGCGCGGCCGAGGGGGTCGAGCTGGCCGACCTCGACGACCGCGCCGCGCTGGCGCGCGCGTACGGCGACGCGTGGGTGTCGGTGCTGGCGTCCTCGGGCGAGGCGTTCGGGCTGGTGCTGCTCGAGGCGATGGCGTGCGGCACGCCGGTGGTCGGCAGCAACGTCGGCGGCATTCCCGAGGTGGTCGACCGGCCGGAGGTCGGAAGGCTGTTCGACGGCTTCGAGGCCAAGGAACTGGCCATCGCGCTGCTCGAAGCGCTCGAGCTGGCCGAGGACCCCGTGACGCGCAGCGCGTGCCGGGCGCGTGCCGAGGAGTTGTCGACGGATCGCACGACCGAGAACTACCTTGACCTCTACGAGGAGCTGCTGTGAACGGAGGGAGGCAAGAGGTGACCCCAGAAATCTCCGTCGTCGTCCCTTCGCACGACCGGCCATTGCGCCTGCGCTGGCTGCTCAACGCGCTCGAGGAGCAGACGCTGCCCCGCGACCGCTGGGAGATCGTCGTCGGCCACGACTCGGCCGGGCCCGAGACCGAGCGGCTCCTGCAGACCCATCCGCTGGCCCGCGACGGCGTGCTGCGCCACGCGACGCTGCCGGCGGGCTCGGCGCCACCGGGGGCCAACCGCAACGCGGCCTTGCGGCTCGCCCGCGGCGAGCTGGTCGCTTTCACCGACGACGACTGCCGGCCGCCGGCCGACTGGCTGGAGAACGCGCTGGCCGCGGCGCGCAGCCATCCCGGCGCGATCGTCCAGGGCACGACGGTGAAGGACCCCTCGGAGATGATCGCCGCGCACGCGCCGCTTCTGCACTCGCAGAACATCCACCCGCCGACGGCGTGGGCCGAGGCGTGCAACATCGTCTATCCGCGGGATCTGATCGAGCGGGCCGGCGGCTTCAAGGAGGACACCTACACCGGCGAGGACACCGACCTGATGATCCGCTGCCGCGAGCTCGGAGCGGAGTACGTCGCCGCGCCCGAGGTGCTCACCCATCACGCGGTGATCGAGGTCAGCGCGTGGGAGACGTTGCGTGGGCGGATGCGCTGGACGGACCTGCCGCTGCTGATCAAGCGCCATCCCGAGTTCCGCGAGGAGTTCCCGATGTGGTTCTTCTGGAAGCGCACCCACCTGTGGCTGATCGTCTTCTTCGTCGGCGTCAAGCTCTCCAAGCGCTCCTGGTTCTTCAACGTCCTGTGCGTCCCGTGGCTCGTGCACGCGACGCCGAAGCACGGCAACAACCCGCGCGGCCGCTTCCGCAACGTCAGCGAGCTGCCGCTGCGGATGGCGATCGACCTCGCCGAGATGATCGCCCTCGCGCGCGGGTCGGTCCGCTACCGGACGTTCTTCATCTGATCCGCGCGGCCCCGTGCGCGCGCTGATGGTCACCCACGACGCGGAGCACGGCGGCGCCAACGCGGCTGTGCTGTCGCTGCTGCGCCACATGCCCGGCGGCGTGGAGGCGCGCTGGACGTTCCTGCGGCCCGGCCCGCTCGTCGCCGAGGCGCCCGTGCCCGCCGAGGTGATCCGCGTGGGGAGAGCCCGGGAGCTGTGGCGCGCGCCACGCGCGATCGCGCGGCTGCGTGATTCGATCCGCGATTGGCCCGCCGACGTCGTGTTCGCGCACGTGACCAAGGCCCAGCTCTATGCCGGGCCGGCCGCGCGGCTGGCGGGCGTGCCGCTGCTGTGGTGGCAGCAGGAGCGTTACGGCCAGAAGCCGCTCATGCACCAGGTCGCCGGCCGGCTGCCCGCCGCGGCCGTGGTCTGCGCCGCCGAGTTCACCGCCGCCGAGCAGCGCGCCCGTTTCCCGCGCACGCCGGTCGTCCGCATCCCGCTCGGCATCGAGACCGCCGGGATCGGCGAGCCGCGCGTGCACGCCGAGAGCGAGCGGGTCGCCCTGGGCGTCGTCGGGCGCCTGCAGCGTTGGAAGCGCGTCGAGCTGGCGCTGCGGGCGATGCCCTCGGTGCTCGCGGCGCTGCCGGGTGCGCGGTTGCGCGTCATGGGCGACGCGCAGCCCGGCCTCGACGAGGACTACCCCGCCGAGCTGCGCGCCGAGGCGCAGCGGCTGGGAGTCGCCGACGCCGTGGAGTTCGCCGGCCACGTGCCGGACGCGGCGGCGCGGATGGCCGAGCTCGACGTGCTCGTGCACTGCGCCGAGATCGAGCCCTTCGGGCTGGTCCCGATCGAAGCGCTGGCGCGCGGCGTCCCGGTGGTCGTGCCCGACGAGGGCGGTCCCGCGCGAGACGGTGCGCGAAGGCGTCGACGGGCTGCATGTCGACCCGACCGACGCCGATGCTCTGGCCGCGGCGATCATCGCGCTCGCCCGCGACCCGGCGCGCCGGGCCGCGATGGGCGCCGCGGGCCGCGAGCGCGCCTTCGGCGAGTACAGCGCCGAGACGATGGCCGCCCGGGCGTGGAGTCTCGCCGCGGACGTCGCCGCGCGGCGACCGATCGGCTAGCCGCGAAGCCTGCGCAGGAACGCGTCGGCGGCGCCGTTGTCGTCGTCGCCGACCAGGCGCGCCGCGCCCGAGGCGAACACGACCAGCTTGCCGGAGCGGTCGAGCGCCGGGCGCTGGAGCGGGCCGCCGGCTCGGGCGCCGAACGTGCCACCGGAAGTGACGTCCGCGATCCTCGTGGTGCCGCGCCGCAGGTCGCGTACGTAGACGTGCCAGCCGCGCGGGACGCCCCGCACGAGCCCGCGCGCCGACGAGACGAACGCGACATAGCGGCCGTCGGCGCTGATCGCGGGGCGCAGCGAGTCGCCGCCGGTGCCCTGGCGACCGCCGCTGGAGCGCGAGACGAGCCGGGTCGAGTTCAGGGTCCGGTCGCGGACGAAGACGTCGGTCCGCCGATTGCGGTCGCGGCCCACGAGGTTGCGGGCGGCCGAGTCGAACGCGACGTAGCGGCCGTTCGCGCTGATGCCGGCCGTGGGCAGGGCGCCGTTGGGCAGGCCGCGGTCCTGCGGGAAGCCGAAGCCGCTGGCCGAAGCCAGCTCGATGGCGTTCGTGGCGCGGTCCAGGACGAACACCGAAGCACGATGGCGGGTCGCGGCGGTCGATGAGGTTCGAAGCGGTCGAGGCGAAGGCCAGGAAGCGCCCGTCGCCCGAGAGCGCCGGGTTGCCCGACCGCCCGTCGGCCGGCAGTCCGGTGACGGAGGACGCCAGCTGCGTCGTGCCTGTCGAGGACAGTTCGCGGACGAAGACGTCGGCGCGGCCGTTGCTGTCGCCGGGCGCGAGGTTGGTGGCCTTGGAGGTGAAGGCGAGCACGCTGCCGTCGCCCGAGAGCGCCGGCTGCGACGCGTCCGCGTCGATCTGCGCGCCCGTCGGGGAGACGGCGGCCAGCGTCGCCGGCCCGTCGCCGTCGCGGATGTAGATGTCGGCGTGGCCGTTGCCGTCGCCGGCGACCAGGTTCGTGGCCCGCGAGACGAACGCCACCCGGTTGCCCGCGACCGCCGCGGCGGAGGATGGCCCGTCGGCCGGCGCGCCGCCCAGACCGGTCGAGACGAGCCGGGCGGTTCCCGTCGCGACGTCGTAGGCGAACACGTCGGACACCGCTCCGTTGCCGTCACCGGGCAGGTTGGAGGCGGTCGAGTCGAATACGACCGTCGCCCCGTCCGCGCTCAGCGCCGGGTTGCCGCTCGGCCCGTTGCCGGGCGCCGACACCCGGACGGTCCGCTGCTCCGGGACGGCGCCGTGCGCCGGCGCCAGCGTTCCGAGCGCGACGAACAGGGTGGCGCGGAGCAGTCCGGCGCGGCGGCTCATCGCGGTAGTGATAATGCCCGCATGCCACGGCTGGCGCTGGTCGTGCTCACGGGAGTGGGCCTCCTGGGTGCCGGTACGGCGGCCGCGGCCCCCGCCGTCCGGGTGAATGCGGACGTGCGAATCCAGGGCCCGGCCGTGGCGGAGCACTTCACCGGCTTCTCCCAGGACTACACGATCGTCCAGGCCGAGACGGGCTTTCCCGCGCGCGGCACGAACCCGGTCCTGGTCCAGCTCTACAAGAACCTTGCGGCTTCGGGCGCCGGGACCCCGGTGCTGCGGATCGGCGGCAACTTCCAGGACTCGGCGTGGTGGAACCCGCTGGGGAAGCCGCGCCCGCTCGAGATCCATTTCGACGTCACGCCCGCGTTCCTGCAGTCGATCTCCTCGTTCCTGACCGCCGCCAACGCCCGCACGATCCTCG
The DNA here is from genome assembly GCA_963825415.1 of uncultured Actinomycetes bacterium. Lineage (GTDB taxonomy): Bacteria > Actinomycetota > Thermoleophilia > Solirubrobacterales > Solirubrobacteraceae > BP-464. The sequence continues at coordinate 6,079 of CAWGTD010000006.1, read as the reverse complement.
GCCTCAACATGGCGATCAACCGGCCGTCGTTCCCGGTCGCCGTCGCCAACGCCGCTCAGGCGATGCTCAAACCGGGCCAGATCCTGGCCTTCGAGGTCGGCAACGAGCCGCACGTCTACCCGTTCCGCACGCTCGGCACCGATGCGCACGGCAAGCCGATCCACACGCGGCCGAAGAGCTATGACTTCGCGCGCTACCTGCCCGAGTTCGACCGTCACCTACGTGCGCTGCTCAAGAACGTCCACCCGCGGCCGCCGCTGGCGGGGCCGGCCTTCTGCTGTGAGCCATGGTTGAAGGGGCCTACCGAAGCTGCTGCGACGCGAGGCCCGCCGGATGTCGATGGTGACGCTGCACCGCTATCCGCTCGAGTCCTGCGGCCACAAGCCCGGCCAGCGCGGCTATCCGACGGCTGCCACGCTGCTCTCCCAGGACGTGCTGACGGGCAACATCAAGCCGCTCAGAGGCGCCGTGCGGCTGGCCCGAAAGCATCATTTCGGCGTGCGGATCACCGAGACGAACAGCGTGACGTGCGGTGGCGCCGTCGGGCTCAGCGACCGCTTCGCCTCCAGCCTGTGGTCGATCGACTGGATGTTCAACCTCGCGGCGATCGGCGTCCAGGGCGTCAACTTCCACGAGTCGTCGCCGCTCTACCAGGCATTTCGCACGGGCTACCGGGAGGGCTATTTCGCGGTCGTCAAGCCGCTGTACTACGGGATGCTGTTCTTCGCCAACGCGGCGCCTCACCACGCTCGCCTGTTGCCGTCGACCTATTACGCCGCGCGCGTCCGCAAGGGGCTGAACATCAAGGTGTGGGGAACCGTCGACAAGGTCGACAAGGTCGTCCGGGTCGCGTTCGTCAACAAGGGCCTGCGCGGCGGCCCCGCGGTGGTGAAGATCCCGTTCGCCCATGGGTCGGCCACGCTCGAGCGGCTGCGCGCCCCTTCGATTCTGGCCAACACGGGCGTCACGTTCGCCGGCCAGGGGTTCGCTCTGCCCAGTCGCGACGGGCTGCTGCAGGGCGACCACGTCGACGAGCAGGTGCGCCGCCGCAGCGGCTCGACCTACCGCTTCACGCTTCCCGGCGCGTCCGCGGCGTTGCTGACCGTGCCCGTCAGCAGCACCCGTGCACGGCAGGTCCTGCGCCCCTGAATGCGCGTCCTGCGCATCACCCCGCTGTGGGACTGGCGCTCGCTCGATCCGCCACCGACGCTGGCGGACCCCGAGGTGTCGATCGGCGGCCATGCCGCGCAGGCGCTGCGCGTGACGCTCGCCACCGCCGCTCTCGGTGTCGAGCAGCTCGTGCTCGCTCCGCGGGCGCGCGGGGCGCCGGACGAGGCCGAGGTGGCGCCGGGAGCGACCGTGCGCGGTGTCGGGCCGGCGGGAGTCCCCGGGGTCCATCGGCGCAACCTCGCCTGGTTGATGGGCGTCCTGAAGGCGCTGCCCGGCCAGCGCCGCCGGCGCTGGGACGTCGTGCACGTCCACGCCAGCGGGATCTTCGAACCGCTGCTCGCGGCGCTGGCGGTGCGGCTGGTGCTGCGCCGGCCGCTCGTGCTCACCCTGCACCACTCCTCCCAGGCCACGTACGTCGTCCAGAGCCGGCGCGACGCGGTCGTCCAGGTCGTGACGCGAGCAGCCGAGCGTGCGGCGGTGCGGCGCGCCGCGGCGGTGGTCACGCTGACCAGGCGGCTCGCCGAGCGGCTGCGCGGCCAGGGCAGCTTCGAGGTGATCCCGGACTGCCTGGACGCCGACCTGTTCGCGGCCGCCGGCGGCAGGTCGTCGCTGGAGGGCTACGGCGTGCCCGCCGGGGCGCCCACGATCCTCTACGTCGGGCGCGTCTCGGAGGAGAAGGGCTGGCGCGACCTGCCGGCGATCGCCGAGGCGCTCGACGGCGTCCACGTTGTCGTCTGCGGCGAGGGGCCCGACCTTGACGAGCTGAGGGCGCTGGCCGCACCGCGCGTGCACGTCGCCGGCGCGCTCGACGCGGCCGCCGTGGCCGTGGCGATGGCCTCCGCCGACGTGCTCGTGCTGCCATCCCGCTTCGAGGAGCTGGGCAGCGTGCTGATCGAGGCGATGGCCGCGGGTCTGCCGTCGGTCGCCTACGACGTCGGTGGAGTGGCCGAGGCAGTCGAACCCGGGGTGACGGGCGTCCTCGTGCCGGCGGGCGACCTCCAGGCGATGATCGCCGCCGTGCGCTCGGTGCTTACCGACGACGCGCTGCGCGAGCGCGCGCGGACCGAGGGCCCGCGCATCGCTCGCGAGCGGTTCGACCAGGCCGCCGTGGGAGAGCGCCTGGCCGGGGTCTACGCCGCCGTCGCGGCGTGAGCCGGCCGCCCGCGGTCAGCCCGGGCAGCCGCTGATCCGCTCGCCCGGGACGGGCGTGGTGCTGGGGGCGAACGTGCTCGTGGAGCCGGCCGTCAGCTTGTGGAACTCGCAGACGACGGCCTTGGGCTGGAGGTTGCCGTCGGAGCTCTCCTGGCGGCCCACGAACCAGCCGTAGCCGTGAGAGCTGTCGACGGGGTTGACAGCCGTGTAGAACAGGATCGCGTCGAGGTCGCCGACCCGCGGCAGCGACGGGTCCCGGCCGTCGACCGCCTCGTAGATCTGCACGATGCGCGCGGCCTTCCAGGCGTCGCTGACGCGACCGCCGTCGGTCGTCACTCCCGTCTCGGTGGCGACGAGCCGCACCCCGGTCGTTCCGGTGGCCTTCATCGCCTGGTCGACCGCGTCGAACCAGGTGTGGAAGTAGGAGAAGTCCGAGGTCTCGTCATAGGGATGGAAGCTGAGGCCGTCCATCGCCTGGGCGGCACCGTCGCGCAGCATCTGCTCCAGGTAGGCCCGGCGGTCCTTGTCGCCCAGCGCGCCGCCAAGGACGCGGACGCTGGTGCCCGCCCTGCGGGTGCCGCGGAACACCTGCTGTAGCTCGGCGGTGTACTCGTCGGCCGTGACCTTGGGGCCGCGGCCGTACCCCGCCGGGTTGTTGGGTTCGTTGCGCAGTTCGATGGCCGCCGACAGCGGGTAGCGGTCGGCGACCCGCCGCGAGACGGCGGCCAGCTCGGCGCGGTTGGCGGCGCTCGGCTCGGCGTCGCAGTAGTCCCCCGTGCAGCGCAGCCGCTGCAGCGGCCCGACGTAGAAGCGCGGGGTCTTCACCAGCGTCCAGATCGGCCGGACCCCGCGCTTGACCAGGCTGGAGTAGACGCGGTCGTAGTAGCGCCACGTGTAGCGGTGCGGCGCCGGCTCGATCGTGGGCCAGAACAGGTTGACGCGGGCCAGCGTCGCGCCGAGCTGCTGGTGGATGATCGCGATCGCCTCCGGGCTCGCGCCGCGGCGATGGGTGCGGTCGTCGTGGTTGATCTCGATCGCGCTCGTGTTCAGCCCGAATGGGATCTGGCCGCCGGGCCTGCCGAACAGCGGCATGCCCGGCTTCGGCGCCGGCAGCGGTTTCAGCGCGACTCTGGGGTGGCGGGTTCGCGTGCCCTGCGCGCCGGTTGCGGTTCCGCTCGCCGTGACGGAATCACATGCCGAATGCAGCGGCGCGCCGCACGGAAGCACCTGGGCCGTCGTGAGGCCCGCGACGAGCGCGCAGCACGCAGCCACCACCAGCATCACCCGCTTCCCACGCCCCAACTTGCCCCCCGTCGACTTGCGGACCCGGCGGCGAAGGCTACCGGGCACCCGGATCGAGGCTCGACAGATGAACGGTGACGTCGGCGACGTAGCGCTCGGCCGAGAAGCTCGTACGTACACGCTCGCGCCCGGCCGCGCCGAGCCGGCGGGCCAGTTGCGGATCGCGCACGAGGCGCAGGACGCAGTCCGTCGCGGCCGCGGCGTCGCCGGGCGGGTAGAGCAGGCCGGTCTCCCCGTCGACGACGATCTCCAGCGGGCCCGCGGCGCCCGGCGCGACGACCGGCAGGCCCGCGGCCATCGCCTCGATCAGCACCATGCCGAATGGCTCGTCGGGCCGGCAGTGCAGCAGCAGGCCGGCCGCGCGCAGCCGCCGCGCCACGTCCGGCGCGTGGCCGGCGAGCGTGACATGGCGCGCCGCCTCGGGATCGCGCGCGAGGCGGTCGCGCAGATCGGCCTCGAGCGCCAGGTCCTCCGGCCGGTACTGGGCGCGCCCGATCACCTCGAGGCGGAAAGCCGGCTCGGCTGCCCCGACGCGCAGCGCGATCTCGACCGCGAGGTCGGTGCGCTTGGTGGGGGAGACGTGGCCGACGATCACCGCGCGGGCCGGGTCCCCCGGCGGGGCCTCGGGGTCGGGTATGGCGACACCCGGTGGGGCGACCAGCGCGCGCGGCGCCATCCGCTCGGCGACGTAGCGCGAGTGGACGATGCTCGCCGCACCGGTCACACGGGCGAGCAGGCGCACCGCGGCCGCGACCGCGGCCGGGCGCACGAGGTCGGTGATCGTCCAGACCACGCGCCGGCGCCGCAGCCCGAGCGCGCCCAGCGAGGCGACGATGCCCGGCCGTACCGACGTCGCCACGACGACCGAGCGATCGGGATGCGCGCGCAGCAGTCGGCGCACGTCGCGGACGGCCAGCGGCAGCCGTGCCAGCCCACTCAACGCCCCGCGCCAGCCGGCCGAGGTGCGCATGCGCCGGTGCGGCAGCGCCACGGTCGCGACGCCGAGCCCGCGCGCCCACTCCTCGGTCGCCGAGCCGGGGGGACAGGCCAGCAGGGCGTCGGGATCGGCGGCGAGGATCGGCGCATAGGCGGTCTCGGCGCCGGACCACTCGCGCTCGAGGACGAGGTAGAGGATCCGCGGCCGCGCCACGGCCGTCAGAGGACGATGCGGCCGTTGCGCAGGCCGCCGCGCAGCAGCCCGACGACCCGCGAGCCGTCGTAGATCACGGCTTGCGCGTAGCGCTTGGGGTCGGTCCACTCCGGGACGAGGCCGCCGGTGCCTTCGGTGAGCAAAAACCAGACGTAGGGCAGCGTGAGGGCAAGCGCGCCGCGGTTGCGTGGCGCCAGCGCCAGGCCGGCGATCAGGCCGACGAACTTGGCGTCGCGCTCGCGCAGGAAGATCCGCCACAGCAGCATGTCGCGCCGGATCTCCGGATAGCGGGCGAGGACGGGCGCCAGGTTGGCGTTCTTCTGCATGCGCTTGACGTGCCACCAGAAGCCCGGATAGGTGACGTCGTGGTAGATGAGCGCGTCGGGCACGTACTCGGTCTCGTAGCCCGCGCGCCGCAGCGCGTAGCCGGCTGCGGTGTCCTCCCAGAAGTGGCCGACCTGCTCGTCGAAGCCCTCCGACTCGGCGAACGCGGCACGGCGGAAGATGAGGTTGCAGCTCTCGTAGCGGCCGGTGAACTCCTCGACGTGGAGCGTGGCGGGCCAGCCGTGGACGATCTCGTCCTGGGGGAGCGTCCGGCCCTGCACGGCACCGAGCTCGGGCTTGGCGCGCAGCGCCGCGGCGGCGGCGCTGAGCCAGCCGGGGTCGGCGACGCAGTCCGAGTCGGTGAAGGCGAGGAACTCGCCCTTGGCGAGGTCCGCCGCTCGGTTGCGCACGTACCCGACCGTGCCCGGCACGACCTCCACGCGCACCGGAACCTCGGCGCCGGCGGCCCGCTCGCGGACCGCCTCGGGCGTGCCGTCGCTCGACTCGTTGTCGAGCACCAGGATCTCGTAGGCCGGGTGGTCCTGGGCAAGCAGGGAGTCGAGGCAGTGCTGCATCTGCTCGCGGCGATCCTTGACCGGAACGGCGACCGTGATCTCGACCTCGGGCTCGGACATGCGATCGAAGAGCATGCCAGGATGTAGTCGATGCGTGAGAGCGCGCGCCGGCGGCTGCTGGAGACCGTTCCCGACGACGCGCTCGTTCTCGACGTCGGTGGCTGGGCGGTGCCGTTTCCCCGCGCCGACTGGATGCTCGACCTCGCGCCGTACGAGACGCGTGGCGAGTGGGGCTACGAAGGCTCGCGCGACGACGAGCGCTTCACCGCCGAGACCTGGGTGCAGCGCGACATCTGCGATCGCGAGCCGTGGCCGTTCACCGACGACATGTTCGACTTCGCGATCTGCTCACACACGCTCGAGGACGTCCGCGACCCCGTCTGGGTGTGCTCGGAGCTCGTCCGCG
>CAWGTD010000005.1:0-14059 GCA_963825415.1 uncultured Actinomycetes bacterium | reverse complement strand
GAGGAGATGCTGGGCCTCGGGTTCATCGGCAACGCGGCGACGGCGACAAGCATGCGCTCGGCCTTCAACCTCTGATCAGCGAACGACGCGGTACTTCAGGTGGGTGACCGCCGGCGAGCCGACCACGTCGACCGGTTCGAGCTTCGCGTCACCCACGTTCTCGAGCAGCCGCTCGCCCGCCCCGAGCAGGATCGGGGCGACGTGGAGCTGCAGCTCGTCGAGCAGCCCGGCGGCCAGGTACTGCTGCACGGCGCTCGCGCCGCCCGCGATCGTGACGTCCTCGTCACCGGCCGCCGCGCGAGCCTGTTCCAGCGCTGACTCGATCCCGTCGGTGACGAACGTGAACGTCGTACCGCCCTTCATCGGCAGCGGCTCGCGCGGATGGTGGGTGAGCACGAACACGGGCACGTGAAACGGCGGGTCCTCGCCCCACCAGCCCTTCCACGACTCGTCCCACGGCCCCTCGCCGCCGCCGAACATCTTGCGGCCCATGATCACCGCGCCGACGCCCTTGGCGGCCTGCTCGATGACGTCTGAGTCCGCGTTGCGCTCGCCGCCCTCCCTGCCGTGCAGCCTTTGAAATCCGGCGGTCGCCACGGCCCAGTCGTGCAGGCCCTCGCCGCCCTCTCCGAGAGGGTTCTCGGGACTCTGGTTGGGGCCGGCGGCGAAGCCGTCGAGCGAGATCGAGAGGTGGCATCTGACAAGGCTCATGACAGGTCCTGTTGGGCGGCGTTTTCAGGCTCGGCCATTTTCAGCCCGCGGCAACTCCATCGGCGGCCTCGCGCAGCGCGGCGATGTCGAGCTTCTTCATCTGGAGCATGGCCTGCATCGCGCGGTCGGCCCTCTCCTTGTCCGGGCCGGCGAAGAACTCGTCCATGCCGGCCGGCACGATCTGCCAGGCCAGGCCGTACTTGTCCCTCAGCCATCCGCACTGGATCTCCTGGCCGCCCTCGCCGAGCTTCTCCCAGAAGTAGTCGATCTCGTCCTGGTCGGAGCAGTTGACGAGGAAGGACACGGCCTCGTTGAACTTGAAATCGCCGCCGCCGTTGATGCCGGTGTACCGCTGGCCGTGGATCTCCCAGTCCACGGTCATCACCAATCCGGCTTCGCGCGGGCTGGACTCCGTGTAGTGGGTCCTGTTGACGATGCGGCCGTTCTTGAAGACGGAGATGTAGAACTCCGCGGCCTCCTCCGCCTCGGTGTCGAACCACAGGTTGGGGACGATCTTCTGCTGCATCGCTTGCTCCTCTCGTCGGGCGGGATCAGCGTCCCGCACACACTTATCGACTATTAGACCGTCGTGTGGGCCCGAACTCATCGGTGCGCGACAATGTCTGACAATGCTCCGCCTCGCCGCCCTGCCGATCGCGCTGCTGACCCTCGCCGCCGCCGGTGCGGGGCAGGCCGGGGCGAAGACCTACGACTGGCTCTGTCGGCCCGACATGAAGGCCGACCCGTGCCGCGGCGACCTCACCGCGTCGGTGGTCGACCCGGCCGGCAACGTGGTGCGCACCGAGCGCACGACGGTGTCAACAACGCACCGGATCGACTGCTTCTACGTCTATCCGACGGTCAGCAGCCAGGACACCACCATCGCGAACCTCAACATCGATCCCGAGCAGATCGCGATCGCCCAGCAGCAGGCCCAGCGCTTCTCGCAACACTGCCGGATCTACGTGCCGGTCTACCGCCAGCTCACCATCCCCGAGCTGCTGCGGGAATCGAAGGTCTCGGCGAAGACGCGTGCGCTGGCCTACAACGGGGTCCGCGACGCGTGGCGCTCCTATCTGCGCAACGACAACAAGGGCCGCGGCGTGGTCCTGATCGGCCACTCGCAGGGCACGTTCGTCCTGCGGGAGCTGATCGCCCGCGAGATCGACGACAAACCGGCCGTGCGGCGGCGCGTCGTCTCCGCGCTGCTGCTCGGCGGCAACGTCCGGGTGCGCAAGGGCAAAGGCGTCGGCGGCGACTTCGAGCACATCCCGGCCTGCCGGCGGGCCGCTCAGACCGGTTGCGTGGTCGCCTACTCGATGTTCGATGCCATGCCCCCGAAGGACGCCCGCTTCGGGCGCGTGACGTCGGGCTTCGGCGCGATCACGAAGCCCTCGGTAGCCAAGCGCTACGAGGTGCTGTGCACGAACCCCGCGGCGCTCGGCGGCGGGAGCGGGCGCCTGCAGCCGTACGCCCGCTCCGAGCCGTTCCCGGGCCTGCTCGGCATCGCGGTCAACGCCTTCATCGGGCCGCTGCCCGAAGTCCCCACGGGGTGGATCGTCCCGCCCGGCCGCTACACGGCGCATTGCTCGCACGCCGGCGGCGCGAGCTACCTCGCGGTCAAGGCGAGCGACGGCGCGCGCGACTTCGAGCCGTCGCCGGACGCGGGCTGGGGCTGGCACCTCGGCGACGTCAGCCTCGCCTGGGGCAATCTGGTCGGGATCGTGGGCCGGCAGGCGACGGCCTACCTGGCGCGCCACTGACGATGAGCAACCGCTACTACGCAGCCTTCGCACTCCCGCTCGCCGTGATGGCGGCGCACCCGTTCCAGCACTCGATCCGGCCGCTCTCGCCGCAGGTCCGCTCGGAGCTGCGCCACAACGGGTTCTGGCAGCCGGGCTGCCCGGTGGGGCTCTCGGATCTGCGCGTCCTCGCGGTCACGCACTACGGCTGGGACGGCCACGCGCACACCGGGCGGCTGATCGTCAATCGCAAGGCGGCGGCGCCGCTCGCGCGGGTGTTCCGCAAGCTCTACGGGCTGCACTTCCCGATCCGCCACATGCGCCTGGCCGACGTCTACGGACCCAAGAGCGGCCAGCCGCGCGACGGCGACGTCAGCGGCTCGTTCGAGTGTCGCCAGGCCGTGCCCTCGCCGTGCGTCGGCGGCAGCGGGACCGGCAACTGGTCAAACCACGCCTACGGCCTGGCGGTCGACATCAACCCGACCGAGAACCCGTACGTCGGCTGCGGTGCCACGCGCGACAAGGCGAGCCGCCGGTTCCGCGACCGCTCGCGGCACCGCAAGGGCATGGTCACACGCAAGGCGATCGCGGCGTTCGCGTCGGTCGGCTGGGGCTGGGGCGGCGCGTGGGCCGGCAACACCAAGGACTACATGCACTTCTCGGTCAACGGCCACTAGCGCCTGATTGCCGGCGTAAAAACCCGCTCGACTCGCTAGCCTCGCGGGCAAGAATCGCAACGCACGCGGCCGGGAGACCGCGGGCGGACATCGACCGAAGGGCAGGGGTTGAGGATGATCAGGTGCACTGCACTGCGCGGGCTGGGGCTCGCGGTGACCGCGGCGGCGCTGCTGCCGGCCGCGTCGGCGGCGGCGGGCGAGGGCCAGAACGTCACGCACGTCAAGAACATCCCGCACACCGAGCGGCGCGACGCGTCGCAGACCAACCAGGCGACCGACTTCGAGATCGCCACGCTCACGGTCGACCGCCCCGGCCTAGCCGACGTCAAGCCCAACAAGCCGGGCGTCCAGCGACGCTTCGCGTTCGCCGGTTCCTACTACGACGGCATCGACGTGATCGACGTCAGCGAGCCCGGCAACGAGACCAAGGTCGCCGGCTACGACTGCGGCGTCGGGCAGGGCGACGTGCAGATCTTCAACCGCGGCGGGCGTCGCTACCTCGCCTACGCGCAGGACGACGGCTACAGCCAGCACGAGTCCGACTGTGTGACCCAGGCCAACGCGCTCGGGTTCCACCCGACCAGCGACAACGGCGGCACCTACATCCTCGACGTGACCGATCCGTACGCGATCGATCTCGTCTCGTTCGTGGAGATCAAAGGCAGCAACGCGCTCACCGACCCCGGCTGGGGCTCACACAACACGACGATCCACCCGTCGGGGCTCTACCTCTACAACTCCAACGCGGACCTGATGACCAGCGCGCTGCCGGTCGTCGAGGTGGTCGACCTCCGCGACCTCCTGCATCCGAAGGTCGTCAACGAGCTCAAGCTCGAGACCTTCCCCGGCCTCGGCACCGAGCCGCACGACATCACCTTCAGCCCCGGTGGCGGCCGCGCCTACATCGCGGCGCTCTCGCACGCCGAGATCATCGACACCTCCGACCCGGCGCATCCGGTCTCGATCGGGACGGTGCACGACCCCGCCGTGAACGTCTGGCACCAGACAGAGGCGGTCACGATGGGCGATCGCACGTTCCTGATCGCCGAGGACGAGTTCGCCGGCGCCGAGGGCACCGGCGAGTGCCCCAGCGGGGCCGTGCACGTCTACGACATCACCGACGTCTCGCAGCCGCTGAAGGTCGGCATGTTCCAGATCGACGAGGTGGGCGTCGCGCCCGGCAACGACCCGCAGAACGAGTACGTCGCGCGCTGCACGGCGCACGTCTTCCAGATCGACCACCAGTCCAAGCTGATGGTCATGGGCTGGTACAACGCCGGCGTTCGCATCCTCGACCTGCAGGAGCTGGAGGGCTACCGGATCGGCGACGTCGGCACCGGAGGCATCCGCCAGGTCGGCTGGTTCAAGTTCGACAACAGCGACACGTGGGCGGCCAAGACCGAGTCGGCCTACCGCTCGGGCTTCACCTTCTACGGCAACGACAAGCGGCGCGGGTTCGACGTCTACCGCTACGACCCCAAGGCCGGCGCGCAGACCGCCGCAGGTACCTGGCTGAACGCGGCGCAGGCCGCGCGCCTGGCCGCGGTGAGCCGCAGGCCGACGCGGGCAGACCTCGTCGGGCTGTGCTTCCTGGCAGTCTGACGGCCGCCCGTCGTCGAACAAGGGGAGGAGCAGGTGAAGCTCGTCATCGGCATCGTCCGGCCCGAGAAGGCCAACGACGTCCTCGAAGCGCTGTACCGCGCCGAAGTGCGCGGCGTCTCGCTGAGCCGCGTGCAGGGTCATGGCGGAGAGCTCGACCGCGTCGAGACCTACCGCGGGACCACTGTGAAGATGGGGCTCGCCGACAAGGTGCGCTTCGAGATCGCGGTGTCCGACGCGTTCGTCGAGCCGACCATCGACGCGCTGTGCGAAGGCGGCCGCACCGGTGAGGTCGGCGACGGCAAGATCTTCGTCGTGCCGCTCGAGCGCGCGGTGCGCATCCGCACAGGGGAGACCGATCACGGCGCCGTCACGCCGGTGGGCGCATGAGCGGCGCGCTGGAGCTCGCCCAGGCCAAGATCGACAGCGGCGACACCGCCTGGATGCTGGCGGCCACGGCGCTGGTGCTGATGATGACCCCGGCGCTCGGCCTCTTCTACGCGGGCCTGGTGCGCGAGAAGAACACGCTCAACACCTTCATGATGTCCCTCGGCGCCATCGCCGTGGCGACCGTGATGTGGGCGGCGGTCGGCTACTCGCTGGCGTTCGACACCGGCAACGGCTTCATCGGCGGCCTGGACCACGCGTTCCTGCAGGGCGTCACGCTTGACCCGCGGGAGGGCGGGACGATCCCGCACCTGCTGTTCATGGCCTTCCAGGCGACGTTCTGCATCATCACCGTCGCCCTGGTCTCGGGCGCGGTGGTCGAGCGGATGCGCTTCGGCCCCTTTCTGGTCTTCGCCGCGCTGTGGTCGGTGCTCGTCTACGCGGTCCTCGCGCACTGGTCGTTCGGCGGCGGCTGGCTGGTCGAGCACGGGACGCTCGACTTCGCCGGCGGCGTGCCCGTGGAGATGGGCTCGGGCTTCTCGGCGCTGGCCGCGGCGGTGGTCGTCGGCGCGCGCAAGGACTACGGGCGCCAGGCGCTGCTGCCGCACAACGCGGTGTTCGTCCTGCTCGGCGCGGGCCTGCTGTGGTTCGGCTGGTTCGGCTTCAACGGCGGCAGCGGGTTCACCGCGGGCCGGTCGGGCGTGCTCGCGTTCACCAACACGCTGCTGACGCCGGCGTGCACGCTGGTCGTCTGGTTCGTGCTCGACCTGATCCGCGGCCGCCAGATCACGGCGATCGGCGCCGCCACGGCGATCATCGTCGGCTGCGTCGGGATCACGCCCGCGGGCGGGTTCATCAGCCCCGGCTGGGCGATGGCGCTGGGCGCGCTCGCCGCGCTGCCGAGCTATGCGGTGATCGTCCTGCGGCCGCGCACGCGCGTCGACGAGACGCTCGACGTGCTCGCCGCCCACGGCGTGGCGGGCCTCACCGGCATCCTGTTCACGGGCTTCGTCGCCCAGATCGGCTGGAACGGGGTCGCGGACGGCCTGTTCTATGGGGATGCCGGCACGCTGGGCTGGCAGGCGCTGGCGGCGCTGACGACGCCGATCTACGCGTTCGGCGCGACCTACGTGCTGCTGCGAGTGATCAACGCCGTCATGCCGCTGCGGGCCAGCGAGCGCGAGGAGGCGCTGGGCATGGACGTCGTCCAGCACGGCGAGGAGGCATACGCGACGGGCGAGGGCGCGATCCTGATCGCGCCGCCGGAGAGCGAGGGCGAGCTGGTCGCCAATCCGGTCTAGGCGGGCGCCTTGGCCTTCGACCACTCGGCCTTGTGCGCGCGCTTGGCCGTCTGGTAGTCGGTCAGGGCCTGCCGCGAATCGACATCGCCGAGGGTCGGGTGCGATGGCACCAGGCCCTTGGCGGCCTCGACGCCGAAGCGCTTGGCGAGCACCGATCCGAGTGCCTTGATCTTCATCTCGCCGAACCCGGGAAGGGCGGCGATGTTGGCGCGCAGCTCGGCGGTGTCGGTCGCGTCGGTCCAGACGCGGGCCGCGTCGCCGTCGTAGCGGTCGCGAACGTGGACGGCGAGGGCGTGCACGCGCTGGGCCATCGAGCCGGGGAAGCGATGCACCGCGGGCCGCACCCGGAACACCGGCTCGAGGTCGGCCGAGGCGAGCGTCGCCGCGTCGATCGCGCCCAGGCGCTCGCGCAGCGCCAGCGGCCCCGAGAACGCCTTCTGCACCGACACCTGCTGGTCGAGCACGAAGCCCACGAGCAGGGCCATGGGATCCGATGCGATCAGCGCGTTGGCCTCGTCGGAGTCCGTGAAGTACAGGCGGTCGGGCATCGAGACGATCCTATGCCAGCATCACCGCGGTGAGTGCGATCGATGTCGACACGCCGCACGGCCCGGCTCGCGTGCACCTGCATCCGGTGGCGGGGGCGAGCGCCGCGCTGGTGCTCGGTCACGGCGCGGGCGGAGGCGTGACCGCGCCCGACATCGTGAAGGCGAAGGACGTCGCGAACGCCGCTGGGCTGACGGTCGGGCTCGTCGAGCAGCCCTATCGCGTCGCGGGCCGCCGCTCGCCGGCGCCGGCGCGCCAGCTCGACGCCGCATGGACGGCCGTGCTCGAGCGCCTGCGGACGGCCGAGCTCGCCTCGCTGCGACTCGTGGTCGGCGGCCGGTCGCTCGGCGCGCGCGTGGCGTGCCGAACATTCGAGGCCGTCGAAGCGACCGCCGTGCTGTGCCTGGCGTTCCCGGTGCACCCACCGGGCCGCGGCGACGACCCCACCAAGAGCCGCCTCTCAGAGCTCGACGCGGTGACGGTCCCCACGCTCGTCGTCCAGGGCGCCAGCGATCCGTTCGGGATGCCGCCGCCCGCCGCCAACCGCACCGTCGCCGAGGTTCGCGGCGACCACGGCCTGCGCGGCGATCTCGACGCGGTGGGCGCCGCGATCGCCGCGTGGCTCGCGGACGTCATCACATAGGCTCGGCCGATTCCCGCCCTGAGCATCGCCGACGCCCGCGAGCAGTGGTCGCCCGAGACGGTGTACCTCAACACCGCGAGCTTCGGGCTCCCGCCGCGCGTCGCCTGGGACGCGCTGCAAACCGCCCTGCACGAGTGGCGCGGTGGGGGCACGAGCTGGGAGCACTGGGGCGACGCCACGGAGGGCGCGCGCGCCGCCTACGCGCGGATCGTCGGCGTGCAGACGGCCGATGTGACCGTCGGCGCGACGATCTCGGGCCTGATGGGCCTGATCGCGGCGTCGCTGCCCGCGGGCTCGCACGTCCTGCTGCCCGAGGTCGAGTTCACCTCGACGCTCTTTCCGTTCCTGGTCCAGGAAGAGCTCGGGCGCTGCCGCGTCACGCTCGTGCCGGTCGCCCGGCTGCCCGAGGCGATCGACGCCGACGTCGACGTGGTGGCGTTCAGCGCCGTGCAGATGAGCACCGGCGAGCTGGCCGACCTCGACGGGATCGCGGAGGCCGCCTCCCAGCACGGCGCGGTCACGATCGTCGACGCCACGCAGGCGTGCGGCTGGCTGCCGCTTGACGCCAAGCGCTTCGACGCCGTCGCCGCCGGGGCCTACAAGTGGCTGATGTCGCCGCGCGGCACCGCGTTCATGGCGGTCCGCCCCGAGCGCGTCGAGCAGATCGCGCCGCTGACCGCCGGCTGGTACGCGGGCGCCGACGTGCACAGCTCGTACTTCGGGCCGCCGCTGCGGCTGGCCGACGAGGCGCGGCGCCTGGACACCTCGCCTGCGTGGTTCAGCTGGGTCGGCACGCAGCCGGCGCTCGAGCTCGTCGAGCGCATCGGCGTCGAGGCGATCCACGAGCACGATCTCGCGCTGGCCAACCGCTTCCGCGCGGGAATCGGCCTGGAGCCCGGCGACTCGGCGATCGTCTCCGCCGACGTCCCGGGCGCCGAGGCGGCGCTCGAGCGCGCGGGGATCATCGGCGCGATGCGCGGCGGCAAGCTGCGGACGTCATGGCACGTCTACAACACGACCGAGGACGTCGACCGCGTGCTCGACGTCCTCGCCTGACGGCGCGGGGCTAGGCCGCTTCGGAGGCCGGCTCGCCCGTCGGGTGGGCGTGGGCGTGCTGATCGCCGGCGGCCGCCGGGCGGATCACGGCCAAGGCGACGATCAGCGCACTGACCACGAGGGCGGCGCCGACGAGATAGGCCAGGTGGTAGCCGTCGTTGAGGGCCGACGCGGCGGTGTGGCCGGCGTCGCGCAGGTCGCTGGTCCGGCTGGCGGCCAGCGTGGCCAGGACCGCCAGGCCCAGGGCGCCGCCGACCTGGACGGTCGTGTTGACCAGTCCGGACGCCAGGCCCGCGTCCTCCTGCGTCGCACCCGACATGGCGAGCGTCATCAGCGCGGGGAAGCACATCGCCACGCCGGTGCCGACCGCGACCATCGCCGGCGCGACGTCGAGGACGTAGTTGCCCTCGACCGGAGTGCGCGCGAACAGCAGCATCCCGATCAGCAGCAGCACCAGGCCCGGCAGCAGCGCGCCCTTGGCGCCGAGCCGCATGATCAGCCGCTCGGAGTAGCGCAGTGACAGCGTGCCCATGATCAGCGTGGCCGGCAGGAACGCCAGGCCGATCTCCAGCGGGTTGTAGTGCAGGATCCGCTGGAGGTACAGGGCGCCAAGGAAGAACATGCTGAACATCCCGGCCACCAGCAGCGCCTGGATCGCGTTGGCGCCCGCGACGTTGCGCGACTTGAAGATCCGCAGCGGGATCAGCGGGGTGCGCGCCGTGGCCTCGCGCGCGACGAACGCAGCGAGCAGCGCGAGCGAGACCGCGCCGAGCAGGAGCGTGTTCTGGGCGCCCCAGCCGTCCTCGGCCGCGGGCTTGACGATCGTGTAGACGAGCAGCATCAGCGCGCCGGTGATCAGCGCCGCGCCGAGCGCGTCGGCGCCCTGGCGCAGGCCCATGCCCTTGTCGTTCTCCAGCAGGCGCATGGCGAGCACCGCGGTGGCGATCCCAACCGGCAGGTTGATGAAGAAGATCCAGTGCCAGTTGATCGACTCGGTCAGCACGCCGCCGGCCAACAGGCCGATCGTGCCACCCGCGGATGCCACGAAGCTGAAGACGCCGATCGCCTTGGCCTGCTCGCGCGGCTCGGGGAACATCGTGACGATCATCCCGAGGATGACCGAGGAGGTCATCGCGCCACCGACGCCCTGGACGAACCGGGCGACGACCAGCATCTCTTGGGTCTGGGCCGCGCCACAGACCATCGACGCGATGGTGAACACGAGCAATCCGGCAAGGAACATCCCGCGGCGCGAGATCAGGTCACCCAGCCGGCCGGCGAGCAGCAGCAGGCCGCCGAAGGCGATCAGGTAGGCGTTGACGACCCACGCCAGGCTCGACTGCGAGAAACCGAGGTCGTTCTGGATCGACGGCAGCGCGACGTTCACGACGGTGGCGTCGAGCACGATCATCAGCATCCCGACGCACAGCACGTACAGGGCGGTCCAGCGGGAACGGTCGGTGTTTGCGGTGGTGGTCGTCGTCATCTCTGGTCTCCTTCTGGTGTAGCAAAGTCGTTCTGGGAGTTGAGACCAGGGTGTTGCCGAGAACTCATCGCTTGGCCTGCCAGAACGCGATCTCCCCGCCGGCCGGCGTCGTGACCACGCTGCGCCAGCCCGCCGGGCCCTCGCGCGGCTCGAGCAGGACCGCGGCGCCGTGGGCGCGCGCCCGGTCGGTGGCCGCGCCGATCTCGGGCACCGCGACGTAAGGGAGCCAGAGCGGCCGCTGCGTCGGGCATTCCACGATCCCGCCGCCCAGCCGGCCGCCCAGCTCGAGGGCCAGATACGAGCCTCCGCCGGCCTCGATGTGCTCCCCGCGCCAGCCGCACAACTCCGCGTAGGCGGCGCGCGCCGCCGCGAGATCGCCGGTGTGGAGCTCGAGGTGGACGACTGGGGTGGACCTGGATCGCCTCATGCGCTGGCCATATAGACCGCGGCGCCGCGCCGGATTCATCGGTCCGATGATTTCGTTGCGCCGGGCGGGTCTAATGTGGCGCCGATGGCCGCCTCCTCATCCACCCAGGAACGCCAGCTGCTCGCCGCCGCGCGCGAGGGCGACGAGAACGCCTACGCCCAGCTGGTCGAGCCCTACCGCGGCGAGCTGCACGCCCACTGCTACCGCATGCTCGCCTCGGTCCACGACGGCGAGGACGCCCTCCAGGAGGCGCTGCTGCGCGCCTGGCGCGGCCTCGGCCGCTTCGAGGGCCGCAGCTCGCTGCGCTCGTGGCTCTACACGATCGCGACCAACGCCTGCCTGAACCACATCGCCAAGCGGCCCAAGCGGGTGCTCCCGATCGACTATGCCCCCGCCACCGACCCGCACACGGGCCCCGGCGAGCCTGTCGTCGAGTCGATCTGGATCGAGCCCTACCCGGACGAGCGGCTCGGCCTGGAGGACGGGTTCGCGGCGCCGGAGGCCCGCTACGAGCAGCGCGAGAGCGTCGAGCTGGCGTTCGTCGCCGCGCTCCAGCACCTGCCGCCCAATCAGCGCGCGGTGCTCATCCTGCGCGAGGTCCTCGGGTTCTCCGCCCAGGAGGTCGCCGACGCGCTGGAGACGACGGTTGCGTCGGTCAACAGCGCGCTGCAGCGCGCGCGGGCGGCGACCGAGGAGCGCGTGCCCGAGCAGAGCCAGCAGGCGACGCTGCGCGAGCTCGGTGACGACACGGTGAGCGAGCTGGTCGACCGCTACGTCGACGCGTGGCTGCGCTGCGACGTCGAGACCGTCGTCGCGATGCTCGCCGAGGACGTGAGCTTCGCGATGCCCCCGCTGGCGACCTGGTACAGCGGCCGCGACGAGGTCGGCACGTTCCTGGTCGGCTGGCCGATGTCGGGGCTGTGGCGCTGGAAGGCGCAGCGGGCGCGGGCCAACGGGCAGGAGGCGTTGGGCTTCTACACGTGGGACGAAGAGGCGGGGACGCATCTGCCCTTCGCGCTGAACGTGTTGACGCTGCGCGGCAACCTGATCAGCGACGTCGTCGCGTTCGTCGCTCGCTCGACCGAGCCGACCGAGCGCGAGGCGTACGCGCACTGGCCCGAGCAGCAGGCCGACCCGCGGCGCCTGTTCTCCGCGTTCGAGCGCTTCGGACTGCCCGAACGGATCGACGCCTGACGCTGCGTTACGCCTCGCCGTGGAAGTACTCGACGTTGGTCGAGCGCACGAACATCCCGTCCTCGGCCTTGTCGCCGGTCCAGACCCCGACCTTGTCGCTGTCGGGGTAGGCCGTCGCGGACGGGTGGACGACGTTTGACCACATGAGGACGCGCACGGGGGCGTCGGTGTCGTTGCGGACCATGTGCGCGCCGTCGGGGCCCTTGGGGAAGAACGCCAGGTCGAACGGCTCCAGCTGCGACGAGCCCTCGGGAGCGCGCAGCGTCGGCCGGCCGTCGAGGACCAGCAGCCACTCCTCCTCGCCGTACTCGTAGTGATACGGACACAGCGCCTGGCCGGGCGGCAGCTCGTAGACGCTGGTGCCCGTCTGCTTGGCGCCCAGCTCCTTGGGCCGGAACATGCCTGAGCGAAAGCCCTCGGGGTCGGTGCTGTCGTATTCGAACGTCGGGTCGGCGATGTTGACGCGGGGCATGGCCCGCATCCTGTCACCGGTGGCTGGACGAGCGCGCGCGGCTCATGCGCCGCCGGTCGGCTCGGGCTTGCGCCACATGCGCCAGATCGGCGGGCTGTCCTTGCCGAGCTGGAACTCCTCGGTGACGGCGAACCCGTGGCGCTCGTACAGCGCGCGGTTGCGCGGTGAGGACGCCTCGAGGTAGGCCGGCATCCGCTCGCTGTCGCAGCGGTCGAGGATCGGCTTCAGGAGCGCCGCGCCGACGCCCCGGCCCTGCCACTGGTGACGACGCCGACGAACGGCAGGTAGTAGTGCGGCTCGGTGGGGTGGTTGGACTCCACGGCGGCGATCGCCCGCATCATCCGTGGCAGGAAGCGCCCGAAGATCGCGATCATCGACGGCGCCATCCGCAGCTGCGGCATCACGCCGAGCTTCCACTCGCCGGGCCGCTCCCAGACGGCCGCCCCGACCACGCCGTCGGTCGTGTAGCACTCGTCCTGGGCGAACCAGATCCTCCGCAGGAACAGCAGGAATGCGCGCTCCAGGATGCCCAGCCGCTTGGTGTCGTCGGGAACTATCCAGCTGAACTGCGGGTCGTCGTAGAACGCTTCGGCGAGCACCCTTGCCACGTCGGGCAGCTCCGCCTCGCTCGCCTTGCGGACCGAGCCGGCCTCTGCGACCGCAGCGCCGATGTCGACGGTCATGCGGCCTCTCTCCGGGCTCGCTTCAGCCCGCGCTTGGCCATGAAGCCGTTACCCAGCAGAAGCAACGTCTTGTTGGCCGGAGCGACTTGGCGTTGAACCGGTGGCCCAGCACACCGGCGCGCCGCCCGCCCGAATTGGGGCGGCACCCCCAGTCGCGCGACGGCCCACAGCTCCGCCCGCGGGCGTGACGTACGCCAGTGCGACCGCGAGGTCGCCCGCCAGGATCGCGTCGTCCGCCTCGTCCCAGGTCACCGGCATCCGCCGACCATAATCCGCTCATGCGCCGCTTGCTGACGATTCCGATCAGCCATTTCTGCGAGAAGGCCCGCTGGGCGCTCGACCGCGCCGGGCGTGGACTACGTCGAGGAGCGCCACGTGCAGGGCGTCCACCAGATCCGGGCGCGCCGCGCCGGAGGGGGCCGAACCGTGCCGGTGCTCGTCACCGACGAGGGGGTCTTCCCCGAGTCCGAGGCGATCCTGCGCTACGCCGACGCGCGCCTCGACCCGGCGCTGCGCCTGTTCCCCGACGACGGCGCCGAGCTGGAGGACGTCGTCGCGCTCAGCCGCTGGCTCGACGAGGGCCTCGGGCCCGACGGGCGCCGCTGGATCTACGCGAAAATGTTGCCGCGCAAGCAGCTGCTGCTGCAGTTCAACAACCAGGGCGTCCCGGCGTGGGAGGCCCGGATGATGACCGCGCTGTGGCCCGTGGTGACGCGCTGGGCGCGGAAGGAGCTCGCTCTGGACGCGAACACCGTCGAGCAAGACGAGGCGCGCGTGTGGCGCGCGTTCGACACGATCGCGGAGCGCTTGGCCGACGGCCGGCCACACCTGTGCGGCGAGCGGTTCACCGCCGCCGACCTGACGTTCGCCTGCCTCGCCGCGGCGCTGATCGCTCCGCCTGAGTACGGGGTCACACTGCCTCAGCCCGACGAGGTGTCGCCCGACCTCGCCCGCGACGTCTACCGCTTCCGCGAGCACCCCGCCGGCGCCTACGCGCTGGAGCTGTTCAGGTCACGGCACCACGCAGCTGCTTGATCAGCTCGACGGAGGTCGCCATCCCGGGACGAGATCGCCGACACGAAGGGGTTTCCGGGCTGACGCGGCGTGCGATGCTGCGGGCATGCCCAGCGACCAT
>CAWGTD010000004.1:0-20152 GCA_963825415.1 uncultured Actinomycetes bacterium | reverse complement strand
GCAGGCCGAGGCGGTAGTTCTCGCGCGGCACCGGGGACAGGTTGCAGACGCACGCCACGACACCCTCGTCGTCGCTGCGGACGTGCGGCAGAACGCGACGACGTTGGCGTCGGCGTCGTTGGGCTCCAGCCAGTAGAAGCCTGCGGGATCGGAATCGAGCTCCCACAGCGCGGGCTCGTCGCGGTAGGCGCGGTTCAGGTCGCGGACGAGCGCCTGCACGCCGGCGTGCTGGGGGTCCTCCAGCAGGTGCCAGTCCAGCGAGCGCTCCTCGCTCCACTCGGCTTCCTGGGCGAACTCCTGGCCCATGAACAGCAGCTTCTTGCCGGGATGCGCCCACATGTAGGCGTACAGGGCGCGCAGGTTGGCGAGGCGTTGCCACTTGTCGCCGGGCATCTTCGAAACCAGCGAGCCCTTGCCGTGCACGACCTCGTCGTGTGACAGCGGCAGGACGAAGTGCTCGCTGAAGGCGTACATCAGCGAGAAGGTCAGCTGGTGGTGGTGGAAGCGCCGGTAGACGGGGTCCTGCTGGAAGTAGGCCAGCGTGTCGTGCATCCAGCCCATGTTCCATTTCAGCCCGAAGCCCAGGCCGCCGACGTAGGTCGGCCGCGACACGCCGGGCCACGCCGTCGACTCCTCGGCGGCCGAGATCACACCCGGCACTCGTGCGTGCACGACCTCGTTGAGCTCCTTGAGGAAAGCGACCGCGTCGAGGTCCTCGCGGCCGCCGAACTCGTTCGGGACCCACTGACCCTCCTCGCGGGAGTAGTCGAGGTAGAGCATCGAGGCGACGGCGTCGACCCGCAGCCCGTCGGCGTGGTACTCGCGCAGCCAGTACAGGGCGTTCGCCAGCAGGAAGTTGCGGACCTCGTTGCGCGCGAAGTTGAAGACCAGCGTGCCCCAGTCGGGGTGCTCGCCGCGACGCGGGTCCTCGTGCTCGTAGAGCGCCGTCCCGTCGAAGCGCCGCAGCGCCCAGTCGTCCTTGGGGAAGTGCGCCGGGACCCAGTCGAGGATCACGCCCAGGCCGTGGCCGTGCAGGCGGTCGACGAACTCGCGCAGCTCGTCGGGCGACCCGAAGCGCGGAGTCGGGGCGAAGTACGAGGTCACCTGGTAGCCCCACGACCCCGCGAACGGGTGGGCCATCACCGGCAGCAGCTCGAGATGCGTGAAGCCCATGTCCTGCGCGTAGGCGGCCAGCTCGTCGGCGAGCTCGGAATACGTGAGCGACCGGTTTCCCTCCAGCGGGTTCAGGCGCCACGAGCCGAGGTGCACCTCGTAGATCGACATCGGCGCGCTCTGGGGCTCGGTTCGCGCGCGCTCCTCGAGCCATTCGCGCGTCGGCCCACTCGTGCGTCGAGCGGTTGACGACCGACGAGGTCTCCGGCGGCACCTCGGCCTCGAACGCCAGCGGGTCGGCCTTCATCCGCAGGTCCCCGGCTTGGGTGAGGATCTCGAACTTGTAGCGCTGCCCCTCCTCGACGCCGGGGACGAACAGCTCCCAGATGCCCGAGGAGCCCATCGAGCGCATCGGGTGCAGCCGGCCGTCCCAGGAGTTGAAGTCGCCGACGACGCTGATCGCCTTCGCGCTCGGCGCCCAGACCGCGAACGACGTGCCCAGCGCGCCGTCGATCTCCTGCACGCGGGCGCCGAGGCGGCGGTAGAGCTCCTCGTGGCGCCCCTCGCCGGCAAGGTGGAGGTCGATCTCGCCCAGCGTCGGCGCGAACGAGTACGGGTCGCGCATCGTGAACGTGTTTCCGTCGGGGTAGGCGACCTCGAGCTCGTAGCGCAGCGGCAGCTCGGCGCCTTCGACCTGGCCCTCGAACAGACCGTCGTCGCCCGTGGGTCGCAGCTCGACCTCGCCGAGGCCGTCCACGCGGGCCACGATCCGCTTCGCCTCGGGTCGGTAGGCGCGCACAACGACGCCACCGTTGTGCGAGTGCGCGCCGAGAATCGCGTGAGGGTCGGCCGTGCGGTTCACGCGACCTGCGCCTCGAGCAGTCGCAGGATGCCGGCGACCGGGATGCGCACCCATTCGGGGCGGTTGTTGAGCTCGTAGCGCAGCTCGTAGACCGCCTTCTCGAGCTCGAAGATCGACAGCAGCTGCTCCGTGGCCGAGCTGCTCGGGGGCAGCAGCGAGTGGTCCACGGTCGAGAAGTACCCCTCGAGGAACGCCGCACGCGCTCTGGCCTCCCAGCCCTCCGGCGCCGTGACACCGCGCTGCAACTCGGAGGCCGAAGCCGCGTAGGCGAACGAGCGCAGCATGCCCGCGACGTCGCGCATCGGCGAGCGCTTGCGGCGCCGCTCGGCGAGCGTGCGTGCGGGCTCGCCCTCGAAGTCGAGCACGACCCAGTCGTCGTCGGCCCACATCGTCTGGCCGAGGTGCAGGTCGCCGTGATGGCGAATGACCCGCCCGCCGACCGCCACCTGGGCGAGCATCCGCAGGTGGTCGCGCACCTCCTCGCCGCGGCCGGCGATCGGGGCCGCCTCCTCGCGGTCGGCGAGCTCGAGGAAGATGCGCTCGATCTCCTCGTCGATCGTCGCGGTGAGCAGCCCGATCGCCTCGGCGGAGGGCTCCTCGGGAGCGAAAGCCTGGTCGGAGGCGTCCGAGCCGAGCACCGAGTGCATCTGGCCGACCACCTCGCCAAGCCGCCCGACGCGCGCGAGAAAGCGCTCGGCGTCGGCGCCGAGCTCGTCGAGCGCGAGGTCCCACCCGTCACGGCCGCCGACGACGAACTGCTGGAGCAGCCCGAGCGTCGCGTCGAGGTTGCGGCCCTCGATCTCATACCAGCCGGCCAGCGCCGGGATCCGGTCGAAGCCGTGCTCGGTGAGGAAGCGCGTGATCTCCAGGTCGGGGTTGATGCCGGGCTCGACGCGCCGGAAGACCTTGAGGATCAGCTCCTCGCCGAAGACGACCGAGGAGTTGGACTGCTCGGCGTCGATCGGCCGCGGGGCACCGTCTCCACCAACCCCGTCAATCTCGCCGAGCGAGCGGAAGCGGACGACCGACTCGCCCGCTGCGACATCCGCGCCCTCGCGCATGAGGTCGAGCAGGACCTCGGCGCGCTCGGCCAGCGCGTCGGTCTCCGGGGTGTCGCCCACCAGCAGCTGGTAGGTCTCGTGGGTACCCGGGCTGAACACCGCCTCGACGAACGTGGCGGTCAGCCCGCCGGGCAGCGGGATCTCCTCGAGCAGGTCGACGTGGGCGACCTCGCGGGCCTTCGAGCCGAACCACCGCTGCGCCACCAGGTACTCGGCGAGGCTCACTCGTCCTCTCCCTCCACGAGCTGGAACCAGAAGAACCCGCGCGGGGCGAGCGTGAGCAGGTAGTTCAGCTCGCCGATCTTCGGGAAGCGCGTGCGCCCGAACATCTCGACGGGGTGGCGCCCGGCGAACTCGCTCAGGTCGAGCTCGACCGCCTGCGCCGAGCGGGCGACGTTGTGCACGCACAGCACGACGTCGTCCTCGTGGCGGCGGATGTGCGCGAAGATCCGCTGGTTGGCCGGCCGCAGCGGCTCGTAGCTGCCCAGGCCGAACACGGGGTGCTCCTTGCGCAGCGCGATGAAGCGGCGCATCCAGCGCAGCAGTGAGGTGGGGGTGCGCAGCTGGGCCTCGATGTTGACCGCCTGGTAGCCGTAGACCGGGTCCATCAGCGGCGGCGCGTAGAGCGCGGCGAAGTCGGCCCGCGAGAAGCCGCCGTTGCGGTCGCCGGTCCACTGCATCGGGGTGCGCACGCCGTCGCGGTCGCCGAGGTAGACGTTGTCGCCCATCCCGATCTCGTCGCCGTAGTACAGGACCGGCGAGCCCGGCAGGCTGAAGAGGATCGCGTGCAGCAGCTCGATCTCGTCGCGGCCGTTGTCGAGCAGCGGGGCCAGCCGCCGGCGGATGCCGAGGTTGATCTTCATCCGCGGGTCCTTGGCGTACTCGGCGTACATGTAGTCGCGCTCCTCGTCGGTGACCATCTCGAGGGTCAGCTCGTCGTGGTTGCGCAGGAACAGGCCCCACTGGCAGTTGTCGGGGATCGTCGGAGTGCGCTCGAGGATCTCGAGCATCGGCGTGGCGTCCTCGCGGCGCAGCGACATGAACATGCGCGGCATCACGGGGAAGTGGAAGCACATGTGGCACTCGTCGCCGTCGCCGAAGTACTCGACGACGTCCTCGGGCCACTGGTTGGCCTCCGCGAGCAGCACGCGGTCGGGGTAGTTCTCGTCCACCTCGCGGCGAACTCGCTTGAGGAACGCATGCGTCTCGGGCAGGTTCTCGCAGTTCGTCTCTTCGCGCTCGAACAGATAGGGGATCGCGTCGAGCCGGAAGCCGTCGATGCCCAGGTCCAGCCAGAAGCGCAGGACCTCGATCATCGCGTCGCAGACGTCGGGGTTGTCGAAGTTGAGGTCGGGCTGGTGGGAGAAGAAGCGGTGCCAGTAGTACGCGCCGGCCTGCTCGTCCCAGGTCCAGTTCGACCCTTCGGTGTCGACGAAGATGATCCGCGCGTCGTCGTAGCGGTGGACGGTGTCCGACCAGACGTACCAGTCGCGCTTGGGGTTGTCGGGGCTCGACCGCGCCTCCTGGAACCACGGGTGCTCGGCCGACGTGTGGTTCATGACGAAGTCGGCGATCACGCGCATCCCGCGCTGGTGGGCCTCGTCGACGAACTGCCGGAAGTCCTCGGTGGTGCCGAAGTCGGAGTGGATGCCCGTGAAGTCGGCGACGTCGTAGCCGCCGTCGCGCAGGGGGGACGGGTACATCGGCAGCAGCCAGATGCAGTCGATGCCCAGCCACTGCAGGTAGTCGAGCTTCTCGATCAGCCCGCGGAAGTCGCCGTGCCCGTCGCCGCTGCCGTCGAAGAACCCGCGGATGTGGATCTCGTAGAAGACCGCGTGCTTGAACCACAGCGGGTCGGCCTCGAACCAGTGGGTTGGGTGCGTGTGCTCGGGCATTGCGGCCCCGCCCGCCTCGACCTCGGTCACTCGACCTCCAGGACGTGCGCGCCGCCCGGCTCCAGCCGCACGTAGTTGGGCCCGATCCGCCAGTCGAAGGCCTCGCCTGCGAGCAGGTCGCGCACGCCGAAGGCGGGCGGCAGGCCGAGGTGGGCGGGCACGGTCACCGAGCCCTCCTGGGCCCATTGCGGATCGATGTTGACCACGCAGATCACGACGTCGTCGCCGGTGCGCTTGGCGTAGGCGATCAGCGCGTCGTTGGCCGCGTCCATGAACCAGAGGTTGGCCAGGAACTGCAGCGCGGGGTGCTCGCGGCGGATGCGGTTGATCCGGGCGATCGTCGGCAGCAGCGGGCCGTCGAGCGCGCGCTGCTTGACCTCGTACTTCTCGGAGTCGAGGTACTCCTCGCTGCCCTCGCGGACCGGCACGTTCTCGAAGTGCTCGTAGCCCGAGTAGATGCCGTAGGTCGGGCTCAGCGTCGCGGCGAGCACCAGCCGCGAGTGGAACGCCGGGGGCCCGCCGTCGACGAGCTGCGCGTGCAGGATGTCGGGCGTGTTGGCGAAGAAGTTCGGCCGGTAGTACTCCTGCATCCCCGACGTCGCCAGCTCGACCACGTACTCGATCAGCTCCCAGCGGCCGTTCTTCCACGTGAAGTAGGTGTAGGACTGGTTGAAGCCGAGCTTGGCCAGCGTGCGCATCATGGCCGCGCGGGTGAACGCCTCGGCCAGGAAGATCACGTCGGGGTGGTCGCGACGGACTTGTTCGATCAGCCACTCCCAGAACGGCAGCGGCTTGGTGTGCGGGTTGTCGACGCGGAAGACCTTCACCCCGCGGCCGACCCAGTGCATGACGACGTCGAGCAGCGCCTGCCAGAGCCCGCGCCAGTCCTCGCTGTCCCAGTTGACGTTGTAGATGTCCTGGTACTTCTTGGGCGGGTTCTCGGCGTACTTCAGCGTGCCGTCGGGGCGGCGGTTGAACCACTCGGGGTGCTCGGTCAGCCACGGGTGGTCGGCCGAGCACTGGATGGCGAAGTCCAGCGCGATGTCGATGCCGTGCTCGCCGGCCACGCGCACGAGCTCGTCGAAGTCGTCGATCGTGCCCAGGTCGGGATGGATCGCGTCGTGGCCGCCGTGGGCGTGGTGGCCGATCGCCCACGGCGAGCCCGGGTCGCCCTTGCCGGCGACCAGCGTGTTGTTCGGCCCTTTGCGATTGGTCTCGCCGATCGGGTGGATCGGCGGCAGGTAGAGGACGTCGAAGCCGAGCTCGGCGATCCGCGGGACCTGCTCGGTGACGCCCTTCAGGCCGCCCCACGAACGCGGGAAGAGCTCGTACCAGCTGCCGAAGCGGGCGCGCTCGCGGTCGACGAGCACCTCGAACGGGCCCGCGATCGTGCTGTCCTGGCGATCCGGGCAACGGTCGGCCGCGGCGGCGACGTCGGGGTCCAGCGCGGCGGCGACGCGGTGGCGCCAGTCGGATGTCTCGTCGGCCACCACCTTTCGGGCGGCGGCGAGCCGCGTCGCGTCGGCGCCCTTGGCGCGCGCGGCGGCGGCCTCGAGGTGGGCGACCCCTTCGGCCAGTTCGCCGCCGAGGTCCTCCTGGCCGGCGTCCACCTTCCTGCGCAGCTCGTCGCGCCAGGAGGCGAACGCGTCGCTCCACGCCTCGATCGAGAACTGCCAGGGCCCGCACGCGTCGACCGCGAACGAGCCGGCCCAGCGGTTGCCTCCCGAGTCGTGATCGATGGGTTCCATCGGCGCCTCGCGCCAGCGCCGGCCGCCCGGGCCGCGTGAGCGGACGACCGCGCGCAGGACCTCGTGACCGTCGCGGAAGACGTCGGCCTGGACCGCGACGGTCTCGCCGACGGTGCGCTTGACCGGGTAGCGACCGCAGTCGACGATCGGCTCGGTCCGCTCGATTTGGATGCGCGGGGGCGGTTGCTGCGCGCGGGGGACGGGCACTCCTCGGCATTGTGTCCCACCGCTCGCATGCCTAACCCTCTCCTCGACGGCCGGTCATCAGGCGTCCTGCTGCACCCAACCTCGCTGCCCGGCGGGCGGCTGGGCGACGACGCGCGCGCGTTCGTCGACTGGCTGGCAGCGGCCGGCCAGCGCTGGTGGCAGGTGCTGCCGCTCGGGCCGCCGGACGAGCATCGCTCGCCCTACAAGGCCCGTTCGGCGTTTGCGGCCGACCCCGGACTGCTGGCCGATCCTGGCGCGCCGGTGTCCGAAGCCGAGCGCCGCGCATTCGCCGATCGGCACGCGTTCTGGGCCGCAGACTGGGTCGCGTGGGGCGGCGCGCTGGACGATCAGGTGCGCTTCGAGCGCGAATGGGCAGCGTTGCGCACGTACGCCGAGGATCGCGGTGTTCGCCTGCTCGGCGATCTGCCGATCTACATCGCCGAGGGCAGCGCCGACCACGTCGCACACCCCGAGCTCTTCCAGGAGGGCGTCGTGGCGGGGGCGCCGCCCGACTCGTTCTCCGACGACGGCCAACACTGGGGCAACCCGCTCTATGACTGGCCGGCCCTGAGCCGGCGCGGCTATCGCTGGTGGGTCGAGCGGCTGAAGCGCAACCTCGATCTGTATGACGCGGTGCGCGTCGACCACTTCCGCGGGTTCGTGGCCTACTGGGCGATCCGCGAGAGCGAACGGACCGCGCGCGACGGCCGCTGGCGGCGGGGCCCGGGCGCGGCGCCGTTCCGCGCGATGGAGCGCGCGCTGGGCGGCGACCTGCCGCTGGTGGCCGAGGACCTCGGCGTGATCACCGAGCCCGTGCGGCGCCTGCGCCGCGAGCTCGGCCTTCCGGGGATGGTCGTCACCCAGTTCGCCTTCGACCCCCAGGACCGCCGCGGCCCGCATCGCTTCGAGAACCACGAGCGCGCGTTCGGTGGCCTACACGGGCACCCACGACCACGCGCCGCTGGCCGGCTGGTGGGCCTCGGCGCCCGAGAGCCAGCGCGAGGAGGCCTACCTCGCCTGTGAGCGCGCCGGCGTCCACGAGCCCGAGCCCTGGTGGGGCCTCATCGGCCTGACCCTGCGATCCCGCGCGGCGGTGACGATCGTCCAGGCCCAGGACGTCCTCGGCCTCGGCGACGAGGCGCGCATGAACATGCCGGGCGTCGAGGGCGGGCCGAACTGGCGCTGGCGGCTGGAGCCCGGCCAGCTCGGTGCCGCCGAGGCGAAGCGTTTGCGCCTGCTCACACAGGCGGCGCGGAGGGCTCCATAGCCGCACCGCCGCAAGGTTGACGCCCCGCCAGCGTTGTGGTTGGCATGCGTCTCGCACGGCTGCTGATCGCTGGTCTCCTCGCGCTGCTCGCGCTCGCCTCGGCGGCCCAGGCCGCCTCGCCATATCCGCCGCTTCCGCCGGCGACCTACAAGACCGTGAGCACCGACGTCTTCCTGCCGATGGACGACGGCGTGAAGATCGCGATGACCGTGACGCGCCCGTCGCTGGACGGCGTGACGCCGGCGCCCGGGAACTTCCCGGTGATCCTCGGCATGACGCCGTACGGGCGCGACGGATCGTGCAGCTGCCCCAGCGCTGCGACGTTCGCGCCGCGCGGCATCGCCGTCGCGGTCGCCGACGTGCGCGGCACGGGGGGCAGCGGCGGCAACCTCAACGAGAACTACTTCTCGCCGCGTGAGCAGCGCGACGGCGCGGCCCTGGTCGAGTGGCTCGGCACGCAGTCGTGGTCGAACGGCAAGGTCGGAATGGCGGGCGGCTCGTACGTCGGCATCACCCAGTACCTGGTCGCCGAGCAGCAGCCGCCGCACCTGGCGGCGATCGCGCCGGCGGTCGCGCTCAGCGACGTCTACGAGGACGCGTTCACGCACGCCGGGATCCCCGACATCTTCTTCGACGCCCAGTACATCGCCGTGCAGGGCGGGCCCGGGCTGCTCACGCCGAACAAGGACCCCAACGCCGCGCAGCAGACGCTCGAGGCGAAGGTCGCGCAGGCGACGGGCACGCCGATCGCGTTCGACTACCTCGCGCGGCCCAACGACGGGCCCTTCTACCGCGACCGTTCGCCCTGGTACCACGTCGATCGCATCAAGGTGCCCGTGCTGGCCATCGACGGCTGGCGCGACGGATTCGTGCGCGGGAACCTCGAGATGTACGAGGCGCTGGCCAAGCGCAAGGGCGTCGAGACGCGCATCAACCTCGGCCCGTGCACGCACAAGGGCTGCGGCGCGCCCTTCGCTCCGCTCAACAACCCGCCCGGCCTAGACGACCTGACGGCTTTGCAGTTCGAGTTCTTCCGCCGGCACCTGATGGGCCAGGACACCGCGCAGCGCAGCAACGTCCGCTACTACGTCCAGGGCGAGAACGCCTACCGCGACACGACCGCGTGGCCGCCCCCGGACACGACGTTCAAGCGTCTCTACCTCAACCAGGGCTCGCTCACTGCGAAGAAGTCCAAGGAGCAGGGCGCGTCGGAGTACTTCACCAACCCGACCGCGGGCCTGAGCATGGCGTTCGACGAGTACGGCACGATCGCGATCTCGCCGTACGTGCCGACCGACCAGCGCGCCGAGACCGGGCAGGGCATCACGTGGCGCACCGCGCCGCTCGACGCGCCGCTGACGCTCGCCGGGCCGACTCAGCTGCGCCTCTACGCGTCGTCGACCGCCACCGACACCGACTGGATCGCCAAGCTGGCCGACGTCGCGCCGGACGGCACGGAGTCGATCATCACCGAGGGCTATCTGCGCGCCTCGCACCGCGCGCTCGACAAGACGCGCACCAAGCCCGCCAACCCGTACCACGACAACGAGCACCCCAAGCCGCTCGAGCCCGGCACGCTCTACCGGTTCGACGTCGCGGTCTACCCGACCGCCTACCGGCTCGAGCCGGGCCACCGCCTCCAGCTGCGGCTGACCACCTACGACATGCCGACCCACCTCCCGGGCCGCTACAAGGTCGACCGCAACGAGCCGGGCTCGGTCAGCATCGAACCGTTGCTGCCGGCGACGAACACGGTCCAGGAGGGCGGCAAGCTCGCGTCCTTCCTGCTGCTGCCGGTCCTCGGCGGCTGAGCCGGCTCACCGTATTACGACATTTGTCGAGTGGTGCCACACGTCGGTTGCCCGACGGTGCCGTGGCGTGGTAGGGCTCGCACGTGGCTCGCCGGTCCAGCGCACTTCTCGTAGCAGCCGTCTTCCTGGCCGTCGCGGGTCCGGCCCACGCCATCACCATCACGACCAACCCGCCCTCGGGCAAGGTTCGGCCAGGCACGACGATCACGGTCACGGTGACCGCCACGGCGGGCGAGTTCGCCAATCCGGGCTGCACCGGTGGCCACAAGTACACGTGGGACCTGGGGAGCTCCAAAGGAACGGGGCTGACCGCCAGCACGACCATCCACGTGCCGAAGGACCAGAGGAACGGCTCGTACGGCGCGCCGCTCTACTGGCTGGGAACCTGCGACACCCCGTACGGCGAGAAGGGCTTCCAAGGCCCGCGCGGCCCCACAGGGAACTGGCAGGTCGATGTGAATGCGCCGAAGACGACGATCGGGCCAGCGCCTCCGAAGCACACGATCGGTCCGTTGCCTCCGGCCGCCCCACAGCCGAAGCCGCGCCTCTCGGTCGGGTCGGACATCGTGTTCTCGGATCGGACGAAGGACCTCGAGATCGATCCGATCTCGTTCGAGCCGGTCAACTACATCGAGGTCAACTGGGGCGACGGCAAGAGCGACGCCTGTGCGACCAAGCCGGCCGGCAGGATCCAGACGAAGTGCATCTTCGTCTTCGGCGGCAACGCGGTGTTCTCGCACCGCTACGCCGCCGACCTGGGCAAGCGGCCGGTGGCGGTCACCATCCACTACGAGCGCGGACAGACATCCAGCTCCACGACGAACGTCGTCATCACCCGCGACTTCAACCCGCCCGGCGTGGCTGATCTCGCGGACGGAGCCGCGAATTTCATCGACGGCAGCTACGACGCCTACAAGGCGATCGAGAACTTCAAGAAGTTCCTCGTCGGAAAGGGCGTCAAGGGTGCCTCCGGCGGGCTGCGGGACTGGGGGAAGCAACTCCGCAAGCAGCCATCGACCGACCATCCGTGGGGCAACGACCCCGGCGGCAGGCCGCGCGGCCTGTTCCGCGTGGCCAACGCTCGGGCGGCGGCAAAGCTCAAGCGTGTGGCCGGCCCGAGTGCGTTGGGCAAGCGGATCGGCAGCAATCTCGCGGCGCTCGTCGCCGCCGCCGATGCCGTCCGCCGTGCGAGCCAGCCCCCCGCGGGAACCGATCCCGAGGCGGCGCTGACCTCCGCGGGACCGGCGGCTCGTGCGGCCGCACTGGCGGTCATCAAGGACCTGTCTCTGCGCCGGCAGCTGATCTCGAAGCTGCGTCGTGCGCACGCCCGGCCGACCGTGATCCGCCCGGCTCGCCGACCCCAAGGCGCGGGCCCGCGAGTACGCCTTGGCCCGGTTCTTCGCGGAGTTCGCTGCTGCCGTCGGCACGCCGGCGCCGAAAGTCCCGGCCGAGCCGCGGCTGGGCATCAAGGTCGCCAAGGGAACGGTCCGTGCCCGCAAGGGCGCGCGGATCCGGCTGCGCGTGACGGCGCCCGAGGGCGCACGGCTGGTGGCGCAAGTGCTCCTTGGCCGCCTCGGCTTCAAGCCCCAGGTCGTCCGGGTGCACTCGGGCAAGAACACGATCCGGCTCGCGTCCGTCGGCAAGCGCGGTCGCTACCGGATCCGGTTGCGCGCGATTGCTCCCGTCCACAGCGCCGTGATCTCGCGCACGCTGGTCATTCGGGGCTGATCGCGCGTCACACGCGCTCGTGGAGCGCGACGCCGTCGGCGGCGAAGGCCTCGCGCCAGGCGCTCCCCGGGGGTTCGGGGAGGGCCGCGCCCGGCCGTACCGCCGCCGCGGCGAAGACGTCGCCGTGGACGTAGGCGATCGCGCCGTCGCCGGCCGGCACGGGTTCGTAGGCCGCGCTGCCCGTGGGGCGGACAGCGAGCGCGGCGCGCGTCAGCGCGAGCTTGGGCGACGGCGACTGCGTGCGCAGCGCCGGTGGCGGCCAGTCGTACCGGCCGGCGGTTGTCGGGGTCGACGAGCGCGAGGAAGTCGTCCTCGTCGCCCTGGTAGATGTCGGGGATGCCGGGCGAGGTGAGCTGCAGGAGCTTCTGGGCGAGCGCGATCTGGCGGCCGGGCACGGCGAGCCGCTCGGTGAATGCCCGCACGTCGTCGCGTTCGAGCAGCGCCGTCGCCCAGCGCGCGACCGCCGCCTCGTGCGCCTCGTCGGGCTCGATCCAGTTCGACGTGACCTTGCGCTCGCGAAGCGCCTTGTGCGTGTACGCGGCGATCCGGTCGGCGGCGATCGGGGCGGCGACCACGGTCTGCAGCATCAGGTAGCCGTCGTGGGCGTCCGGCGGCGGCGTGTCGGAGAAGACCGCGCGCGCGAGCTCGGCCCACTCGCCGGGCATCCACGACAGCGCGGCCAGCCGCGCGCGCACGTCGGCCGAGCGCTTCGTGTCGTGCGTCTGGAGCGTGACCATCGCGTTCGGCCAGCGCTCGGCGCGCAGCGCGTTGGCCTCGTGGAACGTCTCGACCGCGATGCCGAACCGCGACGGGTCGCCGCCGACGTCGTTGAGCGCGAGCAGCCGCGCGTAGCGGTAGAAGGCCGTGTCCTCGACGCCCTTGGCCATCACCGGCGGCGTGGTCTGCTGGAAGCGCGTGACGAAGTCCGGCGGCGCGTCGAGCAGCCAGTCGATCCCCGCCTCGCGCAGGACCGCGCGATCCTGTTCGCCGACGGGCTCGCCCTCCCGCAGATACGTGCGATAGACGGGCAGCGACGACAGCGCCTCGGCGACGTCGACGGGCGCGTCCGGCCACAGGCGCTCCAGCCACTCGACCTCGCTGTGAGAACGTCGTCCGCGCCTGCTCGAGCTTGGCCTCCTCGGCGATCGCGCCGAACGCGCGCCGCTCGCCGGTCAGCTCGGCGTACAGCTCGGTCAGCGGCGCCTCGGCCGCGGGGTCGACGAACAGTGCGATGACGTCGTTGAGGAACTCATAGCCGGTGGTGCCGCACACCGGCCAGTCCTCACGCAGCTGCTCGCCGGGGTCGAGGATCTTCTCCACCCACACGCGCCGCGCGCCGCCGTCGCGCAGCCGCTCCAGGTACCCGAGCGGATCGGCCAGGCCGTCGGGATGGTCGATGCGCAGCCCGTCCACCGCCAGCTCGAGCACCTTCGCGTGCGTGGTCGCGAAGACCTCGGGGTCCTCCTGGCGCACCCCGGCCAGGTGGTCGATGTCGAAGAAGCGACGGTGGCGGCCGGTCATCGGGATCGATGTCGAAGAACCGCCGCACGCAGCGAGGGGTCGCGCCAGAACGGGTTGGCGTCGTCGGTCGCCATGTGGTTGGGCACGACGTCGAGGACGATGCCCAGCCCGGCCGATGCCAGCGCGGCGAACCCCTCTTCGTCGCCGATGCGGCGCGGGTCGACGACGTCGTAGCCGTGCGTCGACCCCTCGCGCGCCTGCCAGACGGGCGAGAGGTAGAGATGCGAGACGCCGAGGTCGCGCAGGTACGGCACGAGCGCGCGCGCCTCCGCGAACCCGAGCCCAGGCCCGAGCTGCAGCCGGTACGTCGCCCTCAGCACCGGCGCAGCAACTTCACCGAGCGCGCCCGCACCTCGACGTCGCCGCGCGCGGCGAGGCGGTCCTCGCCGGCGGCGATCGCGGGGTCGAACGTACAGAGCTCATGTGTCCACGCGGCGCCGAACCGGCGCACCGGCAGCGTGAACGTCATGTCCTCGTGGTGGGCGTTGAAGAGCAGCAGGAACGAGTCGTCGTCGATCCGCTCGCCGTGGCGGGTCTGGCCTGCGATGGCGGTGCCGTTGAGGAACACGCCGAGCACGCGCGCGTCTGCCCGGTGCCAGTCGCGCTGGGTCATCTTGCGGCCGTCCGGGCGAAACCACCACACGTCCGGCAGGCCCGACCCCGCGACGTCCTTTCCCTCCAGAAAGCGCTGGCGGCGGAACACCGGATGGTCGCGGCGCAGCGCCAGCAGGCGCTTGGCGAACGTCAGCAGCTCGCGCTGGCCGGCGTCCAGTTCCCAGTCGTACCAGGAGATCTCGGAGTCCTGGCACCACGCGTTGTTGTTGCCGTGCTGGGTGCGGGCGAACTCGTCGCCGCCGAGCAGCATCGGCACGCCCTGGGACAGCAGCAGCGTGGCGAGGAAGTTGCGCTGCTGGCGGGCGCGCAGCGCGTTGACCTCGGGATCGTCGGTCGGCCCCTCGACGCCGCAGTTCCACGAGCGGTTGTCGTCGGTGCCGTCGCGATTGTCCTCGTGGTTGGCCTCGTTGTGCTTCTCGTTGAACGAGACGAGGTCGCGCAGCGTGAACCCGTCGTGGGCGGTGATGAAGTTGATCGATGCGAACGGCTTGCGCCCGTCGGACTCGTAGAGGTCGCTCGAACCGGTGAAGCGCGAGGCGAAGTCGGCCACGCTCTCCTGCTCGCGCCAGAAGTCGCGCATCACGTCGCGATAGATCCCGTTCCACTCGCTCCACAGGACCGGGAAGTTGCCGACCTGGTAGCCGCCCGGGCCGACGTCCCACGGCTCGGCGATCAGCTTTACCTGGCTGAGCACCGGGTCCTGGTGGATCGTGTCGAAGAACGAGTGCAGCCGGTCGACGTCGTAGAGCCCGCGCGCGAGCGCGCTCGCCAGGTCGAAGCGAAATCCGTCGACGTGGCAGTGCACGACCCAGTAGCGCAGCGAGTCCATGATCATCCGCAGCACAGCCGGGTGGACCGTGTTGAGCGTGTTGCCGGTGCCCGTGTAGTCCATGTAGTGGCGGGCGTCGTCGGGGATCAGCCGGTAGTAGCTGGCGTTGTCGACCCCGCGGAAGGCGAGCATCGGGCCCAGGTGGTTGCCCTCGGCGGTGTGGTTGTAGACGACGTCGAGGATCACCTCGATGCCGCGCCGGTGCAACGCCTTGACCATGCCCTTGAACTCGCGGACCTGCTCGCCGCGGTTGCCGGTCGCCGCGTAGAGGGCGTGCGGCGCGAGGTAGCCGATCGAGCTGTAGCCCCAGTAGTTGGTCAGCCCGCGCTCGTGCAGGAACTCCTCGTCGGCGATGTGGTGCACCGGCAGCAGCTCGACCGCGGTGACGCCCAGGTCGGCGAGGTAGTCGAGCGCCGGCTCGGAGGCCAGGCCCGCATAGGTGCCGCGCAGGTCCTCGCGCACCTCGGGGTGCAGGCGGGTGAAGCCCTTGACGTGCGTCTCGTAGATGACCGTCTCGCTCCACGGGTGGTCGGGCGGGCGGTCGTCCTCCCAGTCGAAGCCCTCGTCGACGACGATCGACTTGGGGATCGCATCGGCGCTATCGGTGTCGTCGGGCTCGCGGTCGGCGTCGTCGCTGCCGTCGGGCACGTAGGGCAGCACGTTGCCAAGCTCGAAGCGGATCGGCCCCTCGATCGCCTTCGCGTAGGGGTCGATCAGCAGCTTGGCCGGGTTGAAGCGGTGGCCACGGTCGGGCGCGTACTCGCCCCGCACGCGATAGCCGTAGCACTGGCCGGGCCCGACGCCCGGCAGGTAGCAGTGCCAGTGAAAGGCGGTGCGCTCGGTGATCTCCACGCGCTCCTCGGCCTCGCCGGAGTAGAGGCAGAGCTCGACGGCCTCGGCGTTCTCGCTGAACAGCGAGAAGTTCGTGCCCTGGCCGTCCCAGGTCGCGCCGAGCGGGAAGGGGCGCCCGGGCCAGACCTCGCGGCTCATCGCAGCACCGCGCCCGCGAGCGGCGGCAGGACCACGTGGCCGTCGTCGACGGACACGCCCTCGTGCGTCGCCAGCACCAGCTCGCCGCCGCCGGCGGCGACGCGACGCTCCTCGTCCGCGCTGAAGTTGCACGCGAGCTCGAAGCCGGCGCGCGCGACGACCAGCGTCCGGTCCTCCTCGTCGAACTCGGTGCGCTCCACCTCTTCATGTCCGAGCTCGGTGCGGAGCGCCAGCAGTCGCTTGTAGTAGTCGCGAACGCCCGCTGCCTCCCTCCGTGACAACCGTGAGCGCTCGAAGGTCGCCGGGTCCTGGGGATCGGGGACGTCGTCGGCCGCGAAGCCGGCGAACCCGGCGAACTCCCGCCGCCGCCCCTCGCGGGTGGCAAGCGCGATCTCCTCGTCGATGTGGTCGGTGAAGAACTGGAAGGGCGCATCCTCGCCGTACTCCTCGCCCATGAACAGCAGCGGCGTGAACGGCGAGAGCAGCACGCACATCGCGGCGAGCGGACGGCAGCCCGGCGGCATCCGGTCGCCGATCGCGCGGTTGCCCACCTGGTCGTGGTTCTGGGAGAAGACGACGAATCGTTCGGGCGCGACGTCGTCCGCGGGCCCCCCGAAGGCGCGCCCGCGAACCGCGCTGTAGCTGCCGTCGTGGACATGCGGGCGCCCGAACGCCTTGGCGAGCTGTTCGACGGCGCCGAAGTCCTCGTAGTAGCCGTCGCGCTCGCCGGTGAGCAGCACGCGCAGCGCGTGGTGGAAGTCGTCGGCCCAGGTGGCGTCGCACCCGAAGCCGTTGCCCGCCACCGGCTGGACGACCTTGGGATCGTTCAGCCCGCTCTCGGCGATGACCAGCGCGCCGGCGCGGGCGGCGTGGACGCGCTCGGTCAGCTCCTGCAGCACGTGGCGCGCGCTCGTGTCGTAGATCGCGTGGATCGCGTCGAGGCGCAGGCCGTCGACGTGGAAGTCCTCGACCCAGCCCACGGCGCTCTGCACGACCCACTCGCGCACGCCGTCGGCGCCTCCCGAATCGAAATTCATCGCCTCGCCCCAGAAGGTCGAGTACCGGTCGGTGAAGTAGGGCCCGAACGCCGCCAGCGCGGCATCGCCCGACGCGCCGACGTGGTTGTAGACGACGTCGAGCAGCACGGCCAGACCGGCGGCGTGTGCGGCGTCGACCAGCCGCGCGAAACCGCCAGGCCCGCCGTAGGCGCAATGCGCGGCGGACGGGTACACGCCGTCATACCCCCAGCCACGCATGCCTGGGCCGTCGGCGACCGGCATCAGCTCGATCGCCGTGACACCCAGGTCGCGCAGTGCCGCCAGGTGCGGGATCGCGCCCTCGAACGTCCCCACGTCGCTGAATGTGCCGACGTGCAGCTCGTAGATCACGAGGTCGGCGAGGGCGGGCGGCGTCCAGTCGCCGTCGGTCCACTCGAACGCTTCGGTGTCGAGCACGCGCGACGGCCCGCGCATGCCTTCGGGCTGCCAACGGGTCGCCGGGTCCGGCCACGGCGTCCCGTCGAGGACGATCCAGTAGTCGTCGCCGGCCGCCAGCGGCTCCACGATCCCTTCCCATACCCCGTATCCCGCCAGTCGCAGCGGTTGGTCGGAGCCGGTCCAGCGCACGGCCACCGACTCAGCCGCCGGTGCCCAGACGCGCACCTCGGTCGCAGCGGCGCGAAGCGGCCGGGCGCCGAGCGGGCGGCCGAACGGGAGCTGCTCGAGCTGTGGCAATCAGCCGGCCTTGCGGCCCGTGATCATCAGGTTGTAGAAGACCCGCGCGGGGAAGCGCGGCTCCAGCACCCGGCTGTCGACCTGCTGGAGGAGCAGGTAGCCGCGGTAGGCGTACTGACGCCACAGCCACGGGATGTCCTCGGCCGCCGCGCTGGCCTCCAGCGTGCGGTTCGCCCAGCCGAACCAGTTGGCCAGCAGCTCCTCGCCGCGGACTCGAACGTCGGCGAAGCGCGCGCGGTCGGCGTGCGCGGAGAGCTCGTCGGGCGTGAAGGCGTGGACGTCGACGTAGGGCTCCAGCGAGTGATCGTCGAAGCCACCGCCCGAGGCGCCGTTGCCGGCGTGACGCTCGGCCGGGCGCGCGCGCACAAGCGCTCGCCACACCGGCGAGACCGCGGCCGCGCCGCGCTTGGGGTATGCGGCGATGCGGTCGCCCACCCGCGAGGGCTCGCCCGCGAACAGGAACACACCGCCCGGGCGCAGGACCCGGTGGAATTCCCTGAACGCGGCAACCAAATTAGGAATGTGGTGCAGGATCGCGTGGCCGAGGACGAGGTCGAAGCTCTCGTCGGGGAAGGGCAGGCCCTCGGCGTCGGCCACGGCCGTCTGCACGTCGATGCCCAGCCGGGCGGCGTTGGCGGCCAGCGTGTCGACCATCCCCTGGGAGATGTCGGTGCAGGTGGGGCGCTCGATCACGCCCTCCTGCACGAGGTTCAGCGAGAAGTAGCCCGTGCCCGCGCCGATCTCGAGGGCATCGCCGAACGGCCCCGGCCGGCTGCCCAGCAGCTTGCGGACCTTGCCGAGCACCTGGCTGCGGCCGATCTCGCCGAAATCGATGCCCCACTTGGTGTCGTAGTCCGCGGCGGCGACGTCGTGATAGCGAGTGTTGACCTCGCGGATCTGTTCGGCTGTGGGAGGCGCGGCCATGCGGGCGCGGAGTCTAGAACGCACTCGTTCATCGGTTCGTCGGCAAGCGTTCTCGGTCGGGCGCGGCCGCGTCCGGGGATCCGCCGGGCCACCCCTCCGCCTCCGGCTCCGGGGCGGGAGCGCCCTTCGGACCCCCGTCGCGTCCCCGCCCACGTGAGCGTCGGCGATGCACGACACCCTGGTCGCGCGGTCACGGTTTCGCCGGAGCGGCTCACCGCGCCCGCGAAGCGCCGGCCCGCTTTGCCGCGGTAGCGGGTGTGGCATCGAGTGGACACTTTGCCTCGAATACGGGGGGTCAACCGTCCACTCGATGGCGGGGACGGGGCAGCTAGGGAAAAGGAGGCGCCCGCCTGCGCAATCGCGCGCGTCGCTCGCGAGCAACCGCGGCTACGTGCGGGCCATTCGCCCCGGGCGGTCAGGGTTGGGCGATCAAATGCACCTATGTGGTGGGTTTGATAGCCCAACGCCCGCAGTCGACCGTCAACCGTCGCAAGAGGCACCCGATTGCCCGCGAGAGACGCGCGCCTTCGCGCAACCAGTGGCCTCCTCGTTTCCTAGCTGCCCAGAACCCGCCACACCCGCCTCATGCCGCAAGCGAGCTGCCGCTTCGGACGAAACCCGGGCGTCGCGAGCCCACGCGGCTTCACAATGCGGTCGCAACTACCCGAGAGGACGCCGATGCCGGACACCACCTGCCACATGTCGATCTCGCTCGACGGTTTCGTCGCCGGGCCCGACCAGAGCCGCGAGGATCCACTCGGCAAGCGTGGGCGCGAGCTCCATTCCTGGCATCTCGGCGACGAGCGCGCCAACGACGCCGATGCGACGGCGGCCGGCTGGCTCATGCGCCCGCGCGGCGCGTACGTCATGGGGCGGAACATGTTCGGGCCGATCCGCGGCGAGTGGGATGAGGACTGGCGCGGCTGGTGGGGTCTCGAGCCGCCCTACCACGCGCCGGTGTTTGTGCTCACCCATCACGCTCACGAGCCGATCGAGATGGAGGGCGGGACGACCT
The DNA here is from genome assembly GCA_963825415.1 of uncultured Actinomycetes bacterium. Taxonomy (GTDB): domain Bacteria; phylum Actinomycetota; class Thermoleophilia; order Solirubrobacterales; family Solirubrobacteraceae; genus BP-464. Next base: position 833 of record CAWGTD010000004.1, on the reverse strand, counting down.
TTCACTTCGTCACCGGCGGCTTCGACGCCGCTTACGCACAAGCGCGCGAGACGGCCGGGGAGGGCGGCGTAGACATTGCGGGTGGCGCCTCGACTGTGCGCCAGGCCCTCATTGCCGGGGTCGTCGACGAGCTCACGCTCGACGTCGCGCCGGTCCTGCTCGGCTCCGGCGAGCGGATCTTCGACGGCGTCGAGTCGTTCGGGTTCGAGCCTGTGGAGGTCTTGCATTCGCCGCTGGCCACGCACATCCGCTACCGCCGGGCGGGATGAGGCACCAGGATCTGCGCGAGAGCTCCGCTCTGGAACCGCGCCTCCTCGACGACATCCAGCTTCAGGTGTTCTCTCAGCTCGGCGAATGGGCTGCGGCCCGCGCCGATCGCAATCGGGACCGTGGTCAGCTGGTACTCGTCGACGAGGCCCAGGCGGGTCAGCGACTTGGCGAAGTCGGGGCCGCCGTGGACCAGGACAGTCCCTGCGTCGCCCCGACCCTTCAGTTCTGCGATCGCTTCGGCCAGATCGCCGCCGAAGATCTCGGCCGGCCCCCATTCCGCCTTCTTCAGGGTGTGGGAGAAGACAGCCTTCGGCTTCTCGTTCATCGCGGTTGCGATCGGCCCCTCGGACGCGGCCCAGTGCGGCCCCATGATCTCGTAGCTGCGGCGCCCCATCGCGTGGACGCCGGCCTCGTCGAGCGCGCGACGGTTCCACTCACCCGAATCGTCGCCGAACCATTCGAACATCCAGTCATGAGTCCCGTCGGGACTGGTGACAAAACCATCGAGCGACATCACCATCTTGAGAACGACTTTTCGATCGGTCATGTCGGTATAGACCTAC
>CAWGTD010000003.1:0-974637 GCA_963825415.1 uncultured Actinomycetes bacterium | reverse complement strand
GCACAGCGCAGCGCCAGGCGAGCTGAGGCCGGCCGGCGATCAGGACGCGGGCCACCGACCGACCATCCGGTCGCGGACGAAGTGCGTCTTGCGGGGCTCGCTGGGGTCGAGGAGGTGGTCGCCGCCGTATGTCCGCAGCACGCTCGCCGGAGGGAAGACGACGTGCTCGGGTCGCATGCTCCCGCGCCAACCGGGCGATCCATGGGGCTCGCGCGGGTTGTAGCGCCGGTAGACGTACTTCTCGAGCGCGTGCTCCATGCCCAGGTAGAGGTAATGGCGCATGTACAGGCCGCGCGGGCTCTTGCGCACTCCCTTGAATCGGACCTCGTGCCCGCCCGTGCGCCTGAGGTGGACGGGACCATCCTGGCGCTTGAACGCGTTGAGCTGATGCGGCGTCCAGGGCAGGAACGGGTGATACCAGCGCATCGTCTCCTGGAAGCGGTCGTGATCGTGGTCGGGCTCCTCGGCGCAGGGCAGGAACGTGAACTCCATGAAGTCGACCGCGTTGAAGCCGGCCTCGTCGGCGTCGCGCAGCTCGTCGAGCAGCGTGCGCCCGCGATCGGGCGACACACGGAACTCGTCGGCGTCGTGATGGATGAACCAGTCGGCGTCGAGTTCGCCGGCGAGGCGCTCCTTGTTCGCCAGCACCGACGCCCAGTCGAAGAACTCGCCGCGCGGCAGCGTCTCGATCGCGATCACCCCGTCGCCGAGGTAGCGCTCGGCGATCGCCACCGTACGGTCGTTGGATTCGTTGTCGGTGAGGTGCACCGCGACGCCCTGCGCGCGCAGGTGTTCGATGCACGCCGCGACGAACCGTTCCTCGTTGTAGGTGGTCAGAAGTGCGACGACGCGCATCCCGCGGCCATTATCGTGAGGGGCGCATCGGGTTTCGGGAGCGCCGATGCGGGCAGGCGGACCATCAGCGAGACTTCGGGCGTCACCCGTCGTTTCATCGGATGCAGGCCCGCTCCCATCGCTTCGTCCGTCCTCTGCGCCATGCCGTCCACAATCACTCCACTGCCCGTCTCGCCCGCCCTCGAGCCGCCGGCGCCGCTGCCGACCGCCGAGGTGCTCGGCATCCCGCTCGCGCTGGCCGACTACGAGCGCACGATGGACTGGATGGACGGCATGGTCGCCGCGCGCGCCAAGGGCTACGTCACGGCCGCCGCCGTCCACCTCGTGATGGTCGCCAGAGAGGACCCCGACACCCGCGGCGCCGTGCTCGGCGCCACGCTCGCCGTGCCCGACGGCCAGCCGCTCGTGTGGGCGCTGCGCGCGCTGGGCAACGGCGCCAACCGCGTCTACGGGCCCGACCTGATGGCGCGCTACTGCGAGCGGTCGGCCCAGACCGGCACCCGCATGTTCCTCTACGGCGGGCGCAACCAGGGCGCGCTCATCGAGCTGGCGCTGAAGCTGCGCGATCGCTTCCCCGGGCTGAAGATCGTCGGCGGCTACTCCCCGCCCTACCGCTCGCTGACCGACGAGGAGGACACCTGGCTGGCGGGCGAGATCAACCGCTCCAAGGCCGACGTCGTCTGGGTCGGTACCGGCCAGCCCAAGCAGGAGAAGTGGATGGCGATGATGCGCGATCGCCTCGACGCCCCGCTGCTGGTGGGCGTCGGCGCCGCGTTCGACTTCCACGCCGGGCTCGTGCCGCAGGCACCGCAGTGGATGCAGAGCCTGGGCCTGGAGTGGACCTTCCGCCTGGCGCAGGAGCCGCGCCGGCTCTGGCGGCGCTACGCGCGCTACAACCCGCGCTTCGTGGTCGGGTTCCTGCGCCAGTACCGCGCCGCCCACCGGCGCGGGTAGCCTCCTTTCAGGCATGGAATACGACGTCTCGATCGTCGGCCTGGGAAGGGTCGGCCTTCCGCTGGCGATCTCGTTCGCCGACGAGGGGCTGCGCGTGCTGGGGGTCGACAACGATCCCGACCGGCTCGCGGCCGTCCGCGACGGGCGGATGCCGTTCGGCGAGCCCGGCGCAGACGAAGCGCTCGCGCGCGTGCACGCCTCCGGGCGGCTCGCGGTCACCGAGCGCGTCGCCGACGCGGCCGCCGCCGAGCACATCGTCATCACGCTCGGCACGCCGACCTTCTCGCACATCGAGATCGACATCCGCGACGTCCGCAGCGCCGTCGACGACCTGCTGCCGGTCCTGCGCCCGGGCCACTCGCTGGTCCTGCGCTCGACCGTCGCGCCCGGCACGACCGACTTCGTCGCGGGCTACCTGGCCAAGAAGCGCGACCTCGAGGTGGGCACCGACGTGTACGTCGCCCACGCGCCCGAGCGCATCGCGGCCGGGCGCTTCTTCGAGGAGATCCGCACGCTGCCCTGCATCGTCGGCGGCGTCGGGGAGCGCTCCGGCGAGGTGGTCGGCGGGCTGTTCGAGGTCTTCGGGGCGCCGATCGTCCAGACGACCCCGGTGCAGGCCGAGCTGGCCAAGATCTGGACGAACATCCTGCGCTACACGAACTTCGCGCTGCCCAACCTCCTGATGATGGATTGCGAGCAGTACGAGGCCAACGTCTTCGAGGTCATCGACCTCATCAACCGCGACTACCCGCGTGGCGGGATCGCACGGCCGGGCCTCACCGCCGGCACGTGCCTGCGCAAGGACTTCGCGTTCAGCGAGGAGCGGTCGAACGCACCCGGAATGCTGCTCGCCGTGTCGCGGGTGAACGAGAGCGTCCCGCGCTTTCTGGTCGAGGGCCTCAAGCGCCGCCTCGGGGGCACGCTCTCGGGCCGCAAGGTCGCCGTCCTGGGATTGGCGTTCAAGGCCGGCACGGACGACGAGCGCGACTCGCTGGCCCACAAGCTGATCCGCCTGCTCGAACGCGAGTTGGCCGACGTCGCGGCCCACGATCCGCACGTCGCGACGCCGACCTCGAGCTTCGACGACGCCGTCCGTGACGCCGACGTGGTGGTCGTCGCGACGAACCATCCGGAGTTCTGCCGCCCCGAGGCGCTGGCCGCGATCACGAAGCTCGCCTCCCGGGACTGCCTGGTCGTCGACCCGTGGGACTGCTTCGGCGCGGCGCAGGTCTTCGCCTACGCCAACGAGCTGGCGCTGCTCAGCACGTGAACGCACCGCCGGAGGCGAGCCCGATCGTCATCGGCGGAACAGGCGGTTCGGGAACCCGCGTCGTCGCGGGCGTGCTCCGAGACGCCGGCTGGTTCATGGGGACCCGCCTCAACGGCAAGCTCGACGCGCTGCCCCTGGCCGTCTTCGACCATCGCTGGGGCCCCGGCTACGTCGCCGACGGGGAGGCGTCCGCGGCCATGCGCGAGGCGTTCGAGGAGGCACTTCTCGCGCACCTCGGCGAGCACGATCCATCCGACGGCCGCTGGGGATGGAAGCACCCCCACAGTTACCTCCTGCTCCCGTTCCTCGCCGAGCGGTTCGAAGGCCTGCGCTTCGTGCACGTGGTCCGCGACGGCCGTGACATGGCGATCTCGGGCAATCGCGTGCAGCTGTCGCTCTACGGCCGGGAGGTGGTGGGGCCGGAGCCGGCTACGCCCGAGTTGATGGCGATGCGCTTCTGGGTGTGGGCCAACAAGCTTGCCGCCGACCACGGCGAGCACCTGGACGAGCGATACCTACTTCTACGCCTGGAGGACCTCTGCGGCGACCCGGTCGCGACCGTCCAGAGACTTCTCGAGTTCGCCGGTCACGTCCCCGACGACAGCGCGCGCCTCGCTGCGGCCATCCGCACCCCGGCAACGCTCGGACGGTGGGCGACCCTGCCGGCGAACCTGCTCGTGCGGCTGGAGGAGGCCGGTGGCCGAGCCCTGACCCGCTTCGGCTACAGCGACCGGACGGCGAAGCCGCCGGTGCCGCCGCCTCCGCCCGGGCACTCGCGCATCGCCTTCTCGTCCTTCGGCGTCGCCGTGGAGCTCACGCTCGACGATCCCGGCCTCGAGTCCAGGGTGCGGGGCGTGCTCCCGCCCGGGTGGGCCCCCGCCGACGGCGCCGACGCCCAGGCCCGCTTCCGGGTCACGTCGGATCTCGAGGTGATCGGCGCTGACGGGCAGGTGGTCTCCGCGACGCTCCCCGCACGCCTGCGGTGCACACCGGACGGCGCGCTGCGCGCGCTTGACTCGGCGGTTCGCAGCCAGATCGGCGTGCTCGCCCCCGGCCACATATTCATCCACGCCGGCGTCGTCGCTCACGACGGCGTCGCCATCGTGTTGCCCGGGCGCACGCACTCGGGCAAGACCACCCTCGTCTCGGCGCTCGTCGTCGCGGGGGCGCAGTACTGCTCGGACGAGTACGCGGTGCTCGATGCCGAGGGGCTCGTGCACCCATATCCGCGCCCGCTCTCGGTGCGGCGGTGGCGCGGAGCCGCGCAGAAGGACGTTCCGGTCGAGGCGTTCGGCGGGGTTCCGGCCGATGCGGCGTTCCCGATCGGGTTGATCGTCCGCACGCGCTTCGTGCGCGGCGCCGACTTCAAACCGGAGCATCAAAGCCCTGCGCAGGGGGCGATGGAGCTGTTGGCGAACGCCCTCGCCGCACGGGAGCGCCCCGCGGAGGCCCTCGGGACGACGCGGCGCGCCGCTGCCGGAGCGGTCGTCCTGGCCGGGCCACGCGGCGAGGCCGAGCCGACCGCGCGCCATCTGCTCGAACAGCTGTCCAGCAAAATGGGGTGACGTGCGCCGCCTGCCCTGGTAGCTTGGCCCCCCATGAGCGATCTCCACCCCAAGGCTCGTCAATCTGACCTGGTCGTCGAAGAAGCAGGCGACGAGCTGCTCGTCTACGACGAGAAGCACGATCTTGCCCATCGCCTCAACAAGACCGCCGCCGTGGTCTATCGCCACTGCGACGGCGAGCACTCGGTCGCCGAGCTGGTGGACATCGTGTCCTCGGAGGTCGACGACGTCGCCGACGAGGACCTCGTGATGATCGCCCTCGACAACCTCGCGGAGGCCGGGCTGCTGGAAGACCACGCTCCGCGCGAGCCGGAGGAGACCCGCCTGAGCCGGCGTCGTTTCATCCGCCGGGTCGGCGTGGTCGGCAGCGCTGCGCTGGTCCTGCCCGTGGTCCACAGCATCGTGGCGCCCACGGCGGCCCAGGCGCAGTCCGAAGGCGGCTCCTGCAGCTGCCCCTGCAGCTGCCCCTGTAGCTGTCCGTGTAGCTGCAGTTGCCGCTGATCGCGTAGGTGCCGACCGACGGGCCGGCCCGCCTGCGACCTGCGCCGCATCTCGACCTCACGGTCGTCGAGGGGCGCGGCGTCGTGGTGGTGGGCGACCGCCGGCACGAGGTCTTCTCCGGGCCCGAGTACGTCACGGCCGTGCATGCCGCGCGCGATGGCGAGGCGGTCGCGGACGACGACGTGGCGCGCGCGCTCGAGGAGCTGCGGGCCGAAGGGGTGCTCGTCGCGGGGCTCGCCAACGGTCCCGAAGCGGCCTATTGGGCGCGCGACGGGCTTGACGGCGGGGCGCTCGACCGGCGGCTGAACGCCAGGACCATCGAGGTGGTGGCGCTCGGGGGCGCCGACCCCGCACCCGCATCGGAGGTCATCACCGAGGCCGGAGTGGCCGTGGTCGACGCGGACGCCGACGTGGTGCTCGTGCTGGTGGCGGACTACCTCGAGGAGGCCCTCGCGGAGACCAATGCGCAGGCGCTGCGCACCGGCCGGCCGTGGATGCTGGCCGCGCCCGACCGCGCCGAGGCCTGGATCGGGCCGGTGTTCACGCCCGACCGCGGGCCGTGCTGGGAATGCCTGGCTCAGCGGCTGCGTCTGCACCGGGAGATCGACCACTACCTGTTCCACGAGGCGAGCCGCGCAACGCCCGTGGCGCGCCACCAGGGGGTCTTGCCGAGCACCCGCCGAGCCGCCGCGGGCGTCCTGGTCACCCAGCTCGTGCGCTGGCTCGCTCTCGGCTCGTCGTCCGGCGCGGATCGCGTGCTCACGCTCGACACGCGGACCTGGGTCTCGACGCCCCACACCGTCGTCTGGCGCCCGCAGTGCCCGGCCTGCGGCGTGCCCGACGCCTCGCACGACGCGGCCGCGCGGCCTCCGGCGCTGGTGGCCCCCGGGGAGGCGCCCACGCTGGCCGGCCTGCGCACGGTCGCTCCCGACGACACGGTCGAGCGCTACGCCCACCACATCAGCCCGGTCTCCGGCCTCATCCCGTTCGTCGCCCCGGCCGGCAACCTGCGTCCCCCCTTCTATGCGTTTCTCTCCGGAGATCCCGGCCCCGTGGTGCACGGCGCCCCAGGATGGGTGCCTGGCCGCACGACTCCGCCCGGCGGCAAGGGCACGACCGAGTCCCAGGCACGGGCGAGCGCGGTGTGCGAGGCGCTGGAGCGCTACTGCGGCGAGTTCACCGGCGAGGAACCGCGTCGCGTCGCGTCGCTTCAGGAGCTGGGCGAGCAGGCGATCCATCCCAACGACTGCATGGGGTTCTCCGCGGCCCAGTACGCCAGGCGGGAGGAGACCAACGCGACCGCCGAGAGCTTCCGGACGCTCGTGCCCGAGCCGTTCGACGCGGCCGCGCCGATCGCCTGGAGCCCGCTGTGGTCGCTCACCTCGGCGCGCGAGCGGCTGCTGCCGACCGCCTACTGCTACTACCGCACGCCGCTGCCCGGCAGGGAGGTCTGCATCGCCGACTCCAACGGCAACGCGGCGGGCAACACGATCGACGAGGCGATCCTCCAGGGGCTGCTCGAGCTGGTGGAGCGCGATCACGCCGCGCTGTGGTGGTACAACCGCGCCCGCCGCCCCGGCCTGGATCTCGACGCCTTCGACGACCCCTGGCTGGCCGAGCTGCGCCGCCGCTTTGCCGACGAGGGCCGCCGGTTCTGGGCGCTCGACCTCACCGCCGACCTCGGGATCCCGGTGGTCGTGGCGGCGGCCGACGGACCGGACGGGGCCGGGGAGGTCGCCATGGGCCTTGGAGCCCATCTCGACCTCGGCGCCGCGCTCGTCCGCGCCGCCACCGAGCTGGTCCAGCTCCAGCCCGTCCCCTCAGGAGGCCTCGGGCACGGGCGGCGCCGAGGTGGATGTGAGCGAGGGTTCATGGCTGCGCCCCGACCCCGACGCGCCGCCGCGCGCGCCGGCGGACTCGGCGCTGGCGCCGACGGGCGACGTGCGGGGCGACCTCGACGCCTGCCTCGGCCGCGTGCAGGACCGCGGGTTCGAGGTCCTGGTGCTCGACCAGACGCGGCCGGACGTCGGCCTCCCGGTGGTCAAGGTGGTGGCACCCGGTCTGCGCCATTTCTGGCCGCGCTACGCCGCCGGCCGGCTCTACGACGAGCCCGTCGCGCTGGGTTGGATCGACGCTCCGCTGTTGGAGGAGGAGCTCGTCCCCGTGGCGCCGATCGCATGAACCTCGTGCTTTCGCCCTACGCCTGCGTGCGGCGAGAGGGCGACCGGCTGGTGGCGGAGGGGCCGGACGGCCCGCCGGTCTCCCTGGACGGTCCGGAGGCGGCGCTGCTGCTGTACGCGCTGGCCGCCCCCCGGCCGCTCGGCGAGGCCGCGGCCGCGGCCGGGATCGAGGTCGCGCAGGCGGAGCGGATCGTGGCGCCGCTGGTGGCGGCCGGCGTGCTGGTCGACTCCGACCGCGCGGAGCGCGAGGCGGCCGGCCCTTGGCGGATGCCTGAGCGCCTCGTGCACGGCCGTAGCCGCGGATGGCGACCGGCGGGCCGCGTGAAGGCGCCGCCCCCTGCATTGGCGCCTTCGCCGTGGGAGCCGGTCGTGGAGCTCGCGCGGCCCGACATCGAAGCGCTGGAGCGCGACGATCCGCCCTTCGCCCGGGTGCAGAGCACGCGGAGCTCGATCAGGGAGCACTCCTCCGAGCCGCTGCCCGCCGCGGCCCTCGGTGAATTTCTCTACCGCGTCGGCCGCGTGGAGGACCTCTTCGAGGTCGCGCCCGACTACTCGCTGGCGCCGCGGCCCTACCCCGGCGCCGGCGCGCTGTACGAGCTGGAGCTCTACCCGGTGATCTCCGCCTGCGCCGGCATCGACGCGGGGCTCTTCCACTACGCCGCCGACCACCATCGTCTCGCCCTCGTCCGCGCGCGCCGGCCCGGAGACCGACTCGCTGCTGCGCGCCGCCGCCGCCGGGATGGGCGTCACGGCGGTGCCGCAGGTGCTCGTCGTCATCGTCGGCCGGATCGGACGGCTGGCGTGGAAGTACGACGCGCTGGCGTACACGCTGATGCTGAAGAACGTCGGGGTGCTGATGCAGACGATGTACCTCACGGCCACGGCGATGGGCCTGGCGGGCTGCGCCGTGGGGAGCGGCGACGCCGACGTGTTCGCAGCCGCCACCGGGCTGGACCCCGACGACCAGACGTCGGTCGGCGAGTTCTGCCTCGGTCAGCGCAGCAGCAACTCGACGGCCTCGGCCGCCATCCCCTCGCCGTCGTAGGCGCGCAGGTGCTCGCCCAGGCGCTGCGCGCGCGTGCGCGGCTCGGCCGCGGTCAGCTGCCGCAGCACCGCCTCCCTGATCGCCGCCGGCCCCGCATCGGAGGCGAGCACCTCGCCCACTCCCAGCGCGCCGATGCGCATGCCCCACGCCGTCTGGTCGGAGCCCTGCGGCAGCACGACCATGGGCACGCCGGCCTCCAGCGACTCGTGAACGGAGGAGATGCCGCCGTGCGTGACGTGGACCGCCGCCCGGCGCAAAGCGGCGCGGGCGGGCGCCATCAGCATCACCGTGGCGTTGTCGGGCAACGGCTCGAGGTCGCGCGGATCGAGGCGCCCACCCGTGCCCGCCAGCACGTCGAGCTCGTCGTCCGCCAGGGCCTCGAGGACCGCGCGAAAGAGCTCGGGACGACCGCTGAACAGCGTCCCGAACGCCACGTAGATCCACGGGCGGCCCCTGTCGGGCGGCAGCTCCGCCTCGGCGGCGCGGTCCGGTGCGGAGCCGAGCAGCGGGCCGATCATCCGCCAGGAGTCGTCGGGCGGCTCCATGCCCGATACCTCCGAGGTGGTGTAGACGAACGTGAGATCGCCGAAGTTGGTGATCGCGCTGCCCAGGTCGCCGAGGTCGACGCCCCACTCGCTGGCGACCGCGTAGCGAGCCGCGCTGCATCGACTGTTCGACGCCCGGCGTCGACGCCTCGAGCGCCGGGAGGCGGAACGGCGGGAACAGCGGGTATGAGCACACGCGGGGCAGGCCGAGCCACTCGCCGGCCACGCGACCCTCGGCGACCATGCAGTCGTGCACGAGGAGATCCACGTCGGCCGCGACGAGCTCCTCGATGACCTCGCGCGCGGTCGCCGCGGCGATGGTCGCGCGCCACGCGGCGATCGCGCTGAAGTCGCTCGGGACGTCGGCGGCGGCGCCTCGCGACGCCTCGGCGGCCTCGGCGCCGCCCGGAGGTTGCGGGGCCTCGCGGTACTCCGCGGTGCCGCCCTCGACCTCGTCGCGAAACCTCGGATCCGCCCACGCGATGACCCGGTGGCCGCGCTGGGCGAGGACGTCGCCGAGCCGGCGGGCGGGCCACAGATGGCCGTAGAGGCCCATGTGAAGGATGCCGATGGTCGCCAAGCGGCCAACCTAGCCGCACCATGCGAGCATCCGCCGCCATGCGCGAGCTCACCCCACTCGAGGAGGGGTTTCTCTACGCGGACAGCAGACGGACGACGTTCGGCCACTCGGGCCTGTTCATCCGGTTCGACGCCTCGGCCACGCCGTGGGACGAGCTGGCGCTCGACGCGGTACGCGACCAGGTGGCCGAGCGGCTCGCGGACATCCCCCCGCTGCGCTGGAGGCTGGCGCCGAATCCCTCCGCTCCGCGGCAGCATTGTCTCGTCGACGAGGGCGGCGTGGACCTCGTCCATCACGTGCGCGAGGCCCGCGTCCTCGCGGGCGGCGGCCAGCGCGAGCTCGCCCGGCTGGTCGCGGACCTCAACGCCGAGGCCATCGACCGCGCTCACCCGCTGTGGGAGCTGCACGTCATGCGTGGCACGCCAGCCGGCGTCCTGGCCATCCTCTTCAAGATCCACCACGCCACGGCCGACGGCCTGGCCACCGTCAACATCATGAAGCGCCTGTTCGGCTCCGACCGCGGCGACGCGCTGCCCGCCGCCGTGCAGCCCGAGCGGGGCATCGACCAGCGCGGTTCCGATCCTCCCGGCCCGCCCGAGTCACGGCCCTCGGTCCCGTGGACGCGCTTCAACCGCTGGCCGTCCCGCGAGCGCGACTTCGCGTTCGGCTCGCTGGAGGCCGAACCGCTCCATGCGGCCCGTCGCGCGGCCGGCGTGACGTTCAACGAGGCCCTGCTCGCCGGCGTGGCAGGCGGGTTGCGAAGCTGGCTCTCCGAACGCGGCGAGCTGCCCGCCGAACGCCTGGTCGCGTCACTGCCCGCGTCGCTCAGAGGCCCGGGTCGCGACACGTTCGCCGCCAATCGCGTGACCCTGCTGGACGTCGAGCTGCCGACCGACGAGCCGGACCCGGCGCGGCGCCTCGCGGCGGCCCGCGACGCGCTGCGCACCGCCAAGGAGCGTGCGCGGACCGCGGAGCCATGGACCCGCCGAATCGCCGGCCCGGCCGCGAGCACAACGTGGCGCTCGCCACGGCCGCCGGGCCGGACGGCGACCTGGCCCTGTGCGGCGCACCATGGGGCGGGCTTCACGGCCTGGGCCTGCCCGGCCGCGTGGGACTTCACATCTCCTGTGTGACCCGCCCGGGCTGGCTCGATTTCGGGCTGCATCTGGACCGCCGGCAGGGAGAGATCGGGTGGTCCATCCTCGCGGCGCTGGAGACGTCGATGGACGAGCTCGAGCTCGCGTTGTCCTGATGCGTGAGCTCAACCCCCTGGAGGAGCTCTACCTCGCCCGCGACACCGACTGCACGGTGGGCCATTTCGGCAGGCTGTTGCTCTTCGATACCCCCGGGGCGAAGGAGGTCTCCCTCGACGCGATCCGTGCGCACCTGGCCGAGCGCCTCCCCCACATCCTCCCGTTGCGCTGGACGCTGGCATCCGATCCGGCTCGCACCGGCCGTCACCGCCTGGTCGAGGCCGGGGCTCCCGATCTGGCTCGTCACGTCCACGAGGCAGCGGTCGCGCCGCCGGGCGGGACGCGGGAGATCGCGCGCCTGGTGGCGCACCTGAACGCCCGGCTGCTCGACCGCGCCCACCCGCTGTGGGAGCTGCACGTCCTGCGCGGCACACCCGCCGGCAGGCTCGCCGTCTTCCTCAAGGTCCACCACGCCATCGTTGACGGCGTGGCGGCGCGCGATGTCTGGAGGCTGCTCTTCGGGCCCGCAGGCGACGTCACGTCCCCGTCGGACCCGCCGGCCGAGCGTGGGATCGGAGGTGCCGAGGCCGAGTCGACGGCTGTCCCCGAGCCCGAGCCCGTGCCCGACGCGCCGTGGACGCGCTTCAACAACCCGCTCTGCGGCGAGCGTGACGTGGCGTTCGCTTCGCTGGACGCCGAACCGCTGGATGCCGCCCGCCGTGCGGCCGGTGCGACCCTCACCGAAGGGCTGCTTGCCACGACGGCCGGCGCGCTGCGCAGCTGGCTGGGCGAACGCGACGAGCTCCCCGGCGAGCCTCTGGTGACGTCCCTTCCCGCATTGATCCGGAGCTCGGCCGAAAGCGCGTTCAGGGTCAACCGCCTGTGGACGCTCACCCTCCAGCTGCCCACCGACGAGCCGGACCCGATGCGACGCCTCAGAGCCGCTCGGGACATGCTCCATGCGGCCAAGCTTCGCGTGTCGCACGGGCCGCGCTCGTCGCCCTACCTGGACTGGCCGGGGCCGCCGCTCAACCTCAGCCTCTCCTCGATCTCCCCGCCTCCGGCGCCGCTGGCGCTCTGTGGAGCGCCGCTGGCCTCCAGCCATTCGTTCGGCATGTTGGGGGCCGCAGGACTGAACATCACCTACACCCCGCGTCCCGGGAGGGTGGACTTCGGCGTTCACGTCGACCGGCGTCAGGGCGACGGCGGCTGGTCGATCGTGGCGGCGCTGGAGACGTCGATGGACGAGCTCGAGCTGGCGCTCGCCTGATCAGGCCAGCAGCTTCTCGACCGTCTCCGCCACGATCGGTTCGCCGTCGAAGGCCTCGAGCCGTCCAGCCAGCTCGCCGGTCCTGTGGCGCATCGACTCGTCGCCGAGCACCCGCAGGACCGCGGCACGAAGGTTCTCCTCGGTCGGCTCGTAGACGACTTCGCCCACGTCCAGGGCGGCGACCCTGGCGCCCCAGCGCGCGTTGTCGGCGCCCTGCGGGGCGCACACCATCGGCACGCCGGCGATGAGCGACTCGTGGACCGAGCTGGCCCCACCATGGGTCACGTGCACGGCGGTCCGCCGCAGCACCGCCCGTGCGACGACCCGCGGCACCACCTTCGCGTTGGCGGGCACGGGCTGCACCTCGGCGGGATCGCGCCCGCCCATGGACAGCAGGACGTTGACCTCTACGTCGGCCAGGGCATCGAGCGCGGCCCGGAAGATGTCGGAGCGATAGTTGAACGTCGTGCCCAGCGCCACGTAGACCAGCGGCCGGCCGTCGAGGCCGGCCAGCGCCGGCTCGTCTGCCTGATCGGGCGCGGCGCCCATCAGCGGCCCGACGTGTCGCCAGGACGGTCCCGGTAGCGGCTTGCCCATCACCTCCGGGGTGCTGTAGACCATCGTGGCGTCGCCGGCGCTGATGAGCACCGCTGCTCCGTCGCCCAGATCGATGCCCCAGCGTTGCCTGACGTCGTCGCGGCATTCCTCCAGCGTCGCGGCCTGCTCGGGTGACACGCCGCCCAGGCTGAAGGGCCAGGCCGGCGGGTGCCCGGGAAACGAGCAGATGCGCGGCAGCCCGAGGAAGTCGGCCGCGACGCGGGCCCACGGCGTCACGGCGTCGTGCACGACGAGCTCGACGTCCTCGGCGTGCAGCGCCTCGATCAGCGGGCCGGTGTAGTACTGCGTGAGCCTCGCCAGCTCGACCGCGAGCCCGGCGAACCCGGCGCCCCGAAGCGCCGCGGGCGGATCGGAAGGTGCGGAAGGTACGGCCACCCGCTTCTCCCAGCCGAACGGCCGCAGTTCCGCGCCGGCCGCCTCGACGCCGGCGCGGAACTGCTCCGGTGCCCACGCGACGAGCCGATGGCCCTGGCGCGCCAGGACGGCCGTCAGCCGGTTCGCCGGACCCACGTGCCCGACCCAGCCCACGTGCGCCACACCGATCTTCGCCACCGCGCGGACCCTATCCCGCGGTTCGAGCCTGGAGCCGGCGGCGCTCCTCGGTCAGCAGGTACTCGGTGCTCGGGGTCTCCACGCCCAGCTCGAGGGTCTCCGTGCCGGCGCCGCGCGCGGCGGCGTCACGGAGCGCGTCGGCCAGCCGCCGCTGCTCGACGGAAAGCCTCGGCGCGTCGCTCGCGCCGCGAACACGGTGCAGTTCCGGCACGACGGACCTCGCGGCCGCGCCGGGGTCCACGGGCGTGTCCGTCAATCCCTGGGCGGCCAGGAAGCCACCGATGCAGCGCACGGTCGCGTCGGGGTCGGCGACCAGCAGGGCGTAGTCGACCACCAGCGACGGCAGCCCCTCGGACAGCAGAACGGCGGCGCGGAGATGGCGCTCCCAGAGCGCCAGCGCCGCGTCGGGGCTCACCACCTTGCGCCGGCCGAACGAAGCGACCACCTCCTGCGGCTCGCGAAACGCGACGACGACCGCCGCGGGGTCGCCCAGGGCGGCGCGCCAGAAGCTCAGCGTCAGGCAGTTGCGGGGGTCCTTCCACACCCAGCGCGGGCCGAGGTGCACCGCGGCGAACGCGGCCCGCGCCTCCGTCGCCAACGCCCTCATGCCCCGGTCGGCGCCGGCAAGGACTCCCAGCGGCGGCGGCGCGATCCAGGAGCCGCCCATCGAATGCAGCAGCCGGTCGTTGAACTTCACGAGCGTGCTCGGCTCCCAATAGCCGGCCGGGTTGGTCGCGTCCGGCTCGAGCAGCCTGCGCTGCGCCACCGGTACGCCGAGCAGGTCGACCACGCGGGTGAGCGCAGACGTGCCGCTGCTGTGCATCCCGAGGACGAACACGCCTCCGCGCGCCGGCTCGCCCGAGGCCACGCTAGAGCAGCCCCTCGATCGCGTCGATCGCCAGGCTGTCGCCGTCGTACGCCCGCAGCCGCGCGCCAAGCGCCGCTGCCCGCTCGCGCACGTCGGGGTCCTCGAGCAGCCGCAGCACCGCGGATCGCAACGCCTCCGGGGCGATCGCGCCGAGCATCTCGCCGGCCCCCAGGTCGCACACCCGCCGGCTCCACTGCCAGTGGTCGGCGCCGAGCGGCAGGCAGACCATCGGCACACCGGCCGCAAGCGCCTCGTGTACCGACGCCGTTCCGCCGTGGGTCACGAACACCGCCGCGTCGCGCAGCACGGCCCGCGCGTTGGCGAAGCCCACGACCGTCGCGTTGGCCGGCACCGGGGCGAGCTCGTCGGGGCGCAGCCCGCCGGCGCCGACCAGCACCCGCACGTCCTCGTCCGCCAGCGCGTCGAGCACGGCCACGAACGCCTCCCGCCGGCCGCCGAACAGGGTTCCGAATGCGACGTAGACCAGCGGCCGCCCGTCGTCGTGGTCCAGGGCCGGCTCTACGCCCACCTCGTCTTCGAGCAGCGGGCCGACCATCCGCCAAGAGTCGTCGGGCGGCTCGAAGCCCGCGATCTCGGGCGTCGAGTGGAAGACGTTGACGTCGCCCGCGTTGCGCTCGAGGTCCATGGGCCCGCCCAGATCGATGCCCCAGTCGCGCGCGACAGCGCCTCGCGCGGCCTCCAGCGCCTCGGCTGTCCGGGGCCGGGGCGGATCCGGCGGCGCGAAGGGCCCCGCGACCCCCTGGAGGTAGAAGGACCGCGAGGACACGCGCGGCAGACCGAGCCACAGGCCGGCGATGCGCCCCGCGACCAGCATGTAGTCGTGCACGAGCAGCTCGACGCCCTCGGCGTGCAGCTGCTCGATGACCTCGCGTGTCCCGGCCCGACCCGCCTGCGTGCGTGCCGCCACGATGTCCCAGAACGCGCTCGACGGCCCACCCGGGGGGCCGGTGAGAACCGAGACCCGCTCGCGGCCGGCCAGCCGGATCTCCTCGCCCATCCGGCCCGGCGAGACCCGGTGCTCCGCCCCCGCGGCCTCGATCATCCCGCGGAAGCGCTCCGGCGCCCATGCGATCACGCGGTGGCCGCGCCGTACGAGCGCCGCGCCCAGCCGGTTGGCGGGAATGACGTGCCCGTGCAGGGGCGTGTTCAGGATGCCGATCGTCGCCACGAAGGCGCCAGTCCACCAGACCCGCCGACACGGGGGCCGCTAGCGTGCCGCGCCGATGAACCGCGTCCTCGTCACCGGCGGCGTCGGCACGATCGGCTCGGCCGTCGTGCGGAGGCTGCTCGGCCACCCCGACTACGAGGTCCGCGTGGCCGACCAGCGCGAGGCGCCCGGCTGGATGCGCGAGGGCTGCGAGGTCCGGGCGGCCGACCTGCGCGACCTCGACGCCACGCGCGAGGCGATGGCCGGCTGCACGCACGTCATCCACCTCGCGGCGATCGTCGGCGGCATCCGCAACTTCCACCAGCTGCCGCACACCCTGACCGAGGTCAACAACGCGCTCTACAACAGCACGGTCCACGCCGCGCTCGACCACCAGGTGCAGCGCTTCGTCTACGTGTCGAGCTCGATGGTCTTCGAGCGCGCCACCCAGTTCCCCACCACCGAGGGCCACATCTGGGAGTGCCCGACGCCGCGCTCGGCCTACGGGTTCTCCAAGCTCACCGGCGAGGTCTACTGCCGGGCCGCGCACGACGAGCACGGCCTGCCCTACACGATCTGCCGCCCCTTCAACGCGTACGGCCCGGGCGAGCGGCCCGACGACGAGCCCGGGATCGCCCACATGGTCCCCGACCTGATCCGCAAGGTGCTCGACGGCCAGCGCCCGCTGGAGATCTTCGGCGACGGGACGCAGACGCGGACGCTCACGCACGTCGACGACATCGCCGACGGCATCGTCACGGCGATGGCTTCGCCGGCGGCGCTGAACGAGGACTTCAACATCTCCGCTTCCGACGAGCGCACGGTCGCCGAGCTCGCGCGGCTGATCTGGGAGGCGTGCGGCGAGCCGCCCGAGGCCTTCGAGCTCGCCCACAAGCCCAGCTTCGAGGTCGACGTCGTCCGCCGCTGGCCCGACGTCTCCAAGGCGCGCGAGCTGCTCGGCTGGGAGGCGCGGGTGCCGATCGAGGAAGGCCTCGCCGGCACGGTCGAGTGGCTGCGCTACAACGTCGCCAGCAGCTCCTCGGCGACGTCGAGCGCCTGACGCATGCAGTCGTCCATGTCGATGTAGACGTAGTTGGCCAGCCGGCCGGCGAAGTGGACGCGCCGGGCGCCGAGACGGTCGCGCACGTGCGCCTGGTAGCGGTCGTTGAGCGCCCTGTTCTCGGGAGTCTCGATCGGGTAGTAGCGCGTCGGCGCGCCTGTGAACTCGAACCCCAGCACCGTGCCCTCGACCTCCTGGCGCGAGGCGTGCTTGGTCTCGTGGATGCGGATGAAGGGGTACTCGTGGCCGGGGTAGTTGACGACCATCGCTCCCTGGGCGCGGTCGACCTGGGGCACGTGGACGCTGCGCACGAGGATGCCGCGCCAGTCCAGGCGCCCGAGCGACGCGTCGCAGAACTCGTCCAGCGGGCAGGTCAGCACCGCGAGGTCGGCGCGCGCTTCGGTGATCAGGCCGTCGAGCGTCCCCAGCGTCGCGACGACGCCGGTCCGCAGCTCGACCGGCTCGGGCGCGAGCAGGCCGTCGACGAGGTCCGTGTAGCCGTTCGGGCCGGCCGGCCAACCCTGGAAGGGGTCGCCGAACAGGTACGGGTTGTCGTCCCAGCGCACGCCGACGCGGCGGGGCGCCCAGTGCGCGCTCAGCTCGTGCGCCGGCCGGCCCCACTGCTTCTCCGTGTAGGGCTTGACGTAGCGCTCGTAGAGGATCGGGCCCATCAGCTCCAGGCACCACTCCTCGAAGTTCGCCGCCTGCGCCCGGGCCGCGGCGTCGACGTCCTTGCGCTCCTCGAGCTGGCGCATGATCTCGTCGCCGCGCGACTGCGCGGCGATGTCGGACGTGAGGATCGGCCAGTGCAGCAGCTTGCCCTCGACGACGATCTGCACCTGGTGGCGATAGTCGTTGAAGGGCGTCATCGCGTTGGCGAGCGCCCAGACCTCCTCGTCGGAGGTATGGAAGATGTGCGACCCGTGCGGCTCGTAGAGGACCCCGCCGAGGTGCTCGGAGCGGATCAGCCCCCCGGGCCTGTCGAGCCGCTCCAGCACGATCGACTCCACGCCGTCCTGTGCGAGACGGTGGGCGAGCGTGCAGCCGGTGAGGCCGCCGCCGACGATCAGCACACGCGGCATCGGAGTGTTCTACCTTGCGGCGCTCGATGAGAGCGTTCATCACCGGGATCAGCGGCCAGGACGGCTCCTATCTGGCCGAGTTGCTGGTCCACAAGGGCTATGAGGTGCACGGCCTCGTGCGCGACGACCGCTGGGGGTCGGCGGCGCACCTGCGCGACGTCGTGCGCGGCCATCCGGGCGACGTCCGCGACCCGGAGGCGATCGCCGCGGCGGTACAGGCGGCCGCGCCCGACGAGGTCTACCACCTGGCTTCGGAGACCCAGCCCGGGCGCTCGGCCGAGGACCCCGAGCGCACCCTGGACGTCGTCGCCGGAGGCACCGAGCGGCTGCTCGACGCGGTGGCCCGCCACGCTCCCGGTGCGCGCGTGTTCTGCGCATCCTCCTCCGAGGTCTTCGGCGAGCCCGACAGCGCACCCCAGGACGAGCAGACGTCGCTGCGCCCCTCCAACCCCTACGGCGAGGCGAAGGCCGAGGCGCTGCTGGCCGCCCGCGAACGTCGCGAACGGCAGTCGCAATGGGTCGCGACCGGCATCTTCTACAACCACGAGTCCGTGCGGCGCCCGCTGTCGTTCGTCACGCGCAAGATCACCTGGCACGCGGCGGCGATCGCGGCCGGCGAGGCCGGCGAGCTGCGCCTCGGCAACCTCGACGCCCGCCGCGACTGGGGCTACGCGCCGGAGTTCGTCGAGGGCGCCTGGCGCACCATGCAGGCCGACGAGCCGGGCGACTACGTCTTTGCGACCGGGGTGCTGCACAGCGTCCGCGAGCTGCTCGAGACGGCGTTCGGCCGCGCGGGGGTGGCGGTCGACGGGCACGTCGTCGTCGACGAGAAGCTCGTGCGCGACGACCCCCCGGTGCCGCGCGTCGGCGACCCTCGTCGAGCAAAGTCGGAGCTGGGCTGGGAGGCTTCCAGGTCGTTCGAGGACCTGATCGCCGAGATGGTCGACCACGACATGGAGCTGCTACGCGGATGACTCCACCCCCGATTTCATGAGCCGCAAGTCCGCCCTGATCACCGGCATCACCGGTCAGGACGGCTCGTACCTCGCCGACCTGCTGCTCGAGAAGGGCTACGAGGTCCACGGCATGGTGCGGCGCGCGTCGACGGAGAAGTTCGACCGGATCGAGCACATCCGCGACCGGATCACCCTGCACCAGGGCGACCTGCTCGACCACCGCTCGCTCGTCGACGCGCTGCGCGACTCCAAGCCCGACGAGATCTACAACCTCGCGGCGATGTCGTTCGTGGCGGTGTCGTGGATCCAGCCGACGCTGACGGCGGAGTTCACGGGCGTCGGCGTGACGCGCCTGCTCGAGGCGATGCGCGAGACCTGCCCCGAGGCGCGCTTCTACCAGGCGTCGAGCTCGGAGATGTTCGGCAACGTCCGCGAGGTCCCGCAGACCGAGACGACGCCCTTCTACCCCCGTTCCCCTTACGGCGTCGCGAAGGTCTACGGCCACTTCATCACGGTCAACTACCGCGAGTCCTACGACCTCCACGCCACCAGCGGGATCCTGTTCAACCACGAGTCGCCGCGCCGCGGGCTGGAGTTCGTCACGCGCAAGATCACGTGGCACGCCGCCGCGATCAAGCTCGGGCTGGCCGAGAAGCTCAAGCTGGGCAACCTCGACGCCGAGCGCGACTGGGGCTACGCGAAGGACTACGTCGAGGCGATGTGGCTGATGCTCCAGCGCGACATCGCCGCCGACTACGTGATCGCCACCGGCAAGGCGCATTCGGTGCGCCGCTGCGTCGAGGTCGCCTTCGACCACGTCGGGCTCGACGGGTGGGAGTCATACGTCGAGACCGACGCATCGCTGGTGCGGCCCGCCGAGGTCGACCACCTGATCGGGGACGCGTCGAAGGCCAGGATCGAGCTCGGCTGGGAGCCGCAGACCGATTTCGACGCGCTCGTGCGCCTGATGGTCGACGCGGACTACGCGCTGCTCTCGCGCGGCGTCGCGCTGCCGCGTTAGCTGCGAGCGTGCCGGCGGTGCGCGCGGCGGTGGCGCGCGAGCCGGCGCGCCTTGCGGTGCTTGGCCTTGGCGCGGGCCTTCGCCTTCGCCTTGCGGTCCTGCGCGCGCTGGTGGCGGGCGGCGCGCGCCTTGGTCGCCTGGGCGGTGCGGACCGTCGAGGCGACGGGCGCGGTGCTGGACGTCTGCTCGACCGGCGCCGCGACGGGCGCGGGAACCGGAGCGTTGGGATCCGGCGTGTTGACGCACTCGGCGAGCGGCTTGTTGTAGATCGCCGTCATCACGTTGTTGGCGTCGGCGGAGTGCTGATGGCCGGTGAGGTGGCCGTACTCGTGGGCCAGCACCGTGCAGAAGCGGGCCCAGTCGTAGGCGAGCAGGCGGTTGAACCGCACGCTGCAGTCGAAGTTCTGTGCGGCCGTGTCGTAAGCGGATGTGGGGTTGCGCCAGCTCGAGATCGCGTTGATGGTGGGATCGAGGTCGGTCCACTGGACGTCGACCTGGCCGGCAGCACGCGTCGGCGCCCCAATAGGCGCGCGCCAAGCCCTGGGCCGCCTGCATCGCCACGCCGCCGACGGCAAAGCTCTGGTCGGCCGGGACCGCAGCCGCGCGCAGGCCGGCGCCGCCGCGCGGCGTCTCGCCGGCGCTCGACCGGGCGGTCATGCGGAGCGGCTCGGACCGCGCCCCGGTGGCCAACCACGCGCAGGGACCGGCCAGCCCGAGCAGGCAGGCGAGCACGGCGAATCGGCGGGAGAGAGGACGGGCCATCCCCCCGGCAATCGGCCCGAATCCGATGCACCTCGCAACAGACGGACGAAATCTGGCCGCCCGTCCTAGCCGGTTCGCTATGCGCCTAGAACAGGCGTCCAGGGACTAGGTCGCCGTTTCGGCGTATGTCAGGCGCAGGCCCTCGGCGATCGGGGTCTGCGCCCGCCAGTCCAGCACGTCGCGCGCGCGCCCCACCGCCAGGCAGCTGCGGTCCAGTTCGCCCAGCCGCGCGTCGCGCAGCTCGGGGGCGAAATCGGCGCCCGGCTCGAGCTCGCCCATCAGCTCGACGATCCGCAGCACGCTGGTCTCCTCCTCGGTCCCGAGGTTCAGCGGCCCGGTCGCGTCGGCGTCCCCGGCTGCCAGCAGCCCCGCGACGACGTCGGCGACGTAGATGTAGTCGCGCGTCTGCTCGCCGGTGCCGTAGACGAGAGGCTGCTCGCCGCGCCGCAGGCGGCCGCTGAAGATCGCGATCACCCCCGCCTCGCCGTGCGGGTCCTGGCGCGGCCCGTAGACGTTTCCGAAGCGGCACGCCACCGTGGACATCGCGTAGAGCCGTTCGTAGAGCCCGAGGTAGTGCTCGGCGCAAAGCTTGCTCAGGCCGTAGGCGGCCATCGGCCGGGCGGGGACGTCCTCGGGCGTCGGCACCACGTCGGTCTCGCCGTAGATCGCGCCTCCGGTCGAGGCGAACACGAAGCGCCGCGCCCCGACCAGCCGCGCCGCCTCCAGCAGGTTGACGGTGCCCTCGACGTTGGTCCGGGCGTCGTGAGCCGGGTCGTTGAGCGACACGCGCACGTCGATCTGGGCGGCGAGGTGAAAGACGACGTCGGGGCGTTCGGCCGCCAGCAGCTCGCGAATCCGCTCGCCGTCGCGGATGTCGACGAGGTGCAGGGCCGCGCCGCGCGCGAGCGCCTGCTCGACGTTCGTTTCGCGGCCCGACGACAGGTTGTCGACCACGGCCACGGCGTCGCCTCGCGCGAGCAGCGCGTCGACGAGATGCGATCCGATGAACCCGGCGCCGCCGGTCACGAGGGCCTTCATGCGCGGCCCGATGCTAGTGGGAGAAACCGGGGCTAAAGGAATGCGCGACTCGTGCCGATACTGCGCATACACCCCTGCCAGACCCCACGAAGACCCGCTCCTCCCGGCGGGTCTTCGTATTTAAGCTGGCGGAATGAGAATCGTCGCGCTGATCACAGCGCTCGACGAGGAACGCTTCATCGGCCCGTGCATCGAGCACCTGCGCGGCCAGGGGGTGGACGTCCACGTCACCGACAACGGGTCCACCGACCGGACGGTCGAGATCGCCGGCGAGTACCTGGGCAACGGCGTGATCGGGATCGACCACCTGCCGCGTGGGTCCTACAAGGACCTCCAGGCCATGTGGGGGCATGCCGAGGAGCTGGCCACGACCATCGACGCGGACTGGTTCATGCTCCAGGGGACGGACGAGTTCCGCGTCTCACCGCGCCCCGGCTACACGCTGGCCGACGAGCTCGACGAGGCCGACGCAGCCGGCTTCAATGCGGTCAGCTTCATGGAGTTCACGTTCGTGCCCTGCATCGAGGAGCCCGACCACGACCACCCCGACTTCCTGAAGACGATGCGCTGGTATTACCCCTACCTGCCTCGGGTGCCCGACGTCATCAACGCGTGGAAACGACAGCCCGACGGAGTCGACCTTCGATCCTCGGCCGGCCATTACGCCGCGTTCCCCGCCATGCGGGTGGCGCCGCGGAGGCTGTCGATTCGTCACTACCAGTGGCTCAGCGTCGACCATGCGGTTCGCAAGTACGCCAAACACGTCGCGGATCCGGAACGGCCGCCGTGGCGGAACTGGCGCAACCACTTCCGGCCCGAGCACGTGGTCCTTCCTCCTCGCGACCAGCTCCTGACATACGTCGCCGACTACTTCCTCGACGCCTCCCATCCGCGCGTCACCCATCTCCTCCAGCGGGGCAGGGGCCGGTCTCAGCCGTAGACCGCGGCGAGCCCGGCGGCCACGACCTCGGGCGCGCAGCGCTCGCGCACGCGGGCCAGGCCCGCGTCGCCGGCCGCGGCGTCGCCGAAGCGCGCGCGGGCGACGTCCGCCAGCGCCTCCGCGTCGCCCGGCGGCGCCAGACCCCCGTCGTCGACGAGCTCGGCCAGGGCGCCGATGCGGGTCGCGGCCACGGGCACGCCCGCGGCCATCGCCTCCGCGGCGGCGAGACCGAACGTCTCGGCCGACCGCGACGGCACGATCGCCAGGCCGGCCCGCTCACGCAGGTCGGCGAGCTCGTCACCCGAGATGCGCCCTGTAAAGCGCACGGCGGGGTGCGCGGTCCGCAGCGGCTCGAGCAGCGGCCCGTCGCCCGCCACCACCAGCTCGAGCCCGGCCTGCTCGGCGGCCCGCACCGCCACGTCGATCCCCTTCTCGACCGCCATCCGCGAGGCGACGAGGGCGTGCGTGCCGCCGTCCGCGAGCGACCGCGGCGCGAACGACCGCACCACGGGTGCGACCACGTACGGCTCCGAGATCGGTGCGCGCAGCTGCGCCAGCCGGCGCGCCGCGAAGGCGCTGGGGACGACGAACGCGTCGACCTGGGCGGCCAGCCGCCGCTGCCAGGCGGCGAGTGCGGCGCCGTAGACCGCGGCCTCCGGGCCGGTCCCGCGGCAGTTCAGCCGCACGCCGGGCCACGTGTCGCGGCCCTGGCAGCGCGTGCAGTCCTCGCCCCGCGAGTTGAAACAGGTGCCCACGGCACAGACGAGGCGATAGTTGTGCAGGTGCAGGACCACCCGCGCGCCGGCCGCTCGCGCCGCCGCGAGGCCGCGCCAGCCGAAGGCGGGGTTGACGTTGTGGGCGTGCACCACACGCGCCGACGTGCGGCGGACGGCCGCGGCGACGTCGTCGGCGTCGAGGCCTCCGCGCAGCAGCGCGACGGCCGCGCGGGGGCGTGAGAGGGCGCCGCTGTCGCGCGTCAGCAGCTCGGCATCCTCACCCATCTGCTCGCGCACGAGCCACAGCAGATCGTCGACGACGCGCTCCTCGCCGCCGGTCGTCCTGTATCGATTGTGGAGGAAGAGGATCACGTGCCCCCCACAGCCTCCATCATCGTCCCGACGCGCGAGCGGGCGGACTACCTCGACGTGGCGCTCGCCTCGGTCGCTCCGCAGGCCGCCGAGCACGGCGGCGAGGTGATCGTCGTCGACGACGGGCCCGACGACGCGACGCGCGCGATCGCCGAGCGCCATGGCGCCCGCTACGTCGTGCCGGAGGGCGGGCACGGGCTCAACCATGCGCGCAACGCAGGCATCCGGGCGGCGAGCGGCGACCTGCTCGTCTTCGTCGACGACGACGTGGAGGTCGCCCCCGGGTGGCTCGCCGCGCTGCTCGCCGGGCCGGCCGACTACGGCGTGCTCACCGGCCCCATCCGGGCGCGGTTCGAGGACCACGAGTTGCGCAGCTGCGGTCGCGAGGGCCCGCCGATCACCTTCCTGGAGCTCGGCCCGGCCGACACCGACGCCGACCGCGCCTGGGGCGCCAACCTCGCGATCCGGCGCACGACGCTCGACGAGCGGGGCGAGTTCGACGAGTCCTGGCGAACGGGTGCGGGCGACGAGGAGGAGTGGGTGCGCCGCTACCTGAAGGACGGCGGGCGCATCCGCTACCTCGCGGGCGCCGCGCTCGATCACCGCCGGGCGGGCGACGACGCACGGCTGCGCTCGCTGTCGCGCGCCGCGTTCGCGCGCGGCCGATCGGCTCGCCGCTTCGACGTCACGCGCGGCGAGGTGCCGCGGCTGGAGGGCGAGCTGGGAGTGGTCGCCCGCTCGCTGGCCCACGCCGCCTTGCGGCGCTGCGCGAACGGCCTGGTGCTCGCCGCGCACAACGCGGGGCGGTTGCGCGAGGCGGTCTCGCCGGCGTCGCCGCCGCCGGCCGAGGACTTCCTGGCGGGCCGCAGCGGAGCCGTGGGCGGGCGGCGCGCCTCGCTGCGCCGGGGCGCCGACCGGTTCCTGGACCTGCTCGCCCTCCCCGCGCGTGCGCGGCTGCGCCGTGCGGCCGCGAGGGCCCCGGCGCTGCGGGTGCTCGTGGTCGGCGCCCATCACGCCGACGTGCCGACCACCACGGCAGAGACGCTCGCCGAGCTGCGCTGCACTCACCACGACGTGACGATCGACTTCCGCGGCGTCGGCGCGGGCGGCAAGTTCGAGAACGTCGACGCGATCCTCGCCGACCACGACACCGCGGCCTTCGACTGGGTACTGGTCGTCGACGACGACGTCGAGCTCCCGCCCGGCTTTCTCGACGGGCTGCTGTTCCTCGCCGAGCGCCACGGGCTGCGGCTCGCCCAGCCGGCGCAGACGATCGCCTCACATGCCGCCTGGCCGATCGTGCGCCGGCGCGCGTTCTCGGCCGCGCGCGTGACCACGTTCGTCGAGATCGGGCCCGTGACGGCCTTTCACCGCGAGGCGGTCGCCGCGCTCGTCCCGTTCCCGGCGCTGCGCCAGGCCTGGGGCCTGGACCTCCACTGGGGCGCAATCGCCCGCGACCGCGGCTGGGCCATCGGGATCGTCGACCTGCTCCCGGTTCGCCACGAGCTGCGCCGCGTCGCCGCCTCCTACCCGCGCGAGGACGCGGTCCGCGAGGCCCGCGCCTTCCTCGACGGCCGCCCCTACCTGCGTCGCGACGAGGTCCGCACCCTGTCGACGCATCGCGGGTGGTGAGAGTGCGCGTCGCGGTCGTCAGCGAGTTCTATCCCCGCGCCCACGACCCCGTGCTCGGGATCTGGGCGCACCGCCAGGCCGTGGCGGCGCGCGACGCGGGAGCCGACGTGCGCGTGCTGGTGCTGCATCGCCCGGTGCCGCCGCGCGCCGACCAGGCCAAGCTGCGCACGCTCGGGCGGATGCTGCGCCAGCCGCGCCGCGCCGAGCTCGACGGCCTCGAGATCTCCTACGTCCCGTTCGTCTCGCCGCCGCGCTCGCGCACGTACGGCTCCTGGGGCGCATGGGCGGCGCCGAGCCTGCACGTCGCGCTGGCGAGCCTGCACCGCAGCTGGCCGTTCGACCTCGTCCACGCGCACAACGCGGTGCCCGCCGGCGACGCCGTGCGCCGCGCCCGCTGCGCCGCGCCGCTCGTGGTCTCGGTACACGGCGGCGACGTCTTTCACACCGCGCCGCGCCACGGCGAGCAGACCGTCCGCCGCGCGTTCGAGCACGCCCGCCTCGTGCTCCCCAACTCGCGCGGGGTCGAGGAGCGCTGCCGCGCGCTGGGCGCCGAGCGCACCCGCGTCGTGTGGCTCGGGACCGACCTGCCGTCCGATCTCCCTC
Source organism: uncultured Actinomycetes bacterium (assembly GCA_963825415.1). Classification (GTDB taxonomy): domain Bacteria; phylum Actinomycetota; class Thermoleophilia; order Solirubrobacterales; family Solirubrobacteraceae; genus BP-464. Next base: position 949,291 of record CAWGTD010000003.1, on the reverse strand, counting down.
GGCGCGAGTCGAGCACGCTGGTGACGATCGCCCATCTCGTCGCCCGCAAGCGCCACGGCGACGTCCTGCGCGCGCTGTGGGTCCTGCGCGACCGCCGGCCCGACCTTCGCTACCTGATCATCGGCGACGGCCCCGAACGACCCGCGCTCGAGCGCCTGACGGCGGAGCTCGGCCTCGTCGAGCGCGTCACGTTCGCCGGCCAGCTCGAGCCCGGTGAGGCGCTGGCGCGTGCCCGGGAGTGCGCGGCGATGGTCATGCCGTCGGTCGACGAGGCGTTCGGCCTGGCCTACGTCGAGGCGATGGCCGGCGCGCTGCCGGTGATCGGCGCTGTCGGCGAGCCCGGCCCGCAGGAGATCGGCGCCGCGGGCGACGGGATCCGGCTCGTGCCACCCGGCGACGTCGAGCGCCTCGCGCGCGAGATCGAGGAGCTGATGGAGCGCGACGTGCTCGTCGACCTGGGGCGCAAGGCGCGGCGGACGGTCGAGCGCAACTTCACCTGGGAGGCCTGCGGCCGGGCGACCGTCGCCGCCTACGAGGAGGCGCTGCGCTGAAGCCGGTGCTGTTCGTCACCAACCACGTGCCACCCGACCGGGTCGGTGCGTTTGCGGCCCTGGGCGAGCGCGTCCCGCTCGAGCTCGTGGCCTTCGGCGGGCGCACGCGCCACGCCACCGCGCCCACCGGCGAGGGCCGCGCGATCTCCGAGCGCGACGTGTTCGGGCTGGCCGCGCGTGGGGACTGGAGCGCCGTGGTGTGCGGCACCGCCGGCCGGGTGGCCCTGCCCGCCGCCTACGCCGGAGCACGCCGCGCCGGCCTGCCGTTCGTCCTGTGGGCCAGCCTCTGGGCGCACCCCCGCACGGCGGCGCACACGCTCTCCTACGGGCCGCTGCTGGCCATCTACCGCGGTGCGGACGCCGTGGTGACCTACGGCGAGCACGTCTCCGCCTACGTCGGGCGGCGCGGCGCCCGCCGCGTGCACGTGGCCCCACAGGCCGTCGACAACGCCTTCTGGGGAGCGCCCGCCCAGCGCCGACCCGACGCGTTCGGCAGCGGCTTCAACGGGCTGTTCGTGGGCCGTGAGGAGCGCGAGAAAGGGGCGCACGTGCTGCGCGCCGCCTGGGAGCTGTCGCGGCCGGCGCCGGACGACACGCTGGTGCTCGCCGGGCTGGCGCCGGTCGGCCGCGTCGACCCGGTCGAGCTGCGCAACTTCTACGCGGCCGCGGACGTCCTGGTCATGCCCTCGCTGCGCACCCGCGACTTTCGGGAGCCCTGGGGGCTGGTAGCCAACGAGGCCATGAACCAGCGCACAGCGATCATCGCCAGCGACCAGGTCGGCGCCGCCGCAGGCGGCCTGATCCGCCACGAGCGCAACGGGCTGATCGTCGGAGCGGGCGATCCGGAGGCGCTCGCGGCGGCGATCGAGCGCTTGCGCTCCGATGCCGAGCTGCGGGAACGCCTGGGGGCCAACGGGGCGCGCGATGTCGCCGCTTTCACCCACGAGGCCTGGGCCGAAGGGTTCCTGGCGGCGCTTCGCCAGGTGGGCGCTTGCTAGCTTCGAGGGGCATGCTGCGCCGCCTTCTGGCCGCCGCTGCCGTCGCGCTGTGCCTGCTCGTACCGGCCGCGTCGGCCCTCGCGAGCGGCGACGCCGTAATCAAGGACTGTGTCCGCAACGGACGCCTCTCCAAGCAGTACTCCCAGCAGGAGTACCGCGACGCGCTGGGCAACCTGCCGACCGACGTCGACGAGTACACCGACTGCCGCGACATCATCCGCCGCGCGCAGCTCGGCCTCGGCGGGGGCGGCGGCGGCACGCCGGCCTCCGGCAAGACCCCCGCGGGCGCACCGGATCCCTACGCCGGCGCGACGGCCGACGAGGTCGCCGCGATCAAGCGCGACATCGCCCGCGCGCGCACCGGCGCGGGCGACCGCCGCCTGGGCGCCGATCTGGTCACGCCCGGCGCGCTCGCCTACCGCAACGTCGACGCGCTCTCCAAGCTGCCCACGCCGCTGCTCGTCCTGTCGATCCTGATCGCGTTCGCCGCCCTGGCCGTGGTCGGCTACCTCGTCTACGTCCGTGTCCGCGCAGACCGGCACCGCTCCTAGCCCGCCCGGCCTGCGGGCCAGGCCGCTGGCCGTACGGCTGCCCGCCGTGGCCGAGTCCGACTGGCTCTACGCGGGCCTGCTCGGGCTCGTACTCGCGTGGGTCGCCGTCAAGGCCAACGGCGGGCTGCGGGTGGGCAACACGACCGCGGTCGAGATCGCGCTGGACCTGCTCGCGGGCGCCGTCGCGGTCGTCGCGGTGCTCGCCGTGCCCGGCGTCCGGCGCCGCACCGCCGGGACCGCGGCGGGCGTGCTCTTCGGCCTGCTCGTCGTCGCCACGGCGGTGTCGACCGTCTGGTCGATCACCCCGGACCAGAGCTGGATCGAGGCCAACCGGCTCGTCACCTACCTCGCGGTCTTCGGGATGGGCTACGCGCTGGTTCGCCTGGCGCCGCACCGCTGGGTGGCGGTCCTGGGCGGCATCACGATCGCCGCGCTGGTGATCTCGGCCTACGCGCTCGCCCACAAGGCCTTCCCGGGCCAGCTCGAGGCCGACGAGGTCTACGCCCGGCTGCGCGAGCCGTTCGGCTACTGGAACGCGGTCGGGCTGATGGCGGCGATGGGCGTCCCGGGCTGCCTCTGGCTGGGGGCGCGGCGCGCGGGGCACGCCGCGCTCAACGCGCTCGCCTACCCGGCGACCGGCCTGCTGATCGTCGTCATCCTGCTCGCCTACTCGCGCGGCTCGCTGCTGGCCCTGGCTGTCGGCTGCGCGTTCTGGTTCGCGGTGACGCCGCTGCGCCTGCGCGGCTTCGCGGTGCTCGCCGGCGGCGGGTTCGGCGCGGCGGTGGTGATCGCCTGGACGTTCTCCCAGGACGCGCTGACGAAGGACAACGTCGCGCTGGACCTGCGCAACCAGGCCGGCCACCAGCTGGCGATCGCGATGGTCTTCATGCTCGTCGCGCTGCTCGCGCTCGGGCTGCTCGTGGGCTTCTTGACGTCGCGGCGGGCGCCGCGCCCGGCCCTGCGCCGCCGCCTGGGCGCGGCGATCCTCGTCGTGCTGGCGCTGGTGCCCGTGGCCGTCGGGGTCCGCCTGGCGGTCAGCGACCGCGGGTTCGGCGGCTCGATCAGCCACGGCTGGAACTCGCTGACGAACCCGAACGCGAGCACGCCGTCGAACGAGCCGGGGCGCCTCACCGCGGTCGGCAGCGTGCGCGCGCGGTACTGGAACGAGGCGCTGAAGATCTTCAAGGACCACCCGATCGTGGGCGTCGGGGCGGGCGGCTATCAGGACGCCCGCCTGCGCTACCGCAACGACGACCTCGCGGTCCAGCACGCCCACGGCTACATCGTGCAGGTGCTCGCCGATCGCGGCCTGGTCGGCCTGCTGCTGAGCCTCGCGGCGCTCTTCGCCCTCGGCTGGGCGACGATCCAGGCCACCGGCCTGCGCCGCCGGCTCGCGCCGGGGGCAACATCGCCGGAGCGGGTGGGCCTGCTGACCCTGACCACGATCGTCGTGGTCTTCGGGGTGCACTCGTTCGTGGACTGGACCTGGTTCGTCCCGGGCGTCGCGATCCCGGCGCTGCTGGCGGGCGGCTGGCTGGCCGGGCGCGGCCCGCTGGCGCTCCCGCCGCGAACCATGACCTCGCTGCGCGCACGGGCGCGCCGGGGCCTGGACTCGCCGCTGCGCCTGCAGGCGGGGCTGCTCGCGGTCGTGATCGCCGGCGCCGCGGCGTGGGCGGCCTGGCAGCCCCAGCGCTCGATCGACTCCGGCAACGAGGCGCTGGCCGCGGCCACGGCCAGCCCGCCGAACTTCCCGCGGGCGCGCACGCTGGCCGCGCAGGCGCGGCGTACCAACCCGCTGTCGATCGAACCGCTGCTCGACATGGCCGCGATCGAGACCAAGGCGGGCAACTCGGCCGGGGCGATGACCGCCCTGCAGCGCGCCGTGCGGCTCCAGCCCGCCAATCCCGTCACCTGGACCCGCCTGGCGGACTTCGAGCTGCACGTCCTGAAGAAGCCCGAGGCGGCCAAGAAGTCGCTCGGCGCGGCGCTCTACCTCGACCCGCGCTCGTTCGACGCGATCCAGCTGTTGCTCGAAGCCAACCGCGGCCTGTCCGCAACCTCCTAGGGCCGCCCGGGTTCTCTCGACGATGGAGCTGCGCCCTGCCCTCCGCTGCCTGGCCACCGCCCTGGCGCTGCTCGCGCTCCCGGCCTCCGCGTACGCGTCGGCCACGCAGGAGTCGATGTTCCAGGACGACGACAAGCTGGAGTTCTCGCCGGCCGCGAGCGTCGACGAGACGCTGGACACGCTGCGCGCGCTCGGCGTCGACCGCATCCGCGTCTCGGTGTTCTGGAAGGCGGTGGCGCCGTCGCCGGCCCGCCAGGACAAGCCCGCGGGCTTCGACGCCTCGAACCCCGACGCCTACCCGCACGGCGCCTGGGACCGCTACGACCGGCTGGTCATCGGCGCCCGGGCGCGTGGTCTCGCGGTCGCGTTCGACGTCACCGGGCCGGCGCCGATGTGGGCGACCGGCAACCCCGCGCGCAGCGACATCGACGAGACCTACACACCCAGCGCCGACGAGTACGCGGCGTTCGTCCGCGCGGTCGGCACGCGCTACAGCGGGCAGTTCGTCCCGCACCCCGCCCAGACGGCGCCGCCGCCCAGCGAGCAGTGCCCGGTGCCGAACATCCCACCGCTCCCGCCGGGCTGCGCCACCCAGCCGCCCCCGCCGCCCGCGCCGCCGCCGACCGAGGCCCTGCCCCGCGTCGACTACTGGGAGATCTGGAACGAGCCCAACCAGGCCGGCTGGCTGACACCCCAGTGGCTGCCCAACGGGAAGAACAAGGCCCAGATCCCGGTGTCGCCGACCACCTACCGCGCGCTTGCCGACGCGATGTACACGGCGCTGCAGGGCACCGGCCACGGCGCCGACACGATCCTGGTCGGCGCCACCGCCCCGAAGGGCCTCGACGTCAAGGGCATCACCCGGTCGATCAAGCCGCTGCGCTTCATCCGCGAGCTCTACTGCGTCGACAGCAACCTCCAGGCCTTCAAGGGCGAGGCCGCCAAGGCGCGCGGCTGCCCCGAAACCGACCAGGTGGCCAAGTTCGGAGCGGCGCACCCGGTGCTGTTCGGGATGACCGGTTGGGCACACCATCCCTACGAGCTGACCTTCGCGCCCAACCGCCCGCCGACCGACCGCGACTTCGTGACGATCGCCAACCTCGGCCGGCTCAGCGACACGCATGCGGCGCGTCTACGCGCGCTATGCAAAGCCGCAGCCCAAGGGCGGGGTTCCGCTCTACCTCACCGAGTTCGGCTATCAGACCAACCCGCCCGACCGGCTCGGCGTCACCCCGGCCCGGCAGGCCGCCTACCTCGACCAGGCCGAGTACCTGTCGTGGCGCTACGCGACGGTGCGCACGATCTCGCAGTTTTTGCTCGTCGACGGCGGCGATCCGGTCGGGCTGACGTTCCAGAGCGGCCTGAAGTGGATCGACGGCAAGCGCAAGCCGTCCTTCCGCGCCTACCAGCTGCCGATCTGGCTGCCGGTTCGCCGTGCCGCGCGCGGCACGCGCCTGCGCGTCTGGGGGCTGGCCCGCACGGCGCCCAACGGGACGGCGCCGACGGTGCTGGTGCAGTACCGCCGGCTCGGCTCGAAGGCGTGGCGGACGCTCTCCACCCGCCACGGCTCCAAGGCCCGCGGCTATGTCGACGCGCGGGTTCGGCTGCCCGGGGCGGGTCACATCCGCCTCGCGATGGGGAAGACGACCAGCCGCAGCGTGAAGGTGACGGTCAGGCCGCGACGTCGATGAGCTCGGCCGGCAGCGAGCCGGGCCCGCGCAGCTCGCAGACCTTGCGCAGCAGCGACTCGTACTCGTCGGTCACCGCGTCCCAGTCGTAGCGCCGGGCGCGCTCTCGCGCACGCGCTCGGTAGGTGTCGACCAGGCTGGGCTCGGCGAGGATGCGCTCGAGCTGTGAGGCGAGCGACGACACGCCCTCTACTCCGGAGAACGTCAGCCCGGCGTCACCCACGGTCTCGACGTTCGGCGCGTGGTCGTTGACGATCACGCAGTTGCCGGCGGCCAGCGCCTCGAGGATGACCGGATGGGTGCCGCCGACCTCGGTCGGCGCGCAGAACGCGTAGGCGTGGCGCTGGAGCTCCCAGTAGCCGCGCCCGAAGACGTAGCCCGGAAACAGAACCCGCGGGTCGCCGGCGCGATGGACCTGCTTGATGTACTCGCCGGCGTAGGGCGCGCCGCCGACGACCACGAGCTTCATCCCGTCGGTCTGCTCGAGCGGGATGCGCGAGAACGCCTCGACGAGCACGTGCGGGTTGTTCTCGGGCTCCAGGCGCCCCACGAACAGGATGTAGCGGCGCGACTCGAGCCCCAGGCGCTCGAGCGTCTCGGTCCCTTCGTCACCGGGGTCCTCGACGCCGTAGGGGATCACGCCGATGCGGCGCCCGTAGCGCGCCTCGAAGACCTCGGCGACCGCCTCTGAGTCGGTGAGCGCCGTGTCGGCCCAGCGCGGCGCGTTGCGCTCGGCGAAGCGCAGGTAGGCCTTCGCCACCGGCGGCCACTTCGAGCGATCGGAGTCCAGGCCGTCGACGTTGATGACCGTCGGGATGTCGGCGCCGCGCGTGATCAGGCACATCGGGCTGTTGCCGGCGATGAAGAACAGCGCCACGTCGGGCTGCAGGCGGCGAGCGGCGTGCAGCGCGCTCAGAAGCGTGTGCGTGAACGTGTCGAGGTACTTGTTGCGGATCGTCGGCAGGTGGACCAGGCGCGCTCCCTTCCACTCGCGCAGGCGGCGGTCGACCACGTGCGGGCGGCAGTAGACGACGACCTCGTGGCCGCGCGCGCTCAGCCGGCTGGCGAGCTGCTCCGCTGCCGTCTCGAAGCCGCTGTAGGAGGCGGGGATCCCGCGGGTGCCGAGGATCGCGATGCGCATCGGGCGCGGTGAGCCTAGTCGTCGGCGAGCGCGCGCTCGTACGCTTCGACGTGCGCACGAGCTGAGGCGGCCCAGTCGTAGCGCCCGGCCCGGGCGCCTCCTCGCGCCGCGAGGTCGACGCGCAGCGCGGGGTCGTCGACGAGGCGCTGGAGCGCCGAAGCGAGCGAAGCCGGGTCGCGAGCGTCGACGTAGAGCACCGCGTCGCCGCAGATCTCACGCACCGCCGGGTTCTCTACGGCGACGACCGGCACGCCCGCGGCCATCGCCTCCAGAAGCGTCAGACCGAAGCCCTCGTCGAGGCTCGGATGCACGAGCGCGAGCGCCCCGGCGAGCAGCTCGGCGAGGCCCGCGGGTGTCACCGGCTCGCCCGCCCGGCCCGCCACCCGGACCGGCAGGGCGGTGAAGCGCTCCGCGGCAGCACGCAGCAGCGCGAGGTTCTTGCGCGGCTCGTCGTCGCCGACGTAGAGGACGTGTGTGGGCGTGCGCGGCTCGGCTGGCGGCAGCGCCTGGCCGGGGCCGTGGTGGGCGACGACGATTCGCCCGGGGTCGACCTCCCAGCGCTCGCGCACCTGCGCGGCGGTCGCCTCCGAGACGCAGATCACGGCGGCCGCGCTGCGGGCGGCGGCGCGGTGCGCGCGCCGGGCCCAGGCCGCGTAGCGGCGGTCGAAGCGGTCGGGATGGGTCTCGAAGGCGAGGTCGTGGACGGTGATCACCTGCGCACAGCCGGCGCGGGGCGCGAAGGCCGGCAGCGGGTGATGCAACACGTCGGCGCCGGCGGCCGCCGCGCGCTCCGGCAGCGTCCGGCGGGTCCAACGACGGTCGGCCAGCAGATTGCGCACGCTGCCCAGCCCGCCACCCGCCGGTGGGCGCCGCGCCGTGTCGGCCTCCTCGACGACGTCGACGCCCGCGGCGCGCAGAGCGGGCACGAGCGCCTGCAGGTAGACGGCCGTCCCCGACGGGCCGCGCAGCGCGTAGGAGGTGTCGATCAGGACGCGCACGCGTAGAGCCGGCCGCGACGGCGGCGGACGGTGACCGCGGCGAACGCCTCGCCGAGGACGTCGCGCAGCGAGCGCGCCGTGAAGAACCGCAGATGGTCGGCGCGCGGGTCGAGCCGTGCGCTGCGCACCAGCAGCGGGCCGTGGGCCGGAGTGGTCGCCAGCAGCACGCCGCCGTCGCGCAGGACGCGCCGGCTCTCGAGCAGCAGGCCGACGGGGTCGACCACGTGCTCGAGCACCTCGCCCGCCCACACCACGTCGGCCCACCCGTCCGGCACCGGCAGCGGCTCGCCCTCGGCAGCCAGCCGGAACTCCGCCTGCGGGACCCGCGCCCGCGCCCGCTCGAGCGCCGCGGCGGCCACGTCGGCTCCGATCACCGTCGCGCCGGACGCCACGAGCTCGGCGGCGAACGCGCCGTCGCCGCACCCGAGGTCGAGCACGTTGGCGTGGGGCGGCAGCCTGCGCAGCAGCCAGGCGCGGCGCTGGGCGAACGCCTCGGGCAGTGCGTCGGCGGGCACGGCCTCCCAGACGGCCTCGCGATACGCGCTCATCATCGGCGCGCAGCGTACGCTCCGCGCCGTGCTGCCCCGCCTGCTGGCCGTGTGCGCCGTCTCGCATCCCGGCGGCGCCGAGATCGGGCTGCTGCGCCTGCTCGCGCGCCTCGACGGCTGGACGACGACGCTCACGACCCCCGGCGCGGGCGGGCCGGGGGCGCTGCCGGCCGACGTGCACCTCGCGGTCGGCGGGCTGCAGCGGGGTGCCGGCGCGCGCGCGATCGCGGCCTGGCCGAAGGCGGCACGCCTGGCGCGCCGCGCCGACGTCGTCTACCTCAACGGCGGCGTCTGCGGGCGGCTGCTGCCGGCCGTCCGCTCGGCCCGCACCGTGCTGCACGTCCACGACCTCGTCGAGCGCGTGCCGCGCCACTGGCGCGCCGCCGACGTCGTGCTCGCCGACTCCCAGGCGGTGGCCGACCGCCTGGAGGGGCTGGAGGCCCATGTCGTCCACTGCCCGGTCGAGCTCGACGTCGCGCCCGCCCCCGCGCCTCCGTGGCGCGCCGGCGGCGACGGGCCCGTGATCGGCTACGTCGGCCGGATCGAACCGCGCAAGGGCGTGCTCGATCTCGTGCGCGCCGCACCCGCGATCCGCGCGGGAGCGCCCGGATGCCGGATCGTGCTCGTCGGAAACGACACCTACGGGGCCGATGCGGGCTATGGTGACCTCGTGGGCGCCGACACGGACGTTGAGCACTACGGCTGGACCGATGACGGCGCCGCCGTCATGGCCCATCTCGACCTTCTGGTACTGCCGTCGCATGCCGAGCCGTTCGGCACCGTGTTGGCCGAAGCGCTGGCTGCCGGTACACCGGTGGTGGCGACCGCGGTCGGAGGGCTGCCCGAGGTCGTGACCGACGGCGTCGACGGCGTGCTCGTGCCGCCGGGCCGCCCGGACGCGCTCGCGGCCGGCGTCCTGCGCGCGCTGGACTGCCGCGACGAGCTCGCCGCCAACGCCCGCGCGGGCGCCCGCCGCTTCGCCGCCGAGGATTACGCTCGCCGCGTGGAGGCGTTGATCGCGCCGTGAGGGTGGCATTCGACAGCCGCCCGGCGGCCGACCCCCGCGGGATCGGCCGGTACGTGCGCTGCCTGCTCGAGGCGCTGCGCGAGACCGCCAACGGACACGAGGTCGTCGAGGCCAGCAACCCGCGCCGCGCCGACGTCTTCCACACGCCGTGGATCGACGGCGTGCGGGTGCGCTCGGCCTGCCCCCAGGTCGTGACGCTGCACGACGTGGTCCCGCTCAAGCGCCGCAGCGAGTACCTGCGCACCGGCGTGCGGTTCCGCCTGCGCTACATGGCGGTGCAGCGCGCCGCGCGCGTGATCGTCCCGACCGAGGCGGTGGCCGCCGACGTCGTCGAACGGCTGGGCATCGACCGCGAGCGCATCGCCGTGATCGCCGAGGCGGCCGCGTCGGTGATGCGCCCGGCATCGGCTGAGCAGGTCGCCGAGGTGCGCGCCCGCTACGAGCTGCCCGCGGACTACCTCGTCTGGGTCGGCGGGCTCGAGCATCCCGACCCGCGCAAGCGCGTCGCCGCGCTGGCCGACACGCCGCGCGACCTGCCGCTGGTGCTGGTGGGGCCGACCAAGGCCTGGGCGCACGAGCTCCCCAACGTGACCTTGACCGGCCACGTCTCCGACTCCGAGCTCGCCGCCATCTACACCGGCGCTCGCGCGCTCGTCATGCCCTCCGACGACGAGGGCTTCGGCCTGCCGACCGTCGAGGCGCTGGCGTGCGGCACGCCCGTCGTGGCCTGTGACGTCCCGGCCGTGCGCGAGGTGCTGGCCGACCGCGCCACGTTCGTCGAGCACGACGACCTCGTCGGCCTGCTGGCCGCCGGGGCGATCGCGCAGCGGCCCGCTCCGGCGCCGCCCGCATGGACGTGGAAGGACGCGGCGCACGCCACCTGGGCGACCTACGAGGTCGCCCAGTCGCTCAGCTGACGACGGCGTAGAGCCGCCGGCGATCCGGCAGGCCCTTGAGCTCCTGCTCGCCGCGGTCGGAGAACTCGATCTGCGACCCGGCGACGAGGTCCTTCACCGTCGAGGAGGTCAGCACCTCCCCGGGTGCCGCGAGCGCCGCCACGCGGCTGCCGACGTGTACCGCGATCCCGCCGATGTCGTCGCCCAGCAGCTCGACCTCGCCGGTGTGCACTCCGGCCCGCACGGCGAGCCCGTCCTCGGCCGCCGCCGCGACGATGGCCTGCGCGCACCGGATCGCGCGGGCCGGGCCGTCGAAGGTGGCCAGGAACCCGTCGCCGGTGTTCTTGACCTCGCGGCCGCGGTGCCGGGCCAGCGCGCTGCGCACCGACCGCTGGTGGGCGGCGAGCGTGTCGCGCCAGCGTCCGTCGCCGACCGCCGCCGCCTGCTCTGTCGAGTCGACGACGTCGGTGAACAGCACGGTCATCAGCAGCCGGTCGGGCTCGGGATCGCGGCGGCCGCCGAGCAGGAACTCCTCGACCTCGCCGACGACGAGGTCGACCCCGTCGTACCAGAAGTTGTGATCACCGCCGGGGAGCTCGACGAACTTCGCTCCGGGAATCCGTTCCGCCAGCCACCGCCCCGCGCGCACGTCGACGAGCCGGTCGTAGCGGCGATGGAGCACCAGCGTGGGGACGCGGATCGAGGGCAGGACGTCGGTGACGTCGGTATCGATGAAGGCGAGAAAGCTCTGCTGCAGCAGGCGCGGGCTCGAGCTCGCCCGCTCCATCCGCCCGAAGAAAGCGCGGACGTCGGGGTCGTCCGCGACGCTGGGTGCCGCGACCTCGACCGTCGCCCCCTGCCCCCAGAACGGATTGATCAGCTCACGACCGGCCTCGAGCAGCGCCTCGGCCGGCACCGCGTAGGGGTAGTCCTCGGTCTCGGTCGTGCGCGCCATCGCCCCGTAGAGCACCAGCGCCTGCACGCGCTCGGGGTGCGTCGCGGCGAACAGGACGCTCATCGGCCCGCCCTCGGAGTGGGCGAACAGGACGGCGCGCTCCACACCGGCGGCGTCCATGACGGCCTGGAGGTCGTCCATGCGCTCCTCCAGCGTCGGCGCGCGGTCGACCGGATCGGACATCCCCATCCCGCGCCGGTCGAAGTTCAGGACCCGCGCAGAGGCGCCCAATCGCCGCGAGAGCCGCACGGCCGGCTCGTGCTCCCAGATCAGCTCGAGGTGCTGAAACCAGCCGCCGACGATCACGATGTCGATGTCGCCCTCGCCGTACTGCTGATAGGCGAGGTGGACGTCGCCGTTGGCGGCGTAGCGCGTCTCCGGCCGGGTCTCCGCGCGCATGGGCGAAAGCCTACGCGCGCGGAGCGAGCCCGAATGGGGGGCGGCGCACACAGCGCCGGGCCTGCACGACGCGCCGCCGCCGCGCCATCGCGCCCCGCAGCGCCCACGCGTCGCGGTAGGCCCCGAGCAGCTCGCGCTCGCGCAACAGCGCGAAGCCGAGCGCAGCCAGCTCGTAGCCGAGGATCCACGGCAGGTCGTACAGCAGGCCGAGCGGCGTCTCGTTCTTGTAGGCCATCAGCAGCCGGTTGCGGAACTGCATCCGGCGGTGGCCGGCCGCCAGGCGCGCGCGCGGCGTCGACGGGCTGTAGGTCCGCTCGTGGCGCGCGACCGCACGCGGCTCGTAGGCACAGCGCCAGCCGCGCAGCTGTGCGCGCCAGGCGAGGTCGGACTCGGTGGTCCACAGCTCGAGGTCCTCGTCGAGCACCTCCGCGCCGACCGCGCAGTCCTCCAGCGCCGCGCGCCGCCAGAGCACGGCGGCGCCGTCGCCGCCGAACGCCGGGCCCGGGCGGTCGTGGGTGCTCGACGGCGCCCCGTGGCCCACGAGCCCGTTCTTGCGGCGGCGGTCGACCGTGATGCCGGCGGCGTCGAGCTCCTCGCTTCCGACGCGCAGCAGCTTGGGCGCGACCGACCCCAGGCGCTCGTCGCCGGCGAGGACGGCGCGCAGCGCGGCGACGAAGCCCTCCTCGACGACGCAGTCGGCGTTCAGGAGCAGGACGGCGTCTCCGCCGGTCGCGCCGATCGCCGCGTTGATCGCGGCGGCGTAGCTCTGGCGATGGGCGAGCCGTAGCAGCCGCGCGCCGGCGCGTTCGGCCACCTCGGGGGTGGCGTCGGTGCATGCGTTGTCGACCACGACGACGTCGGTCCCAGGCTGGCCCACGACGGCCGACAGGCACGCCTCCAGCAGCGACGCCTCGTCGACCGACAGGACGAGGACGGTCACGGTGTCGTCGGCCTTCACGCTGCTGCGACCGCCTCGGCGTAGACCGCGGCGGTCTCGCGCGCCGTGCGCTCCCAGGAGAGCGCCGCGACCTGCGCCGGACCGCGCAGCGCCAGCTCCTCGCTCCTGCGCAGCGCGCGCAGGATCGCGCCCGCCATGTCGTCGACGTCGAGCGGGTCGAACCACTCGGCGGCGTCGCCGGCGAGCTCGGGCAGCGCGGTCGCCCGCGCGCAGGCCACGGGCGTCCCGCGCGCCAGCGCCTCGCCGACGACGAGCCCGAAGCCCTCGTACAGCGAGGGATGGACGAGCAGGTCGGCGCCCCGCAGCAGCGCGTCGAGCTGCGCGTCGTCGACGTAGCCGGGCGTGTCGACGTCGGGCCAAGCGGCGCGCCCGACGCCGGCGATCACGAGGCGGTGCTCGAGGCCGCTCGCGCGCCACGCCGCCACGAGGCGGTCGAGGTTCTTCTTGGCGCGCAGGTCGCCGATCGCCAGCAGGTAGGGCCCGGGCGGCGACGGCGCGTCGCCCAGCGGCAGCGCGGGCGCGTTGGGCACGATCCGGACCTTTTCGGCGGCGACGCCGTAGCGCTCGCAGACGTCGTCGGCGGTGAAGCGCGAGACGCAGATCACGCGCTGCGCCGAGCGCACCGCGCGGGGCGTGAAGTAGCGGTACTTCGCGCCGGTCGTCCGCGCGAAGTCCTCGGGGTGCTCCTCGAATGCGAGGTCGTGCACGGTCACCACCCCCGGGCACGGCCTGCGCAGCGGCAGGAAGCAGTTGGGCGCGTGGACCACCGCCGGCGCCAGGCGGCGCAGCAGCGCGGGGAAGCGAACCTGCTCGAACCAGACTTCCGGCCCCGGGCCACCCGAGCGCACGGCTTCGACCTCGACGAACTGCGGCAGTGCCCGCTCGAGCTCGGCCGCGTAGCGCCCCCACCCACGCAGCGGGGGGCGGTGGGCGTCCCGGGCATCGAGGGCGACCAGCAAGATGCTGCAGGGTACGGGGGCCTGACTGCGTAGGATGGGCCGTCCCACAGGCAGGGAGCACACGTGGAGCCCACCCCAAACACCATCACCGTGCCTGCTCACAACGGGAACGCGTCGCAGAGCTCGCGCATCTTCGACATCCCGATCGACCTCGGGCAGCCGGCCGAGCTGCTGCGGCGAATCACGGGCTGGGTGGGCGACGGCAAGTCGACGCGCAAGGTGATGTACGTCAACGCCCACGTGCTCAACCAGTCCCAGGAGAGCCCCAGGCTCCGCCAGGCGCTGGAGGCGGCCGATCTCGTCTACTGCGACGGCTACGGCGTGCGGCTTGCCGCCAAGGCGCTCGAGGTCGAGATCCCCCACCGGATGACAGGCGCCGACTGGATCTGGGACCTCGCGGCTTTGTGTGAATCCTCGGGGCAGTCGCTGTACCTCCTGGGCTCCGAGCCCGCGGTCAGCCGTCAGGCGGCCGCGAGGCTGAACCGCTGGTACCCGCGACTGCAGGTCGTCGGGTGTCATCACGGCTACTTCGAGCCGGGCTCGGCGCACGACGAGCGCGTCATCGAGGACATCAACCAACGCCGGCCGGACATCGTGCTGGTGGGCATGGGCACCCCCAAGCAGGAGCAGTGGGTGCAGCACAACGCCGACCGGATCGACACCGGCGTGCTGTGGACCGTGGGCGCACTGTTCGACTACGTATCCGGCCGCGTGCCGCGCGCGCCGTCGTGGCTGGCCGACAATGGACTCGAATGGATCTTCAGGCTGGCGATCGAGCCACAGCGGATGTGGCGGCGCTATCTCCTGGGCAACCCGGTGTTCGTCTCACGGGTGATGGCTCAGGTGCGCCGGCATCACGCCGGACCCGCCGCCTAGTCCCGGCCGCGATCGCCCTGCTGGCCGCGCTGGCGGCCGTCAAGGTCGCTCGCGACGCGGGGGTGGTCGGCAAGGCCGCCATCGGCCCGCTGGTCCACGTCGTCGTCGCCACGTGCGTGCTCTGCGCGGTCGGGGGCTTCGGCCTCGTGCGGCTGCTGCTGCCGGCCGGGCTGCGCCGCCACGAGGCGCTGTGGGTGCTCCCGGTCGGCGCGTGCGCGGTCGCGGTCGCCATGACGGTCCTGGGCTTCGCCGCGGTGCCGTTCGACGTCTCGCTCGGGCTCACGCTGGCCGCGGGAGTGGCGCTGGCGGTCGTGGCGGTACGGCGCGCGCCGCTGCGCGGCCAGGGCTACCTGCGCGGTGTCGGCTGGCCGGTGTACGTGGCGATCCTGCTGGCCGCGATCGCGCTCGTCCCGCTGTTCCGCGCCGGGTTCGTGACGGTCGAGGGCCAGGGCCAGGACGCGCACCTCGCGGTGGGCACCGCGATGTTCCTCCAGCACCACTACCCGCTGTCGATCCATCCCGAGGGCCCGGTCGATCGTGTGCCGCTGGTCTGGCGCTCCAAGCAGCCGATCTACTACGTGCTCGGCGCGGCCGCCCGGCTGAGCGGCAAGGAGGTCTTCGAGACGATCTCGGCGGTCCAGGCCGTGCTGCTCGCCTTCGCGGTGCTCGGGTTCTTCCTGCTCGCGAGGGAGCTGGCGGGGGCGCCGCGCTGGGCGGCGCTGGGAGCGATGGGCGTCGTGGGCCTGGACCGGATGGTGCTCCACACCGTGATGCACCCCTACTACAACCAGATGTGGGGGTTCGCCGCGCTGCCGTTCGCGCTGGTGCTGAGCTGGTGGGTGGTGCGGGAGCGCACGCGCGGCGGGATGGCGCTCCTGGCGCTGTTCCTGGCGGTGCTGGCGTTCGCCTATCCGCTCGCGCTGCCGATCCCCCTGCTCGCCCTGGCCGTCCTGCTGTGGCCCGAGCGAGGGCGGCTGCGGTCGCTGCGACACGCCTACCGCGGGCGGCGCTCGCTGCTGTGGATCGTGCCGCTCTGCCTCGTGCTCCTGGTGCCGCTGGCGGGGGTGTGGGAGAAGAGCGTCAGCGCGTTCAACCTGCTGGTCTCCTCCGAGTCGCTGGCGAACTGGGGCGGGGACCTCAAGGGCTGGTTCCCCGAGCCGTGGTTCCTGGGCGCCGCGACCTGGGGCGCGCTGGTCGTCGTCGGGCCGCTGCTCGCCGTGTTCGGCTGGCTGTCGCTGCGCGCGATGGAGCCGCAGTTGCGGCGCGCGCTGCTCGCCCTGTTGGGGTTCGGCGCGCTGTTCGCGGTGTACTTCCGCCTGCGCGACTTCGGCTGGTACTTCCACTTCAAGACCCTGGCGTTCGTCGCGCCGGTGCTGCTCGCGCTCGCCGCCGCGGGCGCCGCGCGCGTACGGCCTCGCTGGGGCGTCATCGGCCTGACCGTGCTGCTCGTCGCCGCGCTGGTCTCCGCGCGCCGCGAGGTCAACACGACGTTCGACGAGCTTCCGCGCTGGGTCCTCGCGTTGCGCGACGTCGACGCGGCGCTGCCACCCGGCGAGTCGATCCGCCTCGACGTCGATCCGCAGCAGCAGAACTGGGTCGCCTTCTGGCTGCACGGGCAGCCGCTGTGCTCGCGGCGCCCGCTGCTGCACACCAGCTACCCGCACGTCCCCACGTCGACCAAGGCCGAGTACATCCTCACCCCCATCGCCGCCCGCCGGCCGGCCGACGCGACCGGCGCGCCGGTCATGGACGCCGGCGGCTACCGCCTCTGGCGCCAGAGCCCCACGGTCCCCGGCCGCGCGAACTGCTCGCAGCGCATGGTCCAGACGGTCACCGCGGTGCCGGTCTCCTGACCAGCGGCAGGCTGCTCGAGCGCCGTTCGTCTCCCACCCGCCACGAGACTCCGCTCCCGGTGAGCACGAGCGAGCCGGGCTGGATGCCTGCCGAACTGCAGAGTTCGGGCGCGGACGCTGCCCGATCGGGTGCGAATGTGGCCTTGCCGGGCGACCATGACGGCCACGCGATACCCGGCATCCGGCTTCCCGGCAATGAAGCCGAGCGTCCCGTCACTCCGCAACACGATGTCTGTGATCGGTAGTCCGAGGCCAAGACAACCGTTGGCGCTCGCGCTCTGATCGTCACTGCTCAGGGCGGTGGTCCGCGAACCGGTGAACAGATCCACGAGCTCGAGCTGGTGGGTCAGGCACTTCCCTCCGCTCCCGAAGTCTTCGACCGCCGCGAACCTCCTGGCCAGGCGTGGAGTGCGCCAATACCTCCCCAGATGCACTACCACCGGCCGGTGACCGCGAACACAGCCCCAGAGATAAGGAGTTTCGAACTGACCCGGAGCTTCGAACAGATAGGACCGTGCGCCGGTCGCCACTCTCTTGCCGGATGGGCAGCGCGGTGTCGCAACAGCGACCGGTCCGGTGGCCACAAGCCAGACGACACAGGCCGCCACCAACGTCGCGACCTGCGCAGAACCCAGGTTGGTCGGGGCTGTCACCGCTCCACCAACTCGCGCATCGCGGCCCGCGCGCGCTCGGGCGCGTAGGCGCCGAGCCGAGCCCGGCCACGCTCGCGCAACGTCGAGCGCAGCTCGCCATCGGTCACCGCCAGGTGCACCAGCTCGGCCATCGCGTCGAGCGTGCCGTCGAGCAGCAGCGCCGCGTCGCCGGCCGTCTCGGTGATCGCGCCGCGTGGCCGCGCCACGACCGGCACGCCGTGCGCGAAGGCCTCCAGCAGCGGGACGCAGAAGCCCTCGTGCTCGGACAGGCACAGGAACGCGTGGGCGCTGCGATAGCGGGCCGCCAGCGCGGCGTCGTCGAGCGAGCGCTCGAAGCTCACCGCTCCCGGCGCGAGCTGGTCGGCCAGGCCGCGCAGGGCGGCGGCGTAGGCCTCGTGCAGCGGCTCGCCGACCAGCACCAGGCGTGCGTCGGCCAGCCGGTGGCGGCGCAGCAGCGCGAACGCGCGGATGACCTCGTCCTGGCGCTTGTGCGGCGCCAGCCGCCCGACGAACAGCACGGTCGGCGGGCCGGCCGCCTCGTCGCCCGGCGGCGCCGCGGGCAGGTCGAGCAGCAGCGGCACCACCCGGTCGGTGCCCAGCTCGCTCGCGTTGAACGCCGAGACGCCCGCCACCGCGTCGCAGCGCTCGGCGAACTCGGGCAGCTGCCGACGGCCGAGCGCGCACTGCAGCGCGACCTGCGGCTCGTGGTCCCAGTACCACCGCGCCGGGGTGACGTTGTGGGAGAGGAGGATCCTGCGCCCCGGCCCGTCGAGCAGCGCCCGCAGCCGCGGCGCGTAGGCCGAGTAGTGCAGCAACAGCACCTCGCCGTCGCGCGGCGTCAGGCCGCGCAGGTCGCGCACCGAGCGGCCGACCCGCGGGTCGATGAACGGCGCCCAGTCCTCGCCGCCCCAACCCCACTCCGAGAACACGGCGCGCCACGCGAGCGCCTGCCGCGTGACGGCGTCGTACGGCCCGGCGCCGCTAAGGACCTGGTGGACGACAGGCGGTCGCCTGGATGCGGTCGCGCCGTGGATGCCGGACTCCTTACGCGAGCGCAGCCGTAGTGGAGCTACGGCGAGCATCGCGGGAGGTGTCCGGCGCCGCGGCGTGGCCGTAGACGGGTGGCCGAACGTCGTTCATCAGGTCCGATCCGGACCTGGTGGACCCGCACGCTCGCCCCGGTCCTCCAACTCCGCAAGCCGGGTCACGACCATCAGGTTGAAGCGCGACTGCTGCGCGTAGGCCTGGCCGAGCTCCTGGCGCAGCAGGTGGCGGACCGCCCGCTTCAGCCACGTGATCGGGCCGCCGAAACGCCGTGTCGAGCGCACCAGCGCCGGGTCGGTCTCGATCACCGCCCACTCCATGAGCTTCTCGATCGAGACCTGGTCCGTGGGCTCGACCTCGAATCCGGACAGGTCCTCGCCGAAGCTCGCGCGCCGGGCGCGCTCCAACGCCTCTTCGGGCTTCATACCGCCACCTCCGTCCCCATCAGTCGGTGATAGAAGGGCATCCCCTCGCCGGTCGGCCCGTCGAAGACCACGCCACCGCCGTCGAGCACCACCGTGCGCTCGCATGTGCGCTCGATCAGCGCGGCGTCGTGGGAGACGAGCACCAGCGTCGCCCCCGCCTCGATGCGCTCGGCGATGCGCAGCTCGCACTTGCGCTGGAACGCCTCGTCGCCCACTGCCAGGACCTCGTCGATGAGCAGCACGTCGGCGTCGAGGTGCGCGGCGATGGCGAACCCCAGCCGGACGAACATCCCCGACGAGTAGGTGCGGACCGGCACGTCGATGAAGTCGCCGAGCTCGGAGAACGCGACGATCTCGTCGATCTTCGCCTCGATCTCCGGCCGGGTCAGCCCGTGCAGGGCGCCGTTGAGCAGGATGTTCTCGCGCCCGGAGAAGTCGCGGCCGAAGCCGGCGCCGAGCTCGAGCAGGGCGACGATCCGCCCGCCGGTCTGCGCCCGGCCGGCGTCGAGCGGCACGATCCCCGCCAGCACGCGCAGGGTCGAGGTCTTCCCGGCGCCGTTGCGGCCCACGACGCCGACCGTCTCGCCGGGCGCGACGTGCAGCGAGACGTCGCGCAGCGCCTGCACGGGCGGCGGGCCGCTCGCGCGCCGGCCGACGAGCGCGGCCTTCAACGTCTGCCCCGGGTCCGCACGCACGCTGAACGCACGCGAAGCGTGCTCGAGCACGATCTCGCCAGGTAGAACGCTCACACCACCACCGCCAGCTCGTCGGCCATGCGCCGGAACAGCATGCGCCCCACCGCCAGCGCCAGCGCGGCGGCGCCCAGCACGTAGGCCACGGTCCCGGCGCTCGGCCAGCGGCCGTCGTAGAGGACGTCGCGCACCGCGGTGATGAACGGCGCCATCGGGTTCGCCCAGGTCAGCAGATCGCGCGCCCACGCCCGCTGGGTGATGTCGCCGGGCTCGAAGAAGATCGGCGACATGAAGAACCACGGCAGCAGGACGGCGCCCAGGATCGGCGCCACGTCGCGGTAGTAGGCGTGCAGCACGCTGACCACGAGCGCCAGCCCGAGCACGAACGCCAGCAGCGCGGCGACCAGCACGGGCAGCAGCACGAGCGCGGGATCGACCGTCCCGCGCACCGCCACGGTCACGACGGCCACGAGGGCGAGCACCACGAGGAACGTCACCGTCTGCACCGCCACGACCGACGCGGGGATGGTCTCTCTCGGGAACCGCGCCTTGCGCACCAGCGCGCCCTGGTCGAGCAGCGAAGGCGCCGCGCTCAGCAGCGACTGGTTGAAGTAGATCCAGACCGTCAACCCCACCAGCAAGAACAGCGGGTAGGCGTCGTGATGGAAGCCCGGCCGCAGCGCGACGCCGAACATCAGGTAGTAGGCCCCCATCAGCACCAGCGGGTTGATCAGGTACCAGGCCAGCCCGAGCACCGAGCCCTGGTACTTCTGACGCAGCTCCCGCCGCACCATCTGCTCGAACAGGAAGCGGTAGCGGACCAGCTCGGCCACGGCGGTCATCCTCGCAGCAGCGCCGCCGGAATCGCGCAGCGCGGCTGTCTCAGAACGCGCCGCGGCGCGCGAGGACGGCCGGGACCGTCTTGACCAGGATCGACAGGTCGAGGAAGACCGACCAGCGCTCGAGGTAGAGGAAGTCCAGCCGGACGAGGTCGTCGAAGTCGAGCTCGGAGCGCCCGGAGACCTGCCACAGCCCGGTGATCCCGGGCATCACCAGGTAGCGCTTCTTGTGCCACTCGTCGAGCCGCAGGTAGTCGCGCTCGGGCAGCGGGCGTGGGCCGACGAGCGACATCTGGCCGGCCAGCACGTTGGCGAGCTGGGGCAGTTCGTCGATCGACCAGCGGCGCAGCACGCGCCCGACCGGCGTCACGCGCGGGTCGTCGCGGATCTTGAACAGCGCGCCGCTCTGCTCGTTGAGCGACTCGAGGTCCTCCTGCACGTGGGCGGCGTCGGCGTACATCGTGCGGAACTTCAGGC
Organism: uncultured Actinomycetes bacterium; assembly: GCA_963825415.1. Lineage (GTDB taxonomy): Bacteria > Actinomycetota > Thermoleophilia > Solirubrobacterales > Solirubrobacteraceae > BP-464. Next base: position 928,698 of record CAWGTD010000003.1, on the reverse strand, counting down.
AGGCGAACGGCTGGCCGCCGATGCCGGGCCGCACCGAGCGGTAGATCGCCGGCCCGCGGGAGGTGAGCCGGACCGCCGCCCAGCAGACGAACAGCAGCGGGCTGAACACGACCAGCAGGCCGCAGGCCACGACGAGGTCGAAGCTGCGCTTGAGGAAGTAGTCGATCCCCTCGAAGACCGGCGGCTTGAGCTCGAACAGCGGCACCGTCTCGCCGGGGACGAACTCCGCGCGGTGGACGAGCAGCTCCATCGTCGAAGGCGCGATCCGCACCCGCACCCCACGGCGGTGGGCCTGGTCGACCAGCTCGACCGCCTGCTGCTGGGGGAAGTCGGGGTCGGCGATGATGACCTCGTCGACCCGGTTGTCGACGATCACGTCGCCGATCTCGTCCAGCGTGCCCAGCGACTCCAGCCCGTTGTCCGGCCGCGGGGTGATCGAGACGAAGCCGACGATGTTGACCTGCGAGTAGGGCGAGTCCGCCAACGCGTGCGCCACGGCCTCGATGTGCTTGCCGGTTCCGACGATCACCGCGCGGCGCTGGTAGCCGGCGGCGCGCAGGATGACCCCCGTGATCCGCTCGTAGCCATAGCGGAACGCGGAGATGTAGATGATCGAGAAGAACAGCGAGCCGTAGAAGATGTAGTAGCTCGAGAAGTCGTTGCCGTTGATGACGGCGAAGAGCAGCGTCACGACCGTCACCTGGAACAGCGACCCGACGATGCGCGGCAGCCCCGGCCGCTGGCCGCGGTCGTCGTAGAGGCCCGACTTGGCGAACAGCAGCAGCGTGACCAGCGTGGCCAGGACCACGATGTCCTGGGTCTGGTCGAAGACCGTCGACCAATCGAACTTCGACCGGATCTCCGCCTTGAACGCCAGCGCGGTGTAGATCCCGAGGAACACGCCGCCGACGTCGAGCGCCAGCAACGTGACGATCCGCCCGACGCGCCGCATCGTCTCGAGCCGCAGCAGGAAGCTCAGCAGCGGCGGGCGCTTGCGGCGTACATCGCGATGTGGGAAGGGGAAATCCAGCACAGCTTGCTCGCGCTGCGCCTCCCATCGCCGTTGTTCTGTCGTCGGCGTTACCGCCATCCCCTGCTCCAACGCTCCAGTGTGCCCAAAGGAGCGCGGTTCCGCACGTTCTGGGCGCTCCGGTGCGTGCTCCGGCGCGGAGCTAGGCCGAGGCGCCGACAAGGGCCTCGACCCCGGACTGGTCGATGGTCCGCTTCAGGCCTTCACGAAGCGGGACCTCAGGTTGCCAGCCGAGGATCTCGCGAGCCAGGGTGATGTCGGGCTCGCGACGCTGCGGATCATCCGTGGGCAGGGCCTCGTAGACGATCTCGGACTTCGCGCTCGTCACTTCGATGATGGTCTCGGCCAGTTCGAGCAGGGTGTACTCGTCGGGGTTGCCGACGTTCACCGGCTGGTGGCACCCGGACTCGGCCAGCGCGATCATTCCGCGGATCAGGTCGTCGACGTAACAGAACGAGCGGGTCTGGCTGCCGTCGCCGAAGATCGTCACCGGCCGGTCCTGGAGCGCCTGCCGCAGGAACGTCGGAATCGCGCGGCCGTCGTACGGGCGCATGCGCGCGCCGTACGTGTTGAAGATCCGGATGATCGAGGTGTCGACGCCCTGCTGGCGGTGGTAGGCCATCGTCAGCGCCTCGGCGTAGCGCTTGGCCTCGTCGTAGACGCCGCGCGGCCCGATCGGGTTGACGTGACCCCAGTAGGTCTCCGGCTGCGGATGGACCTGCGGATCGCCGTAGACCTCACTCGTCGAGGCGAGCAGGAAGCGCGCGCGGTGCTGCTTGGCCAGGCCCAGCGAATGGTGCGTGCCGTGCGAGCCGACCTTCAGCGTGTGCAGCGGCAGGCGCAGGTAGTCGATCGGGCTGGCGGGGCTGGCCAGGTGGTAGACGAAGTCGACGTCTTCGTCGACGAAGAACGGCTGGATGATGTCCGTCTGCAGGTAGACAAAATCGTCCGCGCGGATGTGCTCGATGTTGGCCAACGAGCCGGTCTCGAAGTTGTCGACGCAGATGACGCGGTGCCCGCGACGCAACAGCTCGTCGCACAGGTGCGACCCCAGGAAGCCGGCCCCGCCGGTGACCAGACAGGTGGCCATGGGGCCTGAGTCTAGGCCGAGCGGAGGCGGGCAGCCTTGAGCTGCTTCTTCTTCAGCTTGCCTTCGACCCGGTAGAAGCGCGGGCCCTCACGCTCGGCGAGGCCCGCATTGGAGAGGCGCTTCCACACCACCGGGCACTTCTTGCAGCGCGGGCTGTCCTTGCAGCAGCGCTTCTTGGTCTTGACGATCGTGGCGGCTGGCATGGCTAGGCCTTCTCTTCCTCGGCCGGCGCCTTCGTGCCGGGCGTGATCGCGTCCTTGAACTCCCGCATGCCGCTCCCCAGCGAGCGCCCGACGTTGGGCAGCTTCTTGGGCCCGACGACGAGCAGCACGATGACCAGCAGGATGATCAGCTCCATCGGTCCGATCGCGGGCATCAGGCTGCCGCCTCGCGCTCGAGCGGCATGCTGCACGTCGCCGCGAAGCTGGCGATCCGCGAACGGCCGCACAGCACGTCGGCCTCGACCTGCATCGCCGAGCCGACCCTGCGCATGACGATCGCCTCCGCGCGCAGCGCATCGGCCTCCTCGAGTGCGACGGGCCGAACGAACTCGGCGGTCAGCCCGACCGTCGACATCGCGTCCGGAGGGAGCTCGCCGTCCGCCACGATCGTTCGCGCGGCGGCTGTCATCGCGGCCTCGGCCAACGCCGTCAGGACCCCGTTCTCCACGCGCCCGAGCGGGTCGCAGGCGTGCCGGCGCATCGGCATCTCGTAGACCGCCACGCCACGAGCGAAGCGGACCAGCCGCAGCCCCAGGTGGCGGGCCGCAGGCGAGTTCACCTCACCCGCCATCTGCCGGTTCAACAGCTCGTCAACCAGGCTGAATGTCATCCGTGTCTCCTCTCCCTGTCTCATCGCACGACGAGCTGACCCTGCATGCCCGGATGGATCGAGCAGTAGAACGCGTACGTCTTGCCGGCCTGCACCCGGTCGGTGCCGGTCACCGGCACGGACTGGCCGAGGCCCGCCAGCACGCTGCGGAACAGCGGCGCCCCGTCGGGCCCCTTGTCGCGTGCCACGACGTCGTGGCGTGCGACGTCGGCGTTGGTGTAGGTCAGCTTGCCGCCGACCGTCGTGGTCGCCACCGGCGTCAGGTAGCCGTAGCTCGCGGCACCCGGCCCGCTGGCGATCTGGCCGCCGCCGCCGGGGGCTCCGCCGCCGGGAGGCGCGGGCACGGGCGGAAGGCCGGGGCCACCGCCACCGCCACCGCCGCCACCCTCGCCGAGCTTGTAGGCGAACAGGATGCTGGTGCTGTCGCTCTTCGACGAGACGAACACGGTGTTGCGCGCGACCGCGATCCCGCTCGAGTTGCCGAGGTCCTGCATCGGCGTATTCGTGTCCTGCACGAACGGGTGGGCCAGCAGCGGCGTGCCGTCGGACGCCTTGAACGCCTGGAGCGCGCCCAGGTCGTTGGCCGAGTAGACGACGCCGTTGGCCACGGTTAGGCCCTCGTAGTGCGTGGCCCCGGTCCCCGGAACCGCCCACTTGATCGCCCCGGTGTCCTTGTTCAGCGCGTAGAGGTTGCCGCCGGTCACCGCGACGTAGATCGCGTCCTCGTCGACCGCCGTCGAGCTGAGGTTGCAGGCCAGGCACGGCACGCCGAGCGTGGCCTCCCAGGCCTTCTCCATCGTCGCGGTGTCGACCGCGGTGTAGACCCCCGCCTTCTGCAGCCCGCCGAACAGCTGGTGCCCGTCGCTGTGGTTCCACAGGTTCGGCGAGGCGAGGAAGTTGTAGTCGAACTGCGCGCAGGTGAAGCGGCCCACCGGCCACTGGACGTCGGTCTGGCAGATCGGCGAGTCGACGTCGCTCGGCGCCGGGTAGCTGTCGCGCTTGCCCATCTGCGACGCCAGGATCTGGCCGAACGTCGCGCTGGCCGGATCGACGTCGATCTTCAGCAGCGCGTCGGTGCGCTCGTTGGCGTGCGGGCTCGCCGGGTTGCCCGTGCCGACGTACATCAGCTTGCTCTCCGGGTCGTACGCCGGGGTGTCGACGATCGAGCCACCGCGGTCCCCGGCGGCGAAGTCCGCGTCCGGGATCACCTTCGTGTGGATGAGCTCGTTGCCGCCGCCCTCGCGAGAGCCGTCGATGATCGCGAAGCCCGGGTTGGAGTGCGTCGAGGACTCGTCGCCCTGGTAGGCCTGGAAGATCATGCCCTCGAACGGGATCGGGCTCGAGTCCGCGCCGCCGCCCGAGTCCTCGTCGACGATGTGCGACCAGACAATGTCCCCATTGGCCTCGTCGAGCGCGAACAGGATCGACTTGCCTTCCTTGGTCGCCGCGATGTAGACGAGGCCGTTGGCCACCGCGGGCGCGCCGATGACGCCGGCGCCGACGGCGAAGCTGCCGCCGCCGCCCTGCAGGGTGCGCTCCCAGACCTTCTCGCCGGTGTCGGCGTTGAACGCGTATGCGTTGCCGAGGTCGGTGCCGGTGAACACGCAGCCGTCGGCGACCGTCGGCGTCGACTGGATCACGCCGCCGTCGGGCATCGCGGCCTGCCAGGCGAGCCCGAGCTGCGAGGCGTTCTCGGTCGAGATCGTCTCCTCGGCGAGCTGCTCGCGATGGTTGTCGAACGTGCCGCCGTAGAACGGCCAGTCGCCGCCCGTGGCCGGCGCCGCGCAGCCGGCGACGTCGGCCGCGCCCGCGGGCGCGGCGAGGACGAGGCCCGCCGCAACTGCCAAGAGAATCGAACGCGGGATCACGGCGACCACTCCCCTTCGGTCAGGCCCTTGAGCACCTGGCGGCGCGTGCGAGGCCCGTTTACGTGGTTGGAAGCCATCGGCGCCGTCTCCTTGAGCGGATCGCCGAGGTCCTTGATGTAGTCCGACTCGCGCATGCCGTTGACGAGATCGCAGCTGATCGCGTGGCGCCGCTTGTCGGGATCGATGTTGTAGGCGGCGGCGGCGTTGCGCCCGAGGATCCCGTTGCGGATCGTGCGCGACGGGTCGGGCGCCGGCTGCGTCGGGTCCTCGACGTCGCCGTCGAGGCCGTAGGGCAGGCCGTAGAACTCCTTGGCCTGCTGGGTGAACTCCAGCTTGCGCAGCGCCACGATCTCCTTCTGCGGCGAGCCGTACCAGAGGCTGTCGGTGCCCCAGGCGATGCGCTTGGGCCCGACGTGCGTGATCAGCTTGCCGAGCAGGTGCGTGGCCCCGTCGGGGGTGCTCATCTGGTCGCGCCAGACCGAGCCGAGCTCGGCCCACACGTTGGGGACGTTGCCGAACTTCTTGCCCGGCTCGGCGTAGTTCGCGGCGACCAGGCCGTTCTCGCGCAGGCTCTTGATGAAGGAGTCGACCGTCCGGTTGGAGGAGTCGACCTTGTCGTCGCCCGCGTAGGGCCCCTCCGGCTTGCCCCCGACGGGCACGCCGTTGTAGTTGAAGATGTCGTAGCCCGAGTGGTAGATCATGAACCGCACCCCGGGATTGGCCTTGGCGGCCGGGCCGACGTCGCGGGGCGAGGCGCCGCGCTGGTCGAAGCCGGGGAGCGAGAAGCCCTTGTGCGTGGCCACGACCGGCGGGATCTTCGGGTACTTGTCGCTGATGGCCCTGACGTTCTTGAGGAACGCCATGCCGTAGTCGGAGTCCAGCCACCAGCCCGACGCGTATGGGACGTCGCCCCAGGCGCAGTAGGTCTTCCAGCCGCCGAGGATGTCCTTGTACTGCTCGGCGCGCTTCCACATCAGGTCCATCTCGTCCTGGAAGTAGATGGGGTCGGGCCCCTCCACTCCGGTCTGCGCGGTGGCAGGGTCGATGAGCTGGTCCTGCGTCATGCCGGCGCTGCCGCGGTTGGGCATGACGAAGGCGTGCATGATCGCCCGCTGGGACTTCGCCAGGTCGTTGGCGGTGTGGACCGTCAGGGCGGCCTCGGCGAGCGGCAGCGGGTTGTTGGTGTCCGGCGAGGTCGGCACGCAGGAGAGCACCGTCATGGTGGTCGCCGAGTCCAGGTACAGCTCCTTCATGTAGTGGAACCGGGAGAGGTTCTCGATCGGGTCGATCTCGCCGGCGCCGCCGCCCTTGATCGAGCCGTCGTCGCGGAGGCCCGGCTGGTCGCCGAGCACGGGCGACGACTGCGGCCACAGCGCCGCGAAGAACGCGACGATCGCCGGGTTGGTCACCCGCCAATCGGCGTCGGGGTCGACGTGGTGCGACTGGATGTCGAAGATGAACTCACCGGGCAGGTTCGCGAGCGTCTCCAGCCCGCCGCGGCCGGCCCACTCGAGGTCACATGCGTCGAGCGTCTTGGTGTTGTGCGCCGAGGCGTAGCTGCCCCACTTGCCCGGCATCACCGTGTCGATCGCCCAGAAGCCGATCGCCATGGCGGCCGACGTGCGCACGAAGTGCCGGCGGCTCATGCCGAACTTGCGCCGCCAGCGCTCCACCTCGCGGTCCTGCAGAGCCATGATCGTCAGCTGCTCGGCCGTCGGCGGCGGCGGCAGGTACTCGTCGTTCGAGCAGGGCAGCACGTCGACCGGCAGCCCCTCCCACTGGTCCGGCCAGGACTTCTTCCACTTGATCATCTTGCGGCTCCCCTGCTCCCTTTTCCTTGATCTGTTCCGTGGCCCGTACTGCGGCCCGATCTAATCGACGACCTTGAAGGCCCCCCGCATCGACGGATGGATGCGGCAGAAGTACGTCACGACCTCGCCGGCCTGGTAGCCCTCGGTCTGCGTGATCGGGATGCTCCACTGCGACTCGTTCTTGACACCGCTGATCTCGGGCACGCCGTAGCCGAGCTCGGACGAGTCGAGGTCGAGCGGGCGACCCAGGCTCGTCGTGCCGTCCGGCAGCGGGAACGCCGACCCGGTCTCGCCGAGGCACGGGTAGGCGCACGTCGTGATGGTGTGCGGGATCAGCGCGCTGTCCGCGTTGGTGAACTCCAGCGAACCGCCCAGCTTCACCTGCGGGATGCCCGTCGTGTCGACGGTGGTCAGATCGCCCGGCGCGTAGAGGAAGTCGGCGATCGCGATCTTCGTGGTCTCCGGTCCGTCCGGCGCGTCGAGCGTGGCCCCCGGCGCCGGCCCGCTGTAGTTGCCGTTCTCGGCGTAGTGGCCGTGCGTCTCGCCGTACCCGTTGGGGCACAGCGTCGGCGTGGCGGCCTCCAAGCCTCCGGAGTCGCAGCGCTCGGAGTTGTCGACCGGCGCGGTGAACGGGTCGAGCCCCGGCGCCTGCGGGTTGCCGTCGGCGTCGTCGGGCACCAGCAGGCCGACGGCGATGCCCATGTCCTCATAGGAGGAGATGGCGGTCGTGTCGTACGTCGCGTTGCTGCGCAGGACGTCGCCCGGCTCGAGATGGATCCCGTACTTGGGCAGCCCCGACACGCGCATCGAGAAGTCCCACGAGGTCGGGGGGCCTCCCGGCTTGGTCTGGTCGTTGTGGTCCCAGTAGCTCGGGACGCCGTTGTAGATGCGCTTGCTTTCGCCATCGCGCACGACGTCGACCTCGTTCTGGATGCCGCCCGGGTGCAGGTGGCCGCCGATGCCGATCAGCGTGCCGCCCTTCCAGTTCTGGGCGATGCCGAAGCTGCCGCCCTCGGCCGGCAGCTTGAGGTCGGTGCCGGGCTTGTCGGCGGGCAGGCCGTTGCCGGCGATCTTCTTGCCGAAGGGGTCGAACGCGGCGCACTCCTCGCGCGGCCACGTGCACTGACCGTCCTCGCCGCCGTACTTGCGCTGCACGTTGAACACCGGATACGCCGACGGCCGCACGTCGAGCCAGATCGGCAGGGCGGGCTTCATCCCGACCGCCGCCCCGTTCGCCGCCGGCACGAAGTCGATGTCGTAGGTGATCCACGTCAGCATCGGCTGCTGGACGGCGGAGTGGACCATGTACAGCAGCTGCCACTGGTCGGTGCGCTTGATCGGCATGCCGTACCCCTTGGGGAACGGCGCGATCGTCTTCTCCTCGCCGGCCGCGAAGAACGCGCTGTTGCCGTAGTTGCCGGTCAGCGAGAGCCACGTGCCGTGGTGAAGGTGGACCTGCTCGACGGGCGGCACGGCGCCGTTCTGGTCGACCAGATTGGGCTTGAAGCGCGTGATGTAGCCGTCCTCGGCGGGCTTCTCGATCGTGACCGGGCCGACCAGGACGTCGTTCTGGCCGGGCTTGACGACGATCGGGCCGTAGGAGAAGTGGATGCGCCGGCAGTTGCCGGGATAGCGCGTGTAGTCGGTCTCGGCGCCCCAGCCTTCCTGCTCGTAGCCCTGCTTCTCGATCGCGTCCTGGCTGTCGTACTTGCAGGGGCTCTGGGTCACCTCCGTGAGGAAGTTGGGATCCGGCAGCGGAGGCACGGCGAAGGCCGTCCCCGTCGACATGCAAAACAGGAACGCCGACACGATCGTCGCGGCGAGATACGCGCGCACCTTCTCTCCTCCCATTGGAACAAAACCCCTGCCGTGAAACCCCTGCCGACCGGCGCGGGTCGTTGGTACGAACCCGTACACGCTGGTCCAGCGCGCCGGATTGTGGAGCAGGACCGGCTCGTTGTCAAACGACAACCAAACGGATGCGTTCTCTGGGCGGAACCGCTCTCCTATCCTGCGCAGTCGTGGCGCTCGACACCGTTCCGCCCCGGCCTCGCGACCCGGATTCGTTGTACTTCCGCGGGTTGCCGCCCGGCTGGGAGGACGATCGTGCCGTCGTCGCGCGGACCCAGCGCGAGCGCATGCTCGACGCCATGGCACGCGCCGTCGCCGCCAAGGGCTACGCCAAGGTGACCGTGTCCGACGTGGTCGCGCTGGCCGGCGTGTCGCGGCGCACGTTCTACGAGAACTTCACCGACAAGGAGCAGTGCTTCCTCGACAGCTACGCGGCCGGCGCCCAGGCGATCATCGCCGACGTCGGGGCGACCGTACGGCGCTCGGACCAGGACGACTGGCACGAGCGCGTGCGCGTGGGCATGACCGCCTACACCAAGCTGCTGGCCGCCAACCCCGACCTCGCTCGTGCGCTGCTCGTCGACGTCCTCGGCGCGGGGCCGCGAGCGGTCGAGCTGCGGCGCAAGGTCTTTCACTCCTTCGTCGACCTCTATCGCGCGGCGCCGCAAGGGACACGGCCGGCGGACGTCGCGATGCGCCGTGTGCCCGAGCCGTTCCTGATGGCGCTGGTCGGCGGCATCAGCGAGCTCGTCTCCGAGCACATCGTCACCCGCGGAGCGGAGAGCCTCGAAGAGCTGACGCCGACGCTGATCGAGCTCGCGTTCAGCATCGTCGAGGTGGGTGGCCGGCTGGGCGACGTCCCCGAACCCCGCTAGCGTCGTCGCATGCCCGCATCCGCGTTCGTCGAGAAGCTCAATGAACAGATCGCCGACGAGTTCTCGGCCTCGCAGCAGTACGTGGCGATCGCCGTGTATTACGACGCACAGACCCTGCCCCGGCTCGCCGCGTTCTTCTACAGGCAGGCACTCGAGGAGCGCAACCACGCGATGATGATGGTCGCCTACCTCATCGATGCCGCCGCCGAGGTTCGCATCCCCGGGATCTCGGCGCCGGAGACGTCCTTCGACGACATCGTGGCGCCGGTGCAACTGGCGCTCGACCAGGAGCGCGTCGTCTCCGACCAGATCTCCGGCCTCTCTCGGATCGCGCGCGACGAGGGCGACTACCCCTCAGAGCAGTTCATGCAGTGGTTCCTCAAGGAGCAGGTCGAGGAGGTCTCCTCGATGTCGGACCTGCTGCGGGTCGTCGAGCGCGCCCGCCAGGATCCGATGCGCGCCGAGGAGTACCTCGCGCGTGAGACGATCGGCGACGGGGGCACGGGCGACCCGACGGCCCCGCCGGCGGCCGGCGGAGCGCTCTAGCGCCGCGGGGCGGGGGTGGCCCCGCCCACCCACTCGCCCTCCTCGCGCTTCCAGATCGGCGCTCGCGCCTTGATCTCGTCGATCAGTTCCCGCGCGCCCGCGAAGGCCGCGTCACGATGCGGCGCGCTGGCCGCCACGATCACCGACGGCTCGCCCAGCGGCACCACCCCGACGCGGTGCTCGGCCGCCGCGGCGCAGAGCCCGTGACGTTCGATCGCCGCCGCGACGATCTCCTCGATCAGCGGGCCGGCCATCTCGGCGTACGCCTCGTAGTCGAGCTGCGCCACCTCGCGCGTCACGCCGCTGAACGTCACCACGGCACCCGCGCGGGGATCGCGCACGCGGGCGGCGAGAGCTGCGAGGTCCAGCGCCCTCTCGGTGACCGCTGGGTGTGATCCTCCGCTGACCGGCGGGATCAAGGCGAGCTCGTCGCCCGGCGTCAGCAGCGCATCCGTATCCGCGTACTCGCGGTTGACCGCCATGACGACCGGCACGCCCGCGGTCAGCTCGCCCACCGCGGCCAGCGCGTCGGCCACGCGGGCGCCCTCGGGCAGCTCGAGCTCAAGCTCCGCCCGGCCGGCTCGCTCCCGCAGACCGGCGAACAGCCGCACGCGCACCATCACGGGTCAAGTATCCCCCTCTAACCTCAAGCGCCATGGCCATCTCGCCCGAAGAGCACTCCTCCATCGCCCCGATCGTCGGCGCCGACGACCCGCGGCGGTTCACCGACTCCGGCATCGAGGTCAAGCCGCTCTACACGTGCGAGGACCTGCCCGAGGACATCTGCACCCGCCACGGCGAGCCGGGCGAGTACCCCTACGCCCGCGGCGTGCACCGCGAGATGTACCGCAAGCAGGTGTGGACGATGCGCCAGTACGCGGGCTACGCGACCGCCAAGGAGTCAAACGAGCGCTACCGCTACCTGCTCGAGCACGGCGGCACCGGCCTGAGCATGGCGTTCGACCTGCCGACGCAGCTGGGCCTGGACTCCGACAACCCGCGCTGCCTCGGAGAAGTGGGCCGCACGGGCGTGGCCATCGACACGATCGACGACATGCGCACCGCGTTCGACCAGATCCCGCTGGACAAGGTCTCGACGTCGATGACGATCAACGCCCCGGCAAGCGTGCTGCTGTGCCTCTACCAGCTGGTCGGCGAGGAGCAGGGCGTGCCGTCGGAGCAGCTGCGCGGCACGACCCAGAACGACATCCTCAAGGAGTACATCGCCCGCGGGAACTTCATCTACCCGCCCGAGGGCTCGATGCGCCTGACCACCGACCTCTTCGCCTACTGCAAGGAGCGCGTGCCGAAGTGGAACACGGTGTCGATCTCCGGCTATCACTTCCGCGAGAAGGGGTGTAGCGCCGTCCAGGAGGTCGCGTTCACCCTCTCCAACGGCATCGCCTACGTGCAGGCGGCCATCGACGCCGGGCTGGCCGTCGACGACTTCGCGCCGCGGCTGGCCTTCTTCTTCAACGGCCACAACAACGTCTTCCAGGAGGTCGCCAAGTTCCGGGCCGCCCGCCGGATGTGGGCCCGGATCATGAAGGAGCGCTTCGGCGCGACCGACCCCAAGTCCCTGACGCTGCGCTTCCACACACAGACCGGCGGTGTGACGCTCACCGCCCAGCAGCCCCAGAACAACATCATGCGCGTGACCCTCCAGGGCTTCGCCGCGGTCTGCGGCGGCACGCAGTCGCTGCACACCAACGGCTACGACGAGGCGCTCGCGCTGCCCACCGAGCGCGCGGCGAAGATCGCGCTGCGCACCCAGCAGGTGATCGCCCACGAGTCCGGCGCAGCCGACACCGTCGACCCCTTCGCCGGCTCGTACTTCGTCGAGGCGCTCACCGACGACATCGAGACCCGCGCCCAGGGGCTGATCGACAAGGTCGACCAGATGGGCGGTTCGGTCAACGCGCTGGCGTTCATCAAGGGCGAGATCGAGGAGAGCGCCTGGGGCTACCAGGAGCGCTACAAGATCGGCCAGGACGTGGTGGTCGGCGTCAACAAGTACGTCGAGGAGGACCTCGTCGTCGAGGACATCCTGCGCGTCGATCCCGAGACCGAGAACGAGCAGGTCGAGCGCCTGAAGAAGTTCAAGGCCGACCGCGACTCCGAGCTCGCCGACCGCCGCCTGGAGGAGCTGCGCGAGGCCGCCCGCGGCGACGAGAACCTCCTGCCGCGGATCCACGACGCGCTGCGCGACCGCTGCTCGCTGGGCGAGGTCTGTGGCGCGATGCGCGACGTCTTCGGTGAGTACCAGCCGGAGGTCTAGGCGCGCAGCTTGTAGCCGGTCCGGAAGAGGCGGTAGTTGAGGGTGAACAGCGCGCCCGTGGCCACGGTGAGCAGCCCGAGCGACAGCGCCACGTTCGCCTCGGTGTAGCCCAGGAACCCGTACCGGACCAGGTTGATCATGTAGTAGATCGGGTTGAAGTGGGTCAGCGTCTGGAACGGCTCGTCGAGCAGCGACGCCGAGTAGAAGACCCCGCCGAGGAAGATCAGCGGCGTCAGGACGAACGTCTGCGCGAAGGACACGTCGTCGAACTGCTCGGCGCGTACGCCGATCAGGACGCCGAGCTGGGCGAAGAAGAACCCGACGAGGAAGAGGCTGGGGATCAGGACCAGGACGTGGTTGACGGGGACGTCGATGAGGATCGACGACGCCGTGAAGGTCAGCGTGGCAACGGTCATCCCGCGCAGGAAGCCGCCGAACGAGAACGCGAGCAGCAGCTCGAGCGGCGAGGCGGGCGACGACAGCTGGTCGTCGATCGCGCGCTGGAACTTCTGCTGGAGGATCGACGACGAGTTGTTGCTGAACGCGTTCATCGCCCAGGCCATCATGATCAGGCCGGGCACGACGAAGACGACGTAGTCGAAGCCGTGCAGCGTCTTGATCCGCGTGCCGAGCGCGGCGCCGAAGACGGTGATGTAGAGGAACGTCTCGAGCAGCGGGGCGCCGACGGTCTGGCGCTTGATCTTCATGAAGCGGCTGACCTCGCGGCGGACCAGCGACATGAAGCGGATCTGCCGCGAGGTCACGCCGCGTCGACCTCCACGCCCACGTGGGCGCGCGACAGCTCCTTGCGGCCGACGAGCGCCAGGTAGGCGCCCTCCAGGTCCGGCGCGTGGTAGCGAGTGGCCAGCTCGGGGCTCGTGCCCGTCGCGACGATCTCACCCTCGTTGATGAAGGCGACGCGGTCGCAGAGCTGCTCGGCCTCCTCGAGGTAGTGCGTCGTCAGCAGGACCGTCGTGCCCTCCTCGTTGATGCGCCGGACGTAGTGCCAGAGCTCGAGCCGCAGCTCGACGTCGACGCCCGCGGTCGGCTCGTCGAGGATCAGCAGCCTGGGGCGATGCATGAGGGCGCGGGCGAGGATCAGGCGCCGCTTCATCCCACCCGACAGGGTGCGCGTCCGCTCGTCGCGCTTCTCGGTCAGCGAGAACGCCTCCAGCAGCTCCTTCGAGCGCTCCTTGCGCTCGCGCTTGGGCATCCCGAAGTAGCCGCCGTGGAAGTCGAGCGTCTCCTCGACGGTCAAGAAGAAGTCCAGGTTGAGGTCCTGGGGGGCGAGCCCCACCGCCAGGCGCGCCTGCTCGTAGTGGTCGACCGCGTCGTGGCCGAAGATCCGAATGGAGCCGGCGGTCGGCTGGGCGAGGCCGGTCGTGCAGTGGATCAGGGTCGACTTGCCGGCCCCATTGGGCCCGAGCAGCCCGAAGAATTCTCCGTCCTGGATCTCCAGCGAGACCGAGCGCAGGGCCTCGACGCCGGTCGGATACCGCTTGACCAGATCGGAGATCTCGAGCGCGAGTGCCATCCCCCTCTGACGCTAGCGTTCCCGCCCATGCTCGCGGTCCTCTTCTACGACGTCGTCCTCGCCGGCCACATCGCGGCGGTCATCATCGCCTTCGGCGTGACGTTCGCCTATCCGATCATGGGTCCGTTCATCGCCGGTAGACACCCCGACGCGGTGCCGGCGCTGCATGAGGCGCAGGGACGCGTCGGCAAGTTCCTGATCACCCCGGCCGCCATCGTGGCGCTGCTGCTGGGCATCTACCTGGCGAGCGACCGCGACTTCTGGGGCGAGACCTGGGTCGAGGTGCCGCTGGTGATCCTGATCGTCCTGCTGGGGCTCGGCGGAGCGTTCTTCGGACCGAGCGAGGGAAAGGCGGCCGAGCTCGCCCGCCGCGATCTGGCGGCGTCCGCCGGCGGTGAGGTGACCTGGAGCCCCGAGTACCTGGCGATCACCAAGCGCGTGGCGATGGTCGGCCTGCTGGCCAACGTGCTGATCCTGGTGGCCGTGTTCTTCATGACCGCAAAGCCGTTCGCGTAGGCAGGAACGGCGCGGCGCCCCGCCGAAAGGGTGCCTCGATGTCCGAGCCGACAGCGCAGCGCACCCTGGTCAAGTCCCCGCCCGAGCTGTGGGCGGAGCTCAGCGACGCCGAATCCCTCGCCAGGCACCTCGGTGAGTTCGGTGAGATCCGCATCACGCGGCTGGAACCGGAGACCACCGTCGTCTGGGAGGGCGACCGCGCCAGCGGCACGGTGGAGATCGAGCCGAGCGGCTGGGGCACCAAGGTCACGCTGACCGCGACGCCCGCCGAGCCGGAGCCCGAACCCGAGCCGGAACCCGAGGAACCCGAACCCGAGCCCGAGGCGGTCGTCGAACCCGAGCCCGAGCCGGTCGCCCTCGAGCCCGAGCCGGTCGCGCCGGAGCCGATCGCAATCGAGCCTGAACCCGAGCCCGAACCGGAGCCCGTCGTCGAATCGCAGCCGGAACCCCTGGGCGCCACGGACTACCTGGCCCGTTCCGGGTTCTTCGCCCGGATGTTCTCCCGCCGGCCACCCGCCCCGGCTCCCGCGCCACCCGTCGCCGAAACGCCCGAAGCTCCCGAGACGCCGGACCCGCCTGTCATCGCTCCGGTGCCCGAGCCGGATCCGGAGCCCGAACCGCCCGAGGCGCCCGAGCCCGAGCCGCTTCCGGAGCCGACCCCGCTGCCCGAGCGGCCCGAGCCCGGGCCTCCCGCGGCCGCGCGCGCCGACATCCTGGACTCCGACCGCGTCGAGGGCCTGCTCGCCGACGCGCTCGACAGCCTGGGCTCAGCGCACCACCGGCCGTTCTCGCGCCAGTAGCGCGTCCGCACCGCCGGCCGGCACCTCCACCACCGAGCAGGCACGACGGCACCCGCGCACCCGCCGTGGCGGCACCGCGCGGTCGACCCGCAGCACCCGCCGGTCGGCGTCGAGCCAGACGAGGTCGAGCGCGTAGCGCATGCCGAAGGTGTGCACCGACCGACAGCGCGGGATCTCGAGCGGCCCGCCCGGCGGCGCCCAGGCCAATCCGCGCAGGCGCGCGAGCGGTGTCTCGGCGCGGGGCACCGCGTGCATGCCGCTTCTAGGCGCTGCCATAAGATCCGCCGCCCCCGATGTCGCCCCGCCAGCACAGCCCCGAGACCTTCGAGGAGAAGCTCGCCAAGCTCGACGACCTGCGCCAGCAGGCCGCCCACTCCTCGCCGGAGGCCGAGGAGAAGCAGCACGCGCGCGGCAAGTACACGGCCCGCGAGCGCATCGAGAAGCTGCTCGACCCCGGTTCGTTCCAGGAGCTCGACACGTTCGTGCGCCACCGCACCTACGAGTTCGGCATGGACAAGAACCGGCCGTGGGGCGACGCCGTCGTCATCGGCCACGGCACGATCGACGGCCGGCGGGTCTGCGTCTTCTCCCAGGACTTCACCGTCTTCGGCGGCTCGCTGGGCGAGGTCATGGGCGAGAAGATGTGCAAGATCATGGATCTGGCGGCCAAGATCGGCTGCCCGGTCATCGGGATCAACGACTCCGGCGGCGCGCGCATCCAGGAGGGCGTCGTCTCGCTGGGTGCCTACGGCGACGTCTTCGTCCGCAACGTCATGTGCTCGGGCGTGATCCCGCAGGTCAGCCTGATCATGGGCCCGTGTGCGGGCGGCGCCGTCTACTCCCCGGCCATGACGGACTTCATCTTCATGGTCAAGGAGACCTCGCACATGTTCATCACGGGGCCCGACGTGATCAAGACGGTCACGGGCGAGGAGGTGGAGTTCGAGGACCTCGGCGGCGCGATGGCGCACAACACCAAGTCCGGCGTCGCGCACTTCGCGGCCGACGACGAGGACCAGTGCCTGCAGGACACGCGCTACCTCATGAGCTTCCTGCCGCAGAACAACCTCGAGACGGCCCCGCGGGTGATGCCGAGCGACGACCCGTTCCGGATGGACGAGGCGCTCAACACCGTCGTGCCGGACGCGCCCAACAAGCCCTACGACATGCGCGACGTGGTTCGGCTGGTCGTCGACGACGGCGAATTCTTCGAGGTCCACGAGCACTACGCGCGCAACATCGTCTGCGGCTTCGCGCGCCTGAACGGCTACGCGGTCGGCGTGGTGGGCAACCAGCCCGCCCAGCTCGCCGGCGTGCTCGACATCGACTCCGCGTGCAAGGCCGGGCGATTCGTGCGCACCTGCGACGCGTTCAACATCCCGATCCTGACCTTCTGCGACGTGCCCGGGTTCCTGCCCGGCACGAGCCAGGAGTGGGGCGGGATCATCCGCCACGGCGCCAAGCTGCTCTACGCCTACACCGAGGCGACGGTGCCGAAGATCACGGTCATCACCCGCAAGGCGTACGGCGGCGCCTACGACGTCATGGGCTCCAAGCACATGCTCGCCGACTTCAACTTCGCCTGGCCGCAGGCGGAGGTCGCCGTCATGGGCCCCGAGGGCGCGGTCAACATCATCTACCGCCGCGACCTGGCGAAGTCGCCGACGCCCGAGGAGCGCCGCACCAAGCTCATCGACGACTACAAGGCGCGCTTCGCCAACCCCTACACGGCGGCGGAGCGCGGCTACATCGACGACGTGATCACGCCGTCGGAGACGCGCCCGAAGGTCATCACCGCGCTCGAGACACTCCTTACGAAGCGCCAGCCCGGGCCGAAGCGCAAGCACGGCAACATCCCGCTCTAGCGACAGATGCTCGGGGTCGTCCTCTCGCTGCCGGGCATCGCCGACACGGTGCGGGCGGCGACGCAGGCCGAGCAGGCCGGGCTGGAGTCGGTCTGGACGACCGAGTTCCCCGACCGCTCCGCGACGATCTCGCTGGCGGCGGTCGCCCAGGCCACCGAGCGCGTCACCGTCGGCAGCGCGATCGCCTACGCGTTCGGCCGCACCCCGCTCGTCCTCGCCGCCGAGGCGCGCGACCTCGACGACTTGTCCGAGGGGCGGCTGATCATCGGGCTGGGCACGGGCACCAAGCGCATGCAGCAGGACTGGCACGGCCTCGACGGCGAGGCGCCGGCGTCCCGGATGGAGGAGCTCGTCCCGCTGCTGCGGGACCTGTTGCGCCTCCACGAGGGCCCGATCCAGCACGAGGGGCGCTTCTATCGCACCGTCGTCAAGCCGACGGCGCCCGTCGCGCCGCCGCTGCGCACCGACCTGCCGTTCTACATGGGCGGCGTCAACGCGCGGATGGTCGAGGCGGCCGGCGCCGTCGCCGACGGGCTCGTCGGCCACCCTCTGTTCACGCCCGAGTACACGCGCGACGTCGTACGGCCGGCGCTCGCGCGCGGAGCCGAGCGCGCGGGCCGCTCCGAGCCGCCGCCGATCGCCGGTTACCTGACCTGCGTAGTCGGCGAGGACTCCGAAGCCGCGCGCCAGATCGCGCGCGGAGTCGTCGCGTTCAACTCCTCGGTGAAGACCTACCGCCCGATCCTCAGCCACCACGGCTGGGACGGGCAGGCCGACCGGATCCGCGCCGCCTGGCAGGACGGCGACTTCGCCGGCATGGCCGCCGCCGTGCCCGACGAGATGCTGGACACGATCGCCCTCGCCGGCACCCCCGACGAGGTCCGCGCGCGCTACGCCGAACGCCGCGAGGGGCTGTTCGAGCGCACGCTGCTGTGGTCGCCGTTCGGCGGCCTCGACACGGTCAGCGCCGTGATCGACACCTTCGCGACGCCGTGACGCCGACCCTGTGGACGGCCGGGCTGGGATAGGCTTGCCCGGCTCTTCGGCCCACCAGGAGGTCCACCCGTGCGTCGCCCCGTCCTGCTTGCGCTTCTCGTCGTCCTCGCCGCCATGCCGACCTCGGCGGCCAACGCGAAGGGCTTCGGCCTCGGCGTTACGGCAGCCGAGGTGACGCAGTCGTCCGCCGTCCTGTGGACGCGTGCCGACGCCGCCGGCAAGATCACCGCACAGATCAGCCGCACCAAGACGTTCAAGAAGCCGATCCTGCGCCCGGACCTGATCGCCCGTGCGGCACACGACAACGTGGTGCAGGTACGTGTCGGCAAGCTCGCCCACGACACGCGCTACTACTTCCGCTTCTTCCGCAAGGGCGCCAAGAGCGACATCGGCAGCTTCCGCACCGCCCCTGCCCCGGGCCAGGACAAGGCCATCCGCTTCGCGTTCTCGGGCGACGCCGACGCCACGCCGGGCACCGACGGCAAGCCCTTCTACAACAACTTCCAGGCCTACGGCCGCATGGCGCGCGAGGGCAACGCGTTCAACATCAACCTCGGCGACACGATCTACTCCGACAGCGAGGTCGGCGCCACGATCGAGAACGGCGTGTTCAAGCCGCCGACAATTGCGTTGACGGTCGCCCAGAAGTGGGCGAAGTACAAGGCGAACCTGGGGATGAAGCCGCTGCGCGACGTCCGCGCGGCCGCCTCGATGTACAACGTCTGGGACGACCACGAGTTCATCAACGACTTCAGCAAGGCCGAAGCCGGCCAGACGCTCTACAGCGCCGGCGCGACGGCGTTCCGCGACTACATGCCGGTCACGTACACGCCGACCAGCGGGATCTACCGGACCTTCCGCTGGGGCAAGAACCTCGAGCTGTTCTTCCTCGACGACCGCTCATTCCGCAGCGCCAAGGCCTCGGCCAACGGCGTCTGCGACAACCCCGAGACCAAGGCCCCGGACCTGGCGCCGACGCTGCCGCCGGACAAGCGCGCCTTCTTCGGGCTGGTCGTCTCGTCGCTGAACCAGCCGGTCAGCCAGCAGTGCCTCGACACGATCAACAGCCCGGCGCGCACGATGCTCGGCAGCCGCCAGAAGGCCGCCTTCATCGGCGCGGTCAAGGCCTCGAAGGCGAAGTTCAAGGCGATCGTCACCTCGAGCCCGATCCAGCAGGACTACGCGCTGCCCTACGACTTCTGGGAGGGCTACGCGGCCGAGCGCAAGCAGGTTCTCGACGCGCTGAAGGGCGTCAAGAACATCGTCTGGCTGAGCACCGACCACCACGCCGTGATGGTTCACGACGTGCGCTACTCGACCTTCCCGTCAGAGGGCGGCCTCGTCTCGACCGGCCAGATGGAGTTCCTCACCGGGCCCGTCGCCACGCAGACCTACGCCAAGGAGTTCGACTCGGCCACCGGCAAGCCCGGCACCGGCCAGCTTGCGCACGACCTCTTCTACAAGCCCAAGCCGCCCGACGGCCTCGGGATGCTGTGCGCGAACTTCGACGTCTACTCCTATGCGCAGGTCACCGTGACCTCGAAGTCGTTCAAGGTCGCCAACAAGGACCAGAACGGCCAGCCGGTCACCGACGGCAACGCGCCCTGCCCGACGTTCAGCGTGGCGGCGAAGTAGCGCTTCGCCGCCACCGCGTTCAGCGCGGGTCGCGCACGATCAGCTCGACGTTGCGGTCCGTGCGCTTGCCGCGCGGGTCGGTGACGTTCGAGCCACCGCCCGCGATCGTCCGCTGCGGGTCGTTGGCAGCGAGGATCCGCCCGAGCGAACCGAGCTGGGCCTCCGTGAACGTCGCCGCCGCCGAGCCGGGCGCCGGCGGGGCGATCGGTGCGCCCTGGTCGAGGATCGTCCCGAAGATCGACAGCGTTCCGTCGCGGTTGTTGAGGATCTCGATCTCGCGCGACTGCTGCGGCCAGTCGGCGTGCGAGGCCGTGTTGATCTGCCAGAACCCACTGCGCTTGTTGCGGGCCCTGTACGCCGCGACGGCGTTGCGGTGCGTGTGCCCCACGACCAGCGCGACGACGTTCGGATAGCGCAGCAGCAGGTCCCGGATGGTCTGCTTGCCGGTCAGCCCCTGGTGGATCGGCGTCGACGTGCGCGGGTCCAGATCGCAGCCGACCTGCTGGTCGGGCGTGCAGGCGCCCGCTGCCTCGTCGTTGGTGCTGTTGTTCATCGTCCCGAGCGTGTGGTGGCCGAACACGACGGCGAGCTGGCGGGTGCTCTTGGCCTTCTTCAGCTCGCGCTCGAGCCAGCGGTATTGGGGATCGTCGATGTTGCCGTTGGCGCCGCCACCCTCGGCGACGGTGTCGAGCGAGATGAACCGCACCCCGCGGCTGGTCGTCGCGTAGTAGGAGGCGGTTCCCTCGGAGGCCGCGTTCTCGTTCGGATCGACCTTGCTGAAGCCGTGGCCGGCGATGGCCTTGTACTCGGCCTTGCCGATGAGGCGGCGGTCCGGGTCGGGTGCGGTCAGTCCCGCGTGCGAGAGGATCTCGCCCTGGAAGTTCGGGTCGCCCACGACCTTGACGAAGAACTGCTCGCCCGTCACCGAGTGCGGATCGAACTCGTTGTAGGGGAACGGCTTGACGCAGGTGGTGGCCAGCGGGCGCAGCAGGTTGCTGCTGGCCGGGATGTTGCCCTGGATCAGCCCGTCGTGGTTGCCGCGCGAGATCAGCCACGGGACCTTCAGACCCTCGGCCTGGAACGGCTGCTGAGCGCGGTCGAGCAGGCCGGGGTAGCGCGGGAACGTCGCGAACGGGCCGATGCCGTTCGGAGGCCCGGCCTCCGGGTTCCAGAAGTCCGCGTAGCGCTGCTCCACGCGCCCGGGGTAGTCGTTGTAGTCCTGGACGCCCGTGTAGCGGCGCGCGGCGACGTCGGCGTCGAGCTTGGCGATCTGCTCCGCCGTCCCCTGACCGCACGGGTTGTCCGGGCTGACCGGCTTGCCGGAGAACGGGTCGATCGTGCCTCCGGAGAGGTCCGTCACGAACCAGCGCGTCTCGTTGAGCTGCTGGTTGTCGGCAAGGTCGCCCGTCGTGATGGCCAGCTGGAGCTTCGCCCGCTTGCCGTTGCCCTGCTTGACCTGGCTGGTGCTGTTGGCGTTCATGTTGCGAACCGTCTGGTCGAAGACCTGCGTCAGCAACACGTCGCCGGGCCGCCACGCCGACTCGATCGGCTTGCCCGCCGGGTCGGCGAACTCGGCACGCAGCGGCGACATCTCGTCGGCGATCTGCGGGTCGGTCAGCTGCCCGAAGAAGACCAACGACCGGCGGCGCGACGCGCGCCCCTTGTGCGCGCTGCCGAACCCGCCGCTGCGCGTCACGTAGCTCTCGCCGGGGCCTGCCGCCAGCCCGACGTATCCGACCCCGCTCTGCAGCACGACCGTCTCCTGGAGGGTGGTGCGCCCCAGGGGATCGGCCAGGCCGACCGTGGCGAACGCGAGCACGCCCACGATGCTGATTGCCACGGCGGGACGGATGATGCGCATGGGACTCCTTGTGGGACGGCGGAGGGGGTGACGGAGAGGTGGCGCCGACCCTACCCTGCATGCCGTGCCCCGGTCCATCGCCGCGCTTCTCGTCGCCGCCTCCCTCCTCGCCGCCGCCCCGGCGCAGGCCGCCAACGACATCGGGCCCGCCGGAACGTGCACCGGCGACCCGATCGCGCCGACGACGGTCATCACCGGCACGTTCTCCTCAGAGCTCCAGGGTTCCTACGTGATGGTGCCGGTGGAGGTGCCGCCCGGCACGACCGCCCTGCGCGTCAAGTACTGCTACTCGCAGCCCGCCGGACCGACCACGGCCAACGCGAAGAACACGCTCGATCTCGGGCTGTGGGACCCGACGCGCTTTCGCGGCTGGGGCGGCTCGAGTCATCCCGACGTCACGGTCTCCCCGCGCGGCTTCTCCAGCGAGGCCCAATACCTCGCGGCGCCCAAGGCCGACGTCGCGGGGTTCACCACCCGCGGCTTCGTCCCAGGCGACCTGCCCGCCGGCACCTGGCAGGCCGAGCTCGGCGTGGGCGGTGTGCTGACCGTGGCGCAGGGCAACCCGTCGGCCGGCGTGAACTGGCGGCTCGAGATCGCGGCGCTCACCGACCCGGCGTTCGCGGCGCCGGCGTACACGCCGGCGGCGTATGACACGACCCCCGCGCGAAGCGGCGCGGGGTGGTACCTCGGCGACCTGCACGCCCATGCCGAGCACTCCGACCTCGGCGCGGCGACCATGGCCCAGACCTTCGACTACGCCTTCGCACCGCGTTCGAAGAGCGGCGCGGGCCTGGACTTCCTGACGCTGACCGACTACGTGACCACGTCGGCCTGGGGCGAGATCGGCCGCTACCAGCGCGACCACCCCGGCAAGCTCATCATCCGCTCGGCGGAGGTCATCACCTACCGCGGCCACACCAACAACCAGGCGTCGCACACCTACGTCGACCACCGCATGGGGCCCGTCTATGACCGAGCAGCCGACGGAACGCTGACGCTCGTCCGCCCCGCGCGGCCACCGAGCCAGCTCTTCGACGCGGTCCACGCCGGCGGCGGCTGGACGCAGATCAACCACCCGCGAATCTTCCCGCCGGCCGACAACCCCGTCTTCGGTCTGCTGTGCCGCGGCTGCGCCTGGCTGTATTCCGACGCCGAGACCGACTTCCGCAAGGTCGACGCCATCGAGGTCAGCACCGCGCTGGCAACGCAGGGCCCGCCCGGCGGCGCCGAGACCCTCGGCTTCACGCGCCAGGCGATCGCCTTCTACCAGCACGCGCTGGCCACCGGCGCGCACGTCGCCGCCGTGGCGGTGTCGGACTCCCACCACGCCGGGATGCCGCAGAACGCCACCCAGACGCCGATCGGCTTCGGCGCGACCGCCGTCTACGCCCGCGAGCTGTCCGAGAGCGGGATCGCCGCCGCCGTCCGGGCGGGGCACACCTACGCGAAGCTGCTCGGCGCCCAGGGCCCCGACCTACGGCTCACGGCCGCGCGCGGCAGCCGGCGGGCGATCATGGGCGACAGCATCGCCGGCGGACGCCGCGTCCGCCTCACCGCCCGCGTCATCGGCGCGACGCCGAAGGCGACCATGGGGGCCCGCGGCTACACCCTGCTCGTCCAGCGCAACGGCCGCACGGTCCGGACGCTCGCCGTGCGCTCGCCGAACCGGACGTTCCGCCTGCGCGCCTCCCGCGCGGGGCGCTGGGGGCTCGTGCTGCTCCACGGCAAGGCGACCGCCGCGGTCACCACGCCGATCTGGGTCACGGGCTAGAGCGCGGCCGACGGCGCGGCGCCGAAGAACTTCCGCAGGCGCCGATGGCGATGGCGGAAGATCGCCTCGACGACGGCGCGGTGCGGCCTTGCGGCGAACCGAAGCCGCGGCTCGAACGCGACGCGGTCGGTGACTCGAGTGCCGCCGCCTCGGAAGCGGCTCGAGCGTTCGCTCGTGCTCCCAGGTGCGGGCACTGAGCATCGTCGAGCGCTCGAGGAAGCCGCGGCCCTCCTCGAGCCGCTCGATGCAGAGGTCGTCGTAGTCGAACGGGATCACCCCGAACAACAGGATCCAGCTCCGAAACCAGCGCCGGCCGAGGGGGACGCTCGCCGCCGACAGCTCGGTGCCCCGGGGCGCCGTCATGCGCATCCATGGACCGAGCTCGTGATTGATGCCTTCGAGCGAGGCGACCCGCGCCCACACCACCTCGGGCGGGGCCGTCAGTGCACTGGTTCGGATGACTTCCATGCCTCTAGAGCTCGACGAGCGGCGCGGTGACGCGCCCCGCGCGCCACGCCTCCAGCGCGGCGCCCGCGACGGCGAGGTCCTGGATCGCCAGCCCGGTGGAGTCGAACAGCGTCACGGCCTCCGGTCCCGGCCTGCCGGGCGCGGCGCCGGTCAGCACCGCGCCGAGGTCGGTGACGCGCTCGCGCGTGACCAGGCCCGCCTGCACCGCGCCGGTCAGCTCGCCGCCGTGGGAGGCCTGCTCCCACTCGTCGCAGAACAGCGCGCAGGAGGCGACGGCGCCGACGGTCGCCTCGGCCTTGCCGGGCCCGTCGGCGCCGAGCATGTTCAGATGCATTCCCGGCCGCAGATCGCCGGCGTCGAGCACGACCTCGTGCCCCGGCGTCACGCAGGTGACGACGTCCTGGGCGAGCGCTTCGGCGCGGCTGCCCACGCGCCAGCCGAGCTCGTCGGCGAGCGCCTGGGCGGCCGCGGCATCGGCGTCGTGGCAGATCCCGGGGCCGAACCCGGCGGCGGCCAGCGACCGCGCGGCGTAGGCGCCGTTGACCCCGCAGCCGACGATCGCCGCCGAGCGGCCGCCGGCCAGCGCCTGGGCCGCGACCGCGGCGACCGCCCCGGTGCGCAGCGCGGTGACCGCGCCCGCGTCGAGGATCGCCAGCGGCTCGGAGGTCTCGGCGGCCGAGACGACGAGCACGCCGATGACCGTCGGCAGTTGCCGCGACCGGTTGGAGGGAAACGACGAGATCCACTTGAGCATCGCCAGCTCGCCGCCGCGCGCCGGCATCGCGCGGAAATCACCGTGCGGAGGACTGTCCAGGTAGACCTTGGCGGGCATCACCCACTCGCCCCGGTGATGGCGGACGAACGCGTCGCGCACCCGCTCGATCGCCTCGGCGACGTCGACCGCCGAGAGGATCGCGTCGCGGGAGAGCACCGGGATCTCGCTCACAGGGCGTGGGATGATGCCGTGCGGTGCCCAACCGCCGCCCGCAGCTGCAGCTCGTGACGCCGGCCGCGTCGCCCGAGGAGGCCGCCGCGGTGATCGCCGCCGTGGAGCGATTCCTGCGCGACCACGCGCCGCCACCGGCCCCGCCCGAGCCGCCTTCGGGCTGGCTCCAGGCGGCGCGCCTGGAGCAGGTCGAGCGCGAGCCCGACCTGCATCCGTGGGCCTGAACGGCGCCATCTAGACAAATAGGCCTAAACCCGACTCGGGTTTGCTACTTTTGCTTGATGGAGCCGACCGCCACCGGTAGGGGCACGCTCTCGGATCCCGAGGTTCTCAAGGACGTCCCCGGCCACATCATCCCGATCCTCGAGCGGGAGTTCGACGACTTCGACCGCGAGGCCGAGCAGTTCCTGGCCGGCAGCACCGAAGAGGACGAGTTCATCAAGTTCCGGCTGAAGCAGGGCGTCTACGGCCAGCGGCAGGCGGACGTGCAGATGATCCGGGTCAAGCTGCCCTTCGGCGGCGTGACGCCGGAGCAGATGGAGTCCTTCGCGGACGCGATCGAGCGCTTCGCGCCGCTGAACAAGGGCCACATCACCACCCGGCAGAACATCCAGATCCACCACATCCCCCTGCGCGACGCGGCGGAGTTCATCCGCATCATCAGCGAGACCGGCCTCTCCTCGCGCGAGGGCTGCGGCAACACGATGCGCAACGTGACCGGCGACCCCTGGGCGGGCGTGTCGGAGGGCGAGCTCTTCGATCCCACCCCGTACGCGGGCGCGTACGTGCGCTATTTCGTGCGCCACCCCACGACGCAGGCGATGCCCCGGAAGGTGAAGACGGCCTTCACGGCGACCGACGAGGACCGCGCGATCACAGGCATCCACGACGTCGCCTTCATCCCGCGCATCCGCGACGGCAAGCGCGGCTTCGCGATGCTCGTCGGCGGCGGCACCTCGATCATGCCGCGCGTCGCTCCGGAGCTCTACGACTTCGTCGGCGCCGACGACGGCGAGTACCTGCGGGTCACCGAGGCCGTCATGCGGATCTTCGACCGCCAGGAGTGGCTGCGGGAAAACCGTGCCCGCGCGCGGATCAAGGTCTTCGTCGACAAGTACGGCATCGACGAGCTGCGCCGTCAGGCCGAGGAGGAGCTCGAGGGCGACTGGGTCGCCGAGCGCGACTTCTCCGTCGAGCACCGCCTGTTCATCGACGACGAGGAGGCCAAGGCGCCGCCCGTCCCGGCCGGCTATTCCAGCCCCAACGGCGACCGGAGCGAGTTCGAGCGCTTCCGCACCTCCAACGTGCGCCCCCAGCGCCAGGCCGGCTACTCCACGATCGAGGTCGCGGTGCCCCGCGGGGACCTCTCGCCAGAGCAGTTCCGCGGGCTGGCCCAGCTCATGCGCGACCACTCCGGCGGCTACGCCCGGACGACCGTCGGGCAGAACCTCGTGCTGCGCTGGGTGCGCGACGAGGCCGTCTACGACGTCTGGCGCGGCCTGGTCGACCTCGACCTCGGCGAGCACGGCGCGCAGGAGATCATCGACGTCGTCAGCTGCCCCGGGACCGACTCCTGCAAGCTCGGCATCACCAGCTCGATGGGCCTCAACGCCGCGGTTCGCCAGCGGCTGCGCGAGATGGAGATCAGCGACGCGCTGACGAAGCAGGTCCAGGTCAAGATGTCGGGCTGCCCGAACGGCTGCGGCCAGCACCACATCGGCCACATCGGGCTCTACGGCGCCTCGATCAAGGTCGGCGAGCACACGATTCCGGCCTACGTCGCCCACGTCGGCGGCAACCACGTCGGCGGCAGCGTCGTCTTCGGCACGCGCCTGAAGGTGCGCCTGCCCGCCAAGCGGGTGCCCGACGCGATCGAGCGCTGGCTGCGCATGTACGAGGCCGAGCGCGCAACCGACACCGAGACCTTCAACGAGTTCGTCGAGCGCGTCGGCACGAAGCACTTCGAGGACGCCGTCAGGGAGCTCGCGCTGCCGATCGAGTTCAGCCTCGAGAACATGAATCACTTCATGGACTGGAGCAAGAGCGAGCCCTTCCAGGTGGTTCGCGGCGAGGGCGAGTGCGCGGTGTGACCGGCGTGACCGCCACCGAGGAGCTCCTCATCGAGCTCGGCGAGCGCTTCGACAGCATCCTGGTCGCGTGCTCGTTCCAGAAGGAAGCCGTGGTCATCGCGCACCTCGTCAGCGAGCTGCTGCCGCAGGCCCGGTTCTTCACGCTCGACACCGGCCTGTTCTTCGACGAGACCTACGAGACGTGGGAGCGGCTCGAGGAGCGGCTTGGCATCACGGTCGAAGGAAGGCGCGGCATCACGCTCGACGAGCAGGCCACGCTGCACGGCGATCGGCTCTGGCAGCGCGACCCCGATCGCTGCTGCGACCTACGCAAGGTGCGCCCGCTGCGCGACGTGCTCTCCGAGGGCGATGTGTGGATCGCCGGCCTGCGCCGCAACCAATCTCCCGAGAGGGCTTGCACACCTCCTCTAGAATGGGACGGCAAGCACGGACTATGGAAGGCCGCGCCTCTAACGGATTGGAGCGAGCGCGACGTGTGGCGTCACATTCATCAGCACGATCTCCCCTACCACCCCCTGCATGACCGCGGGTATGCGTCCATAGGGTGCGAGCCTTGCACGCACCCCGGCAGCGAGCGCGAAGGGCGCTGGGCGGGTACGGACAAGATCGAGTGCGGCCTACACGCCGCCTGAGTCCATGGACCCTCTGATCGTTGCATTCGGCCTCGGGGTCGGGGTGCTCGTCGGGCTGACCGGGATCGGCGGCGGGTCGTTGATGACGCCGCTGCTCGTGCTCGTCATCGGCACCAATCCGCTCGTTGCCGTCGGCACCGACATCGCCTACGGCGCGCTGACCAAGACGGTCGGCGGCTGGCGTCACTTCCGCAGCGGGACCGTCGACATGGGCATCTCGAAGTGGATGGCGTTCGGCAGCGTGCCGGCCTCGATCGGCGGCGTCGTACTCGTCGACCAGGTCAGTGCCCTGCACGACAAGAGCCTGCTGTGGGGCGTCGCGGGCGCGCTCGTGCTGGTCTCGTTCGTGACGCTGGGCCGCGCGCTGTTCATGACCAGCCTGCTCGAGCGCGAGCGCCACGCGGTGCCGCTGCACAAGCGCACCAAGCTCGGCGCCGTCTCGATCGGCGCGCTGCTGGGTTTCGTCCTCGGCGTGACCTCGGTCGGCAGCGGCGCGCTCATCGGCCTCGCGCTGATCCTCGTCTTCCGCCTGACACCGCACCGCGTGGTGGGCACCGACGTCTTTCACGCCGCGATCCTGCTGTGGGCGGCCGGGCTGGCCCACGTGGTGGCCGGCAACGTCGACTACGGGCTGATGGGCAACATCCTGGTCGGCTCGTTGCCGGGCGTCGTGCTCGGCGAGCGCCTGTCGCGCCACGTGCCCGCGGCCGGCCTGCGGCCTACCCTCGGTTGCGTGATGCTCGGCTCCGCGTTGGGTGTGGCCTCCAAGGCCGGTCTCGACCTCGAGGCCTGGCAGATCCTCGCCCCGCCGGTGGTCCTCGGCGTGCTCGCGTTCTTCGTGCATCGCACGCGCAGCCGCAGCGGCGCGGGCGTGGTCGCCACGGCGGTGACGCCGACATGAGCTACGAACTCGACCACCTGCGGGTGCTCGAGTCCGAGGCGATCCACGTCATGCGTGAGGTCGCCTCGGAGTTCGAGCGCCCCGCGATGCTCTTCAGCGGCGGCAAGGACTCGATCGTGATGCTGCGGCTGGCCGAGAAGGCGTTCCGCCCCGGCCGGTTCCCGTTCCCGCTCATGCACGTCGACACCGGGCACAACTTCCCGGAGGTGATCGAGTACCGCGACCGCCGCGTCGCCGAGCTCGGCGAGCGGCTGATCGTGGCCAGCGTGCAGGAGTCGATCGACCAGGGCCGCGTGGCCGAGGAGACCGGCCCGCGCGCGTCGCGCAACCGTCTGCAGACCGTGACGCTGCTCGACGCCATCGCAGAGCACCGCTTCGACGCGCTCTTCGGCGGCGCGCGACGCGACGAGGAGCGCGCCCGGGCCAAGGAGCGGATCATGTCGTTCCGCAGCGACATGGGCAGCTGGGACCCGAAGAACCAGCGGCCCGAGCTGTGGAGCCTCTACAACAGCCGGATCCGCAAGGGCGAGCACGTGCGCGTGTTCCCGATCTCCAACTGGACCGAGCTCGACGTCTGGCAGTACATCGCCGAGGAGGGCCTGGAGATCCCGTCGATCTACTTCGCGCACGAGCGCGAGGTCTTCGCGCGCGACGGGATGCTCTACGCGAACAGCGAGTTCGCCGAGCTGCTGCCCGACGAGGAGTCGTTCACCGAGTGGGTGCGCTACCGCACCGTCGGCGACATGTCCTGCACCGGCGCCGTGCGCTCGGAGGCGACGAGCCTCGAGGCCGTCGTCGAGGAGATCGCGGCGACCCGGATCACCGAGCGCGGCGAGACGCGCGCCGACGACCGCGTGACCGAGGCCGCGATGGAAGACCGCAAGCGCGAGGGCTACTTCTAGTGGTGCCGCCGGACCAAGCCACGCTGCCCAAGTCCGGCGAGCTGTTGCGCTTCGCGACCGCCGGGTCGGTCGACGACGGCAAGTCGACGCTGATCGGCCGGCTGCTCTACGACACCAAGGCGATCTTCGAGGACCAGCTCGAGCAGGTCGCCGAGGCCAGCCGGCGCCGTCACGGCAACGGCACCGTCGACCTCGCGCTGCTGACCGACGGGCTGCGCGCCGAGCGTGAGCAGGGCATCACGATCGACGTCGCCTACCGCTACTTCGCCACCCCGCGGCGGACGTTCATCATCGCCGACACCCCTGGCCACGAGCTCTACACGCGCAACATGGTCACGGGCGCGTCGACCGCCGATCTCGCGCTCGTGCTCGTCGACGCGCGCAACGGCGTCCTGCGCCAGTCGCGGCGCCACGCGTTCATCGCGTCGCTGCTGCGGATCCCGCACATCGTGGTGTGCATCAACAAGATGGACCTCGTCGACTGGAGCCAGGAGCGCTTCGAGGAGATCGTCGAGGAGTTCACCGACTTCGCCGCCAAGCTCGAGGTCACCGACGTGACGTTCATCCCGGTCAGCGCGCTGCTGGGCGACAACGTCGTCGACCGCTCGGCGCACATGCCCTGGTACGCCGGGCCGCCGCTGCTCTACCACCTCGAGCACGTCCACATCGCCTCGGACCGCAACCTGATCGACCCGCGCTTCCCCGTGCAGTGGGTGGTCCGGCCGGGCGTCGACGAGCATCACGACTACCGCGCCTACGCGGGGCAGGTGGCCAGCGGGATCCTGCGCGCCGGCGACGAGGTGGTCGTGCTGCCCTCCGGCGCGCAGTCCACGATCGCCGGCATCGACACCTACGAGGGCGAGGTCGAGGAGGCCTTCCCCCCGATGTCGGTGGCCGTGCGGCTGACCGACAACGTCGACGTCTCGCGCGGCGACGTGCTGTGCCGGCCCAACAACCGCCCGGAGGTCGGGCGCGACCTCGACGCGATCGTCTGCTGGATGAACGATCAGCCGGCGACCGAGGGCAAGCGCTACGTGATCAAGCACACCACGCGCACCACGCGCGGCGTGCTCACCGAGGTGCTGCACCGCATCGACGTCGACACGCTGCACCACGACCCCGACTCGGACGAGCTCGGGCTCAACGAGATCGGCCGCGTGCGCTTCCGCACCGCCGAGCCCGTGATGTTCGATGCCTACCGCCGCAACCGGGCGACCGGCAGCTTCATCGTCGTCGACGAGGCCACCAACGACACGGTCGGCGCCGGCATGATCATCGGGTCCGACGGCGAGCACCACGGCGTCGCGGTGGCGACCAGCCGCAGCGAGAACGTCTTCCGCCAGCCCTCGAAGATCTCGCGCGAGGATCGCTGGAAGGCGCTGGGGACCCACGGCGCGACGGTCTGGGTGACGGGCCTGCCCGCTTCCGGGAAATCGACGGTCGCCGACGGCGTCGAGTCGCGGCTCGTGGCCGAGGGGATCAGCGCCTACCGGCTCGACGGCGACAACCTGCGCCACGGCATCAACGGCAACCTCGGCTTCAGCGCCGACGACCGCGCCGAGAACGTCCGCCGCACCGCCCACGTGGCGAGGCTGCTGGCCGATTCCGGAACCGTGGCGATCGTGTCGCTCGTCAGCCCCTACCTGGCCGACCGCGAGTCGGCCCGCCGGATCCACGAGGACATCGGCCTGGAGTTCCTGGAGGTCTTCGTCGACACGCCGCTGGAGGAGTGCGAGCGGCGCGATCCCAAGGGGCTCTACGCACGCGCCCGCGCGGGCGAGGTCACGGGCATGACCGGCGTCGACGACCCCTACGAGGCGCCGACCGACGCCGAGCTGCGGCTCGAGCCCGGCGACGCCGCGGGCGCGGTCGAGGCAGTGCTCGCGTTGCTGCGCCAGCGCGCCGTCATCGTCTGAAGACACGTTCGCCCCGGGTGAGGGCCACCGCTAGGCTCCCGCGCGTGTTCAGCAAGGTCCTCGTGGCGAACCGCGGCGAAATCGCGATCAGGGTGATGCGCACGTTGGAGGAGATGCAGATCGCCTCCGTGGCCGTGTATTCAGAGCTCGATCGCGATGCCCTGCACGTCAAGCGGGCCGACGAGGCCTACCTGCTGGGTCCCGCGCCGGCGGCCGAGAGCTACCTGAAGATCGAGCGGATCATCGCGGTCTGCAAGGAGTCCGGCGCCGAGGCGGTGCACCCTGGCTACGGCTTTCTAGCCGAGAACGCGGCCTTCGCGCAGGCGCTGGAGGAAGCGGGGCTGGTGTTCATCGGCCCGCCGGCTTCGGCGATCGAGGCGATGGGATCGAAGACGCGCGCGCGCGAGCTGATGAGCGCCGCCGGCGTGCCGATCGTGCCCGGCACCACCGAGGTCATCAAGACCGTCGCGGCCGCCAAGAAGGTCATCGACAAGGACATCGGCTACCCGGTCGCGATCAAGGCCGCGGGCGGGGGCGGCGGCAAGGGCTTCCGCGTCGCGCTCGAGGAGTCCGAGCTCGAGAAGGCGTTCGAGGGCGCCAGCCGCGAGGGCGAGAAGTTCTTCTCCGACCCGCGCGTGTACATCGAGCGCTACCTGCCGGACCCGCGGCACGTCGAGGTGCAGGTGCTGGCCGACAAGCACGGCAACGTGATCCACCTCGGCGAGC
Source organism: uncultured Actinomycetes bacterium (assembly GCA_963825415.1). Lineage (GTDB taxonomy): Bacteria > Actinomycetota > Thermoleophilia > Solirubrobacterales > Solirubrobacteraceae > BP-464. The sequence goes on along the minus strand of CAWGTD010000003.1, from coordinate 896,959 downwards.
GCGACTGCTCGCTGCAGCGGCGCCACCAGAAGCTGATCGAGGAATCACCGGCACCGGCCGTGGACGAGGCGATGCGCGAGCGGATCGGCAAGATCGGCACCGAGGCGGCGCGCGCGGTCGACTACGTCGGCGCCGGCACCATCGAGGGACTGCTCCAGGACGGCGAGTACTTCTTCCTGGAGATGAACACGCGGGTGCAGGTCGAGCACTGCGTCACCGAGATGACGACCGGCATCGACATCGTGCGCGAGGGGATCCTCGCCGCCGCCGGCGAGCCGCTGTCGGTCACCCAGGACGACGTCGTGCTGAACGGCCACGCGATCGAGTGCCGCATCAACGCCGAGGACGCGTCGAAGAACTTCGCCCCCGCCCCGGGCCGCATCGAGGTCTACGACGGCCCGTCGGGCCCGGGCGTGCGCGTCGACTCGGGCGTGACCGCGGGCGACGAGGTCTCCCCGATGTACGACCCGATGGTGGCCAAGCTGATCGTCTGGGATACCGACCGCGAGAAGGCGACCGCGCGGATGCTGCGCGCGCTGAGCGAGTACGAGATCGCGCCGCTCAAGACGCTGATCCCGTTCCACAAGGCGATCCTCGCCACCGAGCAGTGGGCCAAGGCCGAGACCTGCCGCGACCTCATCGAGGACAAGGAGTGGCTCAAGCAGCTGGCGTTCGACAAGCCGGTCGCCGCGCCCGACGACGACGAGGAGCCGACGGTCGAGCAGACCTACACCGTCGAGGTGTCGGGCCGGCGCTTCGAGGTCAAGGTGATCGGGCCGCCGCCCGCCGGCGGAGCGGTGACCAACGGCGCCGCGCCGGCGCGCAAGGCGCCCAAGCGGGCCGAGCGCGCGGGCGGCGGCGCGGCCGGAGGCGCCGACGAGCTCGTCTCGCCGCTCCAGGGCAACGTGTGGAAGGTCCCGGTCAAGAAGGGCGACAAGGTCGAAGAAGGGCAGATCGTCACGATCATCGAGGCGATGAAGATGGAGAACGAGATCACCGCCCACAAGGCCGGGGTGATCGCCGAGCTGCCCATCAAGGAGGGCGAGGCCGTCACCGCGGGCGCCCTGCTCGCCGTCATCAAGAGCGACTGACCGGTTTCGGGTTAAAGCTCCTCATCGCTGCACGCCGATGAGGTCATGTGCCCTCCGTCACCCGCTTTCTTGCCCTGCCCGCATTTCTCGCGCTCGCCCTCCCCGCCAGCGCCGCCGCGGCCCCGTCGATCAGCCTTGCCGCCGCCCGCGACACCGAACCGGTGGTGCTGAAGGGCAGCCAGTTCGCGCCGTGGTCGGTCCCGGCCAACCAGACCTTCAAGTTCCCGTTCATGGACCTCGCCGGCAGCTCGGAGGCCTGCGCGGCGACCTTCGACCCCACCAAGTTCGACCCGTCGACGATCGCCAACGGCGGCTACAACCCGCTCGAGGGCGGCGTGGGCATCCCCGACCCCACCGGCCCGTCGGGCGGCGCGATCACCTACGGGCCCGACCAGTGCCCGCCGCAGCACTACACCGAGCCCGAGCTCGACACCTCCGGCGCGACCGGCCAGGCCGGCGTCACCGGCACCCCGGCCGACCGCATCCTCGGCTACGCGTGGAACGCCGACAACCACGCCTTCAAGCAGATCCCGCTCCAGGTCGACGAGGTCTTCACCCGCTACCTCGACAACAGCCGCTCGGGCTTCGCGCTGTACTCCGGCCAGGACCAGCAGACGACCTACGCGTTCGACCGCGAAGGCTTCCGCTTCACCGACAGCTCGCCCAAGGACCCCTGCCTGGCGGTCGCCAACTCGCCGACCGCGGCCGACCCGGTCGTCGGCCTCGACAGCAACGACGAAGTCGCCTTCATGGTCGAGGACGCCGGCCCCGCCGCCCCGACCGACGCCGCGCTGCCGGCCGGCATCGAGGACGCGCGCCAGGTCGCCCTCGTCGACCCGCTCAACGGCGGCAAGGCGAGCTACGTCTACGTGATGAAGGCCGCCGCCGGCGGGCCGCGGGCCGCCTACGACGCCTCCAACGGCTACGTCCGCTACAAGCGCGACTACAAGTCCGATCGCTTCGTCAAGTCCGAGTCCAGCTACCGCGACTACGGCAACGCGCCGAAGGGGCCCTACTGCGACGCCGAGACCGGCCAGCTCGTCCTCGGGGCCGACGGCAAGCCCGACATCGCCCAGCGCCGCCCGCTCGACCTCGCGACGATCAACACCAAGCGCTACCGCTTCCGCTACGACGGGCGCTGGCTGCTGACCCAGGTGCGGATCTCCCCCGACGACAAGCTCCCGGGCGACAGCACGAAGACCTTCGGCCCCGACCTCGTCGACCGTTGGAAGGCGCGCGCGTTCGCACAGGACCCGTCCTCGGAGACGCCGTGCTGCGGATATGAGGAAGAGGACTCCAACTGGGGCGGCTCGTCGATCCTGCTCGGCGAGAAGGTCGGCCCCGTGCGCGCCATCCGCGAGACGTGGGGCGCCGACTCGGGCACCAACGTCGTGCGCCGTGAGACCTTCTACAAGTCCGAGATGCGCCAGAAGAGCTGGCTGCGCGTGCACGTCATCCCGCCGCTGGACGGCATCTATGCCCAGTGGGACTTCAACGCCGGCCGCGTCGACCGCTTCTACAACGCGCAGAGCGCCGACACCGGCTACGCGATCGACGGGCGCAACGACGAGGTGTTCGGCAACCTCGACGACCCCTGCAACGACGACTACGACAAGAACGACACCGGCGCCTTCACGAAGGGGTACCGGCAGGCCTACAAGATGCTCGCGGCCGGGTCGTACTCGTTCTGCAAGAACTTCCCCTACCACCAGAGCATCGACATCAGCGACCCGACGTTCGGCGACGCGAACGCTGCGCTGACCTGGAGCCAGGTGACCGGGCCCAAGGGCACGATCATCGACCGCACCAGCGCCACGCTGGACGACATCTCGCCCGGTGGTGCGGCGCAGTCGCTCGTGGCGGTCCCGTACTACCGCGACGACGCGTGCTTCGACGACGGCACCGGTTCAGACCCCGGCCCCGAGCTGCACCCGCGCAACCCCAACGCCGAGCGGGCGAGCGGCGCCAACGGCGCACGCAGCTGCTGGGGCGCGGCCGCGGGCACGCCCGGCAAGTCCGACGGCACCGGCGACCCGGCCTTCTGGCAGGGATCGATCGCCACCCACGGCATGCACCTGCTGTTCGTGGCCGACTCCGACAACGCGCGCCAGACGTTCCCGGTCGACGAGATCGTGGCCGAGACCAGAATGGTGATGCTGACCGGCCGCCGCGACGGCTCTGCCGGCGAGCAGTACGGCCGCGACTTCGTCAAGCCGCTGGTGGCCGCGGTGACGCCGAAGATCGGTCCGCTGCCGGCCGCGGCCAAGAAGCAGAGTTCGCGCAAGTAAGAGGTTGAACAGACGTTCTGGGCGGTATGCACCGACGCCCAGCGCTGGTCGCGCTCAGCTGTGCCGCGACCCTGATCGCCGCCCTCGCCTCGATCCCCGCCCACGCCGGTACACCCGCCGCGCCTGACTTCACGATCCCGGCCGCGCGCGAGACCGATCCCGTCGTGCTGACCGGCAAGGACCTGCTCGCCGGCGGCAGCGTCTGGAGCGTCCCCGAAAACCTGTCCGCGGCCGTCCCGTCCAAGGACGCGACCTGCTTCGTCGAGAACCAGGGCGTCGAGTGCCCCGACCAGTACAACCATTACGTCGACCCCGACGCCGACACCTCGACGGCGACCGCGGGCCAGCTGGAGGGCACGCCGACCGACAAGATCCTCGGCTTCCGCTGGGACGGCAGCAAGTTCGTCCAGATCCCCTTCCAGGTCGACGAGGTCTTCACCCGGTACCTCAACAACGACGCGTCGGGCTTCGGCGTCTATTCCGGCACCGACAAGCACACGACCTACGCGTATGACCGCGAGGGGTTCCGCTTCACCGAGAACGGCCGCACGAACGGCTGCTGGGCGACGATGAAGCCCGGCGATCACGCGGCGACCGACCCGGTCAAGGGCCTGGACACCAACGACGAGCTGGCGTTCATGGCCTCCGACGCCGGCCCGCAGGCGCCGTCCGGTGCGCCGGTCCCGCAGGGCATCGACGGGGTCAAGGTGGCGACGATCCTCGACCCGACGAACCCGAGCGCGGCTCCCGGCTACGTCTACGTCATGCGCTCGGGCGCCGACGGGCCCAAGCCGGCGTTCGACGCTTCCAGCGGCTACGTCCATTACCGGCGCGACTACAACGCCGACATCCTCGCCTACTCGAAGTCGAGCTACGGCGGCTACGGCCCCGCCAAACAGGGTCCCTACTGCACGCCTGACGGCAAGCCGGTTCTCGACGCCGACGGCACCCGCGCGATCGGGCCGCGACGCGAGCTCGACGGCACCACGATCACCACCTCCCGCTACAAGTACCGCTACGACGGCCGCTGGCTGATGACCTCGATCAAGATCTCGCCGGACGGTGGATCGACCTACGGCCCCGACCTCGTCGACCGCTGGAAGGCGCGCGCCTTCGCCCAGGACCCGGGCTCGAAAACCCCCTGCTGTGGCTACGAGGAGGAGGACACCAACTGGGGCGGCTCGTCCTCGCTGCTCGGCGAGCGCACCGGCCCGGTCCGCGCGATCCGCGAGACGTGGGGCGCCGACTCCGGCACCAACGTGATCCGGCGCGAGACCTTCTACCGCGACCGCATGGTCCAGAAGAACTGGCTGCGCGTGCACGTCATCCCGCCGCTGGACGGCATCTACGCCCAGTGGGACTTCAACGCCGGCCGCGTGAACCGCTTCTACAACTCCGCGAATCCGGCGGGCGTCCCGATCGACGGCCGCAACGACGAGGTCTACGGCAACTTCGACGATCCGTGCAACTCGCGCTGGGACAAGCCCAACGGCCAGTCGCAGCTCGATGCGTTGTACCGCTCGACCTACCAGCAGGCGCAGCTGTGCCCGGTGCTCTCCAGCCAGGAGCACGCCTCGATCGACCCCGGCGACGCGACGTTCGCCGACGCCAACGCCGCCCTGGGCTGGGCCGAGGTGGCGGGGCCCTACGGCACGATCGTCGACCGCATCCACTCGACGCCGACCGACCTGACGCCGGGCGGCGCCGCGCAGTCCGTGGCCGCGGTGCCCTACTACCGCGACGACGCCTGCTTCGACGACGGCACCGGCTCCGACCCGGGGCCCGAGCTGCACCCGCGCCACTTCGAAGACGAGCAGAAGTCGACCGCGAGCGACGGCTCGCCGCGCCGCTGCTGGAACGCCAAGGGCGACGCCGGCAAGCGCCCGGGCGACAAGGCCACCCCCAACGGCGACGACCATTTCTGGCAGGGCGACATCGGCACCCACGGCCTGCACCTGCTGTTCCAGGCGGATTCCGACAACGGCCGGACGACCGTGCCGGTCTCCGAGATCGTCAGCGACTGGGACCTGATCATGCTGCCGCCCACGGCTGAGAACCAGGGCAACGTCGGCGAGAAGTACGGCCGGACCCTCGAGAAGCCGCTCGTCGCCATCGTGGCCGACTCCTGATCCGTAGGCTCGCCCGATGGGCGAGCCACGGGTCTGGGTGGCAGAGCCGGGCGAGGCGGAGGCCGTCGCCGGGTTGCTTGTCGCGTTCCGCGACCACCTCGGAGTGGCAGTGGCCGTCCGACAATGCCTTCCTCGCCGGCGTCGAGCGGCTGATGGGCGATCCGGGCGCCGAGTACCTGCTCGGCGCCGCCCACGACGACGCGCCGCCCTCAGGCGTGGCGCAGCTGCGGTTCCGCTACGGGATCTGGTGGGCGGCCGAGGACTGCCTGCTCGAAGACCTCTACGTCGGCGAGGCCGCGCGCGGCCAGGGCGTGGCCCGCGCGCTGGTCGGGCTGACCGTCCAGCGCGCCCGCGAGCGCGGCTGTCGGCGGATCGAGCTCGACGTCAACGACGCCAACGACCCCGCGCTGGCGCTCTATCGCTCGTTCGGCTTCGACAACCGCGACGACCGCTACGGCGGCGGCAACCTCTTCATGCGCCTGCACCTGGTGCAAACGCCATGACCTCGACCACGTGGCCGCCGGGCGCATGGACGAAGCAGCGCGGCGAGCCCCAGTACTCCTCCTGGGCCTGCGGGTCGAACCCCGCGCCGCGCAGCCGCTCGAGCGTCGCGTCGTAATCGTCCGGGGCCACGACCGCCACATGGCCGAGCAGCGGCGTGACCGGCCCGTCGGTGAAGAGGAAGTGGACCTGCTTGCCGTCGCGCTCGACCCAGCGCGAGAGGCCTTCCAGGCCGCCTGCGTCATCGAAGCCCAGCAGGCCGAAGAACGACACGAGCGCCTCGCGATCGGCGGGGCCGGCTTCCAGGGCCACGTGGTGGATGGTCATTCCGGGATCTTGGCCAGATGGTCGTCGAGGATGCAAGCCGCGGCCTCTCGCTCCAGCGGCCGGCCGTGCCCGGGCACGACCCAGCGCGCGCGCTGTACCAGCGGCCGCAGGCGCTCGAGGGTCGCGCGGTAGTCGGCCGCCTCGCCGCCGACCATCGGGTCCTCGACCGGCGAGAGGTAGTCGCCGCACACGAGCACCTCCGCCCACGGCGCCCAGATCGCCATGCCGTCGGCGGTGTGACCCTCGGCCGGGTGCAGCTCCAGCTCGCGGTCGCCCACCTCGAGCTTGCCCGGCACCGGCAGCGCCTGGAGCTCGCCGAGCGCGAGCGGCCCGCGCTCGACGTAGTGCTCGCTGTCGAATGCGCGCAGCTTGCGCTGCGGCTCGCCGGGCTCGTCGGCCAGCCGGCGTACGGTCGACTCCGCCGCGCCCAGCGCCGCGCCGGGGAACGCGAGCCGGCCGAGCAGGTGGTCCCAGTCGCCGTGCGTCGCGATCAGCCCCGAGCACTCCCACTGCGCCTGGGAGAGCACCGCCGGCAGCGCCTCGAGCTCGGAGGGCAGCACGGGCGAGTCGATCACGAAGCACTCGTCGCCGCCGTGCAGCACGGTGCAGGTCGTCTGCCAGATCCCGCTGACGCACACGACGACGTCGGGATGGAGGGCGAGGACCTTCAGGACGCGTTCAGAGGCCGAGCAGCTTGGCCGCGTCGAGGAGGGTGCGGACCTCCTCGGTGGGCTTCTTCTGGCTGGGCTCGAGCTGCTCCTTGGAGCGGTTGACCCAGATCACCGGCACCTTGAGCTTCGCGCAGGGCTCGACGTCGTGGTAGTAGCTGCTCGCCACGTGGACCCAGCCCTTCTTGCCGCCGACACGGCGCTCGCACTCCTTGAAGTGCGCGGGGTCGGGCTTGTAGGAGCGCACCTGCTGCGCCGTCACGACGAGGTCGAAGTCCGACGGGAGATGGCGCCGCGTCTGGCCCAGCAGCTTGTCGTCGATGTTCGAGATCAGGCCGATCTGGTACTTCGAGGCGAACTTTCGCAGCTGCGTGTTGGTCTCCTTGAAGGGCGCCCAGCGCTGCACCGAGTCCGGCAGGAAGCCCGAGCGCGAGGACTCCAGCGGCCAGCCGATCCGCTTGGCGATCTCCAGCGCCGTGCGGCGCAACACCTCGGCGTAGAGCTCGTAGGAACCGCCCTCGATCTCGCGCGAGATCTCGTGGAAGAGCGGGATGATCACGTCCTTCTCGATCGTGAACCCGTCGCGGTCGGCTTCCTTCTTGAAAGCCTGGTAGACGCCCTCCTCCCAATCGATGAGGGTGCCGTAGACATCGAAGGTCACGAACGTGAGCTGTTTCGGGAGGGCCATACCGGCCGCGCATTGTAGGGTCACCGACTCGCATGGACCTGCTCGAATATCAGGGCAAGCAGCTCTTCGCCCGCCATGGAGTCCCAGTGCCGGACGGTCGGCCGGCGACCACCGTCGACGAGGCCGTGGCCGCCGCCGACGAGATCGGCTACCCCTGCGTGGTCAAGGCCCAGGTGCTGATCGGGGGGCGCGGAAAGGCCGGCGGCATCAAGGTCGCCAAGGACCGCGACGAGGCCCGCGAGCACTCCGAGGCGATCCTCGGCATGGACATCCGCGGCCACACGGTCGCCGAGGTCTGGATCGAGGCGGCGAGCGACATCGCCGAGGAGTACTACGCGTCGATCGTCTTCGACCGCAGCGCGAAGGCGCCGCTGCTGATGCTGTCCAAGGAGGGCGGCGTCGAGATCGAGGAGGTCGCCGAGCGCAACCCCGAGGCGATCGCCCGCCTGCACGTCGACCCGCTGATGGGCTTTCAGGCCTTCCACGGCCGGCGGCTGGCCTACGAGGCCGGGCTGCCCGCGGACGTGGTGCGCCCGGTCGGCGCGCTGCTGGCCAAGCTCTACGACGCGTTCGTCTCCGAGGAGGCGATGCTCGTCGAGGTCAACCCGCTGGTGGTCCTGGCCGACCGCAGCGTCAAGGCGCTCGACGCCAAGGTCACGCTCGACGGCAACTCGCTGTTCCGCCACGCCGACAACGCGGGGCTGCGCAACCCGGGCGCCGAGGACGAGCAGGAGCGGATGGCCGCCGAGCGCGGCCTGACCTACGTCAAGCTCGACGGCGACATCGGGATCCTCGGCAACGGCGCCGGGCTGGTCATGAGCACGCTGGACGTGGTCGCGCAGTTCGGGGGCAAGCCGGCGAACTTCCTCGACGCCGGCGGCGGCTCGAAGGCCGAGGCGATCACCAGCGCGGTCGAGGTGATCCTCTCCGACCCCAAGGTCAAGGCCGTGCTGTTCAACATCTTCGGCGGCATCACCCGCTGTGACGAGGTGGCCAACGGCCTGGTCGAGGCGTTCCGCCAGCTCAACCCGCAGGTGCCGTTCGTCGTCCGGCTCGACGGGACCAACGACGTCGAAGGCCGCAAGATCGTGGCCGAGGCGGACCTTCCCAACGTGGCCACCGCCTCGACCATGAACGAGGCGGCCGAGAAGGTCGTCGAGCTGGCAGCCGCGGCGGCATGAGCGTTCTCGTCGGCACCGACACGAAGCTGTGCGTCTCGGGCATCACCGGGCGCGAGGGCTCGTTCCACACCCTCAACAACCAGCGCTACGGCACCGATGTCGTCGCCGGCGTGACGCCAGGCAAGGGCGGCCAGGACGTGGAGGGCATCCCTGTCTTCGACACCTTCCACTTCGCCGTCGGCGAAACCGGCGCCAACACGGCGATGATCTTCGTCCCGCCGCCGTTCGCCGCCGACTCGATCCTCGAGGCCGCCGACGCGGGCATCGAGACGATCATCGCGATCACCGAGGGCATCCCCGCCCACGACGAGCTGCGCGTCTACAACTTCCTCAAGGCCCACCATCCGGGCGTGCGGCTCATCGGCCCCAACTGCCCGGGCGTGCTATCGCCGGGAAAGGCGAACGTCGGGATCATCCCGGCCGCGTTCTTCAAGGAGGGCAACGTCGGCGTCGTCTCGCGCTCGGGGACCCTGACCTACCAGATCGGCAACGAGCTGGCCCAGCGCGGCTTCGGCAACTCCTCGATCGTCGGCATCGGCGGCGATCCCGTCCCCGGCAGCTCGTTCATCGACATCATCGAGCTCTTCGAGGCCGACGACGAGACCGAGCTGATCGTCATGAGCGGCGAGATCGGCGGGTCGGCCGAGGAAGAGGCGGCGGCGTACATCGGCGAGCACGTGAGCAAGCCGGTCGTCGCCTACATCGCGGGCTTCACCGCGCCGCCCGGCAAGACGATGGGCCACGCGGGCGCGATCGTCTCGGGCTCGCAGGGCACGGCGGCGGCGAAGGCCGAGGCGCTCGAGGCCGTCGGGGTGCGGGTGGGCCGCACGCCGACCCAGGTGTCCGAGATCGCCGTCGAAGCGCTCGCTCGCAGCTGAGAGCTACGCTGCGAGAAGTGGCTGTCGCCGCCTCAACGATCTCCTTCGCCCGGGGCGCGCCGTCCCTGGACATCATCGACGTCGAGGGCCTGCGCGCCGCTGCCGACCGCGCGCTGACGGTCGACCCGGGCGGTGCGACCGCCTACGGCACGTCGGTCGGCTACCCGCCGCTGCGCCGCTGGATCGCCGAGCGCCACGACGTCGACGAAGCCCAGGTGCTCGTCACCAACGGCTCGATGCAGGCCGACGCGTTCCTGTTCGACGAGCTGGTCAACTCCGGCGACGAGGTCGTCGTCGAGCGGCCGACCTATGACCGCACGCTGCTTGCGTTGCGGGCGCGCGGAGCGCAGGTCCACGCGGTGGAGCTCGAGCAGGACGGCGTGAACGTCGAGGCGCTCGGCAGCCTGCTCGCCGGCGGTGCACGCCCGACGCTGGCCCACATCATCCCCAACTTCCAGAACCCGGCCGGCTACACGCTCGTCGGCGGCCAAGCGCGAGGCGCTGCTCGGGCTGGCCGCGCGAGCACAGCTTCGTGATCTTCGAGGACGACCCCTACGTCGAGCTGCGCTTCCGCGGCGAGCGGCTTCCGACGATGCTCGAGATGGATTCGTCGGAGAGCGTCGTCTACGCGAGCTCGTTCTCGAAGACGGTCTGCCCCGGCATCCGCGTCGGCTACCTCGTCGGGCCCGCCGAGCTGATCGGCCGGATCGCCAAGCGGGCGACGAGCACCTACATCTCGCCGAACATGATCGCCCAGGCGATCGTCCACGAGTTCTGCGCCGGCGGAGCGATCGACAGCTCGATCGAGACGGTCAAGAACGCGCTGGAGGAGCGGGTGGCGCGGCTGACCGCGGCGCTCGAGCGCGACCTGCCCGAGGCCCGCTTCACCGCGCCCGACGGCGGCTACTTCATGTGGATCGAGCTCCCGGACGGCACAAACGTCGCCGAGCTGTTCGATGCCGCGGCCGCCCGCGGCGTGCAGTTCGTCAAGGGCACCGACTTCCTGCTCGAAGGCGGCGAGAACACGCTGCGCCTCGCCTACTCCGGCGTCACCGCCGACGAGATCGACGAGGGCGTGTCGCGCCTCGCCGAAGCGCTGCACTCCCTGGGCTAACGCCCGTAGCGCTCTCGACCTACAACCAGTGTTTCCGGCAGCGCCACGCGCGGCGGGGGTGCGGGGTCGGCGAGCACCGAGACCGTCTCGGCGATCGAGCGGGTCAGCGTGCAGCGGCCGCCGTCGGCCACTTCGATCACGACCTCCTCGGGCTCGCTGCCGGCGAGCGTCGCCTCCATGCCGGGCTCGACGCCGGCGGCCTTGAGGTCGAGCAGTACGTCCTCGGCCTCGTTCTCGAAGCGCAGGACGGTGAGGGTCGCGCCCAGCTCGACGTCGGCCAGCGGCGCGCCCTCGATGCGCGAACCCGCCTCGATCGGGTGGCCGTGCGGGCAGGTCTTCGCGTCGCCGATCGCGGCGAGCATGCGCTCCTCGAGCACCGGCGACATCGCGTGCTCGAGCCGCTCGGCCTCCTCGTGGACCTCGTGCCAGGGGATGCCGAGCACGTCGGTGAGGAAGCGCTCGATCAGGCGGTGGCGGCGCACGATGCCCTCGGCGTGCTCGCGGCCGTCGTCGGTGAAGGCGATCGTCTTGTCGTCGGCACGGGTGATGTAGCCGTCGCGCTCGAGCCGGCCGATCATCTCGTGGACCGTGGGCGGCGAAAGCTGCATGGCGCGAGCCACGTTGGCGCCCGTCATCTGCAGGCGCGCCTCGTGCAGCCAGAAGAGCGTCTGGAGGTATTCCTCCTCGGCGACGGTCGCGTGGGCGGGCTCGGTGGCCATCTCAGGCCAGCCTACCCATGAAGGTCATATTGTCGGCCCGCATGGCGCTGCCCCTGTCCCCTCCGGTCCTCCCCCAGCTGGCGCGCTCCCGCGCGGGCCTGCCCGAAGGCGAAGGCTGGGCCTACGAGCCCAAGTGGGACGGCTTCCGGGCGATCGCGTTCGTCGACGGCGAGGAGCTCTACCTGCAGTCGCGCAACGGCAAGCCGCTGCTGCGGTACTTCCCCGAGATCAGCTTCCCGCGCGGCCGGTTCGTGCTCGACGGCGAGCTGGTGATCTTCGGCGAGAACGACAGCCAGGAGTTCGAGCGGCTGGGGCAGCGCATCCACCCGGCGGCCTCGCGGATCGCGATGCTCGCCGAGGAGACGCCGGCGCGGTTCATCGCCTTCGACGTGCTCGCGCGCGACGACGAGGTGCTGCTCGAGCTGCCCTTCGAGGAGCGGCGCGCGGCTCTGGAGGCGATGAAGGGGATCGAGGTCACGCCCGCCGTGCGGACCGCCGACGAGGCCGAGCAATGGCTGCGCAAGGGCGAGGGCGTCGTGGCCAAGGAGCTGGCGTGCCCATACCGGCCGGGCGAGCGAACGGGGATGGTGAAGATCAAGCGCGTGCGGACCATCGACACCGTGGTCATGGGCTGGCGGCCGGGCAAGGAGGAGGGCACGGTCGGCTCGCTGATCCTCGGGCTCTACGACAAGTCCGGCGAGCTGCACGAGATCGGGCACTCATCGGGGTTCAAGGCCGCCGAGAAGCGCTCGCTGGTGGACACGCTGCGCCCATACGAGACCGGGGAGCGCGGCACGGCCGAGCCGTCGCGGTGGCGCCCCGCGCACGAGCTCGAGTGGATCAGGCTGCGGCCCGAGCTGGTCGTCGAGATCACGTTCGACCACGTGTCGGGCGGGCGGATCCGCCACGGCGCCAAGGTCCAGCGCTGGCGCGACGACAAGCCGCCCGCCGAGTGCAGCCTGAAGCAACTCGACAGCTAGCGCGCGGGCGGAGATACTCCGCGCCGTGTCCGGCGGTGTCACCTTTTTGTTGACCGACGTGGAGGGGTCGACGCGGCTGTGGGAGCGCGACCCCGACACGATGCGGCGGGCGCTGGCCCGCCACGACGAGCTGGCCGCGCGGTCGATCAGCGAGACGGGCGGCAGCGTGGTCAAGCCCCGCGGCGAGGGCGACAGCATCTTCTCGGTGTTCGGCGACGCGGCCGACGCGGTGGCCGGGGCGGTGGCGTTCCAGCGGGCGCTGGACGAGGAGTCGTGGCCTGAGGGCTTCGTCATCCGCACGCGGGCGGCGCTGCACACCGGCCCGGTCGAGATGCGCGACGACGACTACTACGGGCCGACGGTGAACCGCGCGGCGCGGCTGCGCGCGATCGGACATGGGCGCCAGGTGCTGCTCTCGCACGCGACCTACGAGGATGTCGAGGGGCGCGTGCCGGGCGAGCTGGAGGTCCGCGACCTCGGCGTCCACCGGCTCAAGGACCTGAGCGTGCCCGAGCACGTGCGCCAGCTCTTCTGGCCGGGGCTCGACCGAGGAGTTCCCGCCCCTGGCCTCGCTGCACCCGCACCTGACCAACCTGCCCTCGCACGACAGCACGTTCGTGGGGCGCGAGCGGGAGGTCGCCGAGCTCGAAGAGCTGCTGGCGACGGGGCGGCTGGTGACGCTCGTCGGGCCGCACGGGGTGGGCAAGACGCGGCTGGCGATGCACGTCGGCGCCGAGGTGCTCGACCGGTTCGCGGAGGGCGTCTGGCACGTCGACGTGGGGCCGTTGGCCGACGAGGCGGGGCTCGCGGCCGCGATTGCCGCCGTGCTTGGGGCGCGCGAAGACCGGCGCCGGACGACGTTCGAGACGCTGGTGGCGTACCTCGCCGGACGGCGAGCGCTGCTGCTGCTCGACAACTGCGACGACATGCGGGCCGAGTGCGCCGAGCTGGTGCGGCTGCTGCTTGCCGGCTGCGCCGACGCGCACCTGCTGGTGACGAGCCGCGAGCCGCTCGGGGTGCACGGCGAGGTGGTATGGGAGACGCCGCCGCTGCACGAGGCGGCGTCGCGCGAGCTGTTCGCCGAGCGTGCCGCAGCGGCCGGCGCCGACACGGGCGAGGAGGTCGTCGGGCGGCTGGGCGGTATGCCGCTGGCGATCGAGCTCGCCGCGGGACATGGGCTCGACGCGGACGGGCCGGACATCGGGCCGCTTCTGCACGAGGCGCACGCCACGCTCTCGGCCGACGAGCGCGCGGCGCTGCGACGGCTGTCGGTGTTCAGCGGCGCGTTCGGCCGCGACGCCGCGTGGCACGTGCTCGACGAGATCGGCGACCCGGGCGAGACCCTGGACCGGCTCGTCGCCCGCGCGTTGGTGACGTTCGACCCGGCCGCGCCGGCGGCGCCCTACCGCGTCGCGTCAGCCGTCCGGCCGTACGCGCGCGACCGCCTGGCGGAGGCTGACGAGACGCATGCCGCGGTCGCCGCCCACGCGAGCTGGCACGTCGAGGCCGCGCGGCGCGGCGAGCTGGACGCCGAGCACCACGACGTGCGGCGGGCGCTGGCCTGGACACTGGCCGCCGCGGGCCGGCTGGCCATCGAGGCCGGCGACCCCCAGCGCGGGCAGGAGTTGCTCGCGGAGGCCGCCGAGATCAACCCGGCTTGATCCAGGAGGACCGAGGGGCCGGCCGCACGCGTCCGGTCGTAGGTCAGCGCCTGTCGCGATTACTCGTGGCGCGTGCTCACTTGTCCGAGCGCGCGCGGCTGGGCTGCACGCGCTTGGGCTCGCCGGGCATCTTGGGGAAGTTCGGCGGCCACGGCGCGTCGCCCAGGCCCTGCTCCTCGTCGCGCTGCGACAGGGCGAGCAAGGCGTCGAGCCGACACGGGTGCGCGTCGATGTCCCCGATCGGATCGCCGATCTTGTCGAGCCGGTCGGGCACTGTGTCGAGCCTGAAGTCCTCGGCCTCGACGTCGGGAACCTCGTCCCACGACAGGCCGCACGAAACCCGCGCGTCGGCCACCGCGCGCACGCTGTAGGCGCTGGCGATCGTGCGGTCGCGCGCGTTCTGGTTGTAGTCGAGGAACACCCCGACGCGCTCCTCCTTCCACCACTTCGACGTCGCGCGGCCCGGCAGGCGGCGCTCCACCTCGCGGGCGAGCGCGAGCGCTGCGCGGCGCACCTCGAGGAAGCTGAAGTCGGTCTCGAGCCGTACGTAGACGTGGATTCCGCGCGAGCCGCTGGTCTTCGGCCAGCCGACGCACTCGTGCTCGTCGAGCACGTCCTTGACGCACATTGCGACGTCGCGCACCTCGCTCCATGGAACGTCCGGCATCGGGTCGAGGTCGATGCGCAGCTCGTCGGGGTGCTCGAGGTCGCGGCGGCGCGACGGCCACGGGTTGAAGTCGATGTTGCCGAGATTCGCCGCCCACACCAGGTGCGCGGCGTCGACCGGGCACAGCTCGGTCGCGCTGCGGCCCGACGGGAACGTCACGGTCGCCGTCTCCAGCCACTCCGGCGCGCCCTTCGGCACGCGCTTCTGGAAGAAGACCTCGCCCTCCACCCCGTCGCGCCAGCGCTTGAGCGTCGTCGGCCGGTCGCGCACCCCGACGAGGACGGCATCGGCGCAACGCACGTAGTACTCGACCAGGTCGAGCTTCGTAAAACCCGGCTTGGGGAAGTAGATCTTGCCGGGCGAGGACACCCGGACCTCCCGGCCGGCCACCTCGATCATGGTGTACTCGCTGGGTGCCACCGGTCCTCGTCGCTCCTGACGCCTTCAAGGGTACGTTGCGCGCCACCGAGGTGGCGGGCGCCATCGGCCGCGGCCTGGAACGCGGCGGGCTCGAGCCGCCCGACCTCCTCCCCGTCGCCGACGGCGGTGAGGGCACGATGGAGGTCCTGCTCACGGCATTGGGAGGCGAGACGGCCGCCGCCGACGTCAGCGACCCGCTGGGCCGCCCGCTGCGGGCCGGGTTCGCATTGCTCGACGACGGGGCGATCGCCGTGGTCGAGGTCGCCCAGGCCGGCGGCCTGGATCTGGTCGCCGAGCGCGACCGCGACCCCGAGGCGGCGTCGAGCCGCGGGATCGGCGAGCTGGTCGTGGCCGCGGCCGAGGCCGGCGCCCCGCTGATCCTGCTCGCCGCGGGCGGCAGCGCGACCACCGACGGCGGCGCCGGCGCGATCGCCGCGATCGAGGAGGCGGGCGGCCTGGGCGGCGCGGCGCTGGTGGTGCTCTGCGACGTGCGGACCCCGTTCGAGGAGGCGGCCGTGCGCTACTCCCCGCAGAAGGGCGCCGACGAGGCGACGGTCGCGCGGCTGGCGGCGCGGTTGGACCGGCTGGCCCTCGAGCTGCCGCGCGATCCACGCGGGGTGCCGCTCACCGGCGCCGCGGGCGGGCTCAGCGGGGGCCTGTGGGCGAAGTTCGGCGCGCGGCTGGAGCCCGGTGCCGCATTCGTGCTCTCCGCCCTGGGCTTCGACGCGCGCATGCGGGCGGCACGGGCGGTCGTGACCGGCGAGGGGCGCCTGGACCGCACGACGCTGGAGGGCAAGGCGGCCGCCGAGGTTGCGATTCGCGCCCGGCAGGCCGGGGTGCCGGCCCACGCGATCGTCGGCACCGACGCGCTTGACCTCTTCGACCGCCGCATCCTCGATCTCCAGACGGTGCGCGAAGCCGGCACGGCGGCGGCGCTGCAGGACGCCGGCGAGGCCCTCGCCCACGACATCCTGGAAGGCCGCGCCTAGGCGGGTCTGGATACCCTCGCCGACGTGCCCGAACGCCAGCCGTCCCGCGCCACCCCGCCGCGCGCGCGGCGGGCGGCCGTCGTGGGGGCCGGATCGTTCGGGACGGCGGTGGCGGTCCTGCTGGCCCGCAGCGGGGTACGGACGACGCTCCAGACCCGCACCACCGAGCAGGCCGAGCGGCTCGCCGCCGACGGCACCAACGCCGTCTACCTGCCGGGCGTCGACCTGCCGCGCGAGCTGCGGGTGGAGCCCTTCGGCAGCAGCCTCGCCCGCGCCGACGTGGTCTTCCTGGCCGTGCCGTCGCGCGGGCTGGACGAGGTCATCGGTGCCCTGTCGGGCCACGGCCTGGGCCGGCGGGCCGCGGTCGTCTCACTGGCCAAGGGACTCGTGCCGCCAACGGGTATCGCCCCGAGCGTCGTCCTGACCCAGCATTTCGGGGCGCGACGCGTGGCCGTGATCGGCGGCCCGGCGCACGCGGACGAGATGGTCAACGAGGGCGCGGGGCTGGTCGCCGCCTCGACCTCCGAGGAGCTGGGCACCACGCTCCAGCGGATCTTCACGCGCGCGGGCGTGGTCTGCGAGCTGTCCAACGACCCGGTCGGCGTCGAGCTGGCGGGCGCGGCGAAGAACGCCGCGGCGCTGGCCGCCGGCGCCACCGAGCGGCAGGGTCTCAACGCCGCCGGGGCCGCCGCCGGACACATCTTCGCCGAGGTCTGGCGCTTCGCCGAGGCGCAGGGCGCACGCCCGGAGTCATTGATCGGCCTCGCCGGGACCGGCGACCTCGTGGCCACCGCGCTGGCCCCGCAGAGCCGCAACCGGCGCGCCGGCGAGCTGCTCGCCGAGGGCGTGCCGAGCACGGAGATCCCGGCGCGCATCGGCCAGGCCGTCGAATCGCTGGAGTCCGTCCCCTTGCTCGCGCGCGCGCTCGCCGCGGCGGACGTCGACGCGCCGGTGACCAGCGGGCTGGCCCGGCTGATCAGCGGCGAGCTGCCGCTCGACGACTGGGTGGCGATGGTCCGAGCGACGGTCCCGCCGCCCGCGCGCTGGCGCTCGTCGAACGAAAGCTGGTGGGTGCGGCTTCGCGGCTGGTGGCGGTCCCGCCGGGCTCGACGCGACCGATAGGTTCAAACGCATGGCCGTCGCGCGCACGATCGAGCCCTGGAGCGGGCTGCTGGACGACGGCCGCGACGACGGTCGCCTGGTGCGCGAGGCGTTCGAGGGCGCGCGGCCGGCCGAGCTCGCCGACGTGCCCGCGAGCGTCCATCCCGACGTGCGCGCCGCGCTCGCCGAAGCCGGCATCGACGCGCTCTACGAGCATCAGGCCCTGGCGCTCGAGGCGGCCTGGGCGGGGCCCACGATCGTCACCACGGGCACGGCGTCGGGGAAATCGTTGTGCTTCAACCTGCCGACGCTGGACGTGCTGTGCCGCGATCCACGCGCCCGCGCGATGTACCTGTATCCGACCAAGGCGCTGGCCCAGGACCAGGCGCGGGCGCTGCACGCGTTCGGGCTGCACCGCCAGGTGCGCCCCGCGATCTACGACGGCGACACGCCCCGCGAGGACCGCGCGGCGATCCGGCGGCGGGCGAACCTCGTGCTCACGAATCCGGACATGCTCCACGTCGGGATCCTGCCCAACCACCGGGCGTGGGGCGACCTGTTCACCAACCTCGCGGTCGTCGTGATCGACGAGGCCCACGTCTACCGCGGCGTGTTCGGCTCCCACGTCGCCAACGTGATCCGGCGGCTGCGCCGCATCGCCGCCGCCTACGGCACCGAGCCGCGCGTGCTGCTCGCCTCGGCGACGATCGCCAACCCCGTCGAGCTCGCCGAGCGGCTCACCGGCCTCGACGACATCGCGCTGGTCGATCGTGACGGCTCGCCGAGCGCCCGCCGCCAGATCGCGATGTGGAACCCGCCCGTGCTCGACGAGGCGCTGCAGACGCGCCGCAGCTCGCTGGGCGAGGCGGCCGACCTGTTGTTCGAGCTGATCACCGGCGGCGCGAGGACGATCTGCTTCATCAAGTCGCGCAAGGCCGTCGAGCTGGTGGCGAAGATCACCGCCGACCGGCTCACAGCCGAGGCGCCCGAGCTCGCCGACCGCGTCGCGCCGTATCGCGCCGGTTACACGGCCCAACAGCGTCGCGAGATCGAGGGCCGGCTCGTTCGCGGCGAGCTGTTGGCGGTCATCACCACCGACGCTCTCGAGCTCGGGATCGACATCGGCGCGCTGGACGCCGCCGTCGTCGTCACATTCCCGGGGACCGTGGCATCGCTGCGCCAGATGTGGGGGCGGGCGGGGCGCCGCGGCCGCGGCCTGGCGGTCTACATCGCCGGGGAGGACGCGCTGGACCAGTTCTTCTGCCGCCACCCCGACGAGTTCCTCGACCGTCCCGTCGAGGCCGCGATCCTCGACCACGAGAACGAGCACATCCACCACGGCCACCTGCTGTGTGCCGCGCACGAGGGGCCGCTCGAGGAGGCCGACGAGGAGTTCCTGGGCCCGCGCCTGCTCGCTCACGCCGAGGCGCTGGAGGCGGGCGGAGAGCTCGTCCGCCGCCGCGGGCGCTTCGTGCTGCGCCGGCCCGAGGACTACCCGGCCGCGCACGTATCGCTGCGCTCCGCCGCGCCCGACGCGTTCGCCGTGATGGACGCGATCAACGGCGAGCTGCTGGGGACGGTCGAGGCGACGCGAGCGCACAGCACGACCCACGAGGGAGCGATCTACCTGCACCTCGGGCGCTCCTACGAGGTCGTCGAGCTCGACCTCGAGGCGCGGCGGGCGGTGGTCCGGCCGTTCGAGGGCGCCTGGTACACGCAGCCCAAGAAGGAGACGGACACGTACATCGAGCGACTGCTCGACCAGCGCGAGTGCCTCGGCGTGACGCTCAGCTTCGGGACGGTCACGGTGACCGAGCAGGTGCTCGCCTACCAGCGCAAGCGCCTGCCCGACCACGAGGTGCTCGACCTCCAGGCGCTCGACCTTCCGCAGACCCGGTTCACCACCCAGGCGCTGTGGTACGAGCTCGACGAGGAGCTGCCGGCCCGCGAGTTCCCGTTGGAGAAGCTGCTCGGCGCGCTGCACGCGGCAGAGCACTCCCAGATCGCCGTGCTGCCGCTGCTGGCGATGTGCGACCGCTGGGACATCGGCGGGCTGTCGACCAACGCACACCCGCAGACCGGCCGCCCCACGATCTTCATCTACGACGGCCACCCGGGCGGGGTCGGGATCACGCGCCAGGGCTTTCTGTGCTTCGAGCGCCTCGTCGACGACGCGCACCGCCTGATCGCCGACTGCCCGTGCGAGAGCGGCTGCCCGTCCTGCGTGCAGTCGCCCAAGTGCGGCAACCTCAACGAGCCGCTGTCGAAGCCCGGCGCGCTGGAGCTGATGGCGCGCATGCTGGGCGCCTAGTTGCGCAGCTTTGAGGAGGCTTCCGAGCAGGAAGCTCCACTCTGTGGGCCCAAGCCTGCAGCGGGCCGCCTGCCGGGCCGAAGCTCCTGGAGATGCGGCGTTTCGTCCCGGCCATCCTCCTCGTGCTCCTGTTTGTCACAGGAGCCGGTACCGCGATGGCCGCGACCGGTGGCGGGACCAACGCCGACGACCTCGCGGCCGCACCCTCCGCGCCCGCGTCGGGCGGGACGCAGTTCGGCGCCAGCCTCGCTCGCGCGAAGGTGGTGCGGCCGGTCGCCAGGCTGAGCGTCGCGTCGCCGTTGCGCGCCGGGACCGGCGCGCCGCGCATCAGCCTGCGCATCGACGAGCGCGGGGAGCGCAGGGTGACGGCTCGAGTCGTCGTCCTCGCCATGCCGGGCAACAGGCCGGTGGCGCGGATCGTCCTCGGCCGCATTCGCACCGGCCGCACCTTCAGCGTGGCCTGGCCGCGCCGCGTCAAGCTGGCGGCCGGCTCATACCTCGTACGCGCGCATGCACGCGACAGCCACAACCACGTCCTCAAGCGCCTCGCGCATGCGTCCGGGCGCAGCACGCTCGTCGTCACCGCCGCGCCCGCGCCGACCCCGGCGCCCGTCACGTTGCCTCCGGTCGTCGGCCCGGTGCTACCCGGCGGCGTGTTCCCGGTCGCCGGCACGCACAGCTACGGCGACCCCTTCGGTACCCCGCGCAAGGGCTACAGCCACCAGGGCGTCGACATCCCGGCCGCAGCGGGCACGCAGGTCGTCGCGCCGGTGGCGGGTGTCATCACCTCCACCGACCACCAGGCGCACGCGGCCGGCTACTACGTGGTCGAGCAGGCCAACGACGGCCGCTCGTTCTTCTACGCGCACTGCCAGAAGAACTCGTTCGGCGCCGAGGCCGGCCAGGTCGTGGCCGCGGGCGCTCCGATCTGTCGCGTGGGCAGCACCGGCGACGCCACCGGGCCGCACCTGCACTTCGAGATGTGGCTTGGCGGCTGGCGGGTGAACTCGAAGAGCAAGCCGGTCGACCCGCTCGCTCAGCTGAAGGCCTGGGACCGCGCGCGCTGATCACCGAGCCGCGGCGGTTACGCTGCGGCATTGCGGGTCGGCCTGAACCTCCTGTACCTGCGCCCCGACTCCGGCGGCACCGGGCGCTACGCCGTCGAGTTGATCCCGGCTCTGCTCGAGGAGGACCCGGCGCTCGAGATCACCGTCTTCGTGACCCGCGCCGCGCCGAGCGATCTGCAGCGCTCGCAGTGGGCCGGATCGGTTCGCTGGGTCTGCCCGCCCATCGGGCACGGCGCGATCCCCTGGCACCTGCTCTACGCACAGGTCAACCTCCCGGCGCACGCTCGCGCCCGGCTCGACGTCGTCCACGGTCCGGCCAACACGATCCCGCTCGTGACGCCGGGGGTGCGCCGCGTCATGACCTTGCACGACCTGGCCTGGGTCCACCACCCCGACATCGAGCCCAACCCCGCACGGCGCGCGATGATGCACACGCTCGCGGTGTCCGGCGCCCGGCGCGCCCACCGCGTGATCACCAGCTCGGCGGCCTCGCGCGACGACCTCGTCGCCACCGGCGGGCTCGACCCCGCCAGCATCGACGTCATCCCCCTCGGCGTGCGCCTCGACGACCATGCCGAGAAGACCCCCGAGCGGGCGCTGCGGGAGACCCACGGGCTGGGGAGCCGGCGGATCGTGCTCTGCGTCGCCCAGGTCCGCCCGCACAAGAACCTCGAGCAGCTCGTCCGTGCCGCCGCCGTGCTTCGCCATGACGATGCGGTCGTCGTCATCGTGGGCGCGCCGACGCGACGGACCGATGCGCTGAAGGCGCTCGCGGAGGAGCTCGGCGTCTCCGAACGCGTCCGCTTGACGGGCTGGGTCTCCGACGCGGACCTCGAGGGCCTCTACGCGGCCGCCGACTGCTTCGTCTCGCCGTCGACCCACGAGGGGTTCGGCCTGACCATCGGCGAGGCGATGGGGCGAGGAGTGCCGGTCGCCTGCTCCGACATCCCCGTGCTGCGCGAGGTGGCCGGAACCGCTGCCCTGCTCTTCGAGCCGGCCGATCCGGGCGCCATCGCCGAGCGGGTCGACCGCCTGCTGGCCGACCCCGCGCTGGCGGCGCAGCTTGCCGCCCGCGGCCATGATCGCGCCGCCGCGCTGTCCTGGCAGTCGACCGCCCGCGGCACGCTGGAGTCCTACCGGCGCGCTCAGAACGGCGCGGCAAGCCGGGGCTAGGCTGGCCCGCGTGCCGGGAGCTCGACCGCCGCTGTCCGTCGTCGTCGCCAGCACCCAGCCCTGGCCCGAGGCGCGCGCGTGCCTGGAGTCGCTGCACGCACAGGCGCTCGCCGTGGGGGCCGAGGTCGTGCTCGCCCACCACGGCGACGGATTTCCCGACGAGCAGCGCGAAGCGTTCCCGGAGGTCGTGGGGGTCGTGGCCGCCGGGGCTTCCGCCAACGAGCTGCGCGCGATCGCGTTCGAGCACGTCGGCGCCGACGTCGTCGCGATCACCGAGGACCACTGCGTCGTGGCGCCCGACTGGTGCGAGGGCATGCTGGCCGCCCACCGCGAGTACCCCGAGGCCGCGGCGATCGGCGGTGGCGTGGAGAACGGCGCCACCGACCACGCGATCGACTGGGCCTCCTACTTTCTCGGCAACGCGGCCGCGATGCTTCCGCTCGCAGACGGCCCGGCCGAGAAGATCGCCGCCCAGGCCAACATCAGCTACAAGCGCCGAGCGCTGCCGCAGCAGCGCCCGCCCGACGGGTTCTTCGAGCTCGACCACAACGCCGAGCTGCGGCGCCGCGACGAAATCCTGGTGGCCGACTCACGGCTGGTCGTCCACCACGTCCAGTCGCTCGGCTTCGTCGGGACGTGCGCGATCTGGTTCCACGCGGCCCGCGCACAGGGCGCGAAGCTTGCAAGGGAGATGCCGCCAGGCAAGCGCGCGCTCAGGGCACTGCTCACGCCCGTGCGTCACCCGGGCGCGATCGCGCTGCACCTGCGCGACGTCTGGGCCAAGCGCCGGATGCGCGGCCGCATCCTGGCCGTCGCGCCGCTCATGGCGCTGCTCGGCGCGTGCGGCACGGCGGGCGTGGCGATGGGACTCGCGTTCGGGGCCGGAAACAGCCCCGGGCACATCCGCTAGCCGATGGCGAGACCCGGACTCGAACCGGGGACACCGCGATTTTCAGTCGCGTGCTCTACCAACTGAGCTATCTCGCCGAAGCGACGCAAGCCTAGCGGCCGCGGATTGGCCTCCCGGCGCCCGAGACGGCGTCTTGCGGACGGGCCGTGACGGTCACGGGCACTGACCCTGCGTGCGCTGGTAGATCGCTCGCGCGCCCTTCGAGAGCGGCTTGACGAAGGGAATCTTGCCCTCGTTGCCGATCAACATCTCGCAGCGGCCCTGCGCCCAGAAGACGTGGCCGATGGGATTGCCGTGTCGATCGCGGCCGGTCCAGCCGCGCGCGCCCGGCACGTCGGGGACCGTGAAGCGCCGCGGGTTCGCCCCGGGGACCATGCTGTCGATCCCCTCGTCGCTCGTCTCGTACTCCAGCCACTCGCGCGCGCCCTCGGCGGTCTTGAACACAAGGATGGTGCTGACGCCGGCCGTGTTGTGGTCGCCGCTGAGCGGCTGAAACGTGATCGAGATGAACCCTGCGCGGCGCAGCCGCTTCATCTCGTCGGCTGAGTACCCGCCAAGCGACTGGTCGGTCCGGGGTTCTTCGACCGGCGCGAAACCCGGCTCCTCGTCGGCCTGCATCAGCAGCCGCTCGACGTTGACCTTCGCCGGCTGCGCCTTGGGCGCGGCCGCATCACGTGTGGCGTCGTCGCCGCACCCTGCGGCGAAGGCGCAGGCCACTCCGGCGAGGGCGATGGGACCCTTCATGGGCCGACGCTACCTCATCGCCGCGCCGGCCGATACCAGAGCGCCAGTTTTCGGAGCAGCGCTCGTTGGGAGCAGTCAGACCCGTCGCTGAAATGAGGAGACCACCATGCGCCGTCTGATCCTGGCCACCTGCACCGTGCTGTGCGCCACCGCCCTCGCCGCGCCCGCCGCGGCCCCCGCCGCTTCGGAGTGCATCGCCAAGCAGAACCTCGACGCATGCTCGAGCGACGTCGGCCAGTACTCGCCCCAGGCCGGCGCGGTCATTCACTACGTCGCGCACCCGGACGAGATCATCGTGTGCGTCCGCGAATGCGGTCCGCCTCGCGACTGAACTGCTGGACGCTCATGCGGCCACACGGCTGACCGAATCGGTTAGCGTCGCCATGTACTGCCATGGGGTCGTAGGGAGGAGCGGGCATGGAATCCAAGGCGATCGACCCGGTCGCGTTCCGCGAGACGCAGCACAAGCAGTGGGACTCCGCTGCGGTGGGATGGAAGGAGTGGAGCGAGTTCACCGACCGTGCCGCCGGGCACATCAGCGAGCGGCTGGTGGAGCTCGCCGGAGTGCAGTCGGGAAGCCGGGTCCTGGACGTCGCCGCCGGCTATGGCGAGCCGGCGCTCACGGCCGCGCGCACGGCCGGCCCGGAGGGCCGCGTCGTGGCCACGGACATCTCCGCCGAGATGCTGGCTTTCGGGCGTGAACGCGCGGCGGCGGCCGGCTTGGACAACGTCGAGTTCGTGGAGTCGGACGCCTCCGGCCTCGATTTTCCGCAGGCGAGCTTCGACGCCGCCGTCTCGCGCTGGGGAATCATCTTCGAGCCCGACGCTGAGGCCGCCGCGGGGCGCATCCGAAGCTTCCTCGAGCCGGGCGCGCGGATCGCGATCAGCTCGTGGGGCGAGCCCGATCAGGTCCCCCTCCTCTCGATTCCGATGAGGACGACGATGCAGCGGTTCGACGTGCCGCCGCCGCCTGCCGGAACGCCCGGGCCACTCTCCCGGCCCACCCCCGCCGCCATCGGCGCGTTGCTCGAAGGAGGCGGGTTCTCGAACGTCGCCGTGGAGCAGGCCGAGGTCACCTTCGAGTTCGACTCTCCGGAGCACTTCACCGCCTACGTCAGGGCGATCGCCGCCCCGATCCGGGCGCTGATCGAGCAGCATGCGGGCGAGGCGCAGGAGGAGGCCTGGGACGCGATCACGCAGGCCGCAGCGGATGCGGGGGGCGGCTCGAAGCCGCTGCGCCTCTCGAACGTGGTGCTGCTCGCCTCGGCAACCGCCTAGCGCCCGCCTAGCACGACCGGGCTACGGCCTGCCTGTGCGCTCGCGGTGCTTGCAGCCGGGCCAGCAGCAGGGCCTGCGCTGGCCTTCCTCGAGCTCCTCCTGGGTGCGCCGAATGCGGCGCACCCGGGTGCTCTCCTGCTTGGCATCCTCGACCCAGCAGATGAACTCGTTGCGCGCCAACGGCGTGATGTCGTTCCAGGCATCGAGTGCCGTCGCGTTGACCAACAGCGCCTCACGGAGGTCTGTGGGCAGTTCATGCACCACCCCACCGGGCACGCTCTTGACGCTCATCGGTCCATCGTAATGAGCCCCGCTTGAGCGCCGCACAGCCACTGAGGTAGCGTCAGCCCATATGCAACGCGCGGCACGGTTGGCCATCGCGGCGGTCCTCGCACTGGTGGTGGCCCCCCAAGGCGCATCCGCCGATGGACTCACCGTCGACCTGACACCGATGGCCGGTACGGCCGTCAACCAAGGCGACACCTTTCTCTTTCGCGCCGTGGTTCGCAACGGCGGGGCCGAAGCGGTCGACGATGCCGTCTCGTTCGAGCTCGCGGCGGACGGGCGGCGCACCGTGCCGTTCATGCGCAAGCTGATCGTCGTGCCCGGAAACTCGTCGCTGACGATCGACGGGGCCGTCGTGCCGACCCAGTGGTTCGACGGTCGCGGCCCGGTGACGCTGACCGCCCGCCGTGCCGGCGCGCTCGTCGGCCAGCCGCTGCAGATTCGCCTCCGCAAGGCGCGGGTGGCGGTGCCGCGCTTCGCCGACGTCACCGCCAAGGCGGGCCTGATGACGTACGTGCCGCCAACGGGCTGTGTGGGCTTCACGGCGGGCGCTGCGTGGCTCGACGTCGACCACGACGGGCGCCTCGACCTCTTCCTCGCGCGCCTCGGGAGTCCTCCGGCGCTCTTCATGGGGCGGCCGGGTGGCACCTTCGCCGACGAATCGCTCGCCCGCGGCGTTCCGGCCGACCTCGGGGCGGTGGTCGGCGCGTCGGCTGCGGATTACGACAACGACGGCTGGACGGACCTGTACGTCGTCGTCAACGGACAGGGCCGGCTGCTTCGCAACGACGAGGGCAGGCTGCGCGACGTCACGGCGCCGGCCGGCATCATCGGCGACGGCCCGGGGACGAGCGCGTCGTGGGGCGACTACGACGACGACGGACTGGTCGACCTGTACGTCACGCAGCATGTCCGCTGCAACTACGGCCGGCCCGGCACCGGGTTCACCTACCACCCCGACCAGCTGTGGCACAACGAGGGGAACGGCACGTTCACCGATCGCACCGCGCTGCTCGGCGCGAACGCGACCCTCGGAGCGGGCTATCAGACCGCTTGGTTCGACTACGACCGCGACGGCCGGCCCGACCTCTACCTCGGCAACGACTACCTGGGCCCGAAGCCGGACCGCAACCACCTCTGGCACAACGAAGGGCCGGATGGAGCGGGCGGCTGGCGGTTCACCGACGTCTCGGTCGCGTCGAGGACGTCGCTGGTGATGAACACGATGGGGATCGGCATCGGCGACTACGACCGCGACGGGCGGATGGACCTCGCCCTGTCGAACTGGTCGTCGACGCGCCTCCTGCACAACCTCGGCAACGGGACATTCGCCGAGGTCGGCAAGGCCGCAGGGGTGGCGCGGCCGTTCCAGCAGGCCTCGAGGCGATCGATCACCTGGGGGATCGACTTCGCCGACCTCAACCTCGACGGTTGGGAGGACCTCTACGTCGCCGCCGGGTTCCTGACCGGCTTCTACGGCTCGGACGACACCCCGCAGGCCAACGGCGTCTTCGTCAACGCCCGCCACGGCCGCTTTCTCGACCTCAGCGCTCTCAGCGGCGCCGACGACCGTGGCCAGTCGCGCGGTGCGGCGCTCGCCGACTACGACCGCGACGGCCGCATCGACGTTCTGCTCGTCGACGTGGCCGGCGCGCCGCACCTGTTCCGCAACGTGACGCCGCGCGGCGGCCGGCACTGGCTGGAGGTCCGCACGGTGGGGACCGCCAGCAACCGCGGCGGCTGTGGGGCGCGGCTGAAGCTGACGAGCGCTTCGGGTAGGCAGACCCGCGAGGTGATCTGCGGCTCGACGAGCATCAGCTCGAGCCGCGACGCGACCGTCCACTTCGGCCTCGGCCGCGAGCGCACGGCGCGCCGGCTGACGATCATCTGGCCGTCGGGCCGCACGCAGACGCTCGACCGCATCGCGGGGGATCGCAGCATCGTGGTCACCGAGCCGGCCGCCGGCGCGTGAGGGCGACCGCCGCGCTCGCGGTCGGCTTCGTGCTCGCCACAGCCGGCGTGGCGCATGCGGAGCACTCGTGGCTCTTGCCGAACAAATCGCAGTTCGTCCTTGCAGCCCCGCCGGCGGCGAGCGCCCCCGAGACCCACCGCGATCTGGCGACGCTCCGCGCACTGCAGCGCAGCCGCACGGCGAGCGGCCGCGCCGCCGTGCGCCGCTGGACCAACGCCCCCGCGGTCGTGCCATGGACGCGCGTGGCGCTGCGGATGATCCGCCTGTATCGCCCGCGGCCCTCGTTCTCGGCCCGCGCACTGGGCCTGTTCGAGACGGCGATGAGCGACGCGTGGACCGCGGCTTCGGTCCACCCACCGGGGAAGCGGCCGCGCCCGGCGCCCGGCGCCCTCGACCCGAAGCTGCATCCGCTTCGCGCCCGGTCGGCTCGGGGGGCGCCTGATGCGGCGGTGGCAGGTGCAGCCGAGCGCATCCTGCCCGTCCTGTTCACCGAGGCGTCGCCGGCCGTGATCACCAAGGCGGCCGACGAGGCGACCCAGGCGCTGCTCGTCGCCGGCGTCGCCTACCCGGGCGACGTGGCCCGAGCGCGCGAGCTCGGCCAACGCGTCGGCGATCTCGCCGTGGCGCGCGCCAACGCCGATGGACACCTCAACCCCCCGCCGCCGGCCGACCCGTTCGCGGCGACCCCGGAGAACGGCGGCTGGGTCCCCACCCCGCCGTCGTTCGAGACCCCGATCGGCGCTCCGGTCGGGGCCTGGCGCCCGTGGGTGCTGAGCTCGCCGTCTGCGCTGCGGGACCTGCTGCCGGGTCCGTCTCCGTACGGCTCGCCCGAGTTCATGCGCCAGCTCCTCACGGTGCTCGACACCAACCTGCACCTGACCGAGGAGCAGCGACAGATCGCGACCCTGTGGGACGACGCCGGGGGCACGCTGACGCCGCCGGGCCACTGGTTCGACATCGCCATCGGGCTCGTGCGCTCGTACCACCTGGCGCCAGGCCGTACCGCGCGCACCTTCGCCGCTCTCGGCGTCGCCGAGGCCGACGCCGCGATCGCGTTCTTCGAGGCGAAGTACCACTGGCGCAGCATCCGCCCGGTGACCGCCGTCTGGCGGCTGTGCCCCGACCGCGCCACGCTCTGTGGCGACTCGGACAGCAACCCCTACCGGGGCAACTGGCTTCCCTACATCGGCACGCCGCCGTTCCCGTCGTACCCCAGCGGCCACTCGACGTTCTCGGGCGCGGCGGCAACGGTCCTGAGCGCCACGTTCCCGCAGGCGCGCAAGGCCCTGAACCGCCTCGCCGACGAGGCGGCCATGTCGCGTCTGTACGGCGGGATCCACTACCCCGAGGACAACCGCGACGGGCTGGTGCTCGGCCGCGCGGTGGGCGCGGCCGTCGTCAGGCGAAACGGCGGCTGAGTCGTTGCGCGGGAGGCCTCTTGCCTGTGCGCTCGCGGTCCTGATCTCCGCACTGCTGGGCACGGCCGGATGCGGCAGCGACGACAAGACGCCCGCCACCCCCGGCCGACAGGGCGGGGATGCGGCGGCCAAGGCCACCACCGTCACGGTCGGGGACTCGGAGTTCGGCGAGATGATCTACGACTCCGAACGCCAGGCGATCTACATCTTCGAGAGGGAGCCGAAGGGCGAACCGGTCTGCTACGACGAATGCGCCGAGGCGTGGCCCCCCGTGTTCACCGAGGGTGCTCCCGTCGCGGGCAAAGGAGTCAACGCCTCGCTGCTCGGCACCGTCAAGCGGCGCGACGGCAAGCTTCAGGTCACATATGCCGACCACCCGCTCTACTACTACGCGCACGAGGGGCCGGGCCAGGTGCTCTGCCACAACGTGAACCTCAACGGTGGCCTGTGGTGGGTCATCGGACCCGACGGCAAGCGACGGCCGTAACGGAATAGGGTCTTCGTACCCGACTGAGGAGGTGTCCGGATGTTCGTGCGTGTTGTGAGGTTCACCGATGTCTCGACGGAGCGGATCGAAGCGATCCAAACCCGTATCAGCGAGTCGGACGGCCCGCCGGAGGGCGTCAAGTCGACCGGTGTCAAGGTGCTTATCGACGAGTCGCAGGGCACCGCCGTCGTCCTGCAGTACTTCGAGACGATGCAGGACATGGAGGCGGGGGCCCAGGTCTTCGCCGCGATGGACTCCTCCGACACGCCCGGTACGCGCGCGTCGGTCGACATGTGCGAGGTCAAGGTCGAGATGGAGGCTCCCTCTGGCTGAGTAGGCGAGGAGGGATGACCGTCAATACGCACAACCCCAGGGGTGCGAATTTGGTGGTTTCCTGAAGAGACATTCGGGGCCCGCCGCGCCACACTTCATGTGATGCTTGGCTCGCGGGAGGGCGTTCGGGCAGTGCTTCGTGGCGGGCGTCTTGCGCTGCTTGCGATGGCGGTTGCGCTGCCGGCCGCCGCCCACGCGCAGGAGCCGGGGACGCAGGATCCGGGCACGGCTCCATGGTCTGCGGTCCCACGGGACCAGATCGCTGCCCAGTGCGGGCTGGATCCCGACGTGCTCGACGCGGCGTCGCCGCAGCTGCAGGCCACCCCGTTCGTCGTGATCCGCCACGGGAAGCTCTGCTGGGAGGGGGGCGCCCAGCCGGACGGCACGACCGAGATCTACCAGGTCTACTCGGTCACCAAGACCTTCGGCGCGATGCTCTTCGGGATGGTGGTCGATCGCAGCAGCGTGCTGTCGGACACCTCCAAGGCGGTCGACTGGATCCCTCCCGAGCAGATGACCAACGCCCAGGGGACGATCAACCCGCAGGCGCGGATGGTGCACATCCTGGGCATGGTCTCCACGAACGCCGACCTGGGTCCCGGCAAGAAGGGCGCCTGGAGCTACGACACCCTCGGCTCGCGCGAGATCAACACGCTTGTCGGCGTCATGGACAAGGCGATCGCGGCAGAGCCGGACAGGTTCGGGGGCGCGAAGGACAGCGTCGAGTTCGCGCAGAAGGAGCTCTTCGATCCGCTCGGCATGAAGGACAGCAGCTGGGCCGGCGAGCAGATCGCCGGCAACCTCATGTCGAACGTCCGCGACCTGGCTCGACTGGGGCAGCTCGTGCTCCAGCGCGGGGTCTGGCAGGGCAAGCGGATCATCAGCGAGGAGTGGCTGTACAAGATGACGCACCCCTCGTTCGAGGACGTCAACACCGGCTACGGCTATCTGACCTACGTCAACGCGGCCCAGGGCTGGTCGTGGCCGACGAGCACCGCCGACCTCTACTGCGCTCCGTTCGGTGAGTGGCCGAGCTATCCCCACCGCCCGCTGTACGAGTGGCCGAACTCCAACAACGGGGTTCCGGAGAACCGCGCGCAGCCCTACGACATCGCCCACGTGTTCGCCAGCGGGACCGGCGGCCAGAAGTTCATCATCTACCGCGGCGTCGACACGGTGATCGCGATCCGCAACGGCGCGGGGAGCGTGAACGACGGCGGGGTCCTCGTCGACCAGTTCTCCGGCCACAAGACCGTGTGGAACGCGATGCGCCCGGCGATGCTCAAGTTCGATCCTGTGTACAAGGACGACGAGGCGGGCTTCTGCGCGGCCTACCGGCGCAGCGACTATGCCCCGGACCTGCGCGAGCCCTGGTTCAAGGAGAGCCAGAAGGCGGCGCCGGCGGCGCCGGCCAAGGTGAAGTCGACCTGCACGAGCAGGAGGAAGTTCACGATCCACCTCCGCCGGCCGCGGGGGTTGAAGATCAAGCGCGTCTCGGTCCTTGTCGACGGGGTTCGGGCCCGCATCCTGCGCGGCAAGCGGATCCGGGCCGTGATCGACCTGCGAGGGCGGGGCCCGGGTCTGGCCGTCGTGCGCATCGTCGTCAGGGGAAAGAAGGGTCGTAAGAGCGCCGGCTATCGCCAGACGCGCGCCTACCGGACGTGCAAGCCAAAACGCGGAGGGGTCCGGTAATGCGCCGTGGGGTGCTGGTCGTGCTGGGGACGCTGGCGCTGTCCGCGCCGGCGCAGGCCGCCGGCGGTGACGTCCGGATCGAGGTGCTGTCCAACCGGGCGGACGTGATCTCCGGCGGCGACGCGCTGGTCGGCGTCACGCGCCCGAGCGACGCGGCCGGGATCCCGCTCGAGGTCACGGTCGGCGATCGCGACGTGACCGGCAGGTTCGGGCCCGATGGCGTCGGGCTGATCGACGGCCTCGCCGTCGGTCCCAACGTCGTGACCGCGACGCTCGCCGACGGCCGCGGCGCCCGGATCACGATCACCAACCACCCGATCGGCGGACCGGTGTTCGCGGGCGCGCAGATCCAGCCGTGGATCTGCCAGGACGGCGCCCTGGACGCACAGTGCAACAGGCCGACGGAGGTCTCCTACCAGTACAAGGACGCGATCAGCGGGACCTTCAGCAGCTACGACCCCAAGAACCCGCCGGCAGCGGCCAGCATCGCGACGACGACGACCGATCAGGGCAAAGAGGTTCCCTACATCGTCCGCGTGGAGAACGGCGTGCAGGACCGCGGCTCCTATGCGATCGCCGTGCTTGACGGCGGGGCCTGGAACCACAAGCTGCTGACGACGTTCGGCCCCAACACCGCCCCCCACTACTCCCAGCCCAGCGCGTCGCCGGTGCTCGACGAGAAGGCGCTCTCGCGCGGCTTCATGGTCGCCAACAACGGCCTGCAGATCCACGGCGAGAACACCAACGACGTCGTCTCGACCGAGTCGTTCATGATGCTCAAGGAACACATCGTCGAGTCCTACGGCCCGATCCGTTACACGATGGCCCAAGGTTGCTCGGGCGGCTCCTACCAGCTGATGGACGAGGCGATGTATCCCGGGCTGCTCGACGGGCTGCAGCCCAACTGCACGTTCGTCGACCTGTGGACCACCGCGGCCGACGTCTTCGACTGCGGGCTGTTCGTGCACTACTTCTCGGGCCAGGCGCCCGGGGGCGCTCCGCTGGCGCATTGGGCGCCGGCGATCGACGGTCACAAGGAGCCCAGCAACTGCGCGGCCTGGGACGCGACGTTCTACGGCTACACCGACCCGACGAACGCCGATCACTGCAATCTCCCCGCGGACCAGGTCTACAACCCGGACACGAACCCCGGCGGCGTGCGCTGCACGATCGCCGACTACATGAAGTCGATCTTCGGCCTGCGGCCCGCGAGCCAGTGGACCGCGCCGGAGAAGAAGATCGGCCACGGGTTCGCCAATGTGCCCTGGGGCAACGAGGGGGTCCAATACGGCCTCGTCGCGCTGCGATCCGGGCAGATAACACCCGACGAGTTCGTCGATCTCAACCAGAAGATCGGCGGCATCACGATCGACGGCAAGCCCCAGGCCGCTCGCAACGTGGTCGACGAGAACACGGCCTCGATCGCCTACCGCAGCGGCGCGGTGATGGACGCCAAGTGGGTCGAGGACGTGCCGATCATCGACCTGCGGGCCTACAACGAGAGCGCCGAGATCCACACCAGCGGCAACTCCACGAAGCTGCGCGCACGGCTGGATCGGACCAACGGCCACCACGGCAACCAGATCGTCTGGACGTGGAACAACGGCGTGCCGATCGTCGGCGTGGGGCCGCCCCAGGAGATCGAGCTCAAGTCGTTCCTGCTGCTCGACAGGTGGCTGGCGCGGATCGAGGCCGACACCCGCGAGATTCCGAAGGCCCAGAAGGTCGTGCTCGACAAGCCGCTGGACGCTGTCGACGCCTGCTTCGCGGGCACGTTCGGCCCGGCGGCGCCAGGTACCCCGTCTCCGCCCAGCAGCAATCAGGAGATCACCGACCCGGGGCAGTGCAACAGCCTCTATCCGTTCTACAGCCTGACCCGGCCCGCTGCCGGTGCGCCCGCGACGGACGACGTCATCCAGTGCGCGCTGAGCCCGATCAATCCCGAGGACTACCTGCCGGCGGTTCTGAGCGACGCCCAACTGGCGGCACTGCGCAAGACCTTCCCCAACGGCGTCTGCGACTACACCAAGCCCGCCGTGGGCCAGCAGCACTCGATCCCGTGGATGACCTACGAGGACGGCCCGGGCGGCAAGCCGCTGGGTCCCGTGCCGCGGTCGGTCCCGTTCGCCCCGAGGGCGGCGCCGGGCGCCGCTCGGCGCACGTGCCGCAGCAGGCGCAAGGTGAAGCTGCGCATCCACGCCAGGAAGGGCACCCGCGTGCGCTCGATCGCGATCTACGTCGACGGCCGCAGGGCCAAGACCCTGCGCGGCGCCCACAGGTCCGTGTCGTTGAGCTTCCGCGGTCGCAAGCCCGGGAAGGTGCGCGTGCTGGTGAAGACCCAGGCCGTGCGCAAGGGCCATCGGGTGACGCTGCGCTCCCGCCACACCTACCGGCTCTGTGTCAAGAAGAGGCGGGCACCCGCCAAGACGCGGGCCTACTGAGCAGAATCTCCAAAATCGAGCACCAGCTCTTGTACGTTCCGCGACGTGACGCAGAACGCCATGGCGACACTCGCAGCGCGGCTCAGGCTTGAGGAAGAGGAGCTCGCGAGGGCGATCACGCGCCGCTACCAGGCCGAGATCGTCGACTACGCGGCGAGCGACCCGGAGTTCATCGAGGACGACGTGCTCAACGTCACCCGGCGGTGCCTGTCCAATGTCCTGGACAACATCGCGGCGAACTCGGCGTCCCCCACGCCGGAGCAGCTCTCCGCGTTGCAGGAGCTGTTCGCCCGCCGGCCGCACCAGGGCGTGGCGCTGCCCTCGATCCAGCACGCATTTCGCCTGTTCGGCGAGGAGGTCTTCGAGGCACTGGCCGCCTGTGCGGAACCTGAGCATCCCGAGGAGCTCCAGGCGGCGATCCGCGGTGGCGCCATCGTCATGCGCTTCGCGCACGAGCTCATCAGCGTGGTCACGCAGACCTACCTCGACGAGCTCGAGGACGTCAGCGGCGATCGCGAGATCGTCAGCCGGAGCCTGCTCGACGCGGTGCTCGCGGGCCGCGCCGCGTCTGCCTCGAGCGTCCGCGACGCGCGCATCCTCGGCATCGATCTGCTCGAGGAGAACGTGGTCATCGTGGCACGCGCTCCCGTGGGTGACGACGACCTGGCCGACCCCACCGAACAGCGTCCGCGAACGCTGCGCAGGGCCGCCAAGATCCTGCGCGAGAACGTGCTGCGGCATGCGGATGCGGCCGGCGCGCTCGTCGGCGTGCGCGAGGGCGAAGTCGTCTGCCTGTGCCCGGCACCCACCCCGGGGGACGCCGAGCGAGCGACCCAGGCCGCGCACGACGCGGCGGCCCAGCTCGACGTGCTGGGGATGTCCGTCGGCGTCGGGCACTGGTGCCAGCAATCCACAGACGTGCCGGCCGCCTACTCCGAGGCCCGCGAGGCCGCGGTGTTCGCGATGCGCACCGGCGAGCGCGACCACGCCGTCGTCTACGACGACGTGCTCGTGGACCACCTGCTGCGCGCGAACGAGAACGCCGGTCGGGTGATCGCCGCGGCGCTCGACCCGTTGCGCGAGTACGACGCGCTCCGCAACGCCGCGCTCGTCGACACGCTGCGCGCCTACATCGACGCGGGCTTCTCCGCCACCCGCGCGGCCCGGGCGATGCACGTCCACAACAACACGATCCTCTACCGGCTCGACCGCATCCGCCGGCTCACGGGCCGCGACCCGCGCACGCCGCGCGACATCGTCTTCCTGGCGCTCAGCCTGCGACTCGACGCTCAGCCGGCCGGCTGATCGGGGCAGCCCGCTGACGCCGGCGCCTCCGATCCGCAAGGATCCGCGCGAGTCGGACTCAAGTCATCGATCCAGCGAGGTACTTAATGACGTTGTCCAGATGGTGTCGTTCCGGGCTGCTGGCTACAGCCGGCGTGCTCGTTCTCTCCGCAGCGGCCGGCGCCCAGGGGCCGCCGCCTCCGAAAGCCGCGAACGGCAATGCCGTGACGACCGTCGCAAGTGACGTGTCCACGCCGACCTCTTTCGCGTTCGACACCGTGAACGGCACGATCTTCATCGGGGCGTTCGGCAACGAGGAGTCCGGGAAGGGCGGCGGAGTGCTCGCCCTGGCGCCCGGCGGGACCGCCGCGCTGCTGCCCGGGATTCCCGGCGGCGTCGCCGGCCTCGTGTATCGCGACGGCACGCTGTACGTGTCCACGGCGCTCACCGGCAAGATCCTCGCTCTCACGGGCTGGAACGGGACGTCGTTCGCGTCGTCGAAGACGATCTTCACGGGCTCGCGCAAGACGGTCGCATCGGCCAACGGCCTGGCCTTCGGACCTGACGGGCGCCTGTACAGCGGCGCCGGCCTCGTCGTGGACGTCGGCAAGCGAGGCCGCACCAAGAAGTCGCCGTTCGCGCCACCCCTACACGGTGTTCTCGATCCGGCCGGACGGGACCGGCTTCAAGGTCGTCTCCAGGGGCTTGCGGCAGCCGTGGCAGATGACCTTCGTCGGCAGCTCGCGCAACCCCTACGTGTCGGTCCTCTCGCAGGAGGCGGGCAAGATCCCCGCCGACGCGATCGTCGTCGCACGACCGGGCGCCAACTTCGGCTTCCCGAAGTGCTTCGCAAACGTGGGCCTGGATTGCAGGCGCTCCTTCGCGAAACCGCTAATCCGGCTGCCCAAGCACGCTTCGCCGATGGGCATCCAGGCGGTGGGGCAGACGCTCTACGTCGCGCTGTTCAGCGGGATCGGCAAGAGCGGCCCGGAGGTCGTGACGATCCCGGCCAAGAAGGGGGCCAAGCCGACCCCGTTCCTGACCGGCTTCGCCGCGCCCGTGGTTGCGGTCGGCATCTCCGGCGGCATGCTCTACGCCGGCGACCTCACCGGCTCGATCTACCAGGTCGCGCTCTAGCGCGGCCTCACGATGTGCCGCACCCTCGCTACTGCCAACGCGCGGCGAGGGTGCGGCAGAAGTACAGGTACTGCTGTGCGTCTCTTCCGGCCGCGTAGAGGATCGCCGGCGCCGACGCGCTGAGGTTGGTCTTCCGCGCCTTCGGCACGCACGTCCGGTAGCGGCGCTTGTTGACGATCCTCTGCCCGAGCGTGGTCGTGACGACGACGCGGATGGTGTAGCGGCCCTTGGGCAGCCCGCGCAGGTTCACGCGCGAACGAACGCGCTTGGGTGGGTGGGCCGTAATCACCCTGACCCGCTTGCCGTTCACGTAGACGCGGGCCGACTTGATGGCGACCACGGGCCGGGCGGTGCAGGCGGATCATGAAGTTGCGGCGGCTGCGGCACACGCGGTTGGTGGGCAGCTGGATCGGCTTGCGTAGCGACGCGCGGCAGTCGGCGTAGCCGAGGTCGTACTGCGCGAGGTAGCGATCCACGTGCGGGCACGGGGCCTGGCCGGCGAACGGCCAGACGCCGTCGCGGAACTGCACGACGTGGAAGCCCTTGGCGATGTCGGCGAACCAGATCTGCCCGAGGTCGCTGCGGATCACGGGGCGCCCGACGGTCGCGTTCGCGACGGCGCCGGCCGGCGAGTCGGTCGTGCCCGGGTTGAAGTAGGCCATCTCCTTAGGCGCCGCGCGGGTCGCGGATGTCGTACACGCGGATGCCGGAGCCGAAGGTCGCGCAGGCCGCGATCGTCGGGTCGTGCGTGCGGTCGACCGAGCAGTAGTGCGAGTCGTAGAGGAACACGCGCGAGCCGACGAGGCCGAAGACGTCGCCCTTGGTCAGCCCGTTGGACGGGAAGGTGGCCGAATCGCCCGAGACGGCCGCGCAGTTCTCGGGAAGCGTGACCTCGTTGAAGATCTTCGAGGCGACCTTCGGGTTGCGCTCGTCGGCCATGTCGACGATCAGCGGATAACCAAAATTGGTCTCGCGGCCGGGGCGCGATGCGCACGGTTGGCCGAGCTCGGCGTACTCGGACCAGTCCAGCATGTACGGGTGGTCGCCGTAGAAGAGCAGGATCGTCGACTGCTGGCCGGTGTTGCCCGGCGTCGGCAGCTCGCCGATCACCTTGATCTGGGCGTTCTGCTTGCGCGCCTGGACCTCGCTGGTATCGGCGATCGCCAATCGGCCGGTGCCGATGTCGGCGAGGTAGCCGCGCGTGCCGTCCTCGTTTGTCGAGCAGCCGTGGATGCCGAGCGGCTGCGGTTCCGACAGCTGCTTCGGATGCGCCGGGTCGGAGAGGTCGATCGGCGTGATCGTGTCGGTGCTCGCCATGTAATAGACCATCCCGTCGGGCTGGAAGCAGCCCTCGTGGCCGAGCGCCGTCGGCATGACGACATCGGCGAGCAGCTTCGGATGCCGGCAGTCCTTCGAGATGTC
Organism: uncultured Actinomycetes bacterium; assembly: GCA_963825415.1. Classification (GTDB taxonomy): domain Bacteria; phylum Actinomycetota; class Thermoleophilia; order Solirubrobacterales; family Solirubrobacteraceae; genus BP-464. Next base: position 859,603 of record CAWGTD010000003.1, on the reverse strand, counting down.
GTAGACGTCGAGCGCGCGGTTGGCGTCGGGATCGTCGACGTTGCTGATGCCCTGAGCGAGGTAGTAGCGGTCGGCCACGAGCAGGCCCCGCTCGGGGTTCACGCGCAGCGACTCCCCGGCGTTCGCCGCCGCACGCTCGGTGAGATAGGCGGTCTGGACCGGCTTGCGCGGGTCGGAGACGTCGAGCACGACCGTTCCGCCCTCGGCGTTGACCGCCCCGATCGTGTCGCTGTAGTACGCGCAGTTCTTGTAGGTGTCGAAGTTCGCAAACGACGAGCTCGGCAGGAACCCGACCTCCGTGAGGTTGCACGTGTAGCCCTCGACGGAGCGCCCGCTGCTGCGGTCCGCCAAGGGCACCTGGCCCTGCAGACCCGTCTCCGGTCGATCGTTCGGCCCACACTGGGCCGGGGACTTCGCGTGTGCGCCGGCGCCCGCGAGCATCGCGAACAAGACGGCCACCCAGACGCCGAGCGCGAGGCGCTTGAACCTCATCGCGCGGGACTCTATTCCGGCAGATCGCGCGGTGCGTCGACAGCGACGACCGTCGGACTGCGACGCGGGCGGGCGTTGCCTGATTGAGTGCCTGAGGTGATCTCGCGAGGCCGGCTTTCCATTGGTGTTGCATTCCTGGCGTTGACGTTCGTGACCGGAGCGGGCGCGGCCGAAGCGGCGCTTACCGCGCAGGGCAGCGTCGAGCAGGTCGCCGTGACCGGGCTGACTCCAAAGACGCAGATGTCGCTGCTGAACAGCGCCGGCAAGACCGTGGCCAAGAAGCGCGCCGATGCGCTCGGCAGCGTGCTGTTCCGCGGCGTGAAGCCGGGAGCGGGCTACCGCGTTCGCCCCACCCGCGGTGGAGCGAAGTCCGCGCCGGTGACCGTGCTCTCGACGCGGCCCGCACCGCCGAGCACAGACGTCTACGACCAGACGATCCCCACCAGCGGGTACGGCTACATGACCACGCGCGACGGTACGAAGCTCGCGATCAACGTCCATCCGCCGCAGGACGTGACGAGCGCGCTGCCGGTCGGCTATCTGCCGGGGCTTCCGAGCAGTGGGCCCACTCCGACCCTGATCGAGTACTCCGGCTACGGCTACGCCAACCCGGCCGGGCCGACCAGCGGGATCTCGATCATCGCCAACCTGATGGGGTTCACGGTCGTCGACGTCAACATGCGCGGCACCGGCTGCTCGGGCGGCGCGTTCGACTTCTTCGAGCCGCTTCAGAACCTCGACGGCTACGACGTGATCGAGACGGTCGCGCGGCAGCCGTGGGTGAAGCACAACAAGGTCGGGATGATGGGCATCTCCTACGGCGGGATCAGCCAGCTCTTCACCGCGCAGCTGCAGCCGCCGAGCCTGGCCGCGATCTCGCCCCTGTCGGTGATCGACCAGACGCAGACGACGCTCTACCCGGGCGGCGTCCTGAACACGGGCTTCGCCGTCGCCTGGGCCAAGGAGCGCGCCCACGAGGCCCAGCCGTCGGGGCCCGAGGCCGGGCAGGAGTGGGCCTACAAGCGCATCCAGGAGGGCGACCAGACCTGCAAGGACAACCAGGCGCTCCACGGCCAGGCCGCGGACCTGATCGGCAAGATCCGCGCCAACGACCACTACAGGCCCAAGGTCGCCGACCCGCTGTCGCCGATCACCTTCGTCGACAAGATCAAGGTGCCGACCTACATGGCCTGCCAGTTCACCGACGAGCAGACCGGCGGCCACTGCCCGACGCTGGCTTCGCGCTTCACCGGCACGGACAAGAAGTGGTTCACGTTCACCAACGGCACCCACGTCGACTCGCTTAGCCCGGAGGTCTTCAACCGCTGGTACGACTTCCTCCAGCTCTACGTGGCCAAGCAGGCGCCGATCATGAACGCGGCGGCGATCCAGGCCGCCGCGCCGGTGATCTATCAGGCGGCGATGGGGATCAACGGGGTGACGCTGCCGCCCGATCCGATCCAGCAGGAACCCACCTACGAGAGTGCGCTCGCGGCGTTCGAGAAGCTCGAGCCGATCCGCATCCTGTTCGACAACGGGGCCGGCGGTTCGAATCCCGGCGAGCCGCTGCCCGGTTTCGAGCAGTCCTTCCCGAGCCTCCCCATCCCGGGCGCGACCGCCCGGTCGTGGTTCAGCTCGGCCGATGGCTCGCTCGGCGACGCGCCGCCCGCCAGCGCCGGGACGAACTCGTTCACGTGGAACGCCAAGGCCCGCCCGCTGACCGACTTCACCGGGGACACGGCCGCGGGCGAGGGTGGCCTCTGGACCGCCACGCCGCCCTACAAGTGGCAGTCGCCGCCGGCCGGTAGCGCCGCTTCGTATCTGACCGGTCCACTGAGCGAGAACACGACGGTGATCGGCGCGGGTGCCGTGCACGCCTGGGTCCGCTCGAGCAAGTCCAACGTCGATCTGCAGGCCACGATCAGCGAGGTCAGGCCCGACGGCAAGGAGACCTTCGTGCAGGGCGGCTGGGTGCGAGCCAACGAGCGCAAGCTCGACGCCCGCAAGAGCACGCAGCTCGAGCCCGTCCTGAGCCTGAGGAAGGCCGACCGCGCGCCCATGCCGCGCAAGCGCTTCGTCAAGGTCACGATCCCGCTCTACTACCAAGCGCATGCGTACCGCACCGGCTCGCGCATCCGCGTGACGATCACGGCGCCGAACGGCGACCAGCCGATCTGGGCGTTCGGCGAGGCGCTGCCTAAGGGAACCGCGACGGTCTCGATCGCCTCCTCCAAGGCGCGGCCGTCGAGCCTCCTGCTCCCGGTGATTCCGGGGGTGAACGTTCCGACCGAGCTGCCGCCGTGTCCCGGACTGAGGGGCGAGCCCTGCCGGGACTACCAGGCATACGTGAACGGTTGACTAGCCGCGATCGCGCTGGGAGATCACCGTCAGCGCGACGAGCCGCGACACGAGCACGGCCACGTAGGAGAGGCCGGCCAGCTGCTCGATCATCACCATCGCGCGCGCGAACGCCTTGATCGGGACGACGTCGCTCAGCCCCGTGCTGGTCAGCGTCGTGAAGCTCAGGAACAGCAGCTCGACCCACGTGCGATCAGAGTTCGCGTCGACCGCCGCGGTGAAGCTGTCGGGCTCGACGGCCTGGCAGACCGTGTACGCGTAGGCGAACGCCCACGCCACGAGCGTGAACGTTGCGCCCACTGCGAACAGCTCGTCGCGGGTGATCTCGCGGTCGGCCAGCATGTAGGCGATCAGCGCCCCGGCGCCGTACAGGTAGAGCACCGCCTCGAGCGCCGAGGAATAGGGGAGCAGGTCGTCGCTGCGCGTGATCGCCTGGATCAGCAGCAGTACGGTCGCCGGTGCAGCCAGCAGGATGCTCACCCAGGTCAGGCCCGGCGTGCTGCGAACCGCGAGCACCACCAGGCCGAGGATCGCGATGCCGAAGACGCTGAACAGCGACCGGCCGACGTCGCTGCCCTCCATGAACGGGTAGAGCAGCACGGCGATCAGCTGAGCACCCAGCAGCATCGCCGAGGGCTCCCGTCGGACGAGGCTCAGCACTCCGCCACGGTAACCCGCGGCCCGGTCGCTCCTACGGCGTCATGACGACGCGGCCGAAGGCCTTGCGGCTCTCGATGAACGTGTGCGCGGCGGCTGCCTCGGCGAGCGGGAAGCTGCGGTCGATCTCGACGCGCAACCCGCCGCTTGCGACCCGTTCGAACAGCTCGCCGATCATCGCGTGGACGCGCGCGTACTCGTTCAGCAGCGCGCCACCGAGGAAGACGCCGCGCAGCGTGTTGTTCTGCGCCCACAGATCGCGCGCCTCGATTTCGGAGCCCGCCCGACCCGCCAGCCCGACGCTCACCAGCGTCCCGCGGTAGGCGAGCACGCCGATGCTGTCGACGAGGTTCTGGCCGCCGATCGAGTCGAGCACGACGTCGACGCCGCGCCCCTCGGTCAGAGCGCGCGTGCGCTCGACGAAGCTCTCCGATGCGTAGTTGACGCCGTGGTCGAGTCCGAACTCCTTCAGGCGCTCGAGCTTCTCGTCGCTGGACGCCGTCGAAATGACGATCGCCCCGGCCTGCTTGGCGAGCTGGATCGCGGCCATCCCCACGCCTCCGGCTCCCGCGTGGATCAGGACCGTCTGCCCTGACTGAAGGTTGCCGGCGGTGAACAGGCACTCCTCGGCGGTTCCGAAAGCGACGGGAATGCACGCGGCCGCGGCCGGGTCCAGCCCGTCGGGGATCGGCCATGTCGACATCGCGGGCACGGCCCGCCGGGCCGCATGCGAGCCCGCGGCGTTGAGCGTCACGACGCGGTCGCCGACCGCGCGGTCTGAAACACCGGCGCCGACCTCGGCGACGGTGCCCGCCGCGAGGTACCCGATCACGTGCGGGACCTCCGCCGGCGGCGCTCCTGCGCGATGGAGCAGGTCGCCGCCCTCGATGCTGATCGCCTCGACGTCGACCAGCACGCACCCGTCCGGGCACTCGGGGTCGGGCACGTCCTCGTAGCGCAGGACGTCGGGCCCGCCGTTCTCGTAGATCACTGCGGCCTTCATGCGGGCGACCGGCTCAACCGATGTCGCTCTTGGAGACCACCGCGGCGTACGTGTAGAGCTTGTAGAGCAGGAAGCCCTGGGCGTACTGCTCTGGGCACCACGTGTCGAAGAGGGCGTAGGCCCGGTCGGACGGGAGGGTGTCCCCGTAGCCGACGATCTTCGTCCCGTCGTTGACCGGGCCCGCCCGCGAACTTGGTGATCTTGTCGACCAGCCAGGCGCGGCCGGAATCGCCCGCGGCGTTCCATTGCGCGCACGAGACGCCGCTGAGGTCGGTGCGCCGGTCGATGTGGCCGCCGGCCTGCCGCGGCACCGTGGCCGTGAAGGCCGGCTCGAACGCGGCCGCGCGGGCGGTGGTGGCGCGGCTGCCGGCACCGGGCTGGGGCTCGGACGGCGTCTTGAACCACGGGCACGGCCCGTTGGGATCGAACATCCGGGTCTCGAACGCGGCGACGCAGCTCAGCAGCTCGCCGGTCTGGGCCGGGTTGCCCGTCCCCACGCTCTGGCTCGGGTCCTTGCCGTTGTTGCAGCCCGGAAGCGGAGGCGCGACGGGCGACTGGGTGATCTTCGCGCCCGGCGCCGCGGTGTTGCCCCACCAGCAGTTGCCGACGGTCCCCGGGTACGGGTCCCACCAGAAGTCCGTGCCGTTCGGGTCGACAGTGCCGTCCGGGCGGACACCCATGACGTTGTCGTACTGCGAGTTGTAGAACGACGTCGTCAGGCCGTTGGGGTCACAACCGGCCTGACGGTTGTCGCCGGCGGCGGGCCCGCAGACCAGCTGGTCGGGGACGCTGAAGAGCATCGTCCCGCGCCGCCAGTTGTCGTAGAAGTAGTTGTTGCGGACCTGGCCGTGGTTGTGCCCGGCGAACCAGAGCCCGGTGCCGACCGGGAACGGGAACGCGGGGATGACGGTCGAGTCGGCCTCGTAGGGGTTGAAGTTGTTCGACCGGAACGTGTTGCCCTCGACGAGGATCGAGTCGCCCGGATAGCCGGGGTGTCCGGCGCCCGTGACGACATCGGTCTGGAGCCCGAGGGCGTTGTCGTAGATGTCGTTGCCGTGGACGTGGACGGCATTGCCGTTCGTGCCCGAGAAGCCCGCCATGTTGTGATGGAGGTCGCAGTAGCGGACCTCCTGGTTGTAACGGAACGGCGTGCCGGCCGGGCGCTGTTCGCCCGACTCGACGGCCGCGCCGGGGTAGATGCCCGAGTCGCCGTGGCCGACGGCCTCGCAGTGCTCCTGGACGCCGTGGTCCTCGACGAAGGTCAGCGTTCCGTACAGCCCGTTGTAGTAGGCCTTGAAGTTGGTCAGGCGGTAGCCGTCGGCCTCGAGCACGTAGATGCCGTGCTCCTTGGCGTGGCGGACCTTGACCTTGCTCAGGACGAAGCCGTCGGCGCGATCGGCGCGGATCGCCACGTCCTTGACGGTGCCGACGCCGTTGGGGCCGCCGTCGCCCTTCGAGGCGTCGCCGGCGTCGATCGTCACGTCGTCGGCGTTGACGCCCGAGCCCTGGATCTGGATGTTGCAGCGGATGCACGGGCCGAGGTCGGGGATCCCGTGGCGGTTCTCCCGCGGCGGCATCGGCGGTGGGGTCGCCCCGACCTCCCGCCCGATCACGGCGATCAGGTTCTGGTCGTTGGGGCAGTGGAACTGATACGCGTAGGACAGCGCGATGCCCTCGTTGCCCGGCCGATCGCCGTTCGTGCGGTACTGGTCACAGGCCTTGTCATGCGTCGGCGCGGCGCGCGACGTGGGCTCCGTGTAGAGGCCCGGCATGATCACGATGCGGTCGTTGTTGTGCGAAGCGGTGACCGCCGGCTGGATCTCGTGGTACTTGCACATCTTCAAGAACTTCTGGTTCATGACCAGCAGATGGCGGGCCATCGCCTTGGTGAGCTTGCGCCTCTCCGACGGGCGGACCAGATAGCCCTCCGCGCGAGCGCGTGTCATCGACTCCTGCAGCCGTGTCATCGAGTCGCTCTGGCAGACCACCCGCGTGTCGCCCGGGCGCGAGCGGACCAGCGCCGACGAGAGCGTGAGCAGAGCCGGCACCTTCCCGCCGGTGCCGCCGGCCACGGAGTTGTCGACCGCGGGGTCGGGCCAGTAGGCGGGGCGCTCGACGTGTGCCGCGGCTGGGGCGGCGGAGGCGAGGCCGGTGGCGCATAGGAGGGCGAGGACGAGGCGGGACCGTGGGCTCATCTGATCGATGGTATGGGCCCGGGCGCGTGCGCGCGCTGGGATGCCGGTCCGAGAGGACCGAGCAACGTCAGTCGGGCAACAGCGGCACGGTCGGGCCCTGGTCGCGGCCGAGCAGGACGGCGCGCGTGATGGCCGTCGATCCGTAGCGGTCGCGGACGTCGTCGAGCGCCGCGTCGAGCGCACCTGTGCTCCACGGATCGAGCGGCAGCGCGAGCTGGGCCGGCTCGTCGTCGGCGAGGCTCGAGAGGGCGACGCCGATCAGCGTGATCCCCCGGCGCTCGATCAACGGCAGCGTCGTCGCCAGCAGCGCGCGGGCGGTGAGCAGGATCGCGCGGGTCTCCGCGGTCGGCTCGGGGAGCGTGTGCGAACGCGTCGCGCGCGAATAGTCGTCGAAGCGCAGGCGCAGCACCACCGTGCGGCAGACGCGGTGCGCCGCGCGCAGCCGCCGTGCGAGCCGGTCGACGAGCCCGACGACGACCGTGTCGAGCGACTCCGGCGAGCGCCGGCGGCGGCCGAGCGCGCGCTGGGCGCCGATCGACCGCCTGCGCCGGCCGACCTCGACCCGGCGGCGATCGTGGTTGTGGGCCAGGGCGTGCAGGTGACGCCCCAGCGCCCGGCCGAGGATCGAGACGAGCGCGGTCTCCGTCACCGCGGCGAGCTGCCCGACGGTGCCGATGCCGTGGGCGTGGAGCTTCTCGGCGGTGACGCGACCGACACCCCACAGCCGCTCCACGCCGAGCGGGTGCAGGAATTCCAGCTCGCGGTCGGGGGGCACGACCAGCAGCCCGTCGGGCTTGGCCACCGCGCTGGCCACCTTGGCGAGGAACTTGGTCCGCGCGACGCCGACGGTGATCGGCAGACCGACCTGCTCGAGCACCTCGCGGCGCAGTCGCGTGGCGATCTCGACCGGCGTGCCCGCGATCCGCTCCAGGCCGCGGACGTCGAGGAACGCCTCGTCGATCGACAGCCCCTCGACCAGCGGCGAGGTCTCGCGGAAGATCTCGAACACGGCCTTGCTCGCCTCGGAGTAGGCCCACATCCGGGGTCGGACGACGATCGCCTGGGGGCAAAGCCGCCGCGCCTTCATCCCGCCCATCGCCGTGCGGATGCCACGCGCCTTGGCCTCGTAGGACGCGGCGAGCACGACGCCGCCGCCGACGATCACCGGCCGGCCGCGCAGCGACGGATCGTCGCGTTGCTCGACCGAGGCGTAGAAGGAGTCGAGGTCGGCGTGGAGGATGGAGGCACGACCTGACACGAACGCATGTTCGCACGCCTGTCCAGCCACACCCCGTGCTCGCGTCGTGTTATTGATGGCGGCTGTCCCCTCTCGCTCGAAAGGAGCCACCGTGCCCGATTACCCGCCCGGCACCCCTTCGTGGGTCGACCTGGGATCGCCTGATCCCGACGCATCGGCCGCCTTCTACGGCGCCCTCTTCGATTGGCAGGCCACCGAGCCCGGGCCGGCCGAGGAGACCGGCGGCTACCGGATGTTCCAGCAGGACGGCGGCAACGTCGGCGGGCTGATGGCGCTCCAGGATGAGGGCCAGCCGCCCGCGTGGAGCACCTACATCTGCGTGGCCGACGCCGACGCCACCGCGCGGGCCGTCAAGGACAACGGCGGCAGCGTGGTCATCGAGCCGCTGGACGTGAGGGATCTCGGCCGAATGGCGTACTTCGCCGACCCGACAGGCGCGATCTTCGGCATCTGGCAGCCCAAGGCATTCGACGGCGCCGACGTCGTCAACGTTCCCAACTCGTTGACCTGGAACGACGTCATGACGCGCGACGCAGGCGCCGCGAAGGCCTTCTACAGCGCGGTCTTCGGCTGGGAGCCCGGGCCGGGCCCGGAGGGCAGCGGCGACGAATACACGGTGTGGATGAACGACGGCAAGCCCGTCGGCGGCATGCTCCAGATGGGCGACGGCTTCCCGGCCGAGGTGCCGCCGCACTGGGGCGTGTGCTTCGCCGTGGCCGACACCGACGCGACGGCCGCGAAGGCGAAGGAGCTCGGCGGCGCGGTGGTCAACGAGCCGACGGACATGGCGATCGGCCGCTTCGCCGGCATCCGCGATCCGCACGGCGCCTCGTTCGCGGTCATGCAATTCGCGAGCAACAACTAATCGTAAAGCCGGCGGGGGCGCCGCTGCACCGCGACGCCCCCGCCACAGCTCCGCTACGGGCGCCGCATCTCGTTGACGGCGGTGACCTCGAAGCTCTTGTTCACGAGAACCTCGACCTCGGTGCCGTCCGCCTTGCGCACGTGCGCCTCGTAGGGCGAGCCGTGGTCGACGTCGGTCTCCGTCCGCTCGACGGTGCCGTCGACCTTGGCCAGCGCCGCCGCCTTGACCTTCGCGGCGGTGTCGGCATCGAGCGCCTGCTCGCGCTCGCCGTTGGCGCCGACGTGGCGGCCGCGCGGCCCGCCGCCGGGAGCCTGCCGGCTCGAGGACGCCGTCGAGCTCTTCTTCGAACTCGAGGACGAGTCGTTGGAGGCCGCGCCGGCGAGCGCCGAGCCTCCGAGGGCCAACGCGGCGAGCGCGGCCATGGTGGTGAGGATCCTTCTGGCTGATCGGAACATCGGGGTCTCCTTTGGGTGGATGACTGGACCGAGCCAGGATCCGCCGGCCGCCTCGGGCCGAGATGAGCGCCACCTAGGAGCTGTGTAAGAGCTCGTGCGTCAGCCGGTGGCGGCGAGCTCCTCGAGCCGCCGATGCACCAGCGCGACCGCCATCGCTCCCTCGCCGACCGCGCCCGCCACCCGCTTCGTGGACCCGCTGCGCGCGTCACCGGCGACGAACAGTCCCGGGAGGGTCGTCTCGAGCGTCAGCGGGTCGCGCTCCAGCGGCCAGCCGGCGGGACGGCGGCCACCGTCGAGCAGGTCCGGACCTGTCAGGACGAACCCTGCACGGTCGAGGCGGACCCCGACGGCTGGCGCCCAGCCGGTACGCGGCACCCCGCCCAGGCAAAGGAACAGCGCACGGGCCTCGATGCGCTCGGCCTCGCCTTCGGCGGCCCGCAGGACGACGCCCGCCAGCTGCCCAGCTTCCGACTCGAGCGCCTCGACCTGCGTTCTCAAGCGCACGTCGATCAACGGGTGCGAGCCGATGCGGTCGACGAGGTAGGCCGACATCGACTTTCCCAGCCGATCGCCGCGAACCGCCATCGTCACGCGCGCGCCCGCGTCGGCGAGATGCATCACGGCCTGACCCGCCGAGTTGCCCGCGCCCACGACGACCACCGGGTCGCCCCCGCACTGGGTGGCCTCGCTGCGGCCCGCCCCGTAATAGACGCCCCGGTCGAGCAGCTCGTCGACGCCGTCGATCTCCAGCCGCCGCCAGGTCATCCCCGGAGCCGCGATCAGCGCCCGCGCCCGTACCTCGGCGCCGCCCGCGACCTCGATCGTGAACCGGTCGTCGGCGGCGGAATGCCGACTCCCCGTCACGCCGCGCAGGAACACCAGCTCGGCGCCGAACTTCTCGGCCTGGCGGCCTGCCAGCCTGGCGAGCTCCGCCCCGCCGATCCCCTCCGGAAAGCCGAAGAAGTTCTCGATCAGGGATGTGTGCGAAGCCTGGCCGCCCGGGACGTCGTGGTCGAGGACGAGCGTGGAGAGGCCGTCCGAGGCCGCGTAGACGGCGGCCGCCATCCCGGCCGGCCCCGCCCCCACGATCACGAGGTCGTACTCCGCCTGCGACGGCGGCCGATTGCCGCCCCACGCCTCCGCCAGCATCTCGACCGTGGCGCCCGCCAGCACGGCATCGCCCTCGATCACCGCGGGCAACTCCACGTCTGCCGCCCCGCGGGCGGCCAGCAGCGCGTCGGCTTCCGGCGAGCCCGCCTCCAGCCATTCGAAGGGCTGCGCGATGCGCGTGAGGAAGTCGCGCAGCCGGTGGTCCTCCGGCGCCAGGCGGCGGCCGATCACCTTGACGTCGGGCCGGACGGGACTCACGCGACCATGGTGACGGCTTCTGAGAACTTCGTGAGACCGATCTGGCGGCATTCGGCGAGCGCGCCGACACCTGTCTGGACCACCAGTCCCATTCATCACGGCAAGGAGGCCACGATGACGACCCGATTCACCCTGCTGTTCCTGACCGCCGCGCTCGCCATCCCGGGCGTTGCGGCCGCCAAGCCCGGAAACCGCGACTTCCAGCGGACCTTCCCGGTCGCCTCGCGCCTGTGCAACGCCGTCGCCGACGGCCACACACCGAAGCGCCTGCAGAGCTCCGAGGCCCAGATCACGACGGCCTGCGCCACGCTGCACGCCGATTACGACGCCGCGGTCAGCGCCGCCGGCCCGGGCGTCGATGCCCTCGAGCAGGCAATCGCCACCGCGAAGTCATCGGCACAGGCCGCATGCGCTGAGGGCGGCGACCGCCAGACATGTCGCGCCGCGCGGAAGGACGCACGCACCTCGGTGCGCACTGCGCGCCAGGCGTTCCGCGACGTGCGTCGCGCCTACCACGAGGCGATCCAGACGGCCCGCAAGGCCTTCTGGACGACCATCAAGGGCCTGCGCGGCGGAGCGTCGCTGCATCCCGATCGCCCGCAGCCGAACGCCCCCGTCCCGGGCGAGCCGGCCGACGAGACGGTCGACGAGTCGTAGGACGCTGGTGGCCGGCGGCGCGTCAGCGCGTCGCCGGCACCCACGCGCCGATTGCGCCTACGCTGTCTGGCATGTGCCGCAACATCCGCACCCTCTACAACTTCGAGCCCGAGGCCAGCAGCGAAGAGGTGCACCTCGCCGCGCTGCAGTACGTGCGCAAGATCAGCGGCTTCACGAAGCCGTCGCAGGCCAACGCCGAAGCGTTCGACCGGGCGGTCCACACCGTCGCCCACGCCTCGGAGCACCTGCTGGCCGAGCTGGTCACGAACGCGCCGCCGAAGGACCGCGAGGTCGAGGCCGCCAAGGCCCGCGCCCGCTCGGCCCAGCGCTACGCGGCTGCGTAGCGCCGGGCACGGCGGCCGTTCGAACTACTTCTGCTCGCGGTCCTCGACGACCGAGTCCTTCGGCCGCGGCGCGCGGCGCTTCACGCGCTCGCACGAGCCGTTGGGGTTCGCCGCGGTCGCGTCGGTGATGACGTCGACCTGATCGAGGAACGCGCGGTCGTCGCCGTCGCCGCAGGTGACGCGGTCGACCTCGCCGTCGACGGTGTGGATGCGGTCGTTGCCGAATCCGCCGTCGAGCGTGTCGCCGACCTGGTCGACCTCGCCGTTGGGGCCGGGGGTCACGTCGCGGCGTGCGAGCGCCCACAGGACGTCGTCGCCGGCTCCGCCGGAGCTCGTGTCCTGCCCGAGGTTGGCGTAGATCAGGTCGTTGCCGCCGTTGCCGTTCTGCACGTCGTCGCCGGTGCCGCCGGCCATGCGGTCGTTGCCCGACTGGCCGTCGGCGGTGTCGTTGCCGGAGCCGCCGTGCATGCGGTCACGCGAATCGCCGCCGGTGAGGGTGTCGTTGCCCGAGCCACCGAAGATGCGGTCGAACGACGTGGGGTCGCCGACGTGGTTGCCGTCGCCGGAGACCCTGTCGTCGCCGGGGCCGCCGTGCAGGAAGTCGTTGCCCGCCACGCCCGCCAGCAGGTCGTTGCCCCTGCCGCCGTAGACGCGGTCGTTGCCGAGCCCGCCGAGCAGCTGGTCGTCGCCGGCCCGGCCCCAGATGCGGTCGTTGCCCGCGTTGCCGTCGATGATGTCCGCCTGAAGCGTGCCGCGCAGGCGTTCGTTGCCCGGGCCGCCGGAGATCGTGGCCGCCAGCGCCGCGCCGGGAACGATCCCGATCGCCGCGACGGCGCAGATGGTGGTCTTGCGGAGCTGCATGGTCGGTGGTCCTCTCTTCGCGTTACGGGTGTCGAGCGACAGGGTCACCACTCGGACGCTGGTCGTGGGCGAGGTCTCAGGCACTCCTCACGTCCGATGAGAAATCCGTGAGACCTGATGGGTTCTCACGCACACGCGGCCGATTACTAAGTCATCCTCCGAGCCATGTCTCACCGCCTCGCCATCGCAGTCCTGGTCGCCGTGCTCGCCTCGGTCGGCGTCGCAGGTGCCGCGACGCGCCGTGGCACCCCCGGGCCCGACCGGATCGCGGGCACTTCTGGCCCGGACCGCATCGCGGGCCGCGGCGGCGACGACCGGATCCGCGGGCGCGCGGGCGACGACCAGCTCGGCGGCGGCCGCGGGAACGATCTTGTCGCAGGCGACGCCGGACGCGACCAGCTCGGCGGAGGCCCGGGCGACGACACGCTGCTCGGTGGTGCCGGGGGCGACCGCATCAAGGGCGGCCCGGGGACCGACCTGATCGTCGCGGGCGACGGCAACGACGCAGTGGGAGCCCGCGACGGCGAGCTCGACCACATCAGCTGCGGCACGGGGCGCGACCGCGTGGCGGCCGACCCGAACGACGACGTCGCCGGGGACTGCGAGGTCGTCCGGCGTGGATGACCCCGCTCCCGCGGGGCCCGTAGTGCTGCTGGTCGACGACGACGCCGCGATCCGGCGGACCGTCGGAGCCGCGTTGGAGCTCGAGGGCTTCTCGGTGGTGCCCGCCTCGGGCGGGCGCGCCGCGCTGGAGGCGGCGCAGCGGATCAGCCCCGCCGTCGTGCTGCTCGACTTGAGCATGCCCGACCTCGACGGCATCGAGGTGCTGCGCCGGCTGCGCGAGGCGGGCGACGAGGTGCCGGTGTGCGTGCTTTCGGCCCGCGACGAGGTCGACGACCGCGTCCGCGGCCTCGAGGCCGGCGCCGACGACTATGTCGTCAAGCCGTTCGCGGTCGAGGAGGTCGTCGCCCGGCTGCACGCGCTGCTGCGGCGACGGCCCTCGCACCGGCACAGAGGAGGCGCTCGCGGTCGGCGACCTGCGGCTCGACCCGCGGACGCGCAGCGCGTCTCGCGGCGACCGCGAGCTGGAGCTGACCCGGCGCGAGTTCGACCTGCTCGCGCTGCTGATGCGCAACCCCGGCGAGGTGCTGGAACGCGCGCGCCTGCACGAGGAGGTCTGGGGCTACACGTTCGACCCGGGCACCAACGTCGCCGACGTCTTCGTCGGCTACCTGCGGCGCAAGCTCGAGGCCGGCGGCGAGCCACGCGTGTTGCACACGGTGCGCGGCGTCGGCTTCGTCCTGCGAACCTGACGGTGTGCGCAGCCTCCGCGGCCGCCTGACGCTCGGCGTCCTGCTCGTCCTGGCCTCGGTGCTGCTCGTCGCCGGGCTGGTCGCCTCTCATCGCGTCGACGTCTCCGAGCGCGGAGCGTTCGACGACCGCCTCAAGCGAACCGCCGAGCTCTCGCGAGCGACTGCGCTGGCCGCCGTCCAGCAGGAGATCCCCGAGGACGACCGGCGCCTCGACGCGGTGCTGCGCGCCACCAGCACCTCGTTGCGGCTGGTGCTGGGCAAGACCGTCCTGCTCGACACCGGCGCGCGGCTGCCGCGCCGGCCGGCGCTTCGTTCCGGGCTGCAGACGTTCGAGGTCTCCGGGACCCGCTACCGGGCCTACGTGACCACGCTGAACGACCGCAACCTCGGCGGCCAGGCGCGCCTGGAGGTGGCTTCGAGCCTCGCCGCGGTCGAGGACCGCCAGGCGTCGCTGGACCGCCGCCTGGCGCTGCTCGGATTGCTCGCGCTCGCGGTCGGCGGCGCGGGCACCTGGCTGGCGGCGAGCCTCGTTCTGCGCCCGCTGCGGCGGCTGCGCGCGCTGGCATCCAGCGTGGCGGCGGACGAGGACCTCGATCGCCGCGTGCCCGCCGACGCCGGCCCCACCGAGCTGCGTTCGCTCGCGGCGAGCCTCAACGCGATGCTCGCGCGGCTGGGCCGGTCGGCAGCCGACCGCGAGCGGGCGCTGCAGGCGACGCGCCGCTTCGCGGCCGACGCGGGCCACGAGCTGCGCACGCCGCTCACCAGCGTGCAGGCCACGCTGTCGATGCTCGGCCGCCACCACGACCTGGCCCCCGAGCGCCGCGCCGAGCTGGTCGACGACGCGCTCGCCGAGCAGCGGCGGCTCGTCGACCTCCTCGACGGGCTCCAGGCGCTCGCGCGCGGCGACGCCGGCCCGGTGCAGCACACCGACGTCGACCTCTGCGAGCTGATCGACGCGGTGGTGACCGTCGCCGGCGAGCGCCACCCCGAGCTCGACGTCGCCACCGTGCTGCCGGATGCGCCGGTGATCGTGTCGGGCTGGGAGCCCGGGCTGCGGCTGCTCGTCGACAACCTCGTCGAGAACGCCGCGCGCCACGGGCGCCTGGGCGGGCGCGTGCGCGTGACGCTCGACGCTCCCCACGGAGCGCCGGTGGTCATGCACGTCGACGACGACGGGCCCGGCGTCCCGGAGGCCGACCGCGAGCGGATCTTCGCGCCGTTCGCGCGCGCCGCTGCCGAAGGGCCCGGCTCGGGGCTCGGCCTGGCGATCGCCTCCCAGCAGGCCGGCCACCACGGCGCCTCGCTGGAGGTCGGCGACGCCCCGCTGGGCGGGGCGCGCTTCACGGTGCGCTTCCGCGGGGTAGGACGTCAGTCATGACGTCGAACGTGTCGTACGAGCAGTCCAAGCAGATCGCCGAGGAAAGCCGCGAGACGAAGTGGGAACGCCCGAGTTTCGGGCGCGGCCTGTTCCTGGGTGACCTGCGCCTGGACCTGATCCATCCCCAGCCCGAACTGCCGCCCGAGTCGGTCGCCAAGGGCGACGCGTTCCTCGCGCAGCTGCGCGCGTTCCTCGAGCAGCGCGTCGATCCGCTGCAGATCGAGCGCGACGCCAAGATTCCCGACGAGGTCGTCGACGGCCTCAAGGAGCTCGGCGCCTTCGGGATGAAGATCTCCGAGGAGTACGGCGGCCTCGGGCTCTCGCAGATCTACTACAACCGCGCGCTCGCGTTGGTCGGCACCTGGCACTCCTCGCTGTCGGCGCTGCTGTCGGCGCATCAGTCGATCGGCGTGCCCGAGCCGCTGCGCCAGTTCGGCACCGACGAGCAGAAGCGCGAGTGGCTGCCGAAGGTCGCGCGCACCCATATCTCGGCGTTCCTGCTGACCGAGCCCGACGTGGGCTCGGACCCGGCCCGGATGAGCACGACGGCCGAGCCCACCGAGGACGGCTACGTCCTCAACGGGACCAAGCTGTGGGCGACCAACGGCGTGATCGCCGACGTCGTCGTCGTGATGGCCGTGGTCCCGAAGTCCGACGGGCACAAGGGCGGCATCACCGCGTTCATCTGCCCGTGCGACATCGAAGGCGTGACCGTCACGCACCGCAACGAGTTCATGGGCCTGCGCGGCATCGAGAACTCGCGGACCACGTTCGAGGACGTCCGGATACCGGCCGAGAACGTGATCGGCGGCGAGGGCATGGGCCTGCGGATCGCGCTGTCGACGCTCAACACCGGGCGGCTGTCGCTGCCGGCGATCTGCACCGCGACCACCAAGTACGCGCTGAAGCTCTCGCGGGAGTGGGCCGCCGAGCGCAAGCAGTGGGGCCGGCCGATCGGCGAGCACGACCCGGTCGCCCAGAAGCTGGCGTTCATCGCCGGCTCGGCCTTCGGCCTCGAGGCGGTGCTCGACGTGTCGAGCCGCTTGGCCGACGACAAGCGCAACGACATCCGCATCGAGGCCGCGCTGGCCAAGCTCTACGCATCGGAGCTGGGCTGGCAGGCGGTCGACGAGCTCGTCCAGATCCGCGGCGGCCGCGGCTACGAGACCGCCGAGTCGCTCCAGCGCCGCGGCGAGAAGCCGGTGCCGGTCGAGCAGCTGATGCGCGACATGCGCATCAACCGGATCTTCGAGGGCTCCACGGAGATCATGCACCTGCTGATCGCGCGCGAGGCGCTCGACCAGCACATGGAGGTGGCCGGCGACGTCCTCGAGACGGCCACCGCCCCGGCCGACCGCGCGAAGGCCGCGCTGAAGGCGGGCGCCTTCTACGCGTCGTGGTTCCCGAAGCTGACCGTCGGAGCCGGGCAGCGCCCCGGCTCGTTCGACGACTTCGGGCCGCTCGCGTCGCAGCTGCGCTATGCCGAGCGGGCCTCGCGCAAGCTCGCCCGCTCGACCTTCTATCTGATGGGCCGCCACCAGGCCAAGCTCGAGCGCAAGGGCGCGCTGCTCGGCCGCGTCGTCGACATCGGCGCCGAGATCTACGCGATCGCGTGCGCGTGCGTGTATGCACAGACGCTGGCGCGCGAACAGCCCGACCGGCGCGACGAGGTCGCCGAGCTGGCCGAGCTGTTCTGCCTGCAGGCCCGCCGCCGCGCCGACGAGCTGTTCCCGCGCCTGTGGAACAACGACGACGACGCGCAGTACTCGGCCGCCCAGCGAATCCTCGAGGGGCGCTACGAGTTCTTCGAGGCCGACCTGATCGACCCGGCCGGCGACGGCCCCTCGATCCCCGAGCACGAGCCGCCGGCCAAGGAGCGCGTGCAGGCCACAGCGGGCGCGTAGCCGCCCGGTACCCTGCGCGCATGGCGCGCTACGGGCGCGAGGTCGCCACGATCGGGCATGCGTTCAGGGAGTTTCGCTCCAACCGCTCGCCCTGGCTCATCGGCGGCCTGATCCTCGCGGCGGTCGCCGCGCGGGTCGCGGTCGGGAGCTTCAGCTGGCGCGACCTGGTGGCGGCGCTGGCGATGCTCTTCATCTACCCCTTCGGCGAGTGGGCGATCCACGTCTACCTGCTGCACATGCCGCCGTTCGAGTTCCGCGGGCGCAGCTACTACCTGCCGACCTCCAAGGCGCACGGCGCGCACCACAAGCAGCCCACCGATCTCGGCATGATCCTGCTCGAATCGCGCGAGGTCGTGGCCTTGATGGGCCTCGCGGTGCCGGTGGCGGTCGGGTTGACCGCTCTGCTCGCGTGGCCGCTGCCCGGCGCGATGCCCTGGCCGGCGCTGCTGACCGAGGTGCTCGTCGCCTACGTGCTGGTCGGCCTCTACGAGTGGACCCACTTCCTGATCCACACCGCCCATCGTCCGCGTTCGCGCTACTACCGCTCGATCTGGCGCACGCATCGGCTGCACCACTTCAAGAACGAGCACTACTGGCACGGGATCACCAACACCGTCGCCGACCGCGCGCTGGGGACGTTCCCCGACCAGCGCGGAATCCCGCGCTCGGCGACCGCGCGCAAGCTCGACGCCACGGGCGCCTGAAGCTCGCTCAGCCGATCAGCACGGTCGTGCCCAGAGGCACGCGCCGGTACAGCCTGATCACGTCGCTGACGTGCATGCGGATGCAGCCGTGGGAGGCGCGCGACCCGATCGACCAGTCCTCCGACGTGCCGTGGATTCCGACACCGTTGGCGATCCCCAGCCAGCGCGCCCGCAGCGGGTTGTCGTAGCGGCCGCCGGGGATCGTCTGGCCGGCCAGCGACCCCGCCCACGGGCTGTTCGGCACGTGCCAGGCCGGGTCGACCTGCTTGGACTGGATCCGGTAGCGGCCCGACGGCGTCTCCAGGCCGGCCATGCCGACGGCGATGCCGTAGCGCTTGACGACACGTAGGTTCTTGAAGAGGCGCAGGGTGAAGTGCGAGCGGTCCACGGTCACGACCGTGTTGTAGAGGCGGCGGATGCGGTTGGCGTTCAGGCGCGGGTAGAGATGGCGCAGGCGGCGGCCGAGCAGGCGCGAGCCGTTGGTGTCCAGCGAGGTGTCGACGTCGCGGGCGGCGGCGACCTTGTTGAGGTCGCGCCCGACGACGGCCCGGCGCAGGCGGATGTGGCGCAGCGTGATCCGCACCGAGGCGTCACGGGGGGCTCGGTAGGCCTGGCGCGCGACCTCGGCGATCCACGACCGGACGGCCAGGCGCGAGTGGCTCAGCGCCAGCGGCACCTCGACGGTCGGGGCGGCGCCACCCGCCGGCGTCACGGCGGGATCGGGCGGCGGTGGGGGCGGGACGTTGGCCGCCCGCTTGGCGGTGATCAGCGGGTCGAAGCGGAACTTCGCCTGCTGCATGCTCAGCCGGTAGGCCACACCGGCCACCTCGTAGACGAGGTCGCGCTGCAGGTGTGCGGTGAGAGCGCCATCGAGCGTCGCGGCGGCCTGGTCGACGGTCATGCCCCCGAGATCGATTCCCGCGGCTCCCACGCCCGTCGGGATGACCCGGTCGTCGGCATGCGCGGTCGGGGCGGCGAACGCGAGGCTCGCCACCGCGGCGACTACGGTCAGGCGCACACGCATCTGCCCGAGGATAGGGGCCAGATGGCGCAGCGTCGTGGTTTGAAAGTTCGGTCTCAGACTGCGGGCCGGATCGTCGTTCGTGGGGGTGGACGACGACGAAGCCTGTACTGGTGGTACAGGCGAGGAGCCGGACGCCGCCACGGGCGGCGAGACGCGCGCAGGCTGCTACCGAACTGACGAATCCCGACGCTAGGCGACGACGCGCAACGGACGCTGCGCGGTGCGGGGCGTGTGCTCGCCGAGGAAGTCGTCGATGTACTTCCACGTCGTGCGCTTGGCCGAGCGGCCGGTGAGCACGCCGAGGTGCCCGCCGGGCGCCGTCTCGAGGCGCACCTGCGGAGCGTTGGGCAGCAGCTCGCCCACGTGGTGGACGGCGGGCCTGGGTGCCAGCACGTCGGTCGTGCCGGCCACGGAGAGCACGGGGACGCGCGCGTCGGCGAGGTCGATGCGGCGATCGAGTCAATTCGAGCACGCCGTCGGCGAGATCGTTGACCCGGAAGAAGCGGTGGTAGAGCTGACCGATCGTGCGCCCGGGGTAGGCGTGCATGTTGGCCGTGAAGTGATCGACCGCCTCGATCTGCGCGAGGAAGTCGCGGTCGTGCAGGTTGGAGAGGACGGCGAGCGGCTTGGTCACGTACTTGTCCAGCGAGCTGAGCTGGAACGCGCGCCGCACGAGCGGTGCGGGAGCGCCGCCGAGCGCGCGGTACACGGCGGTCAGCAACAGGCCGTTGGTCAGGTTGGCGACCGGCCGGATCGGGGCCATGATCCGCACCTGCGTGAAGTCGAACGGGCTGGCGACCATGGCGATCGAGTTGATCGGCAGGTCGCGGTCACCGGCGGCGGCGAGCAGCGACATGATCCCGCCGAGGCACCAGCCGACCAGCTGCA
Source organism: uncultured Actinomycetes bacterium (assembly GCA_963825415.1). Lineage (GTDB taxonomy): Bacteria > Actinomycetota > Thermoleophilia > Solirubrobacterales > Solirubrobacteraceae > BP-464. The sequence continues at coordinate 839,879 of CAWGTD010000003.1, read as the reverse complement.
CCGGGGCGCCGCCGGCGTCCTCGCTGACGCGCCGCACCGCGTTGGGGATGATGTCCTCGACCCAGTGCTCGAGGCCGAGCTCCTTGTCGGAGTAGCCGATGTCCCCGTACTCGAGCAGGTAGGTGGGGTGTCCGAGCGCGAGCAGGTGCTCGGCGAGCGAGCAGCCGCGCCGCAGGTCGAAGCAGATCGTCGGGGCGGCGAGCGGTGGCACCAGCAGCACGGGCAACGCGCGTGCCGGCCGCTCGTCCTCGGGCGTCAGGTAGCGGTAGACCGTTCGCTTCGGGCCCTCGTCGATGATCCGCGCCGGTGTGTGGCGCAGGTCGGCCACACCGCCACGGAAGACGATGTCCCATGTGTTCGCGGCCGCGTCGCCGAAGCGGTCGGGGCGCGGGATCGGAAGCAGCGAGGCCACGCGCGAACGTTACGCGGCCGCCGGCGCCTCGGCGGCAGCTGCACCTTGGCTGGCAATGAAGTCCTGCGGGCGAACCAGCCATGCCGAGAGGACGGCAGCGACAAGGCAGACGAGCGCGCCCACCAGCAGCAGCGTGTCCAGCGCGCCCGTGTAGGCGACCAGAAACTCATGGCGCATCGCGGCGGGAACCACCTGCGGGTTGCCGGTGGCCAGGGCCTGCCCCGAGATGCCGTGGCCCAACTTCGACACGAGCAGATGCTCGAACAGCGCTCCGAGCCCGGCGATCCCGGTGGCGACGCCGACCTGGCGGAAGGTGTTGTTGATCCCCGACCCCATGCCGCTGCGCCGCGGCTCGACGACACCCACCGCCGTGGTGGCCAGCGCCGGGTTGGTGGTGCCGATGCCGGCGCCGGCGACGATGAACCCGGCCAGCAGTGCGGTCCATCCCGACCCCGCGTCGATGTCGCGCATCAGCAGCAGGCCGATCCCGACGAGGCCGAGCCCGGCGCCGAACAGCCAGCGGACAGGGACCTTCACCTGCAGGCGCCCCGACAGCGGCGCGGCGAAGAACGACACGACCGTCATCGGCAGGAAGCGCACACCGGTCTCCAGGGGCGAGAGGCCGAGCGTGTTCTGCAGGTACAGCGTCAGGTACAGGAACATCGAGAACATTCCGGCGGACATCGCGAAGGCGGCGATCGCGGCGCCGGCAAACGCCGGCTTGCGGAACAGCGAGAGGTCGAACATCGGCTTGTCCCGCCGCGACTCGACCACCACGAAGGCCACCAGCAGCACCGCGGAGCCGATCAGGAAGCCGAGGATCAGCCCGCTGGTCCAGCCCTCGGCGTTGCCGCGCACCAGCGCGAAGACCAGCAGGAACAGCCCGCCGGAGAAGGTCACCAGCCCCGGCCAGTCGACGCCGCCGTGCTCGGGATCACTCGATTCGCGCACGCGCGCGAGGGTCACGGCGATGGCGGCGACGCCGATCGGGAGGTTGATGAGGAAGATCGACTCCCAGCTGACGTGCTCGGTCAGCGCACCGCCGACCAGCGGGCCGATCGCCACCGCGGCACCGATCGTCGCGCCCCAGATGCCGAACGCCGTGCCGCGCTCCGGCCCGTGGAAGGCCTGCGCGAGCAGCGCCAGCGAGGTCGCGAACATCGCCGCGCCGCCGATCCCCTGGGCCGCTCGGGCCAGCGTCAGGAACGTGGGTGTCGTCGCCAGGCCGCACAGCAGCGACGAGAGCGTGAAGAGCGTGAGGCCGATCACGAAGATCCGGCGGCGGCCGAAGAGGTCGGCCAGGGAGCCCGCCGTCAGCAGCAGCGACGCCAGCGACAGCGCGTAGGCATCGACCACCCACTGCAGGTCTGTGAACGACGAGCCGAGGTCCGCCGCGATCGCCGGCAGCGCCACGTTGACGATCGTGATGTCGATCAGCAGCATGAACGTGGCGACGCAGACCGCGCCGAGGGTCCACCACCGGTGCACGTCGTTGCTCATCACGCCCTCGCTTCGTCACGTGTCAGCGTCGCCCCTCCGACACCGACCTCTTCAGGGTGAGCACGCACCCTAGTTCGTCCGCCTCCCTGTCTAGTTTGCCGACCGTGCTCGTGCGGGACCTCGAAGACGGCTGCGACATCGATCAGGTCATGCTGGTCCGCGAGGTCGAGGCGCGCCAGAAGCGCGACGGCGGGGAGTTCATCAAGCTCGTCCTCGCCGACCGCTCGGGCAGCGTGCCGGCGATGGTGTGGGACGGCGTCGACCAGCTGCGCGGTCTCTGTGAGGCCGGCGCGCCTGTGCGCGTGCTCGGCCGCTTCGGCGCCCATCCGCGTTACGGGCCGCAGGTCACCGTGCGCGCGCTGCGCCGCCCGTCGCCCGACTCGTTCGACCTGGCCGAGCTGCTCGACGGCCCGCCGCGCTCGGCCGAGCAGATGGAGGCCGACCTGCGCGAGCTGCTGGCCACGGTCCGCAACCCGCACTTGAGCGAGCTGCTCGCGCGCTTCTTCTCCGAGGGCTCGGAGACCTGGCCGCTCTACCGCAGTGCCCCCGCTGCGAAGTTCTTCCACCAGGCCTACCGGCACGGGCTGCTCGAGCACTGCCTGTCGGTCGCCCAGGCCGTCGGCGCGATCAGCGCCACCTTCCCCGGTGTCGATCGCGACGTTGCGGTCACCGGCGCGCTGCTGCACGACATCGGCAAGCTCGAGGCCTACACGGCCGAGCCGACGACGGCGATCGACTTCACCGACGACGGCCGCCTTCAGGGCGAGATCCCGCTGGGCTACTACCGCGTGCGCCGCGCGATCGAGGACCTGCCGGGCTTCCCGCCGGGCCTCGCCCGCGCTGTGCTGCACATCATCCTCAGCCACCACGGCTCGCTCGCCCACGGCAGTCCTGTCGTGCCCTGCACGCGCGAGGCCACGCTCGTGCACATGATCGACAACCTCGGCGGGCGCCTCGGCTCGTTCGACCGGCTCGAGAAGCAGCTGTCGAACGGGCAGACCTGGTCGGGGTTCGACCGCGCGCTCGACGCGGGCGCGTGGTTCGGGCTTCAGGCCGCGCCGGAAGCGGCCGACGAGGCCGAGCAGGCGCAAGCGGCCTAGCTTCAGGCCGGGCGGAGGTCCGCGCGTCTCTGCGCGCAGTCGGCGATCTTCGCGGCGATCTGCAGCGGCGGTTCTGTCTTCGCCAGGAGCAGGTCGACGTCGACGTCTTCGACATGGTGGGCGGCGTCGGCGACGCGTAGCGCGGTGACGACAGCGAGCGCCGAGTGCGGTGAGGCGGCGCGAACCCGGGCGAGCGCCGCGACGTCGAGCTCCGGCATCCAGAGGTCTACGACGATCGCGTCGATGCCGGGCGAGAGCCGCTCGGTCGCCTCCCACGAGTCGGCCTCGGCCACGACATCGAGACCGGCCTCCTGCAGCAGTGCGGTGAGCAGCGCGCGAAACCCTGGTGCGTCGTCGCAGACGATCGCCGTGAGCCCCCCCATCACCCGGCGTTCTAGCAGGCGCTAGCGCTGGGCGTCCAGGATGTCGTTGAGCTCGCGGGCGGCGTCGGCGATCCGCGCGACGAATTCCGCCCGGCGCTCCTCGGTCAGCTCCGGCCCGCCGCGAGCGAGCAGGTCGGCGAAGCCGCCGATGATCGTCGCCGGCGTGCGCAGGTCGTGGACGAGCTTGCGCACGCGCTCGTCGTCGCCGGCGCCCGGCCCGCCGGCCGGCGTCATCGATCGTCGCGGTCGGGATCCAGCGCGATCTCGCCGCGCTCGAGCGCGATGGCGATCGCGTGCACGCGGTTGCGCGCCTGGAGCTTGCGGATCACGTTGCGCACGTGCGTGCGGACCGTCTCGACCGAGACGTTGATCTCCGAGCCGATCGCCTCGGCGGTCCGGCCCTCGGCCATCAAATGCATGATCTCGCGCTCGCGCGGCGAGAGCTGGGGCAGCCGCGCGGTCGCCCGCGGCGAGAGCAGGATCCGGTCCAGCCGCGGATCGACGTAGGAGCCGCCGGACGCGACCCGTTCGATCGCCGCGCCGAGCTCCTCCATCGAGCCCGCCTTCAGCGCGTAGCCGCGGGCTCCGGAGTCCAGCCCCTCGTAGAGCAGCTCGGCGTCGCTGTCGCCCGTGTAGAGGATCACGCCGAGCTCCGGCCGGCGCGCGAGCAGCTCGCGGGTCAACGCGATCCCGCTGCCGTCCGGAAGCCTGATGTCGACGATCGCGATGTCGGGATTGGTGACCGTGACGAGGTCGACGGCGGAGGCCACGTTGCCCGCGACCCCGACGACCTCGTGGCCGCTGTTGGTGAGCATGACCTCCAGACCCTCGCGCAGGGCCTCGTGGTCGTCGACGATCATCAGCTTGGGCATGGGTTGGTGCCAACCTACCTTGCCCACCAGCCAAACGCCGCAAAAAGCGGGACGAATCTGCGCCCGATTCGCCCGCCGCCTGCAGGCGATATCTAAGGTGGACCGTCGATGGCCAAGGACACGGAAAAGCTCATCCGCCAGCTCTCGCTGATCTCCTACCTGATGGCCGAGCGAAGGCCGGTCACGGCACTCGAGATCCGCCGCGACGTCGAGGGCTACAGCGGCATGAACGAGGACGCCTTCGCCCGACGTTTCTACGCCGATCGCGCCGAGCTCGAATCGCTCGGGATCCAGCTGTCGGTCGACCGCCCCGCCGACGGCGTCGCCGAGCAGGAGAACTACTCGCTGCGGCCGGAGAACTTCCACCTTCCGGCGATCGCGTTCACCGACGCCGAGCTGGCGGCGCTCCAGACCGCGCTGTCGCTGCTCGATGGTGAATTCGCCTACGCCGAGCCGCTGCGGCTCGCGCTGCAGCAGATCTCCTGGGGCCGGCCCAGCCCGCTCAACGCGCCCGAGCAGCAGGGCGTCGCGCTGGGCATCACCGGCTCGGCCGGCGGGCACGAGCTGTCGGGGCGCCTGGCCAAGGTCGAGACGGCGATCTTCCGCAACAAGACGATCACCTTCGACTACTACACGATGGAACGCGACGAGGTGGGGCCCCGGAAGGTCGACCCCTACCACCTGCTCTTCCAGGGCGGGCAGTTCTCGCTCATCGGCCATTCCCACGAGCGCGGCGCGATTCGCGTGTTCCGGCTTTCGCGAATCCGCGGCAAGGTCGCCTACGCCAGCAAGGCCGAGCACGACTTCAAGCGGCCCACGGACTTCGATCCGCGCGAGTACGCCAGCCGCGCGGCGTGGCAGTTCGGCGACACCGTCGGCACCGCCGAGGTGCGCGTGTCGGAGCGCATCGCGTGGCAGATCGAGCGCCACTACGGCCGCTTCGGCGAGATCGTGGCCCACGACGGGCCGGTCACGTTCCGCACCGACTTCGCGAACCTGCGCCAGATGGCGAGCTTCGTGCTGCCGCTCGGCGAGCACCTGACGGTCGAGGGCCCCGATGAGCTGGTCGCCGAGGTCACCGACCGGATCGAGCTGCTGATCGACCGCCACGAGCACCCCTTCGCGCTCGCGCCGGAGGTCAGGCGCAAGCGCGCGGCCGAGGCGCCCCCGGCCGAGGACCTCGCCGCCGGCCGCAAGGAGAACGGCATCCGGCCCGAGCGCTTCGCCCGGCTCGTGACGCTGGCGTCGATCCTGATCGAGGCCGGCCGCGCGGGCCAGCTGTTGCAGTCCGCCGACGTCTGCGAGCGCCTTCAGATCTCCGACACCGAGCTGCGCGAGGACGTCAACGTCCTCAACGTCGTGAACTTCGGCGGCGGCTCCTACGTGCTCTACGCCGAGGTCGCCGCCGACGGGACGATCGAGGTCGACCCCGAGCCCTACTCCGACAACTTCGCGCGCCCCGCGCGGCTGCTGCCGGTCGAGGCCAAGGCGCTGATCGCCGCGATCGACCTGATCGGCGACCACCTGCCCGCCGGCACGCTGGCCTCCGCGCGCGAGAAGATCATCGAGGCGCTGGGCTCCGACCCGATGGAGCAGGGTCTCCAGGTGGCGGAGAGCGGCGGCGACGACTCGAAGATCGCGCGGGTCGTCTCGCGGGCGATCGCGGGCCGGCGCCTGCTGCGCCTCGACTACTACAAGCCCAACGAGGACGAGTTCATCGAGCGCACGATCGAGCCCTACGCGCTGATCAACGGCCGCGAGGGCTGGTACGTCGCCTCCTTCGACCCCTCGCGCGATGACGTGCGCCACTTCCGGCTGGACCGGATCAAGGGCGCCGAGGCGCTGAAGGAGCGCTACACCCCGCGGCCCGAGGTCGACCCGGCGGCAGACGTCGACGGCTGGCCGCGCACCGGCGAGGTTCCCGCGTCGGCGCGCGCGCGTGTGTGGGTGTCGCCCGAGCGCGCCCGCTGGGCACGCGAGGAGCGGACGGTCGCCCAGGAGCTCGCCGACGGCTCGGTCGTCGTCGAGCTGGCGTTCGCGGGCACCGACTGGCTGGTGCGCGAGGTGCTCAAGGAAGCCGGCGACGCGGTCGTGCTCGAGCCCGCCGACGCGCGCGAAGCAGTGCTGGCGGCCGCGCAGCGGTTGCGCCAGCCCGCCGCCGCCGCCCGGTGAGTCGCCGCGACCAGATCCGCATGTCGGACGACGAGGCGGGCGCGTTCCTGGAGGAGCAGCGCACCGTCACGTGCGCGACCCTCGGGCCGCGCGGCTGGCCGCACCTCATGCCGCTGTGGTACCTGCTGCGCGACGGCGAGATCTGGTGCTGGACATATACGAAGTCCCAGAAGGTCAAGAACCTCGAGCGCGACCCGCGCGCCACGCTCCAGGTCGAGGCCGGCGACTCCTACGAGAAGCTGCGCGGCGTGATGCTCGAGTGCGACACGGTCATCCACCGCGACACGCCCGACGTGCAGGCCTTCGGCGAGGCGCTGTTCGAACGCTACGCCGGCAATCCGGCCACAGAGATGGTCGCCGCGCAGGCGCCCAAGCGCGTGGTGCTGCAGTTCGTCGAGCGCCGCCGGGTGACCTGGGACCACCGCAAGCTGGGCGGGGTCTACTAGTCAAGGCCGTCGGCTAGCCTCAACCTCCGTGAAGGGCCTCATCCTCTCGGGCGGGCGGGGCACGCGCCTGCGCCCGATCACGCACACCTCCGCCAAGCAGCTCGTGCCGGTGGCGAACAAGCCCGTCCTCTTCTACGGCATCGAGGCGATGGCCGAGGCCGGCATCGAGGAGATCGGGATCATCATCGCCCCGGAGACCGGCGACGAGATCCGCGAGGCGGCGGGCGACGGCTCGCAGTTCGGAGTCCGGATCACCTACATCGTCCAGGACGAGCCCGCGGGCCTGGCCCACGCGGTCCTGACCGCCGAGCCGTTCCTCGGCGCCGACCCGTTCGTCATGTACCTCGGCGACAACCTCCTGCAGGGCGGGATCAGCGAGCTCGTCGAGGCCTTCCGGGCCAACTCCCCCGACGCGCTGATCCTGCTCACGCCGGTGCCCGACCCCGAGCACTACGGCGTCGCCGAGCTGCAGGACGGGCGGGTCACGCGGCTGGCCGAGAAGCCCGCCGAGCCGAAGACCAACCTCGCGCTGGTCGGCGTCTACATGTTCACCGCCGCGGTGCACGACGCGGCGCGCGCGATCGAGCCCTCGCCACGCGGCGAGCTGGAGATCACCGACGCGATCCAGCACCTGGTCGACCAGGGCGCGCGCGTCGAGCCCCACGTGGTGCGCGGCTGGTGGAAGGACACCGGGCGCCTCGAAGACATGCTGGAGGCCAACCGGCTGATCCTCGACGCGCTCGAAGGCCGCGTCGACGGCGAGCTCGTCGACTCGCAGGCGGACGGCCGGGTGGTCATCGAGGCGGGCGCCGTTCTCGAGCGCTCGATGGTGCGGGGCCCGGCGATCATCGGCGCCAACGCGCGCCTGGTCGACTGCTACATCGGCCCCTACACCGCCATCGGCGAGGACTGCGTCATCGAGCGCGCGGAGGTCGAGCACTCGATCCTGCTCGCCGGCTCGTCGGTGATCGGGCTCGACGGACGCATGGAGGCTTCGCTGCTCGGCCGCAACGTCAAGATCGGCCGCGACGACCGCCAGCCGCGCGCGTACCGGTTCATGGTCGGCGACAACTCCGAGATCGGGATCCTCTAGCTCATGCGGATCTTCGTCACAGGAGCCGAGGGGATGCTTGGGCAGCGCGTCGTCGAGGAGGCACGCAGGCTCGGCCACAGTGTGGCGAGCGCGGGCAAGTTCGAACTCGACGTCACCGACGCGCAGGCGGTCTTCGACCGGATCGCCGAGGCGCAGCCGGAGGTCGTGTTGCACTGCGCCGCCTACACCGACGTCGACCGTGCCGAGGAACAGGAGCTGGTCGCCTCGCTGGTCAACCGCGACGGCGCCAACCACGTCACCGCAGCCGCCGGCCGCCACGGCGCGTTCGTGGTGTCGGTGTCGACCGACTACGTCTTCGGCGGCGACGCCGGCCAGCCGTACGTCGAGTCGGACCCCACCGGGCCGCGGACCGCCTACGGGCGCACCAAGCTCGCCGGCGAGAAGGCGGTCAAGAGCGTCGGCACGCCGTACGCGATCGCGCGCACCGCCTGGCTCTATGGCGCCGGCGGACGCAACTTCGTCGACACGATGCTCACGCTCGCTCAGGACCGCGACGAGGTGACGGTGGTCAACGACCAGGTCGGCTGCCCGACGTGGACCGGCCACCTGGCGCCCGCGCTGATCGAGGTCGCCGAACGGCAGCTCCAGGGCGTCCACCACCTCGCCGGCGCCGGGGCGTGCACCTGGTACGAGCTGGCCGTCGAGCTCTTCGACCGCGCCGGCGTGGACTGCCGCGTGGTCCCGATCACCTCGGCCGAGCTGAAGCGCTCGGCTCCCCGGCCGGCGTGGAGCGTGCTCGCCAGCGAGCGGCCCGACGCGGTCGCGCTGCCGCCCTGGCAGGACGGGCTGGCCGCCTACCTCTCGGAGCGCGTCGCCGTATGAGGCTTTTGGTCTGTGGCGGCGCCGGGTTCATCGGCTCGAACTTCGTGCGCCAGCGCATCGCCGAGCACGGCGACGAGGTCGTCGTGCTCGACAAGCTCACATACGCGGGCCGGCGGGAGAATCTTCAGGACCTCGACGTCACGCTGATCGAGGCCGGGATCGAGGATCCCGACGCGGTCCGCTCGGCGATCGAGGGCGCCGAGGCGGTCGTCAACTTCGCGGCGGAGACGCACGTCGACCGCTCGATCGCAGAACCCGACGCGTTCGTCCAGACCCACGCGGTCGGAACCTGGGTACTGCTCGAGGCGGTCCGCGAGGCCGGCGTGCGCATGGTGCAGGTCTCGACCGACGAGGTCTACGGGTCGATCGAGGAAGGCTCGTTCACGGAGTCCTCCCCGCTCGCGCCCTCCTCGCCCTACAGCGCCACGAAGGCCGGCGCCGACCTGCTCGTCGCGAGCTACTTCCACACCTACGGAACCGAGGCGGTGATCTGCCGCGGGTCGAACAACTACGGGCCGTATCAGTACCCCGAGAAGCTGATCCCGCTGATGGTCCTCAACGCGCTGCACGGCGACCACCTGCCCGTCTACGGCGACGGGATGAACGTGCGCAACTGGATCTACGTCGAGGACTTCTGCTCGGGCATCGGCCACGCGCTCGCCAGTGGCGAGCCGGGCGAGGCCTACAACGTCGGCGGCCCCGACGAGTGCCCGAACATCGAGGTCGTCCGGCGGATCCTCGAGCTGACCGGCCGCGACGAGTCGCTGATCGAGTACGTCACCGACCGGCCCGGCCACGACCGCCGCTACTCGCTCGGCAGCGAGAAGATCCGCGCGCTGGGCTGGGAGCCGGGCGTGCGCTTCGCCGACGGCCTCGAGCGCACCGTCGCCTGGTATCGCGACAACGCGTGGTGGTGGGAGCCGATCCGCTCGGGCGACTACCGCGCGTACTACGAGCGCCACTACGGGCGCTCGCTCGGCTAGGGCGTCTACTAGGGCAGGTCGCCGAGCCGGTCGATCCGCCAGCCGCGCTGATCGACGAGATGGAGGGTGTCGACCGGGTCGTCGCCCCGGGTGGCGTTGGTCTTGACGCGCACGGTGGCCGTGTTGCCGGTGATCCGGACGGACTCGACCTCGAGGTCGAGGCTGTCGGCGTCCTGGAGGGAGTCCTTGAGCTGGTCGGCGCAGTCGGACCCGCGCTTGGTGGTGCGGGCCAGGGTCGCGAGGCTGGCCTTCAGCTCGGGGGTGAGGTAGGAGTCGCAGATCTTGCGGGCGTCGCGCCGAGAGGCCGCCTTGCGCAGGTCGTCGACGGCCTGCGCGGCGTCCTTCTCGCGCCCCTGTAGGCCGGATGGAACGGTGTTCGAGGCGGTCCCGCAACCGCCCTGTGCCAGGGCGAGGACCGCCAGGGCGATCGGGGACAGTGCGGCGGCACGCATGGCGCGACAGCCTATGGGACGGGTACATTCGTCACATGGCAGAGGATCCCGTGACCGTGCCGCGCGGGAGGCACGCGCCACCCCTCGAGGTCCGCCGGAGCGTCCAGCTCCAGCGGCTCTTCGTGGCTGCCGCCAAGGTGTTCTCCGAGTACGGCTACGCGGAGGCCAGCGCCGAGGCGATCAGCAAGGAGGCCGGGATGTCGAAGGCCACCTTCTACGAGCACTTCGCCAACAAGGAGGAGTGCATCCTCGCGCTCACCGACGCGGCGGGGGCGGCCAGCCGCGCGGCCGTCGCGGCCGCGGCAAGCTCCGTCGAGCAGCAGTTCGAGGCTCGCGTCCACGCCCGCGTCCACCGGTTCCTCGAGGGCCTCGAGGCGTTCCCGGAGATGGCGCGCGTGGTCTTGGTCGACGTGATCGGCGTCGGCCCCGCCGGGGCCGCCAAGCGCGACGAGATGTTGCAGGCGTTCGCCGACTTCCTGGTCACCGAGAACCGTGCCGCCCACGAGAGCTATGGCGCCCCGCTGTTCGCCTCGCCCGACGATGCGTTCGCCATCGTCGGCGCGATCGTCGAGCTGGCGTCGCGCCAGCTGCGCACGGGCCAGCCCGAGCGCATCGGCGACCTCGAGCCGGTGATCGAGCGGCTGGTCGCCGGAATCCTCGAGCAGTCCGCCTCATAGACGCTCTCGCCGAACTCGAGCGGCGGGTCACGGAGTGCCGCGCCTGCCCACGGCTCGTGGCCTGGCGCGAGGAGGTGGCCGTGACCAAGCGCGCCGCGTTCGCCGGCGAGACCTACTGGGGGCGCCCGGTGCCCGGCTTCGGCGATCCGGCTGCGCGCGTGCTCGTGCTCGGGCTCGCGCCGGCCGCGCACGGCGCCAACCGCACGGGGCGCGTGTTCACCGGCGACCGATCCGGCGACTTCCTGTTCGCCGCGCTGCACCGCGCCGGGCTCGCCAACCAGCCGACCTCGACGCACGCCGGCGACGGCCTGCGGCTGACCGACGTCTGGGTCACGGCCGCCGTGCGCTGCGCGCCGCCCGCCAACAAGCCGCTGCCTGAAGAACGTGATCGCTGCCTGCCCTGGACCGCCGCCGAGCTCGAGCTGCTGGGAGACGTGCGCGTGGTGCTGTGCCTCGGCGCGTTCGCCTGGGACTGCGCGTTTCGGCTGCTCGACCCCGAGCTGCGCCCGCGGCCCCGCTTCGGCCACGGCGCGGAGGCCCGCGCCGGCGACCGGATCGTGCTCGGCTGCTTCCATCCCAGCCAGCAGAACACGTTCACCGGCAAGCTCACGCCGGCGATGATCGACGCCGTAATCGCGCGAGCCCGAAAGATCGGCGGCCCGCCGACGTTCTAGGAGGCGTGAGGCGCCTTCTTGCAGTGGTTGCTGCGTTCGTCGCGCTGCCGTCGGCCGCGCACGCGGCCGACCTGGCCTCCTACGTGGACCCGATGATCGGGACGCTCGCGCCCGGCTTCGTCTTCCCGGGCGCCGACGTGCCGTTCGGGATGGTGCAGAACAGTCCCGACACCTTCACGCCCGCGGGCTACGACGACCCGATCGGCGCCTACAGCGGCTACATGGGCCACCACCCGCAGATCCGCGGCTTCAGCCTCGTGCACCTCTCCGGGCCGGGCGTCGCCAAGGCGGGCGACCTGCCGTTCATGCCCTGGACCGCGCCGGTCGCCCCGCCGGCCGATCCGCGCCAGTACGCCGCGCCGTTCTCGCACGCCACCGAGCACGCGCAGGCCGGCTACTACGAGGTCCGCCTGGCCAACGGCACCGACGTCGAACTGACCGCGGCGACCCACGCCGCGATGCAGCGCTACGCCTTCCCGCCCGGCCCCGCCGCCTACCTGATCGTCGACCCCAAGCACAACAACGACGGGGAGGCGCAGAGCGGAGGCTTCACGGTCGATCCGGAGCATCCCGGCGAGATCTCCGGCTTCACGCGCAGCGGCCACTACCCGGTCTTCTTCGTCGCGCGGTTCAGCGAGCCGATCGTGGCCCACGGCGACACGTGGGTGCAGTTCGCCCCCGGCTCGACGGTGACGATGCGCGTGGGCATCTCGTTCGTCGACTCCGACGGGGCGCGGCGCAACCTCGAGGCCGAGGCGCCGGAGAGCGTCAGCTTCGACGAGATGCGCTCAGCGGCTTACGGCGCTTGGAACGACGAGCTCGCGAAGCTGCGCGTCGACGGCGGGACGGACGCCGACAAGCGCTCCTTCTACACCGCGCTCTACCACGCGCTGCTGCACCCCAACGTCTTCACCGACGTCGACGGGCGCTACCGCGGCTTCGACGACCAGATCCACGTCGCCGAGGGCCGCACGCAGTACGCCAACTTCTCCTCGTGGGACACCTACAAGGCGCAGAACCAGCTGCTCGCGCTGCTCGAGCCGGGGCGCTACGCCGACATGCTGCGCTCGCTGCTCGCCGACGCCCAGCAGGGCGATCACCTGCCCCGTTGGGGCGAGCAGAGCTACGACGCCGCGCACATGTCGGGCGACCCGGCGATCCCGATGATCGCCGACGGCTACTGCCGCGGCCTGCTCCGCTACAAGGAGGCGCGGGCGCTCTACGACGAGGCGGTCGAGCTGGTCGGGCGCCGGCAGGCCGAGTGGCGGCAGCTCGGATACCTGCCGGTCGACAAGTACGACAGCGGGACGGGCACGACGCTCGAGTACGGCGTCGCCGACTTCGCGCTGGCGCTGATGGCCGAGCGGCTCGGGCTGCACTCCAAGGCGCAGCGCTGGCTCGCGCAGTCGCTGAACTACCGCAAGCAGCTGGACCCCGAGACCAAGTGGATCCGGCCGCGCAACGCCGACGGCACGTGGCTGGCGAACTTCGACCCCGCCCACGACGAGACCGGCTTCCAGGAGGGCAACTCCTGGCAGTACTCGTGGCTGGTCCCCCACGACCCGCGCGGGCTGTTCGACGGCATGGGCGGCGACGCCGCCGCGGTCGAGCGGCTCGACCACCTCTTCACCGTGCCCGCCGAGGCGCAGAACCGGCTGACCGTCTTCGGGATCGCCTACCGCTTCGACCAGTGGGCGCCCGGCAACGAGCACGACCTCGGCGCGCCCTACCTGTACCCGTTCGCGCGGCAGCAGTGGAAGCTGGCGGCCGAGATGCGCGCCGCGCAGCTGCTCTACAGGCCGACCGTCGACGGCCTGCCCGGCAACGACGACCTCGGCAGCCTGTCGGCGTGGTACGTCTTCTCGGCGCTCGGGTTCGGCCCGTTCACGCCGGGTGCGCCGCTGCACATGATCGGCTCGCCGGTGTTCACCGGCGCGAGCATCGCCCTGGGGCCGAAGAAGACCTTCGAGATCGAGGCGCCGGGCGCCTCGCCGGTGGGCAAGTACGTCCAGTCGGCCACGCTGAACGGCGAGCCGCTGGACCGCGCCTGGTTCCGCGAGGCCGCCATCCGGCCCGGCGGCAAGCTGCATCTCGAGATGGGCGCGCAGCCCAACACCGCCTGGGCGAGCGGCGCCGGCGACGTCCCGCCGAGCGCGTCGGATTCGCCGCTCTCGGCCTTCGGCTGCAGCCCGTAATCGTCGTAGAGTCAAGGGGTGCCCTTGACCTCGTTCTCACCGGCGGTTCGCGACTGGTTCACGGGCGCGTTCGAGGCTCCCACACCGGCCCAGGAACTGGCCTGGCCGGCGATCGCTTCGGGCGAGCACGTGCTGATCAGCGCGCCCACCGGCTCGGGCAAGACGCTGGCCGCCTTCCTGTGGGCGATCGACCGGTTGACCGGCGCCGAAGGCCACGCCACGCGCGTCGTCTACGTCTCGCCGCTCAAGGCGCTGTCCTACGACGTCGAGCGCAACCTGCGGGCGCCGCTGCGCGGGGTCGGCGCGGACGTGCGCGTGGCGGTGCGCACCGGCGACACGCCCCAGAAGGAGCGCATGGCGATCCGGCGCAACCCGCCGGACATCCTCATCACCACGCCCGAGTCGCTGTACCTGATGCTGACCTCGCAGGCCAAGGAGATCCTGCGCGACGTCGAGACGGTGATCGTCGACGAGATCCACGCGGTCGCGGCCACCAAGCGCGGCTCGCATCTGGCGCTGACGCTCGAGCGCCTGGAGGCCAACGCCGGCCATCCGGTGCAGCGCATCGGGTTGAGCGCGACCCAGAACCCGCTCGAGGAGATCGGCCGCTTCCTGGTGGGCCCGCGGCGCACCTGCAGGATCGTCGACGCCGGCATCCGCAAGGAGCTCGACCTGAAGATCCACGTGCCGGTCGAGTCGATGGTCGAGCCGGAGCAGGAATCGACCCAGCCGACCCCCTCGATCCGCTCGATCCCGTTGTCGGAGGCGAGGCGACGCGCCGCTCGATCTGGCCGGCGATCTATCCAGAACTGCTGCGGCTGGTCCGCGAGCACCGCTCGACGATCATCTTCGTCAACGCCCGCCGCGCCGCCGAGCGCCTGGCGTTGCGGCTGAACGAGCTGGCAACATCGGATGGGGGCCCCACCTCCGGCGGGACCCCAACGACATCGCGCGTGCCCACCACGGCTCGCTGGCGCGCGAGGAGCGCACCGTCGTCGAGGAGATGCTCAAGGCGGGCGAGCTGCCGTGTCTCGTGGCGACCTCGTCGCTGGAGCTCGGCATCGACATGGGCGCGGTCGACCTCGTGCTCCAGGTCGAGTCGCCCAAGTCGGTCGCGCGCGGCCTGCAGCGCATCGGGCGCGCCGGGCACGGCGTCGGCGACATCTCCAAGGGGCGGATCTTCCCCAAGTTCCGCGCCGACCTGCTCGAGAGCGCGGTGGTCGTCAAGCTGATGCGCGAAGGGAAGATCGAGCCGACCGTCGTGCCGCGCAACGCGCTCGACGTGCTCGCGCAGCAGATCGTCGCCATCGCCGCAGCGGCCGAGCAAGGCGAGGACGGGACGGTCTCGGTCGACGACCTCTACGCCCTCGTCACGCGCACGCACTCCTACGCCGAGCTGCCGCGCCCGCTGCTGGAGAACGTGCTCGACATGCTCGACGGCCGCTACCCCTCCGCGGAGTTCGGCGAGCTGCGGCCGAGAATCGTCTGGGACCGCGTCGCGGGCACGATCCGTGCGCGCAAGGGCGCGCGCCAGCTGGCGATCGCCAACGCCGGGACGATCCCCGACCGCGGGCTGTTACTCGGTGACGCTGCCCGACGGCCGCCGCGTCGGCGAGCTCGACGAGGAGATGGTCTACGAGGCACGGCCGGGCCAGACGTTCCTGCTCGGCGCCTCGTCGTGGCGGATCGAGGAGATCGGCCGCGACCGCGTGGTCGTCACCCCCGCGCCAGGCGTCCCGGGCGCGGTGCCCTTCTGGAAGGGCGACAGCGTCGGCCGGCCGAAGGAGCTCGGCCGCGAGCTCGGCGCGTTCGCCCGCTGGGCGGTCGACCAGTCCGCCGAGACGCTCGAGCGCGAGTACGACCTCGACGCGCTCGCCGCGCGCAACCTCCTGGACTTCCTCGCCGAGCAGCAGGCCGCCACCCGCGTGGTGCCGTCGGATCGCACGATCGTCGTCGAGCGCTTCCGCGACGAGATCGGCGACTGGCGGCTGTGCGTGCTCTCGCCGTACGGCGGCCGCGTGCATGCGGCATGGGGCCTCGCGCTGTCGAAGCGCATCCGGGAAGAGCTGGGCCTCGAGTCCGACGCGATCTGGTCCGACGACGGGATCATCGTCCACCTTCCCGACGCCGACGAGCTGGGTGGGTGGGATGTAATCGACCTCGTGCTGCTCGATCCCGACGAGGTCGAGGACGCCGTCGTCTCCGAGCTCGCCGGCAGCGCCCTGTTCGGCGCGCGCTTCCGCGAGAACGCGGCCCGAGCGCTGCTGATCCCGCGCGCGTGGCCGGGCCGGCGCACGCCGCTGTGGCAGCAGCGGCTGAAGTCCCAGACGCTGCTCGAGGTCGCCAAGCGCTACGCGGATTTCCCGATCATCCTGGAGACCTATCGCGAGTGCCTGCGCGACGTCCTCGACCTGCCCGGCCTGGTCGAGCTGCTGAGCGCCCTGCACCGCCGCGAGCTGTCGCTGGTCGAGGTCGAGACGGCGACAGCTTCGCCGTTCGCCTCCTCGCTGCTCTTCGACTACGTCGCGACCTACATGTACGAGGGCGACACGCCCAACGCCGAGCGGCGCGCCGCCGCGCTGTCGCTCGATCGCGAGCTGCTGCGCGAGCTGCTCGGCCAGGAGGAGCTGCGCGAGCTGATCGACGCCGACGCCCTCGCCCAGGTCGAGGCCGACCTCCAGCATCGGTCGGACCGCACGCGCGCCGAGACGCGCGACGCGCTCGCCGACGTGCTGCGGCGCCTCGGCGATTTGAGTCAGGGCGAGGTCGCTGAGCGCGTCCTGCCGGGCATCGACGCGACCGCGATGCTCGCCGAGCTCGAGCGTGAGCGCCGGGCCATAACGCGTTCGGGTCGGCGGCGAGCAGCGCTGGATCGCCGCGGACGATGCCGGCCTGTACCGCGACGCCCTCGGCGTTGTCCCGCCCGGCGGCCTGCCGAGCGCGTTCCTCGAGGACGTGCCCGACGCGATCTCGCGCCTCGTCGCCCGTTGGGCGCGCACGCACGGGCCGTTCGTGACCCGCGAGCTGGCCGATCGCTACGCGGTCGACCCCTCGGCGGCGTTGCGAGAGCTCGAGCGCGCCGGCGATCTGGTGCGTGGCGAGCTGCGCCCCGGAGGAACCGAGCGCGAGTGGTGCGACACCGAGGTGCTGCGACGGCTGCGGCGCGCCTCGCTGGCGGTCCTGCGCAAGGAGATCGAGGCCTCCGACCAGCGTGCGCTCGCGGTGCTGCTGCCCAGCTGGCAGGGCGTCGACCGCCATCCCGCCGCCGGCGCCGGCATCGACAGGCTGCGCGAGGTCCTCGTCCCGCTCCAGGGCCTGGCTCTGCCGGCCGACGTGTGGGAGCGCGACGTGCTGCCGCGCCGCAGCGGCGCGTACTCGCCGGCGTGGCTCGACCAGCTGTGCGCGTCAGGGGAAGTCGTGTGGGTGGGCGCCGGCGCCCTGGGCCGCAACTCGGGGCGCGTCGCGCTGTACTTCCGCGACGACGCCGAGGCGATCGGCCCGCCGCCGAACAAGTCCGACCGGCCCGGCGAGCGCGAGCACGACCTGCTGCGCGAGCGCCTGGCGCAGGCGCCGTGCTTCTTCACCGACTTCCTCGCCGAGCTTCCGCTGGCGCCGGAGCAGATCCAGGAGGCGCTGTGGGATCTGGTGTGGGCGGGCGAGGTGACCAACGACGCGTGGGCGCCGTTGCGCGCGCCGCGCCTGACGCTTGCGCGCGCCCAGCGCAGCACGCTGGAGCGCCCGCGAGCGGGGCGGCGCTTCGGGGCCCGCCGCGGCGGAGCACAAGCGCAGGTCCAGGGCCGCTGGTCGTTGACGTCGTCGCTCTTCCGGCGCGAGCCGGCGCCGGACCAGCGCCGCCGCACGCTCGCCGAGCTGCTGCTGGAGCGCTACGGGATCGTCACCCGCGAGCACGTGCTCGCCGAGGGCGTCCCGGGTGGGTTCGCGCTGCTCTACGACAGCTTCAGCGCGCTGGAGACCCTCGGCGTCTGTCGCCGCGGCTACTTCGTCGAAGGCCTGGGCGGCGCGCAGTTCGCGCTCCC
Organism: uncultured Actinomycetes bacterium; assembly: GCA_963825415.1. Taxonomy (GTDB): domain Bacteria; phylum Actinomycetota; class Thermoleophilia; order Solirubrobacterales; family Solirubrobacteraceae; genus BP-464. The sequence continues at coordinate 822,040 of CAWGTD010000003.1, read as the reverse complement.
CGGTGCGGTCGAGCGGCTGCGGGCGCAGCGCGCGACCGAGGAGTCGGCGCCGCTCGTGCTGGCCGCCACCGACCCGGCCCAGCCGTACGGCGCGGCGCTGCCCTGGCCCAAGCGCGACCACGAGCTTCGTAGGCCGCAGCGTGTGGCCGGCGCCCACGTCGTGCTCGTCGGGGCCGAACCGGTCCTCTACGCCGAGCGCGGCGGCAAGGGGCTGCTGACGCTCGTCGACGCAGACGACCCGCGCCTGCGCCCGGCGCTCGAGGCGCTGGCCACCTTCGTGCTCGGCGACCGGCGCCGCAAGCTGTCGCTGGAGCGCGTCGACGGCGAGCCCGTCGTCGGATCGGCCTGGGTGGAGCTGCTCATCGAGCTCGGGTTCCGGGCCGGGCCGCGCAAGCTGACGCTCAGCGCGTAGGCTCGCCTCTCACCACTCAGGAGAGGAGCCATCCGTGTCCCAGGCCGACGTCCAGACGGTCAACAGCGCCTACGAGGCATTCGGGAGAGGTGACGTCCCGGCTGTCCTGGCGGTCTTCAAGGAGGACATCCGCTGGAACGCCCCCGACGTCCTTCCGCATGGAGGCAACGCGCAGGGCCACGAAGAGGTCGGCGCGTTCTTCGGGCGCATGGCGTCGATGTGGGAGGACTTCGGCCTCGACATCATGGATGTGGTCGACGGCGGCGACAAAGTCTTCGCGCGCGGGCGCGCGAGCGGCCGGCTGAACGGCACGGACTCCGGCTACGGCTGGGTGCACGTGTTCCACTTCAGCGACGGCAAGGTCACGCTCTTCGACGAGTACGTCGCACCGCCCGAGGGCGGGTTCCCGAGCTAGCACGACACTAGGCCGCGCGTAGCAGCGGGTGCGCACCGGGCCGGGCAGCCCGGGCCGGGCGGGCGCAGCGGATGTCGTGCGGCCCGACCGCCGTGCCGCACGCCTCGCAGGCGCGCCGATCGTCGACCACCCCGCCGCATCCCCGATGCTCGACCACGAGCCCCGGGCCGCCGTCGGGCGCCGCGTAGCGGTCGCCCCAGCCCATCACCGCGTGCAGCACCGGCCAGAGGTCCACGCCCTTCTGGGTCAGGACGTACTCGAAGCGATCCGGCCGCTCCTGGTAGCGGCGACGCCGCACGATGCCCTCATCGACAAGGAAGTTCAGGCGATCGCGCAGCACGTTGCGGGCGATCCCGAGGTCGCGCTGCAGATCGTCGAAGCGCCGCACGCCGAGGAAGAGGTCGCGCACGATCAGCAGCGTCCAGCGTTCGCCGATCAGCTCCAGCGCTCCGGCGATCGAACAGGCCTGGCCCGCGTAGTCGCGCCTGAGCATGGACCCACGCTAAGAGTTGCATCGGACAACTCATGGGTTGCATGGCGCAACGCACCCCATCTCATACGCTGCGGCGATGAAGCCGATCCGTGCGGCAGGCGGGGTGGTCGTGCGCGACGACGGCCGCGTGGCGCTCGTTCACCGGCCGCGCCACGGCGACTGGTCGCTGCCGAAGGGCAAGCTCGACCCGGGCGAGACCTGGGAGCAGGCGGCGCTGCGCGAGGTAGAGGAGGAGTGCGGCGTGCGTTGCCGCCTGGAGGAGGAGCTGCCCGCCAGCGACTACACGGTCGGCGGGCGCCCCAAGCGCGTGCGGTGGTGGCGGATGGCGGTCGTCGAGGACGTCGGGTTCGACCCCTCCGACGAGGTCGACGAGCGGCGCTGGACGACGTTCGCCGAGGCCGCCGAGCTGCTCAGCTACGAGCCCGACCGGGCGCTCGTCGCAGGCGTGGCGCCCTGACGTCATAGGGCAACCATCTAGCCTCGAACCAGTGCCCGAGGGCGACACGATCCACTACGCCGCCAACCGGATCCGGCCGGTGCTCGAGGGCAACGTGCCCGACGAGATCGCCACGCCCCATCCGCGTTTCGCGGCGGACCGCTGGCCCGAGCGGCTCGCCGGCCGCGGCGTCGAGGCCGTCCACGCCCACGGCAAGCACCTGTTCCTGCGCTTCGAAGGCGACCTCAACCTGCACTCTCACCTGCGCATGACCGGGGCGTGGAGCGTGCGGCAGACGGGGCGCCGCTGGGCGCGCAGCCCGCGGCGCGCCTGGCTGGTGCTCAAGGCGGCCGGCCACGACGTCGTCCAGTTCGACGGCCCCGTGCTCGAGTTGGTCACCGAGACCCGTCGCCGCTTCGACCACCGGCTTGCCGCGCTGGGCCCCGACGTGCTCGCCGAGGACTTCGACGCCGCGCGGTTTTTGCGCCGGCTGCGGGAGGACGACCCCACGCGGACGATCGGCGACGCGCTGCTCGACCAGCGCACGGTCGCGGGCATCGGCAACATGTGGAAGGCGGAGGGCTGCTGGGAGGCGGGCGTCGATCCCTTCAGGCGCACCGGCACGGTGACCGACGACGAGGCGCTGGCGATCGTCGAGGCCGTGCGGCCGCGGATGGCCCGCTCGGCGCGCGAGGGCCACAGGACGACCGAGCCGCGGGCCTACGGCCGCGCCGGGCGAGCGTGCCTGCGCTGCGGCGAGCAGATCGTCGCTCGCGGGCAGGGCGACGACAACCGCCTGACCTACTGGTGCCCGGGGTGCCAGCGGTGAAGCGCATCGGCCACAAGGGCGCCGACCTGATCGCACCGGGCAACACGCAGGCGAGCTTCGACGCGGCGCTCGAGGCGGGCGTCGACATGATCGAGTTCGACGTGCTCTCCGAACGACCTGACGGCACCGGCCGCCTGCTGCTGGCCCACGACTACCGCGACGCGCGCCGGCCCGGGGTGCTCGAGCTCGAGGAGGGTCTGGCGCATTTCGCCGGCGAGACCTACGCCGACGTCGAGCTCGACGTCGACCTCAAGCTCGCCGGCTACGAGGAGCGCGTGCTCGACGCGTTGCGCGAGCACGGCCTGCTTGACCGCACGATCATCTCGACGATGGAGGCGCCCAGCCTCCGGGCCGTCCGCGAGCTCGAGCCGGGCGTCCGCCTCGGGTGGTCGGTGCCGAAGGTCCGCCGCGATCTCCTCGGCTCGCCCTGGACGCGCTACCCCGCCTATGCGATGGCCAGGATCGGCCGCGAGATCCTGCCGCGCCGCGCCGCGATGGCGATCCGCCGCGGCCGGATCGATGCCGTGATGTGCCACTGGGCGCTGGTCACCCCGCGGCTGGCGCGGGCGGTCGCGAGCGCGGGCGGCGAGCTCTACGTGTGGACCGTCGACGACCCGGCGCGCATCGCGGCCCTGGAGCGGATGGGGGTCACCGGCGTGATCACCAACGATCCGCGGCTCTTCGCCCCGCGCTCCTAGCGGCGGCTAGGAGATGACGCAGGTGTCGGAGCTGTAGCCCGCGGGATCGGACTCGGCGACGTGGTGGCCGGCGGTCGTGCGCTCGCGCACGCGCCGTACGACCTTCGAGCCGATACGCCACTGGAACGTGACCACGCCGCGCATCTGCCAGCTGCCGCCGGCCGGCGGCGCGAAGACGAACAGCCGGCCGCCCTGGCGCGCCTTGAACCTGGCCGAGCCGACGTGCACGAAGCCCGAGTCGCCGCCCTTGGGGATGTTGTGCCACAGCTGGTCGGAAGCCCGGAAGTACTGCACCTGGAAGCGCATGTACATGTGCTCGCCACGCCGGCCGCTGCCCGGGATCGACCCGCGCACGCCGATCGTGTCGGCGTGGGTGATCGTGTCGCAGACGTTGATCGTCGCCCACAGGTGCCGCGAGTCGGCGATCGTGTGCCCGGGCCGCGACTCGGCCACCGCAGCCGCGGTCGGGAACGCCGCAAAGGCGGCGAGGAGGATGGTGACGGGGGCGCAGAACCGGCGAAGCACGTCTGAGGCCAATCTAGTCAGCTGTGATACGGAAGCGCCAACGACGTAGTAGGGACATGGTGGAACTCGTCGTGGCTCCTGAGCCAATCAACACCGAGGCGGCCTCGTTCGATGCGCTCTATCGCGCGAGCGCGGCAGACGTCCACGCGTACGCGATGTCGCTGCTGCGCGATCGCGCAGCAGCGGAGGACGTCACGATGGCCGCCTTCGAGCGGGCGTATCGCGCTCGCGAGCGCTTCGATCCGCGCCGTGGCTCGCAGCGTGCCTGGCTCTTCACGATCGCTCGCAACGTGGCGCTCGACGAGCTGCGCCGGCGCCGCCGCAGCAGTTCTCTGCTCGGGGACGTGAGCGACGAGGCCGCGACCCCCGCCGAGGACGACCGGCCCCTGCGCCGCGCCGCGGTGCGTGTCGCGCTGGCGAGCCTGGAGCCGCGCGAGCGCGAGCTGGTCGCCCTGAAGTTCGTAGCCGGCCTGTCCAACACCGAGATCGCCGACGTGCTGTCGATCTCGCCCGCGAACGCCGGCACCCGCCTTCACCGTGTCGTCACCAAGCTGAGGGAGGCCTGCCATGCCCCGTCGTAGTCAGGAACTAGACCCTGAGGTCGTCGCCGACCTCGCCGCGCTCGACGCGGCGCTCGCGGGTGAGCGCGACGACCCCGAGCTGGCGCTGATCGTCTCCGAGGCCCGCGCGTGGGCGCCGCCGATGGCGCCGGCCTTCGCGACCAAGCTCGACGAGGCGGTGGCGGGCGGCTTCGGTCGCCCGCCTCGCGCCGCGCGCAAGTGGGTCGGCTGGCGCGCGTGGTCGCCGGCCCTCGGTTTCGCCGCCGCGGTGCTCGTCGCGCTCGTCGTCGTCGGCAACCAGCAGGACGGCAACGAGCCCTCCTCGTCGAGCGCGGGCGGCGCCGCGTCCGCCGGCGGAGCGACGACCCAGAAGGCGATTGCCCCGGCCGACGCCGACGCCGGAGTCGGCGCGGCCGGCCGCGAGAGCGTCGCTAGCCCGCCGACCGGCGCGCGGCGGGTCGAGCGCGCGGCGGAGCTGACGCTGACGACCCCGGCCGACCGCCTCCAGGACACCGCCGATGGCGTGGTTCGGGTCGTCGACCGGGCGGGCGGCTACGTCGAGCGCTCCGACATCGGCGCCACGGGCGGCGGCGGTGACGCGAGCTTCGACCTGCGCGTGCCGAGCGCACACCTGCAGGACACGATCGCGGCGCTCTCCCGGCTCGGGCACGTCCGGTCGCGCTCCGAGCACGCCCAGGACATCACCGGGCCGACCGACGACGCGATCGGGCGGCTGCACGACGCGCGCGCCGAGCGCAAGGCGTTGCTGCGCGCGCTCGCGCGTGCCTCCACGGCCCAGCAGGCCGAGAGCCTGCGCGCGCGGCTGCGGATCGTTCGCTCGGAGATCGCAGCGGCCCGCGGTGACGTCGCCTCGCTGCGCCGCCGCGCCGACTTCGCCCACGTCGCCGTCACGGTCGTCGGGCGCAAGCCCGCGGCCGGCGGCGCCACGGGCGGCGACGGGCGCTGGACGCCCGGCGACGCCGTGCGCGACTCCGTGCGCGTGCTCGGGGTCGCGGCAGGAGTGGCGATCGTCGCCCTCGCCGCCCTCGTTCCGATGGGCCTGCTCGCCGCGATGGGCCTGCTCGGCGGCCGCACGATGCGCCGCCGCAGGCGGGAAGCCGTCCTGGATCGGACCTCGCCCGCTGTGTGATACTCGGTCACATGGCGGCGAGCACTAAGGAAGTGGTCGCGCTCCTCGCCAGCGTGCCAGTCTTCGAAACGCTCGGTCCGGCCGAGTTGGAGCGCGTCGCGGCGGTGGCGGTCCCCCGGTCCTTCCCGGCCCAGCACGTGATCTTCCGCGAGGGCGATGCCAGCGACACGTGCTACGTGGTCTGGTCGGGCCACGCCCGTGCGATCCGCGAGCACGCGGACGGCCGCGTGATCGCCCTGGCGCACTTCGGCCCCGGCGACATCTTCGGCGAGCTGGCGATGTTCGACGACGAGGTGCGGTCGGCGACCGTCGACACGCTCGACGCTCTCGAGGCGATCGCGATCCTCGGCGGCGACATGCGCCGGCTGCTGCGCGAGCACCCCGACCTCGCGGTCAAGCTGATCATCTCGCTCGGCCGGCGGCTGCGGGAGGCCAACGAGCGGCTCACGCGCCAGTCGTTCCAGACCGTTCAGAGCCGCGTCGCCGAGGTGCTCGGCCAGCTCGTCGAGCAGGCGCGTTCGGAGGGCGCCGGGCACCGCGACGTGCTGGTGACGGTGACGCAGGTCGAGATCGCGAACCTCGCCGGCTCCTCGCGCGAGTCCGCCAGCCGCTTCCTCGCGGTGCTCGAGCGCGCGGGGCTGGTCACCCAGGGCCGCGGGCGACTGACGGTCCACGACCCCGACGCGCTGCGCGGGTATGTCTACTGAGCGCCTGCCCGTCGAGCGGGAGTTCTCCGCCGGTGGCGTGGTCGTCGCGCGACAACGAGTGCATCGTCATCGTGCCCACCCGCCGGGCGCGCGGCGGCGAGCGCGTGCTGGCGCTGCCGAAGGGCCATCCGGAGGCCGGCGAGACCGGTCCCGACGCGGCGATGCGCGAGATCCGCGAGGAGGCCGGCGTCGAGACACGGCTGGTCGACAAGCTCGGCGACGTGCGCTACTGGTACCAGCGCGACGGGCACCGGATCGCCAAGGTCGTCTCGTTCTTCCTCTTCGAGCACGTCTCCGGCGAGCCCGCCGGAGACCCCGTCGAGGTCGAGGAGGCGCGCTGGATGTCGCTCGACGAAGCGGCCGAAGCGCTCTCCTATCGCGGCGAGCGCGAGATGGTGGCGCGCGCTAGGAGTGCTGACCGAAAGAGGGTGCTCTAAGGTCCAGCCCTCGTGCAGGTCCTGAACTTCTACTCGACGATCTTCGCCGACCAGCTCAAACGCGGCCGGAAGACCGCCACCATCCGGCTCGGCGACAAGTCGCACAAGTACAAGAAGAACCAGGCCGTGCTGGTGACGATCGGCTACCAGCATTCACCGCGCGAGAAGATCTTCGAGGCCGTCATCGACCAGGTCGAGGTCAAGCGCTTCAAGGACCTGTCCCCGCGCGACATCGAGCACGACAACCCCGAGTTCCGCCGCCAGGACGAGATGCAGCACTTCCTCGAGCAGATCTACGGGCGCCCGGTAGCGGCCGACGACATCGTCACCGTCGTGCGCTTCAGCCAGATCGTCGACCACCCGTCGGAGTTCACCGACCGGCGGCTCGGCATCGGCGGCGCGCAGAACTAGATCTTCTGGGTCCGGCTGTTCCTCGGCCGCAGCGTGAGCGTGCCGAGGAAGGTGGCCTTGACGCGGAAGTGTCGGTGGTGGCCCGGGAGCTTCAGCACCGCGCGGAACGCGCAGTCGGAGCCCACCTCCACCGTCTTGGTCTTCAGCGTCTCGGAGCCCCGCTTGACCGTCAGCCGCACCCGGCCGTTGCGGCAGGCGTCGGACATACCGTTCGGAGCCCGGACGCGTCCGCGGGCCAGCAGCGTCTCGCGCCCGTGGCGGTGCCTGAGCCGGGAGGTCTGGGTGACCCTGCTCGGCGCCCTGCGGGGACTGACGCCGAGGATCAACGTCCACAGCTTGACCTCGGTCCGACGGCCCGCCAAGTCGATGCCGACGGCGACGGCGTCGACCTGCAAGCGCCTGCGGCCGCGCTCGGCTACCAGGCGCTGACCTAGCTTCGTCAGCTCGATCCTGGCGATCGCGCTGCGGCCGGGGCCGACGTCGAACTTGACCTGGCCGATGACCAGGTAGGTGCCGTTCCGCAGCACCCGGCGCAGCTCCACGGTGCCCTTGCAGTGAGTCGTCGCCGCCGCCGGGCAGCTGATAGGGACTCCCACAAAACCGTCCTGCCCGACGACGCTGCGACGCGCGACCGGCTGAGCGCCGGTGCTCGACCCCGCCGACTGCTGGGACGGGGCGCCATCATGGGACGCCGGGGGGGTTGTGTCGCGTGCCGGGGGCGCCGCGCTCGGCGGCGGACCGGCCGGCGATCCCTCGCTGGGGGCGGCGGCGCCCACCGTCGCCGAGCTGTGCGGAGTCTCGGCGTTCCCGGCGGTGTCGGTCGAGAAGTAGGTGATCTTCTGCCCGGCGGCCAGTTTCGGCTTGTGGGCGGGGTCGTACACGGTGCTCGCCGTGGTCGGCGTCGCCGGGCTCGCGCCGATCTCGTAGTAGGTCTTGTCCAGGCCGGAGCCGCCGCTGTCCGTCGGCGTCAGCGTGACGGTCACGGGTGCGGACGAACCGCTGGTCGGTACGTCGTCGGTGGTCACCGGAGCGTCGGCGTCGTGGACGGCGCGGAAGACGTCGGCGTGCCCGTTCGCGGTACCGGTGAGCAGATCGGGGCGCCCGTCGCCGTCGATGTCGCCCACGGCGAGCGATGTCGGGACGCCTTCCGGCGTGCCGATGGCCTTGGCGGTGAAGCCGGCTCCAGTCGTATTCCTGAAGAACACGATGACGCGGTCGGGGTTCGTGGTGGTGACGATGGGATCGTCCTTGCCGTCACCGTCCATGTCGGCCGCACCGACAGCGACGATGTTGCCGTCCGTGGTGCCGATCAGTGAGACCGTGAAGCCGACGCCGCCCGGATCGTTGGTGACGACGTAGACCTGCTTGAAGCCTCCGACGACAAAGTCGGGGTGGCCGTCGCCGTCGACGTCGCCGACAGCCAGGGTCCTGGCGTCATCGGGCAGCCCGGTGACCTCGCTCCTGGAGAAGCTGCCGTCGGCGTGCTGGGTGAGGATCACGAGCTTGCCGGCTTGCAGCACGACGATGTCGAGCAGGCCGTCGCCGTCGACGTCGACCAGCGCGATCGCGCGCGCCGCGGTGATGCTCGCGTCGATGACCTCTGAGGTCAGGTTGCCCCTGCCGTCGTTGCGCAGGATCGACACGCCGTTGGAGTCGGCCACGACGATGTCCTGGTCGCCGTCCTTTTCGACATCGCCGACGGCGATGTGGGGCGAGCTCCCGGTCGCGATCTCGCGGGCGCTATAGCCGCCGCCTGTCAGGGCGGTGAGCACGGTGACGCTGCTGTCGTTCGCCGTGATCAGGTCGGCGTGCCCGTCACCGTTGATGTCGGCGGTCAGGATCTGCGTTGGATGCGGGCCGGTGGGGCCGGCGGTCGATCGGTCGAAGCCGCCGTCGGAGCGCTGGGTGAGGATCGTGACGGCGCCCGGATCGGTCGAGTTGGCGAACGCGATGTCCGCCCGCCCGTCGCCGTCCAGGTCGGCGATCAGCGAGGCGGCCGGCGAGCCGCCGGGGTTGCCCGCATCGCTGCGGCCGGCTCCGTTGGTCGCCGGCAACACGATCGCGGCGCGTGAAGTCTTCGGCGTCTCGGGATTGCCGACGGCGTCGACGCTGAAGTAGCTGATCTTCTCGCCGTCGGAGAGCGTCGGCTTGTTGCCGGAGTCGTAGACCGAGCTGCTCGTCGTCGGCGTCGCCGGGTCCGCGCCGATCTCGTAATAGGTCTTATCGACGCCGGAGCCGGCGTTGTCGGCCGCGCTCAGCGTCACGGTGATCGGCGACGTGCGGTAAGTCGCCGGCACGTCGTCCGTGGTGCTGGGCGCGGTCGTGTCGACCTTTGCCGGCACGGAGTGCTGGACGTCCTCCTCGTTGTCGACGTTGTCGATCGAGTAGTACGCGATGCGCTGGCCGTTCGACAGGCTCACGGGCGAGCTGTACGTCGCCCAGCCATCGTCGCTCTTCGCCGGCACCGTGTCGCCCGAGTAGACCAGGTACTTCGTCGAAGCCACGCCCGAGCCCGAGCCGTCGCCAGACGTCAGCGTCGCGGCGACGCTCGCATGCCAGGAGGAGTCGACGTTGTCGGTCGTCGTCGGCGCGAGCGTGTCGACGGTTGCCGATGCCGAGGACTGAACGTCCTCCTCGTTGTCGACGTTGTCGATCGAGTAGTAAGCGACCTGCTCGCCGTCCGACAGGCTCACCGGCCCCGTGTAGTCCTGCCAGCCGTCGTCGCTCTTCGCCGGCACCGTGTCGCCCGAGTAGACCAGGTACTTCGTCGACGCCACACCAGACCCGGCGCCATCGTCCGCCGTCAACGTGACCGAGACGTCCGAACCATGCGGATCGGAGTCGGCGTTGTCGGTGGTCGACGGCGCGGTCGTGTCGACCTTCGCCGCCGAGGAGTGCTGCACGTCCTCCCCGTTGTCGACCTCGTCGACCGAGTAGTAGGCGATCCGCTGCCCGTTCGACAGGCTCACCGGCGCCGTGTAGTCCTGCCAGCCGTCATCGGTCTTCGCGGGCAGCGTGTCGCCTGCGTAGACCAGGTACTTCGTCAAGTCGACGCCCGAGCCGCCGGTGTCGGTCGCGGTCAGCGTGACCGAAACATTCGTCACGTGCCAGTCGGAGTCGACGTTGTCGGTCGTCGACGGCGCGGTCGTATCGACCTTCGCCGCCAGCGAGTGCCGCACGTCCTCCTGATTGTTGACCGCGTCGAACGAGTAGTAGGCGATGCGCTGCCCGTTCGAAAGGCTCACCGGCGCCGTGTACGTGTTCCACCCGGAGTCGGTCTTGGCCGGCACCGAGTCGCCCGAATAGACGTTGTAGAACGTCTGCGTCGCGCCCGAACCCGCGCCGTCGTCCGGCGTCAGGGTCACCGACACGTTCGACGCATGCCAGTCGGCATCGACGTTGTCGGTGGTCATCGGCGCCGTCGTGTCGACCTTCGCCGCCAGCGAGTGCTGCACGTCCTCCTCGTTGTCGACCTCGTCGATCGAGTAGTAGGCGATGCGCTGGCCGTCCGACAGACTCACCGGCGAGCTGTACGTCGCCCACCCGTCGTCGCCCTTGGCCGGCACCGTGTCGCCCGAGTACACGAGGTACTTCGTCGACGCCACGCCCGAGCCGGCGCCGTCGTCGGCGCTCAAGGTCGCAGAGACATCAGACGCATGCCAGGCCGCATCGACGTCGTCGGTCGTCGACGGCGCGGTCGTGTCGTGGACGGCGCTGAAGATCTCGGCACCGTTGTCGGTCCCGACGACCACGTCCGGGCGCCCGTCGCCGTTGACGTCGCCCACGGCGACGGACCGCGGCGCCCCGTCGACGGTTCCGATCGACTTGGCCACATAGCCACCCGAGCCATTGCTGTAGAAGACCAGCACCGCGTTGGGGTCGGTGGTCGTGACGATCGGGTCGTCCTTGCCGTCGCCGTCCAGGTCGGCCGTGGCCAGGCCGGTGATCGTGCCGGCAGTCGTCCCGATGCTCGAGAGGGCAAAGCCGCCGTGGCCGTCGTTGATCAGCCCGGTCACCGTCTTGCCGGTCGATGAGCCAACGACGATGTCGAGCGAGCCGTCACCGTTGAGGTCGCCGACCGCCAGCTTGTCGGCGCCGGCGGGCAGCCCGCCGACGACCGTCTTGGTGTAGCCGCCGGCCCCATCGCCGAGGAGGACGATCAGTTGCCCGTCCTTCAGGAGGACGATGTCGGGTATGCCGTCGCCGTTGAGATCGTGGACGGAAACTGCGCTCGCACCGCCGAGGGTCGCGTCGATGACCGACTTGGTGAAGTTGCCCGCGCCGTCGTTGACGAGCACGTAGAGGCCCGTCGAATCGGAGACGACGATGTCGATGCTGTGGTCGCCCGCGACGTCGGCCAGCGCGATCCGGGGGTCGTCGCCGGTGGCGATGTCGGTCCGGCCGTAGCCGCCACCCGATTGCGCGAGAAGCACGGTGATGCTGGACTTGTTGGCGGTGACAAGGTCGCGCTTGCCGTCCCCGTTCAGCTCAGCCGCGAGGACCTGCGTCGGGTGGTCGCCCGTCGGCCAGGTGGAGCTCGTATAGCTGCCGTCGCTGCCGCGCTTGAGGATCGTCACGCTGCCCGGCGCGGTGTCGTTGGCGAAGATCAGCTCCGGCCTGCCGTCGCCGTCGAGGTCGGTCACGAGGGCGGCCACGGGGGCGCTGCCCGGGTCGCCGGCGTCGGTGCGGCTCAGCGCGTTGGTGACTGGCCGGACGATCGCTGCGCTGGACGTATGCGGTGCCTCCGCGTTGCCGGCGACGTCGGTGGCGAAGTAGCGGATCTTCTCGCCGTCGTTCAGCGTCGGCTTGTGATCCGGGTCGTAGGTCAGCGGGCTGTTCGCCGGATCCGACGGATCCGCCGGGGCGGTGCCCACCAGGTACTTGATCGACGCCACGCCGGAGGCGGCGTCGGAGCCCGTGAGCGTCACGGTGACCGCAGACGTGCGGTACGTCGCGGGGACGTTGTCGGTGCTCGACGGCGCCACGGTGTCGACCTTCGCCGCCGCGGACGTCTTCACGGTCTCGGGGTTGCCGGCCTTGTCGACGCTGAAGTAGCTGATCTTCTGGCCGTTGGTCAGCGTCGGCTTGCTCGCCGGGTTGTAGACCGTGCTGTTCGTCGTCGCGGTCGGGTTCGCGCCGATCTCGTAGTAGGTCTTGTCGACGCCCGAGCCACCGGCCTCGTCGGTCGGGTCCAGCGTGACCGTCACCGCGTGGTTGAGCCAGACGGACGGCACGTCGTCGGTCGTGCTCGGCGCCTCGGTGTCGTACCCGGCCAGGATGACCGACACATTGTTCGAGCCGTTGTTCGCGGTGACGAGGTCGGGCCGCCCGTCGCCGTTGAGATCGCCGACTGCCACCGAGAACGGGGACGGCCCGGTGTCCTCGGTCGTGCTCCGCGCGTAGGACCCGTCGGTGTTCTGCGTCAGCACCGTCACGCGCTTGGACTCGCTGTCGGCCGTGGCGATGTCGGGTCGCCCGTCACCGTTGAGATCCGCGATCGCCACCGATACCGGGGCGCTGCCGGTGCTCCCCGCCGCGCTGGCCGTGAAGGAGCCATCGGTGGTCTGCGTCAGCACGGTCACGTCGTTGTCCGTGATGTTGGCCGTGGCGATATCGAGCCGTCCGTCACCGTTGAGATCCCCGATCGCGACCGATGCCGAGCCGGTGCCGATGCTCCCCGCCGTGCTCGCCGTGAAGGAGCCGTCGTTGTTCTGCGTCAGCACCGTCACGTGGTTCGAGCTGTTGTTGGCGGTGACCAGGTCGGGGCGCCCGTCACCGTTCAGATCACCGATCGCCACCGAGAGCGGCTGGTCGCCGGTGCTCCCCGCCGTTTGCGCGGTAAAGGTCCCGCCGCTGTTCTGCGTCAGAACCGTCACGTTGTTGGCGTACCTGTTGGCGGTGGCCAGGTCGGGGCGCCCGTCACCGTTGAGATCCCCGATCACCACGGAAGACGGGGTCGAGCCCGTGTTGCCCGCCGTGCTTGCGGTATAGGAACCGCCGCTTCCTTGCGTCAGCACCGTCACGGTGTGCAAGCCCGAGTTGGCGACGGCGATGTCGGGCCGGCCGTCGCCGTTGAGATCGCCGATCGCCACCGAGTCCGGATGGCTGCCGGCGCCGGTGCTCCCCGCCGTGCTCGCCGCGAAGGAGCCGTCGTTGTTCTGCGCCAGCACCGTCACGTCGCCCGAGCTGACGTTTGCAGTGACGATGTCGGCGCGCCCGTCACCGCTGAGATCACCGATAGCCACCGACCAAGGACCGCTGCCGGTAGGTCCGGCGCTCACCGGCGAGTGCCAGTAGTTCGCGGGCAGGGACGCACGGAACGCAGCCGAGGTCCGCGGGACCTGCGCGTTGCCGGCACCGTCGGTCGCGAAGTAGCGGATCCGCTGCCCGCTCGCCAGCACCGGCGGGCTCATCGGGTTGTAGGTCAGCGCCATGTTCGCCGGCACGCTGGGATCAGCGGGGTTGGTCCCGATCAGGTACTTGATCGACGCCACGTTTGACCCACCGACGTCGCTCGAGTGCAAGGTGACCGTCCACGAGCTGCGGCCCAGCGCGTAGCCCGGCACGTCGTCGGTGCTGACGGGCGCGACGCTGTCGATCTGGACCGCCGACGACGTGTGCGGCGTCTCGGCGTTGCCCGCGTTGTCGACCGAGAAGTAGCTGATCCTCTGGCCGTTGGTCAGCGTCGGCTTGTTGTTCGAGTCGTAGACAGCGTCAGACGTCGTCGGCGGCGCCGGGTCGGTACCGGTCGTGTAGTAGGTCTTGTCGACTCCGGACCCGCCGCTGTTGTCCGTCGCCGTCAGCGTCACCGACACGTCGTGGTTGACGAAGCCCGCCGGAACGTCGTCCGTGGTGCCGGGTGCGACGGTGTCGACCTGGGCCGCTTCCGAGGTGTGCGGCGTCTCGGCGTTGCCCGCGTTGTCGACCGAGAAGTAGCTGATCCTCTGGCCGTTCGTCAGCGTCGGCTTGTGATCCGGGTCGTAGACGGTGCTGCCCGTGGTCGGCGTCGCCGGACTGGTGCCGATCGTGTAGTAGGTCTTGTCTACCCCCGACCCGCCGCTGTTGTCGGTCGCCGTCAGCGTCACCGTCACGTCGTGGTTGACCTGGTCCGCGGGCACGTCGTCGGTCGTCGACGGAGCGACGGTCTCGACCTGGACGGCCGCCGAGCTGTGCGGCGCCTCGGCGTTGCCCGCCTTGTCGACCGAGAAGTAGCTGATCTTCTGGCCGGCGCCCAGCTGCGGCTTGTTGTCCGGGTCGTACATCTGGCTGTCGGTCGTCGGCGTCGCCGGGTCGGCGCCGATCTCGTAGTAGGTGCTGTCGATCCCCGAGCCGCCCGCGTCGTCGGTCGGCGTCAAGGTGACCGTGACCGTGTGGTTGGCATAGGCGGGCACGTCGTCGGCCGTGCTCGGCGCCACTGTGTCGATGCCGGCGAGGATGACCGAGACGCCGTTGGCGCCGTTGTCTGCGGTGACGATGTCGGGGCGCCCGTCGTTGTTGAGGTCGCCGATGGCCACCGACACCGGGTTGCTGCCCGTGCCGGGCACGATGCTCGGCGTATAGGTCCCGTCGCTGCCCTGCGTGAGCACGTTCACGCGGTTGAAGATCTGGCTGGAGACCGCGAGGTCGGGGCGCCCGTCGCCGTTGAGGTCACCGATCGCCAGGGACGTCGGGAAGCTCGTGCTCGCAGCCGTGGCCGGCGTGAAGGACCCGTCGCTGCCCTGCGTCAGCACCGTCACGTCGCCCGAGCCGCTGTTCGCGGTCGCGATGTCGGGGAGTCCGTCGCCGTCGAGATCGCCGATCGCAACGGAAACGGGGCTGCTGCTGCCGCCGAGGCCGAGCGTGCTGGGCGTGTAGTAGCCCGAGCCGTCGTCGTTCTGCATCAGCACCGTCACGCTGCTGGCGCTCAGGTTGGCGGTGACGATGTCCAGCCGCCCGTCGCCGTTGACGTCGCCGATCGCTACCGATACGGGCCGGCTGCCGGTGACGGCCGCGATGCCCTGGGAGGTCTCAGCCGGGCCCGGCGTGAAGGATCCGTCGGCGTTCTGCTTGCGCACCGTCACGAAGTTGCCGAAGCTGCTGGCGGTGACGATGTCGGGGCGCGCGTCGCCGTCGAGATCGCCGATCGCCACCGTAAGCGGGCCACTGTCGTAGCTCCCCGCCGTGCTTGCCGTGAAGGTCGCACCGCTGCCCTGCTTGAGCACCGTCACGTCGTTGGAGGTTTCGTTGGCGGTGGCGATGTCGGGGAGCCCGTCGCCGTCGAGATCCGCGATCGCCGCCATGTGAGGGGCGCTGTTGCCGGTGTCGAGGCTCACCGCGGTCGGGATGAACGACCCGTTGGCGTTCTGCTTGAGCACCGTCACGTTGTTGGTCGTCTTGTTGGCGGTGACGAGGTCGGGGCGGCCGTCACCGTCGAGGTCACCGATCGCCACCGAGAACGGGCTCGTGCCGGTAGCGGAGATGCTGGTCTTCGCCGGCGAGCGGAAGAAGTTCGCAGGCACGGACGTCCGGAAGGCGGCCGAGGTCCGCGGAACCTGCGCGTTGCCGGCGTTGTCGGTCGCGTAGTAGCGGATCCGCTGCCCGCTCGCGAGAACGGGGGGACTCAGCTCGTTGTAGGTCTGCGGCATGTTCGCCGCCACGCTCGGATCCGCCGGGTTCGTCCCGACGAGGTACTTGATCGACGCCACGTCCGACCCGCCCCCGTCGCTCGAGTGGAGCTTCACGGTCCAGGAGCTCTGACCCAGCGCGTAGGCCGGCACGTCATCGGACGCGCTCGGCGCCGTGGTATCGACCTGCAACGCCGCCGAGGTGTGCGGCGTCTCGGCGTTGCCCGCCTTGTCGACCGAGAAGTAGCTGATCTTCTCCCCGTCGTTCAACGTGGGCTTGTTCGTGGAGTCGTAGACAGTGCTGTTCGTCGTCGGCGTCGCCGGATCCGTGCCGATCTCGTAATAGGTCTTGTCGACGCCCGGAGCCACCGGCGTTGTCGGTCGCCGTCAGGGTCACCGTGACCGTCGTGGTCGGCATGGGCGGGCACGTCGTCCGTCGTCGATGGCAGGCCCGTGTCGATCTGCACGGCGGCCGACGTGTGGACCGGCTCGATGTTGCCCGAGTTGTCGACGCTGAAGTAGCTGATCTTCTCGCCGTTGTTCAGCGTCGGCTTGCTGTTGGGGTTGTAGACCGAACTGCTCGTCGTCGGCGTCGCCGGCGAGGTCCCCTTGGTGTAGTAGGTCGCCCCCACGCCGGAACCCGCATCCAACGCGTCGAGCGTGACAGTCACGGGACTGCTCTTGGACGCGGCCGGCACGTTGTCGGTCGTGGCCGGCGCCGTCGTGTCGCTGACGTCGAAGACGTCGACGCGGTGGTTGTTCATGTCGGCGACGAACACCCTGGTGCCCGCGACGGTCAGGCCCCACGGAAAGTTCATGGCACCCGCCGAGGATCCAGAGCTGCCGAAGGCCTGAAGGAGGGCGCCGCTCTGCGGATCCCAGGCGGAAATGCGGCCGGCGCTCTCGACGACGTACGCCCTGCCCGCGCTGATCGACACGCCGAGGGGGCTGAATCCAGCACTGCCGGCCTGGCAGGTCGTCGTGCAGGTGTTCAAGCCCAGTCCACCCACGTCGAGACCGAAGGCGCGCTTGAACGCGCCGGTCGGCGCGTCGAACACCGACACGCGGCGGTTGTTCGAGTCCGCCACGTACAGCTCGCCGCCGCTGACCGTCATGCCCTGGGGCCCTTGCAGCTGCCCAGCCGCAGAGCCGGGCGTGCCAATCGTCCGCCGCAGCGCGCCGGTCGTGGCGTCGTATTCGGTGACTCGCTGCTGGGCGGCATCAGCGACGTAGACCGAGCCGCCGCCGGCGGTCACCGCCGACATCTGCAGCTGCTGTCCGGGATTGGACCCGACGGCGCCCGTGTTGCACGACGTCGTGCACACGTTGACGCCCGAGCCGCCGACGTTTCCCCCGAGCGCCCGCTTGAACGCACCGGTCGGAGCGAACACGTCCACCCGGGCGCTCTGGTTGGCGGCGACGAACACCTCGCCACCACTCGCAGCAAGTCCGAGGGGGGAATTGACCGTGCCGGCGGCCGAGGTCCCCGCGCCCTTCCGGCAGTCCGACGTGCAGGTATCGGACCCGTCAACGCTGTTGACCGACCGGCCGAACGCGCGCTGGAACACGCCCGAGGCGGCGTTGAAGACGTCCACGCGGTTGTTGTTGAGGTCCCCGACGAACACGTCGGGACCGATGACCGCGACGCTGCGGAGCGAGTCCATCTCGCCGGCGCCCGCGGCCGCGAGACCCGCCGAGCAGCCGCTGGCCGTCGTGCAGACGAATCCCTGCGCCTGAACGGCCTTGCCGAAGGCGAGGCCGAAGGCCCCGTCGGCCGCCCCCAGCGACATGACCCGGTTGTTGGCGGCGTCGGCCGCCAGCAGGCGGCCATCGTCGGTGAGGGCGAGGCCCGCCGGCAGATCGAACTGGCCGGCCCTGCCTCCCGGGATCCCGGCAGAGCAGGTCGTCGTGCAGGTGTCGGCCCCGCTGCCGCCGACGCCCTTTCCGTAGGCCCGCTTGAACGCTCCGGTCGATGCGTCCACCACATCCACGCGCGAGTTGCCCTGATCCGACACCAAGAGCTCACCTGAGCCGCTGAGCGCTGCGCTCACCGGTGCCGTCAGCCGCCCGGCGGTCGCACCCGAGGCGCCGGCCACGCACGAGGCGGTGCAGGCGGTGGTGCCCGCACCGCCGACGTTCGCGCCGAGGGCGCGCTTGAACGCACCCGTCGACGCGTCGAAGACCTCGACGCGGTTGTTCTGCATGTCGGTGACATACGCCTCGCCGCCGGCGACGACGATCCCCCCATGTGGGAAGGAGAACTGTCCGCTCCCGGACCCCGAGACGCCGGCCACGCAGGTCGTGGTGCAGGTGTCGAAGCCCGAACCGCCGACGCTCTTGCCGAACGCCATCACCGGCGCGCCGGTGGTCGCGTCGATCACGTCGACGC
Source organism: uncultured Actinomycetes bacterium (assembly GCA_963825415.1). Lineage (GTDB taxonomy): Bacteria > Actinomycetota > Thermoleophilia > Solirubrobacterales > Solirubrobacteraceae > BP-464. Next base: position 803,975 of record CAWGTD010000003.1, on the reverse strand, counting down.
GGTTGTTGCTCTGGTCGACGACGAAGACCCGGCCGTCGCTGACCGCGATGCCGTAGGGGGATCTGAACTGTCCCGCCGCCGTTCCCGAGGTGCCGGCCGCACAGCTGGACGTGCAGCTCGTCGTGCCACTTCCCCCGACCCCGGCACCGAGCCCGCGCTTGAACGCGCCGGTCGTTGCGTCGTAGACCCTGACCCGATTCGCAAACGTCTCCGAGACGAAGAGCTCGCCCCCGGAGAGCGCGACGCCGAAGGGCCCGCTCAGGGAGGAGCCGATGGATCGCTTGAAGGCGCCGGTCGCCGCATCGAAGACGTCGACGCGCCCCGCAGCGTTGGTCACGAACGCCTCGCCGCCGGAGTACGCCACCTCTGCTGGGGTGATGATCGAGGGCGCCGTGCTGGAAGCTGTGCCGGGAAAGCAACCGGTCGCCGTCGTGCACGTGTCGGCGACGCCGATCCCGCCGAAGGCGAAGAGGAAGTTCGTGGTCCCGGCCGCGTTCGCGGTGCCGGCGCCGACGCTCAGCGCGGCGAGCAGCACAGCGAACAGGCATCCTGGGGCGAGACTGGACCGGCGCCGCACGGGCGATCTCCTGGGGGGAACCGACGGGGAACATTCGGGGTCGAAAGCGCTCCGCGCGGTCGGCTCCCTGCCTTCGGGTACCACTATGCCCACAGAGCCGTGTCGCGGTCCATCGGACATGTGTCCAGAAATCAGCGCAATGTTCATCCTCGGGCGCGCCGCGCTCGCTCGTTGACCCATGCGACCCGTGCAGGCCTGCAGCCCGCGCCTGGCACTCAGTGCGCTGGGTGCCGATCTGTTTGACAGAACGCCCGAGTTTCCTATACTTCCGGGCAGTGGTTGGCACTCCGGCAGGTAGAGTGCCAGCTTATTCCCCAACTTCGTTCACTCACGGAGGTCATCAGATGAAGCTCAAGCCCCTCGGCGATCGTTTGATCGTGCGGGCTATCGACGAGGAGGAGAAGACCGCCAGCGGTCTCGTCCTCCCCGACACCGCGAAGGAGAAGCCCCAGAAGGGTGAGGTCCTCGCTGCCGGCGACGGCAAGATCAACGAGGACACTGGCAAGCGGACGCCGCTGGACGTCGCCAAGGGCGACACCGTGCTCTACAGCAAGTACGGCGGCACCGAAATCAAGGTCGACGGTGAGGAGCTGCTCGTGCTCCGCGAGTCCGACGTCCTCGCAAAGGTGGAGGGCTAACCATGGCTCACAAGGAGATCAAGTACGACGCGGCGGCTCGCAAGTCGCTCGAGGCCGGCGTTGACGCCGTTGCCAATGCGGTCAAGGTCACGCTCGGCCCCAAGGGCCGCTACGTGGTCCTCGACAAGAAGTTCGGCGCCCCGACGATCACGAACGACGGCGTGACCATCGCTCGCGAGATCGAGGTCGAGGACGTCTTCGAGAACCAGGGCGCTCAGCTCCTGCGCGAGGTCGCCACGGCGACCAACGACGTCGCCGGCGACGGCACGACGACCGCGACGGTGCTCGCCCAGGCGATCGTCCGCCAGGGCATGAAGAACGTCGCCGCGGGCGCGAACCCGCTGGCGCTCAAGCGCGGCATCGAGCAGGCCGTCGATTCCGTCGTCGAGAACATCGGCAAGCAGGCCAAGGAGGTCTCCGGCAAGGACCAGATCGCCCGCGTGGCGACGATTTCGGCCGGCGACGAGGACATCGGCGACGTCATCGCCGACGCCATCGAGAAGGTCGGCAAGGACGGCGTGGTCAACGTCGAGGAGGGCCAGACGTTCGGCATGGACCTCGAGTTCACCGAGGGCATGCAGTTCGACAAGGGCTACATCAGCCCCTACATGGTCACCGACCAGGACCGCATGGAGGCCGTCCTCGAGGATCCCTACATCCTCATCGCCAACCAGAAGATCGGCTCGGTCCGCGACGTGCTGCCGGTGCTCGAGCAGGTCATCCAGTCCGGCAAGCCGATCCTGATCATCGCCGAGGACGTCGAGGGCGAGTCCCTCGCGACCCTGGTGGTCAACAAGCTCCGCGGCACCTTCACGGGCGTTGCGGTCAAGGCTCCCGGCTTCGGCGACCGCCGCAAGCGGATGCTGGAGGACATCGCCATCCTGACGGGCGGCGAGGTCATCACCGAGGAGATGGGCCTCAAGCTGGAGAACACCCAGCTGTCGCAGCTCGGCCGTGCCCGCCGCGTCGTGGTGTCCAAGGACACGACCACGATCGTCGACGGCAACGGTGAGAGCGAGGCGATCCGCGGCCGGATCAACCAGATCAAGAACGAGGTCGAGTCGACCGACTCCGACTTCGACCGCGAGAAGCTCCAGGAGCGCCTCGCGAAGCTGTCGGGCGGTGTCGCCGTCGTCAAGGTCGGCGCGGCCACCGAGACGGAGATGAAGGAGAAGAAGCACCGTGTCGAGGACGCCCTCCAGGCGACCCGCGCGGCGCTCGAGGAGGGCATCGTGCCGGGTGGCGGAGTCGCCCTGCTCCAGGCGTCCGACTCCGTCAAGGAAGACAGCTACACCGACGACGAGCGCACCGGCGCCCGCATCGTCCTCCGCGCACTCGAGGAGCCCCTCCGCCAGATCGCGGAGAACTCGGGCCTCGAGGGCTCCGTCGTGATCAACGACGTCCGCAAGGCGAAGAAGGGCTTCGGCCTCAACGCCGCGACCGGGGAGATCGTCGATCTCGTCGCCGCGGGTGTCATCGACCCGGCGATGGTGACGCGCTCTGCTCTGCAGAACGCGGCGTCGATCGCCAAGAACATCCTCACGACCGAGGCCATCGTTGCCGAGATTCCTGAGAAGGACGGCGGCGGCGGCATGGGCGGCATGCCTGACATGGGCGGGATGATGTAGGTGACGTCGCCCGCAGGTCGCCGCTTGCGGTGACCGGAGGGCGAAACCTTGTCTCATCGAGGGCCCGGCGTTTGCGCCGGGCCCTCTTTCGTTCGGGCGTGGGTGGTACGGGTGCGGAGCGGTCGAGGGTCGGCCGGGCCACCCCTCCGCCTCCGGCTCCGGCGCGGGAGCGCCCTTCCGGACCCTCGACCGTCCGCACCCTCTTCCCTCGCTGCCCTGTCCCGGCACCCTGGTCGCGCGGGTGCGGTTTCGCCGGAGCGGCTCACCGCGCCCGCCTTCGTTGGTGCGCTGTCCCTCGTGCTTTTGAGCTACTCGACTTCGGAGACCGGGCGTGGTGCCGGGCCGATGTATTTGGCGGTCGGGCGGATCAGGCGGCCCTCGCGCTTCTGCTCGAGGATGTGGGCGCTCCAGCCCGCCACGCGGGCGCAGCTGAAGAGCGAGGTGAAGAGGTCGGCGGGCACCTCGGCGGTGTCGAGGACGACGGCCGACCAGAATTCGACGTTGGTGGCCAGCACGCGGTCAGGCCGGCGGGCGGCGAGCTCGGCGAGCGCCGCCTGCTCGAGCGCCTCGGCCGCCTCGAGCCGCGGCGATTCGATCTCACGAGCCGTGCGGCGCAGCACCCGGGCGCGCGGGTCCTCGGCGCGGTAGACGCGGTGGCCGAAGCCCATCAGGCGCTCGCCGCGGTCGAGCGCGTCCTTGACCCAGCGCTCGGCGTCGCCGAGGCGCTCGACCTCGTCGAGCATCTTCAGCACGCGGCTGGGCGCGCCGCCGTGCAGCGGGCCGCTCAGGGCGCCGACCCCGGCGCTGAGCGCGGCGGCGACGTCGGCGCCGGTTGAAGCGACGACGCGGACGGTGAAGGTCGAAGCGTTCATGCCGTGCTCGGCCGCGGAGATCCAGTACGCGTCGATCGCCTTGACGTGCGCGGGGTTCGCCTCGCCGCGCCAGCGGATCAGGAAGCGCTCGGGGATCGACTCGCCCTTGTCGACCTCCGACTGCGGCACCGGCGGCCGGCCGGCGCCGCGCGCGGACTGCGCAACGAACGACAGCGCCATGACCGATGCGCGCGCGAGGTTCTCGCGGGCCTCCTCGTCGGAGATGTCGATCAGCTGGCGAAAGCCCCACTCCGGCGCGAGCATCGCCAGCGCGCTCTGGACGTCGACGCGCGGATCGCCGGACCGGACCATGAGCGGATGCGGTTGGGCCGGCGGCAGGCCGGGGTCGAAGCGGCCGTCGACCAGCAGGCCCCAGACCTTCTCGTAGGGCACCGCGCCGACGAGGTCCTCGATGTCGACGCCGCGATAGCGCAGCGCGCCACCCTCCTTGTCGGGCTCGGCGATCATGGTCGCGAAAGCGACGACGCCTTCGAGCCCCGATTGCACGTCCGACAGGTCTGGGGTGTCCGGCTGCGCAGTGGTACTCATGCCATTCATCGTGGCATAGGCTCCATTTCATGTCCGATCTCATGTTCCGCCCCGTCGACGAACTGGCGGGCCTGGTCCGCTCCGGAGAGCTCTCGGCTCGCGAGCTGGTGCAGACCTCGCTCGACGCGATCGAGACCCACAACCCCGAGATCAATGCCTTCGTCGACGTGTTCGCCGAGGAAGCGCTGGCCGAGGCGGACGGGATCGGCGCGGACGACGGCCGCCCCTACGCCGGCGTGCCGATCGCGATCAAGAACAACCGCGCCGTTGCCGGAAAGCGCTACACGTGCGCCGCGGAGTTCATGGGCGACTTCGTCCCCGAGCACGACGACAACGTCGTGCGCCGCCTCAAGGAGGCCGGGTTCGTGATCGTCGGCACCACGACGCTGCCCGAGTGGGGGATCCTCCCCGTCACCCGCCCGCGCCGCTTCGGGATCACTCGCAACCCGTACGACCTCGAGCGCACGCCCGGTGGCTCGTCCGGCGGCTCGGCGGCGGCGGTCGCGGCGGGCATGGTCCCGATCGCGCACGGCAACGACGGCGGCGGCTCGACCCGCATCCCCGCCGCCTGCTGCGGGCTGGTCGGCCTCAAGCCCCAGCGCGGCCGCATCTCTACGGCGCCGCTGGGCGGGGGAGAATTTCTCGTCCAGGACGGCGTGCTGACCCGTACCGTCGGCGAGACCGCCGCGCTGCTCGACCTCCTGGCCGGCTACGAGCCCGGCGACCCGCTGTGGGCACCGGACCCGGCCGAGCCGTTCGCGGCCGCCGCGGCGCGCGCGCCCGAGCGGCTGCGGATCGCGATGACGACCAGCCCCCCGCTCGAGGGCTCCCCGCTCGACGGCGAGGCGGAGCGCTCGGTGCGCGAAGCGGCCGAGCTGCTGGTGTCGCTGGGCCACGAGGTCGTCGAAGCCGACCCGCCGTGGCAGGTGCCCGACGTGCTGCGGACGTTCACCGCCGTCTTCGGTCCGCTGGTGTCCATGAACATCGCCTTCGCCGAGATGATCAGCGGCCGCGAGGTCACCGAGGCCGACACCGAGTCGCTCAGCTGGGCGCTCTACCGGTTGTGCCGGGACGAGATCGACTCGGTCGACGCCGGGCTCGCCCAGGCGCAGCTCCAGCTCTTCTCGCGCCAGATCGTCGGCTTCATCGGTGGCTACGACGCGCTGCTGACCCCGGCGCTGGCAGAGGCGCCGGTCACCCACGACACGATGGACCCCGACGGGCCCGACCCGATGGGCACGTTCCGGCGCTCCGGAGAGTTCACGCCGTTCACCGCGCTGTTCAACGTCAGCGGGCAGCCGGCGATCACGATCCCGCTGTTCGAGCGCGAGGACGGCATCGCCACCCCGCTCTCGGTGCAGCTGGTGGGCCAGCCCGCCCAGGAGGGCGCGCTGCTCGCACTCGCCACCCAGCTGGAGACCGCCAGGCCGTGGGCGCACCGGCCCGAGCTCGCGGCCAGCGCCTGACCGCCGGCTAGCGGACCCCGAGCACCTCGCCCATCGGCGCCGGGCGGACGCCCAGCGCCTCGGCGTCTGCCGTCCCGTGCTCGGCGAGCATCGAGACCTCCATCAGCTCGGCCTCGTCCCACGTCGCGGGGGCCTTGGACTTCATCAGCGCCACGAGCGCACGCAGCGCGCGGCTGACGATCGGCGTCGGCACGTGCATCAGCGGGCGCCGGCGGCCGAAGGACCGCAGCGCCAGCTCGACGAGGTCGGTGTGGCTCAGGACGTCCGGGCCGGCCAGCTCGTGGCGCGCCGAGCCGCCATCCCGCTCCAGCGCGGTCATCACGCAGGTCGCCACGTCCTCGGCCCAGATCGGCTCGAACTCCGCCCTGCCCCGGCCGCTGACCGGCATGACCGGCAACAGCGACAGGCGCTCGAGGATCGTCAGGTACGGGTCGCCGGGCGCGTAGACGATCGAGGGGGCGAAGACCGTGTGCTTGAGGCCCGACGAGCGCACCGCCTCCTCCGCCAGCGCCTTCGCCCGCAGGAAGCGCGTCCGGTTGTGCGAGGAGGCGCTCAGGGCGCTGAAGAACACGAAGTGCCGAACCCCGGCGCGCTCGGCCGCCTGGACCAGCCGCCAGGTTGCGATCCCGTTGAGCTCCTCGATCGACCCCCGCGGCTGGTCGCGGATCGTGGCGGCCAGGTGCACGACGGTGTCGACGCCACGCAGCGCGTTGCGAAACGACGGCGGATCGGCGAGATCGCCCAGCGCGATCTGGACCCGGACGCGCTCGGCCCCCAGCCGCCTCGGGTCGCGGACCAGGCAACGGACCGGCGTGCCCTCGGCCACCAGCCGCCGCAGCAGCGCCGACCCAACCAGGCCGGTGGCGCCCGTCAGGAGGAGCATCGGCTTCGGACCGTACTACGATCCTCTGTCCTCTCTTCGCCAGACCAGGACGGATCAGAAAACAGCCCATGGCCTACGTCATCGCAGAGCCCTGCATCGGCACGAAGGACAACTCGTGCGTCGAGGTGTGCCCGGTCGACTGCATCCACCCGACCCCGGACGAGCCGGATTACGACACGGTCGAGATGCTCTACATCGACCCCGAGGAGTGCATCGACTGCGACGCCTGCGTCGAAGCCTGCCCGGTCGACGCCTGCTTCGCAGAGGACCAGCTGCCCGACGAGTGGCAGCGCTACGCGCAGATCAACACCGACTACTTCGCCGGCAAATAGCCCGCCAGGGCGCCGGTGGTCCGGCGGCCTAGGCCTGGACCATCGGCAGCTGGAAGCCCGCCGGCTGCTGCTCGGCAGCAGGCTCGGAGGGCGCCATGCCGAGGACCGGCAGCGCGACCGGGAACAGCGCCAGCAGCCCACGGGCGGCGTGGCGGATCGCCTGGCTGGCCGGGTCGTCGGGGTCGGTCAGCGTGAGCGGCTCGCCGGCGTCGGCCTGCGCGCGCAGCGGCATCGTCAGCGGGACGTTGGCGAGCAGCGGGACGTCGAGCTCGTCGGCCAGCGCCTGGCCGCCACCCTCGCCGAAGATCGCGAAGCGCTCGCCGCTCGGCGTGACGAAGCCGGCCATGTTCTCGACGACTCCGGCGACCTCGAGATCGACCTTGTGGGCCATCTCCGCCGCGCGGCGGGCGACCTTCTGGGCCGTCGGCTGGGGCGTGGTGACGATCAGGAACTTCGCGTCGGGCAGCAGCTGGGCGAGCGTCATCGAGACGTCGCCGGTGCCGGGCGGCAGGTCGACGAGCAGCACGTCGAGCTCGCCCCAGGCCACGTCCTCCAAGAATTGCGTCAGAGCCTTGTGGAGCATCGGCCCGCGCCACACGACCGCGCTGTCCTCCTCGACGAAGAAGCCGATCGACATCACCTTCACGCCGTGGGCCTCCAGCGGCACGATCTTGCGCTCGGGCGAGACCGGCGGGCGCTCGCTGCCCAACCCGAACATGCGCGGGATCGAGTAGCCCCAGACGTCCGCGTCGAGGACGCCGACCTTCTTGCCCTGGGAGGCCAGGTCGGCGGCGAGGTTGGCGGTGAGCGTCGACTTGCCGACGCCGCCCTTGCCCGAGCCGACGCATACGACGTTGGCGACCTGCGCCAGCGCGCCGGCGGGCAGCCCGCCGCGGCCGAGCTTGCGCTGCAGCTCGCCCTTCTCGGCGTCGGAGAGCACGTCGAAGGCGACCTCGACGCTTCCGACTCCCTCCAGCGCGCTCACGGCCTGCACCACGGCGGTCTCGAAGTGGTTGCGGATCGGGCAGCCCGGCGTGGTCAGCGAGACGGTCACCGCGACGGTTCCGTCGGCGCGCGCGTCGATCGCACGAACCATGCCAAGCTCGACGATGTCCTGGCGCAGCTCGGGGTCGATGACGGCCCGTAGGGCCTGAAGGATCTGCTCGCGCGAGGGCATCGTGGCGAGTGTACGAAAAGACCGACGGGCCGCCTTGTGGGCGACCCGCCGATCGAGGGAGGAGAGGTCGGAGCGCCCCGAAGGGCTTCCGACATCAACTACCGGCGAGATATGTGGCCGGTAGACCGACCGTCCGACGCCCCTCCCAGAGGCGCCGGACGGGGAAGTAGTCGCTAGGCGACCGAGGAGATCCGCTTCTGGACCTCGGCCGACAGCTGCGTGGCAGTGGTCAGCCCGTCCTGGAGGACGTTCTCGACACGCGCCGACACGAGGTCGATGTTCTTGCTGCGCTGACGCAGCCCACGCTCGACAGCGGTCCGGTTGCGCTTGACGATCCGCTCCGTGCGGTTGCGACGCTGACGCAGCTCGCGCTCGAAGCGCGTGCGGGTCTTGCGGACCTGGCGCTCGAGGCGGTTGCGCGCGGTGTTGCCGCGGCGCTCGAAGCGACGCAGCTCGCGCTGGGCCTTCTCCGGCGTCGAGTAGCTGGTGCGCAGCTCCTGGACGGTCGAGATCACGTTGTCACGCGCGATCAGGGCCGCACCGACGGGCACGAGGACGGCCTTCTCGGCGTACTCGGTGATCCGGTCGACAGGGGTCTTCGCCAGCTCGGCACGCGTCTCGGCGGCCTTCTTGGCGGTAGCGCTGCGCCGGCGAGCGGCGGCAGCCTGGTTGCGCGCCCGGGTCTGGGCGGCCTTCTTGCTGGCGGTCGACCGCTTGGTGGCGGCCTTCTTCTGCGTGGTGGCGGTAGCCATCTAGAGGTTCACTCCCTCGTCATCTTTTGGGGATCTTGAATCGAGCGTACGTTCGTAACCGTACCATCGAACACATGTTTGTAAACCGACCTGGCGCAAGGGTTACACCCCCGAGAACAAGCCGCTTTCGGGCTGGAGGCGCGGATCAGGTCGGGGTGCGCGCAGGGGCGTGCCGAGCATCTGAGTGGACACTTGGCGCCGTATAGCGAGGTCAACCGTCCACTCGATGGCGAGGACGGCGCAACTAGGCGAAACGGAGGCGCCTGCTTGCGCGCGGGCGCGCGCGTCGCTCGTGAGCAACCGCGGCTAGGAGCAAGCGATTCGCGCGCCGCGACCGTCGTTGGGCGATCAAATGTGGCTCTGGCGGGAATTTGATCGCACAACGCCCGCGCGGTCGACGGTGAGCTCTCACGAGCGCCATACCCGCCCCGTGCCGAAAACGAGCTATCGGACCGCGCGGCCCTATCAGCGCGCGAGGCGAGCCAGGACCACGCGGTCCTCGCGACCGGCCGCCACCACCCGGTACGAACGCAGGTCCCCTCGCGGCGAAAGCCGAGTGTCTCGAGCAGGGCAAGAGACGCCGCGTTCTCGGGGTGCACCAGCGCCTGGATGCGAACCATGGCGAGCTCGTCGAACCCCCACTCGACGAGCAGGGCCAACGCCGCCCGCGCCACCCCTCGGCGGCGGTGCGGCGCGGCGACGAGGTAGCCGATCTCGCCAAGCGTGGGGTCGGAGGGGTCGGGGCGCCTCAGGTCACAAGAGCCGAGCACCTCGTCGCGGCTCGCCGCGGAAACGATGGCGAAATAGATCGCGCGACCACTTTGGCGCAGTTCTTCGGCATGCCGCTGGAAGGCCAGCGCGTCGGCGTCGGTTCTCTCTGCGGGTACATCAGTCCAGCGAACGATCTCGTCATCGGTGCCCCACGCCCGCTTGGCCACCACGTCCTCCTCACGCCAAGCGCGCAGGGCCACGACACCGTCGGTGAGCGGAGGATCCGGGTGCCGCAGTTCGTCGGTCACGCCGCTGTGCGGGCGAGCCAGCCGTCCGGGTCCGAAAGCTCGCCCCAGTCGGGCAGCTGCTCGGGACCCGCGAAGGCGCGGTTGAGCGCCTCGACCCCGCCCCGGTCCACGACGGCGTCGCAGAAGCGCTTGCCGGTCTCGTACTGGCGCATCTTCATGTCGAGGCCGATGAGGCGTTCGAACACCCGCCACAGCGGCGGGCGGTCCCGGCGGCGGCGGTCCAGCGCGGCGCGCAGCGCGTCGAGGTTCGGCAGCGCGTCGGCGCCGGCCGCGTCCATCACGTGCTCGGCATGGCCCTCGATCACCGCCATCGTCGCCTGGACGCGGTCGAGCGCCGCGCGGCGCTCCGGCCCGATGGCCGCGCTGACGAGCCCCTCCTCGCGCAGGCGCTGGACGACTCCTCGCAACGCGGCGGTGTCGCCCAGCCGGCCGAGCGCCCGCACGTCGATGCGGAACTCGAGCGCGGTCAGGAGCTCGCGCAGCAACCCCGCGACGTGCGCGCGCAGCCAGCCGACCGACGAGAACTGCACCGCATGAGTGACCTCGTGCAGCGCCACCCAGCGCAGGAGGTCGGCCTCGTCGGCCTCGAGCTTGTGCGCCGCCTCGCCCAGGTTCGGCGCGACGAACAACAGCCGCGCCGGCCCTTCGGGGTCCAGCGGCGGGACCTCGTACTGGCCGAGCACGCGCTGCGCCATCAGGCCGACGAGCCCGCCGACCTCGGCGGCGATCACCATCCCGCCGGCCGCCCGCAGGGGCTCGCGCAGCGGGCCCAGGTCGCCGCCGAGCCGGTCGGCGACCGGGTCGATCACGCCGCGCATGCTCGCGAGGTTGGCCTCCAGCCACTCCGGGCGGTCGACCGCCTCGGGCGGCGGGAGCGGGCCGGCGGGGGTCAGCCGCGTGTAGGCGACGACGCACTGCTCGGCGTCGACGCACAGCTCGGCGAGGTCGCCCGGCAGCTCGGCACGGCCGGGATCGCCGGCCACTCCGCCGGCGATCCGTCGCGCGAGCGCCCAGTCGACCATGCCCTCAGGCTAGGCAGGCAGGCTCAGGCTAGGCAGGCAGGCGCGACAGCTCGGCGAGCGCTTGCTGCGTACGGGCTGCCACCACCGGTGAGCGCGGCTCGAGGTCGAGCGGTGCGCCCAGCGGCTCGTCCATCGCCGTGAACGCCACCAGCCCGCCGCTCTCGCGCACGATCAGCTGCGCAGCCGCGGCGTCGACCGCCCGGCACTTCCACAGCGTCGCCATCCCGTCCACGCGCGCGGCGGCGACCTGGCAGAGCGAGATCGCGATCGAGCCGATCGCGCGCACCCGCCCGACCGTGCGCTCGAGCTCGGGGCCGGCCGCCGCTATCCAGCGCGGGCTCGCGGACTCGATCGCCACCAGCTCGAGCCGGCCGTCGCGCGTTCGGCGCTCGCCGGGCGGCGTCAACCGGGTGCCGTCGAGCCACGCGCCCTCGCCGCGGCGCGCCCACCACTCCTCCTCCGGGCCGAGGTCGAGCACGTAGCCGAACGCCACGTCGCCCATCGTCGGCCCGTCGGCGACGGCGATCGAGAGCGCGTGGTGCGTAAGCCCGCGCTTGGCGTTCATCGATCCGTCGATCGGGATCGATGACCACCCGCACCTCGGGGTCGCCGAAGTCGACCATCCCGCGCTCCTCGGAGATCGCGGAGAAGCGATGGCCCTCGCCGTGCAGGCGCTCGAGCTGCTCGAAGACCGCGTCCTCGGCGGCCTGGTCGATCACGAGCGTCCGGTCGCCGCCCCCTCCGGTGGTCCCGGTCTCGACCACCCGCTCGGTGCTGGTCGGGTTGTCGCGCAGCACTCCTCGCAGCCCCTCGGCCGCACGGCGGCAGGCTTCCAGCCAGTCGGCGTCCATGGCGCTCGTCATGCGCGGCATATCCTTGCAACGTGTCCCCCGAACAGCGGCGCGCCGTCACGCACCCTCGGGGCCCGCTGATCGTCATCGGCGGCGCGGGGACCGGCAAGACCACCGTCCTGGCCCATCGCTTCGCCTGGCTCGTGGAGCAAGGGGCCGCTCCCGAAGAGGTCCTGGCCGTCACGCACTCCGAGCGCGCGGCCGACGCGCTGCGCCTCGAGGTCGAGGCGCTGCTCGACCGCCCGTACGAGGAGCTGCCGGTCCTCACGGTGCACGGCGTCTGCTCGCGACTGCTGCACGACGAGGCGATCGAGGCCGGCATCGACCCGTTCGTCGTGGCCCTCGGCCCCGCGGACCGCACCGCGATGCTGCTCGAGCGCATCGACGAGCTGACGCTGCGCCGCCACGACCTGCGCGGCAATCCGGCGGCGCTGCTGCGCAGCGTCGTCGCCCGCATCGACCGGCTCAAGGACGAGGCGGTGACGGCCGCCGAGTACGACGCCTGGGCCCGCGCGCTGCCGACCGAGGGTGACGACGCCGCTCGCACGCGCGCCGAACGCGAGCGCGAGTTCGCCGGGCTCTACCTCGACCACGACCGGATGCTCGCCGAGGCCGGCGCGCTCGATGCGGGCGACCTGCTGCTCGCCGCGCTGTCGCTGCTGCGCGACCGCCCACACGTGCGCGCCCGCGTGGCGACGCGCTGGCGCGCGGTGCTCGTCGACGACTACCACGACCTGTCCTTTGCGCAGGCGCTGCTGGTCACGCTGCTGGCCTCCGACCACGGCCAGCTGACCGTCACCGGCGACGACGACCAGGCGATCCGCCGCTTCCGCGGCGCGGCCGCGAAGAACCTGCGCGAGCTGGCGGCCGACCGGCCCGACGCCACCGAGATCAGGCTCGAGCGCAGCATGCGCTGCCCCGAGACGGTCGTGCGGGCCGCGGAGGCGGTCGTGGCGCCGAACCCGGGCAGGATCGCCAAGCGCCTGGAGGGCCGGGCCGAAGGCGGGCGCGTCGAGTTCTGGCGCTGCGCCGGCGAGCGCGCGCAGGCCCAGGCGGTCGCGGCCGAGGCCGAGCGCCTGCTGCGCGCCGGCACGCCGGCCGAGCGGATCGCCGTCCTCGTGCGCGGGGTGCGCCAGGAGGGCAGGGCCGTCGCCGTCGCGCTCGAGGAGCGCTCCGTGCCCTACCGCGTCGAGGGCGCGGCGGCGTTCTTCGCCCGCGCCGAGGTGCGCGACGTGCTTGCGTGGCTGCGGCTGCTCGTCGATCCCTCCGACGCCGGCGCGGTCGTGCGCGCGCTCGCGCGCCCGCCGATCGAGCTGCGCGCGGCCGATCTCGCGCGCTGCATCCAGATCTCGCGGCGGCGCAAGCTCGACATGGTCTCGGCGCTGGTCGCCGCGACCGAGTCGCCGCAGCTGCCGCCCGAGGCACGCGAGCGCGTGCTGGGCTTCCTCAAGCTGCATCGCCAGGCCGCGATCGCGCTCGACACGACGCGCGCCGACCTGTTCGTCCACCGGCTCGTCGAGCGGCTCGGCCTGCGCCGCCAGCAGCTGTTCGCCGCCCAGGCCGACGTCGTCGAGCGCCTGCGCGCGCTCGCTCGGCTCAGCGAGCTGGCCTCCGACCACGTGCGCCGCCGGCCGCAGGCGAGCGCGCGCGACCTGGCCAAGTCGCTCGCCGCGGTCGCCGAGGCCGGCCTCGGCGAGGACGACGACGAGGGGTTGGGCGCGGCGTCGGCCGGCGCCGGGCGGGTGCGCGTCCTGTCGATGGACGCGTCGACCGGCCTGGACTTCGACCACGTGTTCGTCATCGGCCTGCACTCGTCGCGCATGCCCGGCGCGCGGCGGCGGCTGATGGACCCGATCCCCGACGAGCTGGTCAAGGAGCGGCTGCCGCCCGACAGCCGCGACGCGCACAACGCCGAGATGCGCCGCCTCCAGCACGTCGCGATGACGCGCGCGCGAGAGGGGCTCGTGCTCGCGTACTCGGCGGTATCCGACCGCGCCGCGGCGCAGCCGCCGTCGCCGTTCGCCGAGGAGGCGCGGGAGGCGCTCGACGCCGAGTGGCAGGACCGCGAGGAGGAGCTCTTCGGCCCCGCCGAGACGCTGCACTCCGCGTACCGCGCGCTGCGCGACGAGTTGCTCGCCGACGTCCCGCGCGTGGGCGCGAGCCTCGGCGAGCTGCGCTTCGACACCGACCTCGACGTCGCCCACGCGGTGACCCGCTACCTCGAGCTGGTCAAGCTCGCCGCGCTGCTGGCCCGGCCCCCCGGCCAGACGATCGGCGACGCGCTCCCCGACATCAACGCCCGCCTGATCCAGGCCGTCACACCGCTGCAGCGCGAGATCCTGCTCACCTCGTCGATCGACGAGGCGCTGCTCGACGCCGAGCACACCGATTCGGTGCGCGCCACCGCTCAGGCCGCACGCGCGGAGCCGTCGCTCGAGCCGTTCCTGCCCAAGCGCGGCGAGGGCCTCGTGCTGAGCGCCTCGGACATCGACACCTACCGGATCTGTCCGCTGCGCTACAAGTTCGCGCGCGTCTTTCGCATCCCGAGCGAGCCGACGATCAACCAGCGCTTCGGCATCCTCGTCCACCAGGTGCTCGAGCGCTACCACCGCGGCGACCCGGGGAGATTCCAGGGGCCCGCCTCCGGGGGCCACGTGGCCCCCTCCGGCACCCTGACGGGCTCGATCGACGAGCTGTTCGGGCTGCTCGACGCGGGCTGGCGGCGCGGCGGCTTCGGCGACTCCGACGAGGAGCGCCAGCTGCACGAGAAGGCGGTCGCGGCGCTCGATCGCTACCACGCGCGGTTCCGGGCCGAGCCCGCCCAGCCGGTGTGGTTCGAGAAGCCGTTCACTTTCCGGATGGGCCGCCACACGCTGCGCGGCCGGGTCGACCGCGTCGACAAGCTGCCCGACGGGCGCTACGAGCTGATCGACTACAAGACCGGGCGGCCCAAGAGCGCGTCGCAGCTGCGCGAGGACGTCCAGCTCTCGCTCTACGCCGTCGGCGCGCGCGAGGCCTGGCAGGTCGACGCCGAGCGCCAGTCCTACCTCTACGTGCTCGACGACGAGAAGGTCCCCGTCCCGACCGAGGACATCGACCGTGACTGGATCTCCGAAACCGTCCTCGAGGTCGCCGACGGGATCCTCGGCCAGGGGTTCGAGCCGACGCCGTCCTACGCGGCGTGCTCGAGCTGCGACTACCGCATCGCCTGCCCGGCCGCCGAGCGCTGACTCAGTTGTCGCTCGGGCCGCGCTGGCGCAGGAAGCGCTGGAATTCTCTTGCGATGACGTCGCCCGAGGGGATGTCTGTCGGGTCGAAGTCGGAGTCGTCCTCCTCCGCCGCGCGCTCGAGACGCTCGACGAAGGCCTGGACGTCGGGGTCGCTCTGGACGGCGAGCGACACCTGACGCTCGTAGTCGGCGGCGGCCGACTCGAGCTCGCCCGCGTCGACGGTCACGCCGACCAGCAGCTCCAGCCGGCGCACGAGCGCGAGCGCGGCCTTGGGGTTGGGCGCGGCCGCGACGTAGTGCGGGACGCTGGCCCACAGGCTCGCCGACGGCAGCCCGGCCTGCCCGCACGCCCCGTGCAGCACGCCGGTGATGCCAGTCGGGCCCTCGTAGTTGCCCGAGACGACGCCCAGCCGCTCGACCAGCGTCTCGTCGGAGGAGAGCCCGGTGATGTGCACCGGGCGCGTGTGCGGCACGTCGGCGAGCAGCGCGCCGAGGGTGACGACCATCTGCACGCCCAGCGCCTCGGCCAGCTCGACCACCGAGGCGCAGAAGGTGCGCCAACGCATCGACGGCTCCGGCCCGCCGAGCAGCACGAGGTCGCGCGGCGCCCGCGGCACGCGCGCCTCGTAGATCTCCACCGTCGGCCATGTGATCTCGCGGGTCCGCCCATCGGTCAGGCGAATCTGCGGCCGGGTGGCCTGGAAGTCGTAGTAGTCCTCCGGATCGAGCTGCGCGAACCGGCTGGCGCCGAGCGAGGAGCCGACGAACTGCAAGGCGGCCGAAGCCGCGTCGCCGGCATCGTTCCAGCCCTTGAACGCGCAGATCAATGCCGGCGCGCGGAGCCCGTCGGGACGGCGCTCCCAGATCAGGGGCTGCATCAAGCGCACGGTACAGCGTCGACCACAGCGGGTAGGCCGGGGTCATGCGGTTCTCTCGAAAGGAGCCGACAGAGGCTCCGTGCCCCCGCTGTTGCATCGCGGTCGACGTGGAAGCGACGGAGTGCCCCTACTGCGGCCTGGATCTGCGGGATCCGAGCTCTCCACAGGACGGCTGGACGCCGCCGGTGGAGCATGGCGATCCGGTCAGCGGCTCGCGTTAAGACTGCCGCGCACGCGGCCGCCAACGGTGCGGCCGCGTGACGACGGCTTCGTCGCGGGCGCTCGCCTCCCTGTCGGGGCGGCCGCGGGGAATGGCGGTCCTCGGCGCGCTGACGATTGCGTTCTCGGCGATCCTCGTCCGGCTGGCCGATCAGCCGCCCTCGACGGCCGCGT
Organism: uncultured Actinomycetes bacterium; assembly: GCA_963825415.1. Lineage (GTDB taxonomy): Bacteria > Actinomycetota > Thermoleophilia > Solirubrobacterales > Solirubrobacteraceae > BP-464. The sequence goes on along the minus strand of CAWGTD010000003.1, from coordinate 787,709 downwards.
TCTTCCGCTGCGCGTACGCGCTGCCGGCGCTCGGCCTGCTCGCCTGGTGGGAGGACCGCCGGTTCGGCGCTCGCCCGCGGCGGGCGCGCGCCACCGCGGCCGTGGCCGGGCTGCTCTTCGCCGTCGACCTCGTCTGCTGGCATCACGCGATCGCCGACGTCGGCGCCGGGCTGGCGACCGTGCTCGGCAACCTCCAGGTCGTCTTCGTGCCGCTCGCCGCGTGGTTCACGCTGGGCGAGCGGCCGGGCCGCCGGGTCGTGGCGACGCTGCCGCTCGTGGTCGTCGGCATCGTGTTGATATCGGGGGTGATCGAGACCGGCGCGTACGGCTCACACCCGCTGCGTGGCGTCGTCTTCGGAATCGCGACCGGAATCTCCTACGCCGCGTTCCTGCTGGTCCTGCGCGCGGGTGGCGCCGACCTGCGCCGGCCCGCGGGCCCGCTGTTCGACGCCACGCTCGTGGCGGCGCTCGGCGCGGTGGCGATCGGCGCGGTGCTCGGCGAGGACCGTCTCGAGCCGATGTGGCCCGCTCATGGCTGGCTGGTGCTGCTGGCTCTCAGCTCGCAGGTGCTCGGCTGGCTGCTGATCACCTCGTCGCTGCCGAGGCTGCCCGCGGCGCTCGCCTCGGTGCTGCTGACGATCCAGCCGGTGGGATCGGTCCTGCTCGGCATCGCGATCTTCGCCGAGGCGCCGAGCGGGCTTCAGCTCGTCGGCGTCGGGGCGATCCTTGCCGGGCTCGTGCTCGTCACCCGGCCGGACCGCGGTCGGTTGCGACCGGCGGCTTCGGGCTGACGTCGCGCCGCACGAGCTGCGCGGCGACGAACAGCATCAGGCATGCGAACCCGATCTCGGTCGCCCGCTCGGGGATCGCGTTGACGAGCGCCACACCGCCGATCGCGGCCGGGATCGCGAGCGCTCCGACGAGCACGCCGTCAAGCAGGCGCAGGTTGCCGTAGGTCTGCTGGCGCCAGGCCCCGACGAGGGCGACCGGCACGATCGCGAGCAGCGAGGTCGCCTCGGCATCGACCTGCGAGAGGTCGACGAACAGAACGAGCCCGGGCACGAACAGAATCCCGCCGCCGACGCCGAGCATGCCCGCGACGACGCCGGCCAGCGCCCCGACGACCGCCGCCTCGATCACGGGACCAGCAGCGCGACGGCGCTTGCCACCAGCAGGCCCGCGAACAGCAGCGAGATCGCGCGGAGCGGGACCCGCTGCTGCAGCCAGGTGCCGGCGACGACACCCCCGATGGCGGGCAGCCCGACGAGCACGCCGTCGCCGACGTGGACGTTCCCGTAGGCGCCCTGGACGGCGGCCGCAGCCGCGGCGATCACGACGATCGCGGCGAGCGATGTACCGGTCGCCGTCCGCTCGTCATAGCCCAGCCAGAGGATCAGCAGCGGGACGATCACGGTGCCGCCGCCGACGCCGAAGAGCCCGCTGAACACCCCCGCCATAGTCCCGATCGCCGCGAGCTTCAGCGTCCGGGGCGACGGCATGGTCGGCATACTAGAGCCGTGCCCGCAGCCGCCACGCTCGCCGAAGCACTGGAGCCGCTGCGTGCGGATCCACCCCGCGCGGCCGTCCTGCTCGACATCGACGGGACCCTCGCGCCGATCGTCCGCCACGCCGACGACGCGCACGTCCCGGAGTCCACGCGCACCCCGCTGATCAAGGTCGCCAAGCGCTACGGAGTGGTCGCCTGCGTCAGCGGGCGCCAGGCGCTGACGGCACGCCGGATCGTCTCGTTGGGCTCGATCGCCTACGTCGGCAACCACGGCGGCGAGCTGCTGCGGCCCGGCCGCAAGGAGCCCGAGCTCGACCCCGACGTCGCCGCCTACGCACGGCGGGTGCAGGCCTTCGCGCGCGGCCACTGGACCGAGGAGCTGCAGCGCCTGCGCGTGCGCCCCGAGGACAAGACGCTGATCGCCGCCTACCACTGGCGCGGCGCGCCCGACGAGGCGGCGGCCGAAGCGGCCGTGCGCGACCTCGCCGCCGAGGCCGAGCGCGCGGGCCTGGCCACCCACTGGGGTCGCAAGGTGCTCGAGGTGCGACCGCCGGTGGCGCTCGACAAGGGCCGCGGCATCGTGCGCCTGCTGCGCGGCGCCGACGTCGACACCGCGCTCTATGTCGGCGACGACCGCACCGACCTCGACGCGTTCCGCGGGCTGCGCGACGAGGCGGCGGCCGGGCGGCTGGACGCCACGATCTGCGTCGGCGTGCGGTCCGACGAGACCCCCGAGGAACTCGAGCGCGAGGCCGACCTGCTGGTCGACGGCCCGCCCGGCGTTCGCCTCCTGCTCGAAGCACTGCTGGACTGATCCGCCGGCGTGCGGTTCGTCGACTTCCTGCGAGTGACGGTCCTGCTCAGCGCCGCGGCGGCCTCGCTGCTGGCCGTGCTGTGCGTCGTCGGGGCCAGCGGCAACGACGACGACAAGGTCCTGCTCGCGGCGGCGGGCTGGTGGTTGATCGCCGCAATGATCGGCCTGTGGCTCGGGCGCCGCGCTGCCGCGACGCCGCCGATCGCGCGCCTGCTGGCCGACGCCAAGGCGGCGAAGATGATGCCCGAGCACCGCCCCGGCTCGACGATCGTCAACCGCCTCTGGCCGTTGCTGCTCTCGACGCTGGCGGCGTCCGCGATCGCGTTCCTGGCGCCGCAGGTCCCCGGGATCGCGGCGGGCTTCGGGATCATCTGGGCGCTGGCCTGGCGCCGGCAGGACGCGGCCGTGGAGGCGATCGAGGAGCGCGACGGCGTGACGTTCTACGTCGAGCGCACCTCGCCGATGGAGCCCATGCGGCTGATCCGCATCCCGGGCTTTCGCCGCGAGGTGCCGACTGTCACGACACCAGGCTGACGAGCCCCACCAAGCACGGGGCGAACACCAGGGCCGGCAGGTAGTTGCCGACCTTGACGTCCTTGACCTGCAGCAGCTTCAGCGCGATTCCGATGATCAGGACGCCGCCCGCGCTCGTCAGCGCCGCCAGCGCCTCGCTGCCCTCGGCCAGGATGTCGGTGAACAGCCCGGCGGCCAGCGTGATCGCTCCCTGGTAGACGAGCACGGTGATCGCGGCAAACCCCACGCCAAAGCCGAGGGCGGAGGCGAGCGCGATCGCTGCGAAGCCGTCGAGCAGCGCCTTGGTGGCGAGCGTCTCGTAGTCGCCCGACAGCCCGTCCTGGATCGATCCGAGGACCGCGAGCGGGCCGACGCAGAACAGCAGGCTCGCGGCGAAGAACCCTTCGGCGATGGTGGAGTGGCCGGGTCCGCTGAAGCGTCCCTGGATGCGCTCGCCCAGGCGCGCGAGCGCCGCCTCGATCGCCAGCGCCTCGCCGGCCAGGCCGCCGAGGAGCACCGCGCCGATCACGTAGAGCGGGTTGGTGTCGCGCCAGGCCAGCGCGTCGTCGACGCCGAGAACGAGGACGACCATGCCCAGCCCGAAGAGGACGCGCTGCTGGAGCGACTCGGGCAGGCGGTGGCCGAGCAGCGCCCCGATTAGGGTTCCCAGCAGGACGGTTCCGACGTTGATGAAGGTGCCGGTCACGGGGCGGTGGCAGGATGGCGCCGGATGGACGTTCTGCTCGTCTCCCTTGGTTCGACCGCCGGTCTGCGGCGGGCCGACGACGCGCTGGCCGGCGCGCTGGAGCGAGCGGGGGCCAGCGTAGCGGTCGCCCGCGCGGCCGCGCCGGGGCGGCGCGGACCTTCGCGCTCACCGACCTCGCGTGGGCGCGGGCGGCGCGGCGGGCCGCCGCGGAGGCGATCCAACGCGAGCGGCCGCGAGCGATCGTGTACTCCTCGATGGGCGCCGCGCTGCTGTGGCCGCGCCCCGGGGCGATCCGCTACGACGCGCTGATGGCCGACAACCGGCCCGGGCGCCACGGCGTCTGGCAGCGGCCGGTGGAGCGCCGCCGGCTGGCCCAGGCGTCGCTGCTCGTGCCGTGGGCGGCCGACCTGCGCCACCCCGAGGCCGTGGTCGTGCCGCCACCGATCGACGCGTCGGCGCCGGCGGCCGAGCGCGACGTGGCGGCCGTCACCTACGCGGCCAATCCCGAGAAGAAGGGCCTGGACCGCGTGCTGGCCGCATGGGCCGCGGCACGGCGGCCTGACGAGGAGCTCGTCGTCGCCGGCGTGCCGCCGGGCGAGCCGACGGAGGGCGTCCGGTGGGCGGGCGTGCTGCCGCCCACCGAGTACCGCGCCCTGCTCCGACGCGCGCGCGTGTACCTGACAGCTCCACGCCGCGAGGACTTCGGGATCGCGCAGCTCGAAGCGCTCGCCGACGGTTGCGTGCTGGTGACGACGCCCGCACCCGGCCCGTACGTCGCGCTGCCGCTTGCCCGTGCGCTCGACCCCCGGCTGGTGACGCGCGACCTCGCGGCCGCGATCCGCGCGGCGCTGGACAGCCCGGCCCGCGACTACGCGGCACGCGCCGCCCGGCTGCTCGAGCCGTACTCGACACCGGTCGTCGACAAGCTCGTCGCCGAGCGGCTGCTGCCGGCGCTACTTGCCTGACCGCGCACGCTTGCGCAGCGGCGCGAACTTCTTCCACGGCAGCGTGTTGGCGATGTCCGCCGGGCCGAGCCAGGCGCGGCGCGCCGTCGCCACGCCCCAGCGCACGATCCCGAGCGTGTTGACGCCGTGCGCGTCTGAATCGATGAGGACGCGCACGCCGCCCTGCGCGGCCGCGCGGGCGTGCACGTCGTTGAGGTCGCGCCTGTCTGCTGCGGAGTTGATCTCGAGCATCGTTCCCGTACGCGCCGCCGCGGCGACCACCGCGTCGACGTCGATGGCGTAGGGCGCGCGCGTCTCGATCTTGCGGCCCGTCAGGTGGCCGATCGCATCGCAGTAGGGGTGCTCGCAGGCGGCGGCGACGCGGGCGGTCATCGCGTCGGAGGACATCGAGAACGAGGTGTGCACCGAGCCGACGACCCAGTCGAGCTCGGCGAGCAGGTCGTCGGCATAGTCGAGCGAGCCGTCCGGAAGGATGTTCGACTCGGTCCCGATCAGGACCTCGATGCCCTCGAGCTTCGCGTTCAGGGCGTGCACGCGCTCGATCTGGCGGCGCAGCTCGTCGGGCTCTACGTGGTTGCCGAACCCGTGGCTGGCCGAGTGGTCGGTGATCGCGATGTACTCATAGCCGCGCTCGCGGGCGGCGAGCGCCATCTCCTCGACCGTGTTGCGCCCGTCGGAGGCGACCGTGTGCATGTGCAGGTCGCCGCGCAGGTCCTCGACGGTGACCAGCGGCGGGATCTTCTCGAGGTCGAGCTCGCCGCGGTCCTCGCGCAGCTCGGGCGGGATCCAGGGGAGCCCGAGCCGCTCGTAGACCTCTTCCTCGGTCGCACAGCGATGCGTCTCGCCCGTGGCGTCGTCGAGGATCCCGTACTCCGAGACGTGCAGCCCGCGGCGCACGGCGCGATCGCGCAGCGCCATGTTGTGGTTCTTGGAGCCCGTGAGGTGCTGGAGCAGGTTGCCGTACTGGTCGGGCTCGACCACGCGCAGGTCGACCGCCATGCCGGTGTGCGTCCGCGCGCGCGCGGCGTTCTCACCCGGCGTCGAGCACGACTCGATGACGTCCAGGCCGGCGAACGCCTTCAACAGCGCCGGCGGGTCGCTGGCCGTGGCGATCACGTCGAGATCCTTGACCGAGTCGGCGAGCCGTCGCGCCGAGCCGGCGAGCGCCACCTTGTCGGACGCCGGATGGGCCTGCAGCGCTTCGACGATCCCGTCGCCGATCAGCAGCGCCTTGCTCAGCAGCACACGCGGCCGCGGCGACTCGTCGACCCCCGCCTCGAAGGCCGCGAGCATCGCGTCCTCGAACTTCGGGCCGAACCCGCGCACGCCGCGCAGGCGCTGACCCTCGGCCGCCGCGCGCAGGTCGGCCAGCGAGGCGATGCCCAGCTCGTCGAAGAGCCGGCGCGCGCGCTTGGGCCCCAGGCCGGGCAGCCGGGTCATGTCGACCAGCCCCGGCGGGAACTTCTCGCGCAGCTTCTCGACGGCGGGGATCGTGCCGGTGTCGAGCAGCGCGTTGATCTTCTCCTCGAGCGTGCTGCCGATGCCCGGTAGCGAGGTGACGGTGCCAGCGCGTGTCAGCGCCGCCACCGACGTCGACGCCTCGCGGACGGCCTTCGCCGCGTTGCGGTAGGCCAGCACGCGGTGGACGATCGCCCCGTCGAGCTCGTAAAGGTCGGCGAGCTCGTCGAAGAGCGCCGCGATCTGAGCGTTCGGGGGGTCGGCCATGGAGCGTCTGCATAGGGTACGGGCCGTGCCGGGCCGCCCCTGGATCGTGCTCCCCACCTACGACGAGGCCGAGAACCTCGAGTCGATCGTGGCCGCGATCGTGCCCATCCTGCGCGAGGCCGTCGGCCGCGACGCGTTCCGCGTCCTGGTCGTCGACGACGACTCCCCGGACGGCACTGGAGCGATCGCCGACGGCCTCGCCGGCGAGCTGGGAGAAGTGCGCGTGCTGCACCGCACGGTGCGCGAAGGGCTCGGGCCCGCCTATCTGGCCGGGTTCGCCGAGGCGCTGGCGGGCGGCGCCAGCCACGTCGTCGAGATGGACGCCGACTTCTCCCACGAGCCTCAGGACCTGCCGCGGCTGCTCGCCGCAGCTGAGGATGCCGACCTCGTGCTCGGCTCGCGATACGTCGAGGGCGGCGTGGTGGCGGACTGGGGCATCGTCCGGCGCGTGATCAGCCGCGGGGGCTCCTGGTACGCGCGGCGGGTGCTGAGGCTTGGCGTGCGCGACCTGACTGGCGGCTTCAAGTGCTTTCGCCGCGAGGTCCTCGAGGCGATCGACCTGCCGTCGGTCCGCTCTCGCGGCTACGCCTTCCAGGTCGAGCTGACCTACCGGGCGGTCCGCGCCGGCTTCCGCGTCGTGGAGATCCCGATCGTGTTCCGCGACCGGCGGCTCGGGCGCTCGAAGATGTCCTGGCGGATCGCCGGCGAGGCGATGGTCCTCGTTCCCGGCCTGCGGCGATCGGCGCGCTCCGTGCAGCCGCGGGCAGGCGCGCTACGACACCGTCACGCTGAACACGGCGCGGAAGCTCTCACCCGGCGCCACGACGCGTAGGCCGTCGCCGGACACGAGCGCGTTGGTCGGCGCCGTCATCGGCTCGAAGCAGACGACGTCGTCGTTGTCCGGGGCGTAGACGACCGCGATCGGAAAGCCTTCCTCGAAGGCGACCTCGATCCGCCGGTCGCCGCCCGACAACGCAAAGCGAGCGCCGGGCTCGACGCCCGCGTAGCCGTCGTCGAACGTGCGCGCGCCGAGCGGGCCGGCCTCGACGCCCTGGGCCGGTTCGCGCTCGCCGGTGGGGATCATGCGGTCGTCGACGACCAGATGGTCTCCGACCGGGAGCTCGACCGCCCAGTCGGCGCGCGGCACGCCCGGCAGGGTGAAGTAGGGGTGATAGCCGAATGAGACCGGCACCTCGGCGTCGCCGGTGGCGCGCAGCGTGGTGGTCACCGTCAGCGTGGCATCGCTGAGCGCGACGTCCATCTCCAGCTCGTGGGCGAACGGGAACGCGCCAAATAGGTCGGCCTGTGCAGCGAAATCGAAGCGCGCGGTCAGGCGGCCGGCGTCCGCGGTGGTCACCTCCCAGGCGGGATTGCCCGCCAGCAGACCGTGGATCGGCAGGCCGTTGGGATCGGGCGCCGCGGCCTCGCCCGCGCGATCGACGTCGACGGTGCCACCCGCCACCTCGAATTGCCGCTCGGTCACCCGATTCGCCCATGGATGCAGGAGCGGAATGCCCATCGTGCCGTGCTCGGCGACGTAGCGTTCGAGCCCGCCGCGCTGGCCCAGCAGCTCCTCGCCGGCGACCGTCAGCGAGCGGCAGACCATGCCGGCCGAAGGGACGTAGGTCGCCTCGATGCCGCCCAGGGCGGAGGAGGACAGGACGTGTTCGCCGCGCTCGTTCATGCGCGAATCCCTAGCCGGTCCGCTGGCGGACCGCAAGCCGGTGCACCAATTGACACGAGCACCCCACCAACGGATACGGTGCGCCGGTGAGCAACGGCAGCCGCCCGAAGGTCGTGATCGTCGGCGCGGGCTTCGGCGGACTTCACGCCGTAAGAGCCCTGCGCAAGGCCGATGTGGACCTCATCCTCGTCGACCAGCACAACCACCAGTGCTTCACGCCGCTGATCTACCAGGTGGCGACCGCGATGCTCGAGCCGTCGGAGATCGCGCACCCGATCCGCACGCACCTGCGCAAGCACCCCCACGCCGACTTCCGCCTCGGCCGCGTCACCGAGGTCGACCTCGAGGCGCGCATGGTCAAGACCGACCAGGGCTCGGTCCCCTACGACTACCTGATCCTCGGGACCGGCAGCACCAACAACTACTTCAAGCACCCCGAGATCGCCGAGATCGCGTTCGGCCTCAACGACGTCGGCGAGGCGGTCGCCCTGCGCAACCACCTGCTTTCGCGCTTCGAGCACGCGGCCTGGACGAACGATCCCGCCGAGCGCCAACGGCTGCTGACGTTCGTGATGGTGGGCGGCGGGCCGACGGGCGTCGAGTTCGCCGGTTCGATGTCCGAGCTCGTCTACGGGATCCTCCACAAGGACTTCCCGACGCTCGACCTCAACGAGGTGTCGATCCACCTGATCGAGGGCTCCGACGCCCCGCTGCCGCCGTTCCACGAAAAACTCCAGGGCGCCGCCGCCAAGGCGCTCGAGCGCCGCCACGTCAAGATCACCTGCGGGATCGTCGAGAACGTGACCGAGGACGGCGTGAAGCTCGCCGACGGCACGTCGGTCCCCACCGGGACCGTGATCTGGGCCGCAGGCGTACGGGCCGAGCACACCGGCGAACGGCTCGGCGTCGAGCTCGGCACCCAGCGCCGCGTCCCGGTGAGCGCCACGCTCCAGCTCGAAGGGCACCCGGAGGTGCTCGTCTGCGGCGACCTGGCCGAGATGCAGCAGGACGGCGGGCCGCTGCCGATGCTGGCCCCGGTGGCCATGCAGAGCGGCACCCACGCCGGCCGCACGATCAAGGACCTGATCGCCGGCCGCGAGCCCAAGCCCTTCCGCTACAAGGCGCTGCCGACGATGGCCACCATCGGCCGCGGCGACGCGGTGGTCCAGCACAAGAACTTCAAGGCCAAGGGCATGATGGGCTGGCTGCTGTGGGTCGCGGTCCACGTCCTGCGTCTCGCAGGGGTCCGCGCCCGGGTCGCGCTGCTCATGGACTGGTTCACCGCCTTCCTCTTCCGCGACCGCCCGATGCGCCTGATCATCCGGCCGCTACGCCCCGACCTGGACCGCAAATGACCTCGAACACCAACTTCCCCCCACGGAGGTAGCACCCGAAATGCCCCTGCTCGAAGGACGTAACGCGATCATCACCGGCTCCTCGAGCGGCATCGGCCGGTCGTGCGCCATCCGCTTTGCCCAGGAGGGCGCCAACGTCGTCATCAACTACTACTCCGAGAAGGAGGAGCCGGCGGCTCAGGAGGTCATCGGGGAGTGCGAGAAGGCCGGCGGCAAGGCGATCGCCGTCCAGGCCGACGTGGGCAGCGAGGATGACGCCAAGAAGCTGATCGCAGCGGCGGTCGACGAGTGGGGCGCCCTCCATATCCACGTCAACAACGCCGGCATCGAGAACCAGGTGCCGACGATGGAGATGCCGCTGAAGGACTGGGACCGCGTCCTGCGCACGAACCTCACCGGCTCGTTCCTGTGCATGCGCGAGGCCGCCAACCGGATGAAGGACTCCGGCGGCGTGATCTGCAACATGTCGAGCGTCCACGAGTTCATCCCGTGGCCGGGCTTCGCCCACTACTGCGCGACCAAGGGCGGCCTGAAGCTGCTCATGCAGACCGCCGCCCGCGAGTGGGCCCCGCAGCAGATCCGGGTCTTCAACGTCGCCCCGGGCGCGATCGCCACGCCGATCAACGACTTCGTGCTCGACGACCCCGAGATGAAGCACGCCGTCGAGGAGGAGATCCCGCTCGGCCGCTTCGGCCAGCCCGAGGAGATCGCCGCGGTCGTCGCGTTCGCCTGCAGCGACGAGGGCTCCTACATCACGGGCACCACGCTCGTCGCGGACGGTGGCATGTCGACCTACCCGAAGTTCATCTGAGGACACCGCAATGGCCGAAGGCAACGACTACGACGTCATCATCATCGGCACGGGCGCGGGCGGCGGGACGCTCGCCCACCGCCTGGCCCCCACGGGCAAGCGGATCCTCGTGCTCGAGCGCGGCGACTGGTGCCCGCGCGAGCTCGAGAACTGGGACTCCCACGCGGTGTTCGTCGAGGGCCGCTACGTCGCCGACGAGACCTGGTACGGCCCCGACGGCAACGAGTTCCACCCCGGCATCAACTACTACGTGGGCGGCAACACGAAGTTCTACGGCGCCGCGCTGTTCCGGCTGCGCGAGACGGACTTCGGCCAGATCCAGCACCACGACGGCACCTCGCCGGCGTGGCCGCTGGGCTATCAGGACCTCGCGCCCTACTACGCCGAGGGCGAGAACCTCTACATGGTCCACGGCAACCGCGGCGAGGACCCGACCGATCCGCCCGGCGATCCCTACCCCTACCCGGCGGTCAGCCACGAGCCGCGCATCCAGAAGCTCCACGACGACCTCGACCGGATCGGGATGCACCCCTACCACGCCCCGGTCGGAATCAAGCTCGACGAGAACGCCGATGGCGAGCTGCTGCACACCTCGACGTGCATCCGCTGCCCGACGTTCGACGGCTTCCCGTGCCTGGTCAAGGGCAAGGCGGACTCGCAGGTGATGTGCATCGAGCCCGCGCTCGAGCACAGCAACGTCACGCTGCTGACCAATGCTCTCGTGACCCAGATCGAGACCGACGACACCGGCCGGACGGCGACCGGCGTGGTCGTCCAGACCGAGTCGGGCGAGGAGCGGTTCTCGGCCAACATCGTGGTGTCCTCGGCGGGCGCGATCAACTCCGCCCTGCTGCTGCTGCGCTCGCGCAGCGACGCGCATCCCAACGGCCTGGCCAACAGCTCCGACCTGGTCGGGCGCAACTACATGCGGCACAACAACTCGGCGTTCATGGCCGTGTCGAAGGAGCCGAACGAGACGAAGTTCCAGAAGACGCTGGGCTTCAACGACTACTACTCGGATTCCGGCGACGACTTCGGCTTCCCGCTGGGCGCGGTGCAGATGCTCGGCAAGTCCGACGCGAACATGATCCACGCCGAGGCGCCGAGCTGGGCGATCTGGAAGCCGAAGATCCCGCTCGCGCAGATCGCACGCCACGGGGTCGACTTCTGGCTGACGACCGAGGACCTGCCCAAGCGCGAGAACCGGGTGTTCTACGACGCCGAGGGCAAGGTCAACCTGCACCTCGAGGAGTCCAACGCCGAGTCGGCCAAGCGGCTGCGCAAGAAGCTGCACGAGAAGCTCGACGACCTCGACATCCACCCGCACCTGTTGCCGCGGGCGCTGTACCTCGGGCTGAAGATCCCGATCGGCGGCACGGCGCACCAGTGCGGCACGACGGTGTTCGGCACCGACCCGGCCAACTCGGTTCTCGACATCGACTGCAAGGCGCACGACGTCGACAACCTCTACGTCGTCGACGGCGGCTTCTTCCCGTCCAGCGGCGCGGTCAACCCCGCGCTGACGATCATCGCCAACGCCCTGCGCGTCGGCGACCGGATCGCGGAGCGGCTCGCGTAGGCATGCGATCCCGGGAGGTGGCGACGTACGACACCTCCCGGCTCGCAGCGTTGAGCGACGGCGTATTCGCCGTCGTGCTGACGCTGCTCGTCCTCGACATCAAGGTCCCCGACGAGGCGCAGGGGGCCGACACGCTGGAGTCGCTGGTCGATCTCGGGATCCCGTTCCTCGCGTGGGTGCTGAGCTTCCTCATCGTCGCCCGCGTGTGGGTCATCCACCACGAGGTGCTCGCCGACCTGAGGCGCTGCGACCTCGACACGCTGGTGCTGAACCTGGTCCTGCTCGGGCTCGTCTCGCTGCTTCCGTTCGCGTCGTCCCTGGTGGGCACCACCGACTTCGACGACGGCTGGTCGATGGTCCTCATGGCGGCGCTGCTCGGCGTCACGGCGGTCGCGCTCGGCGGGCTCGCCCGCCACGCGATTCAGCGCGACCAGCTCGCGACCTCCTCGCTCGACCGCCTGCGCTGGGTGGCACGTCATCACCTGCTGGTCGTGCCGCTCGTCGCGGCCGCCGCGGCGGGGCTGGCGTTCGCCAGCCCGCACGCCGCGATCGGGTTGCTGATCGTGGAAGCCGCCGGGGTGCTGACCGGCGCGCTCTGGACGAAAGCGGCCGCCTAGCGGCCGGCGACCTCGTCCTCGATGATGTGCTGCACGGCGTTGATCAGGGCCAGGTGCGTGAACGCCTGCGGGAAGTTGCCCAGATGCCGGCCGGTGTCGGCCTCGATCTCCTCGCCGTAGAGGCTCAGCGGCGAGGCGAGCGACAGCAGCTTCTCGCAGAGGTCCTTCGCGCGCGCCTTCTCGCCGATCTCCGACAGCGCCGAGACCAGCCAGAACGAGCAGATCGCGAACGTGCCCTCCTTGCCCGAGAGCCCGTCGTCGGTCTCCTCGACCATGTAGCGCAGGACGAGCCCGTGCTCGGTCAGCTCGTCGGCGATCGCGCGGATCGTGGCGCAGAGCCGCGGGTCCTCACGCGGCAGGAAGCGCACGATCGGCATCAGCAGCAGCGAGGCGTCCAGCGCGTCGGTCTCGTAGTGCTGCCTGAAGACACCGCGCTCGCTGACGCCCTTGGTGAGGATCTCGTCGCGGATCTCGTCGGCCGTCGACTGCCAGCTGGCCGCCAGCTCCGGGTCGCCGTAGATCTCGGCCAACCGCGCGCCGCGGTCCATCGCGACCCAGCTCATCAGCTTCGACGACGTGTAGTGCTTGGGCTCGCCGCGCGCCTCCCAGATCCCCTGGTCGGGCTCCTTCCAGTTGCGCGCCGCGCACTCGACCTGCGCCTGGACGAGCGGCCAGAGGTCGTGCGGCATGTGGTTGCGCCGCTTGGTGTGCAGGTACACCGAGTCGATCACGGCGCCGAAGACGTCGTTCTGGCGCTGCGAGTACGCCCCGTTGCCGATCCGGACCGGCCGCGAGTGCTCGTAGCCGCGCAGGTGGTCGAGCGTCAGCTCGGTGAGGTCGCGCTCGCCCCCGATGCCGTACATGATCTGCAGCGAGCCGTCCTCGTTGCATTCGAGGTCGACGACGAACTGCATGAAGTCGTCGGCCTCCCAGTCGAGGCCGAGCGCGTGCAGCGCGTACAGCGTGAACGTGGCGTCGCGCATCCACGTGTAGCGGTAGTCCCAGTTGCGCTCACCGCCCGGCGTCTCGGGGAGCGACGTCGTAAGTGCGGCGACCAGCGCGCCCGTGGGCGCGTAGGTCAGGCCCTTCAGCGCCAGCGCCGAGCGCTGGAGGTGGCCGGCCCACGGATGGTCGGGGAAGTCGCCGTCGGCCAGCCAGGTGCGCCAGTAGTGCGCGGTCTGGGCCATCCAGTCCTCGGCCTCGTCGATGGTCTGGGGCACCACCAGGTCGGCAGCCCAACCCAGCGCGACGAAGCACCTCTCGCCCTCGGACAGCGTATGACGCGCTCGCACGCGCGAGCCCTCGATGCCCAGCCGCAGGTTGCTGGCCATCCGGATCTCCTGCTCCTCGCCGCCGGGGTGGTGCTTGCCCTTGCCGTGGGCGAGACCGCCGTGCTCGCCGCTCTTCATCTCCCACACCGCGGGCTCGCGGGCGTAGTCGAACATCGGCTCGCAAAGCACCTCGAGCTCGATCGTGCCCTGCACGCACTCGACGATCCGCACCAGCGTCTGCTCGGCCGCGTGGTCGGTCGGCGGGCGGGTCTGCGGGCCGGAGTCGGCGCCCTCGCGCCAGGGGCCGATGGCGAGCGCATCGCGGACGACCAGCCAGCCGCTGCGTGTCATCCAGGTCGTCTCGAGGACGTTGGTGCCCGGCAGGTAGCGGCGCGCGGTCGGGACGTAGACCCCGTACGGGCCGACGCGGAAGTGGCCGGCGCTGCGATCCAGCAGCGCCGTGAAGATGCTCGGCGAGTCGAAGCGGGGAATCGAGAGCCAGTCGATCGCCCCGTCGGGCCCCACGAGGGCGCCGGTGTGGCAGTCCGAAAGGAACCCGTAGTCGGCGATCGGCGTGAAGCCCGACATCTCGCGGGCAGGTGCCACGGGCGCGAAGGTCGCGCCGCCGTCGCCACGGCCGTCGGTCGGCTTGGTCTCGGCGAGGTGATCGAGCATGAAAGGTGTCTCCCGGCCGCGCGGCCGATTCGTTGGGGGGAAAACGTCAGGTGCCGAGCGGACGCCCGGCACCTGTGACGTCTATCTGGCGATCCGACCTCGGTCGGACCTAGTACCTCTCGGCGTCGTCCGCCGCCGCGCCCGGGCCGTAGTGCCTGTACCAGACGTACACGCACCACAGGATGCAGGCCCCGATCACGATCGAGGTGAAGATGATCCCCGGGGTCGTGTTGTCGGGGATCCGGTCGCTGAGCGGGTTGCCCTCGATGGTCTTTGCTTGCTGCCATGATGAATGCGGACATTTGAGTGTCGTTTCTCCAGTGAGGTAGGGACTCGGATCAGGTCGCCGGCGCGTCGGGCGAGAACCCGTGCTGGGCGACGTCCATGACCTCCTGCTGCGTGAGCGTGGAGGACGCCATGAGGTGGCGGAAGGTCGCTTCGTCCATCGCCATGACGGACAGCTTGCCCTTCGCCCGGATGATCTTCGTGTGCGGCGCGTCGGGGATCAGGAGCCCGGTCTCGCCGAAGTACTGGCCGTGATGCAGATGGCCGACCTCGACCTCCTGACCGTCCTGGTCCTCGTACACGCCGGCGTCACCCTCGGTGATGATGTAGAGCCGCTTGTCGTCGCTCCCCGGCGCCAGGACGAGCTCGCCCGCGTCGTAGTGGAACGTCGACAGGTGGCGCGCCGCCGCGCGCTTCTCCTGAAGCGGAGCGTCCGGGAACGCCTCGTCGAGCGACTCGTCGTACGTGCGCTTGAGCTGGTAGACGAGCGAGATGACGAACGGGATCGTGTACAGCGTGTTGTAGATCCAGTGCAGGTCGGGCCGCACGAGGCCGAGCCCGCCCTCGTCGGCGATCTTGATCAGGCCGCCGGGCGTGCCGAGCAGGCCCGGGCCCGCCGACCTTCGTGCCCTCGAAGACGTAGTTGAACATCAGGTAGGTGTGCTCGGCCTGATGGGCGATCTGGAACGGGATCGCGACCCACAGCCACGGGTTGCGCGGGAACTTGGCGATCAGCACGAGCGTGCCGAGCGTCAGCAGCGAGTCGCCGGCGAAGTGGACGCCCTCGATGTTGAAGTCGCTGAAGATCGCCTGCGACTCGCGCAGCGGGTCGTTGAAGAGGTGGTACTGGATCACCTGAATGCAGTGCTCGCTGTAGTGGATCGCCTGCACGATCACCATGAACGTGTAGACCGCGAACCAGTGGAAGTGCTTGTAGGCCCACTTCACCTCGACTGACCGCGATGCCCATCCAGGGCAGCAGCGCGAGGCCGAAGGCGACGTAGGCCTGCGCGCCCTCCAGGTAGGCCACCGAGCTGATGAGGTACGACATGAAGGACACGACGACGATCTTCGACGCCGGAACCTGATGGACGGCGAGGCGCGACCAGATGGAGTCTTCCGTCATCTGGGGGCCGGGTGCGGCTGATGCCGACATGTGCAGATTCTCCTTGTCCCCGAGGACAGTGTTGGCAGGTGGCGAGCGGGGATCTCGGCTCGTCTGGGGCGACACTAACCCGACCGTGGCGGGCAAAGCAAGCGGGCCGCGTGCAACTTTCTTGAGGCTTCGACGAATGTTCGAACGGGATGCGCGCCAGGCGCTGGTATGTTCGCCATCGTGTCCCGGCTGGCGGCGATTCCGGCCTCGCTCTTCCTGTGCGCCCTCGGAGCGGCCGACGCGCTGGCCCAGACCACCACCAGCCCCGTCCAGCCCGACGAGCAGCCCCCGACGGCGGGCGGCTTCATCGTCGGGCTGGTCCTCCTCGCCATTGTCCTGGTGGCCATCCCGCTCGGGCAGCGGATCGCCCGGCGCCGGCGCGAGGCGCCTCCGAAGCTGCCGGCGATCCGGTCGGAGCGCACGGCCGCGGCGGCCGCGGCCGACGGGATCCCGGTGGCGGAGATCCGGGCGGACGCCGAGGAGTTGTTCCGCATGGTGCAGGCCGCCTGGGACGCGCGCGATGCCGCGCTGCTCGAGCGGCTGGTCGACCCGAAGCTGCTCGGCAGCTGGGAGCAAGCCCGCCCCGCCCGGGAGGACTTCTGGGCCTCGCCGGTCATCGTCGAGGGCCGGGTCGACGTGGAGTACGCGGGCACCGGCACCGCGCCCAACGGGAACGAGCAGGTGCTGGTTCGCGTCCAGACGCTGCTCGACGGCTGGGCCCCGCGCGGCGACCCACTGCCGCGGCGACGGTGGCTGCGATGAGGACGGCGCGAGCACGCTGCGCGGCGACGATGACCGCGGCGCTCGCGCTCGCGCTGACCGTTCCCGCCGCCGCCTCGGCGCACGGGATCAACGGCAAGGAGACGCTCGGCATCCCGCGCTACGTCTTCGCGTGGGCGGCGTCGATCGTGCTGATCGCCTCCTTCGTCGGCCTCGCCGCGCTGTGGAGCAAGCCGCGGCTCGAGGAGGCGCGCGAGCGCGTGGTCCTGCACGTGCCGCGGCTGCTCGAACCGATCTGCGGGGCGATCGGCGTGGCGATCTTCGGGCTGCTTCTCTACGCGGGCTTCGCCGGAGAGCAGGACGACCCGCTGCACAACCTCCTGCCTGTCGTGCTCTACGTGCACTTCTGGGTCGGGCTGGCCTTCGCCTCCGTGCTCTTCGGCGACGTCTTCCGGGCCTTCAACCCGTGGCGCGCGATCGCCCGCGCGATCGCCGCGCTCGGCGGCAGCGCCGGCGTGCGCCTGCAGGCGCCGCTGGCCTACCCCGCGCGGGTCGGCCGCTGGCCGGCCGCCCTCGGGATTCTCGGCTTCGCCGCGCTGGAGCTCGTGTGGGCAGCTGACGTCGCTCCGCGCGGCCTGGCCGTGCTGGCGATCGTCTATGCGGCGATCCAGCTCGGAGGGATGGCCCTGTTCGGCATCGAGCGGTGGTCGCAGCGAGCCGACGCGTTCGGCGTTTACTTCAACCTGTTCGCCCGCATCTCGCCGCTGCACTGGGAGAGAGGGCAGGCTGGCGATCCGCAGCCCACTGGCGGGCCTGCCGGGACTCGCGGCGATCCCCGGGACCGTCGCGATGGTCTGCGTCATGATCGGCACCACCTCGTTCGACGGATTGGAGAGCACGACCGCCTGGCGCAACACGTTCGACCAGCCGACCAGCCTCGGCAGGCTGACCGCAATGCTCCTCATGGTCGGCCTGATCGCCGCGGTCTTCCGCCTTGGGGCCCGCGGCATGCGCAACGTCGGGCGCCCGCGCACCGCGAACTACCTGGCAGGCCGGTTCGCCCACTCGCTGGTGCCGATCGCGCTGGCCTACGTGGTCGCGCACTACTTCTCGCTGCTGGTCACCGAGGGTCAGGCGCTGGGCTACCTGATCTCCGACCCGCTCGGCAACGGCTCGGATCTCTTCGGGACCGCGAGCGCGACGGTGGACCTCGGCGTGATCAGCACGACCGCGGTCTGGCTCGTGCAGGTCGGCGCGCTGGTCGCCGGCCACGTCAGCGGTCTGGCGGCAGCGCACGACCGCGCCCTGGTCATCTACGACGACCGGTCGGCTGCACAGTCGCAGTACTGGATGCTCGCCGTGATGGTGGGCTTCACCTGTCTCGGACTCTGGTTGCTCTCGGCATGACGACCCTCGCCCACGTCACCGCCGTCGGCTCGCTGCTGTTCATCGTGCCGGCCCTCGTGGTCATGATCGTGCTCACGCGCCGCAGCCAGGAGCAGGGCGATCGAGCCGTGGCCCGACGTCGCCGGACGATCGCGCGGCGGGCCGTGATCCGCGAGTACTGGACGCTCGAACGCCGCGAGGACGGCTGGGTCGTGGTCGACGCCCGGCGCGACGACGCCCCCGAGGCGGCGGTGCTCGCACCCTCGCCGTGGGCCGAGCTGCCGGCCGGTAACGGCAACGGCCGCTCGAAGTCCGAGGTCCGCGACATGATCGCCGCGCTCGCCAAGGCCCACCAGGCCGACTGAGCAGCGACCACTACACTTTGTATAGTGCTTAGGGCGCAACGAAAGGACCCCCATGGCAGGCACGCTGAACGAAGTCACCGACACCAACTTCCAGGCCGAGGTCATCGAAGCTGACCAGCCCGTGCTCGTGGACTTCTGGGCTCCCTGGTGCGGTCCCTGCCGCGTCGTCGCCCCGGTGCTCGAGGAGATTGCCTCCGAGCGCCATGACCTGCGCATCGTCAAGCTCAACGTCGACGAGAACCAGCAGACGGCTGCCGCGTTCGACGTCCTCTCGATCCCGACCCTGATCCTCTTCAAGGGCGGCCAACCGGTGAAAAAGGTCATCGGCGCCTATCCCAAGAAGAAGCTCGAGGCCGAGCTCGAGCCGGCGCTGGCCTAGCAGGCGCCGCCATACCGGCCGGTCAGGCGCTGCAGGTGTCGAGCACCGCGGGCCAGCGGCGTCGCTAGCGCGCCGTCGCTCGGGTCTCGTAACGTATTCACCCCGCGCATGACTGTCCCCATCAAGCGTGCTCGACGCACCCGTCGCGCACGCTACGAGTAGGTTCGACCTGTGAACGACAACGACGAGACCAACGGCCCCGAGGGGCACGAAGGTCCGAGCGAGCCGCAGGAGCACTCCGGCCACGAGGAGCACGGGGAGGCGCACGAGGGCCACGAGCAGCACGAGGGCCGCCCGCCGCCGCCTCCCGGAAGCCCCTGGTACATCGTTCTGCGACACCACGCGCGACCGTCGATCGCGTTGGGGATCGTCACCGTTGCGACGCTGGGTTCGCTGATGTCCTATCGCGCCGCCGTGGCCGAGCAGGAGTCCGCGCGCTCAGAGCACCTCGCCGCTCAGCAGGAGATCCAACGCGAGTCCGCGCTCTCGACCGACAACCAGCTCGTCGACCAGGACCTGCGCGTCTTCGGCCGGCTCCAGGAGCATCTGTTGCTCGCCCGCGAGTTGCGCCGCCAGGCCGGCACCGCACACGGCGCCGAGGCCCACGCCCTGGAGGTCCAGGCCCAACAGGAGGTCGCGCTCGCCCGCGCGGAGCAGACGTTCCTGCAGGGTGCCGGGCTTGATGCGACGGGCGACGTGCCGCGCTACGCCGCCCGCCTGGCGCGCCAGCAGGCGATCGCCTCTGACCAGGATCTCGAACGGCTCATCCCCCACGAGCTCGCCGAAGACGCCAAACGCGTCCATCTCCGCAGCGTGAAGATGATCGGCCTCGCGGCGATGTTCATCGTCGCCCTGTTCTTCCTGACGCTCGCCGAAGCGAACGTCGGCGGGTTGCGGCGTGGCTTCGTCGTCGTCGGCGGGGTCGTCGGCGTCATCGCGATCGTGGGCGGAGGCCTGGTCTGATGGCCGAGCTTCCCGAACTTCCCGAGATCCACGAGATCCACCACCACGCCCACGGCGACCGCTATGGCCGCGCGATCGCGATCATCACCGTGCTGGCGACGCTCTGTGCCGCGTGGACCGCGGTGCTCCAGGCCAACGCGATCCGCCAGCACGACCTGGCGGCCGCAAAGGCCCAGGAGCTCACGGCCGAGACGCTCGGCGAGCGGAGCACGTCGGAGGGCGCGGCCCGCGTTCAGCTCGAGCGCTTCGAGCTCGCCGAACAGCAGCGAGCGCGCGCCGCGCTGGCGCGCCAGGAGCTGCTGTTCGCGCCCAGCGGCGACGCCGGCGAGCTCCGCACGCAGGAGAAGCGCTGGGAAGCGATCGCCGAGCACACCGTCGCCGAGTCGGAGGCGATCGCGCACGAGGACCATTCCGTCGTACTCACGCCCGACAGCGAGTTCGGGCCGGCCAGGGATCCTGTCTTCCCGCTGCGGTACCTGGCACAGAGTCGTGAGCATTCCTATGAGCTCGCCGCCGAACGGCAGGGCGCGAACCGCAAGGCCGCGCGTGCCGAGAACCAATACACGGCGTTCGCGGTCTCGTTCACGATGCTGGCGATCGCCGTCTTCCTGTTCGGCTATTCGCTGACGCCTCACGGTCGACCGCGCCGGCGCCTCTTCGCCGGTACGGCAAGCATCTTCGTCGCGGTTGCCGCGACCAACGCACTGATCACCTCGTTGGACCCACCGAAGGCGCCTCCCAAGGCGGCGGCCGTGGCCTACGCCGAAGGCCAGGTGGCCGCCGACAGCTCCGATCCCCATGCCGCCGTGGAGCACTTCACCAAGGCGATCGAGCTCGACGACGGCTTCGCCGACGCCTACATCGCGCGCGCCGGTGCCATCTTCCTCGAGTCGGCCCCGCAGGCACTCGGCAGCGGCAGCGGCGTCACCACGCCCGAGGCGCTGGAGAGGGTGATCGCCGACGAGCGCAAGGCCCGCTCGCTGGGCATCAAGGACCCGCTCTTCTACGGCGAGCTGGGCTCGGACCTGCTGGCGCTGGGGCTGCACCGCAAGGACAAGGACAACCTTCGGGACGCGGCGAACCTGCTGCGCCAGGCCGAACATCAGAACCACGACGACGCCGCGACCGTCTACGACCTCGGCGCGACGCTCACGGCACTCGGGCGTTTCGAGGAGGCCGAGCACGCCTTCCACGAAGCGGTCCAGCGCACGATGTTCGTCGTCGACACGCACACGAGCCCGCCCACCAAGGAGCCGCGACAGGATCCGATCAGCGAGGAGCAGGACCTCGCGGTCGGGCTCGAGGACCTCCAGAACGTCGCCGACCTCTCGGGCGGCGAGATCGCCGAGCACGCCGAGGAGTTCAAGCAGGAGCTCGTCGAGGAGGTGGCCGAGCTACGCATCAAGGAGATCGAGAAGGCCGCCGAGGAGGAGGCCGCCGGCCACGGCGAAGAGGCCGGCCACGGCGAGGAGGCCGCTCCCAGCGAGGAGGAGTCCCACGGCGACGAGGCCGCTCCCAGCGAGGAGGAGTCCCACGGCGAGGAGGCCGCTCCCAGCGAGGAGGACAAGGCCGACCCCGGGGTCGAGCCCGGCGAGAAGGAGGAGACCAAGCCCGAGGACGACGCCCACGGCGAGGTCAAGGCCACCAAGGCCTCGACCGAGGAGGAAGGCGGCGCCGAGGAGAAGCCCGCCGCCGAGGAAGAGCACGGAACCGAGACGACCCCCGCAGAGGAAGAGCACGGCACCGAGACGACCCCCGCCGAGGACGAGCACGGAACCGAGACGACCCCCGCAGAGGAAGAGCACGGCACCGAGACGACCCCCGCAGAGGAGGAAGGGCACGGCGAGGAGGAAGTCAAGCTCCACGACGTCGAGATGACGCTCACGCCCGAGGCGACATTCTTCGTGATCCCCGAGCAGGAGGGCTTCGACTCGACCAAGGACCGCCTGTCGGTGCAGTGGTACTTCCAGGATCCCAAGCGCCTGGGCTGGACCGTCGTCACCGAGGTCTCCAGCGTCTCTCAGGATCCGTTGCCCGAGGGCGCGGACCCCGATTACCACGAGCGCGGGCCCTACCTCGGGCTCACCACCCCCGCCTCCTGCCTCCCGGTCGGCGAGTACCGGCTCGAGCTCTACGTCAACGGCCATCTCGCCTCGGTCACGACCAAGGAGTTCGACCACCAGAGCGAGGCCGCCAGCCTGCGCGGGCTCGGCGCCGGCCTGTGCGTGCCCGAGGGCTGGAAGCAGTCCGACCAGCGGATGCCCGGCCTCGTGGACGGCTATCTGAGCGACGACGACGAGGCCGGGGCCTACGTGTTCAGCCTCAGCCCCGCCTTGATCGGCGCCGGCGCGGCAGCCTCCGGCGCAGAGGTCGGCGACGTCCTCGATCGCGTCCTCGTCCGCTTCCGCGACCTCATCCCCGGCCACCCGACGAAGGTGGGCGACCACGGGCCGGAGATCCCCAACCTCGACGGAGGCGTCAATCGCCGCTATCGACTCGGCGGAGGGGACAAGCAGATGCTGGCCGGCATCGGCCACAGCAGCAACGGCCAGCTGCTCGTCGAGATCGTCTACGGGCCGCCGGAGATGTTCACCGACGGCACCGCGAAGTCGATCTACGGCTCGCTGTCGGACCGCACCTAGACGGGCGCAGCGACCTCCGGACGCACGCGTGCCTCCTGCGGCGCGCGGCCCTCGGCGAACTCGAGGCCTTCGCTTTCGAGGGCGAGCCGTACCGCCTCGGGATCGCCCAGTGCGGTGGGTGCAACCGCGCCGTCGGACTTCAGCACGCGGTGCGCGTTGGGATGGTCGTGCTTGCGCAATACGCCGTTGACGCGGCGGGCCGCGGCAGCCGAGCCGCCGGCCGCCAGCGCGAGGTCGGCATAGGAGACCCACCGGCCGGCGGGCACGTCGTCGAGCAGGGAGAGGAGTCGTTCGGTATCCATGCACCGAACGGTGGCGGCCCGCGGCGCACGCGGGAGACGCAGTCCGTCAGGACTTCGTGATCGAGATGCGCAGCTCGCGCCCCTCGATCTGCGCCGTCTCGGCGGCGGCCGCGCTCGCCACCGGCGCCTCGCCGTCGTAGACGACGGAGGTCGCCAGCGTCTCGCCCGCGACGTACTCCTCGTGCGCGCGAGCCGCCGCCAGCAGGTCCTCGTCGCCGGCCAGGCCCAATGCGATCCGGTCGGAGACCTCGAGCCCCGCCGACTGACGCGCCAGCTGCACCGCCCGCACCACCTCCCGCGCGAGCCCCTCGCGGCGCAGCTCGTCGTCGATCGCGAGCTCCAGCGCCACCGCGTGGCCGCCCTCGCGCTCGAGCTGGTAGCCCTCCAACGGCTGCAGGCGCAGCTCGAGGTCGTCGGCGCCCAGCTGGTGCTCGCCGCCCTCGACCGACACGCCGACCGTCCCGCCGCCCGACACGACGCCGGCCACCACCGCCGGATCCAGCGCCGCGATCGCCGCGGCCGCCTGCGGCATCGCGCGCCCGAACCGCGGCCCGAGCGTCCGGTAGTTGGGCTTCACCTCGTAGGACCCCAGCTCGTCGGCCTCCGAGACGAAGCGCAGCCGCTTCACGTTGAGCTCGTCACGCACCACGTCCTCCAGGCGCTCGATCGCCTCGCGCTCGCGACCGGCCGCGACGACAACCGCCTCGGGCAGCGGCTGGCGCAGCTTGACCTTGGCCTGCCCGCGCGCCGCCAGCCCCAGCCGCACCGCTTCGCGCGCGGTCGCCATCGCCAGCTCGAGCGCGACGTCGCGCTCACCGGCCTCCGGCCAGTCGCACAGATGCACCGAGGCGAGCTCGCCGTCGAGGTTGTCGTAGATCTCGTCGGCGACGAAGGGACAGAACGGCGCCAGCAGCCGCGCCACGTCGAGCAGGCATGTGCGCAGCGTGTCGAACGCCGCGCTGTCGCCCTCCCAGAAGCGCCGCCGCGAGCGGCGCAGGTACCAGTTGGACAGGTCGTCGACGAGCTCCTCGATCGCGCGGCCGGCGGTGGTCGCGTCGAAGGCGTCCATGCGCTCTCCGGCCAGCTCGACGGTCGCCGCGGTCCGCGACAGCGCCCAGCGATCGAGGTCGGTCGGCTCGCTCTCGCGCTCGGGCGCGTAGATCGTGAGGTAGCGGTAGGTGTTCCACAGCTGCTTGAGGAACAGCCGCACCTGCTCGCCCACCGCCTCGACGCTGAACCGAAAGCCGTCCCACGGCTGCTTGGCAGTGAAGAAGTACCACCGCAGCGCGTCGGCGCCGTAGCGGTCGATCACTTCCCAGGGCACGACGATGTTGCCCTTGGACTTCGACATCTTCTGCCCCTCGCCATCCAGGATCAGCCCGAGGCAGACCACGTTCTCGAACGACGAACGGTCGAACAGCAGCGTCGAGACCGCCAGCAGCGAGTAGAACCAGCCGCGGGTCTGGTCGAGGCCCTCGCAGACGAAGTCCGCCGGGAAGCGCTCCTCGAACACCTCGGTGCCGTCGAACGGCGCGTGCCACTGAGCGAACGGCATGCAGCCCGAGTCGAACCACACGTCGATGACCTCGGGCACGCGCTGCATCCGCCGGGCGCACTGCGGGCACGGGAAGCCGACGTCGTCGACGTAGGGACGGTGAGGGTCCTCCAGCCGCACTCCCGACAGCTCCTCGAGCTCGTCGAAGGAGCCGACGCAGTGCACGTGGCCTTCCTCGCAGCGCCACACCGGCAGCGGCGTGCCCCAGTAGCGCTCACGCGACAACGCCCAGTCGACGTTGTTCTCGAGCCACTTGCCGAACCTGCCGTGCTTGATGTGGTCGGGGGACCAGGAGACCTGCTCATTGGCGGCCAGCAGGCGGTCGCGGATCTGCGACGTGCCGATGTACCAGGACGGCTTTGCGTAGTAGAGCAGCGGGGTGCCGCAGCGCCAGCAGTGCGGGTAGGCGTGCTCATAGGTCTCGGCGCGCAGCAGCCGGCCGCGGCGCTCGAGGTCCGCGATGAGACCGGCATCGGCGTCCTTGACGAACACACCCTCGAAGCCGCGGATGCGCTCGTCGTAGGTGCCGTCGAGCCGCACCGGGTTGATGACCGCCAGGCCGTACTGCTCGCCGAGCCGGAAGTCGTCCTCGCCGAAGGCGATCGCGGTGTGCACGATCCCCGTGCCGTCGTCGGCCGAGACGAAGTCGGCAAGCAGCACCGTGTGGCCGCGCTCGCCGTACTCCGTGGACGGAATGAACGGGAAGGGCGGGTCGTAGCGCACGCCGTCCAGCGCCGCGCCCGGAAACCGGCCGATGACCTGCGCCTCCCCGCCGAGCACCCGCTCGACCGCCGCCTCGGCAAGCACCATGGGCGCCGCTGTCGGCCCTGTCTTGACGCGCACGTAGGAGAGCTCGGGATCGACGGCCAGCGCTGCGTTGGAGGCCAGCGTCCACGGCGTCGTCGTCCACGCCAGCAGCTCGTCGCCGGCCTGCACGACCCCACCGTCCTCGATCACCGGGAAACGTACGTAGACGCTCGGGTCCGCGACGTCGCGGTAGCCCATCGCCACCTCGTGCGAAGACAGCGCGGTGCCGCAGCGCGGGCAGTAGGGCACGACCTTGTGGCCCTCGAAGAGCAGGCCCTTGTCGGAGATCTGGCGCAGCGCCCACCAGACCGACTCGATGTAGGAGGTGTCGAGCGTGCGGTAGGCGGCGTCGAGGTCGAGCCAGAACCCGATCCGCTCGGTGAGCGCGTTCCACTCCTCCAGGAACTCGAAGACCGACTCGCGGCATTGGGCATTGAACTCGGCGATCCCATAGGCCTCGATCTCCTCCTTGGAGGCGATGCCCAGCTTCTTCTCGACGGCGATCTCCACCGGCAGGCCGTGGCAGTCCCAGCCGCCCTTGCGCTCGACCCGGTAGCCGCGCATCGTCTTGTAGCGCGGGTAGATGTCCTTGAACACGCGCGCGAGGACGTGGTGCACGCCGGGCCTGCCGTTGGCGGTCGGCGGGCCCTCGTAGAAGACCCAGGGCCGCGATCCTTCGCGCCGGCGCAGCGATTCGCGAAAGACGTCGCGCTCGCGCCATCGGGCCAACACCTCCTGCTCGAGGGCTGGAAATGACTGGTCCGGATCGACTGCACGCACGGGGCGTCTGAGTCTATGCTCGCCCCAGTGCGTCAGGTTGTCGTCTCCGCGCTGGGGCCCGACCGGCCCGGCATCGTCGCCGCGGTGACCCGCGTACTCGTCGAGCATGGCGTCAACATCGCCGACTCGAACATGGGCCGCCTGAGCGGGCGCTTCTCGATGATGCTGATCTGCACCGCGCCGGACGAGCTGGCCGACCAGCCGTTCCAGGACGACCTGCGCAGAGCGGCCGGCGAGTGCGGCCTCGACGTCATCTTCGCCCACGACGTCGGCGAGGGCGCAGAGGCGCCCGCCCCCACCCACATCGTCACGGTCTACGGCGCCGACCATCCCGGCATCGTCCACGCGGTCGCCGCGGCGCTCACCGCGCGCGGCGCGAACATCCTCGATCTCGAGACGCGCCTGGCCGGCGATCTCTACGTGATGACGCTCGACGTCGCCGCGGAGAGCGAGGTCGGCCCCGCACTACGGGCGGCGGCCAGCGAACAGGGCGTCGAGGTCACCGTGCGCCCGTTCGAGGCAGATGTCCTCTAGCTAGTGCCGGCGCGCGCGGTCCTGCGCATGCCGCACCCCGCGCTGAAGCGGGTTGCGGCGCCGCCGGCCGACCCGGCCGAGACCGAGCGCGTGGTGGCGGACCTGCTCGACACGATGGCGGCGGCGCCACGGTGCGTCGGCATCGCAGCGCCGCAGATCGGCGAGGAGCTGCGGATCGCCGTCGTCGACGTCAGCGACCACCCCAAGGCGACGTCGTGTGCCGGATTGCTGGTGCTCGTCGATCCCGTGGTCGTCGAGGCAGAGGGCCACGAGGTCGGACGGGAGGGCTGCCTCTCGATCCCGGACTTCACCGCCGAAGTCGCGCGGGCCACCCATGTCGTCGTGGAAGCGAGCGCTCGCGACGGCCGGCCCATGCGCGTCATCGCCGACGGCTTCGAGGCGCGCTGCATCCAGCACGAGCTCGACCACCTCGACGGGATCCTGTTCCTCGACCGGGTGGAGTCGCTGTCCGCCGTCTTCCGCAGGAAGGCTTACGGCTAGGCAGCGAGCTTGCGGCAGATTTCGGCCAACGAGCGCTTCTCCTCCTCGTCGAGCACGGCGAAGGCGTGGCTGACGCGCTCGGTGTGCTCGGGGAAGAGGCGGTCGACGACCTCGCGGCCGCGGAGGGTCAGCGTGACGCTGGCCGCGCGGCGGTCGGTCGGTAGGCGCGCGCGGGTGACGTGGCCGCGGTGCTCGAGCGTCGAGACGACCTCGGTGGCGTTGGCCTTCGAGGTGCGCAGGCGCTTGCGCAGCGTGCGCAGCTCCAGCTCACCGCCGGCGGTGGCCAGGACGATCAGGACCGAGAAGCCCGTGGCCGAGATTCCCTCCCGCTCCAGGTCGCCCGACAGGCGGCGCCGGACGGTGGACTCGGCGCGCAGGAGCGACTCGAGCGCGCGGTGGGCCAGGGGGTCGCCGGGCACGAGCGTCATCCAGCCCGGAAACTAGTTGGCGCGCCGGACGGCTCGGGCCGCCGCGCGGCGGCGCTTCAGACGGCCTTGGCGGTGCGACGCACGACCGGCGCGACCGGTGCGCGCTCGAGCCCGGCGACGATCTCGTCGCGCGCGGCCAGGGGCCTGTCGGGCAGGCGGGGAACCGTGCTGGCGCCGGTGTCGGGCAGCGCGCCGCGGAAGTCGTGGACGAGCACCTCGCCGCCGACCCGGCGGGCGGCGTAGACGAGCCGGCCGAGGGCGTCCAGCGACGCGCGGCGCCCGGTGAGCACCACGGTCCGGGGCTCGATGGCGAGCATCGCGCGGGTGATGCGCGCGGGGTCGAGGTCGAGGGTCAGCGTCAGCGTGCGCAGCCCGCTGCGCCGCAACGCGAGCTCGAGGCCTTGGGCGTAGAGCGCGTCGACGTCCGGTGCACGACTGGCGTCGAAGATCAGGACCGCGTCGGGGCGGTTCGCCGGGGGCGCGACCCGCTGCTGGGCAGCGAGCCAGCCGGTCGCCCAGCGCCAGGCGATGTTGTACTCCGGAGGGGGCGGGACGGTGCCGTCGTCGAGCGACTCGATCGCGGGCAGCAGGACCTCCTCGACCGTACGCTCGACCGAGCGCACCGCGAGGCTCTCCTCGATCACGCGGTCGGCGCCGTCCTCGTCGAAGCGGGTCAGTGCGGAGCGCAGGCGCGTCGGGCTTGCGGGCCCGGCACCGCGCTCACGGGCGATCGAGATCGCCGACGAGACGTTCTGTGTGTCCTCGAACGCGGCGCGCAGGGCCTCGATCTCCACGAGGTCGAACTGCCGGTGGCCGCCGGCGGTCCGGCGCGGCGTCGGGAAGCCGAAACGGCGCTCCCAGGACCGCAGCGTGCTGGGGCTGATCCCGATCATGGCTGCGGCGGCGTTTGTGCGCACGGCGCTCATGGGTCAAGTTGTCGAGCTTTGGCGGCTTTGACGCAAGCTGCGCAAGAACAGCTGCAAAATGGCCACTTTTCTGCGTGGGAAGGAGTCCGGAGAGGGGCCGCGACGGGTGGGTGCACGCTCCCGTACCCGCGGGCGGTTCCGGCAGGGCACCGCCGCCCGGCCGTCGAAGAATCGTCTCGCCGTGGACGACCGCGCCAAGGAGATCCAGCGACGCCTCGAGCTGCCGATGCTCATCTTCGCGCTGCTGACGATCCCCGCGATCATCATCGAGGAGACCCACAACCTGCCGTTGTGGTTGGACGATCTGGGCATCGTCCTGAACTGGGTGATCTGGCTGGCCTTCCTCGGCGAGGCGATCATCATGATCAAGGTCAGCCCGCACCCCTGGCAGTGGATCCGCCATCACCCGCTCGAGGTGGCGATCATCATGCTGACGCCGCCGTTCCTGCCGGCAGAGCTCCAGGCGACCCGGGTCTTCCGCCTGATACGGCTGCTGCGACTGTTCGAGGCGGGATTCATCCTGCGCCGAATGCTGAGCACCGAGGGCATCCGCGACGCAGCCGTCCTCGCTGTCCTCACGGTCATCGGCGGCGGCGCGGCGTTCGCCGCCGTGGAGAGGACCGAGCACACCCCGCACCTGTCGACTTGGGACGGTGTGTGGTGGGCGATGACGACGGTGACCACCGTCGGCTACGGCGACATCGTGCCCATGACGTCGACCGGGCGGATCATCGCGATCGCGGTGATGCTCGTCGGCATCGGCTTCATCGCAATCCTCACCGCGGGCGCCGCCGAGCGCTTCATCCGCAGCCAGGGCGACATTCGGCGCGAGCAGCAGGCGATCGAGCGCGAGCAGCAGGAGCTCGAGCGCGAGACGCGCGACATCGAGCGCGAGCAGCGGTCGATCGACGAGCTGCTCAGCGAGATCGTCCAGCGGCTCGACCGGATCGAGCGGGCGGGCGGCGACAAGCCGCCTGGTTAGTCGTTCGCCAGGACGACCAGTGCGCCCGCGACCGGCCCGCAGGGGCCGATCCGAGCGGGAAACCGCACGCCGAACTCGTCGATCGGCCGGACCACCGCACGGGCGCCGCCTTCGTCGCCGCCGTCGGTCGCCGCCTCGACGAGCAGCGCGCTGAGCGCGTGGGGCCCCTGGGCCTCGGCGTCGGCGGGGACCAGCAGGTCGGTGATGTGGCGGTCGACGACATCGACCTCGCGCACGCCGAGCAGCTTCTCGGCGCGGCGCGAGAGCGCGCACACGGTCAGCGTGCGGTCGACGACGAGGAACGCCTCGTCGGGCTTGGGCGCGACGGCGGCGGGCGCGTCGAGCAGCAGGCCGAGGTTGCAGCGGGTGCAGACGCGCGACTCACCGTCGGGCGCGGCGCCGTCGGCCGGCGGCTTGCCGCAGTGACCGCAGAAGGCGACGTACGGGCCGTGGTCGGCGACGCCGGGAGAAGGGATGGCGCGCAGTGCGCGGGCGGGTGTCATGAGCCGGCCCTCCGGCGGCCGATGGGCAGAGCGTGGCCGTCGAGCATGGCGAGCGCCTGGGCGGTCGCCTCCGACGGGGACGCCGGCAGCGAGGGCACCGCGCTGATCTGTTCGCCGCCGGCCGCGTCGCGGCGGAAGACCGCCAGCGGCAGCGCGCCGCCGGCCGAGCGCACCGCGTAGGCGAAGCGCGCGACCTCGTCGTCGGCGGCGCTGGCGCCGGCGATGATCACCGCGCCGGGGCGCAGCGCGGTCAGCAGCTCGGCGACCCCGGTGTGGTTGGCGACCGGCACCGACGCGACGCGGATGCCCATGCGGCCGGCGAAGAGCTCCAGCGCGCGGACCGCGGGGGCGTCGGCGTCGAGATCGTCCGTCGGTGGCGTCGCCGATCAGCAGCGCCCCGGGGCGTGCCGGCGGCGGGGTCATCCGCTGGGCGCGGCGCAGCCACTCGATCGCCCAGCGGCAGCCCAGCGCCCAGGCGGTGCTGTCGGTGCCCTGGCGACGTGCGAGCTCGGCGACCGAGGGGAGCAGGACCTCTTCGACGGTGCGCTCGACGGAGCGCATCGCGAGCGCGGCCTCCATCGCGCCGTCGGCGCGATCGAGCTCGAACGAGGCAAGCGCGCCGACAAGGATGTGGGTGTCGCTGCGCAGCGACTCGCGCGCGCGGCTGACGGCCGAGGAGATCGAGAGGCCGTCGCGCAGCGCGTCACGCAAGGCGGCCACCTCGCCGAACACGTAGACGCGGTGTTTGCCGGCCGTGCGCTGAGGCTTGGGGTAGTCGAACCGGCGCTCCCAGGCGCGCAGCGTGTTCGCGCTGACGTTCAGCAGCGACGCAGCTTCGCTGGTCTTCAGGGTGCGCACTTGCCGAAGGGGACCATGTTTTGGGGCTTTTGGCGAGCTGTGCACGGTTTAGTGCAGGTTTTGCGCCTAAACCTGTGCAGATTGGTGCCGAGTAAGTATGCATGACCAAGAACACGATTCGCCTTCTGCCTGCCGCGATTGCCCTTACTGGTGTTATCGCCGCCTTCGGCGGTTACTTCAGCGGCCACTAAGGCCGACTCGGGGCTGACGCTCCGACGAAGCACCCCACCTCGCTCGCGTCTGGGTCTTCTGGGAAGGTCCAGGCGTGAGCCAGGAGGGCCATCCGCGAGCCCATCTCGCGATCTCGCTGGTCGGCGCCATCGCCGGCTTCACCTGGTTCGCGCTGACCGCTGATCGCCACCTCGGCGACAGCCTGTTCATCGTCCTGCTCGGCGTCTGCGTCCTCTCGGGCGTGCTCGCCACCGCGGTGGAAGGCCGGCTGAACCTCTCGGCGACCTTCGCGGTGGTCATGCTCGCCGCGGCGTTCCTCGGTCCCGCTCCGGCGTTCCTGCTCGCGGTGGTCGCGGAGGCGGCCGACTGGCTGCGCCACCGCTACCCGAAGCAGTCGATCGTCCAGAACATCGCCGGGGTCGGCCTGCCGGCCATCGCCACCGGCGCCGTGTTCCCCGAGCTGCGGCACACGTCGCCGGAGTTCGCCCTCGCGATCGCCGGCATCGGCGTCGCGTCCTTGGCCGTCAACTTCGTCGCGATCTCGAGCCTGATCGCCCTGCGCGCGGGCCGCCCCATCCTCGGTGCGCTCAGGCCCCAGCCGGAGCTGCTCCCCGCGATCGCCCTCAACGTCGCGCTCACCGTGGCGCTCGCCGAGCTCTACGTGCAGTCGGGCCTGGCGGCGATGACCTTCGCCGCGCTGGTCGTCGTGGCGTTCTCGTACATGATCCGCCTGGTGATCCAGGCGCGCGAGCGGGCGCGGGCCTACGCCGCGCTGTCGTGGGGCGTGCTCAGCGGGCTGGTGCGCACGCTCGACGAACGCGATCCGCGCGCGGCGCGCCACGGCGCGGCGGTCGCGCAAGTTCAGCCGCGACATGGCGGTGCATCGCGGGCTGCCCAAGCGCGACCAGGAGTTGGCCCAGACCGCCGGGCTGCTGCACGACATCGGGCGCTTCGCGCTGTCGGACCGCGTGATGGAGCGGGGAACGACGCTGACCGACCCGGACTGGCGGACGATCCGCCGGCATCCGACGATCGGTGCCGACCTGCTGCGCGATGTCGGCCTCTACGGACCGGTGGCGTCGATCGTTCGCGCCCACCACGAGCGCTGGGACGGACGCGGCTACCCCGACGGCCTCGAGGGCGAGGAGATCCCCGAGATCGCGCGGATCGTCGCGGTGGCCGAGGTCTACGACACGCTCACCGCACCCGACACCTACCGCACGCCGATGACCTCGTTCGAGGCGCTCAACGAGCTGCGCCGGGTCGCCGGCAAGCAGCTCGATCCGAGCGTCGTCGAGTCGCTCGCGCAGGTGTTGGCGGGCCGGGGGACCGACTACCGCCACGCCGACGCGGCCGACTACGACAGCGAGCTGGACCTGTTGCGCCGCATCGACGAGGCCGCGGCGCCCCAGGGCCAGATCTAGAAGTCCTAGGCGGCCGCCGGCGGGTCCGGATCGGACCCCTCGTCCTCGAACGGCCCGAAGGCGCGTCGCCCGGGGTCGGCCGCGAAGCGCGGCACGGACTCGCCCTCGGCCGGAGCCGGGGTACGCGGCCCGCTGGACTCCAGCGAGGTGATGAAGTCGTCGAGCTGCTCGACGCTGAAGCGGCGCTGGCCGCCCGGCGTGCGATAGCCCCGCAGGTGGCCGAGGTCCGACCAGCGGCGAATCGTCGACAACGACACGCCGAGGTGACGGGCGGCCTCGGAGGTGGTCAAGCCCAGCTTGTGGATCTTTGCGCTCATGGGAGAGGTGTACGGAGGTTTCGGGTGCCTTTCCGAGGGTCGATGCAGCTTTGCGCAGCTTCCCTGGCCGAAGGCGAGCGCTGCGTGCGACTATGCGACACCGATGGGCCGTCTGGACAAGGTCGACCTCTCGCTCAAGCTCTCTCGCGAGGAGGAGGCCGAGCGCCTTCAAGCGGGTGGCAACCGCCTGGCCCACCTGCGCCTGGCGCTGGGCGGGATGGTCCCCTACGCGGACGGCGAACGCCGGCTGGGACCACCGCTCTGCCTGGTCTTCGAGGGCTGGGACGCCAGCGGCAAGGGCGGGGCGATCAAGCGCCTGAACACCCACCTCGACCCCCGCCACGTGCGCTACGTGGCGTTCGCCGCGCCCACCGCCGACGAGAAGCGCCACCACTACCTGCACCGCTTCGGCCCCGCCCTGCCGGGGTGGGGCGGCATGGCGATCGTCGACCGCTCCTGGTACGGGCGCGTGCTCGTCGAGCGCGTCGAGGGGTTCGCCACCAAGGAGCAGTGGAAGCGCGCCTACGACGAGATCAACGGGTTCGAGCGCATGCTGGCGGCCGACGGCATGATCTTCTGCAAGTTCTGGATGCACGTCTCCGACGAAGAGCAGCTCGAGCGGTTCGAGAAGCGCGCGAACGACCCGCTGAAGTCCTACAAGCTCACCGACGAGGACTGGCGCAACCGGGCCAAGCGCAAGGAGTACGTCGTGGCGATCGAGGACATGCTCGCCCGCAACGACACCGAGTGGGCGCCCTGGGTCGTCGTCGAGGGCGACTCCAAGCGCTGGGCGCGGGTACGGGTCATGGAGACGGCGATCGCGGTCATCGAGGAAGGCATGCGGCGCCACGGGTTCGAGCCGCCGCCGCCTCCTGACGCCTGACGCTCACGCCGGCGCGCCGGTGCGTTGCCAGGCCCCGCCCGCGAAGCGGGCTCCGCAGGTCGCCAGGCGGACGAGCATGAGCAGGTTCAGGCCGGCCCAGACGCCGATCACGCCCCAGTCGAAGTGCAGCGAGGCGATCGCCACGGGAGCGAAGGCGGCAAGCGCCGCGAGCATGCTCCACGCCAGGTAGCCGGCCTCACCGGCGCCGAGCAGGATCCCGTCGAGGGCGAAGACCGCGGCGCCGACGGGCTGCATCAGCGCGAACAGCGGCCAGAGCGTGTGCGCACGCTCGATCACGCGGTCGTCGTCGGTGAAGGCGTGCGGCAGCACGCCGCGCAGAGCCAGCAGGGCGACCGCGAAGACCACCCCGGCGCACACAGACAGCTCGATCATCCGTCGTGCGGCCGCGCGCGCCCCGGCAGCGTCGCCCGCGCCGAGCCTGCGACCGACGATCACCTGGCCCGCGATCGCGACGGCGTCGAGGACCAGAGCCAGGAACACGAACAGCTGAAAGGCGATCTGGTGCGCGCCGAGCGACGCGCTGCCCACCCGCGCGAGGATCGCCCCGGCGAGCGTGAACGCCGCGAGCAGCGACCCGGTGCGCAGCACCAGCGAGCTGCCCATCCGCAACAGCGGGCGCATGCCCGCCCAGCGCGGCCTGCGCCCGAGTGCGCCCGCAGGCGCGCCGAGCAGCCGCGCCGCGAACGCCGCGCCCATGCCGAGCTGGGCGATGACCGTCCCCCACGCCGAGCCCGGCAGGCCCCAGTCGAAGCCGTAGACGAACAGGACCTCGAGGAAGACGTTGGCGAGGTTCGCAAGGACGACGATCCGCAGCGGGCTGCGCAGGTCGGCGGTCCCGCGGAGGTAGCCCTGGCCGGCCAGCGCGATGAGCGCGAACGGCAGCCCCAGGGCGCCGATGCGCAGGAACGTCGTGCCGAGCTCGCCGACGCGGCCGTGGCCGCCGAGCGCACGGATCGCGGGCCCCGCGAACCCCGCGGCGAGACCGGCGACGATCACGCCCAGCCCGACCGCCACCCACAGCGCCTGCGCCGCCACCGCGCCCGCTCGCGCCTCGTCGCCGGCGCCGTGCAGCCGGGCCACCTGCGCGGTGACGCCGTAGGCCAGGAAGTTGCACAGCGTGGCCAGCGTGCCGAGCAGCGCACCGGCCAGAGCGAGCGCCGCGAGCTGCGGCGTCCCGAGATGGCCGACGATCGCGGTGTCGGTCAGCAGGTAGAGCGGCTCGGCGGCCAGCGCGCCGAGGGCCGGCACGGCGAGCCGCACGATCTCGCGGTCGTATTCCGAGCGGCGGCGCACGCGCGGGAGTCTGCCCGGCCTAGGATCAGCGCGTGCGCGTGGCGGTCGTAGCGGCGGCGGCGCTCGCGGCGATGCTCGCCGCGTGTGGAGGAGGCGATCCTCCGCCGCTGCCGGCTTCGTGCAGCGAGGGCCCGGACGCGGTGCTGCGCGCGCTGGCGAAGGCGCCCGCGCCGGTGCGTCTGCGCGACGGCACGCAACTGTCGGACTGCGTGCAGCGCGCCTTCGACGACGGCGAGCTCCAGCTCCTTGGCCTCACGCTGACGCCGGCGGCCGACCGGCTGGCTGAGCGCGCCGACCAGCGCGCCGCGCTCGAGCTCGGCTACCTCATCGGCGCCGTGCGCCGTGGCGCCGCGCGGACCAACGGCATCCACCTGGAGCTGGTGCGGCGCCTGGAAGGCACCGTCACGTATTCCGGCCCCGCGCTGCTGGCGACGACGCGGCGTGGGATCGCCTCCGGGCGGGCGGGCGGATGAGGCTGCGCCTGTGGCACGCGCCCGACGGCGCCCGCGTGGCCTATCGCGAGTCGGGCACCGGCCAGGCGGTCGCGCTGCTGCACTCCTGCGGCCTGAACCACAAGGAACTCGAGCCCGTGGTCGAGCATCTCGACGATCGCTTCAGGGTCGTGCTTCCCGACCTGCCGCTGCACGGCGACTCCGAGGACCGGCCGCGCCATCCGTACACGCTGGAGTGGTACGCCGACGTGATGGCCGCGTTCTGTCAGGAGGTCTGCGGAACGCACCCGATCGTCGGCGGCCACGGGATGGGCGCGGAGATCCTGCTGCACGCGCTCACGACCGACCGGCTGGCCGCCGAGAGCCTCGTCCTGATGCCCAACCGCCTGCACCGCCCCTCGGCGCGGCCGGTTGCCAGCGCGGCGGGCCGCGCCGCCGCCCGCTTCGCCGCCGTGCCCGGCCTCGACCGCCTGCTCTCCCACGGTGCCCACGTCGCGATGCGCCCCGACGCCGGCGTGCACCTGTCGGCGCGCGGCGATCCCGCGGCAAGCGATCTCGTGCGCCACGCCTTTGCCGACGTCGGCGGCAACGCGAACCTCGCGCGCTCGTGGTCGCGCTTCGCCCGCCGCTGGCCCGGCGGCGCCCGCAAGGAGCTCCTCGACGCCTACGCCGGCCTCGAGCTGCCCGTGCTGCTGCTGTGGGCCGACCAGGACCGCTACCACCCCCTGGAGGCCGCCGAGGAGGCGCTGGAGCTGCTGCCCGCGGGAGAGCTGCGGGTGCTGCCGGACACGGGCTTCCTGATCGCCTACGACGACCCCGTGGGGATCGCTCGCGAGGTCGCAGCCTTCAGCTGACCACGTAGGCTGAGGGCCATGAGCGCGACCGAGCAGAGTGGGCAGCTTTGGGGGGCCGAAACCACCAAGGCGACCGAGAACTTCCCGATCTCCGGCCAGCGGGTACCGGCGTCGGTCATCCACTGGCTCGGCCGGATCAAGGGGGCGGCCGCCAAGGTCAACGCCGAGCTCGAGCTGCTCGACGGCGACGTGGCCGAGCGCATCGCGCAGGCCGCCGGCGAGGTCGCCGAGGGCCGCCACGACGACCAGTTCCCGATCGACGTCTTCCAGACCGGTTCGGGTACGTCGACGCACACGAACGCCAACGAGGTGATCGCCAACCTCGCCGGCGAGGGCGTGCACCCCAACGACCACGTCAACTTCGGCCAGTCGTCGAACGACGTCTTCCCCAGCGCCGTGCATCTCGCCGCGCTCGACGAGGCGACCAACGCGCTGCTGCCGGCGCTCGAGCAGCTCGAGGCGGCCCTGGCGGCCAAGGCGCAGGAGTTCGCCGACGTCGTCAAGTCGGGCCGCACGCACCTGATGGACGCGGTGCCGGTGACGCTCGGCCAGGAGTTCGGCGGCTACGCCGCGCAGATCCGCCTCGGGGCGCGCCGCGTGCGCAACGCGCTGCCCCAGGTCGCCCAGATCCCGCTCGGCGGCACCGCCACCGGCACGGGCCTGAACACGCACCCCGAGTTCGCCGAGCGCGTGCGCGCGCTGCTCAGCGCCGACAGCGACCTGGAGATCTCCGCCCCCGAGGACGCCTTCGAGTCGGTCGCCAACCGCGACGCGCTGGTCGAGCTGTCCGGAGCGCTGAAGGTGGTGGCCGTCTCGCTCACCAAGATCGCCAACGACCTGGCGCTGATGGGCTCGGGCCCGCGCGCGGGGATCGGCGAGATCTTCCTGCCCGAGCTCCAGAAGGGCTCCTCGATCATGCCCGGGAAGGTCAACCCGGTGGCCTGCGAGGTGATGATCCAGATCGGCGCCCAGGTCATCGGCAACGACACCGCGATCACCGTCGCCGGCACGCAGGGCAACTTCGAGCTCAACGTCCGCGTCCCGCTGATCGCGCGCAACCTGCTCGACTCCATCCGCCTGCTGAGCGCGGGCAGCGACGCGTTCAGGACGAGGTGCGTCGAGGGGATCCGCGCCAACGAGGAAGGCACCCGGCGCAGCGCCGAGGGCACGCTGGCCTCGGCGACCGCGCTGAACCGCTACATCGGCTACGACAAGGGCACCGCGATCGTCAAGGAGGCGGCGCAGTCGGGCCGCCCGCTGCGCGAGGTCGCGCTCGAGCACGGCGTCGACGAGGCCACGTACGAAAAGGCGATGGACCTGCGGCGGATGGCCGCGGGCGGGCTCGTCTAGCCGTCGGGGTAGGTCGGCAGGCGCGCGAAGGCCTGGCCGACCATGTGCACGGCGGGCTTGGGCCGGCCGAGGTAGTCGTAGAGGCCCTTCTGGTTTACGCCCTTGACGATCTTGATCTCGGGCACGAGGCGGTGGATCGAGCCGCCGGCGAACGACGGCGCCACGGCGAAGTCGCGCAGCACCCAGATGAGCATGCCCGAGATGCGGGTGTCGGCCTTG
This sequence comes from uncultured Actinomycetes bacterium, assembly GCA_963825415.1. Classification (GTDB taxonomy): domain Bacteria; phylum Actinomycetota; class Thermoleophilia; order Solirubrobacterales; family Solirubrobacteraceae; genus BP-464. Next base: position 750,431 of record CAWGTD010000003.1, on the reverse strand, counting down.
TAGGCGCGCAGGTGGGTGGCCAGCAGGCGCGTCTGGAAGCCGAAGCCGCCCGGCGCCAGCCGCGGGTTGGCCGCCGATGCCTCGGCGCCGAACTCGGTGACGACGACCACCTTGCTGGAGAAGGTCCGCTCGAACTTGCCGACGGCCGTGCGGACCAGGTGCGCCACCGTGCTGCGCGGCTCGCGCGTGGCCTCATACCAGCCGACGTAGTTGGTCAGGCCGACGGCGTCGAGGTTGCGGTACAGCAGCGCGCCGGTGATGTCGCTGGGCGGGTGCGACCCCCAGATGTCGACCGACACCAGGCGGCCCGGGTCGCGCCGGTGCAGTTCGCGCGCCATGTCGTCGATGTAGCGCCGCTGGCTGGGCGAGTGGCCCGTGCCCGCGATCTCGTTGGCGAGGCTCCAGGCGATGATCGACGGGTGCAGGCGCAGCTGGCGCACGCTGCGGCGCACGCGCTCGCGGGCGGCCGCGGCACGGCGCGGCGTGTCGGACGTCCAGGCTCCGGGCGCGTCCACCGGTCCGACGCCCTGCCAGACCATGATTCCCGCCGCGTCGAGGCGATCGAGGAGCGCGGGAGCCAGCCCATGCTGGGCGCGGGTCGCGTTGGCGTTGATCGCCTTGAGCTCGGCGACCATCGCGTCCATGTCGCTGGGCGTCAGCGCGTCGCCGCGGCCGGGCGCGTCCTCGTTGAGCGAGGCGCCGCGGAGCAGCACGCGCCGGCCGTTGAGAAGGATCTGGTTGCCACGCCGGCGCAGATCGCGCAGGCCGGTGCGACCCGACCAGCTGGTCTGCCCGTCGACCTCGAGCCGCAGGTCGTAGAGGTTGGGAGCGTCCGGGCTCCACAGCGCCGGGTTCTCGACCTTCACGCTGGTGCGGAAGAACCCAAGCGCGCGAGGTCCGACCTTGATCGTCGGGAAGGTCAGGTCGATGCTCTGGTCGTCGTGGACCAGCGTGCCGTGCAGCGGTACGTCGCGCGCCTCGGTGGAGAAGTTGCGCACATGCACGTCGACCGCGACCTGCGCGGTCCCGTCGGGGTTCAGCCGCGTCGTGAGCGCGGGTGCGACCAGGTCGACGTCGGCAAGCTTGCGCAACGTGATGGGCCGGCTGATGCCGCCGAAGTTGAACCACGTGCGGTGCCACGCCTCGGCCTTCAACTTGGCCGGATCGCGGTAGTCGGAGCGCACGACGAGGCTGTGCTCCCCGGCGGTCGTCGTGAAGCGCTTCTCGAACGGCTCGTACACGCCGACGTGGCCGCCCAGCGACCGCCCGTCGACCCAGACGTGCCCGCGGTGGTTGATCGACTGGAAGTTCAGGGCGTAGCGACCGTCCTCGGGCACCGTGAAGCGCGTGCGGAACCAGGAGACCGTGCCGTCGAAGCTGGCCAGCCCGGCCGGCCCGGTGACGTGGCCGGCGTTGGGGGAGTACGGCACGGCGACCTTCAGGCCGGCGAACTGCCCCCGTGCGAAGCCGTGCAGGCGCCCGCGCCCGCTGGGGTCGTCGCGAACCACCCAGCCGTCGTCGAGCGTGATCCGCCATGGCGGAGTCGGGGCCGGTGACGCCCCACCGACGCCGAGCAGGGCGACGCCGAGGAGCGCCGCGCCGACCAGGAGCACGAGCGCGCGGATGAAGCGATGCTGCGAGGACATCGAGCGTGGCCAGCGTAGCGGCCCGGGCAGCCGCAGCCCGCCGTTTCAAGCGGCTCTCAGAGCTTCATCGCGACGTACTTGGTCTCCAGGTACTCCGCGATGCCCTCACGGCCGCCCTCGCGGCCGAAGCCCGACTGCTTGACCCCGCCGAAGGGCGCCGACGCGTTGGAGACCAGGCCCTGGTTGAGCCCGACCATGCCGGTCTCGAGGCCCTCGATCACGCGGAAGGCGCGGTCGAGGTCACGCGTGTAGACGTAGGCGACCAGGCCGTAGATCGTGCGGTTTGCCGCCTCCAGCGCCTCGTCATCGGAGGAGAAGGTGGCGATCGGCGCCACCGGGCCGAAGATCTCCTCCTCGAGGAGTCGCGCGTCCGGCGTCACGCCGGTGAGCACGGTCGGCTCGAAGAAGTAACCGGCGCCGTCGATGCGCGAGCCCCCGACGACCACCTTCGCGCCCTTGTCGGCCGCGTCGACGACGAGCTCTTCGACCTTGCCGCGCTGGTCGTCGTCGATCAGCGGGCCGACGTCGACGTCGGGATCGGTGCCGCGGCCGACCTTCAGCTCGCGCATCTTCGCGGCCAGCTTGTCGGCGAACTCCTCGGCGACCGACTCGTGGACGTGGAACCGGTTGGCGGCCGTGCACGCCTCCCCGATGTTGCGCATCTTGGCGATCATCGCGCCCTCGACGGCAGCGTCGAGATCGGCGTCCTCGAAGACGAGGAACGGCGCGTTGCCGCCCAGCTCCATCGAGACGCGCAGGACCTGCTCGGCAGCCTGCTCCATCAGCGTTCGCCCGACCTCGGTCGACCCCGTGAACGACAGCTTGCGCGCGCGGGGGTCCTTGATCAGCGGCTCCATCACCGAGCCCGAGGACTTCGCGGTGATGACGTTCAGCACGCCTCCGGGCAGCCCGCACTCCTCGAGGATCTGCGCCAGGGCGAGCATCGACAGCGGCGTCTGCTTGGCCGGCTTGACCACCATCGTGCAGCCCGCCGCGATGGCGGGGCCGATCTTGCGCGTCCCCATCGCCATCGGGAAGTTCCACGGCGTGATGAAGAGGCAGGGCCCGACGGGCTGCTTCATCACCAGCACGCGGCCCGTGCCCTTGTCGGCGACCGAGTAGCGGCCGTCGATCCGCAGCGCCTCGCCGGAGAACCAGTTGAGGAAGTCCGCGGCGTAGGCGACCTCGGCCTTGGACTCGGCGATCGCCTTGCCCATCTCCAGCGTCATGAGCAGGGCCAGGTCGTCGACGCGCTCGTTGATGAGCTCGTAGGCGCGGCGGAGGATCTCCGAGCGGTCGCGCGGAGGGGCCTGCGCCCACTCGGCCTGTTTGTCGGCGGCCGCGGCCAGCGCTGCCTTGGCGTCGTCGACTGTTGCATCCGCGATCTCGACGAGCGTCTCGCCGGTCGACGGGTCCTCGACGGGCAGCGTGCCGCCCTCCGAGCCGTCGCGCCACTCCCCGCCGATGTAGAGCTGCGGCTTGACGGCGTCGACTACGGCGGCATCCGAGGCGGTTGTGCTCATGTGGTCACGGTCTCCGTTCCCAGCTCTTCGCTGATGGCGACGTCGATCGAGTAGTCGATTGGCAGGACGATGAGCGAGGGCACGTCGAGCGTCAGCGCGTGGCGCAGGTGGCGGCCGAAGTCCTCGGTCGCCCCGCAGCGCCACGCCGGCATGCCGAACGACTCTGCGAGCTTGACGAAGTCGGGGTTGGTGAAGTCGGTCCCGAAGTGGCGGCCGAACTTCTTGTCCTGCTTCCAGACGATCGATCCGAACTGCCCGTTCTCCCAGACGATGTTGACGATCGGGGTGCGCAGCCGCATCGCCGTCTCGAGCTCCTGGCAGTTCATGAGGAAGCCGCCGTCGCCGTTGACCGTCACGACCCGGCGGTCAGGGTGGACGAGCTTGGCGGCGATCGCGCACGGCAGGGCGAATCCCATGCCCGCCAGCCCGTTGGCGATCAGGACCGTGTGGGGCTCGTGCGCGGGGAACATGCGCCCGATCCACAGCTTGTGCAGGCCCACGTCGGAGACGAGCATGTCGTGCGGGCCCAGCGCGTCGCGGATCTCCCACAGCACGCGCGGCGGCTGCATCGGGAAGTGGTCGTCGGTGCGAGCGGCCTCGAGGCGGCCCAGGACGACGTCGCGCAGCCGTGAAGACCCGGCGTGAGTGGAACGGCACGTCGCGGCACTCCTCGCCCAGCCGGCTGAGCACGTGGTAGATGTCGCCGATCAGCTCGACCTCGGGCAGGAAGTGCTCGTCGATCTCCGCGGGCTGTGAGTCGACCATGACGATCTTCTTGTCGCGCTTGGGGTTCCAGTGCTCGGGCGCGTGCTCGACCAGGTCGTAGCCGATCGCGATCACCACGTCGGCGTCCTCGAAGCCCGCCATCGCGTAGTCGCGCGACTGCAGGCCGACGGTCCCCAGCGCGCGCGGGTCGGTGTAGTCGATCGCGCCCTTGCCCATGAACGTCTCGGCCACCGCGATGCCGGTCGCGCGGGCGAACTCGCGCAGCGCCGGGCCCGCTCCCGCGCGGGTGACCCCGTTGCCGACGAGCGCGACCGGGTTGATGGCGTGGCGGATGAGGTCGGCTGCCTCGAGCAGCTCGCGCGCGCCGGGCTCGGGCATCACCGGCCGGCGGCGCGGCAGCGGCGCCGCGTCGAGCGGCTCGCCCATGACGTCCTCGGGCAGCTCGAGGTGGGTGGCGCCCGGCTTCTCGCTCTCGGCCACCTTGAACGCCTTGCGGACGACCTCGGGAATGATCTGCGGCGAGCCGACGCGCGCGTTCCACTTGGTGATCGGCCGCATCATCTCGACGATGTCGATGTACTGGTGGGACTCCTTGTGCATGCGCTCGAGGTCCGCCTGGCCGGTCAGCGCGACCAGCGGCGCGCGGTCGAGGAACGCGTCGGCCACCGCGGTGATGAGGTTCGTCGCGCCCGGGCCGAGGGTGCCGAGGCAGACGCCGGCGCGCCCGGTCAGACGGCCGTACATGTCGGCCATGTAGGCGCCGCCCTGTTCGTGTCGAACCCCTACGAAGGCAACCGACGAGGCGGCCAGCGATTCGTTGAGGTCTAAGGTCTCCTCCCCCGGAATGCCGAAGACGTACTTGACGCCCTCGGCCTCGAGGCATTCGACAAAGACATCAGAAGCGCGTCGATCGCTCACGAGGCGTGTTTCCCCTTCGGCAAGCTCTATGCAACGTACCATCGCCCTGATTGCAGTCATCGGCGCGGCTTTTGTCGCCGCGCCCGCCCATGCCGCCTCGCGCTTCATCGTGCGCGGAGCGGGTTTCGGCCACGGCGTGGGAATGAGCCAGTACGGGGCCTACGGCTACTCGCTGCACGGCAAGGACCACCGTTTCATCCTCGCCCACTACTACACGGGTACGTCGCTGGGCCAAGCGCCCGCGGGCGAGGTGGTCCGAGTGCTGATGCAGACCGGGCGCAGCGCCTCGTTCAACGGCGCCAACCACGCGGGAGAGCGGAACCTCAACCCCGAGACCACGTATTCGGTGGCGCCGTCGGGGCTGGGTGGCGTCGCGCTGCGCTCCCCGAGCGGCCGGACGCTGCAGACCTTCTCGTCCCCGTTGCGGGTGACCGGCGACGGGCCGCTGAGGTTGCGCGGCCGCGCCCAGAACGGCGTCACCAGCGGGCGCTATCGCGGCGCGCTGGAGTTCCGGGCTACCGCGGTCGGGACGCTGATGTCCGTGAACGCGGTGGGCCTGGAGAACTACGTCCGCGGCGTCGTCGGCGCCGAGAGCCCGTCCTCGTGGCCGGCGGCCGCGCTGGAGGCCCAGGCGGTCGCCGCACGCACGTACGCGATCACGACCGGTGGCGCGAACACGGGCTACGACCAGTTCGCCGACACGCGCTCGCAGGTCTACCGCGGGATCATCGCCGAGACCCCGAGCACCGAGGCGGCCGTGGCGGCGACCGCCGACGAGGTGGTGACGTACCAGGGCAAGCCCGTCGTCACGTACTTCTTCTCGACGTCCGGCGGCCGCACCGAGGACGTCGAGAACTCCTTCGTCGGCTCGACGCCCAAGCCGTGGCTGAAGAGCGTGAGCGATCCCTACGACAACACCTCGCCGCGCCATCGCTGGGGCCCGATCCGGATGACGATGAGTCAGGCCGCCTCGCGCCTGCGCGGGCTGGTCAAGGGCACGTTCCGCGGCGTCTCGGTGGTCCGGCGCGGCAAGTCGCCGCGCGTCGTCTACGCCGACGTCGTGGGCTCGCGCGGGCGCACCCGGGTCACGGGCCCGACGCTGCGCGCGCGCTTCGGCCTCTATGACACGTGGGCGACGTTCTCGGTCATCAGCTCCGGCTCCACCCCGCCGCCCAAGGAACCCGAGACGCCGGCCGAGCCCGAGGCCCCGCCCAGCGACGAGCAGACCGGCGGCGTCCAGCCGCCCGGCGGCTCGAGCGGTTCCGACGGCACCGGCGGCGCGCGCGCCGCGGCCTACCGGATCGCCGGCGGCGTGTCGGGCCGCGTCATGCCCGCCCGCAAGGGCACGCGCGTCAAGCTCCAGCGCCGCGCGGCGGGCCGCTGGCACACGGTCGCGTCGACCGGCGTCGACGGCCGCGGCCGCTACCGCTTCGCCGCCCTGCACCCGGGCGCCTACCGGATCGCCTTCAACGGCGAGACCGGCCCGGTCGTCCGGCTCTAACTAGCCGGAGTAGGCCCGGGCGAGCGCCTCGGCCACGCACACGGGCTTTTCGCCGCCCTCGAGCTCGAAGGTCTGGGTGACCCTGAACTGCACCCCGCCGGGGATGTCGTCGACGGCCGCCAGGGTCGCTCGCATCCGCACGCGCGAGCCGACCGGCACCGGCGCCGGGAAGCGGATGCGGTCATAGCCGTAGTTCAGACCGAAGGCCACGCCCTCCAGGGAGAACATCGCGTAGGAGAACTGGGGCCCGAGGGAGAGCGTGTAGAGGCCGTGGGCGATCGTGCCGCCGAACGGCGTTTCCTTGGCCCGTTCGGGATCGACGTGGATCCACTGGTCGTCCCCGGTCGCCTCGGCGAACCCGTCGATGCCCTCCTGGGTGATGTCGTACCAATCGCTGACGCCGAGCTCCTCGCCGACCTTGGATCGAAGCTCGTCCAGCCCGCTGATCGTGAGCATGCGGCCAGCCTATTAGGGTCAGGGCGTGGCCGGTCCACTGCTCGCCGTCGACGCGCCGTCGCTGCTTTACCGCGCCTTCCACGCCCTGCCGAGCTCGATCAAGGGCGCCGACGGCCGCCCCGTCAACGCGCTGCTCGGCTGCGCCAACCAGGTCCTCTGGGCGGTCGAGCGGCACAAGCCGCGCGCGGTGGTCCTCTGCTTCGGCGCCGAGGCGGCCGTCTACCGGACAGAGCTCTACCCGCCCTACCACTCCGACCGGCCCCCGATGCCGGAGGAGCTCGTTCACCAGTGGGAGCGCGGACCCGACTTCTTCGAAGCCCTCGGCTGGACCGTGCTCGGCCACGACACCCTGGAGGCCGACGATCTGCTGGGCAGCCTGGCCACCGTCGAGGTGCAGGCCGGCGGCACCGCGGTGCTGTTCACCGGCGATCGCGACATGTTCCAGTGCGTCGGCAAGAACGTCGTCGTCCTGTTCCCGGGCGGCAAGGACGGCCCGACCGTGATCGACGCCAAGGGCGTGCGCGAGCGCTACAAGGTCGACCCCGAGCAGGTGCCCGACTTCATCGCCCTGCGCGGCGACCCCTCCGACGGGCTGCCGGGAGCGCGCGGCATCGGCGAGAAGGGAGCCGGCGAGCTGCTGCGCGTCCACGGAACGCTCGAGCAGGCGATCGCAAACGCGGACAAGGAACGACCGCGCGTGGCGGCCGCGCTGCGCGACCAGGCCGACGAGCTGCGGTCGTTCAAGGAGATCGCAACGCTCGTCCACGTGCCGGTGAAACGACCCCGCGATCGGCCCACGGATTGGGCGAACGGGGCCGCTGCGGCGGGCGATCTGGGGATGGGGCGCCTGGCTGCACGATTGGAGGCCATCGCGGGCCAGCGCTAGCCTGCCGTCGCCATGCGCCGGCCCGCCCCCAGCGCCCTTCGAGCCGGCCTCGCGCTCGCGCTGCTGGCCGCTGCCGCGCTCGCTGCGCCCGCGGCAGGCGCCGCTCCGCCCGCGGCCGTGCCGATCGCGGCCGGCTGGGAACTTGCGATGGACCCCGGCGACACCGGCGTCGAGCAGGGCCGACCGCAGGGGGACCGGCGGCGACTGGCGGCCCACGACCGTCCCGGGCGTGTTCGATCCGCAGCCGACCGACGAGGTGTTCCACGGCACGGTCGGCTGGTACCGCGTCTCGTTCACCGGCCCCGTCGCTCCGCGGGGCTATGGCTGGGCGGTGCGCTTCGGCAGCGTGCGGCGCGTGGCCGAGGCCTGGCTCAACGGCGAGCGGATCGGACGCCACACCGACCCCTACGTCCCGTTCGAGTTGCCGGCGGCGGGCCTGCGCCCCGGCCGGACCAACACGCTGGTCGTGCGGGTCGACAACCGCAAGGGGGCCGAGCCGCGCGAGGGCTGGTGGAACTGGGGCGGCATCATCAGGCCGGTGGTGCTCGTGCCGCGCGGCCGCGTGGCGCTGGAGAACGAGTCGCTGATGTACCGCGGCGGAGGCGTCGAGCAATTCGACGGCTGGCTGACCAACCGCACCGACTCGGCGCTACAGCCGACGATCGCCGTGATGCTCCGCGCGCCGTCGGGTCGAACGACGCGGCTCACCCACAACCCGGGCACCCTCAGCGCCGGCGAGCGCCGGCGCGTGCGCTTCACCTTCCGCGTTCCCGACCCGGAGCTGTGGGCTCCCGACGACCCGCAGCGCTATCGCTCGATCATCGAGGCGCGCGTCGGCGACAGCGTCGAGCAGCGCGACCAGCGCCTGATCGGCCTGCGCACCGTGCGCGTGGTCGGCGGCCAGCTGTTGGTCGACGGGCGCCCGGTGCGTCTGCGCGGCGCGTCGATCCAGGAGGACGTGGAGGGCCGCGGGCCCGCGCTCACCGACGCCGACATGGACGAGATCGTCGCGCGCCTGAAGGCGGTGCACGCCAACGTCACGCGCGCGCACTACCTGCTCAACGACCGCCTCCTAGACCGCCTCGACGCCGCGGGCATCCTCGTCTGGAGCCAGGCGCCGATCTACCACCGCGACGTGCTCCTGCGCACCCCGGCGCAGCGCCGCAACGCGCTCGACACGGTCCGTGGCACGGTGCTCGCCGCGCGCAACCACCCGTCGGTGATCGCCCACTCGGTCGCCAACGAGCTGTCGGCCGTGCCCGACACCGTGCCCGGCACGCGAACGTTCCTCGACGCCGCGCGACGGCTGACCGCCGAGCTCGACCCGTCCGTCCCGCCCGCCGTCGACCTGCTCAGCTATCCCGGCTTCCCGCGCCAGGCCACGTTCGCCAAGTACCCGCTGCTCGGGATCAACTCGTACTTCGGCTGGTATGCCGGCAAGGTCAACCACCCGACCGGCGATCTCGCCGACCTGCGGCCCTATCTCATGCGGCTGCGCCGGATCTACGGCGGCTCGGCGCTGGTGATGACCGAGTTCGGGGCCGAGGCGACGCTGCACGGCCCCGCGACCGTCAAGCAGACCTACGGCTTCCAGGCACGGTTCGTCGACGAGACGCTGCGGATCGTCGACTCGCTGCCCTTCGTCAGCGGCGCGATCTACTGGACGCTGCAGGAGTTCGCGGTCAAGCCTCACTGGGAGGGCGGATCGCGCTATCGCGGCATCGCCACCGACGCGATCCACAACAAGGGCCTGATCACCTACGACGGGCGCCAGAAGCCCGCCTGGGCCGTGGCCGAACGGCACTTCGCCGCCACGCCGGTCTACCGGCCCGTGGCCGCGGCGCCGCAGCGCCCGGCGGACCCGGTCGGCTGGGTCCTCGTCCTCGGCGTCCCGATGGCGATCCTCGGCATGCTCCTGCTGTCGCTGCTGGCGCTGCGCGACATCTGGCGCTTCACCCGGCCGCCCGAGGCCGAGGTGGTCGCGCTGCCGCGCCGGCGCGCGGCGTAGCAGGCATCCGCTTGCGGCACGGGGCGGGTGTGGCGGGTTCTGGGCAGCGAGAGGCAAGGAGTCCGCCGGTGGCGCGAACGCGCGCGCCTCTCGCAAGCAACCGGGCGCCTCTCGCGACGGTTGACGGTCGACTGAGGGCGTTGGGCTATCAAACCCACCACATAGGTGCATTTGATCGCCCAACCCTGACCGCCCGGGGCGAATGGCCCGCTCGTAGCCGCGGTTGCTCGCGAGCGACGCGCGCGACTGCGCAAGCAGTCGCCTCCGTTCCCCTAGCTGCCCTGTCCCCGCCATCGAGTGGACGGTTGACCGCGCGTATACGCGGCAAAGTGTCCACTCGATGCCACACCCGCTACCGCGGCAAAGCAGAGGTCGACCTCGGTTCCCGCCTACGGCGTGAACTTCACGGTGATGACGTCACCGTCGGTCATCACGTAGTCGCGGCCTTCCAGCCTCAGCGTGCCGCGGTCGCGGGCGCCCGCGTAGCCGCCGGCCTCGACGAGCGCGTCCCATGCGATCACCTCGGCCCGCACGAACCCGCGCTGGATGTCGGAGTGGATCTCCCCGGCGGCGTGCCAGGCCGTCAGCCCGCGACGCAGGTGCCAGCACTGCCCCGGCTTGTCCTCTCCGGCCGTGAAGAAAGCGATCAGGTGCAGCAGCGCGAAGGCCCCGTCGACGACGCGCCGCAGGCCCGACTCGGCGACGCCGAGGTCGGCGCGCATCGCAGCGGCGTCGTCGTCGTCGAGCTCGGCCAGCTCGGCCGCCAGGCGACTCGAGACGGCGACCGCGACGGCGCCCTGCGCCGCGGCGTGCTCGGCGATCTCCGGCGGCACCACGTCGTCGCCTTCGTCGACGTTCGCCACGAACAGCACGGGCTTGGCGGTCAGCGGCTGGAGCTCGCGTAGCGCGTGGGGCGCCCCCTCGGGCACCGGCACCGTCCGGGCTGGGCGGCCGGCCTGCAGCGCGGCGATGACCTCGGCGAGCCACGCCTCCTCTGCGATCGCGGCCCTGTCGCCGCCGCGCGCCTGGCGCACCACCCGGTCGTGGCGGCGTTCGGCCGTCTCGAGGTCGGCGTAGACGAGCTCGGTCTCGATGATCTCGATGTCGCGCCGCGGATCGACCTCGCCCTCGGGATGCACGACGCCGGCGTCGTGGTGCGCGCGCACGACGTGGACGATCGCGTCGGTCTCGCGGATGTTGGCGAGGAAGCGGTTGCCCAGGCCCTCGCCCTTGTGGGCGCCCGCGACGAGCCCGGCGATGTCGTGGAAGTCGATCGTGTCCCAGACGACGTTCGAGCAGCCGATGACCTCGGCCACCCGCTCGAGGCGCTCGTCGATCACCGGCACGACAGCCACGTTGGGCTCGATCGTCGTGAACGGGTAGTTGGCCGCCTCGGCCCCGGCCTTCGTCAGCGCGTTGAACAGCGACGACTTGCCCGCGTTGGGCAGCCCGACGATCCCGACCCTCATCGCGCGACCAGCGTGCCGAGCGCAGCGCCGGCGACGACGTCGGAGGGGTGATGGACGCGCAGCGCGAGCCGCGAGAGCGCGAGCGCCACGGCGAGCGGGTAGAGCGGCAGGCCCAGCCGGCCGTACATCCGCGCGCCGCAGAACGAGGTCGTCGCGTGGGCCGAGGGGAACGACAGCTGGCTGTGGGTCGCGGCCAGGCCGTCCGCGGGCCGCCGGCGGCCGACCGCCACCTTGATCAGCTGGTTGAGCCCGTAGGAGATCGCCACCCGCCGCGCGCCCGCGAGCCATGCGTCGCGCCGCGAGGAATCAAGCGCGGCGCCGCCGGCGCCGATCGCCAGCCAGATCGCGCCGTGCTCGCCGAGCTTGGAGAACCGCTCGATCAGGGCGACGTCAGGAACCGAAGCCCACGCGGTGCTGGGCGCGGTCGGTCTGCACGTAGACGACGGTCGCCAGGTTGATGCGCACCGTGCCGTCCTCGGCCTCGACGTCGTGCCAGCCACCGTTGGGCAGCGCCTTGAGCAGCTTGTCGAGCTGCTTGGTGTCCAGGCGCATCGAGAGGCCGCCGCCGAAGTAGCCGATCGTGACCTTTTCCATCAGTGAACGGGCTCCACGATCTCGGTGAGGACGCCGCCGGTGGCCGACGGGTGCAGGAACGCGACGCGCGAGCCGCGGATGCCGATCCGGGGCTGCTCGTCGATGAGGCGCAGGCCGGTGTCCTTCAGCCGGGCCAGCTCGGCTTCGATGTCGGACGTCTGGTAGGCGACGTGGTGAAGCCCCGGGCCCTTCTTCGCCAAGAACTTCCCCACGGGCGTGTCGGGGCCCATCGGTGAGAGCAGTTCGACGTGACCCTCGCCGACGTCCAGCAGCACCGCCTCGACGCCCTGGCTCTCGACGCTCTCGCGGTGGACGAGCTCGATCGACAGATCGCGCTCGTAGAGGGCGATGGCGGCGTCGAGGTCCTCGACGGCCACGCCGATGTGGTCGATCCGGGCGAGCACGCCCGAAAGTCTAGGTGTCCTTCTTCTCGCCGGGAGAGTCGAGCGCCGTGGCCGCCGCAACCCGCAGCCTGGGCACGCTGCCCATGATGCGGTCGATGTCGGCGCGCTCGAGCACCTCGTGCTCGAGCAGTTGCTCGGCGAGCGCGTCGAGCTTCGGGCGGTTGGCCCGGATGAGCTCCTCGGCATGCCGCTTGGCCGCCCAGGCGAGCTCCTGCTGCTCCTCGTCGAGCAGGCGCCGCCGGTGGTCGGACATCCGCTCGGGGTCCGCTGCGCGCGTGCCGTCGCTGCCCATCGCGTACTCGTGGATCATCGCGTGGGCGATCTCCGCGACCCGCCGGACGTCGTCTGACGCGCCCGTGGTGACCGCACCGAAGACGAGCTCCTCCGCGACCCGGCCGCCGAGCAGGACGGTCATGTAGTCCTGAAGCTCCACCCGCGTCTTGAGGTAGCGGTCCTCGTCGGGCAGGTTGAGCGTGTAGCCCAGCGCGCGGCCGCGCGGGACGATCGAGATCTTGTGGACGCGGTCGACGGTCGGCAGCAGCTCGCCGCATAGCGCATGGCCGGCCTCGTGGAAGGCCACGACCCGCTTCTCGTTGTCGTTGAGCACGCGCCGGGACTGCACGCCGGCGATGACGCGCTCGAGCGCGTTGTCGAAGTCCTCCTGCTTGAGCGCGTGGCCCGCGCGACGCGCGCAGAAGATGGCGGCCTCGTTGGCGATGTTGGCGAGGTCGGCGCCGGTGAGACCGCTGGTCTGCTGGGCGACGAGCCCGAGGTCGACGTCGGCCACCGGCTTGTTGCGCGTGTGGACGCCGAGGATCTTCTCGCGGCCGGCCACGTCGGGCGGAGCCACGAAGACCTGGCGGTCGAAGCGCCCGGGGCGCAGCAGCGCCGGGTCGAGCTTGTCGAGCAGGTTCGAGGCGGCCATCACGACGATGTCGCCGCGGGCCTCGAAGCCGTCCATCTCGACCAGCAGCTGGTTGAGCGTCTGGTCGCGCTCGCCGGAGATGTCGCTGCCGCGGCGGCCGCCGACGGCGTCGAGCTCGTCGATGAAGATGATCGCCGGGGTGCACTTGCGGGCCTCGGCGAACAGGCGCCGGATGCGCGCGGCGCCGAGGCCGGCGAACATCTCGACGAACGAGGCTGCCGACTGGCCGAAGAACTGCGCGCCCGACTCGCGGGCGACCGCCTTGGCCAGCAGCGTCTTGCCCGTGCCCGGAGGACCGTGGAGCAGAACGCCCTTCGGGACCGTGGCGCCGAGGCGGCGGAAGGACTTGGGATCGCGCAGGAACTGCACGACCTCCTTGAGCTCGTCCTTGGCGTCCTCGCAGCCGGCGATCTCCTCCCAGCCGATGTCGCTGTTGGCGGCGGGCTTGATCTGCTGCGGCTTCGTCCGCGGCATCAACTTCAGCGTGCGCCAGAAGAAGTAGATCATCGCCGCCATGAAAATCAGCGTGGCGACGCCTGACCACTCGAGGGACCAGTCGCGCAGGTGGTCGAAGAAGCTCACGGCGAGCATCACCATGGATATCGGTTATTCCCCGTCCCGCTTGAGCTTGTGGACGGATTGCGGGTCCTCACGCGGACAGCTTGCCAGACCCTCTCGGCTCGATACGAAGGATTTCGGCCAGGGCCGCCTGGCCCACCTCCAACTGCTCCTGCGTGGGCTCGCGGGTGCCGATCACGCGCTGGAGCTCGTGGCCGGGGCGCCGCAGCGCGCGAGCGGTGCGGCTGGCGGCGTGGCGCTCGGTCCAGGCGAAGACCTCCACGGCCGCGCCCATCGAGGCCAGCGAGACCGCGCTCGCAGCGGCGGGCGACGGGCGGGTGACGACGAGCTTGAGCAGCGCGGCGCCCGCCATGTTGGCGGCCAGCAGCGGCGCCATCAGGTGCGACCCGCAGCGGTCGTGCTCCTTGGAGTGGTCGGCCGCGCCGGTCTCGTAGGCGCCGATCGTCTTGTGCTCGGCGCCGTGGTAGGCGGCGACCTCGCCGGTGCTCAGCGCGACCAGGCTGGGCGCGACCGACACCGCCATCGCGCCGAGGTCGGACCCGCGGCGGCGCAGCAACGTGGCTGCAGCCGCGGCCGTCGCCGCCGCGAGCACCACCCGCGGAGCCTCGAACGGCAGCCGCGCCTCGGGCAGCGCCCGGCGCACGAGCGGGATGACCGCGAGCGCTTCGGCGAATCCCGCCAGGCCGCGAACGCCGGGCACACGCGTCACTCGCGCGCGCAGGCGCGGCTTGGCGCCGGAGGCGACCACGATCGCGCCGTCGCTGCTTCGAATCGCCGCCGACCAGTGCGTGGGCCCGTGCACGAGCAGCCCGTTGGCGAGTGCCATGCCGCCGAGCCGCAGCGGCTTCTTGTCGCTCATGCCAGCAGCTCCCGCGAGATGTCGGCGAAAAATCGGGTGGCCAACTCGACGTCGCGAACGTCGATGCGCTCGTCGGCACTGTGGATGAGCGGCGCCGCGTCGTAGAGCGTCATGTGCTTCTGCGGGAAGAAGCCGTAGGCGATGAGGTCGGGGAAGGCCGCACGGAACGTGCGCGAGTCGGTGAACCCCGGCAGCATCGTGGGCACGCAGCGAGCGCCGGGATCCTCGCGCTCGACCCAGCCGCGGATCGCGTCCATCAGCGGCGTGTCGACCGGTGAGGAGTTGCCGATCACCCGCTCGGAGAACTCGACCGAGTAGCCGTCCTCACCGAGGACCTCGTGGATGCGCCGCAACGCGTGCTCCTCGCCGAGCCCGGGTGGCACGCGGCAGTCGACCTGCAGCTCGGCCGACGACGGGATCACGTTGATCTTCTCGCTCGCGCTGATCACCGTGGGCGCCAACGTCACCCCCAGCATCGGCTCGACGAGCATCGCCAGGATCGGATCGCGCTCGCGCAGCTCCTCGAAGGAGAGCCCCAGCCCGTCGAGCATCGCCTGCGGCGCCTCGGTGAGGTCGAAGCTCGGCTGCCGGTCGCCCATCGCCTGCAGCAGCGGCGCCATCTTGAGCAGTGCGTTGTCGCCGATCTTCGGGATCGACGCGTGGCCCGCGACACCGTCGGTGCGCAGCCGGAAGCGGAACACGCCCTTTTCGGCGACGCAAACGCCGTACACGCGCCCGCCGTCGAACGGGATCACATCGCCGGCGCCTTCGTTGAGCAGGTAGTCGCAGCGAACCTTGTCCGGGTGCTCGGCGCAGATCCACTGGGCGCCCTCGCTTCCGCCGGTCTCCTCGTCCACGACGACCACCACGAGCAGGTCGCCGGCCAGTTGCGCGCCGTTGCCTGCCAGCTCGACCGCGGCCACCACCTCCGCGGCCGTCTGCGACTTCATGTCCAGCGCGCCGCGGCCCCACACGAAGCCGTCCTCGAGGTCGCCCGACCACGGGTCGTGCGTCCAGTCCTCGGCCGTGGCGTAGACGGTGTCGACGTGCGAGAGCAGGCACAGCGTCGGCCCGTCGCCGGTTCCGCGCAGGCGGGCGACGAGGTTCGGGCGCTCGGGCGTGCGGCCCAGCAGCTCGACCTCGAGCCCGGCGCCCTCCAGGATGCCCGCCAGATGCTCCTGCGCCGCCCGCTCGTCGCCGGGCGGATTGACGGTGTTGAAGCGGATCAGCTCCTGGAGGAGCCCGACGGCGTCGGCCATGTCTCTGAGGCTAGATGATCGATCCCGAGTAGCCGGGGTTCTGGGGGCCGTGCGGGCGGATGCCGGGCGTCGTCCGACGCCGAAGGGAATGGCAGCGCCATTTCCGAGGCCGACGGGCGGCGAACCGGCGCCGATCCGCGCGGTCACCCAGGACCTCGGACCTCGAGGGATCGGTCATCCGGCGACCGCCTCCACGCCGGTGGCGATGCCGGCCGCGAGCAACACCCAGGCGATCGCGCGCACGAGCTGGCGCTCGGCGAGGCGCCCGGTGAAGCGCGCGCCGAGCAACGCGCCCGGCACCGAGGCTGCGACGCCGACGGCTGCCACCGTCCAGTCGGGCGCGGCTGACGGCAGGTGGCCGACCGCTCCGGCGACCCCGACGCAGAAGCCCACGGTCACGTTGGTGCCGGCCGCCCGCGCCGGCGACTCGCCCACCAGGCGCAGCAGCGCGGGCATCCGCAGCGACCCGAGGATCAGACCCACGACGCCGCCGAGGAAGCCGACGACGGCGCCGGTTCCCGCCGCCGCCCGCAGGTCGAGCCGCTCGCCGGAGCGTCGCGGAACCGGTTGCCAGCCGAACAGCTGCAGCGCGCTGACGACCAGCACGACGGCGATCGCGCCGAGCAGCAGGTCGCGCGGCATCGTCCCGCTCAGATAGCCGCCGAGGACCGCGAAGACGATCGACGGTGGCGCCATCCACGCGAACAGCCGCCAGTTCACGCGCCCGGCGCGCACGTGCGCGATCGCGGCCGCCGCCGCGGCCGCCGCGCTGACCACCAGGTTGGCGCCGGTCGCGGCGCCGGCGCCCGAGGCCACCACCAACGTCGCCGGGAGGCGCAGGTTGCCGAGCACGAGCCCGACCAGCCCGCCGGCCGCCGCGACCGCAAAGCACCAGACGGCGTAGAGAGCCAGGTCCACCGGGCGGGGATACTCCACGATGCGATGGCCGGCCAGCTGTTCGAACCCGAGGAGCCCGATCCCGGCGCCGCTGCGCCGCCCGGGCACACGCCGCCGGAGGCGGTGGGTCGGACCCCGTTGCCGGCCCGCATGCGCCCGCGGACGCTCGACGAGGTGGTGGGCCAGGACCACGTGCTCGGCGAGGGCACCGCGCTGCGCACGGCGATCGAGGAGGGCCGCCCGTTCTCGATGGTCCTCTACGGGCCGCCGGGGACAGGCAAGACGACGCTCGCCAGGCTCGTGGCCTCGGCCGCCGACGCCGCCTTCGAGGAGCTCAGCGCCGTGCAGGTCGGCAAGGCGGAGGTTCGCGCCGTCCTGGATCGCGCGCGGGAGCGCCGGCGTGGCGGCAGGGGCACGATCTTCTTCCTCGACGAGATCCACCGCTTCAACAAGGCCCAGCAGGACGCGCTGCTGCCTGCGGTCGAGGAGGGCCTCGTCACGCTCGTGGGCGCGACCACCGAGAACCCGTACTTCGAGGTCAACTCGGCGCTGCTGTCGCGCACGCAGGTGATCGAGCTCGGACCGCTGTCGGACGCCGATGTCGAGGCGCTGCTGCGCCGGGCGATCGACCGCGGAGAACTTGAAAACGTTGACGTCGACGACGAGGCGCTCGCGTTCCTGGCCGCCCGGGCGGGCGGCGACGCGCGCACCGCGCTGGCCGCGTTGGAGCTGGCGAGCGCGACCGTCGCGGGCCACGTGACCCTCGAGGTCGCCGAGGACGCGCTCCAGCGCCGGGCGATCCGCTACGACCGCGCCGGCGACCAGCACTACGACACCATTTCTGCGTGGATCAAGGCGACGCGCGGGTCGGACCCCGACGCGTCGCTGTACTACCTCGCGGTGATGCTCGAGGGCGGCGAGGACCCGCGGTTCATCGTTCGCAGGATGGTGATCCTGGCCTCCGAGGACATCGGCAACGCCGACCCGCAGGCACTGTCGGTGGCCGTCGCGGCGGCGCACGCGGTCGAGCACGTCGGGATGCCCGAGGGTGTGTACGCGCTCGCGCAGGCGGCGATCTACCTCGCGCTGGCGCCGAAGTCCGACGCGGCGGGCAAGGCGATCGGCCGTGCCCGCGCCCACGTCCGCGAGCACGGCGTCCAGACGCCGCCCGACGCGCTGCGCAGCGCCGCGCATCCCGGTGCCGCGAACTCGTCCCCGCCCACCCGCGGCACGGGCTACGACTCCCCCCACGCCCGGCCGGGGCACGTCTCGCCGGCGGAGCTGATGCCTCCGGGGCTGGAGGGCACCAGCTTCTACGCGCCAGACGATGCCGAGGCCGAGCTGGCGGCGCGCCTGGGAGAGATCCGGCGGGCGCGCGGACGCGCCGAGAGCTGAAGGCACCGCAGCACCCGCGGCGAACGCGGGTTGTAGGTGCAGTGGAACTGAGAACGGATCGCTCGACAACCCTCCCCGGCGGCGTGCGCGTACGCCTGCGCTTCCCGCGCCGGTCCGACCATGCGCGCCTGCACGCGCTGCTGTGCCGCCTGGGGCTCGAGGCCGACGACCTCGCCGTCAGCCGCACCCTGCGCTTCCAGCCGCGCGACCGCACGGTGATCTGCGCATCGGTGTTCGTCGGCAGCCGCGAGGTGCTGGTCGGCTTCGCCGCGGGCGAGCGCGACGCCGACACGCCCGATCTGGTGCTGGTCGACGAGTCCGCCGCGCCGGGCCTGCGGGGGTTGCTGGAAGGCACCGCGCGCGCCCACGCCTCGCGCCACGTCGCCTAGGCGACCTGGCCTGACATCATCGCCCGCCATGGCGGTCGCCACCGAAACGCCTGCGCCCCTGGAGTCGGTCAGCCCGGTCACGGGCGCGGTGCTCGGAGCCGTCACCGCCACGCCGGCCTCCGAGATCGCCGCCGCCGTCGACGGCTCGGCGGCGGTGCAGAAGCTCTGGGCCCAGCTGCGGGCCGAGGACCGCGCGCGCTACATGGCGCGGGCGTCGCAGGCGGTGATCGCCGAGCTCGACGAGCTGGCCGACCTCGTCTGCCTGGAGCAGGGCAGGCCCCGCGCCGAGGCCATGCTGATGGAGATCCTGCCGGCCATCGACACGCTGCAGTGGCTGGCCGAGCAGGGTCCGGCGGTGCTCGCCGGGGAGCGAGCGCGGGTCTCGCAACTGCTCTATCCGGGCAAGCGCGCGCGGTGGAGCTACGAGCCGCTCGGCGTCGTCGGTGTGCTCGGCCCCGCCGCCGAGCCGCTGGCCACGCCGCTGGGCGACGTGGCGGTGGCCCTGATGGCCGGCAACGGCGTTGTGCTCAAACCGTCCCCGCTGGCAGCACTGTGCGGCGAGCGCATCGGCCGGATCTTCACGAGGGCCGGGCTGCCCGAGGGCCTGCTGCGGATCGTCCACGGCCACGCCGACGCGGGTCGCGCGCTGGTGGACGCGCCCGTCGCCCAGGTGCGCTTCACCGGCTCGCTGAACGCCGGTCGCGACGTCGGCGAGGCCTGCGCGCGGGCGCTGAAGCGCAGCGTGGTCGAGACCGGCGGGCGCGACGCGATGCTGGTGCTCGCCGACGCTCCGATGGACCGCGCGGTGCACGGCGCGGTCTGGGCGGCCTTCGCCAACGCCGGCCAGAGCGGCGGCAGCGTCGAGCGCGCGATCGTTGTCCGCGAGGTGGCCGACCGCTTCATCGCCGGCGTGGTCGAGGGCGCCCAGGCGCTTCGCGTCGGCGATCCCCGGGTCACGGGAACGGAGGTCGGCCCGCTCGTCGCCCGCGATCGCCTGGCGCGCGTGAACGAGGTGATCGCCGACGCGGTGGCAGCGGGCGCAAAGCTCTGCTGTGGCGGTCCGGTCGAGGTCGAAGGCCTGCGCGGGCCGTTCGTCGCACCGATGGTGCTGACCGGGGTCACGCCCGGCATGCGGGTGGCCTCCGAGGAGGTCCCCGGCCCGATCCTGGCGATCGAGGTCTTCGACACCGAGGAGGAGCTGATCGACGCCGCCAACACGGTGCCGGGCGGGCTGGGAGCGTCGGTCTGGACGGCGGACCGCTACAAGGGCGGCCGCGTCGCCCGCGAGTTGCGCGTCGGAATGGTGTGGATGAACGACCACATGGTGCAGCGCAGCGCGCCCCAGATCCCGTGGGGCGGGATCGGCGGATCGGGGATCGGCCGCGCGCGCGGCGCGGTGGCGCTGCGCACGTCCGCCGAGCCGAAGGTGGTGACGTGGGACGCACCCGCAGGCCGGGCGTTCTGGTGGCACCCCTACGACGAGACGCTGGCCCGCGCCGCCCGGGCGCTGGCGCTGCTGCGCTCGGCCCGTGATCCGGACCGTGAGCGCGCCCTGCGCGAGGGCGGAGCGCCGCTGGCCCGCCTGGCCGCACGGGGCCTGCGCGCCCTGCGCCGGCGGTAACGTGGACCCCCATGCCAGCCGCCGCATATGCAGGGAAGGAGTGCGTCTGCCAGCACCGCCGCGGCATCTGCGACCAGACCTGCGTGCGCGACATGCTCGACACGCCTTTCTACATGGCATGCCTGCGGTTGAGCGGGCGCCGCTGCGTGGTGGTCGGCGGCGGCGAGGTGGGGCTCGAGAAGGTCGAAGGCCTGCTGGCCTGCGACGCCGCGGTCACGCTGATCGCACCCGACGCCGTGCCCGAGCTGGCCGCGCTCGCCACCGAGGGCTCGATCGGCTGGGAACGGCGCGCCTACGCGGGGCCCGCCGACCTCGAGGGGGCGCTGCTCGTGATCGCCTCCACCGACGACACCGACGTCAACATCGCGGTGCATGACGACGCCGAGCACCGGGCAATGCTCGTCAACGTCGTCGACGTGCCCCCGCTCTGCAACTTCATCCTCCCCGCGGTCGTGCGAACGGGCCCGCTGGCGATCGCGATCTCCACGGCCGGCGCCTCGCCCGCGCTGGCCAAGCGCATGAAGCGCGAGGTCGCCGAGCTGTTCGGCGAGGAGTACGCGCAGCTGGCCGTGATGCTCAACGACGTGCGCGGCTGGGCGAAGGGAACCCTGCCCACCTACCAGGACCGCAAGGCGTTCTTCGAGGGCATCGTCAACGGCGAGCCCGACCCTGTCGAGCTGCTGCGCGCCGGCGACGTCGCCGCCGTGCGCGACCTCATCTCCGCCGCACAGGGCGTGGCCGCATGAAGTCGGCGGCCCGGAAGGCCGACGTCGGCATCCGACAGCGCCGACTGGATGGAGGCAAGGGGATCCTTCACCACCTCGACGAGACCGGTGCGGCGCGGATGGTCGACGTCGGCGCGAAGGAGCCGACGGCGCGGCATGCGGTCGCCCGCGCCGTGGTGCGCATGTCGCCGGCCACCGCCGGGGCCGTCGCGG
The DNA here is from genome assembly GCA_963825415.1 of uncultured Actinomycetes bacterium. Lineage (GTDB taxonomy): Bacteria > Actinomycetota > Thermoleophilia > Solirubrobacterales > Solirubrobacteraceae > BP-464. The sequence continues at coordinate 729,438 of CAWGTD010000003.1, read as the reverse complement.
CCGGCGACGCCCCGAAGGGCGACGTGCTGGGCACGGCCCGGATCGCCGGGATCCAGGCGGCCAAGCGCGCCTCGGAGCTGATCCCGCTGTGCCATCCGCTCGCGCTCGACCACGTCGACGTGACCGCGACGATCGCCGGCGACTGCGTGGTGCTCGAGGCGAGCGCCGCGGTCACGGCGCGCACCGGCGTGGAGATGGAGGCGATGACCGCGGCCGCGGTGGCGGCGCTGACCGTCTACGACATGGTCAAGGGTCTGCAACGCGACGTCCGCATCGAGCGCGTCGAGCTTGTGAGCAAGCGAGGAGGTCGCAGCGGTGACTACGACATCGGGGGCTGACACCGCCACCGATCTCATGGGGAGGCTGCGCGAGCGGCTCGCCGCGTTGTCCGATCTGCGCGGCGTCGTCGAGCTGCTCCAGTACGACCAGGAAACCGTCATGCCCAAGACTGGCGGGCCGGGGCGCGCCGAGCAGCTCGCCACGGTGAGTGGACTGCTGCACCACGGTCAGAACGATCCGGCGCTGGCGGAGATGCTGGAGGAGGCGTCCGGACTCGATCTGGTTGGCGACGACGCCGCGCTCGTACGTGTCGCCTGGCGCGACGTCGAGCGCGCCCGGCGCGTCCCCGAGGACCTCGTGCGCGCGCTGGCGCGGGCGAGCTCGACCGGCCAGGCCGCGTGGGCCCAGGCTCGCGACGCCGGCAACTGGGAAGCGTTCCTGCCGTGTCTGGAGCACAACGTCGGGCTGCGCCGTGAGTACGCCGCGTGCTTCGAGGTCGAGGAGTCCTACGACGCCCTGCTCGACGACTACGAGCCCGGCATGCGCACCGAGGAGGTGCGCGTGGCGTTCGCCCCGCTGCGCGAGAAGCTCCCGGCGCTCGTGGCGGCCGCGGCCGAGCACGCGCCGCCGCCGCTGCGCGGGCCGTTCCCGATCGCCGGCCAGCGTGTGGCCGTCGAGGCCGTGATGCGCCGGGTCGGATTCGACGAGCAGTCCTGGCGGCTCGGCGAGTCCGCCCATCCGTTCTCGGCCTCACCGGCACGCGGCGACAGCCGCATCACGACGCGCTATGCCGACGACACGCTCGACAGCATCAGCAGCGCGCTGCACGAGTTCGGGCACGGCCTCTACGAGGCGCAGATCGACCCCGCGCTTGCCCGCAGCCCGCTGGGGCGCGGGGTGTCGATGGCGATCCACGAGAGCCAGAGCCGGCTGTGGGAGGTGTTCGTCGGGCAGAGCGTGCCGTTCTGGCGCGGCGCCTGGCCGCTACTCGTCGATGCCCTCGGCGAGGCGCTGGACGGCCTCGACCCGGCGGCGTTCGTCGGCGCGGTCTCCGCCGTGCGCCCGTCGCTGATCCGGGTGGAGTCCGACCCGGTGAGCTACCCGCTTCACATCGTGCTGCGGTTCGACCTCGAACTCGCGCTGTTCGACGGGGACCTGGCGCCCGCCGACGTGCCCGCCGCCTGGCGCGACGGCATGCGCGAGCTGCTCGGGGTCGAGGTGCCCGACGACCGGCAGGGAGCGCTGCAGGACGTCCACTGGAGCCACGCCGCCTTCGGCTACTTCCCCACCTACGCGCTGGGCTCCGTGCTCGCGGCCCAGCTGTGGGGCGTGGCGCGCGAGGCCATGCCCTCGCTCGACGCCGACCTCGAGGCCGGCGACCTCGCGCCGCTGCGTGCCTGGCTGGCCGAGCGCATCCACCACCAGGGCCGGCGGCTGGAGCCTCGCGAACTGCTGCAGCACGCCGTCGGCGGCCCGCTCGACACCGAGCCGTACCTCGCCTACGCACGCTCCCGCGCCGCGGGTGGCCAGTAGCGTTGCGAATGTGCGCACCGCGGTACTGACGATCTCGACCTCGGTCTCGCGGCGCGACTCCGACGACGAGTCGGGCCCGCTGCTCGCACAGCTCGCCGAAGAGGCCGGTGCGGACGTGCAGGCGATGGAGGTCGTTCCCGACGACGAGGCGTTGATCGAGGATCGCCTGCGCCACTACGTCGAGGACGACGTGCGGCTGATCCTCACGACGGGAGGCACCGGCCTGAGCCCCGACGACGTCACCCCCGAGGCCACGCGCGCCGTGATCGAACGCGACGCCCCCGGCATCGCCGAGGCGCTGCGCGCCGAGTCGGCGCGCCACACCCCGATGGCGATGCTGTCCCGCGGCGTGGCCGGAATCGCCGGCCGAACCCTGATCGTCAACCTGCCCGGCAGCCCCAAGGCTGTCGCCGAGCTGTTCGGCGTCCTTGCGCCGGTCCTTGACCATGCCGTCGCCACGCTCGACGGACGCTCCCGCCATTGAGCTGACGGGGCTCGAGCGGCGCTACGGCGAGCGGATCGCGCTCGCCGGCGTATCGGTGCGGCTCGATCCGGGCGCGACGCTCGTGGTGCTCGGCCCCAACGGTGCCGGCAAGTCGACGCTGCTGCGGGTGCTGGCGACGCTGCTGCGGCCGCACGCCGGGACCGTGCGCGTGCTCGGCCGCGAGCTGCCCGGCGAAGCGTGGGCGGTCCGCGGGCGGATCGGCTACATCGGCCACGACCCGCTGCTCTACCGCGACCTCAGCGCGCGCGAGAACCTGCTGCTCCACGCCCGGCTGCACGGCGTGGCCGAGGCGCGCGTCGACGAGCTGCTCGCCGCGGTCGGCCTGGCGCGCCGAGCGAGCGACCCGCTGCACACCTATTCCCGCGGCATGATCCAGCGCACCGCGGTGGCGCGGGCGGTGCTCCACGACCCCGAGCTGCTGCTGCTCGACGAGCCACGCGCGAACCTGGACCCTGGGGCGGCCGAGCTGGTCGAGCCGCTGCTCGCCGGCCGCACGCGGGTCGAGACCAGCCACGACCCGAGCGGGGCGGAATCCGCAGACGTCGTGCTCGCCCTGCGCGACGGGCGCCCCCATGCGATGGAGGGCTTGTACGCGTGAGCCCGATCTCGGCCTTGTTGCGCAAAGAGGTGCGGCTCGAGCTGCGCACCCGCGAGGCGGTGCCGGCGATGGCGCTGTTCAGCGTGACCACGTTCGTCGTGTTCCACTTCGGGCTTCAGCGCGACAGCGTCGAGGGGGCGCTCGCGGCCGGCGTGCTCTGGGTGACCCTGCTGTTCGCCGCGATGCTGGGCGCCAACCGGCTGTTCGTCGCCGACGTCGAGGGCGGGGCGCTGGAGGGCATCCTGCTCGCGCCGTTCGACCGGACGGCGCTGTTCGCGGCCAAGGCGGTGGCGTTCGCGGGCTTCCTGGCGGTCGTCGAGCTGGTGGCCGTTCCGGCCTTCTACCTGCTGCTGCTCGGGCCGTCGGCCGGCGACGCCGTGCCGGGCCTGCTGGCGGTGCTGATCCTCGCCGACGTCGGCATCGCCCTGGCCGGCACGCTGGTCGCGGGGCTGGCCACGCAGACGCGCTCACGCGACCTGCTGGTGCCGCTGTTGGGCCTGCCGCTGCTGCTGCCGGTGGTCATCGCCGCCGCCCGGGCGACCGCCCCGCTGTTCGCCGCGGGCGGTGCAGACGCCCTGCCAGGCCGCTGGATGGCGGTACTCGGGCTGTACGATCTGGTCTTCGGGTTGATCGCACTGGCGGTCTTCGACTACCTCCTGGAGGACTAGCCCACCCGTGTACGGCAAGGGCCTTCGCCCTCTCTCCATCGCCACCGTCGTCGTGCTCACCGGGGCCATCGCCCTGGCGTTCTTCTATGCGCCGATGGATGCCGACCAGGGCTTCATGCAGAAGATCTTCTATGTCCACGTGCCGATGGCGATCGTCGCGCTGCTGGGCTTCGTGGCCGGCGGCGTGTTCGCCATCCAGCACCTGCGCAGCGGCGACAAGCGCCACGACATGCGCTCATACGTGGCGATCCATCTGTCGCTGATCCTCGGCGTCGGCACGCTCGTCACGGGCTCGATCTGGGCGCGTGCGTCGTGGGGACACTGGTGGGTCTGGGACGAGCCGACGCTCGTGTCCTTCCTGATCGTCTTCCTGCTCTACGCCTGCTATCAGCCGCTGCGGTTCTCGATCGAAGACCCCGAGCGCCAGGCGCGCTACGCCTCGGTGTTCGCGATCACCGCCGGCAGCTTCGTGCCGCTGAACTTCCTCGCCGTCCGGCTCGCCCAGGCGTACTCGCATCCGCGGGTGCTCGGGTCGGCCGACAGCCTGCCGGCGAAGATGCGGGTGACGTTCCTGGTCGCCCTCGCGGGGATGACGCTGCTCTACCTGACGCTGTGGCGCTACGAGATGGCCAACAAGAACGCACGAGCACAGCTGCGGGCCCTGCGCCGGCGGCTGGGCAATGACGTCGTCCTGGGCCGATCGGCCGCACCGCGATGATCGCCGCAGACACGATCCCCGACAACACCGGCTACGTCGCCGCCGCCTACCTGGTCTTCCTGGTGCTGGTGCTCGTCTACGTCGCGATCATGGCCGTCAGGCTCGCGCGGATCGAGCGCGAGCTCGTCGAGATCAACGAGGAGGGCGCGGCCGGTGAGTGAGCTGCTTCTGCTCGGCGTCTCGCACAAGACCGCGCCTGTCGCGCTGCGCGAGCGCCTCGCGCTCACGAATACGGAGGCCGAGCGCTTCCTGCGCGACCTCGTCACGCAGCCCGACGTCCGCGAGGCGGTGGCGATCTCGACCTGCAACCGCACCGAGCTCTACCTCGTCGTGGGCGACCCCGTCGCCGCCGAGAGCGCGGTGCTCGGCCAGCTGGCCAATCGCGCCGGGATCCGCCCGACCGAGCTGGCCGACGTCATGTACTCGCCGCGCAACTGCGACGCGGCGCGGCAGCTCTTCCGCGTGGCCTCGGGCCTGGAGTCGATGATCGTCGGCGAGGGCGAGGTCCAGGGGCAGGTCCGCCGCGCACACGAGCTGGCGTTGGAGGCCGGCGTGACCGGCCCGCTGTCGAACCGGCTGTTCGCGGCCGCGCTGACGACCGGCAAGCGGGTGCGCAGCGAGACCGCGATCGCCCACGGGCGGGCGAGCATCTCCTCGGTGGCGGTCGCACCTCGCGACCGACGTAGTCGGCGACCTTGAGCAGCGCCACGTCTTGATCATCGGAGCCGGCGAGACGGCCGAGCTGACCGCCCAGGCGCTCGCGGGGGCACACGCCGGCGAAGCCGGTGGGTCCCACGGCGTGAAGACCGTGTTCGTCGCCAACCGCCACGCGGCCCGCGCACGCTCGGTCGCCGCCCGCTTCGGCGGCTCGGTCGTCTCGCTCGACTCGCTGCCCGCCCAGCTCGAGGTCGCCGACATCGTCGTCGCCTCGACCTCCTCGCCGCATCCGATCGTCGGTTCGGAGGAGCTGGCGCTGGTTATGCGCGCCCGCGAGAACCGGCCGCTGGTGGTCATCGACCTCGCGGTACCGCGCGACGTCGACCCCGCGTGCGCCGACCTGCCGGGCGTGACGCTCTACGACATCGACGACCTCCAGGCGGTCGTCGGCCGCACGCTCGCCGTTCGGTCCGGCGAGGCCCGCAGCGCCGACGCGATCGTCGAGGAGGAGATCCAGCGCTTCGCCGGCTTTTTGGGCGGCATGGAGGTCCTGCCCACGGTCGCCGCCCTCCGGGCCCACGCCGGCACGATCGTCGACCAGGTGCTGGCCGAGAACGCCGGCAAGTGGGAGTCGGCCTCCCCGCGTGACCTCAATCGGGTCGACGCGATCGCGCGCGCGGCGGTCAACCGGCTGCTGCACGAGCCGACGATCCGCCTGCGGGCGATGGGCGCGGGGTCGAGCCACGGCCGCCTCGCGCTGCTGCGCGAGTTGTTCGGCCTCGAGCGCGGCGACGAGTCCGACGAGGGGTCGGACAACGTGCGCTCGCTCGGCGCGTGAGGATCGGCACGCGCGGCAGCGCGCTGGCGCTCGCACAGGCCGGATCGGTGGCCGCGGCGCTGGGCGGCGAGCTGGTCGTGATCACCACCAGCGGTGACGTCGACCGCAAGGCCGGGGACAAGGGGCGCTGGGTCGCGGAGATCGAGCGCGCCCTGCTCGACGACGAGATCGATCTCGCGGTCCACTCGGCGAAGGACGTTCCGGCGGAGCTCGCGCCGGGACTGACGCTGCTGCCACCGCCGGAGCGGGCGGATCCGCGGGACGCCCTCTGCGGAGCGTCGTCGCTGCACGATGTCATCGAGAGAGGGCGGGTCGGAACGTCTTCGCTCCGCCGCGAGGCGCAGTTGCGGGCGCTGCGGCCCGATCTGGAGGTCGTGGAGCTGCGCGGGAACGTCGACACCCGCCTGCGCCGGCTCGCCGACGGCGACTTCGATGTGATCGTCATCGCCTACGCGGGCCTTCAGCGCCTCGGCCGCGCCGACGAGGGCGTCCCGCTCGACGAGCTCGTCCCCGCCGCCGGCCAGGGCTGTCTCGCGCTCGAGGCCCGTGCGGGCGACGAGCCGACCCGCCAGTGGGCGACAAAGCTCTCGGATAGCGGAAGCAATGTCGCCCAGCTGGCGGAACGGGCGCTGGTCCGAGCGCTCGATGCGGACTGCCACACCCCCGTCGGCGCTCACGCGACCCCGGTGGACGGCGGCCTGCGGCTGCGGGCGTTCGTCGGCCGCCCCGACGGCTCGGCATGGCTGACGGACGAGCTCGAAGGCCCGGACGCCGAGCCCCTCGGAGAAGCGGTTGCGCAGCGGCTGCTCGCGGCGGGAGCGGCGGAGGTGCTGGGCCGGTGACGGGGATCGTCTACCTCGTCGGCGCCGGCCCGGGCGACCCCGGTCTGCTGACCGTTCGCGCCGCCGAGCTGATCGCGAAGGCCGACGTCGTCCTCACCGACAAGCTCGTCGCGCCGGAGGCGCTCGCGCTGGCAACCGGTGAGGTCGTCGACGTCGGCAAGGTCGGTGGCGGCGAGCAGGTCGCCCAGGAGACGACGAACCAACTGCTGATCGAGCACGCGAAAGCCGGTCGCACCGTCGTTCGCCTGAAGGGCGGCGACCCGTTCGTCTTCGGCCGCGGCGGCGAGGAGGCGCAGGTCTGTCGCGAGCACGGCATCCCGTTCGAGGTCGTTCCGGGCGTCACGGCGGGCGTCGCGGCGCCGGCCTACGCCGGCATCCCCGTGACCCATCGCGGGGTGGCGGGGGCGGTGGCGTTCGTGACCGGCCACGAGGCCGACGGGCGCGACGTCGACTGGGAGGCCTTCGCCCGCTTCCCGGGCACGCTGGTCTTCTACATGGGCGTCAAGCGACTCCCGCTGATCGCCGAGCGCCTCATCGCGGCGGGCCGTTCAGCCGACGAACCGGCGGCCGTCGTCGAGCGCGGCACGCTCCCCGACCAACGCGTCGTGACCGCCTCCCTGGGTGCGCTGCCGGCCACCGCCGCGGCGCAGGACATCCGCGCGCCGGCGATCACCGTCGTCGGCGAGGTGGCCGGGCTCGGGCCTCGCGTGGCTGCAGGCCGGGCCGCTCGCCGACCGCACCATCGCGGTCACCCGCGCCCGCCCCCAGGCCAGCGCGCTGGCGGCGCGGCTGCGCGCGCTGGGCGCGAGCGTGGTCGAGGCGCCGGCGATCCGGATCGAGCCGCTCGACGCCCAGCTTCCCGCCTTCGACGCCTACGACCTGCTCTGCCTCACGTCCCCCAACGGCGTGCGGCGCCTGTTCGAGCTCGTGCCCGACGCGCGTGCGCTCGCCGGCCCGACCGTGGCCGCGATCGGGCCCGGGACGGCCGCCGCGCTGCGCGAGCACGGCGTGGTCGCCGACGTGGTTGGAGAGCGGTCGGTGGCCGAGGGCCTCGTCGAGGCGCTTGCGGGCGTCGACGTCCGCCGCGCGCTGCTGCTGCGCGGCGAGGAGGGTCGCGACGTCCTGCCCGACGCCCTGCGTGAGCGCGGCGCCGAGGTCGACATCGTCGCGCTGTACCGAACCGTCCCCGAGCCGCTCGACGAGGCTCAGCGCGCGGCGGCGCTGGGCGCCGACGACCTCGTCTTTGCCTCGGCCTCGGCCGCGCGGGCGTTCCACGCCGCCGCCGGCACGCTCGCCGGGCCGCGGATCGTCTCGATCGGCCCCGCCACCAGCGCCGCGCTGGCGGAGCTGGGCTTCCCGCCCGACGTCGAAGCCGCCGAGCACACGCCCGACGGCCTCGTCGCCGCGCTCGTCGGTTAGACCTCGACGCCCTCCGACTCGAGCCACTCGCGCACGTCGTCCGGCGGGTCGCCGGCGTACTCGGCGCGCGCGGCGAGCCGCAGGATGTCCTCGCGCTCGTCGTCGATCTCGTCGCGCCGGAACGCGAGGTAGGTGATCACGTTGCCGGCCATCTGGACCGCGGCGTCGATCCCGTCCGGGTCGACGGCGCCGACTGCCTCGGCGACCTCCTGTTCGACGACCTCCTGGATCTGGCTGATCGGCTCGTCGCGGTCCTCGAAGCGCACGAAGAGGTCCGCGACCCCGTCGTTGGCCGCGTCGGGGTCGACGACGTCGACCGCGCGGTTGGCGACCTCGGCGAGCGTCGGAGTCTGCCGGCTGTCGGCGGGGCGCATCAGCCGGCGCTCGGGGGATCGCCCCCGGTCGGGATCCCGGGCATGTGCTCCTCGCCGCGGCGCGGTTCGGCCTCACCCTCGGGCGCCACTTCGTCTGGGCCGAGCGGCTGTCCCTCGGGCGCCTCGTCGGGAAGGCCGCTGGGGCTTTCCTGGTCGCTCGCGGCTGTCGTCTCCGATGTCATGCCTTTCGGCTACCCGGCCGCCATAGGGTTTGCACGCCGATGGGCACGGTGACGCTTCTCTCCGACTACGGGCTTGTCGACGACTTCGTCGGCGTCTGCCACGGCGTCATCGCCCGGATCGCACCCGATGCGCGGATCATCGACGTCACCCACGGCATCGGCCGCCACGACGTGCGCACCGGCGCCGTCGTGCTCGCGCGCACGCTCCCCTACATGCCGGCCGGGGTGCACCTCGCGGTGGTCGATCCGGAGGTCGGCGCCCAGCGGCGCGCGGTCGCGATTCGCTGCGCGCACGAGGATCGCCTGCTCGTCGGCCCCGACAACGGCCTGCTCGCGCCCGCCGCGCGACGGCTCGGCGGCGCCGTCGAGGCGATCGACATCGGCCGCTCGCCGCATCGGCTCGAGCCGGTGGCCGCCACGTTCCACGGGCGCGACGTGTTCGCGCCGGTCGCCGCGCACCTGGCGGCCGGCGCGCCGCTGGCCGGCGCGGGCGAGCCGATCGGCGTCGACGAGCTGACCGACCTCGAGCTCCCGACCCCGACGGTCCGCGAGGGCAGGGTCGACGCGCACGCGCTGGCCGTCGACGGCTTCGGCAACGTGTCGCTCGACGTCGAGCACGACCAGGTCGCCGGCAGCGGGCTGCGCCTCGGGCGCGCGGTTCGCGCGAACGGCGTGCGCGCCCAGTACGCGCGAACGTTCGCGGACGTGGGCGACGGCGAGCTGCTGCTCTACGAGGACGCGTACCGAAGCCTCGCGCTGGCCGTCAACCGCGGGTCGGCGGCGGCGCGCCTGGGCCTGGCGCCCGACGACCCGGTCGTCATCGAACCGGCATGACCGAGGGTGCGCTGGGGCGCCCCCGGCTGCACCTGAGGCGCATCGACTCGACCAACGACCGCGCCAAGGCGCTGGCCGCGGCGGGCGCGCCGCACGGCACGCTCGTCACGGCGGCCGAGCAGACCGCCGGCCACGGCCGCCAGGGCCGCAGCTGGAGCGCGCCGGCGGGCGAGGCGTTGCTGATGTCGGTGGTACTGCGGAGGTGGTCGGAGCTCGCGCCGCTCGCGGCCGCGGTCGCCGTGGCGGAGACGATCGGCGCGGAGGCGCGGATCAAGTGGCCCAACGACATCTGGGTCGCGGACCGCAAGGTCGCCGGGATCCTGATCGAGGTCCGCCCGCAGGAGGGCTGGGCCGTGGTGGGGATCGGGGTCAACGTGGCCGTTGATCGGTTTCCGGCCGAGCTGCGGGCGACCGCCGGCTCGCTCGGGCGCACGGCGGCCGAGATCGAGCCGTTCCTCGCCGCGCTCCTCGGCGCGCTCGAACGGACGCTGGGCCGGCCCGAGGACGAGGTGATCGCAGCGTGGCGCGATCGCGACGCGCTGAGCGGCCGGCGCGTGAGCTGGGCCGGTGGCGAGGGCACCGCGGCGGGCATCGACGGCGCGGGCCGGCTCGTGGTCGAGCTCGCCGGCGGGGGGACGACCGCCCTGGACGCCGGCGAGGTGCACCTCGGCGCACCGGGCGACTAGCCCCGGCTCAGACGTTCGCGGTGATCACGGGCAGCTCGGTCGGCGTGGTCGCGCCGCCCGCCGCCTCGCGCGTGACCATGACGGCCTGCGAGCCGCGTGTGCCCTGCGGGATCCCGGCGACGCCGCTGCCGGTGCGGTCGACCGCCAGCGTCGTGACCGGTACGAAGCGCTCGCCGCGCCGCAGCCACACCTGGTAGACACGGCCGCTGCCCGGGGAGGGCATCCCGCTGACGCGCAGGATCGCCGCGTCGCCGTCGTCGAGAACCTCCACGCGCGCCCGTGCCGCCGCCGGAAGCCGCTGGGCATCGATCGTCGCCGTGACGGCGCGGCGCTCCGCGTCGCCGCCGAGCTGCGTCGCGCCGAAGACGGCCAAGCCGACGACCACCGCGCATGCGGCCGCCGCGGCCCAGACCATCGCCGGGCGCCATTCCCGGCGGGCGGGCACGACGCGAGCCACGCGCTCGGCGCCGGCTACCTCCGCGCGGACCTCGCGCATGAGCCGCGGCTTGAGTCCCGGCGGCGCCGGCACCTGCGGGACCGCGCGCGGCAGCGCGTCGACCGAAGGCCGCAGGTGCTCGACCTGCTCGCGGCAGGCCGGGCAGCGCAGCATGTGGCGCTCGAAGACCTCCGCCTCGAGGTCGGGGAGCGCGTCGAGCAGGTAGGCGCCGACCGCCTCTTCGTACTCCGCGTGATCACGAATAGTCACCCCTTGCCTCCCTCCGGTCGGCGCTGTCGGAGACAGACGCCGGCCTTCCGGGCCGTCGTGAACGGGCCTTCGGTCCTCACGCCGCCACCCTCTCCAGCAGCAGTCGCAGCTTCTCCAGCCCGAGCCGCATCCGGCCCTTGACGGTGCCCAGCGGCACGTCGAGCATCGTCGCGATCTCGGTGTGCGTGTAGCCGCCGAAGTAGGCGAGCTCGATCACCCGCAGTTGCTCGGCGGGCAGCCCGGCGAGCGCCTCGCGAACGCGCTCGCCGTCGAGTTTGTGCATCACCTCGAGGTCGGTCCGCTCGGCCGCCTCGTGGTCGTCGGCCTCCAGCTCGGCGAACGCGCGGCGGCGGTCGTGCACCGAGGCGCGCCGCAGTGCGTCGATCGCGCGGTGATGGACGATCGAGAGCAGCCACGAGCGCAGGCTGCCGCGCTCGGGCTGGTAGCGCAGGCTCATGCGCCACACCGACATAGAACGCGTCCTGGACGACCTCCTCGGCGAGCGACTGCTGGCCGGTCGTCCGGTAGGCGAGCGAGTAGGCGGCGGACCCATGCCGGTCATAGACAGCCTCGAAGGCGTCGACGTCGCGTTCGGTGACGAGCGCCATCAGCTCCTCGTCCCCGAGGGCAACGAGGTGCCGGCGACGAGGCCCCATTCGCGGCAGCGCTACACGCATCTCCAGACATCTTCGCGGCTGGACGGCGCGCGGATCACTTCGCGACGGCCTCGTCGGGGTCGGCTGTCTCATCCCCCGTGTCCTCGTCTGAGTCCGAGGGATCGCGCTGGAGCAGTGCCGCCGCCTCGAGCACGGCGGCCGCCGCGGCTTCCTCGTCGAGCTCGTCGGGGGCGTCGCCGTTGACGGACGCGCCCTCCACCTGCGGAGCAGATCCCTCGGTGCCGGGCTTCTTGCGCCGGCGGCTGCGCGCCTTGCGCGCCTTGGGGAAGTTGCGCAGCAGGTCGCGCGCCAGCGCGTTGGGCTTGCGCGCCATGCGCGTGCGGGCGCCGCGCAGCGCCTCCTCGGCCTCGGGAGTGTGGGCCAGCGCGGCCGCCAGCAGCGCCGCGCTGAGGCGACGGTCCTGCTTGCGGGCGGCCTGGATCAGCCGGCGCGCGTTGCGCGCATGGGCGGCGCCGCTGGAGTTGACCAGCAGCCCGAGCAGGCGCTTGGTCTCCGGCCAGCGCGCGACCGCGTACTCCTCGTGCAGCTCGCGGGTGTAGAAGGCCAGCCGCCAGATCCAGGCGTTGGCCTGGTCGCGGCGGCCGATGCGCTTCTCGGCGAGCGCCTGGAGCATCACCTTCGACGCTTCGCGCTTCTCTTCGCGCGACCACTTGCCGATCTCGTCGATCGCCAGGTCGATCGCCTCGGCGTCCTTGGCCGCCGCGATCTCCTGGAGCGCCCGCAGGCGCAGCTGCGAGCTCTTGTTGCGCTGCACGGCGGTCAGCAGGAACGTGCGCTTGAGCTCGCCGCCCTTGTCGAAGTGCAGCATCGCCCGCGCCCGGCGCCACCCCGAAGGGTTCACGCGCGCGCCGGCCAGCGCGGCCCACTGGATCTGCTCGCCGTAGTCGAGGTGCTCGACGGCGATCCGCCACAGCTCGCGCTCGAAGACCTCGATCCGCCGCGTCTCGTCGGCGACCACCGGGATCACCCGGCGCTCGACGCGGACCCGGCGGCCGCGGCCGCGGCGCACCGGCCCGACGACGATCGCGCCGCCGCGGTAGACGTCGCGGTCGAGCAGCGAGTGCAAGGTGATGACCGGGTCGTCGTGCTTGGTGGCCGGGTGGACGAAGTCGACGATGATCCCCGCCTCCTTGCCCGGGTGCCGGCGCGTGACGCGCCCGACGCGCTGCTGGTAGATGCGCCGTGACGCGGTCGGCGCCAGGTGCATGCACACGGTCGCCCGAGGGGAGTTCCAGCCCTCGGCGAGCAGCTGCGCGTTGACCAGGACGTCGATGTCGCCGCGCTCGTAGCGGGCGAGGATCTCGGCCAGCTCGCGCTTGGGCGTCTCGCCGGAGACCGCCTCGGCCTTCATGCCCTCGTCGCGGAAGGCGCTCGCGACGTTGTAGGCGTGCCGCACGCCGGCGGAGTAGACGACCCCCGGGACGCCGTTGAAGCGCGTCTTGTAGAGGTTGGCGATCGCCAGGTTGAACGGCAGCTGGTCGAGCAGCTCGGCCAGCATCTCCTGGTCGAACTCGGTGTCCACCTCGCCGCGGCGCAGAGGCACCTTGGCGATCGTGCGCACGCCTGGCCCGGGCGGGATGCGGATGCAGCGCAGCGGCGCGATCACGCCGCGGCGCGCGGCCTGGGCGAGGTCGAAGCGCGAGGTCTGCGTCGGGAACAGGTCGGTGACGTGGCGGGCGATCAGCGCGCCCGTCGCGGTCATGCCGATGAAGATCGGGCCGGTCCACGCGCGGATCGCCGCGGAGGTCTTCTCGCCAAGTGCCGTGTGCGCCTCGTCGCAGATGACGATCGTGTACGCGCCGGAGATCGAGCCGGCGTTGCGAACGAACCACTGGTAGGTCTCGACCGTCACCGGGCCGTCGGCGCGGTCCTCGTCGCCCAGCAGCGCCGGCGCGATCCGCTTGGCGTAGCCGCGGTCCTTCAGCTCGCCGGTGAACTGGTCGACCAGGTTGCGGCGGTGGGTCAGGATCAGGATGCCGCCCGTGCGCGAGGCCTCGACGAAGCCCAGTGCGGCGACCGACTTGCCCGAGCCGGTCGCGTGCTCGAACCAGAAGCGCTTTGCCGCGTTGGGGTCCTCGCCGGCCTCGCCGAGCTTGACGTCCTCGTCGACCTCCTCCTGGGACTCGGCGTCCCAGTCGGGCTGGTCGTCGTCCTCCTCGTCCTCGTCGGCGTCCTCGTCGTCGACCGCGAGCACGGGGGCAGCGCGGCCGTTGGTCGCGGCAGCCGCCGCGGTGCCGTTCTGCGCCGCGGCCAGCAGCGCGGTCAGCGTGCCCGACAGCGCGTCGACCTGGTGCGGGTCGAGCGGCGTGCCGTCGGCGAGCCGCGCCTCGTCCTCGGACAGGACGCGCTCGAGGCCGAGCAGCAGCGAGTAGTGGCGGCGCCACGCGGTCGAGGGAACCTTCGCCCCGGCGTCGAGCTCGGCGAGCGCGTCGTCGAAGGCGTGGCGGCGGCCGGAGCCGGGCGCCAGCGCATCGGCCACCTCCTCACCCGGATGCACGAAACGCTCGCGCGTGAACTTCTCCGCGCGAGCAAGGTCGTCGGATGAGGGAATGTGCGCGGCCTCGGTGGCCACTGCGGATGAATCAGCCATGACAGGCTTCAGTGCGATGGTGCAAGAGCGAGAAACGCGGCGCGGCATCTGGACCGTTCGCGCGCGCGCCAAGTCCCGGGACCTTCGGGACAAGAGGAGGATCTCCCAAGACACCTCCTCCAACTGCTCCGCCAGTCTACCGCACCCCTACGCTGTTCGGAACCGCTGCATGAAGCGCCCGTTCGTCATCCTCGGGACCCTGGCGCTGGTTGCACTGGCCGGATGCGGGTCCTCGGCGCCGGCGCCGGCGCCCAAGCTGTCGGACTCCGAGACCAAAGCGAAGCTCGCCGGGTCGCCCGCGCCGCTGCGCAAGGTGCACGAGCAGGCCAACCAGCTGCTCGACGGCGGGCAGGCGGCGCTCGACGCGCGCGTGCGCGCACTGCGCGGGTACCCGATCGTCGTGAACTTCTGGGGCTCGTGGTGCGGCCCGTGCCGCGACGAGTTCCCGGTGTTCCAGCGCGTCGCGCTGGAGGAGGGCCGCCGTGTGGCCTTCCTCGGTGTCGACGTCCAGGACGCGCCCGAGGCCGCCGCGAAGTTCCTGCGCGGAGCGCCGGTCACCTATCCCAGCTACGTCGATCCCCAGAAGGAGATCGCCAACAGCTTCGGGTTGATCGGCACGCCGAGCACGGCCTACTACGACCGCAACGGCAAGCGGACGTTCCTGCACCAGGGGCCCTACCGGTCGGCGGCCGACCTGAAGAGCGACATCGACCGCTACACGCGTGCCTGAAGTAAGGGTCGACCCGCTGACGGGGCTGCGCGCGATCGTCGCGGGGGATCGCGCGGCGCGGCCGGGCGGGCGCGTGGGGCTCGGCGACGTCCGGCCGCCCGAGCCGATCGATCCCGAGACCGACCCGTTCGCCGACGGCCACGAGGACCGCACGCCGCCCGAGGTCTACGCCGTGCGACCCGATGGCGGCGAGGCCGACACACCCGGCTGGAGCGTGCGCGTCGTGCCCAACCTGTATCCGGCGCTCGAGCCGGACAGCCCCGACCCGCCGGTGTTCGCCAACCGCGACCTCTTCCACGCGCAGCCCGCGCGCGGCGCGCACGAGGTGATCATCAACGCCCCCGAGCCCGTGACGTCGCTGGCCGACCTGCCCCGCGAGCGGGTGCTCGGCGCCGTCGACGTGTGGCGCGACCGCATGCGAGCGCACGCGGAGAGCGCGGCCTACGTCCACGTGCTCGTCAACGAACGCCACGAGGCGGGCGCGTCGCTGCCGCATACGCACGCCCAGCTCTACGCGCTCGACTTCGTCCCCGCCGCCATCGCGCGCGAACGCGAGCGCTTCGGGGCGTACGCGGTGCAGACGATGGGCGGCAACCTGCTCGCCGACCTGGTGCAGGAGGAGGTGCGGCTGCGCGAGCGGATCGTCGCCATCGACGACGAGGCCGTGCTCATGGCGCCCTTCGGCGCGCGGCACCCCTACCAGCTGCTGCTCGCCCCGCGGGTGCCGCGGATGCGCTTCGATGACGACGGGCCGACCGGCGCCGGCCTGCTGTACGACGGCCTGTCGCGCCTCGCGCGGCTGTTCGGCACCAGCCCGCCGCTGAACCTGTGGGTGCGCACCGCGCCCAGCGGCGCCGACCATTTCTGCTGGCGCATCGACATCGTGCCGCGGCTCGGCGAGATGGCGGGCCTCGAGCTCGGGACCGGCCTGTACCTCAATGCCGTCGCGCCCGAGCAGGCGGCCGCGGCGCTGCGCGATTCGTGAGGGCGCTCGTCCAGCGCGTCTCGCGCGCGGCGGTGAGCGTCGACGGCCAGGAGGTGGCCGGCGATCGGGCCCGGCCTGCTCGTCCTCCTCGGCGTCACCCACGACGACACCGAGGAGATCGCCGACCGCCTCGCCGACAAGGTCCGCGCGCTGCGCGTCTTTCCCGACGCCGAGGGACGCATGAACGAGCCGCTGGGCGACCGGGAGGTCGCTCGTCGTCAGCCAGTTCACGCTGTACGGGGACGCCCGCAAGGGCAACCGGCCCAGCTACGTCGCCGCCGCCAGACCCGAGCACGCCGAGCCGCTCTACGAGCGCTTCCGCGCACGCCTCGGCGCGGCCGGCGGCGTCTTCGGAGCGATGATGGCGGTCGAGCTCGTCAACGACGGCCCGGTAACCCTGCTCCTCGAGGGCTGACTTCCAAACGAGTGTCGAGTTGGTCAGCCTGAGGCTGACCAGAACGACACTCGTGGTCGTCTAGGGTCCGCGGCCCATGCCGCCCGAACCGCGCTTCGTCCCCCGCTTTGCCGCCGAGCCTCCACAGGAGCCGCTGCCCTACGGCCGCTGGGCCGACACGCTGCGCGCCGAGTTGCTCGCCGCGGCCCTCGCGCTGGGCGAGGAGATCGGCGAGCCCGGCGACATCGTCTGGTACCCCGACCGCACCTACGCGGGGCGCACCTACGTGCCGGGCACGGCGCGGACGTCGACCGGCCTGGAGCTGTTCGGCTACGTCTCCTACGCGGTCTCGGACGAGCCCGGTGCGTTCACCGCGACGGCCGACGTCACCGAGGAGACCGCCGAGGCGCACCCCGAGTGGCGCATCGACCTGTGCGACGAGGTCATCGGCTCGTGGCGGGGCGAGCAAGGCAAGGCCGCCCAGGTGACGCTCGTCTGGGGCGTGCCGCTGGTCGACGGCGGGGCGATCGCCACCGCCGAGCTCGCCAAGCTCGCCGTCGACCAATGCGAGCTGATCGAGAACCGCTTCACGCTCGTCGCCCCCGACGACTACCGCGGCGACACGATCGATGTCCGCGTCTGGGATGCCCGCGGCCGCGAGCTGGCGATGGAGTCCCTCTACGAGGAGGACTGACCCGCCGGTGGAGCTCGAGCAGGCGATCCGCACCCGGCGGACCCACAAGGCCTACGGGCCCGAGCCGCTCGACCGCGAGACGATCGCCGAGCTGCTGGACCTCGCCCGCTGGGCGCCCAACCACCACCTCACCAACCCGTGGCGCTTCCGCGTACTGGGGCCCGACGCGCTGGAGCGCCTGAAGGCCGCCGCCGGCCCGGAGGCCGCCGCCAAGCTCGACCGGGCGCCCACCCTGGTCGCGGTCTCGGCCGCGCAGTGCGGCGACGACCCGGTCGCCGACGACGAGGACCTGATGGCCACCGCGTGCGCGGCGTACGCCGTTCTGCTGGCCGCCCACGGCCGCGGGCTGGCGTCCTACTGGCGCACGCCGGAGGTCTTGCGCACGCCCGAGGGCCGCGCGGCGCTCGGCGTCGGCGACGACGAGCGCATCGTCGGCCTCTTGCACCTCGGCATCCCGCGCCAGGAGCAGCGCGTGCCCGACCGGGCGCCGGTCGCCGACGTGGTTACTTGGCTCGATTGAGAGGTCAGGCAGGCGGGGCGGTAGGAACGGCGCCGGCGAGCTCGGTGTCGCCGAGCGGGTAGTGGCAGGCCGCGTAGTCGTCGGTGTCCTTGAGCTCGAGCAGGGGCTCCTCGACGTCGCAGTGGCCGGGGACGAACTTCGGACAGCGGGTGTGGAAGCGACACGCGGGCGGTGGGTTGCTCGGTGACGGCACGTCGCCACCGAGGACCTGGCGCTTGTTCGAGCGGGCGAGCTGGGGCTCGGGCACCGGCACCGCGCTGAGCAGCGCTCCCGTGTACGGGTGCCGCGGGTGGGCGTAGAGCGCGTCGGCCCCCGCCAGCTCGACGATCTTGCCGAGATACATCACCGCGACGCGGTCACACATGTGCCGCACCACCGAAAGGTCGTGGGCGATGAACACGATCGTCAGGTCCAGCTCGCGCTGGAGGTCGCGCAGCAGGTTGAGGATCTGCGCCTGGATCGAGACGTCCAGGGCGGAGACGGGCTCGTCGGCGATGATCAGCTTGGGCTTCAACGCGACCGCGCGCGCCACGCCGATGCGCTGGCGCTGGCCGCCGGAGAACTCGTGCGGGTAGCGGTTGTAGTGCTCGGGGTTCAGCCCGACCTGCTCCATCAGGTCCTGCACGAGCTTCTTGCGCTTGGCCTTGTCGGGCTCGAGGCCGTGGATGACGAACGGCTCGCCGATGATCGTGCCGATCGTCTTGCGTGGGTTCAGCGACGAGTAGGGGTCCTGGAAGACCATCTGCATCTGGCGCCGCAGCGGCTTGAGCTCGCGCCGGCCCATGGTGGCGATGTCGGTGCCCTCGAAGCTGATCGTCCCGGCCGTCGGATCCAGCAGGCGCGTGATCAGCCGCGCCGTCGTCGACTTGCCGCAGCCCGACTCGCCGACCAGCCCGAGTGTCTCCCCGCGGATGACGTCGAAGCTCACGCCGTCGACGGCGCGGACCGCTCCGACCTCGCGGCGCAGCACGCCCTTGGTGATCGGGAAGTGCTTGACGAGGTCGCGGATCTCGACCAGCGCCTCGTTGCCGGCCGCGCTCACGTCTGCACCTCCTCCGCCGCGCGCGCCTCGTCGGGCGTGGCCCCGGCGCGCAGCCGGGTCCACAATGCCCGCCGCGTCTGCGCGGGCAGCAGGCAGCGAACGAGATGCGAGGCGTCGTCGGGCGACGGCGCGAGCTCCGGATCGGTGACCTTGTGGGCCTCGCGCACGTACGGACAGCGCGGGTGGAAGTGGCAGCCCGACGGCCGGTTGATGAGGCTCGGCGGGCGCCCGGAGATCGGCACGAGCTCGGTGCCGCGCGGGATGTCCAGGCGCGGGATCGAACGCAGCAGCCCCCACGTGTACGGGTGCTCCGGGCTGTCGAAGATCGCTGACGCGGGAGCCTGCTCGATGATCCGCCCGGCGTACATGACCGCGATGTCGTCGGCCATCTGCGCGACGACGCCGAGGTCGTGGGTGATGATCACGATCGCCGTGCCGGTCTCGCGCCGCAGCTGGTCGAGCAGCTCGAGGATCTGCGCCTGCACGGTGACGTCGAGCGCCGTCGTGGGCTCGTCGGCGATCAGCAGCTTGGGCTTGTTGATCAGCGCCATGGCGATCATCACGCGCTGGCGCATGCCGCCGGAGAACTCGTGCGGGTAACTCCCCAGCCGGTCGCGCGGGTCGGGGATACCGACCTGGTTGAGCATCTCGATCGCGCGGTCGCGGCCCGCCGCCTTCGACACGTCGGGGTGGTGGGCGCGGATCGCCTCGACCAGCTGGTCGCCGATCTTGAAGAACGGGTGCAGCGAGGAGAGCGGGTCCTGGAAGATCATCGCGATGTCGCTGCCGCGGACCCGGCGCAGCTGGTCTCCGGGCATCGTCAGGAGGTCGCGGCCGTCGAACGTCGCCTGGCCCGAGACCTCGGTGCTGCTCGATCGCGTGAGGCCGAGCAGCGTGAGCGAGCCGACGGTCTTGCCCGAGCCCGACTCGCCGACGATCCCCAGCACCTTGCCGCTCTCGACGCTGTAGGAGACACCATCGACGGCGTGCACCACGCCGTCCTCGGTGTGGAAGCGGACGCGCAGGTCTGAGACTTCGAGCAGCGCCATCAGCTGTACCGGATCCGTGGATCGAGGAACGCGTAGAGGACGTCGACGATCAGGTTCAGGAAGACGATGAAGAACGCCCCCAGCAGGACCGTGCCCTGGATGACCGCCAGGTCGCCGGTCACGATCGCGTTGTAGGCCAGGCGGCCGACCCCGGGGATGTTGAACACCTGCTCGGTGAGGATCGCGCCGCCGAGCAGGACGCCGATGTCCAGCCCCAGGACCGTGACGATCGGCGTGATCGCAGAGCGCATGCCGTGGCGCAGGACGACGCGCCGCTCGCGCAACCCCTTGGCCCGCGCGGTGCGGATGTAGTCCTCGGACATCACCTCGAGCATGTTCGCCCGCAGCAATCGCGCGTAGAAGGCCGCGAACGCCGCGGAGAGCACGAGCCACGGCAGCAACATCGACCCCAGGAAGTGGGCGAAGTTCGCGCTGGGCGGGTTGTACTGCCCCGCGCCGAGGAAGACGTGGAACTTGCCGATGTCCTTCGAGAACAAAAACAGGGTGACCAGCCCGAGCCAGTAGACCGGGGCCGAGATCCCCAGCAGCGCCCCGCTCATCGCGACGCGGTCGAACACCGAGCGGCGGCGGATCGACGAGAGCAGTCCGATCGGGATCGCGATCGACAGCCACACGATCACCGCGCCGATCGTGAGGTAGATCGTCGCCGGCAGGCGGTCGAAGATCAGCGTCCGGACCTCTTCGTTGCTCTGGTAGCTGTGCCCGAAGTTGAGGTGCAGCACCACGCCCTTCATGTACTGGTAGAACTGCTCGGGCTTCGACTTGTCCAGCCCCAGCGTGTGGCGGATCGACTCCACCAGCTCCGGGCTGGGGTTGCGGCCCGCCCGTAGCACCGCCGGGTCGGTCGACGGGAACAGATAGAAGACCATGAACGTCAGCAGGCTCACCAGGACCAGCAGGACCAGGATCCAGGCGAGCCGGCGGATGATGTAGGCGGTCATGGCGAATGGGTCCGGCGGGCCGGCGGGTCACTGCGACCCGCCGGCATCACCGCGGTCTTGCTGCGACTACTTCAGCGACGAGAACCCGTAGTCGAATGTGCCGGCGTTCCAGACCTGGTTGACGGCCTGGACGTTCGACGATGCGACGTTGGGCTGCTTGTCCCACAGGTAGGGGACGCCGAGCACGAGCTCCTCGGAGATCTTCTTGTCGAGGTCGGCGTACGCCTGGATGCGCTCGTCGCCCGACGGCATCTCCTTGGCCGCGTTGACGGCGGCCTGGAACTCCGGGTCCTTGTACTGCGAGAAATTCACGTTCCCGGAGGGAACGATGTTCGCCGGGTTCCAGAGCGGATCGATGATCGTGCCCGGGTCGGCGTAGTCCTTGATCCAGCCGAGGTTCGGGCAGATCGGCACCTTCGCCTTGGGGACCTGGCAGAACTTCGTGTACATCGTGCCGCTGTCGACTTCGCGCAGCTTGACCTTGAAGCCGAGCTGGCTGACCGACTGCTGGGCGACCTCGGCATTGCGCTTGCCGCCGCCGGCGTTGACGCCCACCATCAGGATCGTCTCCTTGCCGGTGTACTTGCCCGACGAATAGCCGGCCTTCTTCATGTACTCCATGGCGAGGTTCAGATCGCCCTGGGGGTTCTTGAGGAAGTCGGCACCGCCGCCCTCCAGCCCGCCGGCCTCGTCGAAGCCGTTGACGGTCGGGTAGAGCATGTGGGTCGCCACGTCACCGATCAGCCGGCCGCCGCGCGTGGTCTGCATCGCCTGGCGGTTGAGCACCGCCGCGATCGCCTTGCGCACGTTGAGGTTGTCGAACGGCTTGATCGTCGTGTTGATCCCCAGGTAACGCATGCCCGAGCCGGGCGCGAACGTGATCGTGTCCTTCTTCGGGCCCTGGACGATCGACTTGATCTGGTCCGCGGGCGGCACGAAGTCGCCGTTGGCCATGCTCTGCCCGTTGACGATCCGGCGGGTGGCCACCGACGCGTCGGCGTTGCCCTCGCTGAACGTCACCGAGTCCAGGTAGGCCGGCCGGAAGTCGGTGCTCGCGTCCCAGTTGGGGTTGCGCACGACCTCGATCGACTTGCCCGGCTTGTAGCTCTTGAGCATGTACGGACCCGTCGCCAGCAGGTGCGGGCCGTAGGTCGACTGGCCCTTGGCGCTGTCGTACTTCTTGGCGTACTCCTCGGGGACGGGGCTGGTGACCGGGAGCACGAGTGCGCCGATGAGGTCCTGCCAGCCCTTGCCGGAGTTCTTGATGATCAGCGTGCTGTCGTCCGGCGCCTCGATGCCCGTGATCTCCTTGGCCTTGCCGGCCTTGAACGCGTCGACGCCGTCGATCGCGGAGTAGTAGGAGTTCACGTAGCCGTTGGGCACCGCCGGGGTGAACGCCCGCTCGATCGCGTACTTGAAGTCCGCCGCCTTGACCGTGCCGTCGTAGGGCGGGCTGTACTTGATGCCCTGGCGGATCTTGATCGTGATCGTCTTGCCGTCCTCTGAGACCTCGGGCGCGGCCTCTGCGAGGTCGGGTGTCGGATCGGAGCCGTCGCTCGTCGGCTTGAAGGCGTAGAGCTGGCGGACGATCGGGGCCAGGACCTCATACGTGAACTGGTAGTAGGCCTGACCGGGGTCGATGTTGTCGACGTCGCCGTTGGCGAGGATGGTCACGTGACCACCCTTCTTCTGGCCGTCGACCGGCTTGCCGGGGCCCTGAACGCCCCCGGGGAGCTTGGCGGTGCCGCCAGAGCTCTTGTCGTCACTGCCACAGGCGGCCATGGTTAGTGCCGCGGCGGCAAGCGCCGGGCCCATGAGCCGCCGAAGGGTCGAACTCCTCATGTTGAGCAGGTCCTTTCGTTGCGTACTGTGCAAGACAGGCCGGCTCACGTCCGTCCCGTCCGGGGATTGAGTGCATCCTGGAGTCCGTCGCCGACCAGGTTGAAGGCGAGGACCGTCAAGACCAGGGCGATGCCGGGGGCCAACATGAACCACGGCGCCGTGTTGAAGATGGATGTGGCGTCGGCGATCATCTGCCCCCAGCTGGCCTGGGGCGGCGGGATGCCGGCGCCGAGGAAGGACAGAGCCGCCTCGAACAGGATGTTCGTGGGGATCAGCAGCGTCGTGTAGACGATGATCGGCGCCACGAGGTTCGGCAGGATCTCCTTGAAGATGATCCGTGCGTCCGACGCGCCCAGCGAGCGCGCCGACTCGACGAACTCCTTTTCTCGCAGCGACAGCGTCTGCCCGCGCACGATGCGCGCGATGTAGGTCCAGTTGACGAAGACGATGACCGAGACGACGAGCCACTTGCCCGGCTCGATCAGGCCCCACAGGCAGCCGTCGACGCCGGAACACGCGGCGGCCAGGCCGAGTGCGAGCAGCAGGATCGGGAAGGCCAGCAGCGTGTCGACGATGCGCGAGATCGCGGTGTCCACCCAGCCGCGGTAGTACCCCGCCGTCATGCCGAGAATCGTGCCCAGCACGATCGCCAGGCCGGTGGCGATGAACGCGACCTGTAGGGACACCCCCGCGCCGGCGAGCACGCGCGAGAACACGTCACGGCCGAGCGGGTCGACGCCGAACAGGTGGTCCGAGCTCGGTCCGGTGGGCGTACCGAAGACGTCGAGGGCGTTGGGATTCTGCGCGTCGGGGTCCGGCGCGCCCGCGAGCGAGCGGATCGGGCCTGCGAAGACGGCGATCAGGATCAGCAGGGCGATGAAGACCGCGCCGACCAGCGCCACCCGGTCCTCCCGGAACCGCCGCCAGAAGAGCTGGAGCGGCGAGCGGGCCGCAATCACCTGGCCCGAGATCTCAGGTGGGGTGCCCGGCTCTCCGGACGTGCTGTCTAAAAGCAGTTCTGTAGAGCTCACAAGGGAACGGGCGTAGTCGCGCCGACCCGGTGGTTCGACAGCATGGTTGCGCAGCCCTCTTTAGGTTGCGTTAAGCCTCCCAGGCCCATGAACATAGCGCGCACCGTCGCTATCGTCCGGCCCGGCGGGCCCCGATAGCTCAGCCGGATAGAGCGTCCCCCTCCTAAGGGGAAGGCCGCTGGTTCGAATCCAGCTCGGGGCGCTGGCGGCGCGCTCAGCGGTCGGGGCGGTCGGGATAGACGTCGTCGATGGTGGTCAGCGGCTCGTACGGGACGCCCGCCGCGGCCTCGATCGCCTCGCGCGCGCCCGCGAGACGGTCCAGCACGGCGGTGACTCCCACGACCTCGTGCCCGGCCTCCTGCAGCGCCTGCACGGCCTGGATCGCCGAGCCGCCCGTGGTGCTGACGTCCTCGACGACCAGGCAGCGGTCCGACGGCTCCAGCAGCGGGCCCTCGATCCGCCGCTGCAGACCGTGTGCCTTGGTCTCCTTGCGCACGAAGAACGCCTTGACGTCGGCGCCGCCGGCCAGCGCGGCACAGGCCACGGGATCGGCGCCCATCGTCAGTCCACCGACCGCCGTCGCCCCTTTCTCGCGGGCCATGGCGGCGACCAGCTCGGCGAGCGCGGCGAAGCCCTCGGACCGCAGGATCGCGCGCTTGGCGTCGACGTAATAGGAGGCGGTGGCGCCGCTGGTCAACGTGACCTCCCCGAGGACCAGGGCGTGCTCGCGCAGCGCGGCGATGAGGCGGGCGCGGGCATCCATCGGCGGCCCGTACCCTACCCGCGCATGGACGACCGGTTCGGCGTCGCGGCGTTCGCGCTGGGCGTCGAGGAGGAGCTGCTCCTCGTCGATCCCGAAACGCACCTGCTCGCGCACGATGCCGAGCGGCTGCTGGCCGCGGTCGACGGGCTGAAGCCCGACCTCTATCTCGCGCTCGTCGAGTCCGCGTCGCCGATCAGCACGAGCGTGGCCGATGCGGTCGGCGGGTTGGCCGCCACGCGCGCTCGCGCCCGCGCAGCCGGGGCGACGCTGATGGGCGCCGGCGTCCATCCGGCCGGCCCGTTCGGGGAGGCGCCGCACGTTCCCGACGCGCGTTACGAGGTGGTCGGCGAGCAGCTGCGCGGCCTGGCGCGACGGACGCCGACCTGCGCTTTGCACGTGCACGTCGGGATGCCCGACCGCGAGACCGCGCTGCGCACGTACAACGGGCTGCGCGAGCACCTCCCGCTGGTGCAGGCGCTGGCGGCCAACTCTCCGTTCTGGCACGGCCGCGACTCCGGACTGGCCTCGGCGCGGGCACAACTCTTCCGGGGCTATCCGCGCGCCGACATCCCTCAGGCGTTCGACTCGTGGGACGCCTACGAGAGCGCGGTCGACGCCGTGCTGCAAGCCGGCGGCCTGCCCGAGTACACCTACCTGTGGTGGGACCTGCGCCCACACCCGCGGCTCGGCACCGTCGAGCTGCGGGCGATGGACAGCCAGTCCTCGCTGCGCGACGTGGCCGCGCTTGCCGCCCTCGTGCACGCGCTCGCGCGACGGGCGGCCGAGGCGGCGCGGCCGCCCTGGTCGCCGCGCGAGGCCGTGATGGAGTCGAGCTTTCGCGCCGCGCGCGACGGCCTGGACGCGACGCTCTGGCACGACGGCGCGCTGCGGCCGGTACCGGAGGTCGCGCGCGCGACGCTGGCCGACCTCGAAGGCGAGGGCCTCGACGAGGTGCACCGCCTGCTCGAGGAGGGCAACGGCGCGGCACGCCAGCGGCGTGCCTACGCCCGGGGCGGGATGCTCGGCCTGCTGCGCTCGCTCGTCGCGGCCACCAGCGCGTCGTGGCGCTCCTAGCGGCAGCGGAGTGGCGCGACTACGGCCCGGCGTTCTTGCGCGGCTTGGGGCTGCGGTGGCCAGGCGTCCGGTAGTAGACGTCGACGGCGTCGCCGGAGCGGACCCAGCTGTAGATCGAGACCGCGTCGGGGATCGGCACGCGCAGGCAGCCGTGGCTCGCGGGATAGATCGGCACGTCGTGGTAGCCGTGGATCGCGTAGCCGCGGATGAAGTAGTTGGAGAAGTACATCCCCTTGGAGTTGAACCCGGGGGTCTTCGAGTACACGTGGAACGTCCCGAGCACGGTGGGCGTCGACGGCTTGCCCGAGCTCAACGGGTAGAGCCGCTGCACGCGGCGGTGGTCGATCAGCGCGAGGACCTGATGGGTGAGGTCGGCCTCGACGTGATGGCCGTGCTCGGGGTGGCGGATCGAGAACCGGCCGCCGCCCGCGGCCAGCCGCCGGAACACGACCGGCGAGGCCACGCTGGTCCGCGACAGGTTGCTGAGCTTGCGGAACGCGAGCACGGCGCGCGCCGTGCGGTCGTCGTAGAGGCCGCGCCTACCGACGACGTAGCCGGCCTCCTTGAGCTGGCGCTGCAGCGCGCGGACCGTGGGGCCGCGGCTGCCCGGGCGCAGGCGGGGGGCGATCACGTGGGCACGGCGCAGCAGGGTGCTCGCCGCGCCCAGCTCGGGCGTGGCCACGTGTTCGGCGCGCACGAAGATCGCGCCTGCGCGCTTGGCCGTCGCGTGCGCGCGGAAGTGCCCGCAGCGGCCACCGGCGGGGAGCTTGACCGGCACGTCGACGGCCCGCAGGACCTTGCCATGGCTTTTGAACCGCACGTGGACCTGCTGGCCGGCCGCGAACGGGCAGACGATGCCGCGGACGTTGATCCGGCGACCGAGCACGATCCGCGGGTGCGCGCGCGACTTCGCCTTGCCGAAGGCGACGTCGAGCGTTGCGGGCGCCTGGGCGACCGCGGACGCGGCGGGAAGGGCCAGGCAGGCCAGGGACGTGAGGATGATCAGGCGGCGCATTGGTGGGCGATCCTAAAGCGGTGACGCAAGCCGACGCGAGCCGCGCGCCACGGCGTAGAGGATCGCGAGCGCCGCCACGAGGCAGATCGGGATCAACCAGCCGCGCCCGTCGCCGACTCCGAACGCGATCGAGTTGTTGAGCGCGTGCAGGCCGATGCAGGGATACAGCGAGCCGGTGCGCTCGTAGAGCAGGCACAGGATCACCCCCAGCGCGGCGAGCGGGACGATGAACCCGATCGGTGACGAGGCGACGTGGGCGAGCCCGAACGCGAGCCCTGTCACGCCGGCGGCCCGCACCAGGCCATGGCGCCGCAGGGCACCGAACAAGAAGCCGCGGAAGAAGAGCTCCTCGCAGACCGGCGCGACGACGCAGACGAGGAACAGCGCGCCCGCCAGCGCCCAGCCGGAGTCGCGTGTGCCCAGGTCGACGGTCACGCTCTGGCGATCCTGGATCCCCAGCGCGGAGGTCCAGAGCGCGGCCAGGATCACGAACGTCACGTAGCCGGCGATGACCAGGCCGACCGAGGACGCCAGCCGCGCGGGGCGCAGCCCGAAGTCGGCGGGGCGCAGCCGCAGCGGGCGCGGGTACGCGGCGGCCGCCGCGAGGGCCGCGCCGGCGATCAGCACCAGGTCCTGCACCAGGGTCGAGGTAAGCGACAGGATCGGCGGCGTGCCGTGCAACGCCACCCCGATGACCCCGTCCTGGTGTGTCGGCGGGGTCGTCAACGCGTCCCGGATGACGGAGACCAGCGTGTAGGTGATCGCCCCCGCGACAACCGCGGCGAGCGCGATCGGAAGCGCCCAGAACGCACGCCATGGCTTGCCGCGGCTTGCCCGCCTCGGCGGCAGGCCCTCCGGGCGTTCGGGGGACGTCAGCGGACCGGCCGCGCTCACGCCAGAGACTGTACGAGCCCGGGCAGCTGCGCCAGCGAAGGGACCGTCGTGACCTCCGGTGGCGCCTGCGCCGAGCCCCAGCGATCCACCAGCACGGCGCGCAGCCCGGCCGCCTGCGCTCCGACGACGTCGGTGTCCAGGCTGTCGCCGACCATCAGCGCCTCGTCCGGTGGGGCCCCTGCGATCTCGAGCGCTCTGGTGAAGATGGCCGGGTTCGGCTTGCCGACTCCCAGCTCGGCCGACGACACCGCTCCGTCGACGAGCTCGGCAAGCCCCGTCGCCTCGAGCTGGTCGTGCAGCGAGACGTCCCAGTTGGAGATCACGACGAGCCGCACCCCGTCCGCCCGAAGGGCGGCGAGCGCCGCCGGGACCTCTTCGAACGGGCGAAAGCGCAGCGCGGCGAGCAGCGCCTCGGTCAGCCGCGGCACGCCGAGCGCCTGGGCCGCCGGCGGCAGCTCGTCGCGCAGGACCTCCGCGCAGCGACGCCGCAGGTCGGCGAGCCGCTCCCGGTCGGAGGCCTCGTCGTGGTGGGCTCGGTAGTAGGTCATCTCGGCCAGCACCGCCCCGCGCGCCTCGTCGACGGACACCTCGGCGCCCATTGCCGTCAGCTCGGCGGCGAGCGGTGGCCCCGGGTCCTCGAGCTCGAGCAGCGTGCCGAGCGCGTCGAGCAGCACCGCGCGGATCATGCGACCCAGTGCCAGGTCGCGAACTCGGCGGCCGCCAGCGCCTGGACGGCGAGCAGCGCCACGGCCAGCACGGCCAGCCGCCCGCGCCCGCGCGCCGCCCACCACCCCAGCCACATGAACAGCGGGAACAGCACGAGCTCGAAGCGCGGCAGCGACATCAGCGGCTGCGGGCGCACCGGCCACGACAGAGGCAGCGCCAGGGCCGCGACCGTGTAGAGCCCGTAGGCCGGCGGCAGCCGGCGGAACACTCCGACGAGCGCCGGGATCGCCGCGACGAGCGCCACGAACAGCTCCAGGTTGTGCGCAGCGGCGATGTACGGATCGCCGCCCGCCTCGGAGAAGTACACGGGCGTGCGGGCGCCCGACAGCAGCTGCCGCGCGCCGTCGAACGCGGCCACCGTGCCGTCCCACGCGCCGACGAACGGGCCGGCGAAGTGGCGAAACCAGACCTCCTGGGCGTGGAACGGAGCGAGGCCGTCGAGCCCGCTCGCGGCCAGCGCGAGGCAGAACACGCCCAGGCCGGCCGGCACCAGCGCCAGCCATGCGAGATCGCGCGGCCGCCGCGGCGAAGCGCTCCACCACAGCAGCGCCAGCGGCACGAGCAGGACCACCCCCGCGCTGCGCGTCCCGGCGGCCAGCCCGCCCAGCGCCCCGGCCCACGCCCAGCGCTCGGTGCGCGCCGCCAGCAGCGCGCCGACCGACAGCGCCAGGAACAGCCCCTCCGAGTAGACCGCCGAGAGGAACAGCGCGCCGGGAAAGCACGCCAGCAGCACGACGGTCGCGCGCGCCGGGCCCTCGCCCAGCTCGATCGCGGTCAGGCGGTGCAGCGCCGCCAGGCCGACGACCGAGGCGAGGACCGACACGACGATCCCGCCGACCAGCGCCGAGCCGAACAGCCAGCCGGCCGCTCGCGCCAGCGACGGATAGACGGGGAAGAACGCCGCCCGCGTGGCCTCCCGATAGCCGTCGTGCGCGATGTCGAGAAACCACACCGAGTCCCACCGCGCGGCCGGAGCCACGAGCAGGTCGCCGACCGAGCCGAACGGCTTCGTGACCCCCGCGGGATCGAAGTCCGAAGCTCGCGACGAGATCCCCGCCCAGCCGGCGGCGGCCATCCCGGCAGCCCAGACGACCACGCGCGTAGCGAAGAACGCGACAACGGCGGCAACGATGGAAGGCCGCCACGCCACCCATGCCGCTGCGAGGCGCGGACGGCCGGGAAGCGCCTTGCCCACCTGCGCTGGGCTACCGTCCCGAGCCGCCATGGTCCACATCCTGGCCGACACGTTCTTCCAGCGTCACGATCACGTGCTCACCGCGGCGCTCAGCGTCGTCGTCGCGCTGATCGCCGCCGGGCTCGTCGACAGGGCGATCACGCGGGCGCTGCGCCACCGCCGCATCGCGGCGGGCACGGCCGACCCGCGCCTCGACACGCGCCTGCGCTTCCTGCGCCGCGTGCTCGGCGCGGCGATCGTCGTCATCGGGATCGCGGTCGCGCTCGCGCAGTTCACGGCGCTGGACCGGCTCGCGGCCAGCGTGCTCGCCTCCGGTGCGATCGCCGCCGCCGTCATCGGCTTCGCCGCCCGCCAGACGCTCGCCAACGCGGTCGCGGGGCTGCTGCTGGCGGTCACGCAGCCGCTGCGGATCGGCGACGTCGTCACCTTCGAGGGCGAGACCGGGGTGGTCGAGGACGTGCGCCTGACCTACACCTACCTGCGCGACGCGGGCGGCGCGCGGATCGTCGTCCCCAACGAGCGGCTCGCCGCCGGCGTGCTGCGCAACGACACCATCACGGGCCCCACCGTCTCCGCAACCGCGTCGGTGTGGCTGGCCCACGACGCCGACTTCGAGGAGGCGATCGGCGCGCTGCAGGAGGCGATCGGCGACTCCGAGGCGAGCGTGGCCGAGATCACCCCCGAGGGCGTTCGGCTGACGGTCTCGGTGCCCGGCGTGCAAGCCACCGAGCGCGGGACCCGCGAGGCCGGTCTGCGGCGCGACGCGCTGGCTGCGCTGCGCCGCGCGAACATCCCCCGGCCATCCGGGGGAGGACCCACCGAGGGCGGGTAGAATCCGTCTCACGCGGGCGGCCCAACGTCGCCCGCGTCGTGCTCGCCAGCCATGTCACGTCGCGAACGTCAACGCCGGCGCCGCCGCAACCAACACGGCTCGGGGCGCGTCATCTTCCTCGCCCTCGGCGTCGTCACGGCCGGCTTGGCGCTTGCGGTCCTGGGCGCGGTCGCATGGGTCATCGGCGTGGCGGCCTCCGCCCCGTCGCTGCGCTCGCTCGCGCCGATCCCGCAGGGTGCGACCTCGTCGGTCTACGCGGCCGACGGCCAGCGCCTGGGCTTCATCCAGTCGGCGATCCTGCGCTCGCCGGTCCTCACCACGGAGATCCCGCAGGTCGTCAAGGACGCGACCGTCGCGATCGAGGACCGCCGCTTCTACAAGCACCAGGGCGTCGACTTCGAGGGCATCGTCCGCGCCGCGCTGAAGAACTTCGAATCGCACGAGACGGTCCAGGGCGGCTCGACGCTGACGATGCAGCTGGTCAAGAACCTCTACGAGAAGCCGGCCCTGCGCAGCGGCAAGGGCCGCACGTTCAAGACCAAGATCCGCGAGGCCAAGCTCGCCGAGGACCTCGAGAACGAGCATCCCGGCCGCAAGGGCAAGAACTGGATCCTCGGCAAGTACATCAACAGCGTTCCCTACGGCACCGTGGGCGGCCAGACCGCCCTGGGCATCCAGGCCGCGGCGCGGATCTTCTTCGACAAGCCGGCCAAGGACCTGACGCTGCCCGAGGCGGCGCTGCTCGCCGGCCTGCCGCAGGCGCCGTCGAAGTACAACCCGTTCCTGAACCCGGAGACGGCGATCGCGCGGCGCAACGACGTGCTCGACCAGATGGCCCAGGAGCGGCTCGTATCGCCCCAGGAGGCGCTGGCCGCCGAGCGCGCGCCGCTGGGCGTCAAGCACAACCGCTACTACACCGAGCGCCGCGAGGGCTACTTCTTCGACTACGTCCAGCAGGAGCTCGTCGACCGCTACGGCTACGAGACCGTCCGCCGCGGCGGGCTGCGCATCTACACGACGCTCGACCTGAAGCTCCAGAAGGCGGCGCGCGCGGCGATGGCGCAGGGCATCGCCGGCACCAACCGCGACTCGGCGATCGTCAGCATCGACCCCAACACCGGCTACATCCGCGCGATGGCCACGTCGCGCAAGTACGGCGACCTGAAGTTCAACCTCGCCGCGCAGGGCCACCGGCAGCCGGGCTCGACGTTCAAGGTCATGGTGTTGATGACCGCGCTGAAGCGCGGGGTCGATCCCAACGCCACCTCCTACGCCTCGATGCCGCTGGACTTCAACGACCCCGACTGGGGGCCGATCAAGGTCAAGACGTACTCGAACTCCTACATCGGCCGCGCGAACCTCGTCCGCGCAACGCTCGCCTCCGACAACTCGATCTACCAGCAGCTCGACCTCGACCTCGGCCCGCTGGAGGTGCGCCAGACGGCCTACGACATGGGCATCACGACCCACCTCAACGGCTATCCCGCCGAGGGCCTCGGCGGCCTGCGCCTCGGGGTCTCGCCGCTGGAGATGGCGCGCGCCTACGCGACGCTCGCCAACGGCGGCTCCCGTGTCCGGCCGATCGCGGTGACGAAGGTCACCTTCCCCGACGGCCACACCGAGATCCCGCTGCACCAGTCGAAGGTCAAGGTCTTCTCCGACGGCGTCGCCTACGAGGCCACGAAGATCCTGCGCCAGAACATCCTGGGCGGCACCGGCACGCGCGCGAACATCGGCTGCCCGGCCGCCGGCAAGACCGGGACGACAGACGAGTTCACCGACGCGTGGTTCGTCGGCTACACGCCGCGGCTCTCGACCTCGGTGTGGGTCGGCCACGCGAACTCGCGCGAGCCGATGCCCGGCGCGGCCGGCGGCGTGGCCGCGGCGCCGATCTGGGGCGCGTACATGAACACCGCCAAGGGGTCCTTCTGCGGCGACTTCCCCCAGCCGACCGAGGCGTTCCACGCCGTGCCGTTCTTCGGCAAGTACTCGAAGACCGGCGTGAGCGACAACAAGATCGTCCCCGGCACATACGACACGGGCGGCACCGACGCGAAGGACCTCGAGACCGGCAAGAAGGACAAGGGCGCCAAGGACAAGGCCGGCGGCAAGGACAACGGCGCCTACGACCCGAGCCTGTACGAGTCGCCGCCGCAGCCCGCGCCGAAGGCCCCCAAGCCCAAGCCCGTCCCCACTCCGACGCCCCCGTCCGGCGGGACCGGCGGCGCGGCGCCACCCGCCAGCGGTGGTGACACCGGCCCCGGGGCCGGTGTCGCGCAGCCCTGACCGCAGGGAGTCCGCCGCCATCGCTGACGAGCTCGCGCTGATCGAAGCGATCGCCGCGGCGCTCGAGCGGCCGCACGATCGGGTGGTCCGCTGGCTCGGCGACGACGCCGCGGTCGTGCGCAGCCGCCCGTTCGCCGTGACGTCGGTCGACACGATGGTCGAGGGCGTCCACTTCAAGCTCGAAGACGACGGCGGGCCGTTCTCGCTGCCCGATGTCGGCCACCGCGCGCTGGCGGCCGCGCTGTCGGACATCGCTGCGATGGGCGCCGATCCGGGCGAGGCCTACCTGGCGCTGGGCGTGCGGCCCGGGCTCGAGCGGCCGGAGCGGATCGTGGAGGGGATGGCCGACCTGGCCCGCCGCACCGGCACTGCGATCGCGGGCGGCGACGTGGTCTCGGCGCCCGCGCTGTTCGTCTCGGTCACGGTCGTCGGCTGGGCCGACGACGACGCTGCGCTGGTCGGCCGCGACGGCGCGCGGGCGGGCGACACCGTGGTGGTCACCGGCCCGCTCGGCGGCGCGGCGGCCGCCGTGGAGGCGCTGGCTGCCGGTGAGCAGCCGGCCGCGGCGCACCTGAGCGCCTACCTGCGCCCAGAGCCGCGGCTCGACGCCGGACGCGCCCTGGCCGCGGCGGGCGCGCACGCGATGATCGACCTGTCGGACGGGATCGCGACCGACGCCGCGCACCTCGCGCGGCGCTCGGGGCGTGCGCGTGGAGATCGATCTCCACAGGCTGCCGCGGTTCGAGGGCGCATCGATCGAGCAGGCGGCCGGCGGCGGCGAGGACTTCGAGCTCTGCGCGTGCGTGGCGGCTGCGCCGCCGAACACGATCGAGGTCGGTCGCGTGATGGCCGGCGAGCCCGAGCTGGTCCTGCTCGACGAGCACGGCCGGCCGGCGAAGCTCGCCGGCTACGAGCACCGTCTGTAGAGCAGGTCAGCCGGTGACCTTGGCGGCCGGCGGCGGCTCCTGCAGGAGCGTCGGACCGCCGCCTCCACGCGCCGCGCCGCGCGCTTCGAACGCGCGCAGGCGGGCGAAGACGACGATCCTGTGCGACGCGCTGTAGAGCGGGTGGCACGCCGAGAGCACGAGCCGGTCGTAACCGACCCGGTGCAGCACCCACAGTGAGGAAGGCGACACGATCCGGCGGCGCTCGACGGCGTAGGTGAAGCGCCCGTAGGGCATCTCGACGACCACCTCGTCGCCCTTCTCGAGCTTGTTCAACCGGCGAAACGGAGCCAGGTAGGTGGTGCGATGCCCGGCGATCGCCGCCGTCCCCGGCACGCCGGGCAGCGGAGCCTGCGGGTAGAAGCCCGGCCCCTTGCGCAGGTCCGCCGAGGAGGTGCCGTCGACCACGACGTAGGACGCCTTGATCCGCGGGATGCGGATGCGGCCGAGCGCGTCACCGTGCTCGGAGTGACGGCGCAGGGCGCGGGCCAGGAACGCGATCCGCTGGCGGCTCGAGCGCAGCGTCGCCAGCGCGTTCTGCTCGAGCTGCGTCGGCTGCGCCTGTTCCAGCGCGCGCAACTCGTCGGCGAGCCGATCCTGCTCGCGCTTGGCGATGAACGCCGACACCGGCTCCTGCCAGACCAGGGTCAGCACGGCGTCGACCACGAGCAGGGTGCCCGCGGCGATCAGAACCGTCGACAGGCCGCGCAGAGCGCGGCTCACCGGCGCATCCTCACTGGCGATCCGATCCCACCCAGCGACCCCGGCGCCGCGTAGCCGATCATCGCGGCGGGAGGTACCTCGGGCGCCTCGGCCGCCGGGGGGCGCAGCGCAAGCCGCGCTGCCGCCACCGCGCAGGCCCCGAGCGCGGACAGCGCGATCAACGCGGGGACACCCACCTGGCCGCCGCCGACCAACAGGACGAGCGACCATGGCAGCTGCGTGGGCGAGGCGCCGACCGCCACGGCGTAGACGGCGAGCACGACCGCGACCGGCACGAGCCCCGCCACCACGAGCGCGACCGCGACCGGGCGCCGGATGCGCTCGAGCGACGGCACGAGGAGCCACAGATGCGCGGGCAGTACGAGCACCGCCGCCGCGTACGGGTTCAGCGCCCAGACGATCCCGGTCAGCAGCACCATCCCCAACCCGACCGCGGCGGCGGGCCCGGGCCCGTCGGGCGCGCCTCGGACTCCCAGCGCGTGGTGGAACGGCCGGATCGCCAGCCAGCCCAGCACGAAGATCAGGCCCACGACGGCGATCGCCACCCCGTCGGTAGGCACCCGGCCGGCCACCAGCGCGCCGTCAGGGGCCGCCGACAACAGCCCGAGCGCGCCGAGGAGCCGCGCCAGCCCGAGCGCCAGCGCGAACGGCAGCGCCAGGACGGCCAACCACCCCAACCACACGCCGACCGCGGTGTGCCTGCGCCGCACCCGCGCCCAGCCGTCGATCGCGGCCAGCAGCGCGGGCAGCAGCAGCGCGGCCACCACGAACCGCACGGCCCAGGACGGGAGCACCTTGCCGCGCAGGACGACCTCGCGTCGCGGCCCGGTCTTCAACGAGGGACCGTTGTCGAGGGCGTCGACCGTGCGCAGCGCGGCGCGACCGAACAGCCGTAGGCGCTCGGCCGACACGGCGGCGTCGGTGGTCGGCCCGCGCTCGCCGCTGGCCTGCAGCGCGATCGCAGGCGTGCCGGCGGCGTTGATCGGCCCCTCCTCGCCCAGCGCGAAGGGGAACGCCAGGCGAGCGAACTGCGTGAATGCATGCGGCGTCCCGGCGTCGCTCCCGGTCTCCAGGCGAACCGCCGCCTCGACCGTCCGCCGCAGCTGGACCGGCGCCAGCGAAGAATCCGACGACCACGCCAGGACCACCGGCTTGCGCAGACGCTGCGACGCGAGGTCGCCGAGCACGATCACAGCGTCGGGCTCGGGATTGCCGGCCGGCAGGTCCTCGGCGAGCCGGCGCGCCCCCGCCGCCCCACCGCTGCCTCCGCTCGTCGACACCAGCGAGAGCGTCCGCTGGGTCTGGCGGCCGCCGAATACGCGCGCGAGCTCGACCAGCGCCGCCGTCCCGGAGAGCTCCGCTGCCGCCCCGCGGCCCGCCGCGTCGCGATGCGCGACGACCACGATCCCGGGCCCGGGCTTGCCCAGGCGCGTCGCCACGACGTCGGTCAGCATGCGGTCCCCGGTGATCGTGGCCGCCCGGAAACGCCGCACGCTCACACCGCTGCACCCCTGCCCGCGGTTGCAGAACGAGCCCCTGAAGCTGCGCGCAACAGCGCCGGCGACCGCCTCGTCGCCCGCGTCGCCCGGCCGCCGGTCGGGGTAGCGCGCGGTCAGCCTCTGGAGCGTCGCGAACGCCCGCGGGCCATCGAAGGCGTCGGGCGCCAAAGTGGTCTGGATCGGCCGCGGACGGTCCACCAGCGAGAAGGCCGCGACCACTCCGACCAACAGCAGGGGGGCGAACGCAGCCCGGTACACCCGCGGGTCGAGCATGCGCTCAGGCACACTACCCACGATGGTCGATCGCCCTCCGCGCATCTTGTTGGTCGACGACGAGCAGTCGTTGCAGACGCTGCTCTCCTACCCGCTGCGCAAGGACGGCTACGACGTCGTGCAGGCGACCGACGGTCGCGAGGCGCTCGCACGCTTCGGCGAGCAGACCTTCGACCTCGTCGTCCTGGACGTGATGATGCCCAAGCTCGACGGCCTCGAGGTCTGCAAGCGCCTGCGTGCGCGCAGCAGCGTTCCGATCATCATGCTCACCGCGAAGACCGAGGAGATCGACAAGGTCCTCGGCCTCGAGCTCGGCGCCGACGACTACATCACCAAGCCGTTCTCGCTCAGGGAGTTCCGCAGCCGGGTGCGCGCCGCGCTGCGCCGGGCCGGGATGAGCCGCGACCGCGAGCAGCTCCCCGAGGACCAGGTGCTCGTGGTCGGCGAGCTGCGGATCGATCCGGCGAAGCGTTCGGTGACCGCACACGGCGACGACATCCGGCTGACGTTCGTCGAGTTCGAGATCCTCACGGCGCTCGCCCACAACCCCGGCCGGGTGTTCACCCGCGAGATGCTGCTGACCCGCATCTGGGGCGACTCGGCGTTCCGCGACCCGCGGACGATCGACGTCCACATCCGCCATCTGCGCGAGAAGCTCGAGCGCGACCCCAAGGACCCCGAGTTCCTGTTCACGGTCCGCGGCGTCGGCTACCGCTTCCGCGACACCAGCACCTAGCTGTTGCGGTCGCTCACCCTCCGGCTGTCGCTGCTGCTGGGAGCCATCGTCGCGGCGGCGATCGCGGTCGTCTACCTCTACACGATTGGACCGCTCACGTCGAAGCTGCGCCAGGAGGAGCTGAACACGCTGGCGCGCCAGGCGCGGCGCTACTCGCCTCCGCTGCAGCGGGCCGTGTCCGGCGACGTCGACGTGCGGGTCGTCGACCGGCTGGTGCGCCAGGCCGCCGACCGGTCGGGCACGCGCGTGACCCTGCTGGGGATCAACCGCGTGGCGGCCGGGGTGCAGGCCACCCCGCGCTCGGACTCGACCAGCGAGGTCGACATCCGCGATCTGCAGTTCCCGGTGGCGGTTCGCACCGCCCAGCGGCGCCGTGTGGTCACCGGCTTCGAGGCGGGCGAGAGCGGCCGCGTCGGCGAGGCGGGGATCCCGCTGTTCTTCAAATCGCGCGGGCCGCCCGCGCGCCGCGAGGTGGGCTTCGCGCTCGTGTTCTCCAAGCCGCTCGAGGACGTCGAGGGCAACGTCGCGCTCGTGCGCGACCGGATCCTGGTGGCGGGGGCGATCGCGCTGGCTCTCGCGCTGCTGGCGGGCTGGCTGGTCGCGCGCGGCCTGGGCGGTCGTGTGGGGCGCCTGCGCCGGTCGGCGCGCCGCGTCGCCGCCGGCGACTTCAGCGCGCGCTTCGTCGCCGACAGCGAGGACGAGCTCGGCCAGCTCGCGCGCGAGCTCGACGCCATGCGCGGGCAGCTCGCCGAGCTCGACGCCGCCCGCAAGCGCTTCATCGCCACGGCCTCGCACGAGCTGCGCACGCCGATCTTCTCGCTCGGCGGCTTCCTGGAGCTGCTGGCCGACGAGGAGCTCGACGAGCCGACGCGCGCGCAGTTCCTCGGCCAGCTGCGCTCGCAGGTGGACCGCCTCCAGAAGCTCGCCACCGACCTGCTCGACCTCTCCCGATTGGAGGCCGGCTCGCTGGAACTGCGCCCCGAGCCGACCGACGTCGGAGTGCTCGCCCGTGCGGTCGTATCGGAGTTCGGGCCGGCGCTGGCGGCGCACGACTCACATCTCGAGCTGCGCCTCGCCTACGAGCCGATGGAGGCCGTCTGCGATCCTGAGCGGGTGGGACAGATCCTGCGCATCCTCATCCACAACGCGCTCGCACACACGCCGGCCGGCACGCGGATGGTCGTATCGGCCTCCCGCGGCGCGTCGGTGGCCGGCGCGCCGGCGCGGCTGCGCATCGCCGTGCATGACTTCGGGGGCGGGATCCACCGCACCGTGCTGCCGCACGTCTTCGAGCCCTTCTACACCGCGGGCGACACCCAGGGCTCCGGCCTCGGGCTGACGATCGCGCGCGAGCTCGCCGAGCGCATGGCGGGCACGCTGGCGGTCGCCAGCGGCGGCGGGACGACCACCCTCACGCTCGAGGTGCCCGCGTGAAGCGCCTGGGCCTCCTCGTCGCGATCGCCCTCGCGCTCGCCGTCCTGACGGGCTGCGGCGACGACGACGGCGGGGGATCGGGGAGCAGTTCCACCGTCGAGCGCACGCGCGTCGAGGTCGTCAAGGCGGCCGGCGGCGAGGTCGCCTTCGACCCCCACGCGATCTACGAGCGCGACTCTCCGGGCGTGGTAACCGTCCTGAGCATCTCCACGGAGGGCGGCCTCTTCGGCGGCGCCCAGGGCGCCGAGGGCTCGGGCTTCGTCATCGACGGCGAGGGCGAGATCGCCACCAACGCCCACGTCGTCACCGAGGGCGAGGGCGCCGCGATCCACAAGGTCGACCGCGTCTACGTGCGCTTCCAGGACGACAACCAGGTCACCGCCGAGGTCGTCGGCTTCGATCCCTACGCGGACGTCGCGCTGCTGCGCGTCGAGCCGAAGGGTCTGACGCTGCGCCCGCTGGAGTTCGGCAGCAGCCGCGGTGCCCAGGTCGGCGCGCCGGTCGCCGCGATCGGCAGCCCGTTCGGCCAGGAGCAGTCGCTCTCGGTCGGAGTGATCTCAGCCACCGACCGCACGATCGACTCGCTGACGAAGTTCTCGATCAACGGCGCGATCCAGACCGACGCCGCGATCAACCACGGCAACTCGGGCGGCCCACTGGTCGACGCGCGCGGGCGCGTGCTGGGCATCAACTCGCAGATCCGCTCCGACAGCGGCGACGGCAGCGGCGTGGGCTTCGCGGTGCCGGTCGACACCGTCCGCCGCTCGCTCGACCAGCTGCGCAGCAAGGGCCGCGTCGACTACGCCTACCTCGGCGTGTCGACCTCGCAGCTCTACCCCCAGCTCGCCGCGCGGCTGAAGCTGCCGGTCGCCCACGGCGCCCTGGTGGCCCAGGTCGTCGACGGCGGCCCGGCCGACAAGGCCGGCCTGAGGGCGGGGCGCGAGCGCTTCCGCTTCCAATCGCAGCAGGTGCCGCGCGACGCCGACGTGATCGTCGACGTGGCGGGCCATCCGGTTCGCAGGGAGGACGACCTCGGCGCGATCCTCCAGGGCTACGACCCGGGCGACGTCGTGGCGGTGCAGCTGATCCGCGACGGCAAGCGCAAGACGATCCGCATCCGGCTGGACAAGCGCCCGGCCGAAGCCGGACCGTAGCTAGCGATATCGTCAGCGCGCCTTGCTCCAGCCCGTCGCCGTCGGCCACAAGACGCTTGCCGATTACACCCACATCGTCGGGCGGGATCTCATCGACGAGATCCGCACGCTGGCCGAGCCCCTGGCCGGGCGCCGCGTCTTGCATCTGTCGGCCACCGCGTTCGGCGGCGGCGTCAGCGAGATCCTCTACACGCTCGTCCCGCTGATGAAGGACGTCGGCCTGGACTGCGAGTGGCAGGTCATCTACGGCCGCGAGGAGTTCTTCAACGCCACCAAGCTGATGCACAACGCGCTGCAGGGCGCTCCGGACGACCTCACGCCGGAGCAGTGGGCGACGTGGGAGCGCTACAACGAGATGAACGCGCGCGAGCTCTCCGCCGGATGGGACGTCTGCCTGGTCCACGACCCGCAGCCCGCCGCGATCCGCGGCCTCGTGCCCTTCAAGGCCGATGGCTGGGTCTGGCGCTGTCACATCGACCTCTCGACGCCCAACCCGGCGACGATCGACCGCCTGCTGCCCCACATCCGCGAGTACCGCGGGTCGCTGTTTCACATGCCGACCTACGTGCCCGACGGCATGGACGGCGGCGTTCACGTCGTGCCTCCGGCGATCGACCCGCTGACGCCGAAGAACATGGCGCTCTCGCCCGATGACGCCTCATACGTCTGCGACCAGTTCGGCATCGACGTCGACCGCCCCTTGATCTGCCAGGTCTCACGCTTCGACCCGTGGAAGGACCCGCTCGGCGTCATCGACGCCTACCGCCTCGTCAAGGAGGAGTTCCCGAACGTGCAGCTGGCGCTCGTCGGCTCGATGGCCTCCGACGACCCCGAGGGCTGGGACTACTTCAACGAGACCGTCGGGCACGCGGCCGGCGACCCGGACATCCACATCCTCAACAACTTCAACAACGTCGGCTCGATCGAGGTCAACGCCTTCCAGTCGCATTCCGACGTGCTGATCCAGAAGTCCACGCGCGAGGGCTTCGGCCTCACCGTCACCGAGGCGATCTGGAAGGGCCGGCCGTTCGTCGGGGGCGCGGTGGGCGGCATTCCGCTGCAGGTACAGGACGGCGTGTCCGGCTATCTGGTGGACACCGTCGAGGAGTGCGCCGCACGGACGGTGGAGATCATGCGCGACCCCGAGCTCGGCAAGGCTCTCGGGCGCGCCGGCAAGGAGCACGTGCGCAAGCACTTCCTGATGCCGCGCTATCTGCGCGACTATCTGCAGATCTTCGGAGAACTGCTAGAGGTGTAGGTCTCGTGCCCGACCAACGACCGCTTGTCCTGGTCTCGAATCGCGGCCCCGTGACGTTCGACGACGACGGATCCATGACGCGCGGAACCGGTGGTCTGGTGACGGCGCTGACCGGCCTGGCGTCCTACCGCGACGCCACCTGGATCGCCTCGGCGATGACGGTGGGTGACGCGAGCCGCGCGCAGGAGGCCGGCGACCGGCCGTTCGTCGTCAACACGCCGGAGGGCGACGAGTACCACGTCCGCCTCGTGGTCTCCGACGACGACGCCTACGACCGCTTCTACAACATCTTCGCCAACCCGATGCTGTGGTTCATCCAGCACTACCTCTGGGATTTGTCGAACGTGCCGGACATCCGCCGCAACGAGGTCGAGGCGTTCGAGTTCGGCTACAACGTCGTCAACGAGGACCTCGCGCGGGCGGTCGTCGAGGAGATCGACGGCCAGGACGAGCCCGTCGTGATGATCCACGACTACCACCTCTACACGCTGCCGGGGCTCGTGCGGCACGAGCGGCCCGACGCGTTCCTCAGCCACTTCATCCACATCCCGTGGCCCCAGTCGGACGCGTGGCGCGTGCTACCGCGCAGGATCCGCGAGGAGCTCTACTCCGGCCTGCTCGCCAACGACATCGTCGGCTTCCACACGCAGGCCTACCGACGCAACTTCCTGCAGTGCTGCCGCGACCTCATGGACTTCGAGGTCGACATGGAGCAGGGGATCGTGCGTTGCGGCGACCGCGACGTGTGGGTGCGCGCCTACCCGCTGCCGATCGACGCCGCGGCGATCCAGAAGACGGCGCGGTCCGAGCGCGTCGGCGAGTTCGAGGAGGAGCTCCTGGCCCGGCGGCGCGACTTCCTCATCCTGCGCGTCGACCGCGCCGACCTGTCGAAGAACGTGCTGCGCGGATTCTCGGCGTTCGACCTGTTCCTCGACCAGCATCCGGAGTTCTCCGAGCGCGTGACGTTCATCGCGCAGCTGATGCCGTCACGAACCGACGTGCCGGAGTACGCCGAGTACCTCGAGAAGATCGAGGCGATCGTCGCGGTCGTCAACCATCGCCACGGCACGCCCGACTGGATGCCGATCCTGCTCAAGCTGCGCGACGACCTCGAGGAGGCCGTCGCCGCCTACAAGAACTACGACGTGCTGCTGGTCAACGCGATGTTCGACGGCATGAACCTGGTGGCGAAGGAGGGCCCGCTCGTCAACGAGCGCGACGGCGTGTCGATCCTCTCCGAGAACACCGGCGCCCACGAGGAGCTCGGCGAGTACGCGCTGTCGGTCAACCCATTCGACATCCAGGAGCTCGCGGACTCGATCCACGCCGCGCTGACGATGGCGCCGGAGGAGCGCGAGCGTCGCGCGCTGGGCCTGAAGGCCACGGTGCTGCAGCGCGATCCGGGCGACTGGATCGACGAACAGCTCGACGACATCCGCGCGAAGGCCGCCGCCGACAAGCCCGCGGGGGCGCGGCAGAACTAGCCGCGATTGCTATCGTCGCCGCTTCCCATGGCCGCGGAAAAGCCCCTCTACGACCTCGTTCTGCTGCTCGACAGCGCAGCAGAGGACGACCGCCGCGCCGAGATCCTCAAGAACGTCGAGGAGGCCGTTGCCAAGGCAGGCGAGATCGTCAACCGCCAGGAGTGGGGGATGCGCTCGCTGGCCTTCGAGATCCGCCACAAGAAGGACGCCGAGTACCACCTGCTGCAGTTCCACGGGACGCCGGAGCTGCTGAGCCAGATCGACCGCACGTTGCGCATCACCGACGAGGTGGTCCGCTTCCGCGTCATCAAGCTCGCGCCCGGCACCCCGCCGCCGCCCGAGCACCGTGCGGAGCCGCGGCCCGCCGGGGTCGTTGACGACGAGGCCGCGCCCGCGCCTTCCGAGACGGGCGAGGACGCGCAGTTCGTGCCGGCCGAGGCGGCTTCGGCGGAGGCCGAGGCCCCCGCTGCGGAAGCAGAGGCGCCCGCGGTGGAGGCCGAGGCGCCGGCCGCGCCCGAGCCGGTCGCTGCCGCCGTCGGCGAGGGCGAAGAGCCCGCGCCCGACGAGCCCGCTGCCTAGCCGGGCCTGTCAGAGCCCCGCTCCGCAACGCGACTCTGCGGAAAGTGCACGGTCTTTGGCGGACCCCGGGGTTGCCCTCCGGTCCCGTGTCTAGACTCGGCGAAAGCCTTCAGTTCGTCCCCGAAAGGAGCCCCGCGTGGCTGCCTCGAACATCAACCGCGTGATCATCACCGGCAACCTGACCAGCGACCCTGAGCTGCGCTCGCTGCCCAGCGGCACGTCGGTGTGCAAGCTGCGCGTCGCCGTCAACACCCGTCGCAAGGACGGTGCCACCGGCGAGTGGCGCGACGTCCCCAACTACTTCGACGTCACCGTCTGGGGCGCCCAGGGCGAGAACTCGGCGCGCTACCTGTCCAAGGGCCGCGGCGTCGCGATCGACGGCCGCCTCGAGTGGCGCGAGTGGCAGGACAAGGAAGGCAACAAGCGCCAGTCGGTCGACATCATCGCCGACACCGTCCAGTTCCTCGGCGGCGGTGGCGGCGAGGGCGGCGGCGGAAACGGCAACGGCTTCACCGCCCGCTCCGACGTGCCGGTCGACACCGCCGACTTCGCAGCCGCCCCGGTCGGCGGAGGCGCAGCGCCCTCCTCGGGCGACGACGACATCCCGTTCTAGGCCGTCCGGAGGCGCCACTTGGATGGTCAACGGCCCCGCCAACCGGCGGGGTCGTTGCTTTGCCCGGAGGTCGATGGCGCTTCAGGGCAGTTAGGGAGGGTGGGTTCAGGCGCCAACGGCGGGCCTCAGCGCCCGGTCGCTCGAACGAGTGTCGTTCTTCTCAGCCTCAGGCCGAGTAAATCGACAAACCTCCGCTTCGGCGGCCGACGCGATGCGCGCGCCTTGACGAATGCGGGCGTGGTGAGCCGCTCCGGCGAAACCGCGCCCGCGCGACGAGGGTGCCGTGAACCCCGGGCGCCGCTTCGGGCGGGGACGCGACGGGGGTCCGAAGGGCGCTCCCGCCCCGGAGCCGGAGGCGGAGGGGTGGCCCGGCGGACCCCCGGACGCGTCCCCGCCCCGCCACGAACGCTCCGCGCCCCACCACCCACGCCCCGAAGTCCTACACTTCGCAAACGCGCCTCTGCAGGGGGCGCGTCTTCACGTAGCGAGAGGAACAAGTGGCAAAGCAGCGCAATCGCAAACCCGCCCGCCGGCGGGACAAGAAGGGCGGCCCCGGCTCTGGGCGCCGCAAGCCCTGCCCGTATTGCAAGGACAAGATCGAGCAGGTCGATTACAAGGACACCGCGGCGCTGCGGCGCTACATCTCCGAGCGCGGGAAGATCCGCTCGCGGCGGATCACCGGCGCCTGCCGGCGCCACCAGAGCCAGATCGCACGCGCCGTCAAGCGTGCTCGCGAGCTGGCGCTGCTGCCCTACGTCAACGAGGCCGCTCGCGAGGGCGCCCGCGCTCCGCGGCGCGACCGCGACGACGACCGGTAGAGCAGTGCCCGAGGCGATCCTCCTCCAGGACGTCGAGACGCTTGGCGAGAAGGGCACCGTCGTCGACGTGTCCAAGGGCTACCTGCGCAACTTCCTGATCCCGCGCAAGCTGGCCGCGCCCGCCACCAAGGGCAGCGTCCAGGCCGCTCAGCAGCGGATGGAGGCCGAGGAGCGGGCCGCGCGCGATGCGGTCGACAAGGCCCAGGAGAACGCCGACCTGCTCAACAAGACCGTGCTGACGATCAGCCAGCAGGCCGGCGACGACGGCCGCCTGTTCGGCTCGGTCACCACGCAGGACATCGCCGACGCGATCCGCGAGGCCCGCGGCGTCACGGTCGACAAGCGCAAGATCCATCTGGATCAGCCCATCAAGTCGGTGGGCACCTACAT
Organism: uncultured Actinomycetes bacterium; assembly: GCA_963825415.1. Classification (GTDB taxonomy): domain Bacteria; phylum Actinomycetota; class Thermoleophilia; order Solirubrobacterales; family Solirubrobacteraceae; genus BP-464. Next base: position 685,393 of record CAWGTD010000003.1, on the reverse strand, counting down.
GGTCGTCGTGGAGGTCACCGAAGGCGTGACCGCCACCGTGAAGACCATGGTCACCGAGCTGAAGTAACCGACCGCCACCGCTTCGCCACATTTGTGCGGAGCTAGCGGGCAGACGTCGGGCGGACGCCTGCATGCCGCCGCGCGCGGCGCTACTTTCGCTGCCCGTGAGCGCGTTCGCCGAATCGCCCCCCACCACCCCCTCGATCGGCACCGCTCCGCCGCATTCGCTGGAGGCCGAGCAGTCGGTCCTCGGGGCGATCCTGCTGTCCGACCGGACGCTTTACGCGCTCATCATCGACGAGGGCCTGAAGCCCGAGGACTTCTACCGCGAGCGGCATCGCTCCATCTACGAGTCGATCCTCGAGCTCTACGCAGACAACGAGCCGGTCGACGTTCTCACGGTCACCGAGCACCTGCGTTCGGCGGGCAAGCTCGACGACGTGGGCGGGCCCGCGGCCGTCGACGCCCTTGCCGGCTCGGTGCCGGCGGCCGGCAACGTACGGCGCTACGCGAAGATCGTGCGCGATCACGCGCTCCTGCGCCGCCTGCTGAACAAGGCGTACGCGATCCAGGCCGATGTCCTCAGCAACGCCGCCCCGGCCGACCAGCTCGTCGAGCAGGCCGAGCGGGCGATGTTCGAGGTCGCGCACGACGAGCGCACGAAGGACTTCCGCAACGTCGGCGACGTCCTGCACGAGGAGATCGACAGGTGGCAGAAGCTCGCCGCGTCGGGCATCTCGGTCACCGGCACGCCGTCCGGATTCTCAGACCTCGACGAGATCACCGGCGGTTTCCAGCCCGGCAACCTGATCGTGATCGGGGCGCGGCCGTCGATGGGCAAGAGCGCCCTGATCGCCAACATCGCCGAGAACGTGGCGCTGGACAAGAACCAGCCGCGCGCGGTCGCCCTGTTCAGCCTCGAGATGTCCGAGGCCGAGCTGGCCCAGCGCTTCATCGCGAGCCAGGCCGGCATCAAGGGCGACGACCTGCGCAAGGGCCGCCTCAAGGAGGAGCGCAAGTGGAAGCGCGTCCTCGACACGGCCGAGCACTTCGCCCGGGCGCCACTTTTCATCGACGACTCGGCGGACATCGGGATCCTCGAGATCCGCGCCAAGGCCCGCCGGCTGCACTCCCAGGAGCAGCACCGGGGCGGCCTCGGGCTGGTGATCGTCGACTACCTGCAGCTGATGCGGCCCGACCACCGGGTCGAGAGCCGCGTCGAGCAGGTCGGCCAGATGAGTCGCGGGCTGAAGATCCTCGCCGGCGAGCTCAATGTGCCGGTGATCGCCCTCTCGCAGCTGTCGCGCGGTGTCGAGTCACGCACCGACAAGCGGCCGCTGCTGTCGGACCTTCGCGAATCCGGAAACGTCGAGCAGGACTCCGACGTCGTGATGTTCATCTACCGCGACGAGTACTACAACGTCGACAGCGAGCATCCCGGCGAGGCCGAGCTCATCATCTCCAAGCACCGCAACGGCAGCGTCGGCATGGTGCGCCTGAGCTTCCAGGGCGAGTACCCGCGGTTCCTCGGCTACCAGGCCACGGCCTGATGGCCCAGGGCTGCCCGTTCGACCTCTGCGACGGCACGGGTTTCCTGGTCGACGAGGAGACCCGCACCGCTTCACCCTGCCGCTGCCGAGCGCAGCTGATCAGCCGGCGCCGAGCGCGCCTGCTGAGCGGTGTGATCCCGCGGCGCTACGCCGAGGTGAGCTTCGACCGCAACCCGGTCGCCGCGATGCCCGACCGCGTCGTGCGGCCGATCCGCGCCTACGTGCGCGACGTCGACTCCAACCTCGCTGCCGGGCGTGGCCTCTGGCTGTTCGGCGACGTGGGGACGGGCAAGACAACCCTGGCGATGCTCGTCGCCAAGGCCGCTTTGGAGGCGGGGCACAGCGTCGCGATCTACTCGCTTCCGCGGCTGCTCAACGAGATCCGGCGGACCTACGAGGAGGGCAGCGACAGCTCCTACGTTCAGCTGCTCGACCGGCTCGCGGAGGTCGACCTGCTGCACATCGACGACCTCGGCGCCGAGAAGTCCAGCTCGTGGGTGCTCGAGCAGCTCTACGCGATCGTCAACTCCCGCTACGAGGGCGAGCGCGCGATGACGATCACCACCAACCTCGACCGCGAGCCGCTCGTCGAGCAGGTCACCCAGCGCACGGTGTCCAGGCTGGAGGAGATGTGCGAGGTGATCCCCGTCTATGGCGAGGACCACCGGCAGGTCGTGGGTCGGCAGGCGTCCTAGACTCCCGACAGCATGCCCGGGATCGTCATCGTCGGCGCCCAGTGGGGCGACGAGGGCAAGGGGAAGATCACCGACCTGCTCGCAGAGCAGGCCGACGCTGTCGTGCGCTTCCAGGGCGGCAACAACGCCGGGCACACGATCGTCCGCGACGGCGAGACCTTCAAGTTCCACCTCGTGCCGTCCGGGATCCTCTATCCCGGCAAGGGCTGCTTCATCGGCAACGGCGTCGTCGTGGACCCGAAGGTCCTCTGCGAGGAGCTCGACGGCCTGCGCGCGCGCGGGATGGACGTCAGCGGCCTGAAGCTGTCGGCCAACGCGCACCTGATCATGCCCTACCACCGCCTGCTCGACGAGGCGGGCGAGGCGCGGCTCGGCAAGCTCGAGATCGGCACGACACGGCGCGGCATCGGCCCCTGCTACGCCGACAAGGCGGCGCGGCTGGGGATCCGCGTGCAGGACCTGCTCGACGAGAAGATCCTCAAGAAGAAGATCATGGCCGCGCTGGAGCCCAAGAAGCTCACGCTGCGGCCCTACCAGAAGGATCTGCGGCTCGACCTGCAGTCGATGACCGAGGAGTACCTGACCTACGGCCACCGGCTCGAGCAGCACATCGCCGACACCACGGCGCTGACCCATCGCCTGCTCGACGACGGCCGCACCGTGCTGTTCGAGGGCGCCCAGGGCACGCTGCTGGACATCGACCACGGCACCTATCCGTTCGTCACCTCCTCCAACCCGGTGGCCGGCGCGGCGTGCGTCGGCGCCGGCGTCGGGCCCAAGGACATCGACGAGGTGTGGGGCGTGACCAAGGCCTACGCCACCCGCGTCGGCGCCGGCCCGTTCCCGACCGAGCTCGACGACGCGCTCGGCGAGGAGCTGCGCCAGCGCGGCGGCGAGTTCGGCACCACGACCGGCCGGCCGCGGCGCACCGGATGGTTGGACCTCGTGGCGCTGCGCTACGCCGCGCGCGTCAACGGCCTGACCCACCTCGCCATCACCAAGCTCGACGTGCTGAGCGGCCTCGACCGCATCCTCGTCGCCACGCGCTACCGCGGCGAGGAGGAGGCGATCTTCGAGACCTACCCCTACCACCAGTCGGTGCTCCACCACGCCACGGGCGACTACGAGGAGCTGCCCGGCTGGACCGAGGACCTCGGCGAGGCACGCGTCCTCACCGACCTGCCCGAGACCGCACGCGAATATCTCGCATACATCGCCGAGCACACCGGCGTCCCGGTCGCGCTCGTCGGCGTCGGCCCCGGTCGCGACCAGGTGATCTGGTCGGGCGGTGGCGGCGGTGCGCTGCGCGCCGTCGCCTAGGTGACGTCCTCGAGCACCGTCCGCTCGCCGCGGCGCAGCACGCGGGAGACGAGCGCCAGCGCTGAGACCAGCGACAGCGCTGCCAGCGAGATCTGGACGCTGAGGACGCCCTCCTCGGTCCAGTAGACGTCGTCGAGGCGCAGCAACAGCGCCGACTCGTCGAGCGTCAGCGCGGCGCCGACGCCGAACGGCACCGCGAGCAGCGGGTCGAGGTTCTCGTCGCGCGAGACGATCGAGACGCCGCCGGCGATCAACGCCAGGACGATCCCGGGGACGAAGTGATGGACGTGCGTGCGGCCGACGATCGCGTTGCGAAACGGCCCGAACGCGCCGCGCCGGCGGATCACGTGGGCGGAGATCCGGGTCGTCGCCCACCCCACGTTGAAGGAGAGCAGCAGGTTCAGCAGCGCGTTCTCCCGCAGCGAGCCGCCGCGATAGCCCTCGACGGCGACCTCGACGGTCTGGCGTGTGGCCTCCCCGGCCGCCGCCACGACGTCGGTGGTCTCCGACGGCAGCGGCGCCGAGCCGCGCCGCCAGACGCGCGTCAGCTCGCCGGCGAGCACGCCGCCGGTGCTGAGAACCGCGGCCGCACCGAGCAGGCGGGTGAGCGGATCGCGCCCGGCCCGGCGCCGGGCCCTGCGTCGTCCTAGCGCCACTGCTCGAGGAGGTCCTCATCGGAGACGCGCCGCACGACGCGGGCGGGAACGCCCATGACCACGGCACGGGCCGGCACGTCGTTGGTGACCACCGCGCCCGCGGCGACGAACGCCTCTGACCCGACCTCGACGCCCGGCACCAGCACCGCCCCGGCGCCGATCCGGCAGCCGCGCCGCAGCGTGGGACCGCGCAGCGGGGTCTCGGGGCCGTGCCTGCTCATCGTGTTGTCGTTGGTGGTCAGGGCGCAGGGGCCGAGGAAGACGTCGTCCTCGATCACGCTGTAGGCCGTGACGTAGACCATCGTCTGCATCCGCACCCGCTCGCCGACCGTCGTGTCGTTGTCGATCGCGCTCCCGCGGCCGATCACCGTCCCGCGCCCGATGGTGACCCGCTCGCGCACGTAGGTCTGGTCGCCGATGATCGCCTCCTCGCCGACGTGCGCGCCCGCGAACACGATCGCGCCCGCGCAGATCCGCGCGCCGGCCTCGATCACCAGCTTTCCCACTTCCCCGGATGCGGTCGAGGTCGGCCGCAGCGTCGGCGGCTTGCCCAGCACGACGTTGTCCTGGATCAGCACCCCGTCGCCGAGCACGACGCCGTCGTGGACGACGACGTTGGCGCCGAAGCTGACGCCCTCTCCGACCGAAGCGCCCGGGTGCAGGACGAGACCGGGTGCTTCGCTCATGGCGAGCCGGCCGCCGCGACCTCGGAGGCGATCGCCCGTTCGAGGGTCTCGCCCACCTCGCGGGTCGTCGGGCCCGGTGCGTCGAGCTCGATGTCGTCGATGGCGTGGACGGGCAGCGCCTCCTTGAACGTCGATGCGAGGAACGCCTCCTCGACGTCGCGCAGGTCGTCGAGCGTCGTGGGCGCCTCCTCGGCGTCGGTCATGGCGAGGATCCGCCGGCGGGTGATGGAGTCGAGGATGTGGTCGTCGAGCGGGGGCGTGAGCAGCCGGCCTCCGCGGACGTAGAAGAACGCGGAGGTGGGCGCCTCGAGCACGCGGCCGTGGGGCGTGACGAGCAGCGCCTCGTAGGCGCCGCGCTCCTGGGCGAGGCGCGTGCAGAGCATGTTCGCGCAGTAGCTCAACGACTTGACGCCGTCGAGGACTCGCGTCGGCGAGTAGGTGATCGTCGCCAGCGCGATCGTCTCGGGGTAATGCTTGACCTCCTCGACCATCACAAGCCGGCGGCCACCGCGCGTGCAGACCAGGCGCAGGGCCGCATCGGTCGGGCCCGCGGCCGCGAGCAGGGCGTCGACCTCTGCGCGGAGCGCGTCGAAGTCGACCGGCAGGCGCGCGGTGGCGGCCGAGCGCACCATCCGCTCGAAGTGTTCTTCCAGCGCGAACGGCCGGCCCTCGTAGAGGCGAACGACCTCGAAGACGCCGTCGCCGCGCAGCAACCCCTCGTCGGTGACGGGAATCGTCGCTTCGGCGACCGGGCCGATGGTTCCGTCCAGTGAGGCGAGCACCGAGCGAGCCTATCCCGACAAGAACAACGGGGGTGGCGCCGTCAGGCGCCACCCCCGTCTCCGGGCCCCCCTGGCCCAGGAGCTAGGTCAGCTGCACTTGCTGGTGGTCGTGGTCTTGTCCGTGGTGCCGTCCGTGAACGTCAGGTCGGCGCCCCAGGCGCGGCTCTTCTTCGAGCAGGACACGGACTCGACGTAGCCGACCCCGTTGGTGGTCTTGCCGATGTTCGTGTCGAACTTGGTGAGCGTCGCGAACACGTTGGGCAGCGGCTGCTGGAGGTTCGCGGGGATCGCGACGTCCAGCTTGTAGCCGTACTTGCCGGTGTCGCTCTTGACCGTGCCGACGATCGTCGAGTTGATCGCGAGCGGCGTGGCGCCCTGCACGTAGAGCAGCAGCTGCTTGCCGCTGCCCTTGCCCTTGTTCTTGCCACTGGTCTTCGGCGCGCCGTTGAATGCCGTGACCGTCAGGTTCTCGGTCTGGCCGAGCGCCTGGCCCTGCGCGGTGCCGCTGCCGACCTTCGAGGCCGTCGGGCAGGCCGTCGGGCCGTTGGCGTTGAGCGCGTTCAACGAGCACGCCTTGAACTTCGCGCCGTTGAACTTCAGGCCCTTGGGCAGGTGCACCACCGTGCGGCTGGTGGCGTAGCCGGGCTGGCCCTCGGCGGGGGCCATCGTCGTGAAGAGGGTGTGGATCTTGACGCTCTTCGGCTTCTTCAGCGTGCCGGACTTCGTGGGCGTGGCGCCTGCCGTCAGGACGGTGCCGTGTGACGCGCCCGTCTGATCAGCACCGATCGCGGGGATCGCGACGATGGCGGTTACGGCGACTGCGCCGAACAACAGAGTGGCAGCCTTCTTCATGCGGGGCCTCCTTAGAGAGGGGGGTGGTGTGGGAGATAACCGTGCCCGGAGAGGACGTGCCGACAATGCGACCATACACGCCCAAGTCAAACCGGTGGTGCTAGTCAGAACACGCCAACAATGGGCAGAGTTTCGGCCCATCGCGCTCGTTTCAGTGCCCCCGCCAGGAATCGAACCTGGAACCTTCGGATTAAGAGTCCGCTGCTCTGCCAGTTGAGCTACAGGGGCCTCGAGGCCGACGCAGGATAGCGGCCGACCGCGAGGGCGCTCAGCCCGTCGTGGCGACCGGCGGAGTCGATCCGGCGGGCTGCTGCGCGCCGGCGGCGACGCTCTGCGTCTTGAGCTGGTCGAGCTGCTGGCGCAGGGCGTCGCGGTCGGCCTTCGGTGCCAGCGAGACGGACTTCTCGGCCGCCAGATCGCCCTTGCGTGTCTGGCCCGCGAGGTAGGCGAGCTGCGCGAGCTGGGCGTAGAGCCCCGAGCTCTGTGGTCTTGCGTCGATGACGATCTCCATCGCGCCGACAGCCTTCGTGGCCTGGTTGAGCCCGTTGGGCCCGAACGCCTGGACCATCAGGTTGGCGACCTCGGAGTCCGGCTTCTTGGGCTCCAGCGCGAGGTAGCGGTCCCACGCGGTCTCGACCGACTTGAGCTTCTGGATGCCCTTGGCCGTGAACGTCGAGGTGCTCTGGTCGTAGTTCTCGCCGACCGACGTCTCCTGGTAGCGCGCCTTGGCGAGCGCCGCCCACGCGGGGGCGTCCTTCGGGTTGGCCTGCACCCGCTTCTCGAGGTCCTTGACGCGCTTCTCGAAGGTGTCCGACCCTCCGCTCCCGCCGCTGTTTCCGCTGATGGCGTCGACCAGGCCGCCGCTGACGTTGCCGCCGATGCCGAACAGCACGAGCCCGCCGCCCATCAGGATGGCCAGCGAGAGATAGATCGCCTGGACGGTGCGGCGCCGGCCGGCGCCTCTGAGGTCGAACAGCATCAGGTGGGGGACGGCAGGTCGAGGTCGTCGTCAAGCGCAGCTGCCGCCGCCCGCCTGCGCTCCAACGCGGAGGCCAGCAGGATACTCAGCTCGAACAGGACCAGAAGCGGTGCCATCGTGATCAGCATCGTGACCGGGTCGGGCGTTGGGGTCGCAACCGCGGCAACGATCGCGATGCCCAGCACCACGTATCCGCGGTTCTTGCGCAGCTGGCGGGTCGAGACGATCTCCAGACGCGTGAGCGCAAGCACTGCCATCGGCACCTGGAAGAGCAGGCCGATCGCGACCAGGAAGAGGACCGCGAACGAGTAGTAGTCCTGCGCGCGCAGCTGGATGTCGAACTGCTGCTCGTTGAAGTTCAACAGGAAGTCGGCGGCGCGCGGCAGCGCGACGAAGTAGGCGAACGAAACGCCGCCGGCGAACAGCGTCGGCACCATCAGCAGCAGCGGAAACACCGCGCGGCGTTCCTTGGCCGTGAACGCCGGCAGGATGAACGCGTAGATCTGGTAGAGCAGGAACGGCAGGACGAGGAGGATCGCGGCGTAGGCGGCGATCTTGAACGTCGTCAGGAAGGGCTCGGTGACGCCGAACGTGATCGGGCGCCGGCCGACGTTGGCCGGGGCCGCGCGCGCCGCCTCGCGGGCGGCGGCGATCGCCGCGCTCAGCGCCTTCTTGTCGGCCGCGCTGGCGTCCGAGCGTTGCACAGCGGCGAGCGCCGGGACCAGCGCTTTCGATAGCGCCCCGACGCGCTGTTGGAAGACGGCGGTCTGGCCGACCTGGTCCTGGGGTGACTTGCCGGGCGCGAACGCCTTCTCGACCGGGTCGTTGACGATCTGCAGCACGCGGTCGTCCTGCCAGTAGCAGAAGCCGAACGCCAGGGCGAAGACGACCAGAGACCAGATGAGCCGGGTGCGCAGCTCGTCGAGGTGCTCGACCAGCGACAGCCGGTCGTCGTGGCCGATGGGCCGCAGCGGAGGCATCCGGCGGGCCCTGCGGCCGCTACGCGGCGGGGGGCGCTGTGTCCCGCCGCTCGGCCGCCACCGGGGCGGCGGACTCGCCGGGCCGCACCGGATCGTCGACCGGCACGGGCGACGGGGTCAGGGAACGCACGGGCTCTTGCGCTTCCTCCTCGTCGTCCTCCTCGCCACGCGACTTGCCGGTGATCGAGTCCTTGAACTCGCGCATGCCGGAACCCAGCTGGCGGCCCAGTCCTGGCAGGCGTTTTGGCCCGAAGATGAGCAACAGGATCACCAGCAGGATGAGCAACTCGGGGACGCCGATGTTCGGCATGCGCAAAGCGTAGCCCACAAGGCCTCAAGTCCCGGCATGTCGCAGCCGATGAAAGGGCCGAGATGAGCGATCATCGCGACAGCAGGCAGTACGTCCGCCGGGTTGTTCTGCCCTCCGGGAAGACGATCGAGGTCGTCTACTTCGAGGAGCACCCCGAAATGCCCGCGGCGACGGCGCCTGTAGCTCCTTCCGGGGCACCCACCGAAGGTGGGTCCGACGGCGACCTGCACTTGTGCGGGACCTGCAACTCCGACCTGGTCTACCCGGTCGAGTGGGAGGAGGCCGGCTCCACGCACTGGCAGGTCTCGCTGCGCTGCCCCAACTGCGAGTGGACCGGCACCGGCATCTTCGAGCAGAACGCTGTCGAGGCTTTCGACGAGGAGCTCGACCGCGGCACCGAGGCACTGGTCAGCGACCTGCGCCGCCTCGTGCAGGCGAACATGGAAGGCGAGATCGAGCGCTTCGTCGAAGCACTCGAATGCGACGCCGTCCTGCCCGAGGACTTCGGCATGCCCCGCACGCCGCCCTCGGCTCAGCTGTAGCGGTTCACCACTCCGTCGGCGACCAGGTCCAGCGCGCGCCGCTGGGCAGAAGGAAGGTCCACCGGTAGCTCCGCCTTGGCCTCGGCCACCAGCGCGAGCGCGCGTGCTCGCGCCGTCTCCAACGCACCGGTCGCCGCGATCGCGTCGCAGACCGCCTCGGCGGCCTGGGGTGTGACGATCGCCCGCAGGTCGAGCGTCGCCAGCGCGGGGTCTGCCTCCCGCGCGAGGATCAGCGGGAGCGTCACCGTGCCGTCGAGCAGGTCGGTCCCGCGGTGCTTGCCGGTGCGCTCCGCCGGGCCCTGCACGTCGAGCACGTCGTCGAGCAGCTGAAACGCAAGCCCGATCCGCCGGCCGAAGTCGCCCAGCTGCGGACATCCGGCCGGCCTCGAGCTCACCGAGCTCGCACGCGGCCTCGAACAGCCGCGCGGTCTTCAGCTCGCAGCGGCGCAGGTAGCGCTCTTGGGAGATGTCGAGGTTCCACGCGTCCGCGCGCTGGAGCAGCTCGCCCTCCGCGAGCGCGGACGACGCCGTCGAGAGGATCCGCACCTCGTCGATGCGGTCGTTGGCCGCCAGCGTGGAGAACGCGCGCGCGAAGAGGTGGTCGCCGGTCGCGGTCGCCGCCTCGCGCCCCGCGGTCGCCCAGACCGTGGGCTGCGAGCGGCGCAGCGGCGCCGAGTCGAGCACGTCGTCGTGCACGAGCGTGGCGGCGTGCACAAGCTCGACCGCGGCCGCGGCCCGCACGAGCCCGTCGGTGTCGCCGGGCAGCTCGCCCGCCGCCAGGCAGACCAGGAGCGGGCGCAGCCGCTTGCCGCCCGCCGCGATCGTGGCGCTCGCCCAACCCGCCACCGGGTCGCCCGCGCCGGCCGCGACCTCCCGCAGCAGCGCTTCGACGCGCGCCAGCAGCCCGGGCAGATGGCTTCCACCCGCCTCGAGGACGAGCGTCACCGGCTCGGTGACTCCGTGGCGGCCGGTCACCGGACCTCGCCCACGTGGATCGCGATGATCCCGCCGGCGGTGAGGATCCAGCGGATTCCCACGAGCCCCGCATCGGCCATCGTGCCGGCCAGCCGCTCGGGCTGCGGGAAGCGCTTGACGGAGTTGGGCAGGTACTCGTACGCGGCGGGGTCGCCGGCCAGCCGTCCCAGCGCGGGCACGGCGTGGTCGAACCACACCCGGTAGAAGGTCGACAGCGGCGGGCGCGTCGGGGTCGTGATCTCCAGGACGACCACGCGGCCGCCCGGGCGGACCACGCGCGCCATCTCCTGAAGGCCGCGCTCGAGGTCTGAGAAGTTGCGCGCGCCGAAGCCGACCGTTGCCGCGTCGAAGGAATCGTCCGGGTAGGGCAGCTCCAGCGCGTTGGCCCACTCCCACGCGATCGAAGGCTCCTTCTCACGCGCGCGGGCGAGCATCTCCTCCGAGAAGTCCGACCCCACCACTTCTCCGTCGGGCGCGACGCGGCGCGCCAGCTCGATCGCCAGGTCGCCGGTGCCGGTGGCGACGTCGAGCACCCGGCTGCCGGGCCCGACCGCCGCCAGATCCGCCGCACGGCGGCGCCAGGCGTGATGCAGCCCCGCCGTCATCACCTGGTTCATCAGGTCATAGACGCCCGAGATGCGATCGAACATCGAGCGCACCTGGCCCTCCTCGAGCGTGCCGGCCGGGCTGGGCCCGGGCCCGCCTGCGCGGTTCACTTCAGCTGCGCGAGGAACTCGACGAGGTTCTTGAACTTGTCGGGCGGCAGGTCCTTGAAGGACGGCATCGGCGCGGTCGGGTTGACCAGCGTCCGCGAGATCGCCTGGCGCGGCAGGCGCGAGCCGATGTGCGTCAGCGGCGGCCCGGGGCCGTCGTTGCCGTTCTCGCCGATCTTGTGGCAGGCCAGGCAGCCCAATTGCGGCGTGATCTCCTTGCCCGCGTTGAACGCCTTGACCGCGGCCGGGCCCTGGGCCGTCACGCTCGCCGGCGTGGGCATCTCGACCTTGGTCGGCGAGCCCGCGTTGGCGCCGAGGAAGGTCAGGTAGGCCATCGCGCCGATCGTGAACACGCCGGCGGCCGTGGCGATCGGGCGCCGTTCGGGCCTGCGCTCCGGGCCGCGGTCGTAGAACGGCAGCAGGAACAGCAGGATCATGCAGATCGTCGGCACGCCGATCGTCGCCAGCGGGACCAGCGACGGCGGCTTGATGACCCGCAACAGCTCGAAGAGGAAGAAGAAGTACCACTCGGGCCGCGGTACGTAGGTCGTCGTCGTCGGGTCCGCCTTCGGCCCCAGCTCGGCGCCGAGCGTGAGCGACATGACGATGATCACCAGCATCACGACGCACGCCATGCCGGCGTCCTTGGCGACCGCGTAGGGGAAGAACGGCTTGCCCTGCGCCTTGAGGATCGAGTACTCGCGGAGGTAGGCCTCCTTCTGGGCGTGATTCACGCCGTCACGCCCTCTCTTCGCGCAGCTCGGGCTCGGTCTCCACCTTCTGCCACGGCGGCGCGGTGGTGCCGAGCTTGGCGACGAGGTAGAGGTGAGCGCCGATCAGCGCGGCGATGAGCCCGGGCACGAGCAGCATGTGGATGGCGTAGAACCGCGACAGCGTCGTGGCCCCGAACTCGGGGCCGGCGCGCAGGAAGTCGGACAGGTAAGGGCCGACCAGCGGACCGGTGCCGTTGATGTTCACGCCGACGATCGTCGCCCAGTAGGACCGCTGGTCGAACGGCAGCAGGTAGCCCGTGAACGACATCGTCATGGTCAGGATCAGCAGCACCACGCCGATGATCCAGTTCAGCTCGCGCGGGTACTTGTAGGCGCCGAAGAAGAACGTGCGGCCCATGTGCAGGAAGACGAGGATCACCATCACCGTCGAGCCCCACTTGTGCATGCCGCGCACGAATTCGCCGAGGAACGCCTCGTTGGTGATGTAGCGCGCCGACTCGTACGCCCGGGTGGGAGACGGGTCGTAGTACATCGCCAGGAAGACCCCGGTCATCGCCTGGCTGAGGAAGGCGAACATCGTCGCCGAGCCCAGCGTGTAGAACCAGTTGGTCCCCTTCGGGACCTTGCGGAACATCATCCACCGGGCCGCGCCCGACAGCGACGTGCGCTCGTCGACCCAGTCGACGACCGTCTTGCCGACGTCCTGGCCGACATCGAGCGGGCCCACCTTGCCGTTGCCCTCGCCCGGCCGGGCGGGCGGCGGGTTGAGCACGCCGGGGACCGGCGGGAGCGGGAGCTTGGGAAGCCTGGCCATCAGGTCCCCGGGAGCTTGCGGATCGAGGGACGCGAGGGATAGGCGTACTGGCCGATCCCGTCGAGCGGCTCACCGGGGTCGCGCGGGGAGAACCGGCGCAGCTCACGGTTGACCGAATAGCGCGGGCCCAGCTCGACGCGGTCGCCCACCACGCGCGTGTAGAAGCGGTCGAGGGGCCGGACCGGCGGGCCGCCGCTCACCTTGCCCTCGAAGTCGTAGACCCCGCCGTGGCACGGGCAGATGAAGCGCTCGGCGGCCGGCGTGTAGCGCACAGGACAGCCGAGGTGCATGCAGCGCGTGGAGATCGCGACGAACTCGTTGTACTCGTCGGGCTTCTCCGTATCGCGCTTGGGATCGCGCTTGCGGACGTAGGCGGTCGAGCGGCCGGCCTCGCCGATGCCCTCGACGATCGTGATCGTCTTGGGCACATAGCCGTCGACGGGGAACTCGGCGACCGAGCCGATGTCCTGCCACGGGGCCTTGTGCTTCTCGAAGACGGGGCCGAGGGCGAAGCCGATGGCCGGCAGCGAGAAGGCGCCCGCAGCGATCGCGCCCGCCGTATGCGCCGTGCCGGTCATGAACCGCCGGCGGGTAACGGTCTCGCCCTCGAACGCGCCGGGGATCATCCGATCGGCGGTGTACTTCGACTTCGATTGGCGGCGGCGGTCGGGCACGAGGAGGACGAGGGAGGGACCCGAAATCCTATCGGTCGCCGGGTCCCGGGGCCTCCGTCGAGGGCGCCATGGCCCAGGCCTCGGCGGCTGCGGATCCGTCGCCGGTGCCGTGCGCCGAGGCCGACCGGGCGATCACCTCGGCCATCGTGCGAACGGCCTCCAGGTCGCCCAGCTCGGCGAGTTCGGCAAGGCCCAGGGCATAGAGCCGATCCCCCGCCAGCAGGGCCAGATCGGGATCCTCGGTGGCGACGACGCGAGCGTCGCCGTAGTGGAGCAGGTAGCCCTCGCGGATCGCCTCCACCGGGTAGGGCCCGGTGTCGCCGGCGGGGGCCTCGACGACGGCCTCGGCGACCGGGCCGCCCTCGGCGCGCAAACGCTGCACCAGGCGGTCCAGCGCGCTCACGGCAGCACCTCTTCGAACGCCTCGGCGGCCGCTTCGACGGTGCGCTCGACGTGCGCCTCGGTGTGCGCCAGCGACGGAAACCAGGCCTCGAACTGGGCCGGCGGGATGTAGAAGCCGCGAGCGAGGAGGGCGCGACACCAGGCGCCGAACGCCTCCAGGTCAGACGCCTTGGCGCCCGCGTAGTCGCGCACCGGCTCGGCGGAGAAGAACACGGTCAGAAGGCCCGGAGCGCTGACGACCTGCACGGGGCGATCGCCCGCTGCCTCGCGCAGTCCGGCCGCGAGCTGCTCGGTGGTGGCCGCCAGACGCGAATACGCGGCGCCGTCGAGCTGCTCGAGCGTCGCCAGCCCGGCCGCGACCGCCACCGGATTGCCGCTCAGCGTGCCGGCCTGGTAGACGTCGCCGGCGGGCGCGATCCGCTCCATCAGGTCGGCGCGGCCTCCGTAGGCCGCGGCCGGCAAGCCTCCGCCGATGATCTTGCCGAGCACCACGAGGTCGGCGGCCACCCCGGCGAGCTCCTGGGCGCCGCCGCGGGCTACCCGGAAGCCGGTGATCACCTCGTCGAGGATCAGCAGCGCGCCGCTGCCGGTGGCGCAGGCCCGCAGGTGCTCGAGGAACCCGGGCTCGGGCGCCACGAGACCCATGTTCGCCGGCCAGGCCTCGGCGATGATCGCCGCCGGCTCGTGCTCGGCGCAGGCGGCCTCGACCGCGGCGCGGTCGTTCCACGGCACGACGATCGTGGCCGCGGCGGCAGCCGCCGTGACGCCGGCGCTGGCCGGGATCCCCTGGGTCGCCAGCCCGGAGCCCGCATCGGCGAGCAGGCCGTCGACGTGGCCGTGGTAGGCGCCGGCGAACTTGACGATCTTCTCGCGGCCGGTCGCCGCGCGGGCCAGACGGATCGCGCTCATCGTGGCCTCGGTGCCCGACGACGTCATGCGCAGCATCTCGACGGCGGGCATCCGATCACGGACCTGCTCGGCGAGCTGCACCTCCGCGGCGGTCGCGGCGCCGAAGGTGGTCCCGCCGGCGGCCGCGCGCGCGACGGCCTCCAGCACCGCCGGGTGGGCGTGGCCGAGGATCAGCGGACCCCACGAGCACATCCAGTCGACGTAGCGGTTGCCGTCGACGTCGACGAGCTCCGCCCCCTCTCCTCGCTCGACGAAGATGGGGTCGCGGCCGATCGCGCGCATCGCGCGAACCGGCGAGTTGACCCCGCCCGGCATCACCTTCAGAGCGCGCGCGTAGAGCTCGGCCGAGCGCGTGCTAGACCCCGGCGTGCTCGCGCTCCCAGGCCTTGAACTCGTCCGTGAAGTACAGGAGCCGGACCTTCTTGAACTCCGTCGAGGAGTAGAGCGTCGCGCGCTCTTCGATGCAGCCGACCTCCTCGGCGATGGCGTCGAGGATCGCGTCGCACTCCTCCTTGGAGCGTCCGTGGGCCATGGTGAAGATCTGGTAAGGCCAGTCCTCGTAGGTCGGCCGCTGGTAGCAGTGGCTGATGCCGCGGAACGCAGCCATCCGTGGGCCGAGCTCGCCGATCCGCTCCTCCGGCACCTTCCAGACGCCCATGCCGTTGGCCGAGAAGCCGGCACGGCGATGGAAGAGGATCGCGGCGACGCGGCGCAGGATCCCGCGCTCCTGCATGCCCGCCATGTGCTCGAGCAACGCTTCCTGGCTGACGCCGAGCTCGGCGGCCGCCGGGGCGTAGGGCTCGGGGATGACCGGCATGTCGCCCTGGGTGGCGCGGATGACGGCCACGTCGAAGTCATCGAACGGCTGCTTGTCGAGCTCCATCGGCTCGACCGCCTCGCCCACCGGCGCCGAGAGCTGCTCGGTGCCGCCCGTCATCTCGAGGTCCATCCGGATCTTGAACAGCTTGAGCGTGGGGAGCTGGCGGATCGACTCGGCGCCCGTCTGCTCCTGGAGCACGTCGAGCGTGCCCTGCAGCCCGAGCTTGGAGTCCTCCTCCACGGCGAGCGTGAACCACATGTTGAACTCGTGGTTTCGCAGGTAGTTGTGGCTTACGCCCGGGTGGGAGTTGACGATCTTGGCCGCCCGCCACGGGTGCTCGGGGTCGACCTTCGCGGCGACGAGCATCGAGCCGTAGCCGAGCGTGCGCGTGTCGTAGATCGGGGTGAGCTGGCGGATGATCCGGTCGTCGAGCAGCTCTGCGTGCGCGACAGGACCTCGTCCTCGGTCAGCTCCGCCGCCTCGGCAACCGCCGCGAACGGCCGTGGCTCGAGCGGGAAGCTGCCCTGGAGCAGGTTCAGCAGGCGCCGCTCGATGTCCTCGAGCGGGCGGGCGGCGCCCTCCTTGCGCGAACGCACCTTTCCGGGCGGGATCACGCCAGCCATCGCGCCGCGTCCTTTGCGTGGTAGGTGATGACGACATCGGCGCCTGCGCGGCGGATCGAGGTCAGCGCCTCGAGCACCGCGGCGCGCTCGTCGAGCCAACCGGCGGCCGAGGCGGCCTTGAGCATCGCGTACTCGCCGCTGACGTTGTAGGCGGCGACGGGCAGGCCGGTGGCCTCCTTGACGCGCCGGACGACGTCGAGGTAGGGCAGCGCCGGCTTGACCATCACCATGTCGGCGCCCTCCTCGACGTCGAGCAGCGCCTCGCGCACGGCCTCGTCGCCGTTGCCCGGGTCCATCTGGTAGGCGCGCCGGTCGCCGAAGGCGGGCGTGGAGTCGGCGGCCTCGCGGAACGGGCCGTAGAACGCCGAGGCGAACTTCGCGCTGTAGGCGAGGATCGGCGTCTGGTCGAGGCCCTCCTCGTCCAGCGCCGTGCGGATCGCGCGCACGCGGCCGTCCATCATGTCCGAGGGGGCGACGAGGTCGGAGCCGGCGCGCGCCTGCGCCACGGCGGTGCGTGCGAGCAGCTCGACCGAGCCGTCGTTGTCGACGCTGCCGTCGGCGCGCAGCAGGCCGCAGTGGCCGTGGTCGGTGTACTCGCACAGACAGACGTCGGTGATGACCAGCAGCTCGGGATGGGCGTCCTTGATCGCGCGGGTGGCGAGCTGGACGACGCCCTCGTCGTCCCACGCGCCTGAACCCTCGCCGTCCTTGTCGGCGGGAATGCCGAACAGCAGCACGGCGGGCAGGCCGAGCGCAACCGCCTCGCCGGCCTCGCGGACCGCTTCGGAGATCGAGAGGCGCTCGACCCCGGGCATCGCCTCGATCGAGCGCCGGCCGTCCAGCCCGGCCTCGACGAACAGCGGCTGGACGAGGTCGCCCGGCTCGAGGCGCGTCTCGCGCACGAGGTCGCGCAGCACCGCGGTGCGGCGCAGCCGCCGCATGCGCGTGGCGGGAAAGGCCATGGACAGAGGGTATCCGCGCGGCTAGCCCAGGCGGCGCAGCGCAATGCGACCCAGCAACCCGTAGGCGAGCGTCAGGCCCGCGAGGTGGAGCAGATGGACGGCCAGGCCGTTGCCCGCCAGGCCCGCCTCGATGCCCCGCAGCGTCGGGCGGAACGGGAAGATCGCCGAGACCGCGCGGATCGCGTCGTAGGTCCCGCCCGTCACTGCGCCCGAGGGGACCAGGCCCAGCGCGGCGACCGGCAGCAGCACGAGCACGCCGAGCAGCGAAGCGGCCCGGACCTCCCTGGCGACCGCCCCCAGCGCGACCCCGAGCGCGCCGAACGCGGCGCCCCCGACCGCGATCACCGCCAGGCCCGCCGGCACGCGCCCCGCGTCGATGCCGTAGCCCAGCGCGAGCACGCCGAGCATCACCGCCCCCGCCGCGGCGCCGAGGCCGCCGGCCAGCAAGGCCTTCTCGGCGACGATCGTCCAGCGCGAGACCAGCCCGCGGACGAGCCGGCCGAACGTGTTCTCCTCGCGCTCGAGCGCCAGCAGGCCCGCGCCGAGCAGGACGCAGACGAACATCAGCGCGATCGAGACCGCGGTGGCGAAGTAGAACGAGTCGATCGTGCCGCCGCCGCCGAGGACGTGCTGGCGTACCCGGATCGGCGTGCCGATCGTGCCCAGCAGCTGGCTGGAGAGGTCGAGATTGTCGATCGCCAGCTGGGCGAAGCGCGAGACCCGCTCGAGCGCGGCGCGCTCGGGGTCGTCCTTCGGCAGGCCGCCGATCACCGCCTCGACGATCGTGCGGGCGTTCGTCAACCCGAGGACGTCGAACGACGTGCCCAGCAGGCTGAACTTCCCGCCGCGCAGGATGATCCCGATGTACTTCGCGGCGACGCCGGTGATCTTGGTGCTGAGCGCGCGGTTGGCGTCGGCGACCCGCGACTTCAGCGCCGACTGCACGTAGCGGCTCTTCAGCGGATCGTCGCCGTTGTAATAGAAGTCGACCGTCGGCGGCTCGCTCGCCGCAAGGTTGATCGCGGCCTGCAGGCGGTCGGTGATGTTGGCGGGCACGATCAGCGCGCCCAGCGCGTCGCCGGAGTGGACCTTGTCCAGCGCCTCCTTGACCGTCTTGACGCGGATCGGCTGGATCGACTTGAACAGCTCGTTGGCGTACTGGTTCGCGTCGATCCGCTCGTTGCCCAGCGAGAACTGGTTGGCGTCCGCCGGGATCTGGTTGACCACCGCGACCCTCGGCTTGCCCGGACCGCTGTTGACCGCGCGGCCGACCAGCAGCGAGAGCCCCACCGGGTAGATCAGCAGCAGCCCGACCAGCAGCGGCGAGCGGCGCAGGATCTGGAGGTCTTTCAGCGCCAGCCAGCGCATCAGTGCCCGCGCTCGTGGAGGAAGCCGACGAAGGCGGCCTCGAAATCGCGTTGGTTGCCGACCAGGTCGGCCGGCGCGCCGGTGTAGAGCAGCTCGCCGTCGGCCAGGACGAGTACGCGGTCGGCGTAGCGCTCGGCCTCGCCGACGTTGTGGGTCGAGTAGAGCACGGTCGTGCCCGCGGCCGCCAGACCGTCGATGAACTCCCACAACCGCTCGCGCTGGCGCGGATCCAGCGCGGTCGACGGCTCGTCGAGCAACAGCACCGACGGGTCGGCGAGCAGGCCGACGGCGATGTTCACGCGCTGGCGGTTGCCGCCCGACAGCCGGCCGAGCTCGTCGCCTGCGCGGTCGGCCAGGCCGATGAGGCCGAGCATGCGCTCGACGGTCGCGTCGGGGTCGGCGCAGCGCTCCAGCCGGGCGTACAGGCGCAGGTTCTCGGCGACCGAGAGCTTGGTGTACACGGCCGGGTGCTGGGGCACCCAGCCCACCTGCTCGGGCGGCAGCGTGACCTGCCCGGAGGTCGGCGCCTGGATGCCCGCGAGGATCGACAGCAACGTCGTCTTGCCCGCGCCGTTGGGCCCGATGACCGCGAGGCGCTCGCCCCGCTGCGCCTCGAAGGAGACCTCGCGCAACGCGACGCGGTCGCCGAAGGTCTTGGTGACGCGCTCGGCGCCGAGGGAGGCCCTCACGCCCGGATCGTAGGCCGCTGCGGCGCTCCGCACGTGCGGCAGAACGCATCGTCGGGCTGTCCCGGCGCCCCGCACTCGTCGCAGCGAACCCCGGGCGGCGCGCCCGCCTCGCCCGCGATCGCGGCGACCGGGCTCACCGTTCCCCAGCTCTCCAGGACGAGGTGGCGGCGCAGGTAGACGACGGTCTCGCGGACGATCGCCGCGATCGGCAGCGCGACCAGCGCGCCGATGATGCCGTAGGTCTCGCCGCCCACCAAGCAGCGAGAAGATCACCAGCAGCGGGTTGATCCGCAGGGTGTGGCCGAAGATCTGCGGCGCGACGACATGGCCCTCGATCTGCTGGATGGCGACGAACAGCAGCGCGACCCACAAAGCGGTCAGCGGGTCCTGGAAGAGGGCGACCAGCACCGGCGGCATCGCTCCCAGGATCGGCCCGACGAACGGCACCAGCTCCATGAACCCGAAGAAGATCCCGAACGCCAGGGCATAGGTCCGCCCGTCCGGGAAGATGCCAAGCACGCCGTAGAGCCAGAGGCACAGCCCCGCGCCGGTCCCCATCGCCGTGCTGAACAGCAGCTGCCCGCGGACGTAGCCGCTGACCGCCTTCTGCACGCGCGTCGGATAGTCGTCGTCGGGCGTGCCGTCGCCCGGTGGCATCACCTTGCGGACCGTCGCGCCGATCCGCTCGCCGTAGAGGAGCATGTAGACCGACAGCACGACGATGAGGATCAGCCCCAGGCCCGCCTGGACCGCGCGCGTGAGCAGATCGCCGCCGAAGGAGACGATGTCGCTCGTGCCGCCGACGACCTTCTCCTGGAGGGTCTGCAGCGCGGTCTCGCCCTGCTTCTTGATCTCGACGTCGATGCCCTTGCGATCGAAGTACGCCTGTACGTCGGCGAGCCGGTCGTTGGCGTCGTCGATGATCGAGGGCACGTCGCGGCCGAACTTGCCGGCCTGGTCGGCGATCGGGTTGGCGAGCAGGAACCCCAGCGCGGCCACGGCGGCCAGCAGCCCGAGGTACACGGTGGCGACCGCGATGCCGCGCGGCAGACGTACGCGCCGCTGGAGGAGCGTGACGAGCGGGTTGAGGATCAGCGCGATCACCGCGGCCACGATGAACAGCAGCAGCACCGTCCCAGCGGCCCGGGCCAGCGCCCACAGCGCCAGGATGCCCAGCGGCAGCATCACGAGCTGGACCCAGCGGGGCACGACGACCGTGGGCGCGGCGGCGCCCGCCTGCCCGGGCTCGTCGATCATGGCGTCGGAGGGCTGGGAGGGCTCGTCGCCGGCCACCATCAGCGAGAGTATGCGGCGTGCC
This sequence comes from uncultured Actinomycetes bacterium, assembly GCA_963825415.1. Lineage (GTDB taxonomy): Bacteria > Actinomycetota > Thermoleophilia > Solirubrobacterales > Solirubrobacteraceae > BP-464. Next base: position 665,040 of record CAWGTD010000003.1, on the reverse strand, counting down.
CGACGCCGCCGCGACCCTGCTGTTCGTCGGCGACCTCGTGGGCGGCGTCGGCCGGCGCGCGCTGTTGGGCCTGTTGCCCGAGCTGCGCGAGCGCCTCGCCCCCGACTTCGTGGTCGTCAACGGCGAGAACTCCGCCGGCGGTCTGGGGATCACGCCGAAGATCGCAGACGAGCTGTTCGCCGCCGGGGTCGACGTGATCACGCTGGGCAACCACGCCTACCAGCGCAAGGAGATCTTCGAGTACCTCGACCGCGTCGAGCGGATCGTCCGGCCCGCGAACTTCCTGGCCGTACAACCCGGCCACGGATGGTGCATCGTCGAGCGGGGCGGCGTGCGCCTGGCGGTGGTCAACCTCCAGGGCAACGTCTTCATGCGCGCCGGGCGGGTGGCGTTCTCGGAGATCGACGCCGTGCTCGAGCAGATCGGCGAGCAGGCCGACCACGTCCTCGTGGACTTCCACGCCGAGGCGACCAGCGAGAAGGTCGCGATGGGCTGGTACCTGGACGGCCGCGTGACCGCGGTGGTCGGCACCCACACCCACGTGCCCACCGCGGACGCTCGCGTCCTGCCCGGCGGCACCGCGTACATCTCCGACGTGGGCATGACCGGGCCGCGCGACGGCGTGATCGGGGTGGTCAAGGAGCAGGCGATCGGGTCGCTGCGCACCCACATGAACATCCGCTACGAGACAGCCGAGGGCGACCCCTGGCTCATGGGCGTGCTCGTGCGCTGCTCGGCGCCGCGGCGGGCCGACGCGATCGAGCAGCTGCTGCTGCCGGCAGGCTGAGCGCGGCCAGCGCCGCGAGCAGCGCCGCGTCGCGCGCGGCCACCAGCAGCCGCACCCCGTCGTCGGACTCCACCAGCGCCGCGTAGTGGACCGGGAACTCGACGTGGGTGAGCGCGATCGCCACGGCGATCAGCACGGCCGCCGCGTGGCGGCGCCAGGCCCACGCCAGCGCGCCCAGTGGCGCCAGCCACGCGACGTACTGGGGCGAGAAGACCTTGCCGAGCGCCACGTAGGCGACCACCGCGGCGGCGCAGCAGAGCAGGAGGTGCTCGCGGTCGCCGCGCAGCGTCGCCAGCCAGGTCAGCAGCGCCAGCGCCACCAGCGCGAGCACGGCGAACAGCGGCTCGACCGTGCCCGCGGCGCCGCCGACCAGGCCGTTGGACCCGAAGCGATCGGCCACGACCGTCGAACCGGTCACGTGCGAGCCGCCGAGCGCGTAGAGCACCACGGCAGGCGTCGACTCGACCTGCACCGGCCGGTCGACGTGGAAGCGGTAGGCGTCGTAGTAGCCGTCGCCGAGGAACGGCGCGGAGACCGCGACGACGATCGCCGCGAACACCGCCACGCCGATCACCGCGGCGCGGCGTTCGCCGCGCGCCCACAGCCAGGCGGCCGCGACCGGGACGACCACCGCCGGGAAGCCCTTGACCATCGCCCCCGCGCCCAGCAACGCGAAAGCCGACGTCCAGCGCCCGCGCCCCAACGCCAGCAGCGCGCCGGCCAGCAGCGCCGCGGGCAGCAGGTCGAAATGGGTGCGCAGGACAGCGCCTGCCGCCAGCGGCGCGAGCGCGAACGCCCAGGCCGCGCGCCGCCCGCCCAGCAGCGCGACGAGCACCAGCGTTGCCAGCGCGGCCGCGCCCATCAGCAGCCCGAACGCGGTCTCGAATCCGGCGCCCTCGCCGCCCAGGACCCGTGCCAACCACATCGGCACCAGCGCGAAGGGCGGGTACTCGAGCGCGAAGCCGGCGCCATAGGGCCGCACGCCGCCCGCCAGCAGGTCGGCGTAGTGGCGGTAGATCTCGATGTCGGTGATCCGCGTGTCGGTGGACCACGCGGCCGCCCAGGTCGCGGCCAGCAGCGCCGACGGAGCCGCGAGGTCGCGGGCTCTGATCACCCCGACCCACCACCTCCGGTGGCGTGTGCCCGGCCGGGGTGTGGTGCCAGCGGCGCGCGCCCCAGGAGCGCGAGCATCACAAGGCCGACGAACCACGGCAGGTACAGGTAGAACCAATGCGTCACGCCGAGCTGCAGCGCGATCAGCACGGCGGCGCACGCCGCCGCCAGGCCCGCGATGTCGCGCCGTCGCGGCACGAGCGCGAGGACCACCGCGAGCACCACCGCCAGCGCCTGCACCACGTGCTGGCCGCTCGTCCAGTCGTAGAGCCCCCAGACCGAGAACGGCGACCCGCGCGAGGCCTGGAAGTCCACGGTCCGCTCGTAGAGGTCCGACAGCGACTCGTGCAGGAACACCGGGAGCATCGCCAGCGCCCCGACGACGATGAAGCCGAGCGCGAACCGCGCCAGCTGCGGGAAGCGGCGGCCGCGCTCGAGGTCGTGGGTGGCCAGCACCGGCGCGAGCGCCAGCGGCGCGAACTTCGTCAGGCCGGCGAGCACCGCCGCGGCCCCGCGCAGGACGGGGCGCGAGGCCGCCAGCACCGCGGCCAGCACCAGCGCCGCGACCAGGGCGTCGTTGGTGTTCGAGTTCGAAGCGAAGAGCGTGAACGGGTAGCTCACCCACGCGTAGGCCAGCACGATCCCCAGCGTCGGCCCGCGCACCCGGCGGCCCAGCAGGAACAGCAGCGCCGCGCACAGCAGATCGAAGAACACCGCCGCGGCGTGCGCGGCGGGCAGGTCGTCCCAGCGCCCGTGCCACGGCAGCGCCTGCTCGAACGGGACGTAGGCCTCGTAGACGACCGGGCCGTAGGTGTCGCCGTGGTCGTTGTCCATCGGGAAGTGGCCGTAGAGGCTCTCGCCGTGGCTGAGGCGGTCCGCGCCGATCACGCCCGCATAGCCCACGTCGATCACGTTCGAGCTGGCCACGTTCAGGCCGATCCGGAAGCCCACGAGGAACACGGCGGCCACCGCGATCCACGACACCGGGACGAGTAGCCGGACCGGGTCGACGGGCCCGCGGCGCAGCGCCACGGCGAGCATCCGTGCCAGCAGGTAGGCGAGCAGCGGGTAGACGACGGGCACCGACGCGTCGACGTTGGCGTTGTTGAACAGCGCCAACGAGACCGAGAACGCGCTGAGGACCAGCAGGTCGAGGTGCAGCCATCTGAACGGGCGGCGCGGGTCGACGAACGGGAGCACGAACAGCACCGAGAGGGGGATCCAGACCCACGGCGAGTTGACCTTGCGCCCGAACGCGCCCGAGTAGCCGCGCGCCATGGTCCACGGCACCTGATAGCCGGTCCACGCCTCGACGACCTTGGCGGTCGCGTCGTCGATGATCACCTGCCCGATCTCCTTGCGCTCCTTGCCGGCGGCGAAGAACGAGACCTGCCAGCGCGTGATGCCCTTCTGGAAGGGCTCGCCGTGCGAGCCCGGGTACTTCGCGCGAGCGCGCCGGATCTTCGGCACGCGGATGGCGATCGTCAGCGCCTGGTTCGGCGTCAGGCGGTGGGCCACCGGCGGCGTGTTGAGCTGGGTGGGGCGGATCAGCCCGCCTGCCAACACCTCTGTGGTGCCCGTGGCGGGCGTCGTCAGGACGGTTCCGGTCGCGGCCGGCGCCGCGGCCGCGCCCGCAGGCGCCGCGACGACGCCCGACGCGAGCAGCGTCGCGGCGATCGCCACGGCGGGTCTCACGGCGCGACCCCGAAGTGGGCCCAGATCATCGGCGCGATGTCGGTGATCGACCACTCGTCGTGGTCGTGGACCGGCTCGACCCCGCAGAAGGCCAGCGCGCCGACCGAGTCGCTGCGATGCAACGAGCCGTGGCTCCCGCCGCCGACGTGATCGACCCCACCCCAGTCGGCGAACTCCCAGCCCGCGCCCGCCGACAGCAGCACGTCGCCGGAGGTCGGGCAGGTCAGCGCGCCCCAGACGCGCGCGAGTGCGTTCGGATATTCGGTCGAGGTGAGGACGCCGCCGCGGGCTCTCGGCCGCCAGCACGCCGAGATCGCCCTCGACCGTCCAGCCGCCGTCGCGTGCGTCGCGCACACCGTCGCCCGGAGCGAAGCGCAGCTCGCCGCCCGCGGCGGACGCGATCACAGCCTGCTCGTCGGCCAGCCACATCGCGAGGTCGACACCCTCGACCTCGAGCGCGGCGTGCGCAAGCCGCGCGACGGTGACGTCGCGGGCCTCCTCGACGAGCACGTAGACCATCGCCGCGCGCGCCGCGGGGCAGAGCGCGATCTCCGCATCGGCCATGCGCCCGCTCGGCGGCAGCACGTGCCAGTCGGCGAACGCGTCGCCGAGGTCGATGCGCCGCTCGATCTTCGCGTGCGAGTGGTCGGCGACGACGATCACGGCGTGCTCGTCGAGGAACGGACCTGGTCCGCCGGCTGCGTGCATCATCCGCTCGAGCTGGCGGTCGGCCGCCGCGATCGAGGTCACCTGCGCGTGCGGGCCGTAGCGATGCGAGTGCGTGTCGTTGTCGGGCAGCGACAGCAGCAGGAAGTCGAAGAGGTCGTGCTCGACGAGGTGGGCCGCGACGCAGCCCGCGTGGCTGTCGCGCATCCCCGGCATGCCCAGCTGCGAGCGACAGCCGGTGTCGCGGCTGGCGAAGATGTCGGCGTAGAAGAGCTCGGTCGGGCCCATCACGTGCCGGCGCCACAGCGCGCCCGCGATGCGCGTCAACGCGAGGTCGCGCGAGACCTCGTGGCGGTGGCGCCCGCGGTAGATCAGATACGTCGTGCCCGCCGTGCGCACGCCCGCGTCGTCGAGGCGCTCGAAGACGGTCGGCACGTCGGCGGGCAGGTGCTCCATGTTGAGGTTGAAGACCGTGTCGGTGAGCTGCTTGGCGATGCCGAAGCGCCGGGCCGCGCTGAAGCTCGACCCGTACTCGATGTAGCGGCGCTCGGAGCGCGAGTACCAGTTCATCGAGGCGATCAGGTGGGCGTCCTGGAGCCGGCCGGTTCCGATCGCGCCGGCGCAGACCGGCGTGACGGACGGGAATGCAGCAACCGCCCCCTCGGCGACGTACCGGCCGCGCTCGATGATCGCCTCCAGCGCGGGTGCGCGCCCCGTCTGCACGGCGCGCTCGAGCATCTCCGGCTTGAGCCCGTCGATGACCGCCAGGACGAGCTTGGGCGGGCGGCCGCTCAACGCAGGATGCGCAGGCCCGCGTACTTGCCGCCCTCGCGCCGCCGGCCGCCGGCCAGCAGCCAGGCCAGGAACGGAAGGATGAGCAGCGAGACCGGAGGCAGCGCGATGCTCAGCGCGGAGAGCAACAGCGCCACCGCCTCGAAGTAGACGGGCAGGGCAGCGCGAGCGGCGGCGTCGAGGCGCTTGGCGGTACGCCGCGCGAGATCGCGGACGGCGGCCTGGCCGAGCGCGGCGGCCGCGGCGCCGGCGAGCAACCCGAGAACGGTCGCCGCCACGCCCTGTGCGCCCGTGGTCGGCCAACGATCCGGCGAAGAACAGCGCCCCGAGGCCGATCGCCATGCCGCCCAGCGCGGCATCGGTCGGGCCCGGGCCCTCCCGGTCGTCCTGGCCGCGGCGCAGCAGGACAGTGAGCGCCAGCAGCACCGCGACGGCGACGAGCCAGACCGGGCTCTCCAGGAACGCGTAGTCGGTGCCGTCGAAGTCCACCCCCCAATCCGCGGAGGCGAAGCCGCCGACGAGCAGCGCCGGAAGGAACGGGCGGATGCCCGCGGCGGCGCCCAGTCCGAGCCCTTGGCAGATGTCGAGGAACAGGTGCACGTGCGGTACGGTGGCGGCGCATGACGATAGACGACCGGGGTAGGCGGTCCTCGGCTCGGGACCTGGAGCGCTACGCCGGGCTGTTCGCCGCCCGCACGCGCGTCATGAAGTCCTCGGCGATGCGCGATCTCATGGCGATCACCGAGCGCCCGGACGTGATCTCGCTGGCCGGCGGGCTGCCCGACACGTCGACGTTCCCGCCCGAATCGCTGGCCGCGCTGCTCTCACACGTCGCCGCCGACTCGGCCGCGCGCGCCCTGCAGTACGCGCCGACCGAGGGCATGACGGCGGTGACCGAATGCATCGAGCAGGTGATGGCCGCCGAGGGCACGCCGGTCGACCCCCAGGACATCCTGGTCACCACCGGCGGCCAGCAGGTGATCGACCTGGTGTGCAAGACGCTGATCGACCCGGGCGACGTGATCGTCGCCGAGGCGCCCACGTACCCCGGCGCAGTACCGGCGTTCTGCGCCTACCAGGCCGACGTCGTGCAGATCCCGATGGACGCCGACGGCATGCTCGTCGACGAGCTCGAGCTGACACTCGACCGGCTCGAGCGCGAGGGGCGCCGCCCGAAGTTCATCTACACCGTGCCCAACTTCCAGAACCCGGCCGGCGTCACGCTCTCGCTGCCGCGGCGGCGGCGGCTTGTCGAGGTGGCCCACGAGCGCGAGCTGCTGATCCTCGAGGACAACCCCTACGGGCTGCTGCGATACGAGGGCGAGCCGCTGCCGACGCTGCTCTCGCTTGACCGCGGGCGGTTCGTCATCTACCTCGGCACGTTCTCGAAGATCCTCTCGCCGGGCATCCGCCTGGGCTGGACGGTGGCCCCGCGGCCGGTCCTCGAGAAGATGAACCTCGGCAAGCAGGGCGCCGACCTGTGCTCCTCGTCGCTGAGCCAACTGTTCGTCGCCGCCTACTTCGCCGAGCGGCGCTGGGAGGACTACCTCGAGGAGCTGCGCGAGCTCTACCGCCGGCGGCGCGACACGATGCTCGACGCGCTCGCCGAGCACCTGCCTCGCGAGGCGACCTGGACGCGGCCGGGCGGCGGCCTGTTCATCTGGGCCACGTTGCCGGACTTCATCGACACGACCGACCTCCTCGCGCGGGCGCTGGAGGAGCGCAATGTGGCATTCGTCCCCGGGCGGGCCGCCTACGTCGACGGTCGCGGCGGGTCGTCGATGCGCCTGAACTTCTCCGGCGTCCGTGAGGACGACATCCGCGAGGGCGTGCGGCGCATCGGCGAGGTCGTGCGCGAGCAGGTCGACCTCTACGGAACGCTCACCGGCAAGCCTCCCGAGTCGCCGGCACGCGCACGGGGTGAGCGCGACGAGTCCGCCGGCGAGCTGGCCGACGTGCTCGAGCTCCCGCGGCGCGACCGGCGGCGGCGCTCGGCGCCGTGAGCCGCGTCGCGGTGCTGAAGGGCGGCCGCTCGCTCGAGCGCGGCGTCTCGCTGAAGTCCGGCGCGCGGGTCGAGGACGCGCTCGAGCGGCTGGGCCACGAGGTGCACGGGATCGACGTCGGGCACGACCTCGTGGCGCGGCTGCGCGACCTGCGGCCCGACGCGGCGTTCGTCGCGCTGCACGGCCGCGACGGTGAGGACGGCACCGTGCAGGAGCTGCTGGAGATCATCGGGGTGCCGTACACCGGCTCGGGCGTGAGCGCGTGCATGCGCTGCGCCGACAAGGTGCTGGCCAAGCACGCCTTCCGCGATGCCGGCATCCCGACGCCGGACTTCTTCGCGTTCAGCGAGGCGGCCTTCAAGGAGCTGGGGGCGGCCGAGGCGCTCGGCGCCATCGAGGAGCGGCTCGGCTTCCCGCTGGTGGTCAAGCCGGCCGACCAGGGCTCGGCGCTGGGGATCAAGTTCGCCGCGACCGCCGCCGACGTCCCCGCCGCGCTGGTGGCGGCCTTCTCGTACTCCGACCGCGTCCTGCTCGAGCGCCACGTCGAGGGCCGCGACCTCGCGGTCTCGGTGCTCGACGGCGAGGCGCTGCCGGTCGTCGAGGCCGTGCCGCGCGAGGAGGACTTCTACGACTTCGAGGCCCGCTACGAGATCGGGCGCACGCAGTTCGTCTGCCCGGCCGAGCTCGGCGACGAGCTGACCGCGCGGGTCCAGGACCTTGCTCTGCGCGCCCACGACACGCTCGGGTGCGGCGCCTTCTCGCGCGTGGACCTGATGCTTGGGCCGGACAGCGAGCCGACCCTGCTCGAGGTCAACGCGATCCCGGGGCTGACCGAGACGAGCCTGCTGCCGCAGGCCGCCGACGCCGCCGGCATCGCCTTCGACGAACTGGTCGCGCGGATCCTCGCCGGAGCCCGGGCGTAGCGTCTCCGCGCCTGCGGGGACAGAAGTGGGATGGCCGCGAAAGCGTCAGCTCTCGCCGGCGAAGTCCTCAGGCGTGACCTGGTCGAGGAAGTCCTTGAACTTCTCGACGACCTCCTCGGTGTCCTCGACCTCGTGCTCGAACTCGATCGCGGACTCGGCGATGACGTCCTCGGCGGCGAAGATCGGCGCGCCGGAGCGCACCGCGATCGCCAGGGCGTCGGAAGGGCGCGAGTCGATCTCGATGTCCGTCCCGCCGTTGACCGTCAGCGTGATCGACGCGAAGAACGTGTTGTCGCGCAGCTCGGTGACCGCCACGCGCGTGCACTTGGCGTCGAGCTCGCCGAGCATGTCGCACAGCAGGTCGTGCGTCATCGGCCGGGGGGTCGAAGCTCCCTGGAGCTTCATGAGGATCGCGGCGGCCTCCGGATGGCCGATCCAGATCGGCAGGAACTTGTTGGAGTCGACGGTCTTGAGAAGCACGATCGGCTGCTTGCCAACCATGTCGAAGCTCACCCCGTAGATGACCATCTCCTGCACGCGCGGCAGTATAGGCGGCGGTTCTCCGCCTCCTCGGCGGCCTCGGACCCCCTCCGACGTCGGTCCATGAGGCCGACAGACCGCTCTTTTAGGGCTACCCTCGGTTTAGGTTAAGCCGACGATCGTCGATGCAGATCAGCATCAAAGTCCCCGTTCTCCGGTCCAGCAAGGAACGCACCCTGTCCAAGTCGTTTTGCCGCCTCGCCATCACGGCCTGCTTCGCCCTCGCTCTGATCCCGGCGGCCGCGCACGGGGCCGCTGCGGGCATCAACATCCACGGCGGCGCCGTCTCGGGTTCGATGGTGCCCGCGGCCGTCGCAACTGGTGCCGGGACCGTGCGCGTCTTCCTGCTGTGGCAGGGCGAGGCGACGCTGGACCCGAGCGTGGCCGCCGCCTACGACGGAATCGTCAACGACATCGTCGCGCGCGGCGCCAAGCCCGTGATCGTCGTCACCGGGAAGGGCGCGCCGCCCGCCGACAACAACCGCTTCGCCGGCTTCGTCGGCGCACTGGCCCAGCGATGGGTCGGCAAGGTCGTGGTGTGGGAGATCTGGAACGAGCCCGACGAGGCCCTCTGGTGGGGCAAGGCGGGCGGCGACCCCGCGGGGTACGCGGCCCTGCTGAAGGCCGTCTACCCACGCGTCCACCCGTTCGCGACGGTCTTCTTCGGGCCTCTGACCGGCAACAACTTCGAGTTCCTCGACGCCGTCTACAAGTCGTTGGGTGGAGGGTCCGGCGGGGCCTTCGACGGGGTCGCCATCCACACCGACACCGCGTGCTCGGTGGTCGGGCCCGACAACTTCCAGAGAACCACCGACGGGCGCGTCGGGCGCTTCTCGTTCCTCGGCCTGATCGAGGTCCGCAAGGTGATGGTCAGCCACGGTGACGACGGCAAGCCGATCTGGATGACCGAGCTCGGGTGGTCGACGGCCGGAGGGCTCTGCCAGTCCGGCATGTTCGCCGGCCAGAAGAACGCCGGCGTGAGCGAGGACGAGCAGGCCCGCTTCCTTCGGATGGCGTGGCATTGCCTGAAGGACTTCCCCTACGTCGCCAACGCACAGTGGTTCACCTTGCAGGACGATCCCGAGAGCGGCCAGTACGGGCTCATCCGCAGCGACGGTTCTCCCAAGCCCTCCTACGCGGCCTTCGTGGACGTGGCGGCCGGCAGGGACGCCTTCGCGGGTCAGTCCTGCGGCGACTTCGAACCGCCGAAGATCTCGGTCAAGTCCCCCGCCGAGGGCGGTCGGATCAAGACCGGCAAGCCGCTCGTGATCGAGGCCGACGCGACCGACCCCAACGGGGTCGCCCGGATCACCTTCCTGGCCGACGGCGACAAGATCCGCAACTTCACGGGGACCGCGGCGGCGGCCTACCCGACGAACCGCCACGCCGAGATGGAATGGCAGGGCGCCAAGCAGCTCAAGTCGGGTCTGCACACGATCCAGATCTACGCGCTCGACGGCAACGGCAACTCCACGACCAAGGACATCCGCGTCGTCAAGGGCGGCTCGACGCCGCCGCCGCCGGTGGCCGGGAAGTCGGGTGGCGTCCAGGACATCGACGGCCGCGTGTGCATCCGGAGGCCCGGTAAGAAGCGCTGCGTCCTGCTCAAGCCGGGCGAGCTGGTGCCGGTCGGCAGCGAGATCGACACCAAGAAGGGCTCGATCGAGCTCGTGGTCGCCGACGGCGTCGGTGGCACCTTCACCGGCGACTTCAACGGCGGGGTGTTCACGTTCACCCAGCCGCTGACGTTCGTCAACGGCAAGCTCGTCACCCGGATCAAGCTGATCAAGGGCAAGCGCCGCAAGAAGCTCTGCGCCGCCGCCAACGCGACCTCGGCGTCGACCTGGCCGACTTGGGTCGCCGAAACGGCCCGCCGGCGCGTCGTGCGCTACCTGAACGCCAAGGCGTCGGGCAAGTTCAACGTGATCGGCAAGCACGCGTCGGGCGTCGAGCGCGGCACCGTCTGGAAGGTCACCGACACCTGCGACACGACCGAGGTCAAGGTCATCTTCGGCAGCGTCATCGTCCGCGACTTCTTCAAGGACAAGGACGTCCAGGTCGACGCGCCCGACACCTACATCGCCAAGGCAGGGTCGAAGAAGCGCAAGCGCTAGCGGCGCGGCGCGCGGCACCCGACGTGCCGCGCGCCTGCCAATTGCGTCAGGAGGGCAACAGCGTGATCGTCGCCGCCACCCGCCGCTGGCGCCCGTCGGCGCCGCGGGTGAGGACGATCCCGCTGACCTTCATCCGGCCGCGGGCGCGCAGCCTGCGGTAGTCGCGATCGCGCAGCTGCAGCCGGACCGTTGCCGGCGTGTCCGCCGGGATCGAGAACGCCCGCCTGGCGAGCAGCGTGCCGCCGAGCAGCATCCGCAGGACCCCGCGACAGCGGGTCGACGTCCCGGTCGACACCGGGCAGGCCAGCTTCACGCGGACGTAGTGCCTGCCCTTCGGAACCCGCAGCGTCTGGCGAGCGAAGCTCACCCGCGCCGGGGCCTTCGCGCCGCCGATCGCGTTCTGGCCGCCCGCGCCGCTCTGGGCCTCGCCGCCGACGTCCGCAGGCGGCGAACCGCCTCCGCCGGGCGGCGTCTGGGTGCCGGCACCGCCACCTCCGCCGCCACCGCCCGAGCCACCGCCTGATGTGGTGACGCCGAGGTAGCGCATCGCGTTGGTCATCAGCTCGGCCCGCGACGCCGCGCCGGTGACGCCTTCCAGGCCGAAGGCGTAATACAGCGTGTCGGCTGTCGCGACCCCGGGACCCTCGGTGAAGCCCACCGATGCGCGACGCTGCCAGGTGGCTTCGTGCGAGGAGCCGTCCGGCGCTCCGACGGCCCAGCCGCCGTCGTCGGACTCGAACGACGTCTCGGCGATCGCGGTCCCGTCCTTGGTGATCGACACGTCGTCGAGGAACGCCCCGAGTCCGCCGGTCGCCCAGTCCTGCACGTAGGAGATCGCCACCTCCACGTTCTTGCCGGCGAACGAGCTCAGGTCGACGTCCCACTCCCCGAAGCCGCCCGAGTTGCCGCTGGCCGCGTTCCATGCGCCGCTGCTGCCCGTGTTCGTGCACGAGCCGTCGGCGGCGTCGAGCGTCTGGTAGTGGTCGATGAACGGGTGCAGCTCGCGCCAGCCCTCGGGGCAGCTATCGCCCGGGTCGTCGGACGTGTGGCCGTTGGCGTCGGGCAGCGTGGTCCAGTCGTCCTGCCCGACTGTGTGGGCCTCGACGAACACGAAGTCCCAGGCGGGCTCGGTGTCGTAGGACAACTTGAAGCGCAGCGACGCGCTGCCTGCGCCCGTCAGGTCGACCGTCTTGCTCAGCCGCTGCCAGTTGACGTCCCGCGAGCGCGGCGACCATGTACTGAGAGCCTGTCGGCGGGTCGAATGCGCTGGGTCCCGTCGATCGCAGCCGCCCGCTCGGAGGCGAACTGCGGGTAGACGGACTTCGGCAGCAGGTTCGACGTGGGCACCATCGAGTAGACGTGCCCCTGGTTCTCGGCGCTGTCGGGCCCGTTGAGGGCGAACTGCGACGAGCCGAACGGGCCACCGCCGAGCTGGAACGACAGCGCCCGCGCGGCGTCGAGGTCGGCGCCGGCGAACGGGTCACCCGTCACGTTGATGTGGACGTAGGCCCCCAGCCAGTACTGGAGGAAGTCGTTGTCCATCGGCACGCACTGGTCGGCAACCGCGTCGTCGTTGCAGAACGGCGGCTGGCCGGCCGGGTTGTAGACGAACCCCTCGTCCTGGGTGTTGGTCGCCGCGTTCTGCCCCGTGTAGAGCAGCTTGCCGCCCTCGTTGAGGTAGTCGCGGACCTGGAGGATCTCGTCGTTGACGAGCTTGCTCACGCCGGTCCCGGGCCCCTGCCCGGGCTCGCGGACGATCAGGTCGTTGCCCGTGTACCAGACCACCGCCTTGTAGTGGCTGAGCACGCCGAGCGCGTCCGGCGCCTCGCGACCCATGGCGTCGACGTCGTAGACGTCGTGTCCGACGCCCGCCGCGTCGAGTGCGGCCTCGTAGTAGTTCAGGAAGAACGGCCCGCTGGTGCTGTCGTACGCCGGCAGGGCGCTGTTGCCCGAGTAGTCCTCGGCCGACAGGATCAGCACCGGGTTGCCGGTGTCGCTGTGCACGACGTAGGTGAACGCCTTCGACGTCTTGCCGTCGCCCTCGAACCAGACGCGCACATGGTCGCCCGGCTTGGTTCCGGTGATCTGGCCGCGGACGCGGTGGTAGTAGACGTCGCCCTCGTCGCCGTAGCGCTCGCCGCCGCTCCACTCCGACATCGGCGCCGTGTGCTCCTCATTGCCCTCGACCGCCCAGTGCGCGGTGATCGCGCCGAGGCCGCGCTTGGCATCGACCTCGACCGTCTGCGGGTCGCCGTAGGAGACGTCGAACGTGTCCAGCTGGAAGTCGGGCGCGGTGTTGCCCAGGTGCGAGGTCGGGTTCGACGGGTGCGCCGAGGACTCAGCGATGTCGAGCGCGAAGGGGACGTTCTTCTCGAACGCGTCCTCGACGTCGGCCTCGGAGTCCTGGAACTCGAACACGCTGGCGCCGCCACCCCGCTCGGGGTCGGAGACGTCCATCTCCGGCGTCCACGCGAGCGTGCCGTACTTGGTGTACGCGTGGTCGGTGGTCTCGCCGTTGGTCGTGTAGAGGAAGGCGCCGACCTCGGGCACGTAGTCGTCCGGCGCGCCGGGCTCGATGCCCTTCACGGCCGAGTCGCGCAGCGTGCCGGACAGCGCGCGGAACAGCGGGTCGTCGGCGGTGTAGGTCTGCGACTGCCAGCCCAGCGGATAGAGCAGCAGCTCCGCCGCCGAGTGGTAGTTGACCATCATCTGGAAGCCGACCCGCCGCAGGAAGCCGTCCATCGCGCGCGTCTCGGGCTCGGATGATGCCTCGGTACCTCTGAACGTCTCGCTCGACGGGTCGCTCGACGACCCCTCGTCGTCGTAGTTCCACTTGCTCGGGTAGTTGCGGTTGGGATCGACGCCGTCGTGATTGATGTCGATCTGGCCGTCGCCGTTGTTGTCGCGCAGGTTCTTGCGCCACAGGCGGTTGCCCGGCGTGAAGGTGAAGTCGTAGCCGTCGGGGTTGGACACCACGACGAACCACAGCTCGCGCGTGTTGACCAGCTGCGTGAGGTATGACTTCTTCAGGCCGACGATCCCGCCGCCGTCGGTGGTCTCCGCGCGGCCGGTGCCGCCGTAGTTGTCGATGAAGAGGTGCGCAAGGCGGCGGATCATCTCGGGGGTGATCCACTCGCGGGCGTGCTGGGCCGCCATGAAGATCGTCGCCGGCCGCTGGCCGTCGGTGAGCTGCGGGTCCTGCGCGTCCTTGGTCACGCGCACGGCGAGGATCGGCGCGCCGTTGAGCGAGTGGCCGATGACCACGGGCTTGGCGATGTTCGGATTCGACGCGGCGAGGTTGAGCATCTCCTCGTACAGCGTCGGGCGCGGGTCGCCGTTGGCGTCGGTGCCGACGTAGGTCGGGTCGAAGTACGGGCGGTAGACCTTGTAGGAGCCGTCGGCCTCCTGGATCCGCGCGTCGGACTGCAGCGAGCTCAGGCCCTCGGCGTCACGCCGCAGCTTGGGCGCCATGCCGAGCTTGCGCAGCGCCTGCGCCTGCTCGGGGCTCGCGTCGATCTCGACGCGGCTGCCCCGGCGCGTCTCGGTGATGTCGAAGCCCAGGCTCGCCAGGTACGACAACGCCTTGGCGTTGGGCACCACCACCTCGTAGGCCTCGATCCGCGGCGCGGCGCCGGCCGTGGATGCAGCGACCAGCGAGAGCGTCGCCCCGAACGTCGCCAATACGACGCAAATCCTTCCCCTCATGATCTGCTCCCTTCGAAAGACCCCTGTTGCTGCACATCATGTCGCAAATCGCACTTTGGTGGGTCCCGCGAGCGGGTGCAGCGCGCGGCTTATAGTGCCGCGCTCCGTTTGGACCAGCGTCGAGACACCCCGCGCGAGCCCGCACCCGTACGCGGCCCGATCTTCATCGTCAGCCCGATGGGCACCGGGAGCACGCTCCTACGCCTGATCCTCGACAGCCACGAGCGCATCGCGGTGCCCCACGAGACCGGCTTCATGCGGATCTACGGCGCGATGCGGTTCGTCCCGTTCAAGCTGAGCGGGCGCAAGTGGGCGCAGCGTCTCGGCTGGAGCGACGAGGAGCTCGACGAGGAGGCGCGCGGGTTCTTCGAGCGGATCTTCATGCGCTACGCCGAGCAGCACGGCAAGCAGCGCTGGGGCGAGAAGACGCCCCAGCACACCTGGCACATGGACAGCATGCGGCGCCTGTTCGGAGACTCGGTCTTCGTCGCGATCGTGCGCCATCCGGGAGCCGCGTCGGCGTCGAACATGCGGCGCTTCGGCCACTCCTCCAGATGGGCGGTGCGCCATTGCCGGCGCTACTACAAGGAGATCGCACGCCAGGCGGCGCTCGATCCTCGGCGGACGATCGTGCTGCGCTACGAGGACCTCGTGCTCCGGCCCGAGCCCGTCATGCGCGAGCTGCTCGACTGGCTCGGGGAGCCGTGGTCGGACAACGTCCTCGGCCACCACGTGGTCCACAGCGACCGCCAGCACGATCGGATCGAGGGCCTCTCCCGTGCCGACGAGCCGATCGACCCGACTCGCGTCGCGCGCTGGGCGGCCCAGCTCGGCGAAGCCGACCGGAAGCTGATCACGAACAGGCTGACCCGGATCGGCGAGCTCTACGGCTATTCGTTCGCAGAGCCCGAGAAGGTGGACCCTCTGGGCGAAGGAGGATCGCTGCTGTTCGGCGGGCCCGAGGTCAGCCGGCGCATCGAGCGGTTCGGAGACCTCGAGCTGCTGACCAAGGAGGAGGTCCCGCTTCCCGAACGCCTCTACCACCCGCGCAAGGTCTTCCTGATCTCCTACCCCTACGAACGCCCGCGCTTCATCCCGGGCCAGGGCGACGTCGCGGCGCCGGCGCCGGTCGGTCGGGTCCGGCGCACGATCGGCAAGGGGGTCAACATGCTTCCGCCGCCCGCCCGCCGAGGCGTGCGCTGGGCGGCGGGAAAGGCCGGGCTGCGGCGGCGCTACACCTCGGTGAGAGCCGCGCCACCCGAGGAGGAGTAGCGCGCCCGTCGAGGGTCTCGCGAGTGGGCGATCCAGGACTCGAACCTGGGACCTCTTCCTTATCAGAGAAGCGCTCTAACCGACTGAGCTAATCGCCCGCGAGCCGCCAATATAGCGGCGGGCAGGGCCGGTCAGACGACGCGTCGCGGGCCGATCCTGCGGGCCAGAGCGAGGGCCTCGTCGACGTCGGAGAAGGCGAGCTCGGCGCGGTATCCCCCCGCCGTCGCACGCACGCGCACCTCTGCTCCCATGACCGCGCCGAGGGCGTCGGCGATCGTCTCGGCGGCCTCGCGCTGATCGGGATGGACCTCGCTCTTCGCGCCGCGCGGTGTAGCCCGCCCGGCCTCACGCGCGCGCGACTCGAGGGTCCGCACCGACCACTCGCCCGCCACCGCTTCGCGCGCGAGGCGCCGGCGCGCCTCGTGGTCGGCCGCGAGCAGGAGCGCCCGCCCGTGGCCCTCGGTGAGCTTGCGCTGCTCGAGCAGGTCGAGCACCTCGTCGGGCAGGTCGAGCAGCCGCACGAGGTTCGACACGGCGACGCGGCTGCGACCGACGCGGCGGCCGACCGCCTCGCGCGTGAGACCAAGTTCTTCCACGAGCGCCGCGCAGGCCCGCGCCTCCTCGACGGGGTTGAGGTCCTCGCGGGCCATGTTCTCGACCAGCGCGACCTCGAGCGCCTCGGTGTCCTGATGCTGGCGGACCAGCGCGGGCAACGTCTCGAGCCCGGCGAGCTGCGCGGCGCGCCACCGGCGCTCGCCGGCGACCAGCTCGTAGGTCCCGCCGACGACCGGGCGGACGAGCACCGGCTGCAGCACGCCGCGCTCGGACACCGAGTCGGCCAGCGCGCGCAGCGTCTGCTCGTCGAAGTGGCGGCGCGGCTGGCGCGGGTTCGGCGCGATCAGCTCGACCGGCAGCTCGCGCAGCTCTGTCTCGTCGGCGGCATCGGGGGAGATCGAGAGGATCGCCGCCAGGCCCCGGCCCATTCCACGGTCAGCCACGCGCAACCGCCCGTCCTCTGAGCATCGGCTGGGCGCCGTGAACCAGTCGATGCTCAGCCACGGGCGGCCACCTCTTTCGCGAGTTCGAAGTACGCGTCCGCGCCCGGGCAGTGCGGATCGTGATGGATCACCGCGCGGCCGAAGCTCGGCGCCTCGCCGACGCGGACGTTGCGCGGGATGACGGTGTCGAAGACCAGCGCGGGGAAGTGCTCGCGCACCTCGCGCTCGACGTCGCGGGCGAGCCGGGTGCGGCCGTCGTGCATCGTCAGCAGCATGCCCGCCACCGTAAGCCGCGGGTTCAGCTCGCGCTGAATCAGCGCGAGCGTGTCGAGCAGGCCGGCGAGGCCCTCCAGCGCGAAGTACTCGGTCTGCACCGGGACGATCACACGGTCGGCCGCGACCAGGGCGTTGACCGTCAGCGGGCCCAGCGACGGCGGGCAGTCGAGCAGGACGTAGGCGTAGCGGTCGCGGATCGGCGCGAGCACCTCGCGCAGGCGCATCTCCGAACCGGGCGTGCGCGGCAGCTCGACGCTCGCGCCCGCGAGGTCGGGGTGCGAGGGCAGCAGGTGCAGCCCCGCGACGGTCGTCTCGCGGAT
Source organism: uncultured Actinomycetes bacterium (assembly GCA_963825415.1). Taxonomy (GTDB): domain Bacteria; phylum Actinomycetota; class Thermoleophilia; order Solirubrobacterales; family Solirubrobacteraceae; genus BP-464. The sequence goes on along the minus strand of CAWGTD010000003.1, from coordinate 647,836 downwards.
CGCGGCCGCCGCCTCGACGCGCTTGGCGAGGACGTCGTAGGCGTTCGGCGAGCCGTCCTTCGGCAGGCCGAGCCCAACGGTCGCGTTCGCCTGGGGGTCGATGTCGACCAGGAGCGTCGGGTAGCCGGCCTCCGCGATGCAGGCCGCGACGTTGACCGCCGTGGTCGTCTTGCCGACCCCGCCCTTCTGGTTGGCGATCGCGTAGACGGTGCCCATGCGCCCGCGAAGCTAGCGGCCGCGGCGGTCGGACCGACCGCGACGCTTCGGGGCCGAACCCTCGACGAGGCTCAGGTTGAGGCCCTGAGGGGCCGTTTGCGGGCCATTCCTGGGCGACGGGGGTACTCGTTCGGGGTGGAACGAACCTTCAGGTAGACGTAGAGAGAGCGGTCGCGCGCGCCCGGGAACGGCGTGACGGGCACGCGCCGGGCCGTCCCGAGGCCGAGCGTGTGCGCGGCGGCCTCGCCGTCGGCCTCCTCGCCGGCGTCCACGGCGGCCTTCCAGGCCACGAGCGCTCCCCCGATGCGCAGCAACGGAGCCGCGTACTCGGCCAGGACCGGCAGCGGCGCGACCGCGCGGGCCGTGACCGCGTCGCACGCGCCGAAACCCTCCTTCCATGTCTCGGCGCGGTCGTTGAGCGACGGTCGCGTTCTCCAGCCCCATCCGGTCGATCGCGCGCTGGATGAAAGCGCACTTGCGGCCCGCGCTCTCCAGCGCGATCACCCGCATCTCCGGCCGTGCGGCGGCGAGGACGAGGCCCGGAACCCCCGCTCCCGCGCCGATGTCCGCGACCACGCTCGCGGCCTGCAGCTCCGGGGCTTCGAGGCCCGACAGCGCGTCGGCCACGTGCGTGTCCACCGCGGCGGCGGGGTCCCGGACGGTCGTCGGGGCGTCGTCGTCCTCGGCGAGCAACTCGAGGAAGCGACTCCAAGGCGGCGCGTCCGGCCTCCGGCACCCCGTATCTCCCGGCCAGATCAGCGAGGCGCGGGTGTTTCACGTTTTACGCTCAGTCGTCGACGGGCGAGACGACCAGGTGGCGGTCGGGTTCGTCGCCCTCGGAGTGCGTGTCCACGTCCTCGCGGTCGCGCAGGTGCTCGTGGACGATCCGCCGCTCGGTCGCCGTCATCGCGTCGAGCGCGACCGGGCGCGAGTAGCGCAGCGCCTCGTCGGCCGCATCGTCGGCCTCGCGCTCGAGTGCCTCGCGGCGGCGGGCCCGGTAACCGGCGGCGTCGACCACGATCCGCCGGCGCGGCTCCCCGTCCGCGGCGGGGCGGGCGGGGGGGTGGGATCCCCTTAGCGCCACCCGCTGAGCCAGGTGCTGGACGGCCTCGATCGTCTGGCCGTGACGGCCTATGAACAGGCCCAGATCCTCGCCCTCGACCGTCGCGGTGACCGCCTCGTCGTCCTCCTCGACGACGACCTTGGCGTCGAGGCCCAGGGCGTCGACGACCGCGTCGACCAGCTCGCGCACCCGATCGCCGGCGTCGCTCACCGTCTACGCCCCGAACGCTTCTTCTTCCGGCGTGCGGAAGGTGGCGGTCCCGACGGCTTCTTGACGGGCGTCGGCTCCTCGGGTGGCTCCTTGCCTCGAGCTCGCAGCGATTTTCGTGGCGGTGGCGTCTCCACTGCCGCCGCGGCACCCGCCGGCGCACCCGCGGTGGCGGGCTTCAGCGGGCCGATCGTGCGGCGCACGAGGTACTGCTGGCCCACGGTCCAGAGGTTCGTCGTGATCCAGTAGACGATCAGACCGGCGGGGAACTGGATGATGAAAGCGGTGAAGATGAACGGCAGGCCGATCATCAGCATCCGCTGGTTGCGGTCGGCCGACACGGCCATCAGCACGCTGGAGGCCAGCTGCGAGCCGATGTAGAGGACGATCAGCGCGACCAGGACGCCGCCCGTCGCCTTGTCGGTGATGTCGTGGATGAAGAAGAACTGCGACGCGTCCGTCGACCCGCACGGCTTGGGGTTGGCGATGCCGGGCGGGTTGAGGTCCGGGCAGATGTCGTGCCGCAGGTCCTTGCGCAGCATGTAGAACAGCGACAGGAAGACCGGCATCTGCAGGATCAACGGCAGGCACGACCCGAACGGGTTGACCTGGTTCTCCTTGTAGAACGCCATCATCTCCTGCTGCTGGCGCTGCTTGTCGTCCTTGTACTTCTGCTGCAGTTCCTTGATCTCGGGCGCCAGGCGCTGCATCGCCTGCATCGACTTGAACTGCTTGACGGTCAGTGGCACCAGGGCGGCGCGCACGATGATCGTCAGCACGATGATCGAGAAGCCCCAGCCGAGCCCGACGCTGTCGTGCAGCCACTTGATGACCGCCTCGAAGACGTCGATCAGCGGCTGGAAGATGTTGGCGAGAACGAAGGGCATGGGGGACTACCGGAACAGGCGCTGGGCCTCCACCGGATCGTGGCCGCCGTGGCTCCACGGGTTGCAGCGCAGGAGCCGCCACCCGGCGAGCACCAGGCCGCGCAGTATGCCGTACCGCCGGATCGCCTGTACCGCGTAACGCGAGCACGTCGGCTCGTACTTGCACCGGCGCGGCAGGGCCGGGGAGATCACCCGCTGGTAGGCGCGGATCGGCGCGATCGCGGCGCGGCGGGCCAGCGTGGTGGCGCTCACGGAAGCAGCCCCGCCTGGCCCAACAGCTCCGAAAGCGCCGCGCGAACGCCGGCCAGGCCCTCGCGTTCGGCGAGCTCGCTGACGTCCGGCCGCGCCTTGATGACGATGTCGTGGTTGGCGGGGACGCCGGCGCCCTCGGCGTCGAACGCCTCGCGCAACAGCCGCTTGACCCGGTTGCGGTCCACGGCGCCGCCGACCTTGCGCGGCACGGTCAGGCCGACGCGCACGCCTTCGGTGTCGTCGCGCGGGAAGGCGTAGAGCACGAGGTAGCGGTTTCCCTGCGAGCGGCTCTCCTTGTAGACCCGCTCGAACTCCGCGCTGCGCGACAGGCGCCGGCGGCGGGCGCGCGGGGCGGTGGAGCCGCCCTCGCCCACGGTCAGACGGTGAGCCGCTTGCGGCCCTTGTCGCGCCGCCGCTTGAGCACCAGCCGGCCGGCGCGCGTCTGCATCCGGTTGCGGAACCCGTGCGCGCGTGCGCGCTTGCGCTTCTTCGGCTGATAGGTGCGCTTCATGCGGGGCAGCAGTCTAGCGGCGCGGATCGCTCCGCCGACGCGCGCGTGAACAAGGCATGCACAGGCTGTGCACACGGCCGTCGCGGAGAATTCACCGCGATTTGCGACACTCGTGCGAGCAACACCGCGACGGGCTGCGTGGCCTGGGCTATAGTCGCCGCGCCGGGCCGGCCAGACGCATCGCAAGGCCTCTCCGGCTCCTTCCCCCATCGGTTCCGCAACCCCTCCCGACGGAGTCGCCGACCCCTGCCATGCCCCAAGACAGCGCCGAGATCTGGAGCCGCATCCAGGCCGAGCTGCGACGGCGGGTCACCGACACGGCGTTCGAGCTCTGGCTCTCTCCGCTGCATGTGGCGAGCTTCGAGGGCGACGTCCTGCTCGTCGAGGCACCCGGGCCCGTTCGCGGATGGGTCGCCGACCGCTTCGCGACCGTCCTGGACGAGGCGGCCGTCGCGGTCCTCGGCCCCCGGGCTCGCGTCGAGATCGCGGGCGAGGGCCCGCGCGACCGCCCACCCGAGCTGCCCGCCGAGGTCCCGCGGGGTGCCGTGCGCGACGAGCTCAACCCGAAGTTCACCTTCGAGCAGTTCGTCCTCGGAGACGGCAACCGCTTCGCCCACGCCGCGGCGCTCGCCGTCGCCGAGCAGCCGGCGGGCGCCTACAACCCGCTCTTCCTCTACGGCCCGCCGGGTGTCGGCAAGACCCACCTGCTGCAGTCGATCGGCAACTACGTGCGGGCGCACGGCGGCGGGTTGACCGTCAGGTGCACCACGGCCGAGGCGTTCACGAACGGGTTCCTCTCCGCCCTGCACGGCGGCGGGAACGTCGAGCACTTCAAGGAGCACTTCCGCGGCGTCGACGTGCTGCTCATCGACGACGTGCAGTTCCTGCAGTCCAAGGCGCGCACCGAGGAGGAGTTCTTCCATACGTTCAACGCGCTGCACGACGCCGGCAGTCAGGTGGTGCTGACCTCCGACCGCCTGCCGCGCAACCTCGCCTCGCTCGAGGACCGGCTGCGCGAGCGCTTCGAGGCCGGCCTGGTCGCGGACATTCGGCCGCCCGACCTCGCGACCCGCCTCACCGTGCTGCGCAAGCGCATCCAGCACGACGAGGTCGACCTGCCCGACGAGGGCGCGATCGAGGTGATCGCGCGGCGCATCGACAGCAACATGCGCGCGCTCGAGGGCGCCCTGATCCGCGTCGTCGCGTTCCACTCGCTGACGGATCGACCGATCGATGCCGAGCTCGCCGAGGAGGTCCTCGACGGCCTCTACCCCGCGGGCGCGAGGTGCTCGCGGGGGCGCGCCCAGCGTCGCGTCGATCCAGCAGGCCACGTGCGAGCTGTTCGGCCTCTCGTCGGAGGAGCTCCTGTCGAGCGCGCGTGCCACGCGCGTGGCCTGGCCGCGCCAGCTCGCCATGTACCTCTCCCGCAAGCACACCGAGGAGAGCCTCCCGGCCATCGGTCGCGCCTTCGGTGGTCGCAACCACACGACCGTCCTCCACGCCTGCCGCCGCGCCGCCGAGCGTGTCGGTTCGGACCCCGACGCGTCGGCAACCGTTCGGACGTTGACCGAACGCATCCATGCCGACCGGCTGGATTGACAGACTGCGAGCGATGCGGACAGCCCCGCTGTGCACGAGCTTGCCGCAAGCTCCGGCCGTTTCGCCGTTCGTGCACACATCAACAGTCCCTCTTCCTGTTCTCTCTCTAAGGGGTAGTTGCAGATCGTGAAGCTCGAGACCACCGCCCAGGACCTTCTGACCCAGCTGCAGACCGCGACCCGCGTCGCGTCCACGCGCAGCGCGGTGCAGGCGCTCTCGGGCGTGCAGATGGTCGCGGGCGCCGGCGGCGTCGAGCTGCGCGCCACGGACATGGAGGTCGGCCTGCGGGTGCCGCTGACCGCGCAGGTGGTGCGTGAGGGCACCGTGGTCCTCCCTGCCCGCCTCCTGCTCGACGTCGTCCGCCAGCTGCCCGGAGGCCAGGTGACGTTGGAGCTGCGGCCGGCCGAGCAGGACGTGGAGGTCGTCTCGGGGCCCGCGCGGTTCCACCTGCGCACGCTGCGCGGCGAGGACTTCCCGAACCTCCCGGAGCCCGGCGGCGACCAGATCGTCACCGTTCCCGCGCAGGCGTTCGTCGAGACGATCGCCAAGGTCGCCCGCTCCGCCTCCCGCGACGAGACCCGTCCGATCCTCACCGGCATCCTCGTCTCCGCCCAGGGCGGCGAGCTGCGGATGGTCGCCACCGACTCCTATCGCCTGAGCGTCAAGGAGACCGCGCTGGACCCGCCGATCGAAGGGGGCTTCGAGGCCAACGTTCCGGCGCGCGCGCTCCAGGAGCTCGAGCGCGTCGTGGCGCAGGCGGCCGTGGACACGGTCCGGATCGGCGTGCGCGCAAACCAGGTCGTATTCGAGGCCGGCGGGATCGTGCTGTCGTCGCGGCTGATCGAGGGCCAGTTCCCCAACTACCGCCAGCTGCTGCCCGAGACCTACGACCACGAGCTGCGGATGTCCGGCGAGGAGCTGGCGGGCGTGGTCCGCCGGATCAGCCTGATGGCGCAGAAGAACGCGCCGCTGCGGCTGAGCTTCAACGAGGGCGAGCTGGTGGTGTCCGCGCAGACGCCGGACGTCGGCGAGGCCAGCGAGCCGCTGCCCGCGCCGTTCACGGGCGAGCCGTTCGAGATCGGCTTCAACCCGGACTTCCTGCGCGACGGGCTGGAGAGCGCCGGCGACGAAGACCTGCTGCTCAAGCTCATCAGCCCGCTGCGCCCCGGCCTGATCGAGAGCGCCGACGACAGCGGCTTTCTCTACCTGATCATGCCGATCAGGCTCAACGTGTAGTCATGGCCGCGCCCGCCCCGGTCGTCGCCGCGCTGCGGTTGCGCGACTTCCGCGGCTACGAGTCCGCGGAGATCCGCCTCGGCGCCGGCATGACCGTCGTGCACGGGCGCAACGGCGCCGGCAAGACGAACCTGCTGGAGGGCCTCTACTTCGGGTGCACCGGGCGGTCGTGCCGGACGACGAACGAACGCGAGGTGCTGCGCTTCGACTCGCAGGCGGCTCGGGTTGAGGTCGAGGTCGAGACCGGCGACGGTCCGCACACGCTGGCGGTCGGCTTCCAGCCCGGCGAGCCGAAGCGCTTTCAGGTCGACGGCGCCCCGGTCGAGCGCCTCAGCGACCACGAGGCGCGCCCGCTGGTCGCCGTGTTCCTGCCCGACCGCCTGGAGCTGGTCAAGGGCCCGCCGGCCCTGCGCCGCGCGCACCTCGACCAGGTCGTCGCCGCGCTGTGGCCCGCGCGCGCGGCGACGCGGCGCGCCTACGCCCAGGCGCTCGCGCATCGCAACGCGCTGCTCGCGCGCGTCCGCGCGGGCCGCAGCTCGACCGATGCGCTCCCGGCCTGGGACGCCGAGCTGGCCGGCCACGGGATCGCGCTGCGCGACGACCGCGCGCGCGCTTCCGAGCTGCTGCGCGAGCCGTTCGCGCGGCTCGCCACCGAGCTCGGGCTGGTCGGCTCGCCGGAGCTCCGTTACCGCCCGCGGACGTGCGCTGAGACCGCGGACGAACTCGCGGCGGAGCTGGCCGAGCGCACGGCGTCAGACCTCGAGCGGGGCTTCACCGGCCACGGGCCACACCGCGACGACGTCGGCCTGTTGCGCGACGGTCGCGAGCTGCGGGCGTACGGCTCGCAGGGCGAGCAGCGCCTCGCACTGCTCGCGCTCCTGCTGGCCGAGCGCGCCGTGCTGGCGCAGGAGCGCGGCACTCCTCCGCTGCTGTTGCTCGACGACGTGATGAGCGAACTCGACGCCGACCGTCGCGCGCTGCTCGTCGAACGCCTCGACGCAGGCGGGCAGAGCGTCCTGACGACCACCGACCTCTCCCATGTGCCAGGAGCCGATCGCGGCACGGTCGAGCGGATCGCGGTCGTCGACGGATCGATCCTCCAGACGGCCCGGGAGGCGGCGTGAGCCGCAAGTCCCCACGGCCGGCCGGCATGGCGGTCGGCGCGCTCGTCGACCGGCTCGCCCCGCCCAGCGTCCTGGCCGAGGTCCAGCGCGTCTGGGCGCAGATCGCAGGCCCCGCGATCGCCGCCGAAGCGACGCCCACATCCGAGCGCGGCGGGACCCTCACGGTGACCTGCCGGTCGGCCGTCTGGGCCCAGGAGCTCGACCTCATGGGACCCGATCTGGTGGGGCGGCTGAACGCCGCGCTCGGACGCGATGCGGTGGCCGCGCTGCGATGCTCCGCCGCACCTCCTCGCGGGTGGTCCCGCGAGGGCTGAAAAAGCTGCATTTTGCAGCGATTTCTATGCTATTCGGGTGCCCGATCCGGGAGGTCTGGCTGCTATACTTACGTCAACTTGCTGGCAGCGCCCTGTGCCCGGATCTGCTGACCCTGGCGCGGGGCCTTTTTCACGTGAAAGGCTGAATGGCCAAGGACCCGAAGAAGCAAAAGGACGAGCGCTACGACGCCGCCGACATCACCGTTCTCGAGGGCCTCGAGGCGGTGCGCAAGCGTCCCGGCATGTACATCGGCTCGACCGGCATGCGCGGTCTTCACCACCTCGTCTGGGAGGTCGTCGACAACTCGGTCGACGAGGCCCTCGCCGGCAACTGCTCCCGGGTCGACGTGGTCATCCACCCCGACAACTCGGTCACCGTCTCGGACGACGGCCGCGGGATCCCGGTCGCCAAGATGGAGAAGGAGGACAAGCCGGCCGTCGAGGTCGTGCTCACGGTGCTCCATGCCGGCGGCAAGTTCGGCGACGGCGGCGGCTACAAGGTCTCCGGCGGCCTGCACGGCGTCGGCGTCTCGGTCGTCAACGCGCTCAGCGAGCAGCTGCACATCGAGATCAAGCGCGACGGCCACGTCTGGACGCAGGACTACCAGCGCGGCGCGCCGGTCATCGAGCTCCAGAAGGGCGCGGAGACCAAGGAGACCGGCACCTCGATCACCTGGCTGCCCGACGCTGAGGTCTTCGAGAGCCTCGACCACGACTGGGACACGCTCGAGCAGCGCCTGCGCGAGACCGCCTACTTGACGCGCGGCCTTCGGATCACGCTCACCGACGAGCGCGGCGAGGGCGGCAACATCGAGTTCCACTACGAGGGCGGCATCCGCGACTTCGTCGACTACCTCAACGACAACAAGCAGCCGCTGGGCAACAAGATCATCTTCTTCGAGGCGGAGTCCGAGACCGAGGGCGCCGTCGAGGTGGCGATGCAGTGGAACTCGACCTACCAGGAGTCGATCTTCAGCTTCGCCAACAACATCAACACCCACGAGGGCGGCTCGCACCTCTCGGGCTTCCGCTCGGCGCTGACGCGCACGCTGAACAAGTACGCGCGCGACCGCGGCGAGCTCAAGGAGAAGGACGAGAACCTCTCAGGCGAGGACGTCCGCGAGGGGCTCACGGCGATCATCTCGGCCAAGCTGGCCGACCCGCAGTTCGAGGGCCAGACCAAGACCAAGCTGGGCAACCCGGGCATGGCCGGCTTCGTCGAGTCGGTGGTCAACACCAAGCTCGCCGAGTTCCTGGAGGAGAACCCGACCGACGGCCGCGCGGTCATCCGCAAGGCGGTGCAGGCCGCGCAGGCGCGGTCCGCCGCGCGCAAGGCCCGCGATCTGACGCGGCGCAAGTCCGCGCTGGAGAACTCGCGGCTTCCGGGCAAGCTCGCCGACTGCTCGGTGAAGGACCCGTCGCTGGCCGAGATCTTCATCGTCGAGGGCGACTCCGCCGGCGGCTCGGCCAAGCAGGGCCGCGACCGCCACACCCAGGCGGTGCTGCCGCTGCGCGGCAAGATCCTCAACGTCGAGCGCGCGCGGATCGACAAGGTGCTGCGCAACGAGGAGGTCCAGGCGCTGATCACCGCGATCGGCACCGGCGTGCGCGACGAGTTCGACATCGAGAACGCGCGCTACCACAAGGTGATCCTGATGACGGACGCCGACGTCGACGGCGCCCACATCCGCACGCTCGTGCTCACGCTGCTGTTCCGCGAGATGCAGGAGCTGATCGAGGCGGGCTACGTCTACATCGCCAAGCCGCCGCTCTACAAGTTCAAGCAGGGCAGCCAGGAGCGCTACATCGAGAAGGACTCAGAGCTCGAGGAGATCCTGCTCGCCGACAAGTGGGATCGCTTCCAGGTCTTCGACCGGCACGCGACCCAGTTCAAGCTCACCGAGGCGCGCTGGCAGCGCTTCTGCCGGTTGCTCAAGCAGTACGAGGGCTGGGCCAGCGCGCTGCGCGCCGACCACGGCCACGACCTGATCTCGTTCCTCGAGGAGTCCTCGCTGCTCGACGAGCAGGTGGCCGACGTCGCGGCGGCGATGAAGGTCCTCGGCCGCGACCAGGCCGTCGAGGATCCCCACCAGACCGAGCTCGGCGCCGAGGACGCGGACGTGATCATCGTCCGCGCGGTGGAGACGCGCAGCGGCCTCGCCCGCACGCATCGCATCTCCAAGCTGCTGTTCGAGTCCGACGAGTATCGCTCGTTCGTGCGCGTGCACGCGAACCTCGTCGAGCTCGCGGGCACACCGCCGTTCACCGTCAAGCTCGGCGACGCCAGCGACGACGCGCTGTCCTTCGAGGCGCTGCGCGGTGCGGTCATGCATGTCGCGCAGAAGGGCGTGACGCTCCAGCGCTTCAAGGGCCTCGGCGAGATGAACGCCGAGCAGCTGCGCGAGACGACGATGGACCCGGAGACGCGCACGCTCGCGCAGGTGACGATGGAGGACGCGACGCAGGCCGACCGCATCTTCTCGATGCTCATGGGTGAGCAGGTCGAGCCGCGGCGGATCTTCATCGAGTCCAACGCCCTCGCCGCGACGGTGGACGTCTAGTCGTGTCGACCGGGCCGCTCACAGGAGGCAACATCGAGCCGCGTGCGCTCGAGGACGAGATGCGCAGTGCGTATCTCGACTACGCCATGTCGGTCATCGTCGGGCGCGCGCTGCCCGACGTGCGCGACGGGCTGAAGCCCGTCCACCGCCGCGTCCTGTACGGCATGAGCGAGCTGGGCATCGGCCCCACGCGCCCGTACGCGAAGTGCGCCCGGATCGTCGGCGAGGTGATGGGCAACTACCACCCGCACGGCGACTCGGCGATCTACGACACGCTCGTGCGGATGGCGCAGGACTTCTCGCTGCGCTACCCGCTCGTCGACGGGCAGGGCAACTTCGGCTCGATCGACGACGACCCCGCCGCCGCGATGCGGTACACCGAGGCGCGGCTCGATCGCATGGCGATGGAGTTGCTCCGCGACCTCGACGCGGACACCGTCGACTTCGTCCCCAACTACGACGGCCGCAAGCAGGAGCCGCTGGTCCTGCCGGCGCGCTTCCCCAACCTGCTGGTCAACGGCTCGAGCGGGATCGCGGTCGGCATGGCCACGAACATCCCGCCGCACAATCTGCGCGAGGTCATCGCCGCGACGATCGCCCTGATCGACGACCCGAACATCGACCTCGATGGGCTGATGAAGCACGTCAAGGGGCCGGACTTCCCCACCGGCGGGACGATCCTCGGGCGGCAGGGGATCCGCGAGGCCTACGAGACCGGCCGCGGGCGCGTGCGGGTCCAGGCCAAGGTCGGCATCGAGGAGATCGGCCAGGGCAAGGAGGCGCTGATCGTCACCGAGCTGCCCTTCATGGTCAAGAAGGGCGGTGACGGTGGGCTGATCATCAAGATCGCCGACCTCGTCCACGACAAGAAGATCCCGGAGATCACCGACATCCGCGACGAGTCCGATCGCCACGGCATGCGCCTGGTCATCGAGCTCAAGCGCGGCGTGATCCCGAAGGTCGTCCTCAACAAGCTCTTCAAGCACACGGCGATGCAGACGACGTTCGGCGTGAACATGGTCGCGCTCGTCGAGGGCGTGCCGCGCACGCTCTCGCTGCGCGAGGTCCTCCGCCATTACGTCCAGCACCAGCGCGAGGTCGTCGTCCGGCGCGCCAAGCACGAGCTGCGCCAGAAGGAGGCGCGCCTCCACGTCCTCGAGGGCTACCTCGTCGCGCAGGCAAACATCGACGAGGTCGTCGCGCTCATCCGCGCGTCGCGCGACCGCGACGTCGCGCGCGCCGGCCTGGTCGAGCGCTTCGAGCTGTCGGTCATCCAGGCCGACGCGATCCTCTCGATGCGCCTCTCGCAGCTGACGACGCTCGAGGTCGACGAGCTCAAGCGCGAACACGACGACACCCTCGAGCGGATCGCCGAGCTGCGCGACCTGCTCGGCGACGAGCAGAAGGTCTACGGCCTCATCAAGGACGAGCTGCGAGAGGTCCTCGAAGAGTTCGCCGACGACCGCCGCACGGACATCACCGCGTCCGAGGACGAGATCGACATCGAGGACCTGATCGCCGACCAGCAGATGGTCATCACGATCACGAAGTCGGGCTACATCAAGTCGCTCCCCCTGACCACCTACCGCCAGCAGCAGCGCGGCGGCCGCGGCGTGACGGGGATGGACATGAAGGACGGCGACTACATCGAGCACCTCTTCGTGTGCTCGAGCCACGACTACCTGCTGTTCTTCTCCAACCGCGGCAAGGTCTACCGGTCGAAGGTCTACGAGCTTCCCGAGGCGTCGCGCACCGCGAAGGGGCGCGCGCTGGTCAACGTGCTGCCGCTGCGCGACGAGGAGCGCATCCAGTCGGTGCTCTCCACGCGCGACTTCAGCGAGTCGAAGTACCTCGTCTTCGCCACGCGCAAGGGCCAGATCAAGAAGACCGAGCTGCAGGCCTACAACACGCCGATCAAGGCCGACGGCATCATCGCCATCAACATCACCGACGGCGACGAGCTGGTGGCCGTCCGCAACGTCGACCCGGGCGACACGATCATCATGGTCTCGCGCTCCGGTCAGGCGTCGCGCTTCGAGGAGTCCAAGGCCCGCGCGATGGGCCGCGCGACCGGCGGCGTGCGCGGCATGAACGTCTCTCAGAAGAACAACGCCGTGCTTGCGATGGACGTCGCGCGGCCCGACCAGGACCTGCTCGTCGTGACCGAGAACGGCTACGGCAAGCGCACCGCGATGGACGACTACCCGATCAAGGGCCGCGGGACGATGGGCGTCAAGACGATCGCGCTGACCGACAAGAAGGGCGCGCTCGCCGGCGCGCTCGTCGTGCGCGAGCACCAGGAGCTCGTCTTCATCTCGACCAACGGCATGGTCCAGCGCACGGGCGTCAGGGGCATCAACCGCTACGGCCGCGCGTCACAGGGCGTCAAGGTCATGAACATGAAGGAAGACGACACCGTCAGCGCCGTCGCCCTCGTCGTTGAGGGCGAGGCCACGTCAGCCGGCGTCGCCGAGGACGACCTGCCGCTCGACGGCTCGCCGACCGACGCCGAACCCCGCGACATCATCGAGGGCGGCAACGGAGCCGGCCCGGTCGAGGCTCCGGAAGAGCCCGACGAGCCCGATGACGACGACTGATCCCGCCGTCGTAGCACCACAAGCGGAATAGCGGACGCCCCCTGGCTAGGACGCAGGGAGCGTGGCGTAGCGGCGCTACGCGAGCGACTGAGGACGCCGCCAGGGGGCGCCAAGATTTCGCTGCCCGCGCTGATACATTCCGCAGACCAGAGAAAGGAGGTGGTCCGTATCTGTAGTCACATGCTTTGCGGGACCCTGGAGGTGGCCGGCCGCTAGCGACCGGCAGGCTGGAGCCGCACAGCGGAATCCAACCCGGACCACCCCCTGAGACGTCGCCGGACCCGGTCCCACCGGCAGCAGTTCTTCAACGTCTCTGGGCCCTGTCCAGTCAGGTATCAAGCGAAGGCCCCGGCTAGTCACCGGGGCCTTCGTCGTTCTGTAGCGCGGTGCTTCGCCCATGGGCGCAGGCGTGGGTGGTCGGGGTGCGGAGCGTTCGGGGGTCGGCCGGGCCACCCCTCCGCCTCCGGCTCCGGGGCGGGAGCGCCCTTCCGACCCCCGACCGTCCGCACCCTTCTTCCTCGCTGCCCTGTCCCGACACCCTCGTCCTGCGGACGCGGTTTCGCCGGAGCGGCTCACCGCGCCCGCGTTCCTGGCTAGCGCAATGTCGCTTTGCGCTCGCTCGCGTCGTTGCCCCAATGAAGGGTGCCTTCGAAGGCGTAGAAGCGCGCAGGATCGAGGTCAGAGCCGGCGTCGAGGAGCTGGCGGCCGCGGCGATCAGACCGCCAGACCTCATATGGAGACCCCGCCGTGTACGGGTTTCTGATCAACCAGGCGGCGGCCCCTGTATGCGTGACCGCGATAGCGCGAATACCGTGCCCGCGGCTCGTGTCCGGGGCGGGGCCGCGGTCGTTGCCGACGGCCGGGACCTCACGTTGCCAGACCTTGCCAGTCGCCAGGCTCCGCACCTCGATGCGGTAGTAGGGAAAGCCGCGTCCGAGGTAGCTCAAACCGTAAGCGATTACGGAGCCGCCCGTTGCGAACGGACCGAGGTCGCAGCGGTCCGGAAAGCAGCCCTCCCTGCCAAGCTTGATCCGACGCCGACTGCCGTCGACGCACGCATAGACGAGAGTTGCATCCGCCGTCACCCGCTTTCGGAGCACGATCACGGGCGGGTGGTGATAGGCCACCGTCGAGCGCTTGATGATGCATCGATCGGCGGCTCGGTCGTCCCGCGGCCGCCGACGGCGTGGCTACTGAGGATCACCGCGCCAACACAAAGCACGCGGATTGAGAGTCCCACGCGTCGGGAAGCGCCTACGCCGCTTCGGGCAGCCAGGCGCGCCAGGCCGCCGGGATGGTCGGCGAGGCGACGTGGATGAAGACCTGGGGGTGTGGCGCGCGGGGCTCGCGGAAGGGGTGCATGTTGGCCTGGATCGGCGTCATGTCGCCCTTGCGGCGATTGCACGGCGCGCAGGAGGCGACGATGTTCTCCCAGGAGGACGCTCCGCCCTTCGAGCGCGGGATGACGTGGTCCACGGTCAAATTGGACCGGGCGCCGCAGTACTGGCAGGTCCAGCTGTCGCGGGCGAAGACCGCGCGGCGGGTGATCTTGCGGCGGTGGGTGTCGCGTGGGATCCGCACGTAGCTGACCAGGCGGATGACCATCGGGCGGGCCATCGATGCGCGCTCGGAGTGCAGTTCCCAGTTCGCGCGCTCGATGACCTCGGCGCGCTCTTTGAGCAGCAGTACGACGGCGCGGCGGACGGTGCAGACGTTGATCGGCTCGTACGTCGCGTTGAGCACCAGCACGCGGCCGGCCGCACGATGCTCACGGCGCCTGAACTCGCCATCCTGCTGCGGCGCCAGCCGGAGCGGCCGGGCTCGAGCGTGCGTCGCCATCCTGGACTCAGGATAGCTGGACGCGCGGCGCTGCTGGGTAGGTACCGAGCACTCGCACCTGGTCGCAGTGGGCCTGCAATCCGACGAGCGCGTCGGCGATCGCGGGCTCGTCGGCGCGACCCTCGCAGTCGGCGAGGAACACGTAGTGGCCGAGGCGTCCGCGCGCCGGTCGCGACTCGATCTTGACGAGGTTCACGCCGCGGAAGGCGAGCTCGGAAAGACAGCGGACCAACCAGCCCGGCTTGACGTCGTCGGCGCCGGCGAAGTAGACCGAGGTCTTCCACGCGCTGTCGGCCTGCGGGGGCGGAAACGCATCCGTGTCGGCGAGCGCGAGCCATGCGAACCGGGTCGCGTTGTCGGGCTCGTCCTCGATGCCGTCGCGGACCACCACACCGCCGTGTACCGCGGCGGCCGCGCGCGAGGCGATCGCTGCCGACGAGGCCGGCTCGTCGGCCAGCGCGCGCACGGCCTCGGCGGTCGAGGCGGTGGGCACCAGGCGCGCCTGCGGGAGCTGCGCGCGCAGGAAGCGCGCGCATTGCGCGTGAGCCTGCGGATGGGAGAGGACCGCCTCGATCCCGGCGAGCTCGACCGCCTCGCGCGCGATCAGGCAGTGGCGCACCGGCAGCACGGCCTCGCCCACGAGCGCCAGCCGCGGGTCGCCGCTCAGCGCGTCGACCGTGGCGGTGACGGTTCCCTCGAGCGAGTTCTCGATCGGCACGAGCGCCGCGTCGACGCCGCCGTCGAGGACCGCCTGTACGGCGTCGCGCACCGACGGGTAGGGCACGAGCTCCGCCCCGGCTCTCGCCGCCGCCGGCCTCGCCGCCTCCTCGGTGAACGTCCCGGCCGGGCCGAGGTGTCCCAGGCGCATCAGCCCGACAGGGCCTGGCGGACCGCCTCGGCCTCCTCGGGCGAGAGCTGCAGCTCACCCTCACCCTGGTGGATGAGCTTTGCGTACAGACGGGCCTGCTCGCGGTGGTGGATCGAGGAGAGGACGACCCCGCTGCGGTGCGTGTCGAGCAGCGCGATCGACGTCGACTGGTGCCCGGACATCTCGTTGTAGGCGTCGTAACGGACCAGCCCGTGGTAGGCGATCGCGCCGTCGAGGCGCTCCTCGGCCATGCCGACCCGTCCGTCGAGCCGCGCGGCGACGTCCTCGACGTAGGAGTGCAGTTCGCGGAAGCCCTGCTCGATGCCGGCCGCGTGGTCGACCAGGTCGCGCTGGCCATGGGCCCCCAGCACGGCGCGCTGGCCGGCGCGCAGCCGCCGCACCTGGATCGTCAGCCAGACGACCAGCACCAGCGCGACGGCGGCAAGGCCGCAGCCGGCGATGGCGACGGCGCCCGCGGTGGACGACAGATCGTTCACCGCTGGAAAGCTAGTGGACGGCTCAGCGGGTGAAGATGACCGTGTAGGTCTGGGTGTTGTTGTCCGTCTTGACCTCGCCGGGCACCTTGACGACCGTCACCTCGACGCGCACGGGCGTCCCGATCGGGGGAGCGGTGCCCAGCGGGATCGTGACGGTGGCGTTCTGGCCGGCGGTGGTCTGGTCGACGCGCTTCTGGACGGTGATCGGCTTGCCCGACCCACGGATGACGAGCCGGGCGCTCACGTCGAACTCGTCGTTCTCGCCCTGGTTCTGGAAGTCGACCTTGAACTGCGTGCTCGCTCCGGCCGGGACGCGGGTCACGCCCGGCGACGGCGCCAGCGTGAGGTCGCCGACCTGCACGTCGAGCAGGCCGTGGCCGTGGGTGCCGGGCGCCGGCGGGCCGCCGGACGTGCGGCCGCCGCCCTTGCCCGTCAGCGCCTGGCGGATGAAGCCGGCGTCGAGCCAGCTGACGTCGGGCAGGAAGCGGCTGCCCGCGATCGCCTGGCCGCCGATGTCGTGCTTGGAGAGCGCCTCCTGGATGAACGGGATGACGCGCTGGGAGTAGACGACGTCGGAGGCGAGGAACGCGCTCATCTCGCCGGCGATCCGGCCGGCAGCGTCGTCGGCGTTGTCGCCACGCAGGTCGGGAAGCAGGTCGGCGGTCTTCTGGACCGCGCCGGCGCGGAGGGTGAGCACCTCGAGCAGGTGGAACTGCGCGTCCTTCATGTCGCCCGGCACGTCGAGGGCGCGCGCCCGCTTGACGTCCTCGTCGGCGGTCACGCGAACCTGGTTGACGTTCTGCTGAAGATCGATCGGCGAGGTGGCCTGGCCGCTGGAGAGCAGCTCGAACAGCCGCTTGGAGACCTGGTCGTTGGAGTCCTGGACGATCGCGGCGACGTTGCGGTTGTAGTCGCGCAGCGCGTTCTTGGTCCGGCTGCTCAGGCAGCCCTTGACCCCCACGACGAGCAGGATGAGGATCAGCGCGCCGATGCCGAGCGCCACCGCCCGGCGCACCATCAGCTGCTGGGCGTCGGAGGGGGGCGTTGCGCGCGCACGCGTACCGGTGGTCGCCGGCTGCGCCGGGCGGCGCGGGCGGGCGGCACGTGTCGGCGGCTCGTCGTCGTCGAAGAAGGACACGAAAAAGGGTCTTCCTGCAGGAGAAGTCGCGTCAGTATGACCCGGCGCCCGTTCGTACGCCGTCATTGCAAGTTCGAGTTCATGACGCGAGACCCTGCGAACGGCGGCAGGAACGGCTCCTTCGGTGCAGAACCACCGCAACCAAGGTGCAGACCGCCCAGCATGCCGCGGCGACGCCCGGAACGGTGGTTCTGGGCCGGTACTCGCTGGTCGAGCGCATCGGCGCGGGCGGCTTCGGCACGGTCTGGCTGGCCCACGACGAACGGCTCGACCGACCGGTTGCGGTCAAGCTGATCCCGCTCGGCGGCGGGGCGGCTGTGCGCGCCGAGCGCGAGGCGCTGGCCGCGGCGCGGCTCTCGCACCCGGCCGTGGTCGCGCTTTACGAGGCCGGCCGCGACGACGAGGCCGTCTATCTCGTCACCGAGCTCGTGCGCGGCTCCACGCTCGGCGACCTCCTCGAGAGCGGCGCGCTGTCCGACCACGACGTGCTGCTGATCGGCATGGCGCTCTGCGACGCGCTCGCCCATGCGCACGCGCGCGGCGTCATCCACCGCGACGTCAAGCCCGGCAACGTCCTGGTGCCCGAGGCGGGCGCCGACGGAGGCGTCGCCAAGCTCACCGACTTCGGGATCGCGCGGATGGCCGGCGACGACGCGCTGACGATGACCGGCGACGTCGTCGGCACGCTCGCCTACATGGCGCCGGAGCAGGCCGAGGGCCGCGGGGCCACCGCGGCGTCCGACCTCTACGCGCTCGGCCTCGTTCTCTACGAGGCGTTCGCCGGCGTCAACCCCGTGCGCCAGGGCAACGCCGCGGCGACGGCTCGTCGTGTGGGTACGCGCCTGCCGCCGTTGCGCAGGCTCCGGCGCGACCTGCCACGCGGCCTGTGCGCGGCCCTCGACGCCTGCGTGCAGCCCGATCCCGCCATGCGCGGTTCCGTCGCCGGCCTGCGGACGGCGCTGGCCGCCGCGCTTGGCGACGTCGACGACGAGCCGGGGGTCGTCGAGGCCAACTGGCCCGCCCGCCGGACCATTTCGCGACCCGAGCCGACGCACTCAGAGCCCCCCTTGACCCGGGAGGAGCCGCCCGCACGCTGGCGCGGCCCCGCGGTGACCGTCGGCTCGGCGGGGCGCCTGCTCGCGGCGGCCACGATCGCGCCGCTCGTCCCGCTCGTGCTGTCGCTGGACGCGCGCGACGCGCCGATCGACCCGCTGCTCGCCGCGGCGGTGGCCGCGGTGGCGGTCGCGCTCCTGCCGCGGATCGGTTGGCTGGTGATCGCCGCCGCGCTGGCTGGCTGGCTGGCGTCCGACGTTCCCGGCGCAGCGCTGCTCGTGGGCGCGGCCGCCCTGGCCGTGGTGCTCCTGATCCCGCGCGCGCCGGGCTGGTGGTCGTCGCCCGGCGCCGCGGTCGGCCTCGGCTTCGCGGGGCTCGCGGGCGCCTTCCCGGCGCTGGCCGGCCAGGCACGCGGGCTCTTCACGCGCGCGGCCCTCGGCGCGCTGGGCTACTGGTGGCTGGCGCTGGCCGAGGCGCTGGCCGGTCGGCATCTGCTCGTGGCGCCGGCACAGCCCGACACGGCGACGCTCGCCCACGGCCGCGATGCGCTCGGCGACCTGGTCTCGAGCGGCACGCTGGGCATCGCCGCCGTGTGGGCGCTGGGCGCCGCCGTTCTGCCGCTGCTCGTGCGGGGCCGGTCGGCGGCGGCCGACCTGCTGGCGGCCTGCACATGGTCCGTCGCGCTCGCGCTCGGCACGCGGGCAGTGGCGCACGCCGCCGGAGCGGGCGAACCGCGAGGCCTCGTGGGCGCCGCGGCGCTGGCGGCGCTCGTGGCGGTCATGGCGCGCTCGCTGCGTCCCGCTGTCTAGGAGTGGCTCGGGAGGGACGCCGTAGCATGGCCCGTCGTTGTCGGGGTAGTGCGCATTCGTCATGTCGGTTCTCAGAAACCTCGAAGACAAGATCGCCGGCCTCGTCGAGGGGACGTTCGGTCGCGTCTTCAAGTCGGAGGTTCGCCCCGTCGAGCTGGCCCGCAAGCTCGCCAAGGAGATGGACGAGCACCGCACGGTGTCGGTCTCGCGCACGTACGTGCCCAACGAGTATGCGGTGTGGCTCTCGCAGGCGGACCGCGAGCGCTTCGCCGGTGTCGAGGGCGAGGTCATCGACGAGCTGTGCGCCTACCTGCTCGAGCACGCCCGCCGCGAGCGCCTGGCCCTGATTTCTCGACCGCGGATCGAGTTCCGGACCGACGAGCGCCTGTCGCTGGGTGAGTTCGGGATCCAGGCGAGGAACGTGAAGACCGGCGAGGGGAGCGAGGCCCGGGCCACGAGGCCGAAGGCCTTAGGTCGGAAGCTGACCACGGCAACACGATGGTCTACTCGACCGCCGACCGGGTGCAGGAGCCGCTGAACGAGGAGCGCGCCTCGCGCGCCGGGCGCGTCGTGCTCGTCACCGAGGGCAAGCGCCACGCGATCGCGCCGGGGGGCGCGCTGATCGGTCGCAGCCGCGAATGCGACGTCGTCCTGCAGGACTCGAACATCTCTCGGCGCCACGCGGAGATCCGGCCGGGCGCGCAGGGGCGCTGGACGGTCGCCGACCTCGGATCGACCAACGGCGTGCGCGTCAACGGCCGCGACGTCAAGCCCGGCCACGCCCAGCCGCTGACTGCCGGCGACCATCTCGCGTTCGGCACGGTCGACGCGCGCTTCGAGGCCGACTAGGCAACGATGCTCGAGCCTGCCTCCGTCGCGCTGAAGTTCGGCTTCCTCGCCGTCCTCTACCTGTTCCTGCTCTGGGTCTCGCGCAGCGCGATGAAGGACCTCGGCCGCGCCCCGGGCGCGCAGCGCACCGTCTGGGCAGAGCCGTCGTCGTCGCCTGACGAGACCGGCCTGCACAGCGCCGCGCCGAGCCTCGGCGACGACCCGCGCCTGATCGTCGAGCGCGCTCCCGGCCACTCGCCGGGGATGGAGTACGACCTGAAGAACGGCGCCGTCCTGGGCCGCGGCGAGCAGGCCGAGATCCGCCTCGAGGACCCATTCGCCTCCTCCCGCCACGCGCGCGTATTGCGCCAGGGCGGCGTGATGGTGCTCGAGGACCTCGGGTCGACCAACGGCACCTACCTCAACGAGGAGGTCCTCGGCGGGCCGACGCCCCTGCACCCCGGCGATCGGGTCAGGATCGGCGACAGCGAGTTCACCTACGCCGACTGATGCTGCGCGTCGCAGAGCATTTCGAGCGCACCGACACCGGCCGCCAGCGCCGCGCGAACGAGGACAGCTACTACGCGCGCTCGCCGCTGTTCGCGGTCGCCGACGGCATGGGCGGCGCCCAGGCGGGCGAGGTTGCGTCAGGGACCGCCATCGAGGTGCTCGGCGAGGGGCTTCCCGACGCGGGCGGCACCGCCGAGGAGCGTCTGGCCGCCCTGGTCGCGAAGGCCAACGCGCGTATCCACGAGCTGTCGATCTCCGACCGCGACCGCGCCGGCATGGGCACCACGGTCACCGCCGCGTACGTCGCCGAGAACGACGTCGCGCTCGCGCACGTCGGCGACAGCCGCGCCTACCTGCTGCGCGGCGACGGCTTCGAGCGGTTGACGCGCGACCACTCGCTCGTCGAGGAGTTCGTGCGCGAGGGGCGCCTGACGCCGGAGGAGGCCGACGAGCATCCGCAGCGGTCGATCATCACCCGCGCCCTGGGTCCAGAGCCCGAGGTGGATGTCGACCATTTGACTCAGGGCGCCCGCGACGGCGACACGTTCCTGCTGTGCAGCGACGGCCTGACGTCGATGGTGCCCGAGGCGCGCGTTGCGCAGATCGTGCGCGAGGCGGGCTCGCTCTCCGACGCCGGCCGCGCGTTGATCGACGCCGCCAACGACGCCGGCGGGCGCGACAACATCACCGTCGTCCTGTTCCGCGTGGAGGAGGTCGGCACGGCACAGGCCGGCTCTACGCGGGCACACAGGGTCGTAGACCCTGGGTCGCAGCACACGGTGGCCGGCGAAGAGGCGCCCACGACTGCGGAGGTGCGCGCGGCCGTGGCGGCGGCGCCCGAGGAGTCGGCGCGCGCCGACGAGCCGACACCGTCGCGGCGCATCATGCCCCGCGCTCCCCGGCCCACCGGCGAGCGCCGCCGCCGCCGCTGGCTCGGGCCGGCGATCGTCGTGGCGATCATCGGAGTCCCGCTGCTGGGCGGCGCGTACCTCGCCAGCCAGGCCGTGTACTTCCTCGGTACAGCGAGCGACGGCTCGGTCGCGGTGTTCCGAGGCATGCCCTACGAGCTGCCGTTCGGCCTCGACCTCTACCGGACCGACTACGAGACCGGCCTGACGCCCGAGCAGCTGCCGAGCGATCGGCGCGACAAGCTGCTCGACCACTCGCTGCGGTCGCACGACGACGCCTACGACCTCGCACGCAAGCTCGAGCTCGGCCAGGTCGGGAGCGCCGAGTGAGCGCCCGCAACCGGGAGCTGGTGGCGCTGATCCCGGCGTCGCTGCTGGTGACGGCGGGCTTCGCCGCCGTGTTCGTCCAGCGCAACGACGTGCTGAGCAACCTGTCGCTGACCTACGGGGCGCTGTTCCTCGCCCTCTGCCTCGGCGCACACCTGATCCTGCGCTTCACGCTGCCCGACGCCGATCCCTACCTGTTCCCGCTCGTCGCGCTGCTGGCGTGTCTGGGCCTGGTGATGATCTACCGCCTCGACGAGGACCTCGCGCGCGAGCAGGCGCAGTGGTTCGTGATCGGCCTGGCCGCGTTCGCCGCGACGATCGTCCTGCTCCGCGACTACCTCGTGCTCGAGCGCTACCGCTACGTGATCGCGCTCGGCGGGCTCGTGCTGCTGGTGCTGCCGCGCATCCCGGGCTTCGGCGCCGAGACCAACGGCGCGTTCTTGTCGATCAAGGTCGGCCCTCTGACCTTCCAGCCCGCCGAGCTGTCGAAGATCGCCATCGTCGTCTTCCTCGCCAGCTACCTGCGCGACACGCGGCAGATCCTGGTGCTCGGCGCGCGGCGTGTGCTCGGCGTCACCGTGCCGCCGCTCAAGCACGTCGGCCCGCTGCTGGTGATCTGGGGCGCCGCGATGCTGATGCTGGTCGTGATCCGCGACCTCGGCTCGTCGGTGATGTTCTTCGGCGCGTTCCTGGCGCTGATCTACGTGGCCACCAACCGGCTCTCGTTCCCTCTGATCGGCCTGGTGCTCTTCGGGCTCGGCGCCTGGTTCTTCTCGACCCACGTCGGTCACGTGCACGACCGCGTCGACGCGTGGCTGCACCCGTTCGATCGTGCGCTGTACGACAAGGTCGGCGGCAGCTACCAGATCGCACAATCGGTCTTCGCGCAGGCGGACGGCGGGCTGTTCGGGCAGGGGTTCGGGCAGGCGATCATCGACCTGCCCGGCGGCGGACAGCTGCTGCCCGCGGCGCACACCGACCTCATCTACGCGGTCATCACCGACGAGCTCGGCCTCGCCGGCGCCGCGGGGCTGATCTGCGTCTACCTGCTGATCGCCCAGCGCGGCTTCAAGGCCGCCTCGCTGGCCCGCGACTCGTTCTCCAAGCTGCTCGCGACCGGCCTGACCGCGGTCTTCGCGCTGCAGGTGTTCGTGATCGTCGGCGGCGTCACGCGCGTGATCCCGCTGACCGGCGTGACGCTGCCGTTCGTGTCCTACGGCGGCTCGTCGATCGTCGCGAACTTCATCCTGCTGGCGCTGCTGCTGTTGGTTTCCGACCGCGCCCGGCGCGAGGCGGTGCGGCCGTGAACGCTCCGATCGCGCGCCTGTTCGTGCTCGTCGTCGTGCTCTTCGGACTGCTGATCGCGTTCACGTCGCGCTGGACGGTCTTCGAGGCCTCAGACCTGCGCGCCAACAGCCTCAACAAGCGCGACGTGCTTCAGGAGCAACGGGTCCTGCGGGGCCGGATCCTCGCCGGCCGAACGACGCTGGCTCGCAGCGTGCGCGCCACCCGCGACACGTTCCGCCGCACCTACCCGGCCGGCGCCGACGAGTTCGCCCAGACGGTCGGCTACTCGTTCCCCAACCCGGGCCGCACCGGGCTCGAGCAGAACTACAACGACGACCTGGGCGGCCGGCGCAACGAGCTGGGCTCGATCCTCGACGAGCTGCGCGGCCACCAGCTGCGGGGCGACGATCTCGTCACCACGCTCGACCCCGTCGCCCAGAAGATCGCGCTGGACGGGCTGGCCGGGCGGCGCGGCGCGGTCGTCGCGCTTGATCCCCGCAGCGGCGCGGTCAAGGTGATGGCGAGCGTCCCGACCTACGACCCCAACGCCGCCGCCTCGCAGCGCACCTTCAACACGCTCAACCACACCGACGGCTCGCCGCTGATCAACCGCGCCACGCAGGCGCGCTACCCGCCGGGCTCGACGTTCAAGGTCGTCACGGCGATCGCCGCGATCGACTCCGGGAAGTTCACGCCCCAGTCGCGGCTCAGCGGCAAGAACGGGATCCGCATCTCCGGCGTGCCGCTCAACAACGATGCCGGCGAGAGCTACGGCGACATCGACATGACGTTCGCGCTGACCAAGTCGGTCAACACGTTCTGGGCGCAGATCGCCGAACAGCTCGGCAAGCCGACGATGAGCACGTACATGGAGCGCCTCGGGTTCGACAAGCCCGCCGACGTCGATCTCCCGGGCGACCAGCGCGTGGCCAGCGGCGTGGTCGGCCCGAAGGGCGTACGCAAGCCGACCTCGCGGCTCGTCGACATCGGGCGGGTCGGGATCGGCCAGGAGAAGCTGCTCGTCACCCCGTTGCAGATGGCGATGGTCGCGGCGTCGGTTGCCAACGGCGGCGTGCTGATGCGCCCGCACATCGGTGACCGTGTGGTCGACAGCGACGGGCGGACCGTTCGCAGCATCGGCATCGAGGAGATCGGCCGCGTGATGTCGACCCAGACCGCCGAGCAGGTTCGCGACATGATGAAACAGGTGGTCAAGGAAGGCACCGGCACCGCGGCCGCACTGGAGGGCATCGACGTCGCCGGCAAGACCGGCACGGCCGAGCTCGACCCGGCGCGCGACATCAACCAGCCCTGGTTCATCGCGTTCGCGCCCGCCGAGGCGCCGCGGATCGCGGTGGCCGTGACCGTGGAGCGCAGCATCGGCGGCTTCGGCGGCGTTGTCGCCGCGCCGATCGCCAAGTCGGTCATGGAGGCGCTGCTGCGATGAGGGAGCTCGCACCCGACACGCTCGTCGACGACCGCTATCGCATCCTCTCCCGCCTCGGATCGGGCGGCATGGCCGACGTGTACTGCGCCGAGGACACCCAGCTCGGCCGTCGCGTGGCGCTTGAAGGTCCTCTACGCGCGGTTCGCCGAGGACGACGAGTTCGTCGAGCGCTTCCGCCGCGAGGCGTCGCACGCCGCGGGGCTCCAGCACCAGCACGTCGTTTCGGTCTACGACCGCGGCGAGTGGGAGGGCACCTCCTACATCGCGATGGAGTTCGTCGACGGCCAGACGCTCAAGCAGGTCATCAAGGCCGAGGCGCCGATGGAGCCGATCCGCGCGATCGACCTCGTCGTGCAGGTGCTGCGCGCCGCCCGCTTCGCGCACCGCCGCGGGGTCATCCACCGCGACCTCAAGCCGCACAACGTCATCGTCGACACCGACGGCCGAGCGAAGGTCACCGACTTCGGCATCGCACGGGCCGGTGCGTCGGACATGACGCAGACCGGCTCGATCATGGGCACCGCGCAATACCTGTCTCCCGAGCAGGCGCAGGGCCAGCCGGTCACCCCGCAGTCAGACCTCTACTCGATCGGGATCTGCCTCTACGAGATGCTCAGCGGCCGGCTGCCGTTCGACGGCGAGAGCGCGGTGACGATCGCGCTCAAGCAGGTCAACGAGGCCCCCGTGCCTCCCAGCCATTTCAACGCCGCGGTGCCGGCGCCTCTCGAGGACGCCGTGCTGCGGGCGCTGGCCAAGGACCCCGGCGAGCGCTTCGCGGACGCAGACGCGTTCATCGCCGCGCTGGAGGAGGCGCGGGCGGCGATCGTCGCCGGCGACGCCCCGCCGGCACAGCCGACGGCAGCGTTTGCCGCGGTGCCGCCGCCCGTGCCCGCCGATCCGACGGCGATCGCGCTCGCGCCGGAGATCGCGTACACCCACGAGCCCGTATACGGCGAGCCGCCGCCACCGCAGGACGAGCGCCGCTGGCCGTGGGCGCTGCTGATCGCACTGCTGCTGATCGGCGCGATCATCGCGGGCGTGCTCCTGCTGACGGGCGGCACGAAGGTGCGCGTCCCGAGCGTGGTCAACACGAAGAGCTCGGCGGCCGCGGCCGTCCTGCATCGCAAGGGCCTGGAGGTCGAGATCGACAACGTGGTCTCCGAGGCGCCGCGCGGGATCGTCATCAGCCAGGACCCCGTGGCCGGCACGCGGGTCAAGGAGGGCAGCACGGTCTCGCTCTCGGTCTCCGAAGGCCCCGGCGCCGCGCAGGTCCCCGACGTCGACGGCCTCGGCCGCCGAGCGGCGCGCAAGGCCTTGACCAAGGCCGGCTTCAAGGTGCAAGAACGCGAGGAGGAGAGCGAGGACGTGGCCCTCAACCACGTCATCCGCACGAGCCCCGCCGGCGGGCTGCAGCTCGACGTCGGCTCGACCGTGACGATCTACGTCTCCACCGGCCCACCGCAGGTGGAGGTTCCCGACGTGGTCGGCGACCAGGTCGCCGACGCGCGGTCGACGCTGCAGGACGCCGGCTTCAAGGTGACCGTCAACGAGCAGCCGAGCGCCGACCAGGATCCGGGGAAGGTCCTCTCCCAGAGCCCGACGGCCGGCGGGGAGGCCGACAAGGGATCGACGGTCACGCTCACGGTGGCCAAGAAGCCCGAGAAGGTCCCGGTTCCGGACGTCACCGGCGAGCCGAATTCCGACGCGATCCGGATCCTGTCGGGGGCGGGCTTCGAGGTGAACACCCGCAGCGAGGACGTCCCGACCGAGGATGGCGACGGCGTCGTGCTGTCCCAGAGCCCGGCCGGCGGCGCCGAGGCCAAGCCCGGCAGCGACGTGACGATCACCGTCGGGCACTTCGTCGCGCCGGACACGACGGCCGAACCGCCACCGGACAACGGCGGCGCCGAGGAATGAGGGTCGTCGTCCTCAGCGGCGGCCGGTCCTCCGAGCACGAGGTGTCGCGCAACAGCGGCGCCTCGGTCGCCGAAGGCCTGCGCGAGGGCGGCAACGAGGTCCTCGAGGTGGTCATCGAGCGCGACGGCGCCTGGCGCCACGAGGAGGCCGAGCTGGCGCTCGCGCCCGGCCACGGCCTGCTCGACGCAGACGTGGTGTTCCCCGCGCTGCACGGGCCCTACGGCGAGGACGGGGTGACCCAGGGCGTGCTCGAGACGCTCGACGTCCCCTACGTCGGCTCAGGCGTCGCCGCCAGCGCCGTGTGCATGGACAAGCTGCTGTTCAAGGACCTGATGGAGCACGAATGCCTGCCGCAGGTCGCCTATGCGCGCGCCAGCGAGGAGGTCAAGGACCCGGCGCTCGGCTTCCCGTGCTGGGTCAAGCCCGCCCGGCTGGGCTCGTCGGTGGGCATCGTCCGCGTCGAGAGCGCCGCCGAGTACCCCGACGCGGTCCGCACGGCCCTGGGCCACGACCCGCGGGTGATCGTCGAGGCAAACGCGAACGGGCTCGAGATCGAGTGCTCGGTGCTCGGCCCCACCGACGCGCCGCGCGCGTCGCAGCCGGGGGAGATCGTCCTGCGCAGCGGGGCGGGCTGGTACGACTACGAGGCCAAGTACTCCGAGGGCGGCATGGAGCTCGTCGTGCCGGCCCGTATTTCCACAACAGCCCGCGAGCGCGTGCGGTTCCTGGCCACCGAGGCGTTCTCGGCCGTCGGCTGCAGCGGCCTGGCCCGCGTGGATTTCTTCGTCGACGGCGAGGACGTGCTCCTCAACGAGCTCAACACGATGCCCGGCCAGACACGCACCAGCGTCTACGGCAAGCTCTGGGAGGCGACCGGGATGCCCTACCCGGAGTTGCTGGACCGGCTGTGCACGATCGCGGTCGACCGGCACAAGGCCGACCGCGGGCACACCTACTAGTTCGTGTTGCCGCAGGCGTCGCGCACCGCGACGCTGACGATCTTCGCGGTGCCGACGGCAGCGGTGTAGACGCCGTCGCCGTCGGGGTCCGTCGCCTTGACGTTGCTCCCGGGGCGGTCGGACAGCCGCATCACGACGCGGCTGTCGCGCAGCAGCCGCGGGAGGGCCAGCAGCGTGCCCGCACCCGGGTCGGGATACAGCGGCCGGACGCTCGCGACGCCGTCGGCGACGGTCGGCTCGCCGGCGTCGAGATGGATCGGCCCGACCTCGAACGGCTTCGACTGCGCGGTGTAGGTGGTGGGCTCCTCGCCGGCGCCGCGCACCGCGACGCCCTCCACCGCGAAGCGGTAGCGGCCCAGCCGCGAGCACTGGTCGAACTGCCAGGTCTCGGTCCACTCGCCGTTGGCGCGCTGGGTCGTGTCGGACTCCGAGTCCTCGGTGGCGACGGTCCGCCAGGTGCCGCCGTCGTCGAACTGCAACGAGACGAACGGCCGCCCGCGCGCGGGGTCGATCTGCTGGTCGCCGCCCTTCCACCTGAACACCGCCCGCCCGAAGCGGTCGATGCTCGCGGCGGGCTGTGCGGTGATCGTGCCCGCGTCGGCCGTGGGCCGCACCGGCGTGGTCTGGGTGGCCGCGAGGCCGGTCGGGATCGGCTCGGCGCGGCTCGCGACCGGCTTGCCGTCCAGCAGCGCGTCCTCGAGCTGGCGACCGAACGCCATCCACGCGTAGCCCTCCTGGCGGCCGTAGAGCGTGAAGCTCGCCTCGTAGTTGCAGGAGTTGTATTCCTCGGGCGTGGTCGTGTACGAGATGTAGGCGTTGGTCAGGCCGGCGATCGTCATGCGGTCGAAGCGGCCGTCCGCCCGGTCGAGCAGGTCGTGGCGGATTCGCTGGCCCATCTGCTTGGTGATCTCGGCGGGGAAGGCGGCGATCCCCAGGCCGCCGATCCGCCACAGCGAGACCGGGAACGTGTCGGGAGTGGCGCCCGGGCCGCCGTAGAGCGGCGCCTTTGGCCCCTGGCCGGCGCCCGCGGCGTTCTCCACCGGCGCACACTGGTTCTCGGCGACGACGCCGACGCCGAGGATCGGCAGCGGGCCGACGGGCTCCTGCATGCCGCCGTCGGCGCCGTATGAGCTGCCGTCGAACTGGATCAACTGGCGCTTGGCCTCGATCGGCAGCTTGGTCGTCATGTGGTGGGAGGCCTGGCGCCAGGCGGCCAGGATGCCGGCGGCGTCGCGCTCGCCGGCCAGGGCCGCCTTGGCGGCGTCCGTGTACACCCACTCGACGGGCTGGTCGCCGATCCGGCTCTGGTCGCCGTCGGGCGAGATGTCGCCCTGGGCGCCGTTGGTCCACACGTTCACGGGCGGCGGGGCGTCGGCGTCGTGCCCGGCGGCCCGCTTGGCCCACGTGGCGGCCATGCCGCGCTCGGCGAGGCGCGCGGCCACGCCGGCACCGTCGCCGGAGAACAGATGGTTGTCGTCGCCGAACGACGTCGGGTGCACGGCGAAGTTCGACCAGGCGGCGATCGGCCGGCCGTCGCTCGCGTCGACGCGGAGCACGGTGAAGGTCGGGTCGGTCGACGCCAGCCGCCGGCCGCTCTCGTCCTCCGGGATGTCCTTGTTGAGCACGAACGCGTCGTAGGCGCGGTTACGCGACGCCCCGCGATGCTCGACGGCCCCGACGCCCACCCGCGCGGGTTCGAGGCGCGCGACGGCGTCGTGGATCGCCTTGGAGATGCCGGCGGCCGTCAGATCGAAGATCCGCGGATCGAATGCATCGCCGCCGACGAACGCGTAGCCGCTGTTGTCGGCCGGCCAGATCGCGCCGGTCGACGAGTGCGTATGGGTTGCCGACAGCAGCAGATGGTCGGGCGTGATGTGGGTGTCGGCGATCCGCCTTTGGACTTCCTGCGTCAGCGCGTAGGGCAGCCCGCCGAGATCGGCCTGGACGAGCGCGAACCGCTCACCGCCGCGATCGAAGACCAGCGCGCGCGACAGCACGCGCGTGTGGATGCCGTCGCTGGCGCGGAAGGTCTTGGCGTAGTAGCCGGTGTCGGGGTCGAAGACGATCTGGTTGCCGCGCCCGGTGACGAGGTCCTGGTCGGGCCCGAAGACGAACGAGCGCGCCGTGTAGGCGAACATCGGCGAGGTGATCGGCGGCGTGATGTCGGCCGCGGCGGCCCCGGCGAGCACTCCGGCGTCGTCGGCCGCTGCCGCCCCGGCGGGCAGGGCCGCGGCGAGGGCGATCGTGGCGATGGCTCCGACGGCAGCACGCAGCGAGCGGATGGGCATGGCCCCAGAAACGCCTGGGCGCCCACAAACTTGTGCAGATCAGGCCGTCAGCGCGCGGCGCGGAAGAGGTCGAGCTCGGCGATCTGGGCGCGCCCGATCTCGCCCAGGTCGGTGATCCAGACGAGGTAATAGCGATAGGCCTGGCCGGCCGTGTCGAGGTCGACCGAGGTCACCGTCCGCGTCGCGTCGATGTTGGCCACCTTCTTCCAGCCGCCGTCGGGCAGCGCGGCCGGCGGCCCGCTCGCCGCGACGTACACCTCGCCCTGCCAGCCGGTGGTCGGGGTCCGGATGGTCATGCGCGTGGCGGCCACGCGCGGCTTGGCGTCGAGGTACAGGCCGACGCCCGGCTTCTGCAGGCCGTCGCGATAGGTCTCGGTCGCCCAGCTCGTGTTGGGGTCGCGGTCGAGCGCCGCAGCCGCCTGCGCGTGGTGCTCGCCGTCGCCGCCGTAGGGGTCGTAGTCGTGGGCCGCGCCGCGGGCGAGCGAGATCTCGATGCTGCCCGGCGGCTTCGTCGTGTCCTGGCTCGGGCCCGTGCCGCGGTGGGTCTTGCCGGCCGCGAGCAGCAGGATCGCCGCCGTCGCGGCGACGACGAAGAGCAGCACCGCCAGGCCGACGGCGGGGCTGAAGCGCACGCGCAGCGGCAGGCGGCGCCGGGAGCGCTGAGGCAGCGTGCGCAGGATCGCCGTCGCCTCGCCCGTCGTCTGCCCGGCGCGTGCCGTCTCGATCGCCATGACGTCCTCGAGGTCGGCGATCAGCTCGGCGTCGTCCGCGTAGCGCTTGTTGAGGTCCTTGGCCGTGGCGCGGTCGACGACGGCGGCGAGCGCCGAGGAGACCTCCGGGCGGCGCACCTGAAGGTCGGGGAGCTCCTCGCGCACGTGCTTCATGGCCACCGCGACCTGGTTCTCGCCGTGGAAGGGCACGTCCCCGGTCAGCATCTCGAACAGCACGATCCCCACCGAGTAGAGGTCGGACTGCCCGGTCACGGCATGGCCCAGCGCCTGCTCGGGCGAGACGTAGTCGGTCGTGCCGAGCACCCGGCCGTCGGCGGTCAGGCCCTCCTGGTCGAGCGTCCGCGCGATGCCGAAGTCGGTGACCTTGGCGGTTCCCTCCTCGTCGATCAGGACGTTCTGCGGCTTGACGTCGCGGTGGACGATCCCGCGCGTGTGCGCCGCCCCGAGCGCGCGGGCGATCTCGATTCCGTACGCCACGGCCTCGGGGATCGGCAGCCGCCCCAAGCGCCGGATGCGGTCCTTGAGCGTCTCGCCCTCGACGAACTCGAGGACGATGTAGGGGGTCCGCTCGTCCTCGCCGGCGTCGATCACGCCCACGATGTGCGGGTGGTTGAGCTGGGCCACGGCCCGCGCTTCGCGGCGGAAGCGCTCGAGCTGGTCTGAGTCCTCGGCGATCTCGCGGTGCATCAGCTTGATCGCCACCTGGCGCTCCAGAACGATGTCGAAAGCGCGGTACACGGTCGACATCCCGCCGGTGCCGACCATGGCGTCGAGGCGATAGCGGGCGCTGAGCAGCGTGCCGACCGGGGTGGTCACCGGTCGTATCGTCCTCGATGCACATGATCGATGTCGTCTACTTCACCGATCCGCTCTGTCCGTGGTCGTGGGCAGCCGAGCCCGCGCTGCGCCGACTGGAGACGGAGTTCGAGGGCCAGCTCGATCTGGCCTACGTGATGGTCGGGATGGCCCGCGAGATCGACGCGCCCGTGAAGCTCGCCTCGACGCTCGACGCGGTGGAGGCCAGCGGGATGCCGGCCGACCCGCGCGTGTGGCTGGAGGGCGCGCCGCGCAGCAGCTACCCCGCCTGCCTGGCCGTCAAGGCCGCGGCCGAGCAGAAGCTCGACGGCCCCTACTTGCGCCGCCTACGGCTGGGCGTCATGACCCGCCGTGAGCGTCTCGACAACGCCGAGGCCCTGCTCGCCGCGGCCCGCGACGTCGGCGGCATGGACGTCGCCCGGTTCGAGATCGACCTGAACTCCAACGCCATCGTCGAGGCCTTCGGCGCCGACCGTGAGCGGGCGCAGGAAGTCTGCGGGGGCGATCGCCCGCCGGTTCCGGCCTTCACCTTCGCCGGCGGCGACGTCCTGCAGAGCGGCGAGCTCGGGCCGCTGCGCGAGGCAGCCGTCGCGGCCGGCGCTCGGCCGGCCGGCTCGCTGCCCGATGTCGAGGCAGCGCTGCGCCGCTTCGGCCCGATGGGGGCGGCGGAGGTGGCGGCGGTCTGCGACCTCCCCGGTCCGCGGGCGCGCATGGAGCTCTGGCGGCTGGCCGGCGAGTGGCGGGCACGGCCGCAGGCGCTCGTGTGTGGCGAGCTGTGGGAAGCCGCCGGGGCGTAGACGATCAGCCGGGCGGGTCCGAGACCTGCCGGTCCGCCTGCTGCTGCTCTTCCTTGACGGCTGCCCAGATCTCCTCGCGGTAGACCGGGACGCTTCGCGGTGCGGCGATTCCGAGCCTGACGCTGGAACCGCTGACCTCGATCACCTCGATCACCACGTCGTCGCCGAGCATGATCCGTTCCCCGGGCTTGCGCGTGATGATGAGCATTGCTGCGCAACCCTAACGGTGCGTCCGGGCCGAAACTAGTGCCGCGGGCGCAATCTTGCCGGTGTTACGGCGAACCGAGAATCAGGCGACCAGGGCGAACAGCTCAGCGTCGTCGGACAGCTGCGCGCGCAGGGTCTTCTTCATCTGGCCGTGCAGCTGGCAGACGCGGCTCTCGGACACGCCGAGGACCTCGCCGATCTCGGCCAGCGTCAGGTTCTTGACGTAGAGCATCACGGCGACCTCGCGCTCGCGACGGCTCAGCTGGGCGAAGGCGGCGCGAAAGCGATCCTTGGCCTGGCTCGTGGCGGCCGACAGCTCGGGGTCGAGCCGGTCGTCCTTCGAAGCCAGTGTGTCGACGCGCTCGATCGAGCTCTCCTCGTCGGAGACCACGAGCGTGTTCAGGGAAGTCAGGTCGGAGGTCGAGATCTCGTCGCGACGCTTGCGCAGGTCGGCGACGGTGACGCCCATCGCCTCGGCCAGCTCGTCGATGTCGGGCCGGCGGCCGTGCAGGGAGCAGAACTCCTCCGAGGCCTTCTCGATGTCGCGCTCCCAGCGGCGGACCGAGCGAGGAGCCCAGTCCATGCGGCGCAGCTCGTCGAGCACGGCGCCGTGGATGCGGGTCCAGGCGTACTGCTCGAGCGTGGCGCCCTTGGCGGGGTCGTAACGGTCGATGGAGTGGATCAGCGCCTCGAGGCCACAGGAGATGAAGTCCTCGACCTCGCAGCGGGCCGGCATCTCGCGGACCTTCTTGTAGACGATGTACTTGACCAGCGGGGCGAAGGTGAGCACCAGGCGATCGCGCAGGGCGGGATCACAGGTCTCGCGGTACTTCTTCCACAGGGCGAGAGTCTCCTGGGCGGACGGACGGCTCTTCAGTGCGGCGGAGGTGGTCATGGCGCTTCCCTTGGCTGGTCGTTGGGGACGCAGGGGGTATCGGCGCGCAGGGGCTTTAGGCGCATCCCCGCTTCAGTTGGACATGCGGCCAATATGCCCATCCCCAAAAGTGGGGATGTCTCGGCCGAGCGGCCAGGCGGCGTCAAGGTCGGCGGGCTCTGGCCGACTACCGGGATGCGGCGGCACAGCCCCGCCGTGGCCGGCCCAAGGAAGGCCCGGCACTCTCGGAAAGGAACCAGATGAGCTTCACCGTCCCTCCCGGCCCCCTCCGGCCGGTCTCCAACCTCGACGACCATCGCCGTTCGCCGAGCAAGGGGATCGACGAGGTCTGGGCCGAGGTTCTGGCGGCGGCGAGGCTGTTCGGTTTGCTGCGCGAGGCTGGGCTGAGCGTCCGCTTCGATCAGCCCGACGACGACGGGCCGATGCGGGTGCGGATCACCGACCTCGACGGCAAGACGGTGCGGGAGATCTCGCCGTCGACCGCCGTCGACCCCGCTGCCCTGGCGCGCGAGGCGCTGGGCGGCGCCTGATCAGCCCGACCGGCTGATCCGCCGCGGCTCGTCGGTCACGCGACCGATCACCGCCGTTCCCGGGTGGCGGGCCTCCAGTAGGGCGACCGCCCGCTCCGAGGAATCGCCGGGGACGACGGCAACGAAGCCGCACCCCATGTTGAAGACCTCCCACATCTCGTCGTCGCCGACGCCGCCGTGGCGCTGGATCAGCTCGAACACCGGCGGAACCGGCAGCGGCGAGTCGATCGCCCAGCCGACGTTCTCGTTGAGCCGCTGGAGGTTGGAGAGCCCGCCGCCGGTGATGTGGGCCAGTCCGTTGACCGCGATGTCGGATCGCAGCAGCTCCAGCACCGCACGGACGTAGATCACGGTCGGCTCGAGCAGGGCGTCGGCGATCGACGCACCGCCGAGCTCGGGCGGGCGCTCGTCGTCGCCGAGCGGCTCGAGGACCCGCCGCGCGAGGGTGTAGCCGTTGGAGTGCAGGCCGCTTGAGGGGAGGCCCACGAGCGCATCGCCGGGCGCGATCCGCTCGCCGGTGACGATCGCGTCGAGTGCGACGGTGCCGAAGCAGGATGCGCAGAGATCGAAGCCGTGCGGCGACGGGTGCCCGCGGATCAGCTCGGGGATGATCGCCAGCTCGCCGCCGGGGATCTCGACGCCGGCGGCCTCGGCGCCGGCCTTCAGGCCGCGCCCGATCGCCGCCAGCGCCTCGGGATCGACCTCCTCGACGGCCAGGTAGTCCAGCAGCGCCAGCGGCTCGGCGCCTACGCAGACGATGTCGTTGACGTTCATCGCCACGCAGTCGATCCCGACCGTCTCCAGGCGCCCCGTGCGCTCGGCCACCACCAGCTTGGAGCCCACGCCGTCGGTCGACAGGGCGATGCCGAGCTCGTCGGTGACCCGCAGCACGGCCGCGTAGTGCCCGCTCCCGAGCACCGACGCCGAAGGCCTGCCCGTGTCGATCGTCCGCAGGACGTCGACCAATGCGTCCACCCCGCGGTCTGCCTGGCGCGTGTCGACCCCGGCGGCGGCGTAGGCGTCGCTCATCGGCGCCCATGCTGCCACAGGTCACTCGCGCGGCCGAGCACCACGAGCGCAAGCGCCACGCGGTAGGCGGCGTACGGAGCCAGCCGGCGGTCGTCGCGCACGAGGCGAACGGAGGCGAGCGTGGCCGCGAACGACGCCACCGTGCCGCCGGCGAAGCCGCGCACCGCCTCGGCCGGCAGGCCGCGGCGCATGAGGCGCACGCCTTTCAGCAGCGCCGCGCCGCCGATGATCGGCAGCGCGACGTGGCGCGAGAGCGCGTTGGCGTCCGGGCGGGCGAAGCCGCGCAACCGTGCGGCGGCGAGCGTCGCGCCGTTGCGCGAGACGCCCGGGACCAGCGCACAGGCCTGCGCCAGCCCGAGCGCGACCGCGTCGCCCGCACCTGCGTCCTCGCGACGACGGTCGTTGGCGCCCCGCGCGTCGGCCCAGGCCATCGCCACCGATCCTGCGAGGAGGCCGAACGCGATCGAGCGCGGGGTCCCGAGGCGCCGCTCGATCGGGCGCTCGAGTGCGTAACCGACCACCGCCGGTGGAACGAACGAGCCGACGAGCAGCACCGCGCGGCGCGAATCGAATTCGACGGCCGCCTCGGCCACCTCGTGGCGCAGCGCCACGACCAGAGCCGCCGCGGTGCCCGCATGCAGCGCGACCTCGAACGCCTTGCGCAGCTCACCGTCGAGCCGGGCGTACTCCCAGTCCAGCAGCCACGGCACCAGTTCGGTGTGGCCCGAGGAGGAGATCGGCAGGAGCTCGGCGGGCCCATGCAGGGCGCCGAGCACGAGGGCCTCGCGCAGGCGCAGCCGCGGCTCAGGCCGCCGGAACATCCGCGGGGCGCCCGCGGTTGCGCCGCCAGCGCAGCGCCAGGTAGGCGATCCCGGCCAGGATCAGCGCGGCAACGGCGTAGTCCACGTAGTGGAGCCGGTCCTTCCAGTCGTCCCAGTGCTCGGCGGCGGCGCGGCCGACGAGGACGAGCCCGAGGTTCCAGGGCACCGCGCCGAGGAAGGTCAGCACGCTGAACGTCGACAGCCGCATGCGCGCGACGCCCGCCGGCAGCGAGATGAAGGTGCGCACGATCGGCAGCATCCGGGCGAAGAACACCGTCGCCGCTCCGTAGCGCTCGAACCACCGTTCCGCGCGGGCGATCTGGGCCGGGCTGACGTGGAAGACGTGGTGGCGCTCGAGCAGCTCGAGCCTGCCGTAGTAGCCCGCCGCGTAGGCGATCCACGAGCCGACCAGGTTCGCCACCGAGGCCACGAGCACGGCCGCGAAGACCGAGTACTCGCCCTCGTGGACGTTGAATCCGGCGAACAGCATCGTCGGCTCGGAAGGGATCGGGATGCAGGCGCTCTCGGGCGCCATCAGCAGGAAGATCCCGGGCAGACCGAGGTCGCCGACGACGCCGGTCGCCCAATCGGCGAGCTTGTCGGTCACGGAGGCAAGGATCAACACGACGGCGGCCAAGGCTAGCGATGGCCTCCCACCGGGTTGGCGCGTAGGCGCCGCGCCCTAGAATGACGCCAATGCGCCGACGGATCCGGTCGGCGGTCCTGCCACTGCATCGCCACGCCCTTCAACAGCTGGTGATCGACGGTGTGCTGGTCGCCATCGCATACCTGCTCGCGTATCGGTTGCGCTTCGACCAGGGCGTGCCCGATCGCTACGACGAGCTGTTCCGCAACACCCTCCTCTGGGTCGTCCCTGGGAGCCTGGTCGTCTTCGTCCTGTTCGGCCTCTACGCCAAGCGCTGGCGCTACGTGGGCCAGCGCGACTACCTGGCGATCGTCCAGGCGATCGTCGTGGCCACGCTCGCCCTCGTCGGCTTCATCGCGGTGCGCCACCCGGCGACGATCGAGTCGGCCAACGGCGAGGTGGCGGTCACGGCGCCCACCGGCGTCGTCGCCCTGTTCTTCCTGCTCATGCTCGCCCTCGTCGGCGGGGTGCGGTTCATCGCGCGCAGCGTCTACGAGCGCCCGCTGCGCGGCTTCCGCGCGCGCAAGGACGCACGGCGCGTGCTGATCGTCGGCGCCGGCGACGGCGGCCGCCTGGTGCTGAGGGAGATCCTGCGCAACCCGGAGCTGAGGCTCAACCCCGTCGGCTTCGTCGACGACGACCCGCTCAAGCGCGGCCTGCGCATCGACGGCGTGCGCGTGCTCGGCCCGACCTCCGAGCTCGCCCGGATCCTCGACGAGGCCGAGCCCGAGGAGATCACGATCGCGATCCCCTCGGCGCCCGGCACCATGCGCGCGAGCATCGTGCGGCTCGCGCGCGGGCGCGGCATCCCGGTCCGCACGCTTCCGACGGTCTTCGAGCTGCTCCAGCGTGGCGGCGACGTGGTCCGCCAGGCCCGCGAGGTCCAGGTCGAGGACATCCTCGGCCGCGAGCCGGTGCGGATGGAGCTCGACCGCGTCGGCGCGTATCTCAACAACGAGATCGTCATGGTCACGGGCGCCGGCGGGTCGATCGGCTCCGAGCTCTGTCGCCAGATCGCGCGCGTGGCGCCCCGCCGCCTGATCCTCGTCGACCACGCCGAGGACAACCTCTTCCGCATCCAGCGCGAGCTCGAGCACGACCGCCACGTCCACCGCGGCCTGCTCGCCGCCGTGCTCGCCGACTGCAAGGAGGGCGAGCGGATGCGCGAGGTGTTCGCCGAGCATCGCCCGACCGTCGTCTTTCACGCCGCCGCCTACAAGCACGTCGGGCTCATGGAGTCCAACCCGGTCGAGGCGGTGCGCAACAACTCGATCGCGACGCGCCGGATGACCGAGGTGGCAGGCCAGGCCGGCACCAAGGTCTTCGTCCTGGTGTCGACCGACAAGGCCGTCGAGCCCGCGACCGTCATGGGCGCCTCCAAGGCGCTGGCGGAGTGGGCGCTCGAGGAGGCCGACCAGCGCTGGGAGCGGACCCGGTTCGTCAGCGTCCGGTTCGGCAACGTCCTGGGCTCGTCGGGCAGCGTGGTGCCGATCTTCCGCCGCCAGATCACGCTCGGCGGCCCGGTGACCGTCACCGACGAGCGCATGACGCGCTACTTCATGACGATCCCGGAGGCGGTCCAGCTCCTGATCCGCGCGGGCTCGCTCGGCCGCGGCGGCGAGGTCTACGTCCTGGAGATGGGCAACCCGGTGCGGATCCTCGACCTGGCCCGGGACATGATCGAGCTGTCGGGCCTCGCGCCCGACAAGGACATCGCGATCGAGATCGTCGGGCGGCGGCCCGGGGAGAAGCTGCACGAGGAGCTGTTCAACCGCTACGAGCGTCCCCAGCCGACTCCCGCCGAGAAGATCATGCTCGCCGAGCGTGAGCCGCTGGACCCCGACCTCGTCGCCGGCATCTTCGACGCGATCGGGCTGCTGGCCCTCGAGGGCGACGCGGCGGGCCTGGCCGCACGGGTCTCCGAGCTGGCCGAGGTGCGCCGCCCTCCGGCGGCTGCCCGCCTGACCGCTCCGTAGACTGGCCCGCTCAATGGCGGCCTACGTCATCGCTCTGTCGATCCAGGACCGGATCGAGCAGTACGGCTCCTATGCCGGCTACGCAGCGGTCCTCGGGTTGGCGGTTCTTTCGCTGCTCTACTTCGCGCAAGCGCGCGAGGTCAAGCGGCTGCGTGAGTGGGCCGGCCGCGCGCCCGAGCGCGACGCCGACCTCCAGCAGCGCGTGATCGCCGACGCGCAGCGCCGCCAGCAGGTCCAGGCGGCCCCGCGGCCGCCCGCGGGTGCCGCGGTCACACCGGCTGCCGCAGCGGCGCGCCCGGGCAACGGCGGCGGCCAGGCCGCCCCCGCGGGGAAGACGCCCGCGCCCGCCGCGCCGGGCGCCCCCGGCCAGGCTGCCAAGCCCGCCGGCACGACGCCCGCCGGGAAGCCCGCGCCCGCCACGGCGGGGGCTGCGGCCGCAGCGGGAACGCCCGCGCCCGCCACCGCCGCTGCCGCGCCCGCAGCGACCGGCCAGACCGCTGCGCCCGCGCAGAAGCCGGCCGCGCCCGGTACCCCGCCCGCGACCGGCGAGAAACCGACGGACGGCGCGGCGCCGGCGGCTCCCGCGAAGCCCGCCCAGCCGGCGCAGACACCCGCGCCCGCAGCGCCGGCATCCCCTGCGCCGACCGCCGCACCGGCAGCCAAGCCGGCGGCCGCGGCACCCGGAGCCCCGAGTGCGCCCTCGCCCGCGACGGCGGCAGGCTCCGCGGCTGCAGGTACGGCCGCGGCCGGAGCAGGCGCCGCCGGCGCAGCGGCAGCAGGCGCGCCACGCCCTCGCCGGACCGTCACCGTCGGAGCGTCGGGCGCGGCGACCGCATCGGTTCCCGCCTCGCGCCCCGCGAGGCGCCGCGACCGCATCGGCGGTACCGGAGACCATCACCGCGGCCTCGGCACCGCGCTGATCGCCGGCGGGGCGTTCGTCGTGGTGTTGGTCGTCATCCTGCTGGTCACCGGCGTGTTCGGTGGCGGGGACTCGGCCGAGAAGGCCAACAAGATCACCCCCGCGACCACGGCCGCCGACGGCGGGCAGGCCGCCGGCGGCGCGACGCACGCGCGCGCCGACACGGTCGTCACCGTGCTCAACGGCACCACCGTCACCGGCCTCGCCCGGCAGGCGGCCGACAAGCTCCAGTCGCGCGGCTTCCAGGTCGATCGCGTGACCGACGCCGCCGACCAGGCGCAGCAGGCATCGCAGGTCGCCTACGCCGACAGCTACCGCAGCTCGGCGCTTGACATCGCCAAGATCGTCGGCGTCGCGACCGTCGAGGTCGTGCCGATCGACGCCAGCACCAGGGCCGTGGCGGGCGACGCCGCACACGTGGTCGTCACCATGGGCGCCGACAAGGCGCAGTAGCCGCATTTCGCCGCTGGACCTTCCGTCTCGCAGTGCCAAGCCGCGCGAGCGGGGGCTCACCCACGTGCTCGACCGCGGGCTCTCCGTCGCCCAGGTCGACGGGCTGATGGAGGTCGCCGGCGACTCGGTCGACATCGTCAAGCTCGGCTGGGGCACGGCGCTGGCCACGCAGAACCTCGAGGCCAAGCTCGCCCGCTACCGCGAGCACGACATCCCCGTCGTGCTCGGCGGCACGCTGACCGAGCTCGCGATCCGCCAGGACCGCGTGGACTGGCTGGTGGAGTGGCTGCGCGAGCTCGGCCTCGGCCACGTCGAGGTCTCCGACGGCTCGATCGCGCTCGAGCCCGAGCACAAGTGCGAGCTGATCGCCCGACTGGTGGGCGAGGGGTTCGTCGTGCTCTCGGAGGTGGGCTCCAAGGACGCCGCGACGATCATGGCCCCCTATCGCTGGGTCGAGCAGATGCAGGCAGAGCTCGAGGCCGGGGCCTGGAAGGTGATCGCCGAAGCGCGCGAGTCGGGCACCGCCGGGATCTTCCGCCCCGACGGCGAGGTCAGGATGGGATTGATCGACGAGATCGCCCACGCGATCGACGTCGACCGTGTGATGTTCGAGGCCCCGCAGAAGGACCAGCAGGTGTGGTTCCTGCGGCGCTTCGGCCCCGAGTGCAACCTCGGCAACATCCCGCCCGACGAGGTCCTCGGGCTCGAGACCCTGCGGCTCGGCCTGCGTTCGGACACGATCGAGCCGTGACGATCTGGCTGGCGCGGCACGGCGAGACGGCCTACAACGCCGAGCGCCGCTTCCAGGGGCAGGGCCCCGTCCCGCTCTCGGACCGCGGCCGTGAGCAGGCGCAGGAGCTGGCCGAGAAGGCGGCGGGTCGCGGATTCGCGTCGCTTTGGACCAGCCCGTCTCCCCGCGCCCGGGAGACGGCGGAGATCGTCGCGCGGCGCATCGGCCTCGAGCCGATCGACGACCCGCGGTTGATGGAGACCTTTGCCGGGGAGTGGACCGACCGTCTGTTCGAGGACGTGCAGGCCGCCGACCCCGATCGCTTTGCCGCATTCCTCGCGGGCGACCTGGACTTCAGCTTCCCGGGCGGCGAGTCGTTTGCCGCCCAGCAGGAGCGCGTCGTCGCCGCGTTGGAGGACATCCGCGCCACCGGACCGCTGCCCGCGCTGGTGGTCTGCCACCGCAACGCGATGCGCCTGGCGCTCGAGCGGTTGCACGGCCGCACGCTCGTGCTCGACGAGGTCCCCAACGGAGCGCTGGTGGAGCTGTGACGACGCTGGCTCGCATCGCCTTCGGCGTGCTGGTCGCCGCCACCTTCGGCGCGTTCTTCGTCGCCCAGCGCCTCAAGCACAGCCCGCAGGTCGTCGAGGACTTCCAGGCGCGGCGCTTCTTCTCGCCCAACGGCGACGGCCGCTTCGACTTCGAGCCGATTCGCTTTGCGGTCAAGCACACCGACGAGGTCACGGCCGAGGTCGTCGACGAGGACGACGCGGTGGTCCGCACGCTGTTCACCGACCGCCGGATGGTGGCCGGCCAGCGCTCGGAGGTCACCCGCTGGGACGGTCGGACCGACGGCGGGCAGCGCGCCGCCGACGGCCTCTACCGGGTGCGCGTCGGCCTGCGGCGCGAGGGCCGCTCCGTGCTCGTCCTGCACGCGTTCATGCTCGACACCACGCCGCCGCGCCCCCTGGTGACGGCCATCGGCCCCCAGCGGGACAAGATCCCGCGGCCCGAGCTGCTGCCCAACCGCGAGGGCGCCGTGACGATCCACACCTCGCCGCCCGGTCGCGGGGCGGGGTTGCGGCTGTTCAAGACGGACGGCCCCAAGCCGCGGCTCGTCGCCGAACTGCCGCTGGAGGGTTCGACGGGCACGTGGGACGGCATGATCGACGGCCGCCGCGCGCCGGCCGGCACCTACGTCGCCGTGGCCCGCTGGCGCGACCAGGCCGGAAACGTCGGCAGCTCGGTCGCGCTCGACCGGCGTACCGGGCTGCCGGTGCTGCCCTACGGCCAGCGGCTCGGAGGCCGCGGTGGCATCACCGTGCGCTACCTGGAGCTCCAGTCGCCGATCGACCCGGTGGCCGCCGGCGCCGTTGCGACCATCGGCGTCGACGCCCGGGGCGAGCGGTATCGCTGGTCGCTGCGCCGCGTCGGCGCCCCGCGCCCGATCCGCCGCGGTGAGGCGCGGCACACGCCGTTCCACATCCACGCCCCCGAGGGCCGCTCCGGGACCTATCTGTTCGAGGCGCACACGGCCACCCATGCCGCCAGCGCGCCGGTGGCGGTGACCGGCGCCGACCCGCAGCCGGTGCTGGTCGTCCTGCCGCTCATGACCTGGCAGGGCCGCAACCCCGTCGACGACGACGGCGACGGCGCTCCGAACCTGCTCGACCGCGGCGTCCCCGTGAAGGTGGCGCGCGTGTTCTCGACCGGCGACCTACCGGCCGGGTTCACCTCCCAGGAGGGCCCGCTGCTGTCCTTCGCCGATCGCCACAAGCTGCGCTACGACCTCACGACAGACGTCGCCCTGGCGGCCAACCGTGGCCCGCGGCTGCAGGGCCATCACGGCGTCATGCTGCCCGGCGACGTGCGCTGGTTGCCCGGCTCGCTCCAGCTGCGGCTGCGGCGCTTCGTGCGCAACGGAGGCACGCTGGCCCTGATCGGCCTGGACTCGCTGCGCCGGGACGTTCGGCTGACGCGCACGGGGCTGCTCGACCGCCCCACGGCCGCCGCGGCGACCAACCTCTTCGGCACGCGCCTGCGGCCGATCGTGCGCGAGTCGACGACCGTCACCAACCTCACCGACCAGATCCAGCTGTTCACCGGCGACGTGTTCGGCGGCACCGGGGTGTTCAGCGACTTCACGGGCTATGAGGCGACGGCGGCGCTCGGGCCCCGCGAGCAGGTCGCGGCCAACGCGGTCACGCCCGACAACCAGACCGTGATCGCCGCCACGCGGTTCGGCGACGGCCTCGTGATCCGCACCGGCCTGCTCGACTTCGCCACGCGCCTCAACCAGGACGACAACAGCGGCGAGCTGCTCCAGCGCACGTGGACCCTGCTCGGCCGGTGAGGCGCTCAGCGCCGGGCGATGCCGAGCTGCTCGAGGCGGTCCCACAGCAGCGCGTTGCTGCGAAACGCCGCCTCGCCGGCGGGCCCCGGCCAGCTGAAGCGCAGCGCGGCGCGGGCGACCGCGAGGTCGTGCAGGACGGGCTCGCTGCCCGCATCGGCGGCGCCGTACCACAGCTCGCAGCCCTCGTGACGCCCGACGATCGCCCTCGCGAGGCGGTACTGCAGCGGCTCGAAGACGACGACGACCCGCGGCTCACCGGGCAGCTGGCGAGTGAGCCGACGCGACTGCGTGGACGCCAGGGCATCGGCCAGCGTCTCGGGCAGGCGGGCGAAGGCGCCGTAGGACATGCGGGCGGGCTCGATGGCGATCACGTTCGGCGCGCGCAGCAGGTCACGCGCCTGGTCGGCCTCCGGGTACTCCTCCAGCGCGCGCGGCAGCAACAGCAGGCACAGCGGCGACGCGGGCACCGGGCCACCCTACGACGCGGCCGCCACGCCGTTCTCTACGGGAAACTCGCGGCGTGATCGAGGCGCTCTTCTGGGTCTGCGCCGGGCTGCTCGTCTACGCGCAGGCCGGCTACCCCGTGTTGCTGTGGCTGCTCGCGCGCGCCCACCGGCGCCCGCCCTCGCCCACCGGCGAGGCGCCCGCCCCGTCGGTCTCGCTGATCGTGGCCGCGCACGCCGAGGAGGCGGTCATCAGGGCGAAGGTCACCAACGCGCTGGCGCTCGACTACCCGCGCGAGCTGCTCGAGGTCATCGTCGCCTGCGACGGGTCGCCCGACGCCACCGCGCGGCTGGCCCGCGAGGCCGGCGCCGACAAGGTCCTGGAGCTGCCGCGCGGCGGCAAGATCCGCGCCCAGGACGCCGCGGTCGAGGGGGCGCGCGGCGACGTCGTCGCGTTCTCCGACGCCAACGCGCTGTGGGAGCCCGGGGCACTGCGCGCGCTCGTCGCCGCTTTCGCCGATCCGCGCGTGGCCTACGTCTGCGGCCAGGTCCGGTTCGTCAACGACGGCGGGACGAACCAGGAGGGCATCTACTGGCGCTACGAGATGGCCGTGCGCGAGCTCGAGTCGCGGCTGGCCTCGGTCACCGGCGGCAACGGCGCGATCTACGCGACCCGCCGCGCGGACTACCTGGTGGTCGACCCGATCATGGGCCACGACCTGACCTTCCCCTTCAACATGGTCAAGCGCGGCCGCCGCGCCGTGTACGCGCCGAAGGCCCGCGCGGTCGAGCGGATGGTGCCCACGATCGAGGGCGAGTTCGCGCGCAAGCGGCGGATGATGAGCCACGGGTGGCCGATCATCCTGCGCGGCGGCCTGCTCTCCCCGCGCGGCTATCCGCCGCTGTACGCGCTGATGGTCTTCTCGCACCGCGTGCTGCGCTACGCCGCACCGTTCCTGCACCTCGCCGCCCTCGGCCTCAACGCCGCGCTGCTCGGCTCCGGGGCGATCTACGCGGCGACGTTCGCGGTGCAGACGGCGCTGCTGATCGCGGCGCTGGCGGCCGGCGTC
The DNA here is from genome assembly GCA_963825415.1 of uncultured Actinomycetes bacterium. Taxonomy (GTDB): domain Bacteria; phylum Actinomycetota; class Thermoleophilia; order Solirubrobacterales; family Solirubrobacteraceae; genus BP-464. The sequence continues at coordinate 604,178 of CAWGTD010000003.1, read as the reverse complement.
GTGCACGCACGCCCGCTGCTCGTGGCCCGCTACTACGTGTTCACCAACGCGTCGATCGCCGCGGGCCTGTTCGACTGGCTGCGCCACGGGACGCCGGCCGGCTGGGACGCTCCCGAGGGGACGCGCTGATGCGGCGCGCGTTCGACGTCGCGGTGGCCGGCGCGGTGCTGCTGGTCGCCTCGCCGCTGCTCGTCGCGGCGATCGTCGCCATCCGGCTGGAGTCGGCCGGCCACCCGATCTACCGCCAGCGCCGGATCGGGCGCGGCGGCCACGAGTTCGACATGCTCAAGCTGCGCACGATGGTCATGGGGGCGGAGCGGATCGGCGCTGGCATGGCGGTCAACGAAGGCGACACGCGCATCACCCGCGTCGGCGCGTTCCTGCGGCGGCTGTCGCTCGACGAGTTGCCCAACCTCCTCAACGTGCTGCGCGGCGAGATGGCGATCATCGGCCCGCGTCCCACGATCCAGGTCCAGGTCGCCCAGTACACCGAGCGCCAGCGCGGCCGCCTGGCCGTCAAGCCCGGGATCACCGGCTGGGCGCAGGTCAACGGCCGCGCCGCGCTGCCCTGGAGCGAGCGCATCGAGCTCGACCTCTGGTACATCGAGCACCGCTCGTGGCGGCTCGATCTGCTGATCCTGTGGCGCACGCTGGTGCTGCTCGTGACGGGCCGCGGGCTCTACAAGGGAGCCACGGGCGGTTGGCGAGGGCCCGCGGGATGAGCGGCTCCGCGGTGCTTCTCACGGGCGTCGGAAAGCGCTACGACATCGTCAGCGCGTTCGCCGCCCACGCACCCGTCGTGGCGGTCGATCCCAGCCCGCTGGCGCCGGCGCAGTACGCCGCGACCCACCGCTACGCGCCCCCGCGCGTCGACGAGCCCGGCTACGTCCCGTTCCTCGCCGAGCTGGTCGAGCGCCACGACGTCGGCGCGGTGGTGCCGCTCACCGACCTCGACATCGAGATCCTGGCCGTCGCGCGCGCCGAGGGCGCGCTGCCGGCGCTGGTGCCCGACCCCGAGATCGCCCGCGCCACCTACGACAAGTACGAGACTCACCAGCTGCTCGAGCGGCTCGGCCTGCCCTCGCCCGACACGGTGCTCCCGGGCGAGCAGCCCGCGTCCTATCCGGTGATGGTCAAGCCCCGGCGCGGCTCGGGCGCGCGCTCGATCCACTCCGCACGCGACGCGCGCGAGGCGGCGTTCTTCTGCGAGTACGTCGACGAGCCGGTGATGGTGCAGCGCCTGATGGACGGCCCGGAGTTCTCGATGGACTGTCTGGGCGACCCGACCGGACGCTGCCTGAACGTGATCCCGCGGACGATGATCGAGTCGCGCGGCGGCGAGTCGATCAAGGGGACGGTCGTCGACGACCCCGAGCTGGTCGACCTCGGCCGCCGGGTCATGGAAGCGCTCGGCGTCCGCGGCCCGTGCACGGTGCAGGCGTTCCGCGACCGCGAGACCGGCCTGGGCATCACCGACGTCAACACGCGGTTCGGCGGGGCCTTCCCGGGCCCGATGTACGCCGCGCTGCCGGGCCGCACCTACCCCGAGCTGATCGTGCGGATGGCTCATGGTGAGGATGTCGAGCCCCACGTCGGCGAGTTCCGGGCGGGCACGACCTTCACGCGCTACTTCTGGCAGCTCGAGCTCGACTCCGAGCTGCGGCCGACCGGCCGCGACATCGTCATCCCTGCGGGGCCACCGACCCCCCGTTGACCCCCCGCCGCGGAGCCTGCAGGCCGGCGCGGGTGCGCACGGCGCGCACGTAGACGTCGGCGGACGCGGGCAGCGCGCCCGCGTCGCCCGCGAAGCGGACGTGGAGGCGGTAGAGCCCGGGCCGGCGCAACCGGACCGGCGTGCGGAACGCCCCGCGGCGCGCGGGCAGGCCGCGCCGGGAGACGACCACGTAGCGCGTGCCGCGCTGGATCGCGAGCGAGAGCGAGAGCGAGCTCTTGTACGGGCCGATCTCGCCGGCCAGCGTCAGCGATCGCCCGGCGAGCACGCGCGATCGGGCGCGCGCCTTGATCTTGGGCTGCACCGTGACGCGGACGGGCTCCGACGCGGCGCCGGCGCGCCCGTCCGGAAGAACCTGCAGCGCGCGGAGCAGGTGCCCGCTGGACAGCCGCAGGCTGGCCGCCCACGAGCCGTCGCCGCCGGGGTCGGCGCGCGCGATCGTCACGAACCGCCCGCCGGACTGCACCTGGATCGACACCCGACCGCCGCCGGTCAGCGTGCCGCTCAGCTCGGCGGGCTGGGGATAGAGGAGTTGCGTCGCGACGGCGTTGATCGTCACGGCCCCGGCGTCGGTCGGCGGCGGGGGCGCGGCGAACTCCGGCGCGCGCTCCGCCGCCAGCGCCCGGATGTCCGGTAGCTGGGCGTAGAGCGCCCCGCCCGGGCACTCGGTCTTGCCGCCGTCGCGGTGCCCGGAGATGCGCTGGAAGGGCACCTCGCTGCCGCTCGGGTAGCGGTTGAGGCTGCCGCCGCCCGACCTGAGCGTGACGGTGCCCGTCACGGGCACGCCCTCCAGCGGGAGCTTCCACGCCAGGAGGTTGGCCATCGCGTCGACGGCCTCGGCGCTGGCCGGCACCGAGCTGTAGGTCCCGATGTTCGAGATGCTCGTGGACTGGTCGTTCCAGCCCTGGGCCTGCGCGCCCACCACCGGCTGGTCGATCCCGCCGGCACGGCCCTCGAACAGCTGGCCGTACTTGTCGACGAGGAAGTTGTAGCCAATGTCGTTCCAGCCGTTGCTGTTGCGGTGATAGCGGCAGATCGCAAGCACCATCGCCGGAGATTCGTCGCGGCCATAGGAGTTGGCGGACACCGTGTGATGGACGAACGCGAACTCGACCGTCCCGAACTCCGGCGAGGTTCGCGGGCGGCACTGGTCGCCCGGATCCCAGGCGTCGCGCGGGTAGATGATCGGCGGCGCACCCGCCTGGGCGGCATGTGCCCGCCGGTGGAGTTGCGGCCGATGGGTCACGCGGACGAAATGCAGCCGCAGATGCCGCGGCCTGCCGCGGAACGAGAGCCGCAGCGCGTCGGCGCCGCCCGCCCACACCGGGTCTGTCCCGTGCGTCGCCCCGGCATCGTCGGGGCCGTGGTCGTCGGCGGCGGCGAGCGGCACCCACTTCAGCCAGCGCCCTCCGACGCGGACCTGCACCCGGGCGTCACGCGCGGCGACCGGGCCGCGCCAGCGCAGGCCCAGCAGGTCGAACCGGCGCCCCGGCTGCAGCACGCCCGTGGTCACGCGCCGCGCCGCGCCGGCTTCGCGGGCGCCGAGGGGCGCCTTGGCGTGGACGCCAAGCGTGAACTCCGCCACGCGAGGGGCGGTGGCTGCGTGTGCCGACGTGCCCGGCGCCAGGATGAGCAGCGCGAGGCCGAGGGCGGCGTGGGGACGACGCATCGCCATCCCCAACACGGTTGCAAACCGGCTGTTTCGGCCCCGGGTGCGACGTTGCAGGCCGGCCGCGCCGCCGACTAGTTAGTCGGCGGGATGATCTCCGGGCCCTGGTCGACCCACTTGACGCGGAAGTCGCGCAGCACGTCGAAGACGCCGTCGGAGAACTTCGGGCAGCCGACCAGGTGGCCCCAGGCGGTGGCTGCGACCGCGTAGGTCATCTTCGTGTTGTTCTCGAAGAGCAGCGTCTTGTAGCCGGCCTTGCCGTTGAGCTTCTCGCTGAACAGCGTCTCGAGCTGGGCGATCTCGTTCTTGGGCGTGCCGGGCTTGTACTGGAACTCGATGCGGCCGTGCTCGAGTGAATGCACGAAGTGCTCGGGCTCCGGGCTCTGCCCGGGGTTGTAGATGCCGTCGAGCGACGGCTCGGGGTTGTGGTCGCCCGAGGTCGGCGGCTGGCTGCGGTAGGTCACGTCGTCGGTCGTGTGGCTGCGACCCTCGATCGGCGGGTTGACCAGCACGCAGCCCGCGTTCTTGGCCGCCTTGTTGAGGTCCTTCTCCTTGGCGGGCGGGATCGAGACGGCCGGGCCGGTCGGCCCGTGGGCGTCCGCCCGCACCGTCGTCGCTGCCGCCGGTCACGCGCGATGACCACGCCGACGACCACGCCGATGACGAGGATCGCCGCGAGCGCGGCCTGGATGCGGCGGGTGCGCGCCTTCGCCGAGGCAGCCTGCTGCTCGACGGCCATGCGCTCCTGGCGCCGCTTCTCCTTCTCCTCCTGCCTGCTGGCCACGCAGACAGCCTAGACAGCCGAGACCATCGACTACGCGGCGGTCTGGCGCCGACCGCGACCGCGGGGGCGCCAGCACTCGTCGAGGAACGCGGCGATCTCGCCGGTCAGCCGCTCGGGCGAGAAGCGCAACTCGACGATCGAGTTGGCCTCGAGCATGCGTCCGTTGGGCAGCTCGTCGACGAGCATGCCGGTGTCGCTGAACGGGTGGACGGGGTCGCGGCGGTGCCCGATCACCAGCGCCGGCGCCTCCATCCGCCGCCGGATTGCGCGGTGCGGGGCCACGCGGCCGAAGAACAGGCCTTGAAGGACCGCTGCGCTGGGCCCCGGATCCTGCCGGACGGTGTCGAGCCCCACCTGCGCGAAGAACGGCCCGCGGCCGTCGGGGATCGCGCGCGTCAGCCACGAGACGCCGCGCATGACGGGCTCGCCGATCGTCAGCGCGAACAGAAGGGGCGCGAACGCCAGCGCGCAACCGAGCAGCGCGTTGTCGAGCACCGGCATCTCGATGACCATGCCACGGATGCGCTCGGGCGCCGCGACCTCGGCCTCGAGCGTGACGTTCGCGCCCAGCGAGGTCCCGAGGAGCACGGCTTCGTCGATCTCCAGGTGGTCGAGGAGGCCGATCACCTGCTCGCCGAAGGCGGTCATCGAGTAGCGCCACATGTCGCGCGGCCGGTCGGACTTGCCGTGGCCGAGCAGATCGATCGTGATCACCCTGTTGCCGCGCTCGGCGAGCGCCTTGGCCAGCGGGATGTGCATGCGCTGGGACAGCAGCAGGCCGTGGATGAGGACACAAACCCGCGGTCCCTCGCCGTAGGAGGTGTAGGCGAGCCGCTGGCCCTCGTGGATGAAGGTGGGCATCGGGTCGGAACCCTACCCAGGCGTCGCGACGGCCCAACGCGTGCGAGGGGCCGACCCGGGGGAGGTGCCGACCCCTCGCGAAGCCGCCCGTCCGGACGGCGCGTGCATGAGGAAAACGTGAGGGGGGCGCTGAAGTTGGTCGGTACGGGGAATACCTCCCAACCCATGGCGTCCGCGCGCGTTCAACAGGTCAAGGAGGACCAGCCGACGACATCGGGGTTGACTAGTGCGGATAATTACGTTGTGGCGACAGGAGTTGCCAGTCCAGCGCGAGGACGCGCGCGTCGTTTTCTCCGGGCCGTTCCCGACGAGCGTCTTGTCGAACGCATCCGTGCGGGCGACGAAGCCGCTTTCGAAACCGTCTACGACCGCTACCACGCGGACCTGCTCGCCTTCTGTCGCCACATGCTCGGCGGCCACCACGAGGCGGAGGACGCCCTCCAGCAGGTGTTCGTCGACGCTCATCGGCATCTGGTCGACTCCGACAACGACATCCTGCTGCGGCCCTGGCTCTACGCCGTGGCGCGCAACCGCTGCTTGTCGCTGCTGCGCGCGCGGCGCCCCGTCGTCGCCCTCGACTCCGTCGCCGAACCGGAGTGGGCGGGCCTTGCCGTCGGCGCTGAGGTCGAGCGCCGCCAGGACCTCCAGGATCTGCTCTCGGACCTCGCGCGGCTGCCGGAGGAGCAGCGCGCCGCCCTGGTCCTCTCCGAGCTCGGGGCGCTCTCGCACGACGAAATCGCGGTGGCCCTTGCCGTCCGTCGCGAGAAGGTCAAGGCGCTTGTCTTCCAGGCGCGTGAGGCGTTGATGGGCTGGAAGGAGGCACGCGGCGTCGATTGCCGCGAGATCCGTGAGCAGCTCTCCACCATGCGCGGAGGCGCGCTGCGCCGCGCGCCGCTCCGGCGCCATCTCGACAACTGCGCCGAGTGCAGCGAGTACCGCGAAGCGGTGCGCAGCCAGCGCGCCGCTCTGGCGATCATTCTTCCGGTCGTCCCGTCGCTGGCGCTCAAGCACAGCGTCCTGACCGCCGCGCTCACGGCAGGCGGGGCCGGCGGCGGCGCAGCGGCCGGAGCCGCCGGCGGCGTCGTGGTTGCCGCGGGCGCCGGCAGCGGCCTGACCTCGATCACCGGAGGGATCGCCGCCAAGGCCCTGATCGCCGCGCTGGTCACGGTCGGCGCGGGCGGCGGTGGATACGCCGCCCTGCAAAAGTCCGCCGACGACGCACGGGGCGCCCGCCCGCCGGTGCTCGCTGCGGGCTCGCTCGAGCCCGCGGCATCCCCGACGCACATCTCGACCCCGATCGTCACCTCCGGAGCCCGCCGCAAGAAGGCCGCCCCGGCACGCCACAAGGCTCGCGCGCACCGCAAGCATTCGATCGCCGCGAGCGGGAAGCAGCACGTCGTCGCGCCGGTGCGCGCCCACTCGATCACCGGGTCGGGCAAGACCGGCACTTCCGGGTCGGGCAAACCTGGCCCCTCCGGGTCGGGCAACGTCTCGCATGGCGGCAGCAAGGGCTCCAGCCCGAGCACGAGCGCCGGAGGCGGCGGCTCGGCCGCGGGCGGCGCGACTCCCAGTCTCGCCGCTCCCACGGCACCGACCACGGCGCCGAGCACGGCACCGACGGCCGGCGACCATAGCGGCACCAATCAGGGCGACAGGCACGACGGGGACGATCGCCACGGCGACAACGGGGACGACCACGACGGCGACAACGGGCGCCACAAGGGCTGGACCCAGGGCAACCACCGCGGGTGGGAGCACCAGGGCGGCACGCCCACCACGGTGCCTCCGGGCCACCGTGAGGACCGTGACAACGGCCGGTCCTCACACGACGACTGAGTCACCCAGGTCGTGAGCGACGCTCACTCGACCAGCACCAGCCCGGCGATGCCGACGATGTAGACGAAGATCACCAGCCGCGAGTCGAGGCCCATGCCCCATCGGTCACGCTGCGGGCGCAGGATCACTCCCACCGCGTAGATCGCGCTGACCACCACGCCGAGTGCCGCCAGCCAGAGGTCGGTGCCGCTGGCCCGCGGCAGGGCGGGCTCGCCGGCGACCAGGTCGGCGAGCACGAACAGGACCGGCAGGAACGCGTTGCCGCCGAAGATGTCGCTGATCGCCAGCTGGTGGTGCCCGTCGCGGATTGCGGCCAGGCCGGTGGAGACCTCCGGCAGCGCGGTCGCGGCGGCAAGGAAAGTGGCGCCGAAGATCGCGCCCTCGATGCCCGCACGGCCCGCCAGCTCGCTGCCCGACTGCTCGATGGCGACGCCGGCACCCAGCGTGACGAGGGCGCCCAGGATGGTGATCGCGATCACGTAGCGGGTCGAGCGCTCGCCGTAGCGGTCGCGCGGCTCGTGCTTGGGGTGACTGCGCATGTGCCGCCCGGGGTCCGCGTCGGGCGTGGGCTGGACCTCCCAGGTCGGGCTGCGGTGGGTGTGCCGCACGGCGGCGAGACCGGCGATCCAGGTCAGCAGGATGATCACCGACACCGGGCTGAGCCCCGCGACGCTCACGTCTGGGTCCAGCTGCGTGCCCATCAGGGCGAAGGTGACGACGCCGACGACCGTCAGCGCCTCCAGCGAGAGCACCATCGATCCGGCCGCCGAGGTCAGCGGCTGGTCGCTCGGAGAGCGCCAGTCGAGGAGCGCGAGCACGACCGTCTGGATTGCGATCCCGCCCAGGATGTTGCCGATCGCGAGCTCCAGCTCGCCCCCGGCCGCCGCGCTGGTGACGATCGCGATCTCCGGCAGGCTCGTGACGATGCCGAGGATCACGGCCCCACCGACGTCGTCGCCCCAGCCGAAGCGGCCGTCCAAAGTGTCCACAGTGGAGGCCAGCGCGATGCCGGCCACCCAGATGGCCGCCGCGGACGCCAGGAAGATCACTACCAGGGCGGCACTGGACACGGTGCGCCACGCTACGGTTCGCGGCGTGGCGAAGCAAGCGCGGATTTTGACCGGGCGCGTGGCAGCGGTTACCGGAGGAGCGCGCGGCATCGGTCGGGCCACCGCCCAGGCCATGCTGCGTCAGGGCATGAAGGTGGGCATCGGCGACCTCGATGTCGCGGCCGCCAAGGCGACGGCAGAGGCGCTGGGCCCCGGCGCCGAGGCGTTCGAGCTCGACGTGACAACCCGCGAGTCGTTCGCCGCGTTCCTCGACGACGTCGAGGAGAAGCTCGGTCCCCTCGACGTCCTGGTCAACAACGCGGGGATCATGCAGCTCGGCACGTTCCTCGACGAGGACGACCGCACCACCCAGCGGCAGGTGGACATCAACGTCCACGGCGTCATGTTCGGCATGAAGGAGGCGCTCCCACGCTTTCTGCAGCGCGGCACCGGTCACCTGGTCAACATCGCATCGAGCGCCGGCAAGGCGGGCTTCCCTGGCGGCGCGACGTACTGCGGCACCAAGCACTTCGTCGTCGGCGTCAGCGAGGCGGTCCGCGCCGAGGTGCGCGAGACGCCGATCGAGGTCTCCTGCGTCATGCCCGGCATCGTCAACACCGAGCTGGCCGCCGGCCTCCAGCAGGCCCGCGGGGTCAAGAACGTCAATCCCGAGGATGTCGCCGACGCGATCGTCGAGGCGCTGCGCTTCCCGCGCTTCGACGTGTACGTGCCGAAGTCGATCGGCCCGATCAATGCCCTGTTCGGCCTCATGCCCCGGCGCGGCCGCGAGGCGTTCGGCCGCGCGTTGAAGGTCGATCGCGTGCTGTCGGAGGCCGACCCGAACGCGCGCCGGGCCTACGAGCTGCGCGCCGCGCGCTCCGAGCCGGGCCTCGAACCCGGCGATCCAGCCAAGCAGCTCACACCGTAGGCGTCGGGCGCGCGGCGACCAGCCACTCGCCGATCCGCTGCCCGATCTCCTCGCCTGCGTCCTCCTGGAGGAAGTGCGAGGCGTTCTCGATGATCACGATCTCCTCGGGGTCGTAGCCGATCGCCTCGGCGAATCGCCGCCCCGTCTTGACGGTGAGGATCGGGTCTGAGTCGGCCCACAGCATCAGCACCGGCCGCTCGTCGGCGCGCAGCGCCTCGAGCACGCGCTGGCCGGCCTGCGCCCCGGGCGCGTCGGGCGTCAGGGGGATCATCAGCGGGAAGGCGCGCGCGCCCGCCTTCGAGGCCGCATCGGGATAGGGAGCGTCGTACTGCGCGGCGGTCTCGTCGTCCATCCCGCGCGCGCATGCGTTGCGGACGAGCATCGAGATCGGCAGGTCCTCCGTGCGCTCGACGAAGTCGCGGAACATCGTCCACGCGTCGCTCATGCGCTGGTGGCCGGTGAACAGCCCGGTGTCGAGGACGACCAGGCGGTCGAACCGCTCGGGGTGCTCGACGAACAGGCGGATCCCGATCGGCCCGCCCCAGTCGTGGACGACCATCGTCGCGTCGTGCAGGTCGAGCTGCTCGAGCAGTTCGCCCATGACCTCGACGTGGCGGTCGTAGGAGTACCAGCCGATGTCGGTCGGCTTGTCGGAGCCGCCGAAGCCGGCCATGTCGGGAGCGATGCAGCGAAAGCCCGCGTCGCGCACCGGCGGGATCACCTTGCGCCACAGGAAGCTGTAGGTCGGCTCGCCGTGCATGAACCACACCGGCGGGCCGGGTGGGCGGGTCGGTCGTCGACGTAGTGGATCTTCAGGCCTGCGACGTCGCGTTCTGCCATCGCTCACGCGCCTCGTCGATCGAGCGCAGCGCATCCTCCTTGGAGAACCAGCCGTCGACCTGGACGTGGATGCCCTGCGGCTGCTTGTAGATCGAGAAGAAGTGGCTGATCTCGTCGCGCAGCGGCAGCGGGATGTCCTCGAGCTTCTCGAAGGAGTTCCAGTTGGGGTCGGAGAGCGGGACGCAGACCACCTTGTCGTCGATGCCCTTCTCGTCGCGCATCCGGAACAGGGCGATGACCTTCACGGGGATCACGCAGCCGGGGAACGTCGCCTCGCTGACGCAGACCATCGCGTCGAGCGGGTCGCCGTCCTCGCCGCAGGTGTCGGGGATGAACCCGTAGTCGGTCGGATAGACGACCGAGCTGAACAGGAAGCGGTCGAGCTTGATCGCCTGGAGCTCCTCGTCCCACTCGTACTTGTTGCGGCTCCCCTTGGGAATCTCGACCAGGCAGTGCACGCGATCGGCCACGAGGCGGCATGCTACGCAGCCATGAGCGCCACCGCTGCCAGCACCGACACGCAACAGGTCTGCATCGACACCATCAGGACGCTGTCGATCGACGCCGTCCAGCAGGCGAACTCCGGCCATCCCGGCATGCCCCTGGCCATGGCCCCGGTTGCGTACCTGCTCTACGCGGAGATCATGAACCACAATCCGCGCGACCCGCACTGGCCCGACCGCGACCGCTTCGTGCTCAGCGCCGGGCACGGGTCGATGCTGCTCTACAGCGTCCTGCACCTCGCCGGCTACGACCTGCCGCTCGACGAGCTCAAGCGCTTTCGCCAGTGGGGATCGCTGACCCCCGGCCATCCCGAGCGCGACCGCGTTCACGTCACGCCGGGCGTCGAGGTCACCACCGGGCCGCTCGGGCAGGGCTTCGCCAACGGCGTCGGGATGGCGATCGCCGAGCGCTTCCTGCGCGAGCGCTACGGCGAGAAGATCATCGACCACCGCATCTACGGGATCGTCTCCGACGGCGATCTGATGGAGGGCGTGGCGTCCGAGGCGGCGTCGCTCGCCGGGCACCTCGGCCTCGGCCGGCTGATCTACCTCTACGACGACAACGACATCTCGCTCGACGGCCCGACCGAGCTGTCGTTCAACACCGAGGACGTCGGCAAGCGCTTCGAGGCCTACGGCTGGCACGTCCTCGAGGTCCGCGACGCCAACGACGTCACCGCGCTGCGGACGGCGATCCACGCCGCCCAGGAGGTCTCCGACCGCCCGACGATCATCCGCGTCAAGTCGATCATCGGCTACCCGTCGCCCAACAAGTCGGGCACGTCGAAGGCCCACGGCGCGCCGCTCGGCGAGGACGAGGTCCGCTTGACCAAGGAGGCGATGGGCTGGGATCCCGACGCGAAGTTCCTGGTGCCCGACGGCGTCTACGAGGCGTTCGCGCCCGATCGTGGCGCCGAGGTGCAGGCCGAGTGGAACGATCGCTTCGAGGTCTGGCGCGGCGCGAACGAGGACTTCGCCCGCGAGTGGGACCTCGCCTGGCAGGACCCGGGCCGGCCGCTGTCCGGAGTCGCGGACGCGCTGCCGGCCTTCGACGAGGCGGTGGCCACCCGCAGCGCCGGCCAGAAGGCGATGGCCGCGTTCGCCGACTTCGTGCCGACGATGCTGGGCGGCGCCGCCGACCTGTCGGAGTCGACGAAGACCGAGTTCCCGCCCGGTCACGAGGCGCGCTTCGGCCGCGACGCGGGCGCGCGCAACATCTTCTTCGGCGTGCGCGAGCACGGTATGGGCGGCACCGTCAACGGCATCGCCGCGCACGGCGGCATCGTCCGGCCGTACGGCTCGACGTTCCTGCAGTTCGCCGACTACATGCGCGGGTCGATCAGGCTCAGCGCGCTCACCGGCCTCGGCGTCGCGTGGGTGTTCACGCACGACTCGGTCGGGCTCGGCGAGGACGGGCCCACGCACCAGCCGGTCGAGCACTTCGCCGCGCTGCGCGCGATCCCCGGGCTGGTCGTGCTGCGCCCCGGCGACGGCAACGAGACGTCGGCGGCGTGGCGCGTGATCCTCGAGGACCTCGAGGGTCCAGCGGTGCTGATCCTCTCGCGACAGAACATCGGTCCGGTGGCTTCGCTGGCCGATGCGATGGAGGGCGTCGCCAAGGGCGCCTACGTCGTGCGCGACGCCGACGACGCGAAGGCGATCATCGTCGGGACCGGCTCGGAGGTGACCACGGCGCTCGGCGCCGCCGACGAGCTCGACGTTCCGGTCCGCGTGGTGTCGATGCCCTCCTGGGAGCTCTTCGAGGCCCAGGACGACGCCTACCGCGACTCCGTCCTGACGCCGGGCCTGCCCAAGGTGTCGGTCGAGGCGGGCATCTCGATGGGCTGGGCGAAGTGGGTCGACGCGTCGGTGTCGATCGATCGCTTCGGTGCGTCGGCGCCCGGCGAGGAGGTCCTCGAGAAGCTCGGGATCACCCCGGCGGCGGTCGCCGAGAAGGTCCGCAGCACTGCTCTAGCTCTTGGAGGCGGTGGCCTTGCCGCCCTTGCGGCCGGCCGCCTTCTTCTGGGCGGTGTTGCCGCCGCTGCCCGGGCCGCTGCTCTTGCGGCTCCGGCTGCTGCCGCTGCTCTTGCCGCCCTTCTTCGACGAGTCGGGGTCGTTGGCGATCGCCGCGGCGCGGGACTTGCTCATGCCCTTCTTGCGCAGGCCTTCGTACTGCTTGTCGTTCTTGATGGTCGGACCGTGATCTTTCGCCATGGCTCTGGGCTACCCGGTCCGGCGCGGGGCGTAGCGTCACGGCGGTGCGAGTTCTGACATCCGCGCCCACGGCTCCGATCACGCTCGACGACGACCTCGTGATCGGCGCCGACAACGCCGCCGTCCTGCCGCTGCTGCCCGACGGCGCGTTCGACCTGATCTACATCGACCCGCCGTTCAACACCGGCCGCGAGCAGCGCCGCGGCGCGCTCGCCTACGCCGACGCGCACGCCGACTACCTGGCGTTCCTGCGCCCGCGCCTCGAGCACGCGCGCAGGCTGCTTGCCGAGCACGGCACGCTCTACGTGCACCTCGACCATCGCGAGGCCCACCGGGTCAAGCTCTGCCTCGACGAGGTCTTCGGCGAGCGCAACTTCCTCAACGAGCTGATCTGGGCATACGACTACGGCGGCCGCCCGCGCGACCGCTGGCCGGCCAAGCACGACACGATCCTCGTCTACGTGCGCGAGCGCGGCCGCCACCACTTCGACACCACCGAGGTCGAGCGCGAGCCGTACATGGCGCCGGGGCTGGTCGGCCCCGAGAAGGCGGCGCGGGGCAAGGTGCCGGCCTCGGTCTGGTGGTCGACGATCGTGCACACCACCGGCCGCGAGAAGACCGGCTATCCGACCCAGAAGCCCGAGGCGGTCGTGCGCCGGATCGTCGCCGCGTCCTCGCGCCCCGGAGCCTGGTGCCTGGACTTCTTCGCCGGGTCGGGCACGCTCGGAGCGGTCGCCACCCAGCTGGGTCGGCGCTTCGTCCTGGTGGACTCCAACCCCGACGCGATCGAGGTCGTGACGCGGCGGCTGGCGGGCGTCCATAGGATCGCCGCATGAAGCTTTACGTCTGCTGGGGCACGTTCACCACGACGCCGCGTCCGGGCGGCCATCCGTGCGGCAACGCCTACCGCGCGCTGAAGGAAGCCGGTCACGACCCCGAGGTCGTCCACTCCTACGGCTTGGGCATGCTGCCCGACGTCCCGTTCAACCAGACGAGCGGGCGCAAGCGCGCCAAGCAGCTGACGGGCTCCTCGACGGTGCCCGTGCTCGAGCTCGACGACGGGACGGCCATCGACGGCTCGAAGGAGATCATCGCGTGGGCGCAGATGCACCCGGCCGCCGCGACCACCACCGCGTAGGGCCACGCGATGAAGACCGCCGAGCTCCAGGCCGTCCAGGCGCCGCTGAAGGACGCCTACCGCGCGGCCCCGGACACCGCGGTCCTCACGCTGCGGGCCGACGGCGAGCTGGGCGCCGAGGCGGTCGCCTGCTCGGTGCAGACCGGCCGGGCGCTGGTCGAGGCGGGCCTGCACCCGGCCAGCGGCGGCGACGGCACGCTGGCGTGCTCGGGCGACATGCTGCTCCAGGCGCTCGTCGCCTGTGCCGGGGTGACGCTGCGCTCCGTCGCGGTCAACCGCGACATCGAGGTCTCCGGCGGCCGCGTCGTCGCCGAGGGCGACCTGGACTTCCGCGGGACGATGGGCGTCGACCGCGAGGCCCCGGTCGGCTTCCGCGCCATCCGCCTGCGGTTCGAGCTCGAGACGACGGCGACCCCCGAAGAGATCGAGAAGCTGATCGCTTCGACCGAGCGCTACTGCGTGGTGCTCCAGACGCTGACCGGCGGGGTGCCGATCAGCGTCGAGCAGTCGTCCTAGTCGGGCTGCTCGGTGATCTGCAGCAGCAGCTCGTAGCCCGGATGCGCGGTGGGGGTCCAGACCTGCCCGGCGCCCTGGCTCACGCCGCGCACCATGTGCGAGAAGGTCGTGAAGCCCGGCTTCTGGGCGAACCAGTGGAACGGGTCGGTGACCGTGTTGGCACCCGAGTTGTCGACCGAGACGATGTCGCCCTTGGCGACCTTGCAGCACTTGAAGTTCACGTCGCTGGTCTTGAACGTGTAGGTGCGCGGCGACTGGGCCGGCAGGATGAACGGCGGGTCGGTGGTGGTGATCACCGTCACGCTGCCGTCGGACCGCGGGCGCACGACCGAGAAGCGGATCGGCAGGCTCGTCGGGTTCGAGCCCACCTTCAGGCGCAGCTCGGTGACCGTTCCGGCGACGGGAGCGCTGACGTCCTTGCCCCAGAACTCGCTGTCCTCGCGCCACGTCCCGTCGATCGACACCGGGTCGCCCGTGAGGTCGCTGCCCCACACGACCACCGGCTTGGGCGGGGCCGCGGCCTTGACCAGGCGCTGCAGGCGCCGCGCGCAGAACGAGGCGCCGCTCGTGCGGCCGGACTCGACCTTCACGTCGATGCACTCCAGCTCGGTGAACGTCTCGGAGAACGAGACCCCGAACGGGGAACCGTCGATGCGGCGTGAGGCGATCGCGGCGGCCAGACTGCGGATCTCCTTGGCCTTGGTGCCGAACGACTTGCCCCGGCGCGCCGCCGAGCGGACCGAGACGATGCGGGAGTGGAGGGTCGCCATGTCGCCGAGCAGCCCCTCCGAGGCCTTGCCGCCGGCGCGCAGCGCGGCGGCCAGCTTGTCGGCGCAGGCCAATGCCTTCTTCGCCCAGCTGCTCGAACGCGAGCGCGAGCTCTTGACGTTGCGCGCGCGCTGGAGGTCGGTGTCGACGCAGTCGAGCCCGGTGAGCACGTCGGCGTGGGTGACGCCGCTGGCGGCGCCCTTGTAGGCCGACGTGATCAGCTCGGCCTTCGCCGCATGGACGGCCGAGCGCTCGGCGCCGGACAGGGAGCCTTTGCCGTTGAGCTTGCTGTCGATCCGCCCCAGAGCGGCGGCCACGGTGTCGGCGGTGGCCGCCGGCGCCGGTTGCGCTGCGCCGGCGAAAGCCGTCGACCAGCAGCGCCGTGAGTGTCGCCAGCCGCCGAGCGCGGGTCATCCGGCGCTCTTGACGAACCTGCGCAGCCGGTGCAGGCAGGCCGACGCGCCGCTCACGCGGCCGGCCTCGACTTTCACGTCGGCACATTCGAGATCGCGGAAGTGTTCGGAGAAGGGCACGCCGTAGATACTTGCACCCCCGAAGTCCCGGCTCGCGATCTGGTTGGCAAAACCCCGCAGCGCGGTCGTCTTCTGGCCGAATGCCTTGCCTCTCCGGATCCTGGAGATCAGCTCCTTGATCTTCGAGCCGACGCTGGCGATGTCGCCCGTCAGGGCGGGCGACGCCTTGCCGCCGTCGCGCAATGCGTCTGCCAGCTTGCGCTGGCAGGCCAGCGCCTTGCCCGCCCAGGACAGCGCCTGGCGCTTGATCGGTGTGTTGCGCGCGAGCTGGAGGTCGAGGTCGACGCAGTCGAGTCCGAGGAGCACGTCGGCGTAGGTGACGCCGCTCGCCTCGGTTGCGTAGGCGGCCGCGATCAGGGCGGCCTTCTCGGTATGCAACGCGTTGCGCTCGTCCGGTGTCAGGCGCGACTTCCCCGCGACCTTGGTGTCGAGCTGTGTCAGGCCGGCGATCAGGTCCTGGGCGGAGAAGGCCGAGGCTGCCGGCGCCGAGGCGGCGAAGCTCGCCACGGTGAGAATGACAAGCGCGGCTCGGGGGCGTCCGATGCCCACATGGCGAGCCTAACCGCGGATCACGCAGCTTTCCATAGTGCGTCGTCACCCAACGGGATCCGGCTCGCGTGCCCGTCGGCCACCGCGTCGATCAGGGCGGCCTCCGCGCCCTCGATGTCGGCGAGCTCGAGGTCGGGGCACATGACCGCGGCGACCTCGGCGGTGGCCAGTCCGGACGGGAACGCGCGCAGTACCTCGACGACGTCCTCGGCCTCGGCGCGCCGCTCCAGCGTGGGGTCGAGGTTGGCGATGACGACGTCGTAGGCCTCCAGCGGCTGGAACCCCCCGGCCTCCAGCCGCGCGCCGTTCTTGGCGAAGACCAGCGACGGCGCGGTGTAGCGCACGGGGCCGTCGGTCTGCGCGGCCTTGCCCTGGAAGTGGGTCGGCGAGCCCTCCGCGGTGCGCGTCTCGGCGCGGTCGGCGTCGTAGGCCGCGGTCACGTCGGGCGTATCCAGCGACGCGAGGATCGCCTCGGCGTCGAGGCCGTCGACGGTGCGCAGCTGGGTCAGCAACGAGTCGTCGTCCTCCATGACCATCGTGGTCGTGAACTGCCCGAACTGCAGCGCGCGCAGCACGTCGCGCTCGAGCTCGGGCTGAAGCAGGCGCGTGGCCACCACCGCGCGGCACATCCGGGCGGTGGCGCCCATGCGTGCCTTGGGGTGATGGGCGAACGGCATGCCCCAGCGGGCGAAGCGGCGTTGGCCGCGGGCCGAGCGAGCGGGGGTGTAGCCGCGCTGCTCGTACTGCTCGGCGCGCTCGGTCAGCCCGACCATGACCAGCCGCCAGCGCAGCTGGCTGCCGTAGCGCCAGCGCAGCACCGAGAAGGCCGGGCTCGCCGAATACGCCCATGGGCACCCGGGGTCGGTGAACTCGACGACGTCGATGCTCACGGGACCTCGGGCTCTCGGACGGGCGCGCCCGGGTCCAGCGGCAGGCAGACGCGGCAGAAGTCGAGGCCGAACGGGGTCAGGTGGATGCTGCGGCGCACCGTGCGGCCGCGCCCCGCCTGCCGCAATGCGCCGAGGACCTCCGGCTGGGCCTCGAGCACCTGGTAGGAGAGCGGGTCGGCCAGGGGCTCGCGGGAGAACCAGACGAGCCCGAGCCGGTTGAGGTTGTTGAGGTAGGCCGGGACGCGATCGAGGTAGCGGCAGCCCGCCTGCGCGCCGATCATCGACAGGCCCGGCGCCACCATCTCCGAGCCGACGTCGAGCGGCCGCCAGGTCCGCACGTCGACGGCCGGCTGGGCACCGTCGACGGTCAGCAGCCGCAGGATCCGCCCCTCGTCGGGCGCGAGCTCGCTGAGGATCCGCTCGTAGGCCGGGTGGTGGGTCTCGTCGAGGTGAACGTCGGCCGACCTGCGCAACAGGTCGGCGCCCTGCGCCCGCAGGAGGTCCTCCTCGGATAGGTCGTCTGCATCTTGCGGCTCGGGCTCGACGAGGTCGAGCAGCCGCCGGATCTGGTCGCGCAGCTCGATGCCCGCCTGCTGGAAGAACTCGGCCGGTGACTCGCCGGTGGCGGCCGCCCGCACCACTCGCGAACCGGCCTGCATCGAGGACCCCACGGTCCAGCCGGCCGTGCGCCACCAGGCGCCCGCGGCGATGCGCATCAGCCCGGGCAGCGCGCGGAGCAGGTCGTCGTCGCGCTCAGACACCGAAGATCCCCAGGTGGAGCAGGCCGGCGCCGAAGCCGAGCACGGCGCCATGGGCGTAGAGCATCCACTCGTCCTCCTTGATCGCCGACCGGAGCATCTCGACGAAGTCGGTCGAGGGCATCTCGCGCATGCGCTCGCACAGCAGCTCGCGGACCGCCTCGCTCTGGCGGCGGTTGAAGTCCTCGTCCTGAAGCGGGGTCATCGTGTATTCGACCGCCTCCGTGGCGACCGACTCGCGGATCGCGTCGTACTCGCGCGTCCCCATCGCCACGCGGATCGCGGGGGCGACGAACCCGGTCGCGCGGTCGACGGCAGGCCGCAGGTGGTCCTCGATCATCCTGCGCGTGCGGTCAGAGCGCGGCCCGTGCAGGAGCTCGTCGCTCATGTTGCGCAGCGTGACGATGTCGCCGGCGATGATCCGCGCGTAGACCTCGGCCACCTCGCGCTGGCGGCGTAGGAACAGGCCGTGGAGCTTCAGCGGCCCGATCCTGCGCTCCTCCACGGGCTCGAAGATCACCCGCATGCCCAGCAGGTTCGTCACCCAGCCGACCACGACGCCACACAGCGGCAGCATCCACCACTGGGGCACCAGGTGGGTGAGGAAGACGACCGGGATGCCGAGTACGAAACCGAACAGGAACCCGAAGTTGATCATCAGCCGCAGCTCGCGATCGCCGACGTCGGTGAAGACCCGGTTGGCCAGCTCGGGGTGGGCCTCCATGCGCCGGATCACCATCAGCTTGACGTCGAGCAGCTGATCGACGTTGGTCCCGATCTCGTGGGTCAGCTCGCGCACCAGCTCCGGAAGCTGCTCCTGCACGCGCGCGTGGATGCGCTCGCGCACGCGCGGAGGGAGATCGCGCCACAGCGCTCCGTGCTCGCGTTCCATGATCCGCTCGACCATGTCGCGCAGGTCGCGCTGCGAGCTGGCCAGGATGTGCTCGGCCATCTGGTCGGGCTCGAGCACGTCGTAGAAGTCCCCGACGCTGCCGAGCTTCGCGATGCCCTTGTCGACGGCGATGCTGCCCATCTTCGCCGCGCGCGACGGGATGATCCCCTGCCAGCCGACGCCCCCGTGCATGATCCCGGGGATCTCCTGGAGCTTGCGCGGCAACACCCGCGCGAGCGCCGCGAGGCCCGGCAGCTTGAACCCCGTGAAGCGCACCGGGTTGAACAGCATCCAGACGCCGGTCCAGTTGATGACGTAGCCGATCGCACCCGTGAACAGCGGGATCGAGATGTCCTTGAGCGTGTCGCGCTCCCGTCCCGCGCCGTCAGGTGCGCTCGCGGCGCCGGCCGGGCATGCGCCCGGCCAGCCGGCCGACGGGCTCGAGCTCCGCGCGCATCTCGACCACCTCGGCGCCCATCGCCTCGACGGCGAGGCTCATCCGGTGCACGTCGCCGTCCATCGACTTCACGCGCGCCTCGATCTCCTCGAGCCGGTCGTGCAGCGCCGGCAGGGACTGCAGCCGGTCGGCCATCTCGCTCGTGCTCGCGGTGATCGAGCGCAGGTTCGCGATCACCTCGGAGAGCTGGCGGACCACGGTGCGGACCGCGTTGGGCCCGAGCAGCAGCGCGCCGGGCGCCCGGCGGGCGAGGTCGATTGGGTTGCGCTGCGCCGCGATCGGCGGATGCTATCCGCGCTTGCGCCGCCGCGGCTCAGGTCGTCGGCTGGGAGCCGACCTCGGCGAGCACCTTGTTGAAGCGCAGGATCGCGGCCGCGGCGAGCAGCTCGGCGGCGCCGCCCGGCCGGTTCTCGGCCTGAAGCGTCCAGCGCTCGACCGTGCGGGCCAGGCTGCGGTCGCGATCGGCCTGGTCGAGCGTGGCCACCGTCGCGTCTCCGCATTTCACCACGAACTGGCGTGCCTTCTTGTCGGTGGTCGCCAGCTCGCCGACCTGGGTGTCGCTCGCGTCGAACAGGGCGAGCTCGAGCTTCTTCGAGAACGGCCCGAACGAGAAGCGCCGGATCCCGATGTGGCCTGCCGGACTGCCGTCGGCGGCCGCGACGTCGACGCGCGCCTCGTCCGGCCGCGACCGGCGCTCACGCGGCCAGGAGAAGGCGGCGGTCAGGATCGGGGCGCCGTCGGGGCCGGTCACCGTGCCGGCGTCGTCGCAGGTGGCGAGCACCGCGTCGCCGGCTCCCAGGACGGTCGCGGTGTTCCCGGCGCTCGAGCGCTCGAGCACGACAGTGGTGGCTCCGTCCCAGATCGGCATGGCGAAGACGATAGGCGCGACCGATGAGTACGGTCGCGCCCGGCGGTCTTACCGGCACAACCCACGAGCAGGAGGCCTGAGATGGCGAAGTTGGTCGTATCGCAGTTCGTGACGCTCGACGGCGTGGCCGAGGACCCCGGCGGAGCCGAGGGCTTCGACCGTGGCGGCTGGGCGTTCAAGTTCGACCGCGGCCCCGATGGCGACCAGTTCAAGCTCGACGAGGTGATGGCCGCCGACGCCCTGTTGCTCGGCCGCCTGACCTACGAGGGCTTCGCCGCGGCCTGGCCCTCGCGGGAAGGCGAGTTCGCCGACAAGTTCAACAACATGGCCAAGTACGTCGTCTCGACGACGCTGCGCGATCCCGAATGGCAGAACTCGACGGTGATCGCGGACGACGTGGCCGGGCAGGTCGCCAAGCTCAAGGAGGCGCCCGGTGGCGACATCCTGGTCAACGGCAGCATGAGCCTGCTGCCCACGCTGATCGAGCACGACCTCGTCGACGAGTACCGCCTGATGGTCTTCCCGGCGATCGCGGGCGACGGCAAGCGCCTGTTCGGCGAGACCGTCGACATGAAGGCGCTCAAGCTCACCGGGTCCCGGCAGGCCGGCGAGGTGCTGATCACCACTTTCGAGCCTGTGCGCGCGCAGTCCTAGGGGTGCCTGTCGATTTCGCCGCCGCCCGTTCGTCGGATCGGTGAACATCCCCGAAGGAGGAATCGATGAAGTACATGCTGCTGATCCACCAGGGCACCGCCCCGACCCCCCGCGACCCCGACGAGTGGGCGCGCCTATCCGAGGACGAGCAGAACGCGGTCTATGCCGACTACAAGGCGATCAACGAGACGCCCGGGGTCAGCCCTGGCGTCGCGCTCAAGCCCGCCGAGGAGGCAGTCACCGTGCGGGTGGCCGACGGCGAGACGCTGACCACCGACGGGCCGTTCGTCGAGATCAAGGAGGCGATCGCCGGCTATCTGCTGTTCGACGCCGACGACCTCGCCGCCGCGGTCGAACTCGCCGCGCGGATCCCGGCGGCGCGCCTTGGCGGCGCCATCGAGGTTCGCCCGGTCATGGAGTGGTAGCTGAGACGCGGGGTCCGCGCCGCCGTCCCGTTCCTGGTGCCGACCTTCCTGATCGGCACCTCGTTCGGCGTGCTCGCAGAGCCTGTTATGGGCGCGACCGCGGCGATTGTCATGTCCGTCGTGGTGTACGCCGGGGCGGCGCAGTTCGCGGCGGTCTCCGTGCTCGTCGACGGTGGTGGTCTGGCCGCGGCGGTGGCCGCCGGGCTGCTCATCAACGCGCGCTTCTTGCCGATGGGCCTGGCCGCCGCGCCGGCGCTGCGTGGCGGTCGGCTGCGGCGGGCCGCCGAGGGCCAGGCCGTGGTCGACGCGTCCTGGGCGATCGCCAACCGCGGCGATGGCACGTTCGACCGCGAGGTGCTGCTTGGAGCCACGCTCCCGCAGGCGGTCTGTTGGTGGTTGGGCACCGCGATCGGAGCGCTCGTCGGGGGTGCGCTCGGCGATCCGCAGGCGCTCGGACTCGACGCGATCTTTCCCGCGTTCTATCTCGCCCTGCTGGCCGGGGAGCTGCGCAACCGGGCGGCGCTGGCCAGCGCGCTGCTCGGCGGAGCGCTCGCGCTGTCGCTCCTCCCGGTCGCGCCGCCGGGCGTGCCGGTCCTCGCTGCGTCGGTCGCCGCGCTGCTCGGCCTGCGCGGCCGGAGGCCCGCGTGACCGTCGCATGGGCGACGATCGGGCTGCTCGCGGCGGGGACGATCGCGATCAAGTCATTCGGGCCGCTGACGCTCGGCGGGCGCGAGCTCCCGCCTCGCCTCGCAGGCGTCGTCGCCCTGCTAGCTCCGAGCCTGCTCGCCGCCCTCGTGGTCGTCGACACGTTCGGCAAGGACAGCATGATCTCGCTCGACGCACGCGCCGCGGGCCTGCTCGCCGCGGCCGGCGCGCTGGCCGCCCGCATGCCGATCGTGGTCGTCGTGGCGCTCGCCGCGGCGGTGACCGCCGCGCTGCGCGCCGCAGGCGTAGGCTGACGCCCCATGGCCCGCGCCGAAGCAAAGATCAAGGAGGGTGCCGCGCCCTTCCTCGAGCCTGGCGAGGAGGTCCTCGCCGCGATGGTGGCGCGCCCACGCGGGTGGACCCAGTCGACTGCGTCCGCCGGCGGCGGGGCGCTCGCGGGAGCGATCGGCGGGGCCCTCGGCGGCAAGAAGCAACGCGAGAGCGTCGAGGGAGCCGAGCAGGCCGGCTTCGAGCTGGCGAGCCCGATGGCGCTGGCCGTGACCCAGCGGCGGTTGCTGTCGCTGAAGATCAGCTCGCCGATCGGCCTCGGGATCGGCGGGGACGTCAAGGAGCTCGTGAGCGCGGTGCCCGTCGGCGAGGTGGACTCGATCGAGGTCAAGCGCCTCGCAGTCGGCAAGACCGTCACGGTCACGGTCCGAGGCGTCCCGTTCACGCTCGAAGTCGGTGCGGGCGCCAATGCCAACGGCGTCGCCGAGGCATTCGAGCAGGCGCGGGCTGCTACCTGACCTTGATGACCTCGGTCATGTGGACCGGGTGCAGCGAGCAGAACAGCTTGTAGGTGCCCGGCCGGGTGAGCGTCTGGCTGAACGAGCCGCCGCCGGTCAGCTGGTTCGACGAGAAGCCGTACGGGCCGTCGGCGAGCGTGACGTCGTGGGCGACGCTGCCGGGGAAGGTCCAGGTGATCGTGGCGCCGCGGGGCACGACCAGGTTCGGGCGGCTGAAGGCGTAGTCGGCCACGTTGATCGTCGTGCCGTGCGAGAACACCGCGAAGGGGCCGGGCGGCTTGGCGATCGTCACCGCGCGCCCGCGTTTGTCCAGGCCGGTGAGCGGCACGCGGAACGCCACCGGGTTCGCGCGCCCGCGCGTGGCCGTGCGCAGGGTGGTGACGTCGGTCGGCAGCGCGCCGCAGCCGTCGGTCACCGACGGGTCGGGCGCGACGTAGGCGACCATCAGGCCCATCACGCGGGTGTGCGGACGCACGGCGTCGTAGCGCGAGGTGAGGCGCAGCGCCTGGCCCTCGACGACCGGGATTCCCTGGGCGCTGGTGAAGCGGCTCATGTTGATCGGGCCGGGCTCGTGGAGCACCGGGCGCACGTGGTAGAAGGGGTGCGACGCCAGCCCCCAGGTGGGCTTCGAGGCGTAGACCACACGGTCGCCGCAGCCGGGCTGTGTGAGCTCGAGCCCCTTGGCCCCGCCGTGGACGTGCCCCAGCCCGGCGACGATCCGGCCCGTGACCGGCGAAGGCCGCTCCATCGTGCGGACGTCGGTCGAGCCGGGGGGCCCGCCGCCGGGGACGTCGTAGACCAGCCCCTGGCGCAGGTGCGACGCGTCGAAGCCGACGGGCACCACCGGCGTCAGCCCGGGGTCGTCGTCCCAGGTGACCCGCCAGCGGATGAGCACCGAGTCGGCGACCAGCCGGTGGTTCATCAGCATCCACACCATCGCCCAGCGGTCGTCGGCGGCGACGGGGTAGCCGTAGCCGGGCGGGAGGTCGAGCTTCGCCCGCTCCTCGCCGTCGCCGTAGAAGGCGTCCTGCACGCCGTTGGGCCGGGTCCCGTTCCCGAGGTTCAGGAACAGGATGTGGTGGAGCATGATCCGGTTGATCGGGACCTGCTTGCCGGTTTTCGGGTCGATCACGTCGGCTTCCATGTGCGTGATCGAGCCCTGGCCCTCCGGGCGCGGGATGTTCGCCGTGAGCGTCTGGCGAACGGCGTAGCCGGCGACCTTTACGGGGCCGTAGGTGAAGGTCTTCGTGACCGGAGTGGCGAGGGCTGCGCCGGGGAGCGTCCAAGCTGCCCCGATGACGACGACGGCGATGAGAAGCACGCGTCGCACGGGTGGCTGCATCGGACCATACTCCAGACACCCCTACCGGCAGCCTTTTCAGGGTTTTCTGGGAGCATTCGCAGGGTAGTGAACACGTGGCCCGTGTGGGAGCGCGGGTTCAGTCGACCAGGCGAGAGGCGCAGGTGCTCGGCAGGGGAACGAAGTCGCGTCGACCGCGGTGCTCGCAGTCGTGGCGCAGACGGCGTCCGATGCACGGCCGCGGCGTACCGCCGCTTCGGGCGCTCCGCCGCTCGCCGCGTCGAGCGACGTCGACCTCCGCGCACGACGTTCGCCGCGAACGCCGACCAGCTGACCGTCGAGGGCCATCCGCATCGGCAGTGCTGGGCCCTGGCGATCAGATTGTGAAGTCATGAGGCCGGCTGCGTCCGGGCTCGTCGGCGGGCAAGCCCGTTACCGCTTCGGACGAGCGTCGTCGCGCTGTGGCATCGACGTAGCCGTTCAACGACCGCGGTGAAGACCGGACCGCGGGTCGATCACTGTACGTGATCGACCTTGCCTCGAGACCCGCAGCGGCCGTGAAGCCGCCGTCGCGTGCCGACTCGGGTCTGCGGCGCGGTGGCGACGGTCCCGTCTCGAGCGTGATCGTGAGCTTCGCGAGCCGGACTGCGCCCAGGTGGCCAGTCCTCGGCTGCGCAACGCTCGAGGTCGCAACCTGACGATCGCGCACCGGTACATCGTCGGCGTCACCGTCGGATCGATGCCGCAGCACGCCTTCCGCTGTCCTCCAGACGAGCGAAGAGATCCTCGGCGGACTCCGCGTTCGCGGCGGCGTCGAGGTCGAGCGCGAAGCCCTCGATGAACGATCCGACCTGGTCCAGCGGCTGCATGCTCGCCCGGTCCAGCAGCCACTGGTCGCGCGGGCGCATCCAGGCGATGCGGCCTGGCTCGACGCCGCTTCCAGCAGGTACCCGCAGGCGTCGATTGCCGTCTTGCCGCTGCCCAGGACGGCGAAGCGGTCGTATCGTCGAGGCGCCGGTGAGGCCCCGACTGGCAGAGCCGCACGCCAGGATCGATGGTGAACGACGACCTGGGAAGTCCGAATCAGTGCGCAGTGTCCACGAGCTTGCGGCGGACGTTGACATCCAAGACCGTGCCGTCGACCATGCGCACGCGGTGGCGGCCGTCGTCACCGTCGAGGTACTCGCAGTCGCCGAAGAACCGCACCCGCCCGGTTGGCAGCAGTTGCTCGTCGAAGACCCGGTGGAAGTAGTCGCTCACCTCGGGCCCGCTTGCGCGCTCGTACAGGCCTTCGTTGTCGAGCGTGTCGCCGCCGAGCGGAAGCGAGTTGACCCCGTAGTTGGCCGAGGGGATGTGCAGCCGCAGGAACTCGTACGCGTGGTTCCAGTGGCCGCCGACGCGCTCGCGCCGGTCGACCATCAGCACGTCCGCATCCGATTCCGCGACGAGCGCGTCCGTGAACGACAGGCCGGAGGCGCCTGCCCCGACCACCAGGTAGTCCGTCTCGAGCCTCTCCACGGCGCAAGTCTGCCAGCCTGCGGCCCCAACGCACCAGCGACGGAGAACACCCCCGAGCACCAAGAAACCCGATCCCCCGCACTCACGGAGAAACCGGGCCGATGGAGCTAGGGGGACTCGAACCCCCGACCTCCTGGGTGCGATCCAGGCGCTCTCCCAACTGAGCTATAGCCCCGAGGTCGGCCAAGTGTAGCCCGACGCCCCAGCTACGCTCACGCCGCAGGGATGAGCTTTCGCGGGCGCCTCACGCTGTTTTTCGTGCTGATCGTGATCGTGCCGATGGTCTCGGTCACGCTCGTGATCTTCCGGCTGATCTCCGACAACGAGCACGGCAAGGCCAACGCTCAGGTGGCCGCGCGCCAGCAGAGCGCGATCAAGCTCCAGCGCGAGGCCGTCGACGCGGGCGACCGCGCTGCGCGCCAGATCGCGGCCGATCAGGCGCTCGCCGCAGCGTTGCGCTCGGGCGACCGCGCTGGAGCCCAGCGCCGGGCGGAGACGATCGTAAGGCGCCGTGACCTCGAGCGGATCCTGTTGCTCGATGCCGGACGCCATGCCGTCGTCGACGCCGGCTCGCGCGACGCCGCATTCCCGGCGACCAGGCGCCTGGTGGCCGACGGGAAGACCGTGGGCACCCTGCAGGTCTCGTCGCAGAGCGCGACCGCCTACGCACGCGTGGTGAGCCGGGTGACCGGTCTTCAGGTCGTCGTGCGGCGCCGCAACGTTGCGCTGGCATCCACCCTGCCGAGCGCGAGCCGCACGAAGCTGCCCGCGCAGAACGGGGAGGTCGAGATCGGCGGACGCCAGTACCGCGTCGCGTCCTTCACGGTGGTCGGCTTCCGCGGCGCACCGGTCGCGGTGTCGCTCTTGCGTGACGAGGAGTCGACCGACAGCGAGGTCAGCCGCAGCCGCTGGCTGGTCGCCGGCATCCTGCTCGCGTTCTTCCTGCTCGCGTTCGCCTTCGCCGTGGCGGTCTCGCGCTCGCTGCAGCGCCAGATCGCCGAGTTCCTCGAGGCGGCCCGGCGCCTGGGCGGCGGCGAGTTCGACACCAAGGTGCCGACGGTCGGGCGCGACGAGTTCGCGGCGCTCGGCGAGGAGTTCAACACGATGGCCGCCCAGCTCGAGCGGCGCCTCGTCCAGCTGAGCGAGGAGCGCACCCGGGTCGAGCGTTCGATGCGCCGCCTTGGCGACGCCGTGGCCTCGAGCCTGGACCGCGACGCGCTGCTGAGCATCGTGGTCGAGACGGCGGTCGACGGCGTCGGCGCCGACGGCGGCCGCGCCGCCGCCCGCTTCGAGCCCGGCGGCCCGCTCGAGGAGCGGGTTACCGCGGGCCGGCTGGTCGGTCTGGAGGAGGTGCTGGGCGACGTCGAGTCGCGCGTGCTGGAGAGCGGCCGGGCCTCGGAGGCGACCCACGGAGAGTTCAGTGCGATCGCCTATCCACTGCACGGCTCCGACGGTGCCGCCGAGGTGCGCGGCGTCGTCTCGGTCGGACGCAACGGCACGCCGTTCAGCCAGGTCGACCGCGAGCTGTTCTCCTACCTCGCGGGCCAAGCGGCCGTCTCGATCGAGAACGTGGGGCTGCACGAGACCGTCCAGATCCAGGCGGTGACCGACGAGCTGACCGGCCTGTTCAACCACCGTCGCTTCCAGGAGTTCCTCAACGGCGAGGTCGAGCGCGCCCGGCGATTCCCCGACCAGAGCCTCGGCCTGGTGCTGCTGGACATCGACGACTTCAAGCGGGTCAACGACACCTACGGCCATCAGCAGGGCGATCAGGTTCTGCGCGAGGTCGCGCGCGTCCTGCGCGAGTCGTCGCGCGAGATCGACGGGCCGTCGCGTTACGGGGGCGAGGAGCTCGCCGTGGTCCTGCCGGGCACCGACCTCGAGGGCGCCTACGACATGGCCGAACGCGTCCGCTCGGGCATCGAGGAATTGGCGCTCCCGGTGCTCGGGCGCAACGGCGGCGAGGTCCTCAGGGTGACCGCGAGCTTTGGCGCGGCGGCGCTCCCGGAGTCCGGCAACGAGGCCGGCCAGCTGATGGCGGCGGCCGACTCGGCCCTCTACGAGGCCAAGCGCGGCGGGAAGAACAAGACCGTACGGGCCGGAGTAGGCTAGGGCCGCATGGGATTGCTGGACGACGCCATCCGCGAGCATCTCGAGCTCAAGCGGCGGCGGGGAGCCGACGTGGCGGAGGTCACCCGCCAGGAAAAGGAGGCCTTCGGACCGATCGGCGCGATTGCCGAGGAGGTCCCGGAGCCTGCCCCGCCGGAGGCCCCCACCCGGTTGCACGTGGCCGAGGAGCCGGTCGCGCCCGCCGCGGGCCGCGAATTCGTGACCGACCCGCACCCCGAGCCCGAGGCCGAGCCCCAGACCGGGGCACACGCCGGCGAAGCCGGTGGGTCCGCGCCGAGCCCGCACGGCGACCCCGCCGACGAGCTACCGAGCGCGGTCGAGCCGGCAGCGCCGCCGCAGCCGGAGCCGGTTCCGCCGGAACCCGAGTTCGAGCCCATCCCGGACCCGGCGGCACCTGCCGCGACCTCCCAGCCGACGCGCGAGTTCGACCTCGACGAGGTCCGCGCGGCCACCGGCGCCGACGTGCCCGAACCCGACGCCGGAGGCGTCGAGTCCACCGAGGTGGTCGAGCCCGACCAGGAGGGCGACCCCGAGGACGTGCTGGAGGAGACCCCGGAGTTCCTTCAGGAGACGCCGGAGCACGACCGGCTGTGGTTCGAACAGCGCCCCCCGCGCGACTTCGATTTCTGAACTCCGCCTGACCTGGCTCGACGTGTTCACGTCGACGCCCCTGGCCGGCAACGGCCTGGCCGTCGTCCACGATGCCGACGAGCTCGACGACGCGACGATGCTCGGCTTCGCCCGCGAGACGAAGCTGTCGGAGACGACGTTCGTGCAGTCCGCCGCGCAGAGCGGCGCCGACTACCGCAACCGGATCTGGATGACGACCGGCGAGCTGCAGTTCGCCGGGCATCCCTCGCTCGGCACCGCCGTCGCCGTCGCGCGCGCCCGCGGCGAGAGCGCGGCCCGCTACGTCCAGCAGACGCGCGCGGGCCTGCAGCCGATCGAGGTCGAGCTCGAAGGGCGCGCCGCCCGCGCCTCGATGCTCCAGGAGCCGGCGGAGCACGGGCCCGAGCTGCCGGTCGCCGAGGTCTTCGCCGCGCTCGGCCTGCGCGAGGCCGACAGCGCGCCCGACCTGCCGCCGCAGGTCGTCTCCACGGGCGTCGCCCAGGTCATCGCGCCGCTGGCCGGCTCCTCCGCGCTGGATCGTTGCCGGCCCGACGCGCCGGCACTGGAAGCCCTGCTGGCGAAAACCGGTGCGATCACCCTCTACGCGGTGGTCTGCGACGCCGCAGCCGGTACGGCGCGCGCCCGCAGCTTCTTCCCGGGGACGGGCGAGACCGTGGTGGAGGATCCGGCGACGGGGTCGGCCGCGGGACCTTTGGCGGCCTACATGCACGAGCGCATGGGAACAGAAGTGGTGACCGTGCGGCAGGGGATCGAGATGGGGCGCCCCAGCCGGCTGGACACCTCGATCGAGGGCGATCGGGTGCGTGTCGGCGGAGATGTCGTGATCCTCGCCGAGGGCGTGATCGATCTCTGACCATGCCGGGACTGAACAGACGTCCAGTTGGCGCCGAAACGCCTTCAGATCGGGGCGCCAGGGGCCGACCAAACGGAGCGAGCGCCGTCCGTTGGGGAACAGATCGGCGCAGTCATGCCTCTTGCCACGGAGGGCAAGGACGCCGTAAGGGCGCCGCGCAAGCGGCGCTCTTGCGTTAAGCGGTCACAAGCCGGGCCGCTCAGGCGCGGCCAGCGCGCCGATCACCTCGCGCCACCACGCCCGCTCGGAGTCTTCCTCGGCGCGGATGAGCCGCCGGTGCGCGGCGTCGCGTACGTGGCGCAGCGTGCCCGCGGAGTACACGGGGCCCGTGAAAGCGAAGCGCCCGTCCTCCAACGCCACGAGCGCGCCCGGCGTACCGTCGCGGCGGGTCCGCAGCTGCTCGACCACCGCGCTGCCGGCCACCTCCTGCGGGCGCCCGGCGTCCCCACCTCGCCACGGGCCGCCGGTCAGCGGCGCATGGCTGCCGCCCATGCCCGGCCGCCGCCTGACCGGGACCTCCATCGGCCCGGTCCGCCAGCGCTCGGCCAGCTCGCGCAACTCGACGGCGGCCTCCTGGCGGACGAGCAGGTGCAGGCGGTCTCCGACCTCGATCTCGGTCGAGCCGCGCGGGAGGATCGCGCGGTCGCCGCGCACCAGCAGGTTGACCAGCGCGTCGCGCGGCAGCCCGAGCTGGCGGACGCGCACGCCGACGATCGCGTCGCCGTCGCGCACCGGGTGCTCGACGACCTCGGCTCCGAGGCGACGGACCGCGCCCACGTCGGCCAGCGGCAGCGGCAGCGCGGACTCCGAGGTGGTGACTCCCAGGATGCGAGCGAGCGGCTCGAACGTCGTGCCCTGGAGGACCGTGGAGAACAGGACGGCGAAGAAGACGATGTTGAAGAACTCGAGGCTGTGAGGCACGTGCTCGATCACCGGGAAGGTCGCCAGCACGACGGGCACGGCGCCACGCAGGCCCGCCCAGCCGAGGGCAGTGCGTTCCTGCCACGAGAAGCCCCAACCCGCCGTCGCCAGGGCGGCGCCCAGCGGGCGCGCGACGAGCACCACCACCAGCGCCATCGCCGACCCGCGCAGGATCGAGTCGCCCAGCTGCGAGGGGAACACCAGCAGGCCGAGCGTCAGGAACAGGGCGGTCTGCGCGAGCCAGCCGACGCCCTGGTGGAACGTGACGATCATGCGCTTGGCCGGGACGTCGGAGCTGCCCAGCACCAGCCCGGCCAGGTAGACGGCCAGGAAGCCCGATCCGTCGAGCACGGCCGCGACGCCGAACGCGATCGCCGCCACCGACAGCGACGCGACCGGGTAGAGGCCCGCCGACGCGAACACGCTTCGCCGTAGCGCAACGACGGCCAGGCCGCCGACGATGAGGCCGGCGGCAAGGCCGATCCCGAGCTGGGAGACAAGCTCGAGAGCGAGGTCGTCGGCGCGGTAGGTCGGGTCCGACAGCCACGCGACGAAGCCGACCACCAGCACGACCGCGACCGGGTCGTTCAGGCCCGCTTCGGCCTCCAGCACGCGCGCCAGCCGGCGGCGCAGCGTCGAGCCACGGAGCACGGCGAAGATCGCGGCCGCGTCGGT
Source organism: uncultured Actinomycetes bacterium (assembly GCA_963825415.1). GTDB lineage: Bacteria > Actinomycetota > Thermoleophilia > Solirubrobacterales > Solirubrobacteraceae > BP-464. Next base: position 573,836 of record CAWGTD010000003.1, on the reverse strand, counting down.
CGAGGCGAGGATCGAACCCAGCAGCAGGCCCTCGACCATCGAGAGGTCGAACAGCCACATCGCGGCCAGCCCGCCGATGGCGGCAGTCGCCGCGGTCCCGAGGATCGCAAGCGACACGCCCGGCCCCAATACCGGGCGGATCTCGGCGTAGCCGGCGGCCAGGCCGCCCTCGAACAGGATCAGCCCCAGGGCCACGATGCCGACCGTGCGGGCGAGCTCGTAGTCGTCGAAATGAATCCAGCCCGAATCCGTCGGATCCGATCGCCATCCCGGCCCCGAGGAACAGGACCAGGGCGGGTACGCGCAGGCGCCCCGCGAGCAGCGAGGCGATCAGCCCGAGGGCGAGCAGCGAGCCCGCGGCGAGGATGAGCGTGCCGTCCGCCACGCCCGAACCATGCCAGCCGCCCGCTCGGCGGCGGCGTCAGGGTTAGACGGTCCAGCTCAGCGTCTGCGTGAGTTCGCGGCTCAGATACGCCGGGGTGCGCACGAACGAGGTGGGGTCGGCGACCGTAACCGAGACGTTCTCGTAGGCGTCGGCGCGCGCCTGTGTCACGGTCAGGCTGCGCCGGCCGCGGGCGGCGTTGAGCTCCCGCCCGTCGACGAACCAGCGGATGTCCAGCATGTGCGTCGCGGGCTGGAGGGTGTCGATGCGAAGCGTGGTTCCAGGTGCGGCCGTGCCCTCCGGGGTCCCGCCGCTGATCGGGCGCACCTTGCGGTAGAAGTGGACGACCATCTCCTCGGCGCTCGGCGGGTTGAAGGGGTTGCCGCCCGTGGAGTTGCCGAGGGTGTGCATCAGCGAGTCCTGGCTGGGGCGGTACATCCCCTTGCGGTAGTAGCCGGCGCCCTCGAAGGTGCCCACCAGACCGCCCTCGGGGGAGGGCTCGCCGACCCAGCGCCACCACTTCAGCTTCTGTGCGACGAGCTCCTCCGGCGTCGCCGTGGCGGTGATGTTCGTGCCGTCGGGCTCGCCCAGCACGGCGCCGGGATAGAAGGCGTAGGGCGCGGGGATCGTCACGTCCTGCGTGGAATCCTCGGCCAGGCCCGCGCGGTAGTAGTAGTCGTACTCGTCTGCCAGCCCGCCGAGCGAGTGCCCGAGCTCGTGCACGGTGATGAGACCCGCCGCCGCGTTGCCGCCCGACGACGTCGCGACGCCTCCGCCGGCACCGCCGTACTTCGTCGAGTTCGCAAGGACGAGGATCTGGTCGGCGCCGGGCGCGGCGGCCGCGGCTGCGCTCGCCTTCGCCTGGTCGACGCACAGCAACCGCTCGGTGCCGTTGCACCAGAACTGCCCGTCGAGCGCGGTGTCGCGCAGCGTCGGCGGTGTGGGGTCGTTGTCGACGCCGGACTCGTTGGAGACCACGTCGACAAGCCAGACGTTGAAGTACGACGCGTACTCGGTGAAGGGCTCGGTCCGGGCGATCCGCTCCCACTTCGCGAGCGCGTGCTCGTGGAAGAGCGCCTGCTGGTCGGCGGTGTACCCGTCGCCAAGGATCACCAGGTCGATGCGGTTCGCCGACGGGCCGGAGTTCTGCAGCGCGGTGACGTGCGTGTCGGCCAGCTCCTGCGTCGCCGCTGCGCCGAGCCGCGTCTGCGGCTGGACGGGCACCTGCACGCGGGTGATCGAGCCATCCGGGGAGAAGACCTCCACCGGATGGGTCTCGACCGCGTGCGCGGGCGCCGCGACGGTCAGGAGAACGGCAGCCAGGGGGGCCAGAACCGCACGGCGCACGACAGCGCCAACGCAGCAATCGCCGCGTACTTGCGCCGTTCCTCCGAATTTCAGCGCGACTTCGGAGGCAGCGAACGCGCGTACGTCGTCCCGACGGTCACCCAGCGCTCGAGCTGCTGGTCGCTCTGCGCGCCTTCGTCGCCGACGCGCACCCACCCGTCCATCGCTCGGCCGCGCATCTCGAAGCGCCGCGCGTGCGGCTCGGCGACCAGCGCGTCGGTCTCTGCGGGATCGACGCGGACCAGCAATCCGCCCTTCCCGCTCGCGGCGACCGCCATGTTCCCGCCCACCAGGAAGGCGAGCCCGCCGAACATCTTCTTCTCGGTGACGTCGTCCTCGGCGGAGATCAGCTCGCGGATCCGGTTCGCGAGATCCTCGTCGTAGGCCATGCCCGCAGTACAGCACGCCGATGTTCACGAGCCATGCGGAGGCCTCGCCAGCACGACCGAAGTCTCGATCTGACGGTCGGAGATCGTCCAGTAGCTCCGCAGCAGCTCCTCGGTCTGTGCGCGGGTCGTCACGACGAACCCGTGCCGCTCGTAGAAGCGGATCGCCCAGTCGGCGGCGGCCCAGGTCCCCACCAGGATGCGCGCCGGCCCCGTCGGCGCGAGACGCTCGAGCAACGCGCTACCGATGCCGCGCCGCTGGCCGGTCGGCGCGACGTACGCGTGGCGGATCAGGTCGACGTCGCGCACCCGCTGGACTCCCATCACCCCGACCAGCTCGCCGTCCGCCTCATAGCCCCAGAACTCCACCCCCGCGGCGACCTCATCGTCGAGCTCCGCGGCCGGCATGTACGGCTCGTGCCAGCAGTCGTCGGGGATGACGCCGCGATAAGCCTCGGCGGCGGCGTTGACGACCGCGAGGATCGCCGCCCGCTCGTCGTCCCGGCAGCGCCGGATCACGTCAGCGAACGACCGAGCGCGTAGCCCGCCACGGCGGCGAGCAGCCCGCCGAGCACCGAGGCGATGACGTAGGCGATCGCGCGAGCGGGCTCGCCGGCGTCCACCTCCAGGACCGCCTGGACCGAGAACGTCGAGAACGTCGTGAAGCCCCCGAGGAACCCGACGCCGAGCCCTCCCGCACGTCGCGCGAGAACCAGTGCCCGGCGGTCAGCAGCCCGAGCGCGAACGACCCCGCGACGTTGATACCGACCGTGGTCCACAACAGCGACTCGTGGTGCAACGTCAGCCTGCCGAGGCCGAACCGACTGAGGACCCCGAGCAGCCCTCCGACACCGACGAGAACGGTGGTCATCGCGGTCGCGGAGGGTACCCTCCGCACCTACGGGGCCATAGCTCAGTTGGGAGAGCGCGTGGTTTGCATCCACGAGGTCGCCGGTTCGATCCCGGCTGGCTCCATCGCCGGGCCGCGTGCGGTCAGGCTTGGTTCGGGTACGGCACCGGGATCGGTCCGCCCGGCGTGGGCGTCTTGCCCCCGCGCACCGTGCTGGCCGCTTCGTCGACCTCGACGTCGAGGTCGAGGTCTTCGAGCTCGTCGCGGTTGGGGTCGACTCCCTTGTCCTCGTCCATCGACCGCATCGTCCCGCCTGGCTCGAGGACCGTCAAGCCCGCCGAGCGCTCAGTCCTCGAGCAGCGCGTATCCATACGCGCCGCGCTTGTACGCGAGGCGGGCGATGGAGTGGGTGCGGTCGTCGTCGTTGGACTCGATCTGGTCCAGCGCGCCCTCGACGCGCGCGGCCGCGCGGCGGCAGAACGTCTCGGCGATGAAGCGCTCCTGGCCGGAGGCCTCGACGCCCTGCTCGGAGAAGATCGACGTGACCCGCGACAGCACCGCGATCTGGGCGAGCACGTCGCTGAGCGCGTGGGCCAGCCGCTTGTGGGTCAGGCCCTGGTCGATGATCGCGTGGCCGTGGCGGCGCAACACGCTCTCGCCGACGCCGCGCAGCCGCTTGACCTGCTCGCCCACCGGCTTGGCCAGCGCCTCGAGCTCGGGGTGCGCGAGCGTGATCTGATCGGGGCGCACCTCGCGGCGCACGCGGCCGAACGCGTAGGTGGCCAGCGTGCCGATCGAGCCGATCGGGTCGTTCAGCCCCAGGTCGCCGAGGTCCGACAGCTCCTCGCCGAGCGGCTTCAGGGCCGACAGCGCCACGAACGAGCGCAGCACGTCGTTGGCGCCCTCGAAGATCGGGAAGATCCGGATGTCGCGCAGGATGCGCTCGTACGGCTCGCCCTTCATGTAGCCAAGGCCGCCGGCGAGCTGGAGCGCGCGGTTGGCCTGGTACCAGACGAACTCGGTGCCGGTGACCTTGCAGATCGCCGACTCGACCGTGTAGTCCTCGATGCCCGCGTCGATCAGCCCGGTCGTCAGGTACGACATCGACTCCAGGCCGAAGAGGTAGGTGACCATCCAGGCGATCTTGTCCTCGACCATGTCGAACTCGCTGAGCGTCTTGCCGAACTGGCGCCGCGTGGTCACGTGCTCGATGGCGAGGTCGATCAGCTTCTTGGCCAGGCCGACGGAGCCGGTGCCCAGGCCGATGCGGCCGTTGTTGAGCACCTGCATCGCGATGTGGAATCCCTCGCCGGGCTCGCCCAGCACGTTCTCCGGCGGCACGCGGACGTCGTTGAATCGCACCGGGCAGAGGTGGTTGCCGGCCAGGCCCATCGTCTCGTAGCGCGGGCCGGACTGGTCGAGGCCCTCCATCCCCTTCTCGAGGATCAGCGCGATGTGCGAGTCCTTGCCGTCGACCTCGGCGCGCGCGAACGTGCACAGGACGTCGCCGCGGCAGCCGTTGCCGATCCAGCGCTTCTCGCCGTTGAGCACCCACGAGCCGTCGGGCTGGAGCACCGCGCGCGACTCGATGTTGTAGGCGTCCGAGCCCGCGTTCGGGCTCCGTCAGCGCGTAGCCCGCGAGCTTGCGGCCGGCGGCGAGGTCGGGCAGGAAGCGCTCCTTCTGCTCGTCGCGTGCCGAAGATCGAGATCCCCTTGAAGCCGATCGACTGGTGCACGCCCATGCCGATCGTCAGCGAGCCGTCGACCTGGCCGATCGCTTCGAACACCCGCGCGTAGCCGGTCTGCGAGAGCCCCTGCCCGCCGTACTTCTCGTCGACGTACAGGCCCATGAGCCCCAGCTCGCCGAGGTCGCGGTACATCTGGTCGGGGATCTCCCCGGTGCGGTCGATCTCGACCGGGTCGATGTTGTCTGCCGCGTAGTCGCGGAACCCCTTGATCAGCCCGCGGACCTTCTCGGTCTCGACGGGGTCGGGGATCGGATAGGGGAAGACCAGCTCCTCGTGAATCTCCCCGAGCATCAACGCCTTGGCGAAGCTGGGGACGTGCTCGTCGGCCATTGCCGACGGTCTATCAGGCCGAAGCCGCGGCCATCAGCTCGCCCGCCACCCGGTCATAGGCGTCGTGCGTGCCGCCCAGCAGGCGCGCGGTCAGCTCGGCGCGCCTGAAGAACAGCGGCGCGTCGTGCTCCCAGGTGGCGCCGATGCCGCCGTGGACCGAGATGTTGGTCCGCGCGGCGTGCTCGAGCGCGGCGCCCGCCGCCGCGCGCGCGGCGCTGGCCGCGACCGGGAACTCGTCGGGCTTGTCCTGCGCCGCCCAGCCCGCGTAGAGCAGCAGCGAGCGAGCGTTCTCCAGCCGGCGCAGGATCTCGGTGAGCGAGTGCTTGACCGCCTGGTAGGAGCCGATCGCCCGGCCGAAGGTGAAGCGCTCCTTGGCGTACTGCACCGCCATGTCCAGGCACGTCGCGACGGTGCCGACCGCCTCGGCCGCGAGCAGCGCCTGCGCGAGATACCAGGCATTGCGCAGCACGTCGGAGTCGCAGTCGAGCACCGTCCCCGTGGTGCCGTCGAGCGCGACGTGCCCGAGCGAGCGCGTGGCGTCGTAGCGGCGGACCTCGGTGACCTTCGCGCCCTCGACCACGACCGCGACGGGCGCGCCGTCGCGCAGCGCGCAGACGACCAGGATGTCGGCACCGGGCGCGTCGGGAACCCACCACGCGCCGCCGGAGAGCGCGCCCGAGCCGTCGACCTGCGGAGCATCGGCGCGGGCCAGCCCGCTCTCGGGCTCGACGGTCCAGCGCTCCTCGTTCTCGTCGGGCGGCCGGGCCGCCACGAACGCCGCGCGGCGCTCGCCGGTCGCCAGCGCCTCGATGCCTTCATAGCCGGCGCGGTCGAGCACGTAGGTCGCGAGCACGTGGCCGAGGATCGGCACGCCCGCCAGCACGCGACCGCACTCCTGGGCGACAAGCATCGCCTCGAACGGCCCGAGCCCGGCGCCGCCGCGCTCCTCCGCGACGACCAGGCCGGTCCAGCCCGCTTCGCGAGCGGTGGGCCACAGGTCGGGCAGCGCCGAGGGGTCCTCCAGCGCTTCGCGCGCGGCCTCGATCGTCTTGGTGCGCGAGAGCGCGTTCTGCGCGGCCTCGCGCAGGAGCTCCTGCTCGTCGGAGAGGGCGAGGTTCACGAGACCACCGCCTCGCGCTCCTTGGCGCGCAGCTCGCTGAACGGGATGCCCTTGTCCAGCCGTGGCTCGGGAGGCAGCCCGAGCACGCGCTCGCCGATCGTGTTGCGCAGGATCTCCTCGGTCCCGCCCGCCGACTTCAGGCCCGGCAGGAAGCTGATCATGTAGGCCCACTCGGAGTCCTCGTCGAGCGCGTCGGGACCGATGACGTCGGTGATGAGCTCACCGGCCGCGATCGCCGCGTTGACGATCGTGACCTTCGCCAGGCCCGATTCCGGCCCCGGGATCTGCCCCTTCTGCAGCGCGCTGAGCGTGCGGTAGCCGGTGAAGCGGACCGCGAGCAGGTCGGTGCCGATCGCGCCGAGCCGCTGGCGGATCTCGGGGTCGCGCCGGGCGGTGTCGTCGCCGGCGATCGCCTCGGCGAAGCGGCCCTCGCGATAGCCCAGGCCCTCGGAGCCCAGGCCGATCGTGACGCGCTCGTACATCAGCGTCGTCAGCGCCGTGCCCCAGCCGCCGTTGACCTGTCCGCAGACCGCATCGGCGTCCAGGCGCACGTCGTCGAAGAACACCTCGTTGAACTCGGCTTCGCCGGAGATCTGGCGCAGGCCGCGGATCGTGACGCCCTCGGCGTCCATCGGCACGATGAACATCGTCAGGCCCTTGTGCTTGGGCACGTCCGGGTCGGTGCGGGCCAGCAGCAGGCCGTAGGCGGCGAACTGCGCGTTGGTCGTCCACACCTTCTGGCCGTTGAGGACCCAGCCGCCGTTGTCCTCCTTGGCGCGTGCCTGGATCCCCGCGAGGTCCGACCCGGCGGCCGGCTCGCTGAACAGCTGACACCAGACCTCGTCGCCGTGGAGCATCGGGCCCAGGAAGCGGCCCTTCTGCTCGTCGGTGCCGTTGGCGATGATCGTCGGGCCGAGCATGCCCACGCCGATGACGTCGAGGATGCCCGGCACGCCGGCGCGGGCGATCTCCTGGTTGACGATCACCTGCTCGATCGGCCCGAGCCCCTGGCCGCCGTACTCCTTCGGCCAGGTGACGCCGGCGAGCCCGCCTTCGGCGAGCTTGCCCTGCCACGCACGTCGCGCGGCGAGGATCTCGGCCTCGTCGGTCAGCGCTCCCTCGCCGCGCAGGACCGGCGCCTCGTCGCGGTGCTCGTCGAGCCAGGCGCGCACCTGCGCGCGGTACTCGGCCTGTTCCGGGGTGTCGTTGAGATCCACTGCTCGTCTCCTCGTGGTCTCTGGCCGACCGGCCAGTCAAGTCGGGACCCTATCGGGATTCAGCCCTGCGCCCGGAAGCCGCGGTCGAGCAGCTTGCGCGCCTGGTCGCCGGTGTCCGGCGAGTGCAGCAGCACGACGCCGAGCGTTCGTCCGTGCCGTCGCGCGGCCGCCACGAGGCAGTGGCCGGCGGCGTCGGTGAAGCCGGTCTTGACGCCGATCGCGCCCGCGTAGCGCCGCAGGATCAGCGGGTTGTTGTTGTAGAGGTAGACCCGCCCGCCCTTGATCGCCAGCGGCAGGATCGCCCGGCGGCGGCGGACGATCCGGGCCAGCCGCGGCTTGTCGAGCATCGCGCGCGCCAGCGCGGCGAGATCGACCGCGCAGGAGTGGTTGCCGGCGTCGACGAAGCCGTCGACCGAGGTGTAGTGGGTGCAGCGCAGGTTCAGCTCCGCCGCGCGCTGGTTCATCAGCGCGACGAAGTTCTTGATCGTGCCTCCCACGTGCTCGGCCAGCGCCCGGGCCGCGTCGTTGCCCGAGGGCAGCAGCAGGCCGTGCAGCAGCGTCTCCAGGCGCACGCGCTTGCCGCGCGGAAGCACCCCCACGCCCGAGCCCTGGTAGGCCAACGCCCTACGGGTGATCCGCACGTGGGTGTCGGCGCCGGCCGCGTCGACGACGATGAGCGCGGTCATCATCTTCGTCAGCGAGGCGATCGGCAGCACGCGCTCGGGGTTGCGTCGCCACAGCACCCGGCCGGTGTCGAGGTCGAACAGCAGCCCGCTGCGCGGCGGATGGTGAAAGCGCACGCGCACCGGGTCGGGCCCGCCGGTGAGCTTGACCGCCAGCGGTAGCGGGCCCGGGGCCGGCGCGACGGGTCCGTTGGCCACCTGCGCCGCGCCGCGGCTGGGGGCGGCAGGGCGCTCGCGAGGCTTCTCGACGTCCGTGCCGCAGCCGGCGAGCAGCACGCCCGCCGCAAGCGCGACGGCGCGCCGGCTCATCAGTCGGGCGGGTGGCGCAGCGCGCCGACGATCCCGAACGCGAACATCGCCAGGACGATGATCGACACGACGGTGAGGATGTCGACGCCGTCGCGAATCGCCACGCTCAGCGTGAGGAAGGCGAACAGGCCGATCATCGCCAGCACCGCGACCAGCGCTACCTGACGCATCAGTAGACCGGCAATCGCGGTGGTGTCTCCTTGCGCCGCTTGGCGAACGCGTGGATCAGCGCCACGCCGAACACGAAGCCCCCGATGTGGGCGAAGTAGGCCACCCCGCCCCCGCCCTCGACGGTGTTGCCGGCGTTGATGATCTGCAGCACGAACCAGCCGCCGAGCACGAACACCGCCGGGATCTCGATCAGCGTGAAGAAGAAGATGATGAAGATCACCGTCAGGACGCGGGCGCGGGGGTGGAGCAGGATGTAGCCGCCGAGCACGGCGGCGATCGCGCCGGAGGCGCCCAGCGTGGGGATCGGGGAGCTCGGATCGATGGCGGTCTGCAGCGCGGTCGCCGCCATCGCCGCCGAGGAGGTAGAAGACGATGAACCGGAACGGGCCCATCGAGTCCTCGACGTTGTTGCCGAAGATCCAGAGGAACAGCATGTTCCCGCCGAGGTGCAGCAGCCCGCCGTGCATGAACATCGCGGTGAACGGCGTGATCCAGGTCGACGGCTGCGAGTCGGCCTGCCCGGAGACGCCCGACATGCCCTCGCACAGCGACTGTCCGGACTCCAGCAGCAGCTGGCAGTGCTTGCCCGGGTGCGTCAGCTCGTAAGGGAACGCGGCGTAGTCCGAGAGCTGCTGGAGGTAGTGCTCACCGCTCGGGTCGCCGAACGAGATCCCGCCCTTCTGCCAGAGGAAGTAGACGAGCACGTTGGCGACGATCAGCGCGATCGTGACGAACGGGGTCCGATCCGTCGGGATGTTGTCCCGCAGCGGGAACACGGATGGTCTAGGAGGCCGCCGCGGCGGCGAGCGGGCCCACGCCGGGCCGGTCGTGGGCGACCGCCTCGTCGGCGTGGTAGCTGGAGCGGACCAGCGGGCCGGCGGCCACGTGGTCGAACCCCAGCGCATAGGCCGCCTCCTCGAGCGCGGCGAACTCGTCGGGGTGCCAGTAGCGCACCACCGGCAGGTGGCGCTCGGAGGGGCGCAGGTACTGGCCCACCGTGAGGATGTCCACGCCGGACTCGCGCAGCCCCTCGAACGTCGCGACCATCTCGTCGTGCGTCTCGCCGAGGCCGACCATCAGGCCCGACTTCGTCTTGACCTTGCCCTCGCCCATCGCCTTGGCGTTACGCAGCACCCGACAGGACCGCGGAAACGTCGAGCCGCGGCGCGCGACCGGGTACAGCCGCGGCACGACCTCGACGTTGTGGTTGAAGACGTCGGGGCGCTCGGCGAGCACCGTGGCGAGCGGCATCTCCTGGCCCTGGAAGTCGGGCGTGAGCACCTCGACCTTGCAGCCGGGTGCCTGGTGGCGGATCTGGCGGATGGTGGCGGCCCAGATGCGCGCGCCCTTGTCGGGCAGGTCGTCGCGGTCGACGCTCGTGACGACCGCGTAGCGCAGACCCATCCGCGCGACCGAGCGCGCGACGCGCGCGGGCTCCAGCGGGTCGTTCCAGGTCGGCTTGCCGGTCTTGACGTTGCAGAAGCCGCAGCGCCGCGTGCACGTGTCGCCGAGGATCATGAAGGTCGCCGTGCCGCGCTCCCAGCACTCGCCCACGTTGGGGCAGGCGGCCTCCTGGCAGACCGTGTTGAGGTTCTCCGAGCGGATCAGCTTGGACAGCTCGACGTAGCGCTCGCCGCCGGGCGGCGGCACCTTGAACCACGGCGGCTTGCGCTCGCGGATCGGGCGTACGTCGGCCCCGAGGACCTTCAGGACGTCCATCCCGCCGGGATTGGCCCGCGACCGCGTGCTCACCGCTCTCAGGGTACTTCGCCACGCCACTCCGGAATCAAGTTCATCCGCAAGATCGGAGCCCTGGGCTGCGTTGCAGCGCTACATGAAGACCCTTCGTCTCTCGCTGGGCGTCGCGGCGCTTGCTGCTCGCGCTTCCGGCCTCCGCGTTCGCCGCCGCCGCCACCGGCCGCGGCGCCAACATCAAGCCGGTCAAGAACATCCCCTACGGGGAGACCAGCCCCGGCACCGACCTGGAGTTCCACTCCTACGACATCGACGGGGTGAAGAAGAAGTTCGCGTTCGTCGGCACCTACGCCGCCGGCCTGCGCGTCATGGACGTCACGCGCCCCGCCCAGGCCCATGAGGTCGCGGTGTGGGACTGCGGCGTCTCGCAGGGCGACCCTGAGATCTTCACGCGCCCGGATCTGGACAACCGCGTGTTCGTCGCCTACACGCACGACACGGGCTACACGTTCCGCGAGAACTCGACGTGCGACGACGAGGCGCGGGCGCTCGGGCTGAACGTGCCGAGCAACGGCTACGGCACGTTCATCGCGGACATCACCGACCCGTATCACCCGCGGACGGTCTCGTTCGCGCCGTTCGCGCAGGGGTCGCACAACGTGACGGTCCACCCGAGCGGCAGGTACCTCTACAACTCGAACTCCGACCTCATCACCAGCCCGCTCCCGGCGGTCGAGATCACCGACATCACCGACCTCTCGGCGCCGAAGTCGCTGCCGGAGGTGGCGCTGGTGACGTTCCCCGGACTGGGCACGGAGTCGCACGACATCGCGTTCAACGCGAGCGGCACGCGGGCCTACGTGGCGGCGCTCTCCCACGCGGAGATCTTCGACACGACCGATCCCGCGCACCCGGTGTCGATCGGCAAGCTGTTCGACCCGGCGATCAACGTCTGGCACCTCACCGAGGCGATGACGATCACCGACCCGAACCTCGGCACGCGTGACTTCCTGCTCGCCGAGGACGAGGTGGCGGGCGCGACCGGCACCGGCCAGTGCCCGAACGGCGGCGTCCACATCTACGACATCACCGGGGCGCTGGAGAAGGCGCCGGTGAAGGTCGGCTACTGGAACATCGACGACGTCGGGGCGACCGAGGACGGCCTCGGGACGTGCACCGCGCACGTCTTCCAGCTGTGGCGCAAGCAGCAGCTGATGACGATCGCCTACTACAACGGCGGCGTCCGGGTGGTCGACCTCAGCGGCCTGGTCGGCGTCGCCCTCGGGGGCGCCGGCATCGGGATGAAGCAGCTCGGCTGGTATCGCTTCCCGGACTCCGACACGTGGGCTGTCAAGGCCCAGTACGTCGACCGCAAGGGTTTCTACCTGTTCGGCAACGACCACCGGCGTGGCTTCGACGTCTACCAGTACAAGCCGGGGCCGTCGGCCGGTGCCAGCGCGACGGGCACGTGGATGTCGCCTGCACAGCAGCTCCAGGCGGCCAACCTCCAGAAGTCGATGAGCGGCGGGCTGAAGCTCAGCGCGGCCTGCCTGCTGCTCACGGGCGACCAGAAAGCGCTGAAGAGCGCGGCCGCTCGCGCCGGCCTGGGCCTCGCGAGCACCTAGGACGAGACGAGTTCGGTCCGGAGCGCGGCGTCGAGTCGCGCTCCGGACACGAGCCGCTGGCGCAGCCCGTGGGCCTCGGCGAAGCGCCAGGCCATCCGGCGCCGGAAGCAGTGCAGCAGCTCGCCGGTGCGGCGTGACTCGCGCAAGAGCGAGGTCATCCGCACACCCTCCAGCCCGCACGGCACGACCCATTCGAACGGCTGCAGGTCGTTCTGGACGTTGACCGCGAAACCGTGGGTCGTCACGCCCTTGGCCACGTGGACGCCGATCGAGGCGATCTTGCGCTCGCCCGCCCACACGCCGGTGTAGTCGGGGCCCTCGGGAGTGCGCACGTGCGCCTCGATGCCCTCGTCGGCCAGCGCGGTGACGATCGCGCGTTCCATCGTGCGCACGAACTCGAGCACGTCGTCGGTGCGCATGATCGGATAGCCGACGAGCTGGCCGGGGCCGTGGTAGGTGACCTTGCCGCCGCGGTCGACGTCGACGACGTCGATGCCCTGCGCCATGTACCACTGCTCGCCCATCGGCAGCTCGCCCGGGCCGGTGCGCCGCCCGCGCGTGTAGACGGGCGGGTGCTCGAGCAGCAGCAGCGTGTCGGGCACCCGTTCGGCCTGGCGCGCCGCGCGCACGCGCTCCTGTAGCGCGTAGGCCTCGCGGTACTCGACCTGGCCGACGTCGACCACCCACAGGTCGGTCATGCCATTTATGGTAGGCCGAGGGGGTGACACCGCGGCGATGACCAACCACCTGATCCTGACCAAGCTCGACGAGGACGCCGACAGGATCCTGGACGCCTTCGAGGACCAGAGCGGGCTAGAAGGCGACGACGAGGGCGACCGCCGCCGCTTCGACATCGCCGGCCGTCAGCACGAGATCGACATCGTCCAGATGCTCACCGACATCGACGAGAACTGGACCGACCACGTCGGGGTCGCCGACCCCGAGTAGCGCGCGGGCGTTCAGCCGCGCGGGGCGTAGCGGTGGTGGAACATGAGGTCGTTGCCGTCCGGGTCGGTGAAGAGCGCCATGTGGCAGACGCCCGTGTCGAGTGTCTCGGCCTCGAATTCGACGCCCTGGGCCTCGAGAGCGGCTCGGGCAGCAGCCACGTCGTCGACGTGAAGCGCGAGGTGGCCGTTCTTCTGGGGCGCGAACGGGCGACCCAGCTTCTCGGGTTCCCAGATGCCGCAGCACGTGTCGCCGACCCAGAACTCGAACTCGCCGCCGTCGTCCGGTCGCAGGCCGAGGGTCTCGACGTAGAACTTGCGTGTGCGCTCCGCGTCCCGCGACGGGATGGCGACGAAGTCGAGCTTGGTGATGTCCGGTGTCTCAGCCATCGCTGGGTTATAGCGTGACCGAGCCGTCGGGGCCGATCGTCCAGTGCGGGTTGTGCGCGACCTCCCACGGGTGCCCGTCGGGGTCGACGAACAGGCCCGAATAGCCGCCCCAGAAGGTCTCGGCGCCTGGGCGGCCGATCGTTGCGCCGGCGGCGCGCGCCTCCTCGATGACCGCGTCGACCTCGTCGGACGACGAGACGTTGTGGGCCAGGGTGATGCCGCCCCAGCCTCCGCCGTCGGTGACGCAGCTGTCCTCACCAAGCTGTTCGCGGCTCCAGAGCGCGACGACCATTCCGCCGGCCTGGAAGAAGGCGACGTCGTCGTCGGGCGCCGCGCGCGTGGTCCAGCCGAGCGCCTCGTAGAAGGCGCGGGCGCGGGCCAGGTCCGTCACGCCGAGCGTGATCAGGCTGACCCGCTGCTGCACGTCAGTCCCAGGACTCGATCCGTCGCTTGAGCTCGGCCAGGAACTGGGCGGCCAGCGCGCCGTCGAGAGCGCGGTGGTCCCAGCTCAGGCCGAGGATGCAGATCGGCCGGATCGCGATCGAGTCGTTCCCGTCCTCGTCGGTCACCACGACCGGGCGCTTGACGACGGCCTCGAGGTCGAGGATCGCCACCTGCGGCTGGTTGATGATCGGCGTGGCCATGATCGCGCCGTACTGGCCGGGGTTGGTGATCGTGAACGTGGCGCCCGCCACGTCGTCGGGCACCAGCTCCTTCGAGCGCGCGCGCTTCGCGAGGTCGCGGATGCGCTTGGCGATCCCTTCCGGCGCGAGGTCCTGCGCGTCGTGGACGACCGGCACGATCAGCCCGTCCTCGCCCAGCGAGACGGCGATGCCGAGGTGCACGGCGTCGTCGAAGCGGCTGTACTTCTCGCCCTCCATCCAGGCGTTGAGCGCGGGGTAGGCGCGCAGCGTGTCGACCACGCAGCGGGCGACGATCGGCAGCGCGGTGACGCCGAGCTTCTTGCGGGCGACCTCGATGCGCGCGAAGTCGACCTCGATCCAGGTCGTGCAGGTCGCGGCGGTCTCCAGCGAGCGCTTCATGTGCTGGCCGATCGAGCGGCGCATGCGCGACAGGCCCTCGGTCGGACCCACCGCCTGCGGCGGCGTGTGCCCCGCCGTCATCGGGGCGGGGGCAGCGGCCGGCGGGGGCGGCGCCTGAGCGGCCGCGGGCGCGGCGGCGGGCGCCGGCTCGTCGGGCCGGTAGGGCGACTCGATGTGCAGCGGCGGATCCTCGCCGGCGCCGCCGCTCTCGATGAAGGCCATGACGTCCTGCTTGCGCACGCGGCCGCCACGGCCGGTGCCCTCGACACGGTCGAGGTCGACGTCGTGCTCGGCGGCGATGCGCTGCACGACGGGCGAGTAGCGGCGCGAGCCGTTGCCGTTGCCCGCGGAGCGGCGGACCGGCGCGTCGTCGGGGGTCGCGGTCCCCGGCTCGGGCGCCGGCGACGAGGTCGACTCCTGGGGCGTGTCGCCCTTGGCGGCCGCCGCTTCGCTGGTCGGCGGCGTGCCCTCGCTGGCGTGCGCCTCGCCCGGCTTGGCGTCGGTGGCGATTCGCGCCAGCACCGTGCCGACGTCGACGGTCGTGCCGACCTCCACGAGGATCTCGGTCACCCGCCCCGCGGCCGGCGACGGCAGGTCGGTGTCGATCTTGTCGGTGGAGATCGAGCAGATCGTCTCCTCGTAGCCGATCCAGTCGCCGACCTGCTTGGTCCACTCGACGATCGTGCCCTCGGAGACCGAGACGCCCATCTGGGGCATCTCGACGTCGACAAGCGTCTCAGTATTCGAGGAGCTCACGAGCGGCCTCCTTCACCTTGTCGACGCTGGGCAGGACGGCCTGCTCCAGCGGCGGGCTGAACGGGATCGGGCAGTCGGGGGTCGCGATGCGCGTGACCGGGCCGTCGAGGTCCTCGAACGCCTTCTCGGCGACGATCGCCGCGACCTCTGCGCCGGCGGCGCAGGTGCGGTTGGCCTCGTCGACGATCAGCGCCTTCGACGTCTTGCGCACCGAGGCGAGGATCGCCTCCTCGTCGAGCGGCTTGAGGCAGCGCAGGTCGATCACCTCGACCGACGCGCCGTCGAGGTCCTCGGTGGCCTCGAGCGCGGTGTGGACCATCGCGCCGTAGGCGTAGATCGTCAGGTCGGTGCCCTCGCGGGCGACGCGGGCCGTGAACGGCGTCTCGTAGGTGCCCTCGGGGACCTCGCCCTTCACCCGCCGGTACAGGTGCTTGTGCTCCATGTAGACGACCGGGTTGCGATCGCGGATGCCCGCGATCAGCAGGCCCTTTGCGTCCTCGGCCGTGCTCGGCGCGACGACCTTCATGCCGGGCGAGTGCATGAACCACGCCTCTGGGTTCTGGGAGTGGAACGGCCCGCCCGAGAACCCGCCGCCGGACGGCAGGCGCACGGTGATGTTCACCGGCAGGCCCTGGCGGTAGTACATCTTGCCGGCGACGTTGACCAGCTGGTCGAAGCCGCAGGAGATGAAGTCGGAGAACTGCATCTCGCACACGGGGCGCATGCCGACCGCGGCCGCGCCGACCGCCGTGCCGATGATCCCCGACTCCGCCAGCGGCGTGTCCATGACGCGCGCCGCGCCGAACTCCTCGATGAAGCCGTCGGTCACCTTGAACGCGCCGCCGAAGACGCCGATGTCCTCGCCCATCACGAAGACCCGCTCGTCCTCGCGCATCTCGGTCCGCAGGCCGTCGGAGATGGCCTGCAGGTAGGTCATGGTCGGCATCAGGCCTTGGCCTCCGTGAACCCGGAGTACGGGGCCTGGCCGTCGCCCAGCAACAGGTCTTCCTCGCCCTCGTAGAAGACGCGGTCGGTCGCCGTCGCCGGATCGGGCATCGGCCCGGCGAGCGCCTCCTCGGTGGCCTTGTCGATCTCGGCCTGGACCTCGGCGCGCAGCGCGTCGACGTCGACGCCCAGCTCGGCCACCCGTGCGGCCTGGCGGTCGATCGGGTCCTTCTTGCGCCACTCCTCGACCTTCTCCTTGGGCACGTACTTCATGTCGTCGTGCGCGGCGTGGCCGTGCATGCGCATCGTCACGGCCTCCAGCAGCGTCGGGCCCTCGCCGGCAAGCGCGCGCTCGCGCGCCGTGCGGGTGGCCTCGAACATCGCCTCGGCGTCGTTGCCGTCGACCTTGAAGCCGACGAACCCGTAGGCCTCGGCGCGCTCGACGGGGTCGACGGCGAACTGCTGCTCGGTCGGCGTCGAGTAGGCGTACTGGTTGTTCTCCAGCACGAAGATCACGGGCAGCTGCTGGACCCCGGCCCAGTTCATGGCTTCGTGGAAATCGCCGCGCGACGTCGAGCCGTCGCCGAACCACGTGATCGCGCAGCGCTTCTCGCCGCGCATCTTGAACGCCATCGCCATGCCGGTGGCGACGAGCATCATGTCGGGCAGCATCGAGACCATGCCGACGCAGCCCAGGCGGTAGTCGCCGAAGTGCACGTTGCCGTCGCGGCCGCCGGTGATGCCCGCGTCGCGGCCCATGTACTGGCTGAGCACGCGCGACGGCGTGACGCCACGCACGAGGTGGCCGCCGAGGTCGCGGTGCAGGATGCACAGGCGGTCGATGGGCGACATCGCGAACGTCGAGCCCACCGACACGGCCTCCTGGCCGTAGCCGTCGTAGAAAGAGCCGGGGACCTTGCCCTGGCGGTACAGGTTCATCGCGCGCTCCTCGAGCCCGCGCATCAGGAGCATGTAGCGCAGCAGCGCCACACGGTCCTCCGTGGTCAGGTGTGACGCGTCGCCGGTCTCCCCCGGCGCCGGCGCTTTCGCGCCTGCGGTCTTCGTGGCCATAACCCTCTCCAAGTCCAGGGCCACGCGGGATCTTCCGCTTCCGGCCCACTTCGCGCTTCGCGGGATCGCCGCTCGGCACGCTCTGAGTACTCCCTACTTCCCATGACTCTACCCTTCGCCAATGCCCGATGGAGGAGGTGACGCCGTCTGGCGCGCCCGCCTGCGCTGGCGGGCCCGGGGCACCACGCAATGGCCGCTGTTCGTCGTGCTGACGGCGATCGAGGGCGTGCTGCTCGGGCCGTTGCCGATCTCGGGCGAGCACACCGGCCTCGTCCCCGGCCTGCTGCTGGCGATGTTCTTCAACCTGCTCACGGTGGCGGTGCTGGCGCCGATCGGCGGCCGCCTGCTGCGTCGCCGCCGCCCGGACCTGCCCGCGATCGTGGCGGTCGACCGCGCCGGCAGCGCGCTGCTGGTGGTCGTGTTCCTGGGCCTGCTGGCGGGGGCCTGGCGAACCAGTAACCGGTGCACTCAAGGGCCGCCGCGATCCTGCCGATGCTGACCCCGTGCGCGGAACACGCGAACTCGTGGGCTCCCTCGGCGCCGGTCTTTCGATCGCGGTCGCCGCAAGCGTCCTGTTGCTGGTGGTCAGTTCGGTCGTCGCCTTTCGTGGATGGCCTGACGATCTCGGTCCATCGCCGAGCTCGTTCTCGAAGCTGGCGTCAGGGGAGTCCCAACCGAGCAGCGTTGCGTCAGCGGGCGCCTCGAGCGCGCCGCTGACGCTCGCGCCCGCTCCCGCAGCGCCGGCGACTCGTCGCCGTGCGGGTCAGGGCGGCGGTGCCGATCAGGGCGGCGGGAACTCCGGGTGCGGGGCAGCAGTCGCCCGCGCAACAGACCACCGCCGCTTCGGGCGCGACCCCGGGCGCTCAGGCGGACGGCCAGCCCGGCTCGAGCACCGTTCCCCAGACGGGCGAGACGGTCCGCCGCATCACCGGCCCGACGGGTGAGACCGTGCGCAGGGTGACCAAGCACGTCGGCACCACCGTGGCCCCGGTCGCCCCCGTCACAGGGCAGACCGTCGAGAAGGTCGGCGACGCGGCGGGCGGCATCGTCGACGGCAGCTCCGACGCCGTGGCCCAGGCGCTCAGCCAGCTCGGTTCCTAGAGCAGCAGCGCGACAGGCTGTTCGAGCAGCTCGCGGATGCGAGCCAGGAACTCCGCGGCGTCGGCGCCGTAGAGGATGCGGTGATCGCAGGCGAGCGTCACGGGCATCACGTGCCGGGCGACCAGCTCGCCCTCGCGCACGACCGCCTGCTGCGTCATCGCGCCGACCGCCAGGATCGCCGCCTGCGGCGGGTTGATGACCGCGGTGAAGCTCGTCACGCCGTACATGCCGAGGTTGGAGACGGTGAAGGTGCCGCCGCTCAGCTCGGGCGGCGTGACCGTGCCCGCGCGGACCCGCTCGGCGAGGGCGCGGGTCGTCCGCGCGATGTCACCGAGTGAGTGCCGGTCGGCGTCGAAGACGGTCGGCACGACGAGCGAGTCCTGCGCCGCCACCGCGACGCCGACGTTGACGCGCGAATACAGCTCGAAGCGCCCGTCGCGGTAGGAGCCGTTGGCGCGCGGGTACTCGCGCAGCGCCAGCGCGCACGCCTTGACGACCATGTCGTTGTAGGACGGCGTCTCGGACCCACCGCCTTCGGCGGCGTGTGCCCCGCCGCCGAGCGCCTTGACGTCGGCACGCAGCTCGACGCAGCGCTCCATGTCGATCGCGGTCGTCAGCGTGAAGTCCGGCACCGTGGCGCGCGATTCGGCCATGCGCCGTGCGACGACCTGCTGCGTGCGCGTGAGCTCGACGACGGTGACGTCGCCCTTGGCCGTCCCGGTCTCCGAAGCCGAGGGCGCGAGCGCCGGCGCGGGCACCGAGGGCGAGGGGCTTGTCGGGGCGGCAGGCGCCGTGCCGGGCGCGGTCGCCGCGGCTTCGACGTCGGCGCGGACGATGCGGCCGCCCGGGCCGGTGCCCGCGACGCCCTGCAGCGACACGCCGCGCTCGCGGGCGATGCGGCGGGCGAGCGGCGAGGCCTTCGGGCGCTCGGTCGGCTCGGTCGGGCAGCGAGGAGGCCGCGGTCGCCGGGACCGGCGCCGGCGCGGCCGGGGCCACGACCGCCGGGGTTGGGCTATCCAATGCACCTATGTGGTCGGTTTGATCGCCCACGGCCGCGGCCGCGCCGTTGCCGGAGGCCGGAGTGGCGGAGGCTTCGCCACCGATCCGCGCGATCAGCGTGCCGATCGGCAGCGTGTCGCCCTCGGCGGCGACGATGTCGAGCACGCCGTCGGCGTCGGCCTCGTAGGTCATCGTGGCCTTGTCGGTCTCGATCTCGACGAGCTCCTCGCCGCGGCGGACCTCGTCGCCCGCGGCCTTGAGCCACTTCAGGATCGTGCCCTCCTCCATCGAGTCCGACAGGCGGGGCATCACGACGTCGCCCACGGCTAGGAGTCCCGGATCGTGGCGAGCGCGGCCTGGACGACCTGCGGCTCGTGCGGGTAGGCGATCTCCTCCAGCGGCTTGGAGTAGGGCATCGGCACGTCGGCGCCGGTCACGCGGCCGATCGGCGCGTCGAGCCAGTCGAAGGCCTGCTCCTGGATGAGCGCCGCGAGGTTCGCGCCCACGCCGCCGTGCGGCCAGCCCTCCTCGACGATCACGCAGCGCGTGGTCTTGCGCACCGAGGCGAGGATCGTGTCGAGGTCCAGCGGGCGCAGCGTGCGCGGGTCGATGACCTCGGCCTCGACGCCGTGCTCGGAGCTCAGGACGCCGGCCGCCTTCTCGGCGGTCACCGCCATGCGCGAGATGCCGATCAGCGTGACGTCGGTGCCCTCGCGGCGGATGGCGGCCTGGCCGAAGTCGACGACGTGCTCGCCCTCCGGCACCTCGCTGCGCTGGCCGTAGAGGTACTCGTGCTCGATGAAGACCACCGGGTTGTCGTCGCGGATCGCCGCCTTGAGCAGCCCCTTCGCGTCGGCCGCGGTCGAGGGGACCGCGACCAGCAGCCCGGGCACGTGCACGAAGAGCGCCTCCCAGGAATGCGAGTGGGTCGGGCCGAGCTGGTGGCCGGCTCCCTGCGGCATCCGCACCACGAGCGGCACGCGGACCTGCCCGCCGAACATGTAGTGGATGTGCGCGGCGTGGTTGACGATCTGGTCGAGCGCCAGCAGCGAGAAGTTGATCGTCATCAGCTCGACCACCGGGCGCAGGCCGGTCATCGCGGCGCCGACGCCCATGCCGACGATCGTGTTCTCGGAGATCGGCGTGTCGCGGACGCGCTTCTCGCCGAACTCCTCCAGCAGGCCGTTGGTGACCTTGAACGCCCCGTTGAAGACGCCGATGTCCTCGCCCATGAGGACCACGTTCTCGTCGCGCTGCATCTCCTCGCGCAGCGCCTCGTTCAGCGCCTCGCGGTAGCGCAGGACGCGCGTGCCGACGCGCTCTTCGGTGGCGGCCATCAGGTGTCCTCTCCGGCCTCGAGCGCGGCGGTCATCGCCTGCGGCACCTCGCCGGTGGACGACTCCTCGGGGTGGGTCGGCGGCCCGCTCTCCGGATGGGTCGTGTCGACCGACCACCAGCCGCGCACCTGGCCGCCGAGCACGTAGACGTCGTCGTAGAGCGACGTCGGGGCGGGGAACGGCGAGGCGTCGGCGAACGCCACGGCCTCGTCGACGCGCGCGATCGCCTCGGCGTCCATCGCCTCGCGCCGGTCGGCGTCGATGACGCCCTCGGCCACGAGCCGGTCGCCGAACGTGAGGATCGGGTCGCGCTTGCGCCACTCCTCGACCTGCTCCTTGGTGCGGTACTCCTCCGGGTCGGCCATCGAGTGGCCGCGGAAGCGGTAGGTCAGCGCCTCGACCAGGATCGGCCGGCGCTCCTCGCGGGCGATCCGCAGCGCCTCGCTGGTGACCGCGTGCATGTCGAGCGGGTCCATCCCGTCGCAGCGCATGCCCGGCACGCCGAAGCCCTCGCCGCGCTTGTGCAGGTCGGTCACCGCCGAGTGGCGCTCGAGCGCCGTGCCCATTCCGAAGCGGTTGTTGGTGACCATGAACACGACCGGCAGGTGCCACAGCGCGGCGAGGTTGAGCGTCTCGCCGAACGTGCCCTGGTTGGACGCGCCGTCGCCGAACTGGCAGAGCGTGGCGTCGTCGGTGCCCTGGTAGTCGGAGGAGAGCGCGAAGCCGGCGGCGATCGGCAGGTTGCCGCCGACGATCCCGTAGCCGCCCATGAAGCGCCGCTCGAGGTCGAACATGTGCATCGACCCGCCGCGGCCCCGGCAGCAGCCGTCCTCCTTGCCGAACAGTTCGGCCATCACCGCGTTGGGGCTCGTGCCCCGCGCCAGGGCGTGCCCGTGCGAGCGATACGTCGAGATCAGGTAGTCGGCCTCGCGCAGCGCGCGCACGGAGCCGACGATCGTCGCCTCCTCGCCGATGGCCAGGTGCAGGAAGCCCCCGACCTTGGCCTTCGCGTACATCTCGCCGGCGCGTTCCTCGAAGCGGCGGATGAGCAGCATCGTGGCGAGCCACTCGGTGGCCACCGCGGGCTCCGGGAGTGGGTGGTCGCCCATCCGGATTCAGCGTACAGGCCGCGGGACCGACCGGCCCGGCGGCCGCGATCTTTCGGCGCGATCTACTCCTGGCGCTCGTACCAGCGGGCGACGAATTCCTCGGCCTCGAGCTGCGCGAGATCGGCGCGCAGCTCGCGCAGAAGCGCCGGTGCCTCGCGCGCCGGAACGTCCCACAGAAGGATCGTTTCGCCCGAGGCGATCTCGACGATCTCGACCTGGTCGAAGCGCCCAGGATCGGCCAGCCGGCTCGGCGCGAGCCCTCCGCGCCGGTGCATCAGCCGGTACTCGCGGTTGGCCCTCATGCCGCTTGCGCCGTGGCTTCGTCGAGGGCCGCGCGCACGCCGCGGCTCTCCAGCGCCTTGAGCACCGCGCGCGGGTGCATCTCGCAGGCGGCGGCGGCGAGCAGGACGTTGTCGGTCTCGGCCAGCGACCGCCCGGCGGCGTAGGCCTGGCGGAACGCGGCCAGCGAGAACGCCACCGCGCGCCCGATCTGCTTGGCGTAGGTGGCGGCGAGCATCGCGGTCTCGCTGTCGAACGGGAACGGGTCGGGCCAGCGCACCGCCTGCAGCCCCATCTCGTCGGCGCGCCGCTCGACGTCCTCGCGCAGCGAGGCGACCTCCTCGGCGCAGCGGAACACGGGCGGCGCCAGCACCGGGACCCACTCGATCGCCGGGTCGTCGACGCGGAGGCGCTCGGCCTCCAGATACGCGACTGGATCGGCGAGGTCGAAGTAGAAGGCGCTAGCCGTGGATGAGCCAGCCATCGGCTGCGCGGGCGGCTTCCATCACGGCCTCGGCAAGGGTCGGATGGCCATGGATCATGCGCGCAACCTCCGGATAGCCGCCTTCGAGCGCGCGAACGTTGACGAGCTCCTGGATCAGCTCGGGCGCCTTTGAGCCGACGATGTGGCCGCCGAGCAGCTCGCCGTACTTGCTCTCGCCGACGATCTTCACCAGCCCGGTCCGGTCGCCGTAGACCGTGCCGCCGCCGACGGCTCCGTACTGCACCTTGCCGACGACGACGTCGTGGCCGGCCTCCTTGGCCTGGGCCTCGGTCAGGCCGAAGCTGGCGACGTTCGGCATGCAGAACGTGGCCCGTGGGATGTCCTCGTGGGCGATCGGATGCGTCTCGAGCCCGGCGGCGTCCTCGACGGCGATGATCCCCTCGTCGGAGGCCTTGTGGGCCAGCGCCGGCCCCGGCACGAGGTCGCCGATCGCCCAGATGCCCTCGACGCTGGTGCGCAGCGCGCCGTCGACGGCCACGAGCCCCTGCTCGGTGAGCTTCACGCCCGCGGCGTCCAGGCCGAGCGCGTCGGCGTCGGGCCCGCGGCCGGCGGCGATCACCAGCCAGTCCGCCTCGCCCTTCTCGTCGCCGTAGCTGAACGTGACGGACTTGCCGTTGGTCTTGACGTTCTCGACGAAGGTCTTGGTGTGGACCTCGATGCCCTGCTTCTTGAAGCCGCGCTCGGCGAGCTTGGAGATGTCGGGGTCCTCGGTCGGCAGCACGCGGTCGAGGCCCTCGAAGAGCTGCACCTTGGTGCCCAGGCGCGCGTAGGCGGAGGCGATCTCGGTGCCCGAAGCGCCGGCGCCCACCACCACCATCGTGGCGGGCAGCTCGGAGAGCGCCCACGCCTCCTCGGTGCCGATCACGCGCCCGCCGAACTCGGTGCCGGGGATCGGCTTGGCGATCGACCCGGTGGCGAGCACGATCGCCTTGCCCGCCGCGACCGACTTGCCCCCGATGCTGACCTCCTTGGGCCCGACGAGCGACGCCTCGCCCTCCAGCAGCTCGATGCCGTTCTTCTTGAACAGCCCCGCGACGCCGCCGGTCAGGGTCTTGATGATCTTCTCGCGGCGCGCCTGTACGCCCGCGAAGTCGACCTCCGGGTCGGAGACCTTCAGGCCGAACTCGGCGGCGTCACGAATCTCGGAGAGCACGTCGGCGGTGCGCAGCACCGCCTTGGCCGGGATGCACGCGTAGTTCAGGCAGCGTCCGCCGACCTGGTCCTTCTCCGCCACGGCCGTCTTCATGCCGAGCTGGGCCGCGCGGATCGCCGCGACGTAGCCACCCGGCCCTGACCCGATGACGACGCAATCGAACGAGGTGTCGGCCATGGCGCTGGACCCTAGTACTAGCGCTGCGGCATCTGCAGCCGGGCCATGGCGCGGACGAGCTTCCAGAACAGCCATCCGCCGAGGCCGATGAGCACGACCACGATCAGCGCCACCCACCACTTCTCGACCCGGACCAGCGCGATCGACAGGATGATCACCTGGAAGCCGAGGATCACCTGGAAGCCGAGCACCGCCCAGTAGCGCGCGCGCCACATCCCGGCCGCCGAGACGACGAGCAGCGCCGTCGAGATCACGGTGAACGACCCCGCGTCGTTGCCGACGTCCGCGCCCGCCACGGCGGCGACGACGTTCGCCACGGCCAGCACGACGGCGAGGATCGCCGCCACGGTGACGGCGGTCGGGCCGCTCGCCCGGCTCCAGCGGGGCGAGCGCGGCGCGCACCTCGGCGTCGCGTGCCCGCGACCGCGCGTAGCGGTCCGGCCGCGGCTGCTCGCTGGGTGTGGCGGCCGGGCGCGGCGGAGCGGAGGCGGCGCTGCGCTTGCGGCTACGACGCCCCAACGAGGTCTCCGCTGGGGGCCGTCAGTGGTGCTCGCAGCGCATGGGCGGCCGCCTCGGGGTCGGCGGCCAGCGCGATCGCGCGCACGACGACGATCCTCCGGGCGCCGGCTGCGGCGACGGTCGCGACGTTCGCCGTGTCGATGCCGCCGATCGCGAACCACGGCAGCGTCGCGTGCGCCGCCGCGTGGCGCACGTAGTCCAGGCCGACCGCCGGGCGCCCCGGCTTGGTCGGCGTCTCGTACACGGGGCCGACCGCGACGTAGTCGGCGCCCCGCGCCGCGGCAAGCTGCTCGGGCGCGTGGGTGGACAGGCCGACGAGGCGGTCGGGCCCGACCGCCGCGCGGGCGTCTGCGATCGCCGCGTCGCCCTGGCCTACGTGGACCCCGTCGGCGCCGATCGCCTCGACGAGGTCGGGCCGGTCGTTGAGGACGAACAACGCTCCCGCCTCCTCGCACAGCGCGCGGGCGACCGCCCCGGCCTCGAGCAGCTCGTCGTCGCTTGCGTCCTTGTCGCGCAGCTGGAAGACGTCGACCCCGCCGCGCAGCGCGGCGGCGAGCACGTCGGCCAGCGGCCGCCCGCCGGGTGCGCGGTCGCAGACGAAGTACAGCCGCGCCGCATCCAGTCGCTCGCCACGGGGCATGTCACTAGCATGGCACCTGCACGGGAGCCCTCGGGCTGAGAGGGCGGCACCACAAATCGCCGCCGACCGTAAGAACCTGCTCCGGACAATGCCGGCGAAGGGAGCCCCCACATCCACTCCGACACCTGACCTCGTCGTCATCGGCGGCGGTGTGATCGGCCTGTCGGTGGCGTGGGCCGCCGCCGGCCGCGGGCTCTCGGTCACGGTGCTCGACCGCGGCGCGCTCGGAGGCGGTACATCGCGCGTGGCCGCCGGGATGCTCGCCCCCGTCTCGGAGGCCGACGCCGGCGAGCCGGCGCTGCTCGAAGCGGGCGTCGCGTCGGCGCGCCGCTGGCCGTCGTTTGCGGCCGAGCTCGAAGAGGCCGCGGGCGCGCCCGCCGGCTACAGGCGTTGCGGCACGCTCGTCGTGGCGCGCGATGCCGACGAGGCCGAGGCGTTGGAGCGCGAGCGCGCCCTGCGCGAGCGCCTGGAGCTGCCGGTCACCCGCCTACGCGGCAGCGAGGCGCGCAGGCTGGAGCCCGCGCTGGCGCCCGGTGTTCGGCTCGCCCTCGACGTGCCCGACGACCACGCGGCCGACCCGCGCTCGCTGGTCGGCGCCCTGGTGCTGGCATGCGAACGCGCGGGCGTCGTCCTGCGGCCCGGCGAGGAGGTCGCGGCCTGGGACCGCGGCGCCGTTGCGCTGCGCTCCGGCGCTCGCTTGCCGGCCGGCCGCGTGGTGCTCGCCGCGGGCGCGTGGTCGGGCTCGCCGGTGCGGCCGGTCAAGGGCCAGATCCTGCGCCTGCGCGATCCCGACGGCCCCGGCCTGGTCGAGCGCGTGATCCGTTTCGAACACGGTTACCTAGTCCCGCGCGGCGACGGCCGCTACGTGCTCGGGGCGACGATGGAGGAGCGCGGCTTCGACACGACCGTCACCGCCGGCGGCGTCCGCGAGCTGCTGGGAGAGGCATGGCTGATCCTTCCGGGCATCGACGAGCTCGTCATCGAGGAGGCGGCCGCCGGCCTGCGCCCCGCGACGCCCGACAACGCGCCGCTGATCGGGGAGGCGACCGACGGCGTGCTCTGGGCGACCGGCCATCACCGCAACGGCATCCTGCTGGCACCGCTGACCGCCGACGCGATCGCCGCGCTGCTCTGCGGCGAGGACCCTCCCGCCGAGGTCGCCGAGTTCTCTCCGCAGACCCCGACCGTGGACGTGGGCCGATGATCCAGGTCAACGGCTCGCCGTCCGACGTCGCGCCGGGCACGACGGTCGCCGCGCTGCTGCGCGACCTCGAGGCGCCCACCCGCGGGGTCGCCGTCGCGATCGACGGCGAGGTCGTCCCCCGGACCGCCTGGGAGCGGACGGAGGTCGACGACGAGGCGCGCGTCGAGGTCGTCCAGGCGGTGCAGGGCGGATGAGCGCCGGCCGGGCGGGCCCGGAGCTCGACGCGCTGGTCATCGCCGGGCGCGAGCTGCCCTCGCGCATGATCCTGGGCACCGGCGGGTTCACCCGCATGGAGACGCTCGCCGAGGCGATCGAGGTGACCGGAACGGGAATGGTCACCGTCGCGCTGCGCCGGATCGACGCCCACGCCGAGGGCTCGCTGATCGACGTGCTCGAGCAGGCCGGCGTCGCGGTGCTGCCCAACACGGCCGGCTGCTTCACGGCGCGCGACGCGGTCCGCACCGCGCAGCTGGCGCGCGACGCGTTCGCCACCGACTGGGTCAAGCTCGAGGTGATCGGCGACGAGCGCACGCTGCTGCCCGACGGGCCCGAGCTGCTCGCGGCGGCCGAGGAGCTCGTCGAGGACGGCTTCACCGTGCTGCCCTACACCAACGACGACCCCGTCCTCGCCCGGCGGCTGGAGGAAGCGGGCTGCGCGGCGATCATGCCGCTCGGCTCGCCGATCGGCAGCGGCATGGGCATCCGCAACCCCTACAACCTCACCCTGATCCGCGAGCAGACCCGGCTCCCGGTGATCCTCGACGCGGGAATCGGCACGGCGTCGGACGCCGCGCTGGCGATGGAGCTGGGGTGCGACGGTGTGCTGGTGGCCAGCGCGATCTCCCGTGCTCACGACCCCGTGGCGATGGCGCGCGCGATCCGTGCCGCCGTCGAGGCGGGCCGGCTCGCGCGCGGCGCCGGGCGCATTCCGCGCCGCCGCTACGCCGAGGCATCGACGCCCGACGAGGGCCTGCCCGAGCTCTCGTGAAGCGCGCGCTGGTCCGAATGGGTGCGCTGATCGACGAGTTCGAGGCGGCCTGGTCGAGCGGCGACGTCAACGCGTTCGTGTCCGTGTGTGCGCCCGACGTCCACTACGAGGACCCGCTGTGCGCCGAACCGCTGGAGGGCCCGGCGGAGATCGGCGCCCATGCCGAACGACTGTGGGCGGGCTTTCCCGACGTGCGGGTCGAGAGCACCGGCGAGCGCCTCAGCGACGGGCGCTTCATCGCCGCGCCGTGCAAGGTGCTGGGCACGCACCGCAACGAGCTGGCGGGCCTGCCCGCGTCCGATCGCTTCGTCGTCGTCCAGGTCGTCATCTACGCCGAGCTCGACCCGCCGGGCGAGCGGCTGTGGCGCGTCCGCGCGTTCTTCGACCTCTACGACGCGGCCGTCCAGCTCGGCGTCCTGCCGCGCCGGGGGACGATGGGCGAGCGCGCGTTGTTGATGTTGCGCGGGTTCGGGTTCAGCCGCCCGCGGCCCTGAGCTCCACCAGCACCGGGGCGTGGTCCGAGAGCGGGCCACGCTCGAGCACTCGCGGCCTGCCGACCGGCCCCAGACCGCGCGCGAGCACGTGATCGACGCCGCGCCCACCCGCGTGAACGACTCCCGCCGGTAGCGCGGGCGCCACCACGTTGAAGTCCCCGCCCAGGACGAACGGTCCCGCGCCGGCCCAGCGCGCGACAGCAGCGGCGGCCGCGGCGATGTCGGCCTGCGCGCGGGCCTCGCTGTGCACCTGGGCGTGGACGTTGCCCACCCACGGTCCTCCGCCCAGGGCGACGGCGTGGACCAGCCGGCGCTCGGGCCACAGGCGCAGCCGGCGGACGCCGTGCTGCGTGATTCCGGCACCCCGCACCAGGATCGCGTTGGCACCGCCGCCGTTGGACTTGATGGCGTCCGGCCAGCGCCGCGCGAGGGCGCGCCGCAGCGGCAGCAGCGCGTTGCGCGAGGTCAGCGCCGTGCGCTGCTCGGCGCCCGCGGCGCGCGCGAGGCCCTCGGGCCACCAGGGCGGCACCTCCTGGAGCAGCGCGACGTCCCACTCCCAGCCGGCCAGCGTGGCGGCGAAGTCGGCCTGCAGATCGCGACCGGCCGGAGGCACGCTGCGGCCGTGGAACAGGTTCCATGTGAGCACGAGCACGTGGGGATAGGGTTGCCGACTTGACGCGCCATTTCCTCACCGGCGAAGAACTCGACAGGGCGGAGCTCGACGCCCTGCTCGAGCGCGCCGCCGAGCTGAAGGCCGCGCCGCGCTCCTCGCAGGCGCTCGCGGGGTCGGTCGTGGCGCTCGTCTTCGAGCGCCCGTCGACCCGCACGCGGCTGTCGTTCGAGGCCGGCGTCGTCGAGCTGGGCGGCCACCCGATGCTGCTGCGCTCGGGCGAGCTCCAGCTCTCGCGGGGAGAATCCATCGGCGACACGGCCCGTGTCCTGTCCCGCCACGTGCAGGCGGTCGGCGTGCGCACCGGCCCGCACCAGGACCTCTCCGAGCTCGCCGGCACCGCGACGGTCCCCGTCTTCAACATGCTCACCTCCGAGCACCATCCCTGCCAGGCGCTGGCCGACCTGCTGACGCTCAAGGAGGCGTTCGGCAGCCTGGAGGGCCTGCGCGTGGCGTACGTCGGCGACGGCAACAACGTCGCGCGCTCGTTGGCGATCCTCGGCGCGCTGGCCGGCGTGGAGGTGGTCGTGTCCTCGCCGACGGGCTACGAGCTCGGCCCCGTCGCGGGCGCTCGCCTGATCACCGATCCGACCGAGGCGGTGGCGGGCGCGCACGCGGTCTACACCGACGTCTGGATCAGCATGGGCGACGAAGCCGAGGCGGTCCACCGTCACGCCGCGCTGGCGCCGTACCGCATCGACGACGCCCTGCTCGACCTCGCCGCCGAAGGTGCGATCGCGCTGCACTGCCTGCCGGCGCATCCCGGCGAGGAGATCACCGAAGAGGTGCTGTACGGATCCCGCCAGCGCATCTGGGACCAGGCCGAGAACCGCCGTCACGCCCAGAAGGCGCTGCTGGAACTGCTGCTCAGATAGCCTCGCCGCCTCAGCCGATCAGGAGGGTCCAGCAGTGCCGCAGCCCAAGCAGTCAGCGACGTCGCGCAAGCGGCCGGCCGCCACCAAGAAGACCGCCGCCCGCAAGCCGCCGAGCAAGCGCAAGCCCGCGGCCGCCGGCCCCAAGAAGACGACCGCGTCCGCCGGCGCCACGGCCGCGACCGGCATCGGCCTGGTCGACGCGCTCACCCGCGGCCTCGTCCTCACCCGCGAGCGGATCAACGAGACGCTCGAGGACGCCGTGCAGCGCGGGCGGATGACGCGCAAGGACGCAGAAGAGCTCGCCGCCAGCCTCGTGGGCATCGGGCGCCGCCAGGCCCAGGACCTGCTTGCCGAGGCCGAGACGCTGCTGGGGCGCGGGCGCCGGCGCACCAACGAGAACACCGACGTGCTGGTCCGGCAGGTCGACAAGGCACGCCGCGCGGTGGGAGTGGGGCCGACGTTCCCGATCCTCGGCTACGACGACCTCACGGCCGGGCAGGTGGCGGATCGGCTGGGCGACCTGAGCAGCGCGCAGCTGCGCAAGGTGCGCGACCACGAGCGCCGCAACGCGAACCGCAAGTCGGTGCTCACCGCGATCGAGCGGGCGCTTCGCTGACGATCAGGCGCTCGACCGCCGCGAGGTAGTCGGTCCAGGTCCAGCTCCCGGCGCGTTCGAAGGCGGCGGTCCGCAGGCGCTCGCGCAGCGGCGCGTCTGCGAGCAGGCGGTCGACCGCGGCCCGCAGCGCCGCCGCGTCGCCCTCGGCCACCAGCAGCGCGGTCTCGCCGTCGACGACGTAGTCGCGCAGCGCGGCGACGTTCGTGGCCACCACCGCGGCGCCCGCGTCCACGGCCTCCATCAGGCGCACGTGGCCCTGGCTGGCGCCGCTGTCGCGCGTCGCGATCACCGCGACGGCGGCATCGCGCAGCAGCGCCCGCGTCTCCTCGCGGCCCAGCTCGCAGTGCACGGTGGCGACGCCGTCGGCGTTGCAGCGCTCGACCGCGGAGCGATCGGCCGCCGAGCAGACGACCACGAGCGGCCAGCCCGCGCCGCGCGCGGCCTCGAACAGCGTCGGCCAGTCGCATTCGGCGCGCCCCGCGGCCAGGACGATGCCGTCCACCGGTGCGGGCGGCAGCGCCGTCGCGCTGCGCCGCGCGAACCCGACGTGCGCGAAGCGTTCCTCGGGCAGGCCGTAGCGGCGCGCGCAGGCCGGCTGCTCGGCGGCGGTCAGCACCTGGCCGACCAACAGCGCTCGGCGCGTGGCCCAGCGGTCGATCCGGCCGCGCAGCCCGCGGACCGGCCGCGGCTCGATGAAGTGCAGCGCCACGAGCTTGCGCCGCATGCCGAACAGGGCGCGCAGCCCGAGCAGCGCGCGCCACCCGGGGTCGTGGCGGATGAGCGCCACCCGCTCGGCGCGCACGCTCAGCAGCGCCAGCAGCAGGCCCCGCAGCGGCCCCCGCCGCGGCAGCCGGCCGCGCAGCGGCGAGGCGACGACGTCCTCCGGACGCGGCAGGGCGGCGATGAGCTCGCCGTACCAGCCGTCGGCGATCGCGGGGCGGCGGGGCACGGGCCGTACCCTGACACGGCATGGAGGCTGGTTCGGCGACGCGACCGCAGCAGGGCGCCCTGGTGGACGTCACCATCGACGCGCTCGCTCACGGCGGCGCCGGGGTCGGCCGGCTGGACGGCTACGTGGTCTTCGTACGCGACGCGATCCCGGGCGATCGGGTGCGAGCCAAGATCTCCAAGCGCAAGCGCGCCTATGCCGAGGCGCGCGTCGTCGAGGTGCTCGAGCCGAGCCCCGACCGCGTCGAGCCCGAGGCGGACCATCCGGGCGCGCCATGGCAGGTGCTGCCCTACGAGCGCCAGCTCGAGGTCAAGCACTCCCAGGTCGACGAGGCGCTGCGCCGCATCGGCCACCTCGACGGCTTCGAGCTCGCCCCGATCGTCGCGGCCGCACAGCCCTGGCGCTACCGCAACAAGATCGAGTTCTCGTTCGGCACGGGCGACGCCGGCGAGCTCGTCTGCGGCTTTCACGAGGCCGGGAGCTGGGAGCGCATCGTTCCGATCGACGACTGCCTGCTGGTCTCCGAGCGCGTCAACGCGGTCCGCGACGCCGCGCTGGCGTTCTGCCGCGAACAGGGCCTGTCGGCCTGGGATCGCCGCGACCAGTCCGGCTTCCTGCGCAACCTCGTCATCCGCGAGGGCAGGAACACGGGCCAGCTCCAGGTCCGCCTCGTCACCAGCGAGGGCGAGCTCGACGGCGACGCTTTCGCGGCCGCGGTGGGAACCGACGGCGTCTTCTGGACGCGCGCGCCGGGCGTCGCGGAGACCACCGCGGGTGGGATGACCGAGCACCTCGCCGGCGCGCCCGCGCTCGAGGAGGAGCTGTGCGGCCTGCGCTTCTCCATCTCCCCGGACGCCTTCCTGCAGACCAACACCGAGATGGCCGAGGTGCTCTACGGCGTCGTCGCCGACTACGCCGAGCTGCGCGGCTGGGAGCGCGTCTACGACCTCTACTGCGGGATCGGCACGATCGGCCTCTCGCTCGCTGCGCGCGCCGGCGAGGTCTGGGGCCTGGAGATCGTCGAGGAGGCGGTCGCCGACGCGATCGCCAACGCCCGCGCCAACGAGATCGACAACGCGAAGTTCTTCGCGGGCGACGCGCGCCTCGCCATGCGCGAGCTGGTCGAACGCGTCGGTCGCCCCGACGTCCTGGTCGTCGACCCTCCGCGGTCGGGGCTCTCGCAGAAGATCGTGCGGCGGATCGTCGAGGCCGGCCCCAAGCGGATCGTCTACGTCTCGTGCAACCCGACAACGCTGGCGCCCAACGCCGCCCAGCTCGTCGAGGCCGGCTGGGCGCTGCGCCGCGTGCAACCCGTCGACATGTTCCCGCAGACGCCGCACGTCGAGTCCGTGGCGCTGCTCGAGCGCGAGTAGGCGGCGTAGCCGCCGGTCACCACGCCCGGACGGCGTGGACCGTCTCAGACGTGCCGTCTGGAAGACGGCACGGGCTAGCCTTTCGAAGCGTGCGCGCCGCGACGGTCCGTGACGGCCAGGTGGTCGTCGACGAGCATCCCGATCCCCGCCCGGGATCCGGCGAGGTGCTCGTGCGCGTGCGCGCGGCGGGCCTCAACGGCGCCGACATCCTCCAGCGCGCCGGCGCCTATCCCGCGCCGCCCGGTTCCCCGCCCGACATCCCCGGCCTCGAGCTCGCCGGCGAGGTCGCCGAGCTGGGGCCGGGCGCGAGCCGGTTCGCGCAGGGCGACCGAGTCATGGGCATCGTCGGCGGGGGCGGGCAGGCCGAGCTCGCGGTCGTCCACGAGCGCCAGCTCATGCCCGTGCCCGGCCCGCTCGACTGGCCGCGCGCCGGCGGCGTGCCCGAGGTGTTCACCACCGCCCACGACGCGCTGTTCACCCAGTGCGGGCTGCGGGCGGGCGAGCGGCTGCTCGTCCACGGCGCCGCCGGCGGCGTCGGCACCGCGGGCGTCCAGCTCGGCCGCGCGGCCGGCGCGCACGTGACCGCAACCGTTCGCAACGCCGACGTCCGCGACGCCGTCGGCGCGCTGGGCGCGCACGAGGTCCTCGCCCCCGAGGGGTTCGAAGAGCACGGCCCGTTCGACGTCGTCCTGGAGCTGGTCGGCGCGCCGAACCTCCCCGCGGACCTCGCCTCGCTCGCGCCGGGCGGCCGGATCGTGGTCATCGGTGTCGGCGCGGGCGCCAAGGCCGAGCTGAATCTGCTGGCGCTGATGGGCAAGCGCGCCTCGATCCGCGCCTCGACCCTGCGCGCGCGACCGCTGGAGGAGAAGGCGGCCACGGCTCGCGCCATGGAGCGCCACGTCCTGCCGCTGCTGGAGCGAGAGATCGTCGACGTGCCGATCGCCGCCACGTTCCCGCTCGACGAGGTCGGCGCCGCCTACGAGCGCTTCGCCGCGGGCGGCAAGCTCGGCAAGATCGTGCTGGAGATGGGCGAGTGAACTCGGTCGAGCGCATGTGGCGGGCGCTGGCGGCCGGCGACTGGGAGACCGCCGAGGCAGAGCTGCACCCCAACGCGACCGTCGAGTGGCCCCACACGGGCGAGCGATTCGCAAACCGCGCCGCGTTCATGGCCGTGCACCGCACGTATCCGGGGGCGCCGCCGTGGGAGCTCGAGGTCCGCTGCGTGATCACAGAGGGCCGCCGCGTGGCCTCGGACGTGCTCGTGCGCAGCGCCGACGACGCCTGGCACGTCGCTTCGTTCTTCGGACTGCACGACGGCCGGATCCTTCAGGCCGTCGAGTACTGGGTGCCGGCGGCGGCCGCCGAGAGCTAGACCGGAGGGTCGGCCTCCGCCGCCTCCCCCTCGCCGATCGGCACCTGCTCGGCGGCGTGAACCGCACACAGCGTCGGGCCTCCCGACTCCAGGACGACGCGCAGCTCCTGTTCGGTCAGCTTCGCTCCGCACTCCTCGCAGCGCTCGCCTGCCTTCTCCAGGGTGTGCTCCTCGAGGTCCATGCCTTGAGGGTAACCCGACCGCGACCATCGAAACAGTCGCCCGAGCCGGTCGAGGTTGGGCAGCCAGTAGCCGACGGCCATCAGCGGCAGCGCGGGGATCGCCCGATCGGTGGTCACCGACAGCGCGACGGTCGCCAGCAGGCCCGCCACCATGCCGATCGCCGCCATGCCGCGCCGCAGCCCCAGGCGCCCGGCCCAGGTGGCGAACATCGCCAGGAAGATCGCGTCGGTGATGCCCAGGCGCGACGCGGCGCCGCCCAGCGAGCCGCCCCATGACGGCAGGTCGAAGCTCAGCTCCGCCGCCCCGCGCGGCTCGCCGTCGGCAAGCCGCGAGCTCGGCCCGCTCGCCACGCTCCAGGCGTCGATCCCGGCCACGAACAACGGCACGGCCAGCGCGACGGCCGGCGAGGCGAGCATGCGGCCCACGATGATCCCGAGCGAGCCCGCGGCCAGCGCCTCGAAGGTGCTCGCACCGGGGCCCACGTCCGCGGCGTCGAGCCCCGCCACCAGCAGGATCGAGCCCGCGAGCACGAGCAGCAGCGGGCCGATCGCGTCGCCGGCCCACACCAGCGCCAGCACGACGCCGGACACGACGCCCACGCCCACCATCCCCGAGACCAGCACTGCACCCTCACCGGTGCCGAGGTCGGGCAGCTCCCCGGCGATGAGGAAATAGGTCAGCGCGAGGGCGGTCGCGCCTAGTAGGGCGGCAGGTCCGCGTACCACTCGCCGAGGACCTTGAAGGCCGCCCAGAAGGCGCGCTTGGCGACCTCCTCGTCGAGGGAGTCGTCGATGTCTCCCACCAGCAGGGCGTCGATCGAAGGCGTGAGCTGCTGGACGACGCCGTGCTGCGGCTTGACCGGCCGCGCCAAGGGCAGCGAGAGATCGTTGAGCACGGCCAGGGCGTCCTCGCCCATCACCACGACAATTCTCGGCTGCACGATCGCGATCTCCTCGACCACACGGGCGATGCAGGCCGGGTCGGCCAGCGACGAGTCGGTGACCGGGCACTTCACGCAAAGCGTCCCGTAGACGGCGAGCGGATCGATGCCGAGCCGCTTCAGGGACTTCATCAGCGCGGTCCCGCTGCGGCCGTAGAACGCCACGCCCTCCTCGACCTCCGAGGTCCGCGGCGCGTGCTTGAGCAGCAGGATGTCCGCCTGGGGGTGGCCCGAGCCGAGCACCGGCACGCGGCTGCCGCGCGGGCACAGCTCGCAGGACTGCAGCTCGCGGGTCAGTGCGTTGAGCTCCCGGATGGCGCGCTCCAGGTACTTCTCGCGGATCTCGTCGTCGGTCGCGGGCATGGGTGCTGGGGCTTTCGACGGCCGCGGCGACCCTCCCTCGCCGTGCATCAGGCCTTGCGGGTGGCCCGCCGGACCCGCCGCTGGCGGACCGCCCGCCGCGCCCCGGCCGGGGTGGCCTTCGTCTCCAGGAACTTCAGCGCCTGCACGTAGAGCAGGCTCGACGGGCGGGTGACGATCTCGGCGTCGCGCAGGGACTCCAGGAATTCCTCACGCCCGTCGAAGTCGCGCATGCGGATCCGCACCGAGCCGAGGCCCTGGGCTACGTGGGAGTCCGAACCGGCGCCGGCGACGATCCGGTACTTGCGCGCGAAGCGCTCGGCCTCCTCGTTGAACGAACCGATCGCCACGCGCGGGTTGTAGATCTCGATCGCGTCGACGTCGTCGATGATCGTCAGCAGGTGCTCGTAGTCGGGCACCGAGTGCATGCGGTCGAACGGGTGCGGCACGTAGACCAGGCCGCCCTGGCGCTTGATCTCGGCCACCGTCTCGGCCAGCGACATGCCGCGCGGGATCTTCTCGGTGATGAACAGCCCGATGACCTCGCCCTGCTCGGCGGTCTTGACCTCCTCGGCCACGATCACCTTCACGCCGAAGTCGGCCGCCTTCTCGGCTGCCTCGAGCGCGCCCGAGATCTCGTTGTGGTCGGTGACGGCGATCGCGCCCAGGCCCGCGTCGCGGGCGGCTGCCAGCAGCACCTCGACGGGGGTCGCGCAGTCGTGCGAGTGGTCGGTGTGCATGTGCAGGTCGACGTCGATGATCGGCCGGCGCGCGAGGCGGCGGCGGATCGCCGCGTCGCCCTTGACCGCGTGGCGGCGGGCCACCAGTTCGTCGTAGACCTGCTCGAGCTCGTCCGTCACGCGCGCCCAGGTAAGGCGTTCGCGGACGGGGTCGGCCGCCGCGCGCAGGCGGTCGCGCAGCTCGGGGTCGCCGAGCAGGCGCTCGAGCTGCGCGGCCAGCACCTGGCTCTCGCCGGGTGCGTGCAGCAGGCCGCGCTCGCCCTCGTCGAGCAGCTCCTCGTAGACGGCCAGGCGCGAGGCGAGCGGCACCGCGCCGGCGGCCATCGCGTCGAGCAGCAGGCCGGGCGCCGGCGCCGCTCCGTCGGACGCGGCGACGACCACGTCCGCGCGCGCGAGCTCGCTCTCGGTGCCCGCCTCGACGAACGTGATCCGCTCGCGCAGGTCCTGGCGCAGCGGGATCGACGACGATGGGCCGCGCGCGCTGACGACCGTGGCCGTCCACTCGAGTGCAGGGTCGAGCCGGCGAAGCGAGCGCAGGAAGACCCGCAGCGCGGCGCGCTCCTCGGCCTCGACGAACACGACATGGGGCGGGCCGCCGGCTGTCCGCGAGGGCGCGCCGGCCGGCGGCTCGGCGCCCGGCAGCACGACGCGGTAGTCGGCTCTGAAGAAGCGGTTCATCAGTGCGGCGGTCGCCGCGAAGCTCGCCACCCGCGCGTCGAGGCGCCCGAAGACGAGCTGGACGAGCTTGCGCGTGACCTGGGTGGCCACGAAGCGCTCGGTCGGCGCATGGAACGTGCCGACGTTCAGCGCGGGCGACGCCCGCAGCGCCGCGCTGGCGACGCTCGGCGCCCACGGCTCGTGGACGTGCACGATGTCGAACGGCACCGCGGCGAACAGCTCCTCGACCGCGCGCGTGACGTCGATCGACAACGCGGCGCGGCGCCCCGGGGCGATCGTCTCCGACACCGCGAGGATCTCGACTCCGCCGGCACGGCCGCCACCCCAGAGGCTCCCGTCGCGCAGACGCCTGCGCGTCTCGCGTACCGCGGTGCCGGTCGCCGAGGGCGCGACGATCGCGACGCGGTGCCCGCGCGCGGCCAGTTCGTCGGCCACGCGGGCGATGCCGCGGTTGACCTCGTGACCGGAATCCCAGGTGTAGGGGGTGACCTGGGCGACGGAGAGCGACACGGCGGGCAATGGTAGGCCCGCCGTGCGCTCGTCAGTCGCGTGCTAGGCCTTGGAAGCGACTGCGCGCTTGGGCGCGGTGCGGCCCTTGGGCCGCGTGGGACCCACTGCCTTCGGCAGCGTGTGCCCCCGCTTGCCCTTGTACTTCGCGATGAACTTCTCGGTCTGCTCGCGCGCCTCGTCGTCGGGGCGCTGGTTCATCGGCGACTTCATGAGGTAGGAGCTCGGCCCGTCGAGCTGGCCGCCGACTCCGTGGTTGAGCGCCAGCTTGCAGCAGCGGACGGCGTCGATGACGATGCCCGCCGAGTTCGGCGAGTCCCACACCTCGAGCTTCATCTCCATGTTGAGCGGCACGTCGCCGAACGCCTGGCCCTCCATGCGGATGTGGGCCCACTTGCGGTCGGTCAGCCACGGCACGTAGTCCGAGGGGCCGATGTAGACGTCGTCGGCGGGCAGCTTGTGGCCCATGATCGAGGTCACGGCGTTGGTCTTGGAGATCTTCTTGGACTCCAGCCGCTCGCGCTCGAGCATGTTGTAGAAGTCCATGTTGCCGCCGACGTTGAGCTGCGATGTGCGCAGCATCTTCACGCCGCGCTCGTGCATCAGGCGGGCGAGCGTGCGGTGCACGATCGTCGCGCCGACCTGCGACTTGATGTCGTCGCCGACGATCGGCAGGCCGGCCTTCTTGAAGCGCTTGTTCCAGTAGTCCTCGCGAGCGATGAACACCGGGATGCAGTTCACGAAGCCGACGCCGGCGTCGAGGATCTGCTCGACGTACCACTTGGTCGCGTCTTCGGACCCGACCGGCAGGTAGGAGACGACGACGTCGGTGTGGGTCGCCTTGAGGATGTCGGCGATGTCGGCGGTCTCGCCGGGCGCCTTGACGATCTTCTCCTTGAGGTACTTGCCGAGCCCGTCGTGGGTCATCCCGCGGTAGACGGGGACGTCGAGCTTCTTGGGCACCTTGTCGGTGAACTTGATCGTGTTGTTCGGATCGGCCCAGATCGCCTGTGCGAGATCCTTGCCGACCTTGGTCTTGTTGATGTCGAAGGCGCACGTGAACTCGATGTCGGAGACGTGGTAGCCGCCGAGGTCGGTGTGCATGAGCCCGGGGACAGCCTCGCGGGCGTCGGCGTCCGCGTAGTGGTGGACGCCTTGGACGAACGAGTTCGCGCAGTTGCCGACGCCGATGATGGCCACGCGGACCTTGTCGGTCTGGTAGCGGGCGGCGCCGTTCTTCGAGGCGCCGTTGGTAGCGGCGGCGCCGTTGCCGTTGGAAGTCAAGCTGAAAGCTCCTTGGTTTCTGAGTCTGTCGGGACTTACCCACGCCGGGGCGGCCCGGTTACACGGCGCTAGGCCGTGGTGAGGGCGGCGCGCACGTGAAAAATGCGCTGCAACGTGGTGATGATGCCCAGCACGGCCAATACGTATACCGACGGCGCGAGCAGCTCGAACTCGCCTAGTGAAGCACCTTTGGCGAAGACCAGCCCCACCGAGAGGATCACGACGCGCACCGCGCGGCTGCCGATTCCGACCTTGCATTCGACGCCCAGGGCCTCGGCGCGGGCGCGCGTGTAGGAGACCATCAGCGAGGCGAGAACGGCCAGGACCGTCGCGCCGGCGGCGAACTCCATGCCCCGGCTGGCGAAGTACGCCCCCACCGCTGTGAGGACCACGCCCTCCTCGATGCGGTCCAGCGTCGAGTCGAGGAACGCGCCGAACGGCGATCCCTTGCCGCTCATGCGCGAGTAGCGGCCGTCGAGCGTGTCGCATACCGAGCCGACGATGAACGCGATCCCGCCGAGGAAGAAGTAGCGCTCCCAGACGAGCACCGCCGCGACGACGTTCAACACGAAGCCGGTCAGCGAGATCGCGTTGGGCGTCAGGCGCGACTCGATCAACGCGTCGCGCACGAGCGCGCGGCGCTCGACCGGGGACAGCCGGGCCATCTAGGCGGTGACGCCGTCGCCCGGCACCCGGCTGAACGTCCAGACGGTCGGACGTGCTCGGGCCAGCCACGCGGCGGCGTAGGCCGACAGCCCGGCGGCGATGCCGCCGAGGACGGCGTCGGCGAAGAAGTGGTTGCCGGTCGCGACGATCACGAACGTCACGAGGAGCGGATAGACCCGCCAGAAGATGCGCGCGGCGCGGTGCCGGACCAGCTTTGCCAGCGGCCAGCCGATCATGAACGCGAAGCAGACGTGCATCGACGGCACCGCGGCGTAGGGGTTGAACAGCGCGTCGACCGTGACGTCGTCGTGCGAGACGCCGGTGAAGTTCGAGACCGCGTCGAAGAAGCCCCACTCGGGCAGGAAGCGCGGCGGCGCGGTCGGGTAGAGCATGTAGCCCAGCAGGGCGATCCCCATCGCCACCATGAACATGTTCCGCACGAAGTAGAAGCTGCGGTTGTGGAACAGGTAGAGGAACGCCAGCGCGCCGAGCGTCACCGAGGTCTGGGCGTTGATGTACAGCCAGCTCGCGGCGTCGATCACGAAGCTGCTGCCGCTGGCCCACGCCTGCACGCTCGGCTCGACGAACACGTGCAGCCCGCGTTCGATCCCGATCAGGTCGCGGGCATGCTGAAACGCGGCGGCAGTGACCCCGGGATCGTCGGCCATGCCCCGTACGAGGCGGTAGCCGTTGTAGGCGACGAAGAACAGGAGCAACTGCCGCACCAGGTCCCAGGGGCCGTGCGGAAGCAACCGCGCCTGGAGAGCTCGCGTGCGTGCAGCCATGCGCCTCGGATCCTAGCGGCAGTCGCGGTCTCTGCCGAGGGCTCGTAGCGGGCCGACGCGGACGCCGACGCGCAGCGTCGCGCCCGGTTCGTCGCTCTCGATCTCGGTCCAATCACCGTCCGCGCGGGCGACGCAGCCGCGACCTTCCAGGACCGCCCAGTAGGGCGTCCAGCGCACACGGACGAGGCCGCTGCGCGCCGTGAAGCCGTCAGCGGTCAGGGAGGCTGCGCCGAGCGGCGTGGGGCGCTGCACGGCGAACAGACGCCAATGCGGCGAGCGCCAGACCTCGCGCAGATAGTCCGGCCGCGCGCGGATGAGCCGCGCCTCGCCGCGTGCCGAGGGGTCGAGCTTGGCGTCGGGCAGCGCCACCCAGCGCACCGCCAGCCCGTCGAGCCATGCGCGGTATCGCTCCGGGGTCAGTGTGCCCTCGTAGAACAGCCGGTTGTGGCGGCGGTCGAGCTGGCGCTCCCAGCCGCGGGCCAGCGGCACGTGCGCGGCCACGTGCAGCGCCTCCCAGTGGCTCGCGGTGAACGGGATCTCGACCCGTGCGGGAGGGGCGTGCGCGTCGCGTCTCGCGATCTCGGCGAGCAGCGGCGCGTAGTAGCCGGCCTCGATCGCGGGGTCGCCCGCGGAGCTGGTCCAGTCGTGGACCGGCGGGTACATGGTCCAGTAGGCGAGCGGGAGGGCAGCGAACGCCAGCAGCCGGCGGCGGTCGGGCATCAGCAGCGCCGCGGCCAGCGGCCCGCCGAGCAGCCCGCCCAGGCGCGCGGCGTTGCCTCCGAGCGGGTTGTGGACCGCGAACGCGGCGACGAGCAGCAGGGCGTAGAGCACCAGGCCGGCGCGCAGCGGGCGCGGGCCGTCGCGTGCGATCGCCAGCGCCAACCCGGTGGCCGCGAGCGCGGGCCAGAAGCTCGAGCCGACGAACGGCTCGTCGCCGCCTTCGGGGAACGCGCCCACCAGCACGATGCCCGTGAGCGCCGCCGCCGCGCCCATCGCCAGCGCGGCGTGCGGCCGCGGCCGCGTCGTGCCCACCCATGCGGCGGCGATCAGCACGACGAACAGGCCGGCGACCGGGCTGCCCATCGTCGTCGCGGCCCCGAGCAGTCCCGCGACCACGACCCGCCCGCGAGCGGCGGCGAGCACCGCGCAGGTGCCCAGCGCGATGCCGAACGCGAACGGCAGGCGCCCGCTGGCCACCGCGGCGGCCATGGCGACGGCGAACCACGGCCGCGCCAGGCGCGCGGCGCGCGGGTCGAGCTCGTCGGCCGCCAGGCGCGCGAACGCCGCGGTCGCTCCGACCAGGCTCAGCGCGCCGAGCAGTCGCACGCCGATCAGCGAGCCGAGCCCCGGGAACAGCACGCTGTAGGCGGGCAGGTGATGGCCGCCGTACCAGGCGTTGTCCCAGGCCGTGATCCCGGCGCGGTCCACGAGCCCGGCGCGGTAGAGGTGCGCGGCGAGATCGGCGCTCGGCGGATCGAGCACGAGGTACAGCGCGGCGAGCACCGCGGCGAGGCCGACCGCCGGCATGGCGCGACGCTAGCGGGCGTGCGGGACTAGCGAGCGCTGGCGAAGTCCGCGGTGGCGACCGCGGCGGGGCCGCGATGCGCCACGCCGACGCCGACCAACCGGTAGCTCGACGTGAGGATCTCGGCGCGGTGCGGAGGCGACTGCAGCCACATGCGGACGACCTTGCGGGCCGACACGGCGCCGCTCATCGCGGCGATCGTCTCGCCGACCATCCGGGCGCGGGTGACGCGCCGCAGGCGCTGCGCGAACGGCGTCCCGTCGCTGGCGTCGTGGGAGAGCATCCCGTGAGAGGCCATGTCGCGCGAATGCGCGCTCGCCGCGTTGGCCAGCGTGCGGTTGACCCGCAGGCGCGGCAGACCGGCCGCCGCGCGGCGGTTGTTCATCAGGCGCACGATCGCGTACTCGACGCGGTTCGCGGCGGCATGGGCATGGTGCGGTGGCGCATCGGCGGCAAGCATGGCCGGCCTCCCAGCTGGGGCTATGTCGTTGCTGCGGAACGGACTGCGTGTTGCGGAACGCTTTGGACGCCCCCCGGGCGCGTCAAAGCTCCTCAAACCTAGCGCGTGAGGAAGTCGGTCAGCGCCGGTACGAGCTCGGGACGGTCCGTCCACGGCCAATGCCCCGCACTTTCCGCGATTTCGACGCGGACCGGGCCGCCGAGCGCGCTCGCGTAGGCCTCGGCGAAGCGCAGCGGCAGGTAGCGGTCGCGGTCGCCCCACGCCACCAGTGCCGGGCACCGAAGCGCGCCCAGGTTCGCGCCCGCGCGCGCGAGGGCGTCCTCCGGCGCGCTGCGGTACAGCCGCAGGATCGCCCGCTGCGTGCCCTGGTCCAAGGCCTCGATGACGTCGTCGACCATGCTTTCGGGCAGCAGCCGTTTGGCGACCGTGCGGTTGGTCGAGCCCATCGCCATCTCACCCACGACGCGGCGGCGCCACTGGCGCGCGAAGAAGTGCCAGCGGTAGCCGGGCAGGAACGGCACGGCGTCGATCAGGACGAGGCGCTCGACGCGTTCGGGCTCGCGCATCGCCCACAGCAACCCGACCGAGCCCCAGTCGTGCATGCAGAGCCGCACCTTCTCGAGGCCGAGCTGGTCCACAAATTCCTTAACGAAGCGACCGAGCCCTTCGAACGTGTAGTCGAGGTCGCCGCGCTTGCCGCTCTGCCCGAAGCCGGGGAGGTCGACGGCGACGCCGCCGGTGCGTTCCAGGAACGGCGCCCACATCGAGCCGGAGTTGGGCACGCCGTGGAGGTAGAGGATCGGCGCGTCGCCCTCGGCCTGGTAGTGCACGAGCTGCTCGCCGAGCTGCGCGGTGGGCATGGCTCGGCGACGATAGCGTCAGCGTCGTGCCCAGCCGCATCGCGTGGTCTTCACCCACCGCAGCGCGCGTGCGCGGGATCCGCCGCCGGTTGGCCGAGACGTACGGACGGGCGCTGCTGCCACCCCACGGCCACCCGATCGCCGAGCTGGTGCTCACCGTGCTGTCGCAGTCGACCAACGACCGCAACCGCGACGTCGCGTACCTGCGGCTGCGCGACCGCTTCCCGTCGTGGGTGGCGGTGCGCGACGCGCCCGTCGACGAGATCGAGGCCGCGATCCGGCCCGGCGGCCTGTCGCCGACCAAGTCGGTGCGCATCCAGCAGATCCTGCGGGCGCTGCCGACGACGCACGAAGGCGAGCCGACGCTCGACCACCTCCCCGACCTGCCAATCGAGGACGCCCGCGCGCTGCTCACCGCCCTGCCGGGCGTCGGCCGCAAGACCGCGGCCTGCGTGCTGCTGTTCTCCTACGGCCTGCGCGACGTCCCGGTGGACACCCACGTGGGTCGCGTGGGGGCTCGGCTGGGGCTGCTGCCGGCCAAGGGGACCGCCGACGCGATCCACGACGCGATGCTCGCGATCACGCCGCGCGGCGCCGAGCTCGAGTTCCACGTCAACATGCTGCGCCACGGCCGCAGAACGTGCCATTCCCAGCGTCCCGCCTGCCCGGTTTGCCCGCTGCGCCGGATGTGTCCAAGTGCAGATCTGCTATAACAAGACGCAGATTTTTCGCATTCGAGCGAGCAAGGAGAACTTGAACAAATGGCAAGGACCATCGGCATCGACCTCGGCACGACGAACTCGTGCATGGCCGTCCTGGAGGGCGGCGAGCCGACCGTCATCGAGAACGCCGAGGGCGGCCGCACCACCCCGTCGGTAGTGGCGTTCGCGCCTTCAGGCGAGCGCCTCGTCGGCACCGTCGCCAAGCGCCAGGCGGTTACCAACCCGCAGAACACCGTCTTCTCCATCAAGCGCTTCATGGGCCGCAAGGAGGCCGAGGTGCGCGAGGAGGAGTCGATCGTCCCCTACAAGGTCGTCTCCGGCAAGAACGGCGACGCGCGTGTCGAGGCAGGCGGCAAGGAGTTCAGCCCGCCGGAGATCAGCGCGATGATCCTCGGCAAGCTCAAGGCCGACGCCGAGGCCTACCTCGGCGAGCCGGTCGACAGCGCCGTAATCACTGTCCCCGCGTACTTCAACGACGACCAGCGCCAGGCGACCAAGGACGCCGGCAAGATCGCCGGCCTCGACGTCAAGCGCATCATCAACGAGCCCACGGCCGCCTCGCTGGCCTACGGCCTCGACAAGGAGTCCGACCAGACGATTCTCGTCTTCGACCTCGGCGGCGGCACGTTCGACGTGTCCGTGCTCGAGATCGGCGACGGCGTCTTCGAGGTCAAGTCGACCGCCGGTGACAACCACCTCGGCGGCGATAACTGGGACAAGGCCGTCGTCGACTGGCTCGCGGCGGAGTTCAAGCGCGACCAGGCAATCGATCTCAAAGGGGACCCGATGGCCCTCCAGCGCCTCTACGAGGCCGCCGAGAAGGCCAAGATCGAGCTGTCGACCGCGCAGGAGTCCCAGATCAACCTGCCGTTCATCACGGCCGACCAGTCCGGGCCCAAGCACCTCGACGTGCGCATCACCCGGGCGAAGTTCAACGAGCTGACCGCCGAGCTGCTCGACCGCGTGGTCGCGCCGGTTCGCCAGGCGCTCGCCGACGCCAAGGACAAGGGCACGACCGAGATCGAGCACGTGGTGCTCGTCGGCGGCATGACGCGCATGCCCGCCGTCCAGGAGAAGGTCAAGGAGCTCACGGGCAAGGACCCGCACCGCGGCGTCAACCCCGACGAGGTCGTGGCCGTCGGCGCCGCCATCCAGGCGGGCGTGCTCGCCGGCGACGTCAAGGACGTCCTGCTGCTCGACGTCACCCCGCTGACCCTCGGCATCGAGACCAAGGGCGGCGTGATGACCAAGCTGATCGAGCGCAACACCACGATCCCGACCCGCAAGTCGGAGATCTTCTCGACGGCCGAGGACAACCAGCCGTCGGTTGAAATTCATGTCCTGCAGGGCGAGCGCGAGATGGCCGCCTACAACAAGTCGCTGGGCAAGTTCCAGCTCACCGGCATCCCGCCCGCGCCGCGCGGCATCCCGCAGATCGAGGTCGCCTTCGACATCGACGCCAACGGCATCCTCAGCGTCTCCGCCAAGGACCTCGGCACCGGCAAGGAGCAGAAG
Source organism: uncultured Actinomycetes bacterium (assembly GCA_963825415.1). Classification (GTDB taxonomy): domain Bacteria; phylum Actinomycetota; class Thermoleophilia; order Solirubrobacterales; family Solirubrobacteraceae; genus BP-464. The sequence continues at coordinate 529,239 of CAWGTD010000003.1, read as the reverse complement.
ATCGAGATCAAGGCCGGCGGCGGGCTCTCCGACGAGGAGATCAAGAACATGGTCACCGACGCCGAGACTCACGCCGAGGAGGACCGCAAGGCGCGCGAGCTGGCCGAGGCGCGCAACAACGGCGAGAACGCCGCCTACCAGGCCGAGCGCCAGCTGAAGGACCTGGCCGACCAGGTCGACGAGTCCTCCAAGACCGAGATCGAGGCGGCCATCGCCGACGTGCGCGGGGCCCTGGGCTCCGAGGACGCCGCGGAGATCAACGCCAAGACCGAGGCGCTGCAGACCGCGTTCCACAAGGTCTCCGAGGCCATGTACGAGCGCGCCCAGCAGAACGCCGCCGCCGAGGGCAACGGTGCCTCGGCCGACGGCACGCCGCCCGAGGGCGAGGAGGCCCCCGAGGAGGACGTCGTCGACGCCGAGGTCGTCGACGAGGGGCGGTAGTCGGTGACGTCCCGGCCCGAAAAGGGCATCGAGGAGGAGGCCGCGGAGCAGCAGGCGCCCGCGGCCTCCGACGGCGTCCACGCCCCGGAGGCGCTCGAGCCCGAGGAGGCGCTGGCCGAGGACGCCGCCGTCGAGGCTCCGGACGAGCCCGAGGAGCCCGACTGGCAGGACCTGGCGCTGCGCAAGGCGGCCGAGCTCGAGAACGTCCGCAAGCAGACCGCCCAGCGTGTGCAGAAGGCGACGCGCGACGGGATGAAGCGCGTGGCGGTCGAGCTGCTGCCCGCCCTCGACGACTTCGAGCGCGCGCTTGCGCACGCCGAGGCCGAGGAGGGCGACGACGAACACCATCTGACGAAGGGCATCCGGCTGGTCCAGCAGCAGCTCGTCAACGCGCTGCAGCGGGCCGGCATCGAGGCCTACTCGCCGCTGGGCGAGACGTTCGACCCGCATCTGCACGAGGCCGTCGCGTCGACGCCCACCGAGGGGGTCGAGAGCGGGACCGTCATCGAGGTCTACCAGGCCGGTTATCGCCTGGGCGACGACGTGCTGCGGGCCGCGAAGGTGGTGGTGGCGGCCTAGCCGCCGGCGATGCCCGAGAAGGACCTCTACAAGATCCTCGGAGTCGACCGCAAGGCCTCCCAGGCCGAGATCAAGAAGGCCTACCGCAAGCTCGCCCGCCAGTACCACCCGGACCGCAATCCGGGCGACGCCAAGGCCGAGGCGCGCTTCAAGGAGATCTCGGCGGCCAACGACATCCTCGGCGACCCGGACAAGCGCAAGCAGTACGACCGCGGTGGGCTCGGCGCGCTGTTCGGCGGTGCCGGCCAGGGCGGCGCGGGAGGCACCCAGGGCTTTCCGGGCGGCTTCGACACCGGCGCGTTCGGCGACATCCTGTCCAACCTCTTCGGCGGTGGGGGCCCCGGCACCGGCCGGGGCACCGGGCCGCGCCGGCCGCGCGCAGAGCGCGGGCGCGACCTCGAGGCCGAGGTGTCGATCTCCTTCGATCAGTCGATCGAGGGCGGCCAGGTGCCGCTGTCGGTCCGGACGTCATCGACCTGCCCGACGTGCAACGGCACGGGCGCGAAGCCCGGGACGAGCCCGAAGACCTGCCCGCGCTGCCAGGGCCGCGGCGTCGAGAGCCAGGGCCAGGGCCTGTTCTCGATCTCCCAGCCGTGCTCGGTCTGCCACGGCAGCGGCGCGGTCATCGAGTCGCCGTGCCCGACCTGCAGCGGAACGGGCGCGACCAGCACCGTCAAGCGCTACCGCGTGAACATCCCCGCCGGCGTCCGCGACGGCAGTCGGGTGCGCCTGGCCGGTAAGGGCGAGCCCGGCCGCAACGGCGGCCCTCCCGGCGATCTCTACGTCATCACGCGCGTGCGCGCCTCGCCGGTGTTCAAGCGCAAGGGCGACCACGTCGAGGTCGAGGTGCCGCTCACGATCCCGGAGGCGATCCGCGGCGCCGAGGTCGAGGTGCCCACGCTGCACGGCCGCAAGAAGCTGCGCGTCCCGCCGGGCACCAAGCACGGCACGGTCCAGCGCCTGCGCGGCGAGGGCCCGCCGAAGCTCAACGGCAAAGGCGCCGGCGACATCCACTACCGCTTCGTGATCGACGTCCCGGCGACGCTGTCGTCCGAGCAGTCCGAGGCCGTCGACAAGCTCTCGGAGGTCATGAACGGCGACCCGCGGGCCAAGCTCTTCGCCGGCGCGTCGCGCTCCAAGGAAGAGGGCGAGGCCTGATGGCGACCGGCCGGCGCAGGACGACCACGCGCGTGGAGGTCACGGCGGACCGCGGCGTGTTCATGATCTCCGTCGCCGCCGAGTTGGCCGAGATGCATCCTCAGACGCTGCGCATGTACGAGGCGCGCGGCCTGATCGAGCCCAAGCGCTCCCCGAAGGGCACGCGCCTGTACTCCCAGCAGGACGTCGAGCGGCTGCGGCGCATCCAGGAGATGACCAACGAGCTCGGGCTGAACCTCGCCGGCGTCGAGCGCGTGATGGAGATGGAGGGCAAGCTCGAGCGCGCCCGCCGCCGCGTCGAGGCGCTCGAGCGCCGTGCGGCCGAGCTCACCGAGCAGATCGCCCAGCTCGAGGCGCTGCGCGAACGTGTCAGGGCTGACCTCGTGGTCCTGCCCAAGGGCGAGATCGTCCGCGCCGAGGACGCCCGCTCGCCGTTCAAGATCCCGATCGAGCGCGATTCGGGATGAAGTCAGATCTAAGTCTGATACACTTAGATCTGTATGCAGGCTGACCGCTTCACGATCAAGTCCCAGGAGGCCCTCCAGGCCGCATTGGGCCTTGCCGCGGACCGGCGCCACGCGCAGGTCGGGCCCGCTCACCTGCTGGCGGTGCTGCTCGAGCAGGCCGACGGACTGGTCGTTCCGGTACTGCGCAAGCTCGGCGTCGTAGTCGAGTCGCTGCGCGCCGACGTCAACGCCGAGCTCGACGCGCTGCCCACGCTGGAGCACGCCGCCGAGCCGACCACGGCCCCCGAGCTGATCACCGTCCTGCGCGCGGCCGAGAAGGAGATGCGCGAGCTCAAGGACGAGTACGTCTCAACCGAGCACCTGCTGCTCGCGCTCGCCGACACCAAGCAGCCCACAGGCGAATCGCTGCGCCGCGCCGGCGCCGACCGCAAGGCCCTGCTCAAGGCGTTGGCCGAGGTGCGCGGCAGCCACCGCGTCACCGACCAGAGCCCCGAGGACAAGATCCGGGCGCTCGAGAAGTTCGGTCGCGATCTGACGCAGGCGGCCGAGGACGGCCTGCTCGATCCGGTCATCGGCCGCGACGACGAGATCCGCCGCGTCATCCAGGTCCTCTCCCGGCGCACCAAGAACAACCCCGTGCTGATCGGCGAGCCCGGCGTCGGCAAGACCGCGATCGTCGAGGGCCTCGCCCAGCGAATCGTCTCCGGCGACGTGCCCGAGTCGCTGCGCGACCGGCGCGTGATCGCGCTTGACATCGGCGCGCTGCTCGCCGGTTCGAAGTACCGAGGCGAGTTCGAGGAGCGCCTGAAGGCCGTGCTGTCCGAGATCAAGGACGCCGGCGGCAACGTGGTGCTGTTCCTCGACGAGCTGCACACGATCGTCGGCGCCGGCGCCGCCGAGGGCGCCGTCGACGCAGCCAACCTGCTCAAGCCGATGCTCGCCCGCGGCGAGCTGCGCGCGGTCGGCGCCACCACGCTCGACGAGTACCGCAAGCACATCGAGAAGGACGCCGCGCTCGAGCGCCGCTTCCAGCCGGTCCACGTGGGCGAGCCCAGCGTCGAGGACGCGATCGCGATCCTCCGCGGGCTCAAGGAGCGCTACGAGACCCATCACGGCGTACGCATCCGCGACGACGCGCTGATCGCCGCCGCCACCCTTTCCCAGCGCTACATCGCCGACCGCTTCCTGCCCGACAAGGCCATCGACCTCGTCGACGAGGCCGCGTCGAAGCTGCGCATCGAGATCGACTCGGTCCCGACCGAGATCGACGAGGTCGACCGCCGCATCCTGCAGCTCGAGATCGAGCTGACCTCGCTGGCCAAGGAGAAGGACTCCTCGGCCGTCGCCCGGCGCGACGCGCTGGAGCGCGAACTGGCCGAGCTGCGCGAGCAGTCCTCGGCGATGAAGGCCGAGTGGCAGGCGGAGAAGGAGGCGATCCACGGCGTCCAGCAGGTCAAGGAGCGCCTCGAGGAGGCCCACCGCGAGCTCGAGCGGGCCGAGCGCGTGGCCGATCTCGACGCCGCCGCGCGGCTGCGCCACGGAGAACTGCCGGAGCTGGAGCGCAAGCTCGCCGAGCTGGCCGCCAAGGAGGACACGCGGCCCACCAAGTACCTCCAGGAGGAGGTCACCGCCGAGGACGTCGCCGAGGTCGTCGCGCGCTGGACCGGCATCCCGGTCAGCCGCCTGCTCGAGGGCGAGGTCGAGAAGCTCATCCACATGGAGGACCGCCTGCACCAGCGGGTGATCGGCCAGGACGACGCTGTCGCCGCCGTGAGCTCCGCCCTGCGCCGCTCGCGCGCCGGCCTGAGCGACCCCAACCGCCCGATCGGCACGTTCCTGTTCCTCGGCCCGACCGGCGTCGGCAAGACCGAGTTGGCGCGCGCCCTGGCGGAGTTCATGTTCGACTCGGCCGACGCGATGGTCCGCATCGACATGTCGGAGTACATGGAGAAGCACGCGGTCTCGCGCCTGGTCGGCGCGCCGCCCGGCTACATCGGCTACGACGAGGGCGGCCAGCTGACCGAGGCGGTCCGCCGCCGGCCCTACTCCGTGGTCCTGCTCGACGAGATCGAGAAGGCCCATCCCGACGTCTTCAACGTCCTGCTTCAGGTCATGGACGACGGCCGGCTCACCGACGGCCAGGGCCGCACCGTCGACTTCAAGAACGCCGTGCTGATCATGACCTCCAACATCCCGGGTGGCCGTGTCGGCGCGGAGGCGACCTTCAAGCCGGAGTTCATCAACCGCCTCGACGACATCATCGAGTTCCACTCGCTGGACCGCGAGCAGATCGGCGCGATCGTCGACCTGCAGGTCGAGCAGGTGCTCGGCCGGGTGCGTGAGCGCGGGATCGAGGTCGAGCTGACCGACGACGCGCGGACGCTGCTGGCCAACCTGGGCTACGACCCGACCTACGGCGCGCGCCCGCTCAAGCGGGTCATCCAGAAGCACCTCGTCGACAAGCTCGCGCTCGGCATCCTCGAGGGCGAGTTCGCCGAGGGCGACACCGTTGAGGTCGGGATCAGCCGACGGCGAGCTGACCTTCGCCAAGGCCGTCTCGCCCGTCGCCGCCGCTGCATAGCGCGCGCTGCGTCAGCACTCCGACAAACGGACGAATGGCCGATGGACGCGAGCCTGCGCGGCGGCAAGGGTGGCGTCCACATGAAACGACTCCTGCCGGCGCTCACGCTCCTGCCCATCGCCTTCGCGCTCAGCGTCGGCTCGGCCGTCGGCCAGGGATGCCCCGACGGCGCCGACGAATGCGGGGAGGGCGGGGGCGCCCCGCCGCCCGTGTGCGTGGGCAACAGCTGCTCGGTCCAGTACATCAACGACATCCGCGTGGCCTACCTCTTCGGCCAGGCGCTCTACGTCGAGTGCGGGACCAACGCGCCCAAGTGCCCGGACGCCAAGGACGTCGACGTCAAGGTGACGATCCTGCCGTCGGTCGCGAAGGTGCTGCATGCGAGCAGCACGACGATCTCCGCCGGTCCGACCGAAATGCGGACAGGCAAGGAGATCGACGCGAAGGTCGACGACCCGAATGAGAACTTCAGCAAGGACAGCCACTACTACTTCGTCCAGCTCAAGCCCGCCATCGAGCAGCGGATGAAGAAGATCAAGGTCCGCTCGATCGGGGTGACGGTGTCGGGCGTCGTCACCCGCCCGGATGGCACGAAGATCAACGTCAAGTCCAGGCTCGTGACCTCGGGGTTCGAGGGGAACTGCTCAGGTCGCAGCCTGCACATCCAGCGCCGCCTCACCTACGGCGGCCACTGCGAGGCGTTCTAGGCCGCCCGCGGTAGGGAGCTCTGCAGGAACGCGGCGCGCGGGTCGTCGACCGCCCAGTGGTGCACGACGATCCGGCCCCGCGTGCCGGTGATCTCGAAGTGCGCAGCGCACATCTTGAGGACCATGGCAGACTGCCCGCTCTATGCCGACCTACATCATGCTCACGACGCTCACCCCCGAGGGCGTGCAGACGGTGAAGAACAACCCGTCGCGCATCCGGGAGGTCAACAAGGAGATCGAGCAGCTGGGCGCCAGCGTCAAGGCGCAGTGGTCCACGCTCGGGCGCTTCGACTTCGTCAATGTCATCGAGGCACCGGACGAGGCCACGATGGCGCGCGTATCGGTGGAGATGGGGTCGCGAGGGACGGGGCGCTACGAGACGCTCTCGGCGATCCCGATAGACGACTTCATCGCCTCGCTGTGACCCCAGCGACCAAGTAGGGGACGCGTGAAGGTCCTCGTCGTCGGCTCGGGCGGGCGCGAGCACGCGATCGTCCGCGCGCTGGCGCGGTCGCCGCAGCGGCCCGAGGTGCTGGCGGCACCCGGCAACCCCGGCATCGCGGCCGACGCCCGCTGCCTGGACTTGGCGCTCGACGATCTGCAGGCCCTCTGCGACATGGCACGCGACGAGCACGTCGAGCTCGTCGTCATCGGCCCCGAGGCCCCGCTCGTCGCCGGCGCCGTCGACGAGCTGCTCGAGTGCGGCGTCCCGGCGTTCGGGCCACGAGCCGCGGCGGCGCGGCTGGAGGGCTCGAAGGCCTACTCCAAGGAGGTCATGGAGGCCGCCGGGGTGCCCACCGCCGCCTGGCGGCGCGTGAGCACGGTCGACGAGGGCATGGCGGCGATCGAGCGCTACCCGGTGGTCGTCAAGGCCGACGGGCTCGCCGCCGGCAAGGGCGTGGTGATCGCGGCCGACGAGGCGCAGGCGCGCGAGGCGCTGACCGACATGCTCGAGCGCGAGGTGTTCGGCGCGACCGACGTCATCGTCGAGGAGTTCCTCGACGGCGAGGAGCTCTCGCTGCTGGCGCTGTGCGACGGCGAGCGCGCGGTGCCGCTCGCGCCCGCGCAGGACTACAAGCGCATCTACGACGGCGACGAGGGGCCCAACACGGGCGGGATGGGCGCGTACTCGCCCGTCCCGGGATTCGACGGGGCCCGTGCGGAGGAGATCGCCGCCGCCGTCCACCAGCCCGTGGTCGACGAGCTGGCGCGGCGCGGCACGCCGTTCCATGGCGTCCTCTACGCCGGGCTGATGCTGACGAACTCGTCCCCACCCACCCCGCGCGTGCTCGAGTTCAACGTCCGGTTCGGCGACCCCGAGACCCAGGCGGTGCTCCCGCGGCTGCGCTCCGACCTGCTCGACCTGCTCATGCGCAGCACGCGCCCGGGCGGCCTCGCCGGCGCCGAGCTCGACTGGGACGAGCGCTGGGCGGTCACGCTCGTGCTGGCCAGCCGCGGCTACCCGGCGGGCGCTTCGAAGGGCGACGTGATCGAGGGCCTCGACGGGCTGCCGGCCGCGCTGGAGGTCACCCACGCGGGCACGGCGCGCGCCGACGGGCGGATCGTCACCGCGGGCGGCCGGGTGCTGAACGTGACCGCCCTCGGCGAGACTCCAGTTGCCGCCCGCGAGGCCGCTTATGCTGGCGCCGACCAGATCACCTTCGACGGCCGCCAGCTGCGCAGCGACATCGCGCTTCGGGCGGTGGAGCGCACATGAGGGCCGCAGGCCCGGTCAAGGCGGCCGGGATGGCCGTCGATGGTTTCCGACAGCGCCGACCGGATGGAGGCAAGAGGTGACTTCTTCGATACCTGAGACGCAGACCGAGACGGCAGCCCTCCAGCCAACCTCGGACAGCGGCCCGCAGGTCGGGATCATCATGGGCTCCGAGAGTGACATGGGCGAGATGGAGAAGGCGGGCAAGGTGCTCGCCGACGCCGAGGTCACCTACGAGATCAACGTCATGTCGGCCCACCGCAACCCTGATGAGGTGGCCGAGTACTGCCGCGGCGCTCGCGGTCGCGGCCTGCGCGTGATCATCGCCGGCGCCGGGCTGTCGGCCGCCCTGCCCGGGGTCGCCGCGGCGCACTCCGACCTGCCGGTGATCGGCGTGCCGCTGAGCTCGCGGTTGAGTGCCGCGGGCGGGCTCGACGCGATCCTCTCGATCGTCCAGATGCCGCCGGGCGTGCCGGTGGCCGCCGTCGGGCTCGACAACGCTCGCAACGCCGCGCACCTGGCGGTGCGCATCCTCTCGGGCTGAGCCTCAGTCGCTGCTGGGCTTGGCGCGCAGCGCGTAGCGCGAGACGTGCGTGCTGACCGTCGGGTTGTCGATGTGGCGCAGGCGCGTCATGAGCTTGCTCCACTGGTCGGGCGCCAGCGACGAGGTCACGGAGTTCGTGCCGCCGGTGCCACCCTCGGGGTGGAAGCCGACGTGGATGTGGTCGTCGTGGTCGCCCATCGCGAAGGTGTTGTCGGTGCCCACGTAGTTCATCAGCGTGATGATCTGGTGGGGCTTCATCGTCCCCTGGAGCGAGAGCAGCTTGCGCACGGCGATGTCGGTGATCGACCCCGGCCCCTGGTGGCCGATGATCGGGATGCCGTTGATCGCGGCGATGTCGACGGCGTCGCCCGTGCTGTGCTCGGAGATGTTGCCCGACGCGGTCATCAGCGAATGCCCGCACTTCAGGGCGGAGACGGTGGGGTTCAGGCCCGCGTCGGCGAGGAACTCGAGCACGACGAGGATGCGGCGGTCGACCTGACCGGCGGCGATGTCCTCGCGGCCGCACTCGTACATCGTGATGCGCTCGTCGGCGAGCACGCGGCGCCCGAGCGCCTCCTTGCCCATCAGCAGCGCCTGGCCGATGCCGACCTTGCGCTTCTTGCCGTCGAGCGTGCTTGTCCCTGCCGGCCCGTAGACCGCGGTGGACTTCAGCAGGCGCCAGCCCTTCAGCAGCGGCCGGGCATCGACGCGGGGCGTGGAATGGCCGGCGGGCCGCACGGCGAAGTGCAGCGGAGCCGAATGGCCGGGAGAGCGGAAGGCGACGTGGCCGATGATCGTGCCGGCGATGACGTGGGCTCCGGGGCGCAGCGTCCTCAGGTCGACCTCGCGCGGCTTGAGGCCGATCGCGTGGGCCGCGATGGCGCGAGCGCTGGGCGTGACGGCGTTCCGCGCGCTGCGGGCGGTCAGCATCGCGCCGGCGAAGGTCGGCGAGGGCATCGGCGTGGCGGTCGCCGGCTCGCTCTCAGGCGCCGGACGCCCGCGGCGGGCGGTCAGCATCGCGCCGGCGACCGTCGGCGAGGGCATGGGCCCCGCGACGGTGGACTTGACCTTGACCTTGCGGGTCGCGGCCTGGGCCGGGCGCTTGTCGTGGTGGGGCAGGTGCAGCTCGCGTGCGATCTGGGCCTTGGTGAGCGTGCGGTGCTTGGGCACCGCGTAGCGGGCGGCGATGCTGCCGAGGTGCGCGTAGGTGAAGCGGTTGCCGTAGGCGTCCTCGAGGACGACGAAGCGGCCCAGGCGCCGGTCGGTGCCCATCGACACGACGCGGCCGTCGGCGACAGCGACCACGCGGCGGTTGGACGGGGCGTCGATCTTGACCCACTTGCGCGGGCCCAGCTTCTTCTCGACGTGGGCGCGCCCCGGGATCGGGAGGCGGGCCTGCGCCAGCCCGACCAACGAGTCGACCAGGTCGCTCGGCAGCTTGGCCAGCTCGTCGGCCCGCTCGAGGACCATGTCGACGTACCAGTCGGCGTGGTTGTAGGCGTAGATGGCGGCGCGCAGGTCCTTGTCGGCACCGGCGGCGTGCAGGTAGCGGGCGGCCGCGAAGATCGCGTCGGCGGGGTTGTTGGGGTCGCGCTTGCCGTCGAGGTTGGCGTCGACGCCGTACGCCTTCCACGTGCTCGGCATGAACTGCATCCAGCCGAGGGCGCCGGCGGAGGACACGGCCACGTTGCGGCCGTAGTCGGTCTCGACGGAGTTGATCGCCGCCAGCACGGTCCACGGCACCTGGTAGGTGACGGCCGCGGCCTGGTAGACGGGCAGCAGGAAGGGCGGGATGTCGAACTTCTCGAGGACGAGGTCGGGCACCGGCGCCGTCTTGGGCGCGAGGCTGAGCCCGTCGACCTTGGCGTCGGCGGTCGCGTCGTCGGTCTTGCGGCGCTTGTGCTTCTTCGCGTGGTGCTTGCCGGCCTCGTCGGGCTGGACGTCCTTGTGGTGCCGGCGGGCGTGGGGCTTCTCGCGGCGCGCCGGACGGCGGGTGGGCGTCGCCGGGGTGCTGGGCCGGCCGGCGGGCTTCTGAGCGGGAGCCGGAGCCTTCGCCGGGATCGGCGGTGCCGTGGCCGGCACGTAGGCGGGGGCCGACGGGGCGGGCCCGCCGGGCAGCGTGACGGGGGCACCGGTGCCGGAAGGATCGCCACCGGCGTCGCGCCAGATCGCGGTGCCGTTGCCCGGCGCGGGCTGGTCGGCGGAGGCGGGAGAGGCGAACGCGGCGAGCGTCAGGACCGCGGTCGACAGCGCAGGGCCGACCGTCCCGCGCGAGCGCTGGGTCTTCTCGGAATCCGGTGAAACGGGCTGTCGGGCCATAGGGACGCAGCCGCCAAGTGGCGGTCTGTCCTGTATTCGGCGGCACTTCTGCGGTCTTGAGGCGCCTGTGGACGCCGCGTCCAGCCCCCTCATCGGCGACAATCGGCTTGTGATCGCCCGCTACACACGACCGGAGATCGGGGCCGTCTGGACCGACGAAGCCCGCATGGAGGCGTGGCGGCGGGTCGAGGTGGCGGCGGCTGAGGAGCTCGAGGGGCCGGCAGCCGGCGATCTCGAGGCGATCCGGGCCGCCACGTTCACGGTCGAGGCCGTCCACGAGCGCGAACGCGTCACCGACCACGATGTGGCCGCCTTCGTCGACGTTCTGGGCGAGAGCGCGGGCCCCGCGGGCCGCTGGATCCACTACGGCCTGACCAGCTCAGACGTGCTCGACACGGCGCTGGCGCTGCAGCTGCGGGCCGCCGGCGACATCGTGGTGGCGGGTGCCCGCGATGTGGTGGCGGCGCTGGTGGCGCAGGCGCGCGAGCACGTCGACACGGTGTGCGTGGGGCGGACCCACGGCGTCCACGCCGAGCCGACGACGTTCGGCGTCAAGCTCGCCGGCTTCGCGTTCGAGGCGCACCGCAATGCCGAGCGACTCGAGCGCGCGTTCGCGCAGGTGACGGTCGGGGCGATCAGCGGCGCGGTGGGCACCTACGCGACCCTGGGCCCCGACTACGAGGAGCGCGTGCTCGCTCGGCTGGGGATCGGTCGCGAGGAGGTCTCCACGCAGGTCGTCCCTCGCGACCGCCACGCCGAGCTGCTGCAGGCGATCGCGCTCGCCGGAGCGGGGCTCGAGCGCCTCGCGACCGAGATCCGCCTCCTGCAGCGCACCGAGGTGCGCGAGGTCGAGGAGCCGTTCCGAGCCGGCTCGCAGAAGGGGTCCAGCGCGATGCCGCACAAGCGCAACCCGATCACCACCGAGCGGATCACCGGCCTGGCACGGCTGCTGCGCGGCTACGCGACCGCGGGCGTCGAGAACGTGGCGCTCTGGCACGAGCGCGACATCTCGCACTCGGGTGCCGAGCGCGTCGCGCTGCCCGACGCGACGATCCTGCTCGACTACATGCAGTCGCTGGCCGTGCGCGTCGTCTCCGGGATGGTCGTCCACGCCGATCGCATGCGCGCGAACCTCGAGCTCACGCATGGGGCGCTGTTCTCCCAGCGGGTGTTGCTCGCGCTGGTCGCCGGCGGGATGCCGCGCGACGACGCGTACCGCATCGTCCAGGAGTCGGCCCAGGAGGCCTGGGACCGGGGAGTGCCGCTGCGCGAGCTGCTCGAGAACCAGCAGCTCGGCCTGGACTTCGACACGGTCTTCGACGCGGGCGCCTACACGCGGCACGCGGCGGAGATCGTCGGCCGGCTCGACTCGATCGTCGCACCCGTAGACACGATCGTTCTCACGACTTCGGCCTAGCGCGGAGGCGACATAACCCGCTGCTAGCATCGCTCGCGTGACCACGGTGACGGACCTGCCCCTCATCGCCTCGGGGAAGGTTCGTGAGATGTACGACCTCGGCGACCGGCTGCTGATGGTCGCCTCGGACCGCATATCCACTTACGACGTGGTCCACCCCAACCCGATCCCGGACAAGGGCAAGGTGCTCACCGGGCTGTCGGTGTTCTGGTTCTCCCGCAGCGGGCACATCGTGCCCAACCACCTGGTCTCGGCCACCGACGGCGTGCCCGACGAGGTGCGCGGCCGCGCGATCGTCGCCCGCAAGCTGCGGATGCTGCCCGTCGAGTGCGTCGTGCGCGGCTACATCACGGGCTCGGGCTGGAAGGACTACCAGGCCACCGGCGCGGTCAGCGGGATCGAGCTGCCGCCCGGGTTGCAGGAGTCCGAGCGGCTCCCGACGCCGATCTTCACGCCCTCGACCAAGGCGGAGGAGGGCCACGACGAGACGATCTCGTTCGACGAGGCAGCCGACGCTGTGGGCGACCGCGACATGATGGCGCGCCTGCGCGACGTCTCGCTCGCGCTCTACTCGTTCGCGACCGATCACGCCGCCGAGCGCGGGGTGATCCTCGCCGACACGAAGTTCGAGTTCGGCCTCGACGACAATGACGAGCTGACCGTCGGCGACGAGGTGCTCACGCCGGACTCTTCGCGCTACTGGCCGGTCGACGGCTACGAGCCCGGCCACGGGCAGCCGAGCTTCGACAAGCAGTACGTGCGCGACTGGGCCTCGGAGACGGGGTGGGACAAGACGCCGCCGGCGCCGGAGGTGCCGCCCGAGGTTGTCGAGGGCACGCGCTCGCGCTATGCCGAGTGCTACGAGCGGATCACCGGCGAGCCGTTCGAGGCCTGGCTGGAGCGCACCTCTCCGTGAGGGCGCGCGTGCTGGTGAGGCCCAAGGCGGGGATTCTCGACCCGCAGGGCATCGCGGTCGAGCGGGCGCTTCCCGCGCTGGGCTTCGAGGGGGTCGCCAACGTGCACGTCGGGCGCCTCATCGAGCTCGACGTCGAGGACCCCGGCCAGCTCGAGGCGATGTGCGAGAAGCTGCTGGCCAACACGCTGATCGAGGAGTACGAGATCCTCGATGCCGGCTCCGGGCACAAGTGACCCGCTTCGGGGTCATCCAGTTCCCCGGTTCCTGCGACGAGGCCGATGCGCTGGCGGCCTGCGCGAAGGTCGGCGAGGCGGAGCTGCTCTGGCACGGCAACCGCGACCTCAACGGCGTCGACGCCGTCGTGGTGCCCGGCGGGTTCTCCTACGGCGACTACCTGCGCGTCGGCGCGATCGCCCGCTTCTCGCCGGTCATGGAGTCCGTCATCGCCTTCGCCCGCGACGGCGGCCCGGTGCTGGGGATCTGCAATGGCTTCCAGGTGCTCTGCGAGGCGGGCCTGCTGCCCGGTGCGCTGCTGCCGAACCAGAGCCTGCGGTTCGTCTGCCGGCAGGTGTCGATCGAGGTGGTCGACACCGAGACGGCGTTCACGCGCGCGTGCGCGCGCGAGGAAGACCTCTCGATACCCGTCAAGCACACGACCGGCCGCTACTACTCGCCGGATCCGGTGCGCGTGGTCTTCAAGTACACGAGCGGGGTGAACCCCAACGGATCGCAGGACGACATCGCCGGGGTGGCCAACGAGGCCGGCAACGTGGTCGGGCTGATGCCGCACCCCGAGCACGCGGTCGATCTGCTGCACGGCTCGGAGGACGGCCTGAAGCTCTTCGCCTCGGTGGCGGAGGTCGGCATTGTCCTCTGACGTGGCCGTCGTCCCCGGCGTCGAACAGGCAGTGGCTCTCGGTCTCTCGCGAAACGAGTACGCGCTGGCCTGCGACAAGCTCGGCCGTGAGCCCAACGAGGTCGAGCTGGCGATGTTCAGCCTGCTGTGGAGCGAGCACTGCGCCTACAAGCACTCCAAGAAGCTGCTGCGCACGCTGCCCACCGAGGGCCCGCGCGTGGTGATGGGGCCGGGCGAGAACGCGGGCGCGGTCGACGTCGGCGGCGGCCTGGCGGTCGCCTTCAAGGTCGAGTCCCACAACCACCCGAGCGCGGTCGAACCGTTCCAGGGTGCGGCAACCGGGGTCGGCGGGATCCTGCGCGACATCTTCGCGATCGGTGCGCGGCCGATCGCGGTGCTCGACTCGCTGCGCTTCGGCGAGCCGGTGTCGGATCGCTCGCGCTACCTGGCCGATCGGGTCGTGGCCGGCATCGCGCACTACGGCAACTCGGTGGGTGTGCCGACCGTCGGCGGCGAGGTCTACTTCGAGGGGCCGTACGAGACCAACTGCCTGGTCAACGCGATGGCGCTCGGGCTGGCGCGCCACGAGGACATGGTGCGCAGCGCGGCGGCGGGCGTGGGCAACCGGGTGATCCTCTTTGGAGCATCGACAGGCCGCGACGGGATCGGCGGAGCGTCGGTGCTCGCATCGGCCGAGCTCGACGAGGCCGACGGCGACAAGCGCCCCTCGGTCCAGGTCGGCGACCCCTTCACGGAGAACAAGCTGATCGAGTGCTCGCTGGAGCTGCTGGCGCGCGGCCTGCTCGTCGCGCTGCAGGACCTCGGCGCGGCCGGGTTGACGTCGAGCGCGAGCGAGATGGCCTCGAAGGGCGGCGTCGGGATCGACCTCGACGTCGCGCGCGTGCCGCTGCGCGAGGCCGACATGGCGCCGTTCGAGATCATGGTCTCCGAGTCGCAGGAGCGGATGCTCTGCGTCGCCGAGCCCGCCCGCGTCGACGACGTGCTTGCCGTGTGCGCGAAGTGGGAGGTCCACGGAACGGTGATCGGCGAGGTCACGGACTCGGGCCGGATGCGCATCCTCGCCGGCGATGAACTGGTCGGCGACGTCCCGGTCGAGGCGCTTGTCGACGACTGCCCGCTCTACGACCTCGATCCGCGGCGTCCGGCGCAGCCGCTGTATCCGGCACCGCCGGTGCGGCTCGCGGCAGGGGTGGCGCTGCGCGAGACGCTGCTCGCGCTGCTGCGCTCGCCCAACATCGCTTCGCGCCGCCCGCTCTTCGAGCAGTACGACTGCCTGGTCGGCGCGCGCACCACGCGCCGGCCCGAGCAGTCCGACGCCGCCGTGCTCGCGCTACCTGACGGCAACGCGATCGCGGTGGCGATCGACGGCAGCGGGCGCCGGGTGGCGTGCGATCCGTACCGCGGCACGGTCGAGGCCGTGCTCGAGTGCGCGTCGAACCTCGCCTGCGCCGGCGCCGAGCCGCTCGGCCTGACCAACTGCCTGAACTTCGGCAACCCCGAGAAGCCGCACGTCGCCTGGCAGCTGGCCGAGTCGGTGCGCGGCCTCGGCGACGCGTGCCGCGCGCTCGACGTCCCGGTCGTCGGCGGCAACGTCTCGCTGTACAACGAGGGAGCCGACGGCCCGATCTACCCGACGCCGGTCGTCGGGATGGTCGGCGAGCTCCCCGACCCCCTCCGCGCGGGCCGCGTCGCCTTCTGCAACGACAGCGACGTCATCGCTCTCGTCGGCCCGTTCGCGCCGGCGCTGCCCGGCTCCGAGCTGGCCAAGCTACGCGGCGAGCCGCTGCCCGACGGCCTGCCCGAGGTCGACATCGCCGCGGTGCGCGCCGCACAGGCCGCGATTCGCGAGGCCGTTCGCTCGGGCGCGCTGGCCAGCGCCCACGACATCGCCGAGGGCGGCCTGCTGGTCGCCGTCGCCGAGTGCTGCCTGGCCGGCGGCATCGGCGCCGATCTGGGCTCGGCCCGCGGTGCCGAGGAGGAGCTCTTCGGCGAGGGCTCCGGCGGCTTCGTCGTCTCGGGCGCCCCGGAGGCGCTCGCCGCACTTCCCGGCGCGCGGATCATCGGCACCGTGGGGGGCGGGTCGCTGGAGGTCGCCGGCGAGACCTGGGGGCTCGCCGAGCTGCGCGAGGCGCACGCCGCCCTCGCGGTGCTGTTTCCCTAGCGCCGGCGCCCGGTGGCCAGATAGCTCTTGCCGGCGCGGACGATCACCGTCTTGCGCTTGGCGAAGTCGCGCACGGAGACCGAGCCGGTCTTGACGCTCGTGAGCGTGCCGTCGCAGGTGTCGCGCGTGGTCCAGGTGGTCCCGCGCTCGACGCCCGAGGAGTTCTTGCCGATGACGTTGAACTTGCCGCTCGCCTTGGCCGTCAGGAAGCGGATCGTCCGCCGCCGCGCTCCGCTTGCGCGCCCGCGCTTCGGACATGAGCCGAAGCTGCCGCCCTTCAGCGTCAGGTCGGTGCGCAGCAGCCCGCTGCCGGGCTTCTGGCCGAAGAGGAAGCGCCCACCCGACAACCGGGCGGATGCGGTCTTGCCCGTGCTCCGCAGCGCGACGGTCAGCTTCAGCGTCCCGCGCTTGGTGTCGAGCTGGCTGCCGACCGGGATCGCCGTCGCGTCGGTGAGCTTGACGAACTTGCCGGTCCCCGGCAGCTGGACGAGCACGGTGCCCGAGACGACCGCGGCGTTGCCGGTGCTGCCCGCCACCGGCGCGGGCAGCGCACCCTGGGCTCCCGGCCGCGTCCGCACGATGCGGCTGCCCGACGCGTCGACGATGTAGAGGTCCCCGCTGGGGCCGAAAGCGAGGCCCTCCGGCCGGAAGGTCTGGCCCGCGCCGCTGCCGATGCGGTCGTAGCTGACGATGAAGTCGCCGGTGTTGTCGTACTGCTCGATGCGGAAGTTGCTGAGGTCGGCAACAAACACGTTGCCCGCCCGGTCGACCGCGACGTCGTTGGCGGTCCCGAGCTGCCCGGGCGCGGTGCCGGCACCCAGGCCGTAGGACCGCAGGTACGTGCCGGTCGGGCTGAACCGCTTGATCAGGCTGTGGTCGCGGTCGACCGCATAGGCGTCGCCGGTGCTGTCGGTCGCCACCTCGATGACGCGGTTGAGCTGGTTGTTCGCGTTCCCCGGCCCGCCGAACTCGCCGACGGGCGCGCCGTTCGCGGTGTAGCGGTCGACCTGGTTGTTGGCCCGGTCGGCGATGTACACGACGTCGGTCCCGCTTACGGCGATGCCCTCGGGGTTGCGGAACTGCCCGGCGCCGGAGCCCGAAGAGCCCCACGGCGCCCCGACCAGCGCTGACAAATCGGCGCTGAACCGTGTGACGCGTTCGCTGAACGTGTCCACCACGTAGACGACGCCGTCGGCGCCGACGGCGATCGACGTGGGCTGGGTGAACTGCCCCGCAGCCGTCCCCTCCGACCCCGCCCTGCCGAGGAAGGTGCCGTTCGCGTCGAAACGCTGGACACGGTCGGTCACACCGCCGCCGTTCTCGATCGTGTAGACGTCGCCGTTGGGCCCGACAGCGACGTCCGCGGCGAGCGTGAACTGGCCATTGGCGGTGCCGCCGGTGCCCCAGCTCGTGACGATGCCGAGCGTGTCTGCCCGAGCGACGGCCGGCAGCGAGAGCGCAGCCAGCAGGGCGGCAAGGCTCAGCGATCGCCGGACCACGCCGCCCAGGCTATGGCGCGCCGCTCTAGATCGCCAGCGGGCAGACCCAGCCGAACGTCTTGTCCGCCACGCTCGTGCTCGGCGAGAGCTTCTTCCAGGAGTCCAGGAACGGCGCGCGGACCGCGCGGTTCTGCGCGACGCTGCCGCCCGGGGTGATCTTCAGGACGTCGATGCCCCGCTCGTGGTCGAGCGTGTAGATGACGCTCGGGTCGGTCGGCGAGAAGTAGGTCGCCCACACCGTCGAGTCCGGCGCCATGAAGTAGCCGACCTGCTTGATGTGCGCCGGGTCGGAGGTGTCGAGCAGGCGCGTGCCCTGCGCGTACCAGGCGACGGCGGTCAGGTTGCCGGAGCCCTTCTGGGTGTCGAAGTAGTGCGCCGAGCAGAAGCCCTCGCTGGCGACGACGTCGTCGCTGGGCAGGCGTCCCTGGCCGAGCAGGCCGTTGTACTCGGTGACCCAGTCCCCGCGGAACTTGACCGTCGAGTTGGCGTCGTTGGTCGCCCGCAGCTTCTTGACCTGCCAGACCTGGAAGGAGCCCTGGGTCTTGCAGCCGCCGCGGGTGGTGCCCAACGTCGTGCGCGACCAGATGTCCTCCTCGGTGATGAGGACCTTCTCGCCGGGCCGCACCGTCTGGTCGGTGAGGTCGCCGGCCGCGCGCTGCACGAACTGGTCGGCGTTGGGGCGGAACGTGTTGTGGTGGATGAAGTCGTTGACGGTCGACGCGTCGTCGCCGAGGCCGCTGGAGCCGCCGCTGTTCAGCGCGGCGGGACCCGTGCGGCCGACGACGTCGGGCTTGAGCAGGTTGCTCGGCCCGTAGTGGTCGGGGCGCGTGTCGAAGCCGATCGTGCCGTCGCCGCCGACCACCCACGCGTAGCCGGCGTCGTCGACCTGGACGTCGTGGACGGCCCAGCCGAACTCGCGCTGCTTTTCCATCGCGCCGATCTCGACCGTCGTGCTCTCGGCGTTGACCTTGGGGACGGTCCCCGGGGCCACGTCGACGTCGAAGGCGCCGTCGAGGTCGATGACCTTGATCGTGTCGCTGCCGGCCACCCAGACGTAACGGCAGGCCTGGATGCAGGTCGCCGTGTGGCCCTCGCCAAGGAACGTGCTCATCTGGATGATGCCCTCGGGCTTGGGGAGCGACGGGTCGGAGATGTCGATGACGCTGAGCAGCGAGCCGCCCTGCGTGCCGTCGCCGGAGATCAGCAGGCGGTTGCCGCCGATCGAGACGTCCTCGCTCTCGTAGTGCGGAAGCGGCAGGTGCGAGACGAGCGCCGGGTTGGTGGGATCGCTCGTGATGTCGTAGACCCACAGACCGCCGTAGTTCATGCCGCCGGCAAGGCCCGGGTCGAGCTTGGCGGCGCCGACGGCGCCGGTGACGAACATGTAGGTCTTGCCGTCGGCGTACTTCTTGAAGTTCGCGCCGACCGAGCCGTTGATCGGGATGTTGCCCTGGAACTCGACGCCCTCCTGCTCGCTGCCGGGCAGCGCCGGAACGGGCGGGCCCGCGAAGGCGGGCGTGATCAGGCAGGCGAAGATGACGAGGACCGCTGGGGTGAGCTTCCGCATGAAGGCGTCAACGGATCCGGGGCGGCAAACTTGCGCAGGGGCGGTCGCCGGGCCCGCCGCTAGACTCGACCGAGCCGCTGCCATGCAGCCTCTCGACCTCCTCGATCCGCGCGACGGACCTCGCGACGAGTGCGGCGTCTTCGGTGTCTACGGCCCCGAGCACGACGTCTCGCGTCTCGCGTATTTCGCGCTATACGCCCTGCAGCACCGCGGCCAGGAGTCCGCCGGGATCGCCGCTGCCGACCGCGGCGGGCACATCATGACCCTGCGCAACCAGGGCCTCGTCTCGCAGGTGTTCAGCGAGCACGACCTCCGCACGTTGGCGGGCGACGTGGCGATCGGGCACGTCCGCTACTCCACAACGGGATCGAGCGCCTGGGAGAACTCCCAGCCGGTCCACCGCTCGGCCGGCGACGGCGGCAACCGCCGCGAGATCGCGCTGGCCCACAACGGCAACCTGGTCAACGCGGTCGAGCTGCATGCCGAGCTGCGCGACGCCGGGGTCGGCTTCCGCTCGACCTCGGACTCGGAGATCATCGCCGCCCTGCTGGCCACCAACGAGGCCGAGGAGCTCGAGGACGCCGTCGCCGCGATCATGCCGCGCCTGGAGGGCGCGTATTCGACGGTCGTCATGAGCCGCGACCGCGTCGTCGCCTTCCGCGACCCGGCGGGGCTGCGCCCGTTGGTCCTCGGCCAGCTCGGGGACCGCTACTGCGTGGCCAGCGAGTCGTGCGCCCTGGACATCATCGGCGCGAAGCTGCTGCGCGACGTGCAGCCGGGCGAGATCGTCTCGCTGAGCGAGAAGGGAATCGGCACCCGCATGGGCGTCGAGAGCACCCGGCACGCGTTCTGCGTCTTCGAATACATCTACTTCGCCCGGCCGGACTCGATCATGGGCGGCCAGTCGCTGCAGGCCGCGCGCGGGCGGATGGGCGAGGCCCTGGCTCGCGAGGCGCCCGCGCCGGGCGCGGACCTCGTCATCGCCGTGCCGGACTCGGGCAACGCCGCCGCCCGCGGCTACGCGCGCGGGAGCGGGCTGCCGACCGACGACGGCTTCGTCAAGAACCGCTACGTCGCCCGCACGTTCATCCAGCCCGGCCAGGAGCTGCGCAAGCACGGCCTGCGGCTGAAGTTCAACCCGCTGCCGGAGATCGTCGGCGGCAAGTCGCTGGTGGTCGTCGACGATTCGATCGTCCGCGGCAACACGACGCGCCAGATCGTGCAGATGCTGCGCGACGCCGGGGCGCGCGAGGTGCACATGCGCATCAGCGCGCCGCCGATCAAGCACCCGTGCCACTACGGCATCGACATGTCGACGCGCGAGGAGATGATCGCTCACGGCCGCACGGTCGACGAGGTCGCCGCCGAGCTGGGGTGCGACACGCTCGCCTACCTGTCGCTGGCCGGCGTCTACGAGGCGATCGGCGGCTCTCGCGAGGAGCACTGCGACGCCTGCTTCTCGGGCGAATACCCGCTGGCCACGGCCGAGGGCGACGGCAAGTTCGCCCTCGAGCTGCCTCTCGTTCGGGCGTAGCCGTGGACGACGCGGCGCTCCGCGCTCGCCGGGTCGCGTCGCAGACGGCGTGGCTCTCGGTGCTCGGTCGCGCGTCCGACGGTGCCGAGGTGATCGAGCTCGAAGGGGTTCGCGGCTCGATCGTCCCCGCCCGGGCCGACCGTTCGATCGTCAACGGCGTCGCATACACCGATACCGGCGCGCTGCTCGGCTCGCTCGACGCGCTTGGCAGGCGGTTCGCCGAGGCCGGCATCGAGGCGTGGACCGTGTGGGTACCCGATGCCGACCGCGATGCGGCGGGGGCTCTCGAAGCGGCCGGGCACCGGCTCGACGGCGTGCCGCGCGACATGGGCGCGGTGCTCGACGACATGGACCTCGAGCCGCGAGCCGAGCTCGAGCGCGACGCCGACCCGACATGGCTCGACATCGCGGAGGTCAACGAGGCCGCCTACTACGGGTCGTCGGGTGGCGAGTACTTCGGCCCGGCGCTCGAGCGGCTGGAGGCGCGGCCCCACCTCGCGCGGTTGGACGGGCGCCCGGCGTGCACCGTCGTGATCCTCGACGTGGACGGCGATGCCTACGTCCAGCTCGTCGCCACGCGGCCCGAGGCCCAGCGCCGAGGGCTCGCCGGCGAGCTCCTGCGGCTGGCGCTGTACGAGGCGCGCGAGCGCGGGTGCACGACCACCACGCTGGAGGCGACGGCGGCCGGAGCGCCGGTGTACGCGCGCCTCGGCTACCGCGAGCTGGGCGTGGTGCAGATGTGGGAGCGCCGGGTTCGCAACGAGTCTGCGTAAGGCGGCCCCGAACGCGGTCAAATCCTCCGGGCGCGCCGCTATGGTCGGGCGCCGTCATGGACCCCCACGCCGCACTGCAGCAGCACTTCGGTTTCGCCGCCTTTCGCCGCGGCCAGGAGGAGGCTGTTCGAGCGGCGTGCGCGGGCCGCGACGTGCTCGTGGTCATGCCCACGGGGGCCGGGAAGTCGCTGTGCTACCAGCTCCCGGCGCTGATGCGCTCCGACCTGACCTTGGTCGTCTCGCCGCTGGTGTCGCTGATGCAGGACCAGGTCGAGGCGCTGGCCTCCGTCGCGCCAGGCAAGGTCGCCTTGGTCAACGCGCAGCGCGACGCGGCCACGAATTCGGCGGCGCTCGCCGCGGCCGCGAGCGGGGAGCTGCGCCTGCTCTACGTCGCGCCGGAGCGCTTCGGCTCGCCCGGGTTCCTGGACGCGGTGCGCGGCAGGGTGGGGCTGTTCGTCGTCGACGAGGCGCACTGCGTGTCGCAGTGGGGGCACGACTTCCGGCCCGACTACTTCAGGCTCGCCGACGCCGCGCGGCATCTCGGAGCCGCGGCGATCGTGGCGTCGACGGCGACGGCGACGCCCGCGGTCGCGCGCGACATCGAGCGCCGGCTGGGCCTGCGCGACCCGGTGCTGGTGACCACAGGGTTCGACCGGCCCAACCTGTCGTTCGCGGTCGCGCGGTGTAAGACCAAGGCGGCCAAGCACCGGCGGCTCGCGGCCGCGCTCGCCGAGCCGGGCGCGTTGCCGGCGATCGTCTACGCGGGCACGCGCGCCGGGGTCGACCGGCTGGCCGAGTTCCTGGCCGACGCGCTGGGGCGCGAGGTGCTCGGCTACCACGCGGGGCTGGGGCGCGAGGCGCGCGCCGTCGCCCAGCGGCGCTTCATGTCCGGCGAGGTCGACGTCGTGGTGGCGACCAACGCGTTCGGCATGGGGGTCGACAAGGCCGACGTGCGCACCGTCGTGCACGAGAGCGTCCCCGGCTCGCTGGAGGCCTACTACCAGGAGGCCGGGCGCGCGGGGCGCGATGGCGCGCCGGCCCGGGCGCTGCTGTTCGCCGAGGGCCGCGACAAGGGCCTGCACGTGTTCTTCATCCAGCGCGCGGAGGTCGACGACGCGCTTGTGGCGAGGGTGGCGGGCGCGCTGGCGCTGCGCGGAGCCGATGGTCGGTACGACGTCTGGCTGGGGGAGCTCGCCTCCGATCACGACGAGGAGGAGCGGGTCAAGGCCGTGATCGGCCACCTCGCGCAGGCCGGCGTGGTCCAGCCGGCGCCCGCGCCGGTGGACCGTCTCCGCGGCCGGATCCTCGCCGCGTTCGACGGCGCGGCTCGATCGCGGTGTCGCGCGCTGGCGGCCGAGGCTTCGCGCGGCCGCTGGCGCCAGTACCGCTCGGTGTGGTCCTACGTCGAGGGCGAGACGTGTCGGCGGGCCGCGATCCTCAACCACTTCGGCGACCGCGCGGCGCCCGCGCCGGAGGTCCTGTGCTGCGACATCTGCGACTCCGGCCCTGCTTGGCGCGATGCCCGATCCCGCCGCGGGCCGGTCGCGGCCTGCGGCGAACGGTGCGCCGGTGGGCGACCTCGACAGCGCGATCATCGAGACGGTCGAGGCCGCGCAGCCCGCCTGCGGGCGCACGCGGGTCGTCGAGATCCTGCGGGGCGGGCGGTCGCGCAAGCTGCTGGACAACAGCTACGACGGCCTGCCGACCTACGGCAGCTTCGACCACCTGACCGCCGACGAGGTGCTCGGGCGCGTTGACGGCCTCATCACGGCCGGGCGCCTGCGCTCCACCGGTGGCGCGTACCCCAAGCTCGCGCGCGTATGAGGGTTGGCGTCCTGGCTTCTGGGGCGGGCACGAACCTCCAGGCCCTGCTCGACACCGTGCACGGCAACGAGGTCGAGATCGTCGCCGTCGCGTCCGACAAGGCCGATGCTCCCGCGCTCGACCGCGCGCGCTCGGCGGGGGTGCAGACGGCGGTGTTCGCGCGCGGGGACTACGGCGACCGTGTGGAGCGCGACGCCGCGATGGCCGACTGGCTCGAGGAGCTGGGCGTCGAGCTGGTCGTGTCGGCGGGCTACACGCAGCTGCTCGACCCTGCCTTCCTGAAGCGCTTCCCCGACCGGGTCGTCAACGTCCACCCGGCGCTGTTGCCCGCCTTCCCGGGGCTCGACGTGATCCGCCAGGCCGTCGACTACGGCGTGAAGGTCTTCGGCGTCACCGTCCACCTCGTCGACGAGGGCGTCGACACCGGATCGGTGATCCTCCAGGCGGCGATCGAGATCCAGGGGGCGACGGATCCCGAGGCCGTCCACGACCTGCTGCGCCCGCTCGAGCACCGGCTGCTGCCCGAGGCGGTGAGGCTCATGGCCCGCGGGGCGGTGCGCCGCGACCCCGCGAACCCGCGGCGCCTGGTCGTCGACCCCGGCTAGGCCGCGTCGTCCGCGGCGTCGGCCGCGTCGTCGGGCTCGTCGTCCGGGGCGTCGTCGGGCTTGCCGCCCTCGTCCTCTCCGGTGGCCTCCTGCGCACGCGTGCGCAGCTGCTTCTTGGCCTCGTCGAGGTCGTCGCCGATGCTCTCGACGCGCTCTTCGAGCTCGTCGGCGGTGCGCTCCATGGCCTGCTCGGGATCGTTCTTGGCGTCGGCCTGCATCGCGGCTCCCTTGGTCGGTCTGCTCGCCGGAGGCTTTCCCTTCTGGCCCGCCGTCTATGCTCGCGGCCATCGCCGACTCGCCAGCCACCGAGCCCGTCGTCGAGCCCGGCGCCGTTCGCGTCCGCCGTGCCCTGCTCTCGGTTTCCGACAAGCGCGGGATCGTCGACTTCGCACGCGGCCTCACCGAGCTGGACATCGAGCTGATCTCCACCGGCGGCACGGCGCAGGCGCTGCGGGAGGAGGGCCTCGACGTGTGGGCGATCGAGGACTTCACGGGCTTCCCCGAGATCCTCGACGGCCGTGTCAAGACGCTGCACCCCAAGCTCTACGCGGGGGTCCTTGCCAACCGGTCGGACCCACAGCACCTCGAGGCGGTCTCCCAGCACGGCGTCGAGCTCATCGACCTCGTGTGCGTGAACCTCTATCCGTTCGAGCGTACGGCGGCCCGGCGTGGCGTCGACGACTCCGAGGTGATCGAGAACATCGACATCGGCGGCCCGACGATGATCCGCGCGGCCGCCAAGAACCACGCGTTCACCGCCGTGGTCGTCGGCCCCGAGAGCTACGACGCGGTGCTCGAGGAGCTGCGGGCGGCCGACTGCCGCCTGTCGATGGCCACGCGCGAGAGCCTGGCCGCCGAGGCCTACGCGCTGACGGCCCGCTACGACACCGCGATCGCCCGCTGGTTCGCCGAGAAGGGCGAGGACTTCCCGCCGCTGCTCGTGCGCGCCTTCGAGAAGGTCGTCGACCTGCCGTATGGCGAGAACCCGCACCAGCGGGCGGCGTACTACTCGCAGGTCGGCGCGCGCATGCACCTGCTGTCGATGGTGCGCCAGCACCACGGCAAGCAGCTCTCCTACAACAACCTGCTCGACCTCGACGCCGCCCGCGGCGTGATCGAGGACTTCGAGGTGCCGGTTTGCGCGATCGTCAAGCACAACAACCCGTGTGGCGTGGCTCTCGGCCGCACGGCCGCCGAGGCGTACGAGCTTGCCTTCGCCTCTGACCCGATGAGCGCGTTCGGCGGTGTGGTCGCGCTCAACCGGCCCGTCGACGGCGAGCTGGCGGCGAAGCTGGCCGAGCAGTTCGTCGAGGTCCTGTTCGCGCCCGGCTATGACGACGCCGCGCTCGAGGCGCTCGCGGCCAAGGAGAACCTGCGCCTGCTCCATAACGACGAGCGGCGCGTTCCGCTGGCCGGCCAGCCCGAGCTGCGCCAGGTCACCGGCGGCCTGCTCGTCCAGGATCCCGACAGCGAGGTCGCAGGAGCGCGCTGCGATGGAGGTCGTGACCAAGCGCGCGCCGACCGAGCAGGAGTGGAGCGACATGCTGTTCGCCTGGCGCGTGTGCAAGCACGTGCGCTCCAACGCGATCGTGCTCGCGCAGGGGCTCAAGACGGTGGGGATCGGCGCCGGGCAGATGAGCCGCGTCGACTCGGTGCGCCTGGCCGTCGAGAAGTCGCAGGCCGAGTCGCTGAAGGGCGCCGCGCTGGCCTCCGATGCGTTCTTCCCGTTCGCCGACGGGCCCGAGGTGGCGATCGAGGCCGGCATCACCGCGGTGATCCAGCCCGGCGGGTCCAAGCGCGACGAGGAGGTCGTCGCCGCTGCCGACGCGGCCGGCGTCGCGATGGTCTTCGCGAACCGTCGCCACTTCCGCCATTGATCGAGCGCTACGGCTCGGGCGGTCGTTGGGAGGCTGCCGCCGGCTACAGCCGCGCGGTGCGGGCGGGTTCGCTGGTGTTCGTCGCCGGGTGCACGGCGGTCGGGCCCGACGGCGAGCTGGTCGGCGGCGCCAGCGCCTACGAGCAGATGCTGCAGGCGTGCCGCAACGTCGAAGCCGCGCTCACGCATGGCCGGTGCGACCACCGCCGAGCTCGTCCAGACGCGGATGTACGTGACCGACATCGCTCGCTGGGAGGAGGTCGGCCGCGCTCACGCCGAGGCCTTCGGTGCCGCACCGCCGGCATCCGCGATGGTCGAGGTCCAAGCGCTCATCGATCCGCGGATGCTGGTCGAGGTCGAGGCCGTCGCGCACGTCGCATAGACCGCTCCAAGCGCTCTTCGAAAAGGCGTCGAAAGATGTGTAGGAATGAAGCGCGAGTGGGTACCAACGCGCCGGGGACATGATGCGCGCCCACCGTCCGAGCTGAAGGTCAAGCCGCTCGGACGGTGGGCGTTGCAGTTGCAGGGCCGCTCTGCCCGCTAGCCTCGCCCGCCGATGGCGCCTCCGGACGCTCTGCGCTGGTACCACACGCTCGAGCTGCCGGGCGGCATCGTCACGCCCGGCGAGTACGACCTGCGCCCTGTCGTCGACCGCCTGCCGTGGCCCGACTCGCTGGCCGGGATGCGCTGTCTGGACGTCGGCAGCCGCGACGGTTTCTACGCGTTCGAGATGGAGCGCCGCGGCGCCTCCGAGGTCGTCTCGCTCGACGTCGACGACCCGGCCGACTACCACCTGCCCGAGCCGGTGCCGATCGGCGGCGACCCCGTCGCGGAGGTCGAGGCGGGCAAGCGCGCGTTCGAGACGGCGCACGCGGCGCTCGGCTCGGAGGTCCGCCGCGTGTACCGATCGGTCTACGACCTCGACCCGGCCGAGCACGGAACGTTCGACCTCGTCGTCGTGGGCACGCTCCTGCTGCACCTGCGCGACCCTGTCCGCGCGCTGCGCGCGATCCACGCGTGCACGGGCGGGCGCCTGATCGTCAACGACGTCGTTGCCGCCGGGCTGGCCTCCCTCTCCCGCCGCCCGCTCGCCGAGCTGCTGATGCGCAACGGGCCCTTCTGGTGGGTCGCCAACCCCGCCGGCCTGCAACGCATGCTCGAGGCCGCGGGCTTTCGCGTCCTGCGCCGCAGCCGCCCGTACGTCGTCCCCTGGGGCGCCAGCGGCCACCAGCTCTCCATGCGCCGCACCTTCTCGCGCCCGCTTACCGACGTCCCCCGCCGCCTCGTCCACCGCCGCGGCGCCCTGCACGTCTGGCTGCTGGCCGAGCCCTAACTCAGGCGGCTGTCCGATACCAGCCCGCGACGGCGGCCGTCCGGCGCCTGTGGCAATTGGCACATCGGACAACGCAATTGGCGATCTCGGCCCGGAGCCTCGCGAGTGAGCATTCCGAGTGGGCAAGCGTCGAGACATTGGCCGTCTTCGTACCTACGTGGTCAAAGTCGAGCACGACCACATCATGCTCACCGGGGTGCGGCGTCGTCCGGCGCGGCTAGCCGCTGTTCTTCGGTGATGTCGCGGACCCATTCGCTGGTGCGGCTCAACGACACCCCGAGGTGCGTGGCGATTTCCCGAAGCGACCATCCAGCCGTCCTCAGTCTCCTCGCCGCCTTCATGTCCGCCGTACGCACGAACACATGTTCGCATCCCGAGCGGATGACGCCAGACCTAGACTGTGCCGGCTTGCCCGCGTGGTGTAACGGTGAGCACGGCAGCCTTTCACGCTGCAAGAGCGAGTTCGATTCTCGCCGCGGGTATGGGTCGTTAGCTCAATTGGTAGAGCTGCGGACTTCGGAAAAAGGAGCGCCAGCAGGGAAACCACTGGTCAGTCGGCGGCTGTTTGCTGGAACCCCCTTAGAGCCCGAGGTACCAGCGCGAGAGCGCGGTGAAAATCCGAGGGATTGGGCGATCAGCAGGCAACCCGTTCGCGGGGAGCCCTCAGAGGCCATACGCCGCCCGCCCTAACGTCGAGTCGAGGGCGAAGAGATGGTCCAGACCGCAACGCCCCGAGGGGCGGCCGGTGAGAGCCGGTGCGGCAGGTTAATCCGTCAGATCCGAGTTCGAGTCTCGGGCGACCCACTCAAATCGATTGCAGCAAACCGCCGTCCACCGCCAGCGCCTGGCCGGTGATGTAGCTGGCGCGGTCGGAGCAGAGGAAGGCCGCGGCAGCGGCCATCTCCTCCGGCGTGCCGAGCCGGGCGGCCGGGACCTGCTCGCGCGCCGCCGCCTCGGCAGCCTCCTGTGAGCCGCCGAGCGAATAGAGCCGGTCGGTGCCGATCCGGCCCGGCAGCAGTGTGTTGAGCGTCACGCCGTCGGCCGCCACGTGGCGTGCGAGCGTCTTGAACGCCGCGAGCAGCGCGGCGCGGTGGGTGTTGGAGAGAATCAACACGGGCGAGGGCTCGCGGACGGTGGTCGAGGCGATGCTCAGCACCCGGCCCCAGCCGCGCCGGCGCATTCCCGGCATGACCCGCTCGACCAGCGCCATCTGCGCCAGCACCAGCGTCCGGTACGCGGTCTCCCATTGCTCGCGGTCGAAGCCCAGCGGGTCCGCGCCGGCGGGCGGCCCGCCGGTGTTGCAGACGAGCACCTCGATCGGGCCGAGCCGGCTCTCGACGTCGCGCAGCAGACGCGGGGCGGCGTCGAGGTCGGCGCTGTCGAGGACGAAGCCCTCGGCCCCGATCTCCTGCGCGGCGGCGTCGACGTTCTCCCGCGAGCGCGCGCTGATCGCCACCCGCGCTCCCTCGCCGGCGAGCTCCGCCGCGATCGCGCGGCCGATCCCCTTCGACGCGCCGGTGACGAGCGCGACACGGCCGGAGAGCCCGAGGTCCATGGCTAGTAGTTACCGGAGATGAGGTCCCACGCGCGGTGCAGCTTGCTCTTGAGCGGCCCCTCGGAGCCCTCGACACCGCTGCTCTCCATCACGGCGGGCGCGGGCGTCGGCTCCGGCAGTTGGTCCGCCGCCGCGGATTCCAGCTCGAGCATCACCGCGCGCTCGTAGATGTCTCCGACCTGGTCGGCGTCGACGAATCGCGTCCCGCCGCTCCCGAATTGGAGATCGACGACGATTCCGTCGAAGACGTCGCTCTCGGTGTCGGCCAGCACATGCTCGACCGTCCCGACGACCACCCCATCGCTGCCCAGCACGTCCGTGCCGGCTTCGAGCGCGACGTAGGAGATCGGCTGCCCGTGATCCATCGGGCGAGGATATCCCGGAGGCCGTCGACGGTGCCCCAGAACGATGGGCGCTGCTGGACTCGAACCAGCGACCCCCACGGTGTAAACGTGGTGCTCTGGACCAACTGAGCTAAGCGCCCGCGCTCCGAGCAGGCTACTGCGGTGCTCCGCACCCGTTGCGGGTATGGCGCCCCCGGGGAGTACCTTCATAGTGCTGGCCATCACCGAAACCACCAATGGAAGCCTCTCCAGGCTGCTGGAGCTCGACCCCGACCTGGCCGAGGTGCTGCCGCCCACCCGCCGCGAGCAGGCCTTGGCGACGGTGCTGGTCGAGACCATCACGGTCCCGGCAGGCATCTGGAAGCCCGCCAAGGAGCCGAGCGACCGCCCGCTCATGGGTCTGCTGGTCATCGAGGGGATCGCGGTGCGGCAGGTCGGCATCGACGTGCGCCTCTCGGCCGAGCTGGTCGGGCCCGGCGATCTGCTGCGACCCTGGCCGTCGGCCGGTCCCTGGCGGCTGCCGGCCAGTCAATGGCGCGTGCTCTGGCCGCTGCGCCTGGCCGTGCTCGACGCCCAAGCCGGCGAGCGGCTCGCCCGCTATCCCGAGCTTTTCGCCAAGGTCGCCACGCGGGGGATCGAGCGCGTCCAGCGCCTCGCCGCCCAGGCCGCCGTCGCGCGCTTCGTCAAGGTCGAGGACCGCCTGCTGCACCTCCTCTGGGGACTCAGCGAGCGCTGGGGCCGGGTCGTCCCCGACGGCATCTGGGTGGACCTGCCCCTCACGCACGAGCAGCTCGGCCTGCTCATCGGCGCGCGTCGCCCGACCGTGACCACCGCCCTCGGCCGGCTGGCCGCCCGCCGGCGAATAATCCCGCGGCCGGACCGTGGCTGGTTGTTGTGCGGCGACCCGCCGACCGACGGCGCCGGCTAGCCGACCGGCACCACGCGCTCGCCGATCGTCTGCGGCGGCACGCCTGCCTTCAACGCCCCGGGTCGTACGGGAAGGCCGAGGTCACCCGCGCGCGCCACGAGCGCCTCGGCGTTGCGCTCGGCCACCGCGGCGATCGTCAGCGACGGATTCACCCCGAGCGACGTCGGGATGATCGAGGAGCCGAAGCAGTACAGGCCCTCGTAGCCGAACACGGCGCCCGCGGCGTCGACCACGCCGAGGTCCGCCGAGTCCGCCATGCGACAGCCGCCGAGCGGGTGCGCCGAGTACGCGCCCAGGGTCTCGGTGAGCTTCATGAACCGCGCCAGGCCGCGCCGCTCGACGACCCGCCGCATCGCGTTGTCGGCCGCCTCGCGCACGGCGAAGGACTGATCGGACTGCTTGTAGGTGAACAGGCCGACCGCCACCGGCCCGGCGTTTGGCCGGATCGCGTCGCCCGCCGGCGGCGCGGCGTAGAACGCGCCGTCGCTGGTGTCCTCGACCATCGCGAGCAGCTCGATGCGGTTGTTCCAGTTCGCGATCGCCTGCTTCTTCTGCAGGCCCCACCACGAAGGGTCGCCCGCAGGATCGCGACCGTCGTCGTACAGGAGGTTGGTCAGCGACGAAAGGAAGATCTCCTGCAGGGTGAAGCGCGTGCCGTCGTAGCGATGGTCGCTGCGTCCGACCCAGAAGTCATAGGTCATGGTCGTGATCGGCTTGCCCTTGTGGAACTGCCCGTAGCCCGGCAGGCCGAGCACGCTGCGCACCTTCGCGGGGTCGTACTCGGCGGCGGCCACGTGGTCGCCGTTGGAGCTGAGGTGCTGGCCGAGCTGCGCCGACAATCCCGACAAATCGGTGCGCGAGCGCATCAGGATCGGCGCGTCGCCCATCGCGCCCGTGGCGAGCACGACGACCTTCGCCTCGTACTCGACGCTCTGCCCGCCGCTGGTCGCGCTGACGAAGTAGCGGTAGGGCCGAGCCGAGGAGAGGCGGACCGACTGGACCTCGACTTGGGGGCGCACCTGCACGCCCGCCTGCTCAGCCGCGCCGAGGTAGTTGGTGATCAGCGAGTTCTTGGCGCCGAAGATGCAGCCCGTGTGGCACCACTTCGCGTTGACGCAGCGCTCCGGGCTGATCGCCAACGGCACGCGGTCGCACGTGTGGTGGGCCGCGTTCAGCGTGGCGGCCCACAGTCCGCCGGACTTCGACACCTGCTTCCAGGTCGGCCGGCGCACGCGCAGGCCCTGCTCCACCCGCGCGTAGAACGGGTCCAGGGTCCGGCGCGAGATGTCCTTGGGCCACATGCGCCGCTCGGGTCCGTCGCCGGCCCGTCGATCGCGCCGCTCGAAGGTCTCGCGCGGCGAGCGCAGCGACGCTGCGAGGTAAAGGTTCGATCCGCCGCCGACCGCGTTGGCCGTGACGACCTGCATCCCGTCGCCCTGGGTGAGGTTGTAGACGTCGGCGAGGTGGTCGATCGACATCGACTGCTTGAAGTCGGTGTGCTTGAACCGCTTGCCGCGCTCGAGCATCACGATCGCCTTGGGATCGGCCTCCGCCGCGCGATAGAGCTCGGCCAGCCGCCAGGCGGCGATCGAGCCGCCGAAGCCGGTCCCGGCGATGAGGACGTCGACGCGCTCGGCCATCAGGGAAGCGATCCGTGCTTGGTGCGCTCGCGGGACAGCCGGCGCCCGTAGGAGAAGCCCTTCGGGTAACCGCTCGGGGTCGCGCCCGGCAGCCCCATGACCCGGTAGCCCGAAGCCTTGGCCGCGACCTGCTCGGGCACGAGCGCGGCGGCGCAGAACGCCGTGAACGGAACCGCGGTCGCCGCCTCCCACAGCAGGCGCTCGGGGCTGTCGTACGCGAGCCCGCTGACGCAGGTGGCGACGCGCGCGTCGAACGGCAGCGAGAGGAAGTCGCCGCCCTGCTGGAGGGCGCGGGCCTCGAGGTCGGCGAGGAACGGCGCTTCCAGCGCGTCGAACCCGACGAGCGGGTGGTGATAGAGCGCCAGCGCGTCGGTCTCGACCGCACCGGGCAGCGCGTCGACGCCGGCGATCGCCTGCGGATGGATCGGGTTGCCGAGGTCGGTCGTCGTCGCCTTGCGCCCCGGGATGATCGTGTCCGCGAAGGCCTGCAGAGTCGCGTCCGGGTCAGCCGGGCCGATGCCCGCGGCGAGGGCATTCGTCGTTCTGCGCGCGACGGGAAGCGCCGACGTGATCGTGGCGGCCAGGCCCGTGGCGGCTGCCCGGGCCAGCAGGTCCCTTCTGGTCAGCACGGGCGTGGCGACCTTACACTCCCGCCCATGGTGAGGGGGGCATTGATCGCCGGGTTCGTCTGCGTGGCGATGGCCGCCACGACGGCCGGCGGTGCACCCGCGCCACCGTCGCCGTGGGACGGGGTCAACCCGTTCGAGTGCGAGCTCCAGAACGCCGACTACGGCACGACGGTTGCCCACCCCGAGGCCGACCCGTTCTGCGTCGAGTACGCCAAGCGCAAGCAGAACGTGACCGAGCTGGGCGTCGTCGAGTTCGTCACCAAGGAACCCGCGCGCGTGGCGCTGGCCGGGCCGAAGTGCTTCTACTTCCAAAGCGACCACTGGCGCGGCTCGATCGTCCAGGACGACGGCTCGACGAAGACGTATGAGTGGGACGGCCACTACTTCTTCGACAAGGCGACGGGCGACGGCGGCGTCTGGGTGACGAACTTCAACTTCAACGGGCAGACCGGCGACCCGAGTTCGATCCCGGGATTCCCGGCCGAGTACGCGAAGTTCTTCGGCCCCGGGAACCGGCGGGGTGATCACCCACGACCAGGTCGACGCCGACCCGGCATGCGTCGCGAAGGCGGCCTCGTCGTCGCCCTACGTCAAGCCGCCTCCGGCGAAGCGCCCACCGCCGTGTGCGGCCGCGGCCGGCGGTGTCGGGCCGCGACACCTCGGCGGCGTGACGCTCGGGATGGCCGAGTCGAAGGTCTGGGCGCAGATCGGCACACCCGTTCGCGTCCAGCGCGGGTGGCTGCGCTACTGCCTGCAGGGCGGCGGCAAGGAGCTGGTCGGGATCCCGGGCGATCGCAGCGGCCTGGAGGGCGGACCGAGCGAGGAGCCGGTCGTCTTCCTGCTGACGACGGCTCGGGTGCACACCGCCCGGGGTGTGGGGCGCGGGGCCAGCCGGCGCTCGATGCGGCGGGCGTTCCCGCATGCCCGATCGCTGTTCGTCCAGGGCAAGACGCGCGTGTACCGGCTGCGGCCGGGCGTTCTCGCCGGGGTGCGCGCCGGCCGTGTGCGCTTCCTCGCGGTGTACGACCCGAAGAAGGTCCGCCGGGCGCCGGCGCTGCGCGACTGGCTGCGCCGGTCGCAGTGAGCGTCGGCGCGCTCGTCGTCGCCCACGGCTGGAGCCCGTACCTCGCCGAGGCGCTCGACTCGGTGCTGGGCGAGCGGCCCGACGCGGTAGTGGTCGTCGACGACGGCTCACCGCTCCCGCTGCGGCTCGTGGGAGACCACGCCGAGCGCTGCGCGCTGGTGCGCCGCGAGCAGCGCGGAGGGCCCGCGGCCGCGCGGGCGACGGGGCTCGCCGCGTTGGCCGAGGACATCGACCTCGTCGCGCTCTGCGACGCCGACGACGCGTGGTTGCCGGGGCGGCTCGCGGCGCAGGTGGACGCGCTGGGACGCGAGGACGGGGCGGTGCTCGCATTCGGCCGCGCGCGCATCGTGGGCCCCGACGACCGGCCGACCGGAGAGCGCTGGCCCGAGCCCGCGGGCGGCCGCCACGAGGGCCCCGAGCTCGCCGCGCTGCTCTACGAGGCCAACCCGATCCCGACGTCGAGCGTGCTCCTGCGTCGTGCCGCGCTCGAGCGGGCGGGCGGTTTCGACGGACCCGTCGCGGTGGCCGAGGACTGGGAGCTCTGGCTGCGCCTGGCGCGCCTCGGCGCGTTCGTCTGCGTGCCCGAGGCGGCGGTGCTCTATCGCCGCCACCCGGGAGCGCTGACGGCCGATGTCGCGGCGCTGGCGCGCGCGCAGGCCACGGTGCACGAGCTCCACGGTGAGCTCGTCGACGCCGCGACGCGCGAGCGGGTTGCCGCAGCCGACCGCAGCGCGTTGGCCGCGGGCCTGGTCCGGCAGGGCGACTACCGCGAGGCGCGCGAGCTGTTGCCGACGGGTGCGCGCCGGTTGGCGCTGGCGCTGCCGGGAGTGCGGGCGCTGGCGGGCCGCCGCGACCCGTACCGTTAGCGACGCAGGTGGTGGTTCGGCAGGTGGCGGCCGAGCTCGAACGCCCACACCGCCGGCCCGTCGAGCAGCCCGACGAGCGCCGCGTCGCGGTCGCCTCGCGCCAGCGCCGCGAGGCCCGCGCCCGCGCGCCGCACGCTCCACCAGGCCAGCCCGGGCTTTCGCCGCGCCGGAAACGCGCCCGGATGGCGGCGGCTGAGCCACGCGGCGCCCGCTCCGTGCCGCGCGCGCTGGGCCAGCATCCGCCCGATCGTCGTGCGGTTGCGATGCAGCACCGCGGCACCCGGGCGCGATTCGATTCGCCAGCCGCCGGCGGCCAACCGGTAGCAGAGGTCGGCGTCGCCGCCCGAGCGTGCCTCGTCTGAGAACCCGCCGACGTCGGCGAACGCCTCGCGACGCACGGCGCAACACGCGGTCTGCGCGAACCCCCAGCGGTCGTCGGCGAGCGTTGCGTCCTGGCTCATCGACGCCTTCAGCCACGCGTAGCGCAGCGCCGCGGGGCCCCGTGCGCCCGCCGTGGGAGGCTCGTCGAGCACCGCGCCCGCGAGCACCGCGGTGCGCTCGGCCGGCGGAGGCTCGAAGAGGCGATCGAGCAGGTCGCGCGGCGGCTCGACGTCGGCGTCGACGAACAGCAGCCAGGGCGCGGAACCCGCGCGCGCCCCGGTGTTGCGGGCGCGGTAGGAACCGCGCCGCCGGCTGGCGTCGATCACGCGCACCGGGGCCGCCGGCGCAGGCGGCCTTCGCAGGTGCCGGTTGAGCGCCACCGTCACCGTGTCGCCGGGCGCGACGTGCAGCGCCGCGAGCCGGGCCAGGAGCGCGTCGAGCGCGTCCGCCGAGCCGGCGAACGGAACCACGACGTCGACGGCCGGGCGTTCGGCGCTCAAGCCGCCCGTACGCGCACCGGCAGCCCGTCCTGCGGGCCGATGGTGGGCATCTGACGGATGCGCAGGCGATGGTCCGCGGGCAGGTCGAGCCGGAAGTCGCGCAGGATCCGCTTGGCGATGACCCGGATCTCCTGCTGGCCGAAGCGCATTCCGATGCACGTACGCGACCCGCCGCCGAACGGCACATAGGCGCCCTTGGGGATCGTCTCGCGCGCGCCGGGCGCGAAGCGCTCGGGCTTGAAGGCGTGGGGCTCCTCCCACACGTCCGGCAGCCGGTGACTGGCCCACGAGCAGTAGTTGACGAACGCCTTGGCGGGCACGGTGTGCCCGGCGAACTCGAAGTCGTGCACGGCCCGCCGGGGCCCGATCCAGGCCGGCGGGTAGAGCCGCAGCGTCTCGTCCAGGCACAGCTCGAGCGCCGCGGGGTCGTTCGCCGCGCGATCGGCCCACTCCGGCGCGCGCGCCAGCTCATAGAAGAGGAAGGCGACCGTTGACGTGGTCGTGTCGTGGCCGGCGAACATCAGCGTCATGACCTCGTCGCGGATGTGCTGGTCGGAGAGCTGCCCGCCCTCGTCGTCGGAGGCGTCGAGCAGCAGCGAGAGGATGTCCTCGCCCCGCTCTCCCGATCGCCGGCGCCGACCTATTTCGGTGTAGATCAGATCGTCGAGCGCGGCGCGTGCGCGCTGCATGCGGGCGAACGGCGTGCCCGGGCCGCGCATGACCTGCAGCCAGTAGGACTTCGACCAGAAGCCCAGCGCGCGTTCGAACTGCTCGGCGGCGTCGAGGCGCCCGGCGGCGACGTCGGGGTCGAAGCCGAACAGCGCGCGCATCGCGATCCGCAGCGCCAGGCCGCGCGTCCACGCGTACAGGTCGGGCTCGTTCGCCGGCGCTCCACGGCGCGATCGCGGCATCGACCTCGGACTCCATCGTCGCGGTCGCCGCCTGGATGCGCTCGTGGTGCAGCGCCGGGAGCATGATCTTGCGCGACCGCCGGTGGAAGTCGCCGTCGATCGTCAGCAGCCCGTCGCCCAGCAGCGGGATCAGGTCGCCCATGTGGCCGTCGCGCCAGGAGAAGTTCTGAGCGTGCGACACCGTGACGTAGTGATTGGCCTCCGGGCCCAGCATGAACACGACGCGCCCGTGGAATACGCGCAGCGTGAACACCGGCCCGTAGCGCTCGTAGGAGTCGAGCAGGAGGGTGAGCGGATCGCGCAGCATCATGCGGGTCCGGCCCGCGCTCAGGTTCGTCTCGCCCGGTGGGAACGGCACGCCCGTGCCGCGCTCGGCGCGCAGGTCGCCGGCCAGCCGCAGGATCGGGTTGGTGGAGACGGGCTGCGGCCCCGTGAGCGACATGTCGTCACGATACCCCCGTGCCCCGCGCCATCGCCATCGCCGCCGCGGCCGCCGGCGCGCTCGCCGTGACGGCGCCCGCGCAGGCCTCGAAGCTCCTCACGTGGACAACGACGAGCCGCTACGTCGATCCCGCGCACGTCAAGTTCAACAAGCCACCCGAAGGCGCCCCGCAGCCGCCGTCGGCGCTGCCGGTCAACGTGCTGCTGCCCGACGGGTACGACCCGGCTCGCCGCTATCCCGTGCTCTACCTGCTGCACGGCCACGGTGACACCTACGCGCACTGGTCCGTCCCGGCCAGGGGCGACCTCGCCCGGATCGCCCGCGGCTTTCCCGGCATCGTCGTGATGCCCGAGGCCGGGGTCGGGTGGTACGCGAACTGGTGGAGCGCCGGCACGCGGTCACCGGCCTGGGAGCGCTACCACCTCGACGAGCTCATTCCGCTCGTCGAGAAGCGCCTTCCGGTCGCGCGCGGGCGCGCCAACCATGCGATCGCCGGGCTGTCGATGGGTGGCGAGGGCGCGATGTTCTATGCGACCCAGCGCCCGGGCTACTTCGGCTCCGTGGCGAGCTTCTCCGGCGTGCTCTCCCTGCTGCGACCCGAATGGCCGACGGCGATGGACACCCAGGGCGAGAAGCACACAGACGTCTTCGGCGAGCCCGACGCGCAGCGCTTCTACTGGGAGGGTCACGACCCGACGACGCTGGTCTCCAATCTGCGTTCCACCCGGATCTACGTCACGGTCGGCGACGGCGTCGACGACCTCGGGGCGGGGCCGACGAACTACTTCGGGGCCGTCGCCGAGGCCGAGCTTCGCCAGCACGCCGACGACTTCGTGACGGCCGCTCGCGCGGCGGGCGACGACGTGACCTACGTCCCGCGCCACGGGATCCACGACTGGCCGTACTGGCGCGTCCACCTCGCCGCGGCGATCGAGTGGGGCTTCTTCGGAGGCTCGTCGGCGATGCCGCGCCAGTGGAGCTACGGGACCGTCGCCCAGCACGGCACGGCGTGGGACATGCGCTTCGACTTCGCCGAGCCGCCCGCCGAGCTGATCACCTTCACCCGCGACGGCACGCGGCTGGGCGCGATGGGCACCGGCCGCGTCACGCTGCGCTTCCCCCACCGTCGCAGCGTGACCTGGGCGCTGCCGTTCGCGAACCGCAAGCTGCCCGCACGAGTGCCGCGGCGCCATCGTCGCCCCGGCTGACGGCCCATTCTCAAAACAGGGGATGTGCAAGGCCGCGGCCAGCGCGGATGATCTCCCCATGCCGATCGTCAGTCGCGTTCGCCGCGCGCAGCTGCTCCTCGTCGCGCTGCTGCTGTACGGCGGCGTGCTCACGCTGTCGCTGGCGTTCAACGACCCGCGCCTGGCGGTCACCGTCCTCTACGTGATTCCGATCGCGCTGACGGCGCTGGCCGCCGGCGTGCCCGGCGGACTGCTCGGGGCGGGCCTGGCCACCTGCCTGCTGTCGATCTGGGTCGCGCTCGACGACACCGAGGTCCACACGATGGGCTGGGTCTCGCGGCTGGTGGCCTTCTTCGTCATCGGCGTGCTGGTCGGCCGCTACGAGGACCTGGCGCGCGGCTGGGTCCGCCGACGGGTCGACGAGCGGGCGGCGGCGGAGATCCACGACGGCGTGGTCCAGTCGCTGGTGCTGGCGACGTACGAGCTGCGCCGCGGTGACTCCGCGGCCGCTGAGCAGGCGGTCGACGACGCACTCGAGGCCGCCAAGCGGATCATCTCGGCCCGTCTGCCGGCCGTGCAACCGGGCGACCTGCGCCTTCCAACGCGCGAGGGCGAGCCCCCCGGCAGCTAGCCGGGATGCTGCTTTACTGTTGAGCCCCCGAGGGGGCGTAGCTCAGTCGGTTAGAGCGCCGGCCTGTCACGCCGGAGGTCGCGGGTTCGAGTCCCGTCGCTCCCGTTCGCAAGCGCGGGTAATCCCGTTTAGAAGCGATCTGGCGCAATAGATCCTGCCGCGGTTCGATTGAGACCGGGGCACATGGGGAAACGCTGAAAGAGATGCCTTTCACCGAGGCGCCCTCTGACGTCCTCCTCGCCCTTCCCCCCCAAAGCACGTCCGCCCGGCGGGCGCGGCTGGCGCTGGCCGAGGCGCGGATTCCAGACGACCTCGAGCACACGGTGGCACTGCTCACGACCGAGCTGATCACCAACGCTGTCCGCCACGCCGGCGTCGGAGACGAGGACTCGATCCTGTTCGCGGCCCGCTTCGTGGGCGACTTCGTTCGGGTGGAGGTCCACGACCCGGGCACGGGATTCGATCCCGAGCTGCGTCACAGCGCCCGTGGTTACGGCCTGCGCCTGATCGACAAGCTCGCCTCTCGCTGGGGAGTGGAGACCGACAACGGCACCCGCGTGTGGTTCGAGATCGACCGCCGTAGCCGGCGGTTCGCCCGCGACGTGGCCTAGAGGTCGGCCAGCGCCTCGGCAGCCGCGCGGCTGCCCGATCGCAGTGCGCCTTCCATGTAGCCGTTCCACAACGTGGCGCTCTCGGCGCCGGCCCACTTCAGCGCGCCGAACGGCCGGCGGATCGCCTCGCCGTAGTCGAGCAGGACCCCGGGCGGCGTGAAGGCCCCGTAGCACCCGCGGGTCCAGATCTCGTTCGACCAGTCCATCTCGATGTAGTCGTTTGGCTTGAGCGCCTGGTCGCCGAAGTAGGTGGCGAAGTTCCCGAGCACGGCTGCCCGCCGCTCGCCGGCGGGCTTGCGCGCCCACTTGCGCGCGAACGAGCCCTCGATGAAGCCGAGCATCACCCCGGGGGATCCGTCGGGCGGCGAGTTGTCGAACGTGACGCGCACGGGCTCGGCGTCGGAGACGATCTGGCCCGCCAGGCCGGCGTCGCGCCAGAACGGCTTGTCGTAGATCGCCTCGCACTTGATCGCGTTGCCCTGCGGGATGCGCTGGAGCAGCTGGGCGCGTTGGGCGGGCAGTGGGGGATGGAACTCGATGTATGCGGTCACCGTGGGAGGCCCGGTGACGATGACCTGGCTCGCCGTGAAGCGTGCCTTGCTGGTGTGGATGTCGACGCCGCGCTTGCGCTGGATGATCCGGCGGACGGGCTGGTTGAGCTGCACCCGCCGGCCCAGCTGCTGCGCCAGCTTGATCGACACGAGCTGCGAGCCGCCCACGAAGCGGCTCTCCTGCGCGCCGCCGGCGGTGTTCAGCAGGCGCTGGAAGTCGACCTGCGTGCCGGGGCTGTCGTCGGTGGCGGCGCGGATGTAGAACAGGTAGTGCAACAGCGAGACGTCGCGCGGCTCGGCGGCCCACACGGCCTGCGTCGCGACGTCCAGCAGCAGGCGGCCGGAGTCGGTCACCGTGTTGGCCAGCTTCCAGGTCTCGAAGGTCTGCCCGTCCCATTCCGTGGCGTTCGCGTGCGTCCACGGGGCGGCGACGTCGAGCCCGGCGGCCATCTGGTTGAGCTTGAGGATCGCGCTGAACGCGTCGGCGACGCCCTGGGGGTCGGGTGGCACGGCGCCGAGCGGCCCGTTGGCCTCGTATGGGGTCTTGGTCCCGTTGCGGTAGTAGATGTAGCTGCCGTCGTTGTAGGTCTTGAAGGTGTCGATCCCCAGGTCCTTGGCCAGTGCGAGGAGCTTGGACTGGGTCGGGCCCGACCCACTGGCCGCCGATCTCGATGATCTTGCCGCCGCCGATGTCGTGGTTGAGCGTCCGGCCTCCGACCCGGTTGCGCGCTTCGAGGACGAACACCGACTTCCCGGCGGCCACGACGTCGTGGGCGGCCTGGAGGCCTGCCAGCCCGGCGCCGATCACGACGACGTCGGCCTTGCGCGGGCGCTTGGCGCGCTTGGGCTTCTTCTTGGCCGCCTGGGCGGCGCCGGGCGCCATCGCCGCGGCGCCGGCCGCGGCACTGGTGCCGATCAGGGTGCGGCGAGTGACCTTGCGCTCCATGGCGGCGGACGCTACCGGGCGACCCTGGTGAACGGCGAGCCTAGAGTTGGGCCGTGCCGTCGTCCCGTGTGCTCGCCGTCGTGGCCTGCTTCGTCCCGGCGCTGGCAGGCGCAGGCTGCGGCGACGACGCCGACCACTCGTCGCGCCCCGCGCGGGCACAGCGGCCCGCCTCGCAGGTGTTCACGGTGCCGGCCAAGCTGCCGCCGCGGGCACGGCGGACGAAGACCCGGACGACGCCGAGGCGGGCGGCCGTGCCGGCGCCGGCGCCCACAGACGCCGAGGTCCAGCAGGAGCTGGCAACCGCGCTCGGCGTGGCGAACACCGGCGGGGTGGTCGACCAGGCCGGCCTGACCGCGGGAGGGCTGGCCACCGTGCCTCCCGGCGCGCCGTCGGCGGTCGCCGCGATCATCAGCGCGGGCAACCAGGTCGCCCGCGCGCCGTACCGCTACGGCGGCGGCCACGGCGGGGTCAAGGGCGACGAGGTCTGGGTCGACTCCGCGTACGACTGCTCGGGCTCGGTGTCGTTCGCGCTGGCATCGGCCGGCCTGGTCGACCGCCAGCTCGACTCGACCTCGTTCCAGAGCTGGGGCAAGCCGGGAAGGGGGAAGTGGGTGACCGTCTACGCCAACGCCGGGCACGCGTTCATGGTCGTGGCCGGCTTGCGTTTCGACACCGTCGAGCGATCCCGTACCGGCACGCGCTGGGGCGCAGCCCCCTCGCGCATCGGCGGCTTCGTCGCCCGGCATCCGCAGGGCCTCTGACGTCTGTTACCCTACGTAGGGTGAAGAAGACGAGCATCTACCTCGAACGCGCCCTGGACGAAGCACTTGCCAGGCGCGCCGCCGAGGAGGGGCTCACCAAGGCGGAGTTCATCCGCCGCAGCCTGGCGTCGGTCGTGACCCGGCCCAAGCGTCCCAAGCCGTCCGTTGGCGTGGTGCGAAGCGGCCGCCGATGAGCGTTGTCGTCGACACCAGCGTCGTCGTCGCGCTGATGGACGCCGACGACCCCGGCCACGAGGCCGCGGCCGACTGGGTGGCCGTGGTCGACGACGAGCTCGTGACCACGCCGCTGGCGCTCGCCGAGATGGACGACTTCGCGCGGCGCGAGGGCGCCGCCGACGCCCTGCGGCGGGACCTGCAGCGCGGCGCCTACACGGTGCGCTGGTGGGCCGACGCCCTCGACGAGACGCTGGCCATCGCGAAGCGCCGTCCTGAGCTCGAGCTCGTCGACGCCTCGCTCGTCGCCCTCGCCGGCCGTCTGCGGACGGACCGGATCGCCACCTTCGACCACGAACGCTTCCGCGCACTGAGCACTCCTGGCGGGAAGCCCTACGTCATCCTCCCCGCCGACGCCGAAAGGACCTGACATGCCCGAGCACCCCAACTCGTTCGACGCGCGCGACACCCTGAAGGTCGGCGACCGCGAGCTGACGATCTACCGCCTCGACGCGCTGCAGGCGTCCCACGACGTCGCGCGGCTGCCGTTCTCGCTGAAGGTCCTGCTCGAGAACCTGCTGCGGACCGAGGGCAACGGCTCGGTGGAGAAGGCCGACATCGAGGCGCTCGCGGGCTGGGACCACCGCGCCGAGCCCGACACCGAGATCGCCTTCACGCCCGCGCGCGTGCTGCTGCAGGACTTCACCGGCGTGCCTGCCGTCGTCGACCTCGCCGCGATGCGCGACGCGATGGCCGACCTCGACGGCGACCCTTCGAAGATCAACCCGCTGGTGCCCGCCGAGCTGGTCATCGACCACTCGGTGCAGGTCGACGCGTACGGCACCCGCGATGCGTTCCGCATCAACGCCGAGCGGGAATTCGAACGCAACCAGGAGCGCTATCAGTTCCTGCGCTGGGGCCAGGACGCCTTCGAGGGCTTCTCGGTCGTCCCGCCCGACACGGGGATCGTCCACCAGGTCAACCTCGAGTACCTCGCGCGCGTCGTGTTCGTGAACGACGACGGCGAGGCCTATCCCGACACGCTGGTCGGGACCGATTCTCACACGACGATGATCAACGGCCTCGGCGTCCTCGGCTGGGGCGTGGGCGGCATCGAGGCCGAGGCCGCGATGCTCGGCCAGCCGATGTCGATGCTGATCCCGCA
Organism: uncultured Actinomycetes bacterium; assembly: GCA_963825415.1. GTDB lineage: Bacteria > Actinomycetota > Thermoleophilia > Solirubrobacterales > Solirubrobacteraceae > BP-464. The sequence goes on along the minus strand of CAWGTD010000003.1, from coordinate 487,041 downwards.
GGTCCTGGGCTTTCGCCTGCACGGCGAGCTTCCCGAGGGCGCCACGGCCACCGACCTCGTGCTGACCGTCACCGAACAGCTGCGCAAGAAGGGCGTCGTCGGCAAGTTCGTCGAGTTCTACGGCCCGGGCGTCGGCGCCCTGCCGCTGGCCGACCGCGCGACGATCGGCAACATGAGCCCCGAGTTCGGCTCGACGTGCGCGATCTTCCCCGTCGACGCCGAGACGCTTCGCTATCTCGAGTTCTCCGGCCGGCCCAAGGAGCTCATCGAGCTCGTCGAGGCCTACGCCAAGGAGCAGGGTCTCTGGCACGACGACGACGCCGACGACCCGACGTTCTCCGACACGGTCGAGCTCGACCTCGGCGACGTCGTCCCATCGCTGGCCGGGCCCAAGCGCCCGCAGGATCGCGTGGCCGTGACCGACGCGAAGGATGGCTTTCGCTCCGCGCTGTCGGACCTGATCGGCAAGGACGCCGAGGGCGAGGTCGCCGAGGCGCACGACGAGGCGATCGCCGAGAGCTTCCCGGCGTCGGATCCGCCTTCCAACGGGGCGCCCGGGCACGACGGAAACGAGGAGCGCCCCGCGCCTGCGCATGCCAGCGCCGAGGCGATGGCCGCGATCGCGGAGCGCTCGCCCACGTCGGCGCAGGTCGAGATGGACGGCAAGGAGTTCCCGCTCGACCACGGCCACGTCGTGATCGCCGCGATCACGTCGTGCACGAACACGTCGAACCCGAGCGTCATGCTCGGGGCGGGCCTGCTCGCCCAGAAGGCCCGCGAGCGCGGGCTCGAGAGCAAGCCGTGGGTGAAGACCTCGCTGGCCCCCGGGTCGAAGGTCGTCACCGAGTACCTCGACCGCGCGGGCCTGACCGGTCCGCTGGAGGAGCTCGGCTTCAACCTCGTCGGCTACGGCTGCACGACCTGCATCGGCAACTCCGGCCCGCTGCCCGACGAGATCAGCGCCGCGGTCAACGAGCACGACCTGGCGGTCGTCTCGGTGCTCAGCGGCAACCGCAACTTCGAGGGGCGCATCAACCCCGACGTGAAGATGAACTACCTGGCCTCGCCGCCGCTGGTCGTGGCCTATGCGCTCGCCGGGACGATGGACTGGGATCCGCTCAACGAGCCGTTCCCCGGCAGCGACGTGATGATGGCCGACATCTGGCCTTCCGAGCACGAGGTTGCGCAGACGATCGAGCAGGCGGTGCAGTCGGACATGTTCCGCAAGAGCTACGGCGAGGTCTTCGAAGGCGACGAGCACTGGAACTCGCTCGAGGTGCCGTCGGGCGATCGCTTCGAGTGGGCCGACGACTCGACCTACGTGCGCCTGCCGCCGTTCTTCGAGGGGATGGAACGCGAGCCCGCCGACCTGACCGACATCGAGGGCGCGCGCGTGCTGGCCAAGCTCGGCGACAGCGTGACGACCGACCACATCTCGCCGGCGGGCTCGATCAAGGAGGACGGCCCGGCGGGCGCCTATCTGAAGGAGCACGGGGTCTCCAAGCGCGACTTCAACTCCTACGGGTCACGTCGCGGAAACCACGAGGTGATGATGCGCGGCACGTTCGCCAACATCCGGCTGCGCAACGAGCTCGCCGACGGCAAGGAGGGTGGCTTCACCAAGAAGGGCGATGAAGTCATGCCGATCTACGACGCCGCGATGGCCTACATCGAGGAGGGCACGCCGCTCGTGGTGCTCGCCGGCAAGGAGTACGGCTCGGGCTCGTCGCGCGACTGGGCCGCCAAGGGGACCGCACTGCTCGGTGTGCGCGCTGTGATCGCCGAGAGCTTCGAGCGCATCCACCGCTCCAACCTGATCGGGATGGGCGTGCTGCCGCTGCAGCTCGCCGACGGCGACACGATCGAGTCCCTGGGGCTGACGGGCGAGGAGGAGTTCAGCATCGGCGGCGTGGCCGAGCCGCTGAACGCCGGAGACAGTCCGCCGCGCGAGGTCACCGTGAAGGCGGGCGACAAGGAGTTCACCTGCCGCGTGCGGATCGACACGCCCAAGGAGGCCCTGTACTTCCGGCACGGCGGGATCCTGAAGTTCGTGCTGCGGGAGCTCTTGGGTACTGCGTAGGGTGCCCGCTCATGCCCGTTCCTGACCTGCTGGGAGAGCTCCTCACCGCCCACGGCCCGTCGGGTTACGAGGGCGCGCCGGCGGCGGTCTGGCGCCGGCACGCCGAGGCGTTCGCCGAGGTCGAGGGCGACGTCGTCGGCTCGTCGACGGCGCGCGTGTTCGGGACCGACCGCGGGCTGACCGTGGCGGTCGTCGGCCACGTCGACGAGATCGGCCTGATCGTCACACACGTCGACGACAAGGGCTTCCTGTGGTTCACCGGGGTCGGGGGCTGGGACCCGCAGATCCTCGTCGGCCAGCGGGTGGCCGTCATCACCCGCGAGGGGACGCGACCGGGTGTCGTCGGCCGCAAGCCGATCCACCTGCTTCGCGACGACGACAAGAAGAAGGTCCCGGAGCTGCGCGACCTGCACATCGACATCGGCGCGGCCGACGGCGACGAGGCGCGTTCGCTGGCGCGCGTGGGCGATGTCGCCGTCATCGCGGGCGATCCCGTCGAGCTGCCCAACGGTCGTCTGGTCTCGCGCTCGCTCGACAATCGCCTCGGGTGCTACGTCGCGCTGGAGACGGCGCGGATGGTGGCGGAGTCCGGCGGGGCGCCGGGCGACGTGGTCGCCGTGGCGGGCGCCCAGGAGGAGACGACGCTCGGCGGCGCCCGCACCGTCGCCCATCGTGTGCGCCCCGACGTGGCGATCGTCGTCGACGTCACACACGCCACCGACGTGCCCGGCGTCGAGGAGCGCGAGCACGGCTCGCACCACCTCGGCTCGGGCCCGGTGATCGGTCGCGGCACGACGCTGCACCCCCGCGTCTTCGAGCTGCTCCACGACGCCGCCGAGGCAGAGGGCATCCCGTTCTCGGTCGAGGCGTCGGGTCGCAGCTCTGGCACCGACGCCGACGGGATCAACTTCTCCCGCGCCGGCATTCCGTGCGGGATCGTCAGCATGCCGCTGCGCTACATGCACTCGCCGGTCGAGACGGTGCAGCTCTCCGACGTGGAGGCGGCGGCGCGACTGGTCGCCGCGTTCTGCCGTCGGCTCGAGCCGGGCACCACCTTCACGCGCTAGTTACTCGCCCGGGCGCCGGCGCCAACTGCGAGCCGTTCGCAACAGCGGTCGTGCCGCCTGATCCATTGCGACGCCGCGTGCGGAAGGCCGGGCATGCACAAACTCACCACCCTCATGGTCGCCCTGTTGGCGGCGATCGGTGCCGGCGTCCTCACCGTGGCCCTGAGCTCAGGCTCGAGCCACCGCGAGGCTCCGCTCACATCGATCGACCCGACCGGCGACGACACCGACCTCTACGCCTACACGGCCGACGACGCGCCCGGCGCGCTGACGGTCGTGGCGAACTGGATCCCGTTCGAGGATCCCGCAGGCGGGCCGAACTTCTACCGGCTCGACGACCGTGCCCACTACTACATCAACGTCGACAACACCGGCGATGGCCGGTACGACGTGCGCTACGAGTTCAAGTTCCGCACCCACGTGCGCAACAAGAACTCGTTCCTCTACGCCCTGCCGGGCGTCACGTCGATCAACGACCCCAAGCTCAACGTCTACCAGACGTACTCGGTGACGCGTGAGACCTACAAGGCCGGCAAGAAGACCGGCGAGAAGGTCGTCGGCAGCAACCTGCCGGTGGCGCCCAACAACGTCGGGCCGAAGACGTTCCCCGACTACGGCAAGGTCGCCGCGGAGGCGATCCGGTCGATCAGCGGTGGCGGCAAGGTGTTCGTCGGCCAGCGCGACGACCCGTTCTTCGTCGACCTGGGCACGGCGTTCGACGCGATCAACTTCCGCGTCGGAACCGGCAACGCGGGCGGCGGCAAGGACGACCTCGCCGGCTACAACGTCCACTCGTTCGTCCTGCAGATCCCCGAGGCGCAGGTCACGCGTGATCGCAAGCCGGTGGCCGCACCGGACGCGGCCAACGCCGTGATCGGCGTGTGGGCGTCGACCGAGCGGCCGCGCCTGCTGGTCACGCAGTCCCAGACGAAGGGCAAGGGCGGCTTCGTCCAGGTCTCGCGCCTGGGCAACCCGCTGGTCAACGAGGTGGTCATCCCGCTCGGCCAGAAGGACAAGTTCAACCGGACCCAGCCGTCCAACGACCTGAAGAACTTCGGCAAGTACGTCCTGTCGCCGGAGCTCGCGAAGGTCATGAACGTCCTGTTCGACCTGGGCGTCAAGGAGACCGACCGCACGGACATCGTGCAGGCGCTGCTGACGGGCCTTCCGGGCCTGACGCAGATCGCCCCCGGCGCCCCGCCGACCGACACGCTGAAGCTCAACCTCGGCGTCCCGCCGAGCCCCAGCCCCAGCTCGTTCGGCGTGGCCGCGGGCGACAACGCCGGCTTCCCCAACGGCCGCCGTCTGGCCGACGACGTCACCGACGTCGAGCTGCGGGTGATCGCCGGCTTCCTGCTGCCGGCCGACCAGGGCGGCAAGAAGGTGCCGCTGGGCGACGGCGTCGATCAGAACGACGTCCCGTTCCTGAGCACGTTCCCCTACGTCGCACCGCCGCACTCGGGGTTCGACTCGGAGCTGAAGCGCTCGGAGCCTCAGCACGATCCCACCCCGTAACGGCAACGGGCGGGGCGGCGTCACTCCTCGCCGCCCCGCCCACCGCCGTCTCTTCGGACCGACCGACATGACCCACCTTCTCGACCTACGCCGCCCCGCCGTCGCGCTCGCCCTGGCCGCAGCGCTGGCGTTCGGGGCGGTCCTGCTGCTCGGCGCGCTGCGCCACGACGCCGCGCCGTCCGCGCCGCGGCTCGACACGCCGGTGCTGCGGCCCGGCGCCCCGACGGCGCAGCAGATCGCCGCGCTGCAGGCCCAGGTCCGCGCGTTCCCGGACAAGCCCGACGGCTACACGTCGCTCGCCTCGGCCTACCTCCAGCGCGTGCGCGAGACCGGCGACCCCGCCTACTACGCTCGCGCGGAGGCCGCCGTCGACCATGCGCTGCGGCTCGCTCCTCGCGATCCCGCCGCATTGACACGGCGCTCTGTCCTCGAGCTGGCCCGCCATGACTTCCGCGCCGGCCTCGCCGACGCCCAACTCGCCCACCGGATCGCTCCGTCGGTGAACCTCCCTTACGGCCCGATGGTCGACGGCCTGGTGGAGCTGGGCCGGTATGAAGAGGCGGGTCGCGTCCTGCAGCAGATGGTCGACCGCAGCCCCGACCTCGCGGCCTACGCCCGCGTGTCCTACTTCCGCGAGCTGCACGGCGACCTCTCGGGCGCGCTGGCGGCGATGCGCCTGGCCGTCTCGGCGGGCGGCGCGGCGGCCGAGAACGTCGCCTACGTCCAGACCCTGCTCGGCAACCTGCTGCTCGCCCGCGGCTCGGTCGGGCAGGCGCGCCACGCCTACCTCGACGCGCTCGACCGCGTCCCGTCCTACGCGGCCGCCATGGCCGGGCTCGCTCGCGTCGACGTCGCGCGCGGCCGGCTGCCCGCCGCGATCCGCCGGCAGCGCGCCGTGGTGGCGCGACTGCCGCTGCCCGAGTACGTGATCGCCCTCGGCGAGACCGAGCTGGCCGCCGGACGCACCGCGGCCGCTCGCCGCGATTTCCAACTGGTCGCCGTCGAGGAGCGCCTGCTCGCCGCCGCGGGCGTGAACACCGACGTCGAGCTGGCGATCTTCGAGGCCGACCACGGTTCCGCCGCTCGCGCGGTGCGCCTGGCGCGCCGGGCGTGGGCGACGGCGCCCAGCGTCCGCTCCGCCGACGCGCTGGGGTGGGCTCTGAACGCCGCGGGCAGGCCGCGCGAGGCGCTGCCGTGGGCGCGGCGGGCGTTGGCGCTCGGTTCGCGCGACGCGACGTTCCTGGCTCACGCGGGCCTGATCGCCCGGGCGGCGGGTGACGAAGGCGCCGCTCGGCGCCGGCTGGCCGGTGCGCTCACCCACCGCGCGACGCTGTCGGCGCCGTTGGCACGCCGGGTCGACGAGGCGGCGCGATGAGGCCGGGCACACGCGCCCGTAGGGCGTGGGTCGGACTGCTCGCCCTGGCCGGCGCCGCGGTGCTGGTGGCCGCGGGCGCGGGGCCGGCCTCGGCTCACCCGCTCGGCAACTTCTCGGTCAACCACCTCTCGCAGCTGTCGGTGAGCGCCGACCGCGTAGACGTCACCTGGATCCTCGACCGGGCCGAGATCCCGACCTTCCAGCAGCGCGGCAAGACCCCCGGGGAGATCCTCACCGCCGTCCGGGCAGAGGTGGCGCACCGGCTGCGCCTCACGGTCGACGGCCGCGACACGCCGCTGAGCCTGGCGCCCGGCGGGCGGATCTCGTTCCCGAGGCGGCGCGGGTGGGCTGCGCACCACGCGCGTGGTCCTGCGGCTTTCCGCGCCGACCGACCTGCCCGCCGACATCGCTCTGCACGACGGCACGTATCCGGGCCGCGTCGGCTGGAAGGCCGTCGTCGCCCGGCGCGGCGAGGCCAGCGCGGTGCGCTCAGACGTGGCGGCGCAGGATCCCACCGCCGGCCTGCGGCGCTATCCGACGTCGCTGTTGAGCAGCCCACTCGCCGTGCGGGACGCCCACCTGACGGCGCGGCCCGGGGCGGGGACGCTCTCGGCGCCGGGCGGCGCGGGGCCGGCGGCGACGACCACCGACCCCGGAGAGGCCGGCGGGTTCGCCGGACTGCTCGAGCGTGCCGCGGACGGCCAGGGCGTGCTGATCCTGCTGGTGCTCGCCGCGTTCGGGTGGGGGGCGCTGCACGCGCTCTCTCCGGGCCATGGCAAGACGATGGTCGCGGCGTACCTGGTCGGCACGCGCGGCACCGCGCGGCACGCCGTCGCGCTCGGGCTTGCGACCACTGTGACCCACACGGCGGGCGTCTTCGCGCTCGGGCTCGTGACCCTCGCGCTCTCGCAGTACGTGCTGCCCGAGGACCTCTATCCGTGGCTGAACCTGGCCTCGGGCCTGCTCGTGCTCGGTGTCGGCGCCGCCGTCCTGCGAGCCCGCGCCCGCCGCGTGCGCCATCGCCGCGCGCACGCGCACGGCCACGAGCACAGCCACGAACCCACGAGCACAGCCACGACCACGCGCCCGACGAGCTGAGCGCGCGCAACCTGGTGGCGATGGGCGCATCGGCCGGGCTGATCCCCTGCCCGTCGGCCCTGGTGGTCCTGCTCGGCGCGATCTCCCAGCACGAGGTCGCGCTCGGATTGGGCCTGATCCTCGCGTTCAGCGCCGGGCTCGCCGCGACGCTCACGATCCTCGGCCTGCTGGTCGTGCATGCCTCGCGGCTGGCCGGGCGGGTGGGCGAGCGGTTCGCAGTCGCCAGCGGAGCGCTCGCGGTGGCGCCCGCGATCTCCGCCCTGGTCATCGTCGGCGCGGGCTGTCTGCTGACCGCGCGTGCGCTCGGTTCGCTGGTGTGAGTGATCCGCTCCTGAGAGCGATGCGTAATAGGACGCGAACCAGCCGTGTGGGAGCGGCGCACACAGGAGAGAGGAGCCGTCGCATGTCCGTCCCCACACTGTCCTCACCGCTGCAGGTCAGCGGAGTCGAGGACGCCTGCGAGGCACTGCGCGCCCGTGGGCTCCGCCTCTCTTCAGCCCGGCGCCTGGTGATCGAGGCGCTCGTGGCCGCGGAGCGCCCGGTCCGCGCCGAGGAGATCGCCGGAGGCCTCGGCGGGCGCCTGCCGCGCTCGGATCTCGCCTCGGTCTACCGCAACCTGGAGACGCTCGAGGGCAACGGCCTGGTGCGCCACCTGCACCTCGGCCACGGCCCCGGCCTGTACGCGCTGGCTTCCGAGGAGCGCGAGCTGCTGCTGTGCGAGGGCTGCTTTCGCTATCTGGCCGTCGAGCCCGAGCGGCTCGACGGGGTGCGCGCGGCGCTGGCCGACGCGACCGGCTGGCAGCCGCGCTTCAGCCACTTCCCGCTCACCGGCCTGTGCCCGGAGTGTGGTTGATGTTCGGCCTCGACGACATGATCGCCGGGCTCGGCGCCGGGGAGGCGTTCTTGATCGTGGCGCTCATCGCGGTCCTGCTCGGGCTGCGCCACGCCGGCGACCCCGACCACCTGACCGCCGTGACGACGCTCGTAGCCGGCGACGATCCCGATCCTCGCAGCGCCCGCCGCCTGGGCCTGTCGTGGGGGGCGGGGCACGCCACGTCGCTGTTCGTCTTCGGGGTGCCGATCGTGCTCTACAGCGCCTACCTGCCGCAGGCGGTGCAGACCGCGGCGGAGTTCGCCGTCGGCATCGTGATCATCGCGCTGGCGATCCGTCTGCTCGTCCGCCAGCACCGCCATGACCGGCGCCCCGCGCGCTCACCGGCGGGCGCGTTCGGCATCGGCCTCGTCCACGGCATGGGCGGGTCGGCGGGCGTCGGCGTCCTGCTGCTCGCCGGGATCCCCGACCACGTCGAGGCGCTCGTCGCTCTGGCGCTCTTCGCCGCCTTCACCGCCGTGTCGATGACGCTGGCCTCGACCACCTTCGGCTACGCGCTGTCGCGCGACGTCGTGGTCCAGCGGGTCGCGCCCGCCGCGATGGCGCTCGGCTGCCTGAGCCTCGCGTTCGGGGTCTGGTACTCGCTCGGCGCGCTGAACGCCGTGCCGTACGTCTTCTGAGCGAGACACCGTCGGCGACAATGCGCGGGTGCTGCTGCTGTTCGACATCGACGGCACCCTGCTGCGCGGGGCCCACGCCGAGCATCGCGACGCCGTCCACGCGGCGCTGCTGCGGGTCTACGGGATCCGCGACCCCGCCGCGCCGCCGGTCGAGGCGGCCGGACGAACCGACCTCGAGATCGCCCGCCACATCTGCCTGCTCAGCGGAATCGACGCGACGGCCATCGACGCCGGCCAGGAGGAGTTCCGCGCGGTGGTCGCCGAGGAGTACGCCCAGCGGGTGCCTGACGATCTTTCAGCCCGCGTGGCGCCGGGGGCACCCGAGGCGCTGGCGACGCTGGGCGCGCGCGAGGGCGTGCTGCTTTCGCTGGTCACCGGCAATCTGGAGCCGGTCGCCCGCCTGAAGCTCCGTGCGGCGGGAATCGGGTCGTGGTTTCCGTCGGGCCAGGGCGGGTTCGGCTCCGACCACGAGGACCGCACGATGCTGCCCGCGATCGCCCGCCGCCGCGCCGGCGAGCAGGGCCGGCCCCATCCGCGCGAGCAGACGGTCGTGATCGGCGACACCCCGCGCGACATCGCGTGCGCCCGCGCCGACGGCGTGCGCTGCGTGGCCGTCGCCGGCGGTCCCTACCCCGCCGAGGCGCTCACCGAGGCGGACGCCGTGGTGGCCGACGTCCGCTCGCTGATCGCCGCGCTCGACGGCCTGGCCTGAGCCCTAGCCGCCGAGCGAGGCCGGGGCGCCGCTCGTGTTGCCCCAGAGATCCTCGATGACGATCTCGGCGCGCTCGCCATGGCCGAGCGTGCGGCTGGTGCGGAAGCTGCCGTTCGTCGTCTTGACCTTCTCGACCTTGCGCTTGCCGTCGGCGGTGAAGAACGTCACGTAGCCCTTCAGGGTCCCGGTGGCGTCCAGCCAGTCGCGGAAGCGGCAGTCCAGGCAGTAGTGCTCGGCGTTGTCCACGCTCGTCGCGCTGTAGCCGCGCTGCTTGTTGAGGAACCGGAACCCGGTCGCCGCCTGGTCGCCCACGAAGTCGGGGTAGTCGACCGGGCCGATCGTGAAGTCCACGACCGCGGGGTTGAGCGGCGGCCTGTCGGTCCCGCGGATGCGGCCCTCGTTGAACGTGTGCCGGGGGCCGGCCGAGAACGCCACATGGCCGTCGTCGACGCGGGGGTTCTCGACGGTGATGCCGCTCCACGGGGTGACGTCGAACTCGTCGGACGTCCGCTCGTAGGGCACGACCGCCCCGCCCTGATGCCAGAGGCCCTTGACGCGGAAGCGGTAGGTGCCCTCGGGCGTGGCCTCGTAAGGCTTGCCCTGCGGGTCGACCAGCGCGAAGCGCGAGACGAAGGCCTCGAAGGTCGCCGTCCACTTCCACACCTGGCCGCCGGCCCGGTAGGTCGCCACGCCGCTGGGGTCGCCGGCCGGGTACTTCAGGCTGATCGGCACCTCGCCGCTCTGGTTGCCGAAGAGCACCCAGTCGTCGCCGACCTTGCGCTCGACGGTGACCTCCGGGTTGTCGCTGTAGTTGTTGCCCCCGACCCAGGTGAACGTCGCCGCGTCGAAGCGCTGGATGTTCTTGGGCTGGACCGTGTCGGTCGGTGCGCCGGCGCCGTCGTCGGGCACCGTCATGTCGTAGGCGGTGACGGCCTGGGAGGCGGCCTCGCCGACGGCCTGGATCTTGGCGTCCTCGTGCGCCTGGTCGGCGGCCTCCTTGGCGGCCAGCGCGGCGTACTCGGGCGCGGCCTTGGCCGGGTCGGTCTCCTGGTCGATCGCGGCCTGCGCGGCGGCGTCGCCCTTGAGCGCGTGCCCGATCCGCGCGAGCCGGGTGGCCATGTAGTCGCTGGAGTGCGGACCCCAACCGGTCAGCGCCTTGCGGTAGTGGTCGCGGCCCATGTAGTCGCGGTAGGTCGCGATGTAGCCGTTGTAGTCGTTGGACATCGAGATCGTGACCGTCATCCGGTAGCCGTGCTTGGCGGCGTACTCGGCGGTCTGGGCCTTGCCGCCGCGGACGGTCGTGTCGTCGTGCGTGTAGTTGCCGCGGACCTTCTTCAGGTCGGTCGGCTCGGACTCGCCCTGCAGGCCGCAGCCGAGCTCGGTGCACTTGGGGTCGTCCCAGCCGTCCGCGTCGTTGAGCGTGCGGGCGCGCATCCGCTGGATCACGCGGTCGGAGATCTTCTGCGAGCCCGAAGTCGAGCAGCTCCAGGTGCCGGTCCCTGTCCCGTCGTCGGCGTGCGTGCCGTCGTCGTTGGGCGTGCAGGCGTTGGTGGCGTGCTGCTTGTCGTCGGCGGGCGGGTTGGTGGAGTCGTAGCCAAGCCACTCGTTGCCCGGCGTCGTGTCCGTGCGCGTCTTGATGTTGTAGGCCTGATCGGTCCACTGCTCGCACGAGCAGACGGTGAACAGGATGTCGCCCAGGCGGAACGCCTGGAGGTGCACGCCGAGGGTGTCCTGCAGCGCGCCGTGCGAAGGCGTCGAGACGTTCTCGGGGAACGGGATGCCCAGCTCCTCGAAGTTGTCGGTGGTGACCGCCGGCCAGCCGCCCGGGAGCTGTCCGAGGACCGGCATCGCCGACGTGCCGGCCGGCACCTCGGCGCAGTCCGCGGCGGAGCCCACCCGCACGTTGCCGGCCAGCGCCGGGTCGGTGCGGCACGAGTTCACGCCCGGGTAGGGGTGCGACACCGGGCCGGGGAACCAGACGTCCTTGATCCCGACCGGGAAGTTGCTCATCCACGGCACGAACCGGTCGTGGTAGGAGGTCATGCCGAAGTGCGAGGTGTCGTCGCGGTTGTCTCGCTGCGCGGTGATGTCGCGCACGTTCTTGATGACCGCGTCGGAGAGCTGGCGGGCCGCCCACTCCATCTGGTTGTACTGCGTGTGGTCGAAGGCCTCACGCTCGTGGACGTCGTGGTACTTCTCCTTCTCGATCTCGCTGTTGCCCGTCGCGTTCTGGGTGAAGATCGTCACGCCCCCGACCGTGCGGTCGACCATCCGCTCCAGCACACCGGGGAACTCGCTGGTGATCAGGTCGTAGCCGTTGAGGAACTCGGGGTGCTGGCCGAGGTTGACCAGCGTCGACAGCGGCTTCGGATGCGCCGGGTCGTCGATGTCCTCGAAGCGGATCACCGACAGGTCGTGATCGGCGTAGGAGTCGGTGAAGCCCGCCGGGCTGCCGTCGTCGGCCTGGCCCGGGCCCAGCGGGCTGCGCTGGATCTTGTCGAAGTAGCTCGCGGTCGCGCTCACGCGGACGTCGTGCAGGTGCTCGTAGGCCTGCTTGAGCGCGGCGGCGTTCTGGCGCGCGTAGTAGTCGTAGAAGCGGAAGTCGAACGCGTCCTGGAAGGTCCAGACGCCGGCGTTCATCGACGAGTACGACGGCGACGAGTGGTTGTGGGTGACCGACATCGTCAGGTTCTTCGCGTTGATCGCACCACCCGTGGCCGCGGAGGCCAGCTGAGCCGTCCGGCGGAAGAGCGCGTCCTGCGGGATGTAGTGGTCGTCGGACACCAGCGCCACGATGTTGCCGTCGGCGCCCTTGACGACGAGCGCCCGTACCGACTCGCGCGACTGCACGCCGTAGGAGGCCATGTTCTTGACCGACTGGGCGTGGGGGTCGTAGTCGCCGTAACCGCCGTCGCGGGTCGAGGCGTACTGCCCCGCGGAGCTGCCGACGTGGTAGGTGCCGTCTACAACAGCGGCGCCGGCCTTCACCTGTCCGTCGGCGTGGGCGGCGGCGGGCAGGGCGAAAGCGGCAAGAGCGCATCCGAGCGCGACGAGGCGGATCTTCATGCACTTGAGAACGCTTGCGTTCGGAAGAACTTGCGCAGTGACCATCGCTGCAATCACCGCGAGGAACGCCCGCGCGCGTCGTTTCAGGAGCCATGGCGATCGAGATGACCTACAGCCGGCGCGGGTTCCTCGCCGGCGGCCTCGCGACCGGGGCCGCTTTGTTCACCCCGGGGATGCTGCGCGCCGCGCTTGCGGCACCCGCCACGGCGGGGCCCGGCCCCTACGGCCCGCTGCGCGATCCCGACGCGCTCGGGCTGATGCTGCCCGACGGGTTCACCGGGCGCCAGATCGCCCGCGGAAGCAAGATCGTCGACGGCACCACCTACCCCTGGCACTTCGCCAGCGACGGCGAGGCGACGTTCCTGGCTCCCGACGGCGGGTGGGTGCTGGTCAGCAACTCCGAGACGCCCGGCGTCCTCGGCGGCGGCAGCTCGTCGATCAGCTTCGACCCCTCGGGCACGATCACCGGCGCGCGCCGCATCCTCGCCGGCACCAACCTCAACTGCGCGGGCGGCCCGACGCCATGGGGCACCTGGCTCTCCGGCGAGGAGCACCCCGGCGGCATGATCTGGGAGGCCGACCCGTCGGGACTCCTGCCCGCCCTGCCGCGCCCGGCCCTGGGCAACTTCCCGCACGAGGCCGCCACGGTCGATCCGGCGAGCGGCGACGTCTACCTAACCGAGGACCAGCCCGACGGGCTGCTCTACCGCTTCAGCCCGGCGGTGCCCGGCGACCTCTCCAGCGGCGTGCTCCAGGCGGCGACCGTCGCGGCCGACGGCGGCGTGGCCTGGACGCCGGTGCCCGATCCGAACATCGTCACCCAGGGCAAGGAGACGCGCAAGCAGGTTCCCGGCGCCACGACGTTTGACGGCGGCGAGGGCCTGTGGCACCACGAGGGCATCGTCTACTTCACCACCAAGGGCGACAGGCGGGTGTGGGCGCTCGACGTCGCCGCACAGCGGCTCGAGGTGCTCTACGACCACCGCGCGACGCCCGACGCCGCGCTCAACGCCGTCGACAACGTCACGGTGTCCCCGTTCGGCGACGTCTACGTCTGCGAGGACGGTGGGAACATGGAGATCGGCATGATCACCCCCGACCGCACGGTCTCGCCGTTCGTGCGCCTGACGGGGGCGGCGCACGAGGGTTCGGAGATGACCGGCGTGGTGTTCGCGCCCACCGGCGACCGCATGTACTTCGGCTCGCAGCGCGCCTACCCGTACCCGGGTGCGACCGGCACCCCGCTGGCCGACGGCGCGGTCTACGAAGTCAAGGGGCCGTTCCGCCTGCCGGCGGGCGGCGTGCCCGATAGCTGGATCTACAAGCTGGCGCCGTCGCCGCTCGCGGGCCTGCCCGAGGGCGGCCCGCTGCGACTGCGCGCCACCGCGGCGAAGGCGGTCGTGCGCGCCACTGTCGCGCTCGATCGTCCGGCGACCGTCGACCTCGTGCTGCGCACCAGCGATCTGCGCACGGCCTCGTGGCACAGCGGCGGGCCCGACCGCCCGGTCGCGGTCACGCTGGCCGCGGTGCGACGGACATTGCCGCGCGGCAAGCACACCGTCGAGCTGCCGGCAGTCCGCATCGGACGGTCGTTGGCCGCGACCGTCATCGCCACCGCCGCCGTGCCCGGCGGCCGCGCGGCGTCGGCCGTCCCGCTCGTGCTCTAGGCCCTGGTCAGCTTCTTGTAGGTGATGCGGTGCGGGCGGTCGGCGTCGGCGCCCAGGCGCTCGTGTCGGTGCTCCTCGTAGGCCTCGAAGTTCCCTTCGAACCAGACGACCTGCGAGTCACCCTCGAACGCGAGCACGTGCGTGGCGATCCGATCCAGGAACCAGCGATCGTGGCTGATGACCACCGCGCAGCCGGCGAAATCCAGCAGGGCCTCCTCGAGCGCCCGCAGCGTGTCGACGTCGAGGTCGTTGGTCGGCTCGTCGAGCAGCAGCAGGTTGCCGCCGGTGCGCAGCAGCTTGGCGAGGTGCAGGCGGTTGCGCTCGCCGCCGGAGAGCTTGGCGACCTTCTGCTGCTGGTCGGAGCCGCGGAAGTTGAAGTCGGCGACGTACTTGCGCGAGTTGACCTCGCGCTCCCCGACCACTATCTGGTCCATGCCGCCCGAGATCTCCTCCCAGACGTTCTTGGAGCCGTCGAGCGCGTCGCGTGACTGGTCGACGTAGGCGAGCTGGACGGTGTCGCCGAGGCGCAGCTCGCCGGCGTCGGGCTCCTCCTGGCCCGTGATCATCCGGAACAGCGTGGTCTTGCCGGCGCCGTTGGGACCGATGACGCCGACGATGCCACCGCGCGGCAGCGAGAAGTTGAGGTCCTCGATCAGCAGGCGATCCCCGAAGCCCTTGCGCAGCCCGTCGGCCTCCACCACCACGTCGCCGAGCCGCGGGCCCGCCGGGATGTGGATCTGGACCTCGTCGAGCTTGACGTTGGCCTCCTGGGCGAGCAGCGCCTCGTAGTTGTTGATCCGCGCCTTGGCCTTCTTGCGCCGGCCCTTGGGGTTCTGGCGGATCCACTCGAGCTCGGAGGCGATCGTCCGCTGCCGGGCGACCTCGGAGCGCTCCTCGTGGGCGAGCCGCGCCTGCTTCTGCTCGAGCCAGCTGGAGTAGTTGCCCTCGTAGGGGATCCCGCGGCCGCGGTCGAGCTCGAGGATCCAGCCGGCGACGTTGTCGAGGAAGTAGCGGTCGTGGGTGACCGCCACGATCGTGCCGGGGTACTCGGCCAGGTGGCGCTCCAGCCATGCCACCGACTCCGCGTCGAGATGGTTGGTGGGCTCGTCGAGCAGCAGCAGGTCGGGGCGCGCGAGCAACAGCCGGCACAGCGCGACCCGCCGGCGCTCGCCGCCGGAGAGCTTGGTGACGTCCGCGTCGGCGGGCGGCAGGCGCAGCGCGTCCATCGCGTGATCGAGCTGGGAGTCGAGGTCCCAGGCGCCCTTGGCGTCGATCTCGGCCTGCAGGCGGCCGAACTCGTCGGCGGTGTCGTCTGAGTAGTTGGCGGCCAGCTCGTTGAAGCGATCGAGCAGCGCCTTGGTCTCGGCGACGCCGTCCTCGACGTTGCCGCGCACGTCCTTGGTCTCGTCGAGCTCGGGCTCCTGCTCGAGCAGCCCGACCGTGGCGCCCGGTGCGAGCTGGGCGTCGCCGCGGAACTCGGTCTCGCGGCCGGCCATGATCCGCAGCAGCGTCGACTTCCCGGCACCGTTGTAGCCGAGCACGCCGATCTTCGCCCCTGGCAGGAACGCGAGCGTGATGTCCTCGAGCACCTTGCGGTCGGGCGGGAAGACCTTGGTGAGCTTGTACATCGTGAACACGTATTGCGTGGACATCCGGCGCCAGTGTACGGTCGCCTTGTGGGGAGGCTTCTCGGCGGGATCGCGATGGCGCTGGTGCTTTGCGCACCGGCGGTCGCAGCCGAGCCCGTGTCATTGGGCGTCAAGCCGTTCACGCTCTCGGCCGACCCGGCGGCCCACAAGGTCAACGTCGCGGTCGACGACACCGGCACCGGACACTTCGCCTGGGACTACACGGCCGTCGGCAACCTCGGGCCCGACCCGCTGATCTACTGCCGCGTGCCGCGCGGTGCCACCGCCTGCCAGGCCCAGCAGACGCTGAACCTCCCGCTCAGCGCGTTCGGCGAGCCGCAGGTGCTCGCGCCGGCCCCCGGCACGGTGGTCCTGCTCGCCTACCGCTGCTGCGGCGCCGGCGAAGGAACCTGGGCGGTCTTCTCCACCGACGGCGGGAACACGTTCGCTGCGCCGCGCATCGTCAGCACCGTGGCACCCGGCCAGGCGGCGTTCGGGCCCGGCGGGAACGTCTCGATCGTCAACGACGTCCACACGCTGGGCATCGACTATCAGTCGGCGTCGCTGACGGGCCCGGCGCCGGCGACCAGCGCCAACGTCGGCGACGGCTCGTCGCAGAGCTACAGCGGCAGCGTTGGTTTCAGCGCGCCGAACGTCCCGCTGGTGGCCTTCGACGATCTCAAGAACGGGTTCTTCCGCGAGTGGAGCGGCGCGGGCGACCCCAACAACCTCGCCTCGTGGAGGCCCACGCAACCGCTCGGCCCGTTGACCGAGCTGCGGATCGCCAGCGGGCCCAAGGGCGCGGTCCTGATCGGCAAGCAACACACCGACAGCCCGTTCCGCGACACCTACGTCGCACGACGCTTCGATGCCGCCAGCCACAGCTTCGGCGCGCCGGTCGCGGTCAGCGATCCGACCGTCGAGGACAGCGTGATCTTCCGCGACCTCTTCCAGGACGCCGGCGGCAACGTCGCCGCGGTCTGGATCGCCAACGGCGTGCATCCCGCGGGCACCGACCCGCTGCGCTACCGGGTCTCGACCGACGGTGGGGCGAGCTGGCGCGCCGAGCGCACGCTGACCGCCACCAACGACCAGGCGTTCAACCTGCAGATGGGAGCGGCGCCCGACGGCGGCGGGTTCGTCGCCTATGACGTCAACGGCCGTGGGCCGATCACGGCGGTCCCGATCCCGCGCCTGGCCGACCAGGGCCTGCCGGCGCCGGTGGCCGGCAAGACGATGAACGCGAGCGTCGTCAGCGGCAAGGTGCGCGTGCGGCTGCCGGGGTCCAAGAAGTTCGTCGCGCTGACCGACCCGTCCCAGCTTCCCGTGGGGCCGTCGTCGACGCCACCAAGGGCGTCGTCTCGCTGACGGCGGCGGCGACGGGCGGGACGCAGACCGGCCGCTTCTCCCGCGGGCAGTTCAAGATCGGCCAGAAGAAGGGCGGGCTCTACCGGGGCAAGCTCACGGCCAACCTCACGATGACCGGCCCGCCGCTCGGCTGTGCGGCGAGCAAGGCGAGCAACGACGCCGGTGCGGCGCGGCGGCGCACCGTGCGCTTCCTGCTCGCCAAGGCCAGCGGCCGCTTCCGCGTGATCGGCCGGCGCTCGTTCGGCACCGAGCGCGGGACCACCTGGCTGACCAAGGACAGCTGCGCGGGCACGCTCACGCGCGTGATCGCGGGGCGGGTCTGGATCTTCGACTTCGCGAAGCGCAAGACCCTCGAGCTGGACCCGGGCGAGTCCTACCTGGCGACGGGCCGCCGGCGCTGAGCCGGCGCCTGCGGCTCGAGCTCGTCGGTGTCGCGCACCCGTAGCTGCGCGAGCGCGAGCGCGCACGCCCCCGCCACGAGCACCAGCAGGATGCCCAGCACAGGCTCGGCGTCGCGCAGGAACGCCAGCAGCCCGATGTAGATCAGCACGAAGATGGCGACGTCGAGCAGCGCGCGCAGGCCGCCGACGATGCGCTGTTCCTTCGGGTCGCCGGGCACGAGTTCGTGCTTCCCGCACGCTCCCCGGCGGTAACGTCCACAGGTCAATGCCGCAGGTCCTCGACATCGAGCAGTCGCTCCTGCTCCTGGAGCTCGAGGCGCCGTTCGATCAGCGCGACGTCCAGCTCGCCCGCCGGCGCATGGCGAAGGTCTGGCATCCGGACATCGCCCCGCCCGGCAAGCAGTTCGAGCACGAGCGCCACCTCAAGGCGATCAACGAGGCGGCCGACCAGCTCGAGTCGATCGCCGAGGGCTCGCGCGGCGGGCGTGTTTCGCGCAACGCGGTCAAGGTCAGCGCCGCGGCGGCGCGCGCCCGGCGCGCCGAGGAGGGCGCGCGCGCATACGAGGAGGCCCAGCGCCGCGCCGCCGCCGACAAGGACCGTCGCCGCCACGACCCGTTCGGCGGCCAGGTGCCCGACCACTCCGTCGTGCACCGCTATGCGCGTTGCCTGGCCTATCCAGAATGGGGCGTGGGCAGCGTCACCGGGATCTACTTCACCGGCTCCGAGGACGACATCCAGCAGTGGGCGCGGGTCAAGTTCGCGCCCGGCGTCCGCACGGTGCCCGCCGGCTCGCTTCAGTTCGTCGACTTCTCCAAGCCCGACCCGTCCGCCGAGCGCGTGCAGCGCTTCATGACCGCCGCGCAGCACGCGATGACCGAGGGCGACTACAAGCTCGCCGCTCAGCGGCTCATCTACGCGCGCGACGCCGAGCCCGACAACGCCTCCGTGCTGCGTTTGATGACGCTCGCGTTCTGGCAGGCGGGCGACCTCAACGCCGCCGGCCGTGCGGTGCGCGCGTGGACGCGCGTGGAGGGCGAGCGCCCCACGCCCCATCGCTTCGCGGCGCGCATCTACGAAGACATGGGCGCGATCGACCTCGCCGCCGAGGCGGCCGAGCGCAGCGCCGCGCGCGCCCCCGGCGACGCGGGCGCGTGGGAGCGCGTCGGGCGGCTGCGGCTGCGGCTGATGGACCGCGAGGCCGCGCTCGCCGCGCTCGAGCACGCCCGTCGCCTGGAGCCCAGCGTGGAGGGCCTGCTCGACCTGGCGCTCGCCTACCACCTCGCCGGCGACCTCGGTAGCGAGGTCAGCGCGTGCGAGCAGGCCACGTGGCTGGATTCGCAATCCGAGCCGGCCTGGTCGCGCTACGCCCACTCGCTGGCGCGGACCGACCGCGTGTCCGAGGCGATCGCCGCCTGCGAGCGCGCGGTCACGCTCGGCGCGGGCGAGGAGACGATCGAGCTGCTCGCGCGCCTGCGCGCCTCGGTCCCCCGCGGGCTGCCCGGCGCCGCCGCGGCCTAGCCGCTCCGTCTGGCGCACGCTCCGCACGAGCCTGGTATCCGTGTGCGGGTACGGAATCGTTCCAGGGGAGAGTTCTCATGAAGCAGGGGTCTTGGCGGGTCATCGCGCTGGCGATGACGGCACTGGTCGTGGCGGCGTCGAGCGCGGCGGCGGCCGGCGTGCCCAATCCGACGGTCGAGGGTCCGGTGGCCGGCGGCGTCCGCGGCTATCAGTGGAACCACTCGCTCTTCGACCTCGCGGGACCGGGCTACGACTACACGGAGAACGAGTACTTCTACGGCGGCACGGCCACGGACCTGTCGAACGGGACCTCCGCGCCCTACAAGAGCCGCTTCTTCGTTCGGCTTCCGCGTGACCCCAGGAACTTCAGCGGCACGGTCCTGGTCGAGTGGCTCAACGTCACGGGGCAGAACGATCTCGAGACCGCCTGGCCCGTCGAGGCGCAGTACCTGATGCGCCACGGGATCGGCTACGTGGGCGTCTCGGCCCAGCTCGCCGGCGTCTGCTGCGGCCCGACCACCCTGAAGGGGTGGGACCCGCAGCGCTACGCCACGCTCGTGCACCCCAGCGACCAGTTCGCCGCCGACATCTTCTCCCAGTCGATCGAGGCGCTGCGCGATCCCGCCCACAACCGCACGACGGCGCTCGCGCCGAAGCCCGTCGACCCGATGCTCGGCATGACCGTCCGCCACCTGGCCTCCACGGGCGCGTCGCAGTCGGCCTCGCAGCTGACCAGCTTCATCAACGAGGGCTACAACCGCGGCGGCACCGACGCCTTCGTCATCACCCGCGGCGGCGGCCCGTTCACCGACTTCAGCGTGCCGATCTTCCATCTCAACGAGGAGAACCAGACCGCCGACGACCCCGACACGAGCAAGTACGTCCTGTGGCAGGAGGCGGGCACCTCGCACGCGCCGGCCGTGTGGTGGAACTACGTCTGGGCCGAGCTGCAGCGCGACCAGGGAGCGGTCGGTGCGCCCGACGCGGTCAACATGGCCTGCTCGGTCAACCGCGGGTCCGCCGACTACAGCTCACGGGCGATGAGCGAGTGGGTGTCGCGCTACTTCAAGGACGGGACGCTGCCTCCCTCGGCGCCACGGATCGAGCGCGACGCCGACGGCAACATCGTGCGCGACGAGAACGGCCTGACGAAGGGAGGCCTGCGCCATCCGTTCATCGCGGTCCCCGTGTCGCTGAACCGCTCGGACTCGACGGACTGCCCCCTGTGGGGCCAGTACCGCCCGTGGACCGCGGCCAAGATCAAGTCGCTCTACCCCACTCACGACGACTACGTCCGGAAGGTCGCGGCCTGGGCCAAGTTCGAGGTCTCCAAGGGCTGGCTGCTCAAGGAGGACCGCGACGACGCGGTCGCCAAGGCCGAGGCGTTCGACGGGCCGTGGGCGCACGGCACGTGTTACGACGCCTACAACGAGGACGGCAACGAGACCGGGCCGCTCTCGAGCGCGATCGCTGCGGAGAGCTACGACCCGATGCTGCCGCTCAGCGTGGGCCCGACGCTCCACGAGCAGAACTGCAACGCGATCGTGCCCTTGGGGCTCTAGCGGGTAGGGGTCGCGGCGGCGAAGGCGTCGACCGCCGCGAGGTCGAACTCGCCGTGGTCGGTGCCCAGCCCCTGGGCGACCAGCGCCGCCGCCGCGCAGCCGAGCACGGCGGCCTCGCGGCGCTCGCGGCCCAGCGCGAGGCCGCGCAGAAAGCCGGCCGAGAAGGCGTCGCCGCAGCCGGTCGTGTCGACCACGTCGATGGCGAACGCCGGGACACGCTCGGCGCTCTGGGCGTCGACGATCAGCACGCCGTCCGCACCGCACGTGGCCGCCACGCAACCGACGCCGCGCTCCACGAGCGCGCGGCAGGCGAGCTCGACGTCGTCGCGGCCGGTGAAGCCCGTCACCTGCTCGTCGTTGGGGAGGAAGTAGTCGAGGTGCGGCAGCGCGGGCGCGATCCACTCGAGCACGCCCATGTCCCCAGGGGCCAGGACGTCGGCTGAAGTCGTCAGGCCGTGCTCTTGCGCGCGCGACAAGATGGAGGCCGCCGCCTCGCCGCCCATGAACTCAGGACCGCCGAGGTGAAGCTGCGTCGCGGCCTCGACCGCGGTCCAGTCGACGTCGTCAGGCCCGTAGGTGGCGTTGGCGCCGACCACGTGGAAGGCCGGGCGCGACCCGTCGGGCCGGATCGGCAGCACGCTCGCGGAGGTCTGCACGTCGTCGCGGCGCACGAGCAGCGAGGTGTCGACGCCGTCGCGCTCCAACAGCGCGAGCAGCATGTCGGCGACCGCGTCGGTGCCCACCGCCCCGGCGCTGCGCACCGTCGCGCCGAGCTTGGCAAGCACCAGCGCCGTCCCTCCCGCCGAACCCGCGGCGGTGACGCGGATCTCCTCGACCAACGCGCCGCCCTGGCCCTCGGGGATCGCCTCGACGGGGCGCACGAGCACGTCGAGCACGTGCACGCCCATGGCGATCGCCACCTGCTCGTCGCTCACCTCTCGGGCTCTCCCGCCCGGCGCGGCGCCCCGTAGCCACGGCTCGCCACGGCGTCGACGACCGCTTGGCGCTGCGCCTCGTCGAGCACGCGCGGGGTGCCCACCGCGTTGGCCCGCCACCAGACCGTGCACGCCCACTCGAGCACCTCGGTGGCGCGCAGGGCGCCGGCGACGTCGGCGCCGAAGGCGATCGTGCCGTGGTTGGCCATCAGCGCCGCGGCCCGGCCTTCGAGCGCCTCGAGCACCGCGGCGTGCAGCTCCGGCGTCCCGAACGTCTCGTACGGCGCCACGCGCACGGTGCCGCCGAGCACCAGCATCTCGTAGTGCACGCAGGGGACCTCGTCGAGCACGCACGACAGCGCCGTGGCCATCGGTGCGTGCGTGTGCACGACCGCGCCCGCACCGTGGCGCTCGTAGACGCCGAGATGCAGCCCGAGCTCGGACGTCGGCTCCAGCCCGCCGCCGACGACGGTGCCCGCGCGGTCCACGACGGTGACGTCGTCGGCGGTCATCTCGGCGAGCACGCCGCCTGTCGGCGTGACCGCGATGAGGTCGTCCTCGCGGGCGCTGAGGTTGCCCGAGGTGCCCGCCACGAGCCCGTCGGCGGCGAGTCGTCGGCAGGCCGCGGCCACCTCTTCCCGCTGGCGCGTGAGCATGGAGCGGACGGTATACATCGCCGCCACACCATGGATACGAACGCGCTCACACGTCGCCGCCTGATCGGCACCGGCGCCGCCGCCGGTGCCGGCGCCCTGCTCACCAACCTCCCCGCCGCCGAGGCGAAGAAGAAGCCCAAGAGAGAAGCCGAAGCGAAAGATCCGCAAGGCCGACGTCGTCGTCGTCGGCGCCGGGTTCGCGGGATTGACGGCGGCCAGAGAGATAGCCAAGGCGGGCAAGTCGGTCTACGTCGTCGAGGCGCGCGACCGGGTCGGCGGCCGGGTGTGGAACCACGAGCTGGCCGGCGGCCAGCAGTCCGAGCGCGGCGGGACCTTCGTCGGCCCGACGCAGGACCGGATCCTGGCCCTGGCCGAGGCCTACGGCGTCGCCAAGTTCGACACCTACGACCCGCCGGGCTCCAACAACGTCTACTACTCGCCCGACGGCCGGCGCGTCGAGTGGAGCGACACCGGCCCGACGGGGACCGCGCCGCTGGACCCGGCGATCACCCCGGACCTCGCGACGATCGTCACGCAGCTCGACGAGATGTCCAAGAGCGTGCCCGTCGACGCGCCGTGGCAGGCGCCCAACGCCAAGCTCTGGGACGGCCAGACGCTCGAGACCTGGATCAAGGCCAACGCGGTCAACCCCGACTTCATCAAGGTCAGCGACATGGCGACACGGCCGATCTTCGGTACCGAGTCGCGCGAGCTCTCGCTGCTGTTCGTCCTCTTCTACATCGCCGCCTCGGGCAACGAGAAGCAGGCCGGGACGTTCGAGCGCAACTTCAACACGCGCGACGGCGCACAGATGTGGCGCTTCGCCGGCGGCTCCCAGACGATCGCCTTCAAGATCGCCGCCGAGCTGCAGCGCCGGATCTTCCTCAACTCGCCCGTCCGGCGGATCGTGCAGGCCAAGAGCCTGGTCCGCGTGGAGACCGACAAGCGCAACATCTACGGCAAGCGGGTGATCGTCGCGATTCCGCCGACGCTGGCCGGCCGCATCGACTACTCGCCGATCCTGCCGTTCCAGCGCGACCAGCTCACCCAGCGCTACGGCATGGGGTCGCTGACCAAGATCGCGGCGGTCTACGACAAGCCGTTCTGGCGCGCGAAGGGGTTCAACGGCACGGGCCTCGACACCAACGGGCTGATCAGCGCCACCTTCGACGACTCGCCCGAGAACGAGAGCGTCGGCGTGATCTTCGGCTTCGTCGGCGGCGACAGGTGCCGCGACTACGCCAAGCTCGGCGAGGAGGACCGCAAGCAGCAGGTCCTCCAGCAGTTCGCGCGGTTCTGGGGCGACGAGGCGCTCAAGCCGATCGACTTCTTCGAGACGACGTGGGCGGGCGAGCAGTGGACCCGCGGCAGCCCGGTCGGCATTCCCAACGTCGGGGCGTTGCTGGCCTACGGCGACCAGCTGCGCGCGCCCGTCGACCGGATCCACTGGGCGGGCACCGAGACCTCGACGTACTGGAACGGCTACATGGACGGCGCCGTGCGCTCCGGCGAGCGCGCCGCCAAAGAGGTGCTCGACCAGCTGTAAGCGGCCAACCTCATCTGCCGGCGCACGTTCTGTGCCCAAGGAGGTAGGACATGGCACTAAGGACTGAGCCCACGGGCCCCGGGGTCCGGCAGATCTCGATCGTTTCGACCGTCGACGCATTCGGCCAGCCGCTGGAGGTGGAGGTCATGGGCAGCCCCGAGAGCATTCGGAGCGAGCTCACGGCCGGCGTGCGCGCCTGGGCGCGCTTCGGAACGCCGGGCGGGCGCCGCGTCTACCTGCACAGGCGCGACGTGCACGCGGTAACCAGCGCCCCCGAGTTCCAGCGGTTCTCGCGCTAGATCGTCGTCCGGGGCGGCTGGCAGCATCGAACGATGCGCCTGATCGTCGCCCGCTGCGAGGTGATCTACACCGGCCGCCTGCTCCAGGCGCGGCTGCCGGAGGCGCTGCGGCTGATCATGGTCAAGAGCGACGGGTCGGTGATGGTCCACGCCGACACCGGCGGCTACAAGCCGCAGAACTGGATGACGCCGCCGTGCGTGGTCGAGGAACGCGACGACCTCATCGAGGTGCGCAAGCTCAAGGGCGA
Organism: uncultured Actinomycetes bacterium; assembly: GCA_963825415.1. Classification (GTDB taxonomy): domain Bacteria; phylum Actinomycetota; class Thermoleophilia; order Solirubrobacterales; family Solirubrobacteraceae; genus BP-464. Next base: position 462,787 of record CAWGTD010000003.1, on the reverse strand, counting down.
AGACCGCCTGCAGATCCGGATCGCCGAGGTCCTCTCCGACGTCACCCACGACATGGGCGAGGCGGCGGCGCTGGAGAAGGACGGCGTCGAGCGCGACCTGCAGGAGCTGCTGGCCGACCAGGTCCACTGGTGCGGCGAGGGCTTCCGGCTCGTGCGGCGCGAATGGCCGACGGACATCGGCCCGGTCGACCTCATGTGCCGCGACGAGGACGACGGCTGGATCGCGGTCGAGATCAAGCGCGTCGGCACGATCGACGCCGTCGAGCAGCTGACCCGCTATCTCGAGCGCATCCGCCTCGATCCGGCGACCGCGGAGTGCCGCGGCGTCCTCGCGGCGCAGACGATCAAGCCGCAGGCGCGCGTGCTGGCCGAGGCGCGCGGGATCGCGTGGGTCGAGGTCGACCTCGGCGTGCTGCGCGGCGACCGCGAGCCGGACCTGCTGCTGTTCTCCTGACGCGGGCGCTCGAGCGTCAGCAGCCGGGGCGCGCGGGTGTCGGGTTGGGGTTGGAGTCGCAGCCGGTCTTGATCAGGCGCAGCTGGGCCCACGGGAACTCGTCGAGGATCCCGGCCTGCCCGGGCTCGTCATAGGGCTGGCGGTACTGGCCGCTGCCGTCCTGTCTGGTGTACATCGCGCCCGCGCCCTTGGCGCCCGAGCCAGGCGGCCGCAGCCACTCGTTGGTGCACTGCGGGCCTGGGCAGCCGCCCCAGATCAGGCTGTCCTGCTGCTGCTCGAGGCGCATGACCACGCCCTTGTCGTTGCCGTCCCAGACCACCAGGCCGTAGTCCCGCGCGGCCTGCACGATCATCCGCTCGAACTTCGGTAGGCCGGGGGCGGCGACGTAGTCGGGCGGCAGCCGGAAGCGCATCCCCTCCTTCACCGGCGCGCTTGCGTCGCCGCCGTCGGAGCGCTGCGCCGGCCAGACGAACGGCACGCAGGGAGCGGCGCAGTCGTACAGGTCGTCGTGCGGCACCGAGATCCCGATCGCGTGGTTGATCACCCCGCGTTGCCAGTCCTTGAATGTGATCTCGCCGCCGAGCAGCGGCAGGCTCGTCGCCGTGGCGAGCCAGCTCGAGTGCTCGAAGTCCAGCTTGTTCCGCGGGTTGGAGAGGTCGGTGTTGGACTTCACGCGGCGGTTCCGCGCGTGGCCGGTGGCCAGTTCGCCACCGTTCTTCTTGCTGGTGGCGACGTACATGTCGCGCCCGCCCCAGTCGGCGTGCCATCTGCCGTCGCCGAAGCACGGCGAGCCCCACGGCAGGGGCGCGCATCCGGGGGCGTTCTGGGCGGGGCTCGACAGGTGGAAGAACTCGAACACCCGCCCCTTGGCGCCGCCGTTGGGGTCGTTCCAGTTGGGCTGGTAGACGACCATCTCGGAGTCGGTGTCGGGGCCGCCGTCAGGAGGGAGCGGCAGCGACGAGGGCAGCGCGTCCGGCGGGATCGGCACGCCGTGCTCGAGCGATGTGTTCGGATGGTTGAGGGCGACCTCGAGCCGCTCGTGCCAGAAGTCGTTCCCGTTGATCATGACCGGCACGACCGGCTGGCTGTTGGGCACGACGTAGATCCGGGCGTTGTAGTGCCGAGCCGCGACGCCGACGCTCGTCCCCGCGTGCTTGGCGAGGCGGTTGACGGCCGCCCGCGCCGCCGCGCTGTCATCGGTGAGGACGGTTGCTCGGCAGCCGCAGGTGCCAGAAGCTGTTGGGGTAGGGCTGCGAGAAGTTCGGCGAGGTGCACAGCGAGTCGCACGCCGTCGCGACTGCCGGCCACAGCCCGAGCGAGGCGGCGACGCTCAACGCCACGACAGTGCGGATCCTCATGGGTCGGCTTCCATGCCTTTCGAGACAAGAGAGGCCCGCTTGCGCGGGCCTCTCCGTCAGATCGATCTCGAAACGACTTCGCTAGTCGAAGTTGACGTTGTCGTCGCGCGTCTTGAGATTGCCCTTCTTGATCGGGTTCGTGTCGGGCACGACCGGCTCACACGAGGTGGGCGGCTCAGCCGTAGCGATGCTCTGGATCTTGTCCGGGGCCGCGGCGCCGCTCTTCTTGCCGTTGGCCTGGACGTAGACCAGTAGGCCGCCCGGATCGGTCGAGGTGTTCTTCAGCTTGCTGATGTCGACGCCGATGCCGGCCAGGTTGCCGTGCACGGTCAGGCAGACGACCTTGCCCTCGACGACGCGGTCGGGGTGCAGGTGCTTGGTGAACTTCACCGTGCCCGACGGGGCCGTCCCGTCGGCTGCGCTCTTTGCATTGATGTCGAAGTCCGCCATGGCCTCGTTGCAGGCGGCCGAGCTCTGGTTGGGCGGGTCACAGGCGTGCGGGTTGTTAGTGCCGCTGCCGGTGGCCTTGTCGGCGTCGTTCTTTCCGGCGACCGCCGTGACGGCGAAAACGCCCATAGCGACGATGATGAACAGGCCGAGGATCTTTCTCATGTCCCCTCTCCTTGTGGGTCGATGGGTCGGCCTGGTCCAGACCGAAGGCTTTGCGAAATGCGAACCTAACCGCCCCGGACCGCTCCGTGGGAAAACTTCTTGAGCGGGGGAGGGCGGAACTCGACGAATGTTCGATGCCCGTCTCACGCCGGATCGCGGGGCATTGCGAGCCGTTGGCCTAAACAGACGGGGCGCCCGAAGGCGCCCCGTCGCTACATGGATGTCAAGAAACTCGATCGGACTACGGGAAGCCGACCGACGTCTCGCAGTTGCCGGCGTCGACGTCGGTGCCGTTGCCGCCGTCACAACTGTCGGCCGCGCCCGGGGGCGTGCCCGGCGCCGCAGCGTCGTTGTCGCCCTGGATCACGTCGTTGTTGTTGTCGCCGAACAGCTGGTCGTCGCCGCCGTCACCGATGACGGTGTCGTTGTTGCCGCCACCGTGGATGGTGTCGCCGCCAGGACCGCCGTAGAGCGTGTCGTTGCCGGAGATGCCGTTCAGCGTGTCGGTTCCGGAACCGCCGTACATCAGGTCGTTGCCCTGACCGCCGGCCGCCCAGTCGTTGTCGTCGAGCGTGAAGACGGTGTCGTTGCCCTTGCGAGCGCAGACGGTGTCGTCGCCGCCGTCGGTGGTGATGAAGTCGCGGATGTTGCTGCCCACGACCACGTCGTTACCGGGCGTTCCGCCGATCCTGACCACAGAACCGTCGTAGTAGGCCTGCACGCCGGGGCTGGCGAATACCTGCGTCCCGGACGGCGGGTTGCCGGCAACCGGGATCTCGTTGACCGTCATGCCGTTGCACGAGTTCGTCACGGCACCTGTCGACGGGGTCGCCCAAAGCGCGGCCCCGAGGACCGCAATAGCTAGGAGCGGGAAGAGCTTCTTGGACACGGACACTTGACCTCCATGGAGATGTGGACGGGTTTCTTCCCGTACCTATTCAGAGCGATACAACCACGCGCCGGACCGCAAAGTCAAGGCCCCGAACCAATCGGGTCGCACGCCCCGATCGGCCGGTTTTCGGGAGGTTGGAACGCACAGAGGGGGCGCCGGAGCGCCCCCTCTTTCACGCCTCGAGCAATCCCTTGCTCAAATGGGTGGCGCGTTCTCGAAGTTGGTCGCCGTCTCGCAGCGACCGTCCTGCTCGATGTCGGTGCCGTTGCCGCCGTCGCAGCTGTCGGCCGTGCCCGCGGGGTTCGCCGGCGCGGGGTTGTCCCCGTCGATGTAGTCGTCGCCGTTGTCGCCCGTGAGGGTGTCGTCGCCGGCGTCGCCACGGATGTTGTCGTTGCCGCCACCGCCGCTGATGGTGTCGGAGCCGTTGCCACCGAACAGGTCGTCGTTGCCGCCGACACCGTTGATGGTGTCGTTGCCGGCCGCGCCGTAGAGCTGGTCGTTGCCCTGGCCACCGGCGAGGTAGTCGTTGCCCTTCCCGCCGTGGACCTCGTCGTCGCCCTTGCGCGCGCAGACGTTGTCGTCACCGCCGCCGGCGCGGACCACGTCCGGGCCGTTGGTGCCGACGATCGTCTCGTTGGCGCCGGTGCCCTGGAACGTCGTCTTGCCGGTTGACGAGTCGTAGGTCGCCGTGACGGTCGGACTCGCGAAGGCCTGCAGGCCGCCCGGGTTGTTGGCGATCGTCACCTCGTTCACCGTGACGCCGTTGCACGCGCTCGCGGCGACGGCGACCACCGCGGACGACGGCGTCGCCCACAGCGCAGCCGCCAGCCCGGCGATCCCAAGGAGCGGGAAGAGTTTCTTGGACACGGACACTTGAACCTCCATGGAGAGTGGACGGGCCATTACCCGATCCTGGTTTCGGCAATACAACCACCGCAAAATCGGCGAAGTCAAGTGTCAACTGCGACGAGTCAGGGATGCAGCGTGCAGCGCAGGGCGGCGGTGCGGGCGCCCTTGGGGTGGTGGGCGTGATCGGGATGCTGCGGGTCGGTCGCCCCTGCGCCGGACTCGTCCAGCCACGCCTCGAGCGCTCCAAGCGCGACGGCCACCTCGCGGGCCGCCTCCGCCTTGGGCGTCAGCTTGAGCTGGACGCCCCGGGCCTGCGTCGCCTCCAGCGCCTGGCGGATCGCCGCTCGCATCTGATCGTCGGTGCGCCCATGCTGGCGGCCGATCTGGCGGCGGCTCCGGCCCTGTGTGAGCTGGATGTTCAGCTCCTGCATGGACACGCCGAAGATGTCCATCGATGCGCGGAAGACATTTCGGTTGTGGAACGGGTGGAACAGCATGTGCTGCATGAGATGCCCCTGCGTCAGCGATCGCGTGGCATGGTCGATGAGCACCGCGAACTTCCTCTTCGACGTCTTGGGGTGCCAGGCGCGCACGAGTCGCAGCGCGAGCCTGCGTGCGGAGTAGCCCTTCGTACGTGCGACGTTCGCGAGCGGCGCCACCGTCTGCCGCTTGTCGCCGTTGAAGTACCGGCGGACGTCCTCGCGCGACATGTCGAGGATGCGGAAGAGCAGCCCCTCGTCGTAGGGGAGCCAGTGCTTGTGTACCCAGTCGTCCTTGGGCAGCCAGTTCCATTTCGCGCCGGGCGGCGCCAGGGAGTCGGCGGCCTGGGCGGGCGTGGAGCCCACGGCGGCCACTGCTACGAGACACGCGATCCAGCGCATCCGTGCGATGGTCATGAGCGAAAGGTTAGGCGAATCTGCTCAGGCTGCGCGGCCGCGGCGCGCGGCGCGCCAGAGCGCGAGCAACCCGCCCACGAGCAGGCCCGCGATCAGGCCGGCGAACAGCAGGATCTCGAGCTTGGAGGTGCGGTCCGAGCTGGCCGAAGAGGCCGGAGCGAGGACCTGCGCGAGCTCGGTGCTCGACTGGCCCGCGAGCGACGCCGTGTACGCCTGGCGCAGTGCCTGGGCACGCAACGCGAAGCCGTCGACCGCCGTCTTCGAGCGCACCAGCGCGGCGCGTAGCTCGCTCGACGGGCGCGCCGTGTCCCTGACGAGCTTGGAGAGCCGCTGCTGCGTGGCGCGGTGGGCGTTGGCCTGCTTGGCCGCATCGCGGAACTCCTCGTACAGGCGCGCGGAGTCGGGGCTCGAGCGGTTGAGCTCGGTGATGTAGGTCAGCAGCGCGGTGCTGCCGGCGTTGGCGAGCTGGATCGGCACCGGCTCGGTTCTTGGCTGTCCCCTCGACGCGGAAGACGGGCGACTCGGGCACCGGGGTGGCGCTCAGGCGGTCGCGGACGGCCTCGGCCGAGAGCCCGGTCTCGCGGGCGACCGGCGTCACGACGTCGTCTGCGTCGATCGCGCGCGAGTAGTTGGTGGCGAGCGCCTGGGTGGCGGCCGCGTACCCCGACAGGGCGCCGGGCGCGACGAGGTTCAGGCGGCCGACCGACAGCTTGGCCTTGGCCGTGTAGGTGGGCTTGCGCGCGAGGCCGATGGCGGCTCCCGCGCCCACGAACAGCAGGACCGAGAACAGGACGAGCACCCAGTGCCGCCGGACCGCGTAGCCGACGCCGGTCGGCGAGGGGCCGAACTGGTCGGGGTCAGGTGGAAGCTGCGCCTCGGAAGGGGGCATCGAGGTGGTGGTCATGGTCTCCGGGGTGGTGGCGAGTCGGCAGCACCCGCCCGCCCGGCGGAGGGTACACGGCCGGAAACGCTCGGGCCAGCCGTGGGCGCGAGCGCCCACGGGCGTCCGGCCCGCCGTTGCGGGGTGTCTACCATCCTTCGGCGGATGTCCGGAGATGGTCGAGCCGCGGCGCTCCGCCGGCGTCTCGGCGGCGCCCGCAGAGCGGTGCGATACGCGGCGCGGCGCGCCGGCGCGGGTCTCCGGATGGCGCCGACCTTCCTCATCATCGGCGCCCAGAAGGCCGGGACCACCTCGCTGCTGGAGTACCTCAACGAGCACCCCGAGGTCGGTGCGCCGGCGACCAAGGAGGTCCACTACTTCGACCACCATTCCGAGCGGCCGGCTGCCTGGTATCGCTCGCACTTCCCGCGCCGTGGGAGTTGTCGCCACAGCGGCGAGGCGACGCCGTACTACCTCTTCCATCCGGCCGCCCCGGAGCGCGTGCGCGCGGCGCTGCCCGACGTGCGCCTGATCGTGCTGCTGCGCGATCCCGTCGAGCGCGCGTACTCCCACCACAACCACGAGCAGGTCCTCGGCTTCGAGGAGCTCGGGTTCTCAGACGCGCTCGAACGCGAGCCCGAACGCCTCGCGGGCGAAGAGGCCCGACTGCGGGCCGATCCCGCCTACCGGTCCTTCTCCCACCAGCACCACTCCTACGTCGCGCGCGGGCTCTACGCCGCGCAGCTCGAGCGCTGGCTGGCGCTGTTCCCGCGCGAGCAGCTGCTCGTCCTGGCGAGCGAGCGCCTCTTCGGCGACCCCGCGGGCACGCTGCACGAGGTCCAGCGCTGGCTCGGCCTCGAAGAGCACACCCCGGCCGCGCTGACGCCCCGCAACGCGCGCTCCTACGCGCCGATCGACGCCGCCTTGCGCGACGAGCTGCGGGCGCGCTTCGCCGACGACGGTGCGCGCCTGCGCGGGCTTATCGACGCCGACTTGGCATGGGCGTGAGCGTGCGGCGCCGCAAGGGAATGGCCGCGCTGGCCGCTGCCGCCCTGCTGGCGGTCGCGGGCTGCGGTGGTGGCGAGGACAAGGGCAACAAGGCCCCGCGCGGGCCGTTCCCGCCGCTCGCGCAGACGCCGAGCCTGCCCGCCGACGCAGCCGTGCAGCGGCCGTTCGCCGCCGACTCCGTCTGGAACGAGGAGGTGCCCGCCGACGCCGCGCTCGACCCCGCGTCGGACCGCCTGAGCGGCGCCGTCGCCGACATGGCTCGGCACGGAGGAAGCGCGCTCAGCGTCTACTCCTACAGCGTGCCCGTGTACGCGGTCGGGCCCGACCAGCCCGGCGTGCGGGTCGTTCCGGACGTGCGCAACCCGCCCCTGCACGAGGCGTTCGCCGACGTGCCGATTCCGGCCGACGCGCGCCCCGCCGAGGGCACCGACCGCCACCTCGTCGTGATCCAGCCCTCCACCGACACGATGTGGGAGTTCTGGAAGTTGCGCCGCGAGGCCGACGGCTGGCACTGCGGCTATGGCGGCCGGATGGTCGACGTCTCGAACAACCCCGGGCATTTCATCGACGTCGTCGAGGGTTCCGAGAAGGTCGAGCTGCCGTTCTGGGGCGCCACCGCGACGGGCCTGCCGCTGCTCGGCGGCCTGATCACTCCCGACGATCTCCGCAACGGGAACATCGACCACGCGCTCGCGCTCGCCCTCCCGCGCATCAGGGCGGGGGTGCTCGCCGAGCCTGCCCAGCGCAGCGACGGCAAGTTCGACGACCCGCGGTCTGTCCCGGAGGGTGCGCGGTTCCGCATCGATCCCGCGGTCGACCTCGATTCGCTCGGCCTGCCGCGGCCGACGCTGCTGATCGCCAGGGCCGCGCAGCGCTACGGCATGATCGTCCGCGACGGCAGCGGCAAGGTGGCGATGTTCGCGCGCGACCCGGTGAACCTGCCGAGCGACCCCTACCCGAAGCTGCTCGACGGCCTGCGCCCCTACCAGGTGCTCGAGACCTTCCCGTGGGACAGCCTGCAGCTCGTCCGCATGCGGTTGCGGGCGGCCTGAGGCGGTCTAGGTCGGCGGGCCCGAGGCGGCGGCGCGCTCGAACAGCGGCGCCAGCCGGGCGGCGGCCTGGCGGATGTCGAACTCGGCGGCGACCTTCTCGCGCCCGCGCCGGCCCATCTCGCGAGCGAGCTCGGGATCGGTCGCCAGCCGGCGGATCGCGTCGGCCAGCAGGTCGGCGCGGCCGGGTGGCACGACGAATCCGTTGACGCCGTCGTCGACGAGCTCGGAGACGCCCGCGACCTGTGTGCTCACGACGGGCAGCTCGAGGGCCATCGCCTCCATCAGGACGACCGGGACTCCCTCGGCGAAGCTGGGCAGCACGAACGCGTCGGCGGCCTCGTAGTAGCCGCGGATCTCGTCCTGCCCGACCGCGCCCGGCACCTCGACGGCCCCGTCGAGCCCCATGTCGGCCGCGCGGCCGGCGAGCGCCTCGCGGCGCGGCCCGTCGCCGACGAACGTCGCCCGCACGTCGAGACCCTCGCTGCGCAGCGTGGCGACGGCCTCCAGCAGCACCGACTGGCCCTTGACCGGCACCATCCGGCCCACGTAGAGCAGCTGGAACGCTCCGCCGGGCTCGCGGTGGGGGACGGAGCGGCGGAACTCCTCGAGGTCCAGCCCGCAGTGGACGACGTCGAGCTTGGGCCAGTGCTCCTCGGGCAGGACGGCCATCGCCTGGCTGCGGGCGAAGTCGCTGATGCAGGCGATCGCCGCCGTGCTGCGCGCCTTCTCCGGCAGCCGGAACAGCGTCCGGTCCAGCAGCTCGTCGGGCCCGTGCAGCGTGAAGCTCCAGGTCCAGCGCGGACGGCCGTCGCGGCGGCCTTCGAGCTCCACCGCCATCATCGTCGCGTCAGCCGCCTGGTTGAGGTGGTGGACGTGCAGGTGCTCGACGCCCAGCCGGCGGCAGTGGTCCCAGATGATCAGCGCCTCGGCGAAGTAGAAGAGCTCCCAGAGCCGGCCGCGCAGTCCCGGCCGCGAGAGCTTCCACGCCAGGCGCAGCGCGCCCGCCCAGCCCCGCGGGCGGGTGAGCATCGCGCGGGCGTTGGCCGCCAGCAGCCGGCCCCAGCGCGGTGGCAGCACGGTGTAGGTGCGCTCGGCCTCGCGCCGGTCGGCCTCGGCGAGCAGCTCCTGCGGCGGCGGGCGGTGGATCGAGATCGTCTCGACCTCGACGCCGAGGTCGCGCAGCGCGAGCACCTCGCGCAGGATGAAGCTGTGGGACACGGCCGGATAACGGCCGACCACGTAGGCGACCCGCATTCCCACCAAGCCTAGACGCCGCCCCCGAGCCCACTTGGGCCCCGGCTACCCTGTGCGCCGATGACCGCCCGGATCGAGTTCGTGGACACCGGCGCCGCCTATCGCGAACTGCGCTCGGAGATCGACGCAGCGGTCGCGGCGGTGTTCGAGAGCTCGCAGTACATCGGCGGGCCCGACGTTGCGGCCTTCGAGGAGGAGTGGGCGGCCTACACCGGCGCCAAGCACGCGATCGGGGTCGCCAACGGGACCGACTCGCTGGAGCTGATCCTTCGCGCGCTGGAGCTGCCGCCGGGCACCGACGTGCTGATGCCGGCCAACACGTTCATCGCGACGGCCGAGGCGGTCGTCGCCGCCGGCCTGGAGGCGCGGTTCGTGGACGTCGATCCCGAGAGCGGCCTCGCCGACGCCGACGCCTACCGCGACGCGCTCGACGACCGCGTGAGCGCGATCGCGCCCGTCCACATCTACGGGCGCCTCGGCGACCTGTCCGAGCTGCTGGCGCTCGCCCGCGAGCGCGGGCTGCCCGTGATCGAGGACGCCGCCCAGGCCCACGGCGCTCGCCGCGGCGGCGCGCACGCCGGCACGTTCGGCGTGGCCGGCTCGTTCTCGTTCTATCCCGGCAAGAACCTCGGCGCCTTCGGCGACGCCGGCGCGATCGTCACCGACGACGACGAGCTGGCGGCGAGCCTGCGGGTGCTGCGCGACCACGGCAAGCTCGGCCCCGACGACCACGTGGCGATCGGGCGCAACAGCCGCCTGGACGCCGTGCAGGCCGCGGTCCTGCGCGTCAAGCTGCGCCACCTCGACCGCTGGGCGGCCGAGCGCCGCCGGGTGGCCGAGGGCTACCGCGCCGCCCTGCCCGCCGACCTGCTCGACTGGCGCGGCGCCGACGACCCGCAGGCCGAGTCGCACCACCTCTTCCCGGTGCTCGTCGACGACCGCGACGGGCTGGCCGCCGAGCTGGCCGACCAGGGGGTGCCCACGGGCGTCCACTATCGCCGGGCGGTACCGACGACCACCGCGTTCGGCAACCGCGTCGAAGCATTCCCGGTGGCCGAGTCGCGCGCCGCGCGCCAACTGTCGCTGCCCATGCACCCGCACCTCTCCGACGAGCAGGTCGCGCACGTCTCCGAGCTCGTGACGAGCCTTGTCGGCTCCCGTATCTGAGTCCCGCGTCCTGCTGATCTCCCCGATGCGCAATGAGGCCGCGCACATCGAGGAGGTTGCGCGCAGCCTCGCTCGCCAGACGCACCCGCCCGCCCTCTGGATGGTCGTCGACGACGGCTCCACCGATCAGCACCACCGAGAAGCTCGCGGCGCTCGAGCCCGAGCTGCCGTTCCTGCGCGTCGTGCACACGCCGACGAACTTCACCGTCGACAGCGGCGATCGCAACGCGGCCGGCGGGCCCGACCGCGCGTTCAACTTCGGCCTCGAGCAGGTCGGCGACTGGCGCTCCTACAGCCACCTCGGAAAGCTCGACGGCGACATCGAGCTGCCGCCGGAGTACCTGGAGACGCTGCTCGAGCGCTTCGCCGCCGAGCCCGAGCTCGGGATCGCGGCGGGCTGCGTGACCGAGCTGCGCGACGGCGAGTGGTGGACGATGCCGACACCGCCCGACGACGCCACGCCGCAGGCCCGGCTCTATACACGCGAGTGCTTCGAGGCGATCGGCGGCATGCCGCCGTATCTGGGCGCGGACGTCATCACCGTCACCTACGCCAAGCTGCGCGGCTTTCGCACGCGGACGTTCTTCGACCTTCCCTACCGCCACCTGCGCCCGATGGGCAGCAACGACGGCGAGCGGCGGGGGCGCCGGCGCGAGGGCCGCTACCAGTACATCGTCCACTACCGGCCGCTGTGGGTGCTGCTGCGCGCGCTCGTGGTCGCACGCCGTTTCCGCCCCTACGGAACGTCGGGCCTGTGGTTCCTGGCCGGCTACGTCGAGGCGGCGGTGCGCCGCATACCCCGGGTGCCCGACCCCGAGTACAGGGCGTTCGCCCGCGCCGAGCAGCGCCGCCGGATGCGCGGCGGGGTGCGCAAGCTGTTGCGGCTCAGCCCGCGGGCGCGCTGACCGCGCGCTGCGCGCGCAGCAGCCGCGCGAGGCCGAGGAACGTCTCGGCGTTGGCGCCGCGGACGTGGGGCACGCGGTTGACCCAGCGGCGGCGGCGCTGGAAGACGTAGGCGCCGTCCGGGCGGCGCATCGCGCGCTGGGTGTAGTCGAAGACGTCGGCCGCCTGGGCAAGGCAGCTCGGATCGCGCGCGGCGGCGAGCGCGAGCGTCTGAAGGCCCTGGGCGGCGCACTGCGCGTCGATCGGATGGGTCGAGTGGCTGTAGTAGCGCGGCGTGCCGTCGTCGAGGAACAGGTGCTCGCGCCAGAAGGCCAGCCCGCGCCGCCACGCCTCCTCGATCCCGTCGTCGAGCCCCGCCTCGGCGCAGACGAGCAGCGAGTCGAGCACGTAGCCGGAGTGGAAGCCGTCGACCCAACTCAAATTGGGCCGCTCGCCGTAGGGCCAGGACCCGTCGGGGCGCTGGCGGGAGACCGTCCAGCGGACGCCCTCCTCGGCGGCGGCGCGCCACTCGGGCTGGTCGACATGCGTCGACAGGCGCGCGAGCAGCGCGGCGACGTGCAGGTTGGAGTTGTGGATCGGCGAGCGGTCGCCGACGAGGTAGCCGAAGAACGCCCCCGGGGGGTCCGGCGTCTGGGGGACGTTGGCGACCAGGAAGCGCCCGATTCCCTCGGCGAGCTCGAGCAGCTCGGGGTCCGGGCCGTCGCGCTCGACGACGTCGAGCAGCGCCATCCCGACGTAGCAGGTGGCGATCGCGTTGGGATCGGTCTTCGGATAGAAGAAGACGCGCGACTGCATGTCGAAGTGATAGCCCCAGCACGGCTCGTCCCAGCCGGGGCTGCGAAGCGCCAGCAGGACGCCGAGCACGTCGCGACGGCGCTGGGCCTGCTCGGCCGGGTCGAGGAAGTCGGTCTGCGCGTAGGCGCTCAGCACCCACGCCAGCGCCGCGGCGTTGGGGGCCGGGCGGATGCCCAGCAGCGGCCGCAGGTCCAACGGGGAGCGCTTGACGAGCTGGATCAGCGCCTGGCGGCCGCGCGAATGGCGCTTGAGCGGCGTCAACAGCCGGGTGGTGTTGAGCCCGTCGTAGGGATCGCTGCCCGCCCAGCCGCGTCGCGCGCCCCAGGCTTCGAGCGCCCGGATCGCCTCCAGCACGCGTTGCTCCACCGAGGCATCGTACTTTCGCCCGGACGGCCTCTACCCTTGCTCGCCGTGTCGTCCCCCGCGAAGCTCGCGCCGTCAACGGAGGCCGTCCCGGCGCGCGTGAAGGCGCGCGAGGGAACCGACCTGTTCCGCGACTACCTGCGCCGGCTGCGGCGCCCGATGAACTTCGACGTGCTCGGCGACCTCGAGCGGTTCGACGCGCTGCTGCGCGAGCACGCGGGCCGCTCGCTGCGCGAAGCCGCGGTCTTCGAGATCGGGTACGGGCCGCGGCCGTACCGCCTGCTGGCGCTGCGGGCGATGGGCGTCGACGTGCGCGGGGTCGACGCGGAGGTGCCGGTCCTGTCGGGCCGGCCGGCCGAGCTGCGCGACGCCTACGCCACCAACGGGGCCGAACGGCTGGCGAAGTCGCTCGTGCGGCGGGCGCTGTTCGACTGGCGCGAGAACCGGGCCTTCCGGCGCGCGCTGCGCGCCGCCGGGCTGGCGATGCCCCGCGTCGAGCGCGAGCGGCTGATCGTCGCCGACGCGACGAAGCTCGACCTGCCGCCGGCCAGCCTGGACCTCGTCTACTCCGAGGACGTCTTCGAGCATCTGCCGACCGACGGGATCGGCGCGCTGCTGCCGCGGATGGCCGCATGGCTGAAGCCCGACGGCCTGGCGCTGATCCGGCCCAACGTCTTCACCGGCATCACCGGCGGGCACCTGATCGAGTGGAACCGGCGCTCGCTGCTGACCGGCCATCCGCGCGAGCGCCGGACCGGCCCCTGGAGCCATCTGCTCGACGACGACTTCCAGACCAACACCCACCTCAACCGCCTCACCCGCGCCGATTACCGCGAGCTGTTCGGCGAGCACTTCGAGATCCTCGCCGAGGAGGTCACGCTGCCCGACCTCGGGCGCGAGTTCCTGACCCCGGCCGTGCGCGAGCGGCTGGCGGCCTACGGCGACGACGAGCTGTTCTCCAACGAGGTGCGCTTCGTCCTGCGCCCCCGCTCCGCCGCCGGCGGGCCCGACGGCGGCTGACCGCGTGCCTCGCTCCGGCCGGGCGCGCGTGGTCATGCTGCTCGAGAACAACCCCTACCCGCTCGACGTCCGCGTCCGCAGCGAGGCGGAATCGCTCGCTCGTGCGGGTTACGCAGTGGTCGTGTGCGCCCCTCGCGATCCCGGCCAGGCGCGGCGCGAGCGCATCGGCGGCGTGGACGTGCGCCGCTACCGGCTCCCCGAGACGCCCGCCCGCGCATGGGGCTTCCTGGTCGAGTACGGGATCGCGAGCCTCCAGCTGCACCTGGCCGCGGTTCGCGAGCTGCTGCGCGGCGCGCGCGTCGTCCACCTGCACAACCCGCCCGAGACGCTCTTCCCGGCGGCGTTCCTCGCGCGGGCGCTGGGCCGCCGCGTGGTCTTCGACCACCACGACCTCACGCCGGAGCTGTTCGCCGCGAAGTTCGGCCGCTCGCCGGTCGTGGCCGTCCTGAAGACGTTCGAGCGGCTCACGATGAAGGCGGCCAGTCACGTGGTGGCGGCCAACGAGTCGCATCGCGAGGTCGCGCTGACCCGCGGCGGCAAGCAGCCCGGCGACGTGACCGTGGTGCGCAACGGCCCGCCGGCCAGCGCGCTCAGCGTGCCGGCCAAGCCGCGCGACGGCGTGCTCGGCAACCCGCGCCTTGCCTTCCTGGGCTCGATGGAGTCCCAGGACGGCGTCGACATGCTTCCGGAGCTCATGCGGCGGCTGGCCTCCGACCACGGGCTCGCGGAGGCGCGGCTGGTCATGATCGGCGCCGGATCGCGGCGCGCAGACCTCGAACGCGCCTTCGCGGAGGCCGGCGTCGCCGACCGCGTGCGGTTCACCGGCCAGGTGCCGCACGACCAGGTGCCGGCGCTGCTCGCCGACGCCGACATCTGCCTGGACCCCGCACCGTGCACCGAGCTCAACCACAGCTCGACGATGATCAAGATCGCCGAGTACATGGCGGCCGCGCGGCCGGTCGTCGCGTTCCCGCTGCGCGAGACGCAGAGCACTGCCGGCGACGTGCTCGTCTACGCCGCAGCCGACGACGTGGCGTCGTTCGCCGCGGCCGTCGCGGGGCTCGCCGCCGATCCCGCCGCGCGCAGCAGCCGCGGCGCGGCGGGCCGTGAGCGCGCGCAGGCGCTCACGTGGGAGCACTCCGAGCGCGCGCTGCTGGAGGCCTATTCGGCGCTGGGCTGATCGGCCTGGCCGCCGGGGCGCCAGAGGAGCCCGGCCCACAGCCAGAGCAGATGGTTCGGAAGCGGCTGTACGAGCGGCGTCAGCAGCGCGACGACCAGCCAGATGATCGCGAGCGCCAGCAGGCCCGTCCGCCACGGTGCGAGCTCGGGTGGCCCGCGGCGCAGGATCGCCCCTCCGATGGCGAGCGCCAGCGCCAGCGCCCACAGCGTGGTCCCGACCAGGCCCAGCTCGGCGAGGTTCGACAGGAACACGTTGTGGGCCATGCCGGTCGGGTTGGTGATCGGGTAGTCCGGCGACAGCTGGAAGTGGTCCGCCGAGCGCTGCTGGAACGTGCCCCAGCCGAAGCCGAACAGCGGGCGGTCGAGGAACATGTGCTCGGCCGCGTCGTTGAGGTTGCGGCGGTCCCACACCGTGCGCTGGTCGTTGAGCCGCTGGGTGGCGTTCTCGCGCAGGCCGGGAACCACGATCAGCGCTCCCACCACGATGATCGCGCCGGCCACGACCGTCCCCGGCAGCCAGCGCCGCAGCCGCGGTGCGGCGCCCATGGCGACCAGCGTGGCGATGATCGCGCCCAGCCAGACCGATCGCTGGAGGGTGAAGATGATCGCGAACAGGCAGCCCAGGCCGACGACGGCGGCCACGCGCCGCCAGCGAGGGTCGCGCCAGGTGGCCAGCGCCACGCCGCAGGCGACCACCGACCCGTAGAGCGCCAGGCCGTTGATCGAGGACTCGGCGAACGGCCCGCGCGCCCTGCCCACCTGATAGCCGAAGCTCGGGTCGAGGATGTAGCGCGGCCAGACCAGCGCGCGGGCGGACAGCCCCTCGGCGAGCGAGGTGAAGCCGAGGTACGCACCCATCGCGACGAGCGTGCCGAGCAGGATCCGCCGATCGCGCGCGGTCGCGAAGACCGCGGGGGCCAGCGTGAACAGGACGAACGGGGCCAGCCCGTGGCGGTCGATGAGCACGTAGAGCGTCGAGCGGTGGGTCAGCGTGTCGACCGCGATCGCCGAGCCGATGGCGAACACCGCGGCCAGCGCGATGACCAGGTGCGTGAAGCCCAGCTGGAGCCGGCGCCGCTCGCCCAGCGCGGGTTCGCGCAGGAAGAACGCGACGACCGCGGCCACGAGCACCAGGCGGTCCGGCGAGACGAGGTTGGGCAGGCCGATGTGGCGCCAGCTGCCCGAGAACATGGTCAGGGCCAGCGCGCCGCTGAGCAGCCAGACGGGCTCCACGCGCAGGACCGCGTAGGCGAGCGCCGGGAGCGCGACCGCCCCGAAGGCGACGAGCCCGAGCGTGCGCGATTCCGCGTGGGCCGCGGCCAGCGAAGCCACCGCGATCGCGCCGACGAGCGCGATCCCCACGATCGGGCGCCACGAGCGCCAGCTCGGCGAGAGCGGCCGCATGGTGTGCGCGGTGGCGCTCATCGGCCCCTCAGCAACCCTCGCCACGGCCCGGGCGGGCCACCGTTGCGCGAGATCTGCGTGCGCACAGCCGCCCGGGTCAGCGAGGCGGCGGTGTCGAGGACGTCGCTCGCCACGCTTCCGCCGTGCGGGCGCAGCGCCTCGAGCTCGCTCACCAGCTCGTCGTGGTCGTAGCCCATCGTCGCCGTGCGCTGCGGTCCCAACCAGCGCAGGTAGCGCCGGCACCAGGCCTTGCGCACCGGCGTCGAGACCGTGGTCTTCCACTTCTCGACGGTCTCCGTGGACAGCGCCGTGTAGCGGTGTACGCCGGTGGGGTCGCCCATGCGACCGGTCAGCTGCACGCCGGAGAAGCTCTCGAGTGCCCCGGGCTCGAAGGGCACGCCCACGTAGTCGCAGAGGGCCTGCCAGGTTGCGTGATCGCCGGTCAAGAGGTCCTCGTACCGTACGCCGAACGCCCGCTCGCGATGGCGTTCGAAGCCCGCCACGAGGTCGGCGGTCCCCCAGAACAGGCTCACCGGGTAGTCGCTGGGCAGCCAGCGCCCGCCGGCGAACGTCTCGACCACCGAGGACACCACCGACAGCGGGTGGCGCCAGAGGAACACGAGCCGCCCCTCCGGGAACGTGCGGGCCACCTCGTCGACGATCATCGAGTAGGGCGGCGTCTTGTCGACGAAGAACCGTGCGTCGGGGCCGCCGGCAGCCGCGTAGAGGTCCAGCGCGGCGTCGTGGACCACCTGGCGGTACTCGTCGCGCCCACCCGGCAGCCGATCGGAGAAGTCGGTGAGCGCGCTGTGGACGTCGTGGTCGAACGCCGTCGCCTGCGGCATCCGGTCGCACAGCGGGCTGAGCCACGGCAGCAGCAGCCATGGCTCGGACGCCGTCGCGACGCCCTCGTGGGCGGCCAGGACGCGCTGGACCAGCGTGGACCCGCTGCGCGGCAGCGAGAGCAGGAAGACGGGGGTGGGGGCGCTCACGACGGCGCCCCCGCGGGCTGCACGCGGTTCGCGCGCCGGTTGCGCAGCTGCTGGAGCACGTCGCTCGCGCGCGTGCGATCGCGCGGGTCGATCCCGCCGAGCAGGAAGAACACCAGCCCGTAGGCGACCGTGCCGGCGCCCAGCGCGGCGAGCAGGCCGGGCAGGTCGCCGATCGCGTCGTAGACGAAGCGGGAGGCGAAGAACCCGGCGGCGTAGGCGGCGGCCAGGGCGAACACCTGGCGCGGCGGCCACAGATGGTGCAGCGGCGTCGAGAGGTGGCGGTGGGTGATCACGAACATGAACGCCGAGTCGGCCACGAACCCGAGGATGACCGCGGCGGCCACGCCGGTCGGCCCCCAGGCCCGCCCCAGCCCGATGCTCGCGCCGATCGTCACCACCATGCGCAGGCCGGCGCTCACCGAGGTGATCGTCGGGCGGTCCAGCGCCATCAGCGCGTGGCGCTGAAGACTCGAGAGAGTGGCGGCGGCAGGCATCGTCAGGATCAGGATCAGGGCGTCGGCCACCTGCGTGAACCCCTGGCCGAAAAGCTGCATGACGCCGACGGCCGCGCCGCCGGCCGCCGCGGCGGGCCAGAGCATGCCCACGGCGCAGTAGCGCATGGTGTCGATCAGCGCGCGGTCGAAGCCGTGGCCGTCCGCCCGCGCGCGGCGCTCGACCAGCGTCGGGAAGAGCATCTCCGAGATGCGCCAGTTGAGCTCCATGAACCGGCGCCCGAGCGTCCACGCCCGGTTGTACGCGCCGACCACCGAGACCGACGAGATGATCCCCAGCACCCACGTGCCCGCCGAGTTCGACGCGCCGTCGGCGAAGCCGCCCGGCGCCACGCGCAGGCCGAAGCGCAGGATCTCCGGCAGGGTGCGGAAGCCGTCGCGCAGCTCCTCGCGCGAGACCCGCAGGCGCAAGAAGCCGCGGCAGACGAACAGCCGGTGCACCAGCGAGGTGCCCCACGACGCGAGCGTGGCGACGATCAGGCCCCACACGGAGTCCCACACGAGCCCGAGCCCGACGCCGACCGCGACGAAGACGATCGCCTGGTGCTGGCGCAGATGGAACAGCGCGCGCCCGGCACGGAACCCCGACAGGACCGTGTCGATGTTGAAGCAGGTGTTGGTGAGCACCAGGAAGCCCGCCATGCTCACCACGGCCGGCGTGAACAGCTCGGGTTGCCCGACAGGGCCGCGAAAGACGAAGTACACGGCGACCAGTGCGAGCACGGACACCAGCGCCGTCAGCGCGAACGAGAACGCGAAGACGGCGTAGAACAGGCCGGTCACCCGCGGCGCCCGCGGCTCCAGGAACGCCAGCTCGCGGATGAACGCCGGGCGCTCCTTGACCGTCGAGAGGAACCACGCGACGCTGACCGGCGCGGTGGCCAGCGCGAACTCGCCGAGGACCTCCACGCCGTAGGCGCGGGCGATCGCGATCGAGGAGATGACGCCCAGCAGCCCGCTGGCCACGAACGACAACGCGCTGAACGCCAGCCCCTCCCGATACGACGAGCGGCGGCCCTGGGGGCTCATAGGCGACAGGCTAGGGTGAGGCCGTGGCGCCACCGGCCCGGCGAAAGCGCACCGTATTGCTCGGAAAGGGCACGCTCGCGGTCCGCGCGGCGGCGTGGCTGCAGGAGCGCGACGAGTTCGACCTGGCGCTCGTGGTGCCCGTCGTCCCCGAGCCGGAATGGACCGACTCCCTCGGGGGCTGGGCGCGCGGCGCTGGCGTCGAGGTGGTGGAGTCCGGGCACTTCTCAGACGTCTCCGACGACGTGGCGATCGACCTGGCGATCTCGATCTTCTACGACCGGATCATCGACGCCCGGTTCATCGGCAGGTGCGGGAGGATCGTGAACCTCCACAACAGCCCGCTGCCGCGGTATCGGGGGGTCTCGCCGATCAACTGGGCGCTGCGCAACGGAGAGGACCACCACGGGGTCACGATCCACGAGATCACCCCCGGCATCGACGACGGCCCGATCGTCTCGCAGCTGCGGTATTCGATCTACCCCGACATCGACGAGGTGCAGGACGTCTACGCGCGCGCGCTCGAGTACGGGTACGTCCTGTTCACCCAGACGCTGCCGCTGCTGGACAGCATCGCCCCGCGCCCGCAGGACGAGTCGCAGGCGACGTACTACTCCGGCGCGGACAACGCGCGCCTCGGCGATCGCCGCAGCTTCACGCGCGCCGAGAGCCAAGCCGGCTGAGCTCTAGTTAGCGCCGCGCCGCGCGAAGACGATCGGCAGTGTCCGCAGCAGCAGCCGCACGTCGTTCCACAACGACCAGTTGGTGACGTACAGGTAGTCGAGCTTGATCATCTCGTCGAACGGGATGCTCGTGCGCCCGAGGACCTGCCACAGGCCCGTCAGCCCCGGCTTGAGGTCGATCCGCGAACGCCGCCACCCGACGAGGTGCTCGCCCTCGTCCTCGACGAGCGGCCGGGGGCCGACGAGGCTCATGTCGCCGCGCAGGACGTTCCACGCCTGCGGCAGCTCGTCGAGGCTGGTCAGCCGCAGGAAGCGCCCGATCCGCGTGACACGCGGGTCGTGCTCGAGCAGCAGCCACCCCGGGTCGACGCTCTTCGAGAGCAGCTCCGCGCGCTGGGCCTCGGCATCCGGGCACATGGTCCGGAACTTGAGCACCTCGAAGCGACTGTCCCAGCGCCCGATGCGCCGCTGGCGGAAGAGGATCGGCCCGCCGTCGTCGAGCTTGATCGCGATCGCGACCGCCAGCAGGACGGGGGCTGTGACCACCAGCAGCACCAGCGCGCCGGCGATGTCCATGGTCCGCTTGAGCAGGCGCGACGAGCGCGAGAGCACCGGCGGGTGCATGCCCAGCAGCGTCACGCCCTCGACGTCGTCGACCTCGACCGACGACCCGAGCGCGTCGAACAGGCGCGGCAGGACGCTGACCTTCACGCCGCACTCGCGACAGTCGCGGATGACCTTGAGCAGCTCGTCGTCCTCGACGTCGCCGTGGGAGACGACGACGCGCTCGATCTCGTGGGTGCGCAGCAGCTGCGACAGCTCCGTCGAGCTCAGGTCGCCGAGCAGCGGCAGGTGCGTCTGGCCCGCGGCACGATCGGTAAGCGCCATGACCCCGATCGGGGTGGCCGCGATCTCCGGGTGGGCCTTCAGCTTGCCGCCCAGCAGCTCGATCTCCTTGCCCTCGCCGATGAGCAGCAGGCGCTCGCCGCCCATGCGCTTGGACACCGCGCGCCGCGCGGACGTGCGCAGGCCCAGCATCGCGACGCCGGTGATGATCGAGAAGCCGGCCAGCTCGTTGAAGCCGACGCCGTTGGCGGGCAGGACCCGGTAGTAGAGCCACATCAGCACGCAGCCGAGCAGCAGCGCGTGGAAGATCCAGGGCAGGTCGTCGATGGTGGCGTGGTTGATCCGCCGGACGTCGCGGTCGTAGAGGCCGTAGCTCTTGAAGATCACGATCCAGACCGGGATCGTCGCCAGCCCCCAGGCGAGCAGCCGGACGGGGTGGTCGTGGCCCGCGGCGAACGCGATCAGCGTCAGGCCCAGGGTCAGCGACGCGGCATCGGCGAAGCCCAGCATCCTGCGCACCCGGGAGTCGCGCTGGGTGTGGCGCTCGGCGACGACCAGCGACCGGCGTGCGAGCACGTTCGGGCCGGGCTGGATGAGCCGCTCGACGACGCTGACGCCGCTTGCGGTCCGCTCAGCCACGCGGTCCACCCCCGGTCACGACAGCCCGACGCGATCCGACGGCCGGGACCATCCGTGGCCTCCGGCGGCATTCCCCTCGAACGACTGTGATGCAACAACTCGTATCCATTCGGTGTCGGGTCTTCCCTAGAAGGGCCAGGCTAGCGGCCTGGCCCTCGCGCTCAACTCCAAGAGCGCCGATTTGCGTTGTGTACCACGAATGAGGTGTCCAGCGCCAGGGTTGTTGACGTCCTGGCACCCGAACGATGGTCCAGGCCGCGCTGCCAACCCTCAGCAAAACCCCCATGAGTGGCCGATCCAGCGTGCATGCCCCTCGCGGCACAAAAGCGCCGGGCGACGCTCGTCGCCTGCTCGCTGCTCGCTCTCCTCGTGCCCGCCGCCGCCGCGCGGGCCGACTCGCCGTTCCCCAACGGCCTCTGGTCGGCTCCGCTCGCCGCCGACGCGCCCCTCGACCTCGCGTCGCCCGCGATGGCCGCAGGCGTCGCCGCCCAGGCCGCCAAGGGTGCCGGCTTCAACGTGCGCCAGTGGAACTCGCGCATCTATCGCGTGGCGGCCGACCAGCCGAAGGTCCGGGTCGTCGTCGACGGCACCAACAACGCCGCGCGCATCCTCCAGGCCGCCCTGAACGAGGGCGGTGGCGTGCCGATCCCGGCCGACGCCAAGCCGTCGTCGGTCCCCGCCGGGCCGACGCCGGACAAGGACTCAGAGCTCGTCGTCTACCAGCCCGACTGGAACGACGGCAGCGGACGCGGCACCGGCCGCGTGTGGGAGTTCTGGCGCGCGTCCAGCCCCGCGCAGAACGCGCCGGGCGCTCCGGCGCTGCCCTGGGGCGAGCCCTCGCACGGCGACTCTGCCTGGCACGCGCGCTGGGGTGGTCGCATCAGCTACACCAGCACGAGCTCGGGCCATCCCGTCAACCGCGCGAACTCCGCGCCGACGGTCGCCACGCGGATCGCCGACGCCGCCACCGACCCCGGCTTCGAGGTCAGCGGCTGGCTGGCCACGGCGACGTCGCTGCCGCTGCTGGGCGGCATGATCACCTTCGAGGATTGGCGCCGTGGCGAGATCGACCATGCCGTCGGCCTGACGCTGCGCCGCGACTCGCTGCGAGCCGGCGCGTTCTCCTGGCCCGCGCAGCGCACCGACGGCAAGATCGCCGGGGCGCTCATCCCTGAGGGAACCCGCCTGCGCCTGCCCGCGAGCTTCGAGATCGACCCAGGCGCTCCCAAGCTCGTCCGCATGCTCGAGCAGGCGGCCAAGACCTACGGCTTCGTGGTCTGGGACGGCGGCAGCACCGTCGGCATCCGCATGGAGCAGCAGCAGTCCGGCAACCCGCAGGGCGCCTGCCCGAAGGTCGCCACCTGCACCAACGCGTGGCTACAGCCCGGTGGGGCCTTCTACTCCGACGCCGGCCGGTTCGTCTTCCCGGTCGACATGGCCAAGCTGTTTCCCTGGGGCCAGCTCCAGGCGCTGGCCCCGCGGTAGCGGCCTACGCCACGAACGAGTCGAACGAGACCTGGGTCCCCCCGTCCCTGAGGGACGCCTCGGCGGCCTCGGCCAGCAGCACGACGTTGCGGGCCAGGGCCAGCTTGCCGTTGTTGGGACCATGCTCACGGATCGACTCGATGAACTCGCTCAGCTCCGCGGCGATCGGCTCGGTGGCCGGCAGCCGCGGCGAGACGATGTCGCCCGTGCGGTAGGAGAGGTGGTACTCGCCGAACGTCTCGGGGTCGGAGTAGACGACGCCGCTGTCGAAGACGCGGATCGGCTCCTGGCTGCCGTCTTCGTAGACCACCATCTTCTCGCTGCCCACGATCGCGGTGCGCCGCAGCTTGCTGGGCGCCAGCCAGCTCAGCTCGACGTTGGCCACCAGGCCTGAGCCGAACCGCAGGTTGACGAATGCGACGTCGGGGATGCCCTTGACGATCGAGTCGCGTCCGACGCTCATGACGCTCTCGGGCATCTCGTCGAGCCAGTACAGGAGGATCGAGAAGTCGTGGGGCCCGAGGTCCCAGATGACGCTGACGTCACGCTGGTGCAGCCCGAGGTTCACGCGGCTCGAGGAGATGAAGTACAGCTCGCCCAGCTCGCCGCTGTCGAGCATCCGCTTCACGGCCCGCACCGGCGGGCTGTAGAGGAACGTGTGCCCGCACAGGAGCCGCACGTCGGCGGCCTCGGCCATCTCGATCAGCTCGTCGGCCTCCGCGACCGACGGTGCCAGCGGCTTCTCGACGAAGCAGTGCTTGCCCGCCCGAAGCGCGGCCGACGCCAGGTCGAAGTGGGTGAAGACCGGCGTGGCGATCAGGACCGCGTCGAGGTCGTCGTCCGAGAGCATCAGCTCGTAGTCCTCGGTCGTCCGCGCGGTGGGGTAGCGATTGCCGTAGCGGTTGAGCCGCTCGGCGTCGAGGTCACAGATCCACGAGACGCGGACGCCGTCCATCTCGCTCAGCACACGCAGGAGGTTGGGCCCCCAGTAGCCGAGGCCGACCAGGCCCACGCGCAGCACCTCTTGTCTCTTCGGGAACCGCGTCATTTTCCACTCCTGTTGGCCATTGGACATCCTGTCTCTGGGTTCGACGAGGGGGACGTGTGGGGTCCGACACTAACCCGCCGCCCCCGCTCCTGGCAAGGAGCTGCGGGTCGGTAATCCGTCCAGAAGCGGGCCCGCGGCTCATGGTCGGCGCGCCGCGAGCGACAGGGCAAGTTCGGTGTCCAGTGCGCGTTGTGGTCAGCGAACAGCAGGCTTTTTGTCCGTGGGTGCGGACTTCCGGGGTAGCGGATTGGCCGTCCGCCTACAACAAACGGCCAAAACCGGGTAACACCGATGCACGCGGCTCGTTTTCCGTCCGAGGAGTTCTCCAGCATGCTGACGAAGACCACGCTCATGAGCACCCCGACCACCGAGATGTCGGTTGTGTCCACCGTCGATGAGCACGGCGAGCCGGTCGACGTCGTGGTCCTCGGTAGCCCCAGCCGCGTTCGCAGCGAGCTCGCGGGCCGCGGTTGGGCCCGGTTCGACACACCGGACGGGGCGCGCATCTACCTGCACCCGCGCCAGCCGGCGCACGTCAGCCCCGCTGGGCTGCTCGACGCGGCCTGAGCGCCGGCCCTCAGAGCCCGGTCTGCATCTAGGCTGAGGCGATCGGTTCTCCGCGCGAGGGCGAGCCCGCTCCCGACTTCGAGTTGCCCGGCACCGCCGGGCAGTTCCGACTCTCCGATCACCGCGGCCGGCGCGTCGTGCTGCTCTTCTATCCCGGCGACGACACGCCGGTCTGCACACGCCAGTTCTGCTCCTATCGCGACCAGGGCGAAGAGTTCTCAGAGCTCGACGCCGTCGTCGTCGGGATCTCCTCCCAGGGCATGGACTCGCACAACGAGTTCGCCCAGCGCTACGGCCTCAACGTCCCGCTGCTGGCCGACGAGGGTGGCGCGGTGGCCAAGAGCTACGGCGCGTGGCGGCCCATGGTCGGAACCCGGCGGGCGGTCTTCATCCTCGACGAGGAGGGCGTGATCCGCCACCGTCACATGCACACGCTCGGCCTCGACTTCCAGGACGTCGAGGACCTGCGCGAAGCGCTGGCGTTCTAGATTCCCGCCGATGAACGACCAGGCTGTGCTCACAGAGCGTCGCGACGGCGTGCTGCTCGTCACCCTCAACCGCCCGGATGCGCGCAACGCGGTCAACCTCCCGCTCGCCGAGGGCATCGCGGCGGCGATGGACACGCTCGACTCCGAGGCCGAGCTGAGCGTCGGCGTGCTCACCGGTGCGGGCACCGGGTTCTGCGCGGGTATGGACCTCAAGGCCTTCGTCTCGGGCGAGCGGCCGTGGGTGGGCGACCGCGGCTTCGCCGGCATCGTCCAGCGCGCTGCGCGCAAGCCGTTGATCGCGGCGATCGAGGGCTTCGCCGTGGCCGGCGGGCTGGAGGTCGCGCTCGCTTGCGACCTGATCGTCGCCGGCCGGGGGGCGAAGCTCGGGATTCCCGAGGTCAAGCGCTCGCTGGTCGCTGCCGGGGGCGCGCTGCTGCGCCTTCCCCAGCGCGTGTCCTACGGCGCGGCGATGGAGCTCGCGCTCACCGGCGATCTGATCGGCGCCGAGCGCGCCAGCGAGCTGGGCCTGGTCGATCGCGTGGTCGACGACGGCGGCGCGGTCGAGGCGGCGCTGGAGCTCGCGGCCGCGATCGCGCGCAACGGACCGCTGGCCCTGACCGCGACCAAGGAGATCCTCCAGCGCCAGCGCGACTGGTCAGAGGAGGAGTTCTGGGCCAAGCAGGGCGAGCTCAGCGGCCCGGTGTTCGGCTCCGAGGACGCCCGCGAGGGCGCCGTCGCCTTCTCGGAGAAGCGCGACCCCGTGTGGAAGGGGAAGTAAGAGGGTTCCGGAGGCGGCCACGTGGCCGCCGGAGGTGGGTCCCTACCGGCCGGAGGCCGGATGGTGTCCGATCACTCGCCCCACAGGGTGGCGAGCAGCGAGCGCGGGCCGCCACGGTCGCGGTGCTCGCAGAGGTAGATGCCCTGCCAGGTCCCGAGCGCAAGCCGGCCGCCGCTGACCGGCAGCGTCAGCGACGGGCCCATGAGCGACGCCTTGACGTGCGCCGGCATGTCGTCGGTGCCTTCGAGCGTGTGCGTCCACGCGAACTCCTCGGGCACGGCGTGGTTGACCCAGGTCTCGAAGTCGCGGCGCACGTCGGGCGAGGCGTTCTCGTTGAGCGTCAACGACGCAGACGTGTGCCGGATGTGCAGGTGCAGCAGGCCGACGCCGAGGCCGCTCAGCTGCGGGAGAGCGTCGAGGACCTCGCTGGTGATCAGATGAAATCCCCGCGGCCGCGGCTCGAGATCCAATTCGCGCTGGACCCACATGTCGCCATCGTGGCAGGATGCGCCATGCGCAACTCACGGCTGTGCCTCGTCGGCGGACTTGCGATCGCACTCACGGCCGCGAGTGGCGTTGCGATCGGAGCGAACTCCGGTGATCAGTCGCTGACGCTCCAGGCGGTCGTCGCACCCGCGAAGGCGAGCACGAAAGGACACTCGCGTCCCGTGCGGCTCGAGGTGCGCTTCGATTACAACAGCCTCAACGATGGTCGCCAGATCAAGGAGACCACCCAGTCGGTCACGCTGAGCCTGCCGCAGGGGATGAAGCTCCACCGCCAGCGGGCGACCGTCTGCAAGCTCTCGGAGATGATGAAGGTCGACAGCGCGGGCCAGCAGGCGGGCGCCAGGGGATGCCCGGCCGGCTCTCAGGTGGGCGTGGGAGCCGCGACAGCCGACGCGCGGCCGGACATCGCCGATCCGGTTCCCGCCAGCATCCAGCTGTTCAACGGCCTGCACGACGTCAACGACGACGGGACGACACGCGATCCCGCCACGCCTGCGGTCATCGTCTTCGCCGCGGCGAACATCGGCGCCTCGACGATCGCGGCCATGGACATGATCGCCAACACGCTCGTGCTCACCTACGCACAGCCCCCGCCCGGGCAGCCGCAGCTCTACCACATCTCCAAGCTCCATCTCATCTTCCCAGCGAAGGGCGCGAAGTCCTACGTCACGGCGCCGGGCAGGTGCGGGTCAACGCGAAAGTGGCGCTTCGGAGTGCGCATCGCGAACTTCGACGGGCCCGACCGCGACCGCACACGACAACGTCCGCTGCCGCAAGCGCTGAGGCTTCAGGCGACGTCGAGAACGTCGAGGCGCGCCCTTCCGAGGTCCACACGGCGACCGCGGAAGGGCACGCCTTCGGCCTGCAGCAGCGCCGCCTGGCGCTCGCCCTTGGCGAGCGTGCCGTCGGAGCGGACCACCCGCCACCACGGGACGTCCTCGCCGGCCGCATGCAGCGCCGCGCCGGCCGCGCGCGGCGCGCCGGGCGACACGTCGCCGTAGGTCCGGACGTAGCCGGGCGGGATCCGGCGAACGCGTGCGAGGATCTGCTCGATGGTGCGCGTCGGCACGTACTCGATCGTCGCACGCGACCCGCAGACCGGCGAGCTCGGGGCGGCCGTGCAGTCGCACTGGTTCTCCGTCGGCTCGGTCGTCAGCTGGGCGCGCCCGGGCGTGGGCGCGGTCTGCACGCAGTCGATCGCCGAGCCCGCCTACGGCCCGCGGGTGCTCGACCGGATGGCCGGTGGGCAGGGCGCCCAGGATGCGTTGGCCGCCGAGCTGGCCGCCGACGACCAGCGCGACTACCGCCAGGTCGCCGTGGTCGCGCCGAATGACGAGGTGGCGGTGCACACGGGTGAGCGCTGCGTCGCGTTCGCCGGCCACGCGGTCGGCGCCGGGTTCTCCTGCCAGGCGAACATGATGGCCTCGGAGCGGGTGTGGGGCGCGATGGCGGAGGCGTTCGACGCCGGCGAGGGGCCGCTCGCGCGCCGGCTGCTGGCGGCGTTGGATGCGGGCGAGGCGGCCGGCGGGGACGTGCGCGGCCGCCAGTCGGCGGCGCTGATCGTGGTTCCGGAGGCCGGCGAGGGCTGGCAGCGTGTGGTCGAGCTGCGCGTGGAGGACCACGCCGCGCCGCTGGACGAGCTGCGCAGGCTGCTCGACCTGCACGACGCATATGCGCTGGCGTCGGAGGGCGACGATCTGATGGGCGCGGGCCGCCACGGCGAGGCCGGCGAGTGGTATCGGCGGGCGGCGGCGGCGGCGCCCGACAACCACGAGCTGCTCTTCTGGGCGGGGCTGGCCACCGCGCACGCGGGGGATCTGGACGCCGGCGCCGAGCAGGTGCGCCGCGCGATCGCGATGCACCCCGGCTGGGCCGAGCTGCTTCCGCGCCTGGGCGCGGACATCGCTCCGGCCGCCGCGCGGGTGCACGCGGCGCTGCGCGGCTAGCGCTCGCCGGGCGTCTTGCGCGGATACAGCGTGATCGGCACCGACGTGTCGAGCGCGGTGCGCATGATGCGGTTCTGCTCGCCGACGTGGGCGACGGGATAGCCCTCGCCCGGTGAGGCCCGCTCGGGCCGGCCGATGAACCCGAACGCCAGGTGCGGCGGGCAGGATCTGCATGAGGCGCGGCGACATGTGTGCGCGCGCGCCCATGTTGCGCGGCTCCTCCTGGACCCAGACGACCTCGCGCAGGTTCGGGTACTGGTCGACGACCTCGAGGATCTGCGCCTCGGGGAACGGATACAGCAGTTCGACGCGCCCGACGGCGACCTGTTCGTTGCCCTCGCGGAGCGGGTGGCCGACGAGGTCGTAGTAGATCTTGCCGGTGCAGAGGATCAGCCGCTCGACCTTGTCCTCGACCACCCGCGGCTCGGCCAGCACGGGGAAGAACTGCGTGTCGGAGAGGTGCTCGACCCGGTTGGTCGCCTGCGAGAGCCGCAGCAGCGACTTGGGTGTCATGACGATCAGCGGCCGCTGCTTGGCCACGCGTGCCTGGCGGCGCAGCAGATGGAAGTACTGGGCGGGCGTCGTGAGGTTCGCGACCC
Organism: uncultured Actinomycetes bacterium; assembly: GCA_963825415.1. GTDB lineage: Bacteria > Actinomycetota > Thermoleophilia > Solirubrobacterales > Solirubrobacteraceae > BP-464. The sequence continues at coordinate 434,585 of CAWGTD010000003.1, read as the reverse complement.
GGATGTTGCCCTCGGCGGCGAGCTGCAGGAAGCGCTCCATCCGCGCCGAGGAGTGCTCTGGCCCCGAGCCCTCGTAGCCGTGCGGGAGCAGCAGCGTCAGCCGTGAGGATTGCCCCCACTTCGCCAGCCCCGAGACGATGAACTGGTCGATGACCACCTGGGCGGCGTTGGCGAAGTCGCCGAACTGCGCCTCCCACAGGACCAGGGTCTCCGGCGCCTCGGCCGAGTAGCCGTATTCGAAGCCCAGGCAGGCGATCTCGCTCAGCGGCGAGTTGTGCAGCTCGAAGGGCGCCAGCGCCCCGGGCAGGTTCTGGATCGGCGAGAGCGACTGCCCCGTGCGGGCGTCGTGCAGGACCATGTGGCGCTGGGAGAACGTGCCGCGCTCGGCGTCCTGGCCCGTCAGGCGGATCGGCGTGCCCTCGGTCAGCAGCGAGGCGAACGCGAGCAGCTCGGCGTGCGCCCAGTCGATGCCGCCCTCCGGGCCCAGCGCCTCGCGCCGGCGGTCGAGCTGCTTGACCAGCTTCGGGTGGACCGTGAAGCCCTCCGGGACGCGCAGCAGCTCCTCGTTGAGCGACTGCAGCCGCTCGGCGGACACGGCGGTCTTGACCTCCGGCGAGGGCGAGCGGTCGAGCTGGTACTCGCCGGTCTTCTGCTCGACCGTGCCGGCGTCCTCGGCGGCCTTGATCTTCGCCTTGAGCTCGCTGTGCAGGTTCGCGAGGTCGTCCCAGACCTGCTGGCGCTGGGCCTCGACGTCCTCGGCGCTGACCGCGCCGGACTCGACCAGCTGCTCGGCGAACAGCTCCGAGACGCGCTTCTTGGTCTTGATCTTCGTGTACATCTCGGGCTGGGTGTAGGCGGGCTCGTCGGCCTCGTTGTGGCCGAAGCGGCGGTAGCCGATCAGGTCGATGACGATGTCGTGGCCGAACTCCTCGCGGAACGCGAACGCCAGGCGCACCGCGGCGATGCACGCGGCGACGTCGTCGGCGTTGACGTGGATGATCGGGACGTCGTAGCCCTTGGCGAGGTCGGAGGCCCACCGGGTCGACCGGGCGTCCTCGGGGTCGGTCGTGAAGCCGACCTGGTTGTTCTGGATGAGGTGGACGGTGCCGCCGACCTTGTAGCCGTCGAGCGCCTGGAGGTTGAGCGTCTCGGCCACGACCCCCTGGCCCGGGAACGCCGCGTCGCCGTGCAGCACGATCGGGACCGCGGAGCTGGTGTCGCGGTGGGCGTGCGGGCCCTGGCGCGTGGTCTGTGCCGCGCGCGTCGCGCCGACGACGACCGGGTGCACGTACTCCAGGTGCGAGGGGTTCGATTCGAGGTTGACGAGGATCGCCTCGCCGCTGGGCAGTTGGTAGGAGCCCTGCGCGCCGTGGTGGTACTTGACGTCGCCGGTGCCGCCCTGCGGGATCGTGGTCACCGCCTCCAGCGTGGAGGCGCCCTCGAACTCGCCGAAGATCGCCTCGTAGGGCCGGCCGAGGTTGTGGGCGAGCACGTTGAGCCGGCCGCGGTGCGCCATGCCGACCACGACCTCGCGGCCTCCGTGGGCGGCGCTGAGCTGGATCAGCTCGTCGAGCATCGGCACCGTCATGTCGAGGCCCTCGATCGAGAACTGCTTCTGGCCGAGGTAGGCCTTGTGCATGAAGCGCTCGAAGGCGTCGACCTCGACCAGGCGCTTGAGCAGCGCCTTCTGCTCGTCGGTGGTCAGCGGCTTGCGGAACGCGCCGGACTCGATGTGCTCGCGCAGCCAGACGCGCTGGAAGTGGCTGCCGACGTGCTCGATCTCGTACGCGATCGTGCCGCAGTAGGTCTCGCGCAGGTGCGGCAGCGCGTCGGCGAGCGTCGCGCCCGGCACGTACATGCGCAGGATGCGCGCGGGGATGCGCGCCATCAGGTCGGGCGTCAGCGCGACGGTGTCGGGATCCAGCGCGGGATCGCCCTCGGGCTCGGTGCCCAGCGGGTCCAGGCGCGCGGCGAGATGGCCGTGCGTACGGTGGGCCTTCAACAGCGAGGTCGCGGCCTGGACGGCCTGGAGCAGCGCCTCGTCGACCGCTCCGGCGACGCCGGCGCCGATCGTCGGCAGCTCGACCTCGCGCGCGGCGGCGGCGGCCGCGGCGGGGGCGGGCGCGGCCGGCGGCGGGCCGAGCGCGACGCCGAGCGACGCGAAGACGCCCTCGTAGAAGCCGTTCTCGCCCTGGAGGTAGGCCTCGACCGTCTGCAGGAAGCGCCCCGACTCGGCCCCCTGGATGACCCGGTGGTCGTAGGTCGAGGTCATGGTCATGACCTTCTCGGCGCCGATCATGTCCCCGATCGCTCCCAGCCCGACCGGGTAGGCGATCGATCCGGTCGCGACGATCGTGCCCTGGCCGACCATCAGCCGCGGGACCGAAGCGACGGTGCCGATGCCGCCGGGGTTGGTGAGCGAGAGGTTCGCGTTGACCAAATCGTCGGCGGTGAGCTGGTTGTCGCGCGCCTTGGAGATCAGCTCGTCGAAGGCCCGCTTGAACTCCGCGAACGGCATCCGGCCCGCGTCGCGGATCACGGGCACCATCAGCGTGCGCGAGCCGTCCTTCTTCTCGACGTCGACGGCGATGCCGAGATTGACCTGGCCGTCGACGACGCGGAAGGCCTTGCCGTCGGCCTCCTCGAAGCGGTGCGCCATCACCGGCATGTCCTGCTGGACGGCGAGCGCGATCGCGTAGGCGATCAGGTGGGTGAAGGAGACCTTCTGCTCGGCCGCCTTGAGCTCCTTGCGGCGGGCGTCCATGACGGTCACGGTGAGCGTGCGGAACGAGGTGGCGGTCGGGATCGCCCGGCTCTCGTCCATGTACTTGGCGAGCATCGCGGCGCCGCCGCGCAGCGGCACGCGCTCAGCGGCGGCCGGGGCCGCCGTCGACGCGCCGCCGTTGGCGCCCAGCACGTCCTCCTTGGTGATCCGTCCGCCCGGGCCGCTGCCGGTGATCTTGTCGAGGTCGATGCCCTCGGCGGCGGCGATGCGGGCGGCGACGGGCGAGACCCGCGCGCCGTCTGACGTGGCGGTCGCGCCGCCGTTGCCGGCCGCGGGGGCTTCGGTGGTCGGAGCCTTGTCGGCCGGCGTGCAGCGCCGGCGCCCGGTTGCATCCGGGCGATCACCTGGCCGACGGTGACCGTGTCGCCGGCGGAGACGAGGATCTCGGTAATCGTGCCCGCCGTCGGCGCGGGCAGCTCCATGTCGACCTTGTCGGTGGAGATCTCGACGACGGTCTGGCCGTCGGCCACCTCGTCGCCGACCGCGACGGCCCATTCGAGGATGGTGCCCTCGGTGACCGACTCGCCTCCGGCGGGCGTGACGATGTCGATCACCTCGGCCTTTTCATCGGCCTCGGGAGCGGCCTTTGCCCCGCCGTTGGCGCTCACAGCGGCCTCGGGCGCCGCGCCGTTGGTGGAGATCTCGGCGAGTACCTGGCCGACGGTGACGGTGTCGCCGGCGGCTGCGTGGATCTTTGCGACCGTGCCGCCCGCGGGGGCGGGAACCTCCGCGTCGACCTTGTCGGTGGAGATCTCGACCAGTACCTCGTCGGCCTCGATCGAGTCGCCTTCCTGCTTGTGCCATTCGAGGACTGTCCCTTCGGTGACCGACTCGCCCATCTGGGGCATCGTCACCTGGACAGTCGTGTTCACTGCCATGAGGGTTTGACTCTACCGCGCCGGTGCAGACGGTCTTCGCGGATGAAAGCTGCCGTGCCGACGAACGGACCGACCGCTCCGACGACCGCGACGCAGACGGCGACGTATAGCGGGATCGTGCCACGGCGCAGACCGGCGACGGCCAGCCCGCACATGACGAACCAGCCGATGCCGTGCGCGAATCCGAAGACGGTCTGCCCCGTCTGCCAGCCGGCGGCCCAGGAGGCCAGCAGCGTCGCGTAGATCGCCGAGTGGGTGAACGAGGCCCACTCGAGGCGGCGAAAGGTCAGCACGTCATCTCAACAGCAGGGCGAGCTGTCGCAGCGGCGCGTCGCCCTCCTGCGGCCACTCGGCCGGGTCCTCGGGCCACCAGGCGTAGGCGTCGTGCTCGTCGTCGGGCACGACCTCGGCCCCTGCGGCCAGCCAGGCCTGGCCGACGAACATGACGAGCTGGTGGGGAAGGCGCACGAGCGCCTCGACGCGCACGCGGTCCGGGGTCACGGCCCACTCCTCGCTCAGCTCACGGACGAGCGCGCCGGCCGGGTGCTCGAACGGGTCGACCGCGCCGCCTGCTCCGAGCGCCCAGCGCCCCGCCCACGTCGACAGCCAGGCCGCGCGGCGGCCCGCGAGCCAGCGGCCCTCGGCGTCACGGGCGACACAGAGGGCGGCCACGCTGTCCGACGCGTCGCCCTCGACGAGCCGCAGGCCCCAGCGCACGGGCTGGAGCTCGACCACCAGGCGCCCGTCGCGCACCTCGTGGGCCACGAGGCGGGCGGCCAGACCGTCGTGGCTGGGCGACCCTCGCCGCGCCAGCGCCGCGATCGCCTCGTCGGCGGCCTGCGTGCGTTCTGCCGGCGGGTCGAACTGCTCGTCGTGCCACACCACCTCGACCTCGTCGACCTCCCACGGGCCGCGAGCCAGGATGGCGGGCTGTGCGCTCACCGCGGCAACGTTACCCCCCGCCGCGTGGCACGATGCCGAGCCGATGGCAGCCGAGGGCCCGGGACCCACCGCACCGCGCCGCGCTCTCGCCGCGCCCTCGCCGAGGACGCCGGCGCAGATCTATGCCCTCGCCGTCGGCCTGGTCCTGGTCGCGGCCGGCGCCATCGGCTTCGCGGTCGACTCGACGTTCGAGACGGGCGGCCACCTCGACGGCGAACGGCTGCTCGGGCTCGAGGTCAACGGCTGGCACAACGTGGTCCACATGGCAACCGGGTTGCTGCTGCTCGCCGGGCTCGGGCGGGCGGTCGCGCGCGCGGGCCGCATGCCGGCTGTTCGGCTTCGCGTATCTCGTGGTGACGATCGCCGGCATCGCGGGCGGCAGCGACGCGTTCGGCTTCATCCCGATCAACGCCGCGGACGACGTGCTGCACGGCGTGCTTGCGTTCGCTGCGCTGTCGGCGTCGCATCGCTCCAAGGACAAGCGCGACGCGCTGGCCCGCGACCGTGTGCTGATCGGCGACGACGACGGCCCCAGGGTGGTCGGCCCGGGTTCGGGGCATGTGGGCGGACCGCGCGTGGCGCGGCCACCCGGCTGACGGGTCGTGACCCGGCGACGCAAGCACTGGGGCTGGGGCTTCGAGGACGAGGACGCGACGGCCGGCGCCGTGGCTGCGCTGGCGCCGATGGTCTCCTCGCAGCTGGGGTTCGAGCCGGCCGAGGTGGAGGATCCCGTTCCGCTCGAGGCGGTCGCGCTGCGTGAGCCACGGCTCGCGCCGCCACCCGCGCTGGAGGCGATCTGCGACACCGGGGTGCACGCGCGTGCGTCGCACGCGCTGGGCAAGTCGCTGGCCGACGTCGCGGCCGGGATGCGCGGCCGTTTCGAACATCCGCCCGACGTCGTGGCCCGGCCGCGCGACGAGCGCGACGTCGAGGCGGTGCTCGAGTGGGCCGGCGAGGCGGGGGCCAAGGTCGTCCCCTACGGCGGCGGGACCAGCGTGGTCGGAGGGGTGGAGCCGCGCTTCGACGAGCCGTCAGTGTCGCTGGATCTGGCAGCGCTCGACCGCGTGCTCGAGGTCGATCCGGTGTCGCGAGCGGCGCGCATCCAGGCGGGGGCGGCCGGCCCGCTCCTGGACTCGCAGCTGGGCGAGGCCGGGATGACCATGCGCTTCTATCCGCAGTCCTTCGAGCACTCGACGCTCGGCGGCTGGATCGCCACGCGGGCGGGCGGGCACTTCGCGACGCTGTGGACCCACGTCGACGACCTGGTCGAGAGCGTGCGTGCGATCACCCCGAGCGGCGCCTGGGAGAGCCGGCGGCTGCCCGGGTCGGGCGCGGGCGTCTCGCCGGACCGCATGCTGCTGGGCTCCGAGGGGATCCTGGGCGTCATCACCGAGGCGTGGGTGCGGGTCCAGCCGCGACCGCTGCGGCGGGTCGGCGCGTCGGTGCGCTTCGCGCGTTTCGCCGACGGCGCCGAGGCTGTGCGGGCCGTGGTGCAGGCCCGGCTGCACCCGAGCAACTGCCGGCTGATCCAGGCCGAGGAGGCGCGGTTCACGGGCGCGGGCGACGGCACCGCGGCGCTGCTCGTGCTCGGCTTCGAGGCGCTCGACGACGACGAGGCGCCGATCGACGCGGCGATGGCGCGCGCGCTCGCGCTGTGCCGCGAGCACGGCGGCGAGGCCGACGAGGCGCGCACGTCGGGGTCGGGTGGCGCCGAGAGCTGGAAGCAGGCGTTCCTGCGCGCACCGCACCTGCGCGACATCCTGCTCCGGCTCGGCGTCGTGTCGGAGACGTTCGAGACCGCAATCACCTGGGAGCGCTTCGACGCGCTCTACGAGGCCGCGGTCGGCGCCGCACGCGAGGTCGCCGGCGAGCGCGCGCTGATCACCTGCCGGTTCACGCACGCCTACCAGGACGGGCCCGCGCCGTACTTCACCGTGCTGATGCCGGCGCGCCGCGGCGAGGAGGTCGAGCAGTGGTGGGAGGTCAAGCGCGCGGCCTCCGACGCGGTGATCGCCGCCGGCGGGACGATCACCCACCACCACGCCGTCGGCCGCGATCACCGGCCGTGGTATGACCGCCAGCGCCCCGAGCCGTTCGCGGCGGCGCTCCGGGCGGCGAAGGCGGCGGTCGACCCGCGCGGTGTGCTGAACCCCGGGGTCCTGATCGACCCGTGACGAGCGTGGCCGTCCTCGGCCCGGGCGGCGTCGGAGGCCTGATCGCGGGCGCGCTCGCGCGCGCGGGAACGGATGTCGTGGTCGTCGCCCGCGAGGACACCGCCGCGCGGCTGGCGCGCGACGGGCTTCAGGTCCGCTCGGTGCGCTTCGGAGACTTCGCCGTCGGCGTGGCGGCGGTCAGCCACCTGTCGGAGCCCGTGGACCTGTTGGTGGTGGCAACGAAGGCGACGGGACTCGCCGCCGCGCTGGAGCGCATCGGGACGGCGCCACGGCTCGTGGTCCCGCTCCTGAACGGCGTCGAGCACCTCGCGGCGCTGCGCGACCGCTGGCCCGGTCGAGTGTGTGCCGCCGTCATCCGGGTCGAGTCCGATCGGCCCGAGCCGGGGCTGATCGTGCACACCAGCCCGTTCCTGCGGATCGACCTGGCGCCGCCGTCGCCCGAGGTGCTCGCCGCCGCGCATCTGCTGCGCGCCGCCGAGATTCCCACCGACGTCGCCGACAGCGAGGCCGACGTGATGTGGCGCAAGCTCGTGCGGCTCAACGCGCTGGCGTGCACGACGACCGCGTTCGACGAGCCGCTGGGAGCGGTTCGCTCCCACCCGCGCCACCGGCTCGCGCTGGAGGAGGCGGTCGAGGAGACGGCCGCGGTCGCGCGGGCGGAGGGGGCGACCGTCGATCCCGGCGCGGTGCTCGCCGAGCTGGTCGAATGGCACCCCGGCGCGACCAGCTCGATGGCCCGCGACGTGGCCGCCGGCCGCGAGCCGGAGCTCGAGGCGATTCCCGGCGCGGTGCTCCGCGCGGGCGCCCGCCACGGCATCGCCTGCCCCACCATTCAGGCGCTGGTGGCGGCGATTCGCGAGCGTCTAGGCTGACCGCGTGGCCGACGTCACCAAGGTCGCGAAGAACCTCCAGGCGTTCCAGATCGCGGTCAACGCCCACGATCGCGAGAACCCCGACCACACGGCCTGGGGGATCGGCCTGGCGCACTTCGACCTCGAGCGCCTCGGCTTCGAGGAGGGCGAGGAGGTCCTCCCCGGCATCACGATCCACGTCGACGGCGGCACGTCGGGCAACTTCCGCGTCCTCTGCGACGGCGAGCACGACGCCGAGCTCGAGGAGGCCGAAGAGGAGGTCGTCGAGGCCGTCTCGACCCAGAGCGTCGGGGCCGACGAGCGGTTCGAGACCTAGGGCCGCAGCGCCGCGCTCACCTGGGCGGGCGCCGTCGACAGCTTCCTGCTCGGCAAACCGCAGCACCGTCCATCCTGCCTCGCGCAGGAGCTGGTCGCGCTTGGAGTCGTCGAGGAGTGTGCGAGGCCGAAGGTGGCCCGGGCCGTCGATCTCGACGCAGACGCGGTGGTCAGGCCACTGGAGGTCGACTTCGATCGCGCGGCCGCCCGCTCGCACGGCCGTATTCACGCGCGGTTCGGGCAGCCCCGCTGCACGGATCACCGAGAGGAAGGCATCCTCGTTGCCGCTCTTCGTGCCGGCGCTGCCGGCAGAGTGCGCCGCGAGCGCGCCTCGAGCACGCGCGAGGCGTCGCCGCCCGTTCGCGCGCGCCATCGCCGCGCGCGTCGCCGCCTCGTCGAACCGGTCGCGGAACGCCGCCTCATGGATCACGTTCGCGATCTGCTCCGGAGTCAGCACGTCCGTCAGATCGACCAGCGTGCGCGCCATCGTCGTGACCGGGATGCCACGGAACACGGTGACCTCGCGCGGGATCGAGGCGGCGGCAGCGGTGCACGGCGCACGCCCCGCTCGTGCGCGTTCGCGTGCGAGAGGACGTCGATCTGCTCGGGTGCGCGCCGCCGCCACGCCTGCCAGCAGACTTCGCCGCCGCCAGATGACTCAGCGCCGAGCCCCGGGCCCGGCCGCCGAGGACCGCCGCGAGCCACCGCGCCTTCCTGCGACAGCGCGGCATGGCCGAGCCCGTACACCCCCCGGTGAACCTGTGCAGGCGGCCACACGTGTCCACGGCTCGTGCTCGCCGCGGGCTCAAGCCGGCATCGAGGAGCTGAGCGATCGTGACGAGGCCGTGCTGCCTGCGCCGCGATCGCCGCCAGAGCCGCGTCCATACCAGGGGGTGTGGTCCGTGTAACTTGCGCCTCAGCGAAAGCTCTCCGACGCACCCCCTGAGCAGTGGAGGGCGCAAACGCGCGCGGAGAGCGGCGAGTGTTACGGAAGTACCACTCCGCCCACAGGGACCTGCGCGATCGGGTCGCCGGCGGAGTCCGCGGCGTCGTAGGGCGCGCAGCCCGCGGGCGAGGAGCCGGCGAAGCCGATCTTCAGCGCAAGCGCGATGTCGGAGCACATGACGTGGTCGCCGATCGTCGGCGACACGTTGAAGATGATGTTGTCGTTGACGGGGACCTCGGCCGCGATGACCGGCACGTAGCTGACCGGCGCGATGAGGTAGCCGAGCTGATCGTTGGCGAGGCCGAGCTGGATGACCTCCTGCTCGTCCGACACCGCGTCGCGAACGCCGCCGCCGATCGCGGGGAAGCCCTCGCCGGGCGTGCCGGCGAACAGGACGCCGCCGACGCGCAGCGCCGAGGCGACCGAGCGCACGGTGTTGCCGACGACCCACGGGTTCTCGTGCGAGCGCAGCAGGCGCGCACCGATGCGGTGGCCGCCCGTGAAGAGCCCGAGGACCGTCGGGCCGGTGATGGCCTCGCGGATCTTGGTCTGCGCCGCCCCGACGGGGCCGCGAACCGGCGCCGCGTGGGCGAGCGAGTCCTCGACGTGCGCCATGTAGTTGAGCATCAGCGCCGTCTTGCGGTTGGGCTCGTTGTAGCCGGGGTTGTCCGGCTTGGTGAACGCGCAGGTCGTCCGGCACGGCTGGGTGCCGCCGTTGGCGCCCTCCATCGCGAGGCCGACCCCGCCGAACGCCGCGGTCATCCGGTCGCTGAGGAACTGCGGCCAGTCGCCGTGCAGTCCGTCGCCGCCACCACCCGTCGCGTGCGCGGCGTAAGCCGCGAAGGTCGCCACGACCGCGCCGTTGCCGTTGGTCGCCTGCACGACGCGGAAGAAGCCGTCCTTGCCCGGCGTCGCGCAGACGTCCGGGCCCGGGTACTCGGGGTCCTTGGACTGGTTGAGCGCCTCGGTGCAGGACTGGTTGTAGACGAGATCCGAAGCATCGGAGTGCCCGGCGCGCACGTCGGCGAGCACGCGGCCGGCGTAGGCGTCCTCGATCGCCTTGACCGTCTGATCGTGGATGTACTTCAGGTACGCGGGCGGCACGCCGCCCCAGGCGCCGATGGTGTCCGGGCCCGAGTGGGTGTGGTCCGACGCGATCAGGATGTGGTCGGCCGGCAGGCCGGGAATGTCCTTGGCCACCTGGTCGGCGATGTCGGAGAGCCCGTACGGGCCGTCCTGATAGGCGGCGAACATGCCCTGCGTCTCGATGTCGGTGAGCGCGATCGTCTGCTCGCCGTCGTCGAAGACGATCGCCCGTGCGCGGATGCGCTCGCTGCGGGCCTCGCCGAATCCGCCGCGTCCCATGATCGCGTCCGGGATCACCGTTCCGTCGCCGAGGCCGAACCCGCCGAGGTTGACCGGGCCGTCGGGGGTGATGTCGGCGGTCGCTGCGCCGACGAGGTAGGCGGGTAGCGAGACGTCCGCCGCGGCGGTGGCCCCGCTCAAGGTGGTCACGGTGTAGTGGTAGCTCTTGCCCGGCCGCACGTCGTTGTCGCTGAACGAGGTCGAGCGTGTGGGCAGCGTGGCGATGGTGGCGCCATCGCGGCGCAGGACCACCTTGCCTCCCTTTGCGGGCCAGGCGAGATCGACGGAGCGGGCGCCGATCGTGGGCGTGAGCGTGAACGGGCGGGCGCTGGCGCCGGCCGGCAGCAGGGCGAGGCAGGCGAGGGCGAGCAGAACGGAGATCGAGCGGGTCACGCGCCCTGAAACGCTCGCCGCGGCCGAAACTTGCCTGCCCGCTAGCCGGCGACCTCCAGGCGGCGGTCGAAGGCGCGCTCGAAGAGCTCCTGCTCGCGAGCGGCCGCCCACAGCGGGACGCGCACGTCGCCGTCGGCCACGAGCCGCAACCGCACCGCGCCGTCGGCGACCTCGGTGCGCGCCTCGCGGACGAGTTGGTCGCGCGAGCGCTCGAGGTCCTCGGCCAGCCGCAGCAACGTCGCGCAGCGGTCCAGCAGCTCGGCATCGCCCTTGCCCATCAGCGGCGCGAGCTCGCCGAACGCCGGCATCCCCTTGCGGTGATAGCGAGCGATCTGCGCGATCAGCGCCACCTCGCGCGGGCTGAACCCGGGCAGCCCGGCGTTGAGGATCAGATAGCGCGAGTGATGGTGATGGTCGTCGTAGGCCACCGCCACCCCGATGTCGTGAAGCAGCGACGCCGCCCAGAGCAGCTCGCGCTCCAGCGGGTCGCCCTGATGCAGGCCCGCCTCGGCGAGCTGGTCGAACAGTCCGCACGCGAGCTGTGCGACGTGCTCGACGTGCGCGGGATCGGCCGGGAAGCGCGCGGCCAGGTTCGTGACGCTCGCCCAGCGGACGTCGTCGAACAGCGGCGGCTCGGCGGGGGCGAGGTAGGTCTCGAAGAACACGCCCTCCCGCAGGCCGGCCTCGGTCACCTCGAGCCCGTCGACGCCGCACGCCTCCATCACGCCGCGCGTGACCACCGCGCCGGCAAGGATGAGGTCGGCGCGCGCGGGTTTGATGCCCGGCACCGATGCCCGCTCGGCCGCCGGCAGCTCCGCCAGCCGCTCGATCAGCTCGTCGAGCGCATCGGCTTCGAGGACGAAGCCCTGCACGCCGAACGTCGGCAGCTCCGCGGCGCGCTGCGCCGCCGCCGCCAGCGTTCGCACCGTGCCCCCGATGCCCACCAGGCGGGTGGTCTGGCCCAGCCAGTCCACCCGCTCGAGCTTGTCGGCGACGTGCGAGCGCAGCTTCTCCAGCGACTTGCGCCCCGCCGGCTCGCCGTCGCCGAGGAAGCGCTCGGTCATCCGCACCGCCCCCAGCCGCCAGGAGTCCATCCCCGCCGGGAGCCGCCCCGCCACCTTCACCAGCTGCAGGCTGCCGCCGCCGAGGTCGAGCACCGCGCCGTCGCTGAGCGTGCTCGAGTTGACCGCCGCCAGGTAGCCGTAGCGGGCCTCCTCCTCGCCGGAGAGCACGCGGACCTCCACTCCCGCGGTCGCGCGGGCGCGCTCGAGGAACTCGTCGCGGTTGGTCGCCTCGCGGATCGCGCTGGTGGCCGTGAACTCCTGCTCGACCGGCGAGAGCCCCTCGCCGCGGGCGAAGTGCGCGAAGACCGAGATCGCTGCCAGCGCGCGCTCGATCGCGTCCTCCGCGAGGGCTCCCGAGGACTCCTCGCCGGCGCCGATCCGGACCGGCTCGTAGACCTCGTCGGTGCGGCGCCATCCGCGCTCGTCCCAGGCGAAGACCACCAGCCGGAACGAGTTGGAGCCGAGGTCGACGACAGCCAGGCGCTGCATTCGGGCGGGCTCGGCCACGCCGGGATACTGGCGCATCGCCCGGAGGCGGCTGGCATCCTGCGCGACCGCACCACGAGTCGGGAGGCCTCGTGATCCACCGCCGCATCGCCATCGCCATCTGCCGCCGCGCTCGGAATCGCCGCCGCGCCGGTCGCCGCTGCGCCCGTTACCAGGCCGACCAAGGGCGTCCCGGTGCCGCAGGGCAAGGCCGCGGTGCCGCCGCCTCCGCTCACCGCATCCGAGCCCGGCGTGGGCCCGCGCTCGGCGGGCGACGAGCTGTTCCCGACGCTGGGCAACGGCGGCTACGACGCAAAGCGCTACGCGCTCGACCTCGCATACACCCCGATCCTTCACCAGCTCGCCGGCACGACGGTCATGACGGCGCGGGCCACCGAGCCGCTGCGCGAGTTCAGCATGGACTTCCAGGGCTTCGACATCTCGGCACTGACCGTCGACGGCGTGCCCGCCCCGTTCACGCGGGAGGACACCAAGCTGATCATCACCCCGGTCCGCGCGCTCCCGACGGACGCGCTGTTCACCGTCGCGGTCACCTACTCCGGCACGCCGCCGACGATCACCGACCCCGACGGCAGCGACGAGGGCTTCCTCCAGACCAACGACGGCGCGTTCGTGGTCTGTGAGCCGATGGGGGCGCAGGGCTGGTTCCCGAACAACAACCACCCGAGCGACAAGGCCCAGTTCGAGTTGACCATGAGCGTGCCCGTGGGCATGACGGTGATGGGCAACGGCGTCCTGGTCTCGAACACCACCAACGGGCCGACCACCACCTGGCATTGGCGCGAGAACGAGCCGATGGCCACGTACCTCTCGACCGCCTCGCTGGGCTTCTTCGACCTGACGCGCTCCACGGGGCCCAACGACGTGCCGATCGACGTCGCGGTCGACCCGGCCTACACCGCGGTCAACACGGCGCTGATGGACACCACGCTTTCGCGGATCCCCGAGATCCTCACCTTCTTCAACGGGCTCTTCGGCCGCTACCCGCTCAACTCGGCGGGCGCGATCGTCGACGTGGCGCCGACCGTCGGCTACGCCCTGGAGAGCCAGACCAAGCCGAACTTCCCGCTGCCGCCGGGGTCCGTCGTGCTCGCTCACGAGACCGCCCACCAGTGGTGGGGCGACAGCGTCACGCTGGGCCAGTGGCGCGACATCTGGCTCCACGAGGGCTTCGCCACCTGGTCGGAGTGGGTCTTCGACGAGCGGCGCAACGGCGGCGCCACGACCGCCCAGCACTTCGACGACGTCTATGCCACCCCCGCGACGAACAGCTTCTGGAAGATCCCGCCGGCGAACCCGGGCAGCGGCGCGAACATCTTCGACGGCGCGGTCTACGAGCGCGGCGGCGCGACGCTCGAGGCCCTGCGCCAGATCGTCGGGGAGCCCACGTTCCTTCGGATCCTGCGCGACTGGGGCGCCCAGCACCGCCGCGCCAACGCCACAACGGCGCAGTTCATCGCCCTGGCCGAGACCGACAGCGGGCTCGACCTCGACGAGTTCTTCCGGCAGTGGCTCTACGAGCCCGCCAAGCCGACGATCACGCCGGCGAACTTCGACAGCTCGACCTAGTCGCGCCGCGCCGAGTCGGCCCGCCGCGCCACGCCCGACGGGGCGGGGTGGACGAATGACCCATTGTGCATGCGGGGCGCGCCGAAATATGGTGAATCGCTCAGCGGGTTCACCCGCATCGGTCCAGTCCCTCAAATTGCCCCGGGCAGCTCGTGCTCGGCCTGGAAGGCACGCGCATGTCGAAGCACGAGATCGTCGAGGGCTACCTCAATGGCGCCATCAGCCGCCGCACCTTCGTCCGGCGCCTGACGGCGGCCGGTCTCTCGCTGAGCGCAGCCCTCAGCTACGCGGAGCTGCTGCGAGCCAACTCGGCCCACGCGGCCTCGCGCGGCAACGACTTCTACGGCGGCGACTACTACGACGGCGACGGGGACTACTACGGCCCCGGCGACTATTACGAGGAGCCGGACGGCCCTCCCGGTGTCCAGACCGAGAACCCCACGAACATCGAGCAGACCTCGGCGATCGCCCAGGCCCTGATCGACCCGAACGGCGGCGCCACCGACTTCCGCTTCGAGTACCGCCCCGTGGGCTCCCTCGGATCATTGAAGACCGAAGTCGGCGGCATCTTGGGCGGCGACGAATACACGCCTGCTTCCGCGCTGCTGTCCGGGCTGCAGCCGGGCACGAGGTACGAGTACCGGGCGGTGGCACGCAACTCCGCCGGGAGGACGAAAGGCAACGCGATCAGGTTCACGACCGCCACCGCAGGGCAGAGTGGGTCCGGGGGAACCGGCCAGGGCTCGTCCGGCGGGCCAGTCGCCGCGATGGCCGCCTCGGCGAGCACCCTCAGCACCCTGCCTCCGCTGGCCACGGCAGGCGCCGGTTCGGGCCCTGGCGCGCCGAGGATCCGGCTGGGCAAGCTGTCGAGCCTGCACACGCTCCAGTCCGGGCATGTCCTGTCGGTCCCGGTGACCGTCGACCAGGACGCCACGGTGGTCGTCTCCGCGATCAAGGGCATTCGCCATGCCAAGAAGAGCGCGGCGAAGCCCGGACTCGTGCGGATCGCGAGCCTGGGAAGAGGGACCGTGAAGGCGGGGACGCAGCGGCGGTTCAAGGTCCGCCTGAACCGCTACGGGCGGCGGGTGCTCAAGGATCGCAAGTCGGTCTCCGTGCTGATCGAGGTCCACGCCATCAACCGCGCGGGCCTCGAGGGGATCCTCCGGACCACCGTGCGCTTCACGCGCTAGCGGGCGGCGCGGCTGCCAAGCAGGAGGGCCGCCGCCTTCCCGCGCCCCGGCCGCAGGATCTCGTACCACGTGCCCGCCCAGGCGGCGAGAACGCCCGCGATCACCAGCGGCCGCGTACGGCGGAACACGCGCTGCTCCTCCGGGCCGCCCCAGCGCGCCACGCCCGACGTCGTGCGGCGCAGCCGGTCGGCGACGTAGTCGCGGCCGATGTTGCGCAGGATCCGAGGGTTGAGCACCCGCTCGCCCGCCCCGTGGTCGTCGATCACGATGCGGCCCAGGGCGCGCCCGCGCACGAAGTGGTGCTTGACGAGGCGCCTGGGCGTCGTGCAGCGGCTGTGGTGGGTCAGCGCGACGTCCTGGGCGCGGAAGCCGGTGTGGCCGCGCCGCCAGAGCTCGCGGTTGACGACGGTGTCCTCGCCCGCCCGCATGTCCTCCGGGAAGCCGCCGACGGCGAGGACGAGATCGCGCGCATAGGAGCAATGCGCCGGCGGCCCCTTCAACCGGCCCGACGGGCGGCCCGGGAGCGAGGTCGCGTGGTCGAGGAAGTACGACGCCCAGCCGGCGTGCGTCCGCGTGCCGTTGTGCATCGAACCGGTCACCATCGCGTGCCCGGCGTCGTGTGCCTTCAGGCGCGCCGCCAGGCTCCCGGGCGGCAGCTCGGTGTGCGAGCCGGGAAACGAGACATAGTCCCCGCGCGCGACCCGCAGCCCGGCGTTGCGCGCCCGGCCGGGCAGCGCCTCGCCTTCGAGGACGACCAGCCGGACCTGCGGAAACTGCTCCCGCACGATGTCGGCGGTCCGATCGTCGCCGCTGACCACCACGATCACCTCGAACGGCGCCGGGACCTCTTGCGTCACCACCGAGCGGACCGTCCGGGCGATCCGCTCCTCGTCGTTGCGCGAGATGACGATCGCCGACAGCACCGGGCCGCCGAGGTCGAGGCCGTGGAGATCCAGCGGGTCGACCCCGGGCCCTGCCCGGGTCGCGAGCACCGGCAGCTCCGGCGGACGGGCCTGCCAAGGCCGCAGCGCCGCGGGCTGCGGTTCGTCGAGCAGGTGGTCGTAGCTCGCCTGGAACTCCAGCTCCGGATCGGCCTCGGCGTACTTGGCGAACCGCGCACGGCGACGGGCGGCGGTGAGGCTTGCCAGGTGCTGGATGCGGATCGTCGTCCGCACCCAGGCGTCGCGCGGGATGCGGGTGGGGATGGGCACGTAGTGCAGGCGGTCGTCGGCGAAGCGGTCCCCCGTTTGGGGAGCGAACAGGCGGAAGACCCAGAGGTCCGCGGCGTCGTAGTGCTCGAGGTCGTCGATCATCCGGAAGACGCGCATGCCGTAGGCACGGTCCGGATCGGCCGCCTCGTCGACGAAGCGGCGCAGGGCGGCCGCGTCGTCGGCGTCGATGCGCTCGTCGGCGTCGAGCACGAGCGCCCAGTCGGTGCCGGCCTCGACCGCCGCCTCGACGAGCCGGTTGCGGTTGGCGGCGTCGTCCCAGCCGGCGTAGGACTCCCGGGGCGGGTTGGCGAGCACCTGCTCGACGAGCGGGTGCTGCTCGAGGATCCGCCGCGTCTCGTCGGTGCTGCCGTCGTCGAGCGCGATGACTCCGTCGGCCACGCGGCCGGCGGACTCCAGCCAGCCGGGAAGGTCGGCTTCCCCGTTGCGGACGGCGAGCAGGCAACGCAGCCGGGCCGGGCCCCGCTCGGCGACGTCGGTGTCCCAGCCACCGGGCGCGAGGACGGGGAGCTCCGGGGGCCGCTGCGGCCATCCGGTCACCAGCGTGCCCGGAGCCGCGTCGAGGCCGCCGTAGGAGGTGTGCCACTGGCCCGTCGGGTCGGCCTCTCCGTACTTGCGCAGCCGCTCGGCGATGGCGGCCGGATCGAGGCTGTCGAGATGCTGGAGGCGGATCGTGGTTCGGATCCGCGCGCCTCGGGGGATCCGCGTGGGGATCGGCGTGAAGTGCAGCCGGTCGCCGAGCAGGCGGTCCCCGGGCCGCGCCGCGAAGACGCGGTAGACCCAGTGCGGGCTCGGGTCGTAGGAGTCGCCGTGGGCCCGCAGGTGGCGCAGGCCGTAGGCGACCCCCGGCAGCCCGTCGGCGAGCAGGAACTCCCGCAGCGCCTGGGCATCGTCGGGCGGGATGCGCTCGTCGGCGTCGAGCCACACGATCCAGCTCGGTGCCAGCTCCAGCGCTGTCTCGAGCAGCCTGGCGCGGTTGGCGCCGTCGTCCCAGCCGGCGTAGCTGGGCCGCGGCGGGTTGCCGAGGATCGCCTCGACCAGCGGGGCCTGCGCCAGGATCTCCCGGGTCTCGTCGGTGCTGCCGTCGTCGAGCGCGACGACCGAGTCGGCGAAGCGCTCGGCGCAGGCCAGCCAGTCCCGCAGCTGCGGCGCGCCGTTGCGGACCGGTAGCAGGCATACGACCGGCTGTCGCCGCGCCGCGGCGATGAGCGCATCGAGGTCCACGTTGCCCGGGCAGGTCTTGCCGGCGTTGATCTCGCGATGGGCAAGCACGTGCCGGCGGTCCAGCGGGATGTCCCAGCGCCAGGCGACCTGCCGCAGCAGCTCGGCGGCCGCGTCGAGCTGGGCCGGCGTGCGGACGACCCCCTCCGGATCGCCCCCGTCCTCGAGCTCGATGCCGATCGTCCAGTCGTTTGGGTCCTCGCGGCCCTCGAGGTCGATTGTCGGGCGGACCACCCTGCCCGCGTGCCGCGCGGTGTCGCCCTCGTCGACGAACTGTGCGACCCGGCCGTCGAGCCCGACGAGGTAGTGCGCGCTGACCTTGCTCTCCTCGGAGGCGAACCACGCGGCCGTCCCCTCGAACGTCCCGTCCGTCGTGTGGATGACCACGGCGCGCGGCGCGCCGCAGCGGCGCCCCGCGCGGCGGTGGGGGGTGGGCAGCCGCACGCCCTGAGTACTACCCGCGCTCGATCAGCTCGATCCGATAGCCGTCGGGGTCGCGCACGAAGCACAGCCGCGAGCCGCCGTCGCGGACCGTGTACGGCGGCTTCTCGGGCTCGATGCCCTGCTCGGCCAGGCGCGGCAGCACCTGGTCGAAGTCGTCCACCGTCACCGCGATGTGGTTGTAACCCGTGCCCAGCTCGTAGGAGTCCACGCCGAAGTTGTAGGTCAGCTCCAGCCGCGCGCCGTCGCCAGGCAGGCCCATGAAGACGTTGATCGCCTCCTCGCGGATCGGCAGCCGGCCGACCTCCTCGAACCCGAGCGCCTCGTAGAAGGCGACCGAGCGGTCGATCTCGCCGATTCTGTAGCACGTGTGGATGAGTTCCATGGTGAAGTTCTAACCGGGGGTTAGCCCGAAGGGCGTAGGGGGCGAAGCCCCCTTGGGATGAGTTCTGAGGCCATGGCCTGGCAAGCTACCGCCGATGATCGTCGAGCGCTCGATGCACCCCCAGTTCCTGTCGAACACCTACCTGGTCGCGGCCGAGGACGGCGGCGAGGCGCTGTTCATCGACGCCGGCGGCCCGATGGACCCGCTGTTCGAGGCGGCCGAGCGCCGCGGGCTGACGCCCACCGCGGTGCTGCTCACCCACCACCACTTCGATCACATCAGCGAGGTCGGAGCGATCCGCGAGCGCTGGCCGGACATCCGCGTGCTCGCCGACGAGCGCGAGGGGATCGAGGACGCCGAGCCGTTCGCCGACGGCAGCTACGCGGGCCTCGATGTCCGCGCGCTGCACACACCGGGGCACACCGCCGGGATGCTCTCGTTCCTCATCGGTGATGAGGTCTTCACCGGCGACACGCTGTTCCGGGGCTCGGTGGGCGGCGTCCGGGCGCCCGGCCATACGACCTTCGAGGACCTGCGCAGCTCGATCATGGACACGCTGCTGACGTTGCCGGCCGAGACGACGATCCGCCCCGGCCACACCGAACCGACGACGGTGGCCGAGGAAACCGAGAACAACCCGTTCGTGCGCGTCTGGCGCGGGGTCGACGGCGAGGGCGACGAGTCGTGCACGGCCTTCGGCGATCCCGCGACGCTCGTCCTGTGGGGCGACGACTACGACGGCGGGCACAAGGCGTGGGTGCGCTGGCCCGACGGGCGCGACGACATCGTGCCCGGCTCGCAGGTCCAGCGCGGGTAGCTATCGCGGCCGGGCGAGGTAGCTGCGGCCGGCGCGGACCAGCACGGTCTTGCGCTTGGCGAAGTCGTTGACCGCGACGGTTCCCTTCGTGACCGTGGTGAGCGTGCCGCCGCAGGTGTCCGACGTGCGCCACGTGGTCCCGCGCTCGAGGCCCGACGAGTACTTGCCGACCACGGTGAACTGGCCGTTGGCCTTCGCCGCGAGGTAGCGGACCACCCGCCGGCGCGCCGAGCCCGCGTCCGGCGCGGCGCGCGTGTTGCAGGCGCTGAACTTGCCGCCCCTGAGGGTCAGCTTCGTGGTCAGCCGGCGCTTGCCACGAACCCGCTTGGCGGCCTGCGTGAACTTGAAGACACCGCCGCCGAACGTCCCGCGCTGCGTCTTGGCCTTGCCGGTCGCCGCGGCGGTCAGCGTCACGACGCCCTTCGTCGTGTCGACAACCGACCCGACCGGAATCGACTGCGTGCCGGCGAGGTCGACGAACTGCCCGCCCGGTGCCTGTACTCGGACCGTGCCGCTCTGCGTAGCCGCGTTGGCGGTGCGCTCGGCCTCTGGCGCCCCTCCCTGCGGTCCGCTGGAGAGCGTGTGCCACGCGATGTCGCCGGATGCCGCTCCCGGGTTCAGATGGCGGGTCCAGGAGAGCCCGACCATCAGGTCGGAGCTCACGGCGCACGTCGAGCAGGCGTTCGGGAAGGGCCCGGCGCGCAGCAGGCCGTCGGTGGCGCCGTACTGGACGACCACCCAGTTGGGGGCGCCGTCGAGGCCGGTCAGCCCCTCGTTGCGGAACGGGCTCACGCCGGGGCCGGTCGCGCAGCCCGGGTGCTCCCCGCCCTGGAGGTCGTGGAAGCCGAAGTCGCCGCCCGTGCCCCCCTGCAGGAAGCACAGGAACAGGTGCGAGACGGTGACGTCGTAGGCAACGGCGGGGTCGTTGTTCTGGATGTCGAGCCCCGACACGTACAGGTTCGAGCCCGCGGTGTGGACGTCGGTTTGCGTGACGTTCAGGCCGGTCGTGCCGAGCAGGACCTGCGTGTTGACCGCGACGGTGCCGTTGCCCGCGTCGACCCGCTGCTGCCCGTTCGGGCCGTTGCTCGCATCCGGCGTATAGAGCTGGTCGGGGGTGGGCAGGAACACGCGCTCGCTGGGGCCGAAGAGCTGCACCTCGCCGGTGGCCGAGTTGGACGTCAGCACGTAGGTGCCGCAGTCGGCGAGCGTCGATCCGATGGGCTCGAACGACGGCTGGGGGTCGCCCTGGGCGGTGATCTGACAGCTCAGGTCGTTGCCGAGGTTGATGTTCGTCAGGCCCGACGGGCTGGTGATCCGCTGCAAGGGGACCAGTGCCTCGGCCGTCGGGGCGAAGATCGCGGTCGCGGCGGCGACGAGCGCCACCACCATGGGACGGACCGGCCGCACGGGCGCATCGTACGCTTGTCGCATCGCTGACAAGGACGCGATCCCCACTTCCCGGCTGCGGCGCCTGAGCAAGATCGGCGGCGTGGCGGCGACCACCGCCGCCCGCCAGCTCGGCACCCGCGCGGCGAACGTCACCCGCACCGAGGAGTCCGGCAGGCGCGCGCTCGAGCGCCGCCAGCTCGAGACCGCCGAACAGATCGTCGCCGTGCTGGGGACGATGAAGGGCGCGGCGATGAAGCTCGGCCAGGTGATGTCGTTCCTCGACGTCGGCCTGGTGCCCGAGGAGTTCCGCGAGGACTTCCAGGCCAAGCTCGCCGAGCTTCGCGACGCGGCTCCCAACGTGTCGTTCAAGGACATGAAGAAGGTCATCGAGAGCGAGTACGGCGAGCGCATCGAGGACGTCTTCGAGAGCTTCGACCCCGTCCCGATCGCCGCGGCCTCGATCGGCCAGGTCTACAGCGCGCGGCTGGAGGACGGCCGGCGGGTGGCCGTCAAGGTGCAGTACCCCGGCGTGGCGACGGCCGTGCGGGCCGACATGCAGAACCTCGGGGTGATCCTGCGGCTGATGAAGCGCGTGGCGCCGGGGCTCGACCCCAAGGCGCTGGGCCAGGAGATCCGCGAACGTATCGAGGAGGAGCTCGACTACGAGCTCGAGGCATCCAACCAGCGGCGGATCGCGCGTATCTACCGCGACCACCCGTTCATCGTCGTGCCCGACGTCGTCACCTCGCTGTCGCGCGAGAAGGTGGTCGTCAGCGAGTTCGTCGAGGGCCGCGGGTTCGAAGAGATGAAGCAGCTGCCGAAGGCCGAGCGCGACCGGATCGGCGAGATCATCTTCCGCTTCTACTTCGGCTGCATGTACCGCCACCACCAGTTCTCCGGCGACCCGCACCCCGGCAACTGCCTGCTGCTCGACGACGGCCGGATGGCGTTCCTGGACTTCGGGCTGTTCAAGCGGATCCCCGCGACGATCGCCGAGTTCGAGCTCGAGACGCAGCGCCTCGGTGTCGCGCGCGACGGCGCGAGGCTGATCGAGACCCTGCACCGCGGCGGGTTCATCGGCGACATCACGCACTACACCGACGAGAAGATCCTCGCGATGTTCGACGACTTCACGTGGTGGTACACACGCGACGAGGAGATCCAGCTCGAGCCGGAGATCGCCACCGAGGTCATGATCACGATGAGCGATCCGCGCTCCCCCTACTTCGGGACGATGCGCCACGAGACGCTTCCGACCGAGCACCTCTTCGGCCGGCGCCTGGAGATGCTGACGCTCGCCGTCCTCAGCCAGCTGCGCGCGACCGCCAACTGGCACCGCGTCGCCCGCGAGTGGATCTACGGCGACGAGCCCGTCACCGAGCTCGGCGCCCAGGAGGCCGCCTTCTACGCAGGGCGCGCGCCGGCCCGCATGTGAACACGCCCCCACCCGGCCGGCCGTGGCTGCGGATCGCCTCGCTCGCCGCCGTCCTGCTCACGTTCTTCGTCGCCTTCGCGGTCAGCGGCTCGCTGTCGTCCGACAAGGTCCAGGACTGGTTCGACGGCTACGGGGTCGCCGGCCCGCTGATCTTCATCGCTGCCTCCGCGCTGCTGACGGTGATGATGTTTCCCGGGCCGCTGCTGGCCGGGGCGGCGGGCCTGCTGTTCGGCACCGCGCTGGGAACGCCGGTGGCGATCGTGGCCGCCACCGCCGGCGGGTGCCTGGCATTCCTCGTCGGCCGCTACTGGGCGCACGACGCCGTCGTGGCGGTGGCCGGCAGGCGGGTGCGTGCGATCCGCGCCTGGATCGCCGAGCGCGGGTTCTTCGCGGTGCTCTACGCCCGGCTGGCGCCCGCGGTCCCGTACAACCTCGTCAACTACACGGCGGGGCTGTCACCCGTCTCGCTGCGCGCCTTCGCCGCTGCGACGGCGATCGGCGCCTCGCCGCGCGCGTTCGCGTACGCCGCGCTCGGCGGCCACCTCGGCGACCTGGGCTCGCCGACCGCGCTGGTCGCCATCGGCCTGCTCGTCGCGATGGCGATCGGCGGTGCGATCGCGTTTCGGTCTCAGTCGGCCGGACGTAGACCGTCGTGATCGAGGGCGCGGCCCGGACGGCCAGCGCCGTGCTACACCGTTTGGACCTGGAAGAGCGAGGTCGTCCCCGGCTTCCCGCTCGGAAGCCCCGCAGTGATGCCGACCCGCTGCCCGCGGGCGCACCAGCCGAGCTCGATGACGCGCTGCACGGCGTCGGCGATCAGCTCCTCGGTGACCTCGTGGCGGCGCATCGACTCCGCGCGCACGCCCCACATCAGGTTGCAGCGCCGGACGGTCTCGCGGCCGGGGGAGAGCGCGTAGATCGGCACCGTCGGGCGGTGCGCGGACACCAGGCGCGCCGAGCGTCCCGACAGCGTCGGGATCACGAGCGCGTCGAGGTCGAGCTCGCGGGCCGCCGAGCACGCGCTGTAGGCGATCGTGTAGGCCGGGTCGCGGCCGTCGCGCGCCACGCGGTGCTCGTTCCACTCCCGGTAGGGCGCCACCTTCTCGGTGTGGACGGCGACGGCGGCCATCATCTCGATCGCGCCGACCGGATGGGCGCCGATCGCCGTCTCTTGGGAGAGCATCACCGCGTCGGTGCCGTCGAGGATCGCGTTGGCGACGTCGGCCACCTCGGCGCGGGTCGGCCGCGAGGAGGTGACCATCGAGTCGAGCATCTGCGTCGCCGTGATCGACGGCCGCGCGAGGCGGCCGGCAAGCGCGAGCAGGCGCTTCTGGACGATCGGGACCTCCTCGATCGGCAGCTCGATTCCGAGGTCGCCGCGGGCGACCATGATGCAGTCGGCCGCATGGAAGATGTCCTCGGCGTTCTCGACCGCCTGGGGCTTCTCGATCTTGGCGATCAGCGGCACGCGCGTGTGCTCGCGCACCG
Source organism: uncultured Actinomycetes bacterium (assembly GCA_963825415.1). GTDB lineage: Bacteria > Actinomycetota > Thermoleophilia > Solirubrobacterales > Solirubrobacteraceae > BP-464. Next base: position 411,180 of record CAWGTD010000003.1, on the reverse strand, counting down.
AGGTCACGTCCTCCGCGGTGCGCACGAACGACAGCGCGACCATGTCGACGCCCATCTGCAGGCCGGCGCGCAGATGCTCGAGATCCTCGGCAGGCACGGCCGGCAGCTCGTTCGCCGGGCCTGGGATGTTCAGCCCCTGCCGGGTCGCGACCGCTCCGCCGACCTCGACGTTGCAGTCCAGCTCGCCCTCGCCCGCTCGTACGGCCTTTGCGCGCAGGCGCACGGCGCCGTCGGCCAGGTAGAGCACTTCCCCGGGCGCGACGGCGTCGACGAGGCCCGGCCACGAGACGGTCATCCGCCGCGCGTCGCCGACGGTGCCGTCGTCGCGGCACGCGAACGTCAGCGTGTCGCCGGCCTTGAGCTCGACGACGCCCTCGGCGAGCTCGCCGATGCGCAGCTTGGGTCCGGGCAGGTCCTGCAGCACGGCGACCGGCCTGCCGACGCGGTTGGAGGCGTCGCGTACGAGTTCGATCGTCTCCGCGTGGACCTCGTGGGTCGCGTGGGAGAAGTTCAGCCGCGCGACGTCCATTCCGGCCTCGACCATCCGCACGAGCGTCTCCGGGTCGCGGGAAGCCGGCCCGAGGGTGGCGACGATCTTGGTGCGGCGCATCGGCCGCGGACGTTACGCGGCCAGGGCCGTGCGCGACTCGTCGAGGCAGTCGTGCAACGCGGCGACCACCCGCGGGCAGAACTGCTCCCCGGCGCGCCGGTCGATCTCCTCCAGAGCGGAGGCGAGCGGGCGACCCGGCCGGTACGGGCGGTCGGATGTCATCGCGTCCAGCGCGTCGGCGACCGACAGGATGCGCGCGGCCAGCGGGATCGCCTCGCCGGCGAGGCCGTCGGGGTAGCCGCCGCCCGCGTAGCGCTCGTGGTGGCTGCGCACCATCTGCTTGACCAGCGGCGGCAGGTCGAGCTCGCTGAGGATGTATGTGGAGATCTCGGGGTGGCGGTTGATCAGCGCGAGCTCGGCGGCGTCGAGCGCGCCGGGCTTGAGCAGGACGCGGTCCGGAACGCCGACCTTGCCGATGTCGTGGATCACCGCGCCGACGCGAACCGCCCTGATGTCGTCCTCGCAGAAGCCGACCTCGGCGGCGATCAGGCAGGCGATCTCTGCCACGCGCTCGGTGTGGCCGCCGGTATAGGGGTCCTTGGCCTCGATCGTGCGGGCGAGCGAGGTCACCGTCGAGACGTAGGAGCGGTGCATGCGGGCCACGAGGAGTTGCTTGTCCTCCAGCAGCTTGAGCAGGCAGGCGTTGACGACCTCCAGCTCGGCGTGCTTGGCGCGCAGCTCGATGACAGCCCCGCGCGAGCGCGTGACGTACTGGTGCTCGCCCGCCCACAGCAGCGCGACCGGGATGGCCAGCAGCACCAGCGCGGTGGCGCCGATCGAGCCCTCCGCGACGACCAGGGCGGCGGCCAGCGCGCCGAAGCCGAGGTAATGGGGCCAGAGCCATGCCCAGTGCTCGCGCCACGCGACGAGCGGACGCAGTCCGCTGCCGACCGACATCAGACCCACGAGCAATCCGGCGTTGACGAGGTAGCTGGTCAGCCCGGTGGCCAGGCCGGCCGCGAGCATCGCGGTGGTGCCGTGTGGCGAGAGCGCGCTCCAGACGTAAGCGGTGGCGGCGCCGGTCAGCGACAGCATGCCGAGGTCGGCGAGGATCGGCCGCGCTCCGATCCGCCGCGCGCCGCGGACCACGGCGATCAACGCCTCGGCGGCGATCGGCCCCAGCGGCCCGAACAGCATCGCCAGCGCGATGGCGGGCACGGCCGCCGGCGAGACGCGCCCGCGTTCGAAGACGTCGATGCGCAGGACGTCGAGCGCCAGGACCCCGGCGACCAGCGCCACGAACACGCCCGGGCGCTCGCCGATCCGCGCCGGTGAGGCGAGCGCGGCGATCGTCACCGTCCCGGCGAGCATCAGCGCCACTCCGGGCAGGAAGGCCCGCGGTGCAGAGGTGGATCCGTCCACGGATGTCCAGTACGCCCCGCGCGCTCGCATCCCTTCCGCCGGTGGCCGAATCGGGGCCCAGAAGTTGCGCAAAGCTGCACGGCCGCCCGGCGCCGGGCGCGCCGGAGCGAACCTCCCCAGCCATGACCGCACAGCGCATGAGCTTCACCTAGTTCCGCGGACGCACCAGCGCGGCCCACACCTCGGCGAGATCGGCCACGAACTCGGCGGCCGGCGCCAGCTCCGCGGTGGTGTGGGTCGTCGTCACGCCGATGACACGCATGCCCGCGTCGCGCCCGGCTCGCACTCCGGCCGGTGCATCCTCGAGGACGACGCAGTCACTCGGCGAGACATCCAGCAGCGAGGCGGCGAGCAGATAGCCCTCGGGGTCGGGTTTGCCACGATCGACCAACTCCGCGGTCACCATGGTTCGAGGAGCTCGCAGGTCGGCCGCCCTCAGCCGGGCGGTGGCGAGCGCGCGGGTGGCGGAAGTGACGATCGCGATCCGGTCCTGCGGCCACCCCTCGAGCAGCTTTGCGGCGCCCGCGACGGCGCGTACGCCGTCGGTGTCGATCGTCTGCTCGCGCTCGATCCAGGCGGACTCGGCCACGGCATCGGCCGACGGAACCAGCGTGGCCACGGCCTGGGCGGAGGGCATTCCGTGGATCCAGGGGCGGACGTCGGCGAACGTCAGTCCCTGCCGAGCTGCCCACGCTCGCCACACCCGCTCCACGACTGCCCCCGAGTCGACGAGCACGCCATCGAGATCGCAGAGCAGGGCAGGAGGGCTCATCGGCTCACCACGGCGACGACGAAGCCCGCCGGACGCTCGGGCGTCCGACGGGCTGGGTCGTTCTCCGGGTACTGATGCGTCGACCTAGTTGAAGGCGTACTTCTCGTACTTGTCGACGTTGTCCTTGGTGACCACGGCTGCGGGCACGATCAGCTGCCGCGGGACCTCCGGCGGGACGAGCTCCGGGAAGCCCTCCCCGAGAGCGATCAGCCGAGCCATGTTGACGGCGGTGGCCGCCATGTTCGGGTTGTAGAGGAAGGTGGCGCGATACAGGCCACCGGCCTTGATCTGCTTCATGGCATCCGCGGAGCCACCGACACCGGTCAGGAACATGTCGCCCTCCCGGCCGGCGTTGCGGATCGCCTGCACGACGCCTTGAGCCATGTCGTCGTCGTGGGTGTAGACGGCGTCGATCTTCTTCTCCGACTGAAGAATGTTCTCCATGACCTTCAGGCCGGTATCCGGATTGAAGTCACCGGGCTGCTTGGCGACGACCTTGAGGCCTCCGTCCGGACACTTCTTCTTCAGCTCCTCCGAGAAGCCCTTGCTGCGATCCTCGGTAACAGAGATGCCGGCAAGACCCTGGATCTCGACGACGTTGCCGCTGCACTTGGTCTGCTCGGAGATGTAGTCGGCCGCCAGGACGCCGATCTGGTAGTTGTCGCCGAGGATCGTCGCCGTGGCGGCGTCCGGGGTGCTGAACAGGCGGTCGATGTTGATGACCGGGATCCCCGCCCGCTCGGCCTTCTGGGCAACCGGCGTCAGCGCGGCGCCGTCCTGGGGGAGGATGACGAGCGCGTCCGGCTTCTTGGCGATCGCCTGCTCGATCTGCTGAGCCTGCGAGTCGGCGTCAGCCGCCTGTAGCAGCTCGAACTTCACGTCGGAGTGCTGCTCGGCAGCCGCCTTTGCGTTCTTGGAGATCGCGCCGAGCCAGCCGTGATCGGTCGGCGGCACGCTGGCGATGATGGTCACCGTCTTGCCGGAGGTCGAGGCGGTGTCCGTACCCGCTGCGGGGCCGGACACGGTGACCGTCTTGGTGTCGCTGCTGCCGCAGGCGGCGACGGTAAGAGCCATCAGTGCCGCCACGGCGATCGAAATGGGGAGTCGCTTGAGCGACATACCGTGTCTCTCCTTCATTGGGGTGGTGCCCGACTGGGCGTTGTTGTGGAGACGCCCGCTCATCAGAAGCGGGCCTCCGGCCTCTGAAGCAGGACGGCGCCCAGGACGATGCCGCCCTTGGTCACCTGCTGGACCTCCGTGGAGAGGTTCAGCTGCGTCATGAGGCTGAAGATGAGTGCGAATGTCAGGACCCCCAGGAACGTCCCGACGATCGTGGCTCGGCCCCCTGCGAGGCTGGTGCCGCCGATGACGACGGCGCCGATGGCGTCGAGCTCGTAGAGGTTGCCGCTCACCGGCGAGGCGCTTCCCAGCCGCGCGCAGAGCAGGACCGTGGCGATCCCGGCGAGCAGTCCCGAGAGCGCGTAGACGCTGAAGATCACCTTGCGCACCGGGACGCCGGCGATGCGAGCCGCCTCGCGGTTGCCGCCGACCGCCACCACGTAGCGCCCGTACCGCGTGCGGTTGAGCAGCACCCACCCGCCGACGGCGATCAGGCCGAAGACGTAGACCGAGACCGGGACCCCGAAGATCCGCCCGGTGCCGAACCACAGCAGCGAGAACGCCGCCGGCGTATCGAACGAGCCGCCGTTGAGGTCGAGCAGGCTCACCGGCAGCTTCCCGTTCAGCAGCAGCGCCAAGCCGCGGGCGACCGAGAACATCGCGAGCGTGGCGATGAACGGCACCACGCGTCCGTAGGCGACCGCGGTCGCGTTGACGGTTCCGAGCGCGAGCCCGAAGGCGATCGCGCCGAGGATGAACACCAGGCTCGAGCCGTCCGGGTCGATGAGGATCCCGCCGAAGACCCCGGCCGCCGCAACCATCGAGCCGACCGACAGGTCGATGCCCGCGGTCGCGATCACGAACGTCATGCCGATCGCGAGAACGCCGACGACGCTGGCCTGGGTGAGGATGTTGCGGACGTTGTCGACCGTCGGGAACGTGTCCGGCTTCAGGATCGCGCCGGTTACGAACAGCAGCACGACGACGAGGCCAAGCGCGTACTCCTGAAGCTGGAGACCTCGGAGCCGCGAGAAACGGCCGGCGGTGGTGGTGTCGGCAGTCATTGGACCTCCTCGGCGAGAACGGGGACATCGATCGGTGCGACGGCGTGTCGCAACAGCTCCTGCTCGGTGGCGGATGCTCCGTCCACCTCGGCGACGATCTCGCCCTGGCGCATCACGAGCACGCGGGTGCAGATGCCGACGAGCTCCTCGAGCTGGACGAGACGACCAGAACGCCGAAGCCGGCCTTCGCGAGATCGGTGATCAGGCGGTAGATCTCAGCCTTGGTCGGAATGTCGACGCCGCGCGTCGGCTCGTCGAGCAGCAGGACTCGGCAATGACGCAGCAGCCAACGGGCAAGGACCACCTTCTGCTGGTTGCCGCCCGACAGCAGTCGCGCCGCACGTTCGACATCGTCGGGGACGGTCTTCAGCGCCTGTAGCTGCTTGCGGACCTCGGCCCGCTCGGCCCGGATGTCGAGCAGGCCCACCCTGCTGAAGCGCCCGAGGTCGGAGATGCTGACGTTCTTGGTCAGGCTCCAGTCGAGGACCAGGCCCTGTGACTTGCGGTCCTCGGGGGCCAGCCCCAGCCCAGCCTCGATTGCCCGGGCAGGGCTGCCCGGTGACAGCTTCTTGCCGTCGACGAACACCTCGCCCTCATCCGGGATCTCGGTGCCGTAGATGAGCCCGAGCAGCTCGCTGCGCCCGGAACCGACCAGGCCTCCGAGGCCGACGACCTCGCCGGCGCGGACCTGGAGGCTCGCGCTGCGGACCGCCGGAAGCTGCCGCACGCCACGTACGTCGAGCAGGACCTCGTCGCCACCGGCCGGGCGATCCGGATAGAGCTGCTCGACGCGACGCCCGATCATGAGCGCGACCAGCTCGTCGGTCGAGGTGGTCGCCGGGATTCCGGTCGCGGTGGTGCGACCGTCGGCCAGAACGGTGACCCGGTTGCCGATCCGTCGGATCTCGTCCAGGCGATGGGAGATGTACACGACGCCGACGCCCTCGCCCGTGAGGCGGCGGACGACCTCGAAGAGCGTCTCGATCTCCTCGCCGTCGAGGATCGCCGAAGGCTCGTCCATGATCAGAAGGCGGATGTCGCCCGAGATCGCGCGGGCGATCGAGACGATCTGCTGGGCTGCCGGCCGCAGCGCCTTGATCTTTGCCCGCGGGGGTATGCCGGTGTGGCCCAGGCGCTCGAGCAGTGCGAGCGAGTCGCGGTCCATCCGCTGCCGATCGAGAAACGGGCCGCGGCGCGGCTCGTGGCCGAGGAAGATGCTCTCGGAGACGGTCAGGTCCTCGACCAGGTCGAGCTCCTGATAGATCGTCGCCACACCCCGGGCGAGTGATCCCGCGGGGTCGCCCGACGGCAGCGGCTCGCCGCCGAAAAGGATCTCCCCGGCGGTCGGCTCGACCGCACCCGACACGCATTTGATCAGGGTCGACTTGCCCGCACCGTTGGGTCCCAGCAGGCAATGGACCTCGCCCGCTCGGACGTCGAGGTCGACGCCCTGCAGCGCCTTCACGCCCGGGTACTCCTTGACGAGTCCGCGGACTTCGAGGATCGCCGTCATCCGACCACCATCGGCCGCAGATGCGCATGCGCGACAAGGAGGCCCTGCTCGACCTTCTCGGCCGTGCCGCCCCAAACCGGGTCCTCGTGTTCGATCGACAGCACGCCGTCGAATCCGCCCTCGTAGAGCGTGTCGACGTAGTGACGGAAGTCCACCTCGCCGAGGCCGGGGATCCGGTAGCGCCACCAGCCCATGTCCCACGGGTCCTGCTCGCGCGTGGAGGTCCGCCCGAAGAAGCCGTAGCGGTTGCGCTGCTCGGGGAAGGTCTCGGCGTCCTTGGCGTGGGCGTGCGCCACGCGGGCGACGTACGGCCGCAGCGCGCTGACCGGGTCGATGCCCAGCCACAGCAAATGCGAGGGATCGAAGTTCAGATAGAGCCCGAGACCGAACATCCACTCCCACAGCTCCGGGGAGTAGGCGAGGTTTCCGGGGTGGCCGTCCGGATGCCAACCCTCCATCACGCAGTTCTCGATCATCAGCTTCACGCCGCGCTCGCCGGCGTAGTCGACGAGCGCGGGAAAGACCCGCTCGGCCTCGCGGAGGTTCTCGGCGACCGAGCGGCCGGGATCGCGGCCGATGAAGGTGCCGACCGGGGGGCAGCCGACCTTCGCGGCCGCATCGATGCACGCGCGTAGGTGCGCGTGGATCGCCTCGCGCACTGAAGGGTCCGGATGCAGGTTGTTGTCGTAGTAGGCGAGCGCCGAAAGCGTCAGGCCGTTGCCCTCCAGCGCGCCCATCACACGCTCTGCCTCGGCCGGTTCGAACGCCTCCGCGGCGAGGTGCCGTGCGACGAACGGGCGGTCGCCCGCTCCCGGCCATGCCGCGAGCTCGAGCGCCTCGAAGCCGTTCGCGCCGGCCCAGGCGGCGATGTCCTCGAGCGACCGCTCCGGCATGCATGCCGTGAGGAACCCGAGCTTCACGAGGGCACCTCGACGCCGATGACGTCCACCCAGCGCTCCTCGCTTTCCGACCGGAGAACGGCGTCGGTGATGCGCGCCGCGCGCAGCCCATCCGCGAATCCGGGAAGCCCGTCCGGCGGCGTGCCGGTCTCGATCGCCGCGACGACGTCGGCCACGAAGAGGTTGAAGCAGTCCTGATAGCCCTGGGGGTGGCCGGCGGGCAGGACGGCGAGCCGAGCGGCCGGAGGTGACAGCGCCGCCGGATCGCGCCGGACGATCGTGGACTGGTCGCGCCGGCCGAGCCACAGGGACTCGGCGTCCTCCTGGTCGAAAGCGAGGGCCTCGGTCGCGGCGTCCACCTCGAGCCACAGCCGGTTCTTGCGGCCCGCGGAGATCTGGCTGATGACAGCGGAGCCGAGCGCGCCGCCGTCCGTCTCGAACTGCATCACGACGGCGTCCTCGGTCGAAACCTGGCGCACCGCCCCGTCGCCGTCGCCTCGCGCGAACGCCTCGCGCGGCTCGCCCTGGAGGCGCTGCGGTACGGCGGTCGTGGTGCGGGCGCTCAGACGGGTGATGCGGTGTCCCGTGACGAACTCCGCGAGGTCGCACCAATGCGAGCCGATGTCGGCGAAGGCGCGCGAGGCGCCGCCCAGTTCGGCGTCGACGCGCCAGTTGTCGTCCTCGGGGCTGAGCAGCCAGTCCTGCAGATAGGTCCCGTGGATCAGATGCACCGCGCCACTCTGGCCCGAGGCGATCCGGTGGCGCGCCTCGCGGACCGTGGGGTAGTAGCGGTAGGCGAACGGCACCGCCGCGTAACCCGATGCGTCCTCTGCCAGATCCGCGAGGCGCTGCGCGCCGTCGACGTCGACGGCGAGCGGCTTCTCGCAGATCACGTGCTTGCCGGCGCTCAGCGCCCGGCGAGCGAGGTCCTCATGCAGGTGGTTCGGGGTGCAGATGTGGACGACGTCGACGCCCTCGTCCTCGACGAGCGCCTCCGCGCTGTCGAAGGCCTTCGCTGCCCTCAGGCGCTGTGCCGCGGCACGGGATCGCTCGGGCGTCGAGGCGGCAACCCCGACCACCGTCCCGCCGCCGGCACGAACCGCGTGGGCGTGGACTGCACCGATGAATCCCGTCCCCACGATCGCGGCGCGCAATGACATCGCGGCGAACCTACGCATACTTATGCCGGGTGTCAAGCATAAGTTTGCATGCTGTGTTACCCAAGCCGTTCGATCGATCGCTGAAGTCCTGCTTTACTCCGAGGAACGATGGCGGTCGAAGCCGGCGTGCATCCAGGATCGGGCGGAGGCGCGGGCGCCGTGCTGAAGCTCATCCGCGGGGGAGACGCGATCACCCGCGCGGCGCTCGCGCACGAGACGGGGCTCGCCCGCTCGACGGTCGCGCAACGCGTCGACGCGCTGCTGGCCGCGGGGCTCATCTACGAGGCCGGCGACACCGCGTCCACGGGCGGGCGGCGCCCCGCGAGGCTGGCCTTCAACCACAAGGCCGGGCTCGTGCTTGCCGCCGACCTGGGCGCGACGCACTCACGACTGGCGGTCAGCGATCTGGCCGGCGGCCCCCAGGCCGAGATGGCATTCGAGATGGACATCGGCGAGGGGCCGGAGCGGATCCTCGGCCTCGTCCACGATCGCTTCCGCAAGCTGCTGCGCGAGAGCAAGCGCTCGCCCAAGGACGTCCGCGGCATCGGGGTGGGCATCCCGGGACCGGTGGCCTTCGCATCAGGCCAGCCGGTCAACCCGCCGATCATGCCGGGCTGGGACGGATTCTCGATCCCGGATTGGTTCGGCCAGCGCTTCGGTGGCGCGACCGTCCTCGTCGACAACGACGTCAACATCATGGCGCTGGGGGAGCACTGGGCTCATTGGCGCGAGGTCGAGCACCTCCTCTACGTAAAGGTCGGCACGGGCATCGGCTGCGGCATCGTCGTCGACCGCCGGATCCACCGGGGGGCGGAGGGGGCCGCCGGCGACATCGGCCACATCGTCGTCACCGACCATGAAGACGTGGTCTGTCGCTGCGGCAACATCGGGTGCCTGGAAGCAGTCGCCGGCGGCCGGGCGCTGGCCAAGCGGCTCGCCGACGCCGGCTACGCGGCCGAGGGCAGCCGCGACGTGGTGCGCCTCGTGCGGGAAGGAAACGCCGAGGCAATCCGGATGGTCCGCGAGGCGGGCCGAGCCCTGGGTGAGGTTCTGGCCTCCTGCGTGAACTTCTTCAACCCGCGCGTCATCGTGCTGGGCGGCGACATCGGGGAGGTTCATGAGCACCTGCTCGCGGGTCTGCGAGAGGTCGTCTTTCAGCGTTCGCTGCCCCTCGCCACGCGCGACCTGCGCATCGTCGCCAGCCAGCTCGGCGACCGCGCCGGAGTCACCGGAGCGGCGATCATGGTCATCGAGCACATCCTCGCGCCGGCGACGATCGACCAGGCGCTACGGCAAGCGGTGTGACCGGCTTCAGGCCGGCTGGTCGCGGCGCCGCAGCGCTCGCTGCCACGCGAGCCGACGCCGTAACCGCCGGGTGAGGCTCGGTCGCAGGCGCGCGCGTGCCTGCGCGGGCGCGCGGCCGGGGTCGGTCTCGTGGCCGCGGGCGCCCACCGCCCAGGCGATCTCCAGTGGCGCGCCGCGATAGCTCGACATTCCGCCGGACGACCGCGCCACGCGCCAGCCGTTGTGCCGCAGCAGCGCTTCCAGCGAGGCGCGCGTGAAGTGGTTGACGTGCACGACGGGGTCGACCCGTACCGGCGTGCCGCGCCAGACCTCCACCGGCACCTCGGCGTAGAGCACCGGCGCCAGCTCCGCCGCGCGCCGTACGAGCGCGCCCGGAGCGGCGACGTGCTCGAGCACGTGCGCCAGCACGACCGCGTCGAAGCGTTCGTCGTCGTCGAGCTGGTCGACCGTGTCGGCGAGCTTGGTCACGCCGGCCACCTGGTGGTCGGAGTGGTCGACCACGAAGCACTCGGCGCCCGCGGCGACGAGCTCGGCCATCACGCGCCCGTCGCCACCGCCGACGTCGAGGATCCGCGGCGCGCCGGCCGGCAGCAGCGCGGCGAGCCGGTCGCGGACGGCCCGCGCGCGCCGCGCCTCGCCCGGTTCGTCGCCGGCGCTGGTCCCCGGGTCGTCGCCGCCGGCCTTGAGCAGCTCGTACTTGTGTCGCAGGTCGGCCTCCGAAGGCCGCGGCGAGTAGACGATCACGCCGCAGCGCTCGCACAGCAGCTCGGTCAGCTCGACCTGCTGCTCGCCCGGCAGCCAATGCGTGAACACCAGCTCGCGCTGCGCGGCGTCCGCCCAGCGGCGGCCGGGGTGCTCGGAGCCCGACGAGCCGCCGCGCGCGTAGACCGACGATCCGACCCGCTCCCAGGAGCCGGCGTCGCAGCACGGGCAGCGATCGACCGGCTCCATGGAGCTAAGGACTAGCGCAAAGGCGGCGGCAGCGCGAAGGAGTCGTCGCCGACCATCGCCGCCGGCAGCGTCACCTTGTTGTTCAGGTAACCGGCGAGCTGTACGCCCGGGTTGCCCTGGATCGTCGCCGTGCGGCGCTTCTTGACGAACGGCAGCGTGATCGAGCCACTGTGGATGTCGACGTTGCCGAGCGTCTGCACCGCGTCGCCCCACCAGTCGGTGTTGGTGTCGGTGATCCGCACGCCGATGCGGTGGCCGGCAGGGATCTTCCAGTCGACCGACCACAGGTCGAGGTCGAGCGGCCCGTTGGCGCGGATCATGTGCGCCTGGCGGGTGACCAGCGGCCCGCTCCAACCGGTGGCGGTCGGCGCGAGGTCGTAGACGTCGACCGCGAGGTTCGCCCGCGGGACCTGCGAGCTGACGTCGAGGGCGACGTGGCCCGAGCCGACCATGTGGGCGTCGTTGGTGAGCGCCGGCGAGAACGTCCACACACCGCTGGTGGCGTTGGCGCCCGAGCCGGTCTTGGTGCCGCTGGCCTTGTCGGCGTAGGTGCCGGGCTGCAGGTCGGTCGTGTAGCGGCGCACGTCCGGCGGCGGCCACTGGCTCTCGCCGCGCCAGACGCCGTCGTTGGTCTGGACCGCGAAGTTCGGGTCCTTGACGGCCGGGGTGATCCCCTTGAGGTAGCGGTCGTAGAACCGCAGGACTTCGTCGTAGAAGCCCTCGCGCCCCATCTTGAGGTTGCCGCGCTCGTCGCGCTCGTTGCCGCGGACGTGGTCCCACGGGCCCAGCCACGCGCGCTCGGGGCCGCTGTGGTTGGCCAGGTACTGCTCGAGGCCGTCGGCCACCGTGTTGGCCTCGGTCAGCCCCTGGGTGAGGAAGACCGGCACGTCGGAGCCCTTGGCCTGCGCGATGTAGTCGCGCGAGCGCCAGTAGGCCGAGAAGTGGTCGTCGTTGCCGGCCTGCTCGGCGACCGTCTGGCCGTGGCAGGCCACCGGCGCGTGGAGTTGCGCCGGGTCGGCCGAGTTGTTGCTGTTGACGTGGTAGGTGGCGTCGTCGTTGATCGAGCCCGGCGTGGCCGCCTGCTGGGCGTAGATGGCCGGCGTGCCGGCGAAGTTCGCCCGCCGCATGCCGTCGCCGTAGAGGTAGCGGTACATGTCGTAGACCGGCTCCTGTGCGACTACCGCCTTGAGCCCCTCGGGGTGCTTGTCGGCCGCGATCAGGCCGGTGACGGCGTCGTAGGACTTGCCGTAGGTGCCGACGCTGCCGGTCGACCACGGCTGGCTCGCGGCCCACTTGATGCCCTCGACGACGTCGGCCTGCTCGCCCGGGCCGCCCCAGTCCTGGCAGCCGGTCGAGCCGCCGTAGCCGCGCAGGTCGACCATGACCCACGTGTAGCCCTTCTGCAGCAGCCCGGAGCCGACGACGAAGTCGGCGAAGCGCGGGTTGGGGCCGGCGGCCGTGGGGTCGAAGTCGCCCGCCGCCCCGGTCTGCCCGGAGTGGTTGAAGTACGGGCCGACCGAGACGATCACCGGCTGCTTGTGGTCGGCGTCGAGCGGGACGTCCTTGTGGCGCAGGACGTCGGCGTGGATCACGGTGCCGTCGGGCTCGGTGATCCAGGCCTGCGACCACTCGGTGTCGGGGTAGGCGGGGCCGGCGTCTGCGGCCAGAGCCGTGCCGGGCAGGGCGAGAGCGAGGGCCGCGACCAGCACGGCCGGGCACACACGGGCGAAGGCCGTGGGTCGGAAAGAGCGAAGCATGTTCCCCACAACGCACCGAGAACCGGAACCTTGCGGTCCCGCGGGGCCTAGACGAAGCGGCCGTTCTCCTGGACCACGGCATCGTCAGCGGTCAGACGCCCGCCGTTGCGCAGGTCGCAGATGAGGTCCCAGTGCACGGCGGAGACGTTCTTGGCGCCGGTTTCGGGGTACGAGCGGCCGATCGCGAGGTGGACCGTGCCGCCGATCTTCTCGTCGAAGAGAATCGCTCCGACCGGGCGGTCGATGCCGAAGTTCGTCCCGATGCCCACCTCTCCGAGGCGCCGCGCGCCCTCGTCGGTGTCCAGCGCCGCGCGCAGGTACTCCTCGCCGGCCTCCGCGCGCGCCTCGACGACCTCGCCGCCGCGGAAGACGAGCTCGACGCCGCGCACGTCGCGGCCCGGCGGCCCGGACGGGACGTCGAAGCGGACATGCCCCTCGGCGCTGGCCTCGTGCGGGCCGGTGAAGACCTCGCCGCTGGGCATGTTGCGCCGGCCGTCGGAATTGATCCAGGTGCGCCCCGCGACGTTGAGGACCAGATCGGTCCCCTCGGCCTCGATGCGCAGCTCGCGTGCGGGGGCGAGACGGGCGACGAGGTCCTGCTGGAAGTGGCGCAGGCCGGCCCACGCGGCCGCCGGGTCGGGCTCGGTGAGGAAGAGCGCGCGCGCGACGAACTCTTCGAAGTCCTCCAACTCCATGCCCGCGCGCTGCGCCCCGGCCTCGGTCGGCCACAGCGTCGAGCACCAGCGCTTCTTCATCGTCTGCTCGCGCAGTTCCCGGCGCGCCCGCGCCACGCGGGCGATGCGCAGCGGGTCGACGTCGGCGAGCTCCATGGGGTCCGCCGGCGCCTGGATGCCGATCAGCGCGTCGATGCGCCGCGCCTCCTCGAACGCCACGCGCGGGATCTCGTCGAGGTGCACGTCGCGCGCGTGCTCGTAGAAGGCCGGCGCCTCACCGGGCAGCTCGACGCGCAGCACCGGCCAGGCCTCGCGCTCCAGGAGCGCTCGCTGCAGCTCCAGCAGCAGCGGCGCCGCAAGCGTGGTCGATCGGACCAGCACCTGCTGGCGCGGCTTCGCTTCGATGCAGTAGCCGCACAGCAGGTCGGCGAAGGCGGCCGGATCTAACAGTGGGTTCTCGAACATCTGACCGCAAACGGCGGCCTCCGGTATCCGACTGGCTGCGTCCTCAGTCGGGGCAATGGCGCTGCCATTGTCCCCTCCCTGCGTCCTTGCCATCCGGCGCCGGAGCCGCGCCGTTTCCGGTGCAAGGTTGCGAGAAGGCCCACTAGCGCCACCCCTCCTCCAGCGCGGCGAGCGCCTCGTCGGCCGGCCGGCCGAGCTCTGCCGCCAGCGCTTCCACCAGCGCCCGCTGCGGCTCGGGCCGCGCGCCCTCGCCCATCACCCCGATCCGCCAGCCGCGGCCGGCGAGCGGGCCGAGCCCGCCGGCGACCTCGATGGAGTGCTCGGTCAGCAGGCGGCCGCGCACAATCGCCTCGTCGATCCCGTCGGGCACGCGCACGGCGAGCAACGGGTGCAGCTGCTCGCCCTCGGGCGCCAACCGCTCGAAGCCGAACACGCCGAGCGCGCGGCGCAGCGCCTCGTGGGCCGTCGCATGGCGCTCCCAGCGCGCCTCGAGGCCCTCTTCGTGCACGATCGTCAGCGCCTCGTGCAGGGCGTAGATCATGTTGATGGGCGCGGTGTGGTGGTAGGCGCGGGTGCCGCTGCCCTCGGGCTTCCAATACCCGAGGATCGCCTCGAGGTCGAAGTACCACGACCGCCGCTGGAGCCGCCCGCTCACCCGCTCGCCGACGGTGAACGGCGCCAGGCCGGGCGGGCAGTTCAGGCACTTCTGCGAGCCGCTGAACGCGGCGTCGACGCCCGCTTCGTCGAGCTCGAGCGGGTGCCCGGCCAGCGAGGTCACGCAGTCGAGCAGGAAGAGGCCGTCGTCGCCGTGCACGGCCTCTGCGAGTCCGTCGAGCGGCTGCGCGACGCCGGTCGACGTCTCGCCGTGGACGACGAACAGCGCGCGGCAGTCGGCGCTCCACGCGTCGAGCAGCCGTTCGACCGGGATCGCCCGGCCCCACTCCTGCTCGACCCGCACCACCTCGGCGCCCGCGCGGCCGAGCGCGTCGGCCATCCGCTCGCCGAACAGGCCGTGCACGCCGCAGACCACCTTCTCGCCGGGAGCGATCAGGGTGTCGACCATCGCCTGCATGCCCCCGCTTCCGGTCGCGGACAGCGGTAGCGCGACGCGGTTGGAGGTCCGGAACGTCGCGCGCAGCAGCTCGGCGACCTCGTCCATGATCGCGGCGAACTGGGGGTCGAGGTGCCCGATCGTCGGCTGGGCGAGCGCGCGCAGCACGCGGTCTCCGACCGGCGTGGGGCCCGAACCGAGCAGCAGCCGCGGTGCGATCACGGCGCCTGGAGGTCTCCGAAGTGCTCGGCGAGGTGGTCACGCAACGTGTCGCGCACCCACCGGCGCTCCTCCTGCGTGGCCATCCGGAACCGCGCCAGCAGCTCCTTCTGCCCCTCGGTCGGGACGTCGTGGACCACCCAGCGCACGGCGAGCCGCTCGAACAGGAACTCGACGCTGCGATGCCACGTGTCCTCGACGATCTTCGACTGGTCGGTGCGGATCGCGTTGTAGCGGTGGCGGGTGAGCGGCGACATCGCCCCGCGCAGGACGAGCTCGTTGCCGTCGGCGTCGCGGTAGGAGCTCTCGGGCGCCACCAGCTTCGGCACGCGCCCGCGCGCGCGGGACCTGCGGCCCATCAGGCCGGTGTCGTGGCGGCCTGCTCGAGGCGGGCGCGCACGTCGGTGCCGGCCACGGCGTTGGCGTGGCCCGGCCAGCACGCCGCCGGCTCCAGCGCCGCGATCTTGCGGATCGACGCGCGGGCCTGCTCGGTGTCGAGGTTGTACGTCCCGAACGGCACGTGAGCCGCCGAGTCGCGACCCCACCGGTCGAGCGTGTAGAAGCAGTCGGTGGTCAGCGCCAGCCGGTCGGACTCGCGCCAGAGCGCGATCTGGCCGGGCGCGTGGCCCGGGATGTGGATCACGCGGAAGCCTGCGACGTCGTCGCCCTCGCTGACCGTGTCGGCGATCTTCACCGGGCCGCCGTCCCAGAAGCGGCGGTGCAGGAACGGGTGGACCTTGCGGTCCAGCCACGGCAGGCCGCGCAGCTCGGGGTCCCAGTAGCGCCAGCCGCCGCTGCCCTCGGCGTCGACGACCTCGTCCGGGTGGCAGAGGACAGGCACGTCGAAGGCGGGCGCGGTCCCGCGGTGGTCGGTGTGGCCGTGGCCGAGCACGATCCGCGTCAGGCCGCCGAGCTGCGCCGCCGCGCCGCCGACCGCTGTCGTCATCGTGCGCGCGCCGGAGTCGAACATCAGCACGCCGTCGCCGTCGCGCACGAAGTAGACGTTGCAGCGCCCGGGGTTGCCCTGCAGCCGCCAGACGCCCTCGGCGATCTGGCCGAACTGCTTGCCGAGCAGCTTCTCCGCCGCGCGCGTGCGCACGTTGAACAGCGCGGTCATCCGCTGCTCGGCCGCGGAGTCCTGCTCGGGCAGCAGGCCGAGCTGGCGGCCGATCGTCATACCGTCGAGGTAGGACTCCATGTGCACGATCAGCCCGTCGCGGATCACGAACGTGTCGAGCACCGGCAGCTCGATCCGTGCGCCCGTCGGCTCGATGCCGTTCCACGTCCCGGGCCCGGCGAACGTGCCGCGCAGCGTCAGCGCCACCGCGCAGCGCTCACCCTCGGTCGTCGTCTCGCGGACGTCGAACCGCACGTCGGGGATGGCGCCCGTCAGCTCCGCGACGAACTGACGCAGCCCCTCGGGCGCGACGTTCGTGCGCTGCCCGTGGACGACCTCCACGGCGCCCTCGGCCCAGAAGCCGAGCGCCGCATCGACGTCATGCGCGTTGAGCGCGTCGAAGTAGGAGCGGACGACCTTGGCGACCTGCGCCTTGGTGATGCGCTTCGCGGACCCACCGCCTTTGGCGGCGTGTGCCCCGGCTGCGGTTTCGGTGTCGGCGCTCATGACGTCCAGAGCGTACCCGCGGGAGGGCTCCAACTAGGGTCCTCGCCGATGCCGGAGGCCGCACGCAAGCGCGAGGTCGGGCGTGGCGAGCGGGTGCTCCCCGGCGTCTGGCGCCTGCGGCTGCCCCTGCCCTGGCCGGGCGTCCCGCACGGCAACGCGTGGGCGGTGGCCGCCGGCGACGGCATCGTGCTCTTCGACACCGGCTACCACGACGACGGCTCGCTCGCCCACCTCGAGCGGGCGCTCGCGATGGTCAACCTGCGCCTCGAGCACGTGCGGCTCCTGGTGTGCACGCACGCGCATTCCGACCATTACGGCCAGGCGGCGACGATCGTCGACCGCGTCGGCTGCGAGCTGTGGATGCATCCCAACCACGGCCACATGACGCAGGGCGGCGACGACCGCGAGGACTGGCTGCGGCGCCGGCTCGAGATCGCCCGCCAGAGCGGGGTGCCGGAGGAACCGCTCGAGCAGTACGCCGCGGCGCGGCGCGGCATGTCCACCGGGGTCTCGCGCATGATCGAGCCCGATCGCGACCTCGTGGGCGGGATCGAGATCGACACCGACCTCGGGCGCTGGGTCGTCTACGAGACGCCCGGGCACGCCCCGTCGCACGTCTGCCTGCACCAGCCCGAGCGGCGCCTGTTGATCTCCGGCGACCACCTGCTCGGGCGCATCTCGCTCTACTACGACTACGGCTACACGCCCGATCCTGTCGGGGAATTCCTCACCTCGCTCGACACGGTCGAGAAGCTCGACGTGCGGCTGTGCCTCTCCGGCCACGGGCGCACGTTCGTCGACGTCCAGGCCCACATCGAGGGCAACCGCAAGCTCGTCGCCGAACGCGTCGACCGCACCCTCGAGGTCGTCGAGGAGCGCGGGCCGCTCACCGCATTCGACGCGACCCCGCACGTCTTCGGCGATGCGGTCACGGCGGGCAACGCCACCTGGTGGCTCAGCGAGACGCTCTGCTACCTGACGCACCTCGAGGCGCACGGCCGTACCGAGCGGATCCCGGGGGAGAACGGCGGCGCCGAGCGTTGGAGCCTCGCCTAGCAACATTGACACAGCCGTGTCAAGGTTGTGCTAGCCTGCGCGGTCGATGCGCATCGACGAGGCCTACGCGACCCGCGAGGAGCCGGTCTTCTCGTTCGAGTTCTTCCCCCCGAAGACCGAGGAGGGCGAGCGCAACCTCTACAACGCGCTCGGCGAGCTGCGCCCGCTCGAGCCCGCGTTCGTCTCCGTCACCTACGGGGCCGGCGGATCGACGCGCGACAAGACGATCGACATCGTCCGGCGCATCCGGCAGGAGTACGGGCTGGAGGCGATGGCGCACTTCACCTGCGTCAGCGCGACGGTCGAAGAGCTGCGCGAGACGCTCGACCAGATGGTCGCGGTCGGCATCGACAACGTGCTCGCGCTGCGCGGCGACCCGCCCGCCGGCCAGGACGAGTGGACCAAGACCGACGGCGGTCTGGAGTACTCGCGCGAGCTGGTCGAGCTGATCCGCTCCGACTACCCGTTCTCGATCGGCGCGGCCTGCTTCCCCGAGACGCACATCCACGCGACCGGCCCCGAGGACGACCTGCGCCACCTCAAGGCGAAGGTCGAAGCGGGCGCCCGCTTTCTCATCACGCAGCTGTTCTTCGACAACGCGCGCTTCTTCGACTTCGTCGCCCGGGCTCGCGCGATCGGGATCGACGTGCCGATCGTGCCCGGCATCCTGCCGATCACGAACATCGCCCAGCTCACGCGCATCACGGGCCTGTGCGGGGCGACGATCCCCGAGCCGCTGATGACCGAGCTGCGCGCCCGCGAGGGCGACGACGAGGCGGTGCGGGACTTCGGCGTGGGCTACGCCGCGCTGCAATGCGCCGAGCTGCTGGCCGGCGGCGCGCCAGGGATCCACTTCTACACGCTCAACCGCTCGCCGGCGACGCGCGCGATCCTCAGCGCGCTGCGCCTCAGCCGCCCGTGGGAGCGCCTGGACCTGGCTCAGTCGAGCTCGATGTCGAGTGCGTGAGCCACTCGTGGCACACCGTCGGGCCCGTCGTAGCGGACGTCGATGACGTCGTCCTGGCGGTAGGTCCCCACGCCCCACGCACCGAGGAACCAGCGCCGCTTGCTGATGACGTCCTTGCGCAGCTCGCGGTCGAAGACCAGCGCGCCGGCCTCGACGCGGTAGTCGCGCCCGGGCTCCTGCCGCACGCCGTTGACGTAGACGTCGAAGGGCGAACGGACCTCCGCGGGGAGCCGGGCTAGCGACCGGGCCATCGGGGTCGCACCGTACCCTGCACGCGCCGTGGCCGACCTGATCGCCTACACCGTGCGCCGTTCGGACCGTGCCAGCCGCGTGCGCGTCACCGTCCACCCGCAGGGCGAGGTCGAGGTGGTGCTGCCGCGCCGCGCCCGCGAACGCGAGGCGGCCGCGGCGGTCGCCGAGCTGCGCCCGTGGATCGAGCGCCGGCTCGCCGAGGCCTCCGACGTGCGGGCGCGCCTGGCCGAGCGCGGCGCGACCGTGCCCTACCTGGGCGCGGCGCTGCGTCTCGTCGCCGAGCCCGGGCGCACCCGGGCCCACCGTCGTGGTGACGCGTTGCACGTTCCCGCCGGCGACGCGCGGCCGGCGATGGAGCGCTGGTACCGGCGCGCGGCGCGCGCCGAGGTGACGCCGCGGCTCGACGCGGCGGTCGCGGCGCTCGACGCCTCCTACGAGAGCCTGCGGATCGGCAACCAGCGCACGCGCTGGGGCTCGTGCTCGGAGACGGGCGCCATGAGCTTCAATTGGCGCCTGCTGCTCGCCCCCGAGGAGGTTCTCGACTACGTGGTCTGGCACGAGGCGTGCCATCTGCGCCGGCTCGACCATTCGCCACGCTTCTGGGCGCTGCTCGAACGCCACGTGCCGGACTACCGCGAGCCCAAGGCGTGGTTGCGGCGCCACGGGGCGACGTTGGTGCTGTGAGCGTTCGAGTCGCCGTCGTCGGCCACGTCGAGTGGCTGGACTTCGCCGTCGTCGAGCGCGTGCCGCTGCCCGGCGAGATCGTGCACGCGCGGGAGGCGTTCGAGGTCGCCGCCGGTGGCGGCACCGTTTCGGCGGTGCAGCTGCTCAAGCTCGCCGGCGCCGCGGAGTTCTTCACGGTCCTGGGCGACGACGAGCTCGGCCACCGCGCCGAGGCCGACCTGCGCGGTTTCGGGCTGGAGCTCCACGCGGCGTTTCGCCCCGAGCCCCAGCGCCGAGCCTTCTCGCATCTGTCCGACGACCACGAGCGCACGATCACCGTCATCGGCGAGCGGCTCGTGCCATCGGGCGCGGACGCCCTTCCCTGGGAGCGCCTCGACGGGTTCGACGCCGTGTACTTCACCGGCGGGGACGTCGAGGCGCTGCGCGCGGCGCGGCGCGCGCGGGTGCTCGTCGCCACCACCCGCGCGCTGGACGTACTGCGGGCCGCCGAGGTGCAGGTCGACGTGATGGTGGCCAGCGCGGTCGACGCCGGCGAGAAGTACGTCGCCGGATCGCTCGACCCCGAGCCGCGCTTCGTGGTCAGGACCCACGGCGGGGACGGCGGCGAGTGGGTCGGCGTCGAGGGGCGCACCGGACACTGGGCCGCCGAGCCTCTGCCCGGCGAGCCCGTCGATGCCTACGGCTGCGGCGACTCGTTCGCCGCCGGGCTGACGTTCGCCCTCGGCCGCGGCGACGAGCTGGAGGCCGCGCTCGCGCTGGCCGCGCGATGCGGCGCGTACGAGCTGTGCGGCCGCGGGCCCTACGAGGGCCAGCTCACGCTGTGAGCGCTCGCCTGAGCGCCGAGTAGACGTCCTCGCCCGGCTGCGGGGAGACCGGCCGCTTCGCCACGCGCCCAGTCCACGCCTCGAGCGAGCCGTCGCCGCGCAGGTCCACGCCGGCGCGCAGCCGCCTCGGGCCGCTGATCTCCGCCCGCGCGGCGACCTGCTGGACCGGGGCGTACTCGCGGCCGAGGACCGAGCGCGACTGCCGCCGCGCCTCGCCGCCCAGCACCGTCAGCCGGGCCTCGACGGCGGCGAGCGCCTCGACCAGGTCGTCGAAGCGCTCGTGCTCGACCTTCGGCCCGGTGCGGAATGTCACGCGGTAACCGGCGATGTCGCGATCGTATGCTGCCGCGCATGATCCACCGCGCGGGCACCGAACTCGTCAACTACTACCTGCTCGAGGAAGGCGGCCGGGTGACGATCGTCGACGCTGGGCTGCCCGGCTATCGCTCGGATCTCGACGACGAGCTGCGCGCGATCGGGCGCACGATCTCCGACGTCGAGGCGCTCGTCCTGACCCACGCGCACATCGACCACATCGGCTTCGCCGCCCAGCTGCACGACGAGCGCGGGATCCCCGTCCACGTCCCGGAGGCCGAGGCCCCGCAGGCGACGACCGGCAAGGCGCCGTCGACCGAGGGCTCGCTGCCGTCCGCCCTCGTCCGCCACTCGGCGGCGCGGCGGCTGCTCGCACACATCGTGAAGAACGGCGGTGCCCGGCCGCCGAAGATCGCCAAGGTCGAGACCTTCTCCGGCAGCGCGGAGCTCGACCTCCCCGGCCGCCCGCGGCCAGTGCCGACGCCCGGCCACTCGCCGGGCCACGTCGCGTTCCACATCGCGGCCGAGGGCGCGGTGCTCACCGGCGACGCGATCATGGGCTTCTGTCCGATATCCGGCGCGCCGGGCCCGGTCCTCCCGCCGACGGTCTTCAACAACTCCAACGAGGGCGTGCGCGCCTCGCTGTCCGCCCTCGAGACGCTCGACGCCCAGACGGTCCACTTCGGGCACGGCGACGCCTGGACCGACGGGATCGCCTCGGCGGTCGCGGCCGCGCGCGAGCGCGGCACCGCCGCCTAGGCCGCCAGCTCGGCGACGAGCTCCTCGACGCCGTGGTGGTGATGGGCGCGCACGCGCTCGGAGATCCGCACGAAGAGGCGGTGGGCGGCGACGTTGTCGGAGAGCAGCGAGGCGGTGAAGCGCCGCACGCCGCGCTCGCGGGCCAGATCGGCGAGCACGAGGCCCATGTGACGGCCGAGGCCCTGGTGCTGGAAGGGGTCGCCGATGACGATCGCCACCTCGGCGGCGTCCGGGGCATCGGGCCAGCGGACGAACCGGCCGACCCCGGCGATGTGGCTGGGCTGTTCGGCGAGCACCGCGACGACCGCGACGTGGCCGGCGCCGTCGATCTCGGTCAGGTAGCGCAGCTCGGCGGCGGTCAGCTTGCCCTTCGGAGCGAGGAAGCGCAGCCGCACGGTCTCGGGCGAGAGCCGCTCGAAGGCGTTGCGCAGCATCTGCTTGTCGTCGGGCCGGATCTCGCGGAGCAGGACCTGCGTTCCGTCGGCGAGCCGGTAGGAAGGGAGTGCCACACGTTCATTGTCCGCGCAACGATCCGTCCTGTGCGTGACCCCGGTCACGCACGCCTACGGCGCTAGCGCTGGCCGATGGCGACGTAGTCGCGGCTGCGCTCGCCG
This sequence comes from uncultured Actinomycetes bacterium, assembly GCA_963825415.1. Classification (GTDB taxonomy): domain Bacteria; phylum Actinomycetota; class Thermoleophilia; order Solirubrobacterales; family Solirubrobacteraceae; genus BP-464. The sequence continues at coordinate 389,164 of CAWGTD010000003.1, read as the reverse complement.
GTGTAGATCTGGCGCGGGCGGGCGATCTTCTGCTCGGAGTCCTGGACGAGCTCGAGCCACTGGGCGATCCAGCCGCTGGTCCGCGGGATGGCGAACATCACCGGGAACATCGCCACCGGCAGGCCGAGCGCCTCGTAGATCAGCCCCGAGTAGAAGTCGACGTTGGGGTAGAGCTTGCGCTCGACGAAGTACTCGTCCTCCAGCGCGATCTTCTCGAGCTCGACGGCGATCTCCAGCAGCGGGTTGACGCCGGTGACCTCGAAGACGTCGTCGGCGGCCTGCTTGATGATCTTCGCCCGCGGGTCGTAGTTCTTGTAGACGCGGTGGCCGAAGCCCATCAGGCGCTCGTCGCCGTCCTTCACGCCCTTGACGAAGTCGGGGATGTTCTCCTTGCTCTCGACGCGGCGCAGCATCCGCAGCACGGCCTCGTTGGCGCCGCCGTGCAGCGGGCCGTAGAGCGCGGCCACGCCGGCGGCGACCGCCGAGTAGGGGTCGACCTGCGAGGAGCCCACCGACCGCACGGCGTTGGTCGAGCAGTTCTGCTCGTGGTCGGCGTGGAGGATGAAGAGGATGTCGAGCGCCCGTGCCAGCCTGGGATCGGGCTGGTACTTCAGCTCGGTCATCTTGTACATCATGTTCAGGAAGTTGCCGGGGTACTCGAGGTCGTTGTCCGGATAGACGTAGGGCTGGCCCATCGTGTGCCGGAAGGCGAAGGCCGCGAGCGTCGGCATCTTCGCGATCAGCCGGATCGTCTGGATGTAGCGGTTGTCGGCGTCCTGGATCTGGTTGGCGTCGGGGTAGAACGTCGACAGCGCGCCGACCGAGCCGAGCAGCATCCCCATCGGGTGCGCGTCGTGGCGGAAGCCGCCCACGAACTCCTTGACGTTCTCGTGGACGAACGTGTGGATCGTGATCTGGTGCTTCCACTCGTCGAGCTCGGCCTGCGTCGGCAGCTCGCCGTGGACCAGCAGATAGGCGACCTCGAGATACGTCGAGTGCTCGGCGAGCTGCTCGATCGGATAGCCGCGGTATTCGAGGATCCCCTTGTCGCCGTCGATGAACGTGATCGCCGAGCGGCACGACGCGGTGTTGGTGAACGCCGGGTCGTAGGTCATCAACCCGAAGTCGTCGTCGTCGACCTTGATCTGGCGGAAGTCCATGGCGCGGACCGTCCCGTCGTTGATCTCGATCTCGTAGGTCTGCCCGTTGCGGTTGTCGGTGACGGTCAGCGTGTCGGCCATGGCCCACTTCTCTCCTGTTGAGCGGAGCGCGAATCGTATGCGCTGGGCTCAGGGCGCCGATGGCGGCGCCGGCACAGGCGCCGGCACCGGCGCCGGAACGGGCGCGCCCGGCAGCGGCGTGCCGGTCGCCGTGGCCGAGCCTGAGGGCGGCGCCGTCTGGCCCAGCACGCGGCTCACGAATCCCGCGGAGAACGGGTTGGCGGGATCGAGCTCGAGGGCTCGCTGGCTGGCACGGACCACGCCGTCGCGGTCCGCGAGCCGCAGCGCAAGCCCGGCGAGCCGCTGCCAGACCACGGGATCGTCGGGCTGGCGGTCGGCCGCCTCGAGCAGGTCGGCGCGGGCGTCCAGCAGCCGCCCGCGAGCCTGGGCGATGGCGGCCGCGACGAACAGCGGGCGGGTGGCGAGCGGGTCCAGACGCCCGGCGAGGTCGGCCTGCGCCGCCGCCTCCTGCAGCGCGGCCGGGCTCCCGGACGCCGCGGACTCGGCCGCGGCGTCGGCCTTGCCGTCAGACCAGGCCGGCAGCCCGGCCGAGGCGACGATCACGGCGGCGGCCAGCGTCGCCGCCACCACCCCGAGGCGGCGCAGCCCCTCGTGCCGCTCGGTCGGTGGCAGGAGCGGGGCCGACGCCAGTCGCCGGCGACCCGCCAGCACGCCGAGCATCGCCAGCGCCGGCGCGGTGACCGCCGGCATGTTCCAGTCCCAGTCGTAGAGGGCATGGACGAACCACGCCGACGCCCCGGCGAGCAGTGCCACGGCCATGTCGCGCCGGCGCCCCCCATCCATCGCGCGGACCCGAGCGATCGCGGCGGCGAACAGCGCCAGCAGGCCCCCGTAGGCGAGCAGCAGGCCGACGATCCCCGTCTCGGCGAGCATCTGCATCGGCGCGCTGTGGGCTTGGGTGACCGGGATCGGCTCGCGCCGGTATTTCAGGTGCAGCAGCGCGAACGAACCCGCGCCCCAGCCGGCGAGCGGCTTGTCGCTCCACGCTCCGCCCGCCTCGTTCCACCAGATCCAGCGGTTGCTCGAGTTGGTCGACAGCAGCCGCACCGGGTCGAACTGCCGGTCCTCCTTGGTGTCGGTGAAGGAGCGCACGGCATGCGAAACGGACCCGCCGAAGCCCCGGTCCGAGCGCGCCAGCCCCACCGCCAGGACCACGAGGGCGACGGCGGCGCCCGCGCCGAACACGCGCCAGACGGCGCGCGAGCGCCGGGCCGACCACGCCACCCGCGGCTCGATCTGCAGCGCGAGGATCGCGGCGCCCGCCAGCAGCAGGGCGCAGCCGACCACCACCGCGCCGAGGATCTTGCCCTCGTGGATGCGCACCGCCAGCGGCTCGCCGTTGGCCTTCAGCCCCAGGCGCGTGAACGCGACCGTCAGGGGCGCCGCGACGGCCGCCCCCGCCAGCACACACCCGGCCAGCCCGCGCAGCCGGACGCCGCCCGCGATCGTCAGCACCGCGACCGCGACCACGAACGCCACGATCCCGCCGCGCGAGTACGTCAGGCCGGCGACCAGGGTGAGCAGGTAGAGCGCCTCGAGCGCGGCGATCCGCACGGCGTGGCGCCGGGCGGCGTCGGCGGCCAGGCGGATCGCGATCGGCGTGGCGATCACGCACAGCAGCGCGAGCGCGTTCCAGTACTCCAGCGGCGAACGCAGGCGTGCCACGGCCTTCGTGTGGTCGAGGTCGAAGAACGGATGGACGTGCAGGCCGGGCACGACCTTGCCGCCCAGCGCGTAGAGCGCGACCGCCACCGCGGTCAGCAGCAATCCGATCGCGAAGCGTTCGATCGCCCGCGGGACGGTTGCGCCCACCGCGATGCCGACGCCGGCCACCAGCGCGTAGGCCAGCGCGCGGTTTAGCTCCTCCCAGGTGCGGTCGGGGGCGATGCTCCACAGCAGCGTCAGCCCCGACCAGGCCGGCGAAGGCCGCCAGCAGCGCGACGCCCCACCACGCCGGCCTGGTGGCCGACATGCTCACCACGCCGCCGAGCAGCGCCGAGCAGACCGCGGCGAGCGCGATGCCGGCGATGCCGATCTCGAGCCAGGCCTCGCCGGGCTGGCGCGCCGCGCCGTGCGCGAACGCGGCGTAGGCGAGCGCCGCGACGAGCGCGACTAGCAGCGCGATCCGGGCCCTCACTCGGCCTCAGTCTGGCGGACCGACCGGGCGGCCTACGCCGTCAGGACGGCGGCGGCCATCGCGGCCACGACGAGCACCGCGCTCAGCGCCATCACACCGCGGGCCACGCCGGCATTGCCGGGGAACTCCGGACGCGTGAGCCCGATCGCCGACAGCACGACCGCCCAGGCTGCCAGCAGGCCGCCGAGCAGGTAGAAGGCCGTCTTGGACGGCTCGCTCTCCTCGGCCGCCGCGACGATGATCGCCAATGGGTCCATCGCGGGCGAGATCCTAGTCCTTGGAGGCCCCGGCGGGCCCGCCCTCGTAACGGCTCTCGGTCGCGTCCAGCTGGCCGTAGTAGTGCGAGCCGAGGTCGGGGTGCCCGTACGGGCGCTCGGCCGGCCGGTCGAGGGACATGAACGACAGCTGCGCGATCGGCTTGCCGGCCCAGAGCTTGATCGGCACCCGGGTCAGGTTCGTTATCTCCAGCGTCAGCGTGCCCTTGAAGCCCGGGTCGACGAAGCCGGCGGTGGCGTGCACGATCAGCCCGAGGCGGCCGAGCGACGACTTGCCCTCGATCCTGGCAACGATGTCGTCGGGGAGTTCGACGTACTCGGCGGTGCTCCCGAGCACGAACTCTCCGGGATGGATGACGAACGGCTCGTCGGGCCCGATCGAGATGTGCTCTGTCAGGTTCGTCGGCGGGTCGGCCAGGTCGATCGACTCGACGCGGAAGTTGTGGAACACGCGAAACGACGGACCGAGCTTGAGGTCCACGCTCGAGGGCTGGACCATCCCGTCGTCCCACGGGTCGATCTTTACCCGGCCCTCGGCGATGAGCCGGCGGATGGTGGCGTCAGAGAGGACCGACATGCGGCCGCCAGTCTTTCACTCGGGCCGGAGACCGGCGTTGGCACCCGTGAGGGCTCCTAGGCGTGATGCGTCGCGCGCGCCCGGGCGGCGACGGCGACGCGGGTGCGCGGGCGCGGCGGAGCGAGCGCCGGCGAGCCGTGCGGCCCGCGGCGGCGCGGATGGCGCGGCACCCGTGGGCGGTGGGGCGGGCGGACGCCGCCGTCGCCGCCGTCGGCGATCGGCTCCTCGTCGCTCTGCTTGATCGCCCACCAGACGATGTAGAGCAGCGCGGCGATCGGGATCTTCAACCCGATCATCAGCCATAGGAAAGTCCAGCCCATCCCGCGCGCCAGAGTACCCGTTGGGGGCGCGCGACGCACGAATCGGAGCGCCCGCCGAACGCGTAGCCTCAGCCGCCATGGGCGAGCTCCCCGAGCATGTGGCGCGCAACCGCGCGAGCTGGGACGCCTGGGCGCCCGACTACGTCGACGCCGCGGAGCGCAACTGGGCGAGCGCCGAGCCGACCTGGGGGATCTTCGGAGTGCCTGAGGCGCAGGTCGGGATGTTCGGCGACGGTGTCGCCGGCCTCGACGCGATCGAGTTGGGGTGCGGGACCGCGTACGTGTCGGCGTGGCTGGCGCGGCACGGCGCGCGGCCGGTCGGGATCGACAACTCCGAGGCCCAGCTCGAGACCGCCAGGCGCCTGCAGGCCGAGCACGGCCTCGAGTTCCCGCTGCTGCACGGCAACGCCGAGGAGGTTCCCTTCCCGGACGCCAGCTTCGACCTGGCGATCTCCGAGTACGGGGCGAGCATCTGGTGTGACCCGTACCGCTGGATCCCGGAGGCGGCCCGGCTGCTGCGTCCCGGCGGCCGCCTGGTGTTCCTCGTGAACGGCGCGCTGCTGGCGCTCTGCTGGCCCGACTCCGAGGAGGAGTCCCGCCGGCGACCGGCTCCTGCGGCCGTACTTCGGCATGCACCGCTTCGAATGGCCCGACGAGAATGACGATTCCGTCGAGTTCCACCTCCCGCACGGCAAGGTGATCGAGCTGCTTTCGGACTGCGGCCTGCAGGTCGAGGCGCTCACAGAGATCCAGCCGCCGCGCCGACGCGACGACGCGCTACCCGTTCGTCACCCTCGACTGGGCGCGCCAATGGCCCTGCGAAGAGGTCTGGAAGGCCCGCAAGCGCTGAGCGCTCACGGGACGACGCGCAGGACGCGGTCGTCGCTGGGGCCCGGGGTGCCGCGGGCGTCGCGGTTGGAGGTCGTCACCCACAGCGCGCCGTCGGGTGCGCGGACGACCGTGCGGATGCGGCCGAAGCGACCGGCGAGCAGCTTGCGCGGGCGCCCGAGACGCGCCCCGTCGATCGGGATGCTCCAGAGGCAGTGGCACTGCAGCGCGCCGACGTAGAGCCGCCGGCCCCTGACCGCCGCCCCGCTGGGCGACGACGTACTGGTCGGCGACCACGTGATCAGCGGATTGGTGAAACGCCCACCACGCGTGTCGCCACGGCCCTCGACCAGCGGCCAGCCGTAGTTGCGACCGCGGCGGATGAGATTGACCTCGTCGGTCGTCTCCTGGCCGAACTCCGGCGCCCAGAGCCGCCCGGCGCGATCCCACGCCAGGCCCTCCAGGTTGCGATGGCCGTAGGACCACACGCGCGATCCGCGGAACGGGTTGCCGGCCGCGATGCCGCCGCTCGCGGTCATCCGCAGGATCTTCCCGTCGAGCGACCCGACATCCTGAGCGCGGCTGCCGCCGTCGCCCGTGTCGCCGACGGTCGCGTAGAGGCGGCCGTCCGGCCCGAACGCGATCCGGCCGCCGAAGTGCTTGATCCCGCGTGGGATGCCGGTGAGGACTTCACGGAGCGCGCCACCGAGGCGGAAGCGGACGATGCGGTTGTCGGCCCTCGTGGTCACGTACGCGTACACGAGACGGTCGCTCGAGTAGTGCGGGGAGACCGCCAGCCCGAGCAGGCCGCCCTCGCCCGCACTCATGGCGGTGCCGGCGATCTGCATCACGGCACGCGCCGGGCCGCCGCGCCGCGGGATCCGCAGGATGCGCCCGGTCGGCCGCTCGGAGACCAGCGCGTCGCCGTTGGGCAGGAAGGCGAGCCCCCACGGCACCTGCAGGCCGCTCGCCATCGTCCGCACCGAGGCCGCCTCGGCGGTCGCAGCGCCGGCGAACAGCGCGCCGAGCGCGGCGACCGTCGCCAGGAGCGCGCCCCGGCGCATCAGCCGCGCAGTTCGACGGGCTCGTCCTCGAACTGCGTGATCCGCCGCAGCTCGGTGACGCGCTCGGGGATCTCCTCGGCGGTGAGGCGGGCCACGCGCTCGGTGCCGAACTCCTCGACGTTGAACGAGGCCAGCGCGGTGCCGTAGGCCATCGCCCGGCGCAGCAGGCCCTCGGTCAGCGGCGCGTCGCGGTGCGCGGCGACGAAGCCGACGAAGCCGCCGGCGAACGTGTCGCCGGCTCCGGTCGGGTCGACGACGGTCTGCAGCGGGAAGGCGGGGACCCAGAAGTGGTCGTCGGCGGTGAACAGCGCCGCGCCGTACTTGCCCTGCTTGGCGACCACCACCGATGGCCCCATCCGCAACACCTCGGCCGCGGCGGTCATCAGGTTGGGCGCGCCGGTGAGCAGCTCGATCTCCTCGTCGTTGAGGATCAGGCAGTCCACGCGCGCGATGACGCGCTCGAGCGACTCGCGGGCGATGTTGATCCAGAGGTCCATCGAGTCCATCGCCACGAAGCGCGCGGCGGCGCACTGCTCGCGGACCTCGTACTGGAGGTCGGGCTGGATGTTGGCGAGGAACAGCACGTCGGCGGCGCGCGAGGCCTCCGAGAGCTTGGGCTGGAAGTCGGCGAAGACGTTCAGCCTCGTGTCGAGCGTCTCGCGCACGTTGAGGTTGTCCGAGTAGCGGCCCGCCCAGAAGAAGGTCTCGCCCCCGGCGACGCGCTCGACGTCTGAGACGTCGGTGCCGCGCGTCGACAGCACGGCCATCTCCGCCTCGCCGAAGTCGTCGCCGACCGGGCCGACGACGTGGACGCGGTCGAAGAACGAGGCGGCCAGCGCGAAGTGCGTGGCGGCGCCGCCGAGCATTCGGTCGCGCTTGCCGAACGGCGTCTCGACGGCGTCGAAGGCGAGCGATCCGACGACGGTCAGGCTCATGCGGGGCGGAGCCTACTCGGCCATCTCGGCCAGCTTCGCCACCGTGCGGAAGGTCCGCATGGTCCCGGGCCCGCCGATCGTCTTCTCCAGCAGCGCCCCGCCGAGCTTGGCACCCTGCACGCCGTTGGGCAGCTTCACGAAGACGTCCTCGCCCGCGACCTTGACCTGGTCGGGCGCGATGTCGAGCGCGCGAACCGCGCGTACCGCCGCCGCCTTCGGCTTGCCGACCAGGAACGTCACGTGCATGTCGGAGGTGTCCTTGCCGAACGGCCGCGCCCCCGCCACCTTGCGGATCTCGGCGAAAGTGCGCAGCACGACGGGAGCGTCGACGCCGAACGCCTTCTTCACCTCGCGCTCGAGCTTGCGCGTGAGGGCCGCGCGGTCCTTGGCCTGCTTGGTGAACAGGACGTTGCCGCTCTGGATGTACGTCCGCACGTCACCCAGTCCGGCGTCTTCGAGCACGCCGCGCAGCTCCGGCATCGGCACCTTGTTGCGCGCGCCGAGGTTGATCCCTCGCAGCAGCGCTACCCAACCCTGGGCCATCAGTAGGACCGCGGCAGCCCGAGCGAGTGCTCGGCCACGTAGTTGAGGATCATCTCGCGCGAGACCGGCGCGATCCGCATCGTGCGGGCGCCCCACCACATCTCGGTCAGCCCGTACTCCAGCGCCAGCCCGTTGCCGCCGTGGGTCTGGATCGCGGCGTCGACGCAGTGGATCGCCGCCTCGGCGGCCGCGTACTTGGCCATGTTCGACGCCTCGCCGGCGCCCTTGGCGCCGGCGTCGTAGAGCCAGCACGCCTTGCGCGTCATCAGCGCCGCGAGCTCGAGCTCGATCTTGGCCTGCGCGAGCGGATGGGCGATCGCCTGATGCGTGCCGATCGGCGCGTTGTTCCACACCTTGCGCTCGCGTGCGTACTCGGAGGCCTGCGCCAGCGCGCGGCGGCCCAGGCCGATGGCGTTGGCGGCGGTCATGATCCGCTCGGGGTTCAGCCCGTCGAAGACAGTCGCGAGGCCGTGGTGCTCGGTGCCCACCAGCCGGTCGGCATCGACCTCGACGCCGTCGAAGAACAGCGTCCACTGGCGATCGGCGCCGCGCGTGGCGGTCGGGACCACCGCACGGTCGAGCCCGGGCGCGTCGACGTCGACGATGAACAGCGAAAGCAGGCCGCGGCCGCTGGGCTCGTTGACCCCGGTGCGCGCGACGACGAACAGCGCATCGGCGTCCTCGACCCCGGAGATGAACGTCTTCTGGCCGCTCAGCACGTACTTGCCGTTGCGCCGCTCGGCGACCGTCTGCAGGTTGTGTGTGTTGGTGCCCGCGTCGGGCTCGGTGACCGCGAAGGCCATCTTCAGCGTGCCGGCGCCGATCCCGCGCAGCCAGCGCTCCTTCTGCTCGGGCGTCCCGTGGCGGGCGAGCACGCTGCCGGCGATCGCCGGCGAGACGACCAGCAGCAGCAGCGAACAGCCCGCGCGGGTCAGCTCCTCGCCCACCGCGGCCAGCTCGGTCATCCCGCGCCCGCCGCCGTCGTACTCCTCCGGGATGTTCACGCCCAGGAAGCCCTTCTCGGCGAGCGCGTCCCAAAGCTCGCGCGGCGGCTCTGAGCGCTCGACCTTCTCGCGGATGTAGGCGGGCCCGAAGCCGGCGGCGATCCCGGCGACCGACTCACGCAGCAGCTGCTCCTCGTGGCTTGCGACGAAGCTCATCGACGGAGCTATACCGTCCGGCCGCGATGCGCGCGATCCAGATCACGGAGTTCGGCGGGCCCGAGGTCCTCAAGCTGGTCGAGCTGCCGGTCCCCGAACCGGCGGCCGACGAAGTTCTCGTCAAGGTCAGCCGCGCGGGACTGAACTTCGCCGACACCCATCAGCGCCACGACGACTACCTGGCGAAGGCGTCGCTGCCGATGGTCCCCGGCGCCGAGGTCGCGGGCGTGCGCGAGGACACCGGCCAGCGCGTCGTCGCGCTGTGCGGCACCGGCGGCTACGCCGAGTACGCCGCCGCGCCGGCGGCGTTGACCTTCCCGATTCCCGAGGGCGTCGACGACGGCACGGCGCTGGCGCTGCTGCTCCAGGGCCTGACCGCCTGGCACCTGTACCGCACGTGCGGCCGGGTCCAGCCCGGCGAGTCGGTGGTCGTGCACGCGGCGGCCGGCGGTGTCGGCTCGCTCGCCGTACAGCTCGGCAAGCCGATGGGCGCCGGCCGCGTGATCGCCAGCGCATCGACCGAGGACAAGCGAGCGCTGGCACTCGAGCTGGGCGCCGATGTCGCGATCGACGCCGACCCCGAAGGGATGGCCGAGCGGCTCATGGAGGCCAACCTCGGCGAACGTGTCGACGTGGTCTTCGAGATGGCCGGCGGGCGCGTCTTCGAGGAGTCCTCCAAGGCGCTGGCCCCGTTCGGCCGCCTGGTGGCCTACGGCATCGCCTCGCGCGAGCAGAACGAGGTCGCGACCGGGGCGCTCATGCGCCGCTCGCACGCGGTCGTCGGCTTCTGGCTCATGCACGCCCTCGGCAGGCCGGCGATGGTCGACGAGGCGCTGGCCGACCTCTTTGAGCGCGTCGCGCGCGGCGAGCTGCGCGTCGTCGTGGGCGGGACGTACGCGCTGGCCGACGCGGCCGAGGCGCAGATCGCGCTCGCCGAGCGGCGCACGACGGGCAAGCTCGTGCTCGATCCCACCGCCTAGGCTGAAGGTCGATGTCAACGTTCGCCGACCTCGGGCTGTCCGAGCCTCTGCTCGCCGCCCTCGCAGACGTCGGCTACGAGTCGCCGTCTCCGATCCAGGACGAGGCGATCCCGCCGATGCTCGAGGGCCGCGACATCATCGGCCAGGCGCAGACGGGCTCGGGCAAGACCGCGGCCTTCGGGCTCCCGCTGCTCGAGACGATCGATCCGGAGCTTGGTGAAGTACAGGCGCTCGTGCTGACCCCGACGCGCGAGCTGTGCATCCAGGTCACGCAGGCGATCCGCACCTACGGGGCCCGCAAGGGCGTCGACGTGGTCGCGATCTTCGGCGGCGCTCCGATCCGCTCCCAGCAGTCCCAGCTGCGGGCCGGCGGGCACGTGGTGGTCGGCACAGTCGGCCGCGTGCTGGACCTGATCCAGCGCGGGTCGCTGATCCTCCACGACTGCCGCTTCGTGGTCCTCGACGAGGCCGACGAGATGCTCGACCTCGGGTTCATGGAGGACGTCGAGCGGATCCTGAGCCTCACGCCGAACAGCCGCCAGACCGCGCTGTTCAGCGCGACGATGCCGCCGCCGATCCGCAAGCTGGCCGACCGCTACCTCTACGACCCGGTCCACATCAAGGTCAAGAACCCCACGCTGACCGTCGACAGCGTCGAGCAGTTCCGGGTCGAGACCAAGCCCAACGAGAAGGCCGACAAGCTCGTCGAGGTTCTCGCCGCCGAGCGCCCCGACCAGGCGATCGTCTTCGTGCGCACCAAGATCCGCTGCGACCAGCTCTTCCGGCGGCTGCGCGACCGCGGCCTGAACGTCAAGGCGCTGCACGGCGACATGTCCCAGGGCCAGCGCGACGGCGTGATGCTCGCCTTCAAGGGCGGGCGCCTGCCGATCCTCGTGGCGACCGACGTGGCCGCCCGCGGCCTCGACATCTCGACCGTGACCCACGTCGTCAACTTCGACGTCCCGATCTCCCCCGACGTCTACGTGCATCGCATCGGCCGCACCGGGCGGGTCGGGCGCTCCGGACGGGCGATCACGTTCGTCGAGCCCAAGCAGCAGCGCGAGCTGCAGGCGATCGAGCGCCACACGGGTGTCGGCATTTCGTCATGGATCGAAGGCGCGCACGTGGCGCCCACGCCGGTGGCGCCGCGCCGGCCGCCGCGCCACTCCAAGCCGCAGGTGTCTCGCAACGGCACCGAGGACTACGTGCGCCTGATCGCCGATGCCGGCCGCGCGGGCGGAGTCGAGGTCCGCGACCTGGTCAACGTCGTGATCCACGCCGCCGGAATCGACGGCGAGGCCGTGCGCGACGTCCGCGTGCTCGAGCAGTTCAGCCTGCTCTCGGTGCCCGCCGACGAGGCCGAGCGGATCGTCAAAGTCGTGTCGGGCACGGAGGTTTCGGGCCGCCCGATGCGCCTCCAGCGCGCCGCTTGAGGGCAGCCGCGCAACTCTGCGGCGGACGCTGGGTCTACGCTACGTGACCGTGGAGACGCCGGAGACGCAAACAGCGCCCGAGGCCCCTGCTCGCGCCTGCCCCACGTGCGGCGGCGCGATGGCCACCGAACAGGACTGGTGCCTGGAGTGCGGCACGGCCGCGCCGGGGCGGATCGGAGCGCGCCCTGGTTGGCGCGCCGCGACGACGATCGTCGGCGCTGTCCTGCTGCTCGTATGCGGCGCCGCGGCCGCCAGCTACGCGGCTTTGAACGACAGCGCGCACCGGCAGGCAGCCATGCCCGCGCCGGCGAGCGCCGAGCCGCAGGTCGCCCAGGCGCCCGTCGTGCCGGCGCCGACCACGGCCACGCCTCCGCCGGCCGCCAGCACGCCCACGCCCGCTCCGGCCGCCAAGCCCGCGCCGGCCAAGAAGCCGGCGAAGGTCACGCCCGCGGTCCCGGTCCCGACGCCCGCCACGACGCCCGCGGTCAAGCCCAAGCCGGCCGGCCCGAAGGTCAAGCCGGGCCTCCAGCCGCTGACGCTCGGCCCCGACGCCGCGTTGGTCTATGACCCGTACAAGCGGGCCACGGACCAGACCGACCCCGCCGACAGCTACGACGACGACGGCGACACGGTCTTCACCGTCAGCACAGCGCAGGCCGCGGAGATGGGCGTCGGCCTGGACTTCGACCTCGAGACCGCCCGCGAGGTCGGGGGCGTCTACGTACGCACCACGACGCCGGGGTTCCGCATCGAGGTCTACGGCGCCAAGCGCAAGCTGCCGCCCGACATCCTGGACACGCGCTGGCAGCATCTCGCCAGCGCCGGGAAGGTCGGGACCGAGAAGGGCGCCGACGGGCTGGAGAAGATCACCTTCGAGCCCGGCTCCTACCGACACATCCTGCTCTGGTTCACCACGCCGCCGCCGGCGGGTCCGGAGGCTGCGGCATCCGGCACACCCATGACCGTCGGCATCTCCGAAACGAGGATTCTCGACTGATGCCTTCCACCGCCAAGATGAACACCTCCGAGGGCACGATCGGCATCGAGCTCTTCGACGAGGACGCGCCCAAGACCGTCGAGAACTTCCGCAAGCTCGCGGCCGACGGTTTCTATGACGGGGTGATCTTCCACCGCATCATCAAGGACTTCATGATCCAGGGCGGCGACCCGACGGGCACCGGCACGGGCGGCCCCGGCTACAAGTTCGAGGACGAGTTCAACGACCACAAGATCGTCCGCGGCGCGCTGGCGATGGCCAACTCGGGCCCGAACACCAACGGCTCGCAGTTCTTCATCGTGACCGCCGACGAGTGCTCGTGGCTGGATGGCAAGCACACGGTCTTCGGGCAGGTCACGGACGGCATGGACGTCGTGGACAAGATCGAGTCGGCCAAGACCGGCAACCACGACAAGCCCAAGCACGACGTCAAGATCGAGTCGATCGAGCTCTAGAAGCCTGTCGAGGGCTTCTGGGCGTAGCGTCCAGCCGCAGGCCCTCCCGCTCAAAGCCCGCCCCGCAGGAGCCGATGCAATCGGTGGATGGCGGGCTCCCCATGGACCGAGGCGCATGTGCGCCGCCTCTTCTGGCGCGCCGGCTTCGGAGCGACACCCGAAGAGGCTTCCCGCTGGGCTTCAGCGGGCCGGTCGGCGACCCTGCGTTGGGTGCTCGACGGCGCGCGCGGGCCCGAGCTCGTGGGGCCGGCGCCGAAGGCCGACGGCCGCCCGCTCGACCCGCTGAACACGTGGAGCCACGATGCGCTCTGGTGGCTGGACCGCATGGTGCGCTCGCAGCGGCCGCTGGTCGAGAAGCTCACACTGTTCTGGCACGACCACTTCGCCACCGGCGACCAGGACACGCCCCTGATGCTGGCCCAGAACCGGATGCTGCGCGCGCATTCGCTGGGCTCGTTCCGCTCCCTGTTGGGCAAGGTGGCGCGCGATCCGGCGATGCAGCTGTTCCTGTCGCTGACCGAGAACGACAAGGACGCGCCGAACGAAAACTTTTCCAGAGAGCTGATGGAGCTCTTCACGCTCGGCTCGGGCTACACCGAGACCGACATACGGGAGGCCGCCCGGGCGCTGACCGGCTTTCAGGCCAGGTGGGACAGCTCCGGGTTCCACGGCATCAGCTTTCATCCCGAGCGCCACGACACCGGCGTCAAGCGCATCTTCGGCCGGCGCGGGCGCTTCGGCGTCGACGGCGTGCTCGACCTGGTCTGCGCGCATCCCCGCCACGCGCCGTTCATCACGCGCAAGCTCTGGGACTTCTTCGTCACGCGGCCGCCCGACGCCGCGACTGCGGCGCGCCTGGTGCGCGTCTACCGGCGCTCGGGCGGGCGCATCAAGCCGGTGGTCGCCGAGATCCTCGACCACTCCGCGCTTTACGCGGACCTCGACGCGCCGGACATGGTGAAGTCGCCGCTGGTGTTCGTTGCCGGCCACCTTCGCAGCGCGGGGGTCGGGGTCACGACCGGCGCCTACGGCTGGATGCTCAACGAGATGGGCCAGATGCCGTTCCAGCCGCCATCGGTCGCCGGCTGGGACTGGGGGCCCGCGTGGTTGTCGACCAACTCGATCCGCCTGCGCTTCTCGGCGGTCAACCGCCTGCTCGACGCCGAGGAGGGGCCGTTGGCGGTGCGCGACGGCGCCGGCGACCCCTCGCTGACGCCCGACGAGCAGGTCGATCGGGCGCTGGCCGCGGTGGGCCGGCCGTTCCTCTCGGCCGCGGGCAGGCAGGTCCTCGTGCAGATGGCGGCGGGCTTCTACTCCGACCTCGTCAAGCCCTGGCAGATCAAGACCAAGCCCGAGCGCGCGGACATGCTCCAGCGCGCCCTGCGCCACCTGCTCCTCTCCGGCCCCGACGCCCACCTCTGCTGATGCGCAACGCCTACTCCCGACACCGCGCCTGCGACGACTTCCACCAGACGCGTTCGCTGATGAGCCGCCGACAGCTGGTCGGCCGCTCGCTCGCCGCCGGCGTGACCGCCTACATGGCGGCCAACACGCCGCTCGCACGGGTGCTCCAGGCCGCGGAGGCAGCGGCGGCAGAGGGGCCGGCGGCGCCGGTGCTCGTCTCTGTGTTCCTGCCCGGCGGCTGCGACCTGCTCTCGACGCTCGCGCGAGCCGACCAGGGCGGCCGGCTCGCCGACCTGCGCCGGTCGCTGGCGATTCCCGATGCCGCGGTGTTGCAAGGAGAGTCGGGCTTGGTGGCGCACCCTTCGTTGTCCACAGGAATCGGCGGCGGGGTCGCCGGGCTGTTCGCGCAAGGCAAGGTCGGGTTCCTGCCCGGGATCGACTACGCCAACCCCGACCTGTCGCACTTCCATTCGCGGCATTTCTGGGACACCGGGCTGGTGACCGCGCAGGACGCGCCCGGCTGGCTGGGGCGCTGGCTGGATCGTCACGGCAACCCCGAGAACCCGCTCCAGGGTCTGTCCGTCGACGGCGGGCTCTCGCCGCTGCTGCGCACGGCGTCGGCGCCGGTGGCCGCGGTCTCCTCGCCGGGCGACGCCCAGATGTGGATGACCGGCACGTGGGGCACGCCCGCGGACCTGGCCCAGGCCGCCTGGTCGCGGCTGGCGTCCTCGCCGGTCAGCTCACGGCCCGGGCCCGCCGCGGCCGCCACGGCGTGCCGGCTGACCAAGACGGTCGCCGACATGCTGGCCCCGTTCGACGCCAGCGACGACAAGCCTCCGGCGCCCGCCCTCGTTCCCAGGGTCGCCTACCCCGAGAACAGCGACTTCGCCGACCGCCTCGAGGCGCTGGCCGGGATGCTCGACCTGCCGCTCGGTGTCCGGGTCGCGACGGTCGAGGCGCCAGGCGACTTCGACACCCACGACAACCAGCCCGAGGACCTGGCCAAGGCGCTCGCCGAGGTCAGCGCCGGCCTCGCGGCCTTCCAGGCCGACCTCGAGGCGCGCGGCAGCGCCGACCGCGTGCTGACCTTCGTCTGGAGCGAGTTCGGCCGCCGCCCGGAGGCCAACGAGTCGCAGGGCACCGACCACGGCGCCGGCGGCATCGCCTGGGTGCAGGGCACGCGCGCCCGTGGCGGCGTGCTGACCGACTACCCCGACCTGCGGCGCCTGGACCGCGACGGCAACCTCGAGGTGACCGTCGACTTCCGGCGCGTCTACTGCTCGCTGCTGGAGCAGTGGCTCGGCACCGACGCCGGCGAAGTCATTCCGAACGCCGGCGCGTTCGGGCGCCTGGGGCTGGTCGCGTGATCGCCGGGTTGCTCGCCGCCGTCGCCTCCGCGGTGACGTCGGTCGGCGTGAGCGAGCGCGAGTGGCACCTGAACCCGTACGCGCGCGTCGTGGCACACGGCACGGTGCGCTTCGCGGTGCACAACTTCGGCGAGGACGCGCACGACCTCCAGGTCGTCGGCCCGCGCGGCTACCGCTCGGCGGTCACGCCGGACATCGCGCCGGGCGAGAACGGCTCGCTGACCGTTCACCTGCGCCGCGGCCGCTACCGGCTGCTGTGCGTCAAACCGGGCCACGTCGCGAAGGGGATGCGGGCGACGATTCGCGTGCGCTGAGGTACCCTCGGCGTATGGCCGGAACGATCGAGCAGCAGACCACTACAGACGGCACCTCCGCGCGCTCGGAGATCGAGGTCGTCAACCCCGCAACCGGGCAGGTCATCGGGCGCGTGCCCGACCTCGGCCCCGAAGAGGTCGCCGAGCTGGCGCGCCGCGCGCGCGCCGCCCAGCCGGGTTGGCAGGCGCTCGGGTTCGAGGGCCGCGGCCGCGTTCTGCGGCGCGCCCAGAAATGGCTGTTGGACAACACCGACCGCGTGATCGAGACGATCGTCTCGGAGACCGGCAAGACGTACGAGGACGCGATGTTCGCCGAGATCTCCTACGGCGCCAACGCGTTCGGGTTCTGGGCCAAGAACGCGCCGAAGTACCTCGAGGACGAGCGCGTGCGCACGTCGTCGATCATGGTCAAGGGCAAGAAGCTGATCCAGCGCTACGAGCCGCTCGGCCTGGTCGGCGTGATCGGCCCGTGGAACTACCCGCTGACCAACTCGTTCGGCGACTGCGTCCCCGCGCTGGCCGCGGGCAACTCGGTGATCCTCAAGCCGAGCGAGGTCACCCCGCTGACCTCGCTGCTGATGGCCGAGATGCTGCGCGAGTGCGACATGCCGCCCGACGTCTTCTCCGTGGCCACCGGCCGCGGCGAGACCGGCTCCGCGCTGATCGACGAAGTCGACATGGTCATGTTCACCGGCTCGACCGCCACCGGCAAGAAGGTCATGGCCAAGGCGGCCGAGACGCTCACGCCGGTCGCCCTCGAGCTCGGCGGCAAGGACCCGATGATCGTGCTCTCGGACGCCGATCTCGAGCGCGCCGCCAACCACGCCGTCTTCTACTCGATGCAGAACGGCGGCCAGACCTGCATCTCGATCGAGCGTTGCTTCGTCGAGGCGCCGGTCTACGACGAGTTCGTGGCGAAGGTCACCGAGAAGGCGCGCGCCATCCGCCAGGGCCCTCCGGCCGGGGCGGGCTCGGTCGACGTCGGCGCGATCACCTTCCCCAAGCAGATGGAGATCATCACCGACCACGTCGAGGACGCCATCGCCCACGGCGCCAAGGCCGTCGTCGGCGGGCATCGCCGTGAGGGCGCGGGCGACTTCTTCGAGCCGACGATCCTCGTCGACGTCACGCCCGACATGAAGTGCATGCGCGAGGAGACGTTCGGCCCGACGCTGCCGATCATGAAGGTCGCCGACGCCGAGGAGGCCATCCGCCAGGCCAACGACTCGCCCTACGGGCTCGCCGCCTCGGTGTTCAGCAAGGACGTCGCGCGCGGCGAAGCGGTCGCGCGGCGCGTCGAGTCCGGCGCGGTCTGCGTCAACGACGCGATGATGAACTACGCGGCGCTCGAGCTGCCGATGGGCGGCTGGAAGGCCTCGGGCCTCGGCTCGCGCCACGGCGCCGGCGGGATCCGCAAGTACACGCGTGCGCAGTCGATCCTCGTCTCGCGCCTGCACCCCAAGAAGGACATCCACATGTTCCCCTACAAGGCGGGGACGACGAAGCGCCTGCTGCGCTTCTTCCGCCTCGTGTGGGGCCGGGGGAAGCGGGACTGACCCGCCTCGGCGTGCTGGTCGTGGCGGTGGCGGCGCTGCTCGCCGCCGCCCCCGCGTCCGCGCGCATCACCCCGCAGGTCGGCATCGGCGGCATCCGGCTCGGCATGACCGTCTCGCAGGTGCGCGCCGCCCTCGGCGCGCCCGACGCGGTGATCTTCCAGCGCCATCCGATAATCGGGCGCACGCGGATCTACAAGTACGGGCTCACCTACGCCACCTTCGACGGCACGGCCCGCTCGGCCAAGGTCGTCTCGATCAACACCCGTAGCCGAAGCGAACGCACGACCCGCGGCGTCGGGGTGGGCACCGCCCGCGCGACCGTCGCGAGCCGCGTCCCCAAGGTGCAGTGCAAGGTCGAGTTCGGCCTCGACCACTGCTACGTCGGGCGCTTCGACCCCGGCAAGCGCGTCACCGACTTCCGCATCGGCCGCTCCGGCCGCGTCGCGTCGGTGATCGTCGGCTACGTGATCGACTGAGCGCCCGGGCTACCGGGCAGCACCGAGGTCGTCGACGAGCCGCAGCAGGTCCAGCGGGCTGAAGGGCTTTGTCAAGAAGAGGTCGGCGCCCGCCGCGCGCGCGGCGCCCTCCTGTTCGCGGCCGGCGGCCGTGAGCATGACGATGTGCGGGCCGGGGCCGTGGCGGTCGCGCAGTGCGCGGCACGCGGTGAGGCCGTCCATGCGCGGCATGTCGATGTCCAGGAACACGATCGCCGGCGCTCGGTCTCTCGCCAGTTCCACCGCCTCCTGACCGTCGGCGGCCTCGAGCAGCTCGAAGCCGGCCACGTCCTCGAGCGTCGTTGCGATCAGCCGCCGGATGAACGGGTCGTCGTCGACGATCAGCACGGTCGCGGGGTTCACCGGATCTCCTGGCGGATCTGGTCGAGCTCGGCGTCCGGCACGCGCGCGAAGGCCTCCACCGACGCGGGGTCGAACTGGGTGCCGACGCCCTTCTCGACGATCTCGCGTGCCGTTGCGAGCGACTGGGCCGGGCGGTAGGGCCGGTCGGTGGTCAGCGCGTCGAGCGTGTCGGCCACCGAGAACACGCGCGCCGCCGGCG
Organism: uncultured Actinomycetes bacterium; assembly: GCA_963825415.1. GTDB lineage: Bacteria > Actinomycetota > Thermoleophilia > Solirubrobacterales > Solirubrobacteraceae > BP-464. The sequence continues at coordinate 370,522 of CAWGTD010000003.1, read as the reverse complement.
GGATGTCCTCGCCGGCCAGCTTGTCCGGGTAGCCGTCGCCGTCCCAGCGCTCGTGGTGGTGGCGGACGACGAGCTTGGCCTCGCCGAGGAAGTCGACGTCGCGCAGGATCTCCCAGCCGATCACGGGGTGGCGCTCCATGATCGCCCGCTCGGTGGCGTCGAGCGGCTCGGGCTTGAAGAGGATCGCGTCGGGCACGGCGACCTTGCCGACGTCGTGCAGCAGGAAGCCGAACTCGATCTCGGGGTCCTCGGCGATGCTCATCTGCCCGGCACGCGCGATCGCCAGCCCGTAGGCGGAGACGCGTTCGGCGTGCTTGCCGGTGTAGGCGTCACGCGCCTCGACGGCGTTGGCCAGCGCTCGAACCGTCGCCACGTAGGAGCGCCGCAGCTGCAGCGCCCGCGCGCGCTCCTGCTTGAACGTCTCGCGCAGGTCGGCGGCGTAGCGCTCGAGCTGGCGCTCCTTCTCGACCGCCTGCTCGGCGCGCTCGGCGAGCGCCGCCTTGAGCATTTCGACTTCGTCGCCTCCCACGAGCAGACCCTATCCGCCGGGCGCGAGCTCGCCGCCCGGTTCGGGCTGCAGCAGGCCGAGCACCGTGGCACCCGCGTCCTCGATCGCCACCGGCTCGGCGTCCAGCCGCGCGAGGCCGGGCGAGTCGTCGCCCGAGGAGAACACGACGACCGACCGGCGCAGCCGCCGGCCGCGGAGGTCGAGCGAGCGCAAGACGGCGTCCGGGTCGTGCAGGCCGGCGTCGACGAGCGCCGCCTCGAAGAACCGGTCGAGGCAGCGTTGCGCCGCGCCCATCGCGTCGGTGGTCCACTCGTGCTCGATGCCGAGCTCGTCCAGTGTCGGCTCGAGGCTCGCGCGCAGCGCGGGCCGCGCGACGACGAGCACGCGCACCCGACCGGCCAGGATCGCCTGGCCGAGCGCGTCGACGAGCTCGTCGGCGTCGATCGGCTTGGGCACCACCCATTCGCCCGCCAGCGCCTCGCGCCCCGCGAACACCGACACCACCACCACCGGCACACCTCGCAGCTCCGGGTCGGCGCGCAGGATGCGCAGGACCTCGAAGCCGCTCATGCCCGGCATCAGGATGTCGAGCGTGATCGCGTCGAAGCGCTCGTTCTGCAGGTGCTCCAGGGCTTCGGCGCCGCTGTGGACCGTGACGGTCTCGACGTCGTGCGGACGCAGGCGCTCGGCGATCAGCTCGGCGATCGCGGGCTCGTCGTCGACCACGAGCACCCGCCGGCCGCGCAGCGCGTGGCGCGGGGCGACGCCGATCTCCGGCGCGCGCGGCAAGCGCACGGTGAAGGTGGTTCCCTCCTCGGGCGCCGAGCGGATCGCCACGTCGCCGCCGTGCAGCTCGACCAACGAGCGCACGATCGCGAGGCCGAGGCCGGTGCCGGGCTGGTGCGTGGAGGCGTGCTCGTCGCGCCCGCGGTAGAAGCGGTCGAAGGCGTGGCTGACCTCCTCCTCGGTCATCCCGCGCCCGTCGTCTGAGACCTCGAGCACGACGTGGTGCTCGGTCTCGCGCAGGGCCACCCGGATGTTGCCGCCCTCGTTGGTGTAGAGGTGGGCGTTGGTCAGCAGGTTGGTCAGGATCTGGCGCGTGCGCGCGGGATCGGCGAGCGCCTGGGGCAGCTCGGCCGGATACTCGACCTCGAGCACCTGGGCCTTCTCGTCGAACCGCGGCTTCATCAGCGTGGTGACCTCGCGCACGGCGTCGGCCACCTGGGTCGGGCGGCGGTGGATCTCGACGCGCCCGGCCTCCACCCGCGCCACGTCGAGCAGGTCGTTGACCAGGTCGACCAGGCGGTTCGTCGACTGGCTGATGATCGAGATGAACTCGCGCTGGCGGTCGGTCATGTCGGCGTCGGATGCGGCCAGCAGCTCGACGAACCCCTTGATCGAGGTCAGCGGGCTGCGCAGCTCGTGCGAGGCCGTCGCGACGAACTCGCTCTTGAGCCGCTCGAGCCGGACGCGCTCGGTGGCGTCGCGGACGGTCCATGCGGTGCCCGCGCCGCCTTCGAGCGGGACCGCGGTGACCAGCAGCGTGCGCCCGCCGAGGTCGAGCGGCTGCTCGCCGACGAGGGCTTCTTCGAGCGGTGGCAGCACGCCCGCCACGGCCACGCCCTCCTGCAGGGCGGGAACGAGCTGCGCGGTGCGCGGGTTGCACGTCTCGACGACGCCGGCGGAGTCGGTGATCACCAACGCATCGCCGAGGCTGCGGATCGTCGTGTCGAGCCGGCGGCGCTCGGCCTCGACGCGCTCGGATGCGCTCTGCACGTCGGTGGCCATCCCATTGAACGCCCCGGCCAGGGTGCGCAGCTCGGCGGGGCCGTCCTCGTCGACGCGGGTCGAGAAGTCGCCGGCCGCCAGGCGCCGCGCGGCGGTCACGAGCCGGTCGAGCGGGCGCCGGACCGCGGCCACCATCGCCGCGACGAGCGCCAGCGCGGCGACGATCGCCAGGATGCCGCCCGCCGCCGCGGCTGCCAGCGCGCGGCGCGAGTCGCGGCGCGCGGCGGCGCGGGCATCGATCAGGCGCCCCGTCTGCCGTGCGTCGAGGCGGACGATCGCGCGCCGGGCGGCCCGCAGCGGCGCGTCGTTGTTGGGCCGGCTGCGCAGACGCTGCTGGGCGACGGCGACCTCGCCGATCGATTGCAGGCTTCGCTTGTCCTCGGCAGCGATCGTGCGCGCCCTGGCGAGCGCGGCCGCGAACGCCTCGCGCGCCGCGCGGCGGGAGGCGGGCCGTTCGCGTGCACGCAGGATGTCGGCCTCCACGACCTGCGCCGCCAGGAGCCGGCTGGCGGCCGTCTGGAGCTGGTAGGCGTCGGCCTGGCGGTCCTCGTAGGTCTGCCGCGACGAGTACAGATAGGCGACCCCGCCCGCGGCGACGCTGGCGAGCACGACCGTGAGGCCGAGGAGCGCCAGGCGTAGTGAACGCGCGAGGGTGAGCCGTGCCACGGTCCGCGACGGTATCGCGGAGTACCCTGGACGGTCATGGACGCGGTGGGCGAGTGGGGCCGCGGGATCGCTCGCGCCGGCGGCGTGGCGCTGCTGCTGCCGCTCGCCCTGGCGCTGGGCGTCGGGCTGAGCGGCGCCCTCGGTGGCCGCGACCGGTTGCGCTCGCTGGGCCAGGTGCTGCACGGACCGTCCGCCCCGGAGGCTTCGCGTTCGGGGTCGCCGGACCTCGCGGCCGCCGTGCGCGTCCCGCCGCTGCGGGTGCGCGCGACCGCGCCGGTGCGCCGCTCGACAGGCGGCGGGCAGACGAACACCGGCGGCTCGGGCGGCGGCCGGCGAACGCAGACCCCGGCCTCGTCGACGGGACCCGGCTCCGGTGGCGGCGGCTCGACCGCGCCGGCGACGCCGCCTCCGTCCTCCGGCGGCGGCGGCGGGTCCTCACCCGCGCCCGCGCCCGCGCCGAACCCCGCGCCGCAGCCCAACCCGGTGCGCCAGACCGGTGAGCAGGTCGTCGGCGTCGCCCAGCAGCTCCCCGCTCCGGTCGGGCCCGTCGCGGCCCAAACCGTGCAGACGGTCGTCGACCTCGTCGCCCCGCCGCGGCCGTAGCGCCCAACTCCGGCCTGCGAGCATTCGCCGGTGGTCGCGATCGCCTATTCGCTCGCCGCAGCGTCCTGCTGGGGGATGGCCGACTTCCTCGCCGGGCTGAAGAGCCGCAGCATCTCGGTGCTCACGGTTCTGCTGTGGGTCGAGGGCGCCGGGCTGGTCGCGGTGCTCGGCCTGATCGCGGCGACCGGCACCGGGCCGCCCGACGGGCGCTCGCTGCTGGCGGGGGCGATCGCGGGCGCGGCGGGGCTGACCGCCCTGGGCGCGTTCTACCGCGCGCTGGCGGTCGGGACCATGAGCATCGTCGCGCCGATCTCGGCCACCGGCTTGATCCTGCCGGTGATCGTCGGCCTGGCGACCGGCGACGCGCTGCACGCGGTCGTCGCGGTCGGGCTCGTGGTGACCGTGGCAGGCGTGCTGCTGGCGTCGCGCGAGGAGGTCACCGAGGAGCAGCTGAGCGGTCCCAACCGCCCGGCGATCCTGCTGGCGCTCGCCGCCGCGGCGGGGTTCGGGACGTACTTCGTATTCGCGGACGTCGCGGCCGACGGCTCGATCCTCTGGCTGTTGGCCATCGGGCGGATCGTGGTGCTGCCCGGCGTGGCCCTCGTAGCCCACCTGCGCCATGCGCCGCTCGTCCCGCCGGCAAGCGACCGGCCGCAGCTGGTGGCGATCGGGCTCGTCGACCTGTCGGCCACCGCCCTCTACGGGCTGGCCACCACGCGCGGCGCGCTGAGCATCGTCGCCGTGGTCGGCTCGCTCTATCCCGTCATGACGATCCTGCTGGCGCGCGGCGTCCTCGGCGAGCGCCTGAGCCAGCTCCAGGGCGCGGGTGTCGTCGCCGCACTCGCCGGTGTTGCGATGGTGAGCGCCGGATGACCACGCTCGCGCACCTCGGGGGCCCGGTGTTCGCACCGCTGGAGGTGTTCGTCCCGATCCTGGTCGGCGTCCTGTACTCGAAGCGCGTGCGGACGCTGGCCGGAACGCCGCGGGCCGTCGCACCCTGGCGCCAGTACTGCTTCCTGGGCGCCCTGGCGCTGATCGTCCTCACGCTCACCTCGCCGATCGGGCACGTCGCCGACGAGCTGTTCTGGGTGCACATGTCAGAGCACCTGCTGATCGCCGACGTCGGCGCTCTGCTGCTCGTGCTCGGGATGACGGGGCCCGTGCTCGCGCCCGTCCTGCGCATCCGCGGGCTCGGCTGGCTGCGGCTGCTGACCCACCCGCTCGTGGCGTTGCCGCTGTGGGCCGCCAACTTCTACGTCTGGCACATCCCCGTGCTCTACCAGGGCGCGGTGGAGCACTCGTCGGTCCACGCGCTCGAGCACGCGATGTTCATCGGCTTCGGTGTGACGATGTGGATGGCGTTGCTCGGCCCGCTGCCGCGGCCGGCGTGGTTCGGCAACCTGGCCCAGCTGCTCTATGTGCTGGGCGTCAGGCTGCTTGGCGCGGTGCTCGCCAACGTGCTGGTGTGGGACGGCAGCCCGGTGTATCCGGACTACGCGGCGGGTGAGCGCATCTGGCACATCAAGCCGCTCACCGACCAGATCACCGGCGGCGCGATCATGATGGTCGAGGGCTCGATCGTCACGCTGTGCCTGTTCGGCTGGCTGTTCATCCGCGCGGCGCGCGAGGGCGACGAGCGCCAGGAGCTGCTCGACCTCGCCGGGGAGCGTGGCGTCGCGCTGGACGAGCGCCGCGCCGCGCGGGCGGTGGCGGCCGGCCGCGGCGCCGAGCTGCGCGCGCGGATCGAGCGCGAGCCGGTCTAGCCGCCGGGGCCGGACTCGGCGGGAAGCGGCCGCGGGTCTTCGCCGCCGCCCTTGGGAGCGTCGGGGAACGCCAGCCACGGGCCGGCGGCAAGCGTGTGCAGGTCGCTGGACAGCAGGCCGCCGTCCGAAAGCGTGAACAGCCGGCTGCCGATCACGACCGAGCGCTGCACCGTCGGGGTGAAGCCGTCGCTGCCGGGATGAGAGATGCGGCCGGCCTCGGCGATCGCGCTGCGGTTGACGTTGAACCCGATCGCGCCGGAGAACACGTCGCTGTCGCCGAAGATCTGCACCGGGATCACGGCGAGCTTCTCGGGAGCCCAGTACAGGAACGCGTGGTGGTCGTACTCGACGCTCGACGACGAGCTCTGGCCCACGGTGGCGCTCGCCAGCCGCGTGGGTTTCGACGGGTCCGCCACGTCGAACAGCGAAAGCTGTGTGCCGCGCGTGCGGCCGTCCTCGCCCGCGTCCTGGCCGACGCCGAGCAGCAGCTTGCCCTCGAGCGGGTGCAGGTAGGCCGAGTAGCCGGCGATCTCGAGCTCGCCCAGCACGCGCGGCTTCGCCGGCGTCGACAGATCGATCGTGTACAGCGGATCGATCTGGCGGAACGTGACCACGTAGCCCACGTCGCCGATGAAGCGCACCGCGTAGATGCGCTGGCCCTTGCCGAGCTCGTCGACGCGGCCGAGCTGCGGCAGCGTCGACGACCCGGCGTCGAGCGTCGTGACGAAGCTCTGGCCGCCGGTGCTCGTGCCGTTCCACCAGGTCGGGCTCTCGGTGCTCGCGACGCGCAGCACGCCCTTGTCCTCCGAGAGCGAGAACTGGTTGAGCAGGAAGCCCGTGACGTTGCCGGTGCCGGCGTAGCTGGTGGAGTCGGCCTTCGAGACGTCGAACGCGTGGATCGCGGTGGTGATCGGCGGCGGCTCGGCCCGCTCGAGGATCTGCGGCGCCAGCCAGCGCTGCGTCGCGACGTAGAGGCGGTTCGGCGAGCCGTAGACGATGTCGGCGTTGCTCATCACCGCGTCGGAGTCGACCGACGGCAGCCCGCGGTCGAGGTCGACGGTGAGGATCGTGACCGTGTCGAGGCCGGAGAACTGGACCGGGTGGCGCACGGAACGGCAGGCCACCAGCGGGTGCAGCCGGCCGTTGGGCGTCCCGGCGCGCCGGAAGTACGAAGACGGACGCCACGACGCCAGGCGGGCGCGGCGCACCAGCCGCTTGCGTCGCGTGACCGCGGCGGCCTCGGTCCGCGCGCTGACCGCGGCGACGTCGATCAGGACCTCGGGCCGCGACACCACGACCACGCGCGCCGTCTTGCCGGTGACGCGGGCGCTCACGTAGGACCCGTCGGCGCGTTCGTTGCGAAGGACCTTCATCGCGGCCGGGTCGCTGACGTCGACCTCCGTCAGCCGCGTGACCGAACGGCCGATCGGATAGATGTCTGCCGCGATCTTTTCGGACGACGGCGGCGGCGTCGGGGAGGGCTGGTCGGGCAGCCACGCGTTCTGGAGCACCAGGAGACGGTCGCCGTGCAGCAGCAGCTCGTGGCCGGAGCCTTCGGCGAGCGCGAGCGAGCCGAGCAGGCGCGGCGTGTCCGAGCGAACGTCGATCGCGTAGAGGTGCGCGTTGGCGACGGCGTAGACGACCTTGCCGTCGGTCTTGACGACGTCGGGCTCGTCGACGCCCTCCTCCTGCACGTTGGTCGTCGAGAACGGCGTGCTCGTGGCCGTGGGAGCGGACGCGTTGTCCTTGCCCTGGGCCGAGACCTCCTGCGGGTTCGCGGCACCACGGACGGCGCGGGCGCGCCGATCGGCGCGGACGGCACCCAGCCCGTCGCGACGGACTTCGTCCCGTGGCCGCGCGCGTAGTCGACGAGCGCCGGGCAGTCCGAGAACGCGCGCAGCGCGCGAGTCCGGGCGTCGGCGGCAACCGGCACCGCCGCGGCAGCGGCGAGCACGACGGCGACGATGATCCGTACGCGCATGTACCCAAGGTAACGCGCGAGACGCCGATTCGTGACGGAGAGTCATCAAACGTCCGAGCCTCAGGCGCCCAGGAACCGAACGACGTCGGCGCCGTCGGCCTTCAACGCCGCGACATCGGCGCGCGCAAGGCGCCCGAACGGTTCGATCGCAACCTGCCCGCCCGCCAGCTTCCACCCCGCCACGGCCTTTCCGCCGACGAGCGCGAACGGGCGGAAGAGCCCGTTGACGGTGACGAGGTGCTTGTGCTCACCGACCACGTCCTCGCGCGACGTCCAGCCGAGCAGCACCGGGTCGTACGAGCCGAGCAGGCGCGGCGGTGGTAGCGCGGTGACCCGCCGCCCTCCTTTGAGGTCGACCAGCCCGCCCGGGCGCTCGACGATCTCCGAGCCGATCGCGCGCATGCCGGCGCGCGCGTCGCGCAGCGGCAGGCCCGCCCAGCGGGCGAGGTCGCGATCCGTCGCGGGCCCGTGGCCGGCGAGGTAGCGCCGTGCCAGCTCGGCGAGCGCGACCTCGCGGTCGACCGGCGCCGGCTCACCCAGCCAGTCGCGAACCAGCACGAACGCGTGGTCGCGGCCGACCATCGGGCCGCGCAGGATCAGGCCGCGCAGCGAGGCGAGGAACAACACGTGGACGAGCGCCTGGCCTTCCGTGCGCACGCCGGCCGCCGCGACACGCTCGCGCAGTTGCGCTCGTGTCAGCGGGCCGTCGTCGGCCAGCGCGCGCTCGACGACCGCGACGCCGCGCTCGGCCGCAGTCCGGCGACACGCCCTCCTCGATCAGCCGCCGCGCGCTGCCCGTGAACAGCGGCGGCGTGGTCAGCGCGTGCAGCCACGGATGGTCCTCGCGCCGGACCAGGTGAAGGGTGCCGCGGTTCAGCCAGTCGATCACCAGCGAGCGGTCCTCGGTAAGCGCGCGGTCGACGTCGGCGGCGGTCAGCCCCGAGGTGCGCGCGCGGATCGCCAGCCGGACGCCGCGCGGGTCCTGGCCCTGCACCGCCAACAGCCGTTCGGCGACGGCCACCGCGTCGCGCGCCGGCGGGCCCGAGAGCAGCTGTGCGCGGAGCCGGGCGGCGTGCACCGCGGCGTCTCAGCCCGCGACGCGCACGCCGAGCAGCTCCTCGACCTGCGGGATCGTCTCCTCCGCGGTGGTGTGGCGAACCGTCGCCATGCCCATCGCGCGCGCCGGCTTGAGGTTGCCGGGCAGGTCGTCGACGAACACCAGCTCGGCGGGCTCCATGCCCATCCGCTCGGCGGCGAGCACGTAGATCTCGGGGTCGGGCTTGCGCATCCCGACGAGGTGGGAGATGACGGTGGTGTCGAAGAGCCGGGCCATCAGCTCCTCCTCGTACTTCAGCGCGGTGCCCCACGAGTTCGAGATCAGGCCGGTCCGCACGCCCGCCGCGCGGAACGCCGCGACCGCTTCGATCATCGCCTCGTCCGGCGCGATGTCCGCCCACAGGCGTTCGACCAACCCTTCGGCGTCCTCCTCGCCGAGCCCGATCGCGACCGCGAAGCCGCGCGAGAACTCCGGCACGTCGAGACGCCCGAGCTCGAGCTCGAACAGCAGCCCGCGCGCCGTCTCGTCCTCGCGGAACGCGCGGCGCACGTGGTCGGGGTCCAGCCCCTCGCGGTCGCAGAAGCCCGCGAACGCCGCGAAGACGTTGGTGGTCAGGACGCCGCCGAAGTCGACGAGCAGCCCGCTACGCGCCAAGCGCGAACTCCTCGGCACGTGTCGCGATCTCGAGCACGCCGTCGCCGAACGTCTTGAGGAACGGGTCGTCGGTGCTCCCGGACACCGCCCGCTTGTAGTTGCCCTCCATGAACACGACCGACTTCCAGGTGGCGAGCGTCAGGTACCAGCGCAGGTCGCGCATCGACCGGCCGCTGCCCTCCTCGTAGCGGGCGACCATCTCGGCGCGCGTGGGGAAGCCCTCCTGGCGGGTGACGGCGCTCAGCCGCGACAGGCCGCCCTTCGGATCGGTCGCCTCCGACCACGTCATGCAGAGATAGCCGACGTCGGCGAGCGGGTCGCCGATCGTCGCCATCTCCCAGTCGAAGATCGCGTTCAACCGCGGCGGCGTCCCGAGCCCGTACATGACGTTGCCGAGGCGGAAGTCGCCGTGCACGACCGTGGCCTCCCCGGACTCGGGCAGGTTGTCGGCCAGCCAGCTGCCCACGGTCTCGACCTGCGGGATCTCGCGCGTCTTGTTGTGCTCCCACAGCCCGTTGAAGCGGCGCAGCTGGCGCTCGAGGTAGCCGCTCGGCTTGCCGAAGCCCTCCAGCCCGCAGGCCTGCCAGTCGACGGCGTGCACCTCCACCAGTGCGTCGACCAGCTCGTCGGCGATCCTGCGCCGCTCCGCCACACCGTCGAGCTCGTCGGGGATGTCGGTCGCGATCACGTGCCCGGCGACCTTCTCCATCAGATAGAACGGCGCGCCGATCACGCCGGGGTCGTCGCACACGGCGAGCACCTTCGGCACCCGCGCGCCCTTCTCGACGGCGCGCAGCACGCGCGCCTCGCGCAACACGTCGTGGGCGCTGGGTGGCAGCGGTCCCCGCGGCGGCCGGCGCAACACGAACTCCGTGTCGGAGCCGCGGCGAACCGCGAACGTCACGTTGGAGTGCCCTTCGCCGATCGGCTCGAACTCCACTTCGCCGGACCCGATCCCGTGCTCGTCGAGGAAGCTCTCCAGCGGCTCGGTGACGACGAGCGGCTCGCGCGGGTTGGCCTCGGCCTCGGCGGGCGTGCGGACGATGTCGTCGTCCGCAATTGCGATCGGCCTCACAGGTCCCCGCAGCCCTGTCGCGTCGATTCGCCGGCCATCGTGAGCTTCAGCAGCTCGCGCGCGATCACCATCCGATGGACCTCCGACGCGCCGTCGTAGATCCGCGCGGCTCGCGCGTCGGCGTACCAGCGCGAGATCGGCAGGTCCATCGCGATGCCGGCCGCGCCGTGGATCTGCACCGCCCGGTCGACGATCCGGCCGAACGCCTCCGAGACGAACGTCTTGACCATCGCCACCTCCTGGCGGTGGGGCAGGCCGTGCTCGACCTTCCAGGCGCAGTGCAGCACCATCAGCCGCGACGCGTAGAGGTCGATCGCCGAGTCGGCGATCATGAACTGCAGCCCCTGATGGCGGGCGAGCTCCTTGCCGAACGCCTTGCGCGACAGCAGTCGCTCGGAGGTCATGTCGAGAGCCCGCTGCGCCACGCCGATCCAGCGCATGGCGTGCGCGAGGCGCCCGCCCGCGAGCCGCTTCTGGGCGATGACGAACCCCTCGCCCTCGTTGCCGAGCAGGTTCTCGGCGGGCACGCGCACGTCGGTCAGCGTGATCTCCGGGTGGCCGCCCGGGGAGTGCGAGCCGAGCCACTCGGGATGCCGGCTGATCTCCCAGCCGGGCGTGTCGGTGGGCACCAGGATCAGCGAGTAGTTGCGGTGGGTGGGTGGGGTCGAATTCTCGTCGGTGCCGGTCTTGGCGACGACGATCGAGAACGCGGCGCCCTCGGCGCCGGTGATGCACCACTTGCGCCCGTTGAGCACCCACTCGTCACCGTCACGGACCGCGGTGGTCTCCAGATTCGTGGGGTCCGACGAGGCGACGTCGGGCTCGGTCATCGCGAAGCACGAACGGGTGCGGCCCTCGGCCAGCGGGCGCAGGAAGCGCTCCTTCTGCTCCTCGGTGCCCGCGATCAGCAGCGTGTGCATGTTGCCCTCGTCGGGCGCCATCGCGTTGAGGCCGAGCGATGCCAGGCCGGACACGCCGCACTCCTGGCTGATCAGCGCCATCCCGAGCACGCCGACGCCGAGCCCGCCGTACTCCTCGGGCAGGTGGGGGGTGTAGATCCCGCGCTCGCGCGCACGTTCGCGCAGGCGCTCGACGACATCCCAGGAAGCCAGCACGTCGGCGGGGTCCGCGATCTCGAGCTCGGCCGGGAAGACGTCCTCGGCGATGTAGGTGCGGATGCGCTCCAGCAGGTCGGCGAGGTGGGGCGGGATCGTGAAGTCGATCGTCCCGACGGTTTCGGACACGGCGGTCATGGCCGCACTCTAAGACGGGCGGGCCGGTGCCGGGCGCTCGGTACGTTCCGCGGGCGTGCGTCGCCTCCTGCCACTGTCGTTCGGCCTGCTGCTGCTCGCCCTGCCGGGGGTCGCGAACGCTTCGCATTCTCAGGTGACGAGCTTCGAGGCACCTCGCGACCTGCTCGACCCGGCGCTGCGTGACGCGTCGCTCGACCAGATGGCCGGCTTCGGCGTCCAGGCGCTGCGGCTCGTGCTCTACTGGCACGACGTCTCGCCGCAGCCGGACTCGGGAGACCGGCCGACGTTCGATTACGCCGACCCCGCGCGCTACGACTGGTCGCGCTATGACCCGGTGATCGACGGCGCCCGCGCGCGTGGAATGCAGGTCCTGCTGACCGTGTCGGGGCCCGGCGCCGAAATGGGGCACGCTGGCTCGCCGCGACACGCGAACGCGTCCGTCGCCGCGCCTGTTCGGCCTGTTCATGCAGGCCGCCGCGCGCCACTACACCGACCGCGTGGCGGTGTGGTCGATCTGGAACGAGCCCAACCACCCGGCGTTCCTGCTGCCCCAGCACTACCGCGGGCAGGCGGTGTCGGGGCTCTGGTACCGCAGGCTCTACCTCGCCGGGTACCACGGGCTGGTCAAGGGCGGCCTCGCCAACCCGACGGTCCTGATGGGCGAGACGGCACCGGCCGGCTCGCGGCGCGACGTCGCGCCGCTGGTCTTCCTGCGCCAGACGCTGTGCCTGAACCGCGCCTACCGGCACGTGCGCAGCTGCGGGCGGCTGCCGACGTCCGGCTACGCGCACCACCCGTACACCAAGGCGTCCGGTCCGTTCTACGTGCCGCGCAGCCGCAACGACGTGACGATCGGCGTCCTGCACCGCCTCGTCGCGGCGCTCGACCGTGCGGCGCGCGCGGGCGGGGTGCCCGGCCGCCTGCCGATCTACCTCACCGAGTTCGGGATCCAGTCGGTACCCGATCCGTACTACGGCGTCAGCCAGCAGCGCCAGGCCGAGTTCCAGGCGATCTCCGAGCGCCTCGCCTGGAGCAATCCGCGCGTGCGGTGGTTCTCGCAGTACCTCTTGCGCGACGACCTGCCGGTCAAGGGCGTCACGCGCGGCCAGCGCTACGGCGGATTCGAGTCCGGGCTGCGCTTCTCCGACGGCAGAGCGAAGCTCTCGCTGCGCGCGTTCCCGGTTCCGCTGGCGGCGCTGCGCAGTCGCGGGCGCGTGTCGCTGTGGGGCCTCGCCCGGCCGGCTCACGGCGCCACGACGGTGACGATCGACATCGGAGCCCGGGGGCGACCGCTGCACGAGTACCGCCGGGTGCGGACCGACGCGCAGGGCTACTTCACGCGCTCGGTGCCCTTGGTGCCCGGCCGCCGCTACCGCCTGCGCTGGGAGGGCCACACCGGCTCTCCGACCCGCGTGTACAAGCGCCCCTGACGTTCGGGCTAGGCTCCTCGCGTGGCCTCCCAGCTCTGGCTACTGCGGCACGGAGAGGCCGTTCCCCACGACGCCACGGCCGACGACTCAGACCGCCAGCTGACCCCTCGCGGCGAGGATCAGTCGCGCGCCGCGGGCCGCGCGCTCGCCGCCCTGGAGGTGCATTTCCACGCCGTCTACACGAGCCCGAAGGCGCGCGCGCTCGACACCGCACGGCTGGCATGCGAGGCGCTCGACGCAGAGCCGATCGTCCACGAGCCGCTGCGCGGAGGCTTCGACGCGGGCGACGCGCGCGAACTGCTGCTGGCCGGCGAGGACCAGCGCATCCTCGTCGTCGGCCACAACCCCGACTTCGTCGAGGTCGTGGGCGACCTCACCGGCGCCCGCGCCGACCTGAAGAAGGGCGGGATCGCCGCCGTTCGCGACGGGCACCTGATCCTGCTGTTGCGCCCCCGCGAGATCGATCGCATCGCCCCGCAGTAAGCGCCGGATTCACCCGTTCCGGCAGCGCGCGAGCGCTCGTGCGTAGAACCGCAGGTAGTCGTCGTAGTGATCCTTCCAATAAGCGTGCTCGTGACCGCCCGGCCAGGTGCGCTTGCGGACACCGAGCGCCCTGGCGAAAGCAGCGTCCGCATCACGGAACGGGTCCGTGGTCCCGCTGTCGAGCCAGAGCTCGGCCGTGCTCCAGGCGCGGCGTCCACGGCGCTGCGCCACCGAGATCACGTCGTGGCGATCGAAGTCCTCGGCGTCATCGAAAGCGCCGGGGGCGCTTTCACCCGAAGCCAGCCACAGCGCGGCCGAGTGGCCACCCACGGCGCAAAAGCTGCGGGGTCGTTGCCGGGCGATCTCAAAAGCGCCGTAGCCACCCATCGAGATGCCTCCGATGGCGATCCGGTCCGGATCGGCGTGAAGGCGGCGAAGGGCCTGCGGGATCACCTCGTCGAGGACGTAACGCGCCCAATCACCCGAGCCGCGCCTGTGCCAGTAGGAGTGATCAGCGCCGTTCGGGAACACGACGGCAGGTGCTCGCGAGCCCTGTGCCGCCAGCGCGGCAAAGAACGCTCCGTTGGCGTTGGACTCCGGGCCGTTGCTGCCTCTGCCGTGCAGGAAGACCAGCAGCGGCCTGCCCTCGGCCCCGCCCGGCGGCGTCGCGGCGACCTGCGACAGCTTTCGGTGCACGAATCGCGACCGGATCTCGTAGCGGACGATCGTCGCGCCGTGGGCCGCGGCGCGACCCGTCGACACGCCGCCGAAGGGCCACCACCGGGTGACAGCTTGCTCGGCGGCGAAGCCAAGCAGCACAACCGCGCCCACGAGGACCGCGAGCCTGCCCCACCGAGGCGTACGGGTCATGCCCGTACCCTCCCACCATGCCCGAGCTGCCGGAGGTCGAGATCACCGCGCGGCGGCTCGATGCGGCTTTGCGCGGGGCGCAGATCGAGTCGGCGCTGGCCCCCGGGATCAACGCGCTGAAGACCTTCGACCCGCCGCTGCACGCGATCGACGGAGCGACGATCGCGGGCGTGCGGCGCATCGGCAAGCACCTCGTCGTCGACGTCGGCGACTCGCTTTCGGTGTTGCTGCATCTGATGTCGGCGGGCCGCCTGCAGCTCTACGACAAGCGCGCCTCGCTGCGCGATCGCACCTCGCGCCTGCTCGTGCGGATCGCCGACGGCCGCGAGCTGCGGCTGCGCGAGTTCGGCACCAAGCAGGCCGCCTGGGTCAAGCTCCTGCGCCGCGACGACGTGGCCGCCGACGATGCGATCGCCACGCTCGGGCCGGAGGCCTGGCCCGAGCCGCCGGATCTGGTCGCGCTCCTGGCGCCGCACGGCGCGCGCCCGCTGCACGCCGTGCTTCGCGACCAGCGCGTCATCGCCGGCATCGGGCGCTCCTGGGTCGACGAGATCCTGTGGACCGCGCGCCTGTCGCCGTTCAAGCGCGGCGACGACCTCGACGGCGACGAGGGGACCGCGCTGCGCAACGCGATCGTCTCCGAGCTCGGCCGCGCGCTCGAGCACTACGAGCAGGTCGTACAGCTGCCGATCCCAGACAAGCTGCCGATGCCGTTGCAGGTCCATCGCCGCCACGGCGAGCCCTGCCCGCGCTGCGGCACGACGCTCGAGGCCGTCCACTTCGAGGACTACGTGATCGCCTACTGCCCGGCCGAGCAGACCGGCGGGCGCGTGCTCAAGGACCGCCGCCTGTCGCGGCTGCTGAAGTGACCGCTTCCAGCGGCACCGCGATCGAGACGATCAACGACCCGTGGCGTCCGCGCAGCGACGCCTGGCTGCAGCGACCGCCCTCGGCGTTCGCGGGGCAGCCCGATCGCCCGATCCTGATCGGCGCCTGCCCGCGCTCGGGCACCACGCTGCTGCGCGGCCTGCTCGACAACCACCCCGACCTCGCGGTACCGGGCGAGACCGACTTCGTCTTCTACCTGCTGCGCTACCGGGCGGGCTTCGGCGACCTGCGCAAGGAGGCCAACCGGCGCCGGATCGCCGAATGGCTGTTCGTCAACACCAAGGGCCGCGGCGGCGATCGCCTGCGCGGGTCGTGGAGCCGCGAGCGCGCGGTCGAGTGGGTCGTCGAGGCCGAGCCCACCCTGGGTTCGGTCGTCGCCCGCTGCTTCGAGCTGTTCGCCGCCCGCAACGGCGCGCGCCGCTGGGGCGACAAGCGCCCCGACTACGCCGGCTACATCCGCTGGATGTTCGAGCTGTTTCCCGACGCGCAGTTCATCAACCTGGTGCGCGACCCGCGCGGCGCCGTCGCCTCGCAGCTGCCGCTCGGCTGGGGCGAGCCCGAGACGGCTCTGGCCTCTTCGGTGGCCACCTGGGAGACGGCCGTGCGCCGCGTCGACGACTTCTCCGACCGGCTCGCGCCCGACCAGCTCCTCGACGTCCGCTTCGAGGACATGGTCCGCGACCCGCGCGGCACCCTGAACGCGGTCCTGCCCTGGGCCGGCCTGGCCGCCGACGAGGAGACCGTCGCGCGGATGATCTCGAGCAAGCGCCGCGGAAGATTCCGTGAGGGCTGGCACGACCGGCTCAACGAGGAGATCGACCCGGCGCCGATCGACGCGTGGCGCGACCGCCTGGAGCCGGCCCAGATCGCGTTCGTCGAGGAGGTGACGCGGCCGTGGTTCGAGCGCTTCGGCTACCGGCCGCTGCCGGACCTCGACGCCACACCGGACCCGGCCGATCTGGTCAAGCTGCGACGCGAGCGCCGGCGGCGGCGCTGGAAGTGGCGGCGCCGCGCCGTCGAGGACGTCGTCAACCGACTGCGCACCCGCGGCCGCCCGGTCGCCGCGCGCCGCGTGGCAGGCTTCGGGCGATGATCGCCACCGGCAGCCCCGCCCCCGACTTCGAGCTCCCCGATCAGGACGGCAGCCCCGTCTCGCTCGCCGGCCTGCGCGGCCGCTGGATCGTCCTCTACTTCTATCCCAAGGCCGACACGCCGGGCTGCACGACGCAGGCCTGTGGCATCCGCGAGCACCGCGGCGAATACGAGCAGGCCGGCGCGGTCGTCCTCGGCGTCTCGCCTGACCCGGTCAACAAGGTCAAGCGCTTCCACGACAAGCAGGCGCTGACGTTCACGCTGCTGGCCGACGCCGACCACGCGGTCTGCGACGCCTACGGCGTGTGGGTGCAGAAGTCGATGTACGGCCGCACCTACATGGGCGCGCAGCGCTCGACGTTCGTCATCGATCCCGAGGGTGTGGTCCGCCACGTGATCGAGAAGGCCTCGCCGAAGTCGCACGACGAGGAGGTGCTCGCGGCGCTCGCGAGCCTCGCGCCCGCCGCCTAGGCGTGCGCACCCTCGTCGTATCCGACCTGCACCTCGGCTCGCGCCTGCAGCGCGACGTGCTCCGCGCGCCCGTTCCGCGCGAGCGGCTCCTCGCTGCGCTGCGCGACGTCGACCGGCTCGTCCTGCTGGGGGACACGATCGAGCTGCTGGAGGCACGGCCGCGCGACGCGATGGCGATCGCCGAGCCGGTGCTGCGCGACATCGGCGCCGCGCTCGGTCCGGAGCGCGAGGTGGTGATCGTCCCGGGCAACCACGACCGGTTGCTGATCCGCGACTGGGTGGGGGCTCACCGCCACGAGCTGACGCTCGACACCGAGGTCCCTGCCGCGGCGAGCGAGCTGCTGGCGCGCGTGGTCGGGTGGCTGGCGCCCGCGCGCGTGACCGTCCGCTACCCAGGTGTCTGGCTGGCCGACGACGTCTGGGCGACCCACGGCCACTATCTCGACCGCCACCTGCTGCCCGAGAGCGCCTACGGGATCGCGCGCGGGCTGCTCGGGCGGCTCCCGCGCGACGGCGCCACCCCGGCCGAGTACGAGCAGCGGCCGAGCGTCACGGCCCTGGAGGGCCCGCTGACGCTGTGGATGCCGCGCTGGCTGGCGCGGCGGATCGCCGACCTCGTGGTCGCCGTCCGCCGCAGCACGACCACCGGGATGCCGCTGATGGCGATGCGCGACAGCGCCTGGCTCGCGCGCGCCCGGTCGCGGGTGCTCGGCGTGCAGATGCGTCGCGCGAGCATCCCGGCGCTCGCCCGCGTGGTCCACCGGCTCGGGGTCGACGAGCGCGCCGCCGCCGTCGTGTACGGCCACGTCCACCGCGGCGGTCCGCGCGAGGACGACGACGCCGAGCGCTGGACGGGTCCGACCGGCCGGCCGCGGATCTACAACACCGGCTCGTGGGTCCACGAGCCCCTGCTGCTGCACCGCGCGCGCCCGCCGCACGTCTACTGGCCGGGTGGCGCCGTGCTCGTCTCCGACGGCGCGATCTCGGTCCTCGCGCTGCTGGACGACGTTCCCGGCTCGGCGCTGCGTTCATAGGCTGCCGGTCGTGGCCCCTTTCACGTCGCCTCTAGCCGAAGAGCTCGCCGGCGACGTGCTCGAGCGCTTCCTGCGCTACGTCCGCGTGGACACGCGGTCCGCGCTGGATCGGACGCAGAGCCCGAGCACTCCCGGCCAGCTCGATCTGGCGCGGATGCTCGTCGAGGAGCTGCGCGACGCGGGTCTCGCCGACGCCGAGCTCGACGAGAACGGCTACGTGTTCGCCACGCTGGCCGGCACCGGCCCGGTCATCGGGCTGATCGCCCACGTCGACACCAGCCCCGAGATCTCCGGCGCGGGCGTCGAGCCGATCGTGCATCGCGATTACGACGGCGGGCCGATCGAGCTGCCGCGCAACGGCGTGGTCATCGACACGCCCGACCTGCGCGCCAAGGCCGGCCACGACGTCGTCACCGCCAGCGGCGACACGCTGCTCGGCGCCGACGACAAGGCCGGCGTCGCCGAGATCATGGCCGCGGTCGCCCACCTCGCCGCCCACCCCGAGCTGCCCCGCCCCACGCTGCGCGTGGGCTTCACCCCGGACGAGGAGATCGGCGAGGGCGCCACGCTGTTCGACATCGAGCGCTTCGGCGCGAGCTGCGCCTACACGCTCGACGGGCTGTCGCTGGGCGAGCTCCAGGACGAGACGTTCTCGGCCGCCGAGGTGCTCGTCACGTTCAGCGGAGTCGACGTCCATCCCGGTTACGCGACCGGCAAGCTCGTCAGCGCGGCGCGGCTCGCGGGTCGGTTCCTCGCCGCACTGCCCGCCGACCTGGCACCTGAGACCACCTCCGGCCGCGAGGGCTTCGTGCACCCGTTCGACGTCCAGGGCGGGACCGCCGAGGCGACGGTGCGCCTGATCGCCCGCGACTTCGACGACGAACTGCTCGACCAGCACGTCGAGCTCGTGCGCCGCCTCGCCGAGGAGGTCGCGGCCTCCGAGCCGCGCGCTTCGCTCGACGTCGCGGTCCGCCGCCAGTACCCGAACATGCGCACGCTGCTCGAGCCGTTCCCCGAGGTGCTGGCGACGGCCGAGCGCGCGATCCGGGCCGAGGGGGTCGAGGTGATCCGCAACGCGATCCGTGGCGGCACCGACGGCTCACGACTCAGCGAGAAGGGCCTGCCGACGCCGAACCTGTTCGCCGGCGGCCACGAGTTCCACTCGCCGCGCGAGTGGGTCACCGTCCAGGACATGGCGGCCGCCGCGGCGACGATCGTGCGGCTCGCCGGCGAGTGGGCGGCCTAGTGGCGCACGCGCGCTGGCACCACCACCGGCACTCCCACGGGGTCATCGACCCGGCGATCCGCCGCTCGCATGAAGGCCTACGGGCGGTCGGGCTGTCGCTCCTGGTGCTCGGGGTGGCCGCTGCGGCGCAGGGCGCGATCTTCGTCGTCACCGGGAGCGTCGCCCTGCTGGCGGACCTGATCCACAACGCCGGCGATGCGGCCACCGCCTTCCCGATCGGCATGGCGTTCTTGCTGCGCAGCGCGGTGGGCGAGCGCCGCGCGGGGTTGGCGGTCGTCTTCGCGATCTTCGTCAGCGCGTGTGTCGCGGGCTACGAGGCGATCGCCCGCCTCGTGCATCCCAACGCCCCCGATGCCCTGGGTGCGCTGGCGGTAGCGGGCGTCATCGGCTTTCTCGGCAACTGGCTCGCGGCCCGTGTGCGGTCCGAGGCCGGGCGCCGCCTCGACAGCCCCGCAATGGTCGCCGACGGCGCCCACGCCCGCGCCGACGCGTACGTCAGCCTCGCGGTCGTGGCCAGCGCCCTCGTCGTGGCGGCAGGCGCCCCGATCGCCGACCCGCTGATCGGCCTGGCCATGACGCTCGTGATCCTGCGCATCACGCTGCAGTCCTGGCGCACCGTCCACGGCGTCTAGCCTCTGCTGACGATGCCCCTCGCGGCGCTGAAGGACTTCTTCGACGCGGTCGACACGTTCTTCAGCAACCTGGCGGCCGTCAGTTGGGGTTCGCTGGTCATCGGGCTGGTCTTCTTCGGCGTCTACCTGAGCCTGCGCTCGCGCGCGTTCTTCCATGCCCTGCGCGCCGCCTACCCGGGCGAGCGGATCCGCTGGCGCGACATCTGGGGCGCGTATGTGGCCGCATACGGGTTCAACAACGTCGTCCCGGCGCGCGGCGGCGACGTCATCAAGCTCTTCCTCACCCATCGCTCGGTGCCGACCTCGAGCTACCCGGCCGTCGGCGCCTCGTTCTTCGTCGAGGCCGTCTTCGACCTGACGATGGCCGTCCCGATCCTGATCTTCGCCTTCAGCCAGGGGGTGTTCCCCAAGCCGGGCGGCTTCTCCAAGCTCAAGGCGTTCGACCTGTCGTTCTTCGCGTCGCACCCGCGCTTCACGCTGTTTCTCCTCACCGTGCTGGCGGGTCTGATGCTCCTGGGCTTCGCGGTGCTCAGCCGGCGCGTCGCGTTGTTCTGGGCGCGCGTGCGTCAGGGCCTGACGATCCTGTTCGACCGCCGCCGCTACCTGCGCGAGGTGTTCGCCGTGCAGTTCGTGGGCTGGCTGTTTCGGTTCGCCGCCTTCTGGATGCTGTTGGACGCCTTCCACATCGGAGGCTCGGTCCACAACGTCCTGCTGGTCCTGGGGGTCAACGCGGTGGCGGCGATCGTGCCGTTCACGCCGGGCGGTGCGGGCGTACAGCAGGCGTTCCTCGTGACCGTGTTCGGTTCGCAGGCGGCCGCCTACTCGGTCGGCCAGCAGATCGCGATCGCCGTCTTCAGCCTCGTGCTCGGCTTCATCGCGATCGTCGGGATCTTCCGCTTCCGCAGCTTCAAGGAGGTCATCCACGCCGGCAGGCAGTCGCGGTCGGCAGAGGCCGAACCTGCATAGCGGCTTGGGCAGCGGCAGTAGAGTCGGCCGCGCGATGAGATGGTTCGGCCTGCCGGCCGTGATGGGCGCGATCGCGCTCCTCGCCGGCCCCACGAGCGCGTTTGCGGAGACCGCGCCCAAGCCCGTTCCCGGCGAGACCCGGCCGGTCGTGCTGGTCGGCAACAACTGGGAGGGGACGACCGACGTCATCGACCCGTTCACGTTCGAGCGCCTCGACCGCATCAACGTGATCCCCGACAAGGCCGAGCGCGAGGCCGAGATCATGTTGAGCCCCGACCGCACGGCGTTCTTCCTGGCCATCCGCCAGCAGGTCGGCGAGGGCCACGACCAGTACAACGACGATGTCTTCAGCTCGCACGACGGGCGCACCATCTACGTCTCGCGGCCGAGCTTCGCCGACGTCGCGGCGATCGACCTGGCCACCAAGAAGATCGTCTGGCGCACGCCGGTGGGCGGATATCGCGCCGACCACATGGCGATCTCGCCGGACGGGACGAAGCTGCTGGTCTCGGCGTCGACCGCGAACGTCGTCGACCAGATCGACACGGCCACGGGCAAGATCACCGGCGAGTTCCCGTCGGGCGACTCGCCGCACGAGAACAACTACTCCGCGGACGCCAAGCTGATCTACCACGCGAGCATCGGCCGCGTGTACACGCCGACCGACGATCCGCCGAACAACCCGTCCAAGGGCGATGCGCACTTCCAGATCGTCGACGGCCAGACGCTGCAGATCATCAAGACGATCGACATGGCGAAGAAGCTCGAGGAGGCCGGCCATCCGAACATGAGCTCGGCGGTGCGGCCGATGGCGCTGGCGCCCGACGAGAAGACCCTGTACTTCCAGGTCTCCTTCTTCCACGGCTTCGTCGAGTACGACCTCGTCAACGACAAGGTCACGCGCCTGGCCGACCTGCCGATCAGCGACGAGACGAAGAAGCTCCGCCGCGACGAGTACCTGCTCGACTCCGCCCATCACGGGCTGGCCATCAACCGCGAAGGCACCAAGCTCTGCGTCGCCGGCACCATGTCGGACTACGGCGCGATCGTCGATCGCAAGACCTTCGCGCCCACGGTCCTCGACGCCGGCGAGAAGCCCTACTGGGCCACCAACAGCGCCGACGGCGAGTACTGCTACATCTCGGCAAGCGGCGACGACTGGCTCGCGGTGATCTCCTACCGCAGCGAGAAGATCCTCGCCAAGGTCCCCGTCGGCGACCACCCGCAGCGGGTGCGCAACGGCGTCGCGCGGCTCGACGTCTATCCGGGCGGCCCGTACGGCGAGAACTTCCGCTTCGGGGTCTTCCACGAGCGCCAGCCGATCGGCATCCTGGGCGGCAACGAGCGGATCGGCTGCCGCGCGGTCGGCGCCGAGGCGCTGCGGCTCGCCCGCTGCCTCGTGCAGCTGCGCACCGTCGGCAAGGGCAAGTCGACGCTGCTCGGCATCGGCGAGAGCGCGCCCGCCGACCGCCGCTCGTTCCGGGTCGAGGTCGAGATGACCGCGGCGGGCAAACGCCTCCTGCGCCGCCATCCCAAGCGCCTGCGGGCACGCATCATCGCCGAGGGCACCGACTCGGTCGGTCGCTCGCGGACGACCCGCAAGGTCGTCACGCTGCGCCGCGGCACCACCTAGGACACCGTCCGGCCTCCGGCCGGGAGGGACCCACCTCCGGCGGAGGGCACCGACCGCGAAGCGGTTGGTCTTTGGCCGCCTCCGGCACCCTCAAAGAACGAGCCGCTTCTCCATCCGCCAGATCGCGGCCCGCCATGTGACGAGCCCGAAGGCCGCGATCGCCGCGAGGTGGTAGAGGTCGTGGGAGACGTTCCAGCCGAACGCTGAATGCCGCACCAGCTCGACGCAGTGGTGCAGCGGGTTGAACGCGCCGAGCACCTGCGCCCACTCGGGCAGGCCGCTGAGCGGGAAGTACGTGCCCGCGAGCAGGAACAGCGGCGTGATGACCGTGCTCGTCACGTAGGAGAAGTTGTCGATCGACTTCATCACCGCGGCGACGAGGATCCCGAACGAGGCGAAGCCGAACCCGGTCAGCGCGGCGATGCCGGGCACCAGCAGCATGCCCCACGCCGGGTCGAGCCCGAAGACCATCGCCACCAGCATCGGCACCGCGCCGAAGATGCCCGAGCGCGTGGCGATCCACAGCGCCTCGGCGGTCACGAGCTCCTCCGTGTCGACCGGCGCCGCGAGGATCGCGTCGTAGGTGTGCTGGAACTGGTACTTGACGAAGGTCCCGAACATGCCCGGGAACACCGACGAGAACAGGACCGCCGTCGCCACGGTGCCGGTGCCGACGAACTCGACGTAGTCGTAGCCCTGCACGCGCGAGACGAGCGAGCCGAAGCCGAACCCGAACGCCAGCAGGTAGATCGTCGGCTCGACGGTCGACGAGAACGTCGAGGAGCGCCAGAACGAGGAGAAGTTGATGACCTCACGGACCAGCACGCCCGAGAGCGCCGAGCGCTCGAGGCGCCCGACCTTGGTGGTCTCGGCGCTCATGCGACCTCCTCGCCGGTGAGCAGCACGAAGACGTCCTCGAGGTTGGCCGGCCGGCGCACGCCCTCGAGCGAGCCGTTGGCGCCCAGCACCGACACGCTGGTCCCGGTCCGCCGCGTGCGGAATCCGTCCCTGCGCGCGCGCTCCTCGACCGCGGCGAGCTCGTCCGGCGGCCCGTAGACCTCGACCGCTTCGGCGCCCGCGTGCTCGGCGACCAGCTCGTTGGGCTTGCCGCGCGCCACCGCGCGGCCCTCGGACATGATCACGACGGTGTCGGCGAGGCGCTCGGCCTCCTCGATGTAGTGCGTCGACATCAGGATCGACTTGCCCTCCGAGCGCAGGCGGTCGATCAGCGCCCACAGCTCCTGGCGCACCTGCGGGTCGAGGCCGACCGTCGGCTCGTCGAGCAGCACCAGCTGCGGGTCGTGGACGAGCGCGCGCGCGATCAGCAGCCGGCGGCGCATGCCGCCCGAGAGCTGGTCGACGCGCGTGTTGCGCCGCTCGACGAGATGGACCCGCTGAAGCGAGCGCTCGACCGCGGCTCGGCGCTCGGCACGCGGGATCCGGTAGAGGTGCGCGAACACGCGCAGGTTCTGCTCGACGGTCAGCGTCTGGTCGAGGTTGTCGAGCTGCGGCACGACTCCCATCGCCACCCGCGCCTGCTTTGACTCGTCGGGCAGCCGGTAGCCGAGGACCTCGAGCTCGCCGCGGTCGGCGATCGCCTGCGCCGTGAGCATCTTCATCGTCGTCGACTTCCCCGCACCGTTGGGACCGAGCAGGCCGACGCACGTGCCCACGGGCACGTCGAGGTCGAGCTCGTTGACCGCGACGATCGGCCCGAAGGTCTTGACGACACCGCGAAGTTGGATGGCGAAGGCCATGCACTCACGGTAACGTCGGCGCATGTACGACTACGTGATCGTCGGAGCGGGATCCGCGGGCTGCGTGCTCGCCGCGCGGTTGAGCGAGGACCCGGACGTCAAGGTCCTCCTGCTGGAGGCCGGGCCACCGGACGTCAACCAGAACATCCATGTGCCGCTGGGCTACCTCCAGCTGGCGCGCACCGAGGTCGACTGGGACTACTACACGGCGCCGGAGCCGTTCTGCTCGAGCCGGCGCATCCCGCTGCCGCGCGGGCGCACGCTCGGCGGTTCGTCGTCGATCAACGCGATGGTCTACATCCGCGGCCACCGGGCCGACTACGACGGCTGGGGCATCGACGGCTGGTCCTACGACGACCTGCTGCCCTACTTCATCAAGTCCGAGGACAACGAGCGCGGGGCGAACGATTTCCACGGCGTCGGCGGGCCGCTGCCCGTGTCCGACAGCCGCTCGCGCAACGTCATGGGCCCCGCGTTCGTGGCGGCCGGCATCGAGCTGGGCTTCCCGGGCAACGAGGACTTCAATGGGGCCGACCAGGACGGTTTCGGGGCCTACCAGGTGACCCAGCGCGGCGGCATGCGCGCCAGCGCGGCGGTCGCCTACCTGCACCCGGCGATGGAGCGCCCGAACCTGACCGTCATGCCCTACATGCAGGTCCACCGCGTGTTGTTCGAGGGCACGCGGGCGGTCGGCGTCGCGGCATCGCAGCTGGGCACCGAGCAGGAGTTCCGCGCCGAGCGCGAGGTGATCCTCTCCGGCGGCGCATACAACTCGCCGCAGCTGCTGATGCTCTCGGGCATCGGCCCGGCCGAGCACCTGACGATGCGCGAGATCGAGGTGCTGCTCGACCAGCCGGAGGTGGGCGAGAACCTCAGCGACCACCCGGCGACCTACTGCGTGTGGACGACGCCCGAGCCGGTCAGCCTGCTGCTGGCGCTCGAGCCGGCGGCGCTCCAGGAGTTCGAGGAGACCCAGAGCGGGCCGCTGAGCTCGAACCTGGCCGAGGCGGGCGCCTTCGTCCGGCTGGGCGACGGCGCACCGGCACCCGACATCCAGTTCCACATGCTGCCCGTGCAGATCCTCGACGAGGGCATGACCGACCCGACCGGCCACGGCCTGCTGATCACGCCGTGCGTGCTCCAGCAGGAGAGCCGCGGCAGCGTTCGCCTCGGGTCCAACGACCCGACCGCCAAGCCGATCATCCGCAACAACTTCTACGCCGCCGAGAACGACATGCGGCTGATGAAGGACGCGATGAAGCTGACGCTCGAGCTGGGGCGGCAGGGGCCGCTGAAGCCCTACTGCGCCGCTGCCGACATCGCGCCGGCCTCGGAGTCCGAGGACGACCTGCGCGAGCACATCGCGCGCACGACGTTCGCCATCTACCACCCGGTCGGCACGTGCTCGATGGGCACGGTGGTCGACGACCAGCTGCGCGTCCAGGGCGTCGAGAACCTGCGCGTCGTCGACGCCTCGGTCATGCCGATGGTCCCGCGCGGGAACACCAACGCGCCGGTGATCGCGGTTGCCGAGCGCGCAGCCGACCTCATCCGCGGCACGCCGCCGCAGGCCGCGGCAGCCACCGCGCCGGCGGAGGAGGCAGCGGCCGCGTAGGGCCGCGTCGTAAACCTGGCGTAACACACGCGCGGCGGGCGGGACGCAACACTGTGGCCATGCGTTCGGTCCTTCTCGCCCTACTCGCCCTCGCCCTGGTTCCCAGCGGGGCGATGGCCGCCGTCCACGTCAAGACCTCCAAGAGCCGCTACGGCACGATCCTGGTCGACGGCCGCGGCCACACGCTCTACCTCTTCACGCGCGACGGGCGCGGGCCCAGCAAGTGTTACGGCTCCTGCGCGCGCGCCTGGCCGCCGTTCATCGCTCGGCAGGGCGCCGCCGCGGCCGGCGGCGCGAAGTCGAAGTACGTGAGCACCACCGCCCGCAAGGACGGCAAGCGCCAGGTGACCTACAGGGGCAAGCCGCTGTACTTCTACGTCGGCGAGACCCGTCCCGGCCAGATCTTCTGCCAGGACGTCTTCGAGTTCGGCGGCGACTGGCTGATCGTGCGCCCGACTGGCGCAGCAGTCCGTTAAGCGGGGTTTCGGCCCGCCCCGCGCAGGGGCGCAAGTTCGGCCGATGGGGCGCGTTAGCGCTCCCATGCGGCGCGTCCTGCTTCTGGCCACCACCACCCTCGCCTGCTTCGCCGGCACAGCGCTGTCCGCGTCGGCCCAGGGGGTCAAGCTCGCCGGCGACGACACGGTTCCGCTCATGTCGGGCAACGTCACGCCGAAGCTCACCCTGCCGGTCGGGCACCCCATCGGCGCGCGCTTCCGCGACAACTACATGTTCGTCACGGGCACCGAGGGCCTGACGGTCTATGACATCTCCGACCCGGTGCTGCCCAAGCTCGCGGGCGCTCTGCCGCTGCCCCACTTCGAGAACGAGGACGTCGACCTCGGCGGCAACACGCTGCTGATCTCCAACGACCCGAGCGAGGGCGTGGGGATCCTGTACGTGATCGACATCTCCAACCCGACGCAGCCCACGATCAAGGGCGTGCTGGCCAACGGCACGATCGGCGATCCCGGCGTGAACGCGATCCTCGGCGAGCTGGGGCTCGACCCCGCGCCGATCCCGCTCGAGACCGGCACCGGCCACACCGCTTCGTGCGTCGACAAGCGCTGCCAGTGGGCCTACCTCGCCGGCACCGCCGAGGGCATCACGATCGTCGACCTGCGCGATCCGGCCGCCCCGAAGGTGGCCGGGAAGTTCGTCCCCGCGATCACCGGCCTCACCACCCACGACGTGCAGATCGACGGCAAGGGCCTGGCGTGGATCGTCGGCGCCGACGGCACCGCGGCCTACGACGTCACCGACCCGCTGCATCCGGCGCTCGTCGCACGCACCGACGAGGCCATCAAGAACTCCGGCCAGCTCGGCGTGCCCTCGCTCCCCGACGACCCGATCTTCCATTTCGGCGAAGCGATCGGCGGCGAGGGCGAGAACCCGATCGACCTGATCCACCACGACTCGCTGCGGCTCGGCACGGTCGCGCTGCACGGCAACGCGAACACCACGCGCTTCGAGCTGCCCAACGGCCAGGGCTTCGACACCAAGCACTTCACCCAGCAGAAGGGCAAGACGTACCCGGCCGGCGGCGACTCCCCGGTGCTCGGCATCGTCGAGGAGGACTACACGCGCCCCACCTGCAAGGGAGCCGGCTCGTTCCAGACCTGGGGGAAGACCGACCAGCAGACATCGACCGGCGCGACCAAGTTCGGGATGCTCGACATGTACGTGACCGAGCTCGAGACGCTCGTGACGCAGCGCGGCTGGGCGCCCGCCGACGGCCTCTGCTCGGCGCATTACTTCGACTACCGCGACGGCATCGTGGCCGGCGGCTGGTACGAGGAGGGCACGCGCTTCCTCGACGTCCGCGACCCGACGAACGTCAAGCAGGTCGGCTACTGGGTGCCGACGAAGGGCCAGACGTGGTCGGTCGTGTTCGCTCCGACCGACCCGACGGGCAAGACCGTCTACGCGCTCGACTACGCCCGCGGCATCGACGTGCTCCAGCTCGACCGCTCTGACCTGCGGCCGCGGACGGCGCCGGTGCGGCGCTCGTGGCTGGCCGACGAGCACGGGACGGGGCAGGCGCGCGCCGTCACTTCGCAGCGCAGCCGCTACGGCTGGGTCTGCCGGCTCGCGGTCTGACACCGTCCGGCCTCCGGCCGGGAGGGGCCCGTCTCGGCGGCCACGTGGCCGCCTGCGACACCCTCCAGCCAGCGCTAGGAGAGCCCCTGGCGCGCCTCGCGCACCAGGGTGACGGCCTCGGGAAACACCGTGGCCATGATGCTGCGGATCTGCTCGGCCTGCTGCTCGGGCGTGCCCTGCACGTTGACGCGGTTGATCGCGGCGACGGTCATGTTGACCGCCAAGCCGATCGCGTTGTCGGCCCACGCGAGCTTCTGCTGACCCTGCATCTGCTCGGCCATCTCGGCCAGCCGACGCTGGAGCTCCTCTGGATCGCCGAACAGGCCTCCGAACCCTTCCATGCCCACATCGTACGCTCTCGCCCATGGCGTCCATGGTCGAGGCGGCCGGTGTGGCGCTCGCCTGTCGCGAGCGCGGCGCGGGCGCACCCGTCCTGCTCGTCCACGGCATCGCCGGCGACGCCGAGGCGCTGGACCCGCTCGCCGAGGCGCTCGCGGGCGGCGCACGCGTCATCGCCTACGACCGGCGCGGCTACGGCGAGAGCGGGGCGCCTGAGCCCTACGAGGCGACGACCGTCCACGAGCAGTCCGAGGACGCCGCGGCGCTGCTGCGGGCGCGCGCCGGCGCGCCGGCCGTGGCGTTCGGAGACGGCTTCGGCGCGCTGGTCGTCCTCGACCTCCTGGTCCGCCACCGCGACCTCGTGCGCGCCGCGGTCCTGGCCGATCCGCCGCTGTTCGCGTTCGTGCCCGAGGCCACCGACGCCATGTCGGCCGACCGGCTGGCCCTCGACGAGGCGATCCGCGAGGGCGGGCCCGAGCACGCCGTCGAGCGCCTGCTCGGCCCGGGGCACGCGCCCGAAGCGGTCGCCCGTGCGCGCGCTTCGCACCGCGCCGTGTTCGCCGACCTCGGCGGCCTGGCGAGCTGGCCGGTCACCCGCGCAGAGCTGCGCGCGATCGACGCGCCGGTGGCCGTGGTCATCACGCAGCGCGCGCCGCCGCACGTCGTCAAGGCAGCCGACGCGCTGACCGCGCTGCTCCCCGATGCCCGCCGCGACGCCGACATCCCCGCGGCGGTGCGCTCACTGCTCTGAGGCGTCAGGCCACGCGCTCGAGCCGGCCGAGCGTGCCCTCGGCCAAACGGCTGCGCAGCACCTTCTTGTCGTACTTGCCGGTGCCCGTCTTGGGAACCTCGTCGATGAACGCGAAGTCGTCGGGCAGCCACCACTTGGCGACGCGCCCGGCCAGGTGCTCGCGCAGCTCTGCGGCGTCGGCGCTCGCGCCCTCGCACAGCACCACGCAGGCCAGCGGACGTTCCGTCCAGCGCTCGTCGGGCTTGGCGATCACCGCCGCCTCCTGGACGTCGGGGTGGGCGACGAGCTCCTTTTCGAGCTCGACCGAAGAGATCCACTCGCCGCCGCTCTTGATGACGTCCTTCGCGCGGTCCGTGATGCGGATGTATCCCCGCTGGTCGATCGAGGCCACGTCGCCGGTGCGCAGCCAGCCGTCGTGGAACTTCTCGGGGGCCTTGACGCCGAGGTAGCCCGAGGCCACCCAGGGCCCACGCACCTCGAGCTCCCCGGCCGCCTCGCCGTCGTTCGGGAGCACCGCGCCGTCCTCGTCGACCACGCGCGCCTCGACGAACGGGAGCACGCGGCCGGCGGTGTCGCGATGCCGCCACGTGGCATCGCTGTCGCCCTCCGCGGAGCGCGGCGGCCGCGCGACCGAGGCGAGCGGGCCGGTCTCGGTCATGCCCCACGCCTGGAGGATTCGCACGCCGTGGCGCTCCTCGAACGCCTGCATGAGCGACAGCGGCACCGCGGCGCCGCCGCAGATGACGGTGTGCAGCCGCGACAGGTCGGCGCCTTCGGCGTCCGCCTCGCGCAGCAGGTCGAGCCAGATGGTGGGCACCGCCGCGGCGATCGTCGCGCGCTCCTCCTGCATCAGGTCCAGGAGCGGGCGCGGCGTCGTGAAGCGGCTCGGCAGCAGGAGGTCGGCGCCGGTCAGCCCGGCCGCGTACGGAAGGCCCCAGGCGTTGGCGTGGAACATCGGGACCACCGGCAGGACGCGGTCGGCAGATGACACGCCGATCGCGTCGGCCGTGCAGGTGCCGAGAGCGTGCAGCGTCTGGGAGCGGTGCGAGTAGACCACGCCCTTGGGCAGACCGGTGGTCCCACTCGTGTAACAAAGGCCTGCCGGCGCCCGATCGTCGAGCTCCGGATAGGAGAAGCCGGGCTCGTACGCGGCGAGCAGCTCCTCGTACTCCTCGCCGAGCACGATCATCTGCTCGATCGTCCTCAGCCGCGGAAGCAGCGGCTCGAGCCGGTCGGAGAGCGAGGGGTCGACGAAGACGAGCCGGTCCTCGGCGTGGTTGAAGATGTACTCGAGGTCCTCCTCGAACAGCCGGAAGTTCACCGTGTGCAGCACCGCGCCCAGGCACGGGACGGCGAGGTAGAGCTCGAGGTGCTCCTGGGTGTTCCAGCAGAAGGTCGCGACGCGGTCGCCGGGCTTGATCCCGAGGCCGCGCAGCGCCCCGGCCAGACGGTCGACGCGTTCGGCGAGCTCGGCGTAGGACGTGCGGCGGCGGCCGTTCTCCAGCTGCGTGATCACCTCGGCCTCGCCGTGCACCGTGCGCATGCGGTCGAGCACGTGCGCCAGGGTCAGCGGATGGTCGTCTTGGACCAGGTTCCAGTTCATGTGGTGTCTCGACGGGCCGCCGCCGGCCCGGCCCTCGAAGGGCCGGGCCGGAACGGCCTCGGAGGAGGTTTCGGGCAGCGCTACCCCGCGTCGCGCTCGTAGCTCTCCGCCGTTTCGTAGGTCAGCACGTCGCCTACGGTCTTCAGCCCGCCGGGGGCATCCTTGTCAACGTCGTGCGCATACACGGACTTCGACGACGCCTGCCCGACCTGGGTGAAGTCGAGCGTCCCGGCGATGAAGCCCTGCGTGTCCACGTTGTCCAGCTCGCGGAAGGCGCTGACGATGCCTTCGCGCGAGAGGTCCTTGTTCTCGCACGCCTTGTCGAGGATGGCCTTCATGATCTGGGCCTGGCTCCAGCCGGTCATCACCGACTGCTGGGGAACGCCCTTGGGATAGGCCTTCTCGTACTGGGCCGCGACGTCCTGTACCTCCGGGTTGTCGGACGAGTAAACGGCGCCGGAGTTGAACACGGTGACGTTCTTGGCCAGCGTGTCCCCGACCGGCGTGTCGAGCAGCTGCGGGCTGAACACCGGCCCGTTCGTGCCGATCGGAACGTCGAGCCCGATGGACTTCGCCACGCCGGCAAGCGAGGCGAGCTGGCCGGGCGCGGTCGTGATCCAGATGGCCTTGACGCCCTCGCGCTTGAACTTGGCGGCGGCCGCGGACATGTCCTCGTCGGTGGCCTTGATCTTCTGCTCGACGACCTTGAGGTTGTGCTGCTTGGCGGCGTACTTGACGCCGATCAGGCCGCCCTCGCCATAGTCGCCCTCGAAGTACAGGTCACCGATGGTGTCGCCTTCCTTGAGGCCCTTGTTCTCCATCAGCCACTCGATGCCGTTGATGGCCTCGAGGTCGTAGGTCGCGCCGATGATGGCCACGCTCTTGGCATCGAGGAACGCCGGCGGCCAGGCCGCCGCGACGGCGAGCATGCTGTCCTGCTCGAGTGTCGGCAGCAGCGCGGCAATGATCGGAGAGCCGACAACCTGGCTCAACGCCGCGATGTTCGGCTCGGCATCGCGGTACAGCGACACGGCCTTCTGGACGTCGTAGGCGGCATCCTTGTTGATCAGCTTCACCTTGCGCCCGCAGATCGGGCCTTGCTGCTTCCAGAACAGCTCCTGCGTCTGTGTGAAGGCGCTGGCCAGCGGCGCGAAGACGCCGCTGAGATCGGTCAGCTGGCCGAGGGTGATCGTGTCGGCCGTGACGCCGGGCCCCGTCTTGACCTCGGCAGAGCCCGAGCCCGAGCTGCCGCTCTTGTTGTCGTCACTCTTGCCGCACGCGCCCACGGTGATCGCGAGCGCGAGCGTGACGCCCACCGCAAACAGGCGGGCCAGTCGGACACTCATGTGGTTTTCTCCTTCGGGTTGGACATTCGATTGGAGTCGGAGTTGGTACGGCGGGATCGCCACAGCGAGCCGATGCCACCGGGTGCGAACACCAGGACGGCGATGATCGCCGCCCCGAATGCGAAGCGCGCGGCCTGCCCCGGCTCCACACCAGTGCCGGAGCCGGGCGTGGCAAGGAACGGAAGCGAGTCGCTGTACTTGTCGAGGACCTTCGGCAGCATCGAGACGAAGATCCCGCCGAGCACCGCACCGCGGACCGAGCCGAGGCCGCCGATCACGATCATCGCCAGGAACTCGACCGACAGGTTGAGTCCGAAGGCCTCCGGCACGATGCGGTTGAAGATCAACGCCAGCAGCACGCCGGACAGACCGGCGTACATCGACGACACCGTGAAAGCGGCCGCCTTGTAGCGCGTCACGTCGACGCCCATCACGGCAGCGGCGACCTCGCTGTCGCGCACCGTCTCCAGCCCGCGGCCGGGCCGCCCGCCGACGAGGTGGCGCGCGTAGTAGTAGGCGATGGCAAGCAGGACGAGCCCGAGATACCAGAGGCGCTCGAGCTGGTGGAAAGGGACCCCGGCGATGACGAGATCCGGGTCGGCGTTCGAGAACGTGAAGCCGGCCACGCTGAAAGGCTCGGCGTCGCGCCCGTTGAAGCCGCCGGTCAGGTCGGTGGCGTTGAACAGGATGTGCTGGCCGATGAACACCAGCCCGATCGACGCGATGCCCAGGTAGATGCCTCGCAGCCGCCCGGAGATCGGGCTGTAGAGCGCTCCCGCGACGCCGGCCAGGGCGACGGCGAGCACTAGCGCGACCACCGGCGGCAGGCCCAGGCCGGTGGCGGCATTGACGCCAAGGCCCTTCTCGCCGGAGAAGTAGCAGTACCCGTAGGCGCCGACGGCCGCGAAGAACGCGTGCGCGAGCGACAGCTGCCCGGTGGTGCCGGTGAGGATCGTCAGGCCGATGGCGCCGATCGCCGCCGACATGGCGAACAGGCCGGTCTGCAGCCAGAACGCCTCGAGGTAGAACGGCATGAGCAGGGCGATCGCCCAGACCACGAGCATCGCGATGCGGCCGGGCCGGCGGAAGGCGGCGAGGCGCTCAGACACGGGTCAGCTCCCGCGTCCCGAACAGGCCGGACGGCCGCACCAGCAGGACGAGCACCATGACGATGTACGGCGCGACCTGCCCGAGCCCGCGGCCGAGGAACGAGATCTCGTCCTGGTAGCCCGACGACATCACCACGACGACGCCGATGATCAGCCCGCCGACGATCGCGCCGAGCACGGAGTCGAGCCCGCCGAGGATGGCCGCCGGGAACGCGCTCAGCGCGGCGAGGCCCGACCCGCGGTCCACGCCCGGGGTCGGGAAGGTGGTCAAGAAGATCGCGCCGACCGCGGCCAGCGCACCGGCGACGAACCATGCGCCCGCCGCCACGCGCCGCAGGCGGATGCCCATCAGGGCGGCCGCTTCGCCGTCCTCGGCGGCTGCGCGCATCGCGATCCCCCAAGGTGAGAACTTGAACGCGGCGAGGAACCCGCCGAGCAGCACCAGCGCCACGACCGCGGCCGCCACGCGCGCCTCCGGTACCGAGAACTCCCCGAAGTGCACGACCTCGGCCTTCCACGGGTCGCCGATGTTGAGCACGTCCTGGCCGATCCGGCGGCCGAGCTCGGTGGCCATGATGATGTCGACGCCGATCGTCGCGATCGTCACCGTGTCCGCCGCACGCCCGCGGACGTGGCGCAGGATCAGCACGTACAGGGCGGCCGCCGCCAGCGCCGCGGCGAAGACGCCTACCAGGACCGCGGGCACGAAGCCGAGGTCGTCGGCGAGCTTTGCGATCAGGAACGCCCCGAGCAGCACGATCGACCCGTGGGCGAAGTTGATGACGCGGCTCGACTTGAAGATCACGACGAAGCCCAGCGCGACGAGCGCGTAGACGAACCCGAGCGACAGTCCGTTGATGAACAGCTCGATGAACTGCGTCACGTCTCGACCTCCTGCTGTGCGGTGTCGGGTGGGCTGTCGTTCGCCACACCCAGGTAGGCCTCGACGACCGCGGGGTCGCTGCGCACCTCCGCGGGCGGCCCGTCGGCGATGCAGCGGCCGAAGTCGAGGACCGTGACGCGGTCGGCGAGACCCATCACGAACGCCATGTCGTGCTCGACGAGGACGATCGAGATGCCCAGCGCCGCGCGGGCGTCGCGGATCGTCGAAGCCATCCGCTCGGTCTCGCCGGCGTTCATCCCGGCCACGGGCTCGTCGAGCAGCAGCAGCGAGGGCTCGGCGCACAACGCGCGGGCGAGCTCGACGCGCTTGCGGTTGCCGTACGAGAGCGCGGCGACCGGCCGGTGGAGGTGCTCCTCCAGGTCCAGGAGCGCGGCGATCTCGCGCACGCGCTCGCCTTGGGCGGCCCGCTCGCGGCGCGCGGCCGGGAGCCCGAGTCCGGCGGACACGAAGCCCGCCTTGGTCAGCCGGTGGCGCCCGAGCAGCAGGTTGTCCTCGACGGTGGCGGTCGCCGACAGCGCGATGTTCTGGAAGGTGCGGCTGACGCCCAGCGCGGCGATGCGGTGAGGGCGCAGGCCCGTGAGCGTGCGTTCGCCGTAGCGAACCGTGCCCGTGGTCGGCGCGTACACGCCGGTGAGCACGTTCAGCGTGGTCGACTTGCCCGCGCCGTTGGGGCCGATGAGGGCGTGGATGCTGCCCGGCTCGACGGTGAACGAGACGTCCTCGATCGCCGTGATGCCGCCGAAGCGCACGGTCAGGTTGTCGGCGACCAGCGGCGCGACCCGCGGTTGGGCCGGGCTGTCCGAGGCATCGCTACCGGCGGCTGCGATCTCCGCGTGCGTGACCGACCCGCCGAGGTAGCGCTCCTGCACCTCGGCGCTGCGCGTGAGCTCCTCGGCCGTGCCCTCGAGCGCGACGCGGCCGACCTCGAGCACGAAGGCGCTCTCGGCGATGTCGAGCGCCATCGCGGCGTTCTGCTCGACCAGCACGACCGAGGTGCCCTGGCGGTTGATCTCGCGGATGACCTCGGCGATCCGCTCGACCACCTGGGGCGCCAGACCGAGCGAGGGCTCGTCGAGCAGCAGCAGCTTCGGCTCGCTCATCAACGCGCGCCCGATCGCGAGCATCTGCTGCTCGCCGCCGGACAGGAGCACGGCCCGCTGGCGGCGACGCTCCTGCAGGCGCGGGAAGAGGTCGAAGACACGCTCGCTGGCGCGTCGGCGCGTGTCGGCGCTGCGCACGGTCATGGCGCCGGCGCGCAGGTTCTCCTCGACGGTCAGCTCGCCGAAGATCCGCCGCCCCTCGGGCACCTGCACGATGCCGGCGCGCACGGCCTCGGCGGGCCCCACGTCGCGCACGTCGCGGCCCTCGAAACGGATCTCGCCCGCGTCCGCGCAGCCGCCCTGCAGGGCGAGCGTGCCGGAGATCGCTCGCAGCAGCGTGCTCTTACCGGCACCGTTGGCTCCGAGGACGGCGACGACGGTGCCGCGCGGCACGGCGAGGCTCACGCCGCGCAGGGCGCTCAGCGCGCCTGCGTAGCTGACCTCCAGGTCCCGTATCTCCAGCAGCGCGGGCCCATTGGCCTCGCGCGCTTGCTCCCGCACGGCTCGAACCCCTCCCCCTCCGAAGCCCCCAAAGGGGCCAATGCACCGGAAACCTATGCCATGGGGCCGCATTCGATCAATGCGGGGAACCGGAAAGTTGCGAGCCGCCTTTTGTGGCTTTCTCCAAACGCGCGGCCGGGCAACTTCTCGCTTTTCGGCATGGATGCCCCCTGGCGCATCGGGGAGCGTTCCCAGGCGTGGCCTCCGAGCCCACCAGCGAGCGGCGCGCGGCGCTGGTCACCGGCGCGGCCAGCGGCATCGGCCGCGCGATCGCGGCCGCGTTCACGCAGGCGGGCTTCGACGTGCTGGCCGTCGACCGCGATGACGGCGTCGACGGTCCCGGGACGCCGTTCGTCGCCGACCTCATCGAGCGCGACTCCAACCGGGCCGCGGTGGCCGCTGCCATCGAGCGCTTCGGCCGCCTCGACGTGGTCGTCGCCAACGCCGGGGTCCAGCACGTCGCGCCGGTGGCCGACTTCCCGGAGGACGAGTGGGACCGCATGATCGCGCTCCTGCTGACCAGCCCGTTCCTGCTCGCCAAGTACGCATGGCCTCACCTGCGGGCCAGTGGCGCCGCGTGCTTTCAGGTCGTGGCCTCCGTCCATGGGCTCGTCGCGTCACCGTTCAAGTCGGCCTACGTCGCGGCCAAGCACGGCGCGGTCGGCCTCGTGCGCACGCTCGCCCTCGAGGGCGCGGACGACGGGATCACGACCGTGGCGATCTGCCCGGGCTACGTGCGCACGCCGCTCGTCGAACGCCAGGCCGAGGCGCAGGCGCAGGCCCACGGCATCTCCGCCGAGCGGATGCTCGAGGAGGTCATCTTCGCCCCGCACGCGATCAAGCGGCTGATCGAGCCGGAGGAGGTCGCGGAGATGGCGCTGTTCCTCGCCGGGCCGGCGGGCCGCTCCGTCACCGGCACGCCGGTCGTGATGGACCTGGGCTGGACCGCGCGCTAGGGCTGGGCCCGCAGCTCGCAGAGCTTCAGCCCGAGGAACAGCAGCAGCAGGTCGTTGGGGTCCTGGGGATCGCGGCCCGACAGCTCCCGTATACGGCGCAGGCGGTACACGACCGTGTTGGGATGGACCTGCAGGGTCTCTGCGCTCCGGGAGAGGTTGAAGCCCGAGTCCATGTAGGCACGCAGGGTGGAGACGAGCTCCGCCTGCTTTCCCGCGTCGTAACTCAACAGCGGCCGCAGCGTCGAGTCGAGGATGCGGTCGGCGTGCGGCGTGGAGCGCACGAGGTGGTCGATCAGGACCTCGTCGAAGTGCAGCGGGCGGCCGTAGATGCCGATGCCGACCGCGATCTCGACCGCGTCACGTGCTTCGCCGTAGCCCGCCGCGACGTCGCCGATCGCCTGATGGCAGCCGCCGACGCCCACGCAGACCTCGGACTCGGCCAGCGCCTCGGCGAGCGCACGGGCACGCTCGCGCACGTCGTTGATCGCGGCGAGGTCCTCGGCGGGGCAGAGGGCGACGACCTCGCCGTGGCGCATTCCGACGAGCACCGGATGCCCGCTGCTGCGCAGGTGGCGGCGCGCGAGATCCACGATCCGGCGGAGCGCCACGCGCGAGGCGAGCGGCTGGTCGGCGTGCTCCTCGGGCAACGCGTCGGCCCCGCGCAACACGATGACCACGTAGCGCTCGGCGAGCGAGAGCTTGAGCGAACGTGCGAGCCGCCGGATGCGCTCGCTGTCGCCCTGGCCGGACACCAGGCCGTCGAGCAGGTCGCGGCGCACGACCTCGCGATCGCTCCACACGCTCTGCAGCTCGTTGAGGAAGCCCTCGGCGACGTGCCGGGACATCACGTCGACATGGCGCATCACCCGCCCCGCGATGTCGAGCGCCGCCTCACGCTCGGCGGGCTCCGTCGGGTCGCTCTCCTCGAGCACCGCCTCCCACAGCTGCTCGCCCCACATGCGGGCCGCACGCAGGAACGACTCGAGCGAGATGCCCTGGTGCACACGCCGGGCGCCCCCGGCGCGGATTGCGAGGAAGTCGTCCTCGGTCGGCGTGCGGCCCTCGATCAGCGCGCCGATCATCAGCGCGAGCTGCGAGAGCGTGATCGAGCGCACGTCTGCGAGCACCTCGTCGTCGACGAGCCGGTAGTCGGGGATCTGCTCGCGGATGTGGCCGACGATCCTGTCGGCGAGCTCGTCGCTGCGCAGTGCCAGGCGCGCGGCGATCGCCGCGACGGCGTCCGCGTTGGTCATCGGTTCGGCGCGCTTGGTCGAGACGGCAGCCATCCCGCCGCGAAGGGTAAGCGAGTTGGGGATACCTCCAAGCCGGTTGCAGCGCTTTTCGGGGATTCGCGCATGGCCGGCCCGCGGGCATCGCTCTACGCTCCGGTGCGATGCGTCCACGGCTGCTGATGGGAGCGACGGCCGTCGCGGTGAGCCTCGCGCTCGCCCCGAGCGCGGGCGCCGCCGCGTGCGCCAACGCCGACAAGGTGTCTGTGCCGGGCGCCGAGCTGCAGCAGCAGGGCTGCCTCGACGACATGACCACCGCGGGCACGCGGACGACCAACTACACCGACGCCAGCGACTGGGCGTCGCTCACGCCGACCGGGCAGAAGAACCCCAGCGGCGTGCCGGGCCTCCAGGTGGACGGCTACTTCCCGGACACCTCGACGACCAATACCACCCATGGGTGGAGCCACGACGCGCAGTTCGTGATCCGGCTTCCCGACGAGTGGAACGGCAAGCTCGTCATCACCGGAGCGCCGGGCGTTCGCAAGCAGTACGCCCCCGACCCCGTCATCTCCGACTGGGTGCTCGCGAAGGGCTACGCCTACGCCTCGACCGACAAGGGCAACAGCGGCAACACGTTCTACAGCGACGGCAAGGAGCCCGGCGACGCGGTCGTCGAGTGGCACATGCGCGTGACCGAGCTCGCGATCGCGGCGAAAGCGGTCGTCGCACAGAAGTACGGTCGCGCGCCGGACCGCACCTACGTGACCGGCATCTCAAACGGGGGCTACCTGACTCGTTGGCAGCTCGAGAACCGCCCGGAGCTCTACGACGGTGGCGTCGACTGGGAGGGCACGCTGATGACGGCCGACGTGCCGAACATCTTCACCTACCTGCCGGCCGCGCTGCGCAACTACCCCAAGTACCGCGCGACCGGTGACAAGGCGGCGCACGACGCGATGATCGATGCCGGGTTCTCCCCGGGGTCGGAGTTCCTCTGGGAGGACCACTACGGGGTCTACTGGGACCTGACGCAGCGCTCGTACCGCGAGGAGTTCGACCCCGAGTACGACGGGCCGATCACCGGCGGCTTCCCGTTCTGCCAGCCAGGCATTCCGATGTGCGACGCCGACTACGACTACTCCACCCGCCCGGTGGCGCAGGCCGCGATGCGCAAGGTCGCGAACACCGGCAACATCGGCAAGCCGATGCTGACCCTGCACGGGACGATCGACGCGCTGCTGCCGATCGCGACCGACTCCGACATCTATCGCAGGATGGTCGAGGCACAGGGCAAGGCCTCGCTGCACCGCTACTACGTGATCGAGAACGGCAACCACGTCGACGGGCGCTACGACCTGTTCCCCGACCGCATTCGCCCCAACCATCCGTGCTGGCTGGCGGCGTTCGGTGCGCTCGAGGCGTGGGTCGAGCGCGACGTGCCGCCGCCGGACAACCAGTTCGTCCCCGACGTCCGCGCACCGGGCTTCGACGTTCTGTCGCAGTGCACGCTCGCACCGGGGCTGGAGGTGCCGGACATCGGCCCGCTGCCGAGGCCGTCCGTGACGCCGGTCGGGCGCAGCAAGCCGCGCGCACTGCGCGTTTCCGTCAAGCGACGCGGATCCCGTCGCGTCCGGGTGACGGGGCGGCTCCTGCTTGCGCGCGGCGTGACGCAAGCGCAGGCGTGTGGCAGCGGGCGCGTGCTCGTCACGCTCGCCGGCAAGCGCGCCCGGCCCCGGCTGGGCAAGCGCTGCAGGTTCGCGGCGACGCTGCGACTGCACCGGAAGGTCGCGCGCCGCGATCGGCTGCGTGTGCGCTGGCTCGGCAACCGGGCGCTCGAGCCGCTGGCGATCAAGCCGCGGCGCGTCCGTTGAGCCGGCCTAGATGAGTGTGTCAAGACATACTTCCCCAATCATCTAGCGGCGCCTGGCGACGACCGCGATCGTGCCGCCGCGGCGGGCGAGCCCGGCGCCCAGCTCGACCAGCGCCGCCAGCGGAAGCAGCGGTAACGCCGCCGCCGTCACGAGCGCGTCGCGGCTGCGCAGCGGCGCGTTGCGCTGGAGTGCCCGGAACAGCCATGACGGCGTGGCGGTCGCCCTGCTGACGAGCGACTGCCACATCCCGAACGGGTTGTGCTCGGCGAGCACGTGACGCTCGTCGACGGCATCGAAGCCCGTGCGGTTCAGCAGGATGCCCAGGCCGGCGGGGGTGAAGTGGGTGCGATGGCGCTCGGGGTCGAGGTGAAACCACCGCCTGCCACCAAGCCTGGCCTGGAGGCTGGCGACGTTCGGGACGCCGACCAGCAGCCCGCCGCCCGGTTGCAGCCACGTCGCGACCCGCTCCAGAGCCTCGGCAGGGGCGGCGACGTGCTCGAGCACGTGCCAGAGCACGACGGCGTCGAGCCGGCCGGGCTCGATCGATGCGCCCTCGACCCCCACGGGCTCGAGCTCCACTCCGTGGAGCGCTCGGGCGGCGACCACCGCGCCCGGTGAGGGCTCGAGGCCGCGCGCTTCGTAGCCGGCGGCCGCGGCGGCGGCGACGAAGCGGCCGCGCCCCGCGCCGACGTCGAGCAGGCGACCCGGAGGCGGCGCGACGTCCGCAAGCAGGCGCAGGCGCCGCCGGTCGAAGCGGGCGAGCACCGGCGCCGCGAGCCCCGACAGCCGCGGGCGCTCGGTGCCGTAGCCGCGTGGGTCGTCCGCGGGCGGCGGCGCGACGGTCGCGGCGGTGCCGCAGGCGCCACACCGTGCGAGCCCCCAGCGCCACGGGCTCGTCGGCGCGCCGCAGGCCGGGCAGCTCACCCGCCGCGGTCGTGGAAGTAGAAGCCCGGCAGCGCGGCCCGCGTGATCTCGGCGGTGATCCGCTGGGCGAGCGCGAGATCGCCGGTCCGGACCGCGAGGTCGTCGAGGGTGACGATTCCGATCAGCCGGTCGCCGTCGAGCACCGGCAGCCTGCGGATGCCGTGGCTCACCATCAAGTCGGCGGCGTCCTCGACGCCCATGCCGGGCGAGCCCGTCACGACGGGCGCGGTCGCGTGGCCCGCGGCGGGGTCGTCGCAGTCGCGGCCGTCGGCGAGCACGCTCAGCGCGAGGTCGCGATCGGTGACGAAGCCCACGGGCCCGCCGCTCTCGTCGACGAGCACGACCGAGCCGACATTGCGCTCGCGCATCATCTCGGCCACCGCCCGCACCGGACATTCCGGCGGCGCGGTCACGACCGACTCGGTCATCACCTCGCTGATCAGCACGGCGGGAGCCTACGCCCCGAACGGGCCGGGGGAGAAGCCCGCCGCATAGAATCGCCGCGGTGGCGCCTCCCTCCCCGACACAACTTGCCTGGCGCGGCCGGATCGAAGCCATGATCCGGCTGGCCCAGCCCGCGCTCGACCTGCTGCTCGCGGGTGGCGAGCGCCTGTCGCGGGCCGTCGAACCCGAGGACCTCGACTGGACCCCGCCGCGCCCGGTCTCGGCCTCGGCGCCGCCCCGCCGGGTGGGCCCGGGCGACCCGGTCGGCGAACCCGAGCCGACGGCAGACTGATCGACCCCATGGCCGCAGACGACGCCCCGAACGTCGAGGAGACCCTTGCCCGCGAGGCAGAGCGCCGTCCGCGCGCCGCCGTCGCGGCCGTGGCCGGTGGCATCGCGTCGCTGGCCGGCTCGCTGATCGGCGGGGCCGCGCTGCGCGATCGCCCCGAGGTCACGCTGCCCGAGGCGCTGCGCGACGCCGCGGGCCAGCCGCCGCGGTCGGGCGGCCTGCTGACCGACACGGTCGTCTACGTCCACGACCACGCCGTGATCCTGACCCTCGGCCAGGGCCTCACCGCGATCGCCGCCCCGCTGGCCGCGGTCGCGCTCGCGTACCTGGCGACCGCGGTCACCGCGCGCCGCCCGGCCTTCTCGCAGCGCGCGCTTCTCCTCCTGATCGCCGGCGCGGTCGCCTCGTTCATCGGCCCGCTCGTCGGCCAGATCGCCGTCGACATCACCTCCTCGGACTTCGCCGGCTCCAGCGACCACACCACGGGGGCCGCCCACGACGCGCTTCAGCCGGGCGCGGCGCTCGCGGCGGGCTTCATCGGGTTCCTCGGCCATGTCGCGCTGGGCGTCGGGTTCGTATTGGTCGCCCTGAACGCCATGCGGGTCGGGCTGCTGACCCGGTTCATGGGCGTGCTGGGGATCATGGCCGGCGTCTTCCTCGCCTTCCCGTTCTTCCCGGTGCCGATCGTCCAGGGCTTCTGGCTCGCCGCCCTCGGCGTGCTGTTCGGAGGCCGCTGGCCCAACGGGACGCCCCCGGCGTGGGAGACCGGGCGGGCCGAGCCGTGGCCCTCCCGCCAGGAGATGATCGAGGCCCGCGGCGGGCCATCCGAGGCCGAAGCCCTCGATGCGCCGGAGGCGGCCGGCGACGACGAGCCCGGGGCCACCAGCCCGGGGCAGCCGCGCTCGAAGAAGAAGAAGCGCCGCCGCTAGCGGCCGAGGGCCGCAGCCACGGCCTCGGGCGCCTCGTCGAGGAGCCAGTGGCCGGCGCCGTCGATGACCTCGACGGTCAGCTGGGGCTGGCCCTCCACGGGCCCGGGCGGCAGCGCGCCGGTGGCCAGGTCCTTGCCGCCGGCCAGCACCGTCGTGGGCACCTCGAGCTTCTGCTTGGCGTAACGGCCGCCGATCACGCCGCGAAGCTCGCGCACCAGCAGCGTGCGGTAGACCGCCACCGTCACATGAGGGCGCTCCTTCTGGAGCTCGGCCGTGTAGGTGTCCAGTTCCTCGGGCGTGAACTTGCCGCGGGCACGCCCGGCGCGCAGCATCATCCGCGGCAGCCGGCGCGCGGCCAACGGGCCCAGCAGCGGCAGCGAGATCGGCACCTGGTAGGCCAGCAGCGCCAGGCGGCGCGGGTCGTTGCGCGGCGCCCACAGGTGCGGGACGGCCATCACGAACAGCCGCTCGAAGCGCTCGGGCGCGCGCAGCGCCGCGAGCATGCCGACCCACGCGCCCCAGTCGTGGCCGGCCCACGTGACCTTCTGCAGCCCCATCGCGTCGATCAGCGCGAGCAGGTCGGTGGCCAGCTGCTCCTTCTCGTAGCCGTCGCGCGGCGCTTCGGTCCAACCGTGGCCGCGCAGGTCCGGGCAGATGATCCGGTAGCGGTCGGAGAACTCGCCGATCACGTGGCGCCACGCCCACCAGTGCTGCGGCCAGCCGTGCACGCAGAACAGCGGCGGCGCATCGGCCGGGCCGGCCAGTGCGACGTGCGTGCGCAGCCCGCCCGCGTCGATCCATTCGTGGGTGACGCCGGGCAGTGCGGGTGGTTCGCTCATGGTGCGGGAACATATGCCCTATGGCCACAGAGCAACGCACGCTGGAGCGACAGCTGGAGGAGCTCCTGCGAGGTCGAGCACTTCGACCCGCCCGAGGACTTCGCCGCCGACGCGCTCATCACCGACTCGTCCGAGCACGACGCCGCGGCGAAGGACCCGCAGGGGTGGTGGGCGCAGCAGGCGCGCGCGCTGGACTGGGCCTCGGAATGGGACACCGTCCTCGACGACTCCAACCCGCCGTTCTACAAGTGGTTCGTCGGCGGGACGCTGAACGCGTCGCACAACTGCCTCGACCGCCACGTCGAGGCGGGCAACGGCGAGCGCGTCGCCTTCCACTGGCACGGCGAGGAGGGCGAGACGCGCGAGGTGACCTACGCCGACCTGCTCGGCGACGTCCAGCGCTTCGCCAACGTGCTGAAGGACCGCGGCGTGGAGAAGGGCGACGTCGTCGGCATCTACCTGCCGATGATCCCCGAGGTTGCGGTGGCGATGCTCGCGTGCGCGCGCATCGGCGCGCCGCACAACGTCGTCTTCGGCGGCTTCTCGGCGGAGAGCGTCAAGGAGCGCATGGAGTTCTCCGAGGCCAAGCTGCTCGTCACCGCCGACGGCGCGCGGCGCAAGGGCAAGACCGCCCCGATCAAGGAGGCCGTCGACGGCTGCATGCCCGACCTGCCCTGCGTCGTGGTCCGCCACACCAAGATCGACTGCCCGATGGCCGACAAGGACGTCTTCTACGACGAGGCGATGGAGGCGGCGGGCGAGGACTGCCCGGCCGAGCCGCTGGACTCAGAGCACCCGCTGTTCGTGCTCTACACGTCGGGCTCGACCGCCAAGCCCAAGGGCATCCTGCACACCACCGGCGGCTACCTGACACACGTCGCTTGGACGCACAAGAACGTCTTCGACCTCAGGGTCGGAGTCGGATGTCTTCTGGTGCTCGGCCGACGTCGGCTGGGTCACCGGCCACAGCTACATCGTCTACGGCCCGCTGATGAACGGCGCGACCTCGGTCATGTACGAGGGCGCGCCCGACTACCCGCACAAGGGGATCTGGTGGGAGCTCTGCGAGCGCTACGGCGTGACGATCTTCTACACGGCGCCGACCGCGATCCGGGCGTGCATCAAGTGGGGCGTCGAGCACGTCGAGAAGTTCAACCTCGACAAGCTGCGGCTGCTCGGCACGGTCGGCGAGCCGATCAACCCCAAGGCCTGGCTCTGGTACCACCAGGTCGTCGGCGGCGGGCGCTGCCCGGTGGTCGACACGTGGTGGCAGACCGAGACCGGCGGGATGATGATCACCACGCTGCCCGGCGCGCAGTACGGCAAGCCCGGGTCGGCCGGCAGGCCGCTGCCGGGCATCGACGCGGCAGTGCTCGACGAGGAGGGCAACGAGGTACCCGACGGCGAGCAGGGCCTGCTCGCGCTGCGCCGCCCGTGGCCGGGCATGCTGCGCACGCTCTTCAAGGACGACGACCGCTTCGTCGAGACCTACTTCGACAAGTGGAGTCGCGAGACGTACCTGGTCGGCGATGCCTCCAAGCGCGACCCCGACGGCTACTTCTGGGTGATCGGGCGCGTCGACGACGTCCTCAACGTCTCCGGGCACCGGATGTCGACGGCCGAGATCGAGTCGGCGATCGTCAGCCAT
This sequence comes from uncultured Actinomycetes bacterium, assembly GCA_963825415.1. Classification (GTDB taxonomy): domain Bacteria; phylum Actinomycetota; class Thermoleophilia; order Solirubrobacterales; family Solirubrobacteraceae; genus BP-464. Next base: position 326,175 of record CAWGTD010000003.1, on the reverse strand, counting down.
CCGCAGGTCGCCGAGGCTGCCGTCATCGGGCAGGCCGACGAGGACACCGGCCAGAGCGTGGCGGCGTTCGTGACGCTCCACGGCGACGTCGACGGCTCCGACGATCTGGTCGCCGACATCCGCGAGCACGTCGCCGAGCGGATCGGCAAGCTCGCGCGGCCCAAGCGCGTGATCTGGGCCGACGACCTGCCCAAGACGCGCTCGGGGAAGATCATGCGCCGCCTGCTGCGCGACATCGCCGAGGGTCGCGAGCTGGGTGACGTGACGACCCTGCGCGATCCGGACGTGATGGCGCAGCTGGGCGAGAAGATCAAGGAGCGCCAGGCGCAGGAGGATTGACCGCCGCGGCGCTGCGCGCGCTGTTCGACTCGCCGAGCGAGCCGACGCTCGGCCTCGAGGAAGAGGTCATGGTCCTCGACGGCACGACGTTCGACCTCGTACCGCGAGGCGCCGACGTGCTCGCGGCCGCCGGCGCCGACCCGCGCTTCAAGCCCGAGCTGATGGCCGCCCAGCTCGAGATCGTCACACCGCCGGCAGCCACCGTCGACGAGGCGCTGACCGTGCTCGCCGCGGGCCGGCGCGCCCTGGCCGCCGCGGCCGAGCGCGCCGGCGGGCTGCGGCTCGCCTGTGCCGGAGCGCATCCCTTCGCAGCCACCGAGGGCGCCCTGACCGCAGGGCCGCGCTACGAGGCGATCGCCGCCGAGTACGGCGTCATCGCCCGCCGCCAGCTCGCCTACGCGCTTCAGGTCCACGTCGCGATCCGCGGGGCGGACCGCGCGCTCGCCGTCCACAACGCGCTGCGCGAGCACCTCCCGGACCTCGCCGCGTTGGCCGCCAACGCACCGCTTCACGACGGGCGCGACGCGGGCATCGCGTCGGTGCGCCCGGCGATCGCGGAGAACCTGCCCCGTCAGGGGATGGCGCCGTTCATCGAGAGCTGGGAGTCCTATGCCGCGGCGCTCGCTGAGCTGCGCGATCCGACGACGTGGTGGTGGGAGCTGCGCCCGCACGTCGTCCACGGCACGCTGGAGGTGCGTGTCCCCGACGCCCAGGCCACCGTGCGCGACGCGGGCGCGATCGCCGCGGTCGCCCAGGCGCTCGCGGTCTGGCTAGCCGCTCGCCACGACGGCGAAGAGGTGCTCCCGGTACCGGACGCCGCGCGGCTCGAAGCGAACCGCGATTCGGCGCGGCGCCACGGGCTCGCCGGCGAGATGCTCGAAGCGGACGGGAGCAGCGTGCCCACGAGCGAGCGCGTACGGCGCCTGCTGGAGGATCTCGGGCCGGTCGCGGATCGGCTGAGGAGCGCCGAGCACCTGGCCCGCGCCCGGGAGATGGTCGACGAGGGCGGGCCGGCGCGAGCGATGCGGGATGTGGCGCAGCGAGCAGGCGTCGCCGAGGCGACCCGCTGGCTGGCGGGGCGCTACCTGGAGGGCGTTGCCTGACCGGCGTCGAGCTTCGCCTGCGTGCGCATCTCCGAGAGGATGCGTTCCAGCCGCGGCTCGGTCGTCGTGTCGACGTGGCGCATCGCGGCGGCCACGGCAGGGTGCACCGCGGCGATCTGGTTGTGCATCTCGTGGGCGACGGCGCGGTAGGAGGGATGGCCCTCGCTGCCCGGACCGCAGCTCGATCAGCTGCATCGCCTCGCGCGCGTTGAGGTCGAGCACGTAGCGGATCCGGTAGCCGAGGCACAGCGCGTACATCGCCGCCCGCGGGTCGTGGCCGGCGCCGATCAGGCGCTCGTAGGCGTCGCGCGATACCTCGAGGGCGCGCTTGTACGCCGCGCCGCAGCCGGCGGCGACGACCTCGTCCGGGACCCCGGCGCCGAGATCCGGCGTCAGGCGCTGCCATTGCACCGTGAGCATGCGGTGGCGCTGCAGGTCGCGGAAGGCGCCGTAGTCGGAGACGATCTCGAAGCGGTAGCGCAGCGCCTCGAAGCCGCGACCGGGCCGATGGCGCCGGTTTGACCGTTCGCCGACCAGGTCGGCCAGCAGCTCCGTGCGCTCGCTCTCGGCCAGCGCGGCCAGCCGGATGCGCACGCTCTCCTCGTCGGTGCCGGAGGCCTCGAACAGCAGCGCGGCCAGCAGGGCCTCCTCGTCGCCGTCGACGTGCAGCAGCCGCACCGACGGCCGGTTGCGCCCCTCGGCGTCGCCGGTGGCGTGGTCGAGGCCGAGCCGCGCCACCCAACGGTCCGCCGCGCGCTCGCGCGCCTCGAGGTAGCCGATCCATTCGCCGCCGCGGTCGGGGCGCTCGACGCGGGTGACGAAGCTCGGCATGACCGCCTGCACCGCCTCGAGGATCCAGCGGCCGTACTGCCGCGCCTCGGGCAGCGGGTGGGCGAGCAGGTGCAGGATCAGCTGCTCGTAGGTCTGGCCGGTCGCGTAGATGCCCATGTGCGACAGCGACGCGGCGGGCAGCAGCCCGCGCAGCAGGTCGAGCGCCTTGGCCTGGATCGCCCGGCGGTGCGCCGCCGTCGATTCTCCGTCGGGCGCCGGGAACGTCTCGTCGGCCCACTCGATGACCTTCGGCAGCGCCGCCGCGTAGATCGAGAAGACCTCGTCCATCGCCCGCTCGTACTCGGGCCCCAGCTCGGGGTCGCGGTAGTAGCGGTAGCCGCCGGCGGGCATCGGCGCGTCGTAGGCGATGTAGCGCGTCGACTGCTCGAGATAGGCGCCCAGCCGCGGCCGTTGGAGGAGCTTCGTGAGCACGTTCGACGTCCACTCGCAGGCGACATGGGCGCCGCCGAGCTGCGCCACCGAGTCGTCGCCGTAGCCGAGGAAGATGCGCTCGTAGAGCTCGGCCGCGCGGGTGCCCTCCTCGCTCTCCCAGGCCATTCCTTCCCACCCACCCAGCGACTCGGCGAACTCGTCCAGGAACAGCCGGCGCAGCGTGCCCGGGTACCGCGAGTAGCGGGCGAAGAGTGCGCCTTTTACGGTTTCCGGCAGGTTGACCAGCGCGAAGACGGGCCGGTCGAGGTTCGTGACGTGGGGTGCGAGGCGGGCCCGCTCGGCATCGGTGACTGTCTCGAGCGGGTAGTCCACGGCGGCGCGGCGAGGTTACCGCGCCGCCCGGACCAAGGGGGCCAAGCCCCCGTGCTAGTGGCTGTGGCGCAGGTGCATCCGGTCGCTGAGGTGCATGTCCTCGAGCAGCCGGGGCACGAACATCAGCGCGGCGACACCGACGAGGACGTAGACGACGTCCGTTGCTGTGCCTCCACCGAACACCTCCGAGACCACATTGGTGTCCCAGATGGCGAGGATCGCCCAGTTCAGGCCTCCGATGATGACCAGCAGGAGCCAGAGGGGCTCGAACCGCTTCATGAGAGTCATCGCGTCTCCTTTCGTGACACGCGGGGTGCTTGTGACCTTCGTCACTAGGTACACCGCCTCCTGCGCGTGGTCACACCTGCAATCGCGCCACTTCGCATTGCCGCTCCGTGGGCGGGCGTAAGGTCGGCTCGAGCAGGGGCACCGGCAGGGGCCTACGGGGAATCTCGATGGGGGGAACGATGGCGCTACTGCGCGGCAGCTTCGTGACGAGGACGGCGCTGGCCGGCGTCCTCGTGTTTGCAATCACCTTCGTGGGCGGGGAGGCCGGTTCACGCCCGTTCGTCTCTGGCGACGTCGCCCGGTCCTGGAACGACCTCGCCCTGCGGACCGTCCGCAGCAAGGCTGCCAGCGATGCCGCGGCCGCCCGTACCTACGCGATGGTCAACGTCGCGATGTACGACGCCGTCAACGGCCTGCGCGAGAAGAACGCTCGCCGGACGTCCGCGCTCGTGGCACCCGTCTCCGGAGTCAACGGTTCGCCGGTCGCCGCCGCGGCCGGTGCTGCCCACGACGTGCTCGCCACGCTCTACTCATCGGATCCCGCCCTCGTCGCGGCCTACGACTCCCAGCTCGCGTCCGACCTGTCCACGGTCGGCTCGCCCGGCCAGGCGAACCACGGCCGGCAGTGGGGCGCGACCGTCGCCCAGGGCGTGCTGGCCGCGCGGACCGACGACGGGTCGACCCCGGCGCAAGCGGCGCAGGCGCCCGTCCAACCCGCAGCCGGGCGACTTCCCGGTCGGCTGGTCGAACATCCAGTTCGCCGAGCTCGACCCCTTCTCCATCGCCGACCCCGACTCCTACGTCAGCCCCGGGGCGCCGGCGCTGGAGAGCATCGATTATGCGGCAGCGTTCGCCGAGGTGAAGGTGCTGGGCAACGCCGCGATCCCCGACCAGGCGAAGCTCGACACCTTCCGGTTCTGGGCCCTCAGCGGTGGCACCGATCAGCCGCCTGGCGCGTGGCTCCAGGTCGCCGAGTCCGTCTCGGCGGACCGCGGCCTCTCGCTCGAGGACACCACTCGGCTGTTCGCGTTGCAGACGATGGCCATGGCCGACACCGTCGCGCCGACCTACAAGTCCAAGCTCGTCCACCACCGCTGGCGGCCGATCACCGCCATCCGCAACGCGGACGACGACAACAACCCCAACACCGACGAGGACGCCACGTGGCTGCCGCGGGCGGGCGGCAACCCGCCCGACTCGCCGGGCACGTCGCCCGAGCACTGGTCGGGGCACAGCTCGTTCAGCGCCGCGGGGGCGACCGTGCTGGGCCGGTTCTTCTGCAACGACCAGATCCCGTTCACGCTGCTCACCGACTCGGCGCCGGGCGGCCAGCCGCGGAGCTACTCGAGGTTCTCGCAGGCGGCCAACGAGGCTGGCCGGTCGCGCGTGTTCGGCGGCCTGCACTTCGAGTTCAGCAACCAGGCCGGGCTGGGCGCCGGCCGGGCGATCGCGGACGAGGTGCTGTCCAAGGAGCTGCTGGTCACCAAGGGGGCGACCCACCAAGGGGCCTGCCCGCTGTAGCCCTCTAGTCCCTCAGCCGGCGGCGTCGGGGTTGCCTGTGGCCTGCCCGGCGTCGCCCTCCTCGGGGCTGCTCGTGTCCGGGGCGCCGGAGGTGTCGCTTTCGTCCTGGCCGCCGTCGCCACCGGCGGGGTCGCCGACGGGCGAGGACTCGGGGTAGCCGCCCGACCCCTCCTCCTGCTCGCGCGGGTCTTCGGAGGGGTTCGGTTCGCGTTCTTCCATGCCCTCGGGTTACCCCGACGGGGCACGCGCGACGCCGAGAATGTGGTCGAGCCCCTGGAACGACACTCGCTCGAGGCTCTCGACGGCGAAGCCCGCGGCCTCGATCGCACTGCCGGTGTCGCGGTCCATGTGGCAGCCGCCCGACATGAGCGGCCACAGCGTGCGGGTGAAAGCGCGCTGGAAGGCGGCCTTGCCCCTTCCGAGCGCGATGACGTGCTCGTAGAACCGAAGGTCGCCGCCCGGCCGCAGCACGCGACGCACCTCGGCAAGCGCACTGGCCTGGTCGGGGACGCTGCAGAGCACGAGCGACACCACGGCGGCGTCCACCGAGCCGTCGGCGAGCGGCAGCGCATCGGCATGGCCGTCGAGCACCGTGATCGGGACCGGCGCCGCGGCCGCCCGTTCACGACCCTTCTCACGGAGGAAGGGCTCGGGTTCCACCGCGACCACCTCGGTGACCGTCTGCGGGTAGTGCTCGAAGTTCAGCCCATTGCCGGCGCCGACCTCCACGACGCGGCCGGCCAGCCCGGCCAGCAGCCTGGTCGCGGTACGCGCCCTGTCCGCGGCGCTCGGCAGGTGGGCTCAGGCACTCGTAAACCCGGGCGAACAGCGGATGCTGAATGCCCGCTCACAGCAGGTTCAGGGCGCGGCCGACGTCGCCGACCAGGTCGAACAGCGGCGTCGGCCAGATCCCGAAGAACAGCGAGGCCGCGCCGAACACGCCGGCGACGACGTACGTCTCGAAGCCGGCGACGCGCGGCGCCGTGGGATCCTCCTCGACGGGCAGGTCGAGAGCCCCGCCGGCCAGCACCGGTTGGGGCTGGCGCGCGGGCCGCATCCAGATCGCCGCGACCACCCGCAGGTAGTAGGCCAGCGAGATCATCGAGCCGATCACGATCGTCACGCCCAGCCACGTGTAGCTGCCGTCGACCAGCGCCTCGATCAGATAGACCTTTCCGATGAAGCCCGCGGTGGCGGGGATTCCGGCGAGGCCGAGCATCGCGATCGTCATCGGCCAGGCCAGCCAGGGCCGCGACGTGCCCAGCCCGTCGAGCGCCGCGATGTCGTCGCCCAGGCCGGTCTCGCGCTCGCGCGCGACGATCACGCCGAAGGCGGCGAGGTTCATGAACATGTAGACGGCCAGGTAGAAGACCGTCGCCTGGAGGCCGAGCTTGGTCGAGACGACGACGCCGCCGAGCATGTAGCCGGCCTGCGCCACCGACGAGTACGCCAGCAGGCGCTTGAGCGAGCTCTGGCCCAGCGCTCCGACGTTGCCGACGATGATCGTGACCGCGGCGAGGACCGCCATCGGCGGGCCCCAGTCGGGCTGGGCGTCGATCAGCGCTACGTCGAAGATCCGCAGCGCCAGCGCCAGCGCCGCCGCCTTCGTCGCCACCGCCATGAACGCGGTCACCGGCGTCGGGGCGCCCTCGTAGACGTCGGGCGTCCACTGATGGAACGGCGCAACCGACGCCTTGAACGCGATGCCCACCAGCGTCAGCGCGATTCCGGTGAGCAGGAGCGGGTCGGAGAGCAGGTCGCCCTCCTTCAGGGCGCTCGCCATGCCGCCGAAGTCCGTCGATCCGGTCGCGCCGTAGAGCATCGCCAGCCCGTAGAGCAGCGTGGCCGACCCGACCGATCCGACGATCAGATACTTCAGGCCGGACTCGAGCGAGCCCGAGCGGCGCATCTCGGTCGCGCACAGGACATAGAGCGGGATCGAAAGCAGCTCGTAGCCGAGGAAGACCGTCACCGTGTTCTGGGCGCCGGCCAGCACCGCCATGCCCGCGGCCGCGGTGAGCACCAGCGCGTAGTACTCGCCGTGTGCCGCCTCGCGTGGCGCCGCCGCGCGCCAGGACAGCAGCACCGTGCCGATCCCCGCGACGCAGAAGATCATCGTCATGACGAGCGCGAGGTCGTCGACCTTCAGCGCGCCGGCGATGACGTCCTTGGAGTCGCCCCACTGCCAGATCGCCAGGCCCAGCGCGGCGGCGAGCGCGGCGATCGTCAGGATCGGCACCGCGACCGTCCGCGCGAAGCGACCGCGCAGCAGGCCGCCCAGCAGGACGATCGTCGCCCCGCCGAGCAGCGCGACGATCGGCGAGACCGCCGCCCAGTCGATGTGCGGGCCCTTCAGCTGCTCGGTCGCGGCGAGGATCACGGCGCCGCCTTCGCCACCGACGCCTTGACCGAGCCCTCGGAGCGCGTCAGCGCGACCTGCGGGTAGACGGCGAGCGCCAGGATCGTGGCCACCAGCGGCACGAGCACGAGCGCGTCGCCCAGCCCGAGCTCGCGCGACTCGACCGCCGGCCCCGTGCGGTTGTGCATCGCGCGGATGAACGCCCGCAGCATGTAGACGCTCGCCAGCGCCACGCCCGTGAACGCGACGATCGCGATGACGATCTGCTCGCGGAACACGCCGAGCAGGATCAAGAACTCACCCGCGAAGTTCGACGAGCCGGGCATCGCCAGCGTCGCAAGCGCGACGATCAAGAACAACGCGGCAAGCACCGGCGCGCGGAAGGCAAGGCCGCCCATGTCGCGCAGGTCCTCCGACCCGGCGCGGACCGCCAGCAGCCCGACGATCAGGAACGCCGGCGCCACGACCAGGCCGTGGTTGACCGCCTGCAGCAGCGCGCCCTGGGCGCCCTCGGGGCGCAGCGAGAAGATCCCCAGCGTGATGAACCCCAGCTGGGCGATCGACGAGAAACCCAGCACCAGGCGCGTGTTCGTCGTCGTGAACGCCATCGCCGAGCCGTAGAGGATCGAGGCCAGCGCGACGAGCAGCAGCAGCGTCTGGAAGTGCTGGCTGCCGTGCGGGAACAGCGGCAGGCAGATCCGCAGGAAGCCGTAGGCGGCGACCTTGCTGAGCACGCCGGAGAACACCGCCAGCACCGGCAGCGGCATGTTCAGATAGCCCTCGGGCATCCAGCCGTGCAGCGGGAAGGCCGGCATCTTCACCAGGAACGCGGCGGCGAAGAACAGGAAGATCCAGTCCTGCGAGCCGTTGGCCAGCGGCCCGCGCGCCGCGATGTCGCTCAGCACGAAGCTGATCTGCTGGTCGCCGCTGCTCAAGACGGCGGTCGCGACGGCGGCGGAGAGCATCAACAACGAGCCGACCAGCGTGTAGATGAAGAGCTTGACGATCGCCCGCACGCGGTCGGGCCCGCCGAAGATGCCGGTCAGGAACAGGAACGGCACCAGCATCAGGTCGAAGAATCCGACGAACAGCAGCAGGTCCTGGGCCAGCAGCGCGCCGAGCACCGCCGAGTGCCCCAGCGCGAGCCAGAAGTAATAGAGGCTGCGCCGCTCGGGCCGCTCCGAGCCGAGTCCCAGCGCCGACCACAGCGTCGCGGCGCTGAACAGGATCGTCGTCAGCAGCACCAGGAACAGGTTCAGCCCGTCGACGCCGAGCTTCCAGTGCACGCCGAGCTCGGAGATCCAGGTCTCGTCGGTGACGAACTGCAGCCCGCCGCCGCTCTTGTAGCGGACCACCGCGACGATCGCGTAGGCCAGCGCGAGCAGCGCCGCCCCGACCGAGCACCAGCGCGAGAGCGCTCGCCCGAGCAGCCCTCCGACCAGCGGCCCGACGGCAGGCAGAGCGAGCAGGATCGAGAGGTGGACCGTCATGACTGCACCAGGAAGTACGCGGCGATCGCGACGGCGCCGATGACGATCAGCGCGGCGTAGGCGCGCAGGAAGCCCGACTGCAGCGTGCGCACCGCCGCCGACCCGGCCCGGACGACCACGCTCGTCCCGCCGATCAGCGTGCCCTGCACGAAGACGCGCTCGAAGGTCTGCTGGCCGAAGCGCCCGAACCAGGCGAAGGGGCGGACGATCGCGACGTCGATCAGCTCGTCGAAGTACCACTTGTTGACGAACAGCGTGTGCAGCGGAGCGAGCCGTGCCCGCACGCGCTCGGAGGTGCCCGGCCGTTGGACCCACACGCGGTAGGCGACGGCGATGCCCGCCACGCCGACCGCGGCGCCGAGGAGCAGGCCGACGAGCGTGAAGCCGTCGGACGGGTCGAGCGCCTCGTAGAAGCGCGACCCTTCGAAGCTCGGCGCCAGGAACTGATCGACGTAGTCCGTCACGCCGAACGGGATCTGGCCCAGGCCGCCGATCGTGGCGAGCACGGCGAGCACACCCATCGCCACCTTCATCGAGCCCTCCTGCTCGGCGACGTGGTGCTCGGGGCCGGGGAAGCCGACGTCGGTGTCCTCCTCCTCGCCGGTCGCCGGGTTGCGCGGCACCTCGGGGTGATGCAGGTGCCCTTGTTCGAGCTCGACGGCTTCCGGGACGGGCTCGCCCCAGAACGCCCGGAAGATCATCCGCCACGTGTAGACGGCCGTGATGAACGCGCCCACGTAGCCGACCGCGTAGAGCACCCAGAAGCCGCCACCGCGCTCGCCGACCAGCGCGAGGATCTCGTCCTTGGAGAAGAAGCCGCTGAACGGCGGCACGCCCGCCAGCGCCAGGCCTCCGACCACGAAGCATCCGAACGTGAACGGCATCGCGCGGCGAAAGCCGCCCATGCGGTCCAGCGACTGCTCGCCGGCCATCGCGCCGATCAGCGAGCCCGCGGCCATGAACAGCAGCGCCTTGAAGAACGCGTGCGTCATGAGGTGGAACAGGCCGGCCGCGTAGGCGCCCGCGCTGACGCCCATGATCATGTAGCCGATCTGCGACATCGTCGAGTAGGCGATGACGCGCTTGAGGTCGGTGACGGCCAGGCCGATCGTCCCCGCGATCAGCAGCGTCAGGCAGCCGATCACCGCGCCCACGTCGGCCGCGGCCGGCGCCTCCTCGAACAGCGGCCACATGCGCGCGATCAGATAGACGCCGGCGGTGACCATCGTCGCGGCGTGGATCAGCGCCGAGACCGGGGTCGGGCCCTCCATCGCGTCCGGAAGCCAGGTGTGCAGCGGCACCTGGGCGGACTTCGCGAACGCGCCGACGAGCAGCAGGATGCAGCCCGCGGTGAGGTCGCCCTGCGGGATGCCGCCGACCTTCTCGAACGTGCCCAGGAAGTCCAGCGTGCCGGTGCTGCGGAACAGGAAGTAGGTCCCGAGCACCAGGCCGATGTCGCCGACGACGTTGATGACGAACGCCTTGATGCCCGCGCTCGTCGCCGTGTTGCGCCGGTACCAGAACGAGATCAGCAGGTAGGACGCCGCGCCCACGAACGCCCAGCCGACGATCAGCAGCAGGAAGTTGCCCGCCAGGACCAGCACGAGCATCGAGAACACGAAGAAGTTCAGGTAGGAGAAGAAGCGCGCGTAGCCGCGGTCGCTCCCCAGGTAGCTGATCGAGTAGAGGTGGATGAGCATGCTCACCCCGGTGACCACGAGCGCCATGAAGACGCTCAGCGGGTCGATCAGCAGCGCGACCTTGGCGTCGACCCCGACGGTCGCCGCGTAGTCCCAGCCGACGTAGACGAACTGGCGGTGCTCGACCCCGTGGGACTGAAGCGAGGCGATCAGGCCGATCGCCGAGCCGAAGGCGCCGGCGATCGCCGCCGTGCCGACGAACCCGGGCCAGCGCCCGGGCAGGGCGCGGTAGCCCACGCCGCAGACGATCGCGCCGGCCAGCGGGAACGCGAGGACGAGCCAGGCGAGGGTCTGCATCAGCGCGCCCTCACCCGTGCAGCTCCCGCAGCTCGTCGACGTCGACCGGCAGCGCGCGGCGGTGGATCGCCACGATCATCCCCAGGCCGACGGTGACCTCACAGGCCGCGACGACCATCACGATGATCGCGAAGATCTGCCCGTCGCCGTTGCCGTGCATCCGGCTGAACGCGATCAGCGCCAGGTTGGAGGCGTTGAGCATCAGCTCCAGGCAGAGCAGCGTGACCAGCGGGTTGCGCCGCGTCAGCACGCCGGCGGCGCCGATGGTGAAGATGATCGCCGAGATCGCCAGGTACCAGCCGATGGCCATTAGGCGTTCACCAGCCGCCCTTCTCACGTTCCTCGATCGAGCGCGGCGCGGCGGCACCCACAGCCGGCCGCCCCGTGCCCGAAGCCACGGCCTCGGCCATCGAGCCGGTGCGCTCGTCGCGCATCACGTCCATCACGCTCAGGATCGGGCGCCCGGGCGTATCGATCTGCCCGCCGCGCCGCCGCGCCAGCACCACCGCGCCGACCGCTGCGATCAGCAGCAGGAACGAGGCCGCCTCGAACGGGAAGAGGAACTTCGTCAACAGCAGCTCGCCGATCTGCCCGGGCGTGCCGAAGCCCGGGTCGTACTGCGCGCCCTGCCCGTCGATCGCCTGCAGTCCCGAGCCGAGCATCGCGATCATCAGCTCGATCGCAAGCGCAACCGCGAATGCGTAGGCCAGCAGGCGCGCCGGGCCGCCGACCGGGCCGGGGGTGCTCTGGAACGGCCCCTCGGAGACGTAGGAGACGACGAACACGTAGAGGACCATCACCGCGCCGGCGTAGACGATCACCTGGGCGGCGGCGACGAACTGCGCCCGCAGCAGCAGGAACAGGGCGGCGAGGCTGAGCAGGTGGCCGACGAGGGCGAGGACCGCGTAGAACGAGTTGCGGACCGAGACGACGCCGATCGCTCCGGCGATGGCACCGATGCCCGCGATGAAGAAGAAGACGTCGGCCATGCGGCCGCCGAATCCTAGTGTCGGGAGTCGGAACTTCGACGGCACCCTGCGGGCGTCCGCCGTCCGTGGCGGCAGCCGGCTCCTCGCCTGTACCGCCGGTACAGGCTTCGTCGTCGTCAACCGCCACGAACGACGATCCGATCCGCAGGCTGAGGCCGAACTTCCGACCCACGACACTCGGCGTCGGCGGGCCGCTGCGCGCAGACGCAGCGGCCACGGTCAGACCGCTCTCAGCCGGCCATCGCCTGCACGCGGCGGATCGCCGCGGCGACGTCCAGGAAGCCAGGCCCGGTCTGGTAGGGCTGGTACTTCGTGCCCGAGAACTCGGGGAACGTCGGGTCCTTCGGGTCGTGGTAGGCGTTGGCCCCGCAGTCCCACAGCGACAGCTGCCCAGCCGCCACCCCGCCGCACGGCCAGTCCCAGTAGCCGTCGTTGCCGGTCATCGGCGCCGCGGTGGCGGAGATCAGCTGCTTGACCTTGTCGGGGGTGAGGCGGTGGTGCAGCAGCTGGACGGCCGCCGACTGGATCACGGCGATCGCGCCGGTCACGTGCGGGGCGGCCATCGAGGTGCCCGACAGCGGCATGTAGAGCGCCTCGTACTGCGGCGCCGGGGAAACGGCGCACGGCTCCGGCTCGGCCGAGCCGCAGCTGGCCGCGTTGGCGACGCTGGCCGCGTTGCGCGCGGCGCGGATGTTGGCGCCGGGCGCCGTCACCGTCGGCAGGTATTTCACCGGCTTGCCGTCCAGGGAGATCTCTCTGAACGGGTCGCCGCGCGACGAGAAGACGGCCAGGTGCTGGGCCGAGCCCGGGCCGGCGCCGTCCTTGCGCGAGGCGGCCACGGCGATCGCCCACGGTGCCGAGCCGTAGATCGTGAAGCGGCAGATGCCGGGCCCGGCGACGCGCTCGGAGCCCGCCGCCACGGTGTCGCAGGTCGAGCCGCCGGCCAGCGCGTCGGTGCGGTCGCCGGTGCTCGTGTTGCCGGCGGAGAACACGGGGCTGATGCCCGCGTCGTGCAGCATCTTGGTCGCGACGTTGACGGGCTCGGTCGAGTCGTAGCGCAGGTCGCCGTTGGACTGGCTCTGGCCCCACGAGTTGTTGACCGCCGCCACCTTCAGCTCGGGATGCGCCAGCAGCCAGTCGTACGCGGCCAGCGCGTAGTCGATCGTCTCGCCGTCGCCCACGCCGAGGGCGACGATGCCGGCGCCCGGCGCGATGCCGCGATAGAAGCCATCCGAGGCCGTGCCGTCGCCGGCCATGATGCCGGCCACGTGCGTGCCGTGGCCCGAGGTCGTGTCGCTGGTGCACGGCGCGCCGTCCGGGCACTCGACGGCCTGGGTCGGAACGAAGCCCGAGTTGAGGTCGCCGACGAACTTGACGTTCTTGACGATCCGCTTCATGAGGTCGGGGTGCAGTCCGTCGACGCCGCCGTCGACCACCGCGATGTTGACCCCGCGGCCGTCGAACCCGCCCGTGTACATCGACTCGCGCGTATCGGCGCCCTCGAAGACCAGCCCGGCGGACTGGTAGAGGTCGAAGTGGATCTTGCCCGCCATGTGCGCCGCCACGACGCCGCGCCGGGCTGCCAGCCCGCGCAGCTGGACCGCGTTGCCGCGCACGACGACGAACGGCAGCCGCCGGAACGTCGTGCCGTGCAGGCCGAGGCGCTGCGCCGCCGTCACCAGCCGCGCCTTGGCGGCGCGATCCTTGAACTGCAGCACGGCGGTGCCGTCGCGCAGTCCGGCGGCCGAGGCCGCTGTGGGGAGGGCGAAGCAGAAGAGTGCGAGCGCGAGCAGCCCGCGGCGAACAGATCCCATGCGAGCGTCAACGCGCCCGCGCCCCGGTATCTGGCGGTGAACCTGGTTCTTATTCGCCCTCGGCGCGCAGCGGCGTGCGCTCGAGCGGCTCGGCCAGCAGCATCTCCTTGGTGAAGATGAGGTCCGAGCGGTGGTAGTCCGACATCTCGTAGTCGTGGCCCATCGTGATCGCGTCGAACGGGCACGCGACCTCGCAGTAGCCGCAGAAGATGCAGCGCGACAGGTTGATCTCGTAGACCGCGGCGTAACGCTCGCCGGCGCTGACGCGGTTGGAGGGCGTGTTCTCGGCCGCGACGACGCGGATGCAGTCCGCCGGGCAGGCGGCCGCGCACAGCGAGCAGCCGACGCATTTTTCGAGCCCGGTGTCCTCGAAGCGATGCAGCTTGTGGCGGCCGCGGAAGCGCGGGTAGACCGGCACCTTCTCCTCGGGGTACTGGATCGTCGTCGGCCCCTCGACCACACGGGCGAAGGTGCCGCGCAGCCCGCGCAGGGTCTCGCCCAGCGCGCGGTACAGGCCGCCGGCGCCGCCGGGCTCGGGCGCGTGCACGACCTCGATCTGGTCGTCGGGTAGCGAGTAGAGCGTGGACATCAGACGGTCACCACGATTGCAGTCACCAGCACGTTGAGGGTGGCCACCGGCAGCAGCACCTTCCAGCCGAAGCTCATCAGCTGGTCGTAGCGCAGGCGCGGCAGCGTCGCACGGACCCAGATGAAGATGAACACGAAGAACATCATCTTCGTCAGCACCACCAGCGGCTGGGCCCAGCCAGGGGTGTCGATGCCGGGGATCAGCCAGCCGCCGAGGAACACGGTGGTGGCGATGCCGCTGACGACCAGCACGTTGAGGTACTCGGCGAAGAAGAACGACGCGAAGCGAGCCCCGCCGTACTCGGTGTTGTAGCCGCCGACCAGCTCGGCGTCGGCCTCGACGAGGTCGAACGGCGCGCGATTGGTCTCGGCGAAGCTCGCCACCATGAAGACCAGGAAGCCGACGATCTGCGGGAGCACGTACCACATGCCCTCCTGGGCGTGGACGATCCCGGTGAGCGACAGCGTCTGGGCGGTGATGACCACGCCGACGAGCGCCATGCCCTGGGAGACCTCGTAGGAGATCAGCTGCGCCGCGCCGCGCATCGCGCCGAGGAACGAGTACTTCGAGCCCGAGGCCCAGCCGCCGAGCATGATCCCGTAGAAGGCGATCGCGCCGAACGCGAACAGGTACAGCGGGCCGATCGACAGGTCGAGTCCGTAGAGGCCGACCTTCGTCCCGAAGATGTCGTTGACGTCGCCGAACGGGATGATCGCGAAGGCGGCCACCGCGGTCAGGATCGAGACGATCGGCGCGACGACGTAGACGCTCTCGACCGCCGTTCGCGGCCGGAACTGCTCCTTGGTCGCGAGCTTGATGATGTCGGCCAGCGGCTGCAGGACGCCGAACGGCCCGACGCGGTTGGGGCCGTAGCGCTGCTGGAAGCGGCCGAGCAGCTTGCGCTCGATGACCAGGATCACCGGGACCAGCTGCAGGCCGACGGCGAAGATCACGATCCCCTTGATGACCTGGATCCACCACGGCTCGTAGTAGAGGACCGAGCCGCTCATGTGATCTTGCGCACCTCGACCGTCGGGCCGGCGAGCGGGTTGCCGCCCAAGAAGGCGCTGCCGGGCGGCACCGCGGCGCGCAGGGCGACGACCGCTTCGGCGCTGTCGCCGTTGGAGGCGACGACCACGCGCTCGCCGTCGAAGACGTTCAGGCGCTGGGCGTCGTCGGGCGAGAGCTCGACGTGCATGGCGTGGGCGAGGAAGCGCAGTGCGGGCGAGGCGGCGACCTCGGGGCTGTCCCAGATCGAGCGGTAGGTGCCCAGCCGCAGCACGCCGTTCGGCCCCGCCGCGATGGGGCGGGGCCTCCAGCCCGAACGGGCCGAGGTCGGGCTGGCCCGCGGCGTCGGGATTGCGTTCCGGCCAGCGCACGCCGCGCCCGCCGAGCTCGTCGAGCGTGATGCCCGAGTAGAACGGCACGGCCTCGGTCACCTGCTGCCAGGCCATGCCGGCCGTCAGCACGCGCGCCTGCACGCCCAGCAGCGCGCCCAGCTCGGCCAGCACGTGCCAGCCGTAGCGCGTCTGGCCCTGCAGCGCGATCGAGGGGCGCAGCCGCTGGATGCGGCCGTCGGGGTGCGTGACCGTCCCGTCCTTCTCGGCGTGCGACTCGGCCGGGAACACCACGGTCGCGTGCTCGCGCACGGCGTCGGTGAGGAAGGCCGCATGGGCGACGACGGTGGTCGCGTTCTCCAGCCGCTGCTCCCACGTGTGGCGGTCGGAGGCGTCGCGCAGCGGGTCGGTGTGCAGCAGATAGACCGCCGCCGGGCTTGTCGAGCAGCTCGGCGTCCGACGTGCAGCCGACCTCGCGCAGCCCGCGGCCGTTGGTCGCCGCGGGGATCTCCAGCAGGCCCGCGCCCTCGCGGTCGGCCATCCCCAGGCGCCCGGCGACGTTGAGCAGCGCGCGCGCAGCGTGCGCCCCGCGCGGGCCCTGCGTCAGCCGCTCGCCCCACACGATCACGATGTCCTGGCCGCGCAACGCGCCGGCGATGGTGCGCACCTCGTGCTCCGTCGTGCCCGCCGCCTCGGCCAGCTCGCCGACCACCCCGCCGCCGCCGAAGCAGGCGCTCAGCGCGGCCACGAACGCCTCGCCCGCGCCCGGCGCGAAGCGCGCCACGGCCTGGGCGTTGGCGTCCAGCGAAGACGGCCGCGACGAAGCCACCGCGAGCCGGACCTTGTTGCGGCGCACGCCCTTGCGGATGCGCAGGTCGAGGATCGGCATGTCGTCGACGGGCTCGGTGTCGAGCACCAGGACGCTGTGGGCGAACTCGATGTCGGGCACGGTGGCCTGCAGCGAGGGGTGCGCAAGCGCGGCAGCCACCTCGGCCGGCGGGCCGCCGCCCAGCCGGCACTCGACCGCCTCGGAGCCCAGCGCCTCGCCGAGCAGCCTCCGCAGCAGGAAGCCCTCCTCGTTGGTCGCGTCGCCCCCGGCCAGCGCCTGGACCGAGCCCTTGGCGCGCTTCAGGCCGGCGGCCGCTTCCTCCAGCGCGCGCTCCCAGGAGACGGGGCGCAGCTCGCCGCCGTCGCGCAGCATCGGCGACGTCACGCGCTCGTCGACGTGGATCGCCTGGTAGGCGAAGCGGCCCTTGTCGCACAGCCAGCCGTCGTCGACGCCGTCGTGCTGGCGGGCGAGCACGCGCAGGACGCGATCGTCGCGCACGGTGAAGGTGACGTTGCACTGCGACGGGCACAGCGTGCACAGCGACCCGGCGCCCTCGATGTCCCACGGCCGCGCGCGGAAGCGGTAGGGCCGCGAGGTCAGCGCGCCCACCGGGCACAGCTCGATGATGTTGCCGCTGAACGGGCCGACGTAGGGGTGGCCGTCGAACGTGGCGACGTAGCTGTGCGTCCCGCGCTCGAGCAGCACCAGCTGGTAGTCCTCGGAGACCTCCTGGCTGAAGCGCACGCAGCGGTAGCAGAGGATGCAGCGCTCGCGGTCGATCGCGATCGTCGGGGACAGCTCCAGCGGCTTGACGAAGTGGCGCTTGGGCTCGATGAAGCGCGACCGCCCGCCGCCCCACCCGAACGAGATGTCCTGCAGCGGGCACTCGCCGCCCTTGTCGCAGACCGGGCAGTCGAGCGGGTGGTTGATGAGCAGGAACTCGACCACCGCCTCCTGGGCCTCGCGCACGCGCTCGGTCTGGGTGTGGACGACCATGCCGTCCTTGACCGGCGTCGAGCAGCCGGTCTGCAGCTTCGGGATGCCCTCGATCTCGACGAGGCACATCCGGCACGCGCCGACCGGCTGGCCGAGCTTGGGCTCGTAACAGAACACCGGGATCTCGACGTCGCCGCGCTTGGCGGCGTCGACGAGCATCGTGTTCTGCGGCGCGGTGACCTCGCGGCCGTCGATCGTGAAGGTGATGTCGCGCTGCTGCGGCCTAGGCATGGGCGCCCTGGATCTCGACGGGCTCCGGCGCCAGCCGCCGGTCCTCCAGATAGGACTCGAACTCGTCGCGGAACTTCTCGATCATCGACCCGATCGGCATCGCCATCGCGTCGCCCAGCACGCACAGGCAGTTGCCGATGATCCGGCTCTGGACCGAGGCCATGATGTCGAGGTCCATCGGCGTCGCCACGCCGGCCTGGATGCGCTCGAGCATCGTCACCGTCCAGTTGGTCCCCTCGCGGCACGGCGTGCACTTGCCGCAGGACTCGTGGCGGTAGAAGCGCGCGAGCTTGATCGCGACGTCGACCACCGAGTTGGAGTCGTCGACGACGATGATCGCTCCGGAGCCGAGCATCGAGCCGGCCTTGGCCAGCGAGTCGAAGTCGTAGGGGACGTCGAGGTCGTCCTTGGTCAGCACCGGCGCGCTCGACCCGCCGGGGAACCAGAGCTTGACCTCGCGGCCCTCAGGCGGCCCGCCGGCGAGGTCGTAGATCAGCTCGCGCGACGGGACCCCCAGCTCGATCTCGTAGTTGCCCGGCCGCTGGACGTTGCCCGACACCGAGACGACCTTGGTGCCCGATGAGTTCTCGACGCCGAGCTTGGCGTACTCCGCGGCACCCATCCGCAGGATGTAGGGGATCGTCATCAGGGTCTCGACGTTGTTGATCAGCGTCGGGCCCTGGTAGAGGCCCTGGTTGGCCGGGAACGGCGGCTTGAGGCGCGGGTTGCCGCGCTTGCCCTCCAGCGAGTCGAGCAGCGCCGTCTCCTCGCCGCAGATGTAGGCGCCGGCGCCGCGGTGGACGACCAGCGACAGCTCGCCGAGCACGCCGGCGTCGCGCGCTTCGACGAGCGCCGCGTCGAGCACGTCGGCGACCTCGGCGTACTCGCCGCGGATGTAGATGAAGGAGCGGTTCGCGTCGACCGCGTAGGCCGCGATGACCATCCCCTCGATCAGCGCGTGGGGGTTCTTGAACATGAGCTCGCGGTCCTTGAACGTCCCGGGCTCGGACTCGTCGGCGTTGCAGACGAGGTACTTGTCGACCTGGCCCATCGGCATGAACGACGCCTTCATGCCGGTGGCGAAGCCGGCGCCGCCGCGCCCGCGCAGGCCCGACGTCTTCAGATCGTCGATCAGCTGGTCGCGCGGTGTCTGCAGCGCCTTGGGCGCGATCTCGTAGCCGCCGCGCCGGCGGTAGACGTCGATCGTGTTCAGGCCCGGCTCGTCGATGTTCTCGAACAGCAGCGTGCTCACGACTGCGGCTCCCCCTCGGGCTGGTCGGGCGGCTGCTCCTGCGGGGCGACCTGCTCGCCGGCGTCGCCGGTCATCGGCGGGCCGAACGCGCTCGGCTCCGGCGGCAGCGGGGCCTCCGACGGCGTGCTCGTGCGCACCGCCCCGGGGTCGACGCTCGCGCGCTTTGCGAGCTGCTTGGCGGGCAGCGGGGCCTCGCCGGACTTGATCTGGCCGATCAGCTCGGGCACGTCGTCGAGTGCGATCGGGCCGACGTAGACGCCGTCGACCGACGCCATCGGCGCGATGTCGCACGCGCCGAGGCACTCGAACCCGCGCACGTTGAAGTCCGGGTCGCCCCCGACCTCGGCCTCGATGCGCGCCAGCAGCTCGTCGGCGCCGAGCAGCGAGCACGTGATGTTCGTGCACACGTAGAGCGCGTGGCGCCCGACGGGCTCGGTCTCGAGCATGTCGTAGAAGGTCGCGACCGCCATCAGGTAGCCCGGCGTCAGGCGCATCACGCACGCCGCCTGGTCGACTCCCTCGGGCGTGCACCAGCCGTAGCGGGCCTGGACCGCGGCCAGCGCCGGGATCGCCGCGCTGCGCCGGTCGGGGTACTTGGCCATGTGGCCCTCGATCTCCGCACGCAGCTCGTCGGGGACCGGGGTGGTCGCGGGGTCGGGGACCCCCGCCGGGTCCTTGCTGAGGTCGGCGGCGGCGTCCCAGCCGGGGACGCGCGAGCCGTGCGCGAAGCGAGGGACCTGGGTGGCCAGCTCGTCCGCGCTCAACGGTCGATGCCTCCGAGCACCGGGTCGAGCATCGCCAGCGTGGCGATCAGGTCGGCGATGTAGCTGTCCTTGACCATCGGCCGCGGTGGCCTGGAGGTTCACGAAGCTCGGGTCGCGCATGTGCACGCGCGCCGGCTTGCTCGACCCGTCGGAGCGCACGAAGCAGCCCAGCTCGCCGCGCGGGCCCTCGATCGGGAAGTAGACCTCGCCCGGCGGCACGCGGAAGCCTTCGGTGACGAGCTTGAAGTGGTGGATGAGCGCCTCCATCGAGGTCGCCAGCTCGTGCCGTGGCGGCAGCGCGACCTTGCGGTCCTCGGTGATCCAGGGCCCTTCGGGCAGCCCGTCGATCGCCTGCTCGATGATCCGCACGCTCTGGCGCATCTCGCGCAGGCGCACGGCGAAGCGGTCGTAGTTGTCGCCGATCGTGCCGATCGGGACGGTGAACTCGAAGTCCTCGTAGGACGAGTAGGGGTCGGACTTGCGCAGGTCCCAGGGCACGCCGGCGGCGCGCAGCAGCGGGCCGGTGACGCCCAGCTCGAGCAGCGTCGTCGGCATCCAGCGGGCAGGTGTGGCGCAGCCGCTGCAGGACGATCTCGTTGCGGTTCAGCAGCGCCTCGTACTGGTCGACGCGCTGGGGCATCACGTCGATGAACTGGCGCAGCTTCTCCTCGAAGCCGAGCGGGATGTCCTCCATGACGCCGCCGACCTGGATGTAGCGCGTGTGCATGCGCTGGCCGGAGGACTGCTCGAAGAGGTCGAGGATGCGCTCGCGCTCGCGGAACCCGTACCAGAACATCGAGATCGCCCCGAGGTCCAGGCACGACGTCCCCAGCCACACGAGGTGGCTCATGATCCGGTTGAGCTCGAGGTGGATCACGCGCAGGTACTGGGCGCGCTTGGGGACCTCGACCTCCAGCAGCGTCTCGACCGCGCCGCAGAACGCCATCGCGTTGAAGTAGTAGGCGAGGTAGTCCATCCGCTCGATGACCGGGATGGCCTTCCAGTAGCTCTTCGTCTCGGCGGTCTTCTCGATGCCGGTGTGGACGTAGCCGATGATCGGGCGCAGGTCGCGCACGATCTCGCCCTCGAGCGTGACCAGGATCCGCAGCACGCCATGCGTGGCCGGGTGGTGCGGGCCGAAGTTGAGCGTCAGCAGCTCGTCGTGGACGTTCTCGGACACCTGGCGCCCGAGCGGCGCCATCGTGATCGAGTCCTCGACCTGGCGGTGGTCGTAGTCGGTGTGAGAGCTCACTCGGTGTAGTGCGTGCCGGCCGACTGGTCGACGGTGAACAGGACGGGCTCGCCGCCGACCGGGAAGTCGCGGCGCTGCGGGAAGCCCTCGTAGTCCTCGGGCATGAGGATCCGGCGCAGGTCGGGGTGGCCGTTGAAGACGACCCCGAACATGTCGAAGACCTCGCGCTCCTGGTGGTCGGCGGTCGGCCAGTCGGGCGTGACGGATTCGACCTCCGCCGCGTCTGTCGGCACCCGGAGCTTCACCGTCAGGCGGTCGACGCGCTGCATGTCGAGCAGCTCGTAATGGACGCCGAGGCGCGGCTCGTCGGGGTAGTAGTCGACGCCGTGCACCGACGCGAGGAATGTGTAGCCCTTCGCGCGCAGGCGCTCGAGCGTCGCGCGGATCGCCGCCGGCGTCACCTCGAGCGCTCCCTTGCCGCGGAAGTGCAGCGCGTCGACGACGCTGCCCTCGTCGGCCTCGCGCAGCTCCTGCGCGAGCAGCTCGAGCCCGGTCGCGTCAGGCATCCGACCCGCCGCCCTCGGCGGCGTGTGCCCGCTCGCCCGCCTCGATCGCCACGAGCTCCTCGGTGCCGATCGCGCGGTAGCGCTCGCGCCAGCCGTCGTCGGGTCCGGAGACGATCTGCTGGCGCAGCTTGACGATGCCGTGCATGAGCGCCTCGGGGCGCGGCGGGCAGCCGGGCACGTGGACCGCGACCGGCATGAACTTGTCGGCCGGGACGATCGCGTAGTTGTTGAAGACGCCCATCGAGGAGCTGCAGGCGCCCATCGCGATCGACCACTTGGGCTCGAGCATCTGGTCCCAGATCCGGCGGACGATCGGCGCCATCTTGATCGAGACGCGGCCGGAGAGGATCAGCAGGTCGGCCTGGCGCGGCGAGGCGCGGAAGGCCTCGAAGCCGAACCGCGCGACGTCGACGCGGCTGGCGACGATCGACATCATCTCGATCGCGCAGCAGGCCAGGCCGAACGTCGCGGGGAACATCGCGTTGCCGCGCGCCCAGCTGACCGCGCGGTCGACGGTCGTGGTGATGATCGACTCCTCGACGTGCTTCTGCAGATCGGCGTCGTCGAGGTTGCCGGCGAGCATGTCGCGCGCGCGCAGCTGGCGGATCCGGAAGTCGCTTACCTCGGCTGGGTCGATCGTCCTGCGGGTTATCTCCATTCGAGCGCTCCCCGTCGCCAGACGTAGACGAACGCGACCATGAGGAGCACGACGAACACGACGGTCTCGACCAGCGCGAAGGTCCCGAACGCCCGCAGCTGGACGGCGACGGGGTAGAGGAAGATCACCTCGATGTCGAAGAGGATGAACAGCATCGCCACGAGGTAGAAGCTGATGCCGAAGCGAAAGCCCGTCTTGACCTCGGACGGCAGGCCGCACTCGTACGGGTCGGCCTTCGAGCGCTCGCGGCCGCGGCCCTTCGGACCGGCGAACGAGTTGAGCACGGCGAACGCGGCGCCGACCCCTCCGCCGAGCAGCACGAACACGATGGCCGGGAGGTAGCTTCGCAGCATCCGGCCCGGGTTCTACCACCATTTGTGCGATGTTGATACTTAGTGGCAGAGGCCTCTTGTGGAGGCCGTGATCGAGGTCGCCGCGGCGGCTCTCGCGGGCCTCTCCGGCCTCGCGGCACTGGCCGGCGGCTGGGCGTGGTGGCAGGTGCGCACGGCGCGGGCGTTCTGGGTGCTGTTGCGCGCGGCGCAGGCGGCCGCGGTCGCGCTCGCGGCGCTCGCCGGCGTCGCGGCCGCGCTCGGCAACCGGCCCGACGACGGGCTGTTCTGGGTCTATGCGCTCGTCCCGGTCGCGGTCAGCTTCGTCGCCGAGCAGCTGCGCGTGCTCTCGGCCGAGACGGTGCTCGACGCCCGCGGCATCGCGAACGCCCAGGAGGTCGGCGAGCGCCCTGAGGCCGAGCAGCGCTCCGTCGTCCTCGCCATCGTCCGCCGCGAGACCGGGATCATGGCCCTCGCCGCGTTGGTCGTCTGCTTTCTCGCCCTGCGCGCGATCGGGACCGCGGGCGGCCTGTAATCCGAGACACCATCCGGCCTTCGGCCGGCGAGGGGCCCGCCTCCGGGGCCACGTGGCCCCTCCGGCACCCTCTAGACCTTGGTCGGCGGGATCTCCGGCAGCACGACCGCGGCGCAGACGCCGGTGTCGCAGACGTACTCGAGCACGTTGCAGCCGTGGACCCAGTAGTCGCACGGGAGCGGCGGCGGCGCGGATGCGGATGCCGACGGCACGAGCGCCAGCGAGAGGACGAAGGCCAGGAGGGCGATGGTGTTGCGCATGCTGCGCACCGTAATTCAGTGTGTCGGCGAGCGCGCCAGTTGAGGGGAGCTACGCTCGGGCCGTGGCAACGTGGGACGACGTCCGCCGGCTGGCGATGGCGATGCCGGAGGCGACCGAGGTGGTCTCGCGCGACATGGTGCAGTGGCGCGTGAAGGACAAGCTGTTCGTCTGGGAGCGGCCGTTGCGCCGGCCCGACCTCGAGGCCCTCGGCGACGGCGCGCCCGACGGGCCGATCCTTGGCGCGCGCGTCGAGCACCTGATCGCCAAGGAGGCGATGATCGCCGACGACCCGAGCGTCTTCTTCACCACGCCGCACTTCGACGGCTATCCGGCGGTGCTGGTGCAGCTCGACCGGATCGGGATCGAGGAGCTGCGCGAGGTCGTCGTCGAGGCGTGGCTCGCGCGAGCGCCCAAGCGGCTCGTCGACGCCTACCTTGCCGCCGGCGCCTGAGCCGCCTCAGGGCGCGACCGAGCGGGCGAGCGCGATCGCGGCGCGCTTGGTGAAGCGGCCCTCGAGGCGGATGACGAGGCCGTCGCGTTCGAACGCCAGCGAGTTGCCGGCCAGGCGCGGCGGAAGCGGGCGGATGCGCCGCTCGCGGGTCTGCACGAGGACCTCGTGCGGCTCGCCCGAGATGTAGACGCCCGGTGCGCCGTCGACGGAAAGCCCCTCGACGCTGGTGCCCGGGGCCAGCGCCTTCTTGAGCAGGTCGGGTTCCTCCAACGCCTCGAGCTCGGTGACGAGGAGGCCCAGCCCGATCAGGCGGTCGCGCGGCAGGTCCGCGGTCGGTGCGTATGCGAGCGAGACGATGCCGTCGTCGGTCACGTAGACGGCGTCGGGCGCCCCGAGCGCGCTCGGCACCTGCACCTCGAAGCCCGCCTGCTCCGACGCTGCGGCCACGGAGTCCACGCGCGTCGCCGAGATCGGCGTGGCGCAGCGCCGGCAGGCGGGGCAGCCGCTCCACCCGCTGCACGCTGACGTGGCGAAGCCCGAGCCAGTCGGCGACCGCGTGGCGCGTCGCGGGCACGGCTGCGATCGCCCCAGCGGGGATCGCGAGCGCCGCGAGCGCGACGACCAGCCCGCGCCGTCGCGGCCACCGATCGCCGCGAGGCGACCGGCGGGGCGGCCCGCAGCCGCGCGCCGACCGCGGCCGCCAGCTCGGGCGCCGGCGGGAAGGCGGCGGGGGCGAGCGCGCGCAGGCGCTGCTCGAGCTCAGGCATCCCCGCCCTCCAGCTCGGCCCGCAGGCGATCCAGGGCGCGCGACTGGCGCGACTTGACGGTGCCGCGGCGGCAGCCGAGCGCGGCGGCGGTCTCGGCCTCGTCCAACCCGGCGAAGAAGCGCAGCCACAGGACCTCGCGGTCGCGCTCGTCGAGCCGTGCGAGGGCGGCACGCAGGGCGGCGTCCTGCTCGGCGTCGAGCGCGACCGACTCGGTGGACGGCGCGCTGCCGGTCGGCTCGGCGATCGCCGCCCGGAAGGCGAGGTGCTCGCGGCGGCCCGACGCGCGCCGGCGGTTGCGCGCCTCGTTGGCGACGATCGTCAGCAGCCACGGGCGCAATGGCGCGCCGCGGCGGAAGCGGCCGAGCGCGGCGAACGCCTTGACGAACGCGTCCTGGGCGGCCTCCTCGGCGTCGGCCGCATTGCCGCAGGCGACCCACGCCACCCGGAACGCCGCGGCCTGATGGCGCTCGACCAGCCGCTCGTAGGCAGCGACGTCCCCGCGCTGTGCGCGCTCGACCAGGGCCGCGTCCTCGTCCGGCCGGTGCACCACCACCGCAGTGGTACACCGCAGCGCGAGGGCGCGTTCCGCCGCGATCACCCCGCGGGTGCGCGCACCGGCGGGCCGGCACGCCGCCGGCGGGTCCAGGCAAGCCCCGCCGCGAGCGCCAGCGGCCCCGTGAGGATGGGGATCCACCACGCCCCGATGCCGTCGCCGCCGCCCGTGGACGGAGGCTGTGAAGGCGCGAGCGCGACGCTCGCCGCGGAGATCTCGTCCTGCACCCCTCGTGGCAGCCGGGCCGCGGGGAAGGGGGTCACCCGCCCGGCCTCGCGCCGCAGCGCGGTCTCGGCCGCCGGTCGCAGGAAGATCAGCTCGCCCTCCTGCCGGCCGTCTGCGACCAGCAGCCCGCTGCGCACGAGGTAGACGTGATCGACCGCGATCTCCTTCTCCTCCTCGCCGCCGCGATAGAGGATCCGGAAGAGCACGAACGGCTCCGGGCCCTTCGGCGCGTTGGCCGGCGTACCCGCGAGCACCTCGGGCGACGGGTCGAGCATGGCGCGGCAGCCATCGCTGCCGCACGTCTTGGCGCCGACCACCTGCTTGCCCGCGGCGGGCGCGGCGGCGGCGAAGAAGACGGCGAGGACGGCGAAGAGAGGGCGCACACCGCGGGTACACCCGCCGCGCGTGGGCGGTTCCGTCAGGTCAGGTCGCGATAGGCGCCGTCGACGAACACCAGCGGTTCGCCGTCGGGGTCGTGGCCCATCGCGGTGACCGCGCCCACGCCGATCTCGTGATCGCCGCCGGGATGCAGCGCCACGAGGTCGCAGATCACCCACGCCAGCGCGCCGTCGAGCACAGGCACCCCGTGATCGACCGTGTGGGTCACCGACTCGAACTTCTCCGCCGCCACCCGCTTGGAGGCGAACACGCGCGCCAGCTCCTCCTGGCCGGTCCGCAACACGTTGACGGCGAAGCGGCGGGTCTCGCGGACGATCGGCAGTGTTCGGGAGCCGCGCTCGAAGCAGACGAGCACGAGCGGCGGGTCGAGCGAGAGCGACGTGAACGCGTTGGTCGTCAGGCCCGCCGGGCCGTGGTCACCGCTTGCGGTGACGACCGTCACGCCGGTCGGGAACCGGCCAAGGGTGTCGCGAAACGTCCGCTCGTCCACGGGCGCAACCTAGCCCGCGGGAAGAGAACCCGGCGCCGGCCGTCGGTTGCCGCCGTTGGTGAGGACGGGAGCGAAGTGTCAGCGCCCCGTCGTCGGTGGCCGGCGCCGGGCTGCCGTGAGGTTCGCCGCGCGCCGCCCGAGTCCTACTCGACGACCAACTCTCCGAACTGGCCGAGATAGCTGTGGTTGGCGATCGTGCAGACCAGCCGGTAATGCCCGGGCCGCAGGAAGATGTGGGTCTCGGCCCGGTTGCCCGGGTGCACGGTGTCGGTCCGGCCCAGCACCGTCGTGCGGTCGGTGGGGTCCTCGGGGATCGTCTGGATCGCGATGTTGTGGGTGAGGATCCCGCGGTTGCGCACGATCACCCGGATGTCGCCGGCCGGGGCGCTGATGTACTGCGGTCGCAGCCGGTACTCGTCGAGCTTGAGGCCGATCGTCTCGTTGAGCACGGGCAGCGGCTTGCCGCGGCCGCAGCCGGCGAGCGGCGCCGCGAGGGCACAGAGGACGAGGAGGGTGAGGAGTGGGCGGGGCATTCGAGACATAGATCTTCTCGTATAGTCCCCGCCCGCAATGACCGGCCGCCGCATCGTCTGTGTGCTCGGCGTGATCGGCGTCGCCGGGACGGTCGGCGCATGCGGTTCCAGGAGCGTCGACGTGAGCAAGACCGACGACGTCCACGCGGGCGCCGTCCTGTTCGCCCAGCGCTGTGGCGGCTGCCACACGCTCGACGTCGCGGGCACCCAGGGATCGGCCACGAAGGTCCGCGATCGCGAACGCGTCGACGGGCCGAACTTCAACGTGCGGCCGGAGACCGTCGACCAGGTTCTCTACGCGATCCGCAACGGCGGGTTCTCCGGGGCGATCATGCCCGAGAACATCGTGGTCGGGCGCGAAGCCGAGCAGGTCGCGAAGTTCCTGGCCGAGTACTCCGGGCGCCAGGCGGCATCGAAGAGCGGCAAGTAGCGGCGCCGCCGGCCGCGCCCGCCCGTGCTCGACGTCAAGGAGATCCGCCGCGACCCGGACGCGGTCCGCGCCGCACTGGCGCGCCGCGGTGGCGACCTGGCGTCGGCAGTCGACCGGATCGTCGAACTCGACGCCCGCCGGCGCGAGCTGCTTCCCGAGCTCGAAGCGTTGCGCGCCCGCCAGAACGAGGCCTCGGGCGCGATCGCGGCCGCCAAGCAGGCCGGTGAGGACTCCGATGAGGCGATCGCCCGTATGCGCGAGGTGGCCGCGGAGGCCAAGGCGCTCGACGCCGAGCTGGCCGAGGTCGAGCCCGCGCTTGAGCACGCGCTGGCGCTGCTGCCCAACCTGCCGCACCCCGACGCGCCGGCGCAGGACACGGTCGTCAAGGAGGTGGGGGAGGCCGGCGCCGAAGGCCGCGACCACCTCGAGCTCGCGGGCGAGCGCATCGACATGGAGCGCGCCGCGCGCCTGAGCGGCTCGCGCTTCGCCTACCTGCGCGGCGACCTGGTCCTGCTGGAGTTCGCGCTGGTGCAGTGGGCGCTGCACAAGCTGCGCGGCCACGGCTTCGAGCCGGTCGTCCCGCCGGTGCTCGTCCGCGAAGAGGCGATGTACGGCACCGGCTTCCTGCCCGACACCGAGCAGCAGATCTACCACCTGCCCGAGGACGACCTCTACCTCGTGGGCACCAGCGAGGTTGCGCTGGCCTCGCTGCACGCGGGCGAGATCCTCGAGGACCTGCCGCGCCGCTACGCGGGGTTCTCGACCTGCTTTCGCCGCGAGGCGGGCGCCGCGGGCAAGGACACCCGCGGGATCTTCCGCGTCCACCAGTTCGACAAGGTCGAGATGTTCAGCTTCGTCGCTCCCGAGGAGTCCGGCGCCGAGCACGAGCGGCTGCTCGCGATCGAGGAGGAGATCCTCGGCGCCCTCGGGATTCCCTACCGCGTCGTCGACATCGCCGTCGACGACCTCGGGGCAAGCGCTTGCAGGAAGTTCGACTGCGAGGCGTGGATGCCGGGCCAGGCGCGCTACCGCGAGGTCACCTCGACGTCGAACACGACCGACTTTCAGGCACGGCGGCTCGACGTACGCCATCGGCCGGCCGGAGGCAAGCCGGTCGTCGCCCACACGCTCAACGGCACCGCCGTGACGTGGCGGCACATGATCGCCCTGCTGGAGAACGGCCAGCGCGAGGACGGCTCGGTCGCGCTGCCGGAGTGCCTGGCGCCCTACGGAGCGCCGTCGGAGCTGCCGTCCGCCTGAACGCTGGCCAGCGCGTCCTCGCGCGAGCCGTGGATGTCGAAGGTCGAGTCGAGCTTGGTGATCTCGAACAGGCGCAGCACGGTCGGGTTGGAGACCACCAGCGCCATGCGGCCGTTGGAGCGCGTGACGCGGCGCAGTCCGTTGAGCAGCACGCTGAGCCCCGTCGAGTCGATGAACGCGACGTCGGACATGTCGATGACCACGCCGCGGGTGCCGGCGGAGATCGCGTCGTTGAGCCGGTTGCTGAAGTCCGGCGCCGTCGTGACGTGGATCTCGCCGGTGACCGTGATCAGGCGCGTGTCGTCGGCGGGCTGTTCCTCGGACAGATGGAACTGGGGGGAGCCGAAGGCCACGCGCCCACCCTCTCCCTCGGACGGCGGGCTGTCAACCCGGGTGGTCCGAGCTACGACGATCAGCGTATGTGCATCCCCGAGATTGCGCGTGCGATCACGAGCTGCTGGATCTCGGCCGTGCCCTCGAAGATGTCGTAGATCTTGGCGTCGCGATGCCAACGCTCGACGGGGAACTCGCGCGTGTAGCCGTTGCCGCCGAGGATCTGGATCGCCCGCTCGGTCGACCAGACCGCGACCTCGCCGGCCTTGAGCTTGCTCATCGAGCCCTCGGCGTTCTCGAAGCGATGCGCGTTGCGGCCCATCCACGAGGCGCGCCACACCAGCAGGCGGGCGGCGTCGATCTCGAGCTTCATCCGGGCGAGCGTGAACGCGATCGACTGGTTCTCGATGATCTTGCGGCCGAACTGCTCGCGCTCCTTGGCGTAGTCGAGCGAGTACTCGTAGGCGGCGCGGGCGATGCCCAGCGCCTGGGCGCCGACCGTCGGGCGGCTGGCCTCGAAGGTCTGCATGGCGGCCTGGCCGCCGCTGCTCTTGCCCTCGCGCACGCGCGCCAGGCGCTCGTCGAGCTTCTCCTTGCCGCCGAGCAGCGCGCTGCCGGGGACGCGGCAGTCGTCGAGGTGCACGTCGGCGGTGTGCGACGCCCGCAGCCCGTGCTTCTTGACCTTCGAGCCCTGTTCGATGCCCTTCGTGTCGTCCTTGGAGATGACGAACGCGGCGTGTCCGCGCGAGCCGAGCTCGCGGTCGACCGTGGCGACGACGACGTGGACGTCGGCGATGCCGCCGTTGGTCGCCCACGCCTTCTGGCCGTTGATGACCCACTCGCCGCTGGCCTCGTCGTACTTGGCGGTCGTGCGGATGCCCGAGACGTCGGAGCCCGCGTCGGGCTCTGAGGAGCAGAAGGCCGCCACCTTGGGCTCGTCCTGCGTGCCGAAGCAGCGCGGGATCCACTCGCCGATCTGCTCGCCGGTGCCCTGCCCGAAGATCGCGGCGACCGGCAGCGCGGTGCCCATCAGCGCCATGCCGATGCCGGCATCGCCCCAGAACAGCTCCTCGTTGACGATCGGCAGCATCAGGCCGGCCGGGTCCGCGAAGAACTGCGCGAGCGCCTCGAAGCCGTAGAGGCCGATCTTCGCGGCCTCCTGGATGATCGGCCACGGCGTCTCCTCGCGCTCGTCCCATTCCGCCCCGGCGGGGCGGATGACGTTCGCGGCGAACCCGTGGGCCCAGTCGCGGATGTCCTTCTGATCCTGGCTCAGCTCGAGCGAAAAGGTGGGGGCTTCGGTGTCGGCGGCCTGCTCTGCGGCAGCGCCGTTCTGGGTGGTCTCTGCGGTGGTGGCGGCTTCCATGGGTAACAGTGTGTCACACTCTGTGTCATGCCGCCCCCCACAACCCTTGAAGAAGTCCTGATCCACGGCCAGCGCGTGCGGTTCCGCACCGCCGGCGAGGGCCCCGTCCTGGTCCTCATCCACGGCATCGCCGGGAGCTCGCAGACGTGGGACGACGTGATCCCCTCGCTTGCCCGCGACCACACGGTGATCGCCCCGGACATGCTGGGCCACGGCGAGTCCGCCAAGCCCCGCGGCGACTACTCGCTGGGCGCTCACGCCAGCGGCCTGCGCGACCTGCTCGCCGTCCTGGGCCACGACCGCGCGAGCATCGTCGGCCACTCCCTCGGCGGCGGCGTGGCGATGGTCTTCGCCTACCAGTTCCCAGAGCGCGCCGAGCGCCTGGTCCTCGTCGGCAGCGGCGGGCTCGGCCCCGAGGTCAGCATCGCGATCCGGGCGGCGTCGCTGCCGGGCTCCGAGCTGGTGCTTCCGATCCTGGCCTCCACGCCGATCCTGCGTGTCGGCGGCGCGGTCGCGGGCGTGATGGGCAAGCTCGGCCTGCGGGCCGGCCCCGACGTCGAGGAGATCGCCCGCGGCTTTGCATCCTTCGGCGACTGGGAGGCGCGGCGGGCGTTCGTCCACACCGTGCGAGCGGTCGTCGACCCCGACGGCCAGCGCGTCGACGCGCGCGACCGGCTCTACCTCGCCGAGGGCATGCCGACGCTGTTCGTCTGGGGCGAGCGCGACCGGATCATCCCGGTCCGCCACGGCCGCGAGGCGCACGACCTCGTGCCCGGCAGCCGGCTGGCGATCTTCGAGCGTGCCGGCCACTTCCCGCACCGCGACGACCCCATGCGCTTCGTCGAGGTGCTCCGGGACTTCATGGAGGCGACCGAGCCCGCGCTCATCGACGACGAGCGCGCGCGCCAGCTGCTCCAGGCCCGGGCCGCCGCATGACCACTCGCCAGCGCGAGCGCGACATCATCGATGCGGCGCGCGCGCTGTTCGACCAGCGCGGCATGCAGGACGCCCCGATCGACGAGATCGCTCGCGAGGTCGGGCTCAGCCGCGCGCTGATCTACCGGCACTTCTCCTCCAAGGAGGAGCTGTTCATCCTCACGGTCACGCGCTACCTCGCCGAGCTCGACGGGCGGCTGCGCGACGCGGCCGAGGCGCCCGCCGAGCCGGCCGACCGGCTGCGCGCGATCACCGGCGCGTTCGCCGACTTCTGCCTCGAGTACCCGGCCTTCCTGGACTGCGCGCTGTCGCTGCTGCGCCGCCCCGCCGCCGACCTGCGCGAGCGGGTCTCCGACGCCGTGTGGGTGCGGCTCGGCCAGGGGATGGCGTCGTGCCTCGGGACGTGCTCGCGCGTGCTGGCCGAAGGCCGCGACGCGGGCGTGTTCGCGATCGAGGACCCCGACTTCGTCGCCAACCACCTGTGGACGGCCGCGCTGGGCGCGATGCACCTCGCCCGTAGCGGCGTCGTCGTGCGCGAGTCGCCGGCCGGGGTGCCGGACGCCCTGCCGGTCGACGACGCCACCGTTCGTGACGCCGTCGTGCGCGCGGCCGTGGCGATCGCCACCAACTAGCTTGGCCGCATGCGCTGCGCGGTCGTCGCCCTGCTCGTCGCGGTGCCGTTGGCCGGCTGCGGAGGCTCGGGCGGCTCGAAGAGCGGGCCCGCCAAGCAGTTCGTCAGCCTGGGCTGCGCCTCGTGTCACACGCTGAAGGCGGCGGACGCGGCGGGCCGGATCGGCCCTGACCTCGACAAGCTGCGCCCGCCCGTCGCGACGGTCGAGCGCCAGGTCACCAACGGCGGCAACGGCATGCCCAGCTACAAGGGCAAGCTGTCGGCGCGCGAGATCCACGCGCTGGCGGTCTACGTCGCGGGCGCCGCCGGCGGCGGCTGAGCCCTCAGCACACGCAAGCAAGTTTTCGGACCATCGCGCGTTGACAACGGCATGGCTCTGCGTGTCCGTCTGCTGACCCTGTCGATCGCTGTCCTGATGCTCGCCGCGGTCGCCGCCGCGCCCGCGGGCGCGACGCCGGTGAAGTGCAAGGCGGGCGACATCACACCGGGTGACCGCATCTTCGTGGACCCGCTGCTGAGCACCAACTTCATCCGCTTCGACGAGTTCCAGTGCGGGATCGCATTGCTCGAGGCCACGTTCCCGGGCTACGTACAGGTCACGACGCTGGGCAAGTCGGCCGGCGGGCGCCCGGTCTACGACGTGCTGATCACCGACGAGAGCGTGACGACAAAGAAGCAGCGTCTGCTCGTGATGTCGTCGATCCACGGCGACGAGGTCGGCGGCCGCGAGGGCGGCGCGCGCGTGATGGAGGAGATGGTCGACCAGCGCTTCGAAGCGTCCGAGCCGTGGGCCAAGCAGGTGCTGCACGACTACGTGATCCACTTCGTCTACCCCAACCCCGACGGCTGGGTGAAGGGCGACGTCACCGGATCCCCGAACGCCGGGCTGATGCAGATCCGCGGCAACGACAACGGCACGGACCTCAACCGCCAGCTCCCCGTCAAGGGCTGGATCGACACCGCCAACAAGACCGGCAGCCGAGCCCGAGGGCAACGCGCTGCGCGACCTCTTCACCAGCGGCCCCCGCAACTGGTTCCTCGGCACCGACAACCACGGCCAGCTCGACGACACCTACGCGGCAGCGGGGCTCCAGATCGTCGGGCAGTTCAACTACCAGAAGTCAGAGACCCTGGCCCGGTTCGCCGACGGCATCAACGAGACGATGAAGGAGTACTCGTTCGGCACCGCGCTGGGCACGCTGCGCGACGCGACCGGCCAGGACCTCGGCCCGTACCACTGGGGAACGCTGTACGACATGCTCGGCTACTCGGCGTCGGGCTCGGGCATCGACTACTACAACACGCCCGAGCTGGTCGGCGGGACCGGCTTCGCCACGGAGCTGACCGTCGGTCGCGAGGTCAACTGGGCCGCGTACACGGGCGCGCTCAACCAGGTGTGGGTCGACGCGATCCGCGCGATCAACTACACGATGTTCCGGCAGGCGGTCGACCGCAAGCAGTTCACATACGACGTCGGCGGCAAGGCGGCCTACATCTTCGATCCGAAGGTGATCACCGACGCCGACGCGGACGGTGCCGGCCCGCTGGACGCCGGCGACAACCAGGTCCCCTACCGCGTCACGCGGATGAAGTTCTTCTCGGACCTCAACCACTACGCCAACCCCGGGCTCACCACGATCAAGCCCGCGCGCGTCCCGGTCGCCAACCTCGCCCAGTACGACTCGATCGTCCTCGCCAACGGCCCGCTGCCCGGCGACGCCGAGGCGGGCCCGTTCTACGACGCGCTGAATCGCTTCGTAGGAGGCGGCGGCAACCTGATCGTCACCGACGCGGCGGCGCAGGCGCTGGCCGCGATGGGCGTCGTTCCGGCGTCCGCCGTGTCGTCGACCAACGCCTACGTCGGCTACGTCGACTTCTCCAACCGCACCGACCCGCTCAACCAGCACCTGCGCGGGGTCGCGCGCCAGACCTACGACACCGTGCCGATCGGCTACCGCTTCGGCAGCGCGGCGACCAACTCGGCGCCGAACTGGACGATCGCCACGACCGACTGGGAGGCCGCCGGCGGCCGCACGGCGGGCACCAACGGCACCGGTCGCACCATCTACGGCGAGCTGACCAAGGGCAACGGCCGGATCCGGTTCCTCGGCGCACTGCTGCCCGACCCGACCGAGCAGTACTTCCACCCGTACGGCCTGCAGAACTACGCCGTCACCTACACCGGCTACACGCTGCTGCAGAACATGCTCGACTACAAGCGCCCCGCCGCCTGAGGCGCCAAGAGCGGAGGGGGCGGGATTCGAACCCGCGGCCCGCTTGCACGGGCTCCAGCTTTCAAGGCTGGCGCATTCGACCGCTCTGCCACCCCTCCGCGGGCGATGCTAGTGCGCCGGGCCGAGCCCGTCGTCGAGCACCTCGAGGAGGGCACCGACCACCGCCGGATCAAATTGTGAGCCGGAGTTGCGGCGCAGTTCCTCGCGGGCACGGGCCTCGGGAAGCGACTCGCGATAGGGGCGCACGCTGACCATCGCCCGGTAGGCGTCGCAGGCGAAGATGATTCGCGCGCCGAGGGGGATGCGCTCGCCCGCCAACCCGTCGGGGTAGCCGGTGCCGTCCCAGCGCTCGTGCTCGTGGCGGACCAGCGGCGCGACCCCGGCGAGGAACTCCACCGGGCTGAGCATCTGCTCGCCCACCAGCGGGTGGCGCTCGATGACCGCGCGCTCCTCGGGATCGAGGTCGCCGGGCTTGTCGAGGATCGTCTCGGGCACGGCGATCTTGCCGATGTCGTGCAGTGCCGCGCCGTAGCGCAGGTCGCGCAGCGCCGCGCCCTTCATCCCCAGCCGGATGCCGACCGCCTCGCAGAGCCCCGAGATCGGGCCGTCGCCGCGCGGCGCGCGCGCGTCGCGTGCGTCGAGCGCTGCCGACAGCGCGTCGGCCGTCGCGAGGTAGGCGTTCTCGAGCTGGTTGTAGAGCTCGGCGGACCGCAGGGCGGCGCCGAGCTGGTCGGCGACGATCTGCACGAGTCGTGCGTCCTCGTCGTCGAAGGCCGCGACGCGGGACTCCTCGACGTCGATCGCTCCCCACAGCCGGCCGCCGACCCAGATCGGCGCGACCAGCTCGGACCGCATCTCCGCGACGTGCGGCGTGGGCTTGTACCCGGCCTCGAGCCGGACGTCGGGGACGACCACGGCGCGCCGCTCGCGCAGCGCGCGGCCGATCACGCCCGCCCCGGAGGGCTGCGTCCAGCCGCGCTCCTCGGAGCGGGCGAAGCCCTCGCCGCGCGCCGTGGCGGCTTCGACGAGACCGTCCTCGCGCAGGCGGATCACCGAGCACAGCAGGTAGCCGAACGCGCGGTGCAGCTCGTCGGCGGCGGCCTCGACGAGCGCCCTCGCTTCGCGCATCCCGGCCAGGCGGGTACCCAACGCGCTGGCCAGGACGAGTTGGCGGCTGCGCTTCTGGAGTCGTTCGGCCTGGCGACCGGTCTCCGGTGCCCCACCCGGCGGGTCGTCGGCGCGCCGGAAGCGCACCGGGCGGAACGTCGTCGGCAGCTCGGAGGCGAGCACGATCTCGCGGCGGCGGCCCTGCTGCTTTCCGTAGAGCAGCGCGCGGTCGGCGTCTTCGAGCAGCCCGGTCGCGGTGCGGCCCTCGGCCCACGGCGCGATCCCGGCGGTCACACCTGTGTCGGCGGCGCCGGGCACGTCGGCCAGCTCCTCCGTGAGCCGTTCCATGGCGCGCGTGGCCACTTCGGCGGCGTCCTGCTCGGAGGCGTCCGAGCAGACGATCACGAACTCGTCGCCGCCGTAACGCGCACAGAGGTCGTAGGGGCGGACCGCGGTGCGCAGCGCGTGGCCGGTGTGGCGCAGCACCTCGTCGCCGACCAGATGGCCATGCAGCTCGTTGACCTGCTTGAACTCGTCGAGGTCGAGCATCACCAGCGTCATCTGCTGGCCGGTGCGCGCGCAGCGCTCGACCTCCAGCCGCAGCCCGTCCAGCAGGGCGGC
This sequence comes from uncultured Actinomycetes bacterium, assembly GCA_963825415.1. Taxonomy (GTDB): domain Bacteria; phylum Actinomycetota; class Thermoleophilia; order Solirubrobacterales; family Solirubrobacteraceae; genus BP-464. Next base: position 290,804 of record CAWGTD010000003.1, on the reverse strand, counting down.
GCGGTTCAGGCAGCCCGTCAGCTCGTCGGTCCGCGCGGCAAGCGCCAGGCCCGTGGCGGCGTTGGCGTTGCGGCACGCGGCGGCCGCGAGGTCGCCGAACGTCTCGAGCAGTCGCAGCTCCTCGGGCCCGGCGGCGTGCACGCTGCGATAGCCGACCGAGAGCACTCCGCGGAGGGCGTCGTCCCAGCGCATCGGGACGGCGAGCGCGCTGCGCACGTCGGCGACCGGCGAGCCGGGCGCCGGGTTCGCCAGCGACTGGTAGTCGGAGGTCGCCATCGAGCGGCCTTCCTGGGCGACCCTGCCCGCGAGACCCTCGCCGTCGGCCATTCGGTAGCCGAGCATGTGGACGGCAAGGCCGTCGGCCGCCTCTGCGATCACCCCGCCATCGTCGTCGCGCAGGTAGATCGCCACCGCGTCGGCTCCCATGATCGCCCGCGCCTCGGTGCAGATCGCGGTGAGCAGCGGCGAGAGGTCGACGTTCTCGTTGAGCGTGCGCGCGGCACGGGCAAGGGCCGAGAACTGGGCCATCCGCTCCGCGTCGCGCTGCGCCAGGCGGGCGTGTTCGAGCGCACCCGAACCGGCGGCGGCGAAGGCCCACGCCAACTCCTGATCGGCATCCGTGAACGGCTCGGCAGGCCGGTCGATGCCGAGCACCTGGCCGATTCCGTCGCGGACGTGGACCGGGACCAGCAGGCAGGCGTCGGACCCGGTCCGCCACCCCGACGCGGGCGCATGGTCCGGCGGGTCGATGGCCAGGATGTCCGGAGAGTCGTCGTCTCCCTCCACGGCCAGCAGAACCACGCCGTCGGCGCCGAGAAGACTTCGCGTCTCGGCGACGAATGCGGCACGCAGGTCATCGAGGTCCGCTCCGCGGGCGACGATTCCCTGCAGGCGCGAGACCGCCAGGATGGCCTCGCTGGTGGTCGCTGTCGAGTACTGGTCCAAAGCGTCCGGGTGCGGATCGATCGATGCGCGCACGCCTCTCCTACGACATCGGCGGGCCGCCCCCCAAGCTTTACACTGGGCGCCCGCCGGGAGAGGTGGCCGAGTGGCTGAAGGCACTCGCCTGCTAAGCGAGTAAGGGGCGGAAAGCTCCTTCGCGGGTTCGAATCCCGCCCTCTCCGTTTCACCCGCCGGTTTGATCTACCGATTTTCGGGGCAGCAGGCCCTCAAGCGCGTTCGCGCGCGGGGTTTTGGGGTCTACAAGCGGGAGGTCAGCTGGAATGGGAGTACGACGTGTCGTCATCGCGGCGCTCAGCTGCGTGATCTTGGTAATGGCCGTGTCCACCTCGGCTCAGGCGCGCGTCGTGCGCCTGTCGGAGTTCAGGCTCTCGGCCGATCAGACGCAGCAGCTGCGCAAGAACTGGGTCAATCAGATCCTGTCCACGCACAAGATGCATTCGTGGGCGCCGATGAAGATGACTCTCAACGACCGTGACCTGAAGCTGATGGGCCTTCCGCCCAAGCGCTTCCTGGTCGGGCATCGCTTCCCGGTCCCGACGAAGGTCTATCCGAACGGTCGCATGGTGCCGATGGCCGCGGACCCGGCTGTCGCGACCTTTGCGGGCGCCGGCTTCTTCGGCATCCGCCCCGGCGCATTGCTGCTGACCGTGACCGACGACACCGTCGGCTGGTGCAGCATGGCCCACGTCTACGGCTCTCCGGGCTCGTACTCGATCAGCACCGCCGGCCACTGCGGCAACAGCGGCGACCTCGGCACCGTCATCGGTGTGGTGGGCAACCACTCGAGCTTCGGCACCACGGTTCCGGTGCTGCTCGACTTCGGGCGGTACTCCGCCAGCACCGGCGATGCCGGCATCGGCAAGGACTGGGCCCTGATCTCGGTCGATCCGGCCTACCAGAGCCTCGTCACGCCGACGATGGCCTTCTGGGGCGGCCCGATCGGCACGTACACGGCGACCGGCGAGGTCGTCAGCGCGGATCTGTCGAAGGGCGAGGTCTCCACCAACCCGAACCCGACGCTGGTCCAGCAGGTCGTCCACTACGGCCACGGCGCCGGGATCGGAGCAGGTGGAACGCCGCGCTCGGGCACAGCGATCACGTGGCGCAGCAACTACTTCACGTTCTTTGGAGCGATCACGCCGGGTGACTCGGGCTCGGGCTCGAACACGCTCACCGGCGACGCGATCGGCAACAACCGTGAGGCGGCGGGCATCAACACGCACATCTACGTCGACGCGTCGCTGGCCAGCGGCGTCGGCCTGATGGCGGGCACGCGCGCGACCCTGGTGGGCGGGACCCTGGCCAACGGCCAGATCCTGCCGTACCCGGCGCCGCTGCCGATCCTGCCGTAACCCATCCGAGCACGGGCACGGCGCCGGGCTGGACGCTCGGCGCTGTGCTCTTGCTCAGCCGGGCCGGTGCGCCTTGTCGAGCAGCAGGCGGCGCAGTGTCGTGTCGCCCGATCTGATCGGGTACGCATGGGGCTCGCGCCGGTGCTCGGTGTAGTCCGTGCGGCATGGGCTGACGTACGCGCACATCAGCTGGTAGCGCGGCGTGTGCGCGTCGCGACTCCCGTAGTGCATGCAGCGATTCGAGTCGATGTAGAGAATCGACCCAGCTGGGCCGACGAAGGGGCGGGCCTCGGACGGGTCGACGACCGAGTGGACCTGCTCGTCGGTCAGACGGTACGGGACCTTCCGCCGACGGTAGCCGAGGGCCTTCACCACCCGCGCGGATGCCGACGCCGGCAGGAAGGTGAACGGTCCGCTGTCCGGGGTGCTGTCGCGCAGCAGGAGGATGGCGTAGACGGCTCGGAAGTCGTGGCGATCGAGGTGGTAGAGCTGGCTCGTGCGGTAGGTGTCGTCGATCTGGCCGTCGATCGAGGACTCGGCCAGCCGGATTCCGGGCGGAATCGTGTTCGACAGCACCGGGACCTGGCGCATGTACTCGGTGACCGTCGCCAGAACCTCGTTCGATAGAGCGAAGTCCAGGAGCGATGGGAAGCGCGCCAGGTCGTCCGGCCGCAGAAGGTTGCGGATGAACGCCCGCTCCGTACGGATGGGGGTGCCCCTCATCCCCCGCTCGCCGATGATCGCCTCGGCCTCGGAGAGCACCCACGCGATGTCCGGGTTGCTCAGCGAGTCGTCGATCGCCCAGCCGTCGCGCATCGTCACCGGCTCGCGCGCGGGCGCTTCCTCTGCGGCGAGCAGTTCGGCCATCCGGCGGCGGTACAGCCGGCGGCGACGCGCGTAGGTGGCGCCGTCGGTCAGCAGGTTGTACGTCTTGGCCGTGAGCATGAGGTTGCGGATGCCGAACCGCTCCAGGTCCTCGTCGTCCGCGCTGGTGCCCGGCAAGTCGGTGGCGTCGAGAAAGCGTTCGACGAGGGTGGCCATCCCCGGCGAACCTAGCCGCCGATCGCCTCGACGACAAGATCGCTCAGGCGGGCCGGTGCGCTTTGTCGAGCAGCAGGCGGCGCAGCGTGGTGTCGCCGGATCCGATCGGGTAGGGCCGCGGCCGGTGCCGGCGCTCGGTGAAGTCCGTGCGGCACGGGCTGACGTACGAGCACATCAGCTGGTAGCGCGTCGTGTACGCGTCGCGACTGCCGAAGTGCATGCAGCGGTTGGAGTCGATGTAGAGGATCGACCCGGCCGGCGCAATGAACGGGCGGGCCTCGGACGGGTCGATCACCGAGTAGACCTGCTCGTCGGTCAGGTGGTAGGGGACCTTGCGTCGCCGGTAGCGCAGCGCCTTCGCGACGCGCTCCGACGCCGACGCCGGCAGGAAGGTGAACGGGCCGCTCTCTGGCGTCGCGTCGCGCAGCAACAGGATGACGTAGACGGCCCTGAAGTCGTGGAAGTCGAGGTGGTAGAGCTGGCTTGTGCGGTAGGTGTCGTCGATCTGGCCGTCGATCGAGGACTCGGTCAGCCGGATTCCCGGCGGAACGGTGTTCGACAGCACGGGGACCTGGCGCATGTACGCGGCGACCGTCGCCAGGACGTCGGACGAGAGGGCGAAGTCCAGCAGCGAGGAGAAGCGCTCCAGGTCGCCCGGCCGCAGAAGGTCGCGGATGAACGCCCGCTGGGCGTGGATGCCCCCTCCGCGCATGCCGCGTTCGGCGATGAGCGCCTCGGCATCGGCCTTGGCCCACGGGATGTCCGGGTTGCTCAGCGAGTCGTCGATCGCCCAGCCGTCGCGCATCGTCACCGGCTCGCGCGCGGCCGGTTCCTCCTCCGCGAGCAGGTCGGCCATCCGGCGGCGGTACAGCCGGCGGCGACGGACGTAGACACCCCCGTCGGTCAGCAGGTTGTACGCCTTGGCCGCGAGCATGAGGTTGCGGATGCCGAACCACTCCATGTCCTCGGACTCCACGGCGGAGCGGGGACGGTCGGTGGCCCGCAGGAAGCGGTCGACGAGCGCTGCGGCCATCGGCCGGCGAACCTAGCCGCCGATCGCCTCGACGACAAGATCGGTGAACTCGACGGTGCCCACGACGCGGTGCTCGGGGCACGCGACGTCGCGCGTGCGCCAGCCGCCCTGCCAGACGCGGTCGACCGCCGCGAGGATCGCGTCGGCCGCCGCCGGCCGGCCCGCGCTCTCGCGTAGCAGCATCGCCAGCGCGCAGATCTGTCCGACGGGGTTGGCGGCGCCGGCGCCGGCCAGGTCGAACGCGGCGCCGTGGTTGGTCTGATAGATCGCCGCGCCGGAGGCGGCGAAGTTCCCCGAGTAGGACACGCCGCGGCCACCGAGCAGCAGCGCGGAGAGGTCGGCGAGGATGTCTCCGAAGAGGTTGGGGGCGACGACGACGTCGAGAGCGGCCGGGTCGCGCAGGAGCTGGTAGGCGCACAGGTCGACATCGACGAAGGACGGGACGATCTTCAGCGGCGAACACGCGGCTTCGGCGCCGTCGCGCCACAGCCCACTCAGCTCGGGCAACCCGCCGTCCTTGACGACCACGGTCAGCCGACGACGGCGGCTGTCCGCGAGCCGCGCCGCGACGGCGACGATGCGCTCGACCTCCTCGAGCGAGTAGCCGAAGGTGTGCTCGGCGCGATCGGCCTCGCGCCGCCCGTGACCCTGGTAGAGCCCGGAGGCGTTCTCGCGCACGACGACGAGGTCGACACCCCGCAGGTGGTCGGGCCGGAACGGCGAGGCGTCGAGCAGCGCTTCCCACGGGTGGACGGGGACGAGCTTGCAGAAGAGATCGAGGTCCCGGCGCACGTCGTAGACGAAGCGGCCGCCGATGGCGCCGGCGAGTACGGCTCCGCCGCGCGCGAAGACGTCGCGCAGGAACGCGTCGACCTCGGCGCTCATCCCGCTGCGATCGGCGGGTGGCCCGTGCACGACCTCGACGGCCAATCTGTGCGCGGTCGCTACGGCGTCGAGCACCCGCAGCGCCGCCATGACCAGGTCCGGGGCGGCTCCCTCGCCGGGCAGGACGCCGACGAGGATCGGATCGGGCTCCACCGCGCTGTGGTTGTTGCCGACCACGGCCGGCAACCAACGCTCGCCGGTCATCCGTACACCGCGCGCGGGCGCGTGTAGAAGGCGCGGTTGGCGGCGCCGTGCTCGGGTGGCCCGACACCGGAGTGCTTCCAGCCACCGAACGGCGCCTCGACGCCGGCGCCCGCGGTGCTGGTGCCGAGCTTGAGGACGCCCGCGCGGACGTGGCGCAGGAACGCGCGCCTCGGCGTCCGCGGAGCCCGTGAAGGCCGCGGCTGCGAGGCCTTGGCGCACGCCGTTGGCGAGCCGGATCGCCTCGGTCCAATCCTGCGCGGGCTGGACCACCAGCACCGGGCCGAAGGTCTCCTCCTGGACGATCTCGGCGGTCGGGTCGTCGCTGCTGAGGACGGTCGGGGGCAGGTAGGCGCCCTCGGCGCGCAGCGCCGCCGCGCCGGGCCAGGCCTCGAGGGGCGGCGTCAGCAGGTTCGCGCCGGCGTCGACGGCGCGGGCGATCGCCCCCTCGACGCGCCGGCGGGCGGCTGTGGAGATCAGCGGGCCGGCGACCGTGGCGGGGTCCTCTGGCCTGCCCCACGCGATCCGGCTCGTGGCATCGATGAGGCGGGCGAGGAAATCGTCGAGCGCGGCGCGCTCGACGATGGCGCGGCGGTTGGCGGTGCAGCGCTGGCCGGCAAAGCCGAACGCGCCCTCGGCGATCGCCGCTGCGGCGGCGTCGAGGTCGGCGTCGGCAGCGACCAGCGCGGGGTTGTTGCCGCCGAGCTCGGCCTGGAGCGGCACGCCGCGGCGCCCGCAGATCGCTCGGGCGGCCCAGCCGGCCGCCGCACCGCCGGTGAGCGAGACGGCTTCGATCGCCGGGTGCTCCATCAGCAGGCGGGCGGTGCGAGCGTCGCCGGCGACCATCGAGACGACGCCGGCGGGCGCGCCCGCGGCGCGCAGCAGTCGGGTCAGCTCGACGGCCACACGTGTTCCGGCGGGTGCGGGCTTCCAGGCCAGGGTGTTGCCGTAGACGAGCGCGGGCGCGATCTTCCCCACCGGGATCGCCAGCGGGTTGTTCCACGGCGTGACCAGCGCGATGGCGCCCAGCGGCCGGTCCTGGGCGACGGTCTCGGGCTCGCAGGCGACGGACGCGCTGTCGTCGCCACGCGCACAGACGGCGTGCAGCAGCGCGATCGCGCGCGCGACCTCTTCGCGCGCCTGGGTGATCGGCTTGCCGACGTCCGCCACCACCGCATCCACAAGTGGCTCGGCCTGCTGCCCGATGAGCTCGGCGAGGCGGGCGAGCACCGCGGTCCGCGCCTCGCCGCCGGCGTCTGCCCAATCGGGCGCGGCGGCGGCGGCCGCGGCGGCCGCCCGCTCGACGTCGCGTGGACCGCCCGCTTCGATGCGCCACGCGACCGTGCCGGTGCGCGCCGGCCGCTCGTGGACGATCCAGCCCGCGTGCTCCTGGGACTCGGGCGCAAGCAGCTCGCCGACGCTGCGAAATGCGATGCCACGCGGCTCGAGCCACGCCCGCGCGGCGGCGGCGTGCAGCGGGTCGTCGCTGCTGATCGCATCCTCGGCGAGCACCACGCCGAAGCGCCGGCGGTAGGCGCCCAGCGCAGTCGACCGTATGCAGGCGTGCAGATGGGTCCCGGCGAGCACGACGGCGTCTGCGTCCAGCGCCCGCAGTGTCTCTTCGAGCGGCGTGCCGTCGAATGCGTCGTAGTCGGTCTTGTGCACGACCGGCTCGCCGTCACGGGGTTGCAGTGGCGGCGGCGTGGCGTGCCCCGGCGTGCCCTCCTCGCAGCGCCACGCGCCGGCCTCCCGCCAGTGCGGCATACGCCGGTCGTCGCTGCGCGAGACCGTTGTCCACACGTGGACGACGGGCGCGCCCCGTGTTCGCCAGCCTTCCAGCAGCGCTGCGGCGCCGGCCACAACGCTGCCCGGCGGGGGCTCGAGGCCGGGCGAGGCCAGGAAGTCATGCTGGAGGTCGACCAGCAGCAGGGCCTCCGTCATCGCACCGGGGTCTCGCTCGCCAGGCGCTCCTGCAGGGCGGAGGCGATGGCGGACAGCTGAGGCTCGCAATGGATCTGAGAGTGCCAGCCGGGGATCGCGACGACGTCGACGCCGCCTGCCGCGAACTCGCGCCACAGGGGGCGGCGATCCCGCTCCGGTGCGATCGGCGGCTGATCGCAGCGCAGGTAGACGATCCTGCCGGCGATCGGGGTCGTCGGCCGGTACCGCTTGCTGGCCTCGGTCTGCTGCGCGGCCACGCGCGTGCTCTGAGCGACAAGCCATGCGTCGAACCCGGCCCGCCCGGCGCTCTCGACCGAGGGCGCGGGGTCGACCCGATTGCCCCGCGCGCTATCGGGCGGCGCGGTGTCCACCATCGCCAGCAGGAGGACGCTGTCGCCGGCCTGCTCGAGCTGCCGGGCGATCTCGAACGCCATGACTCCGCCGAAGCTCGTGCCGAGCAGCTGGTACGGGCCCTGGGGTTGCACCCGCTTGACGGTCCCGAGATGGTGCGCGGCCATCTCCTCGACCGTCTCGCAGCCTGCCGACGCCCAGTCCATGCCGGGCGGCTGGAGCCCGTAGAACGGCTGCTCGCTGCCGAGGGCGTTGCCCAGGAGCAGCAGGCGCAGTGCGGAGCCGAACAGCCCGGGGATCGCAAAGAGTGGAAGGCGCGCGCCCTCGGGGTGAACGACGAGCGCGTCGTCGTCCGGCGGGCTCCAGCCCTCTCGCGCGAGCCGCTCGGCCAGCTCCACGACGGTGGGCGCGCTGACCAGCGCGTCGAGGGGCAGCTCCTGGCCGAGAACCTCGGCCACCTCGTGAAGGAGCTGGACCACGTCGAGCGAGTCCCCGCCGAGGTCCAGGAAGAAGTCGGAGTCGGTCGCCGCCCAGGGAGCGTCGAGCACGCGGCGCCAGATCTCCAGAAGCACCGACTCGAGATCGCTTCGCGGCGGCGGGGCGGACCGATGCGCAGGCGCGGGCGTGCGTGCCGCCAGGGCGCGGCGATCGACCTTGCCGTCGGGCAGGCGCGGAAACCCGTCGAGCGGCTCGACCGTGGCGGGGACCATGTAGGCCGGAATCCGGGCGCGCAGGTGTGCCCGGACGGTGCGCAGGTCGTGCTGGGAGGGATCGCCGACCACGTAGGCCGCCAAGCGGGCGCCAGCGCCGGCGACCGGCCGGCCGACGACGGCGGCGTCGCGCACCCAGGGCAGTGCGCGCAGGGCGTGCTCGACCTCGCCCGGCTCGACCCGGTGGCCGTCGATCTTCAGCTGCCCGTCGACGCGGCCGGCGTGGAAGAGGCGGCCGTGCTCATCGAACCGGCCGAGGTCGCCGCTGACGAAGACGGTCCGGCCCTCGGCGTCGACACTGCGCGCCGTGGCGGTCTCACCCGTGGAGCCGTGGTAGCCGCCGAAAAGGTGCGGCCCGCGGATCACGATCCGGCCCGTCTCGCCCGGTGCCACGGGCGCGCCGTCCTCGCCGACGAGCAGCACCTCCTTGGCGCCCACCGGGTCGCCGAGCGGGAGGATCGGCTCGGGTTGGGGCGTGGTGCGGTCGTAGGCCTGATGGCGGACCAGGCCGGCCTCGGTGCAGGCGTAGCCGACGTGCAGCCGGGACGAGGGGTCGCACGTCTGGCGCCACAGCTCCCAGTCGGCGCTCGTGATCGTCTCGCCGCCGAGGCGGACGAACTGCAGGCCGGCCAAGGCGTCGGCGCCGCCGCCCTCGGCGAGGCGACGGAAAAGCGTCGGGACGAGGTGCAAGCCGGTCACTCCCGCGCCGGCGATCCAGTCGAACAGGCGCTGGCGCGAGGCCACGCTCGGGTCGCGCGGGACGATCGTCGCCCCGTGCAACAGGCCACCCCAGAGCGTCGTCGCGCTGGCCATGGCGGCAAGGCTGTGCAGCAGTGAGAGGCGGTGAGACGGCCCAGCGTCGATCAGCTTTGCGTAGGCGGCCGCGCCGGTGGCGATCGACGCATGGTCGTGCCAGACGCCCTTCGGCCGGCCGGTCGATCCCGAGGTGTAGACGTGCAGTGCCGGGTCCCCGGGGTCGGGCGCCCTAGCGGGCGGCGCGCTCGTAGGCTCCGCCGCTGCCGCGGCGATGTCGACGATCGTCGGCGGTCGGCGGCAGCGCCGAGCGATTTCGCGCGCCGTCCCTGCGTGCATCGCTTCGGTTAGCAGCACCCGCGCGCTGCAGTCGCCCAGCACGAACGCCGAGCGCTCGAGCGGATCGCTCGGTCGCAGCGCGACGTAACTCCCGCCGGCCATGACCGCACCGAGCGCGCCGGCAATTGCGTCGAGGTCGTGACCGAGCAGCAGCGCGACGACCGGCCGGTCGTCTTCGCCGTCCAGCCGGCCGAGGATCGCGTGCGCGACCTGGTTGGCGAGCGCTTGGAGCTCGTCGTAGGAGACGGACTCTCGGCTCCCGGCCACCGCGACGCCGCGGCCGCCGGGAACAGCTGTGAGCAGGGTCGAGATCTCGGTGGCGCCGGCCATGTCGCTGGCGCCGCATGCTCGCACGGGCACGCTCGGCCCGCCGCCGAGCCGCCCGCCGGGCGCGGGCTACACTGGCGCGGCGCTGCGCCCGTAGCTCAGTTGGATAGAGCGTCGGTCTACGGAACCGAAGGTCAGAGGTTCGAGTCCTCTCGGGCGCGCTGGATGGCCCGTGCGCGCACTGGCTGCGCTCCCCTCCCGTGACGCTCCCCGCCGGCCGGCACCGGCGGCCCGTCGTCACATCGTGGCAGACCGGTGGTGGCGGCTTTTGGGCAGGCAGGACGGCAGCGCAGGCCCCGCTTGACTCGCTCCCGGCGGGCGGTCAGGATCGCGCGGAGCATGTCGGTTCAGAGGCGCTGGGTTCGGCGCATGACCCTCTTGGTTGTCGCCGCCGGCGCGGCGGCCGGGGTCATGGCCGCAATGTTCGCCACTCGAACCACGGCGGCGCCGACGTGTCATCTCGCCGGGACGTGGCACCAGTCGACTCCCCAGATCGCCTCGACCGATTGGTCGATCGAGGCGGATGGGACGGCGACGGAGACGCACTCGCCGGGTGCCCAGGCCACCGGCAAGTCGACGCTCTCGAATGGCGTCCTGACCATCGATTGGACGACGCCGACCGGCTACGCCGGGACATATCGGTGGGAGCTCCAGCCGAACTGCTCGGGCTCGGGCAAGCTCACCTTCACCGCGTTCGGCCCCGGCGACGGCCGCAAGCCCCCGATGAGCTACGACAGCACCGTCGTCGGGCCGCCGCCGACGGAACCCGCGGGCGGTGCGTGCTACCTGACGACGCGCGCCGTAGCGGCCCAGAGCGGCTGCATCCGGCGTCCGGTCACGCCGAGGTCGAAGCGGCCGCGACTGGGGAAGACGACGTCATATGCGGCACCGACGAACTACGACGACCCGGTCTCGCTCCCGGCGCCGAAGATCGGCCGGAAAGCCGACAGCGCCAAGGTCGATGTCGGCATGTCCCGCGACGATGGCAAGCTCCTCGGCGACACGGACTTCGTCGCAACGGTTTCCAACGAGAACATCGCGAAGGCCGGCCTGGTGTGCTGGACCATGGCGTTCGACGGGAGTGACGGAAACGATGTGGACGACGAGGATCTGAGGCTGGTCAAAGGAGCAGCGTTCGTGCGTTGCGTGGCCGTCGTCGCACAGATCCTCCAGCGGGCCGAGAAGATTCGCCAGTCGAAGACGGTCAGGGCAGCCGCGGTAACCCCCTGCCTGTCCAAGTCCGTGCGGTTGAAGGGCGCCCGCCGCGTTCCGCTCGTCAAGGTCAGTTGCAAGGCCACCTCGACCGGCGGACGCATCACTATCCGCCCCGCTCGCCGTGGACGCACGCTGCGCTCCGCACTAGGACGATCCCCGCGCCTGATCATCGGTCGCCTGCGTGGCGCTGAGCCGGTACAGGCAGGCGATCGCGTCAACGTTCGCTGGACGACGTCGTAAGCGCTAGGCGGATCGCCGGGCGCCGCGCGCGAGCGACAGCACTGCGGCGACGTGGTGGCGCACCGCCCGGTGGCTCATCCGCCCCGCAGGCAGCTCGACCACGAACGCGGTGTCGGCGGGGAACGTCGCGTTCTGCCAGGACGTGAAGTTGCCGGGCGGCCGGCTGAACCTGCGAAACGGGAGGCCGACGAGGCGGGCGTAGTGGCGCTCGATGCGCCGGTCGCCGCCGGCGTCGTTGACCAGCGCCGCATGCTGGTGGTACCAGATGCTGACCGCCGGCTTCAGCCGCCGGACCAGGCGCAGGACGGCGCGCGTCTCGGGCTCCGAAACCGCGCGCGGGCCCGACCAGAACAGCCCGCCTCGGGACTCGAGCGGCCGCCAGCGCCACGGGGAATTGCGGTTCAGATCGACGCCGTTGGCGTTCTGGCGCGTGTTGGCCCGACACCCGTCCGGGTTGACGGCGTCGACGAGCCACAGAGCGACCCCGGCGGGCGGCACCACGCGGCGCAGCGCGCGCGTGACGGCCTTGCCCGCCGGCTCGTTGCCATGCACGCATCCGACGATCAGGAGGCTGCGGCCGGCATCGCGCGGCCCGACGACGACCGCGCGGATCGGCCGGTTCTCCGCCGACCGGCCGACGACCACGCTTCGCGTCCCTACCGCCCCAGCCGCAGCTCCGCCGCCCACCAGCATGGTCGCGGCGAGTGTCAGGGCTGCTGCGGGCGCTCTCACCCCGGCTCCCTCAGCCTCCGCGGCGCACGGGCATCCCGGCCATGACGGCCATCGCAGGGTCGAGGAGCTCGAAGGCGAGCTCCGCGAGGTAGGCCGGAGAGAGACGCTGCTCGACGCCGAGCGCGGCCAGGGCGTTGACCAGGCCGATGCCAGCCTGGGCGATGTGCTCGGCGCGCTCCTGGCGGGCGGGGTGGCCGGCCAGCCACCGCGGCTCTGACATGTACAGCGCGGCCATCGCCTTGCGGGCGCGGCGCTGCGCCTTCCGCGGGCGCGATCACGAACCACTAGCCGACGCAGCCGCGAAGGCGTCGGCCATCGCGCGGTACCCGGCGTCGGTCGGATGCACGTCGCCGCCTTTCGAGCAGAAGAAGGTAAGCGCGCAGATCCGGGCTCGCTGCATGCGGACGCTTCCAGCGGGGTTGAAAGCGGAAAAGACGTTCGCGACCCGTGCGCGCGACGCCGCGGCGGCCTGTGCGATGGCCGCGTCGAGAGAGCGGTAGAGCGGCTCGACCTGTTTGAGCTGATCGGCCTCGGGGTTCCACGCGCCGGTCACGATGATCTCGGCTGTCGGCGCCGCAGCCCGCAGCCGCTCGAGGATCGACTTCAGGCGCGAAGCGACCGCCGCGATCGCGCTCGACGCGCGCTTCGCTCTCGCCGACAGCGGGAACAGGTCGTTGCCCCACAGCGTCAGGGTTATCGGGCTGACCTGCTTGGGGTGAGCTCGGAGAAAGGCCTGGGCCGCCTCGAGCTGCGATCCCTCGAACGCGTCGTGCAGCTGCTCGCCTTCGGCCAGCCAGGGGCAGCCACCGCGGATGAACGTCGCTGTGGTTTCGCCGGGGCATCCGTAGTTGACGACACGGAGGTTCGGAGTGGCCTTGCGCAGACGAGCAGCGAAGACGTCGACGTAGCCCGTATCGAACCCTCGCGGTGATGCATCCGCCTCGTCCGGCTGCAGGCCAAACGCGATCGAGTCCCCGAGAGCCAGGTAGTAGCTCGCGGGCGTGGGCGTCTTGTCACCGCCGGCACCGGCGCCGTCTCCGTCATCGCCGCACGCCGCCAACACCGTCGACGCCAAGATCAGCAACGCCATCCCGGCAGCTATCAGCGGGCGTTGGGTCGAGCGCATCGCGGCGAGTATCTCAGCGTCACAAATTCCCGCGACGAGAGACAGCCCCGGTAGTGTCGGCCCACGCCGTCCAGGGCCGGTTCCCACGTCGAATGTCAGGAGTACGCATGGGTCTGTTCAAGCAGATGAAGGACATGAAGAAGACGGTCGAAGCCGCGCCGGGACTGATCAACCAGGCGCAGCAGCTCGGCGCTCAGGCGCAACAGCAGGCCGCCGCCCAGCAGGCCGCCGCGGTGCAGGCGCAGCAGGCCGCGCTGGCCGCGCAGCAGGCGGGTGCCGGCGCGACGGCGGTCGCCGAGGGAGGCGACTACGAGCCGATCGCCGGCGTGTCGCTGGAGCTCTACGCCGAGATCAGCAAGGGCCTCGCCGCGTACAACTACGACCAGTCCAAGGCCGTCGAGGTTGCCGCTTCGAAGGGCGTCTCCCCGGAGAACTGGCAGCAGGCGATGGACGGCTGGAACGCGCGCATCACGGCCACCCCGGCCGTGGGCCAGCGGTTCAACCAGCTCTACACCGGCCGCTGACCATGGGCTTCTTCAAGAGCGTCCGCGAGCTGCAGAAGCAGGGCAACGAGATCCAGAAGAACTGGGACGTCGGCGCTCAGCTTGAAGGCGCCTCGGCGAGCATGGCCCAGGCGACCGAGATGCTCGCCCAGCAGACCGCGGCGGCCAACATCGCCGCCACGGGGATGCCCGCGATCGCGACCGTGGTCGGCATCCGCGAGGGGTTCGGCGAGGTGAACTTCCAGCCGATCGTCGAGATCGACCTGACCGTGCTGCCCGAGGGCAGGCCTCCGTATCCGGTGACCACGCGCCAGACGCTGGCGATCCACCAGATCGCGGCGATGCAGCCCGGAGCGAAGCTGAAGGTCAAGATCGATCCGGCGAACCCGGTGGTCGTGTGGATCGATCCGACCTCGGTGGGCGCGGCCTGAGCTCCGCTCGCCGTCTCGCGACTCACGTCGCCGTCCTCGTGGCGGCGACGGGGTTCGCGGCGTCGATGACCGCGGCGTACCGCGGGATGCGCGACGTGATGATCACGTCGGGCGGCTTCTGCGCGAAGGGCGGGCCCTACGTCGTCGCCAACGAGTGCGGCGACGGCCAGACCGCGCTGCTGCTGCTGGGTGTGCTCGGGCTCTTCGTGTTCGGCGCGTCGCTCGCCGCGGCGCTGTCGGCCGTCGGAGGTCCGGTCCTCGGCACGGTGCTCGTGGGGTGGGGCGCGCTGTTCGGCTCGTTTGGCTGGAACTTCCTCGAGCTCGGCTTCGACCCGCCCGGTCCGCAGAGCTCCGCCGGCGGCTGGATCGTCTCGGGCGTCGTGTTCTGGCTGATGGCCGCGGGCGGCCTGGTGCCGGCGGTCGTCATGGCCGCGGGCTGGCTGCGCCGAGGCGGCGAGCCGGAACCCGCGCCGAACATCCAGCCGCTGGTGATGGCCAACGTGCTCGCGCCCTCGATAGCGGCGCCGGTGCCCGCACCGCCGATGTCCGCTCCCAGCCGCCTTGCATGGCTGGCCGCGACGCTCGCCGGCACGGCCGCGGGCATCGCGATCGGGATCGTCGTCGCGAACGCCGCGCTCTGAAGACGGCTCAGCGCGAGGGGGGCGCGATGCGGTTGGCGTCGCGCAGTGCGGCGAGCATGCCCTGCTCGTCGAGCGGCGGGAAGAAGAAGTACCCCTGCCCGATGTCGCAGCGCATGTCGCTGACCGAGTCGAGCTGGTCCTGGCCCTCGATGCCCTCGGCCACGATCTGCATGTTCAGCGCCTCGCCGAGCTCGACGACCGACCGGATCAGAGCGTGGTCGGCGCGGCCCTTGCCGAGGTCGTGGACGAACGAGCGGTCCATCTTGACCGTGTCGATCGGGAACTGCTTCAGATAGGAAAGGGCCGAGTAGCCGGTGCCGAAGTCGTCGATCGCGATCCGCACGCCGAGGTCGCGCAGCGCGGTGAGGTCGCGGATCATCGGCTCGGGGTCGTGCATGATGATCGACTCGGTGATCTCGATCATCAGGTGATGCGGCTCGAGCTCGGCCTCCGCGATCGCGGCCTGGACGTCATGGACGATCTGGCCGGCGGGCTGGAACTGACGGACCGAGAGGTTGACGCTGACGTAGTCGGGATGCTCGTTGGGGTACTGCTCCTGCCAGACGCGCATCTGCCGGCAGGCCGTATCGAGCACGAAGCGGCCGATCGGCACGATGACGCCGGTCTCCTCGGCGAGCGGGATGAACTCGACAGGCGGGATCTCGCCCAGGTCCGGGTGGGTCCAGCGCGCGAGTGCCTCGGCACCGACCATGCGACCGTCCGCGAGCCGCAGCAGCGGCTGGTACTTGACCGACAGCTGGCCGTCGCGCAGCGCGCGACGCAGGTCGCCGCTGATCTGCAGACGCTTGCGGGCGGCGTCGTGCATGCTCGGCTCGAACATCGCCGAGCGCTTCTTGCCGGCCGTCTTGGCCGCGTACATCGCGGTGTCGGCGTTGCGGATGAGCTCGTCGGCTGTCGTCTCCTTCGTACCGGTCGCGATGCCGATGCTCACGCGCATGAACATCTCCGAGGCGTCAAGGGTGACGGGCCGCTCGACGCATTCGTGGATGCGGTCGCCGACCTCGAGGGCCGCGAAGGCCGCGTTCGGGCCCTCCACGAGCACCACGAACTCGTCGCCGCCGAAGCGGGCCGCGGTGTCGGAGCGGCGGGTGCACTCGCTGAGACGCAGGGCGAACTCCTGGAGCACCCGGTCGCCGAGCGCGTGGCCGAGCGAGTCGTTCACGGTCTTGAAGTCGTCGAGGTCGATGAAGAGCACCGCGACGTCGTCGTCGTAGCGGCGCAGGCGCTCGAGCGCGTGCGTCACACGGTCCTCGAAGAGCAAGCGGTTGGGCAGCCCGGTCAGCGCGTCGTGGAACGCCTGCCAGCGCAGCTGGTCGCGCAGCTCGGCGCGGTCCTCGTGGAAGCGGCGCTCGGAAAGCTGGACGGCCTGACGGGTGCGCTTGGCCCAGAAGGTCCACATGAGCAGCAACGTGAGCAGCACGCCGCCGCCGATGGCGAGCTGGGTCCGCGCGTCCTTCTCCTCGTCCGCGGCGCTGGAGCGCGTGGCGAAGTCGGTGCTGGCGCTCGTGGCGAGCTCGGCGAGATGCGCGTAGTCCCGCTTGACCCGGTCGCGGGCGACGGCGGAAGTAGTGATCCGGTTCGCCAGGGCGCCGGCGGCGTCGAGCGCGGGGCGCAGTGGCGCCACGATCGGGTCGCCCGGCGCGGCGTGCTCCAGGCCGACAAGGCTCTGCGACACGTCCGCCATCGTGCGGTCCAGCAGCGACGAGACGTCGCGGTCCTCGCCGTGGGTGGCGACCGAGGCGGTGACCAACGCCTGGCTCTGGTTGACGGCGACGGCAAAGCCGGCTGCGGTGGTGGCACGCTCCATGGCGCGCTCGGCGGTGCCGTTCGCGTCGCGCACGGCGAAGCCGCCGAAACCGATCAGTGCGACGACGAGTGCCGGCAAAAGCCACTGCCATGCGCCGCTCTCGCCACCGCGTGCGACATCGGCGGCGGAGGCGGCCAGCATGCGTCGCAGAAGCGACTTGTGCTCGGACGGAGGCGTCAGGGCATGTGGATCGGTGGCCACCACCGGAGTAGTCGTCCAGAAGCCCAGGAAATTGAGGGGTCTAAGGTAATTCGAATGCGCCATTTCCCACGCGTGGCCCTCGCGCTCGTCGCGACCACCGCCTGCTCGCTCGGATCAGCCCAGGCCCGGACCACGCGCACCGACAGCGTCAGCGCCAAGGTGCACAAATCGGGGCGCGACTCGCGCGGGCTTGTCTACCGCGGCGTCGTGCACTCGCGCGTCTTCGGCCGCGGGGCGATCGTCGAGCACGTCAGCGGGCTGCTACGCGGCACGTTCACGATTCGTTACCGGCGCGGCACGGTGCGCGGCACCTCGGTGGCCCACGCCCGTCCGCGCAGCGGAGGCGGCGTGACCTTCACGGGAACGTTCCGCCTCGTGGGCGGCACGCGCGCCTATCGCCACATCCGCGGCAGCGGCAGCTTCTCGGGCAAGGGACCCTCGGACTTCTCGAGCGCCACGTTCACACAGCGCGGCCGCGTCAGCTACTGAGCTGCGCGGCCGGCGTACTGTCCAGCCCATGCCAGTCGTCCTGTTGACCGGAGCGACGCGCGGGATCGGCCAGGCCGCCGCCGTCGAGCTGGCCCGGCGCGGCGCCGAGGTGGCGCTCGTGGGGCGCGACGCCGACCGCGTGCGCGAGACAGCGCAGGCCGCGCGCGACGCCGGGGGCGGCGCGCCGGTCCACGAACACGTCGCCGACCTCGAGCGCCTCGACGAGGTGCGGCGGCTGGCCGTCGAGGTGCTCGAGCGCCACCCGCGCATCGACGTGCTCGCCAACAACGCCGGCGCGATGTTCACCTCGCGCCACGTCACCGCCGACGGCCACGAGCGCACGTTCGCGCTGAACCACCTCGCGCCGTTCCTGCTGACGAACCTGCTGCTCGACCGCCTGCGCGAGAGCGCGCCGGCCCGCGTGGTCACGACCGCCTCCGACGCCCACAAGAGCGGCCTGCTCGACCTCGACGACCTCGACTCCGAGACCTCGTACGGGGCGATGCGCGCGTACGGGACCACGAAGCTGTGCAACATCCTCTTCACGCGCGAGCTCGCGCGCCGGGTGGAGGGGACCGGCCTTACCGCCAACTGCTTCCACCCTGGCGTGGTGCGCACCGGGTTCGGAAAGAACGACAACATCCTCCTGCGAATCGGCATCACGATCGCGGGCACGTTCTTCCGCTCACCCGAGCGCGGAGCTCGCTCGCTCGTGTGGCTGGCGCTCGACCAGGAGGCCGCCGGACTCAGCGGTGCCTACGTCGTCGACGAGCGCGTGGCCGAGCCCAACGCCCAGGCCCGCGACGACGCGCTGGCAGCCGCGCTGTGGGAGGCCAGCGAAGACCTCGTCGGCCTCACCGCCGCCGCGTGACGAGCTCGAGCAGGCCGTAGTCCTTGACGGGGTGGACGGCCAGCACCTCGGCGGGCAGCGCCGCTATCTCCTCGGCCTCGTAGGGCGGTGTCCAGCGGAGCCAGTCGAACACGGTCGACACCGCGCTTGCGTCACCGATCGTGAAGCCCATGTGGTGCAGGACCGTTGGCACGTAGACCTCGCAGTAGCGGTGCAGATGCCCGGAGAGCGTCGCGAACGCGGCGAGCGCTTCGCGCCGAAAGGTGATCGCGTTGGCGATCCCGCCGAAGAGCCGCAGTTCCTCGTCCGGGCGCACGGTGATCGAGCGCAGGAACTCGTGGAGCTCGGTGTCGCCCAGCGTGCGCACGCTGTGGATCCAGTTGGTGTAGGTGCGGTCCACGCAGATGCCGCCCATGAAGTCGGCGCGCGTCGCCTCGAGCGCGCGCAGGACCTCGCGTTCGTAGCGCTCGTCGACGATTGCGTGGTCGTGCTCGATGAGGTGCACGAGCGAGACGCCGGGGTCGTCGGCCACGAACGACTCATGGGCGGTTCGCAGCAGCTCGACGTAGGACTGGCTGAGCGCGCCGCGCAGCGAGGGATCGGCGACGAACGCCTTGGCGGGCAGGTCCAGCGCCTCGAAGTCCTCGCGGCTGCCGCCGTAGCAGACCGCGAAGCTCCGGCCCGGCAGCGCCCGCTCCAGCGCGGCGAGGTGCTGGGCCACCTCCTCAGGCGGGCGGTGCGTCAGGACCAGGTACAGGAGGCTCAAGGCGCCTCTCGCAGAGTTGGGAGTCGGCGTGCTCGAAGCCGAGCTCGTGGCGGTCGGTGAACCGCACGCGGACCACGGCTCCGCCGAGGCCCAGGACGCGAACTCGTCCGTCGCGGATCGCGAATGCCAGCCGCGCGATGGGACGACCGCAGACGCGGCACGTCACGGTGCGGCCGCGGAGCGCCAGCAGGAGCCGCTCGGCGCGTGCTGCGAGGGGCCCGGGCAAGGGGCGCGGAGGCTATCGCCCCCGCGCGTTGTCTCTAGTACTCGCCGGGGTCGAGCGAGTCGCCGGGGCCGTGCTCGTCGTCGTCGCCGGGCTCGTCCTCGGAGTCGTCGCCCTGATCGTCGGGCTCGTCGGACTCGTGGGAGTCATCAGCGTCGTCGGACTTCTCGGCGGCGTCGTCGCCGGGCTCGTCGGACGCATCGGCGCCGACGTGCTCGCGAACACAGTTGCCGAAGGCCTCGCGCTTGTCCTCGCCGCCGTACTTCGCGACGAAGGCGTCGACGCCCGCCACCTTCTCGGCGGCACAGTCCTTCAGGGCCTGGGCGGTCGGGCTGAGGACCTTCGCCGGACGCTCGGGCCGCTCGGGCTTGGCGGTGCCCTTGACGGCGAACCGGACGCAGCGCTCGAGTGCCTCGCGGCCGCCCGGGTTGGCGTACTTGGCGATGAACGCCTCGGGATCGGCCACGAGCTCGCTGCCGCACTGCTTCAGCGCGGCGACGACGGTGGGCTTGAGAGCGCGCGAAGCGCGCTTGCGGATCGCCTTGCGCTCACGGTTGCACGCCTTGCGGGCGACGGCCTTGCCGTGCTTGAGCTGGGCGCGGGCGCAGTCGCGGCCGTGGCCGGGGCCCTTGTGAGCCTGGGCGACCGCGGGGACCGCGGTACAAGCCATGGCCGTGAGGGCGACGAGGGCGAGACGTGAAAAACGTGACATGCGGTGCCCATCGGAAGCCCGACCGCCCGACATGACGCGCCGGCGCTCTATCTGGACGATCGTCCGGGAGCGCCATCACCTGCCCGAGCGCAGGGGGCGCGCCGGTATGGTCGCGCCATGGCGCTGGTCACCGAGCTGGACATCCCCGAGTTCGAGTTCCTCGACCCGTCGCTGAGCGGCGAGCGCTTCCACGAGCTGTTCCGCGACCTGGCGGAGAAGAGCTGGATCGCGCGGGCGGAGATCGGCTACTTCGTCCTCGACCGCGAGGCCGGCGAGCTGTTCCTGCGCACCAAGTCGGCGCGCTTCCCCGGCCTGGAGATCGCCGAGATGTTCGGCATCGACGACGGTCCGCTGGCCGAGGAGATGCGCCGCAACATCCTGCATCTCGACGACGGCGACCACCGGCGCCTGCGCCAGCTGGTCAACCCGTTCTTCACCCCGCGCGCGGCCGATCGCTGGCGGCCGGCGATGCGCGGGTTCCTCGAGCAGCTCTGGGAGCCGATGGCGCAGGCGGGCACGTGCGAGGCGGTCGAGCAGCTGTGCAAGCCCTACCCGTCGCTGACGATCGCCACGGTGATGGGCGCGCCGCTGGAGGACGCGCCGAAGCTGCACGAGTGGTCCAACTGGATCCAGAAGCAGTTCGACGGGCCGACGCTGATGGCCGAGCGCGAGCGGATCGACCGCGCGGTCTCCGAGTTCTACGAGTGGGTCGGCCCGCTCATCGAGAGCCGCCGCGCCACGCCTGGAGACGATCTCATCTCGACACTGATCGAGGCCGAGGAGGCGGGTGACCGGCTCAGCGACGTCGAGTGCCGCAACCTCGTGCTCAACGTGCTCGTCGGCGGCGTGGACACGACCCAGAGCCAGCTCGCGCAGGCGCTGCGGCTGTTTGCCACGCACCCGGAGCAGTGGGAGCTGCTGGCTCGCGAGCCCGAGCGGGTGCCGGCGGCCGTCGAGGAGGTCGTGCGCTTCGAACCGATCACGCCGTTCACCGCGCGCATCATGCGCGAGGACCTGGAGTTCCGGGGCGTGAGCTTCCCGGCGGGGACGATCGTGATGGTCGCCGCCGTCACGGGCAACCGCGACGGTGTCGGCGACGGGGAGGCCTTCGACATCACGGTCGACCGCGACCGGGCGCGCGTGCTCACCTTCGGCGCCGGCCCGCACTACTGCCTCGGGGTCAACCTGGCGCGAGCCGAGCTCGAGGAGGCGCTGACCTTCCTGGCGCCTCGGATGCCCGGCCTCGCGCTCGACGGCGAGCCTGAGCTCGAGGGCGTGCACGGCATCTACGGCGTCGCGCGCCTGCCGCTTCGCTGGGACCCCTAGCGAGTGGTCCACGGGCGCTTCGTAGGCTCCCGGGTCGTGTACGGCCCGGTCCGCATTCTTGCCGCGCTCCTGCTGAGCATCGGCGCGCTCGCCGGCTGCGGCGGCGAAAGCAAGGTCGATCGGGCCAACTCGTATTCGTCTGCGGTCAACAAGGCCGAGAAGCGCTTCGGGGCCATGGTGACCGAGCTGTCGCTGACCCTCAGCTCGAAGAGCACGGTCGCCAAGTACCGCCGGACCGTCGACGGGTACGAGCAGGCGCTCCAGTCGGTGATCGCGGACCTGCGGGCGATCGACCCGCCCGACCGCGTGCGCGACGCTGCACGCTCGGCTGATCAGCGCCCTTACCGTCTTCGCCCGGCGGGTCGACGAGGCCGGCCGGCTGCTGCGCCCCACGCGCGACAGGTCACACGAGGCCACGAACGCGCTCGACGCCCAGGAGCGCTTGTCGGAGGTCGCCGACGAGGTTCCGCGAGAGATCAACGCCGTTCACGCCGCGATCAACCGCGAGTTGAACAAGTAGCGCCGCACCTAGACTCGGCGCATGTCGCCGACGTGGATCTGGATGCAGGCGGCGATCGTCGTCTGCGTGCTCATCGGCATGGTGGTGGCATTGGTGCGGCTCATATAAGGTCCGCCGCGCCTCTGGACTCGACAGGCAAGGGAGCGCGGGATGTTCGCCTCGATCGTGGTGGGAACCGACGGCTCGGAGACGGCTGGAGAGGCGGTGCGCCAGGCGATCGAGCTCGCCCAGCCGCTGGGCGCCAAGCTGCAGATCGTCAGCGCCTACGAGCCCGTCGCGGACACGCGCCTGCGCGAGGAGGCCCAGCAGGTCCCCGACGACCTCCAGTGGATGGTCAACCCCAAGGAGGACGTCGAGGCGACGCTGAGCGCGGCGAAGGAGCAGGCGACCGAGGCCGGCGTGGACGTCGAGACGTTCGCCCGTCAGGGCGACCCGGCCGACGCGATCCTCGACGTCGCCGAGGAGAAGGGCTCCGACCTGATCGTCGTGGGCAACAAGGGCATGACCGGCGCCAAGCGCTTCCTGCTCGGCAGCGTGCCGAACAAGGTCTCCCACCACGCACCCTGCAGCGTCCTGATCATCAGGACTACCTAGGAATCGTCGGGCCGCCCGGCGTCGTCGCCGCGGCTGCGTCGATCAGTCCCCAGCCGTAGCGGTGGTCGTAGCCCTTCGCTCCGAGGTCGCGCGCGGTCGCCTCGAGGCGGTGCTGGACGTCACCCGGCGTCGGGCGCGCACCGAGCACTCCGCTGGCGATCACCAGCGCGGCGGCGGCGGACACGTGGGGCACCGCCATCGACGTGCCCTCCTCCATGTCGATGCCGAAGCGCTTGCGGGTGATGTCGCTGTAGGTGATCTGCGAGACGTCGTGGCCGGGCGTGTCCTCGGGCCGGCAGTTCTCGTCGCCGGCGAGCGTGGCGTCGGCGCCGCCGCCGGGAGCGACGAGGTCGAGGCCCCGGCCCTGGTTGGAGTACTCGGCCAGGCAGCCGTGCTCGGTCGTCGCGCCGACCGAAAGCACGAAGGTCGCGCGCGCCGGGTAGGCGACCGCGGCGTAGGCCTCGTTGCCGGACGCGGCTGTCACCAGTGCGCCGCGGTTGTGGGCGTAGCGGATCGCGCGGATCAGCGAGGGGATCTCGGCGGCGGTCACGTCGCTCGAGAACTCCAGCGAGAGGTTGATGATCTTCGCGCCGTGCTTGGCGGCGTAGCGCACGCCGGCGGCGATCGTCGACGCGTCACCCTCGCCGCGCGCGTCGAGGACGCGCACGGGCATGATCCGCGCGCCGTAGGCCAGGCCCGTGAGCCCGATGCCGTTGTCGGTGGCTTCGGCGATCGTGCTCGCCACGTGCGTGCCGTGGCCCTCGGGGTCGTCGGGGTGGCTGTCGTGGGCGACGAAGTCATAGCCGCGCACGAACGAGCTGCGCTTGAGGTCGGGCGAGCGGCGCAGCCGCCCGTGGTTGGCGTAGGCGACGCCGGTGTCGAGCACCGCGACGATCACGCCACGGCCGCCCGGGCGGCCGACGGCCTCGAGGTTCGACCACGCGTCGGGTGCGTTGACGCCGAACGGCCCGGCGAAGTTCCACTGCACCTTCTGCCAGCCGCCGGCCGCACTGCCGCGGCCGGGATCGTTGGGGATCACGCCGGCCGCATGTGCCACCGGGCCGTGCCAGCGCCGCGCCGACGCAGCCGCCGGCATCGCCGCAAGGGCGACGAGGAGCAGGGCGAAAAGGGTGCGCGCGCGAGGCATCAGCGGATATGGGAACTCCGGACGAGCTCCGAAGTTGTCCTCGGCAATGATGCAGCAAGGCATGAGCGCCGATGAGAAATACATGGCAGCCGCCATCGACGAAGCGCGGCTCGCCCTGGCCCACGGCGACGTGCCGATCGGCGCCGTGATCGTGCGGGACGCCGACGGCGAGCTCCTCGGCGCGGGGCACAACGAGCGCGAGCTGCGCCGGGACCCCACCGCCCACGCCGAGGTGTTGGCGCTGCGCCGCGCCGCCGCTGCCGTCGGATCGTGGCGCGTGCTCGACGCGACGCTGTTCGTGACGCTCGAGCCGTGCGCGATGTGCGCGGGGGCGATCGTGCTGGCCCGGATCCCGCGAGTCGTCTACGGCTGTGAGGACCCCAAGGCGGGCGCGGCCGGCAGCGTGCTCGACGTGCTCGGCGAGCCGCGCCTCAACCATCGCCCGGAGGTTCTCCGCGGGGTGCGCGCCGAGGAGTGCGCGGCGCTGCTGCGCGAGTTCTTCGCCGCGCGCCGCTGACCCACCCCGCCGCTACCCTGTCCGCTCGCCCGTTGCTGGGGCCTCGGAGGGGTGCCGGAGTGGTTGAACGGGGCGGTCTCGAAAACCGTTGTGCGGGTAACCCCTGTACCGAGGGTTCGAATCCCTCCCCCTCCGCGTCGCGCAAGCGGCTCGTGGGTTCGAATCCCACCCCCTCCGCTTTGGCTCTGCGTCTTCGAGCCCACGGGCCGACGCCATACTTCAGCGGAGCGTGCGTGTCTGCATTGGCGTCTGCGTCATCGGGGTGCTGCTCGCCGTCACGCCGGCCGCCGTTGCCGCTCCGGCGCCTGACCCGACCTGCGACTTCCCGGCGCAGGCGACCGTCGCCGGCGGGCGGCGACCGTCTGCGAGCACACCACCGGCTCGCAGGGGATGGAGCCGATGCTCGCGGTCAACCGGCGCGGGACGCTGTTCATGGGGATGGCGACCGACAAGGGCCTCTACGAGGACCCCGGACGGCTCACCGGAACGACTCCGAACAGCCTGTTGCGCAGCCGCGACGACGGCCGCACCTGGCACCGCATCGCGCTGCCGGGCGGCATCGACGCCTCGGAGGGCTTTCCCGTACATCGATCCCGTGACGGACCGCCTCTTCGTCACGTCGCTGTCGGCCGACACCACGCGCTGCGGCCAGCCGGTGATCCACAGCGACGACGAAGGCGCGACCTGGACCGTCGCGGCGGTGCGCCCGGGATGCTCGCCGGCGACCGCACGGGGACTGGCCGAAGATCTTCAGCGGCCCGTTCAAGGGCAAGGCGCCGGGCCGCTACCCGACCGCCGTCTACGTCTGCAACTTCATCCCGAACATCCTCGTCGCCGCGTCGATCGGCTGCTGGCGCTCCGACGACGGCGGCGACCACTTCGCGTTCACCGGTTTCCTGCCGACGATCAACGGCCTCTGCAAGGCCGGCGACGTCCAGGGCGGCACGGGGGCGACGATCGTCCACGGCAGCGGGCGGGTGCTCGCCAACGGCGACGTCGTCGTTCCGCTGACCGTGTGCGGCTACCCCGCGGTGGTGCGCAGCAGCGACGAGGGGAAGACGTGGACCGGCGCTCGCCACCGGCGGAAGGAGCGTCGGGTTGGAGGACATCCTCGCGGGGCGACGAGGGCATCGTCCTCGGGATCACCGATCACGTCTGGTCGGAGAACCTCGCCGTCGACGACCACGACAACCTGTACTTCGGCTACATCCGCGACGGCGTGCACCTGATGGTCTCGCGCGACGGCGGCCGCTCGTGGCGCCAGCTCGGCGCGGTGACGCCGCCGAGCCTCGTCCACGCCATCGTCGTGTCGGTGACGGCTCGCGGCAGCGGCGAGGTCGCGCTCACCTACTACGCGACGCCCGACAAGGGCGACGCGTTCGGCGCCAGCGGCATGAACTGGCGCGCGTGGATGACCTACAGCCCCGACGCGCTGGCCGCCGAGCCGGAGTTCCACAGCGCGCCGACTTCCCCCGAGTCGGCGCCGACGATGGGGGCGGAGATGTGGGGTTGCTGCACGACCGACCAGACCTTCCTCGAGTACACGGGCGTGAAGTTCGTGTCGCCGACGCAGGTCCGCGGCGCGTTCACGCGCTGGACCGGCAAGCACCTGCCCGAGCTCGTGCTGACGAAGCAGCGTCTCCCCGCGCGAGCTACGGCCTGCAAGTCGAGGCGCCGGTTCGTGGTTCATATCCGGCGCGGGTGGCGCCGCGTGACGGTCACGGCCGACGGCAGGCGCCTTCGTGTGCGTGGCCCGCGGAACCGGCGCTACGCCGTCATCGACCTGCGTGGCACCGGCCGCCGCAGCGTGGTCGTGAGGGTGTCGGGGATCGACCGCAACGGGCGCGCGACGCGGCGCACCCAGCGGTTCCACCCCTGCCGCCACACGGCGCGCTGACGACGCTTCGCTAGGTCGCCGCGAGCTCGCGGCCCGACTCGGGCACCTGCGGCGGGTCGACGCCGGCGAGCCGATAGGCGTCGGCCTGGTCGAGCGTCTCGTGCTCGAGCAGCCCGTGGGCGAGCGCGTCGAGGCGTTCGCGCTCGCGCTCGAGCAGCTCGATCACCTCGCTCTCGGCGGTCTCGACGATGCGACGCGTCTCGGCGTCGACCGTCTCCTGCGTCGCCGGTGACGCCGCCCCCGCCCCGGGCAGCAGGAAGCCGTCCGACCGGCCTTCGGTGACGGCGATCGGGCCGACCGCGTCGCTCATCCCCCAGCGCCCGACCATGCCACGGGCGATCTGGGTCAGGTTCTGGATGTCGGACTCGGCGCCGGTCGTGATCTCGTTGTAGACGACCTGCTCGGCCGCGCGACCGCCGAGCGCCACCTTGATCCGCGCGATCAGCTCGGCGCGGCCGTAGCTGTAGCGATCGCTCTCGGGAGTCGAGAGCGTGACCCCGAGCGCCTGGCCGCGCGGGATGATCGAGATCTTCCTGACCGGGTCGGCGCCGGGGGTGAGCATGCCGACCAGCGCGTGGCCGGACTCGTGGAAGGCGGTGCGCTCGCGGTCGGCGTCGCTCATCACGATCTGGCGCTCGGCGCCGAGGATGATCTTCTCGATCGCATCGGTGAAGTCGGCCTGCTCGACCGCCTTGTGATCGCGCCGCGCGGCGAACAGCGCGGCCTCGTTGACCAGCAGGGCGAGGTCGGCGCCGGTCGCGCCGGGCGTCGAGGCGGCGATCTGCTCGAGGTCGACGCTCGGATCGAGCGGGACCGAGCGCGTGTGGATCTTCAGGATCGCCACGCGGCCGGTCTTGTCCGGGGGCTGGACGGCGATCCTGCGGTCGAAGCGCCCGGGGCGCAGGAGCGCCGAGTCGAGGATCTCCGACCGGTTCGTCGCGGCGAGCACGATGACGTTGGTCTCGGCCTCGAAGCCGTCCATCTCGGTCAGGATCTGGTTGAGCGTCTGCTCGCGTTCGTCGTGGCCGCCGCTGATGCCGCCGACGTTGCCCGAGCGCGAGCGGCCGATCGCATCGAGCTCGTCGATGAACACGATCGCCGGCGCGGCCTCCTTGGCTTGCTTGAAGAGGTCGCGCACCCGCGAGGCGCCGACGCCGACGATCGCCTCGACGAACTCCGACGCCGACATCGAGAAGAAGGCGGCCTCGGCCTCGCCGGCGACCGCGCGGGCGAGCAGCGTCTTGCCCGTGCCGGGCGGGCCGTAGAGCAGCACGCCGCGCGGGATGCGCGCGCCGAGCTTGCTGTAGCGCTGCGGGTTCTTCAGGAAGTCGACGATCTCGACCAGCTCGTCCTCGGCCTCGTCGATGCCGGCGACGTCCTCGAACGAGACCCGGTCCTGCTCGCCCGGCTGGACGCGCCGCGCGGTCGAGCGGCCGAAGCCGCCGAGCACGCCGCCCGCGCCGCCGCCACCCATCTGGCGCCGCGCGATCCAGATGAAGAACCCGACCAGCAGGAGCGTCGGCAGGAGCCCGAGCAGGAGGCTGGACACAAAGCCGCGGCCCTCGTCGGGCGGCTTGGCGTTGACGATCGTGTCCTGGTCGGCGACCAGCTTCGTGAGGTTGGCCCGGTCGATGAAGGCGGGAACCTGCGTCTTGAAGCGCGTGACCTTCACCGGCTTGGCCTTGCCGGGCGGGTCGTAGGTCGCCTCCTTGCGCAGTTCGCCCTCGAGCGAGTCCGCCTGCGAGGTGATCTCGCTCACGTTGCCGGTCTGGAGCTGCTGCGACGAAGAACGGCTGATACGGAATGCGCGCCCGGTCCTGCGGCTGCCCGGTGACGAACGACACCACGAGGTTCACAGCGAGCAGGAAGGCCAGGATCGCGAAGAAACGCCGGCCTCGGGGGACCATCGGCGGCTTCTTGTCGGGCGGGGCTCCGCGGCCGTCCGGAGCCGGGTCCACACGCCAGCCGGACGACCCGGAAGGACGGGCCGGGGGAACCTGGTCGGGCGGAAGCGGCGGGGACGGGTCGGGCACCGCTCCTAAGTGTTACCGGTCGGCACTGCCGACCGCGCGAGCAAGTGCTCGACGGATCGCGCCCGTGTAGCGCATGATGCGCGCGTGAGGCTTCTGGCGACTGCATCTCGAGGACTGGCGGCGGGCGTGATCGGCACGGCGGCGATGACGGCATGGCAGGAGCTGGCCGCGCGGCTCGAGAGCGACGAAACCGAATCGGCGAACAACGGCGGTCCGCCCGCGGACCCATGGGAGAGCGCACCCGCACCCGCGAAGGTCGCGCGGAAGTTCGCCCAGGACGTGTTGCACCGCGACGTGCCGCCGGAGCGCATCGGACTGCTGACCAACGTCATGCACTGGGGCACGGGAACCGGGTGGGGCGTGGTCTACGGCCTCCTGCCCGGCCGCGCCCGGCGCGGCCCGCTACTCCAAGGCGCGCTGTTCGGCACGCTCGTCTGGGCATCGAGCTATGCGCAGCTCGTTCCGATGGGCATCTACGAGCTGCCGTGGAAGTACCCGCCGAGGGTGCTGGGCCTCGACCTGTCCTACCACCTCGTCTACGGCGTGGGGACCGGCGTGGGTCACCGCGCGATCGCCGGCGACTCCGCCTAGCCGTGCGCGCGCTCCCCGGCGCCAGACCCTGGCGGCCGGCGCCGCAGCAGCGGCGGCAGCGAGGCTGCAGCGCACGCCCGCGGCCACGAAGCCGCCCCGGCGCAAGGCGCGCAAGCCGCGGACCCACGACATAATCATCGTCGGTGCATGCCTGGCCGGGCTGTCCGCCCTCTGACTGGTGCGCGAGGCGGGGCGCTCCGTGCTCGTGCTCGAAGCACGAGGGCGTCTCGAGGGCCGCAACCTCGACCATTCGATCAGGGACGGGAAGGTCGTCGAGCTCGGCGGCCAGTGGGCGGGCCCCGGCCAGGACAGCGTGCTCGGCCTGGCCAAGGAGCTCGGCATCGCCACGTTCGAGACCTACGCCGAGGGCGCGAGCGTCTACTACCGCGGTGGCCAGCGCCAGACCTACGAGGGCGACATCCCGCCGGCGAGTCCCGCGGCGCTGGTCGAAGCGCAGGCGGCGATCCTCCAGCTCAACCAGATGGCCACCGAGGTCCCGGGGCAGCCCGTGGAACGCGCCTCACGCCGCGGAGTCGGACCCGCAGACGTCTCGAGCTAGGCGAACCAGAACCTCCACATCCAGGAGGCCCCGGACCTCGTCGGCCTCGCGGTCCGCGGCGTCTACGGAGAGGAGCCCAGCCAAATCTCGCTGCTCGACCTCCTCGCCGAGATCCAGAGCGTGGGCGGCGACGTGAACACGATGATCGCCTCGGCGCAGTCGATCCGGTTCGTCGGCGGCCCGCAGCAGCTCTCACTCGCGCTCGCGCCAATCGTAAGTCGCGCGTGCGCCTCCGCGCCGCCGTGCGGGCGATCGCGTCGGCCCACGTGCAGTGACGCTGCGCACCGCCAAGGATCGCTTCCTCGCGCGGCGCGTCATTCTCACGGCGCCGCGGCCAGTCCTTGCCGGCATCCGCTTCACGCCGCAGCTGCCACCGGCGTTACGCAACTTCCTCCAGCGCCAGCCGATCGGTGCCGTGACGAAGGTCAACGCGATATACGACCGGCCCTTCTCGCGCGAGCAGGGCCTCAACGGCTCGGTCGTCTCGGACACCGGCCCCGTCGAGATCGCCTACGACAACTCCCCCCCCGACGGACAGCCCCGCGTGCTCGTCGGGTTCATCGAGGCCAACCAGAGCAGGCAGCTGTTCTACGCGACACCGGCCGAGCGCCGCCAGGCCGCGCTGGCCTCGTTCGCGCGGTACTTCAGCGACGCCGCCCTCAACCCCACCGACTACGTCGACATCGTCTGGACCCAGGAGCGCTACACGCTCGGCGCCTACGGCTCCTACAATCCGCCCGCGTGCTGACGTCGCTGGGCGCGCTCGCGGCGAGCCCGGTCGGACCGCTGCACTTCGCCGGAGCGACGTCTCGCCGGTCTGGACGAGCTACATGACGTGCGATCCGCTCCGCGAGGGGCGGCCAAGGCCGTGCTCGCCGAGCTCTAGCTATTCTCGCTGAGCAGTGAACACCGATGTCCCATCCTTCGAGCTCGGCGTCGAGTCCAACGACGGGCAGGTGTCGTTCATCCCCCGTGGGGAGCTGGACCTTGCCACCGCACCCGAGCTCGAGGACAAGATCCTGGCCGCCGTCCGCGAGGGCGGGCGCTCGGTGATCCTCGATCTGCGCGAGCTGACGTTCATGGACTCGACGGGCGTGCGGACGATCGTCGCCGCCCACAAGGCGGCCGAGGAGGTCGGGGACCGAGCTGCGCGTCGTCCGCCCGGACGCCGGCAATCCGGTCTCGCGGGTCATCGAGATCTCGGGGATCGACGATGCCCTCGGGCTCGTCGACGCGCCGTAGTGCCCGATCCCGAGCCGACCACGCAGGAACTGCGCGTGCTCCAGACCAAGCGCGAGCAGGGCGAGCGCGCGGCGGCCGACGAGGCCTCCACCGAGGCCGACGAGCGCACGCACCGCCGCCGCGCCGAGAAAGCCTCCTATCTCGAGCAGAAGCTCGCCGAACAGGAGCACGCCGACGAGTCGTGAGCCCATCGGTCCAGTCGAGCAACGGTCCAGTTGTGAATCCATCAGTGCTTCAGCGCATGGCCGACCTCGTGGTCGACCTCGGCGCCAACGTGCAGCCCGGCCAGATCGTGGCCATCACCTCCGAGCCCGGCAAGGAGGAGTTCACGCGCGCCCTCGCCGAGAGCGCCTACCGCGCCGGTGCGCAGTACGTCGACGTCTGGTACTTCGACATGCACGTCAAGCGTGCGCGCCTGCTCCACGGCGCCGAGGACGACCTCGGGTTCGTGCCGCCCTGGTACACCCACCGCCTGCAGGAGCTCAGCCGGCACCGCAGCGCCCGCATCGCGCTGACGGGCCCGGCCGCCCCGGGGCTTCTGGCCGACGTCGACCCGCGTCGCGCGGGCCGCGATCTCCTGCCCTTCCTCGAGGAGTCCTCCGAGGTGGTCAACCAGCGCACGACCAACTGGTGCGGGGTCCCGTGCCCGTCGCTGGGCTGGGCGCGCGCGGTGCACCCCGACCTGTCCGACGAGGACGCCCTCGCGCTGCTTGTGGGACCAGATCCTGCACGTCCTGCGGCTCGACACGGACGACCCACGCGCCGCCTGGGACGAGCGGATCGCCGCGCTGACACGCGCCGCCAAGACGCTCGACGGGCATCGCTTCGACGCCTTGCGGTTCCGGGGCCCCGGAACCGACCTGACCGTGGGGCTGCTGCCTTCCAGCAAGTGGCTGGCCGCCCGCTTCGAGACCGTCGAAGGCACGGTGCACATGCCCAACCTCCCGACCGAGGAGGTCTTCGCCACGCCCGACCCCGAGCGGGTCGACGGCGTCGTGTCGGCGACCAAGCCGCTCCAGATCGGCGGCTCGATCGTCAGCGGCCTGAAGGTGACGTTCGAGGGCGGGCGGGCGGTGAAGATCGATGCCGACGAGAACGCCGACGTGCTGCGCGGCTACGCGGCCCACGACGATGGCGCCAGCCGCCTCGGCGAGGTGGCGCTCGTCGACAGCGAGGGCCGCATCGGCCCGCTGGACACCGTCTTCTACGACACGCTGCTCGACGAGAACGCGGCCAGCCACATCGCGCTCGGGTCGTCCTACGCGTTCTGCGTGGGCGAGGAGGACCACGACCGCATCAACCGCAGCCGCATCCACGTGGACTTCATGATCGGCTCCAAGGACGTCGAGGTCATGGGCGTGACCGCGGCCGGCGACGAGGTGCCGGTGCTCGTCGGCGAGACCTGGCAGGTGTAGAACGACGGGTACCCTTGGCGCCGCTCCCCGGAGAGGTGCCGGAGCGGTTGAACGGGCGCGACTGGAAATCGCGTAACGGGGGTCAACCTCGTTCGAGGGTTCGAATCCCTCCCTCTCCGCTGCTTCAGTTGCCCTGAGCGGCGGTACATTCCGGCCGGCGATGAGGCAAGAGGCCGTCGATTCCGGGCAGGGTGTGCTCAGCGCCGAGGAGGCGCTGCGCTTCCTCGACGAAGCCGCGGCCGTGCTCGTCGGCTCGCTCGACTACGAGCACACGGTCGGCCGGGTGGCGCAGCTGGCGGTCCCGGCCCTCGCCGACTGGTGCGCCATCGACATCGTCGAGGAGGACGGCTCGCTGCGGCAGATCACCAGCGGGCACCCCGACCCCGAGCAGGAGCAGCTGCTCGTGGAGCTGCGCCGCCGCTATCGGGACGAGAAGGGCGCGACCGAGGGCGTTGCGCGGGTCATCGCCACCGGCGAGCCCGAGCTGCAGACCGACGTCCGCACCGCGGCGCGCATCGACATCCGCGACGAGGAGAGCGAGCCTACGAGCGCCTCGGCCCCAAGTCCTACGTGATCGTCCCGCTGGCCGCGCGCGGCCGGACGCTCGGCGCGCTGACGCTGCTGTCGACGCGCCCGGGCCGCCACTACACCGAGGCCGACCTCGCGCTGGCCATGCACCTCGCCCGGCGCTCGTCGCTGGCGATCGACAACGCCCGGCTCTACGACGCCGCCGAGCGCTCGCTCGGCCTGCTCGACACCCTGTTCACCACCGCGCCCGTGGGCCTGGGCTTCATCGACACCGACCTGCGCTACGTGCGCGTCAACCAGGCGCTGGCGAAGCTCAACGGCCTGTCGGTCGAGGACCACCTCGGCCGCTCGCTCGGCGAGGTGCTCGGCCCGCTCGCCGAGGCCGTCGTGCCGCTCTATCAGCGCGTGCTCGACGAGCGCCGGCCGATCTCGGCAAGGAACTGTCTCGGCGCGACGGCGGGCGCCCGACGGTAGCGCCACTGCCTCGCGTCCTACACGCCGGTCTCGGCTCGACGGCCAGGTCTCGGCGTCGGCGGCGTCGTCATCGACGTCACCGAGCGCGCACGCGCTCGACGCCGAGCGCGAGGCCGCGCAGCGCGCCACGTTCCTCGCCGAGGCCGGCGCGCTGCTCGATGCGTCGCTGGACGAGCAGGACGCTCGACAACGTCGCGGCGCTGGCCGTGCCGGACTTCGCCGACTGGTGCGCCGTCTCCTGCTCGACGAGGACGGAGGTCTCGCGCAGGTCGCCGTCGCCCACGCCGACCCGGAGAAGGTGCGGTGGGCCCGCCGAGCTGCACGAGCGCTTCCCGCCCGACCTCGACCCCGAGCTCGGGGTCGGCAAGGTCCTCGCGACGGGCCAGGCCGAGGTCGTCAACGACGTCACCGACGACACTGCTCGCCGCGTCGGCCAAGGACGCCGAGCACCTCGGATCCTGCGCGAGCTCGGGTTAGCGCGCGGCGTCACCGCCCCGCTCATCGCGCGCGGGCGGATCCTCGGCGCGCTGTCGTTCGTCTCGACGGAGTCGCGCCGCCGCTACGGCGACGCCGACGTGCAGCTGCTCGTCGAGCTCGGCCGCCGCGCGGGCGTCGCCGTCGAGAACTCGCGCCTCTACACCGAGCGCAGCCGCATCGCCCACACGCTCCAGGCGCGGCTGCTGCCCGTCGCCTGCCCTCGCCGCCGGGCGTGCGGCTGGCCGCGCGCTACCGCGCCGCCGGCGAGTTCAACGAGGTCGGCGGCGACTTCTACGACGCGTTCCAGCGCACGCCCGAGGAGTGGGTCGTCGTGATCGGCGACGTCTCGGGCAAGGGCCCCGAGGCCGCCGCCCTCACCGCGCTGGCGCGCTACACGATCCGTTCGGCGGCGCTCAACGACTGCGAGCCCGGCGAACGTGCTGCGCAGGCTCAACGACACGCTGATGCACGAGGAGAGTCGCAGTTCATCACCGTCGCGCTCGCGTACCTCGCCCCCGCGGGCGAGACCACCAAGGTCCGCCTCGTCCTCGGCGGCCACCCGCTCCCGTACATCGTCCGCGCCGACGGCCGCGTCGAGCAGCTCGGCGAGCCCGGCACGCTGCTCGGCATCCGCAACGACGTCCGGCTGCACGAGGTCCAGACGCGGCTGGCCCCCGGCGACTCGCTGCTGCTCTACACCGACGGGGTGATCGAGGCGGGGCCGCGCGGCGCGCCGCTGGGCGAGGACGGCCTCGCTCGGCTGCTGGAGTCACTGGGCGGCGTCGACCCCGAGCAGCTCGTGGCCGCGGTCGACGCCGCCGCGCGCGACGCCGGCCCGGCCGCGCACGTGACGACGTCGCCCTGCTGGCCATCCAGGACCTCGGCGAGGCGGGTGCGCAGAGCCTCGACATGACGCTGCCCGCGGTCGCCCGGAGCCTGCGCGATCTGCGCGACGCCGCGACGGCGTTCGCCGCGGAGTGCCGGACCTCGATCTCGACGCGGTGCGCCTCGCGGTCGGCGAGGCGTGCGCCAACGCGGTCGTGCACGCCTACCGCGATCAGCGACGAGCCCGGCACCGTCCGCTTGCGCGCGACCATGGGCGACGAGGGCCTCGTGGTCGAGGTCGCGACGAGGGCTGCGGCCCCGCGCCGCGCACCGACAGCCCCGGCCTCGGACTCGGCCTGCTGCTGATGGGCCGGCTGTCTCGGAAGCTCGACGTCCTCGACCGCGAGCCCACGGGCACGCTGGTCCGGCTGATCTTCTAGGCGTCCGGGTCGTCGCCCATCGGGATGGCGAAGACGATGTGACGGCGCGAGACCGCCAGGAAGTCGTGGTGGGTCCCGCGCCCTCGTGCGTCGAGCGACCTCGATCGTCACGTCGGTCAGCGAGATGAAGTCGCGTTCCGGGGTGTTGAGCAGGTCCGACACCCGGCTGCGGTAGCCGTCGCGCGCGAGCGTGAGGGTGCCGGCGATCCGGTGCCGCGGCGTCTCGATGAGGACGCGTTCCTGGCGCTGCTCCATGCCCGCGGCGGGAGTCTAGGCGCTGGGCGGCGGCGCTACCGTGGCCGCACATGCGCCGCCTGGCCCTTCTTCCCCGGCTGTTCGCGGGGGCCGCGGGCATCGCGGCCGCCGCAGGAACGCCCGCCGCCGAGCAGACCCATCCGCGCGCGCATCCGGCGAGCGGCACCCGCCACACCGGCTTCTCTGTCGCGTTCACCCTCCGCCACGACGCCGGTCACCAAGGCGTCGCCGAGACGGTCTACCTGCTGCGGGTTGCGCCGCCCGCGGGCGCGCGGCGCAGGTGCACGCCGCCGGCGCAGCGGTCGGTGACGCGCGGGACCGCGGGCGTTCGCCGACGCGTCGCGCTGCGCCCGCCGTCCGCGGGTTGGTGTCCCGGCCGCCATCGCGTGAGGGTGGTGGTGCAGAGCGGCCCGTACTGTCCGCCCGGGCAGGAGCGCCCGTGCCCGCTGTTCCCCACGACTCAGCAGGCGGCCGGCGCGACGAGCTTCAGGGTGCGGCCGCCGGCGCGCTAGCTGCGGCGCCGGTGCGCCCGCTTGGTGTGGCGCTTGGCGCGCTTCTTGCCGCAGCGGGCCTTGGCGCGCTTCTTGCTCTTGGCCTTGCCCTTGGCCTTGCCCTTGAGCTTCTTCGAGCACCGCGTCTTCGCGCGCTTCTTGCTCTTGGCCTTCTTCTTGGCCTTGGCCTTGGTCTTCTTCGCCTTCGACGACTTGGTCGTCGGCTGGCTCGAGGGGCTCGACGACGCCTTCGGCTCAGCGGAGCTCTGGCTCGGCTTCTGCTGATTGCTCGGCGGGCTGTCGCTGCCGCTCGACGGCGCGTGGCTGCGGATCATCGCCTCGCAGCTCGGCTGGTCCTCGCAAGGCGCCTTGCTGCGGATCAGTGCCTCGCAGCTCGCGTTGTCCTGGCAGGGCGCGTGGCTGCGGATCAGTGCCTCGCAACTCGGCTGGTCGGAGCACGGTGCGCCGCTACCGCCGCCCCCGCCCCCGCCCCCGTCGGGCGGCGTGGCCAATCCCTCGATGAACGCCTGGCAACTCGCCTCGTCCTCACAGGGGACGAAGCTGCGGATCAACGCCTCGCAGGTGGCGGGGTCGTTGCACGGCGGCGGGTTGTCGCTGGGCGGAGCCAGGCTCTGGAGGAACGCGGCGCAGGTCTCCTCATCGGTGCACGGGATCAGGCTCTCGAAGTAGGCCTGGCAGCCCTCGGGCGTCGCGCACGCGGCGGCAACGCTGTCGAGGTACTCCTGGCAGCTCGTCTGGCCGTAGCAGGGCTGCCCCGGCGGGTCGGCATTAGTGCCCGGTGTGAACACCATCACGGCGGCGATCGCACCCACCAGTGCGAGGCAACCGGCGAGCACCCTGCGTGCATTCGATGCGACGGACACGAGCAACTCCCCCTGCTGGCGGTTTTCAGGGCCTCCAACGCTCGCGCGGTCGCTTACTTGCGGCAATGCGCCAGTTTCTTGAGCGAGCAAGAAACGCCGTAGCACTTCGTTTCAGGGCCACTGGACGGATCGCCTATGTACAGCGCCAGGATGCGCTGCCAAGGTCCGCACACCGCAAATCCAAGGAGGGAAGTTGATGGGCGCCCACACGGAGTACCGCCCGGCGGGCATCACGATCGGAGTCAGCCGCCTCGCACGGGTGGTCGCGCTCACGCTCGTGTTCGCCGCGTTCGCCGGAGTGGCCGCCCTCGGCGGGTACCACTACGGCAAGAGCGATCACCAGCGCAGCGAGGCCTCGATCGCCCGCGAGCGCGAGACCGCGGTCCGCGAGGCGGTGACGAAGGCGGTCGCCGCGAAGGGCGCGGCCGACCACGTCATCCGGCTGCGGATCGTCGACCGCCACGTGGCTGCCCAGCGCGCCCAGGACATGCAGCTCCTCGATCGCGTGCTGCTGCGCGAGCAGCAGGCAGGCGACCGCCGCGCCGCGGCGGCCTACGAGCGGGGCCGGCAGTCGGCCCAGCCGGTGGCGAAGCCGCCGGAGAAGACCGCTGCGCCCGTCAAGGCCGAGTAAGCGCGCAAGTTTCCCGTTGCGGGTGCGTTCTCGGGCCTGCATGTCCAAGTGCACCAGAATTCTGCTCATCGGTGGCGTCGCCGCGCTGGTGGCCGCCGCCCCAGCCTCCGCCGCGCAGCCAAGCAGCGGCACCGTCTCGCTCGCCTCGCCGCAGATAGCCTGGCAGGGCAACGCAACCGGTTACGGCGTCGTGCCGGTGAACCTGGCCCTGGCGGCGATCCCGGCCGACCCGGTGTGCCCGCCGCAGGCGTGCGACACGTTCACGCTCACCGTCGCCGACCCGGGGAACCTCGTGGTCACCGCGATGTGCAGGTGCGCGAACAACTTCACCGAGCTGCACGTCCACCTGCCGGACGGGACCACGCAGACCTTCTTCAGCGACCAGGGCGGCTTCGCGGAGATCGCCATCGAGGGCGCCGAGGCAGGCACCTACACCGTCGACGTCCTCACGAACGAGGCCGCGTTCCAGCCGCAGGCGCCTACGACGCTTCCGCAGAGCTCAGGGACCCGGCCTAGCCGGGCCTGAGCCCCCTTGCCCAGCTAGGGCTTGCCGCCGGGCCCGCGCCCGTCGTGGCGGTGGTGGTGGCGGAACTGCCAGGCGACGAACAGCAGATTGACGGCCATGCAGATGGCGAAGATCTCGCCCCCTTCGAGTGCAGCGACGATCAGTGACAT
Source organism: uncultured Actinomycetes bacterium (assembly GCA_963825415.1). GTDB lineage: Bacteria > Actinomycetota > Thermoleophilia > Solirubrobacterales > Solirubrobacteraceae > BP-464. The sequence goes on along the minus strand of CAWGTD010000003.1, from coordinate 253,430 downwards.
GCGGATTTCCTATCAGTCCGGGAAGCGGAATGACAGGGATCGCGTGTTAACCAGGAAGCCCCCGCCGAGGCGGGGGCTTTGCACCCAAACGCGTTACGGACGGAACTACGGGAGCAGCGTGGCGTGCCCCGTGTAGGTGTCGTTGGCCACCAGGAAGTACGGCACCTTGACCAGGAACCAGGCCTGGCCGCCGGAGACGTAGCCGCTCAGCGAGACCTCGGTGGTCTCGAAATCGCCGGCCGAGGTGTGCCGCGGGTCGTCGGACCCCAGCGGGCTGCTGGCGGCGACGTCGCCCTGCGGGGCGGTCAGATCCTCGTACTGCTCGCCCGAGGCATCGCTGCCGTAGACGCGCAGGTCGAAGTCGCTATAGGGCTGGAATCCGTCGATGCGGAACTTCACCGAGCCGCCGCTGGTCGGCGCGCCGGTGATGTGCACCAACGTGATGTCGCAGTTGGTCTGCAGGTCCGAGCCGCACTTGCCGCGCAGCTGGGACGGGCCGACGCCGAGGTCGGCGAAGTGCGACACGTTGGCGCCGTTGCCGACCGGGCCGGTCCAGGTCGCCGCCGAGGTCGGCGAGATGGTGACGGTCGGCGAGGCCGAGGCCGGCGCGGCGAGCGCCAGGGCGGCGAGCGCGCCGAGCAGGGTGATCTTCCAGCTGGAATTGAGCATGCCGCTGGAACGCAGCCGAACTACAGAACTTGTGCCCTTCGTCCGAACGTCAGCCCATCAGCGGGCGGCGAAGCGGTAGACCGGCCCGCTGTTCGACACCACGTAGACGCGGCCGGTGGCGTCCTCGCCGAAGGAGGCCAGACCCTCGACCGTCGGGACGCCGGCGATCGCGCGGTCGCCGGTGGCGCGGCCGCGGTCAGCCGCGCGCTGCGCAGCTGACCCTTGCAGTAGTCGCCGTAGACGTAGCGGCCGTAGAGGGCGGGCACGCCGCGATCGCGCACCACGTAGCCGCCCGCGATCGAGCACCAGCCGTCGCCGTGGGTCTTGGTGATCACCGGCGCGACGGCCCCTGGCGCCGGCTCGTCGAAGGTGCGCTGGTTGCCCTCGAGCGGGCGCCAGCCGAAGTTGGCTCCTCGCCCACGGCCCTTGCGCACGAAGTCGATCTCCTCGACCGCGTTCTGCCCGACGTCGCCGATGATCAAATCGCCGCGCCGACCGGTCGAACGAGAATCGCCACGGGTTGCGCAGACCGTAGGCGTAGACCTCGGGGGCGCGCACCGCTCCGCCCGACGAACGGGTTGGACGACGGCGCGGTGAACGACCGGCCGCCGGACGCCCGCGGGTCGATCCGCAGGATCTTGCCCAGCGGCGAGCCGAGGTTCTGGGCGTTGCCTCGCGTGCCGTGCTGGTCGAAGCCGCCGCCGCCGTCGCCGGTACCGACGTATAGGTAGCGGTCGGGGCCGAAGGCGAGCATGCCGCCGTTGTGGTTGCCCTCGGGGTCGTCGTGGACGAAGACCGTGCGGGCGCTCTCGGGGTTCGCGCGGTTCGGGCCGGCGCGGCGGTACTCGATGATGTGCTCGCGGCGGCCTGTTTTGGTGAAGTACACGTAGAACCGGCCCGACTGGGCGTAGCTCGGCCGCGAAGGCCAGCCCCAGCAGCCCCCGCTCGCCGCCGGTCGTCATGCCGCCGACGCTCTCGAGGGAGGCCGTCCCGAGGACCCGGCCGTCGAGCAAGACCCGGATCCGACCGCCCTGTTCGACCACGACAAGTCGCCGCCGGTCACCGGGCGGCGACGCGACGAACAGAGGCTGCTCGAAGTCGCCGACCCTCACGAGCTTGACCCCGCGGCCCGCCGCCGGCTGCGCCCGCGAGTCGCTCGTGCGGGTCACCGCGGCCGGCGCGGTCGACTCCGCCGTCGCGATGTCCGTGGCGCGATCCGGTTCGCTGCCGCACCCGACGATCGCCACCGCGCCGAGCATCGTCTGCGGCAGCGTTCGTCCCAGCTTCACGACAATGAGCATGGCAAACGGCCTGTGTCGGCTTGCGGCGGCCGGCACCGGATCGTCCTTCCGGCCAGCGCCGGGGTCAGCGACTCACCAACCTCCCGGCGACGGCCGACGTAGAGCAGCAGGTACCGGTCCACTCATCAACCGGAAGGGGAACCCGATGAACTTGCCGCCGTTGTTGCCGTAACCGCACTGGCCGCGCTGGGCGCCGCCGCGCCGGCTTCCGCCGACCCGGCTGAGGTCAGCGTCCACTGCACGTCGCTGGACTTCGTGCTGCCTCAGGGGCCGCCGCCGCGTGTCGGCGAGATGACCGTCACCCTGGGGAACGGCCGCGTGGTCGTCCACCACTTCGTGCCGGGGCCCTGCTCGGCTCCCGGACTCAGGTAGTCATTCGGTCCCGTGGGCGGCGCCCTACGGGGCGACCCCCGCGAAGGCCGCGGCCGGGCCGTAGATCCGATACAGGCTGAACGAGGCGGTGCGGGGCTGGCCGCAGCGGGCGTCGAACAGCGTCGTCGCCCACTCGTCGGGCAGCACCGTGCCGTACCCGGTGAGCGTGCCGACTCGACCGGGCCGCCGACCCAGCGGCGCAGACGGCCCAGGACCTCTGCCCGCAGCGAAGGGCTGCCGTGTCTCCATGACGCGCACGTGAAAAGGGAGAGCGGGCGCGAAGTCGTTGCGACGGGCTGGAGCCAGGTCCAACCCCCGAGGCGCAGGTCGCCTGCGTCACGTAGGCAGCCTGACCCGCGCGTCCGAGCGCGGAGGTCCCACTGCGCTGCCGGCACGGCCGAAGTTCGACCTCGGCCACCGCGGCGACGATCGCCAGGCCGAGGCCCGCGCCGCCGGCGGGGTCACGCACCAGGTCGCCGCGCGTGAACCGCTCGAACGCCCGCTCGCGCAGCGCGTGCGGCACGCCGGCGCCCTCGTCCTCGACATGCAGGCCGACGCCGTCGGCGTCGGCCACGGCGCGCAGCGTCACCGCGCCGCGCCCGTGGCGCTGAGCGTTGTCCACCAGGTTGGCCAGCGCCTGCTGGAGCCGCACGCGGTCGCCGACGACCATCAGCCCGGCCGGTGTCACGACCCGGGCATGTGGCGCGTACTGCCGGCGCGTCTCGTCGAGCAGGGCGCCGACGTCCATCCTCTCCGGTCGCAGAACGGCAGCCGGCCGTGGTCGGAACGTGCCAGCACGAGGAGGTCCTCGGCGAGCAGCGTGAGCCGGTCCGTCTCCTCCACCGCGGAGCACACGGCGGCCTCGAGCTCCTCGACCGTGCGGCCGCCGCGGGCCGCCAGCTCCAGCTCCGCCTTCAGCCGCACCAGGGGAGTACGGAGCTCGTGGCTGGCGTCGGCGACGAAGCCCCGCTCGCGCGAGAACGCCTCCTCGAGTCGCGCCAGCATCCGGTTGAGCGTCTCGGCCAGACGGCGCACCTCGTCGTCGGCCGGCGGCACCGGCAACCGCTCCTCGAGATCGCCGGCGCCGAGGACGTCGGCGCGCTCGCGCACTCGCTCGATCGGCGCGAGGGCCGAGCCCGCGACCACGTCGCCCGCCCCGCCCGCCAGCAGCAACGCGATCGGCAGCCCGAGCAGCAGCAACGCGTCGAGGCTGCCGAGCGCGTCGGCGCGGTCATCCAATGACGCCCCGACCACGACGACGCGATCGCCGGCCGGCGCGGCCAGCAGGGCGAGCCGGCCTTCGTCGTCGGGCGCCGGCCGTTCGAGCGAGACGAGGCCAGTCGTGGCACGTCGCAGGTGGGCGGCGTCCAGCAGCGGACGTGACTCGAACCCGGGCGCGCCCGCGACGACCCGGCCGTCGCGGCCGAGGAGCTGGGCCACATCGTCGCCGCGTTCCACCAGGGTGCTGCGGCCGAGGCCGCCCGCCGCGCCCTGCGAGGCCAGCGTGGTGAGGTCTCCGAGCCGCTGGCGCAACCCGGAGTGCGGCGAGCCGTCGAGCTCCGCCCGCAGCCGATCGTGCAGGAACAGGCCGAGCGCAAGCGGCGCCGACCGCCGCGACCGCAGCGAAGGCGAGGGTCACCCGCACGCGGATCGGCACGTGCGAGAACCTGGTCACGCCGCTCGCGGCGAGCGGCCGCCGTCGGCTCGCAGCCGGTAGCCGGTGCCGCGGACCGTCTCGATCGACTCGACGCCGAACGGGCGGTCGATCTTCTCTCTCAGGTAGCGGACGTAGACGTCGACGACGTTGGACCGCGGCTGCTGGCGGGGATCCCAGGCCTGGGCGAGCAGCTGGTCACGGTCGAGCACCTGGCCGCGATGACGGAGGAGGGTCTCGAGCAGCGCCCGCTCGGTCGTGGACAGCTCGATCTCCTCGCCCGCGCGCCAGGCCCACACCATGGCCGGGTCGTACTCGAGGTCGCCGGCCGCGAGCACCACCGGCCGCTCGACCGGGCCCCGCCTGGACAGTGCCCGTAGCCGCGCGGCGAGCTCCTCGAACGAGAACGGCTTGGGGAGGTAGTCGTCGGCGCCGCCGTCGAGCCCACGGACGCGATCTTCGACTTCGTCGCGCGCGGTCAGCAGGAGCACCGGCGTCCACAGGTGCTCTGCGCGCATCCGCGCGCAGACCTGGAGAGCCGTCCATCCCGGGGAGCATCACGTCGAGGACCACGACGTCGATGCCGTCCTTTCGGGCCGCGACCAGGGCGGCGTCCCCCGTGCCGACCAGCTCGACGCGGATGTCGCTCTCGGTCAGCCCGCGCTCGAGCAGCCGGCCGAGCTTGCGGTCGTCCTCTGCGATCAAGACCCGCATGCGGACCATCATCGAGCAGTCTCATGAAGCCAAGATGAGAGCGGCTATGCGCCAACGCGCTTGAGCTCATCTGCGTCTCACGGGCACCCTCCATCGTGACCGCCATGCACAAGATCAAGAAGGTCCTCATCACCATCACCGCCCTGGGCGCGCTCGCCCTCGGCGGCGCCGCACTGGCCAACGCCACGGGCGGCGGGAGCGCGAAGAACGACGGCCCCGACCAGAAGGTCGCCGGCAGCGACGCCGCCAAGGCCGGCGCCGCGGCCCGCTCCGCCGTGGGCGGCGGCAGGGTCGTGTCGGTCGAAGGCAGCGACGAGGGCGCTCCGGCCATCTACGAGGTGAAGGTCGACAACGGTGGCCAGCTCACCGAGGTCCAGGTGGACAAGGCGTTCAATGTCACCAGCCAGAAGGCCGACGACGACCAGGCCGAGTCCCAGGACACCGGTGACGGCGACGCCGCGACCAGCGACGACTAGGAGGACGCCAGTCGCGGGCGGGCGTGCGGGTCGCGCACGCCCGTGACCGCGGTGGCGAGCCGCCTCCAGCGGGCGGACGGGCACTCGGCCCGTCCGCAGGGGAAACGGACGGGCCGAGCCTGGGTGGACCGGGGGAGCTAGGTGACAAGCCGCTTCAGGGCGCCGAGATCAGTGGCCGGCGGAACCGATGAAGCGCAAAAGGCTGCTTGGGGCACTGGGACCTCCGAGTCGCACAGCGAATCTCGAAACTCGAAAGTCAGTGGATGCTGCCCCCGTACCGGCAGGCCCCATCGTGTGCCCTCCACGAACAACATTACACCCTGCGGCGACCGCTCAGACCCGCACCCGCCGGGCGTGCAGCGCCGCGTAGACCGGGCGGCACGCCTCGGCGACGGCGGCGTCGTGGTCGGAGAGGGTGGTCTCCCGCGGGCGCCAGGGCTCGAACCCGGTGGAGGACCAGACGGCGGCGTACCAGTGCGGCGCCCAGACGCCGTCGGACGTCGCGCGGGCCCGGCGGCCAGGACAGCATCCGGTCGGTGAACGGGATGCCCAGCCAGTCGCACAGCCAGCGCAGGTGCGCCTCGGGCGCGCGCAGGAAGTCGCTCGCGTCGATGATCGGCACCTCGATGCCGTGCTCGTCCCACAGCTCCAGCAGCCACCCCTGCTGGGGCAGCCCGATGTCGTCCGGCTCGCAGCTCTCCCGGGCGCGCACGTACGAGGCGACGACCTCGACCGGGTCGCGGATGAGCAGCACGTTGCGGAAGCCCAGCGTCCAGCGCAGGTCCATGTCGCGGGAGACGTGGTGCGCCATGTGCTTGGCGTAGTGGACGCGGCGGCCGGGCGGCAGCGGCGCGCGAGAGGCCGGCGACGGCCGTTGCGAGGTCGGTGGGCTGGGAGGCGATGACCGCCTCGCGCGCCGGGTGGTCGATGCCGGTGCGGGCGAGGTAGGCCGCGTACAGCGGCTCGTCGACGACGACCGTGTCGGGGCGGTTCTCGAACGCGCGCATCATCGCCGTGGAGATGTTCCGCGGGCCGGACCACATCGCCACGCGCACGACGTCGCTCATGGCGCGACGCGTGCCGCCACGTCGGCGTCGACGAGCTCGCGGTACAGCGCCTGAAGGCGCTCGACCATCGGCCCGCGGCGACCGTCGCCGATCGTGCGGCCGTCCACGGACCGGACGGGCACGACGCCGGCGAACGTGCCGGTGACGAACGCCTCGCGGGCGGAGTAGACGTCGGTGAGGCTGAACGTCGTCTCGCGCGCCGGGATGCCGTTGGCACGGCAGATCTCCAGCACGTTGGCGCGCGTGATCCCCGCGAGGCAGTAGCGCCCGTCGGAGGTCAGCACCTCCGGCGCGTCGTCGGGGCCGACGACGACGAAGAAGTGCGTCGAGTTGCACGTCGCCACGAAGCCGTGCGGGTCGAGCATCAGCGCCTCGTCGGCGCCGGCGGTGTAGGCCTGGATGCAGGCGGTGATGTCGTTGAGCTTGGAGTGCGCGTTGAGCTTGGGGTCGAGCGTGTCCGGCGCGGCGCGGCGCACGTGCGTCGTGAAGAGCGTGATGCCGTCGGTCACCGTCGCCGGCAGCGGCTCCTTGTGCTCGGCGATGATCACGACGGTCGCGGGCCCGATCGTCACGCGCGGATCCTGGTAGGGCGTGCGCTTGACGCCGCGGGTGACCATCAGCCGCACGTGCACGCCGTCGGTCATGTCGTTGGCCCGCAGCGTCGAGTAGATCGCCTCGGTCAGCTCGCGGCGGCTGCGGCCGATGTCGAGCATGATGGCCTTCGCGCCCTCGAACAGGCGGTCGAGATGGCGCTCGAGGAAGGCGGGATGGCCCGCCCGCACGCGCAGACCCTCCCAGACGCCGTCGCCGAGGACGAAGCCCGAGTCGAACACCGACACGACCGCCCGCTCGCGCGGCACGAGCTCGCCGTTGACCCAGATGAGGATGCGCTCGTTGCGCGGGTCGTCCTCGAAGTCGTGCGTGCCGTGGGCCATGGTGCGAGAGCCTATGGGCCTTCGGGCAAGCGCAGGTTTCTCGGGCTTCTTGCGTTGCAGCAGGCATGGCTCGCAAGTTTCTGCTCGGTTCAGCTCTGCTCATGCTGCTCGCCGCGGCCCCCGCCGCGACGGCCGCCACCTTCACCGCGCTGCCCGCCGTCTCCAAGACGGTGCGGGCTGCCGAGGCTCGGCGCACCAGCTGCGTAATGCTCGGCGGCGCCGAGCTTCGCAGCGTTGGTACGACCACGTACACGGCGCCCATGTCGGGCTATCTGACGACCCGTCTGGCCGCGCCTGACTCGAGCAACTGGGACCTGACGGTCGTCGACTCCCAGTCCGGCCGCGTGGTTGCGAGCTCGCGCGGGTTCGGCTCGCACGAGGTCGTCCAGAGCTGGGTCCGTGCCGGAGAGCGCCTGCAGGCCGTCGGCTGTCGCCGATCCGGCGCCGCCAAGGTCTGCCCGCATCAGCTTCGAGCTGATCGACGTCGCGCCGCCCAAGGCCGGCGCCGCGCCCGAGCTCGCCCGCGTCGCTCTCGACCGCGCCACGCAGGCCGAGGACCTCGAGGACATGGGCCTCGACGTCACGCACGAGGTGACGCAGCAGCCACGCCGACGTCATCGCGCTGCCCTCGCAGCTCGCCGAGCTGCGCGCGCAGGGCTTCCGCTACACCGTCCGCGACTCCAACCTCGAGCAGGCACAGCGCCGCTCCACGGCCGCCGACGTGCGCGCGGCCAACGCCGGCGCACCGTCCCCGCTGCCCACCGGGCGCGAGACCTATCGCACCTACGAGGACATCCAGGCCGGCCTCAAGGAGCTCACGCAGAAATAGAGACCAGCGTCCGCCCGGTCTCGCTCGGCCGGTCCTTCCAGGGTCGCGAGCTCTCCGGCGTGGAGATCGCCAGCAACGTGAGCAGCAAGACCGACGGACGCCCTGAAATCCCCAACTGCTCGTCGCGCTGCACCACGCACGCGAGTGGCCCGTCGGCCGAGGCGGCGATGGAGTACGCGATCATGCTCGCTTCCCCCGCCGCTGGGTGAGTCCGGGCCCGCCTGGCCAAAGCTCAAGAAGACCGAGCGCACGGTCGTCGTGCCGCTGATCAACCCCGACGGGTTCGTGAGCTCCTTGCTTGCAACGCCTTCGGCCTACGACCCGAGCCCGACAACGTTCGAGCGGCGGCGCGGGGTCCGATCCGCCTCGGCACCGGGGCCTGCCGCCCTCCACGCTGGAGTCGATCGCCCCGCCCGGCGGCGTGGCGACCTACCGGCGCAAGAACTGCGACGGCGCCTTCAAGAACCCGAGCACCCGCCGTGCGAGCGGCAGTACGGCATCGACCTCAACCGCAACTACGGCGAGAAGTGGGGCGGCGCGGGCCCGGCAGCCCGGACACGACCAGCCAGTCCTACCACGGCGACAGCGCCCCTGGTCGGAGCCCGAGACGAAGGCCGTCCACCGCTGGTCCGCTAGTCGCCACCAGGTGACGCCCTGATGACGCTCCACAACGTCGCCGCGCTTGTCCTGCGCCCGCCCGGTCTGCACGACGGCGGCACCGCTCCCGACGAGAAGGCGATGAAGGTCATCGGCGACCAGATGGCCAAGGACGCGGGCTACACCTCCGAGTACTCGTTCCAGCTCTACGACACGGCCGGGACGACGGAGGACTGGAACTACGCCGCCCCCAGGGCGCGTTCGGCTACACGATCGAGATCGGCACCCCCGGGCGGCGCCTTCCACGAGCCCTACCAGAAGGGGTTCGTGGACGAGTGGAACGGCAAGTACGCGGATGACCGCGCGGAGAGCGCTCCCGGAACACACGGCGGCCTGCGCGACGCGCTGCTGCTCGCCGGCGAGGCCTCGGCCGACCGCACCCATCACGCCGAGTCCTCGAGGGCCGGGCTCCCGCCGGCGCACTCCTGCGCCTGCACAAGTCCTTCGAGACGAAGACGAGCCCCTACTGCCCGGTGGGCACCGAGAAGACGCCGATCTACTTCACCGGTGGTCCGCTGTATCCGGTCACCGACGGCCAAGTGCCCGCAGGGCTTCCAGGACCCGCTGAGCCGTCGACGACAAGATCGACACGACGACGACGGTGCCCGCCTCGGGCGCGTTCACCTGGGACGTCAACCCGTCGACCCGGCCGATTCGAGACGATCGGCAAGACGACCACGACCGTGTCCGACACGCCGCAGAGCGAGACGCGCACGCCGAAGAAGGACACGACGGCGTGGGTCACCGACGACCCCGCCACCGCGCTGGCGCCCACCGATCGCCCGCCGACGCCAGACAAGACCTTCAAGGATCAGGATCTGCGCGTCGACAGCCTCGGCCGCCTCGTCCTCACGCTCACGTTCGCCGACCCGACCGAGGACTACAACCTCGAGCTGTACAAGCGCGAGGCCGACGGGAAGCTCACGGAGGTCGCGACCTCGGCCAACGGCAACGCCAACGCCCAGGACGAGTCGATCGACCTCGCCGACCCGGCCGACGGCGACTACGTCGTGCGGGTCGTCAACTACTACGGCCCCAAGAACGACTGGTCACTGAAGGTCGACCGCTACACCAAGACGACCACCACAACCCCGGGCGCGATCGAGAAGTACACGCTCAGCTGCGAGATCGGCGGCAACGTGGTCAAGTCGAGTGAGATCTACGTCGATCGCGGTGACATCGTCTACAACCTCGCTCCGTGCGGCAAGCAGGCGAAATAGCGGGTTTTTTTTTTTTTTTTTTTTTTTTTTTTTTTTTTTTTTTTTTTTTTTTTTTTTTTTTTTTTGCGCTAGCTGGTCTGGCTCCGCGCCAGGATCCGCCCGAACGGCCACAGGAGACCTACGTTTTGGTTGGCGGCGGCTGGCTCTGACGCTTAGGCCCTCATTCAGCCGGTCTCGAGCGGCGCTGCCTGACCGGGCCAGAGTTCCCCGACCGAGCCGCGTCCAGCGCAACGGCGACCACTCGGGGCCCCCCCCCCTTTTTTTTTAAAAAAATTTGCGCGACTACACGGACGAGACGAACGTGTAGTTCGCCGACATTCCCTCCTGGGTCCATTCGGCGAGGCAGTGGCGCGAGCGCTCCGCCGGGAGGGGCGGGCACGTCGATGGTGCTCGGCGGCCGCCCTTCGGCCGGTGCTATTTCCAGGCGCTCACCCTTGAGCGGGCCGTCCCTGAAGACTGCCTCCACCCAGAGAAGAGTACGAGCGTCATCGCCTGCGCGGCGACGTGTGCTAGCCGCTCCTCCTTGTCCGTCATTTTTTTACCGACTTTCGCCGGCATCTGTCAGGTGCCCACATCAACCCGGCGGTGACGTTCGCCTTCACGCTGACGCGCCACTTCCCGCGCCGCGCGGCGCTGTCCTACGTTGGTGCGCAGCTAAGCGGGGCCGCGCTCGCCGGCCTGCTGCTGCTCGTGATTTGGCCCGACAAGCCGGGCACCTCGGCGCCATGCCATCTATAGCGACGGCGACCCGCAACGTCGGTGTACGAGGTCCGCTGCTGTAGGCTCGCCGACTCGTGAGCGTCGCCGGCAGCGTGGCTGAGATCTGGCGGTACCGGTCAAGTCGATGGGTGGGGAACGCCTCGCTCGGTCGGCCATCGCGGCGGGCGGCCTGCACGCCGACAGGATGTGGGCCGTGCGCGACGTGGAGCTCGACACCTTCACAACCGCTCGTCGCTGGCCGGTTCTCCTGCAGTGCAGCGCCCGGTTCGTGGAGGATCCAGCAGGCCGGTCGGCGGCCCCGGGGACGTGCTCGAGGTGATCGTCACCTTTCCGGACGGGTCCGAGGTCTCCAGCTCCGATCCGGCGATCCATGATCTGCTGTCGGAGTTGATCGGGAAGCCGGCGCGGCTCGAGTCGCTTCCGGCGCTCTCGGAGAAACGGCGCTACCGCACACCGCAGGCCACCAAGGCCGATCTGCGCCGCCAGTTCGCGATTCCCGACGGCGAGCCGCTCCCCGACTTCTCGATGTTCCCGGTGCGCAAGCTCGCCGAGCTGGCCCGGTATGCCACCCCGGTCGGGGCGCTGTACGACGCCTACCCGATTCTCCTGGTGACGCGAGCGAGCCTGCGCGCGCTGGCCGAGCGTTCTCCCGGCTCGCGCTTCGACGTGCGTCGCTTCCGGCCCAACGTGCTGATCGAGCGCGACGGCGCCGAGCTCGCGGAGTTCGACTGGTGCGGGAGACGGCTCCGCGCACCGAATGTGACCTTTGAAGCAGATATCCCCGCTCTGCGCTGTTCCATCCCGACCCGCCAGCAGGGCGATCTGCCAGCCGACCCGGACGTCCTGCGGACCATCAACGCCCACGCTGACCACTGCCTCGGGGTATACGCCAACGTCGCCGAGGCTGGCACGCTGGTGGAAGGCGACGTGCTCGAGGTCGAGCCCACCGGTGCGGCCTCGACCTCGGCGGCGGTCGCGCGAGCGGGCACTACGGCGCTCAAGCGCGCCGCTCTGCGGGCCTTCGACGCGGTGATGCCCCGCGGCGAGTGACCCGTCCAGCCGGCGCGGCCTTGCCGAATGCGCGTTGCGCGGCGGCGTGAAGATCCGTGAGCGTTCTTGGAGGGCACGCTCACCCGTCACCAACCGCGCCCGCAAGGCGCTGCAGAGCTGAACCTCCGGCGAGCAAGTTTGGCGGTGGGCGACCGTTAGGGCCGGGGGATGCCCTCTCTTCGCAGCAGCTTCGCCGTCGGCCTCGCGATCGCGGCGGTGGCCGGCCTGGTCCCCGCGGTCGCCGGCGCGCACATCGGCCAGCGCGAACTCTTCACCTACAAGCTCGCGCCGGGCGCGTCCTTGGGAAGCATGTCCAGCCGCGTCGCCTACGAGAAGCGCTCCGCCCCGCCCACTCAGGTGCTGCCGGACACGGAGCTCACCCCTGTGCAGGGCGCCAGCGGCGCGCAGTCGCCCCGCCCGGACGAGCCGCCGCTCGTGCCGGTGCCCAGGGCGGTCTGCGGCCCGGGCGCTCGCCAGGAGACCGGGATCCAGGGGCGGATCAGCCGCGCGGACCACGAGAGCGGCCTGGCCGCGCAGGGCTGCGGTGCAACGCCGAGCTCGTCGGCCAGCACACCCAGGAGAAGGCCGGGCAGAACGGGACGATCGTCGGCACCGTCGGCGGCTACAAGGTCCTGCGCTACGTCGACAAGTACGGCAACGAGTGCGCCTACTACGACACCTCGCTGCTGCCGCCGACCAACGTCGGCGACGTCAACCTCGGGCGTGCGCGTGCTCGACATGAACGACCCGGCGAACCCGACGCTGAGCACGATCCTCGACCTCGCCGGCGATGAGCTTCCCGCACGAGTCGCTGATCCTCAGCGAGAAGCGCGGCCTGCTGATGGCCGTCGCGGGCAACCTGAGCCAGACGGTGCTGCCGGGCGAGGTCGACATCTACGACCTCAATGCCACGCCGGGCCTCGGCTGCAAGGCGCCGGTGCTGCAGTCCTCGACGCCGCTCGGCATCTGGGGCCACGAGAGCGGGATCGCGCCTGACGGCAACACCTTCTACGCGTCCTCGCTCTCCAACGAGACGGTGACCGCGGTCGACATCTCCGAACCCGGTCGTGCCGAAGCTGATCGGTCCATCAGCAGCGACGTCGCCGCGCACGGCATCTCGATCTCCGACGGACGGCAACACGCGCCTACGTCGCACGAGGACACGAACTAACAACGGCTTCGAGATCTACGACGTCTCGCTCGATCCAGAACCGCGAGGCCAACCCGCACATGGAGCACGTCTCCAAGCTCACCTGGAACCAGATGAGCATGCCGCAGAACACGATCCCGGTCACCTTCGACGGCAAGCCGTTCGTGCTCGAGTCCGACGAGTTCCTGCGCACGGCAGCGACCGCACCGGCGCGACCCGGATCATCGACATCTCCGATCCGAAGAACCCGTTCGTGATCTCCAACCTGCGCCTCGAGGTCCACCAGGAGGAGAACCGGATCGGCGGCAAGCTCCAGGACGACCCCGGCACGTCGCCAACGGCACAACCCGTTCTCGTTCGCCCAGGACTACACCGGGCACTTCTGCAACGTGCCGACCCGGGTCGATCCGCCGATCGTCGCCTGCGGCATGGCCATCTCGGGCCTGCGGATCTTCAACATCGAGGACCCCTACCACCCCCGCGAGGTCGCCTACTTCACCGCGCCGGTGCAGCCGCGCGCGTTCCCGGAGGGCTCCAACTGGGCCTACTCGCAGCCGACCTTCGCGCCCGAGCGCAAGGAGGTCTGGTACTCGGAGGCCTACACCGGCTTCTACGCCGTCCGGCTGACCAACGGCGCCTGGCCGGACTGATAGCCAGACGCTCGATGGGCGCGGCTGGTTTCGAACCAGCGACCTCTCGCGTGTGAAGCGCGATGGCCGCTCGAGAGGAGAACGCCCGCAGGACCAATGATTTCGGCCGTCCCATGCGAGTTTCGTAGGGCTGGGCCTTCGCTCGGATGCCCGCAAATGCCGCTCGATACGGGTGGATTTGGGCACCAGCCAGTGCTCGCTGCCCAATCGCTGGGCGCCGAGCTTTGCGCTGGACTCCTCGCCTCGGTTCGGCAAAGCGGCGTGCGGACGCTAGAACAGCTATGAGCCTGACTAGTTGTATAGTTGCAGGCATGCCCATCGCCCATCCGCTTCCTGAGCCGCTGGTCGAGCTGATCGCGCAACGTTTTCGCCTCATGGGCGAGCCCATGCGCATCAAGATCCTCGACCGCCTCCGCGACGGCTCCGCCACCGTGGGCGTCATCGCCTCTGACCTCGGCGCGACCCAGCAGAACGTCTCCAAGCATCTCGGAGCGCTGCATCAGGGCGGACTCATCGGTCGCAGCAAGGAGGGCAACAGCGTGCGCTACGTCATCGCCGACGAGACGGTCTTCGAGATGTGCGAGATGGTCTGCGGCGGTCTCCGCAGTCAGCTCGCGGAGCTCGATGCGATCCTCGAAGCGACCCAAGCTGCTCGATGAGCCTCGGTCCCGTCGGGCGCCTCGGCCGCTGGACGGCCACGCATGTCCGCGTTGTTGCGCTGGTCTGGGTACTGCTGGCGATCGGGCTCGGGTCGATGGCGCCGCGGGTCGAGCACGCGCTCTCGGGGGCCGGCTGGGAGGCCACGGGGTCCGAGTCGGTGAAGGCCCGCGCCGCGATCGACAAGAAGTTCGCCGGTCAGGGCAGCTACGCGTTGCAGGTCGTCATCTCGTCGCCGTCGCAGACCGTCGACGAACCGGCCTTCCGCTCAGCCCTCGCGCGAGTAACCCGGCTGCTGGAGGCCAACCCCGACGTCTCGACGGTTGTCGCGCCGCGGCCGGGCGTCTCGATCTCCTCCGACCGGCACACCGCCATCGTCGTGGCCGGCGCGGCGTGCGAAGCCTGTCGAGATGGTCCGAGCCGCCGACGATCTCAAGGACCCGATCCGCAACGTGGGCGGCGGCGACATCCGCGTCTCGCTGACGGGCGCCTCGGGGATGTGGTCTGACTTCAACCAGGCCAACAAGGCGGCGATGATCAAGTCCGAGGTCATCTCCTGGCCGGTGACGATCGCGATCATGCTCGTCGCGTTCGGGTCGCTGGTCGCCGCCGGGCTGCCGCTGATGCTCACGGTGCTCGGCCTGGTGGCCGCTGCCGGGATGCTCTTCGTCGGCGCGCAGGCGTTCGACATCTCGATCTGGGCGATGAACTTCGCGCTGATGTTCGCCCTCGCTCTGGGCATCGACTACGCGCTGTTCATCGTCTCGCGATTCCGCCAGGCCCTGGACGCCGGCGGCTCAGCCGTCGACGCCGTGGGCACAGCCATGGATACCGCCGGCAAGGCCGTTGCCTTCTCCGGCGTGACCGTGCTGATCTCCCTGTCCGCCGTACTGCTGGTTCCGAGCCCGGCCTTCCGCTCGATGGCCATCGGAATCATGTTCGCCGTCGTGTTCGTGCTCGGCGCGTCGCTGACGCTGCTGCCCGCCGTGCTGGCCAAGCTGGGGTCGAGGATCAACCGCATCTCGCTGCCGTGGTCGCACCCCGAGGTCCACCGCAGCGAACGGCTGGCGCGCTGGGCCGCTGCGGCCTGGCGCCGGCCGGTCGTCTTCGGTCTGGCCGGGATGGCCGCCGTGGTCGCGCTGGCCTTGCCCGTCGCCAACCTCGACACGGGCATGCCGTCGATCACCGTCGTGCCGTCGGGCGACTCCTCGCGACAGGGCTATGACCGCGTCCAGGCCGCCTTCGGCCGGGGAGCTCCCGGAGCGCTGCAAATCATCGCGCCAAGCGCCGATGCGAGGGCGATCGACGACGTGCTGCGCAACGATGCGGGGCTGGCATCCGTGCTCCCCGCCCAGACGGCGAACGGCTCCGTCCTCATCCAGGCCGTGCCCAAGGGCTCGCCCTCCGGCGGCGACGTGCGCTCGACGATCGAGCGTCTGCGAGACCGGCTGCCGTCCGGCGCGCTCACGGGTGGCGCGGTGGCCGAGAACCTCGACCTGGAGAACGCCCTGGCCCACGCCACTCCGCTGGTGATCGCGGTCGTCCTCGCGCTCGGTTTCCTGCTGCTGCTCGTCGCGCTGCAGGCGCCGGTCATCGCATTGGCGGGCGTCCTGCTCAACGTGTTTGCCACCCTGGCCTCCTTCGGCGTGGCCAAGTGGATCTTCCAGGACGGTGTCGGCGCCGGCCTGCTCGGGTTCGAGCCGCAGGGTTATCTCGACGCATGGGCGCCGGTGTTCTTCTTCGCGATGCTCTTCGCCCTGGGCATGGACTACACCGTGTTCCTTCTCGCCTCGGCCAAGGAGCGCTGGGATCAGCGCGGCGATGCCAAGGACGCAGCGATCGAGGGCATCGCCACCTCGGGCAAGGTCATCACCGCCGCCGCGGCCGTGATGGTCGCCGTGTTCTTCACGTTCGCTCTCTCCGGCCCGCTTCCGCCCAAGGAGATGGGCGTGATCCTCGGCATCGCCGTGCTGATCGACGCCGCGCTCGTGCGGCTCGTGCTGATGCCGGTGCTGCTGCGGCTGCTCGGCGCGAGCGCCTGGTGGCTGCCCAGATGGCTTGACCGACTGCTCCCCGACGTCCGCTTCGGACACGCCTAGGAGGACAGATGATCTTCCGTCAGATCACCCACGACGACCTCGGCTGTGCCAGCTATCTCGTCGGCGACGAGAAGGCGGGTGTTGCCGCAGTCGTCGACCCGCGCCTGGACATCGATGAGTACCTGCACCTCGCCCGCTACCTCGGGGTGCAGATCGAGCACATCCTGGAGACCCACAACCACGCCGACCACGTCTCGGGACACGGCCGGCTCGTCGCCGCCACCGGCGCGACGATCCACATCCACGAGGACGCGGAGGCCGAGTACGACCACGAACCGTTCGCCGGGGGCTGGGAGCTCGAACTGGGCGCCATCCGTGTTCGAGCGCTGCACACCCCCGGCCACCGGCCGGAGCACACGGCGTTCGCGCTCATCGACACCGACCGCGGCGAGGAGCCATGGGCCGTGCTGACCGGCGACTCGCTGTTCGTCGGCGACATCGCGCGGCCGGACCTGGCCATCGACAAGGAGGACGGCGCTCGTGCGATCTTCGACTCGCTGCGCAACACGCTGCTCGAACTGCCCGCCGACTGCGAGGTCTGGCCGGGCCACCTGGGCGGCTCGCTGTGCGGCGGTCCCGGGATGGACATGAAGATCTCTTCGACGATCGGCTTCGAGGGGAGCCACCAGGAGCTGCTGGGCATCCTCGACGAGGACGAGTTCGTCGAGAGGACGACGTCCGCGCTCGGTCCGCAGCCGCCGAACTTTCGGAACATCGTCGCGCTCAACCGCGGCCCGCTGGTGCGCGACAGCATCGACCCGCACCCGCTCGCCCCGCGCCAGGTGGCCGCCTGGCAGTCGGACGGGGCCCTGGTCGTCGACGTGCGCACCGAGCTGCAGTTCGACGAGGCGCACATTCCCGGCTCACTGTGCATCACCGCGCTGCGCGCCGGCTTCGGCTCCAAGCTCGCCTGGCTCGCCGATCCCGCAAAGCCCGTGGTCATCGTCGGCCGCGACGACGAGGACGCCCGCCAGGCGGTCGGCCTCGCCGCTGCCGTCGGCATCACCAACGTCGCGGGCTATCTGGCCGGCGGGATGACCAGCTGGCGCGAAGAGCGCCGCGACGTCGAGCGCACCGACCGACTCACGCTCTCCGAGCTGCACGAGCGCTGGGACGCCGGCCAGGACGCGATCCAGATCCTCGATGTCCGCGAGCAGGATGAATGGGACTCGGGCCACATCCCCGGCTCGGTCTTCACCCCCTACCACGACATCGAGCGGCTACCCGACGGGCTCGATCCCACTCAGCCGATCGCGGTGGTCTGCGGATCGGGGCAGCGGGCCGCCGTCGGCGCCAGCCTCATCCAGCACTTCGGCGCCGAACAGGTCATCCACGTCGTCGAAGGCGGCGTACCGATGTGGAAGCGCAATGAGTGGCCCATAGACGCCACTGGCGAGTCTCACTGACCGTGGTGCTCCTCGCGGTCCCGTTAGGGCTGGCCATCGGCGTCGCGGTCGGACTGCTCGGCGGCGGCGGATCGGTCCTCGCCGTCCCCGTCCTGGTCTACGTCCTCGACCAGAACGTCTCCGACGCCACGACCGCGTCTCTCGTCGTCGTCGCCGCCGGCGCCCTGGCCGGAGCGTTGCACCATGCGCAGGCCGGCCGCGTCTGCTGGCGCCACGCCGGCTCGTTCACCGCCGCGGCGCTCCCGGGGATAGTCGCCGGCACCGTTCTCGGCAACCACGTGAGCGGTGAGCTGCTGCTCGGCGGCTTCGCGGTGATCATGCTCGCCGCCGCACACGCCACCTGGCGAAAGGCCGAAGAGGACGACGACGAGGAGGGCGAGTGGGAGAAGGGAAACTTCTGCCCGCCCCTGCGGCTCCCACGCGACATCCTCGCCGGGGCGGCCGTCGGACTCCTCACCGGCTTCTTCGGCGTCGGCGGCGGCTTTCTCATCGTTCCGACGCTCGCCGTGGCCCTGGCCTTCACGGTCCGCACCGCTGTCGGCACCTCGCTGGCGATCATCACGGCCACCTCGCTGCTCGGCCTTCTGACCCACCTGCTCGCCGGCCGCACGCTCGATGCGGGCATCACCGGCGCAATGGCCGGCGCCTGCGTCCTCGGTGCCGTCGCCGGCGCTCAGCTCACTGGCCGCGTTCCCCAGCGCATCCTGGGACGTGGGTTCGCCTTGCTCGTCACCGGCGTCGCCGGCTACCTGCTGATCTCAGCCGCGTTCTTCGGCGGACCGCCGGCGAGCTGATCCTCACCCCGAGGGCGGAGCGTCACGCGGGCGATCTGGAGGTTGCGCGCCAGCCCCGCAGCACCCCAGCGCGACAAGGGTCAATCGGTCGTGGGAACGACCAGCCGGCGGACACCCCACCGGACACCCTCAAGCCCCGGAGTTCGTCGCAAGCTCTAATCAACGATCGCTCGCTCGCCGAAGCCCCTGGTAAACGAAACGTCATAGCGGGGCGTTCTCTCGATGGGCGCGGCTGGTTTCGAACCAGCGACCTTTCGCGTGTGGAGCACGACGGCCGGCAGGAGGACGACGATTCGCCTGGGTTCGGGCAGCGGCGGGTGTTCGCTGCCCAATGCCTTGGAGTGACGACCGCGCTCGCTCATGGAAGAGGCCGTCCGGGGCCAGGACTGGGCTGCCAGCGGGATTTGTCGAGGACGAGGACCTCGACCTGCCCCTCGCGATGCGCCTGAGCGACCCCGCCGCCGTCGGTGGCGCGGCTTGCTGCCTCCAAGGGGCTCTGTGCTCCAGCCGGGACGCACGGTGCGGTTGCATTTACCCCTCTCGACGGAAGAGAGTCGCATCCAATGTCTACCTCCCCGCCTCCCCAGCCGCCGCCCAGTACGCCACCGTCGTATCCGGTCACGTTCGCCGTCGACTATCCCGATCGCGACCTCAATCGGGTCAGTACGGCCCTTCGGATCTTCGCGGTCATCCCGATCGCCATCGTGCTCGCCGCGGTGGGCGGCGGTGGCTCGGGCGGCGAGTGGGGCCATCGCGCCTCCGACGTGTCATTCGGGGCGGGCGGCGTGCTGGTCCTGGCACCGCTGCTGATGATCGTCTTTCGTCGGCGCTATCCCGGTTGGTGGTTCGACTGGAACCTGGAGCTTCTGCGGTTCGGCAACCGCGTGGGCGTCTACGTCGCGCTGATGAACGACCGCTATCCGTCGACCACCGACCAGCAGAGCGTCCACCTCGAGCTACCGCGGCCCGTCGACCCCGAGACGAACCTGCACCAGTGGCTGCCGCTCGTGAAGTGGTTCCTCGCGATCCCGCACTACATCGTGCTGTTCTTCCTCACCATCGGCGGGCTCTTCGCGGTGATCGGCGCGTGGTTCGCGATCCTGTTCACCGGGCGCTACCCGCGCGGCCTGTTCGACTACGTCGAGGGCACCATGCGCTGGCACATGCGCGTGGTCGGATACGCATTTGTGCTTGTCACCGACGAATACCCGCCGTTCCGGCTCAGCGCGTAGTGGGTGACGGCACCGTTCGCCCGGGTCGCCCCGGCGACCGGCTCACGCGGCGCTGAGCGCCCGACCGGTGAGGTACAGCCCGAGGCCGAACGTGGCGTGCGTGCGCAGGTTGCGCAGGCGGACGGCGGTGGGGTCGGGGGTCTTCGACGCCGCGACGCCGAGCCCGAACGCGGGCTGCATGACCAGCCATGGCGCGGCGGTGGTGCCCAAGCCCATGGCCATGGCCGGACCCAGCGTTGGGCGCTCGGGCCAGTCGGGCCGCCACGCCAGCAGGAGGGCGGCGAACCCGATGCCGATCGAGTAGTGGGCGACGATGCCGAGCATCGCCTCACCGGAGACCGGGTCCGCGTCGGCGATGCTCGCGTGAGTGAACTGCCCTCTGCCCATGTGCCCGATCCACCGCGCGAGCAGTCGGAAGTCCAGGGGCTCGACCCCGGTCGTGCGCCGTACCACCTCGGCGCCGGCGTCCATGGTCGCCGTAGCGCCGAGGCCCAGCAACACGGGCCTGACAGCCCACCGTCGCGCTAGTCAGCCCACCGGGTTCGGCACGCCGTCGAAGTTGGACCCGCCATCCCCCGGATCCTCCTTGAGCTCTTCCTGAGCGTGAACGGCACGGCCGCGATTCTATGCCCAGCCTCAGAGCGGCGATTTCGAGATGGGCGCGGCTGGTTTCGAACCAGCGACCTCTCGCGTGTGAAGCGAGCGCTCTCCCACTGAGCTACGCGCCCCAGGGGAGCGCCCATTCTAGGAGGGCCATGTGTGACGGATCACGCGTGGGTGAGCGGGCCCAGCTGGGTAAGCCCGCCTTCCCAAACCCGACACAGGAGCACGTGACACCGTGACCAACCCAGACGCGGCCGAGGATACGGCCGGAGGATTGATCGGCAAGATCGCCGGGAAGGCGAAGGCCGCCGCCGGGTCGCTGACCGGCAACGAGGAGCTGGCACGCGAGGGCCGCCTGCAGGAGGCTCAGGCCGAGGCCGAGATCGACGCGCGCCGCGAGGCGACCGAGGCGCGCCTGCGCACAGAGGAGGCCGAGCTCGTCGAAGAGCGGGCCGCCACCCAGAAGGAGGCCGCCGAGCTGCGCGCCGAGGTCGCCGAGGAGGATGCCGAGGCTCGCGCCGAGGCCGACCGCCTCGAGGCCGAGCGTCAGGCCGAGCAGCGTGCGGCGCAGGAGCGCGAGGCCGCCGAGGCCCAGCGCCGCGCCGAGGAGCAGGCGGCCGCGGCCGCCGAGCAGCGCGCTGAGAGCGAGCGCGTGGCCCAGGCCGCCGAGGCCGTGCGCCTCGAGCAGGAGGCCCGTCGCGCGGAGCGGCGCGCGGAAGCGATCGACCCCGAGGAGAACTGAACATGATTCGCGAGATCCAGCGAGTCGCCGTCGGCGGCTCCATCAAGGTGGCGCGGCTGCCGTTCGACACCGCCGCGCAGCTGCTCGGCCGCGAAGCCGCGATCGTGGCGCTCGACCGTGTCGGCGCAACGGCGTACGACCTCGCCGGGCGCGTGCTGCTCGACGATGAGCTGCGCCGCGAGGCGCTGCGGCGCCGGGCCGCGGCCGACGAGCGTGGCCGCGCGCTGAACCTGCGTGCCCGGGCCCAGGACGTCACCGCCGAGGCCGACGACCGCCTCGACCAGCGTGAGCACGCGGCCGAGCAGCGCCGGCAGGCCGCGGCGCGCTCCGCCGAGCAGCGCAAGGAGGCTGCGGCCGCACGCGCCGACGCCGAGAAGCGCCGGGCCGCGGAAGCGGAGCGCCGGCGCAAGGAGTCCGCGGCCAAGGCCGAGGATCAGGCCCAGGAGCAGATCGCCGCGACCGCGAAGCGCGAGCGCCTCGAGGCGCTCGAGGAGAAGGCCGAGGCGCTGGACCGCAGCGAGGACGCTCTGGCTGCGCGGGACGAAGCACGGCGGCTGAAGCGCGCCGCCTCTGCGGCCAAGGCCGCTCGCAAGGGCTGAGACCCAAACGCCGCGTTCAGCGGCCAGTCACTCGCCCGCGCGGACCGGCATCTCCAGCCGGTTCGCGCGCGTGCGAGCGGACACGTCCAGCGCGAGTCGTACCAGCACGACTGCCCGTCGGCCTCGCCGAGGTCCGCGCCATTGACGTGCGCCGGCATTCATACACGTGTCCACCTTCGGGTCCGCGCATCGCGGACCGCGCCAGGGACGTCGAAACGGTGGTCATGAAGAAGATCGCAGCAGTTGCCATCGGTGTCCTGGCCGTCCTGGCGATCGCGGTGCCCGCCGCGTCGGCCGACCCGGGTCAGGTCACCCACAGCTGCCTCTCGTTCGACGCGCACGAGCAGGGCGAGGGCAACGAGCGCCAGGGCGAGCAGATCGTCGTCAACGGCAATGGCCGCCTGGTGCACGACCACCTCGTGGTCGGGCCCTGCAAGACGTTCTCGAAGGGCAAGTAGCTAGGGCCGCGGTGCCACGAGCCGCTCGCCGGCCGGCACGGGCACCGACAGCCGGTTCGCCCGCGGCGCGAGCGGGCAGGTCCAGCGCGGGTCGTAGGAGCACGACGGCTGGTAGGCGAAGTTGAAGTCGAGCACGAGCCGCTCGCCCTCCATGCCCAGATCGGCGCCCTTGACGGTGTCGAGCAGGTAGCGGCCGGCGCCGTAGGTCTCGCTGCCGCTGGTCGCATCGGCGAACGGGAGGAACACGCCGCCGCCGTAGCCCTCGAGCCAGTAGAGCTCGAGCTCGAACCCCTCGGCGCGAGCGAACGCGAAGCGCGTGAAGACCATCGTGCCGCCGTCGCTGGAGGGAAGCTCGAACCCGCGATGCTCGGCCGGCGCGACATCGGCGAGCAGCCGCCACGCGGGGTCGTAGTCGAACACGTGCGGACCGTCGTAGGCGCCGCGCACGTCGGCCGGGACCGGGGACTGCGGATGGCTCGCGAACAGCGCGGCGCGGGTGCGGACCCAGAGCTCCCACCCGGCCCGTGGATCCTCGTGCAATCGCGCCGCCGCATAGAGCTCGGACACGCGCCGCTTCCAGTCCAGAAGGTCGAGCTCGTCCACACTTCACACGCTACGCTGCGCGCGGACCGTGCTAGGCGGGGAGGTAGCGGTGCCCTGTACTCGCAATCCGCTCTAGCGAGGCTGAATTCCCTCTCGAGGGGCGCGGCCTCGGGGTCAGTCCGCCGGTGGCGGTGCTGATGGCCAGGGTCCCGCGCGACGCCGGTCCGTGAACCAGGTCAGATCCGGAAGGAAGCAGCCTTAAGCGGTCCCCGGTGGGCGCAGGCGGGAACACCCCGGCCGGAGCCGCCACAGGCGTAGGCGCCCGGGACTGTCGTCTCGACGGAGGGTGCACGGTCCACTTGCCAGGCCCCTCCGAAGGTCGGCGGTCGCACCCGACTCGCGGGCTAGACTCGCCCTCCGTGTCCTCCGGCCCTTCGCTGTACCGTCGCCACCGCCCGCGCACCTTCGACGACGTGGTCGGCCAGGAGCATGTGGTCCGCACGCTGCGCAACGCGGTCGACCAGGGAAAGGTCCACCACGCCTACCTTTTCGTCGGTTCGCGCGGGACCGGCAAGACCTCGATGGCGAAGATCCTCGCCGCGTGCATGAACTGCGAGAACGGGCCGACGACGACGCCGTGCGGCACCTGCGAGTCGTGCGTTTCGATCGCCAGCGCCACCTCGCTTGACGTCATCGAGATGGACGCCGCGTCGAACAACTCCGTCGACGACATCCGCGACCTGCGCGAGCGCGTCGCCTACGCGCCGGTGTCGGGGCGCCACAAGGTCTACATCCTCGACGAGGCGCACATGCTGTCCCCGCAGGCGTGGAACGCGTTCCTCAAGACGCTCGAGGAGCCGCCGCCGAACACGATCTTCGTGCTCGCCACGACCGAGGCGACGAAGGTGCTGCCCACGGTCGTGGATCGCTGTCACCGCTTCGACTTCGGCCGCCCGAGCGTCGAGGAGATCGCCGGCGTCGTGCGGCGCGTCGCCGAGGCCGAGAAGATCGAGGTCGCGCCGCAGGCGGTGGGCCTGCTCGCCCGCCACGCGACCGGCTCGTTCCGCGACGCGCTCGGCACGCTCGAGCAGCTCGTGACCTATTCCGGTACGTCGATCGGCACCGAGGACGTGCTCGCGGTGCTCGGCGTGGCCGACCAGGACCTGCTGTTCGCGGCGCTGGACGCCGTGGCCGACGGAAACGCCCGCGAGGCGCTGCTCTCGGTCCATCGCGTAGCCGAGAACGGTCGCGACCCGTCCGCCTACGCACGCGACCTCGAGGTCCACGCGCGCGAGCTGCTGGTCGTCCAGACGCTCGGCGAAGTCCCCCCGCAGGTCGCGATGACGCCCGACCACGACGCACGGCTCGCAGAGCAGGCCGAACGCGTGCCCCGCGCGGCCGTCGTCCGGCTGCTCGACCTGCTCGGCGTGGCGATGAAGGCCGTCCGCGACGGAGCCGACGCCCGAACCCAGCTCGAACTCGCCCTGGTAAAGGCCGCCGCGCCCGAGGTCGACGCAAGCACCCGCGCGTTGCTCGCGCGGATCGAGAAGCTCGAGCAGGCGCTGGGTGGCGCGCCCGCCGTGTCGCCCCGCCCCGCGGCTCCGCCCGCGCCCGCACCGGCGCCTTCGCCCGCGGAGCCGCCGGTCGCCGCCGAGGCTGCGCCCGAGGCCTCGGCCGCGCCGGTCGCGACAGCGGTGGCCGAGCCGGCGGAGGAGGCCCGGTTCGAGGGTGTCCTCGCCGTATGGCCCGCGGTCCTCGAGACGCTGCGCGCCGAGAACATGGCGCTCGCGACCGCGCTCTCCCACGGCCGCCCCGTCGAGCTGGACGGGCGCGAGCTCGTCGTCGCCTTCGACGAGGACGACGCCTTCAAGCGCCGCAAGGCCGAGACGGACTCCAAGGTCGTGGGCGAAGCGCTGCGGACGGTGTCCGGCGCGCCGCTGCGACTGCGCTTCGAGGTCCGTGACCTGCGCGAGCACGCCGCGCCCGAGGTCCCGCCCACCGAGGAGGAGCTCGTCGCCCGTTTCGTCTCGGAGTTCGACGCCGAGGAAATCGCACCCGACCAGGAGCCCGAGGCCTGATGCCCCAGCCGCCCAACATGACGAACATGCTCAAGCAGGTCCAGAAGATGCAGGCCGACATGGTGGCCGCGCAGGAGCAGCTCAAGCACGAGACCGTCGAGGCCTCGGCCGGCGGCGGGATGGTCACCGTGAAGATGACGGGCGACCTCGAGCTCCAGGAGCTGCGGATCGATGCCGACGCCATCGACCCCGAGGACCCCGAGATGCTTCAGGACATGGTCCAGGCGGCGGTCAACGAGGCGATCCGCGCCGCGCAGGAGCTGGCGGCGAACAAGATGGGCGGCCTGACGGGCGGCATGGACCTGGGCGGCCTCGGCCTGCCCGGCTTCTAGCCGCCGGGCGCCGCCCCACCCGCCGTGTATCCGCCTCCCGTCCAGCGCCTGATCACCGAGCTGGGCAAGCTGCCCGGCATCGGGCAGCGCACGGCCCAACGGCTCGCGTTCCACATCCTGCGCACCGACGACGAGGACGCCAACGGGCTGGCCGACGCGATCCGCGAGGTCAAGGCGCTGATCGGGCTGTGCGAGGTGTGCTTCAACCTCGCCGACGCGCCGCTGTGCCGGATCTGCTCCGACGAGCGCCGCGACACGACGATCATCTGTGTGGTCGAGGAGCCCGGCGACGTGATCCCGATGGAGCGCACGCACGAGTACCGCGGGCTCTACCACGTGCTCGGCGGGGCGCTCTCGCCGATCGACGGCGTCGATCCCGATGACCTGAAGATCGCAGAGCTCTACCGGCGCGTGGCCGAGGCGGACCCGCCGGTGCGCGAGGTCGTGGTCGCCACGAACTCGACGACGACCGGCGAGGCGACCGCGCTGCACATCGCCGCCGGATTGCGCGAGCGCGCGGCCGACGTCGCGGTAACCCGGCTGGCCAGCGGACTGCCGGTCGGCGCCGACCTCGAGTATGCCGACGAAGTGACGCTCGGCAAGGCGCTGGCCGGGCGGAGGGCGCTCTGAGCACCATCGTCATGAAGTTCGGCGGCACCTCGGTCGCCGACGCCGAGCGGCTCAAGCGCGCCGCCGAGCGGATCGTTGCCAAGCGCGAAGCGGGCCACCAGGTGGTCGCGGTGCTCTCGGCGCGCGGCAAGGACACCGACCGCCTGATCGCCGACGCCTACGAGATCTCGGAGACACCCGATCCCCGAGAGATGGACATGCTGCTCTCGACCGGCGAGCGGCAGTCGTGCGCGCTGTGCGCGATGGCGATCAACGACCTCGGCCACCGCGCGATCAGCCTGACCGGCTCGCAGGCGGGCATCGTCACCGACACCTCGCACACCAAGGCGCGCATCCTGGAGGTCCGCGCCGACCGCATCCGCGAGGGCCTGGCCGAGGACCGCATCGTGCTGGTGGCCGGCTTCCAGGGCGTGTCGACCGCCCGCGACGTCACCACGCTCGGTCGCGGCGGGTCGGACACGACGGCGGTCGCGCTGGCCGCCGCTGTCGAGGCCGAGGTCTGCGAGATCTACACCGACGTGCCGGGGGTCTTCAGCGCCGACCCGCGACTTGTCCCGGAGGCGCGGCGCCTGCCGGTCGTCTCGTTCGACGAGATGCTCGAGATGGCCGCGTCGGGGGCGGGGGTGCTCCAGCTGCGCAGCGTCGAGTACGCCCGCAACCACGGCGTGCGCATCCACTGCCGTTCAAGCTTCGACGATGCGGCCGGTACCTTTGTCGTGTCGGAGCAGGAGACCATGGAACACCCGCTGATCACCGCAGTCACGCACTCCACGGGCGAGGCCCGGATCACGCTCACCGGCGTGCCGGACACCCCTGGCGTGGCCGGCCGCGTGACCACGGCGCTGGCCGACGCCAACGTGAACATCGACATGATCATCCAGAACGAGCCCGAGACCGTGGGCGCGCGCGCGGACATGTCGTTCACCGTTCCCGCCGACGACCTGCGCCCGGCCCAGGAAGCGCTCGCCCCGCTGGCCACCGAGCTCGGGATGGCGGTCGTCAGCGACGAGGCCATGGGCAAGGTCTCGATCGTCGGCGCGGGCATGCGCACGCACCCCGGCGTGGCGGCGAAGGTGTTCACCACGCTCGGGTCGAACGACATCAACATCGAGATGATCTCCACCTCGCCGATCCGCATCTCGTGCGTCGTGCGCGGCGACCGCGTGCCCGACGCGGTGCGCGCGCTGCACACGGCCTTCGAGCTCCAGGGCCCGGACACGATCCGGCCCGAGGAGCCCTTCGGGGAGTTCGGCCCATGACTAGGGGTGCCGAAAACGGCCACGTGGCCGTTGGAGGTGGGTCCCCATGAGGATTTCCATCGTCGGAGCCACGGGCGCCGTCGGCACGATCATGCGCCGGCTGGCCCGCGAGCGCTTTCCCGCCGCCGAGCTCGTGGCGTTCGCCTCGGAGCGTTCGGTCGGCAAGGAGCTCGACGACGGGCTCGTCTGCCGCCCGCTCGCCGACGACCAGATGGAGGGCTTCGACCTCGCGCTGCTCAGCGCGGGCGGCGCGACCTCGCGTGAGTGGGCGCCGCGCTTCGCCGGCGGCCGGCGCGCTGGTGGTCGACAACTCCAGCGCGTGGCGGATGGACCCGCACGTCCCGCTCGTCGTCAGCGAGGTCAATCCCGAGGCGATGGACGCCGCCCGCAAGGGCATCGTCGCCAACCCGAACTGCACGACGATGGTCGTGATGCTTCCGGCCAAGGCGCTGCACGACCGCTTCGGCCTCACCGCGATGGTCACCACGAGCTTCCAGGCCGCGGGCGGGGCGGGGCAGAAGGGCATCGACGAGCTGATCGCCCAGGTCGAGCCCGTCGGCCGCGACGTCCGGCGGCTGATCGACGACGGCGAGGCGGCAGCGCGCGAGGTCGAACACGAGATCCACGAGAACACGCTGGCCTTCAACGTCGTGCCGCACCTGGGCACGCTCGGCGACAACGGCTACACCGACGAGGAGATGAAGCTCCAGAACGAGTCGCGCAAGATCCTCTCGCTCCCCGAGCTCGAGATCACGCCGACCTGCGTGCGCGTCCCGGTCGCCGTCGGGCACTCGATCGCCGTGCGCGCGACGTTCGCCGCCGAGCCCGACCTCGACGACGCGCTCGAGGCGCTGCGCGCCTTCCCGAACCTCGTCGTCACCGAGGCGCCCACGCCGCTGGAGGCCGCCGGGCGCAACGAGACCTACGTCGGTCGCGTGCGGCGCGATCTCGTCCGACCCGCGCGTCCTGAACTTCTTCGTCGTCGGCGACAACCTGCTCAAGGGCGCCGCGCTGAACACCGTCCAGCTCGCCGAGCTGGCGGTCCAGCGCAACCTCGTCGGCGCCGCGGCCTAGCCGGTCAGGCCGGTCAGCTCGCGCCGGGTGCGGACGGCGAGCTTGCGGTAGATGTTGCGGCGGTGCGTGCGCACCGTCTCGACGGAGATGTGCAGGGCCAGCGCGATCTCTGCGTTCGACAGCCCGCCGCGCAGGTGCTCGAGCACGTCGGCCTCTCGTGGCGTGAGCAGCTCCGGACCCAGCGGCGGCAGCTCCGGCGCGGTCTGGGGGAGGACCTGGAGACCGCGCGAGGCCAGATGCAGTGCGGTGAGGACATCGCGGGCCTGGGTCTCCTTCGACAGGCACGCGGTGGCGCCGAAGGCAAGCATCTGGTTGCACTCGGCGAGCGTCGGCCGGTTGGCGAGCACGACGATTCGCGTGTTGGGATGGGCGTGGTGCAGGCGCTGGACCTCGATCGTCGATGGCAGCGAGCCGAAGTTCAGCACCACCACGTCCGGTGCGTGGTCTGCGAGGACCGCGTCGAGTGCGGCGGGCGCGACGTCCGTGGCGATCACGTCGATGACCTCGTCCTCGGCCAGCAGGGCTCGCAGGCCATGGGCGATCAGGTCCTCGAACCGGCCCAGGACGACGCGGATGGTGCGCGCGGGGGACATACCCGTCATATCGGCACGCAGCGGGTGGAGGGTTAGCCCCGCATCACCCGTCTCTCACCCTCCGCCTACCCCGAAGATCACCCGCCGCAGGGGATGTTCATCGCCCACCAGGACCGCGATGATCGTCAGCAGATTTCCCGGGACGGTAGGGGTACCAAGGGGAAAGCAGGCGAACACGGGAAGGGGCCTTCGGGCCCTTTTCTCGTTTCCGGGGCGGGCTTGACAGAGAGCGCCCGGCAGGTTCTAGTTGGCGCGTAGGCAGGGATCAACGACAGGGGGGGTTCGCCATGAGCGCGACAGGTATCGACGAGGCCAAGCTCGAGGCCTTCATGGGGCAGGCGGTGACGGACATGGGCGCGGTCATCAGCGCGCCGTTGTTCGTGATCGGCGAGAAGCTGGGGCTGTACAAGGCGATGGCGGGCGGCGGCGCGCTGACGTCCGAGGAGGTCGCCGAACGTGCGGGTGTGGCCGAGCGCAGCGTGCGTGAGTGGTTGGGCAACCAGGCGGCCGGCGGCTACGTCACATACGACGCCGAAAGCAACACGTACACGCTGCCCGACGAGCACGCGCTCGCACTCGCCGACGAGGAGAGCCCGTTCTACATCCTGGGCGTCTACGACTCGATCGCCTCGCTGTACGCCGACGAGGAGAAGATCCTCGAGGCCTTCCGCAGCGGCGAGGGGATGGGCTGGCACGAGCATGACCACCGCCTCTTCCGCGGCACCGAACGGTTCTTCCGCCCGGGCTACAAGGGGAACCTGGTGGCCGAGTGGATCCCGGCGCTCGAAGGTGTCAAGGAGAAGCTCGAGCGCGGCGCCAAGGTCGCAGACGTCGGCTGCGGGCACGGGGCGTCGACGGTGATCATGGCGCAGGCGTTCCCCAACTCGGAGTTCTTCGGCTTCGACTACCACGAAGCGTCGATCCAGCGGTCGCGCGAGGCGGCGCAGGAGGCCGGGGTCGCCGATCGCACGACGTTCGAGGTCGCGTCGGCGAAGGACTTCCCGGGCTCGGGCTATGACCTCGTGTGCGTGTTCGACTGCCTGCACGACATGGGCGACCCGGTCGGGGCTTCGGCCCACATCCGCGAGACGCTCGCCGACGACGGCACGTGGATGATCGTCGAGCCGTTCGCGAACGATCGTGTCGAGGAGAACCTCAACCCGGTCGGTCGCGTCTTCTATGGAGCGTCGACGGTGATCTGCACGCCCGCCTCGCTTGTCTCAGGAGGTCGGGCTGGCGCTGGGCGCCCAGGCCGGTGAGGCCAAGCTCGCCGACGTCATCAAGCAGGGCGGGTTCTCGGAGGTCCGGCGCGCAACCGAGACGCCGTTCAACCTGATCCTCGAAGCGAAGCCGTAGGAGCGCTGGAGGCTGGCCGGCGGCCTAGCCGCCGGCCACGCCGGCGACCACCGAGGTCGTCCAGTCGATCACGGCGGTGGGCTTGACCACGTGGCGGCCCATCCCGAGCTCGCCGGGCTCGAGGCCGAGCGCGAGCCCGACCAGCTGCGGCAGGTGCAGGACCGGCATCGCGAGCTTGCGGCCGACGACGCGCTCGGCCAGCGGCTGCTGGAGGTCGAGGTTCAGGTGGCACAGCGGGCACGGCGTGACGAGGCAGTCGGCCTCGGCGTCGACCGCGTCGCCGAGGTGGCGGCCCGCCTGCTTGAGCGAGGCCTCCTTGTTCATCGTGATGATCGGGAAGCCGCAGCACTTGTGGCTGCCGGCGTACTCGATCACCGTGCCGCCGAGCGTTTCGATGACCTGCGCCAGGTAGGTGTCGCGCGGCAGCTCGTGGCTGATCCCCAGGCGGTCGAGCGGGCGGACGATGTAGCAGCCGTAGAACGGGCCGACGCGGAGGTCGGTGAGCGGCCGGCGCACCCGCGAGCGCAGCTCGTCGAGGCCGATCTCCTCGACCAGCAGCCAGAGGAAGTTCTTGTTGGTGAGGCCCTTCTCGTAGCTCAGGCCCTCGTCGGCGAGCGTCGTGTTCACGTGCGCGCGGTAATCGGCGCTCGCGTCGAGGCGCTCCTGGCACTCGGACTGCGCGCCCTGGCAGGTCGAGCAGATGTTCATCATCAGCTCGGCGCCGTCGACCTTCTGGGCCAGCGCGAACGTGCGCGCGTTGAGCGTGTCGGCCAGCTCCTGGTTGTGCTCGGCGATCACGCCCGCGCCGCAGCAGCTCGCGCGGTCGAGCTCGACGAGCTCGATGTCGAGCAGCGGCGCGACCTTCGCCATCGAGCCGTGCAGCTCGGGGGTGAAGCCGCGGCTGACGCAGCCCGGCCAGTAGGCGACCTTCATGAGGTGGGGGCCTCCTCGGTCGCGGTGCCGGTCTCGTCCTCGTCGTAGCCGCTGATGTAGAGGTTGAACTCCAGGCGCTGCTCGCGCTCCTCGATCTCGTCGAAGATCCGCTGGATCGACTTGAGGTCGTCCTTCGGTACGCGGTGGGGCTTCAGCGCCGCGCCGGGGGTCACCTTGCGGCGGATGAGCGCCTTGGTGATGACCGGCAGCGAGTCGAGCAGCTCGAGCCCCGCGGACGGGGCGAACTTGCCGAACCACGAGTCCCCGCCGTAGGAGCGCGGCAGCAGCTCGGCCTCGTGCAGCAGGCCGTTGTCGCGCACGAGCGTCCCGAAGGCCTGCTCGTGCCGATGGCCGTTGTTGCGATCGACGATCCCGTGGTCGCTGCCCGCCCGCCGCCGCAGGCGCATGATCTGGCTCATCGGCGCGACGCCCTTCGGGCACGCGTCGATGCACTTGAAGCAGTGCGTGCAGTCGTAGATGCCGTGCGGGTCCTCGGCGAGGTCCTTGAGGCGCTCGTACTGCTGGGCGTCGCGCGGGTCGCCGACGAAGCGGTAGGCCTTGGCCAGCGCCGCCGGGCCGATGAAGAGCGGGTCGATCTCCATCGAGAGGCAGTCCGACACGCACGCGCCGCACTGGATGCAGGCCATCGACTGCGTCACGTCGACCATCGACTCGCGGTCGACGACGTACTCGCGCTCGGGGATCGGCTCCTTGTTGATGAGCCACGGCGTGACCCGCTGGATCTTCGACCAGTGGACGGCGTCCATGTCGACGATCAGGTCCTTGATCACGGGCATGTTGCCCATCGGCTCGACCTCGATCGCGCCGTCGCGCGCCGACCGCTCGGCGTCTTCGAGGTGGGTGTGGCACGCGAGGCCGGGCTGGCCGTTGATGCGCACGCCGCAGGAGCCGCAGATCGCCGCGCGACACGAGCAGCGGATGCCGATCGAGCCGTCGGACTGCGCCTTGACCTGGAGGATGCCCTCGAGCACCGAGCGGTGCGGTTCGAGCTCGACCGTGTGCTCGTCCCAGTAGGGCGCCTCGCCCGACTCCGGGTCGTAGCGGCGCAGGCGCAGGGTGTAGGACTGGGTGGCGGCCATCAGTACTTGCGCTCCTCGGGCTGCCATTGCGTGATGGTCACCTCGGAGTAGGTCACCTCGGGACCATCCCCGTTCAGGCTCAGGTCGATGTGCTTGAGCCACTGCTCGTCGTTGCGCTCGGGGAAATCGGTGCGGAACTGGGCGCCGCGGGACTCCTTGCGCTCGATCGCGGCGGTGACCATGCACTCGGCGCAGTCGAGCATGTAGCCGAGCTCGATCGCGCCCAGGACGTCCTGGTTGAAGACGGTGCCGCGGTCGTCGATGTAGGCGCTGGCCGCCTCCTCCTTCAGGCGCTTGACGGTCGCCAGCGCCTGATCGAGCCCGGCGGCCTCGCGGAAGACGGCCATGTGGCGGTTCATCTCGGTGCCCAGCTCCTCCTTGATCTCCGAGATCCGCCGCCCGCCCCGGTCGCGCCCGACGATCTCGTCGATCATCGCCACGTCGTCGTTGATGCGGCTGTCGGGGATGTCGGGGATCGAGGTTCCGGTCGCGCGCCTGGCCGCGTCCTCGCCGGCGCGGCGGCCGAAGATCAGGGTGTCGAGCAGCGAGTTGGCCCCGAGGCGGTTGCCGCCGTGGACGGACACGCAGGCGACCTCGCCGGCCGCGTAGAGCCCGTCGACGCCCGGCACGCGGCCGTTGATGTCGGTCTTGACGCCGCCCATCACGTAGTGCTGGCCGGGCCGGATCATGATCGGCTCGGCGGTGATGTCGACGCCGGCGAAGTCCTTGCCGATGTTGACGATCTCGCGCAGCGCCTCGAGCACGCGCTTCTTCGGCACGACCGTGATGTCGAGGTAGATGCCCTGGCCGTCCGGCCCGACACCGCGCCCGTCGTTGATCTCGGTCTGCTCGGCGCGCGAGACGACGTCGCGCGAGGCGAGCTCCATCTTGTTGGGCGCGTAGTCCTCCATGAAGCGCCGGCCCTCGGAGTTGAGGAGGTGGGCGCCCTCGCCGCGAGCGCCCTCGGTGATGAGGAAGCCGTTCTCGGCCAGCGTCGTCGGGTGGTACTGGACCATCTCCATGTCCATCAGCGGCGCGCCGATGCGGTAGGCCTGGGCGATCCCGTCGCCGGTGCAGATCAGGCCGTTGGTCGTCGGCTTGTAGCACTGGCCGGCGCCGCCCGAGGCGAGGATCACGTTCTTGGCCCGGAAGGCCTCCATCGTGCCGGTGCGCACGTCGCGGGCGATCGCGCCGATGCACGCCCCGTCCTCGCCACGGACGAGCGAGGTGACGAACCACTCCTCGTAGGAGTCGACGACCTCGTGGTGCTTGAGCAGCTGCTCGTAGAGGACGTGGAGGATCGCCTGGCCGGTGATGTCGGCCACGTAGGCGGTGCGCTTCATCGAGGCGCCGCCGAACGCCCGCAGGTCGAGGTGGCCGGTGTCGTTGCGGTGGAAGGTGACCCCGATGTGCTCGAGGTGCAGGACCTCCTCGGGCGCCTCCGAGCACATGATCTCGATCGCGTCCTGGTCGCCCAGGAAGTCCGAGCCCTTGACCGTGTCGTAGGCGTGCGAGCGCCAGTCGTCGGCCGGGTTGATCGCGGCGTTGATGCCGCCGGCGGCGGCCACCGAGTGCGAGCGCACCGGGTGGACCTTCGAGAGGATCGCCACCGTCGCCCCGTCCCGAGCCGCCGCGAGGGCGGCGCGCTGGCCGGCGAGGCCGGCGCCGATGATCAGGACGTCGTGGGCGGGCATGCGGCCGGGACTCTATAAGTCAGGCAGTGCGGCCGGGGGCCACCGCGCCGAGCGCGCGCGTGACCTGCTCCACGGTCACCACGCCGCACAACACGCCCTCGGCGTCGACCGCCATCAGGGCTCCGAGCTCGCGCAGCCCGTCGCGCCCGAAGAGGGCCTCCAGCGGCTGGTCGCGCCCGATCCGGAAGCGCTCGGGCTCTTCGTCGAGCAGCTCGCCCACCTCGACGGCGGGCTGGCCGGAGGCGATCGCCTTCTCGAGCTGCTCGCGGCGCAGCACGCCCCGGTAGCGGCCGGAGGCGTCGACCACGGCGAACCACGGCCAGCGGTAGCGCAGGAAGAACTCGTCCTCGGCCTGCAGGGCCGTCGTCTGCGCGGGGATCGTCACCGGCTCTGAGTCCATGACGTCGGCGACGGTGATCGCGCCCAGGCGCTCGCTGAACGCCGAGGACAGCACCGCGCCGCGGGCCGCCTGGTTGAGGAAGAAGCCCAGGACGATCGTGTAGATCCCGTTCAGCGAGTCGCTGGTGAGCAGCAGGTAGACCCCGAAGCCGATCAGCAGGTAGGCGAATCCCTGGCCGGCCCTGCCGGCGAAGCGCGTGCCGCGGTTGCGGTCGCCGCTGATCTTCCAGGCGATCGCCCGGGCGATCCGCCCGCCGTCCAGCGGGAAGGCCGGCACGAGGTTGAACAACAGCAGGATCACGTTGATCGAGGCCAGCCAGCCCAGCAGGGCCAGACCGGGCGTGGTGGCGTCGTTGACGAAGCGGGCGGTGTCGAACACCTGGCCCGCGTGCGACAGCAGGGCGGCGACGCCGACGCAGACCACGATGATCGCCGCGGTGACCGCCGGCCCGGCGGCGGCGATGCGGAACTCCGCGCCCGGGGAATCCGCCTCGCGCGTGATCTTCGCCACGCCGCCGAAGAAGAAGAGGTCGATGCCCGCGATGCCGATCCCGTTGCGCCGGGCGACGAGCGCGTGGCCGAGCTCGTGCATCGTCAGGCTGACGAAGAACAGCAGCGCGGCGCCCACCGCCAGGCCGAACGCCTTGCCGTCCGAGCCCTCGACCACGTCGCCGAAGTAGCCGGTCAGGAAGTAGATGAAGGCGAAGAGGATGAAGAACCAGCTCGGGTTCGCCCCGATGCGGATCCCGAAGATCCGTGCGAGCTGGATGGAGGATCCGCCGCCGAACACGCCTTCATCGTCCCACGGCGGCGAGGAACTTCGCGATTTCGTCTGCGACGCGCTCGGGTTCGTCCTCCATCAGGAAGTGCCCGGCCCCCTCGAGGACGACCAGCTCGGCGTGCGGGATCTCCTTGGCGAACCGGTACGCGCCGGCGACCGGGGCGTAGGCGTCGTCGGCGCCCCAGAGGACCAGGGTCGGCACGTTCAGGCGCGCGAGGCCGCCCTCGTGCGGCGCGAGCTTCTCGAAGTCGCCCGAGCGGTAGAGCTCCAGCTGCGCCTGGCGCTGCTCGGGTGTGGCGAACCCCTTCCAGTACTCGGCGAGCTTCTCCTCGGTCGCCTCGGGCTCGATCGTGCGCATCACCTCGTCGAACGCGGCGCGGTCCATCTGCTCGAAGACGGCGTCGAGCTCGCCCGGCGTGCGCATCGCCCGCGCCAGGCCGTGCCACTTGCCGTCGGGGAAGAAGCCGGTGTTCATCAGGACGAGCGCGCGCACCTCCGCGCCGCGCTCGAGCGCCCACCGCAGTCCGATCAGCCCGCCCCAGTCGTGGACGACCAGCGCCACCGGCGCCAGGTCCTGCGTGGCGACGAACTCGTCCAGCGCCTCGACGTGCTCCTCCCACGTGCCGGTGCGCCCGCCCAGCGGCGAGTCGCCGTAGCCCGGCAGGTCCGGCGCCACCGCCCGCCACCCCGCCTCCGCGACCTCCGGCAGCACGTCGCGGAAGAGATAGGAGCTGTTGGGGTAGCCGTGGACCAGCAGCGCGACCGGCGCGCCATCGTCGCCGGCCTCTCGAAACGCGAGCGTCACGTCACACACGCTACGCACAGTCGTCACAAACGCTGCGTAGGGCGCGCAGCGAGCTCGGCCACCCTGATCCTGTGGGCGACATTCCGTCCGCTATACGGAAGCGATGTCGCCCAGCGAGCGGTTGGCCGGCCTCGCCGCTCGCCAATACGGGGTCGTATGCAGGCGGCAGCTGCTCGCGATCGGGTTCTCGGTGGCCGGGATCGGGCGGCTGGTGGCCGCCAAGCGCCTGCTGCGCCTGCACCACGGCGTCTACGCGGTCGGGCACGCGCAGCTGCGGATCGAGGGGCAGTGGCTCGCGGCGGTGCTGGCCTGCGGCGACGGCGCCGCGCTTGCGTATCGAAGCGCGGCAGCGCTGTGGGACTTCCACCGGGTGCCCTACGGCCTGGTCGAGGTGATCGTGCCGCGCGGGCGGCGCGGGCCGGCGAGCGTCCGCGCACACCGGCCACGCGAACTTCCCGCGACCGACCTCACCACCCACCGCGGCATCCGCGTGACCACGCCGCTGCGCACCCTCCACGACCTCAAACGGATCCTCTCCCTCGATGCCCTGGAAGCAGCGGCGGCGCGTGCAGCCATGCGCGGGCTCATCACCGACGACGAGGCCGCGGCGATCGTCGGCCACAGGCCAAAGCTGACGCGGACGCAGCAGGAGCGCCGCTTCCTGGCGGCTGTGCGGAGTGCCAATCTCCCCGAACCGGAGATGAACGTCTGGTTGACGCACGGCGGCGGCGAGGAATGGCAGGCCGATGCGCTGTTCCGGGGTGAACGGGTGATCGTCGAACTCGACGGCGCAAGCCATCGCGGCGCGCGCGCCTTCGAACTCGACCGTCACAAGGACGCCGTCAGACAGGCCGATGGTTACGCAACGCTGCGCATCACCGAGCGGATGCACATCCCCACCGTGATCTCTGTCCTGGCGCGAACGCTCAGGCTGCGAGCGGCGGCGCGTGCCGCGCGATGATCGTCTCGAAGTCCGTTCCGGCCGGCAGCGTCCCGAACGCGTTGCCCCAGTCGCCCGCCAGCCGCGAGGCGCAGAACGCGTCGGCGACCGCCGGCGGTGCGTTGCGAACCAGCAGCGAGCCCTGCAGCGCGAGCGCGAGGCGCTCGACGATCCGCCGCGCACGGGTCTCGATCGCGTCGAGGTCGTCGAACTCGGCGCGCACCGAAGCCACGAACGCATCGAGGCGCGCATCCGCGCCCGCCGCGAGCGAGACCTCGTCGAAGAAGGTCTGGAGCACCTCGGGCTGCTTGGCCAGAGCGCGCAGCACGTCGAGCGCGTTGACGTTCCCCGAGCCCTCCCAGATCGAGTTCAGCGGCGACTCGCGGAACAGCCGCGGCATCCCGGACTCCTCGACATAGCCGTTGCCGCCGAGCACCTCCATCGCCTCGAAGGCGTGTGACGGCAGCCGCTTGCACACCCAGTACTTGCCGACCGCGGTGGCCAGCCGCTTGAACGCCGTGTCGCCCTCGTCGTACGCGCGCGCCAACCGCATGGCCAGCACCGTGGCCGCCTCGGACTCGATCGCGAGGTCCGCCAACACGTTGCGCATCAGCGGCTGGTCGGCGAGCAGCTTGCCGAACGCGCTGCGGTGCGTCGCGTGCCACGTCGCGGCGGTGACGCCCGCCCGCATCCCCGCCGTGCTGCCGGTCACGCAGTCCAACCGCGTGTGGGCGACCATCTCGATGATCGTCGGCACGCCGCGGCCCGGCTCGCCCACGAGCCGCGCCCAGGTGCCGTCGAACTCGACCTCGGAGCTGGCGTTGGAGCGGTTGCCGAGCTTGTCCTTCAGGCGCTGCAGGCGAAAGACGTTGCGCTCGCCGTCGGGCAGGATCCGCGGGACGGCGAAGCACGTGACGCCCTCGTCGGTCTGGGCCAGCACGAGGAACAGGTCGCACATCGGCGCGCTGCAGAACCACTTGTGGCCGGTGATCAGGTACTCGTCGCCGCCGATCGGCTCGGCGCGCGTGGTGTTCGAACGCACGTCGGAGCCGCCCTGCTTCTCGGTCATCGCCATGCCGCACTTGGCGTTGCCCTTCTCGGCGGCGGGCCGCAGCTCGCCGTCGTAGGCGTTGGCCATCAGCAGCGGCTCCCACTCGGCCAGCAGGTCGGGCGCGGCGCGCAGTGCGGGGATCGCCGCGAAGGTCATCGTGATCGGGCAGCCGTGCCCGGCCTCCACCTGCCCGGCGCAGATGGCGCCCGCGGTTCGCGCCACGTGCGCGCCGTCGCGCGGCTCGGTCCACGGCGACGAGTGCCCGCCGCTCTCGGAGGACAGCGTCATCAACGAATGCCACGCCGGGTGGAACTCGACCTCGTCGATGCGGTTGCCGAAGCGGTCGTGCGTGCGCAGCTTCGGCGGGTTCTCGTTGGCCTGGCGGGCCCACTCGAGCGGCTCGCCGCCCCACACCTCGCCGGTCCGCACCAGGCGCTCCTGTGCCCAGCCCGCGCCTTCGCGTTCGAGCGCCTCGACCAGCGCCGGATGGTCGGTGAAGAGGTTGCGTCCGACGTAGGGAGGAGGCTGGTTTGCCACCTCGTGCGTCGCGGACGACGGGCCGGGCACACGCCCGAGGCCCTGCCGAGGGTGGGTCGGAGTTGCGGCCATGTCAACAAGTCTCGCGCACAAGAGGTAGAACTACGAGCCATGCCGCCCAAGACCGCTCGCGAGCGCGAAGAGATCAAGAAGAAGGAGAAGCTCGAGGCGATGCAGAAGCAGATCGAAGAGGGCAGCCTCACGGTCCGCAAGATGACGGCGGCCGAGAAGAAGGCCAGCGAAGCGCGGCCGAAGAAGGAACGCCCGCCCCGCCGCAACCGCTGAGCGGTCGATCCTGGCGCTGAGCCGCCCTTTCGCGGCGCAGTCCGGCGATGGGATGATCGGCGCGCATGGACGTGCGCTGTCCCTCCTGCGGTGAAGCGAACCCGGAACGGGCGAAGTTCTGCCTGGAGTGCGGGACCGCCCTGGTCGCCGCCCCCGATGGCGGCTCGCGCGAGTCGCGCCGCGTCGTCACGGTCGTCTTCGCCGACATGGTCGGCTTCACATCGCTGGGCGAGCGCCTCGACCAGGAGTCGCTGCGCCGCGTCATGGACCGCTTCTACGGCGAGATGCGCAGCGCCATCGAGAGCCAGGGCGGCACGCTGGCGAAGTTCATCGGCGACGCCGTGCTTGCGGTGTGGGGTACGCCGCACGTCCGCGAGGACGACGCGCTGCGCGCCGTGCGCGCCGCGGAGGCGATGCGCCGCTCGCTCGCCGCTCTGAACGGCGACCTCGAGGTGCGCTGGGGAGTTCACGTCGGCATGCGCACCGGCGTCAACACCGGCGAGGTGGTCGTCGACCCGTCGCGGCCCGCGGACCTGCTCGTGGGCGACACGGTCAACATCGCCGCACGGCTCGAGCAGGCCGCGGCCGACGGCGAGGTGCTGGTGGGCGCCGACACCTTCCACCTGGTCCGCGACGAGGCGATCCTCGAGCCGGTCGAGCCGCTGGCGCTGAAGGGCAAGGCGCGACCGCTGCCGGCCTGGCGGCTACTCGACGGTTCGGGGGCCGATCGTCGCGTCGCGCCCCGGCTGCAGGCCCCGTTGGTCGGCCGCGACGACGAGCTGGCGCGGCTGCGTGCGGCCTACGCCGACGTGGTCGAGCAGCGGTCGGCGCGGATGGTCACGGTCATCGGCTCGCCCGGGCTGGGCAAGACCCGCCTGGTCAGCGAGTTCGCCGGCTCGCTGGAGGGCGAGGCCACGGTGCTGCTCGGGCGTTGCGAGGCCTCCGGCGAGGGCATCACCTTCCAGCCCGTCGCGGAGGTTCTGCGGATGGCGGCTGGGATCGGCGACGAGGACGCCCCGGATGTGGCGGCCGAGAAGCTCGCCACCGTGCTCCTGGCCGACGAGCCCCAGCGCGAGCGGATCGTCGACCGCACGGCCGCGCTGCTCGGCCTCGCCCCGGTGGCCTCGCCCGAGGAGACGTTCTGGGCGGTTCGCCGCCTGCTCGAGTCGCTCGCCCGCCGCCGGCCGGTCGTGCTCGTCCACGACGACATCCATTGGGGCCAGCCCACTTTCTTGGACCTGCTCGAGCACCTCGTCACCTGGGTCCGCGACGCGCCGCTGCTGATCGTGGCCCTCGCCCGGCCCGAGCTGCGCGAGGTCCGCCCCGCACTCGCCGAGCCGGGCCCGGGGGTCGCCGACGTGCTGGCGCTCG
Organism: uncultured Actinomycetes bacterium; assembly: GCA_963825415.1. GTDB lineage: Bacteria > Actinomycetota > Thermoleophilia > Solirubrobacterales > Solirubrobacteraceae > BP-464. Next base: position 213,615 of record CAWGTD010000003.1, on the reverse strand, counting down.
AGCCGCTCGCCCCCGACGCGAGCCGCGCACTTGCCGACCGCCTGCTGGGCGACGCGGAGCTGCCGCCCGGGCTGGCCGAGCGCGTGCTCGAGACGACCGAGGGCAACCCGCTCTTCCTCGGCGAGATGCTGCGGATGCTCGCCGACGAGGGCGTGCTGCGCCGGGAGGGCGACCGCTGGGTGGCGGCCCGCGACGGCGACGCGATCGCCGTCCCGCCGACGATCCAGGCGCTGCTGTCCGCGCGCATCGAGCGGCTGGCCGATGACGAGCGCAGCGTCGTCGAGCGCGCGGCAGTGATCGGCCATCAGTTCTACCGCGGCGCGGTGGCCGAGCTCGCGCCGCCACCGGTCCGGCCCAATGTCGACATCGCGCTCGACACGCTGAACCGCAAGGACCTGGTCCGCCCCGAGGACTTCCTCTGGCTCGACGAGCAGGTGTTTCGCTTCCATCACGTGCTGATCCGCGACGCGGCGTACCGCTCGCTGCTGAAGGAGTCGCGGGCCGATCTGCACGAGCGCTTCGCCGACTGGCTCGAGGTCAAGTCCGGCGGGGTGGCGGGCGAGCACGAGGAGATCGTCGCGTTCCACCTCGAGCAGGCCTACGCCTACCTGCTCGAGCTCGGCTCGATCGACGACCACGGCCGCGCGGTCGCCGAGCGCGCAACGGCGCGGCTGCACTCCGCCGGGCGGCGCGCGCTCGCGCGCGAGGACCTGCCCGCGGCCATCAACCTCCTGCGGCGCGCGCTCGCGCCGGTGCCCGCCGCCGATCCGCGCCGTGCGGAGGTCCTCGTCGATCTTGCCGAGGCACTGCTCTCCGCCGGCGACACGACCGCCGCCGAGCCCGTGGTCGAGCAGATCGGTCTCGGCGCCGACGAACACGGCGACGAGCGCCTGGGCGCCTGGGCCACCGTCTTCGTCGGCCAGCTCGACAACCTGACCGGTGCCGGCGACGTGCGCGACAGGCTCGAAGCCGTGAGCACCGCCGCCGAGGTCCTTGCCGGCGCGGGCGACCATGCGGGCGAGGCGAAGGCCCACCAGGTCGTCGCCCAGGTTCACGCGGTGCTCGGCGAGGTCGCGGCAGCCGAGGCGGCGCTCGACCGGGCGCTCGTGGCCGCGCGCGCCGCCGACGACCGGCGCCGCATCACCACGGTCCTGTCGGGCGCTCCGCGCGCCGCCCTGTGGGGCCCGGCGCCGATCGTCCGCGCGTCGGGGCGCTGCCTGGACGTGGTGCGGATCCTGCGCATGACTCCGGGCAACCGGCATGTCGAAGCCGCGGCGCTGCGCTGCCAGGCCGTCCTCGAGGCGATGCGCGGCCGGCCCGACGCGGCCCGCGGCATCCTCGACACCTGCCGCATGACGTTCGAGGAGCTCGGGCTGACCTTCGAGCTCCACGAGACGGACGCCCACGCCGCGATCGTCGAGCTGTTGGCGGGCGAGCCCGTGGCGGCCGGGGAGCGGCTACGGGCGGCACAGGAGGGCTTCCAGGCGTTGGGTGCGTACGTCTTCGCCGCGCAGGCGGCGGCGCTGCTCGCCCGTGCGCTGCTCGAGCAGAACCGCGACGACGAGGCGTTCGAGGCCACGCGCTTCGCCGAGGAGCACGGCGGTGAGGACCTCAAGACGACGATCGTGTGGCTGGGCGTGCGGGCCGAGGTGCTCGCGCGCCGCGGCGAAGCGCACGAGGCGCTGATCCTGGCTCGCCGCTGCACCGAGCTCGCCGAGCCCACCGACGCCCTGCCCGACAAGGCCGACGCGCTGATGGCGCTGGCGGCGGTGGAGCTGGCGGCGGGGGACGAGGAGGCGGCGCGCGCCGCGGCCCGTCGCGCGCGCGACCTGTACGCGGCCAAGGACCATGCCGTGGGCGTCGAGCGCGCGGAGGCGCTGGCCGGGGCCGCGCCGCGGGCGGAGCCGCCCGCCGACGATCCTGCCTGGACACCGCGCACTCTGGCGGAGGTCGTGCACGCGCAATGGATCGCGGCGTTCAACCGCCGCGATTGGGAGGCGATCGAGGCGCTGCATGCGCCTGCCTTCGAGGTCGTTTCGCACCGGCCGCTCTCGGACGACAGCGTGCAAGGCGCGCAGGAGGCCGTGGCGATCCTGCGCAGCGGGGCCGCGCTCGGCGCGTCGCTGCGGTTCTCGCTCGTCGCGGCGAGCGATGAGGTCGTGGCCGGTGTGAACACCTGGTGGGGCGCGGGCGATGCGCCGGCGGAGCTTCTCCAGGGCGTTATCCACGTCTGTCACGACGGCCGCATCGTCCACGCCGAGACGTTCGACGGCGACGACGAGCTCGGGCTTCTGGGCCGCTTCGAGGCGCTGCGCGCCGAGCACGCCGCGGCACCGGTGGCACGCGCTGTCGGCCGCTGGGCCGCTGCCTTCAATGCCGGCGACGGCGCTGCCCTGCTCGAGAGCTTTGCCGACGACTTCGAACAGGTCGACCACCGCGCGGTGGGCTGGGGCACCCAGGACCGCACCCAGCTCGCCGAGCCATGATGGGCTGGCGTCAGCTCTCCCCGGACGCGCAGTGCGCCTACCGCGAGACCATCGCCGCCGTCGACGACGTCTTCGCGGGCATCTCCCACGGCTTGGCCACCAGCCCCGACGGCGGGAGCGTGACGCTCGTCGTCGGTCATGTCGCGAGGTTGCGCGACGGGCTGATCGTCGGTTCCGACATGTACGAGCCCGACGACGAGGCCGCGATGCTCGCCCGGGTCGAGGAGCTGACCGGCGGCGGCCTCGGCCCGCACGACCGGATCATCCTCGACGCCCACGCCAGGCGCGACTGGTCGCGGCTGCCCGAGGCCTACACCGCCGACTACACCTGCCGCGACCACCGCGGCCTCGGCTGGGACATCACCAGCCGCGACGACGTGCTCGCCCAGCACCGCGCCGTGCTCGAGATCGATCCCAACTACGCCGTCGACGCGACTCGGCTGCGGGAAGCGGCCGGGGTTGAGGCCGTCCTCTACTCCTTCCACGGGCCCGAGAAGGAGTGGGAGGTCGCGTTCGTCTCCGTGCGACGGCTCGAGGACGGCGCGATCGCGCTCGACAACTTCTTCGACCCGGGCGAGACGGAGGCGATCGCCGCCCGGTTCGACGACCTCGCCATGGTGGGTCAGCTGCGCGAGACCGTCGCCGGCCGCCTCTACTTGCGCTGGATCGAGCTGTTCAACTCGCGTGACTGGGACGCGATGGCCGACATCCTCACCAAGGGCGCCGTCATGGTCGATCGCCGCGCCGTGGGCTGGGTGCCGATGGATCTGGACGGGCTTTTCGAGCTGTGGCGCTCCTGGGTCGCCACCGCTCCGGATCTCGAGCTCCAGCTGACCCGGGTGGACTCCGTGGCAGAGCACGTCGTCGCCCTCGCGCTCACCGGCCGCGGGACCGTGGACGGAGGCGAGATGGAGATCGCCTTCGGGATCGTCCTTCAAGAACGCGACGGCAAGTTCGGCGCAAGCGAGCTGTTCGAGCTCGAGGACATCGACGGCATCCGCGACTGCTTCGAGCGGCTCACCCTGGGTGTCGGGACGCTCGAGTTCTCGCCGCTGCACCGGGCGATCTTCGACGCCTGGAGCGAGGCGTTCACCGACTCGGGATGGGAGCGCATGGCTTGGATCTACGCCCCCGACATCATCGACCGCGATCACCGGCCGGGCATCCGCGACGATCACTACGGCCGGGAAGCTCGTGATCGCCCTGCTCCAGAGCGCCGCGGCCGCGTTCGACGTCGTCACGCTCGAGTGGGAGCCGATCGCGATCGTCTCGCCACAGATCATCGTCGCCCGGCTGACGTTGCGGGAGCTGGTATGAGCACGACAGTCGAGTTCGAGCTCCGTCTTCGACCAGGTGCTGGCGCTCGACGCCGCCGCGCGCGCGTGGTCTCGACCGCTATCAGCCCGAACAGCGCGACCAGTTGCTTCGACGGCTCGAAGAGCTCGAGCGCCAGGGTCCGCCGCCTCCGCTGGCCGACCGCACCGGCAGCGGTTCACCGAGGCGTTCAACGCGCGCGATTGGGACGCGCTCGACGCGCTTTACGCGCCCGACACCGTGCTCGTGGATCACCGCTCGATGATGTCGGAGAACGACAGGCAGGGGGCAGGCGGCCTTGCCGAGCTCGTCAGGTCCGTGGCCGACCTCGCCCCGGACGCCCTGTGGCGCGACGACTCGCTCGCGGTGCGCGGCGACCGGCATCGCCTGGGGCGCTTCACGGTCTCCGGCCACGAGCAGCACGGCGGGGCATGGGAGATCGCAGCACTGCTGTTGATGGTGGTCGACGAACAGGGCCGGAACGCTCACAGCGAGATCTTCGATCTCGAGGACGAGGCCGCCGCCCGCACCCGGCTCGACGAGCTCGCCGGCCCGCACGCCCTCACCCTCGGCCCGCTTGCCGAGCCCGGGGGGGTGACGGATGGAGCGGCACGGTGGGCGGCGGCGCACAACGCGCACGACCTCGAAGCGATCGCGGAAATCCTGGCCGAGGACTATCACTACGAGGATCGCCGGCCGCTGATCGCGCACTCGGGCGATCGCGCAGCGATCATCGAGAGCTGGCGCATGGCGCACGGCGAGAACCCGGACCTCCAGTACGACCTGCTGGCGCTGGCCGTCTCCGGGGAGGTCAGCCTCGCAAGTGAGCGGTGGTCCGATTCACTGGGCTCCTTCGCGGTCGAGCTCGACACCGTGGCCCGTTGGGACCAGCGCGGCCGGCTGCGAGCCGCGTGGGTGTACGAGCCCGGCGAATCGGCGGCGTGGGAGAAGTACCTCGAGCTGACCGGGCCCACGGCTGCGCCGGCGAAGCCGCTCGTGCGCAGAGTGGGCGACCGCTGGGTCGAGGCGTTCCGGGCGCGCGACTTCGAGGCCGTTGCCGCGCTCTACGCCCCCGCCGCCGTGTTCATCGATCACCGCCCGATCTCGGGCCCGGAGGTCAGCGGCGAACAGGCAGTCACCCAACAGGCGGCCACGCTCGTCCAGCTCGCTGCCGACACCGTCCACGAGGGCGATCCGATGGAGGCCGCGGGCGAGCACCACGGGCTCGGCCGCAACCGCTTCGTCGGCACCCACGAGCACGGCGGCGAATGGGCGATCGAGCTGCTGACGATCCTCGAGGTTGACGTTCTCGGCCGCATCACACGCGTCGAGCTGTTCAGCGACGAGCAGGAGACCAAGGCGCGCCAGCGCCTCGCCGAGCTCGTGGCGCTGACGCCCAGGCTGAGCGACATGCCCGCCGCCGAGCTCGCGGCGGACGAGTGGTGGCCGCATGTGAAGCACCTGCGCGCGCTCGCCGAGTCGATGAACCGACCCGACATCGACGGCCTGCGGGACTTGATCGACGAGGACTTCCGTCAGGTCGACAACCGCCCGCTGGGGGCGGGCCAGGTCGACCGCGACGGGTTCGTGGAGATGGTCGGCGGGGCTCCGGACGTGATGACGGGCGTGCGCTTCGGCTACGAGATCCTCGAGGTCCGGGGCGACGCCCGCGCGGCGACGGTCACGTTCACAGGCGAGGCGCCGGAGGGCGGGGGCCCCGCGGCGCTCTCGTTCTACGCCGTCACGCGCATGCGCGGCGGCCGCATGATTTCCAGCGTGATCTACGGATCGCGGAGGAGGCGGTGGCGGCGCTCGTCGGCGGCACTGAGCCCGCGCCGCCCGAATCGCGTCCCCGCAGCCGAAGAGTTCCAGCGGCGCTACGTCGCCGCCTTCAACGCGCGCGACTGGAAGGCGACCGAGCTGATGCTCGCCGAGGACCTCGTCCAGGTGGACCGCCGGGTCATGGGCACGGAGATGGCCTCCGGTCGCGAGGCGGCGATGGCCACCCTGCACAGCAGCGTGGACGTGGCCCCCGACCTCGTCCTGGAGTCGCGCACGATCGCCGCCTCCGACGATGCGATCGCGGCGATCCTCACCTTCCGAGGAACCACACCTGACGGCGGGCCGGCGGAGCTGCGGATGGGCTACCTCGGGATCCGGCGCGGCGGGGAGGTCTTCCATAACGAATACTTCGAGGCCGACGGCGAGGACGCGATCCTGGTGCAGTACGAGTCCTGGGTTGCGCACCTGCGCCAGGCGCGGACGTTCGCTCGACCTCATCAACGCGCGGACTGGGACCGGCTGCGCGAGATCTACGACGACGCACTTCAGCCAGACCGACTACCGCGAGCTCGGCGCTCCCACGATCGTCGGAGGGCGTGTCTTCGTCGACCATCTGCAGCAGACGTTCGCCCCGGTTCCCGATCTCAGGGTGTCGTTCGACGTCGTCGCCGTCGGTGGCCCAAGGCGGGCCGGGCGGATCACGTACCGCGGGCACAACGAGGAGATCCAGGACGCTGAGTTCGAGGTCCAGTTCTGGACGGTGACGACGTTCGACGGCATGCGTCTCCTGCAGAGCGACCTTTACGGGATCGAGGAGGAGGCGCGCGCCGCGCTGGCCGCGCGGCGGGCGCCGGCGGCGGGCGGCTAGCCTCCCCCGCCGCATGGCCGACAAGATCAAGGTGAAGAACCCCGTCGTCGAGCTCGACGGCGACGAGATGACCCGGATCATCTGGCAGTTCATCAAGGACCAGCTGATCCTGCCCTACCTCGACGTCGAGCTGAAGTACTTCGACCTCGGGATCGAGAGCCGCGACGCCACCGACGACCAGATCACCGTCGACGCGGCCGAGGCGATCAAGGAGCACGGCGTCGGTGTGAAGTGCGCGACGATCACGCCCGACGAGGCGCGCGTCGAGGAGTTCGGCCTCAAGCGGATGTACCGCTCGCCCAACGGCACGATCAGAAACATCCTCGGCGGCGTCATCTTCCGCGAGCCGATCGTGATCTCGAACATCCCGCGCCTGGTGCCGGGCTGGACCAAGCCGATCATCATCGGCCGCCACGCATTCGGCGATCAGTACCGCGCCACGGACTTCGTGGTCCCGGGCGCGGGCAAGCTGATGCTCACGTTCACGCCGTCCGACGGCGGCGAGCCGATCGAGCACGAGGTCTTCGACTTCCCCGACGGCGGCGTGGCGATGTCGATGTACAACCTCGACGGCTCGATTCGCGACTTCGCGCGCGCGTCGCTGCGCTACGGGCTCGACCGCGGCTACCCCGTCTACATGTCGACGAAGAACACGATCCTCAAGGCCTACGACGGGCGCTTCAAGGACCTCTTCCAGGAGATCTACGACGCCGAGTTCAAGGACGACTTCGAGAAGGCCGGCATCACCTACGAGCACCGGCTGATCGACGACATGGTCGCCGCCGCGCTGAAGTGGGAGGGCGGCTACGTGTGGGCGTGCAAGAACTACGACGGCGACGTGCAGTCCGACACCGTCGCCCAGGGCTTCGGGTCGCTGGGCCTGATGACCAGCGTGCTGATGACGCCCGACGGCCAGACGGTCGAGGCCGAGGCCGCGCACGGCACCGTGACGCGGCACTTCCGCCAGCACCAGCAGGGCAAGCCGACGTCGACGAACCCGATCGCGTCGATCTTCGCCTGGACGCGCGCGCTGGCCCACCGCGGCCGGATGGACGACACGCCCGAGGTGACCGAGTTCGCCGAGACGCTCGAGCGCGTGTGCATCGAGACGGTCGAGAGCGGAAAGATGACCAAGGACCTCGCCCTGCTGATCGGCGAGGAGCAGCCGTTCCAGACGACCCAGGACTTCCTGGCGTCGATCGACGAGAACCTTCAGAAGGAGATGAACGCCTGATGGCAACCCGTGTCGCAGTCACCGGCGCCGCCGGCCAGATCGGCTACGCCCTGCTATTCCGGCTCGCCAGCGGCCAGCTGCTCGCGCCCGACGAGAAGATCGAGTTGCGGCTGCTCGAGATCCCCGACGCGGTGAAGGCCGCCGAGGGGACCGCCCTGGAGCTCTTCGACTGCGCCTTCCCGCTGCTGTCCTCGGTCGACATCTACGACGACCCCAAGAAGGCCTTCGACGGCGTCAACGTCGCGCTGCTCGTGGGCGCGCGGCCGCGATCGAAGGGCATGGAGCGCGCCGACCTGCTGGAGGCCAACGGCCAGATCTTCAAGCCGCAGGGTCAGGCGCTCAACGAGGGCGCGGCCGACGACGTCCGCGTCCTGGTGGTCGGCAACCCGGCGAACACCAACGCGCTGATCGCGCTGAGCAACGCGCCCGACATTCCCAGCGAGCGGTTCACCGCGATGACGCGGCTGGACGAGAACCGCGCCGTCTCACAGCTGGCGACCAAGCTCGACGTCGCCGTCGAGGACATCGACGACCTGTGCATCTGGGGCAACCACTCACCTTCGATGTACCCCGACCTGTTCAACGCGAAGGTCAAGGGTGAGAAGGCCTCCGACCAGGTCGACATGGACTGGTATGAGAACGAGTTCATGCCGCGGGTCGGCAAGCGCGGTGCCGAGATCATCGAGGCGCGCGGCGCGTCGTCGGCCGCCAGCGCCGCCAACGCGGCCATCGACCACGTCCACGACTGGGTCCTGGGCGCCGACGGGCTGCGGTCGATGGCCGTCGTCTCGCGCGGCCAGTACGGCGTCGAGGAGGGGCTGGTGTCGAGCTTCCCGGTGCGGGTCTCGGGCGGCGACTACGAGGTCGCCGAAGGCCTCGAGGTCGGCGAGTTCTCGCAGGCCAAGATCGACATCACCGTCGGCGAGCTCAAAGAAGAGCGCGACGCGGTCAAGCAGCTCGGCCTGATCTAGGAGAAAGAACCCTCTACTTGGCGCCCTTGGGGTGCCAGCCGCGGCCCTTCTTGCTCACCAGGCCGTCCTGGGCGAGGCCCGGAAGCACGCGGTAGAGGTAGTTCTGCTTGATGCCCATCGCCTCGGCCAGCTCGGGGATCGTGATCCCGGGCTTGGAACGCACGATCTCGAGCGCCTGCTTGGCGCGCGTGCCGCTGCCCTTCGGACGCCCGCGCTTGCCTGTGCCGCGCGCCGTGCCGGCGGTGCTACGACGGGCGCGGGTCGCCCGCCGGCGGGCGGGAGTCGAGCTGGCGGATCCGTTGGCGGTCACTCCCTCGAGCGCCTGGGCGGCGGCTTCGAGGCGGGTGTACTCGTCCACGAGCGGTCGCAACTCCTTGAGCCGCGCGTTGATCTCTCTCTTCTTGTCTTCCAGGAAATCGGTCATGTGGAGAAAAATGCTCCTTGCAGTTAATGACAGAGGCAATCTTGACACATCGCCGGCGCGTCGGGCGAAACTTTCCGTTCGGGCGAAGCGTTGGAGCACCTGATGCCCCGCACCCCCAGCTTCGTCCTGCTTGCCCTCGCGATCGTGCTCGCCGCGGTCACGCTGGCGGCACCGGCCAAGGGCGCGACCTGGACCGTGCCCCAGACGATCTCGGCGCCGCACACGTTGATCGGCCCGGTCGCGCTGACCCGCGCGGCCTCCGGCTCGCTGGAGGCGTGGTGGGGTTGGAACCAACGCCGAGGTGAGGCCTACGTCCCGGGTCACGCGCACGCCCGGCATGCGGTGACGGCCGCGCAGTTCGGCTCCGAGCGCCGGGCGCCGACCGACCTGCTCGACCTCCATGCCTATGGCACCAACGCCCTGCTGGGTGTGAGCCAGTCCTACGCGCCGGGCGGCGTGCGCACGCAGACCTTCCGTGTCGTCGGCCATTTCGGGCAGATGGGAGCTGCCCTGTCGGGGCCCGACATCGTCGAGGCGCGCCAGACGGCCTACCTACCGCAGCTCGCCGTGGCTTCCAACGGTCGCGCGATCGTCGGCGTACATCGTGCGTTCGGGCAGTCGCCGGATCGTGCGGATCGCCACTCGTGGGACAAGCGGCCGGTTCGGCCGCCCCTCGACGCTGTTCGGCACCGGACAGGCCGACGTTGTCGAGGCAGCGATCAATGCGCGTGGGGACATGCTCGTCGCGATCGTGCGCAACAGCAGGGTGCGGGTGCGCCTGCGTCGCGCCGCGCACAAGTGGGGCCCCGTGCAGACGCTCGCCACGGCCACCGGGCGAACCAGGTGGCAGCTCCTGGCCGCGATCGACGCGCACGGCCGCGCCGAGGTCGTCTGGCGTCGTCATGTGCTTCCTGCCTTCGGCGCCCATGGCCGCCGAGCTCTGGAAGCCGCATACGTGCCGGCCGGGGCGACCCGGTTCGTCGGCCGGCAGGTCGTCGAGTCCGACGGCGCGACGCTGCCCCAGCGACTGGTCGAGGTGCCCGGCGGCTTTGCGATCGCCTATGCCAAGGACGCGCCGGACACCCCCAACCCGGGCACCAACGCGTTCCCGCGTGCGCGCTTTGCGCTGCCGCGGTTCGGCCCGCCGCTTGATGCCGCGCCGTCGGGCGGCGGCCTGCGCGACGTGGGTGTTGCGTGGGACGCCAACGTCGGGCTGCTGGTCTCCTGGGTGCAGCCGACTCCTCAGGGCGACGGCGGCGGTCTCGGCCGGGCGGCGATCCTGACGCCGAACGCGGCCGCGTTCGGCCCGGTCGAGGACATCACGCCGGTCGAGAACGTCTCCGAGCTCGCGGTCGAGTACGACCCGCGCAACGACGCTCCCGTCGCGGTCTGGGCGGCGCGCCCGGAGGGAACCGGCCCCGGCATCCCGATCGCTCAGCTGCGCACCTACGTGCGCGGGGCCGAGCGTTTGCCCTAGCGGCCCTCGACGAGCGCCTTGAGGCGCTGCAGCGACGCGTTGGCCTCGCGCTCGGGCACACCGCCCACCAGCGCCCGGCTCGCCGCCGCGCCGAGCGGACCCAAAGGGGCCTTGAACTCGTTGCGGTAGTCGAAATGCGTGCCACCGTCGATCGCCCGCAGCCGGTATTCGGTCTCGGCCTTCGAGCGCGCCGGGCCTCTGCCCTTCCACATCGCGTGTCGTGGCCGGTCGGATTCGTCGAGCGTCCAGCGCACGTGGAAGTTGACGTGATGGATGCAGAGCACCTGGACCATCGTGGTCGCGGTGTGGTCCTCGAGCTTGCGGTGGATCGTCACCCACTCGTGCAGACGTTCGGCATTCATCACGACGTCCCACACGTCCTCCGGGGGCGCCGCGATCTCGATGCTGGTGACGACCTCGGACATCGCTGCGCGCGGACCCTAGTCGCTTCAGCGGGCGCCGAGCGGCTCGGTCTCCTCCCACTCGCGCAGCGCGTGCTCGACCGCCGCGTCGAAGGAATGAAGTCGCACGCCGAGCACTTCGGCGGCACGGTCGTCGCGCGGCAGCAGGTCGCCGGTCAGCGCGGCCATGAGCGGTCCGATCAGCGCATGGTCCTCGCCCGCGATCGCCGCGGCGACGCGGCTGGCCACCGGCATCGCCGCGAAACCGAGGCGGACCGGCAGCCTGCCGACCAGCATCAGGTCGGCGATCCGCTCGATCATCTCGCCGTAGGTGAGCACGTCGGGCCCGGCGATGTCCAGCGACAGCCCATCCGCGGCCTCGTCGGTGCTCGCGGCGGCGACCAGCATGGCGATGACGTCGCGCTCGTCGATCGGCCGGGTACGGAACTCGCGCCACGACGGCAGGGGCAATGCGCGCAGGCGCTCGACCAGCCGCACGAGGAAGCGGAACGAGCGCGATCGGGCGCCCACGATGATCGAGGCACGCAACGCCACCGCCTCGTCGAAGCCGTCGAGCAAGGCCTGCTCGACCGCCAGGCGGCTGCCGAGGTGCGGGGAGGGCCTGCCCGTGGCCGGCACCGGACCGCCGAGATACACGGTTCGGCGAACGCCCTGCCGCTGTGCCGCGGCGACGAAGTTGTCGACCGCCACCCGCTCGCGCGCGCCGAACCCGTCGCCGACGGCGGCCTCCATCGAGTGGATCAGGAAGTAGGCGACATCGACACCCTCCAGCGCCTCGTCGAGGCCAGCGCCCGTGACCGCGTCGCCACGCACGACCGGCACGTCGGCTGCGACGCGGGAGGGATCGCGTGCGAACGCGCGCACGTCTACGTCAGCGCGCTGAAGCGCTGGAATCAGCTTGGCGCCCACGAACCCGGTGGCGCCGGTCACGAGCACCTGCACCCGCACTACTGTCGCAGCATGGCCCTCGAGGACCCGCCCTCCGACGCCGACCTGGTCGTCGTCGGCGCCGGCATCGTCGGTCTGGCCGCCGCCCACGAGCTGCGCGCGCGCCGTCCTCTGCTGCGGGTCGTCGTGCTCGAGCGCGAGGACGCCCTGGCCCGTCACCAGACCGGCCGCAACTCGGGCGTCGCGCATGCCGGGATCTACTACGCGCCCGGTTCGCTGAAGGCGCGGCTGTGCGGCGAGGGCCTGCGGCGGCTGGCCGCGTTCTGCTCCGAGCACGACATTCCCTACGAGGCCCGTGGCAAGGTGATCGTCGCCCTCGAGCAGGCCGAGCTGGCCGCGCTGGAGGAGCTCGAACGCCGCGGCCGGGCAAACGGGGTGCAGGGACTGCGCCGTATCGGCCCCGAGGAGCTGCGCGAGCTCGAGCCGCATGTGGCCGGGATCGCCGCGCTGCACTCGCCGGCGACCGCGGTCGTCGACTTCGCCGCGGTTGCCCGCGCCCTGGCGGCCGATCTGCGCGAGGCGGGCGCGGTCGTGGCCACCCGCTGCGAGGTGCGGGGGCTACGGCGGGCCCCCGGAGGTGGCGTCCTCGTGCGCCACGCCCGCGGGGAGACCCGGGCGCGGGCCGCCCTGGTGTGCGCGGGTGCGTGGACCGACCGGCTGGCCCTGCAAGCGGGCGCGCCCGCCGATCCGCGCCTCGTCGGGTTCCGCGGGGCCTACCTGAAGCTTGCACCGCACGCGCAGGACCTGGTTCGCGGCCTCGTCTACCCGGTTCCCGACCCGCGCCTGCCGTTCCTCGGGGTCCACTTCACCCGCCGCATCGACGACGAGGTCCTGCTGGGCCCCTCGGCGCTGCTGGTGCCGTCGCGCCGGGCGCTGGCCTGGCCCGGCACGTGGCGGATGGCGGCGCGCTTCCGGCGCGCCGGCGCGCGCGAGCTGTGGCTGGCGGCGAGCCGGCGGGCATTCGTCGCCGCGTGCGCCCGCTACGTCCCCGGCCTGAACCACGCCGACGTGGTCGCCGGCCCCAGCGGCGTGCGCGCCCAGGCGATCGGGCGCGACGGCGCGCTGATCGACGACTTCATGGTCGGCGAGGCCGGCGGCGCGCTCTACGTCCGCAACGCGCCGTCGCCCGGCGCGACCTCCGCGCTGGCGCTCGCGGACCTGCTCGCCGAGCGCGTCGAGCCGGCACTCGCCTGAGCGCCCCCACATAAAGGGACGGTCGTTGCGGCGTCTTCGGAGCCGCCGGCGAGGACTTGTGAATGGATTGTTGGCATTTGCGGAAATGCGCAATTGCAACCCGAGGACCGGGTGTGTTCTGATGCTCGCGTCCCCCGGTCAAGCAGCGAGAGGGAGTTTCGGATGGCCAAGCAACGGGTTGCGAAGGTGTCGTGCGAGCAGTGCTTCTTCCGCCGCAACATGCTCTGCGCGCTCGAGCTCGACGCCCCGTGCCCGACCTTCCGGCCGAACCATCCCGACGGCCTGCGCCCCGCCCAGCAGCTGCAGTTCACGTTCCGTCAAGAGCGTCGGACCCGGGCGGCATGGACGTTTCCCACCGCTCAGGAGCAGGCTCGGATCCACGCCTAGCGGCGCGCTCGTCGCGCGCCCGCCGCTCGTCGCGCCGCGCGATCCACTCCGCGCCGGGCACGTCGGACAGCCCGTGGACGAGGATCGAGCAGAACACCGCCAGCGCCGCGATGTGGAAGATCCGGTCGTTGCCCGGGATGTCCTTGCCGAGCACCAGCAGCGAGAACGTCATCGTCGCCACGCCCTTGGGCCCGAACCAGGCCATGAACGCCTTGACGTCGTTGCCCAGCCGCGTGCCGGCGAGCGCGATCCACAGCGCGATCGGTCGTGCGACCAACAGCGTAAGCGCCACGATCGAGACCGCCGCCCAGCCGTCCTCGAACAGGTTGCCGAAGGTCAGCAGCGAGCCGAACACGACGAACACGCCGAGCTTGACGATCTCGATGAGGTCCTCGGCGCGCTGCTCGAAGTAGTGGCGCAGGTCGGGCCGCCGGATGCCGAGCACGATCGCGCAGACGAACACCGCGATGAACCCGTTGCCGTGGGGCGGCGCGAGGGCGATCGCGTAGGCGGCGAACGCCACGCCCAGCGCGTAGAGCGAGCGCTGGTGGGCGGGCATCCCCGACGTCAGGCCCGTCCCCCGCGGCAGCAGTGCGGCTGCCGCCAGTGCGACCACCACGCCGAACACAAGGCCCAGCCCGACGTCCTGGAGCACGAACGTCCACCAGGTGAAGTCGCCCTTGCCGACCTCCAGCGCCGCCGAGAACGCCAGCACCCCTGGTAGCGCCAGGCCGTCGTTGAGCCCGCTCTCGAGGTTCAGCGAATGGCGCACGAGGCGGGGTACGCGGGGATTCGTGACCACGTTCGACGAGAGCACCGGGTCGGTGGGCGAGAGCAGCGCGCCGAGCAGGAAGCTCTGGGTCCAGTCGAGGTCGGTGACCACGTGGGTGGCGAGCGCGACGATGGCGGCCGTGATCGGCATCCCGAGCGCGAGCTTGCGCAGCGGCGGCCCCCACGCCGTCTGGAGCATCTCGGCCTCGACCTCGAGGCCGTCGCGGAACAGGATCACGATCAGCGCTACGACCGCGAGCTCCTCGACGAACGCCGAGCGCGGGTCGAAGTGCAGGACGTCGGCGCCGCCGGTTCCCAGCGCGAAGCCCACCAGCACGAACAGGGCGGTCAGCGAGAGGAACGAGCGCCGCGCCAGGCCGGACAGCAGCGCCCCGACGACGAGCAACCCACCCAGCACCCCGAGCGTCGTCTGGAAGGAGTGCACGGAGGTAGAGTCGCAGAGTGCGCATCACCGTCCTGGGCAAGTCGCCCTCCTGGCAGGACGCGGGCGGGGCTTGCAGCGGTTATCTGATCGAGCAGGACGACTACCGCCTGCTGCTCGATTGCGGCAACGGGGTGTTCGCGAAGCTGCGCACGCGCTGCGACTACATCGCGGTCGACGCGGTGGTCATCAGCCACCTGCACGCCGACCACTTCCTCGACCTCGTCCCGTTCTCCTACGCGCTGACCTACGCGCCCCGCCAACAGCCCGTGCCGGTCGATCGCTGGCCGGGCACCGACACCCCGGCGCGCCCCGCGCTGCATGTGCCCGAGGGCGCTCGCGAGATCTTCCGCCGCATCGTCGGCACCTGGGGGAACGAGGACCTGATCGAGAACGCGTTCGACCTGCGCGAGTACGGCGTCTCCGAACAGCTCGACATGGGCCCGCTGCGCCTCGGCTTCCACGAGGTCGACCACTTCGTCCAGACGTTCGCCATCGAGATCGCCGCGGGCAACGGGCGCTTCGTGTTCGGCGCCGACACCGGCCCGAGCGACGACCTCGTCAAGTTCGCCCAGGGCGCCGACCTGTTCATGGTCGAGGCCACGCTGCCGCGCCCCGAGCGCGAGGGCCGGCGCGGCCATCTGACTCCGGCCGAGGCCGGCGACCACGCCAAGCGCGCGGGCGCCAAGCGGCTGGTGCTGACGCACATCTCCGACGAGCTCGACGAGTCGTGGGCCCGGCGCGAGGGCGAGGCTGCATTCGGCGGGCCGGTCGAGGTCGCTCGCGAGGGCGCCACCTACGCTGTCTGAGGATGAGCAAGGACCGCGACCTTTTCGCGAACTTCGAGCGGATGCGCCGCGAGATGGACGAGCTCTTCGGCGACGTGTTCGGGGCTGCGCTGGCCCCGCGCCGCAGGGGTGGCTTCTCGCCGGCGGTCGACGTCTTCTACGCCGACGACCCGCCGCGGGCCGTTGTCCACGCCGAGCTCGCCGGCATCGACATCGAGGAGATCGGGCTGGAGATCGAGGGGCGCGAGCTCGTGCTCTCCGGGCACCGGCGCCCGGCCGTCGCCGAGGGTCGCGTCTACCAGCAGCTCGAGATCGATTTCGGGCCGTTCCGCCGCACGATCCCGCTGGGCGCCGACGTCGTCGCGCAGGAGGCGAAGGCGACCTACCGCGACGGGATCCTCACGGTCGAGCTGCCGCTCG
Source organism: uncultured Actinomycetes bacterium (assembly GCA_963825415.1). Classification (GTDB taxonomy): domain Bacteria; phylum Actinomycetota; class Thermoleophilia; order Solirubrobacterales; family Solirubrobacteraceae; genus BP-464. The sequence goes on along the minus strand of CAWGTD010000003.1, from coordinate 197,687 downwards.
CACAGCCCGAGCCGCGAGCCGTGCCGATCGACGTGGCTCGCGAGGACGCCGACGCGGCACGCTCGTGATCGAGATCGCCACCCCCCAGGGCGAACGCGAAGTCCCTCTCGGCGCCGGGCGCGGTCTTCCGGCGAGCCTGCCCGTGCTCCCCCTGCGCGAGACGGTTCCCTTTCCCGACGCGCTGACGCCGCTGGCCGTCGGGCAGGAGCGTTCGATCGAGCTCGTCAACGACGTCCTCGCCGGCGGCCGGATGCTGGTGATGGTCGCCAGCCGCGACGGCTCGATCGAGCAGCCGGCGCCCGACCAGCTCTACGACGTCGGAGTCGTCGGCTCGGTGGCGCGGATGCTCAAGGTGCCCGACGGCTCGCTGCGGATCCTCGTCCAGGCCGCCCAGCGCGTGCGCATCGACAAGTGGGTCGGCGAGCAGCCCTACCTGGTCGCCGAGATCTCCGAGCTCCCCGACGCCATGACCGCTCCGGCGAACGAGGTCGAGGCGCTGCGGCGCAACGTCCAGCAGACGTTCACCCAGATCGTCGAGGAGGTGCCCTACCTCCCCGAGGAGCTCCAGCTCGCGGTCGCCAACGTCGACGACCCCGGCGTGCTGTCGAACCTGATCGCCGGCGCGCTGCGACTGCCGACCGAGGAGAAGCAGTCGCTGCTCGAGGAGGTCGACGTCGCGCGGCGGCTGCGGCGGCTGGTCGAGTTGCTCGCCCAGGAGCTCGAGGTCATCTCGATCGGCTCGAAGATCCAGTCGCAGGTCCAGGGCGAGATCGAGAAGGGCCAGCGCGAGTTCGTCCTGCGCCAGCAGCTCAAGGCGATCCAGGACGAGCTCGGCGAGTTCGACGAGTCGGCGGCCGAGGCCGACGAGCTGCGCGAGCAGCTGGCGGCGATCGACCTGCCGGAGGCGGCGCGCAAGCAGGCCGACCGCGAGCTGTCGCGACTGGAGAACCTGCCGCCGCAGGCGGCCGAGCACGGCGTCATCCGCTCCTACCTGGAGTGGATCGCGGGGCTCCCTTGGGATGCGATGACAGAAGACAACCTCGACCTGGCCCACGCTCGCGAGGTGCTCGACGCCGACCACTACGACATCGAGCAGGTCAAGGACCGCATCCTGGAGTTCCTCGCCGTTCGCAAGCTCAAGCCCGACGCGCGCGGCTCGATCCTGTGCTTCGTCGGTCCGCCGGGCGTGGGCAAGACGTCGCTGGGCCGCTCGATCGCCGCCGCTCTCGGGCGCAAGTTCGAGCGCATCAGCGTCGGCGGAGTGCGCGACGAGGCCGAGATCCGCGGCCATCGCCGCACCTACATCGGCGCGATGCCCGGCGTGATCCTGCGCGCGCTGCGCGATGCGGGCTCGCGCAACCCGCTGTTCATGATCGACGAGATCGACAAGATGGGCACCGACTTCCGCGGCGACCCGTCGAGCGCGATGCTCGAGGTGCTCGACCCCGAGCAGAACTCCAGCTTCCGCGACCACTACCTCGATCTGCCGTTCAACCTCGAGGACGTGATGTTCGTCTGCACCGCGAACGAGCTCGATCGCGTGCCCGGCCCGCTGCGCGACCGGATGGAGATCATCCAGCTCGCCGGCTACACCGAGGAGGAGAAGCGCGAGATCGCCAAGCGCTATCTGGTGCCGCGCCAGATCGAGCGCAACGGCCTGAAGAAGTCGTGGATCACGATCGGCGACCGCGCGCTGCGGACGATCATCTCCGACTACACGCGCGAGGCGGGGGTGCGCCAGCTCGAGCGCGAGATCGGCTCGGTGTGTCGCAAGGTCGCGCGCCAGATCGCCGAGAACGGCCGCAACGGCAAGGTGTCGATCAACGAGGCGCGCGTGCGCGAGCTGCTCGGCCGGCGGCGCTTCTACGCCGAGGCGCGGCGGCGCACCAGCGAGCCCGGCGTGGCGACCGCGCTCGCGTGGACACCGGTGGGCGGCGAGCTGCTGTTCGTCGAGGCGACGGCGATGCCCGGCACGGGCAAGCTGACGCTGACCGGCCAGCTCGGCGACGTCATGCGCGAGTCCGCTCAGGCGGCGCTCTCGTGGGTGCGCGGCCACAGCTCGGAGGTCGCCCCGGGGCTGGTCGAGGACTACTGGGAGCACCACGACGTGCACCTCCATGTCCCGTCCGGCGCGACGCCGAAGGACGGCCCGAGCGCAGGCATCACGATGGCGACCGCACTGGCCTCGCTGATCTCCGGACGGCCGGTGCGCGACGACGTCGCGATGACCGGCGAGATCACCCTGACGGGCCAGGTGCTGCCGATCGGCGGCCTGAAGGAGAAGGCGCTGGCGGCCCAGCGGTCGGGGATCGGCTGCGTGATCGCGCCCGCGATCAACGAGGCCGACGTCGACGAGATCCCCGAACACCTTCGCCGCGACCTGGACTTCCGCTTCGTCTCCGACATCGACGAGGTGCTCGAGATCGCGCTGGAGCCGCCGCGCGGCAACGGGGCCCAGCGTGGGCGCCGGCGGGCACGCGGGAGCGTCCGCGCTTAGGAGAGCGGGTATATGCTCGGCATCAGCCAGCAAGCGACCCGAGGTGAGGAAGGCGATGGCAGCTAAGAAGAAGGCCGCCAAGGCCGGCGCCGTGGCGGCCGCCCCGTACGTTCAGCGCGTGATCTCCGACGAGGAGCTGCGCGAGAACGTCCGGACGGCGGTCGATTCGGCGCGCGAGGCCTTCGCGCGGCTGCAAAACGGAAAGGGACCGGCGCGAACGGTCTTCGACGACAAGAAGTTCCACCGCAGCGTCTCTGACGCCGCGACCGCGCTGAAGGACGCCAGCGACGCGCTTCGCGAGGCTCCCAAGCGCAAGGCGAAGAAGCGCAAGGGCGGGATCGGTCGCAAGCTGCTCCTGCTGTTCGTCGGCGGCGCGATCGCGCTGGCGGTGAGCGAGGACCTGCGCAACAAGGTGCTCGACCAGCTCTTCGGCAAGGAGGAGGAGTTCGAGTACAGCTCCACCACCTCGCCGCCGGCACCCCCGCCGGCGTCGAAGCCGAGCGAGCCGGCAGCCGCCGCGTCCTAGCGCCGCGACGGTTTCAACGTACGAGAGAGGGCGCCCGCGGGCGCCCTCTCTCGTTGCTGCTCGGGGCGGGTAAATGGGGGGCCCTGGATGACGGGGGTTCCAGCTATCGAGGGCGTGGGACGCGACTCTGCCGCGCCTCGATCATCGCGGCGTCCGCTCGCTCGATCAGCTCGTCTGCCGAGTGCTCTTCTTCCTGTCGCTCGGCAAGCCCCACGGCGATCGTCGCGTGGTGCTCGGCATCGCCGAGCTCGCGGGAGATGAGGTCGAATCGCCCCTGCACGCCCGCGAAGTCCTGGCCCGCCAGCGAGCACACGAACTCGTCGCCACCGAACCGGGCGATCAGGTCATAGGAGCGCAGATGCTTCTTGATCCCATCGGCGACCTCACGGAGGAGATCGTCACCGGCACCATGGCCGTGCGTGTCGTTGACCGCCTTGAGGCCGACGACGTCGACGAACGCCACGATGAGGCACTCGTCGGTGCGATGGGTGCGGTCGACCTCCCGCTGGATTGCCCGCAGCCCGACGCGACGGCGCAGCGTGCCCGTCAGGTGATCCATCCCCTCCAGGGCGAGCTCCTCTGCGGCTGCGGCGCGGTCGAGCGCGGCCTGCCGCCGATCACGGGCGGCCCGCTCGCGATCGTTGGCCGCCGACGTGCGCTGCGCAGCGGCCCGAGCACGGCTCAGCGAAGCCCGCTGGCGGACGCGCGCGGCGCGCAGGAGGACCTCCGTCCCGACCATTGGCGCGCCGTCCTCGTTCTGGCTCTCGATCTCCAGCCTCTCGATCTCGGCGTCGAGGGCGTCGGCGAGCTTGTCCCGTGCGCGTGCCGCGCCGTCGCGCTCCTCGGCCAGCCGGTCCCGGCGCGCCGCAGCCTCGTCGCGGACACGGGCCGTGTCCGATCGAACCTGCGACGTCAGGTCGCGCTCGATGGAGCCCTGCGACCGGGCCCGTCGGCTGCGCGCGTAGCTGACGTGGTCCGCCGTCGCGGTTGCGGAACGTCCGCTGGCCGCTTCGTCCTCGTCGGCCGCTGCCTGATCGCGATCCGAAGCGCGCTGGTCGCGCTCGGAGGAAATCTGGTCGCTGTCGGCGAGGCTCTGGTCGAAGTCCGAAGCGTCCTGGTCGCCGTCGGCGATCGTCTGATCCAGATCCGAGAGCGCCTGCTCTTCGGGGTCGGCGTCGCGTGGCGGCGGCGCACGCCCGTTGGTCTCCGGCCGTCCGTGGTCGGGTCGCCGACTCATGACAGGAGCTGCTCGGGAACCAGCCGTAGAAACCTGCGGACGGGAACGTCGGCTCCCGCGACGTCGCTGATCTCGACACCAGGGTGCCCGGCCAGGGTGAACAGCCGGTCGATGTCGGGGGTGCCGCGCAGCAGAACCATCCGCCGGCCGTCGCGCCGGGCGCGGGTGCTGGCGTCTGCGATGGCGCGAGTGCCGGCGACGTCGATGAAAGCCAATTCGCGCAGGTCGAGCACAACGAGCTGCGCCTGCAGCTCGGGTGCGGCCAGCGTGCGCTCGAGTTGCTCCGATGCCGCGAGGTCAAGCTCGCCGGACAGGTGCACCCACGTCGCATCCAGACCAGCAGGTGCCCACGAGCAGACGAGCGCCGGCGCCGGCGCGGCCGGCTGGCGAACGGTCACAGTGAGGAAAGTCTTGGTGGCGGGCACGGCGACCTCCAGGTTCGTTGACCCTGGAAGTCAGGTGGTGCTGCCGGCCCTTCACGGACCGACCCCACGACTGGTGCCCTCCACGAATCAGGATAGCCACCTTCCGGATGGACTTCGCACGCACGCACTAGCATCGCCCTCCGATGGCGGCGACCCAGCATTCGCTCCCGACCGACAAGGCCGCGCGGATCGTCGACGCGATGCGGCGCAGCGTCGCCCAACGGGGGGTGGCGGGCTCGACGTTCGATCACGTCGCGCGCGAGGCCGGTGTCTCACGCGGGCTGCTGCATTACCACTTCGGCACCAAGGAGGAACTGCTGGCCGAGGCGGTGCGGCGCGACTGCGACCTGCGCATCGCGGTTCTCGAACAGCAGCTCGCCGGCGCCCGCGATGCCGAGGACTTCCTCGCGCTGCTGGTGTTCTCGCTGGAGGAGCTGGTGGCCTCCGACCCGGACTTCGTCACGGTCGTGTTCGAGCTGTTCACGCTTGTCGCGTCGCAACGAGGAGATCGCGGGCGAGTTCGCCGAGCTGGTGCGTCGCCAGCGCGAGCACGTCGCCGACCTGCTCGCCGCCAAGCACGCCGAGGGCGTCCTGCGGCTGCGCGCTGAGCCCGAGGCCGTCGCCGACCTCATCTTCTCCCTTGCCGACGGCGTCGCCCTGCGGATGCTCGCCGAGCCCGACCGCGATTGGTCGAGCACGATCCAGGCGGGCGTCGCCGCGGTCCGGCACCTCATCGCCGAGCCTTCGTAGGCCGCACCGTGAGCGTCGGTGGTTGGGCGTGGCCGCGTCCGGGGGTCCGCCTCCACGCCTCCGCCCTCCGGGCTCCGGCTAGAGCGTCGGCCGGACCCCCGTCGCGTCCACGCCCTCTTCCTCGCAGCCCTGTCCCGGCACCCTGCGCCAGCGGTCGCGGTTTCGCCGGAGCGGCTCACAACGCCCGCATTCGCCAGCTCGCTTGCGGCATGGAGCGGGTGCCTCCCGCTCCCCTACCCGCCAAAGAACCCGCGCCCGCCACTGCGGCAAGCGGACCAGGCGTCCCGGTGGGGCCTATAGCTCCGCTACGGCGGCCGGCACGCCTTCGCGGGCCGACGGGTAGCGCGGGGTCCAGCCGAGCTCGCGCTTGAGCTTGGCGTTCGACGAGCGCGCCGAGCGCGTGACGGCGGCCACGGCATTGGGGCCGGCGACGAGCCGCGCCAGCACGACGGGGATCGAGCGCGGGCGCCGCAGGCCGAGCGCCGCCGCCGTCAGGTCCATGAAGGCTCGATACGTGAGCGGCTCGTCGTCGGCGCAGTGAAACACCTGGCCGGTCGCGGCCTCGGAGGTGCCGGCGAGCAGCAGCGCGGCGGCGACGTCGTCGACGTGCACGACGTCCCAGAGGTTGTCGCCGCGCCCCACGACGGCCAGTCGGCCCGGCGAGCGCAGCCGCGCGACGATCTCCTCGGCGTACCACCCGCCCGGGCCGTAGACGTGCGATGGCCGCACGACCGCGGCGGGCAGGCCCGACCCGAGCACGATCCGCTCGCCCTCCTGCTTGGAGCGGCCATAGGGCGTGGCCACCGGCAGCGGGTCGTCCTCGGTCAGCACGCGGCCGTCGGCCTCGCCGGTGACCACGGTCGAGGCGAAGACGAATCGCGGCGAGCCCGCTGGGCGGCAGGCCTCGACCAGCCGCCGCGTCCCGTCGACGTTGACCGCGCGGATGCGTTGCTCGCTGCGGGCCGAGGCGATCTCGGCGGCGAGGTGAAAGACGACGTCGGGGCGCTCGGCGGCAAGCGCCGCGCCCAGTACCGCCGCGTCGCCCAGGTCGGCGACCACCGCCCGAGTGCCCGCCGGCTCGGAGCCCGGGCGGCGCACCACAGCGGCCACGTCGTGGCCCTTCGCGGCCAGCAGCGCGCAGAGCCTGCCACCGACGAACCCGCTGGCGCCGGTGACGAGCGCCTTCACCCGGGCAGGACCTTGGGCAGCCGCGCCAGCGCGCGCAGCTTGCCGCGCGGGCGGATGCGGCCCTTCAGCATCAGCTTCCGCGGATCCTCGCGCCCCGCCGCGATGTCGACGAAGTCGTCGAAGCGCAGCTTCAGCGTCACGTCGGGCTTCGGGGCCCGCCCGCGCCGCACGGCCGTGGCGCCGTTGTCGACCTGGAGGTACCAGGGCTCGGCGTCGGTGAAGTCCCACTGGATCGTCGTCCCGCCCGGCGCGGCCTCGACCACCACGCCGCGGCGCATCGTGTCCATGAGGATCTCGATCGCCTCGGGGTCGCGCTTGACCGCCCCGTTCTTCGGCCCGAGCATGCCCGCCTCCAGCAGCTTCAGCCCGCGCTCGCCGCGCTTGCGGGGCGACAGGTCGAGCGGCAGCGGGAAGCGCGGGATCTCGTCGAGTGGCAGGCCGATCGCCCGCAGCCGCGCCTCCTGGAGCGTGGCGCCCTCCTCGAAGAGGTCGGGCAGCGAGAACCCCAGCGGCTCCGTATATGTGAGATCGCCGTCGGCCGGCATGCCCAGCGCGGTCGTCCAGGGCAGCGTCTCGCGGATCTTCCCCACGATCGCCTCCTGGACCGGCTCGGGGTCCTCGGCGTAGAGGTCGGCGAGCACGCGCACGCCGAACGCGATGTGGCGCTGCTCGTCCAGCGAGACCTTGCGCATGCCCTCGCGGAAGCCCGGCAGCAGGTCGAGGTCGGTCAGGCCCCGGTCGATCGCGTGCTGCGTCGGCTGGGCCAGCATCCCCTCGACGATGATGTGGTACATCGTGATCGACCGCGCGAAGTTGACGGGCGAGCGGTCCTTGCGCAGCCGATCGGCGACCTCATCGAGGTGGCCGAACACCTTGCGGTGCCCCCACGTGATCTCGTGGTCGGTCGCGGCCATTCCGCCGCCGACCGATCCGTCGCCGAGGCCCGCCACCTCGTCCATGAAGCGCTTGAAGAACACCGAGTGGCGCGCCTCGTCGACCTGCTGGGTGGCGAGGAAGTACTTCTGCTCCTCCAGCGGCGCGGCGTCGATGAACGGCGAGAGCGTGTCGGTGACCGCGTCCTCGCCGTGGAAGAACAGCGTGAAGAGCACGAGCGCGCCGTGGCGCTGCTCGGGCGTCATGCGCTCGTGCCAGTCGATGCGGTCCTGGGAGAAATCGATCTCCGTCGCGCACCAGTTGCCCTTCTCCCAGCGCGCGTAGAGGTCGCGATAGTCGATCTGCGCCGTGGCGGCGGGCATCGTGCTGACGGCCATGCGGGAACGGTACTACCGGCACGATTCGCAAGTTTCCGGGCAAACCGGCGGTGGAAGGAATGCAGTCCCGCCTAGCGCCGCGACCACGCCTCCGCCATCGCGACGCGCTCCAGACCGGTCGGGTGCGAGTCGAACAGCACGTGGAACCACCGCGGCGGGTCGGGGTCGGCCAGCGCCTCGGCGGTGAAGCGGCGCATCAGCCCCTTCAACGCCGCCGGGTCGCGCGTGGTCTGCAGCGCGCTCCAGTCCGCCTCGGCCTCGTAACGCCGCGTGGCGGCGGCCTGCAGCGGCGAGACCACGAGTTGCAGCACCACGACCACCAGCAGAGCGAGCGGCACCGCGGCCGGCTCGCCGAAGCCGCCGCGCCGCCGGGTGGCGACGGCGACGGCCAATCCGGCGGGCAGCACGATCAGCGCGAACCACCCGAGCGACTTGGCGATGTGGTGGTGGGCGATGTGGGCGTACTCGTGAGCGATCGTCACCTTCACCTCGCGGCGCGGGAAGTCGACGATCGTGTCCCAGAGCACCACCCGCCGCGACGACCCCAGGCCGAACGCGTAGGCGTTGGGCTGGTCGGTGATGTCGTGGACCTTCTGGATGCGCAGCGGCACCGACTCCACGCCCTCGCTGCGCGCGATCGCGGCAGCCTCGGCGCGCAGCTGTGCTCCCCGCGGCGCGCGCAGGTCGGGGGTGATGAACGGGCCAACGAACGCGAACAGGGTGAAGAGCCCGACGAACACCGCCGCCGCGGGGACCCACCAGCTCCGCCGCAGCAGCCGCGCCAGGCCCATCGCGACCAGCAGCGCGAGGCACAGGAAGACGAACTGGCCGCCGAGCCCCAGCCAGTCGTCGATCAGCCACTCGACATAGCCGGTCTCGATCACGTCGTGGCGCCGGGCCCACCACAGGTCGGCCAGCCCGAACGGCAACTGCGCCAGCCAGACGAGCGCCAGGCCGAGCATGCCGAGCAGGAAGCCGGTGCCGATCGGCCCGGCGGCCGACTCGCGGGCGAAGCGCGCGCCGCGGCGGGCGTAGAGCACGAGCACGGCGATCAGCACGACCGTCGAAAGCAGCGTGCTGATGCGGACGAACTCCTCGAACGAGCGCGCGCGTTCCAGCGCGCGGGCCGAGAACTCGTCGGCGGCGGCCAGTTCCGGTAGCCGCAGGTCGCCGGGCACCGACGTGTCCCACAGATGGACGCCGGCGATCACCGCCCCCGCCGCGAGCCCGGCGAGCGCCAGCGCCGCGGCGACCCGGGCCGCCGTGCTCAGCCGAGCGCCTCCGGGGCTGCGAGCGGCGCCGGGGTGGGCGCGGGTCGCGTGAACCGCGCCGGGCCGCTGTACGGGTAGCGCGGCGTCAGCAGGAACAGGTACGCGCTGGTCTGGATCGTGTAGCGCAGCGAGTACGCGATCAACTCGCGCAGCCCGCGCGGCATCCGGCCGGTGAACAGCGCGGCGAACCAGCCGAGGAGCGCCGCGACGCTCTGGGCGCCGCTCAGCGCCGAGGCGACGAGCAGCGCCGGGAACGCGAGCAGGCCCCGGAACAGGACGGTCCAGCGCGACTGGCGTTCCGGCGGGTCGATCTCGACGTCGATGGGGTAGCGGCCAGGCGCGCCGGTGAAGCCCGGGAACGGGTTCGCCGCGAGGTAGACGAACGCGTTGACGTGCAGGCTGTAGCGCATCAGCGCGGCGAGGAAGCGGTGCAGCGGCCCCGGGACGCGGCCGAGCACCAGCGCCGTGAGCCACGCCGCGATCGCGACGAGCAGCCCCAGGATCGACCACAGCGTGACCCACAGGATGTGCGGCAGCGCGAGCAGCAGGCGGAAGAACACGGTCAGCCGGCTGCGGCGCAGGTCGTCGTCCTCGGAGTTCATGCGCACGGGGTGCTCGAGCGTCGCGGCGGGCGGGGCGAGAACAGGGTCGGCATTGGGGTAGCGGCCGGTGAGGAAGAACAGGTAGGCGTAGACCTGCGCGCCGTAGCCGAGCGAGTACACGAGCAGATCGCGGAAGCCCTGCGGCATCCGGCCGCGCACCAGGCAGGCGAACCACGCCAGGAAGCCGACCGTCGTCAGCACCCCGAGCTGGATGGAGCCGTAGCCGCCCACCGCGCCGCCGAAGCCGCCGCCCAGCGCGCCCGAGACGGCCAGCGCCGGCACGGCGAGCAGCCCGCGGAAGGCGATGCTCCAGCGGTTCTGGCGCTCGGGCAGCGGCAGCTCGACGTCCAGTGCGTATGACCCGCGGCCACCCAGGAAGGGCGGGAACGGGCCCGTCGCGAGGTTGAGGTACGCCTGGACGTGCGCCGTGTAGGCGATCAGCCGCCCGTAGTACTCGGCGAGGCCGTGCGGGGGTTGCGCGCGGATGAGCGTGACGATCCACAGGATCGGCGCCAGCAGCACCGCGATCGTCGCGAACGCTCCGAGCACAACGATGTGCGGAAGCGCGAGGATCAGGCGGAAGAAGACCGACCAGCGCCCGCGATGCGGGTCGTCGGTGATGCTCACTCCGACCGGGTGGTCGCTCGCGGCTACGGCCACGTCATCCATCGAGCTTGGGCGAGCGCCAGGGCGCGGCCAGCCGCCCCGCCAGCTCGCCGGGCAGCGCGTCGATCGCCACGCGGTCCTGAGCCAGCGAGTCGCGGTCGCGCACCGTCACGGTGCGGTCCTCGAGCGACTGGTGGTCGATCGTCACGCCCCATGGCGTGCCGATCTCGTCGTGGCGGCGGTAGCGCTTGCCGATCGAGCCGCCCTCGTCGTACTCGGCCTGCAACACGCCGCGCAGCGAGTCGAACACCTCGCGCGCCAGCTCCGGCTGGCCGTCCTTGCGCACGAGCGGCAGCACCGCGGCCTTGATCGGCGCCAGGCGCGGGTGGAGCTTGAGCACCGTGCGGGTCTCGCCCTCGATCTCCTCCTCGTCGTAGGCGTCGACGAGGAAGGCCAGCGTGGCGCGGTCGGCGCCGGCCGCCGGCTCGATCACGTGGGGCACATACCGCTCGCCCGATCCCTGGTCGAAGTACTCGAGCTTCTCTCCCGAGAACTCGGCGTGCTGAGTCAGATCGAAGTCGCCGCGGTTGGCGATCCCCTCGAGCTCCGACCAGCCGATCGGGAAACAGGTACTCGACGTCGGCTGTGGCCGACGAGTAGTGCGACAGCTCGTCGGTCTCGTGCTCGCGCAGCTGCAGGTGGTCGGGGCGCAGGCCGAGGTCCTCATACCAGCGCCGGCGCACGTCGCACCAGTAGCGGTACCACTGGTCCGCCTCGGCGGGCGGCACGAAGAACTCCATCTCCATCTGCTCGAACTCGCGCGTCCTGAAGACGAAGTTCCCGGGCGTGATCTCGTTGCGAAACGACTTGCCGATCTGGGCGATGCCGAACGGCGGCTTCTTGCGGGAGAACTGCAGGACGTTCTTGAAGTTGACGAAGATCCCCTGGGCGGTCTCGGGGCGGAGGTAGACCGTCGCGCCCGACTCCTTCACCGGCCCGACCGTGGTCTCGAACATCAGGTTGAAGTCGCGCGCCTGGGTCAAGTCGCACTGCTCCGCTTCGCCGGGGTGCTTCGACGGCTTCTGCGGGCACTGGAGCTGGTCGAGGTGGTCGGCGCGGAAGCGTTGGCCGCAGGTCTTGCAGTCCACCAGCGGGTCGGTGAACCCAGCCAGGTGACCGGAGGCCTCCCACACGCGCGGGTGCTGGAGGATCGCCGAGTCCAGGGCGACGATGTCGTCGCGCTCGGAGAGCATCGCGCGCCACCACTCGCCCTTGACGTTGCTCTTCAGCAGGACGCCGTAGTGGCCGTAGTCGTAGGTCGAGCCGAGCCCGCCGTAGATCTCCGACGAGGGGAAGATGAAGCCGCGGCGCTTGCTGAGCGCCACGATCTTGTCCATCGTCACGACGTCCGGGCCCGCAGCCATGAGGCGCCGGAGCGTAGCCGAGGCGCCTCTTACACTCAGAGGCGATGCCCATCTATGAGTACAAGTGCGACAAGGGGCACGTCTTCGAGGTCATGCAGCGGATGACCGACGACCCCGTCTCGTCCTGTACGAAGTGCAAGGCGCCCGTCCAGCGCGTCTTTCACCCGGTGGCAGTGCACTTCAAGGGATCGGGCTTCTACAACACCGACTACGGCACTCGCAAGCGCGCGCGCGAGACCGACAAGGCGGCGTCCGACGGCGCTGACAAGACCGAGGCCAAGGCCAAGGAGAAGAAGAAGGACGCATCGTCGTCCTCTTCGCCGCAGGGCGACAAGAAGTGACCCCGCGCCAGATGGCGCAACTCGCCGCGCTGGCGGCGATCTGGGGTGGCAGCTACCTGCTGATCAAGTACGCGCTCGAGGACTTCTCCGCCGGTGAGATCGTCTTCCTGCGCGTGGCGCTGGCCGCCGCGGTGCTCGTCGTCGCGATCCGCCTGCAGGGCGGCGAGACGCGCCGCGCGCTGCGCACCGCCTGGCGGCGCCCGGGCGTGGCGGTGCTGCTCGGCGTCACGGCGATCGCCGCGCCGTTCCTGTTGATCACCTTCGGCGAGACGGCCGTGCCGAGCGGCCTGACCGCCGTGCTGATCGCGCCGGCCTCGCTGTTCGTCGCCCTGTTCGCGCCGCTGCTGGACCGCACGGAGACGATCGATCGCTCGCAGGCCGGAGGGTTGGTGGCGGGCCTGGTCGGCGTTGCGTTGCTGGTGGGCGTCGAGACGGTCCAGAGCTTGGGCGAATTCCTCGGCGCGATGGGGATCCTGCTGGCGTCCGCGTCCTACGCGCTGTCGGGCTTCGTCGTCAAGCGCGGCTATGCCGACACACCGCCGATCGTCTCCAGCGCGGTCTCCTGCACCGTCGGCGCGCTGTTGACGCTGCCGGTCGCCGCGGCCACCGCCGAACACTCCGGGCCCGGCCTGCGGGCGGTGCTCTCCGTCGTGTGCCTGGGTGTCGTCGGGACCGCCCTGGCGTTCGTGATCTTCTATCGCCTGATCGGTGAGATCGGCGCGGGCCGCGCCTCGCTGGTCAGCTACCTGGCGCCGGGCGTGGCGCTGATCTACGGCGCGACGCTGCTCGACGAGCACGTCGGCCCGGCGGCGATCGTCGGGCTGGTGCTGATCCTCGGAGGCGTGGCATTCGGCGGGCGCCGCCGCGCGGTTCCGCCCGAGCCCGCCTGCGAGCCGGCCTGAAGCAGCTCAGCCGCGGAGGAAGCGTTGCACCTCGCGGCGCTTCTCGGCCTCGGAGATGCGCAGCCCGGCGCCGCCGTCGGGCAGCGTGATCACCCCGTCGGGCTTCAGGACCCGGGTGGCCGGGCTGCCCGAAACCGCCAGCGCACCGAACAATCCGAGCAGCGACGGCCCGCTCATGTCCGAGCGGATCGCCTTCGGTGCCTCCCAGCTGACCCAGGGCAGGCGCACGAACGCCCACGGCGAGGTCACCCGGCTCTTCATCGCCGCGAAGATCTTCTGCTGGCGGCGCGCTCTCGTCAGGTCGCTCTCGCTGGGGTTGCACTCGTTCTTGCGCGTGCGCGCGAGGGCGAGCGCCTGCTTTCCGTCGATGTGGCTCTTGCCGGAGCGCAGGCGCAGCGTGTAGCCGCCGTTGCGAAAGCCGCCGTTGATGCGCGAGACCACGCAGCCGCCCTTGTAGTCGATCCCGCCCATGGCGTCGATCAGCTTGGGGAAGTTCGCGAAGTCGACCTCGACGAGGTGGTTGATCCGGATCTGAAGGAAGCGCGCCACGGTCTGGGTGGCCAGCGCCGAGCCACCGAGCGCGTAGGCGGCGTTGATCTTGTTGGTGCCGTGGCCGGGGATGTCGACCACCGTGTCGCGCGGGATCGACAGCCGCGCCGAGGCGCCGCCGCCGGTGCGGATCAGCAGGATCGTGTCCGACCGGCTGGGCGCCCCGATCGTGTTCGCCCCGGGCTCGGCGTTGCCCTTCACGCGCGCGTCTGACCCCAGAACGAGGATCGTGCTCTTGCTTGTCAGCGGGAACCCGCCCGCGAGGAAGCGGTCGACCTCGCCGGACACCTTGCCCGACTCGATCTGCGCGCTGATCAGGAACAGCACGAGCGACAGGCCGATCCAGGCGGCGAGGGCGAGGGCGACCCATTTGAGCACCCGGCGCCAGCTGACGGGCTTGCGGGTGCCGGGCAGGGGTCGGATCGCGCCGCAGGGCGCCGAGTGCGTCCGCGCGGTCCCGGCGCCACGGCAGCCGTGGTCCGGCCCGGTATTTCGTGTACTGCGGCGGCCCCTCGGGAGGGTCGGGCGGCCGCGGTCCGGTGCCCATTGCGGGGAGGGTAGGGTGCGGCCAGTGGCGGCCGAGTGCGTCATCGGCGTGGACCTCGGCGGTACGAAGTTGCTGGCGGGGGTGGTGGACGAGGACCTCGTGGTCCGCCACCGCGCGTTCCGTCCTGCGCCGAAGAGCGACGTTCTCGACGCTCTCGAGGAGGTCGTGCGCGAGCTCGTGCAGGCCTCCGACGAGCCGATCGCGGCGGTCGGCATCGGCATCCCGTCGCTGATGGACCCCGGCCGCGGCGCGGCCGTGTGGACCAACCACCTCGACCTGCGCGGCGTTCCGGTCCGCGACCTGATGGCCGAGCGGCTCGCCCTACCGGTGGCGGTCGACAACGACGCGAACGCGGCGATGCTGGCCGAGCACCGCGCGGGGGCGGCGAAGGGTGCGGCGCACGCCGTGATGCTCACGCTCGGCACGGGCATCGGCGGGGCGATCGTCGCCGCGGGGCGGCTGCTGCGCGGCGCGCGCGGCACCGCCGGCGAGCTCGGCCACGTCGTCGTCGACCTCGACGGCCCGCCGTGCCCCGGCAACTGCCCCAACCGCGGCTGTCTGGAGGCGCTGGCGTCGGGCGTCGCGCTGGCGCGCGAGGGCGAGCGGGCGGCGCGCGAGGCTCCCGACTCGGCGCTCGGGCGCGAGCTCGCCGGCGGCCGGACGATCACCGGCGCGCTGGTCACCGAGCTGGCTCACGACGGCGACGAGCCCGCGCGCGCGGCGGTGGCGCTCATCGGCAGCAACCTGGGGGTCGGGCTGGCCGGGATCGCCAACGCGCTCGATCCCGAGGTGATCGTCATCGGTGGCGGCGTCGTGGCCGCCGGCGAACTGCTGCTGGGGCCCGCGCGCAAGGAGCTCGCGGCGCGGGCGCTGCCGCCGGTCGCCGCGGCGGTTCGGGTGGAGGCCGCGCGCTTCGGCGACGAGTCGGGGATGCTGGGCGCCGCGCTGCTGGCGCGCGAGGGGGCGGCGGATGGCTGACGGCCGGCTCGTCGTCTGTGCGACGCCGATCGGCAACCTCGAGGACGTCACCCTGCGGGTGCTGGCCGCGCTGCGCGACGCCGACGTCGTGGCCTGCGAGGACACGCGGCGCACGCGGGTGCTGCTCGACCGCTACGGCGTCAAGGCCACGCTGGTCAGCTACCACGAGCACAACGAGCGAGCACGGGCGGCGCAGTTGGTGGAGCGCATGCGCGGCGGCGCCGTCGTCGCCCTGGTCAGCGACGCGGGGATGCCGCTCGTCAGCGACCCGGGGTTCGTCCTGGTGCAGGGCTGCGTCGCGGCCGGGCTGGCCGTCGAGGTGCTCCCCGGCCCCAGCGCCGCGCTCGCCGCGCTGGTGGCAAGCGCGCTGCCGGCCGACGCCTGGCGGTTCGCCGGCTTCCTGCCGCGCAAGCCGGCCGAGCTGAAGCGGACGTTCGCGGGGGCCGAGACGCTGGTGGCGTTCGAGTCGCCGCGCCGCGTGGCGGCCTCGCTCAGGGTGCTCGCCGAGCTCGATCCCACGCGGCCGGTCGCGGTCTGCCGCGAGCTGACCAAGCTGCACGAGGAGGTCGTGCGCGGTACGTCGCGCGAGTTGGCCGAGCGCTACGGCGAGCAGGCCCCGAGAGGAGAGGTCGTGCTGGTCGTCGGCGGGGCGCCCGAGGTCGCGGCGGGGCCGGCCGAGGACGCGGTCGCCGCCGTGCGCAAGCTCGTCGACGCGGGAGCGCGCCCGCGAACGGCCGCTTCGGTGGTGGCCGAGCTGACCGGCGGGTCGGCCAACGAGCTCTACAGCGCGCTGACCGGCGGCTAGCCCACAGCTAGCCTGCGGCGCCGATGTCGTTCTACGTCACGACGCCGATCTACTACGTCAACGCGGCACCCCATCTGGGGCACGCGTACTCGACGATCGCCGCCGACATCCTCGCCCGGCACATGCGCCAGCGAGGCGAGGACGTGTTCTTCCTGACCGGCACCGACGAGCACGGCGAGCCGGTCGCCCTGGCGGCGGACAAGGAGGGCGTGACGCCACGCGAGCTGGCCGACCGCAACGCCGCGCGCTTCCAGGCGCTGCTGCCGCAGATCAACGTCTCCAACGACTTCTTCATCCGCACCAGCGACCCCGAGCACCACGCCAAGGTGCAGGAGGTCCTGGAGCGCGTGAAGGACAACGGGCACGTCTACGAGGGGACCTACGAGGGCTGGTACTGCCCGCGCTGCGCGGACTTCAAGACCGAGGCCGAGCTCGAGGATGGCAACAAGTGCCCGATCCATCACCTCGCGCTCTCCCGCGAGAAGGAGGACAACTGGTTCTTCCGGCTCTCGACGTTCGAGGAGCCGCTGAAGCGGCTGTACGCCGAGCAGCCCGACTTCGTCATGCCGCGCCACCGCTACAACGAGGCGCTGTCCTTCATCAGCGGCGGCCTTCAGGACGTGTCGCTGACGCGGGCGAAGATCCGCTGGGGCGTCGAGGTGCCGTGGGACCCCGAGCAGGTCTTCTACGTCTGGTTCGACGCGCTGCTGAACTACTACACGGCGTTGTCGTACGCGCGCGACGGCGAGGACCTGACCAACAGGTTCTGGCCGGCGACCGTCCACGTCATCGCCAAGGACATCCTGAAGTTCCACTGCGTCTTCTGGCCGGCGATGCTGATGGCCGCCGACCTGCCGCTGCCCGAGCACGTCTTCGTGCACGGCTATCTGCTGATGGACGGCGAGAAGATGTCCAAGTCGCTGGGCAACGTGCTCGACCCGTTCGTGGTCATGGAGCGGTTCGGCACCGACGCGCTGCGCTACTACTGCTTCCGCGACGTGAGCTTCGGTCAGGACGGCTCGGTGTCGACGACGCAGTTCGAGCAGCGCTACGAGAGCGAGCTGGCCAACGAGTTCGGCAACCTCGCAAGCCGCACGACGAACATGCTCGCCCGCTATCGCGACGGCGAGGTGCCCGACGTCGAGCTCGACAGCGCGCTCGCCGCGGAGTTCGACGGCCTTCCCGAGGAGGTCGCAACGCTGCTCGACCGTTTCGAGATCTCGCAGGCGCTCGAGGCGATCTGGCTGCGCGTGCGCCGCCTGAACGCCTACGTCGCCGAGACGGCCCCGTGGCAGCTGGCCAAGGACGAGGCGCGCGCCGACGAGCTCGACCGCGCGCTGGCGTCGCTGATCGAAGGCCTGCGTGTCGTGACCGTGCTGCTGACGCCCTACCTGCCCGAGACGGTCGGCAAGCTCCAGGCCGCGCTGGGGACCGACGACCTGGACTTCGCGGCCGCGGGCTTCGGTGCGCGGCGCCTGGAGCGCGTGGAGAAGGTCGAGCCGCTGTTCCCGCGGAGCGCGGGCGAGACGCCCGAAGCGGCGTGATCGACTCGCACACGCACCTGTCCTCGTGCGAGCCGCCCGACGCCGACCTCGTGGCCGCCGCCGACGCGGTCGGCGTGCGCCGGATGCTCACCGTGGGGATGGACGGCGCGACCTGCCGCGAGGCGCTCGCGACCGCCGCGGACTTCCCGCAGGTGCTGGTCGCGATCGGCCGCCACCCCAATCTTGCGCACGGCTTCGACGACGCCGACCTCGCCGAGCTCGAGGCGCTGGCCGCCCACGAGCAGTGCGCCGCGATCGGCGAGACCGGGCTGGACTACTACCGCGACCGCGCGCCGCGAGCCGACCAGGAGCGCGCCTTCCACGCCCAGATCGAGCTCGCGCGGACGGCCGGCAAGCCGCTGGTGATCCACACCCGCGCGGCCGAGGACGACACGATCGCCACGCTCGCCGAGCGGGCTGAAGGCCTCGACGTGATCCTGCACTGCTTCTCGATGCCCGACCCGGCTCGACGAGTGCCTCGAGCACGAGCGCTGGTGGTTCTCCTTCGCGGGCAACGTCACCTACCCCAAGGCGACCGATCTCGCCGAGGCGGCCGCGCGCGTGCCGGGCGACCGGCTGCTGGTCGAGACCGACGCCCCCTATTTGTCTCCGCAGGTCGTGCGCAAGGAGCCCAACCAACCGGCGTTCGTGGTGCACACCGCCCGCTTCGTCGCCGAGGCGCGCGGCATGGGCTACGAGGAGCTCGACGCGCTCGTCGAGGCCAACGCCGCGCGGCTGTTCGGATGGTGAGCCAGCCGAGTCTGCGCCGGCTGCACGACTTCGGCGTGCGCCCCAACCGCGAGCTGGGCCAGAACTTCCTGATCGACTCGAACATCCTGGGGGTGATCGAGCGCGCGGCCGAGCTTGGCGGCCGACGACGTCGTGCTGGAGATCGGCGGCGGGCTGGGCGTGCTCTCCGAGCATCTGGCTCCGCGTGCGGCCCATGTCCACGTGGTCGAGATCGACCGCGGGCTGGAGCCCGCGCTGCGCGACGCGCTGGCGCAGTTCGACAACGCGACGCTGCACTTCGCCGACGCGCTGGAGCTCGACCTGGCGGCGCTTGCGCCCGCGCCCACCAAGGTCGTCGCCAACCTGCCCTACGGGATCGCGGCCAGCGCGATCCTGCGCACGGTCGAGGAGCTGCCGTCGGTGGGCCGCTGGGTGGCGATGGTCCAGCGGGAGGTCGGCGAGCGGCTGGCGGCCGCGCCGGGTTCGCGCGACTACGGCATCCCGTCGGTGCTCGCCCAGCTCGCGTGCGAGGTGCGGGTCTTGCGCAGCGTGTCGCGCACGGTCTTTCACCCCGTGCCCAACGTCGACTCCGTGCTCGTCGTGCTGACGCGCCGCGGGCCGGCGGCGCCGCCGGACGTGCGCGCCGTCGTGCAGGCCGCGTTCGCGCACCGGCGCAAGGCGCTGGCGCGCTCGCTGTCGCTCGTGCCCGGAATGCCGTCGGACGCGCGCGAGCGCGCGCGGGCGGTGTTGGTGGAGATGGGGCAGCCGGCCGACGCCCGCGCCGAGCGGCTGGCGCCGCAGGAGCTGGCGACTTTGGCGGAGCGTCTGCGATGACCGAGGCCGCGCCGGCCAAGGCCAACCTGTGCCTGTTCGTCGGGCCCGTCCGCGACGACGGCCGCCACGAGCTCGTGTCGGTGATGCAGTCGTTGGAATGGGGCGACGAGGTCACGCTCGAACCTGCGGAGCACGACGAGGTCGTCTGCGAAGGCGTCGAGGGCCGCAACCTCGCCGCCGACGCGCTTGCCGCCTTCCGTGCCGCGACCGGCACGCTGGCGGAGTCGCTGCGCCTGACCGTCACGAAGCGCATCCCGGTGGCCGCGGGTCTGGGCGGCGGGTCTGCCGACGCCGCGGCGACCCTGCGCCTGGCGGCGCGGCTGGCGGGCGTCGACGACGACGGTCTGCTCCACGAGCTCGCCGAAGGGCTTGGCGCAGACGTGCCCGCGCAGGTGGTTCCGGGCCGCGCGCTGGCCGTCGGTGCCGGCGAGCGCCTGCAACGCCTGCCCGCGCCGCCCGCGTTCGGCCTGCTCGTCCTGCCCTCCGCCGAGCGGCTCGCGACCGCCGACGTCTACGCCGAGGCCGATCGCATGCGGCTCACGCGCTCGCCGCACGCGTTGATCGATCGCTGGCGGGTCGTGCAGGACGGGCTCGCCGTCGGACCGTTCGGGATTCCCGCCGAGTTGCTCGTCAACGACCTCGAGCCCGCCGCCCGCTCGCTGTGCCCGGCGATCGACGAAGCGCTGGAAACCGCCCGCGACGCCGGCGCCGACCACGCGCTGGTCGCGGGCTCCGGGCCCACGGTCCTGGGCCTGTTCGCCGACCCCGCCGCTGCTCGTGAAGCCGCCGATCGGCTCGCCGAGCGCCGCCCCGCGGTGGTGGCCACGACGCCGGTGACGGCATGGTGAAGCCCGTCAATCTCGTCTTCGCCGTGCTCGTCGCGGCCTTCGTCGCGGTGCGCTGGCGGCGGCTGTCGACGGAGGGCAAGTTGCTGCTGCTCGCGGTGGTCGCCGGCCTGGTCGTGCTGGGCACCGGGCTGGTGAAGTTGCCCAAGGTCGAAGAGGTGATCGTCGACGTCGGCGAGTCGCTGGGCACGTGGACCTACCTGCTCGTCGGCGTGATGGCCTTCGCCGAGACCGGCGCGTTTCTGGGCTTCGTCGCGCCCGGCGAGTTCACAGTGCTCCTCGGCGGCGTCATCGCAGGCCAGGGCAAGATCAGCGTCATCCCGCTGATCGCGATCGTGTGGGGCGCCGCGGTCGCGGGCGACGTGACCTCCTATCTGCTCGGGCGGCGGCTGGGCCGCGGGTTCCTCGAGCGTCACGGCGCGCGCGTGAAGATCACCGCGGAGCGCCTCGACCAGGTCGAGGGCTTCTTCCGGCGGCGCGGCGGCGTGACGATCCTGATCGGGCGGTTCCTTGGCTTGGTGCGGCCGATCGCGCCGTTCCTGGCCGGCTCGACGCGGATGGCGTTCCGGCGCTTCATCGCGTACGACGTCGTCGCGGCGGGCGTGTGGTCGACGACGTTCGTCGTGCTCGGCTACGTCTTCTGGCACAGCTTCGACCAGGTCGTCGCGGTGGCGAAGAAGGGGGCGTTCGCGCTCGGGTTCACCGTCGTCGCGATCGCGGGGATCGTCGCCGCGTTCCGCCACCTGCGGGTGGCCGAGAACCGCACGCGCGTCGCCGCCTGGATCGACGGCAAGCCGGTGCTCGGCACGGCATGGCGTCGGGCGATCGTGCCCACCGGTCGCGTGCTCGCGGGCCCGGCGCGGTTCGTGTGGAACCGGTTGACCCCCGGGATGCTGGGTCTCGAGCTGACGACGCTGCTCGCGGTCGGCGGGGTGGGCGCGTTCGCACTGGTGGGCTACGTCGAGGCGTTGCAGGACAAGGCCACGACGCCCGGCGATCAGCGGGCGCTGAAGCTGGCCGACCAGCTCAACAGCGACGCAGCCGTACACGTCGCCAAGATCGTGACGTGGCTGGGCGCCGCGCCGGTGACCTGGACGCTGGTGTTCGGCGCGGCCGTCTGGCTGGCGTTCAGGCGGCGCCTGCCGGAGGCCGTCGCCCTCGCGGCGGGGATGGGGCTGACGATCCTGTTCGTCAATGTCACAAAGGCGGCGATGGACAGGCCGCGCCCCTCGAACCCGCTCGTCGACACCGACGGGGCGAGCTTTCCATCGGGTCACGCCGCCTACGCGATGGGGATCGTCGCCGTGGCGGTCGCCCTCGGCCGCGCCGCGCCGGCGTTCGCGCACCGCTTCGGGATCGTGACGGTGGCCGTGGTGCTCGCCGCCGTCGTGGGTCTGTCGCGCATCTACCTACGTGCGCATTACTTGTCCGACGTCCTTGCAGGGGCGGGATTGGCGGCAGCAGTCTTCGCAATTTGCGCGATGACTGCGCTTGTCGTCGACTTCTTGCGCCACAATGCCGCCGGGTCGCAGTGAGCAACCAGTCCATCACCTACCTCGTCGCGGCGTGCTGCGGGGTCTTTGGCCTCGCCGCGTATGTGTCGCTCATCCTCGTGCCGGCGTGGACCGCTTACAGCCGCATGTGGGAGCGCGTAGCCGCGACGTTCCTCTCGCTCTACGCGCTCGTGGCGTTCATGGGCCTCGGGCTTCTGGGCGGCGCCGCGATCATCTGGTTCTGGGACCGCATCACCGCATAGCCGCGCGCTCCTAGACTCGTTCGCATGGCCCAGCCGGCCGACAGCGCGGCGGCCACGGCTGACCTCGCCGTGCTCGACGCCCTCGCCGACGCGGTCGAGGAGGGCGCCGGGTTGCCCGAGGTGGTCCGCACCGCCGCGCGCGCGCTCGACGCAAGCCTGGTCGTCCTCGACCGGGCCGGCCAGGTGCTGGCCGTGGCCGCGCGTTCGCCGGCCGAGGAGCAGGCGATCCTGGCCGGCGCGAAGGATGTCGAGGCGATCGAGCTGCGGCTCGGCGACGAGCCGGTGGGGCAGCTGCGCATGCGCCTGCGCTCGGACACCGGGCAGGGCGTCGCGCGGATCGTCGCGGTCGTCATCGCGGGCGAGGTCGAGCGCGTGCGCGCGCCGCATCGCGCCTCGGCCGATGCCGCCG
Source organism: uncultured Actinomycetes bacterium (assembly GCA_963825415.1). Classification (GTDB taxonomy): domain Bacteria; phylum Actinomycetota; class Thermoleophilia; order Solirubrobacterales; family Solirubrobacteraceae; genus BP-464. The sequence continues at coordinate 175,651 of CAWGTD010000003.1, read as the reverse complement.
CGGCGTTCGTCGAGGCGCTGCTCGCCGGAGATCTCGGCGGGGCGGATGGCGCCGGCGCCGGCGCCGCGGAGGTCGGGCTGGAGCTGGGCGCGGGCGCCTGCGTGCTCGTGGTCCGTGCGCGGGCACACGCGCCGGTCGACGACGACTGGCGCGCGCGCGTACTGGGCGTGGTCGAGCGTGGCGCGCGGGCGGCGGCGTCGAGGGCTGTCGCAGCGCCGTCGGGCCGGGCCGACGTGCCGGGCACCGAGATCGTCGTCGTCGTGCCCGGGGGCGAGGAGGCACTCGCCGCGCGGGCCGCCGAGGGTGTGGTGCGCGAGCTGCAGGCGGCGCTTGCCGGTCACACGTTCTCGCTGGGCCGCAGCAGGATGGCGGCGGCGGGCGATCTCGAGCGCGCGGCGCGCGAGGCGATCCTCGCGGCCAACGTCGCCGAGGGCGACGCCGAGCGGCCGGTCCTCGCGTTCGACGAGACCGGCGCCTATCGGCTGCTGCTCTCGCAGGACCCCGAGGAGCTGATGCGGTTCTACGCCGAGACGATCGAGCCGCTGGCCGCCTACGACGGCCAGTACGAGACCGAGCTGGTCGGGACCGTCGAGGCGTTCCTGGATGCCGACGGCAATGTCGCCGCCACCTCGCAGCGGTTGTTCACCCACCGCCACACGGTGCGCTACCGGCTCGACCGCGTGCGCGAGCTCACCGGGCTGGACGTGGGCTCTTCGGACGGGCGCGAGAAGCTCAGCCTCGGGCTGAAGGCGATGCGCGTGCTGGGTATCGCCGCGCCGGCCGGCCCGGCCAGCGAGGCGGGCACCGGCGCCGGGCGCGTGCCGCGGCGCTGACATGGCCGTCGGCGTCATCACGGGCTCGGGTTCGTATTCGCTCGCGGGCTTCGAGGGTGGGCCCGCGCAGGAGATCGAGACGCCGTTCGGGCCCGCCGTCGTTTCGGCAGGGACGCTCGCCGGGACCGACGTGCTGCACGTCTCGCGGCATCGCGAAGGGCACGTGCTGCTTTCCAACCAAGTCACCCACCAGGCGAACGTGTGGGCGCTGCGCGAGCTCGGCGCCCGCGGCGTGCTGGCCGTGACCGTGTGCGGCGCGGTCGACCCGTCGATCCCGCTCGGCACGCTCGTCGTATTCGACGACCTGCACTTCCTCGCCAACAGGCTCGCCGACGGGTCGATCTGCACCTTGCACACCGAGCCCGGCCGGGCCGGCCGCGGGCACTGGATCTTCGAGCGGCCGTTCTCGGAGGCGCTGCGGTCCGCGCTGCTGGAAGGCGCGCGGGAGGCGGGTGTCGAGGCGCGCGACGGCGGTTGCTACGGCCACGTCGACGGCCCGCGGTTCAACAGCCGCGCCGAGATACGAACGCTCGCGCAGGCAGGGGTCAGCGCGGTCAGCCAGACGGCGGGGCCCGAGACGGTGCTCTGCGGCGAGGCCGAGCTGCCCTATGCGCTGGTGGGCTACGCGACCGACTACGCCAACGGCGTGACCGCCGAGCCCACACCGGTCTCAGAGCTCGTGCGGCTCATCGGCGCGAGCGGCGCGACGTTCGCGGGCGTGCTCGCCGCGGCGCTGCCGCGCGCTCAGCAGGCCGCGCTCGAGCCGGTCGGGACCCATTTCCGCTTCGACTGACCCGGTCGTCGCGGCCGTCGTGCTCGCGGCGCTGGCCGAGCCGGCCGACCCGGCGCTCGACGGCGCGCTGGGCGCTCAGCGGGCGGGGGAGTTGCGCGACACGCTCGGCGCGATCGCGGGCGGCTGGGCCGTCGACGCGGCGGCGCCGGGGCTGGGCTTCGCCTCGACGCGGGTGCCGGGAGCGCTCGTGGAGGGAGCTGTTGCCTTCGACGAGCCCGAGGGCGCAGGGCTGGCGGAGGTGCTCGCCGCGGCCTTCGGCGACCACGACGGGCCGATCCTGCTGGTCGCGCCTGACGTCCCGCGGCTCGACCAACCGCTCGCCGCGGACGCCCTCGGCGACCTCGCCGCCGGTTGCGCGCTGGCCTTTGCGCCCGCGACCGACGCCCGGCCGTTCCTGCTCGCGCTCGCCCGACCCGACCCGACGCTCCTGCGTCTGGTTGCCGCCCGCGACCGGCGCCGCGACGAGGTGCTGGCTGCTGCGCTCGAGCTCGGCGGCGAGGTGGGCCTGCTGCGCAGCGAGCGCCGCGTCGTCTCGCCCGGCGACGCGCGCGCGCTCGTGCTCGACCCGCTCGCCCCGCCTGCGCTCAGGGCCCTCCTCCGCTGATCTGCGGCGGGCCGACGGTCGTGTCGATGGTCGTGCCCGGGGTGGGCGGCGTCTCGATCACCCCGTTGCCGTTGAGGTCGACACCACCGCGCTCCTCGAGCGTCGGGAGCAGCGACGCGAAGTTCCGCTCGTTCGCCGCGCGCAGGATCTCGGCCCACGTGCCGCGCTCCTCCGCCTTGGTGTCGATCTTCCAGCCGAAAGCGTGCCCGTCGTCGTAGTGGCCGGTGTCGATGTTCGGGTCGAGCATGCCGCCGGGGGTGTCGAACACCAGACCGTTGTCACCGGAGCGAAACTCCTCCGAACAAGTCGGTGAGCTGTTTGCTCACCTGGGCCGCGGCCGCGGCAGGAGGGTTCAGGGTCTTCAGGAAATGGGCCTGTTTCTTCAGGTCGTTTCGCCGGTCCTCCTCCCGCTCGCCCTCCAACACGTCCTCGTGCAGGAAGTCCGCCGCGACCGGCGAGCCGAAGAACAGGCACAGCGTCTCCACCTCGTTCAGACAACGGCCCTTCTCCCCTTTCCCGGCGAACAGCAGGCTCGGCTCGGTGGCCTTCTCGTCGGCGGCCGCTCGCGCCTTCGGCACGGCTCGCTCGATCGTCACGATGACCAGGCCGTAGCGCGTCGCGCGGCGCGTGCGCACCACGCGTCGCGCCGTCAGAACCCGCACCGAGCTCGGCAGCGACCGCGCCTCCGGCATCCGCACGCGCAGGCTGTTCCGCAGCTTCCTGTGACCCGGGCCGGTGACGCGCACGCCGATCACCTCGACGGTCACGTTGCCCGCCCCCGGCCGGAGGACCCGCACGCTGTTCTTCAAGCGCGCGTCGGCGGCCGATGCCGACGCCAGCGTGAGCAGCACGCAGCAGGTCACCGCCACGCGCGGGGCGATCCGTCGCCGCTGTCGGGTCATCGTCACGACTCCACGCTCCGAGGCGACGGTCCCACAGGCTCTCGTCGGGGTCAAGCGCTGCTAGGCGGCGAGCCTCGCGGCGGGTCCGCCCGGAAGGCCGGCCGGGCGAGCGATGTGGCGGTACGTCCGGTGCCCCGCTTGAGGTCCTTGATGCAGTCAACGCTCACGCCCAGGCGATCGGCCACCTTGCATTGCTCATGCCGCCCGCCAGCAGCCACACCGCGGCTCGCGGCCTGCATATCGGTGAACACGGCGCGGCGGTGCCAGTGGTCGGTCCGGGCGTCGACCTCGGCCCTGGCTCCGCACTCGTATGCCTTCCACCGAATCCACTTGCTGATCGCGTTGCCCGGACACGCCGTAGCTTGCGGCCCACCGCCTCGTATCCGAGCGCCAGTACCTCATCGCGGTCAGCCGCCTCAAGTGGCGGGCGCTCGGCACGCCGGAGCTTGCCGATCAGTGGCCGTTCGATCCATATGCATGGCGGCACAGGTGCGGAGCAGTACTTCTGCGTCCCGCCGTTTCGGTGCGTACGGCCTCCACCGCAGCCTTCACAGGGGCGATCGGGGGTGGGGATACGCGCGCGTTTGCCGCAATGCGTGTCGAGAGTGGAGTTGCAGTTGGCGCACAAGATCCGCAGGTTTTCGATCCGGTTGTCATCTGCTCACGCCATTGACGTGGTCGAGGATCAGCGACATTCGACGGCCCGTGCCAGATCTCGCCTTGGCCGCACAGCTCGCAGACAGGATTCTTGAGACCCGCGTCATAGAGCTTGCGCTTGAGCGAGCTTCGCGTGGCGGTCGACCGCTCGGTCAGCAGAGCCTCGAGAGGGCGTCCGCGACTCGAGGACGCGATCCGCCGAGCGACGTTCGGATCGAAGTGGTTCGTGGGGATGTCCCAGATTGCCGCCCACTTCTTCAGCACTGGCTGGGTTCCGCCTGTAGGGCATCGGCCGAGCTTCCGTAGGGCTTCCGTCCAGTTCGACGACGCCTCTATCGCCTGGCGTGCTTCGGGTTCGGAATAGCGTGGCGGCACGAACACATGTTCGCACTCAGAACGGACAGAAGCCGGTGCCTCCGAGCAAGGGACTCAAGCTGGAATGAGTACTGCGGCGTCCAGACTTGAACTGGAACCCTTCGGGCCAAAGCCGAAGATGCTGCCGATTACACCACGCCGCAATCGTTCGATCGCCAGGCTACCTCGCCTACCCTCCTCCAGATGACCGCCCTCACCGTCGTGATCATGGCCGCGGGCAAGGGCACGCGCATGAAGTCGGCCGTGCCGAAGTGCCTCCATGACCTGTGCGGGCGCCCGCTGATCGGCTGGATGATCGCTGCCGCCCAGGCCGCCGGCGCGGAAACGATCGTGGTCGTCGACGGCCCCGGGCGCGACCTCGCCGACCAGCTTCCCGACGGCGTGCAGACCGCCGTCCAGCAGGAGGCCAAGGGCACCGCCGACGCCGTGTTGGCCGCCGCCGAACACCTGGGTCAGGGGCCGGTCGTGGTCCTCTCGGGCGACGTGCCCCTCCTCACCGGCGAGGCGATCGCGGACCTCCTCGACACCCACACCAAGGAGAGCGCCGCCGCCACCATCCTCGCCGTCGAGCTCGACGACCCCAGCGGATACGGGCGCGTGGTTCGCGCGGCCGACGGTTCCGTCGAGTGCGTGGTCGAGACGAAGGGCGAGGGCGACGCGACCCCCGAGCAGCTCGCGATCCGCGAGGTCAACGGCGGCGTCTACGCCTTCGACGGCTCGCTGCTGGCCGCCGCGCTCGCCCGGGTCACCACCGACAACTCCCAGGGCGAGGCCTACCTGCCCGACGTGCTCGCGATCCTGCGCGGCGACGGGCACCGGGTCGCGGTCCACGTCGTCGGCGACCCCGATTTGATCATCGGCGTCAACGACCGCGCCGACTTGTCTCGCGCGCGTGCGCGCGCGCAGGCGCGAATCCACTCCGATCACATGCGCGCCGGCGTGACGATCGTCGACCCGGCGGCGACGTGGATCGACGTCGGCGTCACGATCGGCCCCGACACGACGATCGAGCCCGGCACCACGCTCAAGGGCGCGACCACCGTCGGCGAGAACTGCACGATCCGCCGCGCCTACGTCGACAGCGCGACGATCGAGGACGGCGTCACCGTCGGCCCGTTCGCCTACCTGCGCCCCGGCACCACTCTCCGCAAGGGCTCCAAGGCCGGCACGTTCGTCGAGATCAAGAACTCCGACATCGGGCCCGGCACCAAGGTCCCCCACCTGTCCTACATCGGCGACGCCGACGTCGGCGCGAACACCAACCTCGGCGCCGCCACGATCACCGCCAACTACGACGGCAGCGCCAAGCACCGCACGACGATCGGCGACGAGGTGAGCACCAGCGTCGACACCACGCTCGTCGCGCCGGTCACGCTCGGCGACGGCTCGGTCACCGGCGCCGGCAGCGTGATCACCGAGGACGTCCCGCCCGACGCGCTCGGCATCGCGCGCGAGCGCCAGCGCAACGTCGAGGGTTATGCTCGCCGCAAGGAGCGGGAATCGTGAGCGCGCTGTCCCCACCCGGATCTACACTCGCCGAGACCATGAGCGCCCTGAATACGGCGACGGAGCCGGTGCCCGCCACCAGCCTTCCGATCACGTACGACAAGCGCCTGATGCTGTTCTCCGGGCGCGCGAACCCGGGCCTCGCGGGGAACATCGCGGACAAGCTCGGGGTCGAGCTGGGGCCCGTGACGCTGCGGACGTTCTCCAACGGCGAGGTCTACTGCCGCTACGAGGAGTCGATCCGCGGCGCCGACGTCTTCATCATCCAGCCGACGTGCGGCAACCCGGAGACCGGGATCACCGCCAACGACGCGCTGATGGAGCTGCTGATGCTCATCGACGCCGCCGTCGGCGCCAGCGCGCACCGGGTCATCGCCGTCACGCCGTGGTTCGGCTACAGCCGCCAGGACAAGAAGTCCGCCCCGCGCGAGCCGATCAGCTCGCGCCTGGTCGCCCGCTGCCTCGAGGCCGCCGGCGCCCACCGCGTCCTCACCATGGACCTCCACGCCGGCCAGGTGCAGGGGTTCTTCAACATCCCGGTCGACCACATGACCGGGCTGATGATGCTCACCCAGTACTTCCAGGACCTGGGTCTGAGCGACCTGGTGATCGTCGCGCCGGACGCCGGCCGCGTGAAGTTGAACAAGAAGTTCGCCTCCAAGCTCGGCGCCGAGCTCGCGATCCTCGACAAGGAGCGCCCCGCCCAGCAGGTCGCCGAGATCGGTTACGTGATCGGCGACGTGAAGGGCAAGACGGCGATCATCGTCGACGACATGATCGACACGGCCGGCACGCTGAAGGCCGCCGCCCAGACCGTGCTCGACGAGGGCGCCGCCCGCGTCTACGCCGCGGCGACCCACCCGGTCTTCTCGGGCGACGCCTACGAGAACCTGGCGAGCGCGAACTTCGAGCAGATCGTCGTCACCGACACGATCCCGCTGCGGGCGGGCGCGCCCGACAACATCCGCGTCCTTCCCTGCGCGGACCTGCTGACCGACTCGATCCGCCGGATCTTCACCGACGACTCCGTCAGCGAAGTGTTCGGCGGCGAGAACCAGCTCTTCTGAGCGCGACCGCGACGCGGCTCCTGCAGGACCGCCTCGCGCTCTCGGACGAGGAGCTGCTCACCGTCCTCGACGTCGACGCGCTGACCGTCCTGGCGGGCGACGAGCTGCCCCACCGTCCCGAGCTGGCGCTGCTGCTCACGCTCACCGAGCCTCACGACCCGGCGCTGCTACGCCGCTGGCTGCGGGCCGGCGGGCCGCGCGGGCGCCCGCTCGACCTCCTGCTTGCCCGTGACTTCGGCGCCTTCGAGAGCGCGCTCGACGACCTCGAGCAGCGCGGGTTCGTGATCGGCGGAGGCGGGCCTTGACCTAGGTCGCGTCCCCGGCGGGGTCGGGCTCCTTCTCGCCCGGCCAGACCCCGGTGACCCGCTGGAACCCGCGCGCACCGGCCCGTTCGACTCCGGCCCGCACGCCGGCGAAGATCGCGCCCTGCAGTGCGGCCGCGCCGAGAACCTTGGGCAACGGCGAGTGCTCGGTCGTCGCCTCCGGCGGTTCGGCGTCGTCGAAGCGACCCCAGATCAACCCGAAGAGCTTTCGGCCGATCAATCCGGCAAGGACCCCCATGAGGATCCCGAACGGCTTGTAGAAGAGTTTCATCGGGAAGGATTCTTCCCGACCGGCCTCAGCTCTAGCCTGGTGGTAGAAGGAGGTGGCGGTGCAGGACCAGCCCGATCGGCCCGAAGGCGACGCGGAGGAGCTCCTCAAACGCGCCCTGATCGACGCCGACTCCGCCGCCGCCGTCTCGCTGAAGGTCGAGGGCCTGCCGATCTCCGAGGCCCTCACCGTGATCTTCCACGGCCGCCGCGACCTGGGCACGATCCAGACCTACGTCGCCCACGGCGGCCGCGGGGCCGGCGAAGCCGTCGGAGCCGCCGAGCTGCTGCGCGTTCCCTGCGATCTCGATTTGTCACTGGCCGGCGACCGCGACGAGGCCGAGGGCCTCTACACCGAGCAGGCCGCCGCACTGCGCGACGCGATCGTCGCCGCCGACACCGTCCTGGCTGTCTGGCGCGAGCCGCTCCAGGAGCTGGTCGGCAACCACGTGGCGGTCGACCGCTCGATCGCGCTCGGCGTCAACCTGCCGGCCCACCGCCTGATGCCGGTCGCGCTCACCGCGCCCGACCGCGGCCTGACCGTCGTGCCGGTCTGCGGCGCGCACACGCTGGCCGAGGGCCGGCCGCCACTGGGCATCGCCTGCGCCCAGCAGGACGTCGCGCACGTGTACTCCTTGCCCGACGACCCGCTGCGTTGCCTCGAGGACTTCGCCGCGCGGGCGGCCGAGCACGCGCACTGGCTGGCCGAGCGCCTCACCCACCAGGAGCTCTCCGTCGAGCGGTTCCTGGAGCTGAGCGAGGGATTCCCCGAGACCGGGTGACTTCCGTCCCTCCTCCGCCGGCCGGGGAGAGGTGAGGCCGACGGAGGAGCGGGACGGAACCTGGGAGGGGTCTCGGGCGGCAGTTTTCACTGCTTGGCTGAAGCCCAACCAAGGCGCGACTAACGGCTGGATAAGTTCCTGGGGTGCCTCGCGCCGTCCTCATCGCCCTCGGCGTCGTGGCGTTCGCGGCCGTCTCGGTGCTCGTCGCCCGCTGGCTGACGACCGAGTCGCGCGAGCGCAGTGCCGTCCACCGGCTGCTCGATGCCCAGGCGAGCGGCGACGCTCCCCGCATGCTCGAGCTGTTGGCGCCTTCGTGCCGCGCCGACGAGCGTTGCCGGGCCACGGCCACCGCGGACGCCCGGCGGCTGCGGCGTGCGGGCTCGGTGAAGATCCTCTCCTACAACTCCAAGACGGCCTACGCGCTCGGCGGCGCCACCGGCGTCACGCGTGTGGCATGGACCGTGGTGGGGCGCGGCCTGCCGGTCGTCCAGTGCGTGCTGGTCCGGCGCACAGGCACGGCGGTCGCCGGTCGCGCCGTTACCCTGCTGCGCATCAGCGCGCCCATCGGGAACGAATCGAGCTGCTGAGACCACAGCAACTCGGGGACGCGCTCGGTGTCTCAGCCCTCCGCATGCTCCGGACCCCCGCCGCCGCCATCGCGATCGTCATCGCCGCGAGCACCGTCCTCGTCGGCGGCCCGGGCGTGGCGAGCGCCGACGTCCCGACCGCCGGCGCGCTCTACAAGGACGGCCCGAGCGGCCGCTATCTGGTCGGCGGGCGCTGGCTGTTTCGCCTCGACAGCGCCGACCGCGGGATCCAGCGGGGCTTCCAGCGCAGCTTCTCCACCGCCGGCTGGAGCCCGACGACGGTGCCCAACGCCTGGAACGCGACCGATTCCAGCCGCGAGTCGATGTCGGGAACCGTGGGCTGGTACCGCAAGGACTTCACGCTGCCGTCGGCGTCGCGCGCGTACTGGTGGGTGATCCGCTTCGAGTCGGTCAACTACCGCACGCGGGTGTGGCTCAACGGTCGCCCGATCGGGAGCAATCGCGGCGCGTACCTGCCCTTCGAACTGCGGTTCCCACGCTCGCTGGTGCGTCGCCGCGGGGTCAACCACCTCGTGGTCCGGGTCGACAATCGGCGCCACCCGACCGACTTTCCGCCGTCGGGGCTCAACCCCAAGGGCACGCCGACGGGCGGATGGTGGAACTACGGCGGGATCCTGCGGGAGGTCTATCTGCGCCGCGTCGACAAGGTCGACTTCTCCACCGTGCAGGTGCACCCGTCGCTGCCGTGCGCCACCTGCGCGGCCACGGTCATCGTCCGCACGACGCTGCGCAACTTCGACACCCATGCGCAGCGCGTGCACGTCAGCGGCGTGTTCGGCACCCAGCCGGTCGACCTCGGCACCGCCTCGGTCGGCCCCAAGCGCTTCGTCAGCTTCAGCACGCGCATACGCGTCGCCCAGCCCAAGCTGTGGGCGCCCGGCAGCCCGAACCTCTATTCCCTGCGCCTCAACGCTCGCGTCGGATCGGGGCGGGTCGTCCAGAAGTGGCTCACCGCGACCGGCATCCGCTCGATCCGGGTCGTCGGCGGCCACCTGCTGCTCAACGGCCGGCCGCTGAACTTCCGCGGCTTCGGCATCCACGAGGACTCGCTGGAGAAGGGCTTCGCGATCGACAACGCGACGCGCACCCAGATCATCTCGGCGGCCCAGGAGGCCGGCGCCACGGTGCTCCGTGCGCACTACCCGCTGCACCCTCAGCTCCAGGAGCTGGCCGACGAACGTGGGGTGATGCTCTGGTCGGAGATCCCGGTCTACGCGATCAAGACGAAGTACCTCAAGCAGAAGCTCGTCCGCGAGCTCGCCGCCAACGAGCTGCGCGACAACATCGTCATCAACGGCAACCACCCGTCGATCATCGTCTGGTCGATCGCCAACGAGCTCAGCCCGCGGCCCGGCCCGGTCCAGGGCTTCTACATCGAGCAGGCGGCGCGCACCGCCCACCGCCTCGATCCCACCCGCCCCGTCGGGATCGCCGTCGCGGGCTACCCGAACGCGGGCTGCCAGCTCAAGTACGGCCCGCTGGACGTGATCGGCATCAACGAGTATTTCGGCTGGTATCCCGGCCCCAACGGCTCGATCGCCGACCGCACGCTGGCCTCCGACTACCTCGACAGCGTCCACGCCTGTTATCCCGACAAGGCGCTCGTGATCACCGAGACCGGTGCCGAGGCCAACCGGCACGGGCCGGTCGAGGAGCGCGGGACGTATGAGTTCCAGCAGGACTACGTCAACTTCCAGTTCGGCCTGTTCGCCAGCAAGCCGTGGTTGTCCGGGGCGATCTGGTGGGCCATGCAGGAGTTCCGCGTCCGGCCGGAGTGGGACGGCGGCAACCCGCGCCCCGCGCCTCCGCTGCACCAGAAGGGCCTGCTGACGCTGACCTGGGAGAAGAAGCCCGCATGGGCCGACGTGCAGCGAATCTTCACCACCACCGCCCAGCTGGGCCAGCGCCGCAGGCGCTAACGTGACCGGCCGCCATGGCCACCGAAACGAAGAGCACGAGCCTGAAGATTCACCACCGCGACGCGTCGAACTCGCGTGCGACGCGGCGGCTGCGCCGGGAGGGCATGGTCCCCGGCGTTCTCTACGGCCTCGGCGAGGACCCGCTGTGCTTCGCGGTCGACGCGCGCGAGCTGCGGCACGCCCTGCACGCCTCGGGCGCGGTGCTCGAGCTCAGCGGCGACGGCGAGTCGGCCACGGCGGCCGTGCTCAAGGACGCCCATCGCCACCCCGTCCGCGGCGAGGTCCTGCACATCGACCTGCTGCGCGTCGACCTCAACAAGCCGATCCACGCCCCCGTCGCCGTGCATCTCGTCGGCGGCGAGGACGCACCCGGCTCCAAGGACGGCGGCGTTCTCGAGCACGTCACGCGCGAGATCACCGTCGAGGCGCTGCCGAGCGAGATCCCCGAGTTCCTGGACTTCGACGTGTCGGCGATGGAGATCAACGACACCGCCACGCTGGCCCAGCTCACGGCGCCCCCCGGCGTCACGATCCTCGACGACCCCGAGACCGTGATCGCCAACCTCTCGCCGCCGCGCATCGAGGAGGAGCCCGAGCCGGAGCTCGAGACCGAGACCGGCCTCGTCGGCGAGGGCGAAGAGGGCGAAGCCGAGGGCGAGGATGGCGAGGCGGGCGGCGAGGACGCCCCCGCCGACGCCGAAGACTCCGGCGGCGAATAGTGGGTCACTCCGTGACGTCGTGCCGGACACGGCGAGGCTCCGGCTTCCGGAACTCGCGGTGTGCGGTTCGGTGTCGCGGAGTGACCCACTAACCGCCTGTCGTGCGCCTGTTCGGCGGCGTCTCGCCCGCGGACTGGCTGGTCGTGGGGCTCGGCAACCCCGGCCCGCGCTACGAGGGCACGCCGCACAACGTCGGCTTCGAGGTCGCACGCGCGCTGATCGAGCGCTGGGGCCTCGGCGCGCCGCGCAAGAAGTTCGACGGCCTGATCGCGGAGGGGCGGGCTGCGGTGGGTGGGCCGGAATCCCCACGCGTGGCCGTCCTGATGCCGCAGACGTTCATGAACGAGGCCGGCCGCTCGGTGAGCCCCGCGCGCGGCGCGACGCGCGTCGATCTCGACCACGTCCTGGTCGTCCACGACGAGATCGACCTGCCCTTCGGCGAGATCCGCTCCCGTGTCGGCGGCGGCCTGGCGGGCCACAACGGCCTGAAGTCGCTGAAGGCGAGCCTGGGCTCTGCCGACTTCATGCGCGTCCGCGTCGGCGTCGGCCGCCCCGACACGACCGACCCCGAGATCGTCTCTTCGCACGTGCTGGGCAAGTGGCGCCAGCCGGCCGCCGACGTCCGCGACCTGGTCGAGCGCGCGCGCGACGCGGCGGAGCGGATCGTGCTCGGCGAAGCCGCGCCGTGACCCCCCACGATTGGGACGCCGACAGCTACGAGCGCGTAGGCGGCGGGGTGATCGCCCTCGGCCACGAGGTGCTGGGCCGGCTGCCGCTGCGCGGCGACGAGACCGTGCTGGACGCCGGCTGCGGGCCCGGTGGCGTGACCGAGGCGCTGGTCGACCGCGTGCCCCGCGGCCGGGTGATCGCGGTCGATGCCTCGCGCGCGATGGTCAATGCGGCGCGCAAGCGGCTCGTCGCCGCGCGCAAGGACGCTCGCGTTCGCGTCGAGGAGGCCGACCTGCTCGAGCTCGAGCTGGATCCGCCCGTCGACGCGGTGCTGTCGACGGCGACGTTCCACTGGATCGGCGATCACGACCGGCTGTTCGCCCGGCTGCGCGCCGCGCTGCGCGACGGCGGGCGGCTCGTGGCGCAGTGCGGGGGCGAGGGCAACATCGCCGAGGAGCGCGCGGCGATCGCCGACGTCGTCGCACGGGAGCCGTACGCCGAGCACCTCGCCGGCTTCGATCCCTGGCACTTCGCGGGCGCCCAGGAGACCGAGGAGCGCCTGCGCAAAGCCGGGTTCTACGACGCGAAGTGCTGGCTGGAAGAGCGCCCGGTGGAGCCGGAGGCGCCCGTCGAGTACTTCGCCACGGTGCTCCTCGGCGCCCACCTGGAGCGGCTGCCGCGCCGCCATCAGCGGACGTTCGTGGAGGCGGTCGTGAAGCGGCTCGCCGACCCGGCCGTGATCCCCTACGTCCGGCTGAACATCGACGCCGTAGCCTGAGAGCGTGGCCCTTCGGTCGCTGCTCCGCCACCTTGCCGACGACCCCGGGGGCCGCGAGCTGCTCGCCGGCGGCCGCGCGTTCGTCTCGGCCTCGCTGCGCCCCTACGTGCTCGCGGCGCTGGCCGACGAGGATCCCCGGCGCCCGGCGCTGATCGTCGCCGGCGACGATCGCCAGGCGCGCGACGTCGCGGCGGACCTGCGCTACTGGCTCGCGCCGCGTGCGGTGCGCTTCTATCCCAGCCGCGGCGTGGCCTACGAGTCACACCTGGCGCCGCCGCCGCACCTCGTCGGCCTGCGCGTCGCCGCGCTCGACGCGCTGCTCGAGGCGCGTGGCGCGGGCGACGAGGCGCCGGTCGTGGTGGTCAGCGCGGTGGCGCTCAGCGAGAAGGTTCCCGACCCGGCCCTGCGGCCGTCGTCGTTCGCGATCGCCAAGGGCGACCTGCTCGACCTCGACGAGGTCGGCCACGACCTCGTCGCCGCCGGCTACGAGCGCGTCGATCAGGTCGACGACCGCGGCCAGTTCGCGATCCGCGGCGGCATCCTCGACGTCTACACGGCCACCGAGGAGCGCGCCTGCCGGATCGAGCTCTTCGACGTCGAGGTCGACTCGCTGCGCTGGTTCTCGACGTTCACCCAGCGCTCGCTGGGCGAGACCGACCGCGTCGAGATCGCGCCCGCCGCCGAGCTCGCCGCGGAACATCGCGAGATGGCCGAGATCGCGGCGATCGCCGACGAGGAGGACCGGCCGGACGTCGCCGAGCTGCTGCCCGTCGACCGCTTCGGCGCGTTCCTCGACCTCGTGCCCGACGACGCGCTGTTGCTGCTCGCCGCGGAGGAGGAGGTCGACCCCGCGCTCGCAGACCACTGGCAGGACGTCACCGCCGCGTTCCACGACGCCGACGCGCACCACCTCTACGTCAACCCCGACGACATCCGCGCCGCGCTCGACGAGCGGGCGGTCGCGCGGCTCTCCTCGCTGTCCTCCGACCAGCCGATCGAGCTGCGCGCCCAGGCCCCCGACCTCGCTGCCCGGTCGCTGCGCGAGGCCGAGCCCGAGCTGGAGAAGCTCGTGCGCTCGGGCTACCGCACGGTCGTCGCCTGGCCGCGGCGCGGCGACGGCGAGCGCGCCGCCTACAACCTCGCCCGCTCGACGCCCGGATGGCTGGAAGGCACAGGAGTCGAGCCCGGCGAGCTGCAGTTCGCCGAGGCGAACCTGCGCGACGGCTTCATCGCCGCCGGGCTGAAGCTCGCGGTGCTGCCCGAGCACCGCCTGTTCCGGCGCCGCCGCGCCGAGCGCACGGGTGGCATGGACGCCGGCCGCCGGCGCCGCGGCGCGCTGCGCTCGTTCGCCGACCTGCGCACCGGCGACATCGTCGTCCACGAGGACCACGGCCTCGCGCGCTTCGCCGGCTTCGACACCAAGACGGTGGCCGAGGTCACGCGCGACTACCTCCAGCTCGAGTTCGCCGGGACCGACCGCGTGTTCATGCCGGTCGACCAGCTGGCGAAGATCAGCCGCTACGTCGGCGCCGGTGGCGCGCACCCGCCGCTGAGCAAGCTCGGCGGCAAGTCCTGGGAGACGATGAAGGCGCGCGCGCGCCGGGCCGCCCAGGAGCTGGCCGGCGAGCTGCTGAACCTCTACGCCGAGCGCCGGCGCCGCGAGGGCTTCCCGTTCCCCGCCGACAGCGAGTGGCTGCGCGAGTTCGAGGCGGCCTTCCCGTGGCAGGAGACCGCCGACCAGCGCGAGGCGATCGAGCAGGTCAAGGGCGACATGGAGGCGCCGCGCCCGATGGACCGCCTGATCTGCGGCGACGTCGGCTACGGCAAGACCGAGGTGGCGCTGCGCGCCGCGTTCAAGGCGGCCGAGGCGGGCAAGCAGGTGCTCGTCCTCGCGCCGACCACGATCCTGGCCCAACAGCACTTCGGCACGTTCTCGGAGCGCCTCAAGGACTACCCGTTCACGATCGACCACGTCAGCCGCTTCCGCAGCGCGCCCGACCAGCGTGTCGCGGTGAAGGCGTTCAACGAGGGCCGCGTCGACATCCTGATCGGCACCCACCGCCTGCTCAGCCGCGACGTGCGCGGCAAGGATCTCGGCCTGATCGTGGTCGACGAGGAGCAGCGCTTCGGCGTCAAGCAGAAGGAGCTGCTGCGCCAGCTGCGCCTGAAGGTCGACGTGATCGCGATGAGCGCGACACCGATCCCGCGCACGCTGCAGATGTCGCTGGCCGGCCTGCGCGACATCTCGATCATCGAGACGCCGCCCGAGGGGCGCCGCCCGGTCAAGACGTTCGTCGGCGACTACGACGAGGAGCTGGTCCGCCAGGCGATCATGCGCGAGCAGCAGCGTGGCGGGCAGGCGTTCTTCGTCCACAATCGCGTCGAGACGATCGACGAGACCGCTGAGCGCCTGCGCGGGCTGTGTCCCGGGGTGCGCTTCGAGGTCGCCCACGGCCAGCTCGACGAGAAGGAGCTCGAGAAGCGGATGCTCGCCTTCCTGCGCGGCGACGCCGACGTGCTGGTGGCCACGAGCATCATCGAGTCGGGCATCGACATCCCGCAGGCCAACACGCTGATCGTCGAGCGCGCCGAGAACTTCGGCCTCGCCCAGCTCTACCAGATCCGCGGGCGCGTCGGCCGGAGTCCCGAGCGGGCGTACGCGTACCTGCTCTATCCCAGCCACGCGGCGCTGACCGAGGAGGCGATGAAGCGCCTGACCGCGCTGTCTGACTACACCGAGCTCGGAGCCGGCTTCAAGATCGCGATGCGCGACCTGGAGATCCGCGGGGCCGGCAACCTGCTGGGCGACGAGCAGTCCGGCCACGTCGCGGCGCTCGGTTTCGAGCTGTACCTGTCGATGCTCGAGGAGGCAGTCGCCGGCACACACGGCCGAGGCCGTGGTCGCGAGGGGCCGGCTTCGAGGACGAGCGCGAGCCGGTCCGCCTCGACGTCGACGTCGACGCCTACGTGCCCGCCGACTACATCCCCTACGAGCAGGCCAAGGTCGACGTGCACCGGCGGATCGCCGCGGCGCGCGAGGTGGCCGAGCTGCGGGTGCTGCGCGACGAGCTCGAGGATCGCTTCGGCCCGCCGCCCGACCCGCTGCTGAACCTCCTGGCGCTCCAGCAGGCGCGGATCAAGCTCGGGCTGGCGGGGGCGCGCGTCGTCAGCTTGCGGGGCGGAAGGCTCGTCGCCACGCCGCTGGATCTCGATCCGGCCGCCGCCGCGCGCCTGGTCGAAGACGTGCCCGACAGCACCTACGAACCCGGCCGTTCGCAGCTGACGGTCGTGGTCGGCGAGGAGCCGGCCGAGGCCTTCCCGGCCGTGGTGCGCGCCGCGGACGCATTGTTGGCCGCCGTGACCGAGCCGGCGCAGGCGGCGGCATGACTTCGCTACATTGGACCCTCATGCGTACCTTCTCTCGGTTCCTGGCGCTCTGCGCCTTTTTTGTGGTCACAGCCGTTGCCCTCACCGCCTGTGGTGGCGATTCGATCCCCGGCAACGCGGTTGCGAAGATCGGTGACGACTCGATCTCCAAGGACACTTTCAACCACTGGATGAAGGTCGCAGCGATCTCGTCCGCTGGTGGCGGTGAGCCCGACCAGCCCAAGGGATCCGCCCAGGTTCCGGTGCCGCCGGCCTTCGAGCAGTGCATCAAGGAGAAGCGAGAGAAGGCGCCCAAGCCGGCCAAGGGCCAGCCCAAGCCGACCGACGCGCAGTTCAAGGCGCAGTGCCAGCAGGAGTACAACGGGCTGCGCGACCAGGTCCTTCAGTTCCTGATCTCTTCGCAGTGGATCCAGGGCGAGGCGGCTGACAAGGACGTGTCGGTGTCCGACAAGGAAGTCGACAAGCAGTTCGCGGACACCAAGAAGCAGTCGTTCCCCAAGGAGAAGGACTTCGAGGAGTTCCTGAAGACCTCGGGGATGACGCTGGAGGACATCAAGTTCCGCGTGAAGCTCGACGCGCTGTCGAACAAGCTGCGCGCCAAGGTCGTCAAGGGCAAGGACAAGGTCGACGCCAAGGAGATCCAGACCTACTACGACAAGAACAAGCAGCGCTTCGCCCAGCCCGAGCGCCGCGATCTCCGCATCGTGCTGACCAAGACCAAGGCGCGGGCCGACGCCGCGAAGTCCGCGCTCCAGTCCGGGCAGAGCTGGAAGTCGGTTGCCAAGAAGTTCTCGATCGACCAGGCCTCCAAGAACCAGGGCGGCACGCTGCTCGCGGTCGCCAAGGGCCAGCAGGAGAAGGCGCTCGACACCGCGGTGTTCGCCGCCTCGAAGAGCAAGCTCAGCGGGCCGGTCAAGACGCAGTTCGGCTACTACGTCTTCATGGTCACCAAGGTCACGGCCGCGTCCCAGCAGACGCTCAAGCAGGCCGAGCCGACGATCAAGCAGCTGCTGGCGTCGCAGAACCAGCAGAAGGCGCTTGATGCGTTCGTCAAGGACTTCCGCAAGAAGTGGAAGGACAGGACGAACTGCCGCAAGGAGTACACGATCCAGGACTGCAAGAACGCGCCGAAGCCGAAGACGACGACCACGGCGGCGCCCGGGCAGCAGACGGCGCCTCCGGGCACGGGCGGCACCAGCACCGGCGGGTGAGCGCGGCCGACGCGGTCGCGCGCCTGGACGAGCTGACGCGCCGCCTGCGGCGCGAGTGCCCCTGGGATCGCGAGCAGGACGAGCGCTCGATCGTCCCGCACACCGTCGAGGAGGCCTACGAGCTGGCCGATGCCGCCCATCGCGGCGACGACGCCAAGCTGCTCGACGAGCTCGGCGACGTGCTGTTCCAGGTCCACTTCCTGGCGCTGCTGCTCGAGGAGCGCGGCGCGGGGTCGCTCGCCGACGTGGCCGAGCACTGCCGCCAGAAGCTCATCCGGCGCCACCCGCACGTCTTCGGCGAGGTCGATGTGGAACACGCCGCGGACGTGCTGCGCAACTGGGACGCGATCAAGCGCGAGGAGGCCGGGCGCGAGGAGGGGATCTTCGCGGAGGTCCCCGAGAACCTGCCCGGGCCGCTCTACGCGCGCAAGGTGCAGCGCCGCGTCGCGTCGACCGGGTTCGACTTCGACCAGGTCCCCTACGACGCGATCGAGGGCGAGCTGGAGGAGCTGCGCGAGGCGGCGACGCGCGAGGCCGTGTTCCACGAGATGGGCGACGTGCTGTTCGCGGCGGTCAACGTGGCCCGCAAGCTCAAGGTCGATCCCGAGCTCGCGCTGCGCGCGGCGGCCGACCGCTTTCGCGCGCGGGTCGAGGCCGCCGAGGCGCTCGCGTGCGAGCAGGGCAGCGACTGGGTCGAGCTGTCGCCCGAGCGTCAGCTTGGTTTCTATGCACAGGCGAGGTTCAGCGAGTGAGCAAGATCGAGAAGGTCCACGGCCGGCAGATCCTCGACTCCCGGGGCAACCCGACGGTTGAGGTCGAACTCGTGCTCCGCTCCGGGTCGGCCGGCCGCGCTGCGGTCCCGTCCGGGGCGTCCACGGGCGAGTTCGAGGCGACCGAGCTGCGCGACGGCGGCGCCGAGTGGGGCGGCAAGGGCGTCGCCCAGGCGGTCGCCAACGTCAATCAGGAAATCGCCGAGGCGGTCGCCGGCCTCGACGCCACCGACCAGCAGGGCCTCGACCGCTGCCTCGTCGAGCTCGACGGCACCCCGAACAAGTCGCGCCTGGGCGCCAACGCGATCCTCGGCGTGTCGCTCGCCGCCGCCCACGCCGCGGCGGCCGAGGAGGGCCTGCCGCTGTGGAAGTACCTGGGCGGCGAGGCGGCGCACGTGCTGCCGGTGCCGATGATGAACGTCGTCAACGGCGGCGCCCACGCCGACAACGCGGTCGACTTCCAGGAGTTCATGGTCGTCCCGGTCGGCGCCGGGTCGTTCGCGGAGTGCCTGCGTTGGGGGACCGAGGTCTTCCACGCGCTCAAGCGCACGCTGCACGACGCCGGCCTGGGGACGACCGTCGGCGACGAGGGCGGCTTCGCCCCCGACCTCGGTTCCAACGAGGAGGCCCTGAAGTTCCTCGTCCAGGGCATCGAGGCCGCCGGCTACCGCCCCGGGGACGACGTGGCGATCGCGCTCGACCCGGCGACCAGTGAGCTGTACTCCGACGGCGCGTACGTCCTCGAGCACGAGGGCCGGACGCTCAGCGCGGGCGAGCTCGCCGACTACTGGGCCGACGCGGCGTCCCGCTACCCGATCGTCTCGATCGAGGACGGGATGGACGAGAACGACTGGGACGGCTGGAAGGCGCTGACCGACCGCATCGGCGACCGCGTCCAGCTCGTCGGCGACGACCTGTTCGTCACCAACCCGGTGCGGCTCAGCGAGGGAATCGAGCGCGGGGTCGCCAACTCGATCCTCATCAAGGTCAACCAGATCGGCACGCTCTCCGAGACGCTCGAGGCGATCCGCATCGCCCGCGAGGCCGGCTACAGCGCGGTCATGTCGCACCGCTCGGGCGAGACCGAGGACGTCACGATCGCCGACCTCGCCGTGGCCACCGGCTGCGGCCAGATCAAGACCGGCGCGCCTTCCCGTTCGGATCGTGTGGCGAAGTACAACCAGCTGCTTCGCATCGAGGAGCAGCTCGGCGCCGACGCCACCTTCCCCGGGCGGTCGGCCTTCCGCGGCTAGCCACGCGCGCGTTGCGTGGGTGGTTCGGGTGCGGAGCGGCCACGCATCCGGTGGACCCGCCTCCGCCTCCGGCTCCGGCTCACGGCTCCGGCTCACGGCTCACGGCTCAGAGCGTCTGTCGGACGCCCGGCCGTCCGCGCCCTCTTTCGTCGCTGCACGGTCCCGGCACCCTGATCGCGCGGGCGCGGTTTCGCCGAAACGGCTCACCGCGCCCGTCCCGCGCAAGCAACCGGGGTGAAGAGACGACGATTGGGGCGTCTGGCCGGGGGGTGTGGTCATCAACCTTCCCTATGCGACGCCTAACGACCACACCCCCCGAGGGCGTAATCCCTAACTGCCCCGAAGCACCATCCACCCCGCACACCCCTCAACGCGGCAGGGCAACCGTCGCATGCGGACGCGGTGAACCGCTTCGGCGAAGCCGCGAACACCGCAACCTCGGCAAGTAGCAGGAGCCGGCGGCCCCGCGTCGAACCGCGACGGGTGAGCGCCGCCATCCGCTGGGACCGCATCAGCCGTTATGGCCTGCTCGCGGTGCTGGTGGGCCTGCTGTTCCTGTACGTCGGCCCGGCTCGCTCGTACGTCGACACGCTGCGCGAGTCGCACCACCGCAGCTCCGAGGTCCAGGCGCTCAAGCGCGAGAACGAGCGTCTGCAGGCCAAGCGACGCTCGCTCAGCGACCCCAGCACGCTGGAGTCAGAGGCACGCCGCCTCGGAATGGTCCGGCCGGGCGAGCGGCCCTACGTGGTCCGCGACCTGCCGAACGACCGCTAGGTCGCGCCCCGCCGCGGGTACCCTCGGCCGCACCTGATGAGATTCGAGGCGGCGGTCCAGCAGTGGCGCGAGGGCGAGCAGCGGCTCGCCCGTGCCGACCACTCGCGTGCACGAGTCCTCGAGCGCGTGACCCAGCGGATCTTCGAGGACCTGCGCCGGCGGCTGGGGAGCACCTTCGGGGTCGACGAGCTCGTCGATCTCTACGCCGACGGCACCGGGTGGGCCGAGGCGCTTGCGATGCAGGTCGCGCCGGCGGATCCCTGGGCGTGGGACGCCCGCACGGTCGTCGACGCCGCGTTCGCCCGCTACCTGCGCGAGGCCAGCGACTACGCGGGCGGCCGGCGGCTCACCCCGGACGGGTGAAGCTCCACGTGTGCCCGGCGACCCGGAACCCGACGCGCTCGTAGAGCGCCACCGGTCCCGTCACCGAGTCGACTAGCAGGAAGACGATCTCGTTGCCGGCGTCGAGCGCCTCGCGCGCCGCAAGGGCAACGGTTGCGCCGGCAACGCCGTGCCCGCGGTGGGCGACGAGGGTGGCGACGTCCTCGACCTGCCCGATGCGGCCGTCGGTATGGAGCGTCACCGTGCACGCGTCCACGCCGTCGTGGCTGCCGATGAACGTGCGCGTGCCGTCTCGCCCGGCGCGCATCCGGGCTCGGCCCTCGATCAGCATCTCCGGCTCGCCGGTCCCGCCCGGGAGGTCGTACGTGATTGCCAGCTCCGCGGCACGGAACGCCGGCTCGTCGGCCTCGCGCGCGATCCCCGGCGGCGGATCCGGCGGCCGCCCCTCGAGCAGCATCACCGCGTCGCGCTCGGCGCTGAATCCGCGACGGCTCAACCCGTCGCCGAGCCGGTTGCCCGTCGCGTCGTCGTCGGCGAACACCCGGCGGTGCGGAAGGTCGGAGTAGAGGCGGTCCAGCTCGGCGATCAGCGACTCGGCGTCCAGATCCGGCTGCGGGCCGAGCACCTGGAGCTGGTTGAGGACCCACATCTGCCGCAGGCTGGCGCTGAACAGCGCGCGCCCCAGCGGATGTGGCTGCACCGAGTCGGCCGCGAGCCCGTCGGTGTCGGCTGAGAACGCGACGGCCCGCTCGACCGCGGCGGCCCGGTCCTCGCTACTCGTCGTCTTCGGTTTCCTCACCGGCCCGGCGGATCACGATGCGGTCTTCCTCGACCGTGACCTCGACCGGCCGGTGGCCTGCCCAGTGCTCCGCGTAAACCGGGTTGTCCACCACCGCAGGGTCGAGCCACAGTCCGTAGCCCTCCTCGCCGTGGTCGAACGTGCCCTCGAGCACGGCCGGGCCGCGGCCGCCACGCCGCCGCCTACCTCCGCGCCGGCCGCGCCGCCGGGGCGGGCGGTCGCCATCGCCGGCGTCGTCGCCACCTACGCCGTCGTCTGCGCTGTCGTCGTCGTCCTCGGGCTCGTCCTGCGCCGCGGCTTCGAGCTCGGCGGCGATCAGGGCGTCGTCCTCGGCGCGCAGATCGATCTCGTCGTCGAAGTCCAGACCCGGGCCGACGGGTGTCTCGGCGCCCTCGGCGAGCTCGTTCTCGCGCTTGAATTGCTCGATCTGCTGGACGGTGACGTCGAGCTGATGAGCGATCCAGGCGTCGGTCCGGCCCTGCCGGACCCAGCCCCGGATCTGGTTGAGGTGGGGGCGCAGAGAGCGTCGTGCCATCGGGCGCGGGAGCCTAGCGCACCCCGCCCGCGCCCCACCGGCGAGAGCCCTGGGCGGGAACTTCCTGTCGGGCGTCGCATCGGGCGGCTCGGACTGCTTTCATGTGTATCAACGGCGGGGGTACAGACTCCGTCCCCCTCAGCGGCAGGCAGGGAGGTGCCTCAATGCTGGTACTGACACGCAAGTCCAACCAGAGCATCATGATCGGCGACGACGTCGAGATTTCGGTCTTGTCGATCATGGGCGAGAAGGTCCGCATCGGTATCGCCGCACCGCGCGACGTCCCGGTGTTCCGCAAGGAGGTCTACCTGGAGATCCAGGAGGAGCGGGGGCAGGTGACGGCAGGCGGCACGCGCCGCGAGGTCGACGAGGAGCTCGGTCGCCTCAGCGGCTCGTAGCGCCTCGGGCGCTTCAGCCGATCACGTAGTACAGCGTCTCGAACATCGCCACGGTGACGATCGTCGCCGTGGCCAGCAGCACGAACACGAGCACCACGAACCGCATGGTGCCGTGTTTGTGCGTGCGCTCCAGGTGCCGCTGATGGTGGCGCTGCTGCACCTCGCGCACGCGCTTTTCGGCGCGAACACGGTCGACCGCCACCTCCTCGACGAAGGCGCGCTCGATCTCCGCGAGGCTCTGCCGCATCCGCATCGCAGGCGGAGCGTATCGCTCAACAGGAGCTCCAGAGCCCCTTCGCGGCCCGCCGCGCCTCCTCCGCCAATGTTGCGAAGCGCTCCGCAAACCTCACGTCCGGAGGAATCGTCAGCGGCCGGGCGTATCCGCCGCGCACGAGCTCGGCGTTGACGAACAGGCCGTCGGGCTCCCGGTACACGTACGCGAGCAGGCGCCCGTAGCGATCGCGTGGCTCGACGTCTCCGACCAGCCGCACCGTTCGCCCCTCCACCAGCCTCCGGTTCGCAGCCGCGGCCGCCTTGGCGAAGCACTGCACCGGGGTGCCGGGCTTGACGGACTCGGGCGTGTCGATGCCGATGTAGCGCACGCGTTCGACCTCGCCCCCCGCGAGCCGCACCCTGATCGTGTCGCCGTCGACCACCGCGACCACGCGCGCCATGCCCGCCGTCGCGGACCCCGTCGCGCCGCCGTCGTCGTCTCCGTCGAGCGCCGACCGCCCGGCCACGCCGGCGATCGCCAGCACGGCCAGCCACGGAAGAAGCACGCGCCACGACACCGCGCCCATGATGCGCAAAGGCCCGGCGCGCATGCACCGGGCCTTGCAACAAAACACCATCGGCCTCCGGCCGAGAGGGGCCCACCTCCGGTGACCACGTGGTCACCTCCGGCACCCTCTTGATCAGCGGGTGCGCAGTCAGGCCACCGGCGTGCCCTGCTCGGCCTCCTCGTAGACCTTGACGAAGCGCAGGTAGTTCTCGGCGATCTGGTCGGCGGCCGCCTCGCGCTCAAGCGACCCGTCGAGGAAGCCCTTCAGCGCGTCCCACCAGATCGAGCGGCCGATCGCGAACCCGATGAACCCGTCCACCGGCGCGGCCTCGCGCAGCCAGTGGTCGACCTTCGCGTCGGATGCGCCGCGGCCCAGCAGGACGCACACGACACCGTCGCGCCCGTCGCGGCGGCTGGTGCGCGCCAGCGTCTCCGCGTCGGAGCGCTCGTCGACGCCCTCGATCTTCCAGATGTCGACCTCGACACCGAAGTCCTGCGTCTCCTCGATCGCGCGCCGCATCAGGTCGGGCCGCAGCTCGGCGTCGTAGCGGTCGGTGTCGCCGTCGACCGACGCGAGCTGTTCGTCGGTGGCCGGCACCAGCAGCTCGAAGAGGAACTTGCGGTCGTTGGAGTGCAGCCAGTCGGCCAGCCGCTTGAGCTTCTCGAGCTGCGTGCGGTTGGCGTCGGCGTCCCCGTCGGGGTTGTAACGGACGAGCACCTTGGAGAAGTCGGGGTCGAAACTCTCGATGTGCTCGCCGAACTCGTCGCCGTACTGGAAGTCGAACATGTCCTGGCCGGACTTCTCGACCGGCATCGCGAGCTTGAGGCCCAACGCCTGGGCATCGGCCGGGATCGAGCCGCCGAACTGCTCGTCGACGAGCACCCCGACCTGGTCGGCCGCGACCGCGCCGCGCTTGTTCGCCTTCGCCATCCCCTCGAAGATCAGGTGCTTGGCGTCGGCGATCGTCTGGGTCTGGGCGTCGTCGGGGTCGCCCTCGATCCCGAACATCTTCTTCTGGAAGGACCCGCGATGGTCGAACGCGAGGATGTAGAGCTTGCCGTCGTAACCAAGTGCCATGCGAGGGATCGTACCTCCGCGCCCCGGGTAGGCTGCCCGCCACATGGAGCACCACTTCACCGGGCCGAGCTTCACGATCGGCATCGAGGAGGAGCTCATGATCGTGGACCGCGAGTCGCTCGAGCTGGTCAACGCGATCGAGTCCCTGCTGCAGGACGCCAGCGAGGGCGAGATCAAGCCCGAGCTGATGGAGTCGGTCCTGGAGATCGCCACCAAGCCCTGCGCGAACACCGCCGAGGCCGGGTCCCAGCTGCGCGCACTGCGCCACCAGGTCCGTGCCAACGCTGCCAACAAGGGCCTGACGATCGGCTCGGCCGGCACGCATCCGTTCGCGATGTGGGAGGAGGCGCGGATCGTGGCCCGGCCGCGCTACCGCGAGCTGATCAGCGCGCTGCGCTTCGTCGCGCGCCAGGAGCTGATCTTCGGAGTCCACGTCCACGTCGGCCTCGACGACCCCGACAAGGCGATCTACGTGGCCAACGGCATGCGCCTGCACTGCCCGGTCCTGCTCGCGCTGAGCGCCAACTCGCCGTTCTGGCGCGCCGACCAGACCGGCCTGATGTCCACGCGCACCCCGATCTTCCGCGCCTTCCCGCGGGTCGGCATCCCGCCCGAGTACCGCGACTGGGAGGACTACGACCGCCAGATCTCCTTCATGGTCGACGCGGGGGTCATGGCCGACTACACCTACCTCTGGTACGACGTCCGGCCACACCCGAAGTTCGGCACGGTCGAGATCCGCGTCTGCGACGCGCAGACCCGCGTCGAGCACACCCTGGCCCTGGCGGCGCTGATCCACGCGATGGTCCACGAGCTGGCGGCGGGCTTCGACGACGGCCGCGAGCTCCCGCACCTCTCCTGGCAGATCCTCGACGAGAACAAGTGGCTGGCCGCCCGCCACGGCCTGGCCGGCGACCTCGTCGACCTGCCCTCGGGCGACAAGATCGGCGCGCGCGATCTGGCGCGGCGACACCTCGACCGCCTGCGCGAGCACGCCCAGCAGGTGGGCTCCGCCGACGACCTCGTCGGCATCGAGGACCTCCTGAGCCGCGGCAACGGAGCCGAGCGGCAGGTCGTCGTCTACGAGGCCAACCACGATCTGCGCGAGGTCATGGCCGAGATCGTGGAGGCGACGGGGGCATAGACCCGCGGAGCGCGGCGAAGCCGCGCGATTACGGCGGCCGGATGCCGAACCGTCGAATTCAGACCGCGGGTCCGGATGACCCGCGGAGGTACCCTCACAGGTCGATGGCCACCGGCCCTGACCTCTTCGTCGTCTGCAAGAACTGCGGGTCAGAAGTTTCCCCGTACATCACCGAGTGCCCCTACTGCGGCACGCGGCTGCGCAAGCGCGCCCCGAAGATCGAGCGCGACGGGACGATCTCCGAGCCCAAGCCACGGCGCTCCAAGCGCCGTGAGCGCCCGCAGCCCCGCAGCATCCCGGGCGTGCGCACCGACGCGTGGGACCGGCGTCCGTGGGCGACGCTCACGCTGCTCGCCGCCTCGTGCTTCATGTGGGTGACGCTGGCGTTCGTCCCCAAGGGCGATCTCGTGATCCAGACGGCGATCTCCGAGCAGCCGCTGCGCCTGGTCTCCTCGGCCTTCGTCTACGACAGCAGCTGGTACCAGTTCGTCGTGCTGCTCGCGGTCGGCCTCTACGGCTGGCTGCTCGAGCGCCGCCACGGCCCGGTGCCCGTGGTCCTGCTCTTCGTCCTGGGCGGGATCGGCGGGCTGGCAGCGGCGACGCTCGCGGGCGAGGCGCCGGTCGACGGCGCCAACGGCGCCGCACTGGCGCTGCTGTGCGCGTGGGCGATGCGCGACGGGCTCGCCGCCCGCCGCGGCGAGGACTACGACGGCGACCTGCTCGGGACCGCGATCCTCAGCGCGGTGGTCTTCCTGATGCCCGCCGCGCTGGATGAGGCCAGCTGGGTGGCGGGCGGCGTCGGTGTGGCCGTCGGGGCGCTGGCGGGAGCGGTCCTGGCTCGCGCGCCCGAGTCGTGAGCCGCACCCGCGTCGCGACAGCATTCGCCGTCGCGTGCGCCCTGACGCTCGCGGCGTGCGGCGGCGACGACTCCGACGGCGGGCCGCGGCTCTCCGAGGCGGCCTACAAGCAGCGCGGCGACGCGATCTGCGCGAGCTACACGAAGCGGATCGGGGCGCTCGGCCGCCCGGACGAGCTGACCGAGATCGCGCCCTACATCGCCAAGGCGCTGCCGATCCTCTCCGAGACCGTCGACCGCCTCGGCAAGCTGCGCCCGCCGAAGGACCTCGACGAGGCATACGGGCGCTACCTCGGCCGCGATGCGAACCACCCGCAAGCGGGCGCTGGACCTTCGCAACGCCGCCGCGCGCGCCGACGGCGCAGCCGTGCAGCGGCTGCTCGGCGAGGCCGCGCGGACCGGTTCGAGCACCGACGACCTCGCGCGCCGCGCCAGGCTGGAGTCCTGCGCGGTCAGCTGAACGTAGTCTTCGCGCCATGACCTTCTCCCTCCGCCGCACCACTCCGATGCTCGCCGCGCTCGCCCTCGCCATCGCCGGTTGCGGCGGCGGCGACGACAACAAGAGCGGTGGGGGCGGTGGCGACAACTCCAGCGCGCTCTCGAAGTCCGACTTCCAGTCGCAGGCCAACGCGATCTGCAAGCAGCACAACGCCGACATCGAGAAGCTCGGCACGCCCTCGGGCTTCGACGACATCGCGCCGTACGCCGACAAGGCGCTGAAGATCACCGACGATGCGCTGGCCAAGCTCCGCGAGCTCGAGCCGCCCGCGGAGTTCAAGGCGGACTTCAACCAGTGGCTGGCCTACGGCGACGAGCTCGGTGAGACCGTCGACGAGCTCAAGCAGGCGGCCGCCGACGAGGACGAGGCGGGGCTGAAGGCCGCGGGCGAGAAGGCCGACGCGCGCGACAAGAAGTCCGACGCGATCGCCACCCGCATCGGCATCGCCGACTGCGCCGAGGGCTGAGCGCCACGCCGGGGAGGCGGCGGTAGGGTCACGGACGTCCGTGCCCGACCGTCGCTTCACCGATGTAGAGGTCGACGCCGCCGTCTCGGCGCTGTCGGACGACCCCGACCGTTTCGCCCACGCCCAGGAGATCGTCACCCATGCGGCGCCGGGGCTTCAGCGCATCCTCGACGAGGCGCTGCATGCGGGCGGCTGGTTCGGCGAGGCGCATGCGGGCCAGGTCGAACGCGCGGCCGGGGTCGATCGACCCCGTCGAACGGGCCACCGCGGTCCGCACCCTGGTGGCCGAGGAGACACGCCTCGGGATGCTGGTGGGCGTCGCGGTCGGCCTGGAGCTGTCCAACGAGCTCTTCAAGGGAGACAACCGATGAACATCCGATTCCTGGGTCACGCCGCCTTCGCGCTCGAGCACGAGGGCACCACCGTTCTCATCGACCCGTTCCTCACCGGTAACCCGAAGGCGGCTGCCACGGCCGACGAGGTGGCCGCCGACGCCATCCTGCTCACGCACGGCCATGCCGATCACATCGGTGACACCGTGGCGATCGCCAAGCGCACCGGTGCTCCCGTGGTCGCCATCGTCGAGCTCGCCGGTGAGATCGGCTCGGACCTCGGGGAGGATCACGACGTACGCGACCCGAATCTGGGCGGAACCGTCGAGTTCGACTGGGGCTCGGTTCGCCTGACGCCGGCGTGGCACACGTCGACGACGCCGAAGGGCACGGTCAACACCCCCGCCGGGCTGGTCATCGAGATGGGGGGCAAGCGCGTCTACCACCTCGGCGACACCGCCTTGTTCAGCGACCTCCAGCTGGCCAACAAGCGCGGACGACTCGACGCCGCGCTGGTCTGCATCGGCGGCCACTACACGATGGACCGCTTCGACGCCGTCGAGGCGGCGCGCCTGGTCGCCGCCGACCTCGTGGTCCCCTGCCACTACGACACGTTCCCGCCGATCGAGACCGACGCCCAGGCGTTCAAGTCCGACGTCCAGCAGGCGGGCATCGCCGAGGTCGCCGTCCTGGCGCCGGGCGACGCGCACGAGCTGTAGCCGCGGCTAGGCCTGGGTCCCGAAGCCCCGCTCGAACCACATCGGGCGGTCCTTCCAGTCGTGCGCCATGAGCAGCGAGCCCGTGGCCACGAGGGTCAGACAGCGGGTGGTGCGTGCGGCGGAGGCGAGCAGTGCGGCGCCGGCGACGGCGGTCAGGACCGCGCCCGTCGCGCCATGGTGGCAGCGCTGACCACAGATCCACAGGCGACGGCGAACAGCGTCGTAGTGGACAGGACGGCGAAGCTGAGCAATCTGCTGCGAAAGGTCCATGGCTTCGGGCGATGCGTCATCTGCGCCCTCGTTAATCGGCCGGAACCTGGCGCGCTGAAGCGCCGACTGGCCACGCAGCCAGTCGGCTCGGTATCGTCGCGCCATGACCGACATCGGCTCCGCTCGCACCGACCGCCTCGACTTCCGCGCGACCACCGATCCTGCGCTGCAGGAGGGGGCCGACAGGGGCGAGGTCAACCTCCTCAGCTACCGCGATCTGTACTCGCTGTGGGAGCGCCAGCAGTGGGCCGTCCAGGACCTCGACTTCACCCAGGATCGGATCGACTGGCACGAGCGCATCGATCCCGAGGAGCGGGTCATCCGCATGACGGGGCTGTCGTCGTTCTTCATCGGCGAGCAGCGTGTCGCCGCCGAGCTCGGGCCGCTCGTGCGTGCCGTGCCCGACGAGGACATGCGGATCTTCCTGGCCACGCAGGTGGCCGACGAGGCGCGCCACGTGGTCTTCTTCGACCGCTTCTACGAGGAGGTCGGCCTGCTCGAGTCCGACGACCTGGAGGCCCGGCTGGAGGAGACCAGCGTGCACGTCAACCCGGAGTTCGAGGTCCTCTTCGACGAGATGCTCAAGACCAAGACCGACCGGATCGCCGCCGAGCCCTCCGACCTCGAGACCGTCGTCGAGTTCGTGACGCTCTACCACATGGTGATCGAGGGGATGCTCGCGCTGACCGGCCAGCACTTCATCACCGACTACAACGAGCAGCAGGGCACGCTGCCGGGCTTCGTGGCCGGGTTCACCAAGGTCGCGCGCGACGAGCACCGCCACGTCGCCTTCGGCGCGCGTTTCCTGCGCGAGATGGCGCAGCGCGACCCGCGTTACGCCCAGGCGATCCAGCGCACGCTGGCCGAGACGCTCCCGGTGGCCCGCGGCGTGCTGCGGCCCAAGTGGATCCCGGCCGACCATCCGGACGACGTGCCGATCTTCGGCTCGTCCCCCGCGCAGACCCAGGCGTTCGCCGCGCAGGCGCTCGAGCGCCGCATGAAGGTCATCGGCCTGCTCGCCGCTGCGTGATGATCTCCTTCGACGACTTCATGGCCGTCGACATGCGGGTCGGGCGCGTGGTGGAGATCGAGGACTTCCCCGAGGCGCGCAAGCCGGCCTGGAAGCTGACCGTCGACTTCGGCCCCGAGATCGGGCTGAAGCGCTCCTCGGCGCAGATCACCAACTACACGCGGGAGGAGCTCGACGGCCGCCTCGTGGTCGGCGTGGTGAACTTCCCGCCGCGCCAGATCGGGCCGGTCCGCTCGGAGGTCCTGGTCCTCGGCGCCGTGGCCGACGACCATCCGGTCCTGCTGCTCACGCCCGACGAGGGCTCGCAGCCGGGCGACCGGATCGGCTGAGCGCTACTGGGTCGGAGCTGCGCTGGCGGCGCCGGCCTGCGGGCCGGGCGCGGCCGCCTGCTCGGGTGCCGGCTGCGACTGCGCCTGCGCCTGCGGCTCGGGCTGCGGCTGCAGCTCGGGCGCCGGGCCGGCGCTCGCCGGCGGTTCCTCGGGAGCGACGATGCCGCCGCTCTCGGTCGTGCCCGGCTGCTGGGGTGGCAGCGCGCTGGTGTCCGAGCCCTCCGTGGGCGGGCCGGACGGCGTGGTGGTCGTCACCTCGGGGTCGGTGGCCACGACCGGAGGCACGGGCACCACCGCGGGCGTCGTGACCGCCGCGGTCTTCTCGGGCTTCTCGGCGCGCGCCGGCTTGGCGGAGACCTCGGACTTGGGCTTGCTGATCGTCTGCGGCCGCGACGCGACGACGACGGGCGCGATCGGCTGGACGGGTGCGGCCGGGGCGGCGGCGACGGCACGCGCGATGTGGTGCGGTCGCTGAGCGTGCTGGACCTCGACCGCGCCCGCGGTGACGATCGCGGCGGCGGCGAGGCCGGCGGCGGTCTTGGTGGCGACTGCTGTCACGCCGGCCGAAAGGGCGCTCGCGCCGCCCGCGGCGCCGCCGGCGGTCGCGGTCGTGGCTGCCGCGCCGCCCGCGCTGGCGGTCGTGCCGAGGTGGGCGAGCAGCGCCTTCTTCATGAAGAGCAGGGGACCGACCGGGAAGACGGCGGCCAGCGCCTTGTTGGTGTCGCGCAGCTGACGCCGGAACCCAGAGCAGCGATCGCACTGGCGCACGTGGCGGCGCACCGGCGGCGTCGAGCGCTGGCGCAGGCCCTCGGCCACCGCGCCGAGCTCCTCGCGCACCTCGTCGCAGGTCATCGTGCGTGCCTCGGCGGCCTCGGCGAGCGAGACGCGAGCGCGCACCAGCAGCGACTTCACGGCGGGGACGGTGGTGTCCATCGCCTCGGAGATCTGCTCGTAGCTCAGCGCGTCGATCTCGCGCAGCAGCAGCGCGGTGCGCTGGGTCTCGGGCAGCGTCTGCACGTCGGCAACCAGCAGGCGGAAGTCCTCGCGGCGGTGGACCTTCTCGGCCGTGGTCGTCCCGTGCTCGGCCACGTGGATGTCCATGGAGTCCACACCGACGGCCTGGGTGCGCCGCAGGTGGTTCAGGCTGCGGTTGCGCGCGATGCGGTACAGCCACGGGCGCACGTTGATCGGCCGGTCGTCGGCGATCATCGCGTTGAACGAGGCGGCGAAGACCTCCTGCAGGACGTCCTCGGCGTCCTCGCGCGAGCTGACCATGTGGCGGCAGAAAGCCAGCAGCCGAGCCTGGTAGCGAGCGACGAGCGCCTCGAACGCCGCCGGATGGCCGCGGCGCGTCAGCTCGACGAGCTTCTCGTCGCCGGCGAGTCGAAGCAGGGGCGTGGGCCCGCGCAGGGCGGCAGCGCTGTGATGCTTGACTGTTGCGGCTTCCACGGGTTCTGCTCTCCAGGCGCTGAAACCGCTGCCGACGGTGGGAGTTGCGGGCAACGGCGTGCCTGATCAGGGTAGCCAGGGCCCGCCGTAGCGGGCCGTTTTCTCACGCAGCGTGAGACTCGCGCCCGGCGGCGTCATCGCCCCGAGGGCGCCGCCGGGACGGCGATCGGGCGGTTGGGGCGCCCAATCACCAGCGTGAAGTCGGCTGTCAGCTGGTCGCGGCCTTTGGTCTGGCTGCGCAACGGCTCGGGCAGGGAGAAGGTGATCGTGGCGCGCAAACGCCGCAGGAGGTGGTCGCTACGGCCGGCGAGCACGCTCATCCGCGCACGGGACACGCTGTCGCGCAGGCGATCGATCTCCTGGACCGCAGCCGCGCCGCCGGGTGCCCCACGGCCCGCGGCCACGAGGTCGGAGATCGCCTTGCCCGCGTCCATCGCACCGTCTATCCGGTCGGTCGCCTGGCCCTCGATCTCGGGCCCGTCCGTGCGGCTTGCGTCGCGCAGCCAGGATCCGAGGTCGAGCGACAGGCCGGTGCCGCTCTCGCCGCCCACGACGGCGCGCAGTGGAGCCACCTGCTCGGCGGTCAGCTTGGTCACGCCGCTCGTGGTCCGCAGGTAGGCGTCGGTGCCGGTCGAGATCAGCGACGCGCTCGTGCTCTTGGTGCCGGCGAGCTGGGTGTAGCGCACGTCGAGCGCCGGCAGCGGCCGCGAGCTCGAAAGCGAGAAGGGGCCCGCGACGTCCACCCCGACGGTCGAACCGGGGCCGGCGTCGAGCGTGAAGCGCAGGTGCAGCTCGCCGCTGCGGACCTTGCCGATGTTGCGGCCCGCCCGGTCGGCCAGGTCGGCCGGGCCGTCCGAGCCGCCGCAGCCGGCGGCTGCGAGCACCGTGACGGCCGTGGCGAGGGCGAGCGAGCGGCGGATCACGGCGTCGTCGTGGTGGTCGTCTCCGGCGGCGTGGTCTCGGTCGTGGTCGGCGGCTCGGTGGTGGTCTCCGGCGGCGGCGTGGTCTCGGTCGTCGCCGGTGGTTCGGTCGTCTCGGTCGTCTCCGTGGTCGGGGCCGGCGGCGCCTCGGCCGGCGTGGTCTCCGACGGCTCGCGAGGCGCGGGCTTCGGCTTCGGCTTCGGCTCGACGCCGACGAGCTCGGTGGCGAGCACCCCGGAGAGCTGGTCCATCAGCCCGTCGACCTGGTTTTGGATCTCGGGCCCCGAGAGGTCCGACTTGCGCAGGCGCTCGAGCTGCTTGTGGATGTCGGCGATCGCCCGTCGCCCGTCGTGCGTGAACTTCAGCTTCGTGCCGATGCCGACCGCGAACTGGTACGCCGTCGCGAGCGTGTCGCACAGCGTGCAGTTCTCGTTGAGCGCCAGCGCGATGTTCGTCGGCGTGAAGGTCGTCGGCGAGCCCTGGATCAGCAGGATCTGGATCGAGATCGCCACGGTCTGGCAAGCGGTGCAACTCGCGTAGGCGACGGCCGCGTTCTCGTTGTCGACGGTGTCGCCCACGACCTTGCGGATCGCGAAGGTCAGCCGGAAGACCGAGGAGTTGTCCTTGGTGTTGATCGCGATTGCCGAGGAGTCCTGGCCGGCTGCCGCGCCGCCGGCGGCCGCGCCGGTGGCCGCACCCGCGGCCAGCACGAGGGTGACGAGGAAGGCGAGCGGTCGGCGTCTGAGGAATGGGCTCATGGGGTGGGGGTTGTCGTGGTCTGGTCGGGGTGGTCTGGGTCGGGGTGGTCTGGGTCGGCGTGGTCGTCGTCGGTGCGGGCGTGGTGGTGGTCGGCGTCGGCGTGGTGGTGGCGGGCGGGGCTTCCTCGGTCACCGTGGGCTCTTCGGTCTCGGCCGTGGTGTCCTCCTCGGGCGTGACGGTGCCCGGCTCGGTGACCGTCTCGGGTGCCGTCCGCACGTGCGAGCCACCGCCGCTGCCCTCCTCCGTCGAGCCGCCGGAGCGCTCCCGCGAAGTCGTCGTGCGCTTCGAGCGCAGCGGCGCGCCCTGGAGCTCGCGTGCGCGTGTCGGCGTGAGCGCCGCATGGCCGCTCGGCACGTCGCGCAGGCTGCGCACCGCCGAGACGAGCGTGCCGCGCTCGCCGGGCTGGATCGGCCGGTAGGAGTCGTGCGGCCACCACAGGAAGGCGAGGCCGGCCGCCGCGCCCGCGGTCGCCATGGCAAGCACCGGGCGCTTCCAGGCGCTGCCGGACGACCAGCGCCACGCGGCCGGCCCGGCCTGGCGGCCGAGCTTGACGACGGTGTAGATCAGGCCCGCGCCAGGCAGCACGAGGACGAGCATCTGCACGACGTCCATGACCCCGGCCAGCGTCTTGCCGTCGCGGAACGCCGGCCCGGCGTGCTGGTAGTGCAGCGCCACCGAGTCGTATGCGGTGGCGAACGCGCGCGGCGCGTGCACGACCATCAGCAGGATCGCGAGGCCGAGGACCGGGATGACGGTCAGCACGTACGCGGTGACGACCCAGCGCACCCAGGGCTTGAGCTCGGTGACGCGCTCGTCGGCCGGGCGGCCCGGGATCAGGCTGCGCAGCACCGGCTTGATGCGGCTGAACATGTCCGGCACGCCGGTGAGGTCGCTGATGATGTAGTAGCCGTCGAGGCGCAGGAACGGCAGCGACTGCTGGATGATCGCGAAGTTCTGGAGCACGATCAGAAGCAGGAGCGGCTCCAGGCCGGTGAGGGCGTAGGCGCCGCCGATCGCCAGCGCGAACAGCGCGTTGAAGTACATCCCGCCGGTGTCGGCGCGCAAGCGGCCCCACTTGCCCAGGCGGTAGGCGTCGGTGATGTCGGTGTAGAAGGCCGGCCAGACGATGTAGATGCCCACGCCCATGACGCCCGGGCGCGCGCCGCCGTAGCGGACGGCGCTGGCGTGGCCGATCTCGTGGAAGGCGGTCGCGAGCACGACGCCGCCGAGCAGCGCGAGCAGCCAGGTCGGCTGATAGAGCACGTGGCGCAGGCCCTGGCTGATGCCGTGCACGCCGAACAGCCAGACGTCGAGTGCGGCGAAGGCCAGCAGCGCCAGCGCCAGTACCGGCGGTGCGAACAGGGGCTTGAAGACCGTGGTGATCGAGTGGACGAGCCGCGCCGGTAGGACACGCGCCCGGAACCGCAGCGCCAGCAGGGGGTCGAGCTTGGAGAGCTGACCGGTGTGGCCCTCGGCAAGCTGGACGATGCCCAGCGGCCGCAGCTGCTCGTCCAGCAGCTCCTGGACCATTGCCGCGTCGACCCCACGCTCGATGCGTTCGCTGAACGCCTCGGCGATCTGATCGACGTCGCGCTTGCCGTCGACCTGCTCGGCCAGCGCGAACAGCAGCGGGGCGAGCTGGACGATCTGCCCGTCGCTGCGCCGCGCGATGCACGGCGGCTCCTTGAAGCCGGAGTCCTCGAACAGCCCGATCAGCTCCACGTCGGTGGCTAGCTGCGGCACGTCGCCGCCCGCCGCGGCCGCCGGCTCGGCGGGCGTGGTCGGCAGCTTGGTCGTGGGGGCGTCGAAGACGTCGGTCATGGATCAAGAGGCGACGAGGGGCGGCCCGCTGGGCCGCCCCTCGATGCGCAGGCTTCTGGACGGGGTGGTACCCCTAGATGCCCTGGGTGATATCGCCGATCTGCTGGGCGTCGGCGTATGCGATCGAGCCGTCGGAGAGCACGTTGGCGGCGACGGCGGCGTTCACGGGCACGGCCAGGTTCGCGTTGATGAGCGACATGGCGGCGCGCTCGGGAAGCTCCTCGCCGGCGATCTCGTTGAGCTCCTCGCGGGAGAGCGGCTTGAAATCGGCCATCTCGTTACTCGCCTCCGATCGACTGCGTGATGCTGCCCGACTGCGTCGCGTTGGCGACCGCGGCCGAGTTGTCGGAGAGCGCGTTCAGCGCCACCGCGGCGTTGATGGGCGCCGCGACGTTGGCGTTGATCAATGACATCGCGGCGCGCTCGGGGAGCTCCTCGCCGGCGATCTCGTTGAGCTCTTCACGGGTGAGCGGCTTGAAATCGGCCATCTCGTTACTCGCCTCCGATCGACTGGGTGATGTTCGAGGTCTGCTCCGCGTTCGCGTAAGCGACCGAGTTGTCCGACGCGACGTTCAGCGCCAGGGCGGCGTTGATCGGCGCCGCGATGTTGGCGTTGAGAAGCGACATGGCGGCACGCTCCGGCAGTGCCTCGCCGGCGATCGTGTCGAGCTCCTCGCGTGTCAGGGGTTTGTAGTCAGACATGTGTGTTTCTCCTCCTTGGGTCGTTTCGTGGTCGCTAGGTCTGCTGGCCGATGTCGCCCGACTGGGCGGCCTGGGCCACGGCGGCGGCGTTGTCGCTGAGGACGTTCGCCGCGATCGCCGCGTTGATCGGGATCGCGATGTTCGCGTTGACCAGCGACATGGCCGCGCGCTCGGGCAGCTCCTCGCCCGCCAGCGCACTGAGCTCCTCGCGGGTCAACGGCCTGTAGTCATGTTCAGCCATCGGGTTCCTCCTGCCCTTCGGGGCGATCGGTACGGGCGGTCAGCTTCGACTCGTGCACGACGTGCTGGGTCGAGGACGCCGCCTGCCGGCCGTCCTGCTCGGAGACGTTGGCCGCAATCACCGCGTTGATGGAGCCGCGGAGCTTGAGGTTGTCCGTGTCCCGGGCGAGGACCTGCCGGATGGTCTTGGAGAACTTCACCCTCCTGGGCTTCCGCTGTGCGCGAAATGGGAAACCCCTTCGTCAACCGAAGCTGACGGGCATGCCCGCCGCCTCGCGCCACGGTCCATGTCCGTCCCTTCTGACACCGCCCAGCTCGCCCAGGTGGCGCTCGCAGCGCCCGACCCCAGGGACCGACTTGAGGGCGATCGCCGAGCTCCGCGAGGAGCTCTCAGACCTCGAGTGCGACGCGGTGCGCTCGGCGGTCCAGGCGGGCTCGTCGTGGAGTGACGTGGCGGGGGCACTGGGGGTGTCCAAGCAGTCGGCGCACAAGCGTTTCGCCGGCCGCCTGCAAAGCCCGCCGCGCCGCATCCGGCGGGTCGACGCATCCGCGCCGGAGATCGTGGTCACCGCGCAGGCCCGCCGCGCGGTCCGTGGCGCGCGCGCCGCGGCACGGGTGCTCCGCCACGCCGATGCCGACTCCTCGCACCTCTTGCTGGGCCTGCTTGCCGATCGCGACGGTCCGGCTTCGGCCGCGCTCGAGGCGATCGGCGTCGAGTTCAACGCGCTGCGCGAGGTCGTGGCCGACCAGCAGGACCGCGGCCCCGTCGGCGACGCTCGCGCCCCGCCGATCTCGGGCCCGGCCCGAGCGGCGCTCGAGCAGTCGCTGCGCGAGGCCCGTCGCCTCGGCCACGCTCACCTGGGCGTCGAGCACCTGCTGCTGGGCATCGTGCGCGACCCGCACGGCCGCGCGGTCGAGGCGCTGGCCGCGGTCGACGTCTCTCCGATCGACCTCGAGCGCTGCCTCGGCAAGCTGCTCATGGAAGCGCCGTTCGCCATCTCGCCGTAGCGCCGGCGTTCGATACCCGGGGCGGGATTCGAACCCGCACGCTCTTGCGAGCCATGGTGTTTAAGACCATGCGCCTCTACCGGTTAGGCCACCCGGGCGCGTGCGCCGAAGCGTACGCCGCCGCGCCCGGGGCCGTGCGGGCTAGCGCTTGTAGTCCGGGGCGTTCTTGGCGAACGTGACGTAGCCGGGGCGCGGGCTGCCGTCGCCGTTGACCAGTCCGGCGTCGAAGCCCTGGCACGGCTTCGGTGAGGTGCCGAACCAGTTGTAGGCGTACAACCGCGTGATGTCGCGGCGGTAGCGCTTGACGAGCGTGAACATGTACTGCACCGCCTTCGCCGCCCGTGTCTGGTTGCAGCGGGAACGCGCCGCCGAAGTTCACGACGCCGCCGGTCTCGGTCAGCCAGAAGTCCGTGGACCGGTTGTAGCGCTTGACCCGCTTGAGGATCGACTTGGTGCCACGGTCGCGGTAGCGGTTGGTGTCGGAGTAGTTGTGGATCCCGACGACCTTCGCGCGGCGGCGGTTGGCTCTTGCTGACAGTGCGCGGTAGCAGCGGTCGATGTAGCCGCGTGGCGCCGGCCTGGTCGAGGATGTCGAGCGCGACGATCGTGCAGCCGTTGCAGAGCTTGCGCATCGCCACGAAGTACTGGGCGGCGCGCTTGGCGCTCTTGTAGGTGGGCTGGGACTTGTGGTTGGCCTCGTTCCAGACGCCCCACTCCTTGACGCCCTTGGCCTTGTAGCGCCGGACGAGCTGCCCGACCCACTTGCGGTACTCGGCGACGCTGGGCAGGTGGGCGCTTCTTGTGGCGCAGGTCGTTGGTCGAGATGTGCATCAGGACCCGCACGCCGGCCGCCCTGGCCTCGGCCACGTAGTTGTCGGCGGCCTTGCGCGCGTAGCTCTTCTTCATCGCGTCCCAGCGGATGAAGTACCGGGCCTTCTTGATGCCCAGCGCCTGGAAGTTCGGCTGCAGGAACATTCCGGAGGACTCGTCGCCGATGCCGAGGGCGACGTTGTACTTCGCCGCATGGGCGCCGGGGGCCGCCACGGCGAGCGCGATCAGCAGGGATGTGAGGGGGAGAAGGAAGCGACGCATAGCCGCCCGAAACCTACGCGACGGTTCAAAGTTGCGCCCTGGCGCCCCGTTGGGGATGCTTCCGGGCTGCTTCGTCGCGGCCGGAGGACTGCGACGGGAGCCCACTGGGAGAGAACCGTCTTTTGAGAAATTCGAGGCTGTGGGGCAGGGTGCTCGGTTTGAGCGCCGTCATTGTGGCGGTCGCTGCGGTGGCGGTCGTCCTGCTCCGCCCTGGTGGATCGGACTACCAGGTCCATGCCCGCTTCCAGAGCGCCAGCCAGCTCGTCAAGGGCGACCTGGTCCAGGTTGCGGGCGCCGGGATCGGCTCGGTCAAGGAGATCAAGCTCACCGACGACGGCAAGGCCGACATCCTCATGGCGATCACCGACGATCGCTACAAGCCGCTGCGGGAGGGCACCGAGGCGCTCATCCGCCAGGCCTCCCTCTCGGGCGTCGCCAACCGCTACATCGACCTGCACCTGCCCGGCGGCAACACGCCGAAGATCCCCGACAAGGGCGTCATCGAGGAGAGCCACACCACAACCGCGGTCGACCTCGACCAGCTCTTCAACACGTTCGATCCCAAGACGCGCGACGCCCTGCGCCGCCTGATCCGCGGCTACGGGACCTCCTACGGCGGGCGCGGCAAGCAGGCCAACGCCGGCTTCCTCTACCTCAACCCGTCGCTGGCCGCCTCCAGCCGGCTCTTCCAAGAGCTCAACCGCGACACCCCGCTGCTGCGCGACTTCGTCGTGAACTCCTCGCGCCTGGTGAGCACGATCGCCGAGCGCCGCGACGACCTGAGCGGCCTGGTCGACCACCTGGCCACGACGGTGACCGCCATCGGCGGCGAGAAGGCGGCGCTGGCCGACGCCATCCACACGTTCCCGGACTTCATGCGCCGCGCCAACTCGACGTTCGTCAACCTCCGCAGCACGCTCGACGACCTCGACGGCCTGGTCGACGACTCCAAGCCGGTGGCGAAGAAGCTGCGCCCGTTCGTCCGGGCACTGCGGCCGCTGGCGATCGAGGCACGCCCGACCCTGCGCGATCTCTCGGCGCTCATCCAGAAGTCCGGCAAGCAGAACGACCTCATCGAGCTGACGAACTCCTCCGTCCCGCTGCGCGACATCGCCGTCGGCCCGATCCAGCGCAACGGCAAGGATCGCCAGGGCGCCCTGCCGGCCTCGACCGACGCGCTGAAGCAGTCGATCGACGAGTTGGCCTACGCGCGGCCCTACGCCGCCGACCTCGTCGGCTGGTTCGACGACTTCAGCCACTCCGGCGTGTACGACGCGCTCGGCGGCGGCAGCCGCGCAGCGCCGCACGTCAACCTCCCGACGAACATCAACGCGTTCATCCCGAACACGCTCGGGCTCAAGGACATGCTCCTCCCGCTGGTCAACGAGGGGACCAACAACGGCGCCGTGTCGCTCAACCAGCGCAACCGCTGCCCCGGTGCGATCGAGCGCGGCGAGGCCTGGAAGCCCACGCCGGACTACCCGTGTGACGACAGCCAGGTCCCACTGGGCAAGTAAGCGATGAAGCGCGTCCTCGGAATCCTCCTCGTACTCGTCGCCGCCGGCGCGCTGACGGTCTTCGCGACCGGAGCGTCGAACGGCGACGGCGGGACCAAGTACTGGGTCGAGCTCGACGACGCGTTCGGCATCATCAGCGGCGGCGACCTGAAGATCGCCGGCGTGCGCGCCGGCAAGACCGGCGAGCTGAAGGTCGACCGGCGCACGCATCGGGCGCTTGTCGAGGTCGAGATCACCAAGACGGGGTTCGGCTCGCTGCGCACCGACGTGACCTGCCAGGCGCGGCCGCAGTCGCTGATCGGCGAGTACTTCATCGACTGCCAGCCCGGCACGTCGGCCACCGAGCTGAAGCCCGGCTCGACGATTCCGGTGGAGCGGACGTCTTCGGTCGTCGCCCCCGACCTGGTCAACAACGTGCTGCGGCTGCCCTACCGCCAGCGCCTCAGCATCATCGTCGACTCGCTCGGCGCGGCCGTCGCAGGCAACGGCAAGAACCTCAACGACGCGATCCGCCGCGCGTCGCCCGGCCTCCGCGAGACCGACAAGGTCCTGAAGATCCTCGGCGAGCAGAACCAGGTCATCGCCAACCTGGTCAAGAACGCCGACACGGTCATCGGCGACCTCTCCGACAACCGCAAGGAGGTCGCGCGCTGGGTCGTGATGGCGGGCCGCACGTCGCGGGCCAGCGCCGAGCGCCGCAGCGACATCGCCGCCGGCTTCCACAAGCTCCCCGACTTCCTCGAGCAGCTCGAGCCCGCGATGCGCGACCTCGGCGACGTCGCCGACGAGCAGACGCCCGCGCTGCGCACGCTGCAGGCCGCGGCGCCGAACCTCAAGCTCTTCTTCGACCAGCTCGCGCCGTTCTCCGACGTGTCGCGGCCGGCTTTCCGCGCGCTCGGCGAGGCGTCGGACACCGGGCGCGTGGCGGCCAAGGCGGCCTTGCCAACCATCGACCTGCTCGAGCAGTTCTCCAAGGGCGCGCCGGAGCTCGGCCAAAACCTGGCGATCATCCTCGAGCACCTCGACAACCGCGACTTCTCGGCCGAGCCCGACCCGCGCAGCCCGGGCGGCAAGGGCTACACCGGACTCGAGGCGCTGCTCGAGTACGTCTATGACCAGGTGCTGTCGGTCAACATCTACGACAGCTCCGTCCACATCCTCAAGGTCGCGCCGTTCGTCGGGCCCTGCGAGAACTACTCCGACATCAAGCGCGCGAAGTCGATCAACGCGGACACCGGCAACGAGCTGCGCAAGGACTGCAGCGCCACCCTCGGGCCCAACCAGCCGGGCTTCGAGTTCCCCGACACCTCCAAGACGCCGGGCGCCGGAGACTCGCGGTCCGCCGACGCCTCGCTGCGCCACCGGCCCAACGAGGACGCCGCGGCGACCGCTCCGACCGCGCAGAGCCAGGCGCCCGCCGAGTCCACCACCCCGACGCTCGCCGACGTCATCCCCGGTGCGCCGCGGGTGATCCTCCCGTCGGCGCCCAAGCAGCAGACCGCGCTGGGGCAGACCACGGCCACCAGGGAGCATCAGCAGA
This sequence comes from uncultured Actinomycetes bacterium, assembly GCA_963825415.1. Lineage (GTDB taxonomy): Bacteria > Actinomycetota > Thermoleophilia > Solirubrobacterales > Solirubrobacteraceae > BP-464. The sequence continues at coordinate 134,828 of CAWGTD010000003.1, read as the reverse complement.
AGCTCCTCGACTACCTCCTGGCCCCATGAGACGGCGCGGCAACGCATCCATCGTCGCCAACCCCGTGCTCGTCGGGGCCGTCACCACGCTCGTGGTGCTGGTCGCGGTGTTCCTCGCGTACAACGCCAACAACGGCCTGCCGTTCGTGCCGACCCAGGCGATCAACGTCCAGGTCGACAACGGCGCCGAGCTGGTCCCCGGCAACGAGGTGCGCTCGGGCGGCTTCCGGGTCGGCGTGGTCCAGGACATGGTCCCGGCCAAGCTGCCCAACGGGAAGGTCGGAGCGATCCTCAAGCTCAAGCTCGACCAGAAGTTCGGCACGGTGCCGGTCGACTCGACCGTCGTCATCAGGCCGCGCTCGTCGCTGGGCCTGAAGTACGTCGAGTTCCACCGCGGCCACGCCCGCCGCACGATCCCCGACGGCGGGACGCTGCCGCTGTCGCAGTCGCAGGTGCCGGTCGAGCTCGACGAGTTCTACAACATGTTCGACGCGAAGACGCGAGCTGCGTCGCGCACGAATCTCAAGGGCTTCGGCAACGCGTTCGTGGGCCGCGGCTACGACCTCAGCCGGACGATCTCCGACGCCCCGCGGTTCTTCGAGGGCCTGCAGAACGTCATGGCCAACCTGTCCGATCCGGAGACCGATCTGCGCAGCTTCTTCAAGGAGCTCGGCGACACGGTCCGGATCGTCGCCCCGGTGTCGGCGATCAACGCCCGCGTGTTCACCGACATGGCGACGACGTTCGAGGCGTTCTCGCGTGATCCAGAGGCGCTGAAGGACACGATCTCCAAGAACCCGCCGACGCTCGACGCCGGCATCAAGTCCTTCGCGGTCCAGCGCCCGTTCCTGGTCGACACCGCGAAGTTCAGCCACGACCTGCGCTTCGCCGCCCTGGACCTGCGCGACGCGCTGCCCAGCCTCAACTCGGCGCTGAAGATCGGCATCCCGGTCACGCGCCGATCGGTGCAGATGAACGAGGACCTCCAGAAGGCGCTCGACGCGCTGAAGGCGCTCGCGGAGGCACCGACGACCAACGGTGCGCTGCGCGGGCTGGTCGCCACGGTCAACTCGCTGCAGCCGCAGGTTCGCTTCCTCGGCCCGTACGCGACGGTCTGCAACCACTGGACGATGTTCTGGACGTTCAACGCCGAGCACTTCAGCGCGCCCGACACCACCGGCGGCGCGGAGCGGGCGCTGCTCAACAACGGCAACGGCGATCCCGACAACGTCACCAGCCAGGGCGCGAACGAGTTCGTCCACGGCGTGCCGGCCAACCCGGTCCAGCACGCCACGAACGGCGGCTCGCCGCAGTTCCTGCACAACAACACCACCGGCGGCACCGCGGTCCATCCCGACGGGACCGCGGACTGCATGAAGGGCCAGCAGGGCTACGCCTACGGGCTCAACCGCTTCCGGCCCGACGGCTACGAGGCCTATCGGCGCGCGGTCGTCGACGCCCCGGTGTTCGACGACTTCCCGGACTTCGGGCCCAGCTTCGCCAAGTTCGACAAGCAGGGCCGCGGCTCGGGCCGCAACCTCGCACGCGTCCCGGAGGGCCAGACGTTCAGCCAGGATCCGGGCGGCCTCGGCGCCCAGCTGCCCTCCGGCGGCCGGCCGAACGAGACCGAAGGTCCTCCCCACAACCCCCAGAGCCCATGAGACGCAACCAGCGACAGCGCCTCAACTACTTCCAGGCCGGCCTCCTGACGCTGATCCTGATCGGGATCGGCACCTATCTGGGGTTCACCAAGTCGATCCCGTTCCGCCATCACTACGAGGTCAGCGCGGTCTTCCGGACGGCCAACAACATCAAGCCCGGCTCGTTCGTCCGGATCGCCGGCGTCAACGTCGGCAAGGTCACGAGCGTCGACCGCGTCGACTCCGACAAGCAGGCCGCCGTCGTGAAGATGCGGATCGACAAGAGGGGCCTGCCGATCCACAAGGACGCCAAGCTGGCGATCCGCCCGCGGATCTTCCTCGAGGGCAACTTCTTTGTCGACCTCAGCCCGGGATCGCCGGCGGCGCCGCGTATCAACGACGGCGACACGATCCCGATCAACCAGACCAGCGCTCCGGTCCAGCTCGACCAGATCCTCACGTCGCTGCAGGGCGACACGCGCCGCGAGCTGCAGGAACTGCTCGAGGAGCTGTCGACCGGCCTGGACAAGAGCGGCGGCCAGGGCTTCAACCGCTCGATCCGCTGGTGGCTGCCGGCCTACCGCGACGGCGCGATCGTCGCGACAGCCCAGCTCGGCGAGGAGCCGCACGACCTCTCCGCCTACCTGCGCAGCTCGAGCAAGGTCGCCCTCGCGCTGAACCGCAACCCCGCGCAGCTGAAGGACCTCATCACCGAGTTCAACGTCACCGCGAACGCGTTCGCCCGCGAGCGGGACAACCTGGCGGCGGCGATCGCCGAGCTGCCGCGCACGCTGCACGCCGGCCTGCCCGCGCTGGCCGCGCTGAACGCCGCGTTCCCGCACGTGCGCCGCTTCGTCGCCGCATGGCGGCCGGCCACGCGCTCCACCGGCCCGGCCCTCGACGCCGGCCTGCCCTTCATCCAGCAGCTCCGCGGGCTGGTCTCCAAGCCCGAGCTGCGCGGCCTCGTACGCGACCTGCGGCCCGCGGTGCCCTCGCTGGCCAAGCTGAATGCCTCGACGATCCCGCTCTACGAGCAGGTCCGCCTGGCGTCGAGCTGTCAGAACGAGCAGATCCTGCCGTGGACGCGCGACAAGATCGAGGACGCGGTCTTCCCGGCCGTCGGCCCCGTGTACGTCGAGTCGACGAAGCCGCTGGGTGGCCTGGCGGGCGAGAGCCGCTCCGGTGACGCCAACGGCCAGTGGTTCCGCGTGCTGCTCACCGGCGGCAACTACACCTACCCGACCGGCGCCGGGCAGTTCATCCAGAGCACGGCGCCGCTGCTGGGCGTCAACCCGCCGCCGCCCGCCAAGAAGACGCCGTTCCGTCCCGACGTGCCCTGCGAGACGCAGGAGGACCCGGACCTGCGCTCGATCCCGGCGCCGCTGCCCGAGGCCCACCAGGTCCAGGTCACCGACGTAGCGGGCTACCAGAAGGTCAAGGACCGCGCGGCGAAGATGCTGCGCGAGTCGGTGGACCGCCAGAAGCTGTCCGCCGACGAAGCGGCGCTCGTCAACGCCTACATCGGGACGCTGACGAAGTGACCGCGATCCGCAAGCACCTCACCGACTTCGCGGCCATCATCGGCCTGTTCGTCATCGCGCTCGGGGTCGCCGTCTACATCCTGCACAACGAGCGCCTGCGGTTCCCGTTCGTCGAGAAGACGCCCTTCCACCTCAAGGCCGAGTTCTCCACGGCGCAGGCGGTCACGCCGGGCCAGGGCCAGACGATCCGCGTCTCCGGCGTGCGCATCGGCGACATCGCCAAGACGGAGCTGAAGGATGGCGTGGCGATCGTCACGTTCGACATCGATCCCAAGTACAAGGACCTCGTCCACACCGACGCGACGGCGCTGCTGCGGCCCAAGACCGGGCTGAAGGACATGTTCGTGGCGCTGAACCCGGGATCGAACTCCGCGCCGGTCGCCAAGCAGGACTGGGCGATCCCGATCCGCAACACCGCGCCGGACATCAACCCCGACGAGGTCTACTCCTTCCTCGACGGCGACACGCGCGACTACCTCAAGCTGCTCGTGCACGGCGCCGGCGAGGGCCTGCGCGGCCGCGGCGGCGACCTCCAGGACGTATTCCGGCGCTTCGAGCCCACCCATCGCGACCTCGCGCGCGTGACCAGCGCCGTCGCCGTCCGGCACCGCAACCTCAAGCGGCTCATCAACCGCCTGAACCTGCTCAACGAGGCGCTGGCCGGCAAGAGCGACCAGCTCGCCGAGCTGATCGACACGTCGGCCGCCGTCTTCCGTGCCTTCGCCTCCGAGGAGGGCAACATCAGCCGCGCCGTGGCCGACCTGCCGGGCGCGCTGAAGCAGACCACCGAGACGCTGACCAAGGTCGAGTCGTACGCCACCGTCCTGGGGAGCGCCACGGAGCGCCTGCGGCCGGTCGCGCCCAGCGTCGACAGGGCCAACAAGGCGGTCACGCCGTTCGCACGCGAGGCCGCGCCGATCGTCGAGAAGAAGATCCGCCCGTTCGTCCGCGAGGCGCGGCCGCTGGTGCGCAAGCTCGGGCCCGCGGCCGACCATCTGGCGGTCTCGACCCCGGCGCTGACCCGGACGTTCACGGTGCTCAACCACCTCTTCAACATGGTCGGGTTCAACCCCAACGGCCGCGAGGCGCCCGGGATCGGCACGCGCGACGAGGGCTTCCTCTACTGGCTGGCGTGGCTGAACCACGACGGCGCCGCGCTGTTCTCCAGCTCGGACGCCAACGGGCCGTTTCGCCCGGTCACCGCCGCGTCGACCTGCTCGGTCCTCAAGCAGCTCGCCAACGAGGAGGGCGGCGAGACCGGCAACGAGCTCTACGCGCTGGTGTTCTCCAAGCCGGTCTTCGACGCGGGTGTCTGCCCGGCGAACCCGCCGAACGCCCAGGCGAGGAAGGCGAAGTAGGGGATGCAGAAGCAGGCACCAACCCTCGGACGGCTGCTGACGATGACGCTCTTCGCGCTGTCGTGCTTCGGCCTGCTGCTGTTCCTGTGGCTGGCGTTCGGCGGCCCCGTGCCGCTCAAGCCCAAGGGCTACCGCTTCCACGTCGCGTTCCCCGAGGCCACGCAGCTCGCCGAGCAGGCCGACGTGCGGATCGCGGGCGTGTCGGTGGGCAAGGTCGTCCACAAGGACATCGACAACGTCAACCACAGCGACCGCACGATCGCGACGATCCAGCTCGAACCCAAGATCGCTCCGCTGCACTCCGACGCCAAGGCGATCCTGCGCCAGAAGACGCTGCTCGGCGAGACCTACGTCGAGCTGACGCCGGGGACGAACGGGAGCAAGACGATCCCCGAGGACGGCTTGCTGCCCGACGGCCGGGTCCATGACGCCGTCCAGCTCGACGAGATCTTCCAGGCGCTCGACCCCGTCACCCGCAAGGCCTTCCAGACCTGGCAGCAGGACCTCGCCGAGGGTATCGACGGCCGCGGCACCGACGTCAACGACGCGCTCGGCAACCTCCCGCAGTTCGTCGCCGACGGCGGCGACCTGCTCGAGGTGCTCGATGCGCAGAGTGCGGGCGTGCGCCGGCTGGTCAAGAACACCGGCGTGGTGTTCGGCGCGCTGACCAAGAACGAGGCCCAGCTGCACAACCTCATCACGGGTTCCGCCGACACCTTCGGCGCGCTGGCCAGCGAGAACGAGGCGCTGGCCGAGATGTTCCAGGTCTTCCCGACCTTCCTGGACGAGTCGCGCAAGACGTTCGTCCGGCTCGAGAAGTTCGCGGTCGACACGCATCCGCTGATCCGCGACCTGCGCCCGGCGATCCGCGACCTGCGCCCGGCGCTGCGCGCGACCAAGGCGTTCGCCCCCGACCTGCGCAACACGTTCCGCAAGCTCGACCCGCTGATCACGGCGTCCAAGAAGGGCCTGCCGGCGCTGGCGGACGTGCTCAACGGGACGACGCCGCTGCTCGGCCAGCTGCAGCCGTTCCTCGAGCAGCTCAACCCGATCCTTCAGTACCTCGAGTACTACCAGTGGCAGACCGCCGACTTCATCTCCAACGGCGCAGGCGCGCTGGCCGACACGGTCGCCACCGCCAACGAGAACGAGATGGGTCACTACCTGCGCCAGTGGGGCCCGGCGGGCGCGGAGAGCGCCGCGTTCTGGCCCAACCGCTCGTCCGCGAACCGCGGCAACGCCTACCTGCCGCCGGTCTACCTCGGCCAGGAGTACGCCACGCGGATGATCTTCCCCGAGCACGACTGCGACAACGTCGCCGCCGCGAACGGCCAGCCGGCCGGCGCGCCGCGGCAGGTCGCCCCGGCGCCCGACATCACCAAGTCGAGCCCGTTCGACGCCGAGCGCGCGCCCGGCTCCGCGGATCCGTCGTGCTGGATCTTCCCGCCGAAGGCCTTCCCGCCTGGCAACACCCGCCAGGTGCCGCACGTCGAGGCGGCCGACTACTCCAAGTCCAAGTAGGAGCGGCCGGGCGGCAGGAGGAGGGCTCCGCAGGCGTCCGTGCCCGCGGAGCGCATCCGATTCAGGCCGCGCGGGTGATGCGCGCGGCGACGGCGGAGAAGCCGTCGAGGATCACGTTGGCCAGGCGGCGATCGCCCTCGATCTCGAGGTCGATGCGCGAGCAGGCCGGCCCGAGGGCCTCGATCCATGCACGTTCGCTGCCCGCTACGCGGGCGCGTGCCTCGGGAGCGGTGCGCTCCTCGATCCGCACCCCACCGCGCTCGGCAATGAGGGTGTACGGGCGCTGGCCGACGGTCAGCTCGAGCGCGCCGGTGACCTCGCCTCCGAGCTGGACCATCCCGGGCGCGCAACGGAACACGGCGCCGATGTCGATCGCCTCGCCGGGGCGGGGCGGGCTCCATGCCCAGCTGTAGCCCCAGCGGGCAAGCTCGCCGACGACGGGCAGCAGTTCGGCGGCGCGCTCGGTGAGCTCGTAGTCGACGCGGGGCGGGACCTCGCGATAGCGCTGACGGGTCAGCAATCCGTCCGCGACCATCCGGTTCAGCCGCGAGCGCAGCTGCTCGGTGGAGATCCCGGGTAGGACACGCTGGAGCTCGACGAAGCGCCGAGGGCCGGCCGCCAAGTCACGCACGATCAGCAGCGTCCACTTGTCACCCACGAGGTCCAGTGCCCGAGCGTCGGGTGACCACTGGTTGTAGGGATGGCGCTTGGGAGGAGGAGGAGCGGGCATGGGCGTCAGTGCCTTTCCGCTGGACCTTCAGCAATAGACCAGTTCGACATCAGGCCGACCCACCATAAAGGGGTGGATGGGATCAATGGAAGGCAAACTGGACGATTGTTCGATGCCCGCAAGATCGGGCTCTCCCGTGCGTTGTGGCTTCTGACAGGGTCATGGGAGAGCTGATCTCACTTTCGGAGCGTCGTCGCTCAATCGCAGCAGCCCGCAACGCGGGGCCGCTCGCGCGCCCGGCGCGCGCCACCTTCTATTTCGACCTGACCCTGCCCGCCACCTACCTGGCGGCCGAGCGCGTCGATCGCAGCTTTCCCGGCCTGCGCTGGCAGCCCGCGTCGCTGGAGTCGCTGTACGCCGGGCAGCCGCTCGCCGATACGCGTGAGCGCGCCCGTGTGATGGCCGAAGCCGAGACGCGCGCCGCGGTCGTGCGCGTGCCGCTCGTCTGGCCCGATCCCTTCCCCAGCGACGCGCGGCCCGCGATGCGCGCGGCGGCCCTCGCCTGCGAGCTCGGTCTCGGCGCGCCGTTCGTGCTCGCCGCCGGCCGGCTGGCCTTCTGCGGCGGCTTCGATCTGGGCGACCCCGAGGTGCTCGCCGAGGCCGCGGCAGCGGCGACCCTCCCGCTCGACGCCTGCCTGGCGGCCGCGGGGGACCCCGCGCGCGACGTCGCTATCGAGGATGCCGGGCGGCGCCTGCTGGCCGCGGGGGCCGAGGAGCTTCCGGCGCTGCGAGTCGGCCGCCATCTGTTCTGCGGCGAGGAGCGCCTCCCCGAGGCCACCGCCGCCGCGTACGACGCCGAGCGCCGGCGTCCCGCCGCCGGCTGAGCGGCACCCGCCGATAGACCTGCAGGTAGCGTGCCGGGCGGATGACGCGCCGCGCGCTGCTCTCGGCCTTCGCTCTGCTCGCCGCTCTCGGGAGCGCGGCGATCGTGGTGGCGGGCGACGACGTCCAGGTCGGGCGCATCGGTCCCGCGAGCGGCGTGCTGAACAACGGGCGCCATCTGCAGCCGTTCGGGAGCCTCGTGGCCGTGGGGCAGTTCCCCACCGGCGGCGCCGTGACGCCGAACGGCCGCTGGTATTGGACCGTCTCGGCCGGTCGCGGGCAGAACGACGTCCGGATCGTCTCGGTACGCACGCGCCGCGTGCTTCAGACCCACGTGCTCCCCGGTGCGTCCGGCGGCATCGTGATGGATCCGACCAAGCCGGTCGTCTACGTCGCCGGCGTCGGTGGGTCCGAACACGCCGACCAGAAGGTCGCCGACGACGCGCCCGGGGCGAAGGGCAACGTCATCCACGTCTTTCGCTACCGGCCGGGGACGGGGTCGGCCGAGTTCACCTCGACGATCGACATCCCGGTCCCCTCGGGCGCGCCGCCGATCCAGACCTTCCCGCCGGGTGCCCCCAAGCGCAACGGCTGGCCCGATCGCCTCGCCATCTCCCCTGACGGCAAGCGGCTGCTCGTGCCGCTCAACCTCGCCGACCACGCCGCGATCGTCGACGTCGAAACCAAGAAGGTCACGTCCGTGAAGGTCGGCCACTACCCCTACGGCGCCGCGATCCTTCCCGACGGCAAGACCGGACTGGTCTCCAACGAGACCGACGGGACCGTGTCGGTGATCGATCTCGACGCGGCCCGCAAGGTCAAGGACATCACGGTCGGACCGCATCTCTCGCATCCCGAGGCGATCGTCGCCGACCCCAAGGCCGACCGCGCATACGTCGCCGTCACGAACTCCGACCAGGTCGCGGTGATCGACACCAAGCGCATGGTTGTGAGCAACACCCTCGCGGTCGGGCGCGAGGAGGGGCTCGGGGCGTCGCCGGTCGCGCTGGCCCTCTCCCCGGACGCTCGCCGCCTCTATGTCGCCGAGGCCGGCCTCGACGCGATCGCGGTGATCGCCTTGCCCGGAAGCATCGGGAAGACCCCCGCGTTCGGGACGATCGGGCGTATCCCCACGGCGCAGTACCCGACCGACGTCCAGGTGACGGGCAACCGCGCCAACCCGTGCGGCAACAGGGTGGGCCCCCGTCGCGGCAAGCGCGCCAAGCGCTGCCCGAAGCTGCTCTACGTGACGGGCAAGGGGTTGGGCACCGGTCCGAATCCCGCCGGTCCGCAGCCCACCAGCCCGAGCGACACCGACGATCGCATCAACGAGACCCAGTACCTGCCGCTGCTGAACGTCGGTGCCGCGGGGATCGGCGACCTGCCCTCCGACGCGCGGCTCGCCAGGCTCGACGTCGTCGCCGAGGCGCAGGTCCATCCGATCGATCCCCAGACCCCGCCGGCCGACACGCCGCTGCGCGCCAACGGGCCGATCAAGCACGTCTTCTATGTGGTGCGCGAGAACCGCACGTACGACCAGATCCTCGGCGACGAGCCCCGCGGCGACGGAGATCCCAAGCTCGCGCTGTTCGGCGGGGACAACACGGTCAACGTCCACGCGCTCGTGCAGCGCTTCCCGCTGATCGACCACATGTACTCGAACTCCGAGGCGTCGATCGACGGCCACTTCTGGACCGCCGCCGCGACCGTCACCGACTACGTCAACAAGGCGTGGTTCCCCAACTACGGCGGGCGCGACCGCCCGTACGACTTCGGCGTGTACGCGGTGACCTGGCCTTTGAACGGGTTCATCTTCGACGAGGCCGAGCGCCAGAACGTCACCTACTACAACTACGGCGAGGCGATCTCGCATGCCGTCCCGTTCCGAGCGGGCGGGGCCGGGGCCGGCACCGCTCCGGTGGCCGACAAGGACGTCACGCCAGAGGAGACCGCCGCGGGCGATCGCCAGCTGGCGAACTCCGACCTCGGCGCGGGAGCTGCCGGAAACACGACGCTCGGCAACCAGTGCTACGCCAACGACGCATCCGTCGGCAAGGACGCCGTCGTCGGGTTCGCCCTCGAGCAGGGCAAGCTGAACGCCCAGGACGCCGAGCTGTACGACACGAGCAAGCCGCCGCGGGCCAAGCCGCTCGCCCAGTCGCGCTTCGACTGCTTCCGCACGCATTTCATCCAGCAGCTCGCCACCGGAACGGTCCCGGCGCTGAACTACCTGGTGGCGACCAACGACCACACCCAGGGCCTCACCGCCGGCGCGCGCACGCCGCGGGCGATGATCGCCGACAACGACGAGTTCGTCGGCCGCGTGGTCGACCTCATCTCGCACTCGCCGATCTGGGATCAGAGCGCGATCTTCGTCATCGAGGACGACTCTCAGGACGGCGCCGACCACGTCGACGCCCACCGCATGCCGGCGCTCGTCATCAGCCCCTACGCGAAGCGCGGAGCGGTGATCCACACCCGCTATGACACCGTCTCGGTGGTCCGCTCGGTCGGGCTGATCCTGGGCCTGCGGCCGTTGAGCCTCTTCGACGCGCTGGCGACGCCGATGTACGACGCCTTCCAGGGCACTCCCGCCAACATCGAGCCGTTCGTCTACCGGCCCGCCAAGGTGCCGCTCGTCGAGTACAACCCGGCCGGCACCCCGGGGGCGCGCGCGTCGGCACGCCTGCCGACCTGCCTGGACTGCATCCCGCAACGCCAGCTCGACGCGCTGCTGTGGAAGTCGGTGCACGGCTGGCGGTCGGTGCCGCCTCCGCCGGGCCCGAACGCCGAGGGCAAGGACGAGGCCGAACAGGAGGAAGCGGAGCGGGAGCGCGAACAAGCGGAGCGAAGTCACACCCGCGACCGGTAAACCGGCGACAATTCCCGAATGGAGCGAGGGCTTCGCTACCTGTATCGCAAGCTCGGCCGGCGTTATCCGTACGTCCTGCTTGCCGTTCAGTACCAGTTCGCGCTGGTCGTCGCACTCGGCGGCATCGGCCTGCTGCGGCTCTATCAGGACATGTCGGCCGAGAAGTTCTGGCGCATACTCGCGGTCAGCACCGCGCTGGTGCTGCTCGACAACGCCTTCTCGATCAAGGCCACGTTCCACCTGCTGCGCCCCGCCAGGCCGTGGCTTGCGCGGCGACCGCACACCCGCGAGCACGGTGTCCGCCTGGCGCGCGCTCGCCGGCCTGCCGCTGGACTTCCTGCGGCTGCTGCGCTTCGCCTGGATCGCGTTCAGCGTGGCCCCGATCTCGATCTACATCTGGTACGAGCTCGACCGCCCGAGCGTCACCACGCTGCTGATCCTCATGGCGGGCGCGGCCGTCGTGTTGATGTACGGCGTCTTCCTGCGCTTCTTCGCCACCGAGCTCATCCTGCGGCCCGTGCTGTCGGACATCTCGGCCCACCTGCCCGACGGCGCCGAGCTGGGCAAGCGGACCGTGCCGCTGCGCTGGCGGCTGCTGGCCGCGCTGCCGGCCATCAACATCATCAGCGGCGTGACCGTGGCCGGGCTGTCCAGCCGCGGCGACCGGACACTGGACGAGCTGGGTGTCACCGTTCTGGCGGCCATCGCGGTGGCGTTCACGATCTCCTTCGAGCTGTCGCTGCTGCTCTCGCGCTCGATCCTCGGGCCGCTGCGCGACCTGCGCCGCGGGACCGAGCGCGTCGCCGCCGGCGACTTCAGCGCGCGCGTCCCCGTCACCGGGACCGACGAGGTCGGCCGGCTGGCCGGGTCGTTCAACCAGATGGTGCTGGGCCTCGAGGAGCGCGACCACCTGCGCGAGGCGTTCGGCGCCTTCGTCGACCCGGCGCTGGCCGACCGCGTCCTCGCAGAGGGCACGGTGCTCGAGGGCGAGGAGATGGAGGTGACCGTCCTGTTCCTCGACATCCGCGGCTTCACCTCGTTCGCCGAGCGTTCGAGCGCCCGCGAGGTCGTCGCGCGGCTCAACACGTTCTACGGCGAGGTCGTGCCGGTCCTGCGCAAGCACGGCGGCCACGCCAACAAGTTCATCGGCGACGGCCTGCTCGGCGTGTTCGGCGCGCCCGAGCGGCTCACCGACCACGCCGACCGCGCGGTCGCCGCCTCGCTGGAGATCGCCACGCTGGTGCGCGAGTGCTACGGCGACGAGCTGCGGATCGGCATCGGCATCAACTCCGGCCCGGTCGTGGCGGGCACCGTCGGCGGCGGCGGGCACGTCGAGTTCACGGTGATCGGCGACGCGGTGAACACGGCGGCGCGGGTCGAGGAGGTCACGCGCCAGACCGGCGACGAGGTGCTGCTCACCGAAGCGACCCGCTGCCTGCTCGAGCGTGCGAGCGTGGGGTTCGAGGAGCGGCCGACCGTCGAGCTGAAGGGCAAGACCGAGCAGGTGCGACTGTGGGCCCCCCTTACGACCCAAGGAGCGATGGATGGCCAAGGTGCTCTACGAGAAGCGCGATCGGATCGCCTACGTGACGTTCAACCGTCCGGAGGCGCGTAACGCGATCGACCCGGAGATGCAGGAGCTCCTGGTCGAGACGTGGACCGACTTCCGCGACGACGACGACGTCGACGTCGCGATCCTCACCGGCGCCGGCGACGCGTTCTGCGCGGGTGCGGACCTGAAGACCTACATCCCGCCGATCATCCGGGGTGAACGCTCGATCCGCGACATCATCGACCTGGGCTTCGGCGGCTTCACCCGCGGCCTGCACAAGACGACCAAGCCGATCGTCGGCGCGGTCAACGGGTGGGCGTTGGCGGGCGGCCTCGAGCAGGCGATGGCGTGCGACATCCGCATCGCGTCGGACCGCGCGATGTTCGGCTCGTTCGAGGCGCGGCGCGGCTACCACCACGGCGACGGGGGCATCGTCCGGCTCGTCAACACCTGCGGCGCGGGCGTCGCCTCGCACATGCTGCTGACCGCAGAGCCCGTCGACGCCCAGCAGGCCCTGCAGTGGAACATCGTCACGAGGGTCGTGCCGCACGAGCGGCTGCTCGAGGAGGCCGAGACGGTGGCGCGGCAGATCCTGCGCAACTCCCAGCGCGCCGTGCGCTCGGCCAAGGAGACGATCGCCGAGGTCGTCGGGTCCGACCTCGACGCGCAGCTGCGCATCGAGGCGTGGAACGCCTACACGTGCGCGGACCCCGAGGAGACCCTCGGCCGGCTCCAGCAGTTCTACGACCGGACCGATCCCGGGCGGGTGGGCCAGGGCCAGGGCTCGTGAAGGCGCTGGTCACCGGCGCCGCCCGCGGCATCGGCGCCGCGATCGCTGCGCGGTTGCGGGCGGACGGGTTCGAGGTCGTCACGCTCGACGTCGCCGAGGGCTGCGACCTGCGCGTCGACGTCGCCGCCGACCCGATGCCCGTCCTCGACGACATCGACGTCTGCGTGTCCAACGCGGCGATCACGACGACGGTCGCGCCGGCCCACAAGATGACCGCCGAACAGTGGGAGCGCGACCTCGCGGTCAATCTGAGCGGCGCGTTTCGCGTGGTGCAGGCGTGCCTCGGCGGCATGCGCGAGCGCGGCCTCGGCCGCATCGTCGTGATCTCCTCGGGCGCCGCGCGCTCGGGGCTGCCGGGCCAGGTGGCCTACAGCGCGTCGAAGGCCGGCCTGCACGGGATGGTGCTCACGCTCGCGGCCGAGAACGCGGGCCGGGGGATCACCGCCAACGCGGTGCTGCCGGGGATGATCGCGACCGAGCAGGTGCGGGCGATGCCTGAGCACGTCCTGGAGCGCGTGACCGCCGCGCTGCCCGCGCGCCGCATGGTGGAACCCGAGGAGGTCGCGGCGCTGGTGGCGTTCCTGGCCCGCGAGGAGGCGGGGTCGGTCACCGGCGAGCTGATCGGCATCGACGGCGGGCTGCACCTCAACACGATGTCGCTGGGACACGAGTAGCGTCCGGCCCATGACGACCGAGACGCATCCGACGACCCAGCTCCACGGCGGCCGCCTGGTCGCCCGCAGGCTCAAGGCCCATGGCGTGACGAAGCTGTTCACGCTCTCCGGCGGGCACCTCTTCTCGATCTACGACGGCTGTCGCGAGGAGGGCATCGACATCGTCGACGTGCGCCACGAGCAGGCGGCGGCGTTCGCGGCGGAGGGCTGGGCGAAGGTCACGCGCGAGCCCGGCGTGGCCGCGCTGACCGCCGGCCCCGGCGTGACCAACGGGATGAGCGCGATGGCGTCCGCGCTGCAGAACAACTCGCCGATGGTCGTGTTGGGCGGCCGCGCGCCGGCGCTGCGCTGGGGGCAGGGCTCGCTCCAGGAGATCGACCACGTGCCGTTCGTCGCGCCCGTGACGCGCTTCGCGGCCACGCCGCAGAGCACCGCCGAGATCCCGGGGCTGATCGACGCGGCGTTCGCGGCGGCTGCGGGCCCGCCGTCGGGGCCTGCGTTCGTGGACTTCCCGCTCGACTACGTCTTCATGGAGGGCGAGGACCCCGGCGACGAACTGGTCGAAGCCGACGCCTCTGGCGGGCCAACGCCCGACGGCGCGGCGCTCGACCGCGCGGCCGAGCTGCTGCGTGGAGCGCAGCGCCCGGTGATCATGGCCGGCACGAACCTCTACTGGGGTCGCGGCGAGGAGGCGCTGCTGGCGCTGGCGCAGGAGCTGCGGATTCCGGTGTTCCTCAACGGTCTGGCGCGGGGCTGCGTGCCTGCCGACCACGAGCTCTTCTTCTCGCGCGCGCGAGGGGCCGGCCTGAAGGGCGCCGACGTCGCGCTGGTCATCGGCGTGCCGATGGACTTCCGGCTGGGCTTCGGTGCTTCGTTCGGCGAGGAGACCGAGCTGGTGGTGATCGACCGCTCCGAGCCCGAGCGCGAACACCCGCGACCCGTCGCGGCGGGGCTGGTCGGCCCGATCGGAGCGATCCTCGAGTCCCTGCTGGAAGGTGCGCGCGGGGGCGCGGCGAGCGACGCGTGGGTCGCCGAGCTGCGCGGCGTCGAGGACGAGAAGCGGGCGGCCGAGGAGGCCGAGCTATCAGACGACCGCGCGCCGCTGCATCCGATGCGGCTCTACAAGGAGCTCGGCGAGGTCATCGACCGCGACGCGATCGTGATCGGCGACGGCGGCGACTACGTCTCCTACGCCGGGCGCGTCGTGCCGTCCTACGAGCCGGGCTGCTGGCTCGATCCGGGCCCGTACGGGTGCCTCGGCGCCGGGCCGGGCTACGCGCTCGCGGCGAAGCTCGCGCGGCCGGACAAGCAGGTAGTGCTGCTGCTGGGCGACGGCGCGTTCGGTTTCAGCGGCATGGAGTTCGACACGCTGGCGCGCCACGGCGTCAACGTCGTGGGCGTGATGGGCAACAACGGCATCTGGGCGCTGGAGAAGCACCCGATGGAGTTCCTCTACGGCTACTCCGTCGCCGCCGAGCTGCGCCCGGGAACGCGCTACGACCAGGTGGTCGAGGCGCTGGGCGGCCACGGCGAGCTGGTCGAGCAACCCGACCAGCTCAAGCCGGCCCTGGCGCGGGCGTTCGAGTCCGGCAAGCCCGCCTTGGTGAACGTGCTCACCGACCCGAACGTCATCTACCCGCGCCGGTCCAACCTCGCGTGACACCATCCGGCCTCCGGCCGGGAGGGGCCCACCTCCGGCGGCCATAGACCAACCGCTTCGCGGTCGGTGCCCTCCGCCTCCGGCACCCTCTAGGGCGTAACCAACCCCGCGAGGATCGCTGCGTCGAACGTCTCGGGCTCGAGGCCCGGGCCGAGCGTGCCGTTGCCCGGCTCGTCGAACAGATCGGCGACATCCGGGCGGCCGAACCGTTCGAGGCGGTCCGGGTCGTCCTGCGGTGCTGCCGTGTACATCGCGTCGAGTGGCATCAACGGGCCCATCGGGACCTCCTCCTCTCGTTTGCAGGGGACGCTTCGCACCGTAGCGCGCCGACCCTGCCCCCTTGTTAAAGACCTGGGTGTCTCCGCGCCTTAACGAATGGAAGCCGCCCGAGGGCGGCTTCCAAAGTTGGCCCCGTCAGGACGGGCAGGGGTACGTGCCTTGAAAGGGCCATAAACGATCCGGGCGGCGGGAGGCGCCGAACAACGCGGCTACGCCCGGACCTATGAGTCAGGCTCTGGAGTCCCCACGCCTTGCAGCACGGATGCCCGTCACCCGACGTGATGGAGTATCAGGCCTGGACGGATACCCGGGCAATCGAACAAACGTCCAGTTTGCGACTAGAACTGGTGAGCCCGGCCCTGCAAAGTGGTGTGTCGAAGCGCCACGCCGCGAAGGATGTCGTTCTCGGACACTTCGATCCGTTCGAGACCGAACGAAGCAAGCACTTCGAGCAGGATCGCCGCCCCGGCCACGATCGTGGGCGCCCTAGCCGGGTCGAGCCCCGGCACCTCGCGCCGCTCGGCCAGGGGCAGCGAGGCGAGCCGCGCGAGGATCTCCTCGAGCTCGGCCCGCTCGAGCACGTAGCCGTGGACCCGCTCGCGGTCGTAGACCCCCATGGCGACGGCGGCGCACTGCGTGGCGGTGCCGGCGACCGCGATCCCGCTGTCCGGCAGCGCGCGTGTCGCGGCGGGAACCTCGGCCGCGAACGTGGCGGCGGCGCCCGCACGCAGCGCCGCGAGCTCGTCGTCGCCGGGCGGGTCGCCGTGGAGGTGGCGCTCGGTGTGGCGCACCACGCCGACCTGGGTCGACACGTGGAACGTCATCTCGTCGGCGGTGCCGACGATCAGCTCGGTCGACCCGCCGCCGATGTCGACGACGAGCGTCGGGCGGCCGGTCGCGTGGCCGGCGGTCGCGCCCAGGAAGCTCAGCCGCGCCTCCTCGTCGCCGGGAATCGCCTGGGCGGCGATGCCGAACCGCTCGCGGACCGTGGCGGCGAACGCCTCGCCGTCGGCGGCGTCGCGCACCGCGCTGGTCAGCACGCCGACGATCTGCTCGGCACCGAGCGCATCGATCTCCGAGCGGTAGCCCTCGAGCACCGCGTAGACGCGCTCCTTGGCCTCGGGGGCCAGGGAGCCCGTCGCGTCGACGCCCTGACCCAGGCGCGTGACGGTCGAGCGGCGAGCGAGCTCCTCGATTGCGCTGTTCTCGCCGACGTCGGCGACAAGCAGGCGGGTGGAGTTCGAGCCGATGTCGACGACGGCGACGCGCACCGCGCTCACGCCGGCGGCGCGGCGGGCGCCGGCACGGGATACGGCATCGGCTCGCCGGCCAGCGCGGCCATCAGGTTCTCCACGGCGCGTTCGGCCATGCGCCCACGGGCGGCGTGGGTGGCCGAGCCGATGTGCGGGAGCACCAACAGGTTCGGCGTGTCGACCAGCAGCGGATCCTGCGGGTCCAGCGGCTCGGGGTCGGTCACGTCGAGGCCCGCGCCGCCGATCCGGCCCTCGTGCAGCGCGACCCGCAGCGCCTCCTGGTCGATGATCGGCCCGCGGGCGGTGTTGACGATGATCGCCCCGGGGCGCATCGCGCGAAACGCGGCGTCGTCGATCAGGCCGCGCGTCTCGTCGGTGAGCGGGACGTGCAGGGTCACGACGTCGGCCTGGCCGAGCAGGTGATGCAGGTCGGCGTTGTCCTCGCCGAAGAAGATCACGCGCATCCCGAACGCCTCGGCGCGCCTGGCGACCGCCTGGCCGATCCGCCCGGGCCCGACGACCAGCAGCGTGGACCCGTGCAGCTCGACCCCCAGCCAGCTGCTGGGTCCCCAGCTGTGCGTGTCGCCGGAGCGCACGGCGGCGGCCGCGTCGGGCAGCCGGCGCGCGACGGCCAGGATCAGCGCCATCGCCAGGTCGGAGGTCGAGTCGGTCAGCACGTCGGGCGTGACGCCCACCGGGATGCCCCGCTTGGCGACCGCCTCGAGGTCGACATTGTCGAAGCCGACCGCGTAGTTGGCGATCGCGCGCAGCTTCGGCGCGGCGTCGAGCAGCTCCTGGTCGATGCGGTCGGTCAGCAGGCTGAGCAGGCCCTCGGCGTCGGCGACCAGCTCCAACAACTCGTCGCGATTGGGCGGCCCCTCACCCGGCCACACCTCGACTTCGTGATGGTCGGCGAGCCGCTCTACGGCGGAGCCCGGAAGGCGGCGAGTTACTAGGACTTTGGCCACGGCGCGCGATTCTGCCGCACCTTGACGACGCGCGCGGCCTTCCTATACTGAGACGTCTACGCCGCGGGGTGGAGCAGTCTGGTAGCTCGTCGGGCTCATAACCCGAAGGTCGCGGGTTCGAATCCCGCCCCCGCTATGTCCTTCCGGGCAACCGGAAGGACAAGTTCAGAGCCCCCTCTCGCCAGGGGGCTTTGTTCGTTCTGGAGCCGCGCGGACTCAGCGTTGCACGCGCCCGCAGCCGGGTTTGGGCGAGACCGAGCTTTACCCCGAGTTCGCCGACCGCCTGGGTGACGTTACGGCTGTTCATCGAGATCAACGGCTGGCAGTGGAACTCGCCGCCAGAGGTCGATGAGGCCGAACAAGCAGTGCTCGCGGTCGCCTCGAGCGAGTGGGGACCTGGCGAGATGGCTGCATGGCTTCGAGCCCGCCTGAGCGCGCCTCGACAACGCTAAAGCCACAACCGAAGGGAGTCTCGAGCTCGCCGGTGCGAGGCGTGAGTCGGCGCTACGTAAGGCAGCGTTATCGCGCGTTCAGTGACGTCGCGGCGCGGTTCTCAACACGTCAGATCCCCTGGTCGTATCGCGCCTGCTCCTCGACCGTCCGCTCTGCCCACGGCGAGGCCTGCAGGCGCGCGTCGGGGATCGGATCGCCGCTTTCGACCGACAGCCCGTAGGTGCCGTCGGCGAGGCGCTGCTCGGCGCGCTCGATGGCGGCAAGCTCCTCCCGCACGCTCTCCGCAATCGCGTCGTCGACGCCGCCGGCCGTCAGCTCGGAGGCTTCGTCGCCCGAGGCGTCGTCGGGCGTCTGCTCGCCGACGCTAGCGTTGGCCAGCGCCTGCTCCGCTCGCAGTCGGGCCGCGGCAAGGAGTTCACGGGCGTGTTCGGTATCCATGGCGATGACCCTACGCGGGCCGAGCGCATGCCCGCGGCGCTCGGCGGATACTCCAGGGACATGTCCTTGCTCAGAAGCGCCGTCCGCTTCGCCCGAAGCCCTCAGGGCCAGCGGGTCCTTGCCCAGGCCAAGAAGGTCGCCAGCGACCCCAAGAACAAAGAGAAGATCGACCAGCTGCGCGAGCGCGTGGCCGCCGCACGCAAGCCGAAGCCCTGAAGCGAAGCCCGCGACGCGCGTCGAACCGATGGCTGCCGTCCATGTGGCTTCGGTGGGTTCCGGGAGGAGTCCGAAGGACCTGGCTGACCGGAAGGCAAGTCGAAGGCCCCCTCTGGCCAGGGGGCCTTGTTCGTTGTGGGGATCGCTCGACAGCCTTCCGCGTGCGCCACGGCGCCCACTCCTCAGCGGTGCTCGGCGTCCCGTTCGTCGGCGGTCGCGACATCGGGCATCTCTTCGATCGCCCTCCGAGCGGCGATCAGGAAGGGGGTTGCGGTCACACCGAACGTCTCCTGGATCTGGTTGTCGCCGACGACGAGGTCTCCGTGCAGCCCCTCCATCAGCGGTTCGAGGAGCTCCTGGTCCTCTCCGGTCACGAGCGACGAGAACGCAGCTTCGAGACGGGCGTTGCTGAACGGGAGCGGGAAGCTGCGACTGGTCGTGCCCAGCAGCTCGGCGATCGCCTCGGTCATCTCGGCGAAGGTGAGCGTGTCGGGCCCGGCGATCTCGTAGGCGCCGGGCGCCACGTGGCGGGCAGCAAGAAGACATGCGACCACGTCGTCGATGGCGATCGGCTGCGTACACCGGTCTCGCCAGGCCGGCATCGCCAGCACTGGGAGCCGGCTGACGATCCGCACAAGGGTGCCGAATGAGCTCGATCCCGCACCGACGATCATCGAGGCCCGGAGCGCGACGAACTCGGGCCCCGCGTCGGCGAGAAGCTCTTCGACCTCCCGCCGCGAGTCGAGGTGCTCGCTGCCGTCGTCGTCGTCGCCGCCGATGCCGCCCAGATAGATCGTGCGACGGATCCCGGCCTGCTGCGCGGCTCGCACATAGTTCGCGGCCGCGACGCGGTCGCGCTCCACGAAGCCCTCCCGCCCGCCGGGCTCCATCGAGTGGACCAGGTAGTAGGCCTCCTCCATGCCCTCCAGCGCGGGCGCCAGCGAGTCGCTGTCGCTCAGGTCGGCCTCCACCACGTGCACGCCTCCCGCCGGCTTCAGGCGGCCCGCATCGCGGACCAGGCATCGCACGGAGTCCGCTTCCGCGAGAGCCGGCAGCAGCGCCCCACCGACGAAGCCGGAGGCCCCGGTGAGCAGCACCGCCGTGCGCTCGGGGGATTGGACGTCGGCACCGATCCACGAGGCGTACCCCGTCGCCCCCGGTCTGAACACTCCGAGCGCGCTGCGGGCCGGCGAGCGGCGGGTCACGGGTGTAGCGTCGTGGGTCCCGGTTTACCTGGCCAGAGGAAGATGACGCTGCATACCGACATCCCGACGCGCGCCGAGATCGAGCGGCTGATCACGACACGAGATCCTTCGTGCGTCTCGATCTATGTTCCGACCACTCCGATCACGCAGGACGCGCAGGCGGATCGGATCGCGCTGAAGAACCTGGCCGCGGCGGCGATCGAGCAGATGCAGGCGGCGGGAGCCGAGCGAGACGCTGTCGCGAACGTCGATGAATTGCTGGCCGCTCTCGTCGATGACGACGAGTTCTGGGTCGAGCAGGCGCGTAGCCTCGCCGTGTTCGCCTCCTCGGTGGGCCTGCGGACGTTTCGGCTGCCGAACCGGCTTGCCGGCGAGGTCGAGGTCGCTGACCGCTTCTACGTCAAGCCGCTGCTGCGCGCGGTCACGTTTCCGCACGCGGCGTTCGTGCTCGCGCTCTCGGCCGGCGCCGTCCGCCTGGTGGAGGTGACGCGCGAGGGCCCGCCGCTGACCGTCGAGGTCCGCGGGCTGCCGTCCGACGCGGCGGCGGCCGCAGGCAAGGTGTCGATCGCCGACCGATCGCCGACGGGGCGCCTTCAGGGCTCCGAGGGGCAGAAGGTCAGGTTGCGTCAGTATTCGAGGAAGGTCGACCACGCGCTGCGATCTGTGCTCACCGGCCTCGATCTTCCCCTGGTGCTCGCAACGACCGAGCCGCTCGACGCCATCTACCGTTCCGTGAACAGCTATCCGCACCTGCTCGAGACCGCCATCCGGGGAAATCCCGAGCAGAGCTCGAACGAGGAGCTCGCCGTGGCCGCGCGGACGGTGCTCGACGGCGTCTATGAGCGCGAGGTGTCAGCGATCCGTGATCGCTTCGCGCGGTGTTCCTCGGATGGTCGTGCGTCGGCCGATGTGGCGACCGTCGCCCGCGCGGCAATCTATGGCGCGGTCGACACGCTGCTCGTAGACATCGACGAGAAGGTACCCGGGCGCGTCGACGAGCAGACCGGCGCCGTCACGGTCGGCGACGACGACGCGAGCACATACGGCGTCATCGACGAGATCGCCGGTCGTGTCCTTCTCTGCGGCGGTCGCGTTCTTGCCGTCCGCAAGCCCGACGTCCCGGGCGACGGACCGCTCGCGGCGATCCTGCGCTACGCGCTGTGACGAACGCCGCCGGTGCCCATCGCCACAGTCATGATGCTCGCCCTGGATGTCCGTGCGCAGGGGCGGCTTGCCCCCACGCCTGGGTCAGTCAGCTGCGGCCGGTGAGGCCGGTCTGGATCGCCGCCCACGCCGGCTTGGGCACCAGTGCGCTGTCGAACGGGAGCGGCTGGGCGGTCGGCCCGAGCCAGGTGGAGGCGTCCGTCGTTCCCCAGGTCGTGAAGCGACTGCACGCGGCGACGCGATAGCAGGCGAGCGCGGCGTCGCCGAAGACGCGCGCCTGCGCCGCGAAGCGAGAGGCGTTGTCGCCGCTCAACCCGGAGACGTCGACGTCCATCTCCGAGATCCGGATGTCGAGTCCCAATGCGGCGAAGCGCCTGAAGTTCTGCTCGAGCAGCGACTCGGGGGGCGGGTCCGCGCCGTTGATGTGCATCTCGAAGCCGAGGCAGTCGATGAGGCCCAGGCTGCTGAGGCGGGCAGCCAGCTCGTACACGGCATCCGCCTCGGGGCCGGCGACCTCGTCGCCGATCTCGTTGTAACAGAGCGCGGCGTCGGGGACCGCCGCCCGCGCGGCGCGGAAGGCCTCCTCGATGTAATCCGGCCCGATCGTGTCAAGCCAGATGCCCGGGTTGTACGAGCCATCCGGCTTGAGCGCCTCGTTGACCACGTCCCACTCGTGCACCGTCGACGCGTAGTGCCGCATCACGGTCGTGATGTGCTTGCGCATGATCTGCTCGAGCTCGGCGCGGTCGAAATGCCCGTGGCCCATGATGTGGTCGAGCAGCGACGGGTTGGTCAGCCAGCCGGGGAGCTGCTTGTTATAGATCAGCGTGTGGCCATGGACGCGCTTGCCCCGGGCCAGCGCCCAATCCACCATGCGGTCGGCGGTGGAGAAGTCGAACTGGTCGCGCTTGGGCTGCAGCGCCGCCATCTTCATCTCGTTCTCGGGGGTCATGTACGTGAAGTGGTCGAGGAAGAGGTCGGCGTAGCCGGGCATGGCCGAGACGATGCGCCAGTCGACCGCGGCACCCAGCGTGACCGCGGTGGCTCGTGGGGATGGCGCGGGGCGCGCCGTCTGCTGGGCGACCAGACGGAGATTGCCCTCGTCGAAGAGCAGACGGCAGCGCGACGGCGAGCGAAGGCGCAGCCGGAACGAGTGACGGCCCGCCGACGGCGAAGCGCTGAGCGGGAACGCGCGCCAGCGAAAGCTCAGCTTGCGCAGGCGGTGGCTGCGGCCGTCGATCGCGGCGGTGGCCTTCGCGGCGGCGCAGTCGGCGCCGGCGAATCGGAGCCGGGCGGAGATGCGGTCGAAGCTCAGGCCCAGGATCTGGGCCTCCGCGCTCGCGCGGTCTCGCAGGACCAGCACGCGCGCCTGCCGCCCCCCGCCGCCGGGCGCCTCGGAGACGCGGCCCTGGCGCTGCACGAACGAACTCGCGGTCAGGGGCGCAGCCTGGGCGACGGCGGCCAGCGCCAGCAGGAAGACGAGGGTCAGACCAACGGCTCGTCGGAGGGGCACCCGATGGGCATCGGTAGCGGCCCCCGCCGCCCAGAGCCGATTGGACGAATCGGCGGCTTGCCCATCGAAATCTGGGGAGATCGCCCCCGGCGGCTCCTAGCCTGCGGGCATGGCCGTGGGTCGCAGAGCCGCCGGGCTCCGGGAGCTCGGGCGGCGCGCGCGGCGCGGCTGGCCCGCCGGCTACCCGCTCGTCCAGGCGCCCAACGCGCCGCTGCTCTTGGCGCTGGCGGGGTGGCTGACGGCGGCTGCGACTCGCGGGGACGGCCACGCGTACGCGCGCGCGGCGTTCTACGCCGGCCTCGCGGCGTGGGCCTGGGAGGAGCTGGCCGGCGGCGTGAACGGGGCGCGTCGCGCGCTCGGCGCCGTCGGGCTGGTCTACGTCGTGGTCAAGGTCGGCAAGGCGCTCGGCGCGTGAGCTGCGCCGGCGTCTTCAGCGGCTGGAGGCCGCGGCGAGGAGGCCGCTGAGCAGCGCGGAGCCCCCCGCGACCAGGACGGTTGCCGAGGGCGCCTCGGGCGGCACTGCGCGGCGAGCGGCGAGCGCCTCGGCCAGCGCTCGGCCGATCCCGCGGTTCGCGCCGGTGACCAGGACGGTTCGCGACGTCGACGAGCTGGATGCCCACCTCCGCGAGCAAATCGCCGAGTGGGTGCTGCCGTCGGGGGCGGCCGGCGCCGTGGTCGTGGCGGCCTGGCTGGTGGAGTCCAAGCAGCACGTGGTGGAGAACATGGCGCCGGTACTCACCATGCTCTTCACCCCGCTGTTCGCCGTGATGCTGACCGTCGCCGCGGCCGTCTACGCGGTGTCCGGGATCGCCGGCGGGTTCGACCGCGAGCTGCTAGTCGTCTTCGGCGCCCTCCTGGTGGCCGTGCTCGCGCTCGTCCTCGACGCGATGTCCGCGCGGGAGGCGTCCGAGTCGGCCGGGCTGATGGACCGGGTCCGGCTGCTCGCCGTCGCGAGCGCCCTCGTCCCCGACGTGATGGTGCTCGGCGCGATGGTGGCCCGGATCGGCGACCTCGGCTTCACTCCGAATCGAGTGGCGGCGCTCGGGCTCAACCTCGTCCTGCTGGTGAACCTCACCGGGGCCGCCTGGCTCTCCCTGCGGCACCTGATTGGGAGGACGCGCTTCCACCGCCTCGAGCGCTGGCAGACCTCCTACCTCCCGGTCTTCGCCCTCTGGCTCGCGGCGGTCGTGCTCCTGCTTCCGCCGGTCTTCGCCTTCGACTGACCTACGCCGCCGAAGCGGTAGTCGTCGAGCGGAAAGGTCCGCGCGGCGCGGCCGGCCTGCCGGCCGGTGGTCGGGCGCAGGAACGGCACGTCGCCGTGGTGGTCGAAGTAGTAGCTGTTCGCCGTCGCGCAGTTGCTCGAGAACCACAGCGAGCCGGACATGCGGCGCATGATGAACGCGTGGTAGCGGTCCGTCGCCTCGTCGGTCACCTCCACCGTCGTGGCGCCGCGCCGGCGGGCCTCGCCGATGACCCGGGTGATGTGCCGCGACGCTGTCTGCACGAGCACGTGCCAGGACGCGCCCGTCCAGCCGTACGGGCCGAAGATCATGAAGTGGTTCGGCAGCCCCGGGAGGCTGATGCCTTCGTAGGCCCTGAGCCGGTGGGTGGCGTAGTGCGTGGCGAGGTCAAAGCCGTCCCGGCCGCGAACCGGCGTGCGCCGGTAGTTCTCGGGATCCGAGGACATGCGAAAGCCCGTCGCCAGGACGAGCACGTCGATCGGGCGGCGCGTGCCGTCGGCGGTCACCACGGCGTCGGGCTCCACGCGTGTGATGGCATCGGTCACAAGTTCGACGTGATCGTGGTTGAACGTGCGCAGATAGCTGTTCGAGACGCTCGGGCGCTTGCAGCCCATCCCGTAGTCGGGGGTGAGCTTGCGCCGCAGCTCGGGGTCGTGCACGGATTTTTCGAGGAAGCGGCGGTTGCGGCGCTCCAGCCAGCGCCCCGCGAAGCGCACGCGGCGGTAGTGCACGACGAGCCCGACGAGGATGAACTCCACGATGGCGCTGGCGATTGCGCGCACTACGCGCTGTGCCACGGGCACGCGCCGGAACAGGCGCTGGAGGCGATCGGGAATGACGGGATTGAACTTCGGCGCGACCCAGATCGGCGTGCGCTGATAAACGTCGAGGTGGCCGACCCGCGGCGCGATCGAGGGAATGATCTGCACCGCGCTCGCACCGGTGCCGACGATCGCGACGCGGCGGCCCGACAGGTCGAAGTCGTGATCCCAGCGCGCCGAGTGGATTACCTTGCCGGCGAAGTCGTCGACCCCGGGTATGGCGACCGGCTTCGGATCGACGAACGCGCCGATCGCGCTGACGACGAAGCGCGCGGTGAGCTCCTCGTCGTCCACGCGCAGGCGCCAGAGGGCGTTCTCGTCGTCCCACGTGCGCGAGAGCACTTCACCACCGAGGCGCACGTGGGCGCGCAACCCGTACTTGTCGGCGTAGTCGTCGATGTAGGACTTGACCTCGGCGCCGCGCGCGAAGACGCGTGACCAGTCGGGCTTGAGCTCGTAGGAGAACTGGTAGGCGAAGGTGGGGATGTCGACGCCGATGCCCGGATAGGTGTTGTCGCGCCACGTGCCGCCGATGTCGCCGGCACGCTCGAGGATCACGAAGTCGGTGATGCCCGCGCGACGCAGCGCCGCGCCCATGCCGAGTCCGCTCAGGCCCGCGCCGACGATGGCGACCTCGTGGTCGGGGCAGTCGCTCACCGTCGGGCCGGTGCGTTCGCCACGGGTGCGCGCGGCAGGTCCGAGAGCGCGTGCAGCGTGGGGGCGAGGTAGTGCTCGGCGAAGTGGCGCACATCGGCCGCGCTGCGCATGCCGAGCACGGAGTCCGGCGTGAGGACGAACGAGAGGACAGCGCGGGCCAACAGCTCGCTGACTCCGGTGATGTCCTCCTCGCTGAGCGGCAGTCCGCCCTGCTCGGCCTCCCGCCTGGCGAAGCCGGCGATGAACTCGCGGCCGGCGGCCAAAAGCGGTGCCCCCTTGACCGTCAGGTGGGGCAGCAGCAGCTCGGGCTCGGTGCGCAGCAGGCGGTTGAGCAGCCGGTGGTCGCCCAGGTAGCGCAGAGCGAAGACGAAGCCCTCCACGAGGCGGTCCTCGAGCGTCTCGTAGGGAGCGACGGCGGCGTCGACGGCGCGCAGGAAGCGACGGAGCTCGCGCAGGAGGATCGCCTCGATGAGGCGGTCCTTCTTGGGGAAGTGGCGGTAGATCGTCACGCGCGACAGGCCGACCCGCCGGGCCACGTCGTCGATCGTGAAGCGGCGCATCCCGAAGTCCTCCGCCTGCTCGACAGCGGCGGCGAGGATGCGCTCGCTCGCGTCGCCGGCCGTTCCCTCGTCGCTGGCCAGGATCCGCCCCAGAAGCGGATCGGGTGTCGTCTTGGCCTGCCTTGCGCCCATGGCCCGGAGGAAGCTACCCGGTGGCCGGATCGCTTTACAACTTGACGAATAGTGTTACATGAGTTCTGTGGCACCAGCGGTGCTCTCGCTCGCTTCCCCGCTCGCCGCCGCGCCCGGCACCGGCGGCGCGCCCGCTTGGCAGCTCGTCGTGCTCGGCGTCGTCTACTGGGGTTGCAGCGGTGCGCTCGCGCTCCTCGTCTGGGCTCACCGCAGCGGGCGGGCCACCGTGCTCGCACGCGCCGCCGCCGCGGCCGGGTGGGTCTTCCGGCTGCCCGGCTGGTCGGCGCTGCCCGTGCTGCTCGCGGTGATCGGCCTGCTGGCCTCGATGTGGGGCGGGGTATGGGACATCGGCTACCACATCGATCAGGGGCGCGACTCGGGGCCCCTCGGGAACCCGGCCCACCTGCCGATGCTGCTCGGCTTCTTCCTGACCTTCGCCGGCGGCTTTTTGGCCCTCGGCCTCGCCGACCAGCGCGACGCGACGGCCGCCTGGGTCTCGATCCGCCGCGATTGGCGCGTACCGCTGGGCGGCGTGCTGCTCGTCGCGTGCATGGCCTTCGCGATGGGCGGCCTGGTCCTCGACGACCTCTGGCACCGCGTCTTCGGCCAGGACGTGACGCTGTGGTCGCCGACGCACTTCATCTTCCTCATCGGCGGTGTGCTGACCGTGATCGGGATGCTCGTGCTGCTCAAGGAGGGCGCGATCGCGCGCCGGCGCCACGTCGCCGAGCTCGCCGGCACGGGTGCGTCGCCCTCGCGCCGCACGACGATCGAGGTCGTCGCGGTCCGCGTCCAGAACGCCGCGCTGATGGGAGGCCTGTTGTGTGGCCTCGAGCTCTTCCTCACCGAGTACGACTACGGCGTACCGCTCTACCGCCAGGTCTGGCAGCCGCTGCTGCTCGCGGTGTTCGCGGCCTTCGTGTTCACCGCGGCGCGTGCGTCGGTCGGCCCCGGGGGCGCCATCGGCGCCTGGGCGATCTACGTCGTCGTGCGGCTGACGGGCGTCGTCGTTCCCGTGATCATGGGGGTGTCGCCGTCGTCGATGCCGCTGCTGCTGGCCGGCGCCGTGTGCGTCGAGCTGCTGGCTCTGCGTCTCGACCCGCGCGCGCGGCCGCTCGCCTTCGGCGTCGGCGCGGGGCTGCTCTGCGGCACCGTCGGCTTCGCCGCCGAGTTCGGCTGGTCGCAGGTGGCCATGCCGTTGCCGTGGGCGGGGGCGATCCTGCCCGAGGGCGCGATCCTGTCGGGCCTCGGCGGCCCGGCCGGCGGCGTACTGGGCGCCCTGCTGGCCGGCGCGCTGGCCGGGCGGCTCCCGCCGGCGCGCGTCGCCCGCGGCGCGTGCGTGGGCGCGGTCGCCGTGCTCGTCGCTCTCGGCGCCGATGCCGCGACCAAGCACGTGCCCGACGTGCAGGCGAGCGTCCGCCTCACCGACGTCCGGCCTGCTCCACACCGGGAGGCCGACCTGACGGTTCGCCTAGATCCTGCGAACGCCGCCGACAGGGCGAACTGGCTCTACGTCCTGGCCTGGCAGGGCCGGGCGCCGCGTGTCGTCGACCGCCTGCGGCGCGTGCGGGAGGGCGTCTACCGATCCACGCGCGCGATCCCGCTTTCGGGGTCCTGGAAGGTCGGGCTGCGAATCGACAACGGGTACGCGCGCGGAGCCGTGCCGCTGAGGCTGCCGGTGGACCGCGGGCTGCCCCACGTCACCCAGCGCCTGCCGGCCCTGATGACGAGCGAGCAGATGTCGCGGGCGATGCGCCGGTCGGCCGGCGCCGAGCTGCCCGCTCCGGCGTCGTTCACGCGGCCGTTCGGCGACGACGGGCTCATCGTGTTGCGCGAGACCAAGGACAACGCCGCGGGCTGGCTGTGGGCCGCCGGCATCGGGCTGACCGCGCTGATCTGGAGCCTGTTCGTCATGGCGCTCGCGCTCGGGCTGGGGCGCATGGGACGCCGCAACGACCCGCGCCGGCACGCGCTCGCCGCGATCTGAGCGGGCTAGCCTCGGCGTGGTGTTCGACCACGTCGGCATCGCCGTCTCGGACCTCGCGGCATCCGAGCGCTTCTACCGCGCCGTCCTGGGCTCCGAGCCCAGCCATTCCGACGCCGAACTGGTCGAGTGGGACGACTGGGCGATCGGGCCGACGGACCGCGAGCACCCGGTGACTCGCGGGCTCCACGTCGGCTTCCGCGCTCGCGACCGCGCGCAGGTCGACGCGTTCTGGCAGGCGGGCGTCGACGCCGGCTACCGCGACGACGGCGCACCGGGGCCGCGCACGCAATACGGCCCGACGTACTACGGCGGGTTCTTGCTCGACCCCGACGGCAACAGCGTCGAGGCGGTCCACAGCGACCGCGAGGCCGCCGTGCCCGTCGGCAGCATCGACCACCTGTGGATCCGCGTCCGCGACCCGCAGGTCTCCCGGCGCTTCTACACGACCATCGCCCCGTACGCCGGGTTGCGCCTGACCCACGACGAGCCCGACCGCGTGCAGCTGTCCGGCCCGGACTACAGCTTCTCGCTCGTGCGGGACGAGCGGCCGCTCACCGAGCACGTCCACCTCGCCTACTCGGCGAGCGAGGACTCCACGGTGCGCGCGTTCCACGCCGCCGCGATCGCGGCGGGCTACGAGGACCACGGCGCGCCGGGTGAGCGCGCGGTCTACCACCCGGGCTACTACGGCGCGTTCGTGCTCGACCCGGACGGGCACAACGTCGAGGTCGTCAACCACAACGGGGGCTAGCGCCTCGAGGCTGTGGCCGCTCGAGCGCCGGCGGCCTGGCGGACGAGGTGGTCGCGCTCGGCGACGTTCGTGGCCAGCCGGGCGGCCTCGGCGTATGCCGTGGCGGCGGCGGCCAGGTCGCCGTCGAGCTCGTGCAGGTGGCCGCGCACGGCGTGCCAGCGGTGCCGGTCGCCGATCACGTCGCGCAGCACATCCGTCTCACGCAGCCCGGCGGCACCACCGTGGAGATGACCGACCGCGACCGCGCGGCCGAGCACCGCGGCGGGGTCCTGGCGCACGGGGTCGTCGGTCAGCGCGACGAGGTCGTCATACCAGGCGAGTATCTGCGGCCAATCGGTCTCGTCGGCGCTCGCCGCGTCGTCGTGCAGGGCGGCGATCGCGGCCTCGATCTGGTAGCGGCCCGGGCGCCGTTCGTCGGTCTGCATCGCGAGCGCCGACTGCAGGACGCGCACGCCCTCGGCGATCTCGCGCGTGTCCCACAGGCCGCGGTCCTGGCGGTCGAGCGTGACGATCCGGCCCTCGGGATCCAGCCGCGCCGGCGTCCGGGCGTGGTTGAGGAGCATCAGGGCGAGCAGCCCGCGCGCCTCGGGTTCCTCCGTGGCGAGGGTGAGCTGGCGGGCGAGCCGGATCGCCTCGCCGGCCAGATCGACCCGGTCCGCATGGCCGGCCGTGTAGACCAGATACAGGACGCGCAGCACGACGGCGAGATCGCCGGGCTGGTCGAGCCGCCGTCCGCGGAGGGTGCGCTTGGCGCGGCTGATCCGCTGGGCCATCGTCGCCTCGGGGACGTAGAAGGCGGCGGCGATCTCCTGGGTGGTGAGGCCGCCGACGGCGCGCAGGGTCAGCGCCACCTGCGACGCGGGCGCGAGGTCCGGGTGACAGCAGCAGAACAGCAGGAAGAGCGTGTCGTCGCCCTCCTCCGTGGGACCCGGGCGCGGTTGCGCGTACTCGGTCTCCTCGCGGCGCTGCCTGGCGGCCTCGCTGCGGCGGGCGTCGACGAGGCGCCGCGTCGCGACCGTGGTCAGCCATGCGCGCGGGTCGTCCGGCGGGTGGTCGGGCCAGACCCGCAGCGCCTCGAGCAGCGCCTCCTGGAGCGCGTCCTCGGCGGCGTCGAAGTCCTCGCCCCGGCGGACCAGGCTCGCGAGCACGCGCGGGACGAGAGCGCGCAGCGCGCCCTCGTCCAGCGGTTGCGTCGGCTCGTCGATCACGCCGGTCAGTCCGCCGACGGCGCCTCGAACATGATCTCCCGGACGTCGATCCACTCGTACAGCGGCTCGCCGCCGGGGCCGGGCTCGGAGGAGACGTACGCCGCGAGCTCGTGCGCGCGCTCGGAGGACTCGACGTCGATCATGTACCAGCCCGCGATCAGGTCGCTGGTCTCGGGGTGCGGTCCGTCGGTGGTGACGGGCGCCGCGTCCGCGCCGCCGTAGCGCACCCAGGTGCGCGCCGGCGTGAGCGCCTGCGCGCCGACGTACTCGCCCTTCTCCTGGAGCAGCTCGCGGAAGTGCCTTAGGAACGCCATGTGCGCCTCGACGTCCTCGGGGGCCCACTGGTCCATCGGCGGGAAGGGATGGTGCGGCTCGGGGCCGCCGCGGTAGTGCTTGAGCAGCAGGTACTTGGGCATTCGTGGTCTCCTGGTGTGTGGTTGTGGGCCGCGCATGTCGGGGCCCTTCACGTGGTGAGCGGAGCCGGCCGGCGTTTCTCGACATCGTGCCGCAAGTTCTTTGGGGAGCCGCTTAGACTCGCCCGGCATGGCGCTCCACCGTCGGTACTCCGCAATCGGCCCGATCCGGGCGGCACCGGTCGAGCGCGTGGTCGGCTGGCACGAGGAAAGCCTGGCGGTGCGCGGCGCCCACCTCGCGACCGCCACGCTCACATGCCCGGCGTGCGACGCACCGGTCTTGCTGCCGCCCGGGGCTTTCTCGCCGACGAAGGCGCTGGCCTGCCCCTTCTGTGCCACTGATGGCGCCATCCGCGACTTCCTGGCGTTCGACAGCCCGGGGCGACCGGCGTGCGTCGAGGTCCGCGTACTGCTAGCTCGCGCTTGAGCTACTCGGCGGCTGACGGCCGACAGCAGGTGCTGGACGAGATCGCCGCCGCGATCGAGCAGGTCGCGCTGGCACTGGCGTGCCTCGGGGAGGCGTACGAGGTGCTCGACGAGCACAGCGCCGATCGGATTGAGGACCAGCTGTTCCGCCCGGCGCAGCAAGCGCTGGCCCGAGCGCAGCGCACGCACACAGAATTTGCGGCGGCACATGGCCTTGCGCAGCGATCCTTTGCCGTCGGCGACGTGGGGCACGGCAACCAGACCGGCCACGACCTCGTGGAAAGAGCTGCCGGCGCGGCGCGCGAGGCCGACAGGCTGCTGGCCGAGCTCCAGGACTCGATGCTCCCGGTCGACGTGGGCGACCCGGCCCTGCGCGCCGGCATGAGCGCGGTGCGCGAGCTCATCAGCTCCGTGCCGCCGCGTGCGCGGGACTTCCTGCGCACGCTCGGTCGCTGAGCGGATAATCACGTCCATGGATGGCCTGCGACTCCTGGAGGCCGCGCAGTGGGATGCGGCGCGCGCGGCGTTCGAGGACGCCCTCGCCGAGGACGAGAGCCCTGAAGCGCGCGATGGTCTGGGGCTCGCGCAGTGGTTCCTGGGGCACGTCGAGGAGGGGGTCGCCACCCGCGAGCAGGCCTTCGAGGAGTACGTGCGCTGCGGACGCTGCGACGAGGGCGCGCGTGTCGCCGCATGGGTCTCGCATCAGTACATGCTCTCCGGCCGCGCGTCGGCCGCCCGCGGGTGGCTGTCGCGCGC
Organism: uncultured Actinomycetes bacterium; assembly: GCA_963825415.1. Classification (GTDB taxonomy): domain Bacteria; phylum Actinomycetota; class Thermoleophilia; order Solirubrobacterales; family Solirubrobacteraceae; genus BP-464. The sequence continues at coordinate 103,228 of CAWGTD010000003.1, read as the reverse complement.
CGAGCGGGCGCTCGAGGACGCAGACTGCGAAGGGCAGGGCTGGATCGCGGTGGAGCGGGCGCGGCACGCCGAGAGCCTCGAGGAGTGCGGCGAGCACGCGCGCAGGGCGATGGCCATCGCGCGCACCACCGGCTCCGGCGACCTCGAGGTCTTCGCGCTCAGCCTGCTCGGGCGAACGGAGGTCAGCGCCGGGCGGCTGGCCGAGGGAATGGAGTTGCTCGACGAGGCGATGGCCGCGGCGACGGCCGGGCGCGTGCGCAACGTCCACACGCTCGCGGAGGCCTACTGCAACCTGATCGTGGCGTGCACCAAGGCCGGGGAGTGGGAGCGCGCCGCGGAGTGGTGCGAGCTGGTCGACGACTTCGCCCGCGAGCACGAGACGCTGCCGCTGCTCGGCGCCTGCCGCACGATCCACGCCGACGTCCTGGTGGCCCGCGGTCGCTGGCCGGAAGCCGAGCAGGCTCTCGAGACCGCGCTGGAGACCCACGCCCGGTTCGTGCCGGCCATGGGGGCGCCCACTGTCGCGGCGTTGGCCGAGCTGCGCGTCCGCCAGGGTCGGCTGACGGAGGCCGAGCAGCTGCTGGCCGGTCGCGAGGAGCATCCGTCCTCACTGCGCGCCCTCGCGCAGCTGCGGATCGCCGACGGTCAGCCGCAGGTGGCCGCCGCGCTGTTGGAACGCGGCCTGAGCAGCGCGAGAGACGACACCGTGGCAAGCACGCAGATGCTGGCCCCGCTCGTCGACGCTCGCCTGGCGTGCGGGGACGGCGAGGGCGCGGTTGCTGCCGCGCACCAGCTTGCCGAGCTCGCGGAGAGTTCTGGCATTCGGCTGGTCGGAGCCCGGGCGCAGCTGGCCATGGCGCGGGTCCACCTCGCCGCGGGGCGGACGAACGAGGCGGCTGAGCCGGCGCGCCACGCGCTGGCCGCCTTCGGCCTGCTCGCGATGCCGCTCGACATGGGCGAGGCGCGCCTGGAGCTGGCCTGCGCACTCGCGGGCAACCAGGCTGAGCTGGCGCGGGAGGAGGCGCGCGCCGCCTTTGCGGCGTTCCGCGAGCTGGGCGCGTCGCGTGCGATGGACGCCGCCGCGGCCGTACTCCGCGACCTTGGGGAGGCGACCGGCGCGCGTTCGCGCAGCTACGGGGAGCTCACGGCGCGCGAGCAGGAGGTGCTCGGGTTGCTCACGCGGGGCATGTCGAACGCCCAGATCGCCCAAGCGCTGTTCATCACCGAGAAGACGGCGGGACACCACGTGAGCCGCATCCTCTCCAAGCTCGGCGTGCGCAACCGCGCCGAGGCCGCCGCGCACGCGGCGCGCGCGGAGCGCCCGGCGTAGGCATAGAGCACCGGCAGCAGATAGGGATTCCTCCCGATGTATGGCCCTCCGGCGCGGCTTACGGTCCGCGGCGACCGATACGTCAACCATTGCTTGGGGGAACGACATGCCTGCAACAACAGACCTGCCCGATTCGGAGCTCAAGGGCCGCCATCGCAAGATGTGGGCCTCGGGCGACTATCCGTCGATGGTCGAGACCTTCCTGCTGCCGCTCGGGCCGCGGCTCGTCGAGGCCTGCGGGATCGGCCCCGGCATGCGCGTCCTCGACGTGGCCGCCGGCACCGGCAACGCGTCGATCCCGGCAGCACGAACCGGCGCGAACGTGACCGCCAGCGACCTGACCCCCGAGCTGCTCGAGGCCGGCCGCGCGCAGGCCGAGGCGCAGGGGCTCGAGCTCGACTGGGTCGAGGCCGACGCCGAGAACCTGCCCTTCGAGGACGCGTCGTTCGACGTCGTCATGTCCTCGATCGGCGCGATGTTCGCGCCCCATCACCAGGTCGTCGCGGACGAGCTCGTGCGGGTCTGTCGCCCCGGCGGGACGATCGGGCTGCTGAGCTGGACGCCGGAGGGCATGCTCGGCGCGCTGTTCCGGACGATGGGGCCGTTCGCTCCCCCGCCGCCGCCCGGCGCGCAGCCTCCGCCGCTGTGGGGCAGCGAGGAGCACCTCCAGGGCCTGTTCGGCGGGCGCGTCGGCTGGCAGGCGCTCGAGCGCGACGAGCTCGAGATCACGGCCTTCGAGCGCCCCCGTGATTACGGAGAGCACTTCAAGGCGCGCTACGGGCCGACGATCGCGGCTCGCGCCAACGCGGACAAGAACGGTCGCGCGACCGAGTTCGACGAGGCGCTCGACAGCTTCTGCGACGAGTGGAACCGCGGCACCCCTGACCGGGCGCGGTTCGACAAGGAGTTCCTCCTGGCGGTAGGGACGCGCCACTGAGCGCGCGCAGGAAGGACTGGCGGAGGGCCCCCTCGCACGAGGGGGCTTTCTGCGTTCTGCGCTGCGAGTATGACCACCATGCGCGAGCACGACATCGTGGTCTTCGGCGCCACCGGCTTCGCCGGCCGCCTGACAGCGGCCTACCTGGCGAGCGCGGCGCCCGCCGGCACGAAGATCGCCCTTGGCGGCCGTTCGCGCGAGAAGCTCGAGCGCAGTCGGGGCGAGCTCGGGAGCGCGGCGGCCGAGTGGCCGCTGGTTGTCGCCGACAGCCAAGACGCCTCCGCGCTGCAGGCACTGGCGGAGTCGACGACCGTCGTGGCGACGACCGTCGGGCCCTACCTGAAGTACGGCCTGCCGCTCGTCGAGGCGTGCGCTGCGGCCGGCACGCACTACGCCGACCTGACCGGCGAGACGCTGTTCATGCGCCGGTCGATCGACGCCGCCGACGCGGCGGCGAAGGCCAGCGGCGCGCGGATCGTCCACACGTGCGGGTTCGACTCGATCCCGTCGGACCTGGGGGTGCTCCTGCTCCACCAACACGCGCAGCGGACCGGCGCCGGCGACCTCGAGAAGACGACCCTGGTGGTGCGCGCGATACGCGGCAGCGCGAGCGGCGGCACCATCGACACGATGCGGGTCACCGTCGACGAGGCCAAGGCCGACAAGGCGTCGCGCCGGGTGATGGCCGACCCCTACGCGCTGAGCCCCGACCGCGGCGCCGAGCCCGACCTGGGCAACGAGCGCGACCCGATGGGCCCGCTACACGACGAGGAGCTCGGCGGGTGGCTAGCGCCGTTCGTGATGGGCACGGTCAACACTCGTGTGGTGCGGCGCAGCAACGCGCTACAGGGCCACGCCTACGGGCGGTCGCTGCGCTACCGCGAGCTGATGCTCACCGGCGGCCTGCCGCTCGGTCCGGTCAAGGCGGCGGGCATCTCGGCGGCTCTGGGCGCGCTGGTCGCCGGCCTGTCGATCACGCCCACGCGGGCGATCCTCGACCGCGTGCTGCCCGACCCGGGCGAGGGGCCGAGCGAGAAGACCCGCGACCGCGGCTTTTTCAAGATCGACACCCACGCGCAGACGAGCACGGGCGCCGATCTGGTCTGCCGGATATTCGCGCCGGGCGACCCGGGCTACAAGGCGACCGCGGTGATGCTCGGAGAGTCCGCGCTGGCGCTTGCCACCGATGGCGAACGGCTCCCGGACGCCGCGGGCGTCCTCACCCCGGCGACCGCGATGGGCGACGTGCTCGTGCAGCGCCTGCGTGCGGCAGGGCACGCCTACGACGTCGAGACGCGCTAGGGACCGAGGCGATGACCGTCGCGCTGCCGCCCGGTCCCCGCAGCCCGCGCCTGGCACAGGCCGTCCTGTGGGGTTTGCGCTATCCGGAGTTCACGGGCGCCGCGCATCGCCGCTACGGCTCGACCTTCACGATCCGGCCGGGCACGATGGTGCCGCACGTCGTCACAAGCGACGCCGACGCGATCAAGCGCCTGCTGACCGGCGACCCGCTGGCCAAGCGGCACGCAAACGAGGCGGTGCGGCCGCTGATCGACGACGGGGCGGTCATCCTGCTCGACGGCGAGGAGCACCTGGCCCGCCGCAAGCTGCTGCTGCCGCTGTTCCACGGTGAGCGCGTGCGCGCGTACGCGCGGCTGATGGAGCGCCTGATGCAGGACGAGGTGAGCCGCTGGTCGCCGGGCGAGACCGTGGCCGTACTGCCCGTCGCGCAGAACCTCACCATCGAGGTGATCCTGCAGGCATTGCTCGGCGTCGTCGACGAGCCCCTGCGCCGGCGCTTCCGCGACGTCGTCGACGACACCCTCTTCTACCCGGCGGGCGCCGCTCGCCTGCGGCTCAGCGCGCGCTTCACGCCGCGCGTCGCACCGCCGCGGCGCGTGCGCGAGGCCCTCGCCTTCACGTCCTCGCTGGCCACGCCGGCCGTGATGACCTACTTCCCGAACCTCAAGGCGCGGACCCGGTGGAACGTCATGACGGTGCCTTGGTGGCGCCACCACGATCGGCTGATGGCGTTGGTCGACGAGCAGATCGCCGCGACGCGCGCGGACCCGCGGAGGGGCGAGCGCGACGACGTGCTGGCGATGCTCGTCGGCGAGGAGATCCCCGAGCGCGACCTGCGCGAGGAGCTCGTCACGCTGATCGGCGCCGGCCACGAGACGACCGCGGCGGCGATCGCCTGGGGCGCCGTTCTGCTGGCCCACCACCCGGATGTCCGTAAGCGCGCCACGACGGCCGCGCGCGAGGGCGACGACCGCTATCTCGGCGCGCTCGTCAAGGAGGTTCTGCGGATCCGCCCGCCGCTGCCGGTGGCGGCCGGTCGCACGCTCGACGAGCCGTTCGCCATCGGTTCGCACACCGTTCCGGCCGGGACCCCGATCCTCATCGACTGCTGGGGCCTGCACCACGACCCGGCGCGATACCCCGACCCGGAGCGCTTCGACCCGGACCGCTTCCTGGTCGACGGCGCCGAGTCCTACTCGTGGCTGCCGTTCGGCGGGGGCCACCGGCGCTGCATCGGCGCCGCCTTGGCGGAGCTCGAGATCAAGATCGCGCTGGCGACGATCCTCCGCAGCGTGTCGATCGAGCCCGCAGAGCACGAGCTTCCGCCGCGCGCCCGCCGCGGCATCGTCGTCGTCCCACACGGCGGCGGCCGCATCCGAATCGGCTGACCCCGCTGAGCCGCGGGCGCTCTCGTGCGCTACCCGGCGCGTGCTGCCGATAAGCATTCCGCGCGCAGACCTCACGGACCTAACTGGATGCCCCGGCCGCGGCACGGACCTGGCAGTCGCGCGCTGCCGCGTATGCGAGCCCGGCGGCGGCGTCGGCGCGACCGGTCGAGCGCCGCCCGTTCATGCCGCATGAGGATACCACCGATCGGGTGCTGTCTTCGGTCGCCATTTGCAGCCCCACTCTCACGAGCCGAGCTTCGTGAACGACTGCGCGATGGGTCGTCCTCTTGACTGCGCCGAGTAGTCCGCCCGTCGCGAGCGTGAACCCCGGCTAAGATCGGCCACCAGCGTGGTGGGGGGCGGTCTGCCCCCACCAGAAAAACTTCACATCGATGTGGCGATGGACTCCTGTCCTGGCTATTGCAGGGCCCGAGGGCTACCCTGAGTCGTTCAGAGAGCCTTGGCAGCGTGCGCATGCTGTTGATCTCCCTGCCGTTTAGTCCAGTAACCGGACGCTTGGAGATTCAGCCGTGTGTCGCTCGTCGTGCCGCGCATTTCTTTTCGTCGTGACGCTCTGCCTGACGCTGGCGGCGCCGGCCGCGGCCGCCCCGATGTTCACCCAGAGCGCGGTGGCGACCGGCGACCAGCCCAAGCAATCCGCTGTGGGCGACCTCGACGGCGACACCAAGCTCGACGTCGTGACCGCCAACTACGCCGCGGCCTCCGTGTCGGTGTTGCTGGGCAACGGCGACGGTACGTTCGCGACACAGGTCCCGTACACGACGGCAGCGAACCCCAGCTCGGTGGCCGTCGCCGACGTCAGCGGCGACACCTTTGCCAGACGTGGTCACCGCGAACTTCAGTGGCGGAGTCTCGGTGTTGCTGGGCAACGGCGACGGCACGCTCCAGCCGAAGGTCGACTACACGGCGTCGAGCAGTCCGGCTTCCGTGGTGATCGGCGACATGAACGGCGACACATTCCCGGACCTGATCGTCGCCAACTACGGCGGCTCGGTCTCGGTGCTGCTCAACAACGGGACCGGCGTCTTCACGCTGCACGGTTCCTACAGCGCCGGCAGCGGCTCGAACGGTGTCGCGATCGGAAACTTCGACGTCGACGGAAACCCGGACGTGGCGGTGTCCACCGAGGGCGGCGGCGGCGCGGTCCTGTTCCTGAAGGGCAACGGCGACGGATCGCTCCAGGCGCCCACCACGCTCAGCACCGGAAGCCTCCCGCTTGCCGTCGCGGTCGCCGACGTCAGCGACGACGGGAACCTCGACATCATTGCCGGCAACGGCAGCGGCAGCACGGTGACCGTGTTTCTGGGCAACGGCGACGACACGTTCGCGCCGGGCGTCCCGTACACGTCCGGCGGCGGCGTGAGCGGCGTGTCGGTGACCGACATCGACTCCGACGGTACGCCCGACCTCGTCACCGCCAACCTGTTCCCCACGAGCGCCGCCACGCGAGTGTCGGTGCTGATCGGCAACGGCGACGGCACCTTCCAGACGCACGTGGACTTCCCCGCCGGAGACGCCGCCACGTGGCCCGCGATCGGCGATTTCAACGGCGACACACAGCCCGACGTCGCCACGGCCGACCAGAACGACGACACGTCCACGATCCTGCTGAACACGACGTCACCGGTGGTCGACCTCAACGTCGCCATGCTCGCGTCCCCTGATCCATCGGTGACGGCTGGTGACCCGATCAGCTGGACGGTGACCGTCACCAACGAGGGGATCGACGACGACACCGCCGCGAGCGTCACCGATGCGTTCTCGACGATGGTCAGCGACGTCACGTGGACGTGCACGGCGAGCGCCGGATCGAGCTGTGCGCAGCCAAGCGGCACCGGCGACATCGCCGAGTCGGGCTCGACGATTCTCGCCGGGGGAATGCTGACCTACACGATCGACGCCACGGTCAACGCCAACGCGACCGGAACGCTGTCCAACACCGCCACGGCCGCGCCCGGCGCCGGCTTCATCGACACGGATGCCAGCGACGACAGCGCGACGACGATGACGACGATCGATGCTCCGGCAGCCCCTCCGCCCGCCGCGGGCCCCGGCCCGGCCCCCGGCGAGGCTGGATCGCCCTCGTCGCCTGCGGACGCAGGTGCCCCGCCGCCCGCGGGTTCCCCGGCAACCGCTCCGCCGCCCCGCTCCGGGAAGACGGGCAATCTCGAGGAGGCCAGCGGGACCGTGTGCGTCGCCGTTCCCGGGGAGTCGGCCTGTATCGGGGTCGACTCGTTGCGGTCGATTCCCGTCGGGAGCATCATCGATGCCACGAACGGTTCGGTCAGGCTGACGGTTCTGCCGGGCGCCGTGCCTACGCCACCGGCACCTTCGCCGGCGGCAGCTTCCGGTTCACGCAGGTCTGGGAGCCGGCGCACCCCGGCCCGGGTCTGCGGCTCGTTACGAGGCTCACCATGGTCGGCGGCGACTTCTCTTCCTGCCCGTCTACACGGGCAACGCAGAAGAACGGCGCGTCGAAGAAGCGCGCATCGCGTTCACGCCGGCGAGTGGCGCGCTACCTGGAGGCCAAGGCCAACGGCGCCTTCCGTGTGGTGGGCAGCAGCTCGTCCGGCGTCGAGCGCGGCACGCAGTGGAAGACCTCGGACGTCTGCGAGGGAACGCTGACGCAGGTGTCCGAGGGCGCCGTGATCGTGAGCGACGTCGGCAAGAATCAAAAGGTCACCGTCACCGCGGGCAACAGCTACCTGGCGTCATCGCGACGTCGCTGAAGCCGCGCGAGTAGCGTCGGGCCGATGGAACAGCGAACCCTCGCGCGGACCGGCGTTCACGTCAGCCCGCTCTGCCTCGGCGCCATGATGTTCGGCGCGTGGGGCGAGACCGACCACGACGCCAGCATCCGGATCATCCACCGCGCGCTGGATGCCGGGATCAACTTCATCGACACCGCCGACGTCTACTCGCGCGGCGAGTCCGAGACGATCGTCGGCAAGGCGTTGGCCGGCGGCCGGCGCGACGACGTCGTGCTCGCGACCAAGTTCCACGGAACGATGGGCGACGACGTCAACCAGGCGGGCAACTCGCGCCGCTGGATCTTCAAAGAGGTCGAGGCGTCGCTCAAGCGCCTGGACACCGACTGGATCGATCTCTACCAGGTCCATCGCTGGGATCCCTGGACCGACCACGAGGAGACCCTCGGCGCCCTTTCGGACCTCGTCGCGCAGGGCAAGGTGCGCTACATCGGCTCATCCACGTATCCGGCGGCGCAGATCGTCAAGGCGCAGTGGGTCGCGCGCGAACGCGGGTTGCAGCGCTACGTCTGCGAGCAGCCGCCCTACTCACTCCTCGTGCGCGGGATCGAAGCCGACGTGCTGCCGACGTGCCTCGAGCACGGGATGGGCGCGATCGTCTGGAGCCCGCTGGCGGGCGGCTGGCTGTCGGGCCGCTGGCGCAAGAGCGCCGACGACCTGACGTCGCGGCGGTCGGTGATGATGCCCGCGCGCTACGACCTGTCGCTGCCGGTCAACCAGGCCAAGCTCGACGCGGCCGACGCGCTCGGCGCGCTGGCCGACGACGCCGGGATCTCGCTGATCGACATGGCGCTCGCGTTCGTGATCCGCCATCCGGCCGTGACCGCGGCGATCATCGGCCCGCGGACCATGGAGCAGCTCGAGTCCCAGCTGGGCGCTGCCGACGTGCAGCTCGACGACGACGTGTTGGATCGCATCGACGAGATCGTCAGCCCGGGCACGACGCTCAACCCGGTCGACGCCGGCTGGACGAACCCGGCGCTCGCGGCGACTGCGCGCCGCAGGCCCGGTCCGTCTGCCGAATAGGGTGGGCGGCATGGGCGTTCGATGGAGTCGGGCCCGGCCGGTCACCGTCGCCATCGTCGCCGCCGTGCTGGTGGGGATCTGGCTGGTTCGGCCGATGTTCCATGGCCTGGCGATGCTGTTCTGGACCAAGCCGCTGGTGTGGCTGCCGCCGCTCGTCGTCCTGGCCCTCACGCTGATCGTCGTCCGTCGCCAGGTCACCACCCTGGAGCTGCGCGCCGGGCGGCGGCCGCCCACCGCGCTGCTGGTCGGACTGGGGGTCGCCTTCTTCCTGTTCCTCTTCGGTGGTGTCTTCAACGGGGCGCTGGTGAGTCGCTCCCTGTACAAGCACACGACCTACGAGCAGATCGCGGGCCTGCCCAGCGGAGGCCAGGTGCGGCTGCTGCCGAAGGAGGTGGCGGTGCAGATCGCCTCGAGCGGGTTCAACTCGCCGACCGAGCACCTCACCGATTTCCACATCACGCTCACGCCGGACGGCCAGCGCTGGACGGCCCTGCGGACGCCGGAAGGCATCTTCCGGGTCTTCTCCAAGAAGAGTCAGGGGCTGGTGACGCTGGATGCCGACCAGACGGCGCGCACGCTCAAGGAGGTCGATGCGCCCTTCAAGTACGCACCCGGGCAGCAGATCACCGACAACCTGCGCTGGCGCCTGCTCAAGAAGCACTACTTCATAACGCTCGCCGAATCCACCGGGATCCTCGGCGCCGACGGACAGCCGCTGATCGTCGTCCCATACGTCAAGTACAAGGGCTGGCTGGTGCGGCGACCGGTCTTCGGCGGTGTCTTCGTGGTCCACCCCGACGGGCAGATCGAGGACCTCTCGCCCGACGAGGCGCGTGAGCGGCCTGAGCTCGTCGCCTCCGGACGTGTGTTCCCCGAGACGCTCGCCCGACAGATCCAGGAGGCCTACGCGTACAAGCGCGGCCTCGCCAACCGGTACTTCACGCATACCGAGCAGACACAGATCACCGACACCGAGGACAACCACCAGCCCTATCTCATCGACTTCGGCACCGGCGGATCGAAATGGGTGACGGTCGCCGAGCCCTATGGGCGCGCCTTCGCCGTCAACGCGATCTTCCTCACCGACACGATCACCGGCAAGACGCAGGTCTGGCGCGTCCCCCGCGGCACGAGCCTCACCGGCAACCGCCGCGCGCTGGAGACCGTGCGCTCGGTCTCGATCCCCGGCGTCGTGTTCTCCGATCAGAAGACGCAGTCCGCGAGTGGTGGGCGCTTTCGCACCGTCGAACCGCGCCCGGTCTTCGTCGCCGGCCGGCTCGTCTATCTGATCTCGATCATCCCGGAGTCGGCCAACTCCGTCTCGAAGACCGCGATCGTCGACGCCGCGCGCAACAAGCTGGTCGCGATCTTCGACAACGACTCCGACCCTCAGGCCGAGGCCAAGACGTTGGAGTACCTGAGGACCGGCGTCGTGCCAGGAGCCAGCCCCGCCGAAGAGGAGCCCGCGACCACCAAGAGCCCCTCGACGGAGACGCCGAACGCTTCGGACAGCGATCTGCGCCGCCGCCTCGACGATGTGATCCGCCGCCAGCGCGAGCTGCTGAAGGAGACCGAGGACCTGCGCGACGCGGTCGGCGGGCGCTGACCCGAGCGAGCGCCGATCCGGTTGAATCTCTCTGGGAGACACGACCGAGGAGGCTCAGATGGCAGTCGCGATCAGGACCACGGACTAGTCGTGCACGAAACCGCGGACGACCTCGCCGCACTGCAGGAGCTGCTCGACCGCAGCTACGACCAGGCCGGGCCGCATCTGCTGCGGATCATCAGCCCCGAGCGGCGGCTGAACGCCGAGCAGGTCGCCGCGCGGCTGACCGGGATGTGCCTGCTGGCGCTGGCGACCGTGACGGCCGACGGTCGCCCGATCGTCGGCCCGGTCGACGGCGTCTTCTTCCGCGGGTCCTTCCACTTCGGGTCGGCGCCCGATTCGGTGCGCTTCCGGCACATCGGGCAGCGACCGCACGTCAGCGCGACGCACCTTCCGGGCGAGGAGTTGGCGGTCACCGTCCACGGTCGCGCGGTGCCGGTCGACCTGAGCAGCGATGCGGACGCGGAGCTGCGGCAGACGTTCCTGGACATCTACGTACCGCGCTACGGGCCGGAGTGGGAGAAGTTCCTTGACTCCGGCGTGGCGCACGCCCGTATCGAGGCCGATCGGATGTTCACGTTCCACATGGCCGGTTCCACCGAAAACTAGGGATGGTCGGCGGGGCGGCGCCCGCCTACGATCGGCTTCATCCGACGGATCGTCCTCGCCTTCATGGCCCTCGCGGCCGTCGCGTCCACCGCAGCCACGGCGCACGCCGCCGTGCTGCTCAACGAGATCAACTGCGAGGGCCACGGACTGGATCGAGATCGTCAACACGGGCGACTGCGGAGGCCGACATCTCCGGCTGGCTGCTGACCGATGACGACCCGCTCGACCGCAATCCCCTACGAGCCGACCATCGGCTGGTGTTCCCCAGCGGCACCACGATCCCCGCGCACGTGATCTGACGCTCGACAAGGTGCCGCTCGACCAGGTGCCCAACGGCTTCCCATTCGGCGTGAAATGCGGGAGGACACGATCCGCCTTGCCGACTCCGACAGCGCTCTGGCGAGCCATCGACGACGTCGTCGTGTGCCCGCTCTCACATCCGCCACCGACACGTACGGCCGCTACCCGTCCGGCGGCGACTCCTGGGCGCAGACCGCCTCCACCAAGGGCGCGCCGAACGAGCCGTCAACCGCAGCCGGCGCCCCGCCGCCCGACACGGACTGGCTCTTCGATCCCACCGTCGTCTACGAGATCGACCTGTCGCTGCCGCAGGCGTCGCGGGACGCGCTGGCGATTGATCCCGACACGTACGTCGCCGGCACGTTCGCGCTCAGCGGGCCCGCCGGAACGTACGGCCCGCTCGCGGTGGGGGTGCGTCTCAAGGGCCACAACTCGTTCCGCGACCTCGGCGGCAAGGCCGCGTTCAAGGTCAAGTTCGGCGGCCAGCGCTTCCACGGGCTGGAGAAGCTCACGCTCAACAACATGGTGCAGGACCCCTCGATGCTCCACGAGACGATCGGCTACGAGGCGTTCCGGGCGACCGGTGTCGCCGCGCCGCGGGTGGGCTTCGCCTACGTGACCGTCGACGGCGACGACTACGGCGTCTACGCCAACGTCGAGACCATGGACAGCGTGGCACTCGCGCGCTGGTTTGAATCCACGCGCCATCTGTACGAGGGGGCAGCCGCCGCAGACGTCACACCTGGCGGTGCCGGCGGGTTCGAGATCGACGAGGGCGACGAGGAGGACCTGAGCGACCTCGAGGCGCTCATCGACGCGGTCGCGGACGACGAAGGATCGTTCTCGGACCGCATGGACGGCATCGCGGACCTGCAACAGATGGTTCGCATGTGGGCGACCGAGAAGTACATCGGCCAGTGGGATGGCTACGGAAGCCAGGAGGGGCCGTTCTGGCCGCGAAACTACTTCCTGCACAGCGACGCGACGGGCGTCTTCACGATGCTCCCCTGGGGCCTGGATCAGGCCCTCAGCCTGCGCTTGCCCTACGGCGTGTCGGCGGGCGTCATCTTCGACGGATGCCTCGCCGATTCCGAGTGCGCCGCCGCGTACGCCGCCGCGGTCGCCGACGTGCGCGCGACCGTGGGGGCGCTCCACTTGGAGGACAAGGCCCAGCAGGTCGCCACAGTGCTCGAGCCGTGGCAGGCCATCGATCCGCGCCGCGAGCATTCGCTGGAGCAGATCGCGGAGGGTGTCGCCGCGGCACGGACGTTCCTCGCCGAGCGGCCCGCCGACACGCGGTGGCTGTCGGTCATCGGAGCCGGCGGCGGTGGCGGCGGTGGCGCGGTCATCCCCGAGCCCGAGCCGGAAGGCCCGGACGCGGCCCCAACGCCGAAGCTGGCGCTCGGCGCACCGCTCACGCTGCAGCAGCCGTCGACCACTCAGCCCACGGTGCCGATGGTGCGCTCGATCGTCGGCTGGCTCGCCGGACTGCTCGACGGCGGCGACCCCGACGAGTTCGCATCCTCACGTGGGATCGTCCAGCCGTATCTGTTCGAGCAGGCGGGGAGGGTCGAGTTCGCCTGGCGGGTGCCGCAGTCCGCGCTCGGCGCCGCACGGGCCGCCAAGACGAAGCTGGTGACGATCGGGAGCGGCGCATTGAGCCGCGATCGCCCCGGCTGGGGCTTGGCGACGGTTCGGCTGACGACCGCCGGCCGGCGCTTGCTGCGGCGCGCGCATCGGCTTCGCGTGACGGTGAGCGCCACGTTCCGCCCGGCACCGACGGGCACGGCTGTGACGGCGACGCGCTCGTTCACCCTGCTCGACCGCTGATCTACACGGAATTCTGCGGCGCCCACCGCCCGGGGGCGTCATGCTGCGTTGGTGCGCCTCTTCGGCTCATTGCGTTCGACCGCCGACCTCGCGGTCGATCTCGGCACCGCCAACACCCTGGTCTATGTGCGCGGGCGGGGGATCGTGCTCTCCGAGCCTTCGGTCGTGGCGGTCGACGAACGCACCGGAGCGGTTCATGCCGTGGGGCTCGAGGCCAAACGGATGATCGGACGGACGCCGGCCAGCATCTCGGCCACCCGTCCGCTGCGCCACGGCGTCATCGCCGACTTCGAGGTGACCGAGCAGATGCTGCGTCACTTCCTGAGCCGCGTGCACCAGTCGCGCTTCGCCCATCCCCGACTGGTGCTGTGCGCGCCGTCCGGCATCACCGACGTCGAGCGCCGCGCCCTGGTCGACGCGTCGGCAGCCGCGGGTGCCGGCGCGATCGCGCTGATCGAGGAGCCGCTCGCCGCGGCGATCGGATCCGGGCTGGAGATCGCCGAGCCGTCGGCGACGATGATCGTCGACGTCGGCGGCGGCACCTCCGAGGTCGCGCTGATCTCGATGGGCGGCATCGTCTGCATGGAGTCGGTGCGCGTCGGCGGATACGACTTCGACGAAGCGATCAGCCTGTACCTGCGCAACACGCACCGGCTGGCGACCGGGACCGAGACGGCGGAGCGCCTGAAGATCGAACTCGGCTCCGCATGGCCGGTGGATGACGAGAAGACGGTCGAGGTGCGCGGGCGCAACCTGGTCTCCGGCCTGCCGACCGCCGTGACGCTTTCGGCGGCGGAGGTCCGCGGCGCCCTTGCCGGGCCGCTCGAGCAGATCATCGCCGCGATCAAGCGAGCGCTCGAAGCCGCGCCTCCTGAGCTGGCGGGTGACATCGCCACGGCGGGCATCCACCTCGCAGGCGGAGGCGTCCTGCTACGGGGCTTCGGCGACCTCGTGTCGGCCGAGACAGGCATGGAGACGATCGAGGTGCCCGAGCCGCTGACCTGCGTCGCCGAGGGCGCCGGGCGCTCGCTCGAGGATTTCGAAGCGGTCCTGAGCAGCACCCGCGCGTGGACGAGCGTTCCGCGTCGCGCGGCGGCCGCCCAGCTACGCGCCTGAGCCGCGGCTTCGCTCAGCCGGGGATGCCGAGCACGCGCTTGATCTCGGCCGTCATCTGGTCGTAGGTGATCTCGCCCCGGGCGAACTTGCCGTTGAGCTCGGCGATCATCGCCTCGCGCTCCTTGTCCGAGGAGCCGAGCGGCTGCGGCTGGTCGGGGTCCTCGACACCCTTGGAGAGGTCGAGGTCGATGCTCACGGCGCTGGCGGCGTACTCGGCCAGGACGCCGAGCTTGCCCCCGTGGATCTCGCCGAACACCGACTCCCAGTGGACCTTCGCGCGCTCGGGGTGGTCGGCGTCGACCGTCACCGCGACGCGCATCCCCACCTCCGGCCAGCGGTTCTCGACCATGTTCAGCTCGTGATACGGGATCTCCTGCGGCTCGATGCCGGGTACCTCGGTGAGGCGCAGGGTCATCCGGCAGTTGCCGGCGCCGGCGCCGCTGTTGCTCCCCACCGAGGGCTTCAGCCAGCATTCGGTGATCTCGGCGAAACCGTCGACGGGATGCTTGATCCGGTGCCGGCCGAAGATCGCCATGGCGCGATCAGACCATCCCGGGCCGCGGGGGTCAACCTCCCAAAACGCGGATTGACGAGCGATCGCGGGTCTGGGACAGTCGGCGCGGCGAACCTCAAGGAGGAGCAATGGCAAGGAAGCGCATGTTGGTCGGAGTGGTCGGTCTGGCGCTGCTGGCGCCGGGCGCCGCCATCGTGAGCCCGGCGTCGGCGAGCTCGTCGGCGTGCCGAGCCGCGAAGGCCAAGCTCGCCCACGACAAGCGGCGGCACGCGAAGCGCAGCGTGATCAGGGCGGACCAGAAGCGCGTGGCTGCCCGCTGCTGATCGGGCGAGCGCGGCGCAACCGCGGCAGCGCTCAGTCGTCGTCGGGCATCGAGACGCGCACGCCGTCGGTCGGCTGCTCGGGCCCGGCACCGTTCTCACCGGCCGGCTCGTCGCGCGCGAAGCGTGGGGCGGGGGCGTCGGCGCCCTCCTCGCCCCGGTAGGGCCCGGGCTTCGGCCGCGGGTGCCCGCCGGGGAAGGCGAGGCGCACGATCGTGCGCTGTACGGCGCCGAGCTGCTTGAGGAACGGGCCGCTGTTGTAGGGCAGCTCGTAGCGCTTGCAGATGTCCTTCACGCGCGGCGCGATCTCCGCGTAGCGGGTGCTCGGCATGTCGGGGTAGAGGTGGTGTTCGACCTGGTAGCCGAGGTTGCCGCTGAGAACGTGGAACGCCGCCGTGCCCTCGATGTTCGCAGCGCCGAGCAGCTGACGCACGTAGAAGGCGCCGCGGGACTCGTCCTCGGTCTCCTCCTGGCTGAACGTGTAGGTCTGGTCGGGGAAGTGGCCGCAGAAGATGATCGCGTAGGCCCACACGTTGCGTACGACGTTGGCTGTCGCGTCGGCGCGCAGCGTCGCGCGGAACGTCTCGCGAGCGGCGGCGAGCGCGGCGTCGACCGCCTCGTCCGATCCCTTGCGGCCGAACGGAAGCCGGCGCCGCCGTCCCCGGCCCTGCAGCTTGTTGGCCGCGAACGTGACCCCGCCGGCGATCGCCGCACTCACGGCGGGAAAGGCGACGTAGTCCTTGACGATCTGCTGGCGGGCCTTGCGGCCCATGCCCTTCAGCTCGCGCCGCACCTGCTTCTTGGACTTCTCGCCCTTCTTGAGCGCCTCGAAGTCGAGGTCGTGCAGCGCGACGCCCCACTCGAACAGCGCCGCCAGAACCAGGTTGTAGAGCGGCTGGAAGAGGTAGACCGGGTTCCAGTTCTGGTGCGGGTCGATCCGCATGATCTCGTAGCCCAGGTCGCGGTCCTTGCCGCGGATGTTGGTGAACGTGTGGTGGACGTAGTTGTGCGAGTGCTTCCACGCCTCCGCGGTGGAAGCGGAGTCCCAGTCCCAGGTCGACGAGTTGATCTGGGGGTCGTTCATCCAGTCCCACTGGCCGTGCATCACGTTGTGGCCGATCTCCATGTTCTCCAGGATCTTGGCCAGCGAGAGCATCGACGTCCCGGCGATCGCCGTCGGCCGGTAGCGCGAGGCGAACAGCAGGATGCGGCCGGCGACGACCAGGCGCCGCTGCATCTCGATCATGCTCGTGATGTAGCGCCGGTCGCGATCGCCGAGCTCGTCGAAGACCTCGTCGTGGATCGCGTCGAACTCGCGCCCGAGCTCCTCGATCTGCTCGTCGGTCAGGCGGGTGAGTGGGCTTTCGATCATCGTGGCCATGCGGCTGGTCCTTTGTCGTTGGGTTTCACAGGGCGATCTCGACGGGGCCTTCGGGGGCATTGATGCACGTGCGGACCATCTCGCCCTCGTTGCCCGAGACCTTGCCGGTGCGCAGGTCGCGAACCTGCCCGGAGCACAGCTTCCCTACACAGGTGTGACAGATGCCCATGCGGCAGCCGTATGGCAGCGTGGCGCCGGCCTCCTCGCCGGCGACCAGGATCGGCTTCGAGCCGTCGCTTTCGGCCTCGATGTCGCTGTCGAGGAAGCGGATCCCGCCGCCGTCGCCGCGCTCGCCGTCGCCGACCGTGTCGGAGGGCTGGAAGCGCTCCATGTGCAGCCGGTCGCAGTCGCCGCCGCGCTCCCAGTGCTCGGTCATCGCGTCGAGCATCGGCTCCGGGCCGCAGACGAACGCCTCGCGCTCGTCCCAGTCCGGGCACAGCTCGGCGAAGTGATCGGGCGTCAGGCGGCCGGCGGTCCCGGTCAGCTGGAGGTGCAGGCGAAAGCCCGGATGGCGTTCGTCCAGCCGTCGCAGCTGGTCGCCGAAGATCGCCTCGTCCTCGGTGCGCGCCGAGTGCAGGTGCACGACGTCGCCGAGGTGCTCGCGGCGCTCGAGGCAGCGCAGCATGCTCATGATCGGGGTGATCCCGCTGCCGGCGCTGACGAACAGGAGCTTCTCGGGCAGCGGCTCGGGCAGCACGAAGCCGCCCTCGACGCCACCGAGGCGGACGATCGCCCCCGGCCGTGCATCGCGGTTGAGGAACGGTGAGACCTTGCCCTCCTCGACGAGCTTGGGCGTGATGCTGATGCAGCCGTCGCGGCGGCCGGGGTCGGAGGTCAGCGAGTACGCGCGCCAGTGGTGGACGCCGTCGATCACCATGCCGATGCGCAGGTACTGGCCCGGCTCGTGGCCCGGCCACTCCCAGCCCGGGCGGATGAGGACGGTCACCGCGTCGTCGGTCTCACGCTCGATCGACTCGATCCGCCCGCGAAGCTCCTGCGTGGACCACAGGGGGTTGATCAGCTCCAGGTAGTCGTCTGGCAGCAGCGGTGTGAAAAGGCTGCGCAGCGCCTGGAGCGCCCTGCGCTGCAGCGCTGGAACCTGCGGTATCGCGCCGCGCTCAGCCATCTGCTCGTTCGCCGGACCATTGCACCATTTCGTGCAACATACCGCCAACGCCGCGGAGCCATCACCGGCCCGCGATACACCGCTTACTGGCATAATTCGCCGTCGGCCAGCAAGTCCGCGGTGTCGGGAGGGGATCATGAGACGGTCGATGGCCGCGATGGCGGCGTTTGTGGCGTTGTTCGTGGCTCCGACGGCCGCGCAGGCCGAGCAGGCTGCGTACTCGGCGGCGCTGAACTACGCCACCCCCGCCGTGGTGGTTCCGCAGGGCGACACGCTGCGCTTCACCAACCTCGACACGCTCGCCCCGCACGACCTCGTCTCCGAGCAGGGCCTGTTCCGCACCGACCTGCTTCAGGCGAACGAGTCGGCGCTCGTCGAGGGCGTCGAGAGCCTGTCGACCGGCACCTACGCGTTCCACTGCACGATCCACTCGTGGATGAGCGGCGAGCTCCAGGTGGTCCCGGGAACCGGAGGCGGGGAGACCCCCAACCCGCTCTCGCTCGCGGCGCCGCCGTCGCTCGGCACGACCGCGCCCGACCCCGTCGACCTCGCGCCGATGGCACACGTCCAGCCGCTCGGTCCCGGCGAGTGGCCGGTCTACGGCCATGACCTCTCCAACACCCGCGACGGCGGTACCGCCGGCCCGTCGCCAAGCGATGCCGCGCAGCTCGGCCCGGTGTGGAGCTACTTCTCGCCGGAGGGCGACTTCACCGGTACGCCGGTGGTCGCCGACGGCATCCTCGCCGCCGTCACCTCGACCGGCTGGGTGCACGCCCTCAACGCGGCCACCGGCGCGTTGAGGTGGGCGGTCCACGCCGAGGGTCCCGCCAACGGCAGCGTTGCGATCGCGGACGGCCGCGTGTTCGTGCCGATCGCCGAGCCCTCGGCGCCGCGACTCGTCGCCTACGACCTGCACACCGGCGAGCTGCTCTGGGACCAGCTGCTCGACACACAGAAGGGCGCCGACGTCTTCGGCAGCCCGGTCGTCCACGACGGCAAGGTGTACATCGGAATCTCGGGCGAGAACGGCGAGACCTCCGACCCCGACGTGGGGGTGCGCGGCTCGGTGTCGGCGCTCGATGCCGCCACGGGCGCCGTGGGCTGGAAGACCTACATGGTCCCGATGGGCCATGACGGCGGCGCGGTGTGGACCACGCCGGCGATCGACACCAAGACCGGGATGCTCTACGTCGGAACCGGCAACGCCTACCACACCGAGGCGGCCGCGACGACCGACGCGATCGTGCAGATGGATCTGGCGACCGGTGCGATCGTCAAGTCCTTCCAGGCCACCGCCGGCGACGTGTGGAACGGCACCTCCAACCGCACGGAGGGCCCGGACTACGACTTCGGTGCGTCGCCCCAGCTGTTCGAGTCGGGCGGCAAGGCGCTGGTCGGCGAAGGGCAGAAGAGCGGGACGTACTGGGCCCTGGACCGCGAGAAGATGCTCCCCGTCTGGAGCCAGGTGACCGGTCCGCCGACGCCGACCGTCGGCGGCATCGTCGGCTCGACCGCGGTCGACGCCGACCGCGTGTACGGGCCGAACACCACGGGCGGCGAGAGCTGGGCGCTGAACATCGCCGACGGCACGCCGGCCTGGGCTTCGAGCGACGTCGGGCCGCTGCACTTCAACCCGACCACGGTCGCCAACGGCGTCGTCTACACCACCGACATGAGCGGCTTCTTGATCGCGCGCGAGGCGGCCACCGGCGCCGTGCTCGCCAAGCTGCCGCTCGGCTCGCCCTCGTGGGCGGGCGTCTCGGTCGCCGGCGGCTCGGTCTTCACCGCGACCGGCACCGGCAGCGGTTCGGGCTACCTCGTGGCCTACCGGCCGCGGACCGTCGCCGATCTCACCGGCCCGCGCGGCAACGCCAACGAGGGCAACTACCCGACCGACGACCAGGAGCCCGACCCGTGCACCGAGCACGGCGACAGCGCCTGCGACATCGGCAACGAGCCGCCGACCGATCCCGTGCCGTACGACGAGCACGCCAACGACGACGACGCCGAGCACAGCGCTCACAGCCACACGCCGGGGCGCGGCGGCGGGATGTTCAAGGCGATGGCCCACCGCAGCGACCGCTACGTGCCCAAGCCCGCGGGAACCGTCGAGAACCTGACGTTCTACTTCGGGCCCTACCTGATCCCGCCCGGCCACGACATGAACCGGCCGGACATCGAGATCCCGGTCCGCGACGGCTACATGCTGTCGGTCAAGCCGAGCCTGCGGCGTTTCGCCGACCTCTCGACCCCGACGCACATGGAGGCCCACATCCACCATGCGCACTGGTTCCGCAGCCAGCCCGGCAACGGCGAGGACAACTACACGCGCGTGCCGGGGCTCGACCAGGGCGAGACCGAGTGGGTCTTCGGCAACGGCGACGAGGAGACCAAGGGCGACTTCACCCAGCGCAGCGCGGCCGATCCGACCGGGCCCACCTACGGACAGTTCATCCCCGCGGGCAACCCGCAGCTGATGATCTACATGATCCACAACAAGACCGCGGCCCCGCTGCTCACCTACATGGTGCTCGACGTGAAGTTCATGCACGGCACCGCCGAGGACATCAAGGCGGCGACGGGCAAGGACGTCCACGACGTGGCCGGGATGCTGATGGGGCGCACCTACGACGTCGCGCGCAAGCCGGATGGCCCCGGCAACCAGATCGGCCCGTCGACGACGTGGACCGCGACCACCGACGGCACGATCATCGGCATGGGCGGCCACCTGCATCCGGGCGGCCGGCGGCTGATCGTCGAGAACCTCGGGTCGACCGCGAACCCCTGCCCGCAGGCGGGCGAAGGCGCGACCGGCACGCTGCTGTTCAACTCCGACGCGATCCAGCGCAAGGTCTTCCCGAGCGAGGACTTCCAGATGGAGGTAACCCATCCGGGCTTCCGCGCGCCGATCCACGTGGGTGACCGGATCCGCATCAACGGCATCTACGAGAACCGCGACCACGCCTGGTACAAGGTCATGACCCACATGGGGATGTACATCGACAAGGCGCAGCCGCCGCAGGGCAGCTGTGACCCGTATGTCGTCGGTCGCGACGCCGTGCACCGCGACGACGTCGATCCCCACGAGGGCGTCTGGAACCGCCACTGGACCGGACACCCGGATCCGTGGTGCGGCGTCCTGGAACAGGGGCCGTGCGAGCTGCCCGAGAAGACGCAGCCGTCCGAGAAGCCCGCAAGCACGGTGACGATCGCCGACTTCACCTACTCGCCGGGCAACCGGACGGCCGGCAGCGATCAGGGCGGCGAGATCGCCACCACGACCTACGGCAAACCGATCAGGTTCGTCGACGTCGATCGGGCGGAGAACATCCGTCACACCGTCACGACCTGCGCGTGGCCGTGCAACGGGCCCTACGTCGGCAACTACCCGACGGCCGACGGGCGCTGGGATTCGGGCACGCTGGGCTACGACCCGATCGACGAGAGCGACAACGTCTTCCAGGTAACAACCCCGCCGGACCTGGCGCGCGGCAGGTACGCGTACTTCTGCCGGATCCATCCGTGGATGCGAGGCGCCTTCGAGGTCAAGTAGCGGCGCGTCAGCGGGCGGCCGGGAGCGCGGGCGACAGGGTCTGGGTCGCCGCGCACGCCTCCTCGAGCAGCTGGTGCATGCGCCGCGTCGCGTCCCCCGCCGCCGGGGTCTTGCCCACGCCGGTGTCCTTGCCCACCAGGTTGAGCGCCTCGTCGGGGTCGGCGTCGAGGTCGTAGAGCTCGTACTGCGGACCGACCCCACCGGTCGGGTCCAGATACACCGCGTACTTCCAGCGCGCGTCGCGCACGCAGCGAATGCGGTTGGGCTGGCCCGGTGCCTCCTGGAACGCCGTGCCGGCCTGATGGTCGTCGTAGGTGAACAGGACCGCGTCGCGAACGCCGTCGCGCTCGCCGCTCAGCAGCGGGCCGAGATCGTGGCCGTCGAAGGTCGCGGGGTCCTCGGGGCGGCCGCTCAGGCCGACCAGCGTCGGCACGACGTCGACGAGCGAGACCAGCGCGTCGCTCTCGCGCGACTCGGGGAAGAGCGCCGGGCTCGAGACGACCAGCGGTACCCGGATCGACTCCTCGTAGGCGTTGAACATCTTCTGGCGCAGGCCGCCGTGCGAGAGCGCCATCTCGCCGTGGTCCGACGTGCGCACCACCACCGTGCGCGCGCGTAGCGAGTCCGGGTCGGCGGCGTCGCCGAGCGCCGCGAGCAGGCGGCCGATCTTCGCGTCGACCACGCGGTGCAGGTGGGCGTAGAAGTCGACGTAGCGCTGCTCGTCGGTGCGTCCCCGCAGCGCCCCGAGGTAGGAGGTCTGGCCGAGCTTCATCATCGCCTGGACCGTCGGCTTGTCGCGCAGGTCCTCGTCGATCGTCGGCGGGAGCGGGACGTGCAGGTCGCTGAACTCGTCGAGCGAGTAGCCGCCGCGCTCGAACGACGACGGCAGGCCGAGCACGTCGTGCGGGTTGACGAGCGCCACCACGAGGCAGAACGGCTCGGGGAGGTCGGCCCGGCCCAGCCAGGCCTCCATGCTGCGCGTGTAGTCCTCGTCGTAGCCCTCGCCCGAAGCCCCGGCGCGGCCGCCGCCGAACCCCTCGGCCTTGGCGTCGCCGCCGGCGTCGGTGGCGTCCCAGTCGGCGAAGCCGTAGTCGCGCTCGACGCGAGCCGAGTCCGCGGCGCTCCAGGCGTGTCCGTTGACCGGCTTGGACAGATGCCACTTGCCCTTCAGCGCCACGTGGTAGCCGCGCTCGCGCAGCAGCGTCGCCAGCGTGCGGATGCCCGCCGGAAGCTCGGGCTCGTTGCCGCTGCGCGGCCCCAGGCGAAAGAAGCCGCGCCCGAACGCCTTCGCCAGCCGGCCGCGCGGGACCTCGCCGCTGATCGCCATCCGGCCGACCGTTCGCAGGATGTCGGGCAGGTTGCGCGGGTCGGGCAGCAGGTCGCCGCGGGTCATCGTCAACGTCACGCCGTGCCGCGACGGGTACGTCCCGGTGTAAAGGCTGGCGCGACTCGGTGAGCACATGGCGGTGGCGATGAAGGCCCTCGTGAAGCTCATGCCGGTTCGCATGAGCTCGGTGTCGTTGGGCATCAGCGCGGCGTGCCATTCAGGATCGGCGGGCCAGTGCTGCGGCGCGCGCTGCTGGTCTGTGATCAGCAGGACGAGGTTCGGGGGTGTCACGGAGCCCCGACCACAGGCGACGTGGCGAGGATCCGGCCGTCCGCGCCGCGCGCAAGCACGGCGAACGCGTTGGCATTGCTCTGCACGTCGATGCGCGTCTCGAAGCCGGTGCTCGGCCGCCACGTGACCGGGGCGAGCGATTCCACGAACTGCCCAGCGAGGACCTCCCAACTTGCCACGCCGGTGGCGCCGTTCCAGCTCGCGTAGATCGCGACAGTCGACTCATCGACCCGTTTTGCAGCGATCGCGGGCAGGGTGTTCGGCGTGCCGGTCCAGTCGAAGCGGTAGACGCGGTAGCTGCCGTCGTCCTCCGGCAGGCTCGCGTCGAAGAGCAGCTTGCCGGTCGGCGAGAACTGCGAGAAGAACGGGGTCGAGCCGAAGCCCACGAACGCGTCGCCGCCCGGAAGCTGCTGGACGCTGCCCTCGCTCTGTGCCGACGTGTCGGGGGCGCGGTGGTACTGGCGGACCACGCGTGCGGTCCGGCGGCGCTGGTCGAGCGCGAGGACCAGCCCGCGCGAAGCGGGCGCCTTCTGCGGCGGGCCGGCCTCGTCGTCGAAGACGCTGATGCGGTTGCCGGCGCGCATCTGCGCGTGATGCTGGAACCAGAATCGGGCCCCGGGCCCGAGGCGGAAGTCGCTCGCCTTGCCACCGAGCGTCCAGCGGATGCGGCCGGTCGCGCGCTCGACCTCGTAGACGGCCGACGTGTCACGCGCTGAGACGAGCACGCGGTTCTTGGCTAGCGGCTGGACCGAGTTGAAGTGGAAGGCGTCGTAGGACGCGCTGTTCTCCGGCGTCGCGTAGGACTCCGCGAGCGGTATGTGGCCGAGCGCGTGCCATTCCCAGGTCACGAGCCCGGTGCGGACGTCGACCTGCTGGACGATCGCGTCGAGCAGCGGGGAGAGCTTGCCCGCGGGGGTGCCGGGCAGGTGCACCATCACGGGCGAGTAGATCGTGAACAGCGCGTCGCCCTCCGGGGTGAGCGAGAACTCGTGGAGGTCCATCTCGTAGCCGTTGCCCGCGTGCACCGTGCGGATCGTCTTGTAGGAGGAGTCGGCGATCACCCCGACGCCGAGCCCGAAGGCGGCGAACGTGACCGGGCCCTGCCACCACGTCAGCACCCGGCGGCCGCGGTAGCGCTGGACCCTCAGGTTCGCGGCGACGTTCGGCAGCGCGATCTGCCTGAACCAGACGAGCCGCCCGCTGGCGTCGATGATCATCGGGCCGCCCGGGCCGACCGGCTTGATGGTCACCGTCTGGGTGCTCCCCGGGTGCACGACCGGTGACGGAAGCGGCGTCAGGAAGATGTTTCCGGCCAGCGTCGGCGCCGGCTTGAGCACGGTGATCCGCGGCGGCATCAGGTTCGGCTCGGAGACGAACTGCTGGAGCTTGTCGGGCTGGGTGGCGGTGAGGTTGATCACCGGCGGGATCGGCCCGAGGCGCGCGATCGCGAACGAGAAGCGCACCGCGCGGCGGCCGCGGACGCGCACGACGACGCGCACCCGCTCGCCCTGGTTGAACGCATCGTCCGGCGCGAACACGACGCCGCGGTCGTCGGAGACACGGCGGATGCGGCCGGCATGCGCACCGCTGCTCGCTCCGACCACCGTGACCGAGCGGACCCGGCCCGGAGCGACGCCGAGGATGCTGATCGAGGTCTTCGGCGAGGCGGCCGGCGTCCCGGGGCTGGGGGAGAGCGTCAGTTGCGCCGCCGCGGCGGGAACCGCGCACAGCAGGAGCGCGGCGACGAGCGCGGCGAGCGGCGGCACGGTTCGGGGACCGAATGCGATGGACCATGCTCGCATGACGAGGTGTCCGGAGTCAGACATCGCGGCCGCGATTCGTCCAGATCCTGGTGCGTCGCCATCAAATCGCGGCAGCCACAGCCGACGACCGGCTCATGAAACGCATCGTTCTCACCGCCCTGCTCTCGGCCTGGGGCGTCATCGCCGCGGTTCGCACAGCTACCAAGGGCGTCGACATCCACACCGCGTACGGCGTAGGCGCGCTCGCCGGTTCCCTGACCGCTGTGCTCGTGGCGGCGTACGGCCTGCGGCGCATGTGGCGTGGGCCGGCCGGCCGGCCGAGTGGCGTGGTGGCGGAGCTGCGCAGCCATCCACTGCCCTACATCATCGGCGCCGTTCTGATCGTCGGGGCGGTCGCGCTTCCGGCGTTCGTGGGGCCGGCCGAAACCGAGGGGCGTCCCGTCGGCGACCTGGCCGCACGACGCGCGGCGGCCACCATCCGGGCGGGATTCGTCGACGGCTGCTCGCTGCGCCAGCCCCGCTCGATGTGCGAATGCATGACCGAACAGCTCGTCGACGAGCGCGGCATCGACACGCGCGCGGAGGTCGAAGCGCTCGGGCGTGAGCTGGACAAGGCGGCCCGCAGCGGCGATCCCGCCGATGTGCCCGCGTACTTCCGCGAGGCGACGCTCGACTGCACCGCGAGCTAGCGCGAGGCGAGTGCGGCCTCGGCCGGCGTTCCGCCCGACGGCGCCGCCTCGGCGGCCAGCTCGGAAGTGGTAGCCAGCGACTCCCGGAGCGGCACCTCCTTGAGCAGCAGCGCGAGCAGGAACGCGCATACGGCGACCGCCGTCCCGACCAGGAACACCGGCGACAGCGCGTCGACGTACGCGCTGACGAAGTCGTGACGAACTCCCGTCGGGAGGGCGTGGACCTGGGCGGGGTCGACGTTGACGCCTCCCGACAGCCGGGACACGGCGGCCGCCGGCAGCGACGCGAGCTCGGAATGCAGGCGCGAGGCGAAGATCGCGCCGAACAGCGCGACGCCGAGCGAGCCGCCCATCGAGCGCAGGAAGGTCGCGGTCGACGTGGCGACGCCGACGTCGCGCCGCGGGGCGGCGTTCTGCACGACCAGGACGATGACCTGCATCGTCAGACCCAGCCCGACACCGAGGACGAGCATGTAGACCGACGCCAGCCAGGGGGCGGTGTCGAGCTCCAGGCGCGACAGCAGGAACATGCCTGCGGCGGTGACGGCGGTGCCGGCGATCGGGAACGCCCTGTAGCGCCCGATGCGGGCGATGGTGCGCCCGGATGCGACGCTCGCGACGAGCAGGCCGCCCATCAGCGGGAGCATGCGCAGCCCCGAGCTCGTCGGGCTGACTCCGTAGACGAGCTGGAGGAAGAGCGGGATGAAGATGATCGCCCCGAACATCGCCAGCCCGACGACGAAGCCCACGGCGCTGGCGACCCGAAAGACGCCCGAGCGGAACAGGCTCAGCGGGATGAGGGGCTCCGTCGCACGGCGCTCCTGCGCGACGAACGCGATCAGAAGGCCGACGGCCAGGATGCCGAGGCCGGCGATCGCCGGCGATCCCCAGGCGTACTCGTTGCCGCCCCAGGTGGTCAGCAGCGTGAGCGCGCTCACCGCGCCGGTGAGCAGCACCGCGCCGAGATAGTCGATCGAGTGGCGCTGCGGCGGCGTGTGCAGATGCAGCTTGAAGACGACGACGAGCACCGCGGCGACCCCGACCGGCATGTTCACGTAGAAGACCCAGCGCCACGACAGGGTCTCGACGAAGAAGCCGCCGAGCAGCGGCCCGGCCACCGACGCGACGGCGAACACCGCACCGATCAGGCCCATGTAGCGGCCGCGCTCGCGGGGCGGGACGATGTCGGCGATGATCGCCTGCGCGCCGACCATCAGCCCGCCGGCGCCGATGCCCTGCAGCGCCCGGAAGGCGACGAGCTCGCCCAGCGACTCGCTCAGGCCGGCCAGCATCGAGCCGGCGAGGAAGATCAGGATCGCGACGAGGAACAGCGGCTTGCGGCCGTACATGTCGCCGAGCTTTCCGTACAGCGGCGTCGACGCTGTCGATGCCAGCAGGTAGGACGTGACGACCCAGGCGAGGTGATCGAGGCCGCCGAGGTCGCCGACGATCGTCGGCAGGGCGGTGGCGACGATCGTCTGGTCGAGCGCCGCCAGGAACATGCCCAGCATCAGCGCGCCGAAGACGGTTGCCAGTGCGCGCCCGGTCAGGCGCCCGTCGGCGGCGGGCGGCGCGGCGGAGCTCATGCCGGCTTCAGCCCGTCGAGCAGGGTGCGCAGGACCATGGCCGGGGCGTCGGCCCGGGCGAGCTCGCCTGCGGCGACGGCACGGGCACCCGCCTGGATCAGGGACCGAAGTGCCTGGACCGCCCACTCGGGCGAGACCGCCGACGAGAGCTCGTCGGACGCCTGCCCGCGCCGGATCACGGCGAGCAGCGGCTGGCGGAAGACGCGGCGCTGCTGCCTGCGCCGCTCGGCGGAGATCGAGAAGTCCGTCTGATGCAGCAGCTCGGAGAACGAGTAGCGGACGGCGATGTCGAGCCACGCCTGCGTCAGGCGCCCGAGCGCCTCGACGGCAGTGCCCTCGTCGAGCTGCGCCGCCTCGATCGCGGCCTCGCAGTCCGCCATGACCTGCACCCAGATCGCCTGCAGCAGGACCTCGCGGCTGGCGAAGTGCCGGTACACCGTGGCGCGCCCGACCCCCGCGGCCTCGGCGATCTCGTTCATCCCCACGCCCGGGTCCTCGGCGATCAGTCGCGCGGCCACCTCCACGACGCGCTGCACGTTGCGGGCCGCGTCGGCCCGCAGAGGGGCCTGCGGCGGGGGCGGTGCGTTCAGCTGCTGTCTCGACAAACGAGACAGCAGTGTATCGCTTCAGCCGAGCGGGGTCTGGCGCAGGTAGGCGCGCAGTTGCTGCGACGACGTGGCCCGGGTCGTGACTCCGACGTAGCGAACCCGGCCCTTGCGCACGCCGTACACGTAGGCGGCGCGCGCCGTGCGCCGGACGAACACTCCCGAGGCGACGCGCTTGGCGCCGCGCACGCGCGTCGCGCGGTCGGCGACGTTGATCCCGCCCGCGCGGTGCTCCTCGCTGGTGCTCAGGACGAGCTTGGAAACGCCGGCGTTGTCGAGTACGGCGTAGACGTTGCCGCCGCGGTTCAGGCGCTTTTGGACCGACCAGCGCCAAACGAACGGCCCGCGCTTGATCGGCTGGCCCGCGGAGCGCAGCAACGCCTCGGCGGTCGCACCCAGGCGCACCTTGAAGAGCCCCGACCCGGTGAAGACCGACCGCGCCGGGACCGGGCGGTAGGCGGGCACGCCCGACGCGCGCTCCCACATCTCGAGGTACGCCTCGGCCCCGCGGCCGAGGTCGTTGACGATCTCGTCGCCGGCCAGCTTGCGCACGTCCTCGACCCAGTCGGGATAGAGGCCGTAGTGAGCGACGCCGTCGGCGTTGATGTCCCAGGTGCGCTTGCCGGTGGTCAGCTTGGAGATCGTCTGCTTGCCGTCCCAGGACTTGAAGGGGTAGGTCACCGGGTTGGCGGCGTTCGCTCCGCGCGGGCCGCCGGACGAGTGGAAGCCGTTGAGGTCGGCACCCCAGCCGAAGCCGAAGTAGAAGCGCTTGTCACGCATGGGCTTGAGCGTCTTCCAGTCCTCGACCATCGACTTCGAGCTCGACCCGATCGGCGTGACGACGCCGCCGAGCTTGTAGATGCGCGGGTAGGCGTCGGGCGTGCTCCAGGAGTGGCTCGACACCACGCCGGAGTAGCGGGCGGCCTCGATCCGGTCGAGCGCCGCGTTGCGCGCCAGGACGCTCATGTGGTCGGGGTCGATGATCATCCCCTTGGCCATCATGCGGTCGATCAGGTACTCGCCGAGCGTGCTCAGCCCGCGCGTGTTGCAGTGCGGCGGGGGCGGATAGACCGGCACCTGGCCACCGGGGAACAGCGGGCTCCCGAACAGCGTCGCGTTGGCGAACGGGGCGGACTGCGACGGCGTCAGCTGGTTCTTGTCATGTACGTCGGCCGGCAGGCCCTGGCAGGTCTGCATGTCCCAGTAGTGGCCGGTCTCCTCCTTCTGGCCGCTGTTGACGATGATCCCCTGGGTCCCGTTGTCGCCGGCGACGCCCACGAAGGCGTTGTCGAACTTGTTGACGAGCTCCATCCCGCGCACGCCCATGCTGTAGACCGCGTCGAGGTTGCGGTCGACCTTGGCCTTGTCGCACATCGGCACGCCGTTGTACTCCGAGCAGTCGAACAGCTGGGAGACCTCGATGCCCTGGATGATCGCGAGCTTGCCCGAGGCGATCACCTGGCGCGCCTCGAACGGCGTGGTGACCAGCCGGAACCAACCTTTGCCCGGGCCGCCGTTCTGGGCGTCGACGTAGTCCTGCAGCTCGCGCAGCCGCTGCATCTCGAGCCGCACCGTGGCCATCTCGTTGCAGGGGTTCTTCTTGAGCGGAAAGACCTTGCACAGGGCGGCGTTGTCGACGTAGAGGTTCACGAACAGCCGCAGCCCGCCGCGCCAGGCCCGCTCGACCCACTTGTAGTAGGTCGACTCGTGGGTCTCGGAGAAGTAGTTGGGCCAGTAGCCGAAGGTCGGCCAGCCGACGGTGTCGTGGGTCGGCTTGCCGCCAAGCGCGGCCTCGAGCACGTTGCCGGGGCTGCCCGGGACCGAGTGGTCGGGGCAGTCGGTGAGCGCCAGCGTGATGCCGAAGCGGTCCCAGGGCTTGCCGCAGTGCGCGCGGCCGCCGAGGAACTCGTAGGCCATCCAGTGCATGTGCGCGTCGAGCATTCCCGTGATCTCGCCCCAGGGGGACGGCGAGGTCGACGGCGCGCCCTCCACGCCGACATCGGACTCCGGGAACACGGCGCAGCCCGACGCCTCGGCGAAGCCGAACAGGCCCGCGTCGCCCGCGCTGCCCGCCGGAACGAGCGTCAGCCCGCCCGCCGCTGACGCGAGCTGCTGGCCGGTGGCCTTCAGGGTGAGGGTGTATGCCCCCGTGGTGCCGTCGACGGTCCAGTCGGCCTGATCGCTGGGCGCGGTCGCCCTGCCGACCCGGCCGAGAGGCTGGGTGCGGGCCAGGAAGTCCTGCTTGGTGCCGTAGAGCAGATAGCTGCCCAGCGCCGTCGCCTGCATGCGAAACGGGCCGCTGTCGGCGGCCACCGGAGTCCCGTGCGAGGTCAGCGAAAAGCAGCCGTTGACCAGCGCGTAGCGCGTGTCGTCCGCCCGCGCCGCCGGGGCGGCCGCGAGCAGCGCAAGGGTGAAGAGAGCGACCAGTCGTCCGTGACGCATCGCCGAATCCTATGTGGCGCACCAAGTTTCCGGCGATCGTCAGCCCGTTGGCGGGCGCACGTGCCGGCAGGGGTGATACCGGCGCCGCGACACGATCGTGCGGCCGCTGCGCAGGCGCACGCGGATCACGAGGTGGACCGTCGTGCGCGGAAGGCCGCGCAGGTCGACCTTGACGCTCACGACGCGGCCGCGGCGTGCGGTGCGCACGCGCTTGCCGCCCAGCGTCGCCTTGGCGCTGCGCACGCGCGCGCCGCGGGGCGCGCGGACGTGCGCGGTGAAGGCGCGGCGCCCGCCGCACTTGCGGCTCGTCGTGGTCTTCGGCTCCGCGGGCCAGACGGAGTCGGCCACGCGCAGCACGTAGAAGCCCGTCGTCCCGTCCGTGTACCAGATCTCGTGGCGCTCGGGCACGAACGCCGGCTGGGACATCGCGAAGTCGCTGGGCTCGCCGGTGTTCTCGGCCGCGGCCTTGGTCGGCGAGACGAAGTAGGCGATCTCCTTCGGCGCGGTGATGTCGCTGATGTCGAAGACGCGCAGGCCCGACGCGATGAACGAGCACGCAACGATCTGCGGGTTCACGCGCGTCGGGATGTTGCAGTAGTGAGCCGCGTAACCCTGGGGCGATCCTCTGCCACCGGGGTCCTCGGCGGAGGCCTTGGCGTGCTCGGCGGGCTGGTTGACCTCGAGGCGCAGGTTGGCGATCGACTGCGGGGCGCGCTCGTCGGAGATGTCGATGATGCGCGCCGCACCGACGTCGTCGGCGCTGCCGGTGTTGAGCGTCGAGGCGTTGTACTCGTCGATCTCGAGGATGTAGGGCTTGCCGTCCTTGGTGAACGGGATCGCGTTCTGCGGGATCGAGGCGGCCCGCCAGGTCAGCCGGCTGATCTCTTTCGCCTGCGGGTTGGGCTTGCGCGCCTGGATCTCGCTGGTGTCGAGGATCAGCATGCTCTGGCCGGTCGGGTCGGCGATGTAGGCGCGGTTGCCGTCGTCGCTGAGCGACATGCCGTGCGAGATGACGTTGCCCTGCCAGACCACGTGCGGGGCCTTGGGGTCGGCCACGTCGATCGCGGTGATCGACTGCACCGCGGTGCCGGTGGCGTAGAACGTCAGCCCGTCGGTAGAGAACCCGCTCTCGTGGCCGAAGCGCGCCACCAGCGACGTCGACTGGTGGACTGGATGGCGGCAGTCGGCGTGGGCGTCGTAGATCGACACCAGCCCCGGGTAGGTGCCGGGGTTGCCGTTGACCGCCGCAAGCAGCCCGCGCTTGGGGTTGAGGTTCAGCGACTCGTGCGGCGAGAGCATCGGCGGCTCGGTCAGCGTGTCGGTCTGCACCGGGTTTGCCGGGTCGGACATGTCGATGACCGCGACGCCCTGGGAGGTGGAGTCGAACTTGAACGCGTTGAGCGGGAACAGCAGCGCGGTGTCGTAGAAGGCGCATTCGTGGCCGGCCTCGTCGACGTAGCGCAGCGTCTTGAAGCCGCCCGACGTCCCCTGGTGGGAGAGCATCGTCAGGTTGCACCACAGTCCGTCGGTCGCCGAGTTGGCGGGCACCCGGCCCTGGATGTCGGGCTCGGGCTTGGAGCCCGGCCCGCAGGCCACCTGCGGCGTGGGGGTGAACGCCGGCTCGGAGCGGGTCATCTCCGGCACGGCGTCAGGCGTCTGGCCGGTGCCCTGGCCGAGGGCGAAGAGGTCGTTGACCGGCCCGAGCGGGCCCTGCGCGGCGCTCGTCGCGGGCAGCGCGAGCGCGGCGAAGACGACGATGACCGCGGACTTCGCTCTCGCGCCGTTCACGCGGGCCACGATAGTCCGGCTAGATCCTTCGTGCCCGCAGCTGGATCCGGAAGCCGGGCGTGCCGTGGACCCGCAGGTAGACACGATGGTCGCCGCGCTTCAGTCCGGCGGCGCGGAAGACATGCGTGTGCCGTCCCGGCGCGAACGTTCGTGCAGCCACGCGGCGAACCAGGCGCCCTGCGCGGCGCAGCTCGATCGAGACGCGGGCGCGCTCGACCAGGACGAAGCTCGC
The DNA here is from genome assembly GCA_963825415.1 of uncultured Actinomycetes bacterium. Lineage (GTDB taxonomy): Bacteria > Actinomycetota > Thermoleophilia > Solirubrobacterales > Solirubrobacteraceae > BP-464. Next base: position 71,378 of record CAWGTD010000003.1, on the reverse strand, counting down.
CTTCAACGGCCGGCCGCGCGTCCCGCCGAACACGGGCGATCCCACCGAGTAGCGCGTCAGCTGCCCACACGAGCGATTGCGCTCGACGGTGTACGCGCGATGGAAGCGCCCCCGCAGGACGCGCAGCGTGACCCGCCGCGTTTCGCGCACTCCGTCGCGGCCCCTGCCGCTGAACCGGGCGAGGTACCAGCCGTCGGAGAGCCGCTTCCCGCGCGGCCGGAACGTGAAGTCGCGCAGCGTCGGGCGGAAGCGCTTGACGACGGTGCCGCCCACGATCCTTCGGCCCCGCGCGACCCGCACCAGCACGACGGTCACCTTGGCCTTGCGCAACGGCCGGATCCGCAGGCGAAGTCCTCGGCCCTGGGGCCGCGCGCCGATCGACGCGAACCTGCGCCGCGCCAGACAGGCGGTCTTGGAATCGGGTGGGTTGCGGCCGAGGCGGCCGAACATCGCGAGCTGCTGGGTCGTCGGCCGGTTGACCCACTGCATGCTCAGCGCGGCAGCCGGGAGGAACCGGATGCGCTCCGCCTCGGCGTCGGCCTTCCAGCCGGAGGGGTCCGCGCCCTGCTGGCCCGCCAGCGCGTCGCCGGCCGCGGTCAGCGATGCCAGCACGCGCTTGGCGCACTCGTCGAGGTTGCCCGCGGCGGTCGCGCTGCCGCCGCAGTAGAGCCGCGACGTCGGGCTCTTGACGCGATCGCCGAGCGCCATCGAAAGGTCCGTCCACAGATAGCCGTAGAAGCCGTCCTGGTAGGCGCTGCCACCCATCCCGGGAGCGTTGTCGAACGGCAGCGGGATCCGCGCGGCGTCTCCCACCTCGGGGTCGAAGACCGCGCGGATCAACGGCTCCCACCAGGCGTCCATGATCGCCACGGCGGCAGCGCGGTCATAGGTGCCGTCCTTGTTGCCGTCGCGGCGCAGCGCTCCGTCGGCGACCCACTCGCGCAGCAGCGCGATCATCTTGCTCTCGCGCTCGCCGACGTTCGGCGCGTGCTCGAGCACGCGCAGTGCGAGCGGTGCGACGTAGCGCCCGCGGATGTCCGTCAGCCCGGCCTTCTCCATCATCTGGACCAGTCGGGTGGGTGTGATCGTGCCCTTGGGCTCGGCGAGGATCGCGTCCTCGAGCATCTTGGCGCGGTAGATCGACGACCAGCCCCACTGCGCGTCGCTGGCGCCCCAGCCGGGCGCGGGCCGGTTGTTCCAGGAGACGAAGTAGTCGCGCTTGGGCGCGACCTCGTAGGGCACCTCTTCGCGCCCCAGGAACTCGTCCTGGCCGTCGGCGCCCTTCTTCCACTCCCACTGCCCGGTGCCCCACACCGGCAGGTCGAGATCGACGTTCGCGGGCCGGCGCGGATACAGGCCGCCGTGCACGTAGGCGATCTCGTGGTCGTTGGCGTAGCTCCAGTTGGTCGAGAGGTTGTGCGACTCGCGGAAGATCGAGACGAAGTCCTGTCCCGTGCGCGCCTCGTTGCGGTTCATCTTGAGGATCGAGACCGCGGCGTCGAGCTCCTTGCCGTAGGAGGAGCGCTTGGTGGCGATCGCAACCGGCGTGTCGCCGATGCGGCCGCGCGCGAGCACCGGCCCGTGGACGGTGCGCTCGACGATGATGTCGGGTACCTGGTCGCGGATGGCCGGTGGCGCGTCGGCCGCGCTGCGCAGCGTCTGCCGGTCCATCTCGACGCACTTGCCTTCGAACTCGTAGTAGCGCGAGTTCTCGCTCGCCGGCACGCCGAGCGGCGAGCACAGTTTCTCGGCGTAGGTGTCGATCATGTCGCTGCCGCCCGCCGTCGGCGTCCAGGCGTAGTCCTGCGTGCGCCCCAAGACGATGAGCGCGTTCAGGCCGGGGAACGAGCCCCCGCGCGCGTGGATCGTCGGCGAGTGCAGCTCTTCGTCCATGAGGATCTCCGGCGAGAAGTAGCCGGCCTGCGGGCCGCCGAGCAGGATCGGCCGGCCGGTCGCCGAGCGGCTGCGCCCGACCACGAGGTGGTTGGACGTCGAGCCGGGATGCGAGAGGTCGACCGCGCCGAGCGGGGTCGACAGCTTCAGCCGCTCTCGCCTGATGCGCGCCTTCCCGGCGAGCGCCGAGAGCTGGGCGGCGACCTTTGCCGCGCCCGGCCCCGCGAGCAGGCCGGGGTCGCCGCTGGTGAAGCCGAGCGGATTCGACGCCGGGTCGATCGCCGCCTCGTTGCGCTGGTCGTACGGGAAGCGCTTGACGGTGTGGACCGGACCGTCGAGGTTCTGACGGTTGCGGAAGTCCTCGTAGATGCGCCGCCCGTCGGCGCCGCCGTAGTCGCGTATCAGTCCGGCGAGCGTGGCGGCGTCGTTCAGCTCGGCGCCGCCGCCGGCGCCGAAGAGCGCTCGGACCGTCGAGACCGCGGCGACGACGTCGGTCGTCTTCCAGGGCGTAGGCGAGGTGAGCCCGAGGTCGGAGAGCCCGGCCGGTAGCGGCACCTCTCCGCGTGCGCCCAGCGCGATGTACTCGTTCACCCCGTCGACGTAGGACTGCAGGATCCGGACGACGTCCGCACCGGCTTGGCCGTAGACCTTGGGCAGACGGTCGACCTGGGCCTGCAGCTCCTCCTCCGTGTAGCCGTAGAGCCGCGCCATCTCCGCGTCGGCCAGCCACGCCGGGGCTGTGGCGAGCAGCTGGAAGGCCTCGGCACGGCCCAGCGCGCGCAGCAGCTCCATGATCGCCAGGCGGTCCTCGGCCCCCACGTAGCCCGCGCCGAACGCCATGTCCTCGTCGGTGGCGCCGAAGATCTTGGGCTCGCCCCAGCGCGCGTCGCGGACCACCGTCACACCGGCGCGCGGCTGGTAGCTGCGCTCGACGTCCTCGACGGGCCCGAAGCGGCGGAGCTTGAAGAAGTCGCCGAGGCGGTCGGCGGTGAGCGACGGGTACGCCTGGACGAGGTCGTCGTAGGCGGCGATCTCGGTCGTCGCGTGCCGGGTGTCGGCGCCGGGCGGGGTGATCGTCCCGTGGATCTGGGCGTCGTCCCGATCCGCAAGGTGCTTGGGTCCGATGAACTCGGCCGCGCTTGACGGCGCGGCGAGGCCCACCGCCAACACGATCGCCGCGACCAACGTGGGCCACCCCCGCCTGCTCATCGTGCCGAACCTAGCGAGCGTCGGCGCCCCGCGCGCCGGGTCGAGCTTCAGCGGGCAACCTCGTGACGATCGTGGGTGCTCAGCGTGTGGCTTGGGCGGCGGAGCATCCGCCCGCCTGAGCCCTCGCGCTACCTTTTTCTGTCGGAGGGCATCACCGTGCGGTTCGCTTCCTGCGTGGGGCGAGCATCACGTCACATGACTTCCGGTTTGATGCCGCGCACGCGGCCCACCACCCGGAGGTTCGATGTCTCACCAGCCGGCTCTTGCCGACCCGCCGATCGAGATCGTGGCCCCACCGTCGCCGACGGTGGTCGACGACACCGAGCCGATCCACAACCCGGCGCTCGAACAGACGCTGACCGGCATCGTGACGGTGCTGCCGGTCGTGGGGCTCGCCGTGGCGGCGTGGCTGGCCTGGGGCGGCGCACTGCACTGGCAGGATCTCGTCGTGCTGGGGGTCACGTACGTGCCGATCGGCCTCGGTATCACGGTCGGCTTTCACCGGCTCTTCACGCACCGGGCCTTCACCGCCAAGCCGAGCATCCGCTGGCTCGCCGCCACGCTGGGCTCGGCCGCGCTGGAGGGGCCGATCATCTCGTGGGTGGCGAACCATCGAAAGCACCACGCGTTCACCGACTGTCACGGCGATCCGCACTCGCCGCACGTCGATCACGGCGGCGGCATCCTCGGAACCCTGCGCGGTCTTGGCCATGCGCACATCGGCTGGCTGTTCATCCCGACTCAGCGTGGGCTGAAGGCTCGTTACGCGCGCGACCTTCTGGACGACCCCGTGATGGTGTTCGTCAACCGCACCTGGTGGCTGTGGGCGCTGCTCGGGCTGCTGTTCCCGTTCGGGCTGGGCATCGCGCTGACAGGCACCCTGCGGGGCGGGCTGACCGGCCTGCTGTGGGGCGGCGCCGTACGGATCGTGCTGCTGCACCACATCACCTACTCGATCAACTCGCTGTGCCATGTCTTCGGGCGGCGCAGGTTCGCGACGCACGACGAGTCGCGCAACCTCGCCTGGTTGGCTCCGGTGACGTTCGGCGAGGCGTGGCACAACAACCACCACGCGTTCCCCCAGTCGGCCGCTCACGGGCTGCGGCGCTGGGAGGTCGATCCTTCGGCGCTGGTCATTAGAGGGCTCGAGCGACTGGGCCTGGTCTCCGATGTCGTGCGCATCTCGCCCGATAAGCAGTCCCGCAAGGCGCTTGGAGGCGGAGGGCTAGGCTGAAGGGATGCAACGACCTCTCGATCAGACCGCCGTCACCAAGCAGATGGAAGGCGTTGCCGACAAGCTCGACAACCCGCGGTTGAAGAGCGAGACCCGTCTTACCCTCCTGCGCCGCCAGGCTCAGCTCGGTGACCTCCGCGATGCCGTCGCCGACAAGTTGCGCCGCGACGCCGCCGATGCCGGTGGCACGATGACCAAGCACCACTCCTAGCCGAGTTCGCCGGCGGGGCGACCCTCCGCGGTCGAAGTCGGCTGCGGCACCGCGACACGGCGCCTGCGGATCCAGAGCTGATCGGCGCCCGCCCACGCCGCGAAGCAGAGCCCGCCGATCGTGCCCGTGACGGTGGTCAGCACCCCGGCCGCGGCAGCTGCGGCTACCCCGCCGCTGCCCAGGATCAGCACCGCGGCCGCCGCTCCGACGCTGGGGCCGATCGGTAGCTGACCCAGCGTCACCAAGGCGATCAGCACGGCGATCGCGTCGAAGAACGAGGCGTCGACGCCGACAGCGTGCAGCAGCATCCAGTTGCGGAAGATCTGGGCGAACACGGCCACCAGCACGAAGCCGATCAGTCGGCTGCCCCCGCTCAGGCTGCGCACCACCGCCAGCCCTCTCCACAGCTCGCGCCCCTTGCGCAGCGCGAGGTGCCGCATGCCGGCGCTGGCCGTCCCGATGACCGTGAGGCAGACGAGCGGGAGCCACCACGGCAGGCCGAGCGGGCCGACGAGCGTGAACGACGTCAGCGCCGCCAGGCCGGCCTCGACCGCGAGGATCGGGAACTCCGCGGCGATCAACGTCGGGACCTTCGGACAAACGTCCGGCGACGACCGGCGCAGCGCGGCGATCCGTGCGGCGACACCGACCTGACCGTTGATGACGCTGCCGAGGACCTGCATGCTCGAGGCGCGGTAGAGGATCCGCCGATCGACGGTTCCGCCCGCGGCCTGGATCGAGACGTGCCACGCCTCGCTGCGTGAGACCAGCGCCACGATCTGCAGCAGCACGGTCACGGCGAGGACGAGGGGCGCGGCGTCCGACAGCGCGGTCGCGAAATCGTGGCGGTGCCTGGCAAGCACCAGCGCCAGGAGGCCGGCGGCGCCGAGCGAACCGAGGACGACGATCGCCACGCGTCGTCTCAAGGACCAGCTTCTGGGCAAGTCGACCTCCGTATCGGTTTCCGCATCAGCGGATCTCGGAAGTCAGGCCGTGGTGCCGGTCCGAACGGTCGACCACACAGTGGTGCCCTCCGGTTGGAAGTCTAGACCCGTCGAATCAGCTGGCGGCGGGCGGGTCGCCACCCAGCAGCTCGCGCTCGTCGACAAGGTCCGTCGGGCCGAGCACGAACACCTCGCACATCATGTCCGGGTGCTGCTGGTTGCCGCTCATGAACCCGATCACCGGGCGCCCGGTGGCGTGTTCGATGACCTGCTCGAAGCGCGCGCGCATGACCTCCTGGAACTCCAGGCGCTGCTGGATGACCGCCGCGCCGCGACCGCCGTCGAGCAGCGTCTGCTCGACGCGTGAGAAGCCGCCGCGCAAGACGCAGACCACGAGGTCGTCCTGGTAGTAGGACTTCGTTCGCGTCGGTCCGCGGCCGTAGTACTCCTTCAGCAGAGCGACCATGCCGTCGGAGATGGCGGTGAGCACCTCGCCGTGGGTGACCGGCGTGCTGCGCGTGTCCGAGGGGCTCATTACCGACGACCTGTTGATGAGAAGGAGATCGAGAACATGGTAGCGCGGCATCCGACTAGAGTGAAGATGTCGTATCGCCCGTTGGGTCTCGCCCTTCACCTCGCGCGCGCACCCCTTCGGAGGACGAGAGAGAAGGCCGAAAATGTCGGCCCCCATGGCTCCCCTCACGGGCGATGCCCTGCTCGCGGCTGTGACCGAGGCGATGGTGGTGTTGCACGAGCGTTACCACCACCGCGCGCCGGTGACCGCCAAGTCCCAGCTTCTCGGCGGCGACCTCCTGGCCTGCGTGCTCGGCGGCATCTACACCGATGTCGAGAAGACGATGATCGAGCTGCAGCGAAGCACACTCGTCCAGGAGACCCGAAGCGAGTTCCAGATCGCGATGCAACACAAGTTCATCGACGCGGTCGAACGCCTGTCCGGTCGGTCCGTCCTGGCCTTCATCTCCAACTCCCATGTCGGGCCCGACGTCGAGGTGGAGCTGTTCATGCTCGGACCTTGAGCCGTCGTAGCGCCATATGTAATGTCGGCAGCGAAGGGCATCGCTGTGGGGTCGGCGAAGCGTGCCGGCAGCACCACGTGACTTTCGAGGGTTGACTGCTCAGCGGGCAACGGAGGTCACGCCGCGAATGTTCTTCTGGAGTTCCTTGATGGCGATCGGTGGCGATCGGAACAGGTTTGCGCTACGGGTGAGCCATGAGGTGGACACCCATGTCATCGAGGTCTATGGCGACGTCGACGCGGCCAGCGCCCGGCTGCTGGCGGCGCGGATCGAGGAGGGCGAGGAAACCACGGCCGCCCGCGTTCTCGTGGACCTCAGCGGCGTCGACTCCATCGCACCAGCCGGCATCGCCGCGCTCGTCGAGGCCGACGCCCGCTCCCGACGCAACGGCCACCGTCTCGCGCTCCTGCGTGCTCCGGATCCCGTGCAGGAGCTGCTCGAGCGCGTGGGTCTGGCGAACCGCCTTCCGTTCATCGACTGAGAGGTGCCGACCCGGCGTGGGCGCCGATCGCCGCGCGTAGGCTGCGCGGGTGCGCGCGCTCGCTGCCGCCACCCTCGCCTGTCTGGCTCTGGCGTGCCCGGCCCAGGCCGCGGTCGACAGGACGGTCGACGCGGGAGCGCTGCGGGCAACCGTCACGTCCTCGCCGTTCGGCATCGAGTTCACCGCGCCCGACGGCGGCGTCGTGCTGCGCGAGACCGGCGTGCGTGCGGGACTCGGCCGGGCGACGAGCGTTCGCGACGAACGGCGCGACGGCTCGGCGTACGTCGCCACCCTGGCTACGGACGTCGGCGGCACCGTGTCGTTGCGCGTGGAACCCGATGGCGACGGGGTCGTGCGGGTGGCCGTTGCGGGCGGGCAGGGGCCGAGCGTGGAGTCGACGTTCGCGGCGACGCCGAACGAGCGCTTCCTCGGCTTCGGCGAGCGCTCCAACGCCGTCGACCAACGTGGCAACGACGTCCAGAACTACGTCAGCGAAGGGCCCTACCAGGACGTCGAGCAGCCGTTCATCGCCGGGTTCGTCCCGCCGCCCGGCTACCAGAACCGCCGCGACGCGACCTACTACCCGGTGCCGTGGCTGCTCTCCACGGGTGGCTACGGCGTGCTCGACGACGACGACGAGACGTCGACCTTCCACCTCGGCGCCGCGGGCGGCTGGAGCGTCGCGGTCAACGGGGCCGCCCAGACGCTGCGGGTCTTCGCCGGGCCGACACCCGCCGCGGCGCTGGAGCGCTTCACGGCGCGCACCGGGCGCCAGCCGCCGGCGGCCGCGCCGTGGTACTTCGGGCCCTGGTGGCAGCCCAGCGGCGACGAGGCGCAGAACATCGCGACGCTGCGCGCGGCGGGCGCGCTCGGCTCGGTGGCGCAGACCTACACGCACTACCTGCCCTGCGCCGATCAGACCGGCAAGCGCGACGCCCAGCGCGAGCGCACCGCCCGCTTCCACGCCGCGGGGCTGGCGGTCACCACGTACTTCAACCCGATGATCTGCACGGGTCACCCGCGCTACGCCGAGGCCACGGCCAAGGGCGTGCTGACCCGCAACGCGCTGGGCAGGCCCTACGAGTACCGCTACACGGGGTCCGCGCAGTTCTTCGTCGGGCAGGTGGATTTCAGCGCGCCCGGAGCGGCCGCCTTCTACGGATCGCTGCTCGACGAGGCGGTGCAGGACGGATACGACGGCTGGATGGAGGACTTCGGCGAGTACACCCCGACCGACTCGGTCAGCGCCGACGGCCGCCCGGGCTCGCAGGAGCACAACCTCTATCCGACGCTCTATCACCGCGGAGCGCGGGCGTTCACCTCGGGGCTGGAGCGGCCGATGGCGCGCTTCAACCGGTCCGGCTGGACCGGGACGGCGCGCTTCGCGCAGATCGTCTGGGGCGGCGACCCGACCACCGGCTGGGGCTTCGACGGCCTGACCTCGGCGGTGCGCAACGGCCTGAGCATGGGGCTCAGCGGCGTGTCGCTCTGGGGGTCCGACATCGGCGGCTTCTTCGCGCTGAGCGAGCCGCAGACCACACCCGAGCTGCTGACCCGTTGGATCGAGTTCGGGTTCGCCAGCCCGATCATGCGCACGCAGGCCAACGGCTTCGAATTGACCGACTCGCCGCGCGCCCAGATCTTCGACCCCGGCGTCCTGCCGGTGTGGACGCGCTACGCGCGGCTGCGCACCCAGCTCCAGCCGTACCTCGCCGCCGCCGAGCGGCGCTACGACGCGACCGGGATGCCGATCATGCGCCACCTCGCGCTGACGTGGCCCGGTGACGCGCGCGCGACCGCGCGCGAGGACGAATACCTCTTCGGCCCGGACCTCCTGGCCGCCCCGGTGCTGGCGCCGGGGCAGACCACCCGGTCGCTCTACCTCCCGCGTGGCCGCTGGGTCGACGTCTGGCGCTCGCTGCGGCTCGACGGCGCCGAAGCTCCGGTGCTCGGCGCCGCACGGCTGCTGGAGGGCGAACGCGACGTGACCGTCCCAGCGCCGCCGGCCGAGCTCCCGCTGATGGCCAGGGCGGGAGCGTTGCTGGCGCTCCTGCCGGCCGACGTCCAGACGCTGAGCGGCTACGGCTCGGGGGTCGTGCACCTCGGCGATCGGGCCGGTCGCATGTCGCTGATCGGCTGGCCGGCGGCGGGCGTGTCGCGCGCCGAGCTCGGCGCGGGGGAGACGGTCAGCCTGCGCGAGCGCGGGCGCCGGCTCGACCTGCGGGTGCGCGGGCGTCGCGTACGGCGCCTGGCGGTCCAGCTCTCGCTCGATGCCCTGCCGCGGCCGATGCGCCCCTGTTCGGTGCACGCGCGCGGCGGCCGCGTGACCAGCTGGCGCTACGACCGTGCCACGCGGGTGCTGCGGTTCAACGTGCGCATCAAGCGCGGCGTCGTCGTGTTCGTTCCGTGTCGGGCTCGGTGATCCGCCGCCCCCGGCCGATTACAGAAGAGCCGTCCCGCCATGTCTCGCCGCTCGCTGTCCCTCATCGTCTTCGCGCTCGCCTGCGCCACCCCGGCCGCCGCCTCCGCGGCGGGGACCGGCCCCTGCCTCGACGGCGGCGGCGGCCCGACCTGTCACTACTGGACGGCCAAGGTGGTCAGCGTCAACGACGGCGACACCGTCTATGCCGACGTCGGCGGCGACGGCTCCCACCGCGTGGAGTCGGTGCGCTTCAGCAGCGTCCAGGCGATGGAGCAGCACACCTACAGCTCGCATCCCAGCCGGCGCACCGGCGAGTGCCACGCAGTCGAGGCGACGGCCCGCGCCGAGCAGCTCATCCGCGCCAGCCACTGGCGCGTCCGCCTCTCGGCACAGGACCCCGCCAGCCGCGCCGGGGATCGGCTGCGGCGCTTCGTTGCGGTCCGCCGCGGCGGCCGCTGGCGCGACCTCGGCGCGATCCTGATGCGCGAGGGCCACACGCTGTGGATGCCCGCGGTCGTCGAGACCTCCTGGAATCGCCGCTACGCCACGCTCGAGCAGGAGGCCAAGCGTGCTCGTGTCGGCCTCTGGAACCCGACGCACTGCGGCGTCGGCCCCAGCCAGCACGCGGTCCTGAAGATGTGGGTCAACTGGGACGCGCCCGGCCGCGACGCCCCGGACAACGAGTGGATGAAGATCTTCAACCCGGGCACGACCGCCGTGGCGCTGGGCGGCTGGTGGGTCAGGGACTCGATGCTGCGGCGGCTGACCTTCCCGAACGGCACGGTGCTGCCGGCCGGGGAGACGATCACGGTGCACACCGGCGCCGGCCCGCAGTCGCCGTACGACTTCTACTGGAACTACGGCTTCACGATCTTCGAGAACCCCGGCGACCCGCGCGACCTCGGCGACGGCGCCTATCTGTTCGACCCGCGAGGCGATCTGCGCGCGAGCTTCGTCTATCCCTGCCTGGTCGCCTGCGCCGATCCGAACCAGGGCGCGGTGGAGCTCACCACCCAGGTGCGACGGCGCGACAACGTCCGCGTGCACAACGTCTCCGACCACGCGATCGACCTCTACGGCTACCGGCTCGCGAAGCGAGGCAACGCCTACGACTTCGGGCCGGGCACGGTGCTCCAGCCCGGCGAGACCTTCCAGGTCGACGAGACGCTCGCCGACCATGGCGACGCCGTGCGCCTGACGACGTTCGACGGGATCACGATCGCCTGCGTCGCGTGGGGCGACTCCGCCTGCTGAGAACGCGGCGCACCGCCGCTTTGTTGTACGCGCAACGTTGCTAGCTTGGCCGGCCATGGCGACCGCCCCGCGCCGGCACTACAACCTCACGCTCACCGTGCTCGTGGCGGCGGGCGTGTCCTACGCGCTGATGCAGTCGCTGGTGCTCCCTGCGCTGCCGGAGATCCAGCACTCGCTGCACACCTCCGAGACCGGCGTCAGCTGGATGCTCACCGCCTACCTGCTCAGCGCCTCGGTGGCCACGCCGATCGTCGGCCGGCTGGGGGACATGTACGGCAAGGAGCGCCTGATGATCGTGATCCTCGCCGTGCTCTCGCTCGGCACGCTCGTCTCGGCGCTGGCGAGCTCGATCGGGATGATGATCGTCGGCCGCGTGATCCAGGGAGCGGGGGGCGGCATCTTCCCGCTGGCCTTCGGGATCATCCGCGACGAGTTCCCGCGCGAGCGCGTCTCGCAGGGGATCGGGCTGATGTCCTCGCTGCTGGGCGTCGGCGGCGGTCTCGGGGTGATCCTCGCCGGGCCGATCATCGAGCACTTCTCCTACCACTGGCTGTTCTGGCTGCCGCTGGTGGCGATCGTCGCCGCGACGATCGCAACGCACCTGTTCGTCCCCGAGTCGCCCGTGAAGACCCCCGGCCGCGTCAACTGGCTCGCCGCGGCGTTGATGTCGACCGGGCTGGTGATCGTGCTCATCTCGATCAGCCGTGCGACGACCTGGGGCTGGGGCTCGGCGCGGACGCTGGGCGGCATCGCCGCCGGCCTGGTCGTGCTCGCGGCATGGGTGCGCGCCGAGGTCCGCTCCGACGAGCCGCTCGTCGACATGAAGATGATGCGCATCCACGGCGTCTGGACGACCAACGTCGTCGCCTTCCTCGTCGGCGCCGGGCTGTACTCCTCGTTCATCCTGATCCCGCGGTTCGTGCAGGAGCCCGACAGCACCGGGTACGGCTTCGGCGCCACCGTGCTGATGTCCGGCGTCTTCCTCGTGCCGTCGACCGTGACGATGGTGCTGATCGGCCAGCTCACCGGGCGCATCGAGCGGCGCCTGGGATCGAAGATCCCGCTGCTCGCCGGCGCGGGCTCCGCCGCGAGCGCGTTCCTGTTGCTCGTGGTCGCGCGGTCGAGCCCGTGGGAGGTCTACGTGGCCTCCGGCCTGCTCGGGCTGGGCATCGGCCTGGCCTTCGCGGCGCTGGCCAACCTGATCGTCGAGCACGTCCGCCAGGAGCAGACCGGCGTCGCCACCGGGATGAACACCGTGATGCGCACGCTCGGCGGCGCGCTCGGCGGGCAGATCGTCGCGACCCTGCTGGCCGCCAACCTCGGCGCGCAGGACCTGCCGACGTCGCACGCCTATGGGCTCGCCTTCGGGATGTGCGCGGCGGCGCTCGTCGCGAGCGTCGTGTTCGGCCTGCTCATCCCGCGCCGCGGCAGCGGTCGGGTGAGCCTGGCCGCCGCCCACGGGTAGGGTCGCTGCATGCGCTGGAAGCGGGGCGGGGGGGCTCGTATATATTTCCTTTTATGGAAGAGGAGAGGGGGGGGGGGGGGGGGGGATGGGGAAACCACGACAACGCTTCGTCGGCTCGATGCAGGCCGACTGCTACGCCGGCGTCTGGGCCCACTCCGTCTTCGCGGCGGGCGACCTGGAGGCCGGCGACGTCGAGGAGGCGATCGATGCCGCCGGCTCGGTCGGCGACGACCGGCTGCAGCGCCGGGCGGGTGGCGGAATCAACACCCGGAATCGTTCACGCACGGCACCTCCGAGCAACGGGTGCGCTGGTTGAACACGGGGCGGGAGAACGGCGAGCCCGCGGCGTGCGACACGTTCGCCGCGGACGACCTCTAGCGGATAATGTCGGCCGCATGGCGACCGATGCGACGTCCCTCGACGGCCTGCTCGTCAGCGAGCGCGAGTTGTGGCAGGACGGCCCGCCGCACGAGCTTTTCAAGCGCCTGCGCTCGGAGTGCCCGGTCCACTGGACCGAGAAGTTCTCGGAGTACCCCGACGAGGCGGGCTATTGGTCGGTCACCACCGCCGACGACGTCCACGCGGTCAGCCGCGACTGGCAGACCTACTCGTCGGAGAAGGGCGGCATCACGGCGCTGACCAACGCGGTCATGCCGCTCGAGCTGGTCCAGGCGATGTTCATCGGGATGGACCCGCCCAAGCACGATCGCCTCAAGGCGCTCTTCCAGCGCGGGTTCACGCCCAAGCGGATCGCCGAGCACGAGGAGGAGATCCGCGCGATCACCGTCGGCGTCATGGAGGGCCTCGAGGGCCGCGAGACCTGCGACCTGGTCACCGACGTCGCCCAGCCGGTCGTGTCACGCGTCATCGGCAGCTTCATGGGGGTCCCGCCCGCCGACGACGAGATCTGGGCGCGGCTGATGAACACCGTCCTCGGAGCCGGCGATCCCGACCTGAACCCCGAGGGCATCGACACCGTCATGGAACGCGACGTCCCGGAGATCTTCGAACGGTGCCGCGCGCTGATCGCCGAGCGCCGCGAGCGGCCGACCGACGACCTCACCAGCGTGCTCGTCCACGCGGAGGTCGACGGCCAGACCCTCGAGGAGCACGAGATCGTCATGGGCTTCTTCCTGCTGCTCGCCGCGGGCAACGACAGCACCAAGGCGACCTATTGCAGCGCGGTCCGCGCGCTGCTCGAGCATCCCGACCAGCGCCAGATGCTGCTCGACGATCGTTCGCTGATCCCGGGGACCGTGGAGGAGGCGCTGCGGATGTTCCCGGCCTTCGCGCACTTTCGCCGGACCGCGACGCGCGACACCGAGCTGCACGGGCAGACGATCCGCGAGGGCGAGAAGGTCGTCATGTGGTACGTCGCGTCGAACCGCGACGAGTCGCGCTACGAGGACCCCGACCGCTTCGACGTCACCCGCAATCCCGAGCACCAGGCGTTCGGCGCCGGAGGCAGGCACTTCTGTCTAGGTGCCGCGCTCGCGCGCCTTGAGCTGCGAATCCTGCTGGAGGAGACGCTTGCGCGGTTCCCGCGGATGGAGCTGGCGGGTGCCCCGGCGTACGCGGAGTCGCCGTTCGTCAACCAGCTCAAGACGCTGCCGGTCCGCCTGAACTGATCCGCGCCTACCCCGAAGGCTTGATGTTCTGGTTGAGGTGGAAGAGGTTGCCCGGGTCGAAGCGGTCCTTCAGCGCAACGAGCCGGTCGTACTTCGCCGGTCCGTAGGTCGACCGGACCCGGTCCTCGCCCACGTCTGACGTGTAGTTGAGGTAGACGCCTTCGGTGACGTGCGGGCGCAGGTCGTCGGCGAGGCCACGGGCCCAGGCGACGTGCGCCTCCTCGGCCGCCGGGTCGGGGTCCATCCACAGCGACAGCGCGTGGTAGCACCACGGCACGTCGCGGCGGCCGAGCGCGGTCGCGTCATCGGCCATGCGCCCGATCGCGCCGCCCATCGGCTCGACCAGCACCTGGGCCATCGGCCCGGGCCGCGCGCCGCCGTGGCGCGCGAGCTTCGCGATCGCCTCGTCGGTGAGGTCCTCGATGAACTCGGCCTTCATGTACGCGCGCGTGCCCTTCGGGCCGCCAGCGTCGAGCATGCTCTGCAGCGCGGTGTAGGGCAGCTGCTGGACCATGTCCATCAGCGGCTGGGCGGCCTCGCGGATCGGCGCAAGCACGCGCTCGCCCTCCTCGAGGCTCCCGGTCCAGCAGATCACCATGCCGACGATCGGCTTGAAGTGCATCTCCGGCGGGACGAACGGCTCGGGGGGCGCGCTGACGAACGCGACGGCGGCGCCGAGGTCGTCCGGCGCGTCGACCATGTACTCGCGCATGAAGCGCAGGATCTCCTCGCCGCGGTCGGGCGCGCAGACGAGCATGCCGCCGTAGACGATCGGCCCGATCTCGTGCAGGCGGTAGGTGAACGACGTCACGACTCCGAAGTTGCCGCTGCCGCCCCGCAGGCCCCAGAACAGCTCGGCGTTCTCCTCCTCCGACGCGGTCAGGACGCTGCCGTCGGCCGTCACGACCTCGACCGATGCCAGGTTGTCGGCCGTAAGCCCGCACTTGCGCTCGAGCCAGCCGCTGCCGCTGCCGAGGGTCAGCCCGGCGATGCCGGTCGACGAGAAGCGCCCGCCGGTCACGGCCAGCCCGTGCTCCTGGGTCGCGGCATCGAACTCACCCCACGTGAGGCCGGGGTCGGCGCGAGCGGTCCGCGTGGCCGGGTCGACCTCGATCGCCTTCATCGGCGAGAGATCGATGACGAGGCCCTCGTCGCAGGTGCCGTAGCCGGCGGCGGAGTGCCCGCCGCCGCGGACGGCCACGGCCATGCCCTGCTCGCGGGCGAAGTTGACGGCGGCGACGACGTCGGCCGTACCGCTGCAGCGCGCGATAAGCGCAGGACGGCGATCGAACATCCCGTTCCACACCATCCGCGCCTCGTCGAAGGCTGCGTCGTCCGGTTGCACCAAGGTCCCTGCGAGTCCGTCGGCGAGGTCCTGGACCGCTGCGGAGGGGAGGGTGTCGTGGGCCATCGGAGGCTCCTTCCGATCGAAACGTGTTCTGACGACCCTCTTTGAGGCGTCGCGCGCTGTCAAGCGCCGCGGACGCCTATTCGCGCCAGGAGACCGCTGCCTAGAACGTCCGTCCGCACAGCGTTCGATCTGCGGGCGCCGCGGTCGCGCCAGGCCGATGAGATCACGGGGGAATCCCGGCCCAGCCGCCAAGGAAGGCGTTCGCGTGAATCTGCACCGGCCCAAGACCGGCAACCAGGAGGCCTCTGACTGCACGGGGGGCTTCTCAATCGAGCTTGCACCCACCGACTGGCCCGCCGCGCTCATCGTGGCCCAGGGCGAGCTCGACCTGGCCGCGGTCCCGGCGTTGCGGGTGCGGCTGACCGCCGTCGAGGCCGTCGGCGCGCGCAGCCTGATCCTCGATTTGAACGACGTCTCGTTCATCGACTCGCTCTCGCTAGCGGCGATCGTCGCCGCCAAGCGCCGGCTGGGACCGAGCGGTCGCCTCGCGATCGTGGCCTCGCATCCCTACGTACTGCTGATCCTCGAAGCCGGTGGGCTCGACGCGGTGGTGGACGTGTTCCTCACGCGCGAGGACGCGGCGGCACACCTGTTCGGCTGACGCATGCGCCCGCTCGCTGCCGCCGCCGTCACGCTGGCACTCGCCGCCCCTGGGGTCGGCGCGGTCTCGCAGGCCATCGCCAAGGGCGGCAAGGGCGAGACCAAGCCTGTCGAGCTGGTCGCCAAGGCCGAGGCCAAGGCGACCGAGCACGCCGCCAAGGCCGAGGCCAAGGCGGTCGAGCAGGCCATCAAGGAGGAGGCCAAGGCGGCCACGCGGGAGACGAAGCGAGCGGCGCGAGCGCTCGCGCATCCGTCGGCACAGCCGGCCGCGGCAGCGCCCGCGATCGCCCTGCCCCAGCCCGTCGCCCAGGCCGTCGCCGTCCTGCTCCCGACGGCTGCCCCGGCCCCGACGCCCGAACCCACGGCGCCCGCCGCTCCGGCAACCCCTGCTCCGGCGCCGACGGCGGCAACGCCGACGCCCACAAGCCGCCCAACCGCCCGGCGTCCTGCGCCGCGCCCGCGCCCCGCCGCCCGTCGCGCGGCGGCGCCCAGCACCGCCCGCTCCACACCGGCGCGCACACCCGCGACCTCCACGACCCGGCCGACGAGCAGGCCCGCACCGCGCACGAGCGATCGCCGCGCCCCCGCGAATCCTCGGCGCAGCGAGGACCGCGACCCCGGCGCCCCGCTGACCCGCACGGTCGTGCGCGCGCTGGAGGTCATCCCCGCGCGCGTGCGGATCGCCCTGGGCATCCTCGCCGTCCTCGGTCTCGGCCTCGGCGCGGCGGCGGCCGCGCAGACGCTGCGCGCTCGCCGTCTCGAGCGCCAGCGTCGGCGCCTGACCGCCGACGTCGGCGTGCTGCAGTCCGCCCTCCTGCCGCCGCTCCCGGCCCGCATCGGCGACGTTCGCGTCTCGGCCGCCTACCGCCCGGCCGCCGGCCTCGCCGCGGGCGGCGACTTCTACGACGCCTTCGAGGCGCCGATGGGCAGGACCGCCGTGGTGGTCGGCGACATCGCCGGGCACGGCCGCGACGTCGTGCCGCTCACCGCCCTGGTGCGCTACAGCGTGCGCGCCTATCTCGACGCCGGGATGGCGCCCCGCACGGCGCTTCAGGTGGCCTCCGCCGCGCTGGAGACCCAGCTCGACGGGCGGCTCGTGACCGTCGCGGTCGCGCTCGTCGACCCGGCGGCGGGTCGCATCACCTACGCGTGCGCCGGCCACCCGCCGCCGCTGTTCGTCGGCACCGACCTCGAGCCGATAACGGCCTGCTCGTCGCCGCCGATCGGCGCCGGCGCGCCGACCGGTCGCCGCCAGACGACGGTCGTGCTCGCTCCCGGCGCGATCGCATGCTTCGCCACCGACGGCCTGACCGATGCGCGGGTGGGGCCCGGCCGCCTGGGCCACGAGGGGCTGTGCGCCGAGCTCGCCGCCCTCGGGACCAGCGCCGACGCCGACTCGCTGCTGGCCCGCGTCGTCAAGCACTCCGACTCACAGCCCGACGACATGGCGGTCTGCATGGTCTCGCCGGTCGTCGGCATGACGCCACCGCCAGGCGAGCGCCTCGAGGAGCTCGAGGTCGACGGCCGCTCGGTGGCCGACGGGTGCGCCGTGCGATTCCTGGCCGCCTGCGGCCTCGACTCCCGCACCACCGAGGAGGCCGTCCGCCAGGCGCTCGGAGCGATCGCCCGTACCGGCTCCGCGGTGCTCGCCGTCAGCTGGGCCGGCAACGGCCCGCACGTGAAGGTCGCTCCTAGGCGACCCGAGGCGCTGCCGCTCGCACAGCCGGGCCTCGCAGTCCTCGCTTAGCTGGCAGCTCGCTCAGTCGCGCGTGCGCACCGGCGTGCGCCGCAGCACACCGGTGTCACGCGTAAGGCGCTGCGCGAGGAACACCGGCACGATCGTGATCGCGATCACCAGCAGGACCACGACGTTGACCTGCGGAAGGCGCTGGCCGAGCCGGATCTGGCCGAAGATCCAGAGGGGCAGCGTGTTCTGCGCGCCCGCGGTGAACGTCGTGACGATCACCTCGTCGAACGACAGTGCGAACGCAAGCAGCCCGCCGGCCACCAGCGCGGTAGAGACGACCGGCAGGGTGATCGCGCGGAACGTCTGCCAGCCGTCGGCGCCGAGATCCATCGACGCCTCCACCAGCGACGTCTGCGTGCGCCGCAGGCGAGCGAGCACATTGTTGTAGACGACGACGATGCAGAAGGTGGCGTGCCCGATGACGATCGTCGTCAGCGAGAAGTTGACGCTCGTGGTCGCGAAGAACGAGTTGAGCGCCATCCCGGTGATGATTCCCGGCAGCGCCAGCGGCAGGATCAACGCGAACGAGACCGCCTCGCGGCCGAAGAAGCGAAAGCGGTGCACGGCGAACGCGGCCATCGACCCGAGGCCAAGCGCGATGGCCGTCGAGATCAGCCCCGCGCGGACCGACAGCCACAGCGCCTCGCGCATCTCGTCGTTCTCGAAGGCCGAGGTGAACCACTTCGTCGAGAGCCCCTTCAGCGGCCAGCTCTGGATGTTCGACGGGTTGAACGCGTAGACGATGATCAGCAGGATCGGCAGCAGCAGGAACAGCACCACCGCCGTCGTCCACGCAGCCAGCGCCAGGCGGGTACCGCGGCCGGCCGCCATCAGAGTGCCTCGAAGGCGCCGAAGCGCCGTGCGAGCAGCAGGTAGGCGCCCATCACGATCAACGGGACGACGGCGAACGCCGCGGCGAACGGAACGTCGTTGGCCACCCCGACGCTGCGGTAGACGACGTTGCCGACGAAGTCCGACCCGGCACCTCCGACGAGTGTCGGGGTGATGAAGTCGCCGAGCGTCAACGAGAACGTGAAGATCGAGCCGGCCGCAAGCCCGGGGAGGACGAGCGGCAGCAGCACGCGGCGGAAGGTCGTCCAGCCGTGGGCGCCCATGTCGGCCGAGGCCTCCAGCACAGAGTCGGGCACGCGCTCGATCGCCGACCAGACCGGCAGGATCATGAACGGCAGCCAGATGTAGGAGAAGACGATCCACATCGCCGTGTTCGAGTAGGCGACGTTCACCGACCCCATGCCGAGCTTGTCGAGCGTCCAGTTGAGGATCCCGTCGTGGGCGAGGATCAGCCGCCATGCATACACGCGCACGAGGTAGCTGGTCCACAACGGGATCAGCACCGCGACGAACAGGACGCTGGACAGGCGCTTCGGCGCGATGCGCGCGGCGTAGTAGGCAAATGGAAGAGCGAGCAGCGCGTCGGTGAGCGTCACCGCCGCCGCGATGCCGATCGTCCGCAGCGCGATCGTGCGGTAGGTGGGCTCCTCCCACAGCGTGCGGAAGTTGTCGAGGTTCCACATGTGGACGAGGTCGCCGGTGAACGAGTCCACGCGCCAGAACGCCGACACGAACAGCGCCACCAGCGCGGCGAGGTAGAGCACGACGAACCATGCCGCCGGCGGTGACAGCAGCAGGGCGCCCCGCAACCAGGGGCGCCGGTGCAGCGCCGCCGACAGCCGGCGGCGCTGCGACCTGCGTGGCTCCGGGAGGCTCGCCGCCTCCACTCGCCTAGCCCTTCACCTCCGTCCACCGACGCTGCCATTCGGTGTAGTCGGTGCAGTTGGATTCACCGTTGCCGCAGTCGCGGGTCGGGGTCTTCCAGAACTTGATCGACTCGAAGTACGACGCCGGAGCATCGGCGTGGTACTGCGCGCACGCACCCTTCTGGATCGCGTCCATCAGCGGGCAGGCCTTGGTGTTCGCCGGCGTCTCGCCGAAGAAGATCGCCTGCTGGGCCTGCACCTTCGGCGTGGACACCCACTTCATCCACTCATAGGCGCAGTTGGGGTGCTTCGCCTTGGAGGACAGCATCCACGTGTCGGCCCATCCGGTCGCACCCTCGCTGGGGATCGTGTCCTTGACCGGGACCTTGTCGGTCTGCAGCGCGATCGTCTGGTACGGCCACGAGGCACCGATGATCGCGTCCCCGTTCTTGAACAGGTCGATCTCGTCGGACGCCAGCGCCCAGTACTTCTTGACCAGCGGACGCTGCTTCTTGAGCAGATCGACCGCTGCGTCGAGCTGCTCGGAGGTCAGCGCGTAGGGGTCCTCGATTCCGAGGTCGGGCTGGGTCTTGGACAGGTACAGGGCGGCATCGGCGATCTGGATCGGGTTGTCCGGGATCGTTACCTGGCCCTTGTACTTGGAGTCGTAGACCGCGCCCCAGGTGTCGGGCGTGCCGCTGACCTTCTCGGTGTTCCAGATCAGCGTGTTGGGCCCCCACTGGAGCGAGACGCCGTAGTGCTTGTCGTCGACCGTGTTGTGAGCCGGCGACTGCAGTTGCGGGATGAAGTTCTTCCAGTCGGGGATCAGGTCGACGTTCACCGGTTGGACGTCGCCTCCCCGGATCAGGCGCAGGCTGGCGTCGCCCGAGGCCGAGACCATGTCGTACTGCGAGCCTCCGCCCTGGCGCATCAGCGTGACCATCTCGTCAGAGGACCCGCCGTACTTCGAGCGGACGTCGCACCCGGTGGCCTTCTCGAAAGGCTTGACCCACTGCGGCTCGGTGTAGCCCTCCCAGGCGATCACGTTGAGCTGACCCTCGCCGGCTCCGATCGACGTGGGCAGGTTGGAGGCGGCCTTTCCACCGCCAGCGCTCTTGGACGACTTGTCGTTGTCGTCGCCACAGGCGGCGATCACGAACATCAGCACCGCGAGCGTCGCGGCGATGGACACCTTCCTCATGACTGCTCCCCCTCGGTTGTGTCGATTGCGGCGGCATGCTCGCGCCGCCATGCCAGCCGGACGGGCCGCTCGCGCAGAGCGGCGGCCTGCTCGGCCGTGGTGTTCAGGTTCTGGCCCACGACCATGAGCGTCCCGCCCTGGTCGAGGTCGACGACGTAGCGTGTGACGGCGCCGAGGTACACGACCTCGCGCATGGTCCCGCTCTCCTCGGTCCAGCCCTCGGGCACGGATTCGCCCTGCTCGAGGATGCGGATCTTCTCGGGGCGGATCGTCACGCTGGAGCCGCCGCGCTCGAGCACGTTCGAGACGCCGACGAACCCGGCGACGAACTCGTTGACCGGGCGCTCGTAGACCTCTCCGGGCGTGCCGACCTGCTCGAGGCGGCCCTCGGAGAAGACCCCGATGCGGTCGCTCATGCCGAGCGCCTCGTCCTGGTCGTGGGTGACGTAGACGAACGTGATCTGAGTCTCGGCCTGCAGCCGCTTGAGCTCGAGCTGCATGTCCTGACGCAACTTGAAGTCCAGGGCGCCGAGCGGCTCGTCGAGCAACAGCACCGGCGGGCGGTTGATCAACGAGCGCGCCAGCGCGATCCGCTGGCGCTGGCCGCCGGAGAGCTGCACCGGCCGGCGCTTGCCGACTCCCGGCAGTCGCACGAGCGCCAGTGCCTCCTCGACACGGGCCGTGCGCTCGGCGCGGCCGACACCTCGGACGCGCAGCCCGTAGCCGACGTTCTCGGCGACGCTCATGTGCGGGAACAGCGCATAGTCCTGAAAGACCGTGTTGACCGCGCGGTCATAGGGCGCGCGCCGCGTTACGTCGGCGCCCGCGAGCTCCACAGTCCCTTCGTCGGGCCGCTCGAAGCCCGCGATCAGGCGCAGGGTGGTCGTCTTGCCGGATCCGGACGGCCCGAGCAGCGTGAAGAACTCGCCCTCACGCACCTCGAGGTCGAGGCCCTCGAGTGCGACGACGTCGCCGTAGGTCTTGCGCAACCCGGAGAGTCGGACGGCGGGAGCCCCGCTCGCGGGCGGGCTCGTAGCGGATGCGCCAGAAGAGGCGCCCTGGAGCACAGACGACATGGGTGATGGTGCCGGACCGCTTGGCGTGGCCGATGCTATGCGCTGGCGAAGAACGGGTCCAGCTTGGCGATACTTTGCTATGCTAATTAGCAATGCCAACCACTTCTGCGACGACCGATCTGGCCGCCCGGCTGCGCCTCGCCGTCACCCGCACGGCGCGGCGGCTGCGGCAGGAGGCCGGTGGGTCGCTGTCACCGTCGCTCACCGCCGCGCTGGCAACGATCGGCCGGCACGGCCCGCTGACGCCGAGTGAGCTGGCGGCCCGCGAGCGCATCCAGCGCCCGACCGCGACCCGCCTCCTCGCGAGCCTGGAAGCCGGTGGCCTGGTGCAGCGCACCGCCGACCCCGGCGATGGCAGGTCGAGCCTGCTGACGGTGACTCCGGAGGGCTCCGCGCTGCTCACGAAGCTGCGCACCCGCAAGGACGCCTATCTCGCCCAGCGCCTGCGTACGCTCGACGCGGAGGAGCGCGCCACGCTCGCCCGCGCCTCCGAGCTGCTGGAGCGCCTGCTGGAGGACGAGGCTTGACCGCGGCGCTGCTTCGTTCCGTCGACTCGCTCTCGGTTCCCAACTACCGGCGCTTCTTCGTCGGCCAGGTCATCTCTGTCACCGGCAACTGGATGCAGATGGTGGCCGAGATCTGGCTGGTCATCCACCTCACCAGCAGCGGCGTCTCGGTCGGGCTGACGGCCGGCCTTCAGTTCCTGCCGGTTCTGCTGCTCGGCGCGCTGGGCGGCGTGCTGGCCGATCGCCACGACAAGCGCCGCCTGCTGATGATCACCCAGACGCTGATGATCGTCCCGGCGGTCGCGCTGTGGGTGCTCACGGCGACCGGTGCCGTCGCGGTCTGGATGGTCTTCGTGCTCGTGGTGGTCCGCGGCACCATCAACGCCGTCGACAACCCCACGCGCCAGGCGTTCGTCATGGAGCTCGTCGGCGCCGACCGCGTCGTCAACGCCGTCTCGCTCAACAGCGTGATCATCCACACGGCCCGCATCCTCGGGCCGATGGTCGCGGGCGGCCTGATCGCCGTCGTCGGCATCGCTCCCTGCTTCGCCGTCAACGCGCTGTCGTTCGTCGCGATGATCGTCGCGCTTCGCGGGATGGACCACTCCGCGCTGAGCGTCGCCGCGATCGCCCCGCGCCAGCGCGGCCAGGTCCGCGCCGCCGTGGCCGAGGTGATGCGCAGGCCCGAGCTGCGGATCCCGTTGGCGATGATGGTCGTGGTCGGCACGCTGTCGTTCAACTTCCAGGTCCTGCTGCCGCTGTTCGCGAAGTTCACCTGGCACGGCACGGCGACCACGTACGCGCTGCTGACCAGCGCGATGGGCATCGGCTCCGTGGCCGGTGCGCTGGCGGCCGGCGCGCGCGGCCGGGTGAGCTCGAACATCCTCGTGGTCTCCGCCGGGCTCTTCGGCGTCGCGCAGCTGATCGCCGCGGCCGCGCCGACCGTGGGCTTCCAGGCGCTGGCGCTGGTACCGCTCGGCGCCGCCAGCGTGACCTTCGCCGCGGGCGTGAACTCCTCGCTGCAGCTGGCCGCCGACGGCCCGCTGCGCGGGCGCGTGATGGCGCTGTACTCGGTCGTCTTCCTCGGCTCCACGCCGATCGGCGCGCCGCTGGTCGGCTGGCTGGCCCAGACCGCCGGGCCGCGCGCCGGGCTGCTGCTCGGCGCCACCGCCGCGCTCGCCACCGCCGCCTGGGCGGCGGTCGCCTACCGCAAGCTCGCGCCCACGAGCAGCGCCAGCTGGATGCTCAGGACCACGTCCTCGAGCTCTCCCAGCGAGCTTGCGCGTCCTTCGGCCACGCGCCGCGAGACCACGGCGTCGGTCGCGCCCACCGCGGCCAGGTAGAGCTCCGCCGGCGGTTCGGGAAGCTCCGGGAGCTGGCGGCGTGCGGCCTCGGCGCCCTCTCGTGCCAGGCCCGCGAAGCGGTCGTGCACGGCCTCGCGCCGCGCCCGCGCCTGCGGCCCGGCGGCGGCCACTTCGATCAGGAACGTCCGGGCGAAGGCCGGCTCGGCAGCCAGGGTCTCGAGGTACGCGCGCACGCGAGCGCGCGTGCGCTCGAGCGGGTCGGCGACGTCGCTTCCGGCCTGTCGAACGGTCTCGTAGAGGATCTCCACCCCGGTGTCGTAGGCGGCGAGGAAGCAGCCCTCCTTGTCGCGGAAGTGCTCGTAGAAGGTTCGCCGCGACACGCCGGCCCGGGCGATCACGTCGGCCACCGTGCAAGCCGCGTAGCCCTTGTCGGCCACCACCTCGGCGATCGCGTCGAGCAGGCGCCCGCGCTGGGAGGCCTCGATCACCTCACGCCCGAGGCGGTGCGGGCCCCGGGGCAGCTCGCGCGGTGCGGGGAGGGGTGAGGACACAATCAGAAACAATAGTGTCTACAATGCTGGGAACACAAATGTTTCCTACTTCGGAACGAAGGTGACAAGATGAGTGCCAACGTGGCCACGGACCCACCCACCAGCCTGCCGCCCGGCATCAAGGCCGCCCGCCTCGGGCTCGCCGCGCTGACCGCGCTGCTGAGCGTCAACCTCTGGACGGGCGCTCCGCTGTTCTCCATCTGGGTGGGCAGCCGCGTGCAGAACGGCACCGGCCTGACGATGTCGGCTGTCGGCGTGGTGATCGGCGTGCTCGCCGTCTGCGTGACCCTGCTCGTCCTCGCGCTCGTGCGCGTCGAAGCGGCCTACAAGGCGCTCACCGGCGAGCCCGTGACGCGGCGCACCTCGCCCTGGCTGCGCAGCCTCCGCGACGAGCGCCCGGAGCTGGCCGAGAAGCGCCCGCTCACCGGCACCGAGAAGGCGATGGTCGCGGCGGTCGTGCTCGGGGGCGTCGCCTTCGAGATCTGGTTCTTCTTCTTCGCCGGCTCGTCAATCGGCTGATGGCCACCGTCGCTCCGCGTCCACCCGCCGCCGCGGGCCCGCCGGCCACGGCCGACTTCCCGATCGTGATCCTGGGCACCGGCTTCGCCGGCCTCGGCCTGGCCATCAAGCTCAAGCAGGCCGGCATGCACGACTTCGTCCTGCTCGAGCGCGCCGCCGACGTCGGCGGCACGTGGCGTGACAACACCTATCCGGGCTGCCAGTGCGACATCCCGTCGCACCTGTACTCGTTCTCCTTCGCCCCGAACCCGGACTGGTCGCGGCTGTTCCCGATCCAGCCCGAGATCTGGGACTACCTGCGCGACGTCACCGATCGCTTCGGTGTGCGGCCGCACATCCGCTTCGATCACGAGGTGACCGGTGCGGCGTGGGACGCCGACGCGGCGCTGTGGCGCGTCGAGACCTCGCAAGGCCCACTGACTGCCCGCGTGATCGTCAGCGGTCAGGGCGGCCTGAGCGAGCCGGCGATCCCCGACCTGCCCGGCCTCGACCGCTTCGAGGGCCCGGCCTTCCACTCCGCCCAGTGGGACCACTCCCACGACCTCGAGGGTGAGCGCGTCGCGGTGATCGGCACGGGCGCTTCGGCGATCCAGTTCATCCCCTACATCCAGCCCGAGGTCGGCAAGCTCACGCTCTTCCAGCGCACCCCGCCGTGGGTCATGCCCCACCCGGACCGCCCGATCCGCCCCTTCGAGCGGCGGCTCTTCAAGGCGCTGCCGTTCACCCAGCGGCTGTTCCGCGGCGCGATCTACGCGTTCTTCGAGTCGCGCGTGGTCCCGTTCACCAAGGCCCCGTGGATCATGAAGGCGGCCGAGCGCCTAGCGGTCAAGAAGATGCGCGAGCAGATCCCCGACGACCCCGAGCTGTGCCGCAAGCTCACGCCGCGCTACCGGATGGGCTGCAAGCGCGTGCTGATGTCGAACACCTACTACCGCGCGCTGGCCCAGCCCAACGCCGAGGTGGTGACCACCGGCATCAAGGAGGTCCGCGAGCGCTCCATCGTGACGACCGATGGCGTCGAGCACGAGGTCGACACGATCATCTTCGGCACCGGCTTCCACGTGACCGACCTGCCGATCACCGAACGGCTGCGCGGCCGCGACGGGCGGTCGATGGCCGAGGTGTTCCAGGGCAGCCCGCAGGCCTACCTGGGCACCACGGTCGCCGGCTTCCCCAACCTGTTCATGCTCACCGGGCCGAACACCGGCCTGGGCCACAACTCGATCGTGTACGTGCTCGAGTCCCAGTTCAACTACGTGCTCGGCGCGCTGCGCACGATGCGCCGCCACGGCGTCGGCGTGGTCGACGTCCGGCCCGACGTGCAGGCCCGCTACAACGCCGAGGTCCAGGAGCAGATGAAGGGCACGGTGTGGGTCACCGGCGGCTGCTCGAGCTGGTACATCGACCGCAACGGTCTGAACACCACGCTGTGGCCGAGCTGGACGTGGAAGTTCCGCCTGCGCACCCGTCGCTTCGATCCCCAGAACTACCGCCTGGAGCCTGTAGGGTCGCCCGCATGGACGAGCGCTTCTGCCGCCACGGCGAGCTGACGCTCTGCTACGAGACGTTCGGCGATCCCGCCGACCCGACCGTGCTGCTGATCATGGGGCTCGGCACGCAGATGGTCGCCTGGAACGAGGACTTCTGCGGCGCGCTGGTCGACCGCGGCTTCCACGTCGTGCGCTACGACAACCGCGACGTCGGGCGCTCCTCGCGCGTCGACGCCCCGCCGCCCACGATCGGGCAGCTCCTGCGGCGCAGCAAGCGCGGCGCGGCCTACCGGTTGGCGGACATGGCCGCCGACGGCGTCGCCGTCCTCGACTGCGTCGGCGTGGAGTCCGCACACGTCGTCGGGGCCTCGATGGGCGGGATGATCGCCCAGTCGATGGCCTTCCGGCACCCGGAGCGCGTGCGCTCCTTGGTGTCGATCATGTCGAACACCGGCAGCCGGATCACCGGCCAGGCGCACGTCAAGCTCTATCCGCTGCTCCTGCGCCCGGCGCCGCGCGACCGCGATCGCTTCGTCGCGCACATCGAGCGGGTGTTCACGGCGATCGGCTCGCCCGGCTTCGACCACGACATCGAGGATCTGCGCGAGCTGGCCCGCACCAGCTTCGACCGCGGCCGCGGCCAGGACCCCGACGGGGGTGCTCGCCAACTGGCCGCGATCCTCGCCTCGGGCAACCGGACGCAGGACCTGCGCAAGATCACCGTGCCGACGGTCGTGATCCACGGCAAGCAGGACAAGCTCGTCGCGCCGTCGGGCGGGCGCGCGACCGCCAAGGCGATCCCCGGCGCGAAGCTCGTGGAGATCGACGGCATGGCCCACGACCTGCCTCGGGGTGCGTGGCCGCGCATCATCGACGCGATCGTGGAGAACGCCCAGAAGGCGGACGGGTCGCTGGCTCGGGCTCGCGCCGCCTGACCGAGAGGAGAGCGACATGCGGCAGCTGACCAGCCTGGACGCGCAGTTCCTGGCGATGGAGACGCCGCAGACCTTCGGTCACGTGTCGGGCCTCGCGGTGCTCGACCCGTCGACCGCGCCGGGCGGCAAGCTCGACGTGGACGACATGTGCCGGCTGCTCAACGAGCGCCTGCACCTGCTGCCGCCGTTCCGCTGGCGGTTGGTCTCCGTGCCGTTCGACCTCGACCACCCCTACTGGATCGAGGATCCCGACTTCGACCTCGATTTCCACGTGCGCGAGACCGCGGTGCCGCCGCCGGGTGGCAGCCGCCAGCTCGCCGAGCTCGTGGCGCGAATCTGCGCGCGCCCGCTGGATCGCGCGCACCCGCTCTGGGAGCTCTACGTGGTCCACGGACTGGAGGGCGGCCGCGTCGGCCTGCTGACCAAGATCCACCACGCCGCGGTCGACGGCGTCTCCGGCGCGGAGATCATGAGCATCCTGTTCGACTCCTCGCCCGAGGGGCGCGAGCCGGCCGCGCCCGAGATGGTCGACGAGATCGGCGATCGCGTGCCGGGCGGGCTGGAGTTGCTCGGTCGCACGCTGATGGGCCTTCCGCGGCCCCTGAAGGCGCTGACCATGCTGCCTTCGACCCTGCCGCGGCTGGACTCGGTGCCGCTCGTGGGCGCGATGCCGGGCGCGCTGGCCGTCAGCCGGATCTTCACGCGCGTGGGCCGGCTCGGCCGCGGGACGCCCGACGGCGGCGTCCTCGAGCAGACGAACGTGCGCGCGCCGCGCACGCGCTTCAACGACCGCGTCTCGCAGCACCGGCGCTTCGCCTTCGGCTCGCTGCCGCTCGCCCGCGTCAAGGCGATCAAGTCCGCGGCCGGCGTCACGGTCAACGACACCGTGGTCGCGATCTGCGCCGGCGCGCTGCGCTCGTGGCTCCTCGAGCGTGGTGAGCTGCCCGCCGAGCCGCTCGTCTCGATGATCCCGGTCTCGGTACGCACACGCGAGCAGACCGGGACGTTCGGCAACCGCGTCTCGACGATGCTCGTCCCGGTCGCGACCGACGAGCCCGATCCGCGGCGGCGCCTCGAGCGCACCCACGAGATCCTGCGCACGGCCAAGGAGCGCCACAAAGCGCTGCCCGCCGACCTGCTCGCCGACGCCAGCCGGTTCATCCCGCCCGCGGTCGCCGCGCGCGCGGCAAGGGTGACGTTCGAGGTCCTGGCCAGCCGCAGGTTCGCACCGGCCCTGAACTTCGTGATCTCCAACGTGCCTGGCCCGCGCGACCCGCTCTACTGCGCCGGAGCGCGGCTGGAGGCCAACTACCCCGTGTCGGTGATCCTCCACGGTGTCGGGCTGAACATCACGTGCCTGAGCTACCGCGACAGCATCGACTTCGGGATCGTCGTCGATCGCGACCAGGTCGACGACGCGTGGTCGATCATCGCCGCGCTGGAGGATTCGATGGCGGAGCTCGACGCCGCCGTGTGCGGCGATCGTCCATTGGACCGAAATCTGGCAAGGCAATAGACGCCCTTGGCGCAAGTTCTGGCGCGCGCATGCGTTGGAGCTTGCATGTCTCACACGAGAAAGCTCTTCCTCGGGCTGGCCGCGATCGCCGCCACCCTCGCTGCCACCGCCACTCCCTCGATGGCGATCGTCGGCGGCCATGACACTTCCAACACCGCCTACCGCGGCGTCGCCGAGATCGTCCTCGGCGGGGCATTCGGTTGTACGGGCACGCTGATCGCGCCGAACTGGGTGCTGACCGCAGGCCATTGCGGCTCGCTCACCGGCGGCGCCGTGTCGACGCCCGCCGCCTGGCCCGCTGCGCTGATCGACGTCCGGATGGGCTCCAACAAGGCCGGCCAGGGCACGCGGTTCCCGGCCAGCAGGGTCGTCGTCGAGCCCAGCTACCTGGCCACCAACGGCTACGACATCACGCTGATCCAGCTGTCGGCCCCGGCTGCCGGCATTCCCGTCACCCACGTCGCCGGCGCATCCCAGCGCGCGCTGTGGAACGCCGGAGTGTCGGAGTCGATCGTCGGCTGGGGCGTGACCAGCGAGGGCGGTTCCGCCCCCAGCACGCTGCAGGAGGCGCAGGTGCCGATCACGACCGACGCGTACTGCGGCAGCGCCTACAGCGACTTCGACGCGCAGACGATGGTCTGCGCGGGCTTCCCGCAGGGTGGAGTCGACACCTGCCAGGGTGACTCGGGCGGCCCGATGTTCGGCCACGACGCCACGGGCGCGCTGAAGGTCGTCGGCGCGACGAGCTGGGGCGAGGGCTGCGCCCAGGCCGGCAAGCCCGGCGTCTACGCCCGCGTCGCCGACACGGCGCTGCGGACCTGGATCGCGTCGGTCGCACCCGCCGCCGTCGACCCGTAGGCCTAGGGAGCCGGTGCCCGCGGCCGATCGCGCCGCGGAAATATCACGTAACTGCCGACGGCCGTCGCCAAGAGACGGCCGTCGGTGTGTCTGACCTCGCTGCGCATGACCGCGCTGGTGCGGTTGCGCCGGTCGACCACCGTCGTGCAGACGATCTCGCCCTCGGTCGCCGTCTGGACGTAGTTGATCGCGATGTTGAGCGTGGCGATGCCCTCCTCGTCGGAGGTCTGCGCCCACAGGGCCGAGCCCATCGTGTAGTCGATCAGCGCGTAGCTGACGACGCCGGAGAGCAGCCCGCCCGCGTTGATCAGCTCGGGTTGGATGGTCAGGCGTGCGGTCTGCGGGTCGTCCCAGCGGATGCCCATGAACTCCGAGACCCCGTCGATGCCGAACTTGCGCGCCACGTGGGCCATCCTGTCAGGCGCGGATTCCGGGGGTGACGTCGCCGGACTTGCGTTCTGAGAGAGGATGAGCGCCATGCAAGAGATCCTCCCCGGCATCTTTCACTGGACAGCGCACCACGAGGGCATCGGCGCGCCCGTCAGCTCCTACTACGTCGAGCCGGCGGCCGCGGTGATCGACCCGATGGCCCCCGAGGAAGGCCTCGACTGGTTCGAGGGCCGCGCGCTCGATCAGGTCGTGCTCGGCAACCGCCATCACTACCGCCAGAGCGACCAGTTCGCCGAGCGGTTCGGGATCCCCGTGTTCGTGGTCGAGCAGGGCCTGCACGAGGTCGAGGGACGGCCCGGGATCCAGACCTACAAGTTCGGCGAGGAGGTCGCGCCGGGCGTCGTCTCCCGCAACCTGCTCGAGGGCTGGCCCGACGAGGGCGAGCTGCACATCGCACACGGCCCGGGCGTGCTCTCGATCACCGACGGGGCGATGCGCTACGGCGGGAAGATCAGCTTCGTTCCCGACGAGCACCTCGGCGACGATCCGGAGGGCGAGAAGGAGCGCCTGCGGGCGGGGTTCCGGACGCTGCTCGACCTCGATTTCGACGCGGTCCTGTTCACCCACGGCGATCCGATCGCCGAAGGTGGCAAGGCGCAGCTGCAGGAGTTCGTCGGCGGCTGAGCGCCTACTCGGCGCCCTCGACGAAGACGATGCTGCCGGTCGAGGCCGCCTGGCGGATCTTGATCGCGGCCTGGTAGCGCTCGGACTCATACCAGCCGCGCAGCGCCTCCATCGACGGGAACTCGATGACCACCAGACGGCCCGGCTCCCAGTCGCCCTCGGCGACCTCGCTGTCCCCGCCGCGGACAAGCCAGCGGCCTCCGTGCTCGGCCACTGTCGCGGTGCTCTCGGCGCGGTAGTCGGCGTAGCGGTCGGGGTCGTTGACGGTGACGTCGGCGATCACGTAGGCGGGCATGTGCTGATCCTCTCGTAACGCGGCGCCTGAGGGCGCATACTGAGCAGACCATGCTCTTCTTCAAGGACAAGACCCGCATGATCGACCCCGAGCGCGCACTGCCCGGGCGCGACGCCGAGATGCCCACCTCCGAGCGCCACGACGTGCTGGGCACGCCGCTGAAGCCGCCGTTCCCGGAAGGCATGGAGCAGATCCAGGTCGGCCTCGGCTGCTTCTGGGGCGCCGAGCGGCTCTTCTGGCAGCTGCCGGGCGTCTACACGACGGCGGTCGGCTACGCCGGCGGGATGACCCCCAACCCGACCTACGAGGAGGTCTGCTCGGGCTCCACCGGCCACACCGAGGCCGTGCTCGTCGTCTTCGACCCCGCGAAGCTGTCGCTGGAGACCGTGCTGAAGACCTTCTGGGAGGGCCACGACCCGACCCAGGGCATGCGTCAGGGCAACGACGTCGGCACCCAGTACCGCTCGGCCATCTACTACTCCGACGACGCGCAGCGCGAGGCCGTCGAGGCGTCGCGCGAGGCCTACCAGCGCGAGCTCACGGCGGCCGGCCACGGCGAGATTTCAACCGAGATCGCCGAAGCCGGGCCGTTCTTCTACGCCGAGGCCTACCACCAGCAGTACCTGCACAAGGTGCCCAACGGCTACTGCGGGCTGGGCGGCACCGGCGTGAGCTGTCCGATCGGCTTGCGCGCGTAGTCCTCGGTGGCGTAGCGTCGGCTCCGGGACGGATCCCGGATTGTCCTGCGCCCCTCGTCACGTCGTAGCGGTCGTCTTCGTCGGCCTTCTGGTGCCGGCGTCGGCGGCGCACGCGGCGATCGGGAACCTCAACTTCCTGGAGTCCTACGCCGACGTCGGTGCGGGCGGCGCGCGCTCGGTCGCGATCGCGCCTGACGGCACCAGCGTGTACCTCAGCGGGCAGGATTCCGACGCGATCGTCGAGTACTCGCGCGACGGCACGACCGGGCTGCTGACGCTGCTCGGGTGCATCGAGGACACCGGCGCGGGTGGGGGTTGCGCCACGTCGACCGACGGGCTTGCCAGCCCGAGGTACATGGCGCTGTCCGACGCCGGGGACCTCCTCTACGTCGGCGCCGGAAATGACGATGCGGTGGTCGTCCTCTCCCGCAACACCGGGACCGGTGTTCTCACACCGTCGAGCTGCGTCACGGCGCCGGCCGCGGGCACGTGCACCACCCCGGCCGGGTTGCCCACGGGCTCGCTCGACGACGCCGAGGGGATCTTCGTCCGCGAGGACAACCTCTACGTCACCGGCCAGACCGCGGGGACGGTGCTGGTCTTCAGCGGCGCCAACTCCGGCACGCTCGTCTTCCAGCAATGCCTCTCCAACGCCTCCCTCGGGGGCTGCACGACCGTGGCGGGAGCGCTCGACCACCCGCGCGAGCTGACGGTCAACGATGCCGGCGACAGCCTGTACGTCGCCTCGGCGTCCAGCAACGGCGTGGCCCAGTTCTCCCGCGACGGCCTCACCGGCCACCTGGCCCCGTTGTCCCCGGCGCTGGTCGGCGGCGTCGCCCTGCCGGTCGGCATCACGGCGACGCCGGACGACGCCTACGTCTACGTCTCGGCGGTCAGCGGCAACGCGGTCGCCGTCTACACGCGCGACGACGCCAGCGGCGAGCTCACGTTCGCCGGCTGTGTCCGCGACGTCGGCGGTGGCGCGGTGGCATGCGGCTCGACGGCAGAGGGGCTGGCGGGCACCGAGGACGTCGCGTTCTCCAACGACGGAGCCAGCCTCTACGCCACCGGCATGTTCGAGGACGCGGTGGCCACGTTTGCTCGCAACGGCGCGGGCCTCACGTCGCTGGGGTGCCTGCGCGAGAACCCGGGCGGCGCGGGCTGCGGGACGGCGTTCGGGATCGGGGTTCCCCACGGCCTGGCGGTCTCGCCGGACAGCCGTCACGTATACGTCGCGGGCGGCACCGGCGACACCATTTCCGCGTACGGCTGCGGCGGCACGCGCGACTCGTTCGCGGCCGTCCAGTCGCCGTTCAAGTGCGTCGAGGACCTGATCCCCCAGGGGACGCTGGCCTGCACCGTGACGCCAGGGTGGCCGTTTGAGACCGCGGGCCCGGTCGGTGTGATCGACGACGGCTCCAGGCTCTTCGTCGCCAACGGCTGCGACCAGAACCTCTACCGCTACATGCTCGACGGGACGTTCGACGCGATGGTCCCCAACGGCATCGACCGCGGGCTGCTGCTGCACGACGGCCACTACTACGGGCTGGCCAGCGCGACCGCGCCGCCGCCCGACGGGCCCGGCCTCTACGAGTTCGACCCGTCCACGCTGGCCGTCGGCTCACGGATCGCCGCCGTCGCGGGAGCGGTCGACGTCAAGGCGGATCCCGTCACTCGCGACCTGTTCATCTCCAGCAACACCGGGTCTGACGGCAGCATCATCCGGGTCCACGACCCGTCCGGGACGCCCGTCGTGACCACGTTCGCGGGCCCTGTGATCGGCCGCAACATCTCGGGCCTCGGCTTCAACGGCGACGGCTCGCTGCTCTACGGCGCAGCGCGGCTCGACCACGTCTTCGCGTGGGATCGCACCGGCGCCCAGACGCCGTTCGACGTGACGATTGCCGATCGCCCCGAGGGGATCTACGTCGCGCCGCCCAGCTCGACGCTGAACGGCGTCGACGTCTCCGACAACGTCTTCACCAACAACAACGGCACGGCGTTGGACACCGGCACCATCTCGCGCATCGACATCCACAACGGCAACGCCGTGCACACCATCGCGACGCAGGGCTCGCGCGGCCACGTGTTCGCCGTCGACCCGAACGGCATGCTGCTCGCTCCCCAGAGCGATCGCGTCATCCGGCTGTCTCCCGGATTCGCCCCGGCGCCCGCTGTGACAGCCCCGACCTCGAGCGGTCTGCTGCCTGCGGCCGGCCCCGGCGCGCCACCTCCGCCCGTCGCCCGCCCGGCACAGCTGCCCGACATTCCGATCCCGATCGCGCTTCAGACCGGCAACGTCGACCCCGTCAGCGGAATCGTCCTGGTGCGGCTCCCCGGCACGAAGCGTCGCGTGCGGATCGAGACCGTCACGTCGGTCCCCGTCGGGACGCTGATCGACGCGCGCAACGGCGTCGTGCGGCTGACCGTCGCGCGCAGCCTGAAGAGCGGGCGGCTCCAGACCGGTCTGTTCTCCCGCGGCTCGTTCTACTTCAACCAGGAGGTCGAGAAGCTGCGGGCGTTCGGCAAGCCCGACGCGAAGGTGTTCAAGTCGCTGGTCACCGAGCTGCGGATGGCGGGCGGCGGCAGCGTCAAGACATGCCCGGCGGGCAGCGCGGGGCGGCTCCCGGCGGGGCCGCGCCGCGGAGCGGCGGCGAAGCGGCGCTTCGTGCGCTACCTGCAGGCGCAGGCGACCGGGCGCTTCCGCGTCATCGGGCGCGAGTCGTCCGGGCTCGAGCGCGGCACCGACTGGCTGACCCGCGACGACTGCACCGGCACGCTGACGCGCGTCGACACCGGCGCGGTGGTCGTCACCGACTTCGCCAAGCGCAAGAACTTCCTGGTCCAGAAGGGCAAGCGCTACCTGGCCACGGGGCGCGCCGGCGGGCGATAGCCTCCGCGCCGATGTCCGTCTGGCACCGGTGGGGGAACGTTCTCGGTGTGTTCGTGCCGATCGCGGGCTTCGTCGCGGCCGTCGTGCTGCTGTGGAATCGCTTCGTCGGCCCGCTCGAGCTGACCGCGATGTTCGTCCTCTACGTGCTCACCGGCCTGGGCATCACGGTGGGCTTTCACCGCCTGCTCACGCACAAGGCGTTCGACACCTTCCCGGCGGTCAAGGCGACGTTCGCGGTGCTCGGCTCGATGGCCGTGCAGGGCCCCGTCATCAACTGGGTCGCCGACCACCGCAAGCACCACGCGTTCACCGACGCCGAGGGCGACCCGCACAGTCCCCATTTGGCTCGGTTGCCGGGCGTGCTCGGCGCACTGAGCGGGCTCTGGCACGCGCACGTCGGGTGGCTGTTCACCGAGCAGGGCCGGGCGTCGCGCGCTCGCTACGCAGGCGACATGCTCGACGACCCCGCGATCCGGTTCGTGGACCGCTGGTTCTTTCTGTGGGTGGCGATCGGGCTGGCGATCCCGTTCGGCATCGGCTGGGCGATCGGGGGAACGTTGAGCGCGGCGCTGACGACTCTGCTCTGGGCGGGTCTCGTGCGCATCTTCCTGTTGCACCACGCCACCTTCGCGATCAACTCGCTGTGCCACTTCCTCGGTCGCCGCCGCTTCGCCACCGATGACGAGTCGCGCAACGTCGCCTGGCTGGGGCCGCTGACCTTCGGCGAGTCCTGGCACCACAACCACCACGCCTTCCCGCGCTCGGCCTTTCACGGCCTGCGCCGGCTCGAGGCGGTCCTCGATCCGGGCGGCTGGGTGGTTCGCGGGCTCGAGCGCCTCGGCCTCGCCTGGAACGTCGTTCGCATCGGCTCCGAGCGCCAGGCCGCGCGGCTCGCCTGAGGCGAGATCGCAACCCCTGACCTTCGGCGGCGTTGAGACCACCACGATGAAGCGACCGCTCGTCCTGCTCTGCGCCGCCGCCGCCCTGCTCGCGGTCGCGACCCCGGCGCCCGCCGCGCGCCGGATGGCGATGGGCATCGCCGACGATCGCGTCCTGCTCGCGGGCGGCCTGCGCGCCGACGAAGCCGTCACCGAGTGGAAGCGCCTGCACATCGACACGGTGCGCGTCTTCGCCCAGTGGAGCAAGATCGCCCCGAGGGTCGACTCGACTCGCCGGCCGGCCGGCTTCGAGCCGCGCGACCCGGCCAGCCCGGGATATGACTGGGGCTCGCTGGACGCGGCGATCGATCGCGTGACCACCGGCGGCCTGAAGGTCATCCTGACCGTCACCGGCCCGGGCCCGGTCTGGGGCAGCGGCGCGCCGTCGCGCCACAACGGCCGCTACAAGCCGCGGCCGACGGAGTTCGCCGCGTTCGCCGAGGCGGTCGCCCGGCGCTATGCCGACGACGTCGACGAGTACATCCTCTACAACGAGCCCAACCTGCCGGCGTGGTTGCAGCCGCAGTCGTCGTGCCCGCAGCGGCACTGCTCGCCGCGCGCGCCGCATCTCTACCGCGCCCTCGTGCGGGCCGCCTACCCCGCGATCAAGGGCGTCGACCCCGTCGCCCGCGTACTCATCGGCGCCCTCGCCCCGCGCGGGTCCAACGGCCGCTCGGCCAACGCCACGCTGAAGCCGATGACCTTCATCCGGTCGATGGGCTGCGTCGACCGGAACCTGCGCAGCCTGCGCAGCGGCTACTGCCAGAACTTCCACAGCGCGCTGGCGGACGGCTTCGCCTATCACCCCCACGGCGTGCTCAACTCGCCTTCGACTGCGTACTCGGATCCCGACGACATCGACCTCGCCAGCCTTCCCCGGCTAGAGCACCTGCTCGACGGCCTGCAGTCGCGGCGCCGCATGCGCGTGACGACGCGGCGGTTCAACCTGTGGCTCGACGAGTTCGGCTACCAGACCGATCCGCCCGACGACATCCTCGGCGTCTCGCCGCGCACCCAGGACCGTTGGCTGCAGCAGTCGGCCTACCGCGCCTGGCGCGACCCGCGCGTGAAGCTCCTGGTGCAGTACGGCTGGCGCGACGAGCCGGTCAGCGCCAACGGCTCCTACTCGGGCTGGCAGGCCGGGCTGCGCTTCGCCAACCTCAAGCCCAAACCCGCACTGGCGCACTTCCGCCACACGGTCGACGCGGCGCACGGCACCGTGTCGTGGTCGGCGACCGCCCGCTCGACGAGGTAGCCGTCTACAGGCCGGGCGGGTGGCGCGCGACGTAGCCGATGCTCGACCGCTCGCGCAGCGCCCAGCGGCTGCCGCTGTCGTAGCGCCCGCTGGTGTCGAAGCGGCGCCCGCGGATGACCATGTAGGCGTGGCCGGGGCTCGAGTAGATCGTGATGTAGCGGCCGGGGCCCGGCGAGCCGTAGCTCATCAGGCGGGTCGAGTCGAGCGGCGAGCTCAGCCGCCCGGCGGCGTGCAGGACGTAGGACACCGAGCCCGAGCAGTCATACGCGGTGTCGTGGAAGGAGCCGTGGCCGCCGCCGTAGCGGTAGGGGAGCCCGGCGATCCGGTTGGCCGCGGCGATCGCGCGATAGACCGAGCCCGGAACGCCGGACCCGCCGCCCCCGCGAATGCCGCCGCGCTTGAGGACGGGGTGGCGGCCGCGGATGCCGAGCGCCGCCCAGGTCGCGGGGCCGACGATCCCGTCGGCGGTCATTCCGTGCGCCCGCTGGAAGCTGCGCACGGCGCCCTTGGTGCCGGGGCCGAAGACGCCGTCGGCGGTGATGCCGAGGTGGCGCTGCGCGAGCCGCACGCTGGCGCCGCGCGTGCGCACGCGAGCACCGGAGCGCGAGGCGTGGCGCGACGCCCGCGAACGGTGATGGTGGTGGCGGATGTAGCGCCGCAGGACCGGGTGTCGCCCGCGGATGCCGAGCGCCGTCCAGGTCGCGGGGCCGACGATGCCGTCGGCGTGCAGTCCGTGTGCGCGCTGGAAGGCGCGGGTGGCGCGGGCGGTCATGATCCCGTAGACGCCGTCGACGGCCGTGTTCAGGTAGCGCTGGGCGAGGCGGACGCTGGCGCCCTTGTGAAGCACGCGCACCTTGGCATCGGCGGCGGCAGGGGCGAGCAACGCCAGCGCGATCAGGCAGGCAGGCGCGGCGCGTCGGAGATCGATGTGCACACGGAACATGAAGGACACGGGCACCCCAACCCGGCGGCGCCAAGCGCGCGACCCTACTCAAACGGATTGTGCCCATTTGCAGGATCTATTGCAGCAGGAGGAACCGCAGGAGATCCTGCGAACCGCGCGCGCGGGGACCGTCAGCCGGTGCGGCGCTTGTGGCGGCGGTAGCGCTGGTTCTCGCTGCGCTCGCCGAGCGCCTGGCCGATCGCCAAGGCGATCAACGCGGTGGCCAGGGCCGGGAAGACGACCATGAAGACGGCCACCAGGCCGAGCGTGGCCGAGACATCGGTCAGCGCGAGCATGCGGCGCAGATCATATCGGCGGGAGTAGCCTCCGCGCATGGACTGGATCTACAGGACCTCGGCCACCGCACACGGCGGTCGCCAGGGCCGGATCACGACCGAGAGCGGGAACCTGGACCTCGAGACGGGGCTGCTGCCCCAGTTCGGCGGCGACCCCGAGGCACACCTCACCAACCCCGAGGAGCTGTTCGCCTGCGGCTACGCGTCGTGCTTCCACAACGCGCTCATCGTCGTCGCGGCCAAGCGCGAGATCGACATCTCGGACTCGACGGTCACCTGCTACGCCGGCCTTGGCGGGGAGAAGCTCGAGCTGGTGGCCGAGCTCGAGGTCTCGTTGCCCGGCCTCGACCGCGAGATGGCCGAGAAGCTCGTCGAGCGCGCGCACCGCATCTGCCCGTATTCGCGGGCCACGAACGGCAACGTCGACGTGCCGATCACGGTCGTCGACCCCGCTCCTGCCTGACCCGCAGCCGTCCGGGCCATTCCGACCTCGTTGGTAGGATAAGGGGCCATGATCTTCACGACGAAGGCGGAGTACGGCGTGCGTCTGCTCGTCGAACTCGGCCGCCACGGCAACGAGGATCCGGTGTCGCTGAAGGCGATCGCAGAGGCCGAAGGCCTGCCGCTCGCCTACCTGGAGCGCATCGTCGCTCTGCTCAAGAAGGCCGACCTGGTCGAGAGCACGCGCGGCGCCCACGGCGGCTACCGCCTCACGCGCCCGGCCACCGAGATCACGATGGACCAGGCGGTGCTCGCCCTCGAAGGCGCCGTCGCGCCGATGGCGTGCTTCGTCGACGACCGCGAAGGCCGCGGCGTGCTGTGCTCGCACGAGGCCGACCACGGCCACGGCTGTGCGACCAAGTTGCTCTGGACCCGCGTGCAGGGCGGCATGGTCGAGGCCATGAAGCGCACCACGCTCGCAGAGCTGATCGCTTTCTCCACCCGCGACCTTCCTTCCCCCCTGGTGACCATCAATGGCTGAGCTTCAGATCCGCAACCTCCACGTCGCCGCCGGCGACAAACAGATCCTCAAGGGTCTCGACCTCGTCGTGAACAGCGGCGAGGTGCACGCGCTGATGGGCCCCAACGGCTCCGGCAAGTCGACGCTGGCCAACGCGATCATGGGCCACCCCGGCTTCGAGGTGACCGACGGCCAGATCCTGCTCGACGGCAAGGACATCACCGAGGCCGACCCCGGCGAGCGCGCCCTCCTCGGGCTGTTCATGGCCTTCCAGTACCCCGTCTCGATCCCCGGCGTGACGGTCACCAAGTACCTCAGAATGGTGATGAACGCCCACCGCGAGGCGCGCGGCGAGCCGGAGATCAAGCTCAAGGACTTCCGCAAGACCGTCGAGGCGGCCATGGAAATGGTCAACGTGCCGCGCGAGTTCAGCTCGCGCTACCTCAACGAGGGGTTCTCCGGCGGCGAGAAGAAGCGCATGGAGATCCTCCAGCTCGCGCTGCAGAAGCCGAGCATCGCGGTGCTCGACGA
The DNA here is from genome assembly GCA_963825415.1 of uncultured Actinomycetes bacterium. Taxonomy (GTDB): domain Bacteria; phylum Actinomycetota; class Thermoleophilia; order Solirubrobacterales; family Solirubrobacteraceae; genus BP-464. Next base: position 32,284 of record CAWGTD010000003.1, on the reverse strand, counting down.
GACCGACTCGGGCCTCGACATCGACGCGTTGCAGACCGTCGCGCGCGGCGTCAACACCGTCGCCGCCGAGAGCGATCTCGGCGTGCTGATCATCACCCACTACCAGCGGATCCTCCACATGGTCGAGCCCTCGCGGGTGTCGATCATGTTCGACGGGCGCATCGTCAAGGAGGGCGGCCCCGAGCTCGTCTCCGAGCTGGAGGCCAAGGGCTACGGCTGGATCGGCGAGGAGGTCGCGGCCGGCGCCGCGACCTGATGGCGGCGACCGCCCACACGTCTTCCTTGGTCGCGGTCGAGGAGTTCCCGACGCTGGCCTCGACCGGCGTCGCATACCTCGACTCCGGCGCCACGTCGCAGACCCCGCGCGTCGTCCTCGACGCGATGGCGAACTACTACGAGACCGCGCGCGCGAGCGTGCACCGCGGCGTCTACCCGCTGGCGGTCGAGGCGACCGAGCTGTTCGAGGCCGCGCGCGATCGCGCCGCCGCGTGGCTGGGCTGGGACGCGCCGTCGACGATCTTCACCCGCAACGCGACCGAGGCGATCAACCTCGTCGCGGGCACGTGGGGGAGGGCGAACGTCGGCGCGGGCGACCGCATCGTCCTCACCGAGATGGAGCACCACTCCAACCTCGTTCCGTGGTGGATGCTCGCCCAGGAGAAGGGCGCCGTGCTCGAGGTCGTGCCGGTGGACGACAACGGCGAGCTGGTGCTCTCAGAGCTCGACGCGATCTTGTCGCGCGGGAACGTGAAGGTCGTGGCGGTCGTGCACGTCTCCAACGTGCTCGGCACGGTCAACCCGGTGGCCGACATCGTCCGCCGCGCCCGCGCGGCCGGCGCGGTGACGGTGATCGACGGCTCGCAGGCGGTGCCGCAGGTCCCCGTCGACCTCGCGGCGATCGACGCCGACTTCTACGCCTGGACCGGCCACAAGGCCTACGGGCCGACCGGCGTCGGCGTCCTGCACGGCCGCCGCGAGCTGCTCGAGGCGATGCCGCCGTGGCTCGGCGGCGGGCACATGATCTCGAGCGTCTCGTTCGAGGAGGTCCGCTTCGCGCCGCCGCCGGAGCGCTTCGAGGCAGGCACGTCGGCGATCGCCGAGGGCATCGGCCTGGGCGCCGCGGTCGAGTTCCTCTCCGGCCTGGGCATGGACACGGTCCACGCGCACGAGCGCGAGCTGGTCGCCTACGCGCTGGAGCGCCTGGCCGAGGTGCCGGGGCTCACGGTCCACGGCCCGCCCGACCCCGACCGCCGCGGTGCGGTGATCTCGTTCGCGCTCGACGTCGCGCACCCGCACGACGTCGCCGAGATCCTCGGCCGCGACGGCGTCTGCGTCCGCGCCGGCCACCACTGCGCCCAGCCGCTGATGAAGCGCCTCGGCGCTACCGCCACCAGCCGCGCGTCGTTCGCGGTGCACTCCACGCGCGAGGACGTCGACCGCCTGATCGCCGGCCTGCACCGCGTCCGCGAGATCTTCGCCTAGCCACGGCCATGGACGACCTCTACCGCGAGAACATCCTCGAGCACTACAAGCGCCCACAGAATTGGACCCCGCCCCTCCCCGAGCTCGCCGGTGCCACGATCGAGTTCGAGGACAACAACCCGCTGTGTGGCGACGTGCTGCGCGTCCAGTTGAAGATCGGCGACGACGGCACGATCGAGGACGTCCGCTTCAGTGGCCACGGGTGCGCGATCAGCCAGGCAGCCGCCTCGATGACCTCCGACGAGGTCAAGGGGATGAAGGTCGACGACGTGATCCGCCTGGACCGCGACTTCGTCCTGGAGCTGTTGGGCATCGACATCTCGGCCACGCGCATGAAGTGCGCGCTGCTCTCGCTGAAGACGCTCAAGAGCGCGGCCCTCGGCCACGCCGCGGACTGGGAGGCGGACACCCCGCCCTCCGAGGCCGAGGCGACCGGCACCGCGCCTTCGGCGTAGCCGCCCGCTGGGCCTGCGCCGCCGGCGTCGCCGCCCGCGCAGGGCAGCGAGAGGAACGAGCGAGCGGCCGCTGTCACGAAGCCACGCGCCTCTCGCGCGCAACCGCGCGCCCGCCGCCGCTCGCGTCACTGGTTGGGCTATCGAACCCACTCATACGGTGGATTCGATAGCCCAACGCCCGGCGGAACCCGGAGCGGCCCGCGCGACCGGCTGCTCCCACGCTCCCTCGGTGCCCAAAACGCGCCAGCAGCCGCGCTTGTACCGCCAGTCCTGCGGCCGCGCGTCGTTACAGCCCGCATGTCCCGGATCTTCCGTGCGCTTCCCTGCGGGCTCGTGCTGGCGCTGTGCGCCGCAGCCCCCGCCACTGCCGGCGTCGACGCCAGCTCCGTCGCGATCCTCAGCGCGCCCGCGCTGAGCACGCCCACCGCGGTCGCGCGCACCTGCTCGGCGCATGCGTTCCCGGCCGGCACGCCCGGCGTGGTGACGCGCCGCGCCGTCGTGCCCGCCGCCGGCTTCCTCGACGCGCGGCTGAACGGCTCGCCGACCGGCCCGGACTGGGATCTCGCGATCTTCGATGCCGCCAGCGGGCGCCAGCTGGCCGCCTCGGCCGCGTTCGGCGGCAACGAGGTCGCGCAGGCGCCGGTCGCCGCCGGCCAGGCGCTGACGATCCAGGCGTGCCGCTACGGCGGTGCCGGCCGGCCGATCGGGCTGGACGTCCAGGACATCGTGGTCAGCGGCACGCTGCCGAAGGCGCCGAAGCTGACCTCGGTCTCGATCGCCTTCGACAACGCCGCCCAGCTCGACCGCTTGGCGCAGCGGGGCATCGACCTCAACGAGACCGCGCACGGCAATCGCATCGACGCGATCCTCGCCGGGCCCGCCGACGTGGCGACCCTGCGCGACGCGGGCATGAGCTATCGGGTCAAGCACGACGATCTCGTCGCGTTCGACAACAAGATCCTCGCCGGCGATCGCGCCACGGCCGCCGCGGCGGACGCCGGCGGCGGCTCCGGCCTGCCGAGCGGCCGGACCACCTACCGGCACTTCATCGACTACCAGAACGACCTCAAGGCGCTGGTGCACGACCACCCGAACCTGGTCCGCCCGGCGATCATGCCCCAGAAGTCCGTCGAGGGGCGCACGATCGAGGGCGTCGAGATCGCCTCGCAGGTCAGCCGCACCGACGACGGCCGGCCGACGCACGTCGAGCTCGGCATCCACCACGCGCGCGAGTGGCAGTCGGGCGAGGTGCCGATGGAGTTCGCCATCGACCTGCTGCAGCGCTACGGCAAGGACGCGCGGATCACCTCGCTGCTGCGCAACACGCGCACCTTCGTCTTCCCCGTCATCAACGTCGACGGCTTCGTCGCGACGATGACCGCCGGCGACTACAACGAGACCACCGACGACGGCTCCGGCCTATTGACGATCGGCCCCGAGCTGGCCGACCTCGCCGCCTACCGGCGCAAGAACTGCCAGGACGTCACGCACACCGGCGCCACCGTGCCGTACCCGTGCGCGATCAAGCTCGGCGGCGTCGACCTCAACCGCAACTACGGCGCGTTCTGGGGCGGCCCCGGCGAGAGCGACAACTACCTGATGCCCTCCTACCGCGGCCCCGCGCCGTACTCGGAGCCCGAGTCGCAGGCCGTGCACGAGTGGAGCTCCGCGCACCAGGTGATGCTGCTGAACTCCAACCACAGCTACGCCGGCGACGTGCTCTTCCAGCCCGGCTTCAGCCGGCGCGACGAGCCGGGCCTGCCGCAGGGCACCAAGGTGCCCCACCAGGACGAGATGAAGGCCGTCTCCGACGACATGGCCGAAGTCGCCGGCTACAAGTCGATGGTCTCCTACGAGCTCTACGACGTGACCGGCGCGACCGAGGACTGGAACTACTTCGCCCAGAGCACTTTCGGCTACACGACGGAGATCGGCTACGACGACTTCCACGTCGACTACCAGGACTCGGTCGTCGACCAGTACCTGGGAACGATCGACGGGCCGCTGAACAAGGACGCCGGCCGCAAGCCCTCCCAGGGCGTGCGCGAGTCGCTGGTGATCGCCGGCGAGGCGGCTGCCAACAAGGCCTACCACTCGGTCATCAAGGGCACCGCCCCCGCCGGCCGCACGCTGCGGCTGACCAAGGACTTCCAGACCACGACGTCCAACGTCGAGACGTTCACCGACGTCGAGCCGCAGATCGGCGACCCGATCCTGATCCCCGAGCACCTCGAGACGACCCTGAAGGTGCCGGCCACCGGCCGCTTCAACTGGCACGTCAATCCCTCGACGCGCCCGCTGGAGATCCTGGCCGGGCGGACCGAGGCGTGGACGCTGACCTGCGAGGACTCCGCCGGGAACGTGCTCGACACCCGCAGCGTGACCGTGGGCCTCGGCCAGATCGCCGTCGCGAACCTCGCCTGCACCTGAGGCGGCGATAGGCTTGACAGACCGTCGAGCCCACTAGCCGCAGGAGAGCGCAAGCGCAATGTCCGCCACCGCAGAGACCCTCACCGACCGCGCCGACCTCTACATCGGCGGCCAATGGGTGAGCCCCAGCGGCAGCGGGCGCATCGACGTCATCAACGCCTCCACCGAGGAGGTCATGGGCAGCATCCCCGAGGGGACGCCCGAGGACGTCGACCGCGCGGTCGCGGCCGCCCGTGAGGCGTTCATCGGGTGGAGCGAGACGCCCGTCGAGCAGCGCGCGGAGCTGTGCACGGCGATCGCCGGCAAGCTCGCCGAGCGCCAGGAGGAGATCGGCGCCCTGATCGCCGCCGAGCTCGGCATGCCCGTCAAGCTCGCGACGATGATCCAGGCCGGCCTGCCGATCATGGACTTCGGCGCGCAGGCCCAGTTGATCGGCGAGGTCGCCTGGGAGGAGACGATGGGCAACTCGCTGGTCGTCCGCGAGCCGTTCGGCGTCATCGGCGCGATCACGCCGTGGAACTACCCGCTGCGCCAGGTCACCGCGAAGGTCGCGCCGGCGATGACCGCCGGCTGCACGGTCGTCCTCAAGCCCAGCGAGGTCACGCCGCTCAGCGCTTTCATCCTCGCCGAGATCTTCGACGAGGTCGGCGTCCCCGCCGGCGTGTTCAACCTCGTCACCGGCTACGGCCCGGTGGTCGGCGAGGCGATCGCCGCCCACGACGGCGTCGACATGGTCAGCTTCACCGGCTCCACCCGCGCCGGCCGGCGCGTCAGCGAGCTGGCGTCGGGCTCGGTCAAGCGCGTCGCGCTCGAGCTCGGCGGCAAGTCGCCCAACGTGATTCTCGAGGACGCCGACCTCGAGAAGGCGGTCGTCGACGGCGTCACCAAGTGCTATCTGAACTCCGGCCAGACCTGCAGCGCGCTGACGCGCATGCTGGTGCCGCGCGAGAAGCTCGAGCTGGTCGAGCAGATCGCCAAGGCGGCCGCCGAGCAGTTCACCCCGGGCGACCCGTTCGACGACGACAGCCGCCTCGGCCCGCTCGTCTCCGACGTCCAGCTCGAGCGCGTGCGCGGCTACATCCGCAAGGGCATCGAGGAGGGCGCCAAGCTCGTGACCGGCGGCGAGGAGTCGCCCGAGGGCCTCGACCGCGGCTACTACGTGCGCCCGACGGTCTTCAGCGAGGTCACGCCGGAGATGACGATCGCCCAGGAGGAGATCTTCGGCCCGGTGCTGGCGATCATGCCCTACGAGGACGAAGAGGACGCGGTCCGCAAGGCCAACGACTCGGTCTACGGCCTGGCCGGCGGCGTGTGGTCGGCCGACGAGGAGCGCGCCAAGTCGGTCGCCCGGCGCCTGCGCACCGGGCCAGGTCGAGATCAACGGCGGCGCCTACAACCCGCTGGCGCCGTTCGGCGGCTACAAGCAGTCCGGCCACGGCCGCGAGAACGGTCGCCTCGGCCTCGAGGAGTACCTGGCCGTGAAGGCCATGCAGCTCTAGCGGTCCCCAGAAGTCCCCAGGAGTAGTAGGTTCCGCGCCAGTAGCCGTGCGAGACATGCCCTCATGGGGAGGAGACAACGAATGAAGCGATTCAGGCTTCCAGGAGCGGCCGTACTCGTCGCCGCCCTGGCGCTGACGGTGGCTGCCTGCGGCAGCGACGACAAGAAGAGCGGCGGAGGAACCATCATCCGCGGGACGACCGACCAGCCGGTCTCCTTCGATCCGGCGGGCGCGTACGACCTGCCGTCCTACGACGTCATCTACAACGTCTACCAGAACCTCATGACCGTCCCGCCGGGGCAGGCCAAGGCCGTGCCCGAGGCCGCTGAGTCGTGCGACTTCACCGACCCGACGACCTTCACGTGCACGATGAAGGACGGGCTGAAGTTCTCCAACGGCTCGCCGCTGACGGCCGAGGACGTCAAGTTCTCGTTCGACCGCAACATCAAGATCGCCGACCCGCAGGGCGCCTCTTCGCTGCTCGCGAACATGAAGAGCGTCGAGGCTCCTGACGAGAAGACGGTGACCTTCAAGCTCAAGAAGGCCGACGCGACGTGGCCGTTGCTGATCACGGTCGCCTCCTTCGCGATCGTCCCCTCCGACGTCTACCCGGCGGACAAGCTCCAGCCCGACTCCAAGGCGATCGGCTCGGGCCGCTACACGGTGGCGTCCTTCAAGCCCGGCCAGCAGAGCGTGTTCCAGAAGAGCGAGTCGTACACCGGCGACGCTCCGGCCAAGAACGACCGGGCGATCGTGCAGTACTTCGACAAGCCGGCGGCGCTCAAGCTCGCGGTCGAGCGCGGCGACGTCGACATCGCCTACCGCAGCCTTAGCCCGACCGACGTCAAGGACCTGCGCGGCAAGAGCGGGCTGAAGATCGTCGAGGGCAACGGCACCGAGATCCGCTACCTGGTGTTCAACCTCAAGCTCCAGCCGGGCGAGAACGACGAGCAGAAGCTCGCCATCCGCAAGGCGGCGGCGCAGGTCGTCGACCGCCAGGCCGTCGCCGACCGCGTCTACAACGGCACGGTCACGCCGCTGTATTCGATGATCCCGCAGGGGCTGCAGTTCGCCAACAAGGCGTTTGCCGACGCGTACGGCGAGACGCCCGACACCGCGGCGGCCAAGCAGACGCTCGACGACGCCGGCGTCAAGACGCCGGTCGACCTCGAGGTGTGGTGGACGCCGTCGCACTACGGCCCCGCCTCCGGTGACGAGTACGCCGAGCTCAAGCGCCAGTTCGACGAGTCCGGCCTGTTCAACGTCAAGCTGAAGTCGACCGAGTGGAACCAGTACTCCGAGGCCGCCTTCACCGACAAGTACCCGCAGTACCAGCTCGGCTGGTTCCCGGACTACCCGGACGCCGACGACTACGCGGCATCGTTCTACGCCAAGGGCAGCTTCCTCGGGATTCACTACAACAACCCCGAGATGGAGAAGCTGCTCGCCGACGAGAAGGCGACGACCGACGCGGCCGAGCGCACCGAGCAGTTCGCGAAGATCCAGGAGATCGGGGCGACGGACATCCCCACGATTCCGATCTGGCAGGGCAAGCAGGTCGCGGCGGTACGCGACGGTGTCGAGGGTGTCGACGAGACCTTCGACCCGGCGTTCATCTTCCGCTACTGGCTGATCAGCAAGTCGTGACGGATCACGTGCGAGGGGCGTCGCAAGGCGCCCCTCGCGAGTGACTCATGCGTGGGCAAGGCACATCGCTTCGCGCGTATCTGCTGACGCGCCTCGCGCTCGCGATCCCGACGGTCCTGATCCTGCTGACGCTGGTCTTCCTGCTGATGCGGGTCGCCCCCGGCGATCCGATCCAGGCGGCGCTCGGCGGCCACGTCCCGATCCAGGAGATCGAGAAGCGCCGTGCGGCGGCGGGCTACGACAAGCCGCTCATCGGCCAGTACTTCGACTACCTCGGGGATGCGGCCACGCTGCGGCTCGGCACGACGCTCACCGATCACCGCAGCGTGCCGTCGATCGTCCGCGAGAACGGGGCGGCGACGCTCGAGCTGACGTTCTGGTCGTTTCTGATCGCCCTGATCGTGGGCGTCGGCCTGGGGGTGGTCGCGGGGCGCTGGCGCGACACCTGGGCGGACACGGCCAGCCGGATGTTCGGGATCTTCGTCTACGCCGCGCCGGTGTTCTTCACGGGCTTCTTGTTACAGCTCTTGTTCGGCAACACGCTGGGCTGGCTGCCGACGTCGGGCCGGGTCGGCCCGGTGACCGAGTTCGAGCTCGACAAGACGACCAACATCTACATGATCGACGCGCTTATCAGCGGCAACTGGAGCGCGTTCTGGGACGTGGTCCGCCACCTCGTCCTGCCCGCGGTGACGCTCGGGCTGCTCGTCAGCGGCGTGCTGATCCGCCTCGTGCGCGTCAACCTGCTGCAGACGATGCGCGGCGACTACGTCGAGGCCGCGCGGGCGCGCGGCCTGAGCGAGCGGCGGGTCGTGATCCAGCACGCCTTCCGCAACGCCCTGGTCCCGGTGGTGACCGTCGCGGGGCTGCAGTTCGCGATCCTGCTCGGCGGCGCGGTGCTCACCGAGCAGACGTTCAACTGGCCCGGGATCGGCTCCGAGCTGATCCGCTACCTCAACAACCGTGACTACGTCGCCGTGCAGGGGATCATCACCGTCTTCGCGCTCACCGTGGTGATCGTCTCGCTGCTGATCGACCTGATCAATGCGTTCATCGACCCGCGGGTGAGGTACTGATGGCCGCCCCGATCCCAGACGTGGTCCAGGCGCCCCGCGCGCGGCGCCTCGCCGGCATGCGCCGCCTGGTCACGCAGGTCCGCGAGACCGAGGGCACGCCGCGGCGGCTGCTCTACATCGGCACCGCGGTCGTCTTCTTCTTCGTCGTGCTGGCGATCTTCGCGCCGCTCATCGCGCCGTTCAACTTCGACCAGGTCAGCAGCGGCGGCAACCGCTTCGGCAAGCAGGCGTCGCCGACGTGGTCGCATCCGTTCGGCACGACCGTCCAGGCGACCGACGTGCTCTCGCGCGTGGTCTGGGGCTCGCGGACCGCGCTGGAGGTCGTGATCCTGGCGGTGTTCTTCTCGATCACGATCGGCGTGCCGCTCGGCCTCGTCTCCGGCTACATCGGCGGCAAGCTCGACCGCGTGCTGGTGCTCATCAACGACGCGCTGTTCGCGTTCCCCTACCTGCTGCTGGCGATCGTGATCGCGTTCCTGCTCTCCGACAAGCTCGGCCAGGGGATCGTGACCGCCGCGCTGGCGATCACGGTCGTCTACATACCGCAGTACTTCCGGGTCGTGCGCAACCACGTGATCAGCGTGCGCGAGGAGCCCTACGTCGAGGCCGCGCGTGCGCTCGGCGCGCCGCGGCGGACGATCATCCGCCGCTACGTGTTCTCCAACGTGATCCAGAACGTGCCGCCGATCGCCACGCTCAACGCGGCCGACGCGGTCCTTACGCTCGCGGCGCTCGGGTTCCTCGGCTACGGCATCCAGCCGACCGAGGCGGCCGAGTGGGGCTATGACATCAACCGCGCGATCGACGACGCCGGCGCCGGCATCTGGTGGACGGGCCTGTGGCCGGGTGTCGCGATCGTGATGCTCGTCACCGGCTTCACGCTCGTCGGCGAGGGGCTCAACGACGTGCTCAACCCGCTGATCCGCCGGCGGCGCATCCGCAAGCCCCAGATCCCGGAGAAGGCCGAATGAGCGCCGAGGCGATCCTGTCGCTGAGCGATCTGCGCGTCTGGTACGGGACCGAGGGCGACCCGGTGCGGGCGGTCGACGGCGTCAGCCTCGACCTGCGCGCGGGCGAGACGGTGGGGCTGGTCGGCGAGTCGGGCTGCGGCAAGTCGACGCTCGGCCGCGCGATCCTCGGTCTGCTGCCCGACGGCGCCGCCACGGCCGGCCAGATCAGCTTCCGCGGCCGCGACCTCGTCGGGCTCGAGCAGCGCGACCTGCGCCCGCTGCGCGGCCCCGAGATGGGCCTGATCTTCCAGGAGCCGATGACGCGGCTCGATCCGCTGATGACGATCGAGCGCCACTTCCTCGAGGTGCTCGGCACGCACCGCCCCGACCTCGACGACGACGAGGCGCGGCACAAGGCGCTCGACGTCCTCGGCGGCATGGGGATCCCGCCGACGCGCTTCAAGCAGTTCCCGCACGAGTTCTCGGGCGGCATGCGCCAGCGGATCATGATCGCGCTGGCGCTGGTGCTCGAGCCCAAGCTCGTGATCGCCGACGAGCCGACGACCGCGCTCGACGTGATCGTCGAGGCGCAGATCCTCGGCATCCTGGCCGACCTGCGGCGCAACTTCGACGCCGCGCTGCTGCTGATCACCCACAACCTCGGGATCGTCGCCGAGGCCTGCGACCGGCTCGCGGTGATGTACGCGGGCGAGATCGTCGAGGAGGGCCCGGCCCGCGAGGTCTTCGCGACGCCCGCGCACCCGTACACGCGCGAGCTGCTGCGCTCGATGATCTCGCTGGAGACGACCGGGCTGCACTACATCCCGGGCGCGCCGCCGAACCTGGTGGCGCCGCCGCCCGCCTGCCGCTTCCATCCGCGCTGCCCGAACGCGATGAAGGTCTGCGCCGACAAGCACCCGATCGAGGTCAATGTCTCGACGCCGACCGAGGGCGCGACCCATCGTGTGTCGTGCTGGCTGAACGGCCCTGAAGAAGAAATTCCACCCGGCGGCACCGAGCCGCTGGAGCGCGACGAGATCGCGATCGCGGAGGAGGCATGAGCACCGATCCCGCCGGCACCACGCCGCTGCTCGAGATCAGCGAGCTGAGGACCTACTTCTCGCTGCGCGGGTCGTTCCTGTCGCGGCTCGGCGGCCGCGACGCGGGCTCGGTGCAGGCGGTCGCCGACGTCAGCTTCACCCTGCAGCGCGGCGAGGTCCTGGGCGTCGTCGGCGAATCGGGGTCGGGCAAGACGACGCTCGGCCGCACGCTGCTCGGGCTCGCGCCCGCCACGTCCGGGTCGATCCGCTTCGACGGCGAGGAGATCGCCGGCGTCGACGAGAAGCACATGCGGCGCCTGCGCCAGCGGATGCAGATCGTCTTCCAGGACCCGCATGCGTCCCTGAACCCCGCGATGACGATCGGCGCCTCGGTCGGCGATCCGCTGCGCTTCCACAAGCTCGTCGACACCGATGCCGAGCTCGCCCAGCGCGTGGTGCAGGCGCTGGAGCGCGTGGGGCTGCAGCCCGCGAGCCAGTTCATCGACAAGTACCCGACCGACCTGTCGGGCGGCCAGAAGCAGCGCGCGGTCCTCGCCCGCGCGATCATCCTCGGCCCCGACCTGCTGGTCGCCGACGAGCCGATCTCGATGCTCGACATGAGCGTGCGGGCCAAGATCCTGGAGCTGATGATCGAGCTCAAGCAGGAGCTCGACCTGACCTACATCTACATCACGCACGACCTGGCGACGGCGAAGTTCTTCTGCGACCGGATCGCGATCATGTACCTCGGCCGGATCGTCGAGCTGGGCCCCGCCGCGCAGATCTACGCGGCCCCCAAGCACCCCTACACGGTGTCGCTGCTGAAGGCGATCCCGGAGCCCGATCCCGACGCGCAGCGTGCCGCGCGACCTGCCGCGCGGCGAGGTGCCCGACGCGGTCATGCCGCCGCTCGGCTGCTCCTTCCACCCGCGCTGCCCGCGCGCGTTCGAGGTCTGCGGCTGGGAGAGCCGCGACCTGCGGGCGATGCTGGAGGCGCGCTGGTTGCGGCTGTCGAAGGACGACTACGAGGCCGAGCGCGCGGCGATCGCCGACCTCGACGCGCTGGACCGCCGCGCGACGGTCGCGCGGCTCGAGCCGGCGGGCGGCCACGAGGTCGGCGAGGTGCTCGAGATCCTCGAGCGCCTGCGCGCCGACGCGCCCGAGGATCCGTTCTGGAAGGGCGTCGCGACGGTCGAGGCCGAGGACGGCTGCGCGGTCGTGCGCTTCCACGAGGCGCTCGCGCCGGTGCCGCTCGACGTCGAAGGCCAGCGGGTCGAATGCCACCTGCACGACCCCGACGCGCTCGCGCAGGCCGAACGCCTGCGCGGCGCGGGCGCGGTCAGCGGGGGCGCAGGTTGATCGTCAGCGAGCCGGTGACCTCGTGGACGGTGCCGACGCGCGTGTCGGCCTCGCCCTGCGGCGCGTAGCCGTCGCAGCAGCCCGTCGTGAAGTCGAGGGCGACGCGGCGCACGACGTGCACCGGGCGGCCTGCGCGTAGCGCGCGCAGCTCGGCCGCCGTCGCCTGGCTCGTGCTGATGCCGTTGTAGGCGAAGCGCCGGTCGACGAGGTTGAGCGGCAGGCCGAGCCGCGGCACGCTCAGCACCTCGAGGATCCCGGCGTAGCTGGTCCCGCAGCGGCTCAACGAGGGGCTCGACGAGGCGAACTCGAAGCGGTTGCCGGTGCTCGAAGGCGACCAGGCGAACGTCCCGCGCGCGGTGCGGCCGGCGTAGTCCTTGAAGCAGTTGACCGAGACGTTGGCGGTCTGGTCGGTGGTCGTGCCGTCCTGGCAGGTGACCTCCGGCGAGCCCGAGTTGGTCGTGTTGCCCGAGACGAGCTCCGCGTAGCGCACGAACGTCGCCTTGACGCGCCGCTGGCCGAGGCTCTCGACGCGGTTGCTGCGGAAGTAGCGCACCTTGGGCAGCGCGACGCGCATCGTCAGCAGGCGGCTGCCGTTGCCGACCTCGGCGTTGCACGCGCCCTGGGTCGAGCGCCACTGGCTGTCGTAGAAGCGGTAGTGCTCGGCGATCCGCAGCGTCATCGTCCCGCGGTAGAAGCGCGACGCGGCGCCGGTGGCGCGGCGGGTGCCCTTCGCGCGGCGGGCGACGATCACCGTGCCCTTGATCGCGGGGTTGGCGGCGTCGGCGTAGCGGTAGGTGCCCGGCTTGACGAACGCGCGCGCGAAGTTCTCGGTCGGCGCGATCGTGCGCGAGGGCACGCCGCCGGTCAGCCGATGCGACGAGCCGTCGCCGTTGTGCCAGTTGACCGTCGTGCCCGGGGTGACGACGATGACCGACGGGTTGAACGCCGCGCCGATCGCCACGGTGCGCGTCGCGGCCGAGCTGGTGGGGGCCGCGACGAGCAGCGTCGTCGCGGCGAGCAGAATTAGGCGCCTCACAAGGCGCAGTGATACCCGACCCGGCGCTCTGGAAGCCCTCAGGCCCAGAACTCGTCGTAGGCGTAGAGGTTCAGCGGCGCCTGGTCGACGTGCGTGACCTGGCCGTCCTTGATCGTGAACAGCGCCAGGTGCTCGAGGTCGAGCTTCCGGCCGTCGCGCTCGGCGGTGGTGCGGTAGTAGACGGTGGCGTGGTGGTCTGAGCCCATGATGTCGAGCACGTCGATGATCAGCGTGCCGTTGGTCAGCTCGGCGGCCTGGGCGAGCTGGTCGATCACGCCCTGCGGCCCGCGCATCTCGCCCGCCAACTTGCTGCGCCCGGGCGTGTGCCAGATCACGTCGTCGGCCAGGCGCGCCTCCAGCGCGCCCCGGTCGCGGGCCGACACCGCCCCGAACAGCTCGCGGATCAGCTCGACGTTGGCTTCCCACCACGGACTGGTCATGGGGCAGACGCTACCGTGGCGCGCCCATGTCGGAAAGGATCGACGTCTGCCCGGCCGATGAGCTCCCTCCGGGCGCGATGCGGACGGTCGAGTGGGAGGACCTCGAGATCATGGTCGTCAACTGCGGCGGCGACCTGTTGGCGATCGAGGATCGCTGCTCGCACGACAACGGGTCGTTGGCGGACGGGGAGATCGATCACGCCGCGTGCACCGTCGAGTGCCCGCGCCACGGCTCGGTGTTCGACCTGCGCACCGGCGTGCCGAAGACGCTGCCGGCCTACGTGCCGGTCGACTCGTTCCCGGTCGTGATCGAGGACGGCATCGTCCGCATAGACGTGGAGTGAGCTGGTGGCTGTGCATCGCCGGCACGGGTGAGCGCCCGTACACGGAGGCCGACCGCCGCGCCCGCCCGCCGCGCCACCGCTTCCCGCGGCGCCCGCGGATCGAGCGCGGCGACCGGCTGGTGATCTACGCGGCCGGCTCGGCGCGCGAGTACGGCGAGGGGCGCGTGTTCGCGCTCGAGGAGGTCGTGAGCGAGGAGCCCGTGCTCTCCGGCCACGAGCGCTGGCGCTGGGAGGTGCGCACCCGGCGGCTCGTCGGCGTGCCGTCGCTGGCGGTCGCGCCGACGCTGCGCGACATCGGCGTCTCGACGCGCTCGATCGGCCGCCACTCGCACATCCGGCTCACGCCGGAGCAGGGCCGGCGCGCCGAGGAGCTGTTCGCCGAGGGCTAGAGATCCCAGCCGAAGTAGACCTCGACGCGGCGGACCTGCTCGCCGTCGAAGGTCAGGACCTCGGTGTTGCGAAAGCGGGTGCCGTCGGTGCGGGTGGCCTCGTATGTCACGAAGACGTCGTCGCCGTGCTCCACCAGCCGCTCGAACTCGAACGCGGCGATGTTCTCGGCGTTGGGCCAGCAGCGCTCGAAGTAGGTGGTCACGGTCGATACCGACGTCGGCGGGGCTGAAGAAGATGAAGTCTTCGGCGAGATGCCGTTCGACCAGGTCGCGCTCGCCGGTCTCGTAGGCGCGGTAGCAGTCGCGCGCGATCTCGATGCGGGTGCTCATGGGTAGAGGGTCTTCCCGTCGGCCAGCATCTCTACGAACTGGGCGATGCGCCGCGCGCGGGTCTCGGGCCGCTTGGCGTCGCCGACGCGGTAGAGGATCGCGTAGCGGTTCTGGCTGTTGAGCGTGGCGAAGAACTCGCGCGCCTTCGGGTTGGCGTCGAGCGCCTGCTGTAGGTCGGGCGGGACCGTCGCGGTGCGGTGCGAGTCGTAGGCGGCGTCCCAGCGGCCGTCGGCCTTCGCGCGTTCGACTTCGGCGAGGCCAGAGGGCCGCATCTCGCCGCGCTCGATCAGCTCGGTCGCCTTCGTGCGGTTGATCTTCGACCACTTGCTCCGCGCCCGGCGTGGCGTGAAGCGCTGCAGGAACCACGTCTCGTCGAGCGCCTTGCGCTGGCCGTCGATCCAGCCGAACGCGATCGCGACGTCCAGCGCCTCGGCGTGCGTGACGGTGTCCACGCCCGAGGCCTTCTTTGCGATCTTCAGCCAGACGCCGTCGGGCTCGCCGTGATGCTCCTCGAGCCACTTCGTCCACGCCTCGGCCGAAGGGAACGGCAGCACGGGCGCATCGGCCATGCGCCTCAGTCAATCAAGGCGTGCGTTATCCGACGCAGTCCTCGGCGATCTTCTGGCCCTCGGCCGCCGCGGGGTCCGCGGGCGCCGTGATGACGACCGTGCCCTTCTGCACCACGGTCGAGTCGGGATCCTGCGTCTCCGCCACCGAGGCCGTGAGCTTGGCGTCGTCCTCGGACTCCTCGAACGACACGAGCAGGCGGCCTGCGGGGTAGTCGATGCCGATCTTGTCGCCCGTGGACGACGACTGGTCCTCGGCTTCGGCGCCGGCCTGCTTCATGCATGCCAGGACCGCGTCGAGCTCCGGCGCCGGGGCGGCGGCGGCCTGCGTCGTCGTCTCGGCGGCCGCGCTCGGCTCGCTGGTGGCGTTCTTGTCGTCGTCTCCGCCGCCACATCCGGCGAGCGCCAGCATGAAGCTGGCGGTCACGGCACAAGTGATCCGTCGCATGCGTGTCCTCTCGGTGGTCCGCAGCGGCGAATCCGCTCACGAGTCCCCCAAGGGGAACTAAGTCACCGTAGCGTTCGGCCGTCGATCGGAAAGAAGATGTCGGCGCGGGTGCGCTTGCCGCCGGCGACCTGGCGCCAGCCGCGCAGTCCGATCCGCACGCGGCTGATCCCGCCGCGCGGCGCGCGGATCCGGGCGACGAAGTGGCCCAGGCGGCCGCTCAGCTTGCCGTCCTTGCGCACCCGCCGGCCCGACGGGGTGCGCAGCTCGACGTAGACGCCGCTGGCGCTGAAGGACTCCGAGCCGCGCTTGAGCGTCCAGCCGACCCGGAGCACGGTGCCGGCGGCCGCGTGACGCGGGAGGGCGTTGTCCAGCCGTGCGCGCACGCCCTCCTTGGCCCCCGTCGGGGTCGCGGGGAGGAGCAGGAGCAGCGGCGGCGAGCGCGAGCAAGACGCGTGGCATTCCGACAGTCATACACATGGCCAGTGGTCCAGGTTCCAGTGATTCCCGTTGCTACGTTCGCCGCATGCGTCGAATCGTCCCCGCCCTCGCCCTCGCCGTGTGCCTGGCGCTCCCGACCACCGTCGGCGCCGCCAACACGGTCACCTACAAGGGCCGCGCCACGAGCACCGACAAGGACTTCAAGTACGGCAAGGTCACGATGAAGGTGCGGGGCGGCAAGGTGCTCACCCTCAAGATCGAGGCCGTCACGACGACGGGCTGCGGTGGCTTCATGACGGTGGTCTTCACACCGGCCTACCCCGGGACCCAGATCGTCAAGGGCTCCGCGCGGCTGCGCGACGGCCGCCTGTCGGTCACCTACCGCCCCGACAAGACCGTCGAGGACCAGACGACGACCATGAAGGCGCTCGTGCGCAACGGCAAGGTCACCGGGACGTTCAAGTCCGGCGACCTGTGCGGCAACGAGGGCCGCTTCACCGCCAAGCGCTGACGGGCGCCGGACCTAGCTGAACCTGACGCGCTCGCAGTTCTTGATCTTGTACTTCGGCTTGCTGCGGTGCGAGACGATCAGCAGGTCGTTGCCGGGGCCGCAGTCCACCGAGCCGTAGCCGAAGTGGGCGCGGATGAAGTCGTTGCCCTCGTTGCCCTCGAGGTGGTTGAAGCTGTGGCTGGCGAAGATGAAGTCGTCGCCGCCGCCGCCCTCGATGTGATCGCTCTGGCGAGTCGGCCAGCAGCAGGGCTTGTAGTCGCCCCACAGCACGTCGGACTGGTCGCCGCCATAGAGGTGGTTGTTGCCGTGGCCGCCGAGCAGCCTGTCGTGCTTGGCGGTGCCGTAGTAGGTCTTGTTGCGGTCGTGCTTGTCGATGCGGAAGCGCCCGTTGGTCTCCGGCCAGTCCTCGCGCCGGGTCTTGCTGGCCACGGCGGGGACGGCGGGGAGCAGGGCGAGGGTGACGATCAGGGCGGCGAGATGGCGAAGGGACATGCCTCAACCATACGCCGCCCTGTCTGTCGTTTCCGTTAAGCGAGGACCGGTTCCGCGGCTGTCTCGAACGCTGCGAGCCCGGGCCGCAACAGCAGGCCGCAGAGCACGGCGCCGAGGGCGAAGATCCCGGCCGCCCACCAGAACGCGGTCGTGTAGCCGTGGACGGCCGCCTCGGCGGGCGCGCCGGCGAACCCGCTCACCGCGCTCGCGGCGATCGTGCTCAGCAAGGCGGTGCCGATCGAGCCGCCGACCTGCTGGCTCGTGTTGACCATCGCCGACGCCACGCCCTGGTCGGTGTGGTGCACGCCGAGGGTCGCCGTGCTCATCGCGGTCGCCATCGCCATGCCCAGCCCGGCGCCCATCACGATCAGGCCGGGGAGGACGTGCGATGCGTACGCCGTGTCGACGCCGACGCCCGTGAGCAGCAGCATTCCGCCGGCGGCGAGCAGCATCCCCAGCGTGATCAGCGGCTTGGCGCCGGTCCGCGGCAGGATGCGGGTCTGCGCCACCGTGGCGGTCACCATCACGGCGCCGATCATCGGCAGGAACGCCAGGCCGGTCTTCACCGGCGAGAAGCCGAGCGTCGTCTGCAGGTAGTAGGTCAAGAACAGAAACGCGCCGAACATGCCGATGCCGACGACGGCGACGGCGAGGTAGGCGCCGCCGCGGTTGCGGTCGAGGACCACGCGCAGCGGGAGCAGCGGGTTCGCCGTGCGCCGCTGGATCGTCACGAAGACGCCGAGCAGCACGACGGCCGCGGCGAGGAAGCCGACCGTGATGTCGGCGCCCCAGCCGTCGGTCTCCGCCTTGGTGAAGCCGTAGACGAGCGCGAACAGGCCGGCCGACGCGGCGAGCGTGCCGGGGAGGTCGAACCGCGGCCGGGTCGCCGGGCGGACGTTGTGCAGCAGCGCGACGGCGCCGAGCGCGGCCGGGATCGCCAGCAGCAGGTTGACGTACAGCGAGAAGCGCCAGGACAGGTACTCGGTGAGCACGCCGCCGAGCAGCAGGCCGATGCCGCCGCCGGCGCCGGCGATCGCGCCGTACACGGCGAACGCCTTGCGGCGCTCGCCGGGCTCGACGAACGTCGTCGTCAGCAGCGAGAGGGCGGCCGGCGCGAGCACGGCGCCGAACGCGCCCTGCAGCGCGCGGGCGGCGACGAGCATCTCGAAGCTCTGCGCCGCGCCGCCGAGCGCCGACGCGCCGGCGAAGCCGATCAGGCCGCCGACGAAGGTCCACTTGCGCCCGAAGAGGTCGGACAGGCGGCCGCCGAGCAGCAGCAGGCTGCCGAAGGCCAGGGCGTAGGCGGTGATGATCCACTGGCGGTTGCCGGTGGAGAAGTCCAGCGCCTCCTGTGCGGAGGGCAGGGCGATGTTCACGATCGTCGCGTCGAGCACGACCATCAGCTGGGCGGTGCCGAGCAGGCCGAGGATCAGCCAGCGGCGGGCGTGGTGGGGGTTCTCGGTGGGGCTCATGAAAATCCTTGTGAAGTGGAGACGGTGGCTCCAAGTGGAGTAAGGCTCTCCGCTTGGTGTTCGGCAATGTAGCACACAACTGGAGGATCCATCTCCGCTTGGTCGTACACTGTGAGCATGAGCACGTCCGCTCGGACCGAGGAACGCCCGCTGCGCCGCGACGCCGAGCGCAATCGCCGGCTGCTGATCGACGCCGGCCGCGAGCTGTTCGCCGAGCGCGGCCTGGACGTGACGCTCGACGACATCGCCGACCGCGCCGGCGTCGGCGTGGGGACCGCCTACCGGCGCTTCGCCAACAAGGACGAGCTGATCGACGCGCTCTTCGAGGTCGAGCTGGCCAGGATCATCGAGGTCGCCGACGAGGCCGCCGCCCACGAGGATCCGTGGGAGGGGCTCGTCCACTGGATCACCAACCTCGCCGAGATGCAGGTCGACAACCGCGGGCTGAAGTCCGTGATGACGTCTTCGGCGCGCGGCAAGGAGCGGGTCGCCGCCGCGCGCGGCCAGATCGGCCCGCGGGTGGGGCCGATCGTGGCGCGCGCCAAGAAGGCGGGGGTCCTGCGCCCCGACGTCGAGGTCTCAGACATCCCGATGGTGGTCTTCATGGTCACCGGCGCCGCGGAGTACACGCGCGAGGCCGATCCCGAGGTCTGGCGCCGCTACCTGACGGTCGCGCTCGACGGCCTGCGCGCCAAGCGCAAGGACGTCACGCCGATGCCGCACAAGGCGCTCGGCATCGTGCAGATGACCGAGTGCATGGGCCACTGGCGCCGGTAGTACGCTCGAGCCGATGGTCCTCGACGAGCTGAGGGCGCCCATCGTGCTCGCGCCGCTGGCGGGCGGCCCGTCGACGCCGGAGCTCGCGGCCGCCGTCTCGGAGGCCGGTGGGCTCGGGTTCCTCGGGCTCGGCTACCTCACGGCCGAGGCGGCCGGCGATCTGATCGCGGCCACCCGCTCGCTCACCCGGCGGCCGTTCGGGGTCAACGTGTTCTCGCCGGGTGCGGGGCCGACCGATCCCGCGGTCTACGCGGACTACGTCGAGTCGCTCGGCGCGCTGGCGGGCGAGCCCCGATACAGCGATGACGACTTCGACGCCAAGATCGAGCTGCTGGTGGGCGAGCCGGCGGCGGTCGTCTCGTTCACGTTCGGCTGCCCGTCGCGTGAGGTGATCGATCGCCTGCGCGGCGCGGGCTCGGAGGTCTGGGTCACGGTGACGAGCCCGGCCGAGGCCGCGATCGCGGCTGACGCCGGCGCCGACGCGCTCGTGGTCCAGGGCGGGGAGGCCGGCGGGCACCGTGGCTCCTTCGAGGACCGCGACGACCTGCCCGTGTACGGGCTGTTCGAGCTGCTGCAGCTGATCGGCGCACAACCGCACCCGCCGCTCGTGGCCACGGGCGGGATCGCCACCGGCCGCGCGGTCGCGGCCGTGCTCGCCGCGGGCGCGGCGGCCGCCCAGCTAGGGACCGCGTTCATGCTCTGCCCGGAAGCCGGCACCAGTCCGGCGCACCGCGAGGCGATTCGCTCGGCGACCGAGACCTCGCTCACGCGCGCGTTCACCGGCCGGCTCGCCCGGGGGATCCGCAACGAGTTCCTCGACGCCCACAGCGCGGCGGCGCCGATCGCCTATCCGGAGATCCACTACGCCACCGCGCCGATGCGCAAGGCGGCTCGCGAAAGCGGTGACGCCTCGCTGATCAACCTCTGGGCGGGGGAGGCCCATCAGCTGGCCCGCGAGGCGCCGGCTGCCGAGATCGTCCGCGACCTGATGGCCGAGGCGCGGTGACTACTCGTCCAACGTGTCGCCCGAGCCGCCCATCTCCGCGGGGAAGTCCTTGAACTTGGGAAGGCCGTCCTTGATGGGCATCACGGTCGACTCGTAGTTGACGTGCACGCCCGCGCTGGAACGGGAAGTCAGGAATGACCCCCGCAAAGACGTCGTACAGCTCCCAGTGGGGATGCCGTCCCATCACGGCGCCGCCGCAGGCCTTGCACCACCGGCGGTAGGTCTGCTCGTTCTCGTTGTACTCGTCGAGCTGGTCCTCGCCCTGCGTCACCTTGACCGCGTCGAACTTCCATAGCGTGAAGGCGTTGACCGGCCCGCCCGACCAGCGCCTGCAGTTCTTGCAGTGGCAGTAGCCGGCGCCCTCCGGCTCGCCGGTGACCTCGATCTGGACGGCCCCGCACATGCACTGGCCCTTGTACGTCGTGGTGTCTGAGCTCATCTGCCGACCATAAAGCCCCGCGCTGTCTCGTGCACGGACTCACGCCCGCCTGAGCGGTAGAATTCCGTCTACGGCAATCGGATTTAGCGAGGAGTCGCACAAAGGCTTATGGCCACCCCCGAAGTCATCGCCGAGCAGGAGGCCCTCAAGGGGCTGAACGCCGACTACACGGAGCGCTACGGCTTCCACGACGCCGAGAACTACCTGTACAAGGCGCCCAAGGGTCTGACGCGCGAGCTCGTCGAGAAGATCAGCGAGTTCAAGTCCGAGCCGGAGTGGATGCGCGAGTTCCGCCTGAAGGCCTACGACCACTTCATGGCGCGGCCGATGCCCACCTGGGGCTCGCCGTTCCTGGCCGAGGTCGACTTCGAGAACATCCACTACTTCGTCCGCGCGAGCGAGCGCTCCGAGCGCTCCTGGGACGACGTGCCCGAGGACGTCAAGAAGACCTTCGACCGGCTCGGCATCCCCGAGGCCGAGCGCAAGTTCCTGGCCGGCGTCGGCGCGCAGTACGAGTCAGAGAGCGTCTACCACCAGGTCAACGAGCAGCTCGAGGCCCAGGGCGTCGTGTTCATGGACATGGACACCGCGCTCAAGGAGCACGAGGACCTCGTCCACGAGTACTTCGCCACGCTGATCCCGGCCAACGACAACAAGCTCGCCGCGCTGAACACCGCGGTGTGGAGCGGCGGCTCGTTCGTCTACGTGCCGCCGGGCGTCCACGTCGAGATGCCGCTGCAGGCCTACTTCCGCATCAACACGGAGAACATGGGCCAGTTCGAGCGGACGATCATCATCGCCGACGAGGGCTCGCTACGTGCACTACGTCGAGGGCTGCACCGCGCCGACGTATTCGTCGGACTCGCTGCACTCCGCCGTCGTCGAGCTGTTCGCCAAGCCCGGCGCACGGATTCGGTACACGACCGTGCAGAACTGGTCGAACAACGTCTTCAACCTGGTGACCAAGCGCGCGCGCGCCGAGACCGACGCGACGGTCGAGTGGGTCGACTGCAACCTCGGCTCGAAGCTCACGATGAAGTACCCGAGCGTCTACCTGATGGGCGAGCGCGCCCACGGAGAGATTCTCTCGATCGCGTTCGCCGGCAACGGCCAGCACCAGGACGCGGGCGGCAAGATCATCCACGCCGCGCCGAACACGACGTCGAACATCTTCGCCAAGAGCGATCAGCAAGGACGGCGGGCGGTCGTCGTACCGCGGGCTGCTCGAGGTCGCCAAGGGCGCCCACGGGTCGAAGTCCAAGGTCGTCTGCGACGCGCTGCTGCTCGACGAGGACTCGCGCAGCGATACCTACCCGACGATCCGCATCGGCGAGGACGACGTCAACGTCGGCCACGAGGCGACCGTGAGCAAGGTCGGCGACGAGCAGCTCTTCTACCTGATGTCGCACGGCTTGTCGGAGGAGGAGGCCGGCAAGCTGATCGTCAACGGCTTCATCGAGCCGATCGTCAAGGAGCTCCCGATGGAGTACGCGGTCGAGATGAACCGCCTGATCGAGCTCCAAATGGAGGGCTCGATTGGCTAGCTGGCAGGAGCTCGAGCTCCCGTCCTTCAAGGGCGCGCCCGGGCTGGGAGTTCACCGAGCTCAAGGGCTTCGAGATGGAGGCCTACGAAACGGCGCCGCTCGGCGACCTTCTCGCCGCCGATCAAGCAGACCTCGTGTTCGACCTGCCCGCCGAGGCGGTGCGGATGACGCAGGTCGACGGGGCGTTCCATCCGGTCGACGAGGCCGTGAGCGAGGGCCCGCTGGTCATGCCGCTGTCGCAGGCGGTCGAGCAGCACGGCGACCTGGTCGACAAGTGGCTCGGCTCGGTCGTCGACTCCGGCGAGAACGTCTTCACGGCGCGCAATGCCGCCGAGTGGGAGGGCGGCGCGTTCGTCTACGTGCCGGCCGGCGTGAAGGTCGAGGCGCCGATCGTGCTGACCGCCGTGCAGGCGACCGAGGGCAGCGCGCTGAACTGGCGCGTGCTCGTTGTGCTCGAGGAGGGCGCCGAGGCGGAGGTCTGGGAGCAGTACGCCAGCACCGCGCCCGGGCTCTTCACGACGGTCGTCGAGCTGGTCGTGGGGGAGAACTCGCAAGCTGCGGTTCGTCTCCGGCCAGGGCCTCGACGAGAAGTCATGGATCTTCGGCACCCAGCGCGCCCGCGTCGCCCGCCACGGGAAGCTCGACTGGGTCGTCCTCGGCTTCGGCGCCGGCAACGGCAAGGTCTTCCAGAACACGCTGCTCGAGGGCGAGGGCGCCGAGGGCAAGGTGACCGGCGCCTACGCGCTGTCCGGCCGCCAGCACATGGACTTCGACACGACCCAGGAGCACGTCGCCGCGCACTGCGTCAGCGACCTCGCCTTCCGCGGGATCCTCGGCGGCCGCTCGTCAGTGCCGTCTGGCGCGGGATGATCAAGGTCGACCGCGACGCCCAGCAGACCGACGCCTTCCAGGAGTCGAGGAATCTCCTGCTGACCAAGAAGGCCCACGCCGACGCGATCCCGGGCCTCGAGATCCTCGCCAACGACGTCCGCTGCACCCACGCGGCGGCGATCGCCCAGATCGACCCCGACCAGCTCTTCTACCTCCGCGCCCGCGGCCTCTCGCTCGAGGTCGCCTCCCGCCTGGTCATCGAGGGCTTCCTCGCCGAGCTCGTCGAGCGCTTCGAGGAGGGCCCGATGCGCGAGGCGCTGGCGGGGGCGCTCGAGCGCCGCCTCGCCGCCGTTCTCGGCTGAACGCAGCCGTCGGCCAAAAGGGCAGGGGCTAGATTGAATGGTCCATGAGCGAAGCCCCCGGACCACGCAGCGTCAAGATCGGCCAAGACGAGCGCACAGGCTGGTCTTCCGACCGCCCGCGCCCGGCGCCGCCGGCGACCGCCCGCCGCGGCCGATCGACCTCACCACCCGCTCGCGCATCCTCAAGCCGTCGGACCGCATGCGCTACTCGCCGGGCTCGCTCGTCGTCATCGTCTCGGCCTCGAACAGCGACCGCGACCGCTTCGTCGCACGCGTCTTCGAGGAGCAGGGCGCCGTCCTCGGCATCGACAAGCTCCGCGCGATGGTCTCCGGCCGCGTCCCCGACGACGCGCTCGACGACACCGCCAAGCAGCTGCTCGACTCGACGATCGAGAAGCGCCTGGAGAAGGGCGAGGCCGTCGTCCTGCCGACCACTTCGCTCGACCCCGCCGAGCGCGAGCCCTACGTCCGCCTCGCCCACCGCTTCCGCCGCCCCCGCCACCTCATCCTCATCGAGACGGCGAAGGACAACGTCGCCGAGGAGGACGCCGGGGCGCTCAACGAGCTGCGGCGAGCGCTTGATGCCGGCGAGCTGGGGGCCGAGGGCTTTCAGACGGCGCTGCGGGTCGGTGGCCCTTCGGTCGCCGAGCTCAAGCGGATCGTGTTCCGGCCGGCGCCGCGGGACGACGACTAGCGAGCATCCAGTAGAGGTGACATCGGGCAGCGACCGATACGCTGCCTCCCAAAGTGTCGGAAGGCGAGATCGCTTGCTGCGCGGCGAGCACCAGCATCTCCGCGCGAGGCTTTCGTCGAGCCCGAGTAAGGATTTCAATTCAATATGGACGAAGTGACTCTCCTGATTGGCGCGAACGTATCGCCGGGCGAAGTTGGACGGCTTACCCGCGCTCTGGACGCCGTACATCCTTTGGTGACGATAGACACCCACGTGAAGCCCGAAGCATCGGTGGATGACATTGATCTCCTGTGCCTTTGGACGCCGTGGAGGAAGGCCACCGAGCAGCGGGCCGACCGAGCGATCAAGACGTGCATCGGCTGGGTCGGCAGCCGGGCGCCTCGGGTGCGCCGCACACACCGGCTTATGGTTCTTGGCGCCGGGGACCGGGTCTTGCGCTCGATGGACATCGTCTGGCCCGGTCGTCAGATCGTAGATGCACCCGTAGACGAAGCGCCGGTGCGTCCCGTTTAGCGCCGCCAGGCTGGGTAGGGATCAGTCGACGTCGGCCGCGACCCATATCTTCTCGGCTGTGCTCGCCGCTTCGCAGAACTCCTTCCCGCTCGACTCTGATCTAACAGCGGCATTCGCATCCGCCTCCTGGGACTTCGCGGGATCGCGAGCGCCGTCGGCGTTCCATCCGTACCCGGCCCGATTCATACCGGAGCTTCCTGGACAAGCGCTCGACCTCTTGGGGGTTGACGGTCCAGTGCTTGATCCGTTCTGTGGGTCTGGCACGACACTGGCGGAGGCGCAACGCCGTGGGCTGACCTCCGTTGGGGTTGACCTGAATCCAATCGCTTGCCTAATCAGTCGCGTTCGAACTCAGAGCTGGGATCCAAGCGATGCCGGATTGGGGCTTGACCATTCGAGGCTCTTGCATGAACACGCTCTACGGGCGTCAGGGGCCGGTGATCTCGCGACTCGAATACCCCGCCTGGACCATTGGTTCGACGAGTGGGCGGCGGCTGCACTCGCTGGGGCTATGTCATACCTGGGGGGCGTCGATGACCCAATCTGGCATGACCGCATCGCAGTGGCAATTTCGTCAGCCGTTGTCCGGATTAGCCGCCAGGAGTCCGACACTCGATACGCAGCTGTTAGCAGAGCTGGCGATCAGCAACGAGCCGCTACCGAACTCGCACAAGCAGTGGTGCGGGTATGCGATTGGCTCTCGGCGAACGCGAGGGCGGAGGGTGCACCAGTCATCGTGCATTGCGGTGATGCGCGCCAGCTAGATCACCTCTCGGATGACCACTTTTCAGCATGTATCTGTTCACCTCCCTATCCAAACGCCTACGAGTACTGGCTTTATCACAAGTACCGCATGTATTGGCTCGGGTTCGATCCCAAAGCAGTTCGCGAGGACGAGCTAGGGGCACGTCCGCATTACTGCGGGAAGAACGGTCTGACTGAGGACGACTTCGGCGCGCAGATGGGCGATGTGTTTCGACACCTCGCCCGTGTGCTGCAGAGCGAGGCACCAGCGGTGATCGTTATTGGTGACTCGATTATCCGTGGCCGGCGTGTGGATAACGGACAGCTCTTAGTCGACGTAGCCAGCGACTACGGGTTCTCCCTTGATGTCTGGACGGACCGGAGAATCCGCACCCAGCGCAGCTCGTTCAATCGAGCGCACAGCCGGGGCCGGACCCGAGAACACGTCCTGCTCCTGCGCGCACCGTGAAGACAATGGACTAGGCGATGCGCTCGATCACGAGCGCATCCTCGCCGGGCACACCATTGGCTGAGTGGAGCCCGTATCGCGGCCACGTCTCGAGGGGAATGAGTTCGACCACACGGAAGCCTCGCGAGACAGCCGCGTCTCCCAGCAGTTCGGGGGTCGGAATATCGATGCGCTGGCCCGCGGCAGTGGTGTGGTTGTGCCCGACTATCAACACCGCCCGTTCACCACACTCCAAGATTCGCGTCCACACCGACATCGCCTCGGCCATGCCCACGAAATACCGGTAGAGCAACGAGGGCAAGGCCTTGCGGCGAAATCCAGCATTGCCTCTGGTGTTTTTCTGATGGATCTGCGTGAGGAGAGACGTGATGGTGTCCGGAAGCCTGTCGAGGTTCTTCTCGCGCCGCTCATCCCAATGGTCCTGCTGCGCTCGGACCCACTCGCGGCTCCCAAGAAGCTCCCGCTCGAGTGGCGTGAGGTCTCGGGCGGACGCAAGGCCGAGGGCGAGAATCGAAAGCCGGTCGGTGTCGATGTAAGGGAGCGCCGTCGCGTAAGGCGGAGACGTAACGATGAGGCGACGTCTGTCTCCAGCGGCGGCTGAGTACGCAGCAGCGTCATCGGCGGAGCCGCGGACGACCGTTGCAGACGCCGGCGGTTCATTCCAGTCGGCCATCTCGGTGAGGCCCCGACATATCGCGGTCGACGCTTCGCGGAACAGCGGCTCAAGTGCCGGAGCCTCGAAAGGCTCGCGTCTCCTACGGACCCTCAGATCCTCAGGCAACTGCAAGGAAACCTTCCGCAAGATCGACGACAGGCCTATGAGCGCGAGGTTGCGGACAGCTGAATCCGGTCGTGCGTGCAGCGAGGCGAGTGCCGAGGACAGCCCGGCAAGAGCCGGGAGGGGAAACCAGTGGCGGAGATAATCCGCGGCGTCAACTCCCAGCGCGGGTGCAAGATCGACGGCCTTCCCAGTCGACTGGCCGCAAGCGAGCTCTGTGGCGACGCCGTCGGAAAGACTTTGCAGCCGCTCCGCGAGCTCTCTCTTGCCCGGGATTTCTGCGGCTTCGAGCTTGACCTTCGTGAGGTACCACGCCATAGGCGAGCGATCGATGGCCAGTACGTCTAGCCCGAGTCGCAACCCTTCGAGCGGCCCTGTGCCGCTGCCGCAGAAAGGGTCGATCAGCAACTCCGCGGTCGGGTCCGCCACATTGCAGAGAGCACGTACGATCTGAGGATTGAACTTTCCCTTGTACTCGTGCACGCCGTGGAGCCCATAACGGGTGGCCTGACGCAGCCCCGTAGTCGGGCGACCGTTTAGGTGCTCGGCCTCTACTGCACTCTGGTCGGTGACCAGCCCAACCCCATGATCGACAACGAAGTGATCGAAGTACGTGCAGCGCCGGGCGGCGGTCCGGATGTCGCCGACGACCCGAACCGCGTCCTCGTCCGAACCCAGCACGGTTAGGCCAAGACGCTCGAGCTCGCGAAGGCCAAGCCGTCGCTCATATGGGAAGAGTCGGTAGGGCATCCATGTGGCCCGGGCGACGCCCAGATCTGCGGCACCCTGTCCTCGAACCTCGGCTTTCTCTAGGAGATCGGCCATCGCTTCACGCGGATGCTGTCATGTGGAGATGACGCGCCCGCTTCGTCTCGGCTTGGGCTGGCCTTCCGGATGTGAGCGGATGCCCACATCACACGTGCGGCGTAGCAGTGGATTTACCGATCGCGACGGCTGAGCTCATCAGGGGAAGCCTGCTCCTGAGCGCCAACGCCGGCCGTTCAAAAAGACGCATTTAGCGCGATCTGCGCGCGTCCTTGCCCTCGACAGACCTAGATTAGGTTCCTTGCGGTACGTCGATTCCGCCTCTCGCCTGATCGGCGACACCATCTTCGGCTGGCTACAGCCGCTGCTTCCTCAGGCGAGTGCGTTCGCTTGTCAGAGCGGCTACTACCGGTACGACGCCCTCGCACCATTCGAGGCGGACATCCGCAGCATGCTGGGCAGCGGTGGACGGCTTGATTTGGTCATCGGCGCGAACGAAGACCGGCTGAGTGCTCCGGATCTCGAGGACACGCTTGACCTGCTCGTCGGCTATATCCCGGGCAACGCCTCGTTCACGTTGGTAGGTGCTCGAGACGCGCTCTTTCATCCGAAGACGTATTACGTCGAGCTCGTTTCGGGGGAACGCCACGCCGCGGTGGGATCCGGGAATTTCACAATCCCGGGGATCGGACACCACGTGGAAGCGTGTCTTCTTCTCGACGACACCCAGGATGATCCGGGTGTACTGGACCAGGTCCGAGATGCCATCCTTAGATGGGACGCCAAGGCCGTGAGTGGCGCGACAGAGGCTCGTCCGATCACAGACTCGTACATCCGTGAGCTCGAAGCCGAGCGGATCATTGACCCCGCGCCAGTGCCGCTAAGCCGCGGGCGCCGAGGTTCACGAACAGCAACCGGGCAATCGAGCTTCCCAGCCATCGCTCGCATCCCTGGCGCTCCACAACGGCGAACGTTGCCCAGACCTCGCCGTACGCCAGCACCGGGCCAGCTTGTCGGGGCGGCAGTCGCGTTTCCCCCAAACACAGTCGGCATCGTCAAGCGGCTGTCGAACACGGACGTCAAGGGGTTTGTGGGTGAGCCGGGGACGCCGTACATCGCGTTGCCGCCGGCAGCGACCGACCTCGCCGACAAGCTGCCGATGCGTCCGTTCGGAACCCACGGTGAACCCCGGCTGGATGTCGTCATCGAAGCGCGGCTTGCGACGGCGCCGGCGGATGTCGTCACCTCTGGTTCGGACCCCGCGAATATCACCCACGTTGGCATGGGAACAACGAACCGCAGCAACGTCGATTTGCGATTCAATATTCTGCACGGCGTCGTCAGTGGTTTGGTTTATGCGGCGACGCAGCGCGGGGTCGCGCTACCTGCTGCGACCGACGCGTTGGCTATCGAGTTTCTGAACGGCGGTCGCGAGGCGCGCCTAACGTTTGCCACGACTGAGCCCTTGCGTTCGTCGCTATTGAGCCACCTCATCGCAGGCCGTGCGTGGGGCTGGCTTCCCTCAGGCGTCGTTCCAAGCTGGTAAGAGGGGCGCGCGGTTCGTTAGGCATGGTCAAAGCCCACAATTGCCGCGATGCGCGTTCGCAAGACCGGACTGCCGCTAGCCCCTGGCCGTAGCGGAATCGCCCCGACCCCTCTAAAATCGGGCATCTGGCGGCGCCATGCGCGCCGCCGCCGGCGCCACCCGGCCCGCGCTCGCTGGACGCTCGCCGGCTGACAGCCCTCATGACCACCCGAATACGCTTCCCGGGTCCATTCAGAGCGAGCTAGGGACCTGGCCCGATGACCTCGCCGCAACCGACCGCAAGGCACGGTGCGAACGCCAGGATCAATGGAGGTGACGCCACTCATGGCGGAAGAAGAGTTCGACCTGTCCCGATTGACGAACTGCGAGCGGGCGCTCTGGGAGCGCTACTTCGCGGACGACGATGACCCGAACGACCCCCTGGCCCTGCGGCTATGGGCGTTCGGACACGCGTGCATCCTCGAATGTGTGGGCCCGCCGGCTGTTGTGACCGAGAAGCTCGCCGAGCTCGCCCCGGAGAACCAGATCCTTCAGTACGTGGAGAACGTTCGCCGCGCCCGGGAACGAGGCGAGATCACTCCAATCTCGACACGGTCTGACTGGCGCAGGGGCGGCTAGTCGAGCACGGCAGCCGCGAGGACCTCCACGCGCAGCCTCCGCTCATGCGCCGGCGCGACCTCCGGCGCGAACGCCGGAGGTCGCGCACGGGCCTAGGCCCAGAACTCGTCCCAGGCGTAGAGGTCCTCGAAGTGCTCGCGGCCGTCGGTGACCCGGCCGTCCTTGAGCTGGAAGACGATGCAGTTGTCGACGTCCAGGTGCTTGCCGTTGCGGTCGCCGCTGCTGCGCTGGATGCCGACAACGTGGCCCTCATCATCCGCGGTCATGTCCTTCAACTCGGCCCGGAACGTGCCGCCGGTCTCCGCCCCGATCTTGCCGAAGTACTCGAGCGTCGCGTCGCGGCCCTGGTAGTCGTTGGCGAACTTGCTCTTCCCCGGCAGATGCCACGCCATGTTCTCGTCGAAGACCTCGACGAGCGTGTCCATGTCGCCGGTGTTGAACGCCTCATAAGCGCGTCGCATGACGGCGACGTTTTCTTCAGCACCCATTGGTGCCTCCTTGTGAATCGGGGACATGAGCGACACTACGCCCGTCCTGGTTGCAAAGCGAATGGCCCAGCCACCGACGTAGATCCGCAACG
The DNA here is from genome assembly GCA_963825415.1 of uncultured Actinomycetes bacterium. Classification (GTDB taxonomy): domain Bacteria; phylum Actinomycetota; class Thermoleophilia; order Solirubrobacterales; family Solirubrobacteraceae; genus BP-464. The sequence continues at coordinate 2,214 of CAWGTD010000003.1, read as the reverse complement.
AGCGTCCGCCGTGGCACGATGCGCCCGTGCGGTTGAGCCGACGGGTGCTGGTGCTGGGGGTGGCGTTCTCGCTGTGCGTGTGCTCGCCGGCTGCGGCACGCACCTGGTACGTCGGCGCGACTGCGACTGCAGGTGGTGACGGCTCGAATGCCAAGCCGTTCAGCCAGCTGGCGGACGTCGAGCACGCCTCCGCCCCGGGTGACGCGATCGTCGTCCTGGCCAGCCCGGCGAGCACGCCCGCATTGGGAGGCGGCATCGCGCTGAAGCCAGGCCAGAAGCTCACGGGCGACGGTCCCCCGGTGACCGGGCTCAAGGCCGATGCATCCGCTCCGCGGATCACGAACGCCGACACCGCGCAGCACTCCGGGGACGCCATCACCCTCGCCGATGGGGTCGAGGTGGCGAACATCGTCGTAACCGGCGCGGCACGCGGCGGGATCTACGGCAAGGACGTCACCGACGTCTTCGTGCGCGGCAACGACGTGAGCGCTACCAACACGTCGTGCGCTACCGGCTTCGTGGTGCAGCCGTTCGTGCTGCCGAGCTTCGCGCCCGGCGTGGGGGTTCCGTTCAGCTCGGGCTTGTCGAACGGCTGGGCCGGGATCATGGTCGACGAGAGCCACACCTCGACCACCGTCACGATCGAGGGCAACTCTGTCCACGACGCGGATTGCGCCGACGGGATCGACGTCCGCGCATCGGGCACGGCCGACGTGACGGCGCACGTGGCCGGCAACACGCTCACCCGGCTGCGCCAGGACCCGGGCAAGCAGTCGATTCTCGCGATCGGGATGCAGACGATCGACACCTCGCGGCTCGTCGCCGAGGTCAACGGCAACACGATGACCTACATCGGTACCGCGACGGCAGGGGACTTCGGCGAAGCCGACTCCGAGGGTCTGTTCGCCAACAGCGCCGGGCGCTCGCACCTGATCGAGCGGGCCGACCGCAACACGTTCGCCCATGGGCTCGGGCACATCTCGGCGAACTGCGTGGAGGTGGCGGCCAGCAACGGCGGGCCGACGATGGAGTTCACCCTCACCAACAGCACGTGCGACTACGTCGTGGGCGACATCCTCGAGGCGGCGAACCTGTCGAAGGACGCCACGCTGACGTTCAACATCGACCACGTGCGCGCGGCGCACTCGACCTTCGGCGGCAGCCAGGCCTTCCACCAGGTCGAGCCCGGCGACGACGGCGACTGTCTGCTCGAGGTGGCGTCCGGCTCCGGCAGCACCACGAGCGTCAACATCTCGAACTCGCTGTTCACAGACTGCGTCGCCGACGGGATCGGCATCGTGAGCAACGTCGTCGACGGCGCAGGGTCGGTCAAGAAGATCGCCCTCGACGTCCGCAACAGCCGCATCGGCGACAACAAGCTCAGCAACCTCCGCGTCGCCAACATCACGCCGGTCGACGAGATCGCCGTCAAGGTCGAGCACACCGACCTCAGCGAGTCGGACGGCACGCTGGTGATCCTCGAAGGGCTCGACACCTCTGGCGACACCCACGCAAAGCTCGACCTCGGCGGCGGCGCGCTGACCAGCGCCGGCCACAACTGCATCCTCGGCGGCGCGCAGGGCAGCGTGATGTCCGCGCGCTACGACCTCGACGCCAAGCAGAACTGGTGGGGCGACCCGGGCGGCCCGCCCGCGGGCAGCACGGTGACGACCGGGACGATCGAATTCGCGCCGCCGCTCGCCGGCCCCGACTGCGGGCCGGTCGCCGGCACCGTGCTGGGCCCGGTCGCGCCCGCCGCGCCGGCGGCGGTGACGTGCGGATCGAAGCGCAAGTTCGTGATCCACCTGCCACGCAGCTGGCGCCGCGCAACCGTCACCGTCAACGGGCGCCGCGCTCGGGTCGTCCGCAGGCACGGCCGGCTCACAGCGACGATCGACCTGCACGGACTGCCACGCACCGTGGCGACTGTTCGCGCGCGTGGGGTCGACCGGAATGGACGACGCGTCAGCCAGCGGCGGCGCTACCACCCCTGCCGCGCTGGACACCGAGGCCGAGCGGATCGTCCACCCGCGCAGCAGGTCGCTCCATAAGGTCTCGGCAATGAAGTCCAGCCGCGCCGCCGTCCTGCTGCTCGCGATCGCCGCCGTCGTCGCTGTCGCCGCACTGAGCGGCGGCAAGGACGACACGGGCAAGAACATGAGCACGGCCCGCCCCGGCGGGCCGTCGCGGTTTCGACGACGACCCCGCGCATCG
>CAWGTD010000002.1:0-158794 GCA_963825415.1 uncultured Actinomycetes bacterium | reverse complement strand
TGCCCGAACGGATCGACGCCTGACGCGGCGTTACGCCTCGCCGTGGAAGTACTCGACGTTGGTCGAGCGCACGAACATCCCGTCCTCGGCCTTGTCGCCGGTCCAGACCCCGACCTTGTCGCTGTCGGGGTAGGCCGTCGCGGACGGGTGGACGACGTTTGACCACATGAGGACGCGCACGGGGGCGTCGGTGTCGTTGCGGACCATGTGCGCGCCGTCGGGGCCCTTGGGGAAGAACGCCAGGTCGAACGGCTCCAGCTGCGACGAGCCCTCGGGAGCGCGCAGCGTCGGCCGGCCGTCGAGGACCAGCAGCCACTCCTCCTCGCCGTACTCGTAGTGATACGGACACAGCGCCTGGCCGGGCGGCAGCTCGTAGACGCTGGTGCCCGTCTGCTTGGCGCCCAGCTCCTTGGGCCGGAACATGCCTGAGCGAAAGCCCTCGGGGTCGGTGCTGTCGTATTCGAACGTCGGGTCGGCGATGTTGACGCGGGGCATGGCCCGCATCCTGTCACCGGTGGCTGGACGAGCGCGCGCGGCTCATGCGCCGCCGGTCGGCTCGGGCTTGCGCCACATGCGCCAGATCGGCGGGCTGTCCTTGCCGAGCTGGAACTCCTCGGTGACGGCGAACCCGTGGCGCTCGTACAGCGCGCGGTTGCGCGGTGAGGACGCCTCGAGGTAGGCCGGCATCCGCTCGCTGTCGCAGCGGTCGAGGATCGGCTTCAGGAGCGCCGCGCCGACGCCCCGGCCCTGCCACTCGGTGACGACGCCGACGAACGGCAGGTAGTAGTGCAGCTCGGTGGGGTGGTTGGACTCCACGGCGGCGATCGCCCGCATCATCCGTGGCAGGAAGCGCCCGAAGATCGCGATCATCGACGGCGCCATCCGCAGCTGCGGCATCACGCCGAGCTTCCACTCACCGGGCCGCTCCCAGACGGCCGCCCCGACCACGCCGTCGGTCGTGTAGCACTCGTCCTGGGCGAACCAGATCCTCCGCAGGAACAGCAGGAATGCGCGCTCCAGGATGCCCAGCCGCTTGGTGTCGTCGGGAACTATCCAGCTGAACTGCGGGTCGTCGTAGAACGCTTCGGCGAGCACCCTTGCCACGTCGGGCAACTCCGCCTCGCTCGCCTTGCGGACCGAGCCGGCCTCTGCGACCGCAGCGCCGATGTCGACGGTCATGCGGCCGCTCTCCGGGCTCGCTTCAGCCCGCGCTTGGCCATGAAGCCGTTGCCCAGCAGAAGCAGCGTCTTGTTGGCCGGAGCGCGGAACCCGGACTCCGTGTGCGGCGCGTAGACCGCCGACCCGCCGGCGACCTCGAGCCAGCCCGTGTGCTGCCGGGACTCCAGGCCGATCAGCTTGGCGTTGAACCGGTGGCCCAGCACACCCGCGCGCCGCCCGCCCTCCGGGAGCAGTCCGGCGGCCGCGCTCAGCGCGACGCCGCGCTCGTCGTCGCCACCGACCTCAACCGGCAGGATGGCGGGGAACCCGTCGGCTCCGGGGAAGGCCAGCAGCACGTGGGGCTGCGCGCGAAGGCGCTTCGCGGCCTTCGCGACGGCCACACGCGGGCCTGTGCCGTTCTTGGGCGGCGCCTGCGCTTCCGGCGCCTGGGCGGGGAGCGCCGCGCCGGCCACCGATGGCTCGCCCGCGCAGCGCAGGTCGGGCCAGCTGACGATGCGCTCCACGTCGACGGTGACCAGGATGCGATCGGCGTAGTACTCCTGCAGGTAGCGGTCCCAGAAGAACCCGCGCTTCGGCGGGCCCATGAACCGCGTCGACGCCGGTCCCACGACCTCGTCGAGCACGGCGCGATCGGGCGACATGTCGAAGCTCGCCGTGCCGTGGACGAGGACGTAGCGCGGCTCGGCCGCGAAGCCGTGCTCGCGCGCGTGGTAGGCCAGCGCCATGCGCGGGTTGCTGCGCATCCGGTCGAGCTTGCGGCCGAGCCCCAACGACGTCGTGAACGTCACGGTGCCGGCCGCACGGTCGCGCAGGCCGATCGGCGCGACGGCCGCGACGACCGCTCCGCCCGCGGGCGTGACGTACGCCAGTGCGACCGCGAGGTCGCCCGCCAGGATCGCGTCGTCCGCCTCGTCCCAGGTCACCGGCATCTGCCGACCATAATCCGCTCATGCGCCGCTTGCTGACGATTCCGATCAGCCACTTCTGCGAGAAGGCCCGCTGGGCGCTCGACCGCGCCGGGGTGGACTACGTCGAGGAGCGCCACGTGCAGGGCGTCCACCAGATCCGGGCGCGCCGCGCCGGAGGGGGCCGGACCGTGCCGGTGCTCGTCACCGACGAGGGGGTCTTCCCCGAGTCCGAGGCGATCCTGCGCTACGCCGACGCGCGCCTCGACCCGGCGCTGCGCCTGTTCCCCGACGACGGCGCCGAGCTGGAGGACGTCGTCGCGCTCAGCCGCTGGCTCGACGAGGGCCTCGGGCCCGACGGGCGCCGCTGGATCTACGCGAAAATGTTGCCGCGCAAGCAGCTGCTGCTGCAGTTCAACAACCAGGGCGTCCCGGCGTGGGAGGCCCGGATGATGACTGCGCTGTGGCCCGTGGTGACGCGCTGGGCGCGGAAGGAGCTCGCCCTGGACGCGAACACCGTCGAGGAAGACGAGGCGCGCGTGTGGCGCGCGTTCGACACGATCGCGGAGCGCTTGGCCGACGGCCGGCCACACCTGTGCGGCGAGCGGTTCACCGCCGCCGACCTGACGTTCGCCTGCCTCGCCGCGGCGCTGATCGCTCCGCCGGAGTACGGGGTGACACTGCCTCAGCCGGACGAGGTGTCGCCCGACCTCGCCCGCGACGTCTACCGCTTCCGTGAGCACCCCGCCGGCGCGTACGCGCTGCAGCTGTTCAGGTCACGGCACCACGCAGCTGCTTGATCAGCTCGACGGCGTCGTCGGGATTCGAGCCCGGGTCGGAAACCCCGGCGACGAGATGGCCGACACCAAGGGGTTCCCGGGCTGACGCCGCGTGCGATGCTTCGTGCATGCCCAGCGACCACGCGAACGCCCGTTTCTCGATGCTGCTCGGCCCCAGGGGCCTGCGTCTGATGGGCAAGCTCAACGTGCCCGTCTATCGCGCCACGCGCGGGCGGCTCATGAGCAAGGTGGGCCGCGCGCCCGTGCTGCTGCTGACGACGACGGGCCGCAAGTCGGGTCAGGTCAGAACCGCACCCGTGTGTTACCTCGCCGACGGCGAGCGCGTCGCCGTCATCGGCTCGAACGCCGGCAACCCCCGGCCGCCCGCGTGGGCGCTGAACCTCGTGGCGAACCCCGACGCCGAGGTGCAGATTCGCGGCGAGCGTCGCTCGGTGCGGGCGCGCGTCACCGAGGGCGAAGAGCGCGCCGACCTGTGGCGCAAGATGAACGGCCAGTACGGCGGCTTCGACGAATACGAGGCCCGGACCTCGCGGGCTATCAACGTATTTTGTCTCGAGTCCCGCTAGAAGTCGCGCCGCCCGAGAACGTCGCCGGAACCTCGGGGCGGGTCAGCTCGTAGATCGCCGGTCGCTGCCCGCCCGGTGTGGTGAACGAACAGCACGGGCCGTGCGGGATGTCGAACGTGGGGCCGGGGTCAAAGCCGCGGGCGCGCAGGTCCTCGATCGCGCTGATGCGAAGGGTGGCATGGAGTAACCATCCCCAAAAGTGGCCTCGACGGGGCGTCCAGGCATGAACGCGCTGGGTCAGGAGATCGGCGAGATGGGCCGACGCCAGAAGAATGACTCCCCGGTCCTGCTGGCTGCTCTGCTTCCTGCTGCTCGCGTTCTGCCCGACCGCCGCCCAGGCGGCGCAGGCCCACCCGCGCCATCACCACCACCAGGAGTGGAGCGACGACGACGCCGGCGCGACCGCAGACGACGAGTCTGATTACGCCGGAAGCGGCGACTCCGAGGACTGGTACGTCGACGACGATGACGAGTACGCCGACAACGACTCCGACGACTATTCGGACGAGTACTCCGACGAGGCCGACGACAGCGACGAGGAGGACCTGTTCGACGCCGGCGAGCCCGCCGAGGCGCCCCCGCCGATCGTCGGCATCCCGCAGCTGCCCCGGATCCCCACGGCTCCCGTCCAGCCCACGATGGTCCACCTCCACGCCAACGGCAAGGTGTGGGTCTCGCCGAAGGTGCCGCGGGTCGTGCGCCGCGTGATCGCGGCGGCGAACCGAATCGCCAAGCGGCCCTACCGCTACGGCGGTGGGCACGGGTCGTTCTTCGACCGCGCCTATGACTGCTCGGGCTCGGTCTCCTACGCGCTACACGGCGCGGGCCTGCTCAACTCGACGCTCGTGTCGGGCAGCCTGGCGCGCTGGGGCGCCAAGGGCAAGGGCAAGTGGATCACGATCTACGCGAACAACGGCCACGTCTACATGGTCATCGCGGGCATGCGGTTCGACACCAGCGCCCGCGCCCGCACGGGCACGCGCTGGGACCCGTGGATGCGCCCGGCGCGCGGCTTCTCCGTCCGCCACCCACCCGGGCTGTAGACGCGCTACCCCTCGCGCAGGAAGGCTTCCAGCCGCGGCCGCAGGGTCGTGAGCTGGCCGGTCTCCTCGATCGCGGTCAGCAGGTCGTGCGACTGGTCGCGGTCGAGCAGGAACTCGTCGCGCCCCACGCGCAGCATCCGGGCCAGGCGCACGAACGAGGTCGCGCTTTCGTCGTCGAGCTGGCGCGCGAAGATCTCGAGCGCCTCGGCGGCGGTCCGGCGCGAACCCTGGTCGAGCCGGACGTCCAGCCAGTCACGGGTTACCTTCATCTGGGCTTCCTCAAGGTCGGGGGTCGTCTTGCACGCAGCGTATAGGCGGCGCGGTACCCTGAGAGGCGAATGCCAGTCGAAGAGAAGATCGAGATGGAGGGCGAGATCACCGAGGCCCTCCCGAACCTGATGTTCCGCGTCAAGCTCGACAATGACCACGAGGTCCTCGGGCATCTCGCGGGCAAGATGCGCCGCTACCGCATTCGCGTGCTCCCGGGCGATCGCGTCCGGGTCGAGATCTCGCCGTACGACCTCAGTCGCGGCCGGATCGTCTACCGCCACAAGTAGTCGCGCGCCGCACGGTGACGGTCATCCGTCCTTGGTGGACCACCAGGACGTCGTCGGTGTGCTCGGCGGTGGTCACGCCGTCGCGGAACAGGGCGATCGCCACGCCGGTCGTATCGCGTCGAGCGGCCGGGCCGCGCGACAACGCGAACAGCGCGCCGTCGATGCCGACGGAGTCGAGCTCGGCGAGGCGGCCCTCCATCACCGTGCCCTCCGGCTCGAGCTCGACCACCACCTCCTCGGCCTCCCAGGAACGCAGCGTCGAGACCGCGTCGTCGTAGGTCACGGCGCCATTGTGGCGGCAGGCGTCGTCAAGCGGATCCCTATGCTCTCGGCGATGCTCAGGCGGGGATCCCGGACACGTCGCGCCGTGCTGGCTGCCGCGGGCGCCGGCCTCGTCGCTGCCGCCCCGGCGGGTGCGACACCAGTACCCGCGGGTGTCGCGGCGGTCCAGCCGAACACGCCTCTTGCCGGCTCCCATCTGCTGATCGACGCCAAGGGCGCCGACGCCGGTTTCCGCCCGAACTCGATCCCGACCGCGCTCGGCTGGGCCTTCGAGAAGGGCTTCGAGCTCGACCCAGCGGCGGCGCCCAAGACCTGCACGGTCGACCAGGCCAAGAAGGAGCAGTGCCCGGCCGAGAGCCGTCTGGGCGCCGGCGCGATCGGCGTCAACCTCCCGGGCGACCACGCCACGGCGAAGATCGACTTCTACCGGGCCGATTCCTCGCAGCAGGGCGATATCGGCGGGATCATCCTGTTCTTCAAGGAGCCCGAGTCGGGCTACAGCGATGCCGGCCTCGGATCGATCCGCAAGATCGACGACGGCAACCTCGGCCAGATCATCCGCTTCGACACGGTCCCGCTTCCTCCGCTGCCGCCCGGCCTGCAGATCACGCTCGATCACATCCAGGTCGACTTCGGCGCGGGCTCCTCGGCCGCCCCGGCCGCCGGCGGCCCCTCGACGACGCCGGGCAAGCGGCACAAGGTGCGACTGAAGTGCAAGCGCTACCGCCCGCGCCATGGCAAGCGGCGCCGCTGCGTGGCCTACCGCCACGGCCCGGGCGCCCGCGTGTCGTCGCGCGCGCACAGCAGCGCCGCCGGCTCGTTCATCACCAACCCGTCGTCGTGCGACGGTGATGGCTGGACGATCCAGCTGCAGGTCGACTACCGAAACGGCTCCGAGCGCCGCGAGGCGCAGGCCCCCTGCACCACCGGCTAGCCGCGCGCTAGCGGTCGTAGGGGATGACCCACCCGGCGATCGCGACGAAGTGCACGACCGCCGCCGCGATCACGAGCGCGTGGAACACCTCGTGGTAGCCGAACACGCTCGGCCATGGGTTCGGCCGCTGGCGCGCGTAGACGGTCGCGCCGATCGAGTACAGCAGCCCGCCGGCCAGAAACAGAAGCGCGGCGACGACACCGATCCCGTCGACCACCTGTGGGGCGGCGATGACGATCACCCACCCGACGCCGATGTACGCCGCAGCCGTGACCGCCCGCGGCGCGTCGATCCAGGCGAGGCTGAACGCCACTCCGGCCAGCGCGCCCAGCCAGACGCTGAGCAACACGACGACCGACACGCTCGTCGACAGCACGAGCAACGCCACCGGCGTGTAGCTGGCGGCGATGAACACGAAGATCATGCTGTGGTCGATGCGGCGCAGGGTGGGTTTCCAGCGCGGGTTCCACGGCCAGCGGTGATACGTGGCGCTGGCCGCGAACAGACCGCAGAGCCCGATCCCGTAGATCGCGGCCGCCAGGCGGGCGCGCCCGCTGGGCGCAGCGACGATCAGCACCGTCGCCGCTGCGACCGCGAACAAGAACGCGTAGGCGTGCAACACGCCGCGCAGGCGGGGTACTGCGTCGAGCACGAATCGAGGCTAGAACGTTCGAGGGCCGCCGGGAGGCGGCCCTCGAACGAGGTGTGTCTAGGGCCGCGCTAGCTGCGCTTGGCGGTCCGCGAACGGCTCGCGGTGCCCGTCCGCTTCGCCGGCGCGCGCTTCTTGGCCGGCGCGCGCTTGGCCGTCGTGCGCTTCGCCGCGCCGCTGCGAGCGGCCGTCGACTTCGGCTTCGCCGCCGTCGACTTCGTCGAGCGCTTGGCCGTCGAGGCCTTCGCGGTCGAGCGCTTGGCCGGCGAACGCTTGGCGGTCGAGGCCTTCGCGGTCGAGCGCTTGGCGCCCGTCGACTTGGTCGTCCTGCGCTTCGCGGTGGCCTTGGTCGCACCACTGCGCGGGGATGCGGCACTCCGCGCCTGATCGAGGCGCTGCTCGATCTCGGCGAGCAGCTTGCGGCCGTTGCGGTTGAGGTCGGTGCGCGCGTCCTTGAGCATCTTCTCGACGTCGCGGATCAGCACCTTGCCGTCCTTGCTGAGGTCGCCGCGAAGCGACTTCGCGGCGTCGGTCGCCGCGTCTATGGAACTCGACAAGCGCTGGTAGGCGCCTCCACTGCTTGCGCGCGACCTCGAGGATCGCGACCTGCTTGTGGTTGCCATACGTCTCCTCTCCTGGGGAACCCTGTCGGACCGTAGCGCGTTCGTCACCGCGCCGGAGGTGCGACGGCGGCGACGCGTTCGATCCACGTCGCCAGCCGAGGCCTGCCCTCCAGCGACTGATGCTCGGCGAGGATCAAATGGAAACGTTCATCGTCGGCGGGGTCGCGGTTCGCCGCGTACTTCAGGAACGGATACGCACAGCAGTCGGCCGCCGAGAAGTCCCCGAACAGATACGGCCGGTCGGCGAGCAGTGCGTCGAAGACATCGAGCCGGCGATCCATCGTCGCGGCGAGCGCGGGTACCGCCGCCTGCGTCGCCACGTTCCAGGGCGGCCTCGATCGCGTTGGGCTCGTGCTTGTAGACGTGGTCGAACCAGTCGATGAAGACGTCGAGCTCGGCCCTGCGCGACGGGTCGACGGGATACAGCGGCGGCGCAGGCCGGCGCTCCTCGAGGTGCGCGACGATCGCCATCGAGTCGGCGATCACCTCGTCGCCGTCGACGAGCACGGGAACCAGCGACTGGCCGCTGACCTCCTCGACCGGCGTGCGGTCCTCGTAGGAGATGGCGATCGAGGCGAACTCGATGTCCTTGTGGGCCAGCGCCATCGTCACGCGCTGGACGTTGGTCGACCACGGTGCGCGGTAGAGCGTCAGCACGACCGGGTCTAACGCATGGCCGCGCGCACCCAGGCCATGAAGACGGCCTGGAACGGCAGCCGGGCATACAGGGCGGCGCGCCCGCCCGGCACCGGGAACTGCTCGGGGTGCAGCGCCATGTGCAGGTTGGCCGGGAACACGGCGATCAGCGTCGCCTGCAGCCACCAGCCTGCGGCGCGCCGCCAGGGGGTCAGAAGACCCAGGCCGCCCACGATCTCGGCGATGCCGCTGGCGTAGACCATCTCGCGATGGCGTGGGATGTAAGGCGGCATGATCGAGACGTACCACCGCGTCTTTGTGAAGTGCAGCGTCCCCGCAACGATGAAGAACGGGGCGCAGAGCCGGCGCAGCATCGGGCGAAGGGTACGCTGGCGGCCGTGGCCGAGCTGACGGTCTACGAGAAGTCGACGTGCACGACCTGCCGTTCGCTGTCCGCGTTGCTCCAAGAGCGCGGCATCGATTTCGACGCAGTCGACTACCACGTGTTCCCGTTGTCGGAGGACGAGATCCGAGAGCTGGTGCGCAAGGCGGGGGTGCCGGCCCGAGACCTGTTCCGGGCGCGCGAGCCGGTCTACGCGGAGCTCGGGCTGGGGGATCGCGAGGTCGCCGACGACGAGGCGATCGCGCTCATGGCGCGCCACCCCGAGCTGCTCCAGCGGCCTGTGGTCGTGCGCGGCGATCGCGCGGTGCTCGCGCGTCCGGTCGAGCGCGTTCTCGAGCTGCTCGACGCCTAGGAACTACACCTAGAGCTCGTAGCTGTCGTCGCCGAGCGTGATCAGCACCGGCTCGCCGACGCGGGCCGAGATGACGAGCGGCAGGTCCGGCGTCGTGGTCTCGAGCTCGACCACGACCGCGCTGCGCGCGCCCAACGCGGCGGCGACGCGCTGGACGGCCTCGGCCACCGTGTCGACGCCGCCGATGACGCCGGTCACCTCGGCGCGCAGCGGGTCGACCTCGAACGGCGGCAGCGGGCGCAGGTCACCGAGGTCGGGCGGCTCGGCGATCAGCGGCGCGTCGTGGGCGAGCTCGATCGCGCGGTCGCCGACGACGATCTCCAGCGGGCCGAGCCGCGTGCAGCTGACGACGGCCGGCGGCGCGCCGGGCGCCTGCTCGACGAGCGCCTGGGCGCGCAACGCGCCGGTGCGGTGCACGAACTCGCGCACGGCGGCAGCCGCCGCGTCGAGGGGATCGACCGCCACTAACTGTTGGGGACCTGCTCGGTCTCGCCCGCGCGACGCGCGAGTTCGAGGACCGAGGCCGGCGCCTTCGACGGGGAGCCCGAGTCGAACGGCGGCTGGGGGTCGTACTCGATGTAGAGCTGAATCGCCTGGGCGACGTCGTCGCCGGCGATCCGGGCGGCGAGCGTCAGCGCCATGTCGATGCCCGCCGACACCCCGGCGGCGGTGATGATCTTGCCCTGCTCGACGACGCGCTGCTCGACGTAGCGGGCACCGAGGCGGTCGAGGGTGTCGCGCACCGCCCAGTGTGTGGTGGCCTCGAGGCCGTCGAGGAGCCCCGCGGCGGCGAGCACCAGGGAGCCCGTGCAGACCGAGGTCGTCCAGGTCGACTCGGCATGGGCTCCGCGGACCCAGTCGAGCATCTTCTCGTCGTCGAGTAGCGCGCGCGTGCCAAAACCGCCCGGAAACACGAGGACATCGGGAGTGGGGACGTCGGATAGGGCGGTCGAGGCCTCGATCGCCAGCATTCCGTTGTCGGTGCGCTGGATTCCGGGTTCGGCCGCCGCGAAGGTCACCGTGGCGCCTGGAAGCCTGGACAGAACCTCGTAGGGACCGACAGCGTCCAGAGCCGTGAACTTCTCGAAAAGGGGGATGACGATCTGCAACTGAGATCCCGTGTCAGAACGAGGTTTGGGGGAACGACCGTAACCTCAAGGCCTCTCCGGCGTTCCTGATGAGGGCGCACGCAGGTTTATGCGCGCCGCGAACGTTGCGCGAGCAACCAAGATGTGCAACAATACCGACTGTAAGAGTCGGAAACAAGGAGACCGTTGGACCCCATCACCATCACGTACGCTGATCCACTGGACGACCTGCTGCGGCGCGCATCGCGCTATCCGCTGCTCCGTCCCAGTGAGGAGGTCGAGCTCGCCAAGCGCATCGAGAAGGGCGATCTGGCCGCCAAGGAACGCCTCATCAACTCGAACCTGCGCCTCGTCGTTCACGTAGCGCGCAAGTACCAGGGTCAGGGCCTTTCCATGGGCGACCTGGTCCAAGAGGGCATGCTCGGCCTGATTCGTGCTGCCGAAAAGTTCGATTGGCGCAAGGGCTTCCGCTTCTCGACGTACGCAACCATCTGGATTCGCCAGGCACTGCAGCGCGGCCTCGACAACACGGGCCGCACGATCCGCCTGCCCGCGAACGTGGCGCAGCGCGCCCGCAAGCTGGCCCGGATCGAGCGTGAGCTGACCGTCAAGCTCGAGCAGGATCCCTCGCTCGAGGAACTGGCTGACGCCACGGGCTTCGAGGTCGACGAGGTAGAGCGCCTGCGCGGCTACGAGCGCGCGCTTGCGTCGCTGGACGCCGGCGTCGGCGAGGACGGCGAGACCCCTCTGGGTGCGCTGATTCCCGTCGAGGACGCCGATGTCTGGCAGGACGTCGTCCGGGCCGATCACGCCCGGCGTGTCCGTCAGTTCCTGGAGCAGCTGCCGACCGAGGAAATGAAGGTCGTCAACCTGCGCTACGGCACCGGCGGCGAGGGCGAGCACACCGTCGAGCAGGCTGCCCGCAAGCTCGGAATGAGCGTGTCGGACACCCGCAAGGCGGAGACCCGCGCTCTCGAGCGCCTGCAGGGCGAGCCTGAGTTGGCTCTCCTGCGCGACGCGGCCTAGGCCTCGCTGCGAGCACTACCGGTTGGGCGGAGACGCGTCCGGAGGTCCGCCTCCACGCCTCCGCCCTCCGGGCTCCGGCTAGAGCGTCGGCCGGACCCCCGTCGCGTCCCCGCCCACGTGCGCGTTGTCGGTGCGCGGCACCCTGCTCGCGCAGGCGCGGTTTCGCCGGAGCGGCTCACCACGCCCGCGTAGCGCTGGCTGCATCATCCAACCGTGCCACGAAATCCGTACGACCTGTCACATGGCTCGAGACAGCTCCTTCGGCAGGCCGGGTTGACCGACGATCAAGTGCAGGTACTCGTCGGGCTAGCTGTCGACGAAGCCAAGGAGCGCGCGCATCAGCTCGGACTGACGATCCGCGTCGTGCATGGCGACGAGTCAGACGACTTCATCAGCCATGACCTTCGTCCCCGCCGCCTCAACGTCACGACTGCGGACGGCAAGGTCGCGTCCGTCCGCGGCCTGGGCTGAGGTTGGATCTGCTTCTGGGACGGAGATAAGCCCGGTTGCGGCACAGCGAACCACGGCCAAGGCGTGGCCGATGACGCGCGGTTCGGGGCGCGGGCCCGGGCGTACAGTTGCGCTGTGAGCGAGCCTTCTCGTCGTCGTCGGCTTCTCAATGCGTTAGGACAGTTCTTCGCAGGCTTTGCCTCGCAGGCACTCCTCCTGTCGGGGCAACTCGTTTCCGACGATTCCGACGACGACCGGTGGTACCGCCGAGGCGAGTACGCGACCTACATCGTCCTCGCCCTGCTCGCCGCCTTCGGAATCTGGGTGCTCGTCACGGAAACCTGACGCTTAGCCGCACCAGGTCAACGAGCGAGCGGGTCGACCGGCACTTTGCCCTGACGCATCCCGACTCGTAACGAGCGCGGGCTCGCGGGTTTCTTCTGTTCGGTGGCAAGGCTGAGAGCCACACGCTGGCGGGTCGCTGCGGGGGCTGCTCTCGCTGCGGTCGCGGCGGTGGTAGTGCTCGCCATTGTCTTGCCGGACTCCGGTGAGCCGGGGCCCCGGTCAGCCGGCAGGTTGTCGATCGCGCTCAAGAGACCCCTCAGGCCGCAAGGCGAGTCGCGTTTTCTTGCGGTCACGACGAGTGGAGGTCTTCCCGCTGGTATCGCGCTCGTCCCCACGAAGGGTGGCTCGCCCCGGCTGATACTCCGGAGTCCGCGCGGGGGCGACTTCGACAGTGGCTACGAACGCCCGGCTCGGTCTTCGGACGTTCGTAGCCTGGCGTTCTTCCGTGTCCGCCTCGCGCGCCGACACGAGGACGAAGGTGACACGTATTACGACTCGGTCACCGAGGTCTGGGTTGCCCGGTCGGACGGTCGCGAACTGCGGAGGATCTCGCGCGTACGGCTGGCGGACGACCACTCGGCCGGGAGGCTCAGTTGGTCACCTGATGGCCGATACCTGGCCCTCGGGTCGTATGTGGGCAAGCGCGCGCAGGTTTCGCTCCTCAGTGTCGCCACGGGGCGCCAAGCCACCCTGGTTGAAACACTGCCCCGCTCCGGCATGGTCACCCGACCGGCGATGGGTCGCGTTCAGCAATCGCGGCGTGTGGCTCATCCGGCCAAACTGCGCCGACCTGCACCGCCCGACCCCGGATGGGTTCTCACCCGCGTGGTCGCCAGACTCTCGGCGGCTGGCTTTCGCGACATCGCGAGATCATCACGGCCAGGTGTGCTTCGAGTACGGCCGCCACCGGAGCAACGAGATCTACCTGCATCGGTTTGGACGGTCACCAGATGGTTCGTCTCACACGAACGCTCACCGACGAGCGCGCCCCAACCTGGGCGCCGGACGGCAGCGAAGTCGCCTTCGTAAGCGAGCCTGGGATCGCCAGCCGTTCCACCTGAGCGCAGCGTGCCGCATAGATCCGGCGAAGCTCCCCTTGGTGGACGCGGTCTGGCAGCCCGGACGCATGACGGGTAGCTCGCTTTGTTGAGAGTCAAGGGGCGGCCGGGCCAAGGGTCCTACAGGCTCGCTTGCGGCACAAGAGCGGAGTGGCTGGTGTCACACTCCACCCATGAAGGGCGACACGCGCGAGCTGCCGAGCGTGAGGCGGGCCGCCGTCGTCTTTGCATTGCTCGCAGTCGTCGGCACCAGCCTGGGCGTCGTACACCTCGTCGGAGGCTTGGGAGGAAGCATTTTCTACGGCGTCGGATATCTCTTCGTCGGCTTCGGGTTTCTCTATGTGGCTCTACGGGTCTATTCGGCTCGACACCGGTTGGAGCCGTGAGAGCCGTGGTCGGCTCCGCTCCTGCGGCAACGTAGTCCTCAGTCTTCGTCCGCCGTCCGTCCGAGGCAGCAGCTCGCGTTCGGCACGAAGCAGCTTGGGCACGGCGCTGGGTGGTCTCCCGCCTACACTCGCGCAAGTGGACCGGATTCAGCTCTCGATCCGCGCGAATGAACTCGGCATCGGACGTGACCAGTGCGTCGAGATCCTCGTCAATGGTCAGCCCCTTCTCGAGACCATCCGCGAGGCCGAGCTACCTCACGTTGGCGACCTGGCGGGCGAATACGCCGGGCTTCACCCAACCGCCGACGTGGTGCCAGGGCTGACGTTCCTGGCGGTCCCTTCAACCAGCGAAGCACCCTCTGTGAACCGGGTGCGCGTCCTGCGATGCAACTGCGGCGACCTCAGTTGTAGCTATGTCACCGCTGTCGTCAACGTCTCCGGGTCCGTCGTTGTGTGGAGCGACTTTGGCAGCAGCATGGTGGACGGGAAGAGACTCGACGCGGACGTGTACCGAGGGCTTGGCCCCTACCACTTTGACGGCGGGCATTACGAAGCTGAGATTCGCCAACTCCGTCCGGCATGAATTGGCTCTACCGCAACCACTTCCATACGCCGCATCCGGCGGCAAGGCGGTAGCGCGCTAGCGGCACGACGCGGGATTGCCCGCGATATCGCATTCTTCGAGTCGTGAGCTTCGAGCTAGAGCTGTACGCGGAGGTGGCCGACTGGGACGAGGCCAAGCGGGCGGCCGCGGCGACAGCTGCCCCCGGCCACGTAGCGGTTGTTCCCGGCCGACGTTGGCGCAGAGGACGAAACGCTGAGCCGAGCATCCACTTCGACTGGCGGCAAGGCCAAGACGTGCTAAGCGATCAAGCCGACTGGAGCGAAGACGCCTTCACATTCAGCGAAGAAGGGCGACACAATCTCGCCGAGACCCTGGTTGCCCTCGCGGCAGTCCTGAGACCAGGCTGGGGCATCCGGGCCTACTGGGGCGGCGACCCGATCAAGAGCGAGGAGACGCTCTCCGCCCGCGAACTCGCGGAGCGCGTCCGGCAGTCGCAGCTCAACCGCTACACGATGTACCGCGTCCGGTGAACGCGCCTAGAGGTCGTTGAACGCGACTAACGAACGAACACCTGCTTATGCGACAGAGCGGGCTAGGGCTGAGACGATGGGCCGTGTGTCGCCTCTCGGCGTCTATTCCATCGCTGCGACGGCCTGGTCAGCCGTGTTGCTGGCCTGGCAGTGGGATGGCCTGTCGGGTACCCACAACGGCCTTCTCACGGCCTTGGCGGTGGTCAACCTCACAGCCGCGTGGGGCATTACCGTCGCCGCTCGTAGAGCATGGTTCCTGGCGCTGCTCGGGCTTCCCGGCCTCACCGTTTTGTTCTTGGTCTTGCTCTGGGGCGGCTAGCCAGCGTCCGCGTTGTAGCGGGAGCGGAACTGCGGCAAAGCAGCTCTTCACCGAGGTCGCGTCAGCGGAGTCCGACGAGCAGGGTCGTCGCCGGCGGGACCCTGCCGACAATCCGGGCCTTCAGGCCGTTTGCCGGATCTCGACAAGCGATCGCCTTCGGATACCAACCACGCGGCCGCCGGAGACCAGCGTGTGGCCGGCGTGGTAACCCTCGAAGATACGTATCACGGCGATCGAGGTGTTGAGAACTCCCAATCCTCTGTCTGCCATGACGGTGAGCCGTCCGACCCGAGCCAGCCAAAGAGCCCCTGGACCTCGATCGGCACGATGTGTGTGGTCGCGGGGTCGGCCAGGAAGAAACGCCGATCCTCGCTTGGCGCTCGACCCGCCCATGCCCCGATCGCCCAGAGTCGATTGTCGGGCGAGGGGAGTACCTCGAACGCACCGTTGGCGAATTCGATGCCGGTCAATTGCGTCTCGAGCGCGCCGGTCAGGACGTCGTACTGGCGGATCCCGGTTTGGTCTGAGACGTACAACCCGCTGGCGTCGATGCGGAGCACCTCAGCGTCGAACTTCAACACGGAACGTTTGGTCGTCCCCGTATAGGTCCTCAGCGTTGCGGTGGAGTCTTCCGACTCGGTGGCGTTCGTGTACCTTGTGACGAGGGCCACCGTCCTTGCCTGCTCGTCGAGGCAGCCGAGGCCGTACACGTCGTAGAGAGGGATCGTTCTTCGCGACACGATCCGCGACGGGGTATGAGTGACGATCTCTCCGGCGTAGCTCCCGGTCGTGACGAATCGTCGTCCGCCCGGGCACACCGCGATGTCGTCATCGGAGTAGCGCCCTAGCGAGCGCACTACTCGACCGCGCCTATCCAACGCAATGAGGTAGGTCACGTTCGTCGCGGCGTGGACGTCGACCGTCGCGAGGTACGCGGCGGGACCGGCCCGCGGCTCGGCCCACGGCGGCCGGGCCGGTGGCGGAGGACCCCGCTGAGCTTCGCGGAGCTCGAAGAGCGAGATCTCGGTGCCGAGCCCGATGGGAAAAGGAGACGCGCCGTAGAGAAGGAGCCCCAGCCGCCGCCCGACCTTGGGCGCCGAGACGCCGCAACTCGCACCGTTTGTATGGCCAACCAGACGGATGGCCTTGCCCGGATGGCCCTTGAAGACCCGCAGGACGCGGACTCGGATCGCGTACCGCTTGTCTCCGGATCCCAGGTGGCCGGGACCGAGCCAGTGGATGGCGAGCACCCGCCCGTAGACGGCATGGTCGGCACCCTTGACCCGCTCGTACGGGTTCATGGCAGCGATGGTGCAGGCCGACGCCACCGCCGGGGCGGCCAGTACCACCAGTACCACAGCGAACAGCACCCGCCGGACCATGGCCACATGGTGGCCGAACGGCCCTGCGCCGGCGCTGATGGTCCTAGGCACTTGGGGGAACCGGCCGACGGCCCGGCGCGATGCGGCCCCGCTAGCGGCGCCTGGCCTTCCGTATCGCGAGCGCGACACGTAACGCCATCAACCCGACGATCCCGAACGAGAGCGCACCCAGGACGATGCTGAGGTGGTCGAGGTAGCCCGGGCAGTCGCCGTCGGCACCGCCGCATCCGACGTTGAGGAGGAAACCTCCGAGGGCGAGGAGCCACAGGACGACCAGAACGCCACAAAGAGCCCAGATCGTCCGACCAAGTAGCGATCCACCGTTCCTCACTCGCAATGGGAGTGTGGCAACCTCGACCGTCGAACAACCCGGTTCGAGAGCGGATAGCGGCGCGCATGTCATACGACAGAGCAGAAGTTAAGGTGACGCGATCTGGAGGCTGAGTTTGTTCGCAATACCGTTTGTGGCGGCGTTCGGATTGCTCGCAGTAGCCGCTCCGAGGCGCCGGTTGCGAATTGCAGCCGGATGCATAGTCGTGGTGGTAGCGGTAGAGCTGGTAATGGCCGCCGCCTTCGGCGCATTCGGTCACCACTGACCGCTACATGCAGCACGGGGGACCGGCATTTTCATATGGTTCGGCTGGGTACGTGACACCGCGGCTTGACGACGTCCGGCTCTCGGCGGCGCAATCTGAGGCGCTCACGATGATCGTCGAGCGAGACGTCCGTGAGGTGCTCGACGCCGTGGCCGGCATCCAGCCCGTTGAGCCTGTCTTTGCTGTGTGCATTACCTACACACAGGGCGAGGATCTCGAAGTCCCGGGGCTCCAGATCGGCCTTGAAAGCGATCGCGCACGGATCTTGCGCGGAGACCCTGGAGAGTTCGGCTGGGTGAGCGTCTGGAACCCGAGCGCGTATGCGACGGAAGACGTTCAGCTCGCGAACCTCTCCTCGCAGGATCCCGAGTTCGCCGCGGCTCAGGAGGTCGTGCTCGAGGCTCTAGAGGGCGTTGTCCTCGAACCTGTGCGCTGGGTGCTTAGCCGTGTGGCCCGAGAGCTCCCCGCAGCTCGGATGCCCTTCGTGGTCACAGACGACTTCGTCACCTTCGTGCTGGACGCCTCGTTCCACGAGGCGGACATCATCGAGCAACTGCGCTTCGTTGCTCCCGCAGACGTATTCGCCCGCTTACGCGAGCGAGGCGCGGTGTAGTCCTCTTGCTCCGCTCGACTCGGCGATAGCCGCCAAGTCTCGATGCGAGGTTGGCCGTGCGGCAAGCGAACTTGGCGTTCGTACCTACTGGGACGCGCCGGGGTAGTAAGAGATCGTGACCGTCGCCGGCCGAGCCATCGTGATCGCAGCGTGGATCGCTGCGCTCGCGGCGCTGACCACATGGGAGGACAGCGACTCCGCGACGTGGGTAGCGGTCGCCGCGACGGTGGTGGCGGGCGGACTGATCGGCCGTCGGTGGGTCGTCATCGCGACGCTCATCTTCGGAGGCGTCGTGGCGCTGCTGATCCTGCTGTCAGGCGCGTCGCCTGACTCTGACGGAATGACCGCAGCAGAGTGGGGTGTCGCGACCTTCGTGGTTGCCTTGATCCTTGCCGGACTCCTCGCGGTCGGCGTGTCCGCAAGAGGACTAGTGGACCACGTATCTGGCCGGCTGACACGGCGGCACGGCTCGCGCTCCGATACACACTGATCGCCGATGGACACGATCGTTCTCATCGCAACGCTCGTCGGTGTCTTCGTGGTGCTGCCGGTCGGTATCGGCATCGCGGTTGGTCACCGGTTCGCGGCTTGCGTGATCTGGCTCGGGCTGGTGGGTCTGATGGCGTTCTCCCAATCCCGCGACGACAGCGGTCTGGCCGGCATCTGGATCGTCGTCGCTGTCTTCGGCGTCGGGGAGGTCCCCTTGGTGCTGGCGGGGGCAGGGCTTCGGGCTCGCATGTCACGTTGCCGGAGACGTGGCACGCAAGCCGAAGTGACGGGCGATCCTGAGTGGCGGGATTCACCGGAGAAGGTTCGCTAGGGCCAGCCGGAGTGGACGTCGGACGAATGTCCGATGGTCGGGATTGCGGAGCATCGATAGCTTCGCGTCGTGCCCCTCCGGTCCGGCCTTCGTCTCGCGCTGCTCACGATGGCGTTCACGTTCGCGTCGCAGTCCGCCGCGGGCGCCGCGCCGGGCTGGGTCCTGCCAGGTGAGCGCGTCGAGGTCCCGGGCGGACGGATCGCGCTGACCGCCGGCGGCACGCTCGCGATCGTCGGTGAGAAGCACACCGATTCAGCATCGGCACTGGAGGCAAATGTCCGGCCTGCCGGTGGGACGTTCACGGCAACGACGCTCGATTCTGGACCCGCAGGTTCGGTCGGCCCCTTTCCGGCGGGACTCTTCGCCGACACGAACGGCGGGTTCTTGACGCTCTGGAGTCCTCCGCTGGGAGTGACACCGCGTCCGCTCCGCGCCGCTTATCGCCCCTCCGGTGGCAGCTGGGCTCTGCTGACGAACCCCGCGGCGGATCCCACGACCTTCGCGCTGGGGACCTCGCCCAGCGGACAGGTCTACCTGGTGTTCGTCGAAGGAGGTAAGACCTACGTGTCGGTTCGCCCTCCGGGGAGCGGGAACTTCCCGACGCCCACCCAACTGAATGTTCCCGAGCCCAAGGTGAGCGGGATGGCCATCGCGGGAAACGATGCGGGCGACGCGATCATCACGTACACCCCGAAGGTCGCAGGCGGAGTCGTCGCATATAGGCGCTCCGGCGCGACAGGTACATGGACGTCGGCGGCCACGCTAGACACCACGGGCAGCCTCAGCGGGGATTCGCTGGCCATCGACGCGAACGGCAACGCGTTCGTGGCCTGGTTGCGCGAGCAGACCAGCGGGGCGGATCATGTCCAGACGATCGGCGTTGCCTATGCGCCCGCTGGCGCCGCGTTCGGTTCCGCTGATCTGAGCCGCACGGCGACCTACACCCCAGTCGAGCCGTTCGGGGCCGAGGGCGACTCATTTGGCCCGCTCGAGGTGAGCTTTGACCGCCAGGGGGTGGCGCACCTCGTCTACGAGCGGATCAGCAACGAGTCGGCGTCCACGCTTCGTGACGCGACCCATGCGGCAGACCCCGCTGCGCCGACGTCGGCGGACACTGTCATCGGGGCACTGACCGAGACGGGCGGGCCCCGCTTCATCGGCTACTCGCTTGCCGCGCTGAGCGACGGGACGCTGTTGGCGTTCGTCCAGGACGCCGTCGAGGTCGTCAGCTACACACGGTCGGCCGGCGGATCGTGGGGCCCCCGGACGGTGCTGGGCTGCTCGGAATCCATCGATCAGACCGGGACGCTCGTCTCCGATGGCGCGTCGAAGGCTCTTGCCACGTGGTCCGACGCATCCGCGCCCGGCGGGTTCCTGTTGGCCGCCTACGGACCGACCGCCTTGGGCACTGCCCGCGTGCGGTGGCGGTGGCGGCGGCGGGTCGTGCGGCGGCGGTTCGTCGGAGCCCGACACGCCGGTCGAGACTGCGGCGAACGAGCCGGGGGCGGAGAGCGCAGCTTCTGTGACGCCGCTGGGGTCCGGCATGTCTTCGCTGGTGCCCGACCGCACGGCAAAGCCGTTGTTCGCGGTACTAGGCAAGCCGAAGCTCCTCGACGGCAAGACGATCAATACCGGCGTCGTCGCAGACTGCCCGCCGCTCGGGCCGGTTGCACCGCGTCGGGCTCGGCGACCGTCGCGGGCGCCGCTGCGGGAGCGGCGAAGCGGACCGTCGTCGGGCGCATCGCCATCCGCATTCGCGCGGGGAAGAGCGCCGCGGTGCGCTTCATGCTCAACCGTGCCGGCCGGACGCTCCTGCGCCGCAAGCGACAGCTGCGCATGACCCTCGCCCTGACACTCCGCGGAGCCCGCAGCACCACCCTGCACCGCACCATCACGGTGCGCGCGCCGCGCCGGCGCGGCTAGAACCGCGCGTCTGCGATCCGGCGGCTGACGACTTCGGTCCACGGCGCCGCGCCGAAGCGTTCGCGGACGCGGGCCGCGCTGGTGGCGTGGTCGTAGGCGACGCGGCGGTGCTCGACGCGGCCGTCGTCGTCGACGATCGCGTAGGCCGCGCGGGGGTCGCCGTCGAAGGGCATGCCCACGCTGCCGGGGTTGACGAGCTCGACTCCGCCGGCGCCGACGCGCGCGAAGGGCAGATGGGTGTGGCCGAAGAAGATGCGCTTCGCCTCGGCGCCGGCGAGCAGCGCCTCGTCGTCGGGGCCCGGCTCCGGCATCCAGGACTCGACGTCCGAGCGCGGCGAGGCGTGGCACACCAGCCCCTCCGGCAGCGTGGCCTGCTCGGGCAGGTTGTCGAGCTGCTCGACGGTCTGCTGGCCGAGGGCCTCGAAGCACGCCACGATCGCGTTCGGGACGATGTCGTTCTCGGGCGCTTCGCCCGGGTTGGCCGTCCAGCGCTCGCCGTTGCCGCGGATCCAGATGACCGAGCGGGCGTCGTCGAGCTCGTTGAGCCGCGCGAGGGTCTCCGCCGGCCAGCCGCCGAACAGCGTGTAGTCGCCTCCGAGCACCCAATGATCCGCGCCGGCGTCCTCCGCGTCGGCAAGCACGGCCTCGAGTGCCGGCAGGTTGCCGTGGATGTCGTAGAGCAGAGCTAGCATCGACGCGTGCTGGAGGTCGCGGGGCCGACGCTCACCCTACGGATTCCCGAGCCGGCCGATGCCGCCGGATTGTTCGCCCTCGCGACCGATCCCGAGGTCACTCGCTGGTTCTCGTGGGGGCCGTACACCTCCGAGGACGAGCCGCGGCGCTGGATCGCCGAGACGGCCGGCCGCCGCGACGCCGGCGAGCAGCTCGAGCTCGTCATCCACCGTGACGCGGAGGTGCTCGGTGTGACGACGCTGTCGGAGTTCTCGCGCCGCGACGGTCGCGCCGTCGTCGGCACGTGGCTGGGCCGCCCGCACTGGGGAACCGGCGTCAACGCCGAGAGCAAGGCGATCCTGCTGCACCTGGCCTTCCGGGTGCTCGGCCTGAACCGTGTGGGCGCCTACACCAACGTCCGCCACGAGCGCTCCCAGCGCGCACTCGAGCGCCTCGGGTTTCGCCGCGAAGGCGTGCTGCGCGCCTGGCACCGCCATCCCGACGGCTACCACGACGTCATCGTCTTCGGGCTGCTCGCGGAGGACTGGACGGCGGCGACGCCCGTCGAGGTCCGCGGCGAGCTTCCGCCCGCGTTCGCCCCGGCGCCCTAGCCGTTGGAGCGCCGCGACTCCCACGAGAAGCCGCGGATCGCGAGCGCGATGCCGAAGACGGCCCACAGGCCGATCACGCCCAGCGCCGAGAGGTTGTCGCTCAGCCCGGCGCCGGTGACCATCGCCCCCGACAGGCCGTCGATGATGTGGGTCAGCGGCAGCGCCTGTGCGATGTCGTGCAGGAACTGCGGCGCGTTGGTCTCGTCGAAGAAGACGCCGGAGATGAAGATCACCGGCAGGAAGACGATGTTCACGTACGCGGGGGCGGCGTCGAAGTTCGGGATCACGTGCGACCAGGCGACGCCGAGCGCGGCCAGGCAGGCCACGCCCGCGCAGACGAAGACGACGAGCTCGACCCAGTCGTGGGGCCACCCGACGCCGAAGAACACGCGGCCCGCGACCACCACGATCGCCACCTGCACGACCGCGTTGGTGACCGCGTTGGCCGCGACCGCGGCCAGATAGGAGCCCGAGGGCAGCGGCGTCCCGCGAACGCGCTTGAGCACGCCCTGCTCACGCAGGAAGGTGATGTTCATCGCCAGGGCGCTGAAGGTCGTGGACATGACGCTCATCCCGGCGATGCCCGGCACGATGACGTCGAGGTTCTCCTGGTCGCCGGAGAAGATCGCGCCGAAGAGCCCCAGGAACAGCAGCGGCAAGAAGAAGTTGAAGAAGGCCGCCGTCGGGTTGCGCCAGAACATCCGGCGCTCCAGGCGGTACTGATGCCAGGCGAGGACGGCCGCGTCAGCCATGTGCGGGCTCCTCTTCTGAGGTCAATTCCAGGTAGACGTCCTCGAGCGTCGGCCGCGTGACCGACAGGTCGCGCAGCGGCTCGTTGCGCGCCAGCGCCGCGGAAGTCAATTGGTGCAGCAGCGCGGTCGGCTCGTCGGTCTCGCGCTCCTGGATCTCACCATCCTCGTCACGCCACGCCACGCGGTAGCGCGACGAGCCGGCGGCACCGAGCTCGCCGGGTGCGCCCTCGGCCAGGATGCGCCCGTCCTTGATGATCGCCACGCGGTCGGCCAGCGCCTGCGCCTCGTCGAGGTAATGGGTGGTGAGCAGGATCGTCTTGCCGAGGTCGGCGAGCTGGCGGACGACCTCCCAGGCGGCGCGCCGGGCCGCGGGGTCGAAGCCGGTCGTCGGCTCGTCGAGGAAGACGAGCTCGGGATCGCCGATGAGCGCGAGCCCGAAGTCCAGGCGCCGGGCCTGGCCGCCCGACAGGGCCCGCACCTGCGCGTCCTCCTTGCCGTGCAGGCCGGCGAGGCCGATGACCTCGTCGACGTCGCGCGGGCGCGGATACAGGCGACCCCAGTGCGTGAGCGCCTCGCGCACCGTGATGTGGCGGTACATCCCGCAGCTCTGCAGGACGATGCCGACCCGCGCGCGCAGGCCCGGCGGCCGCTGGCCGGGATCGAGCCCGAGAACGGAGACGATCCCGCTGCTGCGCGACCGATAGCCCTCGAGGATCTCGACGGTCGTGGTCTTGCCGGCGCCGTTGGGGCCGAGCAGCCCGAACACCTCGCCGCGTGCGACCTCGAAGTCGATGCCGCGTACCGCCTCGAGCCCTCCATAGGCCTTGTGCAGGTCGCGCACGAGGATGGCGGGGGCATCGGCCACCCCCGTATTGTCGCAACTGCCGTGAGGTGCGCCTGCATCGACATCGGGTCGAACACCACGCGCCTGCTGGTAGCCGAGCGCAAGGACGGAGCCCTGCGCGAGGTGCTCAGCCAGCGGACCTTCACGCGGCTTCGCGGTTTCGAGGGCCCGATCCCGGACTCGAAGGTTCGCTTCGTGGCCGAGACGGTCGCCAGCCAGGTCCGCCTCGCGCGCGAGTGCGGAGTCGACGACATCCGCGCTGTGGCGACGGCGGCGATCCGCGGCGCGGCCAACCGCGAGGAGCTCTGCGACGGCGATCCGCGAGGCCAGCGGGCTCGACGTCGCCGTGCTCTCGGGCGACGACGAGGCGCGGCTGGCGTTCGCGGGCGCGACGCGGATGCTCCGGCACGCTCCCGAGGGCACGGTCGCCGTCGTCGACGTCGGCGGAGGGTCGAGTGAGCTGGTCTGCGGAACGGTCGACGGCGGGGTGGAGTGGTCGACGTCGTTTCGCGTGGGGTCGGGCTTCCTCGCCGACAGCTACCTGCACAGCGACCCGCCGTCCGCGGCCGAGCTCGAGAGCGTGCGCCGGCACGTCGCGGGCGTCTTCGAGGGTCTGGAGCCCCCACGGCCGACAGCGGCGTACGCGGTCGGTGGCAGCGCCACGTCGCTGCGGCGGCTGATCGGCGCGGTGCTCGACCACGAGACCCTTGGGCGCGGCATCCGCGTGCTGTCGGAGGCGCCGGCCGACGAGGTCGCGCGCCGCTTCGAGCTGCACCCCGAGCGCGTCCGCGTGCTGCCCGCAGGGATGCTCCTGCTCGACGCCGCCAGCACGCTGTTCGAGGCTCCGTTGCAGATCGCGGGCGGCGGCTTGCGCGAGGGAGTGATCCTCGAACGCATGGGAGACTACGAAGGTTGATGGCCAAGGCAGCCCTCGTCGAGCTGCACCCCGACATGCCGTACAGCGAAGCCGCGGCACGGACGATCGACGTGCGCGCCCGCGAGCTCTTCGAGCACACCGAAGGCGTCCTGGACACGTCGGACATCGAGCGCGTCCACGCCATGCGGGTCGCGACCAGGCGGTTGCGTGCGGCGCTGGAGATCTTCGAGCCATGCTTCGCCGCGAAGCGCTACCGGCCGGTGCTGCGCGACGTCAAGCGGCTCGCCGACGCGCTCGGTGCCCGGCGCGACCCCGACGTCCAGCTCGCGGCGCTCGAGGACTTCCAGGCGGCGGTCGGGGACGCCGAGCGGCCCGGGCTCGAGGTGCTCGACGACGAGCTGCGCGCCGAGCAGGCCGAGGGCAACGAGCGCCTGGCCGCGGCACTCGCGGAGGCGGAGAGCAGCGAGCTGCGGGCGCGGCTGGTGGCGCTCGCGGCCGAGGCGGCGGGGCGATGAAGGCGCGGCGCGTGAAGGGGCTCGATCCCGCCGGACCGCTCGCCGACAACGCCGCGCGGATCGTGGCCGTGCGCCTGGCCGAGCTGCGGTCGTTCGCTCCGAAGGCTCTGGACCCCGCGCAGGTCGATGCGCTGCACGACATGCGCATCGCCTCCAAGCGGCTGCGCTACATCCTCGAGCTGACCGCGGAGAGCTGCTTCGGCGACTACGCAACCACCGGCGCGAAGCGAGCGCGCGAGCTCCAGGACCTGCTTGGCGAGATCCACGACTGCGACGTCACGCTGCCGCGCGTGCTCGCGCTGATCGAGCGCCGGCGCGAGCTGGCGGCGCTGGACGCGCGCGGCGCGGCCGGCGACGCCGACGACCTCGACCCCGCACTCGCCGCGGCGGCGTTGCCCGCGGATGCTTGGCGCGGGCTGGAGGTGCTGGCGACGCATCTGCGCGCCCGGCGCGCGCTGCTGTTCGAGCGGTTCCTGGAGCTGTGGCGCTCGCTCGAGCGCAACGGGTTCGCCGCACGTCTCGAATACGCCTTGGGCGAGCGTCCGACCCCGGAAACATTGCCTTCACATCTCGGCAACGGCGGCGCTCTACCGTCAGAGGCCGTGTCATGAGCACCACTGAGCAGACCAGTGCGCGCAGCCAGGAACCGATCCGTGAGATCCCGGCCGCGCCGCCTGCCGCCGATCCGCCGTCCGACCTCGATTCGCCCGAGCTGTACTTCAACCGCGAGCTGTCGTGGATGGACTTCAACGAGCGCGTCCTGCAGCTCGCCGTGGAAAAGGGGATGCCGCTGCTCGAACGCGTGAAGTTCAGCGCGATCTTCGCGTCGAACCTCGACGAGTTCTTCATGATCCGCGTCGCCGGGCTGCACGATCAGGTCGACGCCGGCCTGGCCGACCCGCTGGCGGACGGGCGCACCCCGCTCGAGACGATCGACGCGATCCGCGAGCGCGTCATCGCCGACCTCGACCGGCTGAGCCGGTGCGTCGAGTCCGAGCTCCGGCCGAGGCTCGCGGAGCACGGCATCCGCATCGTCTCCTGCTCGGAGCTCACCGAAGCCCAGCGCGCCCTCGTCGCCGACCGCTTCCGGCGCCAGATCTTCCCGGTGCTCACGCCGCTGGCCGTCGGCCTCGGCCGGCCGTTCCCGTACATCTCCAACCTCTCGCTGAGCCTCGCCGTGCTCGTGCGCGACCCGACCACCGGGCATGCCACGTTCGCGCGGGTGAAGGTCCCCAAGGAGCTGCTTCCGCGCTTCGTCGAGGTGGCCAACGGCGACCAGCACGTCTTCGTCACGCTCGAGGAGGTCATCGCCACCAACCTCGACGCGCTCTTCCCGGGCATGGAGATCGTCGACCACGGCATGTTCCGGGTCACGCGCGACGCCGACTTCGAGGTCTCCGACGAGGCCGACGATCTGCTCGAGGCGGTCGAGGCCGAGCTGCGCCGCCGGCGCTTCGGCGAGGTCGTGCGCGTGGAGATCAACCGCGGCATGGCGTCATCGCTGCGCGAGGAGATCGTGCGCGGCCTCGAGGTCGAGGAGCGCCAGGTCTACGACATCGACGGGCCGATCGACCTCACCGATCTGATGCAGCTGGTCGCCCTGCCCGGCTACGGCGAGCTGCGCGACCCGCCGTGGACGCCGGTGACCCAGCCGCGGCTGCGGCCGGACGACGAGGACGACCGCCCGACCGTCATGGCCGCGATGCGCGAGGCGGACATCCTCGTGCACCACCCGTACGACTCCTTCGCCACATCGGTCGAGCGCTTCGTCGAGGAGGCCGTCGCCGACCCCGACGTGCTCGCGATCAAGCAGACGGTGTACCGCACCTCCGACGACACGCCGCTGATCCCCGCGTTGATCCGCGCGACCGAGCGCGGCAAGCAGGCGGTCTGCCTGGTGGAGCTCAAGGCCCGCTTCGACGAGCGCGCGAACATCGGTTGGGCCAAGGCGCTGGAAGAGGCCGGCGTCCACGTCGTCTACGGCCATCCGTCGCTGAAGACACATGCCAAGGCCGTGCTGGTCATCCGGCGCGAGGGCGACGGCGTGCGCCACTACGTGCACATCGGGACCGGCAACTACAACCCGAAGACCGCACGGCTGTACACCGACTTCGGGCTGTTCACCTGCGACGAGCAGATCGGCGCAGACGTCGCCGACATGTTCAACTTCCTCACCGGCTATGCGCGCCCGCAGCGCAACCGCAAGGTGCTGGTCGCGCCGCTTGGCCTGCGCGACGCGATCATCGAGGAGATCGAGCGCACGGCCGAGGCGCACCGCGAAGGCCGGCCCGCGCGCATCCGCATGAAGATGAACGCGCTGGTCGACAAGCGCTGCATCCGCGCGCTGTATCGCGCCTCACAGGCCGGCGTGCCGATCGACCTCAACATCCGCAGCATCTGCGGGTTGCGGCCCGGGTTGGAGGGCGTCTCCGACCAGATCCGGGTGGTCTCGATCGTCGGCCGCCTGCTCGAGCACTCCCGCGTCTTCGCGTTCCAGCGCGACGACGAGTGGACCGTCTACATCGGCTCGTCGGACCTGATGCCGCGCAACCTCGACACCCGCGTCGAGTTGGTCACGCCGGTCGACGACCCGATTCTGCGCGACGATCTGCTCGACACGCTCGAGCGCTGCTTCGCCGACGACGTCAACTCCTGGACGCTCGACAGCGACGGCGTCTGGACGCGCCGGACCCCCGGTCCCGAGCCACGCTCGATGCACGCCGAGCTGATGCTCGGTCACGCAGCCCGCGCGGCCGAGGCGGCGACGCAGCAGACTTGACCGATCCCGCCTGAATACGCCATATAAAGATCCTCAGAATTGGGGTTGCTCCTGCGCACCCTCTGCGGATACGGTCGGAGGACCAGCCGAGGGACTCCTCGGTTCCCACACTGAGGAGAGGTCCATGCTCAAGAAGCTTGGTTTGGTCGTGGCGGTGGTGTGCGTGTCGCTGTGCGTCACCATTCCCGCCGCGTCGGCCGCGACCGCGGATGCGTCCGCCAAGGCGAAGTCCGCCTACAAGCACAAGACGCAGGACAAGTACATCAAGAAGCTGCGCAGCCAGGTCAAGGACATCGGCAAGGCCCTGTCGACGCTCACCGGCCAAGGCAAGTCCAACACCGACACCATCGGGACGATCGTCGCCGGCGTGCCGAACATCGTCGACGCCCTCGGCAAGCTGAGGGACGGCCTCACCAGGATCGGCGACGCCTACCTGGCGACCGAGTACGGGGCACTCGGGGTGTTCCAGTCGATTGCCGGCAGCACCACGACCCCGGCACTCGTCGCCACGCGCGTCACAAGCGCGGACATCCCGGACAGCGGCAACCCGACGCTCGTCAGCGCGACGTTCCCGACCGGCATCCCGGCCGCCGGCGGACCCGGCGTTGCCTTCGTGATGCGGGCCGCGATCCGCGGCACCGAGAATGACGGCGGAGCCACCGGTGCACCTGCCGGCGAGGTCGGCGGTCTGATGTTCGCGGTGTGCGCATCCGCTGGATGCGGAACGCCCGGCACGGTCATCTGCGCACCCGGCCAGACGCCGCCGAACACGTACACGCTCCCGGACGGGACCTCGACGTCGCAGAACCTCGTCGCGATCCAGCAGAAGGTCGGCCTGACCGACCTCAGCGCGCCGACGGCGAACAAGCCCGAGGTCGGCGGCAACGGCACAGACGTGCAGGCCAACTGCACGGTTCCGATCACCGGGGCCGCGTACACGATGGTCCTCCACGTCGTCGCCCAGTTCGCGGACATCCCGGACTCGCTGACGCCGGGCCCGAAGGACTGACCGACACCGACAAGTCCGATCGTCGAGGGCCCGGCACACGCCGGGCCCTCGTCGTTGTGGCTACCAGTGCACGCCCTTGAGGATGTTGGCCATGGCGACCTGCTCCATGGACGCCTTCTCCTCGGGGTCCTTCTTGCCCTTCGCGGCGGCGGAATCCGGGAACAGCTTGTAGGCCATGTGCAGGACCTGGTCGACCGCCTTGGGCGCCAGCGCGTAGGCGACCTCGCCGAAGGTGCCGAGGCGCGTGTTGATCGTCTTGGGCTTCGAGCGGATCGCCTCGCAGATCAGGTCGGCGGCCTCGTCGGGCGTGATCGTCGGGAACTGGTCGTAGATCTTCGTCGGCGCGATCATCGGCGTGCGCACCAGCGGCATGTGGATCGTCGTGAAGGTGACGTTGTCGCCGATCAGCTCCGAGCTGACCACGCGCGTCCACGCGTCGAGCGCCGCCTTCGAGGCGACGTAGGCCGAGAAGCGCGGCGGGTTGGTCTGCGCGCCGATCGAGCTGACGTTGACGACGTGGCCCGAGCGCCGCTCGGTCATGTGGGGCAGCAGCCCGATCGTGAGCTTGATCGCGCCCAGGTAGTTGAGCTGCATCGTGCGCTCGTAGTCGTGGAAGCGGTCGTAGGAGAGCGTCACCGAGCGGCGGATCGACCGGCCCGCGTTGTTGACCAGCATGTCGATCGCCGGGTGGTCGGCGAGCACCTTCTCGACGAGGTCCTCGATCGAGTCCAGCGCGGAGAGGTCGGCGCTGTAGCTGTAGGCGGTGCCGCCGGCGGCCTCGATCTCTTGTTTCGTTTCTTCGAGCTTGTCGGCCGAGCGCGCGACGAGCAACGGGATGCCGCCGGCGGCGGCGATCTTCAGCGCCGCGGCCTTGCCGATGCCCGAGGACGCGCCGGTGATGATCACCGTCTTGCCGTTGACCGCGTGCTCGAACGAGCGGTCGCGGAACAGGTCGGGGTCGAGGTTGCGCTCCCAGTAGTCCCAGAGCTTGTCGGCGTAGCTGTCGAGCGGCGGGACCTCGATGCCCGAGCCCTTCAGCGCGCGCTCGGTGTCGCGCGTGTCGAACTTGGCCGTGAACCCGACGTGGTCGACGACCTCTTCGGGGATGCCGAAGTCGGCGAGCATCGTGCGCCGCACGTCCTTCAGCGGCGGCACCTTCATCAGCATCGAGATCGTGCCCTTGGGCAGTGCGTCGATCAGGCGCTTGTCGAGGCGCAGCGAGAGCTGCGGCGCGTGCGCCGCCCGCGCGAACGTGTTGAGGACCTCGCCGGAGCGCTGGGACTTGGTGGCGAAGAGATGGAAGGCCTGGCCGTCGAGGTCGGGCTGATGGGCGATGTGGTCCATCGCCTTGGCCACGAAGTCGACCGGGACGATGTTGGTGAAGCCCAGCTCCGGGCCGATCAGCGGCACCCACGCCGGCAGCCAGTGGCGCAGCTTCTGGATCGCCTTGAAGAAGTAGTACGGCCCGTCGATCTTGTCCATCTCGCCGGTCTCGGAGTGGCCGACGACGACGGCGGGCCGGTAGACGCGCCAGGGCACCTTGCTGTCGGTGCGGGCGATCTTCTCGGACTCGAACTTCGTCCGGTGGTAGGCCGACGGCAGCTTCTGGCCCTCGTCGAACATGTCCTCGCGGAAGAGCCCGTCGTAGAGGCCCGAGACGGCGATCGACGACGTGTGGTGCAGCGTGCCGGCCTCCAGCGCGTTGGCCAGGCCCACGGCGTTGCGGGTGCCGCCGTTGTTGAGCTTCTCGTTGGCCTCGTCGGAGGCCGTCATGTCGTAGATCGCCGCGAGGTGGAAGAAGTGCCCGATCTTCCCCTTCTGCTCGTCGATCCAGGCCTGCTCGACGCCGAGCTTGTCCTCGGCCAGGTCGCCGGCGACGGGCTTGATGCGGTCCGAGTTTCCCCACCTCGACGTGCGCAGCGCCTCGAGCTTGTCCTGCGAGCCCTCGCGCACGAGCACGAAGATGTCGCCGTCGCGCTTGGCAAGCAGCTGCTCGACTAGGTGGCGGCCGATGAAGCCGGTGGCGCCGGTGACGAAGTAGGTCATGCCGTATTCATACTCCGGCGCCCGCGCCGCCGCGTCCCTCCCCGCCCGCGAAGCGCGACGCGCCGGCGATGGCGGCGGCGAACACGGCCGGCCCGGCCTTCGCCTCGAGCGCCAGCGCCTCGGCCAGCGGGAGCCCGAAGCCGTCGATCGCCGCGCGGCGATCGGCGAGCATCGTCTCCTGTGGGAAGGCGGCGAGCCCCTCGGCGATCTCCAGGGCGCGCTCGAGGTGGCGCCCCTCGGGCACGACCTCGGTGACCATCCCGATCGCCAGCGCCTCGTCGGTCGACACCATGCGCCCGGTGAGGATCAGGTCCAGCGCCCGGCCCATGCCGACGATCCGCGGCAGGCGCTGGGTACCGCCGTCGATGAGCGGCACGCCCCAGCGGCGTTCGGGGAACCCGAGCGTCGAGCCCTCGGTGACGATCCGCAGGTCGCACCACAGGGCGAGCTCCAGCCCGCCGGCCAAACACCAGCCCGAGATCGCGGCGATCGTCGGCTTCGACGCGGTGAGCCGCGTGAAGCCGAACGGCCCCGCCTCGCTCATCAGCCGCGCGCCGAAGGAGTCGATCGCCTTGAGGTCGGCGCCCGCGCAGAAGGCCACGCCCCCGGCGCCGGTGACCACCAAGCACGCGCGCCTCGTCGTCGGCCTCGAACTCCGCGAAGGCCTGCTCGAGGGCGTCCGCGGTCGGGCCGTCGACCGCGTTGCGCCGCTCCTGGCGGTCGATGGTGAGCACGGCGGCGGCGCCGACGCGCTCGAGGGTCACGTCCTCGCCCACTTCGGTCACTGCGCCGCCGGAGCGGCTACCAGCCGCCCTGCCACTGGCGGTTGGTCGCACGCGCCTTCGCGGCCTTCTTGCGCACGTCCTTGCGCTTGTCGAGCGTGCGCTGGAGCATCGACATGAAGAAGATGAACAGCGGGAACGCCGCGATCACGATGAACCCGGCGTTGGTGACGATTTTGTCGTTGGTCTCGCCCCACCAGCCCTGGCCCTGGTCGTGCGCCATCGCCGCGGGGGCGAGCAGCAGAACGAGCACCACGGTGGTCGGCAGGAGCCGGAGCACGCGCCGGATCGTATAGAAGCCTTGCCATGAGCACGATCGTGCGCGAGCGCCGCGAAGGCGTCGAGATCCTGCGGCTCGACCGCCCCGATGTCCGCAACGCGATGAACACCGAGCTGCTGGGCGAGCTGCTCGCCGCGCTGATCGCTCTGGGCGAGGACGACACGCTGCGGGCGCTCGTGCTGTCGACCACCACCGACCGGGCGCTGTCGGCCGGCGCCGATGTCGCCGAGGAGCTCGATCACGCCGGCGGCGTGGCGCGGATGGAGCTCTTCACCAGTCTCTACACGAGGCTGGAGGCGTTCGCGGTGCCGACGGTCGCGGTCTGCGTCGGCAACTGCGTGGGCGCGGGCGCCGAGATCGCCGCCGCCTGCGACCTGCGGGTCGCGGGCGAGAACCTGAAGCTCGCGTGGGCGGGAGGCCGGCTCGGCGTGCCCGTCGGCCCGGCGCGCCTGGTGCCGCTGGTGGGCTTGTCGCGCGCGAAGGAGCTGATCCTCACCGGCCGTGTCGTCGGCGCCGAGGAGGCGGGCCGGATCGGCCTCGTGCAGCGCGTGGTGGGCGAGGCAGAGGCCGAGGCGACGGCGTTCGCCCTGGCACTCGAGGCCAGTCAGGGCCCGCCCGAGGCGATGCGGCGGCTCAAGGCGATGTTCGGCGAGCTCGAGCGCACGGCCGACCGCGTGGCTCACGAGAACGCGCTGCTCGTGGAGTTCCAGCGGCACGGCGCCGGATTGCCAACTCGTCACACAACCGAGTGAGCGCACTCGCTAGCCTGCCGCCGTCCCCATGACCTCCATTACTCGCTGGGTCCTCGCACATCGCCGCCTCGTCGTCATCGTCTGGGCGCTGCTCGCCCTGGTCGGGCTCGCGACCGCCGGCAAGGCGACCGAATCCTTCGACCAGAAGTTCTCGGTGCCCGGCCGTGAGGGCTGGGAGACCGCCGACCAGATCACGAAGGTCTACGGGACGGGCGGCGAGAACCTCCCGCTGCTGCCCGTGGTCAGCCTCCCGGCGGGCAAGTCGGTCGACTCGCCCGACGTGAAGGCGGACCTCGCCGCCATCGACAGCAAGGCCAAGAAGGCGATTCCGAGCGCGCGCGTCGCCTCCTACGCGTCGACCGGCGACCCCGCGTTCGTCTCGAAGGACGGCCGCACCGTCTTCTCCGTCATCTACCCGAAGGTTCCCGACTCCGCTTTCGGCGAGGACCCGGTGTCGTTGAAGAACCTGCGCAAAGAGCTGCGCGGCGCCACCGTCGCGGGCGCGCCGGTCCGGGTGACCGGGTTCGACGCGTTGTTCCAGGACACCGGCGCCGACGCCGGTGGCGCCGGGATCCTGCTCGAGGTGCTGATCGGCGGCCTCGGCGCGATGGCCGTGCTGGCGTTCGTCTTCGCCTCGCTGATGGCCTTCCTGCCGATGCTCATGGCGATCGTGGCGATCCCGACGACGTTCCTGCTCGCCTGGTCGCTGACCACGGTGACGGAAATCTCGCCGATCGTGCAGTTCCTGATCGCGCTCGTCGGCCTCGGGATCGCGATCGACTACGCACTGCTGATCGTCGTGCGCTGGCGCGAGGAACGCGCGCACGGCTACGACATCGAAGAGGCGACCGTTCGCGCGATGGCGACCGCGGGTCGGGCCGTGGTGTTCAGCGGTACGACGGTCGGTATCGCGCTGCTCGCGCTCGTCGCGTTGCCGCTGCCGTTCCTGCGGTCGATGGGCTACGCCGGCCTGCTGATCCCGCTGGTCTCCACTGCGGTCGGCATCACGCTGCTGCCGGTCCTGCTGGTCAAGTTCGGCCAGCGGCTGGACTGGCCGCACAAGCGCTCCGACGACACCGCCAGCCGCGCTTGGACGCGCTGGGCCGAGGGCATCGTGCGCCGCCGGTGGTTCGCCGTGGGGGCGGCGCTGCTGATGCTCGGCGCGCTGACGTTCGCCGCGACCGAACTCAACCTGGGCACGTCGAACCCCGACACGATCGCCAAGTCCGGCGACGGCCAGACGGGATTGAACGCCCTGAAGGACTCGGGCATCGGATCCGGCGCGCTTGCGCCCTACGAGATCCTCGCGCCGCAGGGCGAAGGCCCCGCGGCGGCTGCTGCTGTCGGCCGCGTGGAGGGCATCCACGGGGCGGTCGCGCCCGACGACCCGGATTGGCAGCGTGGCGGCACCGCGATTGTCGAGGCGTTCCCGACCCCCAATCCGGCCACGGGCGAGGCCCGCGACCTCGTCGCGGACGTGCGGAGCGCCGCGCATGACGCGGGCCCGGACGTCCGGGTCAGCGGCGCGATGGCCCAGAACGACGACTTCATCGACGCGGTCTACGGCGCCTTCCCGCTCCTGATCCTGTTGATCGCCATCGTCACGTTCCTGCTGCTCGCCCGCGCGTTCCGGTCGCTGTTGCTGCCGCTCAAGGCCGTGATCCTCAACATCTTCAGCGTGGCGGCGGCCTGGGGAGTGATGACGCTCGTCTGGCAGCAGGGCCACGGCTCGCAGATCTGGGGCATCGACCCGACCGGCTCGATCAACTCGTGGATCCCGATGATCGTCTTCGCGTTCCTGTTCGGCCTGTCGATGGACTACGAGGTCTTCATCCTTTCGCGGATGCGCGAGGAGTACGACAAGACCGGCGATACGGACGCCTCGGTGATCGTCGGGCTCGGCCGCACCGGTCGGCTCGTGACCAGCGCGGCGCTGATCCTCTTCCTTGCCTTCGGCGCGCTGGCCGCCGGCCCCGAGACCGACGTGAAGGTCCTGGCGACCGGGCTGGCGGCGGGCATCCTGCTCGACGCGACGATCATCCGCGGGCTGCTCGTCCCCGCGGTCGTGTCGCTCTTCGGGCGCTGGAACTGGTGGCTGCCCGAATTGCCGGCGCGGCTGCTGCGCGTGGAGCCCTCGCTGCCGCCGCGGCCTAGCGAAGCTTCCTGAGGAACGGCACCACCGTCTTGAGGAAGTCGTTGCGCGCGGGCGTGGCGGCGAGCGGATCGAGATGCGAGTAGGTCTTCGAGCGGTCGACGTACTTCGCGCGCGGCACGTCGGAGGCCTTCACGAACGCGCGCGCGCCCTGCAGCACGCGGCCGTTGCTGAGGCCGGTCTGGAACGCGTAGAGCGGCACGTCGACGTCTTTGCGGTGCCAGGTGCGCAGGCCGAGGAAGCGCGTGGTCGCCGTGCGCGTGTAGCCGGATGCTCCGCGCGCGTCGATCGTCAGCAGCTTCGGGTAGTACCACTCGACGAAGTTGCCGGGCTCGTGGGCCGCCAGCGTCGCGAACGTGTCGAGGTTCGTGATGCCGTCGTCGACCCACCCGTGCAGCCCGTCGGGGCCGGCGGCCTCGGCGACGTGTCCGGAGTGGATGTGGATCAGCGCCAACGCGGCGGGCGAGCTGCGCTCGTCGAACGCGTAGCCGAACTGCGCCTTGTTCGTGACCGGTACGGAGGGCTTGAACTGGGTGGGCAGCAGGGGTGACGCCTGGCCGATCGACGCGCTGTCCGGCTCCTTGAGCGTGCCGATCGCGCCGGCCTCTTCGAACACGCCCGCGGTCCACGGGAGGTTGATCTGAAGCAGGTCCAGCCACGGGTCGGCGCCCTGGAGGTCAGCGACCGCCTTCTTCGTTTCGGCCAGCGGCGGGGCGGCCCCGAAGCTCCCGCCGTCGATGAGGACGAGGCCGGCGACGTCGCGGTAGCCCGGGTGGCCCGCGAAGTCCCAGGTGGCGTATGCGAGCGTTGACGAGGCCCCGAGCGAGTGGCCGCCGAGGATGACGGTCCTGCCGTTCTTGCGGGCGGCGCGCACGACGCGCCGGGTGTCCTCCATCGCCATCCGGAGCCCCCAACGCCGCGCGAACGTGAAGTCCTCGGTCTTCAGCGGTTGGTAATGCGGGGAGATCGACGAGTCGCCGATCCAGCCGAGGTAGTAGTCGAACAGCTGCTGCCCGGTTATCTGGTCATTCAGCGCCTTGACCATGTACGAGGTGTCCTCGAGCACGTTCGAGCGCCGGTCGATCGACCACACCTGCAGGCCGGGGACGCGGGCGACCAGCTCGCGGGCGATCAGGCCGAAGTCGCCCGAGCCGGCGAACGTGCCGGGGATGAGCACGAGCACCCGGCGGGCCGACCGCGGGCCGATCTTCTCGATGCCGATCCGGGCGTACTTGGCCGGGCCGTAACCGGGCGTCCCGGCGATCGTGGTGTACGTCGCGTGGGCGGGGGCGGCCGCGAGCGCGGCGGTCAGGACGGCGAGCAGGCCGGCGCGGCGGAGCATGCCGGCGACGCTACCGCAGGAAATCGAGCAGCAGTTCGCGGAAGGCGTCCGGGGTTTCCAGGGGCGCCAGGTGCCCCGCGCCCGCGATGACCACGTGGCGCGCCTGGGGGAGGGCTCGGGTCAAAGCGAGGGCGCCCTCGAGGAAGTCGGGCTTGTCGCGCTCGCCGACCGCGACGAGGGCCGGGATGTCGATCCGGCCGACGGCATCCGGGTCCTCGTCGAGCGGGTCGGGCGCGGCTGTCGCCTCGGCGCCGTCCTGCAGCGCGAACGCGCGGCGCTGCATCTCGGCGACACGGTCGCGCAGGTCCTGCGGCGCGTCCGGAAGCGTCCACGCGTCGACGATCGCCCGGACCGCCGCCTCGGTGTCCCCGCGGCCGAGCGCCTCCTCCTCGGCCTCCCAGACGGCCTCGAGCTCGGGCGACGGCTCGAGCCCCGGCGCCGGTGCGGAGACGAGCGCCAACGCGCTCACGCGCTCGGGTGCGACCAGCGCCACGCGCAGGGCGACAGCGCCGCCGAACGAGTTGCCGACGAGCGTCGCGCGGTCGATCGCGAGCTGGTCCATGGTCTCGAGGACGTCGGTCCACTCGCACTGCACCCCGATCGCTGCCGGAGACTGGCCGAATCCCGGCAGGTCGAGTGCGACGACGCGAGCGCCGGCGTTCGCCAACGGCTCGAGGTGATCGGCCCACATGGTGCGGTCGGCGACTCCTGCGTGAAGCAGCACCAGAGGCGGCCCGCTGCCCAGCTCTTCGTGCGCGAGGACCATGGGGGCCGACCCTAACCTGAGCGGCGATGGCCGTCCTGATCGCATCCGACCTCGCGAAGGACATCGCGGGTGAGCCGCTGCTGCGCGGCGTGTCGCTCAAGCTCGAGCGCCGTGAGCGGCTGACGGTCGCCGGGCGCAACGGCGCGGGCAAGACGACGCTGCTGCGGATGCTCGCCGGCCAGGCGTCGGTCGACGGCGGCGAGCTGGTGTTCGCCAAGGACACCCGCGTGGCGCTGCACGACCAGCGCCCGCCGCGCGAGCGGGAGTTGTCGCTGCGCGACTACGTGCTCTCGGGGCGCCGCGAGCCGCAGGAGCTCGAGGCCGAGCTGCGGCGCCTGGAGGACGCGATGGCCGCCGGCGACGAGGCGGCGATGGAGCGCTACGCGCGGGTCACCGCGCGCTTCGAGGCGCTGGGTGGCTACACCTGGCGCGAACGCGCCACGAGCGTCGTGCACGGCCTCGGGTTCGCCGACGCGGACTTCGATCGGCCGCTGGCCACCTTCTCCGGCGGCCAGCTCACCCGCGCTTCCCTGGCGCGTGCGCTGGCGGCCGAGGCCGACCTGCTGCTGCTCGACGAGCCGACCAACCACCTCGACATCGAGTCGCTGGAGTGGCTGGAGCAGACGCTGCTGGCGCTCGACACCGCGATCGTGCTCGTCGCCCACGACCGCTGGTTCCTGGAGACCGTGGGCACCGCCGTGCTCGAGCTCGAGGCCGGCCGGTCGCGGTTCTTCCCCGGCACCTGGACGCAGTGGCGCAAGGAGCAGGCGGCGCGCGAGATCGCGCTGGGCAAGGCGATCGACAAGCAGCAGGCCGAGATCGCCCGGCTCGAGCGCTTCGTCGAGCGCTTCCGCTACAAGGCGTCGAAGGCCAAGCAGGCCCAGTCGCGCGTCAAGCGCCTGGACAAGATGGAGCGCATCGGGCGCGACCCGGCCGACGGCCGCGCGCTCGCCTTCCAGTTCCGCAAGCCCGAACGCTCCGGCCGCGTGATCTTCGAGCTCGAGGACGCCCGCCTGGAGGTCCCCGGCCGCGTGCTGCTGCACGACGCCGAGATCTGGCTCGAGCGCGGCGAGCACGTCTCGCTCGTGGGCCCCAACGGCACCGGCAAGACGACCCTGATCGACGCGATCGTCGGTCGCCGGCCGCTCGACGGCGGGCGCCTGCGCACCGGCCACAACGTCAAGATCGGCTACCTCTCCCAGCACGCCGAGGAGCTCGAGGCGGCGGGCGCGCGGACCGCGCTGGAGGCGGCGATCAAGCGCACCGGGCTGACCCCCAACCAGACGCGCGCCCTGCTCGGCCGCTTCCTGTTCAGCGGCGAGGAGGCCGAGAAGCCGCTCGACGGCCTCTCGGGCGGCGAACGCCGGCGGCTGACGCTCGCGATCCTCGTCGCCTCCGACGCCAACGTCCTGATCCTCGACGAGCCGACCAACCACCTCGACCTGGAGAGCCGCGAGGCGCTCGAGGACGCGCTCCAGGCGTTCCCGGGCTCGCTCCTGCTGGTCACGCACGACCGCGCGCTGCTCGACGCCGTCGGATCTAGAACCGTGGCCGTCGAGGACTACACGCTCCACTCGTACGTCGGCGGCTGGGCGGAGTACTCGCGCGTCCGGGAGGAGCGCAAGGCATTGGGCGCTGGCGCCGGTGGTCAGGGCGGGGATCGGTCGGGCATCCGGTGGACCGGCCCTCCACCTCCGGCTCCGGGCCGGGAGCGTCCGTCGGACGCCCGACCGTCCCCGCCCTCGACAGACGCACCCGCTTCGCCCTCCAAGAACGCCAAGCGCCGGGAAGCCGAGCTCGAGCGGGCTGTGGAGCAGGCCGAGGCCGCGCTCGCAGCTCTCGAGGAGGAGCTGGGCGACCCCGCGCGGTGGGCGACAAAGTACGAGTCGGCGAAGTCCGAGGCCCGGCACACGGCCGCCCGACGGGCGGTCGAAGCTGCCTACGCGGCCCTCGAAGAACACGTCGCCCGTTTCACATAGCTTTCACGCCATGCCCCGGCTGTCGCAGATGTTCGTCCCGAAGGACCGCGAGTTCTTCGACCTCTTCGAGGAGGCGGCCACCAACTCGGTGCGCGCGGCGGACCTGCTCGACCAGATGCTGCGCAACTACCCCGAGAAGGCGGACCTGGCGCGGGACATCCTGATCTGCGAGCAGGAGGGCGACCGGATCACCCACGACGTGATCCAGCGCCTGAACAACACGTTCGTCACGCCGATCGACCGCGAGGACATCCTGCTGCTGGCCTCGGCGCTCGACGACATCGTCGATCTGACCGAAGAGGTCGCCGACTACCTCGGGCTCTACAAGATCGAGGCGCCGATGGAGCAGTCACAGCGGCTGGCGCACATCCTCCTCCAGGCCTCCCGCCAGATCGCGGAGGCGATGCCGCGGATGCGCGACTTCCGCGACATCAACCACTACACGGTCGAGATCAACAGGCTTGAGAACGACGGCGACCGCATCGTCCGCGAAGCCGTCGCCTCGCTGTTCGAGGGCGGGATCGACCCGATGGTCGTCATCCGCTGGAAGGACCTCTTCGAGCGCCTCGAGGAAGCGATCGACGCCTGCGAGAAGGTCGCGAACGTTCTCGAGGGCATCGTCATCAAGAACGCCTGAGCATGGAGTCGGATCTCATCCTGGTCATCGTCGTCGGGACGGCGCTGGCCTTCGACTTCACCAACGGTTTCCACGACACCGCAAACGTCGTCGCCACGGCGATCTCCACGCGCGCGGTGCCGCCACGCCTTGCCGTGCTGTTCGCCGCGATCCTCAACTTCGTCGGTGCGTTCATCTCGCTGAAGGTGGCCGCGACGGTCGG
Source organism: uncultured Actinomycetes bacterium (assembly GCA_963825415.1). Taxonomy (GTDB): domain Bacteria; phylum Actinomycetota; class Thermoleophilia; order Solirubrobacterales; family Solirubrobacteraceae; genus BP-464. Next base: position 119,767 of record CAWGTD010000002.1, on the reverse strand, counting down.
CAAGGGGATCGTCAACCCCGACAAGGTGACGATGACGATCGTCTTCGCCGGCCTCGTCGGAGCGATCGCCTGGAACCTCGCCACGTGGTACTTCGGGCTTCCCTCGAGCTCCTCGCACGCCTTGATCGGCGGGCTCGTGGGCAGCGCGTTCGCGGCCGCGGGCACCGGCGCCATCGACGGCAACGGCCTGCTCGCGAAGGTCATCGTGCCCGCGCTGATCGCGCCGATCCTCGCCTTCGTGGTCGCCGGCATCGCGATCCTCGTGATCTACAGGATCGTCGGCCGCGTGCGGCCCGGCCCGGTGACGCGCGGGTTCAAGGTCGGCCAGCTCGCCTCCGGCGGTCTGCTCGCGCTCTCGCACGGCACGAACGACGCCCAGAAGACGATGGGGATCATCACCCTCGCGCTCGTCGCGCACGGCAACATCTCCGCCGACAACTTCCAGGTGCCCGACTGGGTCGTGGTCTCAGCCGCGGGCGCGATCGCCCTCGGGACGTACATGGGTGGCTGGCGGATCATCCGGACCATGGGCAGCCGGATCATCAAGATGGACCCGGCGCAGGGCTTCTCGGCGCAGAGCGCCGGAGCCGTCGTGATCCTCGCGTCCTCGCACTTCGGCTACCCGCTGTCGACCACGCACGTGATCAACGGCGGGATCATGGGGGCGGGCGCGGCCAAGCGGCTCTCGGCGGTCCGCTGGGGCGTTGCCGGCAACATCGTCGCCGCGTGGATCCTCACGCTGCCGGCCGCCGCGGCCGGAGGGGCCCTCGTCTACGGAGTCACGCGTGTCTTCGGGACCGGCGCGACCGGCCCCGTGGTGGTCGTCGCCGCGATCGCCCTGGGCTCCACCGCGCTGTTCGGCCGCCGCATTCGAGAGGCCAACACGCCGGCATGATGCTTGCCGCCACCGTCATCGACTGGGACGCGCTGGGCAAGGTCGTCCTCTACTCGCTGATCGCCGGCGTCGGCGTGCCGGCCGTATACGGGTTCGCGGTCCTAGGCGTGGGGCGCTCGATGGACGCCCGGCGCGAGCGCCGCGGCGGCGCAGCCACCGCCTACGCGCTGATGGCGTTGTTCGGCGGCGCCGCGTGCCTGTGTGCGATCGCCTACGGCATCTACCTGATGACCGCAGAAGAGCTAGGCGCGAACGCCGGCCCGACGGCCGGCGAGCCGGCGGAGATCAGCGCGGCCTGAGCGACAAGCCCTCGAGCAAGTGCGCCACGCGTTCGCATGCGTCGACCGAGGCTTCGAGGGACTCGAACACGTCCTTCCAGCGGATCACGACCATCGGGTCGATGCCGTTGGCGAACAGCGAGGCGATCGCCGCGCGGCTGAGACGGTCGCCCTCGTTCTCCAACCGGTGGATCTCCACGAGATGGGGCGCGGGGTCGGCGCCGGTGCGCAGCCCGCGCAGCGCGGCGGCGACCTCCTCGGTGGCGTCGACCAGGACATCGGCGAGCGCGACGGCCTGTTCCATCGGGGCCTCCACATGGTGCGTGGCCAGAGCCGCGGCCGCCTCCTCGGCGTAGTCGACGATGTCGTCGAGGGTGGCCGCGAGCTCGTGGCCCTCCGACGCGTCGAACGGCGCTCGCGACCGGCGCCGCGCCTTGAGCCGCAGGATCACGTCGTGGGTGATCCGGTCGCCCTCCTGCTCGCAGAGCTCCAGGTCGTGGGCCAGGTGTGAACGGTCGGGGTAGTCGGAGAGCAGGTCGCGCAGCAGCAGGCTCGCCCGCTGTACGTTGCGGCCGGACTCCTCGACGAGGCCGAGCACGACGGTGTCCTGGCGCCTGGGCAGAAGCCGCATGGCGGGCGAGGCTAATCGGCACCACACCGTCGATCATCATGGCTTCACGGCTTCTTCACGACTGATTCACAGGTCGGTAACCGGACACGGCCGCCGGCAGGGAAGCCTGCGATACGTGGAAGCTGCGAGATCGGGAGAACTGCTGCGGATCGGGCAGCTGGAGATCCGGCTCGGCGACGGGCTGGTACTCGCCGGCGGCCGGGCGCTAGTGCTCTCGGTGCGCGAGTTCGAGGTGCTCGTGGCGTTGGCGGAGCGGGCCGGCAGGATCCTCAGTCGCGAGGAGCTGCACGGGCTGGTCTGGCGCACCGAGCTGCGCCCGGGTGACCGCTCGGTCGACGTCTACGTGCACAAACTGCGGGTCAAGCTCGAGTCCGCGATGCCGACGTGGCGGTTCATCCACACACACGTCGGATTCGGCTACCGGCTCGACGACGAGCCCATTTCGCCGCTGCTTCCTCGGTGATCGCCGGGCGATCCCTGCCGCGATCACAACATGTTCACAGCATCGCCACCGCGCAGTAACAAACTGCGCCAAGCCTGCTGAAACGCTCGCCTCCGACAGCCATCAAGGAGGCAGCAATGCGAATGATCAAGCTCTCTACGCCGCTTCTTGCCCTCGCTCTGGCCGCAACAGTGGCCGCGTGCGGCGACAGCGGCGGAACCGGCGGCGGCGACAACAGCGCCGGCGGCGGCGAGAAGCTCTCAGGGACGATTCGGATCGACGGTTCGTCCACGGTCGGCCCGCTCAGCGAGGCCGCTGCGGAGGCCTTCCAGGGCCAGCAGGCCGGCGTGAGGGTCACCGTCGGTACCTCGGGTACCGGTGGCGGCTTCGAGAAGTTCTGCGCCGGCGAGACCGACATCTCCGACGCCTCGCGCCCGATCGAGGACGACGAGAAGCAGGCCTGCGCGGCCAAGAACATCACCTACGAGGAGTTCCAGGTCGCCAACGACGGCATCTCCGTCGTCGTCAACAAGGACAACGACTGGGCCGACTGCCTGACCGTCGCCCAGCTCAAGAAGATCTGGGACAAGGGCTCGAAGATCAGCAACTGGAACCAGGTCGACCCCGAGTTCCCCGACCAGAAGCTGGAGCTGTTCGGTCCCGGGACGGACTCGGGGACGTTCGACTTCTTCACCGGCGCGATCAACGGTGAGGAGGGGCAGAGCCGCAGCGACTACAACGCCACCGAGGACGACAACGTGACCGTCCAGGGCGTCGAGGGCTCCAAGGGCGGCATCGGCTACTTCGGCCTGTCGTACTTCGAGCAGAACAAGGACCAGCTCAAGGTGGTCAAGGTCGACGCGGGCGGTGGCTGCATCGAGCCCACGTCGGCGACGGTCCAGAGCAACGACTACAAGCCGCTGAGCCGGCCGCTGTTCATCTACGTCAAGGCGAGCTCGCTGAAGAAGCCCGCCGTGACGAAGTTCGTCGAGTACTACCTCGAGAGCACGGCCACGCTGACCGAGCAGGCGCTGTTCGTGCCGCTGACGGCCGAGCAGGAGGGCGCGTTGACGCCCAAGCTCGAAGCCCTCAAGGCTGAGGCATAGGGAGACCACGAGAGCGGCCATGGAAGCCACCTCGCTCCCCGCCGTCCCGAGGCCCGCACCGCGGCGCCTCGGGGCGGCGAAGCCGCGTTACGGAGAGGCGGGCGTCCGCCTCGTCCTGATGGCGTGCGCGCTGGTGTCGGTGGCGACGACCGTCGGCATCATCGCGGCGTTGGCTCAGCCGACGATCGAGTTCTTCGGCGACGTCGGGATCACGGAGTTCTTCACCACCCGGGACTGGTCGCCGCTCTTCAACCCGCCGCACTTCGGCGTCGCGCCGCTGGTCGCCGCGACGCTGGTAGTCACCTTCTGGGCGCTGGTCGTGTGCATCCCGTTCGGCCTCGGCGCCGCGATCTACCTCAGCGAGTACGCGCGCAATCGGACCCGCAAGGTCCTCAAGCCGCTGCTGGAGATCCTCGCCGGGATCCCGACCGTCGTCTACGGCTTCTTCGCGCTGACCTTCGTCACGCCGCTGCTGCAGGACATCTGGTTCTTCGGCGAGGCGCCCCAGGTCTTCAACGCGCTCTCGGCCGGCCTCGTGATGGGCGTGATGATCCTGCCGACGGTCGCCTCGATCTCCGAGGACGCGATGGCGGCGGTGCCGCAGGCGCTGCGCCAGGGCGCCTACGCGCTCGGCGCCAGTCGCTTCCACGTCGCGACGCGCGTCGTCGTCCCCGCCGCGCTCTCGGGGATCGTCGCCTCGTTCGTGCTGGCGATCTCGCGGGCGGTCGGCGAGACGATGATCGTGCTGATCGCCGCCGGCGGGACGCCGAAGCTGACGCTCGACCCGAGCGAGGCGATGCAGACCATGACGGCGTTCATCGCTTCCGCCGGGCTCGGCGACCAGCCGACCGGCAGCACCGGCTACAAGACGATCTTCGCGGTCGGCTCGACGCTCTTCATCGCGACGCTGCTGATGAACATGGTCAGCATCCGGCTGGTCCGCAAGTACCGCGAGGTGTACGAATGAGCGCCACGCCGGTCGCACCGCAGCTCGGCCGCTCCTCGCGCGCCGACGTGGTCAAGGAACGCGTGTTCCGCGTCGCGCTGCTCGCGAGCCTCGCGGTCGGCCTCGTCACGCTCGTCGCGCTGCTGGTCCAGGTGATCGTCAAGGGCCACTCGCGCATCAACCAGGACGTCCTGTTCCACTTCCCGTCGAGCAATCCCGAGATCGCGGGTGCCCAGTCGGCGATCATGGGGACCATCTGGGTCGTCGCGATCACGGCGATCGTCGCGATCCCGGTCGGCGTGGGGGCCGCCATCTACCTCGAGGAGTACGCGGACGAGACCCGCTGGTGGAACCGGCTCATCGAGCTGAACATCCAGAACCTCGCCGCGGTGCCTTCGATCGTCTACGGCATCCTCGGACTTGGGTTCCTGGTGCGCGGCGCCGGCTTCGGCCAGACGGTCATCGCCGCGGCGCTGACGCTCAGCCTGCTCGTCCTTCCGATCGTCATCATCGCCTCGCGCGAGGCGATCCGGGCGGTGCCGATGTCGATCCGGCATGCGGCGCTCGCCCTCGGCGCGACCCAGCTGCAGACGATCCGCCGCCAGGTGCTGCCCGCGGCCGTGCCCGGCATCGCGACCGGCAGCATCCTCGCGCTCTCGCGCGCGATCGGCGAGGCCGCGCCGCTGGTCCTGCTCGGCGGCCTGACCTTCATCACCTTCAACCCGGAGGGTCTCGACAGCGCGTTCACCGTGCTGCCGATCCAGATCTTCAACTGGATCTCCCGGCCGCAGGAGGAGTTCAAGGTGATCGCCGCCGCGGCGATCGTCGTCCTGCTGGCGATCCTCCTGACGATGAACGCCGCGGCGATTTTCCTGCGCAACCGGTATCAACGAAAGTGGTAGGAGGCCCAGCGTGTCCAGGTTTCCGTCAGACGCCGTGAGCGAAGACGCTCCCCAGCACGACGCCCTCGCGGGCGCGTCGAAACACGAGAGCGCGATCCCGTCGCTCGAAGGGGTGGCGCGCCACGCCGAGTCCAAGCCGATGACCCCGGCGGTCTTCGAGCTGGCCGGCGTCGCGGTCGCCTACTCGGGCGTGCCGGCGATCCGTGAGATCACGCTCGACATCCACGAGCGGGAGATCACCGCGCTGATCGGGCCGTCCGGCTGCGGCAAGAGCACGCTGCTGCGCTGCCTGAACCGGATGAACGACCTGGTTCCGGGCGCGGCGGTCGACGGCTCGATCCTCTATCACGACCAGGACCTCTACGGCCCGGGCGTCGACCCGGTCGAGGTCCGCAAGGTCATCGGGATGGTCTTCCAGAAGCCCAACCCGTTCCCCAAGTCGATCTACGACAACATCGCGTTCGGCCCGCGGGTGATCGGGATGAAGGGCAACATGGACGAGATCGTCGAGCGGGCGCTGCGCCGCGCCGCGCTCTGGGACGAGGTCAAGGATCGGATGAAGAGCAACGCCTTCGGGATGTCGGGCGGCCAGCAGCAGCGCCTGTGCATCGCCCGCGCGCTCGCCATCGAGCCCGACGTGATCCTCATGGACGAGCCGTGCTCGGCGCTGGACCCGATCTCCACCGGCCGGATCGAGGACCTGATGCTCGAGCTCAAGCAGGACTACGCGATCGTGATCGTCACCCACAACATGCAGCAGGCGGCCCGCGTCTCCGACCGCACGGCGTTCTTCACGGTCGATCTGGACGAGGGCGAGCAGCACCGCACCGGCCGCGTGGTCGAGTACGACCACACCGAGACGATCTTCTCCAACCCGGCCGACCCCCGCACCGAGGCCTACGTCACCGGGAAGGTCGGCTGAGCTCGTGACCGAGGGAACCCGACTGCACTTCCAGGGGCAGCTCAAGCAGCTCGAGGCGAGCGCGCTCGGGGGTCTCGACCTGGTCGTCGAGCAGCTCGACCGCACGCTCGAGGCGCTCGAGCACCAGGACGTCGAGCTCGCGTCGTTCGTGATCGCCGACGACGACCGCATCGACGGCCGCTACCTGGAGGTCCACCAGGGGATCCTGTCGCTGCTCGCGCTCCAGGCGCCGGTCGCGGGTGACCTGCGGATCGTCGCGGCGCTGCTGCACGTCATCAAGCACATCGAGCGAATGGGCGACCAGTGCGTGAACATCGCCAAGGTGCTGCCGCTCTCGGGCCACGAGCCGCCCGTGCACGACGAGGTCCTCACGCGGCTGCTGCAGATGGGGCGCTGTGCGCGCTCGGAGTGCGTCCAGGCGAAGCGTTCGTTCGCCGACCGCGACGCCGAGCTCGCCCAGGATCTGGTCCGCCAGGACCGCGAGATCAACCGGCTCAACCGCGAGATCTTCCAGTTGGCGATCGAGGTCGGCGAGGACCCCGACACGCGCGAGTGGGCGATGCACATGGTGCTCGTGGGCCGCGCGCTGGAGCGCATCGGCGACAACGCCGTGGACATCGGCGAGCAGACGGCGTTCGTCGTGACCGGGCTGTTCCGTGAGTTTTCGGACTCCTCCCATCCGGTCGTCTCCTGACGTTTCGCCCGCATATTGCGTGTGAACGAGCTGTGAACCGGCCTGTCGAAGCGTGGTCTGCCGTCGCGCCGACCGCCTAGACTCATGCACGTCATGACGGAACGCGCCATCGCTTCCCCAGACGCTGTTCGGGTGGCGATCATCGACACCGACTCTGGCTTCCTGCAGGTGCTGACCAAGCGCATGGAGCGGATCGGCTGGGAGCACCGCGTCATCGGCGGCCCTGTCGCCGCTCGACGCGCTGGTCTCCATGCGCCTCGGAGCGCTGGTGGTCGACCCCGTGCTCTTCGGGCCGCGTGCGTTCGACGAGCTCGAGCGGATCTGCTCGGGCCTGCCCGGCCTGGCCGTCGTGGTCTGCACCGGCGCGTCGACCGTCGCCCAGCGCGTGCGCGGTCTCAGGCTCGGCGCCGACGACTGGGTGACCAAGCCGTGCCACCCCGAAGAGGTCATCGCGCGCGTGGAGTCCGTGCTGCGTCGCCGCCGGCGCTCCGAGTCCGCTGCGGCCGGGGTTCCGCTGAAGGCGGGCGAGGTCGAGATCCGTGCCGATCAGTTCCAGGCTTTCGTGAGCGGCCGATCGATCGACCTCACGCGGCGGGAGTTCGAGCTCGTGTCGCTGCTGGCCGGCGCCGAGGGCAGGGTGCTCGAGCGCGAGGAGATCTATGAGCGCGTCTGGGGCTACGCCATGGCGCGCGGCGACCGCTCGGTCGACGTGTTCGTGCGCAAGCTGCGCCAGAAGCTCGAGAAGGCCTCGCCGTCGTGGCGCTACATCCACACGCACTTCGGCGTGGGCTACCGCTTCGCGGCCGAGCCTGCGGACGGCGTCGTCGCGCCGCCGGTGGCCGAGCGCGAGCCGGCGCCCGTGGTCGACCCGGTCGTCGAGCACGGCGCCGAGCTGGCCGCGACGGCTCCGTGATCAGCGACGGCCTGCGCAACATCCTGATCGTCGCCGGGCTGGCGGCGATCGTGGCGTTCCTGCCTCAGGGCGGCGACACTGCGGACTTCGTCGCCAACGTCCTCACGATCCTCATCACGATCATGTTCGTGTGGTTCGGCGTGTACCTGTACCGCACGTATCGCACCGAGATCTACGGTTTGGGGGAGCGTCACCGGCTGCTGCTGTACGGGGCGGTGGCAATGATCGTGTTCGCGATGGCCGCACGCGTCCGCCTGCTCGACAGCGGCCTGGGGACGCTCGCGTTCTTCGCGCTGCTGATCAGCGCGCTCACCGCCCTGTACACGGTCTGGCGTCACCACCGCGAGTACGGCCTGTAACTCGTAGCAACCCGCGCGTTCCTCGCGACCCCGCGCCGTCGATGGTGCGGGCATGCCCTCCCTGCGCGCCGCTTCCGGACAGGCATCGGTCGAGCTCGTGGCGGTCCTGCCGCTGGTGCTGCTGGTCGCCGCGGGGTTGTGGCAGGCGGTCGTGGTCGGTCAGGCTGTGTGGGCATCGGCGGGCGCTGCCCGGGCCGCGGCGCGCGCCGAAGCGGTCGGGACGGACGCCGCCGCGAGCGCCCGCGGTGCCCTGCCGGCTTCGCTGCGGCGTGCCGTAAGGGTGCAGACGCGGCGGTCGGCCGTGCGCGTCGACGTGTCCGTGCCGGTCGTGTTCACCGGCGATCACCTGGCGACCGTGTCGGCGAGCGCCGCGCTCCCGCCGCAGCGATGACGCGGCGGGCGCCAGCAGGGCAGGTCGGCCAGGCGACCGTCGAGCTCGTCGCGGTGCTGCCGGTCCTGGCCGCCGTGGCGTTGGCGGCGGGCCAGGCGCTCGCCGCAGGCGCAGCGCGGACGTTCGCCGGCCACGCCGCGGAGGCGGGGGCGGTCGCACTGCTGCAGGGCGGTGCGGCGGCCGAGGCTGCCCGGGCCGCCGTGCCCGGCTGGTCGCGAGACGGGATGAGCGTCGCCGTCGACGGCCGCGTGGTTCGTGTCGCACTGCGCCCGCCGTCGATCTTCCCGGCGTTGGCCGCAGCGTTGACGGCGCACTCAACCGCGGTGGCGGGCCCGTGAGCGCGCTGCTTTCGCCTCCGGATGAAGGCCGCTCGGCTCGATCGCGCTTCGCCGATCGCCTGCCGCCCGCGACCACGGTGCCGATCGCGACCGACGCCGGGCAGGTCACCGTCGTCTGCGCGGCGCGCGACGCCACGCTGGCGGGCGCGGCGGTCGGCCTGGCGCTCGCCGAGCGCCGCGCCGCACGCTGCGCGGTCGTTCTCGAATGGACCGCTGGGCTCGACCGCCGGTTCGTGGCGGCGCCCGCGACGCGGTCGGCGCGTCGCGCCGCCGTGGCGTTGGCCTCCGGTGGACTGGCAGCCACCGCAAGCGGCAGGTTGGTCCGAGTGACGCTCCCGGCCGCCGAGTCCGCGATCGCAGTCGCCACCACGGCCGTGCTCGCAGCGGTGCCGGATACGCCGACGGTGCTCACGGTCGCCGGACCGCGTGGCGAGGAGGCCGACGTGGTGATCGCCGCGGGCGACGCGGCCCTGCTCGTCACGCGGCCCGAGGCCGACCAGGTACTCGTCGCGCTCGCCCTGGCCGAGCTCGCGGCGCTCTCGAAGGCAGTCGCCGCCGTCGAGCTCGTCGCGGCCCCGGTTGCCGCGTTGCTCGCCCGCTCCGGGCTGCGTCTCGCCGCGCCGTTGCGTGAGCGCTTCCTCGACGCTGTCTAATTCCCAAGGCACGGTTCCGCCCTATCCAGACGATCTGAAAGAGTCGAGGAGCGATGGGGCTGACAACGGCAAACTTCCCGCCGGTCGACCCGGCGACGTTCATGCAGGTCCCCTACCGCGAACGGATCAAGACGCTCTCGCAGCACTGGGTCGAGAACGGCTTCGGCGCGCCCAAGATCACCCCCGTGATCTACATCTTCAAGCTCATCTTCTTCTACGCGCTCGGCGGCGTGCTCGTGGCGACGCTCACGTCGGACCTCGACCCGCTGCACCCGGAGGCATGGTGGGACGAGCCGATCGTCTACCAGAAGGCCGTCCTCTGGACGCTGTTGCTCGAATGCGTGGGCGTCGCCGGCTCGTGGGGCCCGCTGGCCGGCCACTTCAAGCCGATGACCGCGGGGTTCCGCTACTACGCCCGGCTGCGCACGCTGCGCATGCCGCCGTGGCCCGACAAGGTGCCGTTCACCAAGGGCGACGAGCGCACGCCGGCCGACGTCGCGCTCTACCTCGCGCTGCTGGCGAGCATCGCGACCGCGCTGGCGCTGCGCGGTGTGCACTCCGCGTCGGAAACGGCGGCGATCGGCGCCAACAAGGGCCTCCTGCCGACGGCCGTGATCGTGGTCGTGATCGTCCTGCTCCTTGTCGTCGGTCTGCGCGACAAGGTCGTCTTCATCGCCGCGCGCAGCGAGCAGTACGTCCCCGCGCTGGTCTTCTTCGCCTTCTTCGGATTCGTCGACATGATCGTCGCCGCCAAGCTGCTGATCGTCGTCGTCTGGCTGGGCGCGGCGTTCTCGAAGTTCGGTCGTCACTTCGCCAACGTCATCCCGCCGATGGTCAGCAACACCCCGTGGATGACTTCGAAGGCGATCAAGCGGATGCACTACCGCAACTTCCCCGACGACCTGCGGCCGTCGGAGCGGGCCGTGGGCCTGGCGCACGTCGGCGGCTCGCTGGTCGAGTTCGGCACGCCGTGGCTGTTGCTGTTCTCGCACAACCGGACGCTGACCGTGGTCGGGGTGGTGCTGATGCTCAGCTTCCACACGTTCATCATCTCGACGTTCCCGCTGGCTGTTCCGCTGGAGTGGAACGCGCTGTTCATGTACATCGCCGCGTTTCTGTTCCTTGGCTATCCGGCGCAGAGCGGCTACGGCCTCGAGGACATGGACGCCGCGCTGCTGGCGGTCACGCTGTTCGGCCTGCTGTTCTTCCCGGTGCTCGGCAACCTGCGGCCCGACCTCGTCTCGTTCCTGCCCGCGATGCGCCAGTACGCGGGCAACTGGGCGTCGGCGATGTGGGCGCTCGCGCCCGGCCTCGAGCCGCGGCTCAACGAGCACATCGTCAAGTCCGCGCTGATGCAGAAGGACCAGCTCGCGGGCCTCTACGGCGAGCCCGAGGCCGAGGTGATCATGCAGGTGCCGCTGGCGTTCCGCGCGATGCACAGCCAGGGCCGCGGGCTGAACTCGGTGATGATGAACCAGCTCGGCGGCGACATCGACGTCTACACGCTGCGCGAGCCCGAGTTCTGCTGCAACGCGATCCTCGGGTTCAACTTCGGCGACGGCCACCTGCACGACCAGCGCTTCCTGGAGGCGGTCCAGCGGCGTTGCAACTTCGCCCCCGGGGAGTTCGTCGTCGTCTGGGCCGAGTCCGAGCCGGCCTTCCACGGCCGCCAGCAGTACTGGGTGCTCGACGCGGCGGTAGGCGTCGTCGAGCGCGGCAGCTGGGCGGTCCGCGACGCGGTGTCCGAGCAGCCATGGCTGCCCAACGGCCCGATCCGCATGCAGGTCGACTACCGGATGCCGGGCTACGAGCGGGTCAGCCACGTCGTATGACCAGCGCGGTCGTCGTCGGCAGCGGGCCGAACGGGCTCGCTGCCGCGCTCACACTCGCCTCCGAGGGCATCGATGTAACCGTGCTGGAGGCCGCCGACCAGCTCGGCGGCGGGACGCGCAGCAGCGAGCTGACGCTCCCCGGCCTGATCCACGACGAGTGCTCGGCCGCGCATCCGCTTGCCCTCGACACGGTGTTCTCGCGGCGGTTCGACCTGGTCGCGCATGGCCTGACGTGGCGCTGGCCCGAGATCCAGTACTCGCATCCGCTCGACGGCGGAGGCGGCGCCGCGGCCTGGCAGTCGATCGAGCGGACCGCGGCCGGCCTGGGGCGCGACGGCGATCGCTGGCGGTCGCTCTTCGGTCCGCTGTGCGAGCGCTTCGACGACATCGCCGCCGACTTCCTGCGGCCGATGCTGCACGTGCCCGACCACCCGCTGAAGCTGGCGCGGTTCGGCGTCTGGTCGGGCCTCCCGGCGAGCGTCCTCGTGCGCCGCTGGGCGACGACCGAGGCGCGTTCGCTGTTCGCGGGCGTCGCCGCGCATGCCTTCCGGCCGCTTACGACGCCGATGTCCTCGGCCATCGGCGTCACGCTCGGTACCGCCGCCCACCGCTACGGGTGGCCGGTGGCCGTAGGCGGGTCGGCCGCGATCAGCGGCGCGATGGTCGCGCTGCTGAAGAGCTACGGCGCGAAGTTGGAGACCGGCGTGCGCGTCGACACGCTCGACGAGCTCGGCGCTCCGGACATCGTGCTGCTCGACGTCGCGCCGGCAGCCGCTGTGCGCATGGCCGGCGATCGCATGCCGCGCCGGATCGTTCGCGCGCTGTCGCGCTACCGGCACGGTCCGGGTGCGTTCAAGGTCGACTTCGCCGTGCAGGGAGGTGTGCCGTGGTCGCACGAGGAGTCGCGGCTGGCCGGCACCATCCACGTGGGCGGGAGCGATCGCGAGATCGCCGCCGCCGAGAAGCTCGCGGCCAAGGGCGCGATGCCCGACCGGCCGTTCGTGTTGGTCTGCCAGCAGTACCTCGCGGATCCGAGCCGGTCCGAAGGCGACCTCCACCCGGTCTATTCCTACGCGCACGTGCCCGCCGGCTACACCGGCGACGCGACCGCGCAGATCGAGGCGCAGATCGAGCGGTTCGCCCCCGGCTTCCGCGAGCGAGTGGTGGCCAAGCACGTCCGGAGCGCCCGCGACATGGAGGCGCACAACGCCAACTATGTCGGAGGCGACATCGCGATCGGCGCCAACGACGCGCGGCAGATGATCTTCCGCCCGCGGATCGCGCTCGATCCCTACTCGACCGGCATCCCGGGAGTGTTCCTGTGCTCGTCGGCGACGCCTCCAGGCGCGGGCGCGCACGGGATGTGCGGCTACAACGCCGCGCAGTCGGCGCTGCGCAGCGTCGGTGGGTCGCCGTGAACAAGCGCCTGGCGCTTGCGGCGGCGATCATGGGGTCGTTCGTGGCCGGCCTCGACGCCACCGCGGTCAACGTCGCCCTGCCGGCGATCCGCGACGACCTCGGTGGCGGGCTTGCCGGCCAGCAGTGGGTGTCCAACGCCTACCTGCTGACGCTTGCTTCGCTGATCCTGGTCGGCGGGTCGCTCGGCGACGTCTTCGGCGAGCGGCGCGTCTTCTCGATCGGGGTCGCCGGCTTCGGGCTGGTGTCCGCAATGTGTGCGGTGGCGCCGAGCATCGAGCTGCTCGTGGCCGGCCGCGCGCTGCAGGGCGTGTTCGGTGCGTTGCTGACGCCCAGTGCGCTGGCGGTCATCATCGCGGCGTTCGGAGTCTCCGAGCGCGGCGCCGCGATCGGCTCGTGGACGGCCTGGTCGGCGATCGCCACCGTCATCGGCCCGCTCGTCGGCGGCTACCTCGTCGGCGCGGCCTCCTGGCGGCTGATCTTCGCGATCAACGTCCCGTTCGTCGTGGTGACGCTGGTGCTGGTCGCCCGCGCGGTGCCTGCGCGCGAGCCGGGCATGGCGCACGCCCGCGTGGACTGGACGGGTGCCGTGCTCACGTTCTTCGGGCTGGCCGGGCCGGTGATGGCGCTGATCCGCCAGCCCACGGAAGGGTGGGGGAGCCCGCAGGTCTGGGGGCCGGGCCTCGCCGGGATCGTGCTGCTGGCGGTCTTCCTCTGGCACGAGCGGCGCACCGCCGAGCCGATGCTGCCGCTCGAGCTGTTCCGTCGCCGGAACTTCGCGGTCGGCAACGCGCAGACGTTCGCGATGTACGGCGGGCTCGGCGTGACGTTCTTCTTCCTGGTGCTCTTCCTCCAGCAGGTCGCCGGGTACGGCGCACTCCAGGCCGGCTTCGCGCTGATGCCGAGCACGCTGGTCATGTTCGCCCTGTCCAAGCGCATCGGGCGCATCGCCGACCGCTTCGGGCCGCGGCTCTTCATGGGTGGCGGCCCGTTGCTCGCGGCGGCGGGGATGGTGCTCATGCTGCGCCTCGATGCCGATCTGGACTACTTCGTCGACCTGCTGCCCGCGCTGATCGTCTTTTCGCTCGGTCTGACCGCGACCGTGGCGCCGCTCACCGCGACCGTGCTCGCCGACGCCGACGAGTCCAACGCGGGCATCGCGTCCGGCGTCAACAACGCGATCGCTCGCATCGCCGGCCTGTTCGCCGTCGCCGCGCTCGGCGCGGTGGTCTCGGCCCAGTTCGCCTCCACGCTGGACCAGCGCCTCGAAGGCCGGCGGCTCTCACCACCGGCACGCCTCGCCGTTGCCCAGGCGCGCGAGCAGACGCTCGCTCGGGTCGACGCCTCCGCTGCCGGGCCGGACGTGGCGAACGCCGTGGAGGCCGCCTCCGTCCGCGCGTTCCACGTCGGGCTCGGCATCTCGGCGGCGCTCGTCGCGCTGGGCGGGCTGCTCGGCCTCGCCGGGATTCGCAACCCGCGCCGCGTGGTGAGCTGCGCGGACTGCGCGGGCGGCCAGCTCGCGGGCCAGCCGCTCGATGCCGCCCGCGAGCATCCTCGGCTTCCCAGGCCGGCGCCGACTCCTGCATCGGTGTGAGCCGGAGCGGGGCGTAAGCTGCGCCGATGGAGTCGGTCACCCCAGGCGACCTGGTGAAGGTGGACGTCGGCGGCCCGCCGCTGGACGGGATCGTCTTCGACGTCCCGAGCGGCACGAAGGTGGTCGTCGCGCTCGTCGATCGGACACGCGGCCCCAGCTTCCGCACGGTGCATCCCAAGACGCTCGCCGAGCGGGCGGAGGAAGGCCCGGACGACCCGGCGCTGCGCAGCCTCATGCGCCGCACGCCGTTGCCTGCGCGCGGTGCGGCACGTGCCGGCGCCGGCATCGGGAAGGGCCGCTCCGGGCATTCGCGAGCGGCCATGCACCGCACAACCGGCAAGTAGCTAGATAAGCGCCAGGCCGCCGTCGACCATCAGCGTCTCTCCGGTGATGTAGCTGGCATCGTCGGAGAGCAGGAAGACGACCGCGCGGGCGACCTCCCACGCCGTGCCCTGCCGGCCGAGCGGGATCGGCGTCCGCTCGCGGCTGGATCGCCCCTTGGAGGCCATGCGGCCGAGCGGGGTGTCGATCAACCCGGGAGCGACCACGTTGGCGCGGACGCCGCGCCGCGCACCCTCCAGCGCGACGTGCCGGCACAAGCCCGATCAGCCCCGCCTTCGAGCTGTCGTAGGCCGGAAGGAAGCTGCCGGCGCGGACGCCCGCAAGCGAGCTGATGAACACGATGCTCGCGCCCTCGGGCAGCATGCCGATGGCGCGCCGCGTGATGAGGAAGTGCGAGCGCAGGTTGACCGCGAGCACCTTGTCCCACGCCTCGACGTCGGTGCCTTCGAGGCCGAGTCCGGCGATGCCGATCCCGACGTTGAGCACGATCCCGTCGATCCCGTCCATCGCCTCGGCCGCCTCGACCACGATGCGCTCGCAGTCCGCCGGCCGCGCGACGTCGGCGACGATCGCGGTGGCGGCGCCGCCGGCTTCGCGAGCGTGTGCGAGCGTCTCGATCGCCGCCGCCTCGACGCGGTCGGCGACCGCCACGGTCGCGCCTTCGCGCGCCGCCAGCACCGAGATCGCACGGCCGTTGCTCGGCGGCGCGTCGGGATCTCCGGCCGCCTGGCTGCCGCCTCCGACGACGAGGATCCGCCGCCCCTTCAACCGCTCATCGCTCATCGCTGCCTCCTCCTCGCGCGCGGCACCCTACTCCCGCTCATGGAAAGAGGTGGACCGCGCTGAAGCCCCAGCGCTCTGAGAGCCAGCGCGGCACGAAGTCGTCGAGCGCGCGCTCGAGGTCGGTTCCGACGGCCGCGTCCACGACCCACCAGGAGGCGACCGCATCCGCCCCAGCGGGCGAGTGCTCGTCCGGCGGGTCGACGTAGACGCAGCCCAGCAGTTCGGTTTCGTCCTCGTCGAGGACGGCGTAGTTGAAGGTCTCCTGCGCCGCGATCTCGGCCTCATGGTGTGCGAGGTCGTCGCGGTCGGCGGCGTGCGTCATGTCGGCCGGCGGCCAGCCCCAGGCTTCGCCGTACTTGGCCCACAGCCGGTCCCGGGAACCCATCACCGCCGGGTAGTCGATGTCCACGTCGGCGGCGCGGATCGGCCGCAGGTGGTGGCCGGTCGGCAGTTCCTCGCGCTCGGGATGCGCGAACCCGTCCGGCAGCCAGCGGGACGTCAAGGCGTGGCGGGCTCCTTGTCGGGACAGCCGGCCCGGATGTCGACACACGTGCTCAGGTGGCCGTTCTTCGGATCGCGGAGCGCGTAGGCCGACTGGTAGTAGAACGAGACGGCGTTGGCCACCTCGATGCCCTTGATCTTGTAGGGCACGTTCGCGGCGTAGGGATCCGTGGGGTCGGCCTTGGATGCGTCGAAGACGCCGGCGCCGATCGAGTCGGTGTCCGCGCTGTCGTCGAACGTCTTCGCCGTGAGGCGGTCGAAGCCCGTCCGGTCGCGCTTGAGCTGGTCGTCGAACCAGGCGACCGTGTAGTAGGAGGCCATCCGCTCGTTGAGCTCGCTGGCCTGAAAGACGAGCGGGATGTAGGTGTAGGTCAGGTGCGTGGCGCCGCGGAACGCGACCATCTGCGCGTCATAGCCGGCGTCCTTGACCTGGTTGTAGCCGGCCATCTTGGCGTGTGCGTCGGGCGGGCTCAGGGTGGGCTGCGTCCAGAACCCGTAGTCGTTGGTCAGCGCCAGTGCGGGCGTGCGGATGAGCTGCTTGCTCTTGTACTGCTCGGGCACCGTCACGCCGCTGCAGTCGGTGACCTTCGAGAGGTTGTCCCAGGCGGCGATCGCCTTGACGCGGGTGTCGCACTGGCCGACGACGCTGACGGCGGCGGCGCCCAATGAGTGGCCGGCGATTCCGACGCGGGCGGCGTTGAGGTCGCTGAAGTACGGGTTGTTGGAACCCCCGAACGGCTTCTTCGCGGTGGACAGGAAGAAGCTCAGCGAGTCCTCGGCGCCCTGGTAGAAGTTGTAGTTCTGCTGGTAGGGCACGCCCTCGCAGGAGGTCGGGACGTTGGTCGGATCCGAGCAGTCGGAGCCGAACAGGTCGGAGCCGCCCTGGCCCTGGACGTCGTAGGTCATCGCCATGTAGCCGTGCGCGGCGAGGTCCTCGGCGGCCCAGAAATAGAGCTGCTCGTAGCCCTGCACCGAGCCGTCGGTGATCACGACGCCCGGGTAGCCGCCCTTGGGCTTCGGGATGCTCGCCGGAGGCATGAAGACATGGCCGCGCAGCGTCGCGCCGTCGAGGGCCTTGAAGCTGACGGGCGCGACGCGGCCCAGTCCGGCGCCCGTCCAGCGGCGGATGCTGCGGAACGGGTCCGCGGCCTTCGAGCCGGGAACCAGGGTCGTGACGCCGCCACGGGGGTGGCCGAGGTCGCCGGCCTGCTCGGTCGTCTGATCGACGTAGAGCGTCGAACCCTCCATGACGTTGCCGAAGCCGAAGGCGGGGCTGGCCAACTGGTCGCGGATGCGCAGGCCCGCGCAGTACTGGTTCTGGGTGTCGCGCTGGACCCATTCGGGAGTGTTGGGCGCGGGGTTGCCCGCGGGCGCCACGCAGCTCATGTCGGGGCCGACGACCGGGTCGGCCAAGGCCGACGCAGCGATCGATGTGGCGGCGGTGCACGCCACGGCGGCGCAGGCCAGCGCTCTACGGACAGTCATCTCAGATCTTCTCCCGGGTGCGACACATGAGGGCGATGCTGTCTCGGTAACGCCTGGTGGCCCGGAAACTTGCGAGGCGGGGCTACAGCAGCGATGGAACGGTCGCGGGCGCGCCGGCGGTACGGCGGGCCTGCCAGCGCAGCGGTTCCAGCTGCTCGGGAGGCGATCCGTGGAGGACCCAGGTGCCATCCGCCCGCCGACCGAGCCGGCCGCTCTCGCACACGCGCGCCAACGCCGTGGTGACCGAGGGTCGCCGGCACCCGACGAGGTGTCCGAGCATCTCGTGTGACAGCGGCAACCGGACGGCGACGCCCTCGGGGGTGACCCGCCCCCAGCGCTCGGCCAGATGCCAGAGGAGGAGGACCAGGCGGGTCTCGACGGGGCTGAGTTGCAGCAGCGCCTGATGGACCGACATGCGATGCGTGCGGCGGATCGCGCGCTCCAGGATGGCCGACATCACGGTTGGCCACGACCCGAGCGTGCGGGCCACCTGCTCGTCGAGGACCGCGAGGCGCAGCGGCTGGAGGACGCGCCACTGCACGTGGTAGCTCACGAGGCGATCGTCGCGTGAGACGTTCGGCTGGAGCACGTCGCCCTCGCCGATGAGCTCCGCGCAGGTGTGGTCGGCGAGGAGCATCTCCCGCGCGAGGACGCCCTTGAGCACGAGGTAGCTGACCCCGCCGTGGTCGGCGAACTCGCGCGGGACCGCCCAGACACCGCGGTCGAAGAACATGGTCCGCGCGACGAGGTCCTCGCGGCAGCGGGTGACCTGTGCAGGTGAGACGCGCAACCCCAGCTCAGGGTCGCACTCCAGCAGCTGGACCTTGTTGACCATCGGACTCTCCCGTTCGCTCGCGGGTCGAGTATTGCCCGCTTTGCGGGCCGTTTCAATGCAACGTTGATCTTCAACGTGCCTCGTTGGGCGCCGCGGACGACCGTGCCATCTTGGCCGTGGCGCGGGCTTCCTCGCCATCCGACCGTTCGGAGACCGTCATGTGCCTGGCCATCCCGGGCCAGATCCTGGAGTTCGTCGACGAGACCAACCGGCTTGCCAAGGTCGACGTCGCGGGAGTGCAGCGAACCATCAACGTCGGGCTGCTCGACGCCGACGGGACCTCCGTGGACGCCGGCGACTGGGTACTGATCCACGTCGGCTTTGCGATGTCGCGGATCGACGAGGACGAGGCGCGGGCGACGCGCGATCAGCTCGAGCGGATGGGCGCCGACTACGAGGCCGAGCTCGAGGAGCTGAAGGCGAGCGTCATCGAATGAGCGACCACTGCATCACCTGCTCGGACGAGGGCGTGGAGATGAGCGTGGTCGCCGTCGACGAGGAACGCCGCATGGCGCTGTGCATCGATGATGCGGGCGCGCGGCACTCGGTGGAGATCGAGCTGGTGGCACCCGTGAGGTTCGGCGACACGGTGCTGGTCCACGCCGCTGTCGCCCTCGTCAGGACGGCTGCATGAAGTACGTCGACGAGTTCCGCGATCCCGAGCTGGGTCGCGCGTTGGCGACCGAGATCCTCGGCGCCGTCGAGCCCGGCCGGCACTACAAGTTCATGGAGGTCTGCGGCGGCCACACCCACTCGATCTACAAGTTCGGCGTCGACGACCTGCTGCCCGAGAACGTCGAACTGGTCCACGGCCCCGGCTGCCCGGTGTGCGTGATCCCGATGGGTCGCGTCGACGACGGGATCGCGATCGCGCGCCAGCCGGGCGTGATCTTCACGTGCTTCGGCGACATGATGCGCATCCCCGGATCGGCCGGCTCACTGCTCGACGCCAAGGCCGAGGGCGCCGACATCCGGATGGTGTACTCGCCGCTCGACGCGCTGCGGATCGCCAAGGCCAACCCGGATCGCGAGGTCGTCTTCTTCGCGATCGGCTTCGAGACGACGGCGCCCTCGACCGCGCTGACGCTCAAGCGCGCGCGGGCAGAGGGAGTGACGAACTTCTCCTGCATGTGCAACCACGTCACGATCGTTCCGCCGCTGCGGGCGCTGCTCGAGTCTCCCGACCTGCGGCTCGACGGTTTCGTGGGGCCCGGCCACGTTTCGACGGTCGTCGGCGCGCGCCCGTTCGAGTTCATCCCGCGCGACTACGGCAGGCCGATCGTCGTCGCCGGCTTCGAGCCGCTGGACATCCTGCAGGCGATCCGGATGATCCTCGGGCAATTGCAGGATGGGCGCTGCCAGGTCGAGAACCAGTACGCGCGCGTGGTGCCCTACCACGGCAACCCGCGCGCGCTGGAGGTCATGGCCGAGGTCTTCGCGCTGCGGCCGCACTTCGAGTGGCGGGGGCTGGGCTTCATCTCCCAGAGCGGGCTGCGGCTCTCCGACGAATACGCCGACCTCGACGCCGAGCTGCGCTTCAGCGTCCCCGGCGTGCGTGTCGCCGACCCGAAGGCGTGCCAGTGCGGCGAGGTGCTCAAGGGCGTCATCAAGCCGTGGGAGTGCAAGGTGTTCGGCACGGCCTGCACCCCGGAGCGCCCGATCGGCACGTGCATGGTCTCCAGCGAGGGGGCCTGCGCGGCCTATTACAACTTCGGGCGATTCGCGCGGGAGCGGGAGGTCGTCTAGGTGACATCGACCGGAGGTCTCCACTTGTGGTGACCGCAGGGCGAAACCTTGCTGTTTCCGATCGCGAGCAGAAGATCCTCGGGATCATCGAGACCGCGCGGGCCAAGCGGGCCAAGTTCCGCGACGAGCGGGTCACGATGGCCCATGGCGCCGGCGGCAAGGCGACGAACAGCATGATCGAGGGCCTGTTCGTGCCGGCCTTCGCGTCGCGCGCCGGGCAGGCGATGGGCGACGCCGGCGCGGTCGAGGTCGATGGCGCGGAGCTGGCCATGACCACCGACTCGTTCGTGGTCAAGCCGATCCGCTTCCCCGGCGGCTCGATCGGCGAGCTGGCCGTCAACGGCACCGTCAACGACCTGGCCGTGTCCGGCGCGCGGCCGATTGCGCTCACGCTGTCGCTGATCCTGGAGGAGGGGCTGAGCGCCGACGACCTGCGCGCGGAGGTCGAAGCGATCGCCGAGGCGGCGCGGGCGGCCGAGGTCGAGATCGTCGCCGGCGACACCAAGGTCGTCGAGCGCGGCTTCTGCGACTCGATGTACATCTGCACGACCGGCGTCGGCCGCCGCGACCCGCGCGCGACGCTCGCGCCCGACGCGCTGCGGCCGGGCGACCGCATCCTGCTCTCCGGCACGATCGGCGAGCACGGCACCGCGATCATGCTGGCGCGCGGGGAGTTCGAACTCGACGCGCCGATCGAGTCCGACACTCGCTCGCTGTGGCCGGTCGCCGATGCGCTGCTCGCCGCCGCCGGCCCGTCGCTGCGGTGCATGCGCGACGCGACGCGCGGCGGGGTGGCCTCGGTCCTCAACGAACTTGCCCGCGCCTCAGGCGTGGCGATGGTCGTCCGCGAGGGAGCCGTTCCGATCGAGCCCGCCGTCGCGGGCGCGTCGGAGATCCTCGGGATCGACCCGATGTACGTGGCCAACGAAGGCAAGCTCGTCGCCTTCGTTGGTCCCGACCGGGCCGACGAGGCGCTGGCGGCGCTCCGCTCAGTGCCGGGCTGCGAGCGCGCGGCCGAGATCGGAGAGGTGCGGACGGAACCGCCGGCGATGGTGCTTGTGGAGACGAGCTTTGGCGGCCGGCGGGTCATGGACCAGCTGGTGGGCGACCCGCTGCCGCGGATCTGTTGAACGAGGGCCGAGGAGGCCGTATGTCGATTGCAGCAATCGAGAAGCACAAGGAAACCGAGGCGGTCACCGCGCACGTGCTGTGGATGACCACCGGCTTGAGCTGCGAAGGGGACTCGGTCGCCATGACCTCGGCGACCAACCCCAGCCTGGAGGACATCATCACCCAGGCGATACCGGGGATGCCCAAGATCGTCGTCCACAACCAGGTCATCAGCTACGAGCAGGGCGAGGAGTACATGCAGGCCTGGTATCAGGCCGAGGCCGGCGATCTCGACCCGTTCGTGCTGGTCATCGAGGGCTCGCTGGGCAACGAGAAGATCAACGGCGAGGGCCATTGGACCGGGTTCGGTGTCAATCCCTCCAACGGACAGCCGATCACCACCAACGAGTGGGTCGACCGGCTCTCGCCCAAGGCCGCGGCGGTCGTCGCGGTCGGGACCTGCGCCACGTACGGCGGGATTCCCGCGATGAAGAACAATCCGACCGGCGCGATGGGGCTGCCCGACTACCTGGGCTGGACCTGGAAGTCGAAGGCCGGCCTGCCGGTGGTCTGCATCCCCGGGTGCCCGGCCCAGCCCGACAACATGACCGAGACGCTGCTCTACCTCGCGCTGCATCTCGCGGGGCTCGCGCCGGTCCCCGAGCTCGACGACCAGCTGCGGCCCAAGTGGCTGTTCGGTCGGACCGTCCGCGAGGGCTGCAACCGGGCCGGGTTCGCCGAGCAGGGCGAGTTCGCCACCGAGTACGGCTCCGACCATCGCTGCCTGGTCAAGCTGGGCTGCAAGGGCCCGGTGGTCAAGTGCAACGTGCCGGTCCGCGGCTGGGTCAACGGCATCGGCGGCTGCCCGAACGTGGGCGGCATCTGCATGGCCTGCACGATGCCGGGCTTCCCCGACAAGTACATGCCGTTCATGGACGAGGACCCGTGGGGCGCACGCGCCGCGTCGTTCACGCAGTTCGCCTACGGGCCGCTGGTCCGCTGGGGCCGCAAGCGCAACATCGCCAAGAAGTACGACAAGGAGCCCGAGTGGCGGCACAACCGCGCTGAGCTCACCACCGGTTACTCCAAGCGTTGGTAAGGGAGACGAACGATGGCGACAATGGAAACCCCCCGCGACCAGCGGGTCATGGTCAAGGAGATGTCGTGGGACCCGATCACCCGCATCGTCGGGAGCCTCGGGATCCACACGGAGATCGACTTCGCCAACCAGCAGGTGCTCAAGTGCTACTCGACGTCGATGGTCTTCCGGGGCTTCGACATCTTCATGAAGGGCATCGACCCTCGTGACGCGCACTTCATCACCAGCCGCATCTGCGGCATCTGCGGCGACAACCACTGCACGTGCTCGTGCCTGAACCAGAACATGGCCTATGGCGTCAAGCCGCCGCCGCTGGGCGACATGGCGTTCAACATGGCCGAGTCCGCGGACTACATCTTCGACCACGCGATCTTCAACGACTGCATGGCGAACGTGGACTTCTGCGAGCAGATGGTCAAGGAGACCAACCCGTCGCTGCTGGCCAAGGCCGAGAACACATCGGCCCCCGGCCAGGACGTCCACGGTTACAAGACGATCGCCGACATCATGCGGGCGCTGAACCCGTTCACCGGTGAGTTCTACCTGGAGACCCTCCACGTGGCTCGCTACACGCGGGAGATGTACTGCCTCTTCGGGGGCCGGCACACGCACCCGTCGACGATCATGCCGGGCGGCTGCAGCGCGGACATCACCAGCCAGACGCTCACGGAGTACTACGTGCGGCTGATGAAGTACTTCGACTACGTCAAGCGCAGCGTGCCCATGCACGACGACCTCTACGACTTCTTCCTGGAGTCGTTGCCGGGCTACGACATGGTCGGCTTCCGCGAGACGAACCTCGTCAACTGGGGCTGTTTCGACGATCCCGACTACGTCGACTACAGCTACGCCAACATGACCGACTGGGGGCGCAAGCGCTACATCACCCCCGGCATCGCGATCGGCGGCGAGCTGATCACGACCGATCTGGTCGAGATCAACCTGGCGATCCGCATCCTGCTGGGCAGTTCGTACTTCGACGGCTGGGAGAACGAGCCGACGCTGGTCACCAAGGACCCGCTGGGCAACCCGGTGGACAAGAACCACCCGTGGAACAAGGTCACGCTGCCCAAGCCGCAGAAGCGCGACTTCACCGACAAGTACACGTGGGTGGTCTCGCCGCGCATCTACGACAAGCGCACCGACACGCACGTCTGCTGTGACACCGGCGGCGGGCCGTTCGCCCGTCAGTGGTGCACGGCCAAGGCGGGCATCGTCGACTTCGGCTACGTCAAGGCCACCGGGCACAGCCTGAAGATGGTCATGCCGCGTTCGCCGAGCTTCCCGGAGATGGAGATCGAGTGGAAGGTCCCCGAGAAGTCCAACGCGATCGAACGTGACCGCGCCCGGACCTACCACCAGGCCTACGCGGCGCTGATCGCGCTACACAACCTCGAGCGGGCCTACGGCGAGGTCAACGCCGGGCGGACGAAGTCGTGGAACGACTTCAAGGTTCCTGACGAGGCCGTCAGCTGCGGCTTCCACGAGGCGGCGCGCGGCGTGCTCAGCCATCACATGGTCATCAAGGACGGCAAGATCGCCAACTACCAGCCATATCCGCCGACCCCCTGGAACGCCAGCCCGCGGGACGTCTACGGGACGCCCGGCCCCTACGAGGACGCGGTGCAGAACACGCCGATCTTCGAGGAGAACGGGCCGGAGAACTTCAAGGGGATCGACATCATGCGTGCGGTGCGGTCCTTCGATCCGTGCCTGCCGTGCGGCGTGCACATGTACGGCGGCAACGGGAGGGTTCGCAAGGTTCTGCACACGCCCACCGGGCTGGCGTAGATGGCCGCGGTCGACAGCGTCGCGGGCCCGATCGAGCGCGTCCAGGAGCTCACCGAGCACCTGGACGCGGTCGCCGACCCCGGCATCCGCGCGATCGCCGACGAGCTCACGTCGGCGGTCGTCCAGATGTACGGCGCCGGCCTCGAGCGGATCCTCGAGCTGACGGGCGAGGAGCAGCGGGCGGCGTTCGCCGCCGACGAGCTGGTGTCGAGCCTGCTGTTGATTCACGACCTGCACCCGGTCGCGCTCGAGGACCGGATCGGCCAGGCGCTTGACCGCGTGCGGCCCTACATGGAGTCCCACGGTGGCAACGTCGAGTTCCTCGGGGTGGAGGAGGGCGTGGCGCGCCTGCGTTTGCATGGCAGCTGCAAGTCGTGCCGCGCGTCGTCGGCGACTCTCGAGCTCGCGGTGCGCCAGGCGCTCGAGGAGCTGTGCCCCGACCTCGACGGGATGGACGTCGAGGGCCTGGCGCCCCAACCCGAGGTTGCCGGGTTCCCCGGCGTGGCGCTGCCGATGGCCGGCCAGGCCGACGGGCCGGCGTGGCACGTGCTGGAAGGAGCCTCAGAGCTCGCCGCCCGCGCCCTGACGACGGCGAACGCCGGTGGCGCCACGCTGCTGGTGGCCAACGTCGAGGGGACCCTGCTGGCCTACCGCGACGGCTGCGCCGGGTGCGGGTCGCCGCTGTCGGCGGCGGAGCTCGTCGACGCGACACTTGTGTGCCCGACGTGCTCGCGAGGGTTCGTCCTCACCCGGGCGGGTCGCTGCGTCGACGACGCCGAGCTGCAGCTCCAGCCGGTGCCGCTGCTGCGCGAGGGGCCACTCGTGCAGGTGGCGCTGGGGTGAACGCCCGGCTGCAGACGATGGTCGACGGTCGTCGCCGCACACAGGCGGTGGCCGGGCTGCGGGGGCTGGCCAAGGGGCCGGTCGTTCAGCCGGCGCCGTCTCTGGACCTGATCCAGTCCTCGCCGCAGGAGGCCTGCGACCTCTGCTCCCGTGGCCTGGCGACGGACCATCGCCACATGCTCGACCTCGAGGAGCGGCGGATCGTCTGCACCTGCGAGGGCTGCTGGGCATTGCGCTCCGGAGAGCCGCAGTTCGCGCCGGTGGGCCATCGGACCCTGTGGCTCGAGGGCTTCGACATGCCCGACGACGTGTGGGCCTCCTTCGGCGTACCGATCGGCCTGGCGTTCTTCATGTTCTCGAGCGTCACCGAGTGCGTGGTGGCGATGTACCCCAGCCCGGCGGGAGCCACGGAGAGCGAGCTGCACTTCTCCGACTGGCGGCGCCTGGTCGAGCTGAATCCCGTGCTAGATGGCCTGGAGCCGGATTCCGAGGCGCTGCTGGTCAACCGGATGGCCGACACGCCCGCCTATGCGATCGCGCCGATCGACCGCGCCTACGAGCTGGTGGGGCTGGTCAAGGCAAGCTGGGACGGGATCTCGGGCGGCACCGCGGTGCAGGAGGCGGTGGCGGGGTACTTCGAGGGCCTGCGCGAGGCGGGGGCGCCCGCGTGAGCCTCGACGCGCCCGTCGCCTCCGAGCCGCGGCCGGTCTCGCCCGAGCCCGAGTTCACGGTGCTCGGCGTCTCGGTGCGCCGTCACGCGGCGCTTCCGGCGCTCGACTTCGACGTCCATGTGACCGAGCCGACCGGCCGGCACGTGTACGTGATCGCGCTGAGCGCGCAGATCATGATCGAGCCCGCGCGCCGTCAGTACGACCAGCAGCAGCGGGGGAGGCTGTTCGAGCTCTTCGGCCCTCCCGAGCGCTGGGCGACCACGACCCGCAGCCTGGTCCTGCACCGCGCCGACGTCCTGGTGCCGGAGTTCAGCGGCTCGACGACGTTTCGCGTCTCGGTGCCGTGCACCTTCGACCTCGAGATCGCCGCGGCGAAGTACTTCGACACCATCGCGGACGGAGAGGTCCCGCTGGCGTTCAACTTCAACGGGACGATCCACTATCGCGACGACGACGGCCGGCTGCAGGTCTCGCTGGTGCCGTGGAGCTGCTCGGCGGCGTACCGCTTCCCGGCCGAGGTGTGGCGCGAGGCGGCGGAAGAGCACTTCCCGAGCGCGCGGTGGATCGCTATCCACGAGGACACGCTGCGCGCGTTGCTGGCCGACAAGGCCAGGCGTGGGGCGCCGACGATGGACGCGGCGGTGGCCGGCCTGCTGAAGGACGCGGGCGCTTGACCGACCTGCTCGAGCCGCTGGTCGACTCGTTGCTCTACGAGGGCTATGCGCTGTACCCCTACACGCCGGGAGCGACCAAGAACGCGACGCCCACGCCCTTCGGCATCGCCTACCCACCGGCCTATGCGGCCGAGCTGGAGACGACCTTCGACCACCTGCGGGTGGAGTGCATCGTCTGCGCGCCGGAGCACGCCGTGGTGACCGGCGAGGTGCGCTTCCTTCTCGCCAGCGGCGAGCGCCACGAGGCCGAGCCGCACGCCGTCGCGCTGCCGCCGACGCCGCTGTCGGACCTGGCTGCGGCGGAGATCGTCGCCAGGTTCGCGCTCGACGGGTCCGACGGGCCGCTCGACGTGCGGTTGCGGATGTCGGCCAGCCCACCGCACCGCGGGCGGGCGCGGATCCTCTTCTGGGTCGAGAACCGCACGCTCGCCGAGCCGGGGCTCGACCGGCGCGCGGCGCTGCGGCAATCGCTCCTCTCGACCCATCCGATCCTGCGCTTGGGCGAGGGTGTGTTCCTCTCGCCGCTGGAGGCGGGGCCGGGCTGCGCGAGCATCAACACCTTCCCGGTCCTGGCCTCCGAGGCCGACGACGTGCTGCTCGGCGCCGCGATCATCCTGCCCGACCACCCGCGGATCGCCCCCGAGAGCAAGGGCAGCCTGTTCGACTCGACCGAGATCGAGGAGGCGCTGCTGCTGCACGTGCAGGTCCTCTCGGATTCAGAGCGCGAGGCGATCGCCGCCGATGACCCGACGGTGCGCGACATGATCGACCGCGCGCTGACCGCCACACCGGATGACCTGCTCGCCCTGCACGGGCGGCTGACGCTCGACGACCCGACCGCGGGCGAGCCCGAGGCCGAGGTCGACGGCGTGACCTTCCGGCGCGGCCTGAAGGTCGTCCTGCGCCCGCCCCCCGACGCCGACCTTCATGCGCGGATGGCCGCCGGGCGCACGGCGACGATCGAGAAGATCATGGTCGACTACGACGGCCGGGCGCACTTCGGCGTGACCGTCGACGGCGACCCCGGTCAGGACATCCTGCGCGAGACCGGGCGGCTGCTCTATTTCTTCGCCGACGAACTGGAGGTCGTGTCATGAAGAAGATCCTGGTGGCCGGGATCGGCAACTCGTGGCTGTCCGACGACGGCTTCGGGGGCGCGGTGGTCAAGGCGCTCGAGCAGCGCGAAATGCCACCTGAGGCCGCCGTGTTCGACTTCGGCACGGGCGGGCTCGACCTCGCCTACGAGATCATGCGCGGCTACGACGGCGTGATCTTCATCGACGTCAGCCGTCAGGGCGGCGAGCCCGGGACGCTGTACGTCATGGAGGTCTCCGAGGCCGACGCCGAAGCGGGCATCGAGGACGGCCAGGTCCTCAACCCACACGGCATGGACCCGCAGACGGTGTTGCGCTTCGTCAAGACCCTGGGCGGCTGGCCGGGCAAGGTCGTCATCGTCGCGTGCGAGCCGGCGGTCGTCGAGGAGATGGGCATGACGCTGTCCGACGAGGTCCGCGGTGCCGTCGAACGCGCGGTCGCCCTCGTGCTCGAGACCATCGAGGAGCTGCGCCACGACGCTGCGTACGCAGCCGCCGCGGATTGACGAAATGCACGAGCTGTCGCTCTCCGGCGCGATCGTCAACACCGTCGTCAAGCACGCCGACGGGCGGCGGGTGTCCGCCGTCACGATGCGCATCGGCACGCTGCGCCAGGTCGTGCCCGACACGCTGGACTTCTACTTCGGGTTCGTCGCGCGCGACACCGTCTGCGAGGGCGCGCGCCTGGAGCTCGAGGTCGTCCCCGCCGTGCTCGCCTGCGCCGCCTGCGAGCGCGAGTGGCAGGTGGACTTCCCCGACTTTCGCTGCCCGACCTGCGGCCAGGGCGGGGTGGAAGTCGTCACCGGCAACGAGTTCGAGGTCGAGTCGATCGACGTCGAGGAGGTCGCATGCACCGCGTGAAGGTCCGCGTCGTCGAGGACGCACTGGACGCCAACAACACGATCGCCCACGCCAATCGCCACGACTTCGATCACGCCGACGTGACCGTCGTGAACTTCATGAGCGCGCCCGGTGCCGGGAAGACGACGCTGCTCGAGCGCGTGGTCACCGAGCTGGAGGGCGTCCGTGTCGGCGTGCTGGAGGGTGACGTTCAGGGCAGCATGGACTCCGACCGGCTCGCACACCTGCAAGTGCCCGTCGTGCAGCTCAACACCTCGAACGGCTTCGGGGGCGAGTGTCATCTCGACGCCAACATGGTGCGCTCGGCGCTGCCCGCACTGCCGCTCGACGACATCGACCTGTTGGTCATCGAGAACGTCGGCAACCTCGTATGTCCCGCCGAGTTCAGGGTCGGCGAGGACGCGCGCATCATGGTGACGTCGGTCACCGAGGGCGAGGAGAAGCCCCTGAAGTACCCGCTGATGTTCCGCGCCTGCGAGCTGGTGCTGGTCAACAAGGTCGACCTGCTCCCGCACCTCGACCTCGACATCGAGAAGCTGCTGGGCAACATCGCGGCCGTGAATCCGGACGCGCGCACGATCCTCGTCAGCGCCAAGACGGGCGAGGGCCTCGACGAGTGGCGGGCGTGGCTGACCGAGGTGGCGAACCGGCGGGTCGCCCACGCATGAGCAGCGCGCTCGGCACCGATGCGGCCGTCGCCGAGCGCACGCGCAGCAACGAGGCGTTCTTCGCCGCCGAGGCCGAGCGGCTCGCGCGCCTGTGTCACCGGATGGCCGAGCGCTTCGCGCGCGGCGGCCGGCTGATCGCCTTCGGCCGGTCCGCGGCGGCGCGGTCCGACGCCAGGCACGTCGCGGTCGAGTTCGTCCATCCGGTGATCGTGGGCAAGCGGGCGCTGCCGGCACTCGCGGTCATCGGGGAGGACCTTGCCGCCCAGGCGGCGCTGGTGGTCGAACCGCTGGACATCGTCATGACCTTCGACGACGCGTCGGTCGTGGCGCCGGCGCGCGAGGGCGGCGCGTTGACCGTGGCCTTCGCGCCGTGCGGCGCGGAGTGGGAGTTCCTGGCCCCGTCGGACGACCCATCGGTCCGCCAGGAGCTCGTCGAGACGCTCTACCACGTGCTGTGGGAGCTGGTCCACGTGTTCTTCGACCACCGCGGCCTGCTCGCGGGGCGTGACGAGCGGCCGACCCACGACGCCGGCGACTCGAGCTTCTTGTATCCGTTCCTGGCCGAGGGACAGGACGACCTCGAGGCGGTGGTGGCCGATGTGCGGGCGTCCGTTCTGGCCAAGGCGGCCGAGATCGGTGAACTGCGCGCCCAGACGCTGGAGCAGAATCGCGATGCGCTGCGGGTGGCGGCGGCGGAGCTTCGCGCCGCCCTGGACGCCGGCGGGCGAGTGCTGGCGCTGGGCAACGGCGGCTCGGCCACCGACGCGATGGACCTCGTCGCCGACCTGCGCGACCCGCCCGATCCGAGGTGGCCGGCGCGGCGCGCGATCGACCTCGTCGACGACCCGGCCATCCTGACGGCGATCGCCAACGACATCGGCGTCGAGAACATCTACTCGCGGCAGGTCATCGCGCACGGGCGCGCCGGCGACGCCCTCGTGGCGATCTCCACCAGCGGCAACTCCACCAACGTCATCGCCGGGTTGGCCGAGGCGCGCCGCCGTGGGCTGTGCACGATCGCATTGGTCGGCTACGACGGTGGTCAGGTACTCGCCGACCGGCTGGCCGACCACGTGATCGTCACCCGTTCTGAGCACATCCCACGCATCCAGGAGGCGCAGGCCAGTGCCTACCACGTGCTGCGGGAGCTGATCGATGCCTGACACGCGGGTTCGCGCACGCGTCGACGGGACCGTCCAGGGAGTCGGGTTTCGCCCCTACGTGCATCGCCTGGCCAGCGAGATGGGCGTCAGCGGGCTCGTGCTCAACGACAGCGAGGGCGTGCTGATCGAGGCCGAGGCGGATGCCGAGACCCTCGCCCGCTTCCTCGAGCGGCTGCCCGCCGAGGCCCCGCCGCTCGCCTCGGTCGCGGCGGTGCGCACCGTGGCCGTGCCGGCGTCCGGCGAGGCCGGCTTCTCGATCGCGCCGAGCCGCGGCGGCGGCGCGGTGCTGGCCCCGGTGCCGCCGGACGCGGCGACGTGCACGGATTGCCTGGCCGAGCTGTTCGACGCAGCGGACCGCCGCTACCGCTACCCGTTCGTCAACTGCACCAACTGCGGGCCGCGCTTCACCATCGTCCGAGGCGTTCCCTACGACCGTCCGCTGACCACGATGGCGGGCTTCGAGATGTGCGCCGCCTGCCACGCCGAGTACTGCGACCCCACCGACCGCCGGTTCCATGCCGAGCCCAACGCATGTCCCGAGTGCGGGCCGCGGCTGCGCTTCGTCGGCGACGGCGACGCCGCGAGTGCCCTGCTAGCCGGGTTGATCGTCGCCGTCAAGGGCCTGGGGGGCTACCACCTCGCCTGCCGCGCAGACGACGAGACGGCCGTGGCGCGGCTGCGCTCGCGCAAGCACCGGGAGGACAAGCCCTTCGCGCTGATGGTGCGCGAGCTGGATGCGGCGCGGGCGCTGGCTCGCATGAGCGCGGCCGACGAGGCGCTGCTGCTGTCTCGTGAGCGGCCGATCGTGCTCGTGGCACGTCGGAGGGACGCCCGCGTGGCAGCGTCGGTGGCGCCGGGCCGTCCCGATCTGGGACTGATGCTGCCCTACACCCCACTGCACCACCTGCTGCTCGCCGACACCGGAGTGCCGCTCGTGATGACCAGCGGGAACGTCTCGGACGAGCCGATCGCATTCCACGACGACGACGCCTTCGAGCGGCTCGGCGCGATTGCCGACGGCTTTTTGGTCCACGACCGGCCGATCGAGACGCGCACCGACGACTCGGTCGTGCGGACGGTCGGCGGCCGGCGGCAGTTCCTGCGCCGCTCGCGCGGGTACGTGCCCGACAGCCTTGCGCTGCCCGTGGCCGCGCCCGTCCCGCTGCTCGCGGTCGGCGCCGAGCTGAAGAGCACCTTCTGCGTGGCGCGAGGGGCGCGGGCCTGGGTCAGCCACCACATCGGCGACCTAAAGAACCACGAGACGCTCGAGTCCTTCGTCGACGGGATCGGGCACTTCGAGCGGCTGCTGCGGGTCCGACCCGAGGTCGTCGTCCACGACCTGCATCCGGAGTACCTCTCGACCAAGCACGGCTTCGATCGCGAGGGCGCACGGATGCTGGGCGTCCAGCATCACCACGCGCACCTCGCCGCCTGTCTCGCCGAGCACGGTGAGCGCGGCCCGGCGGTCGGTGCGATCTACGACGGGGCCGGGCTGGGCACCGACGGCGCCGTCTGGGGCGGGGAGATTCTCTTCGGTGACCTGCTCTCCTTCGAGCGCGTCGACCACCTCTGGCCGGTGCCCCTGCCGGGTGGCGACGCGGCGGCGCGCCAACCTTGGCGAATGGCCTGTGCGTGGCTCGACGGGGCCCGGCCGCCCGGCCTCTCGGTCGACGGGCGGGCCTGGGACGGCGTGGCGCAGATGGTCCGCTCAAGGGTCGCGTCGCCGCCGACTACGAGCATGGGGCGCCTGTTCGACGCCGTCGCCGCGCTCTGCGGTCTGCGGATGGAGGTCACCCACGAGGGCCAGGCCGCGATCGAGCTCGAGGCCGCGTGCGCCGACGGCGACCACGGCCGCTACGACTGCGCCGGGCTCGACGTGCGGCCGGTGATTGTCGCCATCGTGGCGGACCTGGCGCGGGGCGAGCCGGTGCCGGTCGTTGCCGCGCGCTTCCACGACACGGTTGCCGCCGTCACCGCGACCGCGTGCGCCGCGACGGCGGACGCGCGCGGGGTGGACGTCGTGGTGCTGGCCGGCGGGGTCTTCCAGAACCGGCGGCTGCTGGAGACCACGGTCGGAATGTTGTGCTCCGCGGGGCTGCGCGTGCTCGTCCCCGAACGGCTGCCCCCCAACGACGGCGCCATCTCCTACGGCCAGGCGGCGATGGGCGCTGCGTTCCTGGATGCCGAGGGCGACGATGTTCGGGATTGACGAGCGGATCGCCGAGCTGATGGGCGGCGGCGCGACGTTCGCGGTGGTCGTCGCGGTGGCCCTGCTCGTCGGGCTGCGCCACGCGACGGACCCCGACCATCTGGCGGCGGTGTCGACGCTGATCGCCATCGAGCCCGAGGGCGGCAAGCGCCGGGCAGCGTGGCTCGGGCCTGTCCTGGGGGGCCGGCCACGGGACGACGCTGTTTCTCTTCGGCCTGCCGATCGTGCTCTTCCGAAGCTACCTGCCCGCGCAGGTCGAGCAGGTGGCCGAGTTCCTTGTCGGCGTGATGATCGTCGGGCTCGCCGCGCGCCTGCTCACCCGCTGGCGCGCTGGTGCCTTCCATGTCCACGAGCATCGCCACGGGGTCGCGCGCCACCGCCACCTGCACCCACACCGCGAAGCGGGCTCGCACGAGCACTCCCACGAGCCGGAACGGCGCCTGGGGCGCACGCAGCCGGCAGGCCTACGGAATCGGCCTCGTGCATGGCATCGGCGGCAGCGCCGGCATCGGCGTGCTGCTGCTCGCGGCCATCCCCGATCACGCCGCCGCCGCGCTGGCGCTGCTCGTCTTTGCCGCCGCGGCGGCCGCGTCGATGGCGACGCTCTCCTCGCTGTTCGGCTACGTGCTCACCCGTGGCCCGGTGGTGCGCCGGGTCCTCGCGGTCATGCCGGTGATGGGCATGGCGTCGCTGCTGTTCGGCACCTGGTACGCGCTCGGGGCCATCGGGGTGGTGACGTACGGGTTGTGAGCGTCCTGTCGACCAGCGTGCACGTCCCGGGCGGAGCGAAGCCGTTCGGGGAGCTGACGCACGCCGAAGTGATGGCGCGCGCGTCCGAGCTCGACGCGGCCGTGGGCTTCGGCCCGACGGCTCGGGTGGCGGCGGTGGCCCGAGCGTGGGCCGAGTTGGGACGCCGCATGCAGAGCGCCGGCGCCGCGACCGTGGCGGAACTCGACGAGACCACGATCACGACGCTTGCCGAGCCGCTGTGGATCGTCGCGCCGGGCGGGTCGCTGCTGCGCGGCTGAGCCGATGAGCGACGCACTCGTGCTGCTCGACGCCGGCGAGC
Source organism: uncultured Actinomycetes bacterium (assembly GCA_963825415.1). Lineage (GTDB taxonomy): Bacteria > Actinomycetota > Thermoleophilia > Solirubrobacterales > Solirubrobacteraceae > BP-464. The sequence goes on along the minus strand of CAWGTD010000002.1, from coordinate 86,511 downwards.
CGGTCGCGTTCTCCTACGAGGACATGACCCGCTACCACGGCGGCGGCTCACCGGGTGGGGTCGCGCACGCCTTCAAGGTCCTGGAGCGGGCGTTGCCCGTGCTCGCCGGTGACCTGGTGCCCGAGCGACGCGAGATCGAAATCCGCACGGCCTTCGGCGGGCCGGGGGCGCGCGACGGGTTCGAGCTGGTGACCCGTGCCGTGACGGAGGGCAGGTACGTGGTCGACGCCGCGCTCGAGCGCCCCGGGCTCGGTCTCGCAAGGGCGCGGTTCGTGTTCTGTCTGAGGTGTCGAGATCGCGAGGCGACGCTCGTCGTCAGGGAGGGCTTCGTCAGCGACGAGTTCGTCCTGCTCGCCCGCGCGAAGGGCCGCGACGGCGACGACGAGCGACGGCTCGAGGTCATGAAGCGTGAGATGGCCGATCGGGTGATGTCGGCTCCAGCGCCCGAGGTCTACGACCTGGTGGGCGCGGACTGACGCAGGCTCGGCGCCTTCAGCCGCGCAGCTCCGCCCGGCTGAAGGCCCGCATGCCGTCTGCGAACTCGATCCGCGCGTCGAAGCCGAGCAGGCGGCGGGCGCGGTCGGTGGAGGCGAACACGTGGCGCACGTCGCCGCGTCGATATTCGCCGGTGACGATGGGTTCCGGTGCGGCTTGTCCGTTCTCGCCGGCGGCGGCGTGCAGCACGGTGGCCATCTCGCCGACCGTGTGCGGGTCGCCGGAGGCGATGTTCAGCGGCCCGTCGACCGGCTCGTCGCCCAGCAGCGCCGAGCACGTTCGCGCGAGCGACGTCGCGCACCTCGACGAAGTCACGGCGCTGGGCGCCGTCCTCGAAGACGCGCGGCGCGGCGCCGGCCTCCAGCGCGCTGCGAAAGATGCTCGCGACGCCCGCGTAGGGCGTGTCGCGCGGCATTCGCGCGCCGTAGACGTTGTGGTAGCGCAGCGCCGTGACCGTCACGCCGTCGGCTTCGCGCGCGTAGGCGGAGCACAGGTGCTCCTGATGAAGCTTCGTCGCCGCGTAGACGTTGCGCGGCTCGAGCGGCGCGTCCTCTTCGACCGGCTGCGGCGCGAGCTGCCGGCCGCAACGGGGGCACGGAGGCTCGAATCGGCCGGCGTCCAGGTCGTCGACGTTGCGCGGGCCTGGCCGCACCGCGCCGTGCTCGTCGCAGCGATAGACGCCCTCGCCGTAGACGACCATGCTGCTGGCGAGGACGAGCCGGCCCCGGAACCGTGCGTGAGCGAGCTCTGACAGCAGCACCGCGGTCCCGAGGTCGTTGTTGGCGACGTAGTCAGGCAGGTCGCCGATGTCGAGCCCGAGCCCGACCATCGCCGCCTGATGGCACACGGCCCCGACGCCGCGAATCGCCAGGCGCACCGCCTCCGGGTCGCGCAGGTCGCCCTGCTGCCACTCCGCGCCCGCCGGCAGGTAGGGATCGTCGCGGTGGTGCGCCGCCGGATGCAGGGCGTCGAGGATGCGGACGTCGGCGCCCGCCGCGAGCAGCGCTTCGGCGACGTGCGAGCCGACGAATCCGGCGCCGCCGGTGACGAGGATCGGTCCGCGCATCGGGCGCACCGTACGAAGTGCGGCCTCGAGGCGGCTCGATCGGACCCCGTGTTTCGCAAACGTTCATTGTGCGCGGCCATGGCTGCGGGCAAGGTCCAATCGATGCACGACGTCGTCCTCCCGGTGCTCAACGAGGCCGGCGCGATCCCCTGGGTGCTCGAGCGGCTTCCCGTGGGGTTCCGGGCGATCGTGGTCGACAACGGCTCTGACGACGGCTCGGCCGAGCTGGCGGCGAGCTTCGGCGCCACCGTGGTGATCGAGTCGCAGCGAGGCTTCGGCGCGGCTTGCCACGCCGGCCTTCAGGCCGCGACTGCCGACGTCGTGTGCTTCATGGACTGCGACGCGTCGCTGGATCCGGGCGATCTTCCTGCGGTCGCCGAGCCGGTCGCGCTCGGCGACTTCGACCTCGTACTCGGCCGGCGGCGCGTGCAGGGGCGGGGCGCGTGGCCGTTGCACGCTCGACTCGGCAATCGCGCGATCGCCACGTCGCTTCGTCGCCGCACCGGGCTCGCGCTCCGCGACCTCGGGCCGATGCGCGCCGCCCGGCGCACCGATTTGCTCGAGCTGAAGCTCGCCGATCGCCGGTTCGGCTATCCGTTGGAGATGGTGCTCCGCGCCGCGGACGCGGGCTGGCGCGTGCTCGAGGTCGACGTCCCGTACCACCCGCGGATCGGGCGGTCGAAGGTGACGGGGTCGGTGCGCGGCACGGTGCTTGCGATCCGCGACATGCGCGGCGTGTTGACGTGACGACCCTGGCCGTGATCTGCAAGGCGCCCGTTCCGGGGCTGGTGAAGACGCGGCTGTGCCCGCCGTGCACGCCGGAGCAGGCGGCCACGCTGGCCGCAGCGGCTCTGGCCGACACGTTCGATGCCGTCCGCGCGACGCGCTGCCGGCGACGCGTCGCCGTGCTCGACGGCGAGCCGGGGCGGTGGCTGGGGCCCGGCATCGACATCGTCGCCCAGCGCGGTGGCCCGCTCGACGAGCGGCTGGCATGCGCTGTCGCGGATCTCGGTGGGCCCGTCGTGATCATCGGCATGGACACGCCGCAGGTCACGCCGATCCTCCTGGATGCCGCGCTGGCGGCAACCGAGCGGCACGGCTCGGCGCTCGGGATCACCACGGACGGCGGCTACTGGGTGATCGGGCTCGCCCGACCCGACCCGGCGGTGATCGATGGCGTCCCGATGAGCACCGCGCACACCGGCACCATCCAGCACGCGCGGCTGGTCGCCCGCGGCCTGCGACCGGCCCGCCTGCCCGCGCTGGTCGACGTCGACGACATCGAGACGGCTCGTCTGGCGGCGCGGGCGGCGCCCGCCGGGCGCTTCGCCGCGGCGTTGCGGGCGATCGACCGCACCGAGGTTGCCGCTTGACGGCCGGCGCGTCCCCGGTCGAGATCTTCGGGCGCGCGCTGGACGGCGGGCGCTGGCACCTCTCGCTCGAATGCGGATCGCGCATCGCGATCCCGTTCGATCGTTTCACCGGCGAGGCGACGGCGGCCGACGAGCGCCTGCTGGCCAGAGCGCGCGGGCCGGTGCTCGACGTCGGCTGCGGCCCCGGCCGCCACGTCCACCACCTGGCGCGCCGTGGCGTGCTGGCGATCGGCATCGACGTCTCGCGCGAGGCGGTGCGGCTGGCCCGCCGCCGCGGGGCATCTGTGATCCTGGGATCCGTGTTCGACGACGTCCCCGGCGCGGGCAGCTGGGGCACCGCGCTGCTGCTCGACGGCAACATCGGAATCGGAGGCGACCCTGGACGGCTCCTGCGCCGCGTCGCAACCCTGCTGGCGCCGTCGGCCGAGATCCTGGTCGAATGCTCCGAGGCACCGGCCGCAACGCGGCGCGGAAGCGTTCGGCTGGTCGGTCCGGACCTGGTCAGCGCACCGTTTGCATGGGCGCTCGTCGGCAGCGCGGAGCTGTCGTCGATCGCGGCTGCCGCAGGCCTGGACGTGATCGATCGCTGGACGGACGAGGCGCGGCACTTCGCTGCGCTGGCGGGCCGATGAGGCTGCTGCCGAGCGAACCGCCGCCCGGGCCGGCGCGGCCGTCCTTCTGGCGCAGCCCGCTGCGCGGCCCGTGGCTGACCAGCGCGCTCGGCTCACTGCTGTTCCCGATCGTGGTGCTCGTGGCGGCGACGGGCTTTCTCTCGCACGCCGCGTACAACCCGGACCTCGGGCACAACGCGATCGTCCCGCGAGCCCACGACTTCCAGCTCTTCGTCTTCGATTGGCCCACCAGTCCGGCGTGGCTGTACGCGAGCACCCAGGGCTTCCACGTCACCGCGGGTGTGACGGCGATCCCGCTGCTGCTGGCCAAGCTGTGGTCGGTAATCCCGCGCCTGTTCGGCTGGCCGCCGATCCGCAACGTCGGCCACGCATTCGAGCGGATCTCGCTGCTCGGCTTGGTCGGCGGCGCGCTGTTCGAGTTCGCCACCGGCGTCGTCAACGCCCAGCTCTACTACCCATTCCGCTTCAACTTCGTGGTCGCCCACTACTACGGGGCATGGGTCTTCACGCTCTGCCTGTTCCTGCACGTCGGCGTCAAGCTGCCGATCATCCGGCGCGCCTATCGCGAGCGCGGAGTGCTCGCTCCGCTCTTGAAGTCGTCCCTTACGAAGACCGTCCCCGAGCCGTTCGTGCCCGGCGGCCTGGTCGCGCCGCAGCCCGACCCGCCGTCGCTGAGCCGGCGCGGGCTGTTCGGGCTGGTGGGGGCCGCCGGCGCCGCGCTGTTCGTCACCACCGCCGGCCAGACGATCGGCGGGCCGCTGCGCAGGTTCGCGCTGCTCGCTCCGCGCAACTCCAGTCGGCGGCGGTCCCAACGGCTTTGCGGTCAACAAGACGGCGGCGACGGCGCGGGTGACCGAGGAGACCGTCCGCGACTGGCGCCTGCAGCTGCTCGGCGCTCGCCCCGCGTCGCTGTCGCGCGAGCAGCTGCTGGCGATGGAACTGACGACCGGCGACCTCCCGATCGCCTGCGTCGAGGGCTGGTCGACGACGCAGCGTTGGACGGGCGTGCGGTTGCGCGACCTCGCCGTACGCGCCGGCGTTCCCGACGCGCGATCGGTCGACGTCGTCTCGCTGCAGCCCAGAGGGGTCCTGCGGCGGGCGACGCTCAGCAGCGACGAGATCGCCGACGAGCGTTCGCTGCTGGCGCTGCGGGTCAACGGCGCCGACCTGTCGCTCGACCACGGCTTCCCGGCGCGGATCATCGTCCCTGCGCTACCCGGGGTGCACAACACCAAGTGGGTGGCGTCGCTGGAGTTCCGCGCGTGATCGGCCGGCTGCGAGCCGCCTACGGCGAGGGCCCGCTGCACCTCGTCGGCCACCTCGCGGTGTTCGCGGGGGCGGGTTACGCGGTCGTGCAGCTCGCCGACGCCCGCGGCGCGGTGAACATCTTCGTGTGGCTGATCGGCGCCGCCCTCCTGCACGACCTCGTGTTCCTGCCCGTCTACGACGTCGCCGACCGGGCCGTACGGCGCGTGCTGCCGCATCCCCGCGTGCCGCTCGTCAACCACGTGCGCTTCGTCGCGGTGGTCTCCGGCGCCCTGCTGCTCGTCTGGTTCCCGCTGATCCTCGACCGTGCACGCGACAACTACGTGCGGGCGTCAGGCCGCCAGCCGCCCGACTACCTCGGCCGCTGGCTGGCGATCACGGCTGGTCTGATCGTGCTCTCAGCAGTGGCCTACGGGGTTCGCCTGTGGCGCGCCGGGCGGGTCGAGCAGCTGGACGACGCCGTCGGCGCGGCCCCCGACGAAGACGCGCCCGGTGCGTGAGTCGACGGCGACGTCGTTGGGCTGGCGGACGGTCGGGAAGCTCGCGAGGACGTGAGGCCGGCCGTGGGCGGGCAGCTCGTCGACACGGTTGGAGCCGGTGAGCGTGACCCACAGCCGGCACCGGACCGGGTCGACCGCGATGCCGTAGGGGCCGGGAGCCAGGCGCACGCGGCGTTCGAGTCGCAGCGACGGCCGCAGGCGGTAGACGAGCAGCCCGTCGCCCTGGGTGTCGACCACCCACAGCCAGTTGCCCAGCGCCGCCGCGTGGGTCGGGCCGACGCCCGCCGGCAGGCGCGCCAGCCGCCGATGGGCGTCGTAGAGCTCGACTACCCGCTCGCGGACCGAGACGACGGCGATCCGGCCGTCGCCGACCGAGGCGACTGCGCCGGGCTGTGTGGCGACCCCCAGCCGCGCCGCGACGCGTCCGGCGCGAACGAATTCGACGGCGTTGCCGTCCTCGTCACCGACGGCGACCGCGTCGCCGGCCACCGCCACGCCGTGCGGGCGCCTGCCGACGGGCGTGTCACGCAGCACGCGGCCGTCGCCGGCGCGCACGGCGACGAGGCGGTCGGCCATCTCGGCGGGGACGTAGAAGACGCCGCGCGCCGCCGCGAGGTGGCGCGGCCCGGCGGGCAGGGCCACGCGCTTTCGCACCTGGCCGGTTGTCCCGTCGAGCAGCGCGAGCTCGGCCGGGCGCCGCAGGCCGACGCCGAGCGTTCCGCTGGCGGGATCGAATGCCAGGCCTTCCGGTGCCCCGCCGGGCTCCTGCGTGCGGCCCGCGGTCAGGCGACCGATCGTCGGCCCGACGCGCACCACCCGGCCGGCAGGACGTGCGGTCAGCGGCGGGCTGGCGCGCGGCTCGGCGGCCGGCGGCAGCTGGTGGACGCTCTGCGACCCGCAGCCGGCCAGGAGGAGCGCCAAGAGCACGGTCGCGCGAATTGCCACCGCGTCAGCATGCCGATTCCGTGATGACCAAACGCGAAAGCCTGGTTGTGCTCGCGGCGGGCCTCGTCGCGCTCGCGGTGATCGCGGTGGGTGTCGCGGTCCACGCCGCCAGCGGGCAGCTGGGTACGGCGTCGCCGCCGTTCGTGATGGCCTGGAGGCCACAGGCGGATGCCGTCTGGACCCTGGTCGCGGTCGCGCTGCTCGTCGCGCTGACGGCGGCCGCGCCGCGCCTGCTCGCGGTTCCGCGCTCGCCGGTGGGCTTCGCCGCGTGTGGGTTCGCGGCGGCGCTGGGCGTCGGCCTGGCGGTCAACGGCGTGCGTGCCGGCACCCGCGGCTGGGACGGTGTGTTCGACCTCGGGCCGCACGGAAGCTTCGAGGCCAAGAACGAGGTCCTCGCGGGCCTCCCGTCGCTCTCCTACGGCGTGCACTTCTTCCTCGACCGGTTCGCCGAGCTCGTGCCGAGCCAGCCGGTGGGCCTCGCCGGGCATCCGCCCGGCCTGCCTGTGCTGATGCACGTCGCGGGAATCGACACGGCCCCGCGCCTGGCGGCGCTCTGCATCGCCGCGCTGGCAGCGGTCACCCCGGCGACCTACGCGCTCGGCCGCGCGCTGGGCAACGACGAGCGCAGCGCTCGGCGTGGCGCGCTGCTGGCCGCCGCCGCGCCGGCGCTCGTGCTGTTCGGGATCAGTTCGACCGACGCCGTGTTCGCCCTGGCCGGAACCGCGACGGCGGCGCTGCTCTGCGCGCGCGCACTGCCGGTTCGCGTGGCGGGCTGCGCCGCGCTGGCGATCTCGGCGCTGCTCTCCTGGGCGTTGCTGGCGATCGGCGCCTGGGCGGTGCTGGTCGCCTGGCGGCGCGACGGCGCCCGCGCGGCGGTCGCCCTCGCCGCCGGCTCGGGCGTGGCGGTCCTCGCGCTGCTCGGCGTGCTGGCCGCCGGATACGGCTATGACCCGCTCGGCGCGCTGCGCGCGACCGAGGCGGTCTATCGCGCCGGGATCGCGACGCAGCGCCCGTACGCGTTCTGGGTGCTGGGCTCCCCCGTGGCGTTCGCGGTGACGGCAGGGTTGCCGCTCACCGCCGCCTGGCTCGTCGCCGGCGTGCGGCGCTCCGCGCCCGCCCTGGCCCTGGCCGCGATCGTCGTCGTATCCGCGCTGCTCGGCTTCACCAAGGCCGAGGTCGAGCGGATCTGGCTGCCGTTCGTCCCGCTGGCCTGCGTCGCCGCCAGCACGGTCGTCGCCGACCGGCACCTGCGGCCCGTCCTGGCCCTGCTCGGCGCCCAGGCATTGGTCACCGAACTGGCGTTCGCGACCGTCTGGTGAAGAGGTGACCAAACGCTGAACTCGCCGCGCCGAGCGCGTGCCGACGGTCCGCGCCGCGTAATCTCGACGGGTGTCGGTAGCCCGCGCATCGGTCCTCGTCGTCGAGGACGAGCCCACGATCGCCGAGATCGTCGCGCGGTACATGCGGCGTGCCGGTTACGACGCCCGCGTCGCGCCCGACGGCGCGCAGGCGCTGGCCCGCGTGCAGGAGCGGCGGCCCGACCTCGTCGTGCTCGACCTGATGCTGCCGCAGATGGACGGGCTCGAGGTCATGCGCCAGATCCGCATGCACGACCGCGGCCGCATCGGCTTCATCCTGCTTACCGCCAAGGGCGAGGAGTCAGACCGCGTGATCGGACTGCGGCTCGGCGCCGACGACTACATGGTCAAGCCGTTCTCGCCCACCGAGCTCCTGGCGCGCGCGGAAGCCGTCCTGCGGCGAATCGACCTCGCGCCCGATGCCGACGCCGGGCGCCTGGTCTTCGGCCAGCTGGAGATCGATCCGGCCGGCCGGCGCGTCCTCGTCGACGGCGAGGAGGCGGCATTGACCCAGCGCGAGTTCGACCTGCTGCTGTATCTCGCTCGCCACCCAGGGCAAGCGTTCTCGCGCGAGCAGATCATGGACGCGGTCTGGCGGCACGGCTTCTGGACCGACACGTCGACCGTGACCGTGCACGTGCGGCGCCTGCGAAGCAAGATCGAAAGCGACCCCATGCACCCGACCCGGCTGGAGACGGTCTGGGGCGTGGGCTACCGGTTCGCGCCGTGAGCACGCTCGTCGCGCTGTTGATCCTCGCCGCCCTCGGCTTCGCCGGGCTCGGCGTCGCCCAGCTGCTGGCCGCGCACCGCCACCGGATCGGCTCGCTTCGCCGCCAGGCGCTGCTGTCCGTGGTCCTCGCAGTCGGCCTCGTGCTGGCGACGCTCGCCGTGTTCGCGCAGGCGATGGTCCTCAGCTCCCACGACGCGCTCATCATCGCGCTGGTCAGCAGCTTCGCGGGCGTCGTCGGCGTCGTCGCCGGCAGGCGGGTGCTCGCGGGCGCGCTGCAAGACGTCGACGCGCTGCGCGACGGGCTCGTGGCGGTCGGCGAGGGGCGCCGCGACGTGCGGGTCGAGACGCGCGGTCGCGACGAGCTGGCCGAGCTCGCCGGCGCGGCGAACGTGATGATCGAGCGGCTGCGCGTCCAGGAGCAGGCGCGGCGCTCGTTGGTCGCCGCCGTCTCACATGACCTGCGCACGCCGATGACCTCGCTGCGCCTGTTGGCCTCCGCGATCTCCGACGACATCGGCGACGCGCGCGAGCGGGCGGGTTATGCGGGCGCGATGCGCGTCCACGTCGACGCGCTCAGTGCGCTCATCGACGACCTCTTCGAGCTCTCGCGCCTGGAGGCGGGTGACATCGCCTGGACGATGCAGCAGCTCGCGCTCGACGAGCTGGTCGCGGAGACCGTCGACGCGATGCGCCCCGAGGCCGGGACCAGGGGCGTCGCCGTGCACACAGCCCTGGCCGCCGGGCGGCTGCCCGCGCGCGGCAATCCCGAGAAGGTCCAGCGCGTTCTGTTCAACCTGATCCAGAACGCGATCCGCCACACGCCCGCCGACGGCAGCGTCACCGTGCTGGCCGAGCCCGCCGGCCGCGAGATCGAGGTCGAGGTCGCCGACACGGGCTCGGGCATTCCCGAGGCGGCCCGCGCCTACGTCTTCGACGCCTTCGCGCGCGGAGACCCGGCGCGCCGGGGCGACGGCGCCGGGCTCGGCCTGGCGATCTCGCGGGCGATAGTCGAGGCGCACGGCGGGCGCATCTGGCTGCCGGAGGCGACCAGCGGGACCCGCGTGCGCTTCAGCCTTCCGTGTGCGTGAGAGCCCTCGCGGGCCGGCTCTGTGGCGTGGGGCTTGTCGTGGCGCTCGTCTTCGCCGTGTGCGGATCGTCCGGTCGCGACCGCCCAGGCGTTACCAGCGCCGACCGGCGCTCTGGGCGACCCCGATGAAGCCGAGCTTGCCGAGCACCTCGGCGTCGTAGCGCCGTTGCCCGTGCGAGCGCTCGGGTTGTGGAAGCAGGCCGATTCGCTCGTAGTAGCGAATCGAGGATGTCGCGACACCGGCGCGTCTAGCGGCCTCGCCGATCGTCAGCTCCGGGAATCCATCCATGTCAGATCCGGCCCTTGACTTGAACCGCGGTTCAAGGGCCATCCTAGTCCGCGCACGGTCAAACACACAACGGATGGAGGTAGCGATGACCGTCAAGACACGCACGTCGTTCGACCTCGAGGCCCTGAAGCGGGGTTACGAGGAGTGGGACGTCGAGGGCCTGCTGGCGCTCTACGCGGACGAGGTCGAGCTGATCCAGATCGACCGGGACAACCCGCCGAGCTCGCCGCGCGTGCGGCTGGGCAAGGACGTCTTCCAGGGGATGTTCGAGCACTGCGCCGCGGCGGGTGTCCGCGCGACGGTGGAAAACCTGGTCGTGGGCCCGGGCCGTGCCGCCGCCACGATCACCTGCGAGTTCCCGGGCGGCCGCAAGGTCGTCGCCAATTCGATCCTCGATATCGAGGACGGGCGCATCGTCTGCGAGCGCGATGTCCTGTCCGGCGATCCCAAGTAGCGAGAGGAGTAGGAGACGCCCAAGGCGTCGAAGCAGACCGCTTCCGAGCATGAGACGGTCGAAGGCTACGAAGGCCATTTCGAGCACTTCGAGGGCGGCTGGACCGTGGGTTTCGAGACCTACACCCAGGACGCCGACCTGGCCCCGTTCTTCAAGGGGCTTCCCGACGATGAGTGCCAGTGCGAACACCTGGGATACGTGATCAAAGGCAAGGTCGCGTTCCGCTCGGTGGGCGGAGAAGAGGTCTTCGAGACCGGAGACGCGTACTACGCCGGCCCGGGGCACACACCGGTTCTCTACGCCGGGACCGAGGTGTCGAGTTCAGCCCCACGAGGAACTCGGACGGACCATGGCCGTCGTCACCAAGAACATGGAGGAGATGGAAGCCCCCTCCTCTTGAGCGGCTGCCCGGGCGCTCCGCCAAATGTGGGCGCCCGGGCCGCGGTGCGTGTCGACGCGACCGGGACTTCCCCCGGTTTGACGGACACGGTTGCGTGGGTCGCGCCGCCGTGCGGTAACGGCGTGACGAATTCGTAGCTCTCCGAGCGCCACGCCCCACGTGGCCAGGTCCAGCTTTGGGCCATGCGAGATCAACGAGGCCAAGCGCTGCTGGTGCTTGTCGCGGCACTGCTGGCGGTGCTCGTCGGCGCATTCGTCGTGGGTTCGGTGGCGCGCGGTCTGGGCGATCGGGCCGACCATCTCAGCGCCGCCGACCTCGCTGCACTCGCGGGCGCGCGTGCGATGCGCGACGCCTACCCGCGGCTGTTCGAGCCGCCGCGGTTCGAGGGCCGCCTCAACCCCAACCATCTGGAACGCGCGGCGTACCTCGCGCTCGGCGTCGCGGCAGCGCAGGCGACGGCTCGCCGCAACGGCGTTCGCGACGTGCGCGTGTCGTTCCCGCACGCCGATCCGATCGCGCCGGTGCGGATCCGTGTGGCGGTCGGAGATTCGGTGGCCGTGCGCGGCGAGGGGTCGGTGGCGGCGCCGGTGGCCGCGGAGGCGGAGCTGAGCCCGCCGAGCAGCGTGCCCGTCTCCGCCGCGGGTGAGGGCCAGTACTCGGGGCCGCTGGCGTATCGGCAGGGCAAGCCGATGCGCCCCGACGTCGCCGCGGCGTTCGACCGCCTGGCGGCGGCCGCGCGGCGCGACGGGCACGAGCTCATCGTGGTCAGCGGCTTTCGGACCGACGCCGAGCAGGCCGTGCTGTTCGCCGCGCATCCAGACCCGAAGTGGGTCGCGCCGCCGGGCACCTCGCTGCACCGCCTGGCGACCGAGCTCGACATCGGCCCGTCGTCCGCCTACGGCTGGCTTGGCGACAACGCACCGCGGTTCCACTTCGTCAAGCGGTACTCGTGGGAGCCGTGGCACTGGGGTTTCGTCTTGAACGCCGGCAGTACGGCGGTCGGCTACGGCGCGGACGGCGACGGCGAGAGCGCCCACGGCGTGCCGGGCTTCGTGCCCGCGGCCTACGCGCCGCTGTTCGCGCGCGCGGCGCAGCGCTGGAACGTCTCGGCGGCGCTGCTGGCCGCGCAGGCGTGGAAGGAGTCGAACTTCAACCCGTTCGCGCGCTCGGGCGTCGGCGCGCAGGGCATCGCGCAGTTCATGCCCGGTACCGCGCACGCGTACGGCCTGGGCGACCCGTTCGATCCGGCGCAGGCGATCGACGCGCAGGCGCACTACATGCGCGACCTGTTGCGTCGCTTCGCGTCGGTACCGCTGGCGCTGGCGGCCTACAACGCCGGCGAGGGCCGCGTGGCGGCGTGCATGTGCATCCCGCCGTTCCCCGAGACCCAGGCCTACGTGGCCGCCATCCTCGGGATGCTGCGCGGCGCGGGCGATCAGGCGGGCGCGGCGGCAGGTGCGCTCGCGGTGAGGCTCGTGGCCTGACTGGGCGCGACCGTCACCGGGATCCCGTTGAGGACCGCCGTGCCGGTGATCGGCTCGAACAGCTCCTCGTCGGCGAGGATGTTCGAGTTCACGCCCGCATGGGCGCGCGCGACGCCGAGCTCGACCCCGGGCGCGTCGTGGCCCCAGCCGTGCGGGATCGAGACCACGCCGGTGACGATGTCCGGCGTCACCTCGACCGGGATCTCGACCGTGCCCGTGCGCGACGTGACCGTCGCGGGTTCGCCGTCGATCAGCCCCAGGCGCGCGGCGTCGTCGGGGTGAACGAGCATCGTGCAGCGCGCCGGGCCGCTGACGAGCTTGGGCAGGTTGTGCATCCAGGAGTTGTTCGAGCGCAGGTCGCGGCGGCCGACGAGCACGAACTCGGGTGCCGGCTCGTCGAGGCCGGCGCGCAGCCGCGCCACGTCGGCAACCACCGGCTCGGGCGCCAGCTCGACCTGGCCGCTCGGCGTGCGCAGCACTTCCGGCATCCGCGGCTCCAGCGCGCCGAGATCGATGCCGTGCGGGTTGGCCTCCAGCACGGCGAGCGTGAGGCCGTCGGGGTTCGCGCCGAAACCCTCGCCGTACGGCCCGCAGCGCAGCATGATGTCCAGCAGGCGTTCGGGCCCGCGCCGCGGCTCCACCGCCGCGAGGAGCTCGGCGGGATCGCGGCCGGCGACGGTGGAATGCGGGTTGGTCGTCTCGCGGCGGGCGAGCTCGAAGGCGACGTAATCGTCGAGCGCGTCGACGTCGACGTCGGGCCCCTGGCCGGCGGCGACGCCGGCCAGCCGCAGCAAGGTGCGCCACTCGTCGGGCATCTCCTCGTCGGGCTCCAGCACGGCCGGCGAGTAGTTCGCCACGTTGCGGATCGCGAACATGTAGAGCGCGAGGTCGTAGTGCGAACGCTCCAGTGGTGAGGGGACGGGGAGGATGACGTCGGCGTGGCGCGTCGTCTCGTTGACGTACATGTCGACGCTGACCATGAAGTCCAGCGACGCCAGCGCGCGCGCCACGCGGTCGGCGTTGGGCGTGCTCACGGCGGGGTTGCCGGCGAGCGTGACCATCGCGCGGATCTGGCCCTCGCCGGGCGTCTCGATCTCCTCGGCCAGGCAGACGACCGGCAGCTCGCCGAGCACCTCGTCGAGGCCGCGCACGCGTGACTGCCAGCGGCCGAGCGTGACGCCCGCGCCGCGGCCGGGCTCGCCACGCGTGTTGGCCGAGCCTGTCGCGACCTTCGGGAACATCGCGCCGCCGGGCCGGTCGAGGTTGCCGCTCAACACGTTGAGCACGTCGACCAGCCAGCTCGTGACCGTGCCGAACGTCTGCGTGGTGGTGCCGATGCGGCCGTAGACGGCTCCGGCCGGCTCGCCCTGGGCAGCTCGCGCGCCGGCAGCGGCCAGCTCGCGCGCGAGGCGCCGAATCGTGTCGGCGTCGACGCCGCAGCGGTCCGCCACCGCCTCGGGCGTGAACGGCTCGGCCAGCGCGCGGACCTCGTCCACTCCCGCGACGTCCTCGCCGGCAACGGCCAGGCCCTCGGCGAACAGCACGTGCACCATCGCCATCAGCAGATAGGCGTCGGTGCCGGGGCGGATGCCGATCCACTCGTCGGCCTCCTTGGCGGTGCGCGTGCGCCGCGGGTCCACGACGACGAGCCGCCCGCCGCGCGCGCGGATCGCGCGCAGCCGCCCGCGCACGTCGGGCGCGGTCATCAGGCTGCCGTTGGACGCCAGCGGGTTGGCGCCGAGCATCAGCAGCCAGCTGCAGCGATCGAGGTCCGGCACGGGCACGCTCGTCGACGTGCCGAACATCAGCGCCGAGGCGACCTGCTTGGGGTACTGGTCGACGGTGCTGGCCGTGAAGATGTTCTGCGTCCCCAGCGCCTTCGCGAGCACGCGGCCGTAGAGGATCGCCGACAGGCCGTGGGCCGCCGGGTTGCCGATGTAGGCGCCCACGGCGTTGCGGCCGCCGGCCTCGAGGATCGGCGTGAGCCGCTCGTCGATCACCGCGAACGCCTCGTCCCACGACACGGGCGAGAACGAGCCGTCGGCGCCGCGCAGCATCGGCCGGCGCAGGCGGTCGGGGTCGTCGTGCAGCTCGCCCAGGCTCACGCCCTTCGGGCACAGGAAACCGTGGCTGAACACGTCGTCCGCATCGCCGCGGATCCGCGAGACCCCTCCATTGACCGTGATCTCCAGCCCGCACGTCGCCTCGCAGAGGGGACAGGTGCGGATTGCGGTCCGCGGTTCGCCCATGGGGGCAGCGTACTCCGGCCCTACGTTAAGCGGCATGCCCTCCGAGGGTCGCCGAACGCGCCTGATCGAGCAGCGAAAGTCGCTGCCGAAAGACCCTGGCGTCTACCTCTTCCGCGACGGCAAGGGCAACGTGATCTACGTCGGGAAGGCCAAGAACCTGCGTAGCCGTGTCGCGGGACATTTTTCGCAATCCGGTGACGCGCGGCGCCTACGAGATGGTCGACGCGATCGAGTCGGTCGAGTTCCTCGTCGTCTCCAGCGAGGCCGAGGCGCTGCTGGCCGAGCAGGGCTTCATCAAGCAGTACCGCCCGCGGTTCAACATCCGCCTGCGCGACGACAAGTCCTATCCGTTCATCGCGATCTCGATGGACGAGAAGTTCCCGCGCGTCTACTTCACGCGCGAGCGTCATCGCCGCAGCCGTCTGTACTTCGGCCCGTACTCGAGCGCGAAGCGCACCCGCGGCACGCTCGACCTGCTCGGCAAGGTGTTCCTGTTCCGCTCCTGCCAGGGCACGGAGCCGGGGCGGCGGTCGGGATCGCCCTGCCTGGACTACTACATCAAGCGCTGCGGGGCGCCCTGCGTCGACTACGTCACGCCGGAGGAGTACCGCGAGAGCATCGACGGCGTCGTCGCGTTCCTCTCCGGCCGCTACCGCGAGATCGAGCGCGACCTCGAGCGGCGCATGAAGGAGGCCTCCGAGGCGCACGAGTTCGAGCAGGCCGCGCTGTGGCGCAACCGCCTGCGGGCGGTGCGGTCGCTGCTCGAGCGCCAGCGGGTCGCCAGCGAGACGATCGGCACGCTCGACATCGTCGCCGTGGCGCTGAACGGCACCGACGCCAACGCCCAGGTGCTCCAGGTCCGCGACGGGGTGCTCTCCGACCGCCAGTCGTTCTACCTCGACAACCAGGCCGAGCGCGAGGCGGCCGAGGTCGCCGAGGAGTTCATGCTCCAGTACTACACCGGCGCGATCTCGATCCCGGCCCAGATCGTCGTCCAGCACGAGAACCCGACGCTGGGCGTGGCGCTGGCCACGCGCCGCGGCGGTCGCGTCGAGCTGCGGGCCGCCGAGCGCGGCGACAAGGTCCGCCTGCTGGACCTGGCCGAGCGCAACGCGCGCCTGGCGCTCGACCAGGAGAAGCTCAAGGCCGAGCGCCGCCGCCAGCAGCGCGTCGAGGCGCTCGACGGCCTCCAGCAGGCGCTCAAGCTCGACTCGCTGCCGCTGCGCATCGAGTGCTTCGACATCTCGACGCTGATGGGCACGAACACGACGGCGTCGATGGTCGTCTTCGAGGGCGGCGCGCCGAAGAAGTCCGACTACCGCCGCTTCAACGTGCGCGGTCTTCAGGAGGGCGTGCCCGACGACTTCGCCGCGATGGAGGAGGTTCTCGGCCGGCGGCTCGCGCAGTGGGAGAGCCAGCAGGACTTGTCTCCGCACGACCCCAAGCGCAACGAGTCCTTCGCCACGCTGCCGAACCTCGTCGTCATCGACGGCGGCCCGGGCCAGCTCGCGGCCGGCCTGCGCGCGCTCGCCGGCTTCCGCGAGCGCGGCGTGACCGTCATCTCGTTGGCCAAGCGCCTCGAGGAGGTCTACGTCGCGGGGGCCAAGCGCCCGATCGTCCTCGCCCACGACACGCCCGAGCTCCAGCTGCTCCAGCGGGTGCGCGACGAGGCCCACCGCTTCGCGATCACGCACCACCGCACGCGCCGCGACCGCGCGATGACGGTCTCGATCCTGGATGGGCTGCCCGGCATCGGCCCGGCCCGCAAGCGCGCGCTGCTCAAGCACTTCGGCTCGCCCGAGGGCGTGCTCGCCGCGTCGCGCGAGGAGCTCGAGTCGGCGCCGGGTGTCCCGGGCAAGACCGCCCGCGACATCTTCACCTACCTGCACCGCACGAGCGGCTGAGCCGTCACGAGTTGGCTATCGGGGTCGTCCCGGGCGCCTCGTAGGATCCGTAGGGCATGGCGACCACCAAGCCGGGGCGCCTCACCGAGCGTCTCGGCCTCACGCGACGCGCCCACCGCGACCACGATTCCGCCGGTGCCGAATCCCGGCTGGAGGACTTCGTGGTCATCACCGGCTATTCCGGAGCCGGCAAGTCCACCGCGATGCAGGTCTTCGAGGACGCGGGCTACTTCTGCGTCGACAACCTGCCGCCGGAGATGATCGCCGGCCTGGTCGACCTCTTCATGCTCGAGGGCTCGAAGGTCGAGCGTGCCGCGGTGGTCTCCGACGTGCGCGGCGGCGACTACTTCGAGGCGCTCCAGCGCGTGCTGGACGAGCTCGCGCGGCAGGGGATCAGCCACCGCGTGCTGTTCCTCGACGCCGACGAGGAGACGCTGCTGACGCGCTACAAGGAGACCCGTCGGCGCCACCCGCTCGCCCCCAACGGAGCGGTCGCGCAGGGGATCGCCAACGAGCGCGGACTGCTCGAGGCGCTGAAGCCCTACGCCGAGGCGGTGATCGACTCCACCGGCCTGAGCGCCGCGACGCTGCGCCGCAAGATCGCCGACGAGTTCCTGCCGCGCCGGCCCCTGACCCGCCTCGCCGTGACGTTCCAGAGCTTCGGGTTCAAGCACGGCCCGCCGCGCGACGCCGATTTGACTTTTGACTGCCGGTTCCTGCCGAACCCGCACTGGGAGGCCGATCTGCGCGATCGGACCGGCCGCGACCAGGAGGTCGTCGACTACGTCGCCGCGCAGGGCGGCCTGAACGAGTTCTACGAGCGGCTTGTTCCCGCTGCTGGATTTCCTGATCCCGCAGTACCTCGGCGAGGGCAAGGCGCACCTGATGGTTGCGATCGGCTGCACCGGCGGCCGGCACCGCTCGGTGGTGATCGCCGAGGACCTCGGGAGCCGCTACCGCGATCGTGACGACGTCTTCGTCGAGGTCGTTCACCGCGACATCGAGAAGCGCACGGCGGGCGCATAGCGGTGCTCGCCCACGTGGGTGTGGAGGTCTCCGACCTCGCTCGGTCGGCGCGCTTCTACGACGCGCTGTTCTTCCCGCTGGGCGTGCGCAGGGCGTTCGAGTCCGACCGCGCCATTGCCTACGGGGTCGACGACGCGGAGTTCTGGATCACCGAGCGCGGCCGGGCTCCGGGGTTCGGCTACGGGCACGTCGCGTTCGCGGCGACCGGCCGCGTGGCGGTCGAAGCCGCGTACGCCGCGGGCCTGGAGGCGGGGGGCCGGTCGGATGGGCCGCCCGGGCCACGGCCGCACTACGGCCGGCGCTATTACGCCGCCTACCTGCTCGACCCGGACGGCCTGCGGGTCGAGGTCGTGGCCGAAAGCAGATGAATAGGCTGAGAGGCCATGGCGCTACGAGTTGGAATCAACGGATTCGGCCGCATCGGACGCAACGTGTTCCGCGCGGGCTTCGAGACGAACGCGGACATCGAATGGGTCGCGGTCAACGACATCACCGACGTACCGACCCTCGCGCACCTGTTGCGCTACGACTCGGTCTACGGCCCGTTCCCGGGCGACGTCGAGACCACCGACACCGGTCTGGTGGTGGGCGGCAAGGAGCTGCGGATCCTCGCCGAGCGCGATCCGGCGGCGCTGCCGTGGGGCGATCTCGGCGTCGACGTCGTCATCGAGTCGACCGGGTTCTTCACCGACCGCGAGAACGCCGCCAAGCACCTCGACGCGGGCGCCAAGAAGGTCATCATCTCGGCGCCGGCGAAGGGCGAGGACATCACCGTCGCGCTGGGTGTCAACTTCGACAAGTACGACGCCGCCCAGCACCACGTGATCTCCAACGCGTCGTGCACGACCAACTGCCTGGCGCCGTTCGCGAAGGTCGTCCACGAGGCCGTCGGCATCAAGCACGGCCTGATGACGACGATTCATGCCTACACCGCCGACCAGCGCCTGGTCGACGCGCCGCACAGCGACCTGCGCCGCGCTCGCGCGGCGGCGCTGAACCTCGATGCCGACGTCGACCGGCGCGGCGAAGGCGGTCGGTCTGGTGCTGCCCGAGCTCAACGGCAAGCTGCACGGCATGGCGATCCGCGCGCCCGTGCCGACGGGCTCGGTCGTCGATCTCACCTTCGAGGCCGCGCGCGAGACCAGCGTCGACGAGGTCAACGAGGCGTTCAGCTCGCGCGCCGACCAGGGCGACCTGGCCGGGATCCTGCGTTACAACACCGACCCGATCGTCTCGACCGACATCGTCAAGAGCCCGTTCTCCTCGATCGTCGACGGCCCGCTGACCGCGGTGATCGACGGCACGCTCGTGAAGGTCGTCAGCTGGTACGACAACGAGTGGGGCTACTCGAACCGGATCGTCGAACTGGCCCAGAAGGTCCTTTGAGGACGCTCGACGACCTCGACGACGTCAGCTCCAAACGCGTCGTCGTCCGGGTCGACTTCAACGTCCCATTGAAAGCCGGGGACGCCTCCGCCACGTGGCCGCCTCCGGCACCCCCAGGGCCGGCAGGATCACCGACGACACGCGCATCGAGGCCGCGCTGCCGACGCTGCGGGAGCTGCGGGAGCGCGGGGCCTCGCTGGTTCTGCTCGCGCACCTCGGCCGGCCCAAGGGCCCCGACCCGGCGCTGTCGCTGCGGCCGGTGGCCGACCGGCTGGCCGAGCTGCTCGGCGAGCCGGTCGAGCTGGTCGAGCAGCCCGACCCGTCGCTGCTGAGGGAGTCCGGCGTGACGATGGTCGAGAACGTCCGCTTCCTCGAGGGCGAGACCGCCAACGACCCCGAGCTCGCGAGCCGCTACGCCGCGCTCGGCGACGTCTACGTCGACGACGCGTTCGGCGCCGCCCACCGCGCGCATGCCTCGACCGAGGGCGTCGCGCGGCTGCTGCCCAGCTACGCGGGGCGCCTGCTCCAGCGCGAGGTGGAGACGCTGCGCGGGATCCTCGACGACCCGGCCCGCCCGCTCGTGGCCGTGGTCGGCGGCGCGAAGGTGACCGACAAGATCGGCGTGATCGACGCGTTCCTGCAGCGCGCGGACGTGGTGCTGATCGGCGGCGCGATGTGCTTTCCGTTCTTCTCCGCCCAGGGCCACTCGACCGGTGCTTCGCTCTGCGAGGAGGAGGGCGTCGAGCCCGCTCGCCGCGCGCTGCTGGACGGCGAGGGCAAGCTGCACCTGCCGCAGGACCTCGTGATCGCCGATCGCTTCGCCGCCGACTCCGAGCATCGCGAGATCGACACGGTCGACGTCCCCGACGGCTGGATGGGTCTCGACGTCGGCGCGCGGACGGCGAAGGCGTACGGTCAGGAGATCCTCAACGCGGGCACGGTGTTCTGGAACGGGCCGATGGGGGCGTTCGAGCTCGAACCCTTCGCCGGCGGCACGCGCGCCGTCGCCGAGGCGGTCGCCCAAGCTCCCGGCACGACCGTGGTGGGCGGCGGCGACAGCGCGGCGGCACTGGTGCAGTTCGGCCTGGCCGACCGGGTCACCCATCTGTCGACCGGCGGCGGCGCCGCCCTGGAGTTGCTGGAGGGCAAGCCGCTCCCCGGCGTGGAGGTCTTGGAGCGATGAGCCGAACACCACTGGTCGCCGGGAACTGGAAGATGCACAAGACGGTCGCCGAGGCCGAGATGTTCGTGGCCGGCCTGCTGCCGCGCATCTCGTCGCTGGACGGAGTGGACGTCGCGGTCTGCCCGCCGTTCACGGCGTTGGCGGCCACGGTGGAGTCGGCGCGCGGCTCGCGCCTGGAGGTCTACGCGCAGAACATGCACGAGGCCGAGAGCGGGCCGTACACCGGCGAGATCTCGTCGGCGATGCTCAGCGAGCTCGAGGTGCACGGCGTGCTGCTGGGCCACTCGGAGCGCCGCCTGGACTGCGCCGAGTCCGACCGCGCGCTGGGGCTGAAGGTGCCGGCGGCGCTCGCTGCGGGAATCGTGCCGATGCTGTGCGTGGGGGAGACCGGGGAGGAGCGCGAGGCCGGCGACACCGAGCGCAAGCTGCGCGCCCAGGTCAACGAAGGGCTCGCCCAGGTTGCCGACGAGCGTCTCGCCGAGGTGGTCATCGCATACGAGCCGATCTGGGCGATCGGTACCGGCAAGGTCGCCACGCCCGACCAGGCCCAGGAGGCGATCGCGTTCGTGCGCGCGCTGGTCGCCGACCGGTCGCCTTCGGCGGCCGAGGCGTGCCGGATCCTGTACGGCGGCAGCGTGAGCCCCGACAACGCCCCTGAGCTCCTCGCCCTGCCCGACGTCGACGGCGCGCTCGTCGGTGGGGCGTCGCTGGAGCCCGAGAAGCTCGCCGCGATCGCCGCCGCCGCCCGGCCATGACGCTGCCCGCGCCCGGGTGCGTCCTGGTCGTGCTCGACGGCTGGGGCCTGGCGCCGCCGGGGCCGGGCAACGCGGTCGACCTCGCCGCAACGCCGGTATTCGACGACCTCTGGGCGCGCTACCCGCACACCGAGCTGACGACCTGCGGGCGCGCCGTCGGCCTGCCCGACGGCCAGATGGGCAACTCCGAGGTCGGCCATCTCAACCTCGGCGCCGGCGCCGTCGTCCGCCAGGACTTGACGCGCATCGACGACGCGGTGGCCGACGGGTCGCTGGTGGCCAACGAGGTGCTGCGCGCAGCGCTGCTGGGCCACGAGCGTGTGCACCTGCTCGGCCTGGTCTCCGACGGCGGCGTGCACTCGAGCCTCGACCACCTGCGGGCGCTGGCGGCGATGGCCGAAGGCGACGTCGTGGTGCATGCGTTCACCGACGGCCGCGACACCTCGCCGACCGGCGGCGCCGGCTATCTGGCCGAGGTCGAGGGCTGGGGCACGGCGCGCGTCGGGTCCGTCGTCGGCCGGTACTACGCGATGGACCGCGACCTGCGCTGGGAGCGCACGCAGAAGGCGCTCGACCTGCTGCTTGGCGGCGAGGCGCCGTACCGCGCCGAGACCGGCGAGGCGGCCGTCCGCGCGGCTTACGAGCGCGGGGAGACCGACGAGTTCATCGAGCCGACGCTGGTCGGCGACGACGCTCGCATCCACCCCGGCGACGGGATCGTCTGCCTGAACTTCCGCCCCGACCGGATGCGCCAGCTGGTCACCAAGTTCGGTGAGGCCGGTCTGTCACCGACGACCCTGACGGAGTACGAGGAGGGCTGGCCCTATCCGGTCGCGTTCCCGCCCGAGCGCCCGGCGACGACGCTTCCCCGCGTGATCGAGGCGGCGGGTGGCGCCCAGCTCCACGTCGCCGAGACCGAGAAGTACGCGCACGTCACGTACTTCTTCGGCGGCGGTGAGGAAGAGCCGTGCGAGCACGAGCGCCGCGAGCTCGTGCCGTCGCCGCGCGACGTGCCGACGTACGACCACAAGCCCGAGATGAGCGCCCGCGAGGCGGCCGACGCGTTCGCGCGCGACTGGGCGGCCGACGACTACCGCTTCGGGATCATCAACTTCGCCAACGCCGACATGGTCGGCCACACGGGCTCGATACCGGCGGCGATCGCGGCGGTCGAGGCCGTCGACACGTGCCTGAAGATCGTCGTCGACGCCGTCCAGGGGAGGGGGGCGTCCTCGTCATCACCGCCGACCACGGCAATGCCGACGAGATGCTCGAGCCCGACGGCTCGCCCGACACCGCCCACTCGCTGAACCCCGTCCCGCTCGTCGTCACCGAGGAGGGACTCGCGCTCCGCGACGGCGGCGTGCTCGCCGACGTCGCGCCCACCGTCTTGGAGCTGCTCGCGATCGATCAGCCGGCCGAGATGACCGGCCGCTCGCTGCTCGCCCGCTGATGCTACGCCGGCGCCAGGCGAGGCCGTACGCTCCCGGCGCATGGCGTACGTGATCCTGGGGGTGGCGGCGGTGATGGCCATAGGTCTCGTGGTCGGCGCCACCATCGGCGCCGGAGTGGGAGGGCTGCTGGTCGCCCTCGCCTTCGTGATCATGGTGTTGATGGCGATCATGTCGCCGTCCCGCCCGCTTGGCGGCCGGCCGGCTCGCGAGCAGCCGTCGACCTGGCGCGGCTCTGGGCTTCCCAGCCGGCGGGACGACGACCCGATCGAGTAGCTAGCGCTTTGGCAGCCGCGCGGCGACCCATTGGGCGAGCTCGGCGAGCAGCCGCGGATCGACATTGTGGCCGCCGGGGAACTCGCGGTAGGTGAAGTCGACGGCGGGCTCGAGCAGGGCGCGGGCAGCGTGGCCGAACTCGACCGGGATGATCGGGTCGCGCTCGCCGTGGACGTGGACGACCGGCAGGCGCTCGCGGTTGGTCAACTCGGGCTCCCAGCCCTCGACCTGCGGCACGAAGCAGCTCATCGCAAGGATCCCGGCGGGGTCCGGGCGCCCCGTGCCGAGACCGACCGCGTAGGCCATCACGCCGCCCTGCGAGAAGCCGCCGATCAGCGTGCGGCTCCAGTCGACGCCGAGGTCCGAGTCGAGGAAGTGCGTGAGCTGCCGGTATGTGGGGCCGAACGTGGTCGGATCCGGGAACCCGACGCGGTGCACCGCGTACCAGTGCTTGCCCCCGGGTGGAAGCGCCAGCGGCGCGCCGACCGTGATGCCGCGCAGCCGCTTCTTCGGGTCAAGCACACCGAGCAGCGGCAGCAGGTCGTGCTCGTCGGCCCCGCGGCCGTGAAGCAGCACCAGCGTCCCGGCGGGATCGCCGGCTGCCTCGCGTACGACGTGGATCACGGCAAAGGCGTGAGCGTCTGCTCGAGTTGGTCGCGGAGGTGCTCGTGCTGCGGCGGGAGCTTGAGGGCCTCGCCCAACGATTCCTCGGGCTCGTCGTAGGCGAAGCCGATGTCTCGTGTGGCCAGCTCGAAGAGCACGCCGCTGGGCTCGCGGAAGTAGACCGAGTGGAAGTACTGGCGGTCGATGATCGGCGTCGGCCGCGCGCCCGCCGCCGCGGCGCGCTCGCGCAAGACGCTCAACTCGGCGTCGTCGGCCGCGCTCCAGGCGACGTGATGGATCGTGCCCGCGCCCTGCACGCCCGGCTCGACCGGCGGGTCGTCGTAGAGATACATCCCGTGGCGCTCGTCGCCGGCCAGCCGCCAGCCGCCGAAACCCTCCGCGGCGAAGCCCAGCGCCTCCAGCAGCGGCGCGCTGTCGTCGGGGCGGCGGCCGTAGGCGCGCACGCCGTGGAAGCCCTGGAGCGCGTGCTCGGCCGGGATGTCGGGCGCCGTCGCCGGGAGCGGCGCGTCGGTGCTGGCGACGACGAGCAGCTCGTGGGCGAGGCCCTCGTGGTCGGTGAAGATCAGCTCGTTGTCGGCATGGAGCTCGGGCACACCCTCGCCACGCAGCCGGTCCGCCCAGAACTCCAACGCAGCCTCGGAGCGCACTCGCCACAGGATGCGGTGCACCATGCCCGCGCCGGCGCGGCCGCGCGCCGCGTCGGGGAACTCGAAGAACGTCAAAATCGAACCGGGCGTCCCGCTGTCGTCGCCGTAATAGAGGTGGTAGACGTCCGGCGCGTCGAAGTTGACGGTCTTCTTGACCAGCCGCAACCCGAGCACGCGGCGGTGAAAGTCCACGTTCCCCGGAGCATCGCCGGTGATCGCGGTGATGTGGTGCATGCCTTCCAGTGCCATTGCCTGCATTGTGGCGAGGCCGAGCCGGTGGTAACGTCGTTGCGCGCGCAATGGCCCCCGCCCTGACAAGGACAGAGCCAGACAGCCTCGACGCAACCGAGCTGCGCGCATGGCGCGGGTTGCTCAAGGCACATGCGTCGTTGGTCAAGCGGCTCGACGCCCAGATGGAGGCCGAGCACGGAGTGCCGCTGACCTCCTACGAGGTCCTGCTGCGCCTCTCCGACGCCGAGGGCTCGAAGATGCGCATGCACGACATCGCGGCGAGCGTCCTGCTCAGCCGCAGCGGCCTCACCCGTCTCATCGACCGCCTCGAGCGCGACGGGCTCGTCGAGCGGCGCTCGTGCCCGAACGACGCGCGCGGCGCCTTCGCGGTGCTCACCGACCGCGGCCGGTCCAAGCTCGCCGAGGCTCGCGTGACACACCACGCCGGTGTGCGCCGGCTGTTCACCTCGCGCTTCTCCGAGGAAGAGCTGCAATCGCTCAGCGAATGTTGCGACCGCGTCGTCTCTGACGGCGGCGGTTGCTGCTAGGCCTCGTCGAGCTCGACGTCGGCGAGCCGCTCGGCCCGTCGCCGCCGCAGCTTCGTGATCGCGTAGAGCGATCCACCGACGATCACCACCCCGCCGAGCCCCGCTATGCCCGCGGTGCTGATCACCGACTCGGCGGCGTGTCCCGCGTAGTAGGCGGCCAGGGCAATTGAAGCCGCCCAGGCGATGCCGCCAAGGGCGTTCCAGAAGGTGAACGTCGGCCACGCCATCTTGTGCGCGCCGGCCAGCCACGCCGCGGTGATGCGCAATCCGGAGACCCACCTGCCAAGGAACACCGCCTTGGGCCCGTGCCTGTCGAAGAACGGCTCGCCGACCTCCAGCAGCCGGCGCCGGTGGCGGGAGAACGGCCCGCCCTCCCACTCGAGCAGTCGGCGCCCCCAGCGCCGGCCGATGGCGAACCCCACGTTGTCGCCGAGGATCGCGGCCGCTGCTGCGACGACGATCACCGCCTCGATCGAGAGGTGCCCCTCCGAGGCCAGGATGCCGGCCGCGATGAGTGCGGTCTCCCCGGGCAGGGGGACGCCCATCGTCTCCACGGCGATGAGCGCGAACAGCACCGGCAGGCCGAGGTCCTTGGCGACGTGGATCAGGGTGGCGAGCACGCCTCCCTAGCATGCCGAAGTGCGTGACCGCCGCGCTCTCGATCACGGCTCGGGACCCGAGCTCGCTCGCGCGCGCGGGCACGCTGCGCACCGCCCATGGCGACGTCCGGACCCCGGGGTTCGTCCCGCTGGCCACGAAGGCCACGGTCAAGGGCCTGCACCCTCACGAGGTCGCGGCGCTGGGCTACGACATGGTGCTCGGCAACACCTTCCACCTCATGCTCGACCCGGGCGCGGAGCTGATCGCGCGCTTCGGCGGGCTGCACGGTTTCATGGGCTGGGACGGCCCGATCATCACCGACTCCGGCGGCTTTCAGGTCTTCTCGATGGGCCACGGCACGGTGGCCGACGAGATCAAGGGCCGCGCCGCCCAGGGATCCGAGCGCCACGGGGCGGTGCTCGCCATCGAGGAGGAGGGCGTGCGCTTCCGGTCCTACCTGGACGGCTCCGAGCACTTCATGGCGCCCGAGACGAGCATGGAGGTCCAGGCCGCGCTCAACAGCGACCTGGCGTTGGTGTTCGACGAGTGCACGCCGTTCCACGTCGACCGCGACTACACCGCGCGCTCGACCGAGCGCACCCACCGCTGGCTCGAGCGCTGCCTGCGCTGGCACTCCGACCACGGGCCGCCCGGGCAGCTCGTCTACGGGATCGTCCAGGGCGGCGTCCACCAGGACCTCCGGGTCGAGTCGGCCGAGACGATCGCGGCGGCCGGGACCGACGGCATCGCTATCGGCGGCTCGCTCGGCGCCGAGAAGGAGCAGATCTACGAGGTCGTGCGGTGGACGACCGCCGTGCTCGGCGGCGATCACGAGACACGGCCGCGCCACCTGCTCGGCATCGGCGAGATCGACGACCTGCTGAGCTGCGTCGCGCTCGGCATCGACACGTTCGACTGCGCGATGCCCACGCGCCTGGGCCGCCACGGCATGGCGCTGGTGCCCGACCCCGCCAACCGCTGGCGCGTCGACCTGACCGCGGCCCGCTTCCGCGACTCCGACGAGCCGATCATGGAGGGCTGCCCGTGCCCGGCGTGCGCGGCCGGCCACCCGCGCGCGTACCTGCGCTACCTGCTCAAGTCACGCGAGCTGACGGGCTTGCGGCTGCTGACGCTGCACAACCTCGCATTCATCGCGCGCCTCATGGAGCGGCTGCGGGGCGCGATCGCCGCCGGCCGCCTGGCCGAGGAGACCGCGGCGATCCGGAGCGGCGGCGCGGTCTAGTTGCCGTGCCGGCGCGGGCGCCGGCGCCGACGCCGTCGGGCTGCGGCGTGGTCAGCTCCTGCGGCTCGGCCTCGGACTCGGCCAGGATGTCGGCGATGCCCATGCGGATGACCTGCTTCTCCTGGAGCGGCTGGATCAGCGTGCGGGCGTAGATCAGCGGGCGAACCCAGCTCGGCACCGCGATCGTGCGCGCCCGCTTCTCGATCCCGCGCTCGATCGCGCGGGCGACCGCCGAGACCGGAGCCGTGCGCCCGAAGGGCCTCCCATGCGCTCCTGCGCGTGCTGCGCGGAGGCCGTGGCGAAGCCGCGGCGGACCATGTCGGTGTCGATGAACGAGAAGTACGCGACACCGACCTTCGTACCGGTGTGGGCGATCTCCGTCCGCAGCGAGTTGGCCAGCGCCTCGACGCCCGCCTTCGTGGCGGAGTACGTGCCCATCATCGGCGCGTGAACGGCGGCCGCCATCGACGCGATCGGCAGCAGGTAGCCGGACCGCTCGGTGACATGGGGCAGCGTGGCGCGCAGCGTGCGGAACACGCCGCCGAGGTTGACGGCCACGGTCTTGTCGAACAGCTCGGGGTCGATCATGGTGGTCGCCTTGAGCGGCGCCACGCCGGCGTTGGCGATCGTCACGTCGATGCCGCCGAAGCGCTCGACCGTGCCCTCCGCCGCCGCCTCGAGCGCGTCGAGGTCGGTGACGTCGGCCTCGAACCACACGGCGCGGTCGCTGCCGAGTTCGGCCGCGAGCTTCTCCAAGAGCTCGGGCTCGAGGCCCACGAGTGCCACCCGCGCGCCGCTCTTGGCCAGCTTGCGGGCCGCCTCCGCGCCGATCCCGCGCGCGGCTCCGGTGATGAACACGACCTTGTCCGCGACCGCATAGCGCTCAGCCATGAAGCAGAGGCTATCCGGGCGAAGACGCCTAGCGGGTGTTGTCGTCGACGAGCGACTTGAGCTTGTCGACGGTGTCGTGCACGTCGCTGCCGGAGACGTCGCGGATCTGGACGTGGCGGGTGCTGCCGGTCGAAGTCAGGGCGATCGCCACGCCCGTGCCGCCGAGAGCGAGGACGAGCAGGAGCAGCAGCGCGCGCCGCAGGCCTCCGCTGCGGCGGGCGGGCCGCTCCTGCTGGACCGGTTGGACCGGCGGCGGGTGGCGCGGAGCGCGCGGCTCGAGCCGACGGGGCGGCGCGTCGTGTTGCGCGGTCTCGCGTGACGTCACGCGGGTGGCCGAGGTCTGGGCGGCCGCGACGCGCGTCGCCCCGGTCTCGTCGCTTGGCATCGGGCCGACGCCGCGGGCGCCGTCGACCAGCGCCGCGCGCATCTCCTCGGCGCTTGAGTACCGCTCGGCGGGGTCGAGCGCGAGGGCGCGGTCGACAGCCGCGGCGAGCTGCGGCGGCACGTCGGTGGCGATCTCGTGCAGGAGCGGCGGGGCCTCGCGCTGCTGCATGAGCGCGAGCTCGGTCAGCGAGCTGGCCTCGTAGGGCAGGCGCCCCGAGAGCAGCTGATAGGTCACGACGCCGAGCGAGTAGAGGTCCGATCGTGGGCCGGCCTCCTCGCCGTGGGCCTGCTCGGGCGCCAGATAGGCCGCGGTCCCGAGCACCGAGCCGACCTGCGTGATCGACGACTCGTCGGCCAGCGCCTTGGCGATCCCGAAGTCGGCGAGCTTGACCAGCCCGTCGTCGGAGCGCAGCAGGTTGCCGGGCTTGACGTCGCGGTGCACGACCCCGTTCTTGTGCGCGTAGTCCAGGCCGCGGCAGGCGTGGCTGATGATCGCCAGCGCCTCCTCGACGCTTACGGGCCCGCGGTCGCGCAGGATCTCCGCGCCGGACTGGCCGCGGATGTACTCCATGACGATGTAGTGGCGCCCGCTGTTGTCGTCGAGCCCGAAGTCGAAGACCTGGACGATGTTGGGATGCACGAGGCTCGCCGCGGCGAGCGCCTCGCGCCGGAATCGCGCGACGAAGGCCGGGTCGTTGGCGAGGTGCTCGGCCAGCAGCTTGACCGCGACCTCGCGCTCGAGCCGGCGATCGAAGGCCAGCTGAACGGTCGACATGCCGCCGAACCCGAGCCGCTCGCCCAGTTCGTAACGGCCGACGATCACGAGGTCGTTCATGGGATCTCGACCCCGCCCGTGTCGTCCGGTGGCGTGGTGGGCGGTGGCGTCGTGGGGGTGGTGGGCGGGACCGTCGGGGTGGTGGGCGGGACCGTCGGGGTGGTGGGCGGGACCGTCGGGGTGGTCGTGGTCGTGGTCGCGGTCGTGGTTGTCTGCGTCGCCGTGGTCTGCTGGTTCTCCTCGCACTCGCGAGCCGCCTGGGTCTTGAGCGTGTTGATGCCCTCCTGCAAGCGGCGGCGCAGTCGAACGCTGACGCGGCCGGGCAGCTGGTCGAGGTGGCTCTGGGCCTTGACCAGCGCATTGGTCGCACCGGTGCAGTCGCCGTCGTCGACCGCAAGCGCCACCGCGTCGAAGTCGTCGTTGAGCGGGCCGGCGTCGCTCGCCGGGATCAGCGCCTTGTTGGTCCCGCCGCCGCCGCACGCGGCCAGCCCGGCGACGGCCATTCCGAGGGCGAAGGCGAGCAGCAGGACGGTGATGCGGGGGCGGCGCACGATCACTGACCGTACCCAAGCCGCTCGGCGAGCGAATCGGGAAGTCGCGCCCGGCGGATGGCCGCGGCGGCGCCCGCGACGTCGTACTCGACCCTGCGCCACGTGGCCGCCGGCGCATCGGTGTCGAGCAGCATCCACGCCGCGCGCGGATCACCGTCGCGGGGCTGGCCCACGCTGCCGGGGTTCAACAGCCACTCGCCGCTGAGGAGATCCGCCTGGTCGCCGTCGAGCCGGCGCTCGCCGGTGGCGATCTCGCCCTCGCGGCGGACGAACGACAGCGCGACGTGGGAGTGGCCGATCAGGCACACCCGCTCGGCCGCGGCATCGAGGCACATCTCGGCGAGCAGGGCGCTGAGGACGTACTCCCAGACGGGATCGCGGGGGCTGGCGTGATAGAGGCCGATGCCCTCGGCGTGGCCGAACGGCTCCAGCGCCTCCAGGAACGCGAGGTTCTCGGGGGCGATGACCTCGCGGGTCCAGCGCGCCGCGACCTCGGCGCCACGCGAGAACTCCTCGATCGACAGCTCGCCGGTCACCGCCAGATCGTGGTTGCCCGCCAGGCAGATCGCGGCGTGCTGGGCGGCGAGCTGGACGCAGGCGTCGGGATCGGCTCCGTAGCCCACCAGATCGCCCAGGCACCACATCTCGTCCGCACCCGTCTGCCCGACGTCCGCCAGCACGGCCTCGAAGGCCTGCCGGTTGCCGTGGATGTCTGAGACGACAGCGACGCGCATTGTTCTGGCTAGTGTTCGCCTCGTGCACCGCGGGCGCCTGCGTCTCCCGCTCCTGGTCGTGGCGGCGCTTGCGGCCGCGGAGGCCGGGGCGCTGTTGCTGCGCCCACGCGAGGGGCTCGTCGACCCGGCGCCGGTGGCCGCTCGATCGTACTTCAGCGCCGCCCAGATCGACCGTGCCCGCGACTTCCGCCGGCCTCAGCTTGCGCTCTACGGCGTCACGCTGCTGATCGAAGCCGGCGTCCTGGTGGTGCTGATCCGCCGCCCGCCGCGGTGGATGCCCAGGCGGCTGGTGTTCGCGGGTGCGGCGGTGTCGGTGGCGCTGCTGCTCGCCCCGCTGCCGGTCGGCGCCGTCATGCGCCAGCGGTCGATCGACGTCGGCCTCAGTACCCAGTCGTGGGGTGGCTGGGCCGGCGACCTGGCAAGTCGGCGGCGATCGGGGCACTGCTCGCCGGTGCCGGCGCCGGGCTGGCGGGCCTGCTGGTGCGCCGCTTCGGCCGCAATTGGTGGGTGCCCGGCTCAGCCGTGGTGGTTGCGGCCGGGGCGGTCTTCATCTACGCGGGACCCGTGGTGCTCGACCCGCTGTTCAACAAGTTCACGCCGCTGCCGCAGGGCCGGACGCGTAGCGACGTCCTGACGATCGCCCGCGAGGCTCGCGTGAAGGTCGGCCAGGTCTACGAGGTCGACGCCTCGCGGCGGACCACCGGGGCGAACGCGTACGTCACCGGCCTTGGCTCGACCAAGCGCGTCGTGCTCTACGACAACCTGCTCGAGCACTTCACGCCCGCCGAGACGCGGCTGGTCGTCGCCCACGAGCTGGGCCACGTCCACTACCGCGACGTGCCGCGCGGATTGCTCTACGTGCTGATCGTGGCGCCGTTCGGGATGCTCGCCATCTCACGTCTGGCGGAGGCGTGGGCCGGCGAGGACCGCAAGCGCTGGGTGCCGGCGCTGGCGCTGGCGATCGGCGTGGTGTCGACGCCGGTGACGATGGTGTCCAACCAGCTCTCGCGCCGGATCGAGACCCGGGCGGATTCGTTCGCGCTGCGGGTCACTCACGACACCGAGCCGTTCGTGGGCTTCCAGCGCCGCATCGCGATTCGCAACGTCGCCGACCCCGACCCGCCCGGCTGGATCAGCGCCCTGCTCGGCACCCACCCGACCACCGTGCAGCGGATCGGGCTGGCGGAGGCGTTCAGCCGATCTCGTCCGGCTCCGGCCCCCCGCCGAACTCCGGCAGGTTCTTGATCCCCTCGCGGGTCTGCCACTTGGAGTAGTTGTCCTCCATGGCGTCGATCAGCTCGCGCATGAAGCGTGGCGAGAGGTTGATGCGCGAGACGACGACGCCGGGGATCTCCTCGTCCTCGATCTCGTGGTCCACGCGGGCGTAGGTGATCGTGAACTCGTAGTCGGAGTGGCTCACGTTCGCGAAGTTCGCGTAGTGGCCGGCCATGATCTCCGGAGAGAAGTGGATGTTGATGTGGCGCTCGGGCTGCGGATCGTTGTCGTCGGAAGTCACCGGTCTAG
Organism: uncultured Actinomycetes bacterium; assembly: GCA_963825415.1. Lineage (GTDB taxonomy): Bacteria > Actinomycetota > Thermoleophilia > Solirubrobacterales > Solirubrobacteraceae > BP-464. Next base: position 55,450 of record CAWGTD010000002.1, on the reverse strand, counting down.
TATCGCGCGTCGTGAGGGTGACCGTCCTGGCCGTCGGCCGCCTGCGCCCCCCGTACGCCGACGACGTCCAGCACTACCAACGGCTGCTGGCGCGCCACGCGCGCGTCGAGCTGATCGAGGTGCGCGAGGAGGAGCAGGTGGCGCGGCGGGTCCCCGACCGCGCGTTCGTCTCGTTGCTCGACGCGGGCGGCGAGGCGATGGACTCGCTGGCCTTCAGCCGCTTCCTCGAGGAGCGCCGCCGCGACGGACGCGACCTCTGCTTCGTGCTCGGCGGGCCGTTCGGACACCGCGGCGACGACGCCCGGGTCGATCACCGCCTCTCGCTCGGGCCGATGACCCTGCCCCACCAGCTTGCCCGAGTGGTCCTGCTCGAGCAGCTCTTCCGCGCGCACAAGATCCTCGCCGGCGAGCCCTACCACTACTGATCAAGCCTCGTAGGCTGCGAGGCGTGCACCCACTCGCCGAGCTCCATGCCGCCGTCGAGGAGGCGGCGAGCGGGCTCGAGCTCGGTCAGATCCGCGCGCGGCCGACGCTCGAGCGCCCCAAGCAGGCCGGCTTCGGCGACTACTCGACCAACGTCGCGATGTTGCTGGCGCCCGCCGCCGGAGCGCCGCCGCGCGAGGTCGCCGAGCGAGTGGGGGAGGGCCTGCGCGCGCTGCTGGGCAGCCGCCTGGCCGACGTGGAGGTCGCCGGGCCGGGCTTCCTCAACCTGGTGCTGGCCGACGAGTGGTACGCCGCGGCGCTCGCCCACGTCCTCGACGCCGGCGACGCGTTCGGCGAGACCCGGCCCGAGACGGTCGAGCGCGTGCTCGTCGAGTTCGTCTCGGCCAACCCGACCGGGCCGCTGACCGCCGCCAGCGGCCGGCACGCCGCCTACGGCGACGCGGTCGCCCGGCTGCTCGCCCTGGCCGGCCACGACGTTGCGCGCGAGTACTACTTCAACGACGCCGGCAGCCAGGTTCGCAACCTCGGGCTGTCGATCCAGGCGCGGGCGCGCGGCGAGGAGCCGCCCGAGGACGGCTACCAGGGCGACTACGTCACCGAGCTGGCCGCCACGATCGACGGCGCGGCCGAGGCCGACGTCGACGAGCTCGCGCGGCTGGGCGTGGAGGCGATGTTCGAGCGCATCCGCCGCACGCTGGAGGCCTTCCGCGTCCGTTTCGACGGCTGGTTCTCGGAGCGCACGCTGCACCCCGACGCGGTGCTGGCCGCGTACGAGCGCGTCGCCGAGCACACCTATCGCCACGAGGGCGCGCTGTGGCTGCGGACGACCACCTTCGGCGACGACAAGGACCGCGTGCTCGAGCGCTCGACCGGCGAGCCGACCTACTTCGCCGTCGACGTGGCCTACCACGCCGACAAGCTCGGGCGCGGCTATGACCACCTGATCAACGTGCTGGGCGCCGACCACCACGGCTACGTCGCGCGCATGAAGGCCGCGATCGCCGCGCTCGGCGCCGATCCGGACCGGCTCGAGGTCCCGATGCTGCAGTTCGTCCACGTCGTCGAGGGCGGCTCGCGCTCGGCGATGAGCAAGCGGCGCGGCGACTTCGTCACGCTCGACGAGCTGATCTCCGAGATCGGCGTCGACGCCACGCGCTGGTACATGCTCCAGCGCTCGCACGACTCGACGATCGACCTCGACATCGAGCTGGCCAAGGCCGAGTCGTCCGAGAACCCCGTCTACTACGTGCAGTACGCGCACGCCCGGATCGCCTCGGTGCTGGCCAAGGCGGCCGCGGAGCGCCCCGACGCGGCGGCGGCGATCGACGTGGCGAAGGTCGCCGGGCTCGAGCCGGCCGAGCGCGCGTTGGTCAAGAAGCTCCTGGCGTTTCCCGGAGAGGCCGCCGAGGCGGCGGCGCGGCGCGCGCCGCACCGCGTCGCCAACTACGCGTTGGAGCTGGCCCAGGAGTTCACGGCCTTCTACCGCGACTGCCGCGTGGTCGGGGCCGAGCCGGCCGAGCTCGAGTCGTTCCGCCTCGCGCTCTGTGTCGTGACGAAGCGCGTGATCGCCCGGTCGCTGGACCTGCTGGGGGTCTCGGCGCCCGAAGCGATGTAATGCGCGCATGACAGAGACCGAAGAGCCCGGCTACGCCGAGCGCAACGACGACGAGACCACCGAGCAGACCGGCGGCGGCGTCGATCCCGTCGAGACCGGGATCGGCGGCGAAGGCTTCGACGACCCCGATCAGGCCGACGACGAGCCGACCGAGGACACCTAGCGCTCGACCCAGCGGATGATCGGGTCGAGCCCCAGGCTCGACATGAGGTCACGCGCTTCGGCGGCGAGCCGTGTCATCTCGTGGCGGTAGACGAGCACGCCCACCACCACGAGGATCGCGCCCGAGATCACGGTGATCACCGTGTAGTGGTCGCGCAGCCAGCGAAACGCGCCGGCAAACCGATCGAAGGCCACGGCTGAGACCAGGAACGGCACGGCCAGGCCGGCCGAGTAGGCGAACAGCAGGAACGCGCCGCCGGCCACGCCGTCGCGCTGCGCGGCGGTCGTGAGGATCGCGCCCAGGATCGGCCCGGTGCACGGCGTCCAGCCGACCGCGAAGGCCGCGCCCGCGATCACCGGCCCGCCGTTGCCGGCGCGCTGAAGCAGGCTCTCCGGCCGCCACTCGCGGTTCAGCCGGGTGACGAACGGGGTCAGCAGGAAGAACAGGCCGAGCAGCACCAGCATGACGCCGGCGATCTCCTCGATCAGGTTGCGGTCGTCGCGCAGCGGCGCGCTGAGGCCGGTGGCGAACATTCCCAGCGCGACGAAGATCGCCGTGAACGAGAGGCAGAAGATGATCGCCGGGGTGAGGATCTTGCTCAGACCGTGCTCCTTGCGGTGTGGCCCGAGGCCGCCCGCGATGCCCGAGATCGCCGACAGGTAGCCGGGCACCAGCGGCAGCACGCAGGGCGAGACGAACGAGAGCAGTCCGGCCGCGAAGGCGGCGAACACCGTGGCGTTGGTTCCGGCGGCGACGATCACAGGTCGTAGCGGGCGAGGTCCTGATCGAGGCGCCGGGCCTCGGCCGGGTCGAGCGCGGCCGTGGGCGCGGTGGGTCCGGAGCCGCCGGCCGGCCCGCCACGCCGCCGGCGCCAGCGGGGCAGCAGCAGCACGATGGCGATCACGGCGGCGGCGATGATTCCCGCGGGGACCGCCCAGACCGTGACCGCGGCGCCGCCACCGTCGGGCTCGGCCAGGATGTTGGGGCCGTACTCGGCGCGGAAGCGGTCGAGGATCTCCTGCTTCGTCAGCCCCTGGCCGATCAGCGTGCGCAGCTCGCGGCGCTCCTGGTCGGCGCGCGGCGACTCGGCGATGTCGAGCGGCACGTTGCACGTGTCGCACATCAGCTCGTCCTCGACGTCGTTGAAAGACGCGCGCGGCGCGGCCGCGCCGGCCGGAGCAGCCGCGGGCGCGAGCGCGAGCAGCAGCACGAGCAGGGCGGCGGCTCGTCTCACGACCGCAGCGCCCGATTGATCGCGTTGTCGAGGAACGGCCGCGTGACCTGGCCGCGCGAGAGCGCGACGATCCGGCCGCGACGGTCGATCACGAAGGTCTCCGGCAGCGCGCGCGTGCCGTAGCGGGGCGCGAGCTGGAGGCGGTCGTCGCGCAGGTTCGGGTAGGTGAGGCCATGCTCGCGAACGAACTTGCGCGAGTCGGCGGCGTAGTCCTTGTACGTCACCCCGAGCACTGTCCCACGGGAACCGAGGCGCTTCTGGACGCCCTCGAGCAGCGGCGCCTCCTCGCGGCACGGATCGCACCACGAGGCCCAGAAGTTCAGGACCACGACCCGCCCGCGGTAGTCGGCCAACGACTGCGTCCCATCGCCCTCGAGTCGCGGCAGCGCGTGGTCGGGGGCGGCCGGCCGCTGATCGCGCTTGACCGCCTGGTCGAGCGTCGTGTCGTCCTTGCGCTGGACGAGCCCGTAGACGAGCAACCCCGCGAGCAGGGCTCCGAGCACGGCGATGACGACAGCCCCCGGGCGCTTCATTGCGCGGTCCATGGTGACACCTCGCCGCGGCCGGTCGGCCGGGTGGGGAGGGCGGGAGGCTGCGAAATCCGCGGGTATCATGGCCGCGTCCCGCGGGATTAGTTCATCGGTAGAACGCGAGCTTCCCAAGCTCGAGAGACGGGTTCGATTCCCGTATCCCGCTTGCGCGACGCCCCGTACTGCGGGGCGTTTCGCGTTTCCGGGCGCACCGCTGCTGGCGCGTGGCCCGGAGGTCATCGCCTCGCGCAACGTTCGCGCGGACTGAGCGCGGGTCGTCAGCGCCGGCCCTCGAGCCGGCGGGCGATCTTGCCGAACACGCTCAGGGCGGGCTTGGAGACGACCTTGTTGTCCGGGTTCAGACGCACGAGCCCGGTGTAGTCGAAGGCGCTCTCCGAGGAGGTGTCGCGGGTCAGCCACGTGTACCAGAGCACCATCTGGATGCGCAGCGGACGGCGCTTGGCGACGAGGTCGTTGACGACGCGCCGCAGCCAGTCGGACTGGATCGCCTGGACCTTGGCCCGGCCCGTGCTCTTGAGGTCCTTCGCCGGCACGAACGCCGGCCACGCGATCTCGGTCACGAGGATCGGCTTGCGCTTGTCCCCGCGCCGATCCATCACGCCACGGCAGTAGCGCACGATGCGCGACACGTCGTGGACCTTCTCGGTGTACGGGTGCAGCGAGACGGCGTCGAACAGCGGCCGGCCGCCCGCGTGGTAGATCGCGGCAAGCGTGCGCCAGCTGCGCCCGACCAGCCCGGCGAGCACGACGCGGGCGTGAGGGTCCGCCGCCTTGACGGCGGCGCGCGCCTTGCGCAGCAGCGCGAGGTAGCGCTTCTGGAACGGCGTGTCGCCGTCCTGCCAGAACACGCTGCCGCGCGTGTCCTGGTCGGCGCCCGCGGGCTCGTTCCAGACCTGCCAGTCGCGGATCGGAAGCTTGCGAACGTCGCCGTGCTCGGTCCAGAACGACCCCGTGGGCCCGTAGCGGCGTACGAGCGCGCCGATGTAGGCGGCGTAGGCGTCCGGCGAAGCCGGGGGCGAGAACTGCTTGTCGGGATGCAGCCGCGCCCACTCGGGCGCCTGGATGACGACCGGGAACACGCGGACGCCCCTCCGCGCGGCCCCGAGCACGAGCCGGTCGGTGACCGCGAAGTCGAACGGGCCGCCCTCGGTCGGCTGCGCCTTGCTCCAGTCGAAGGAGACGCCGAGGGTCTCGACGCCCGCGCCGACCATCCGGCCCAGCTGGCCGTCGAGCGAGACGGTGCCGTCGATCGCCGCGCCGTCGGCGTCGACGCCGAAGAACCCGCGCGGCACCGCGCGCGCCGCCGTGCCCTCGCTCGCAGCGCAGCCCAGCGCGAGTAGGGCGATCGCGGCGGCGACGAGAGCCGCCGATGCGCGGTGTCGCGGGCGAAGCCTCATTGGCCGGAGCGTAGCCACGCCTCTCACAACCCGGCCCGCGGCCGGGAAGATCGACGAACGACTGATCTGATGCGCTAGCTGTGCGGGGAGCTCGTCAGCGCGGCGAGGATCGCCGTGAGGACCAGCGCCGCGGACAGGAGCGCCGCGCGCGACAGGACGGGCGGCATTGCGCGACGGTAGGCGGGGCACCGGACGGAGCCCCGATTGCGAAGGAGAGCGTCTACCAGGCCTGGCCGGCGCCGCAGTGCGGGCAGGTGACCGAAGTCGAGACCGCGGCGTCGAAGGCGTAGCCGCAGGTGCAGTCGTAGCGGGCGCGGTCGAGCGGGCCCCCGGACTCGCGCGCACGGCGCTCGTCGGGGTGATCGTCGATCGGGACGTTCGGCTCAGGCGCGACCTCGGGCTCGGCCCGGCCGGGCAGCTTGACGTGCGGTCGCCGGCTGGGGCCGGGGAGCCGACGTGTGCCGCTGGATGACCTTTTTGGGCGAACTCGCATCAGGTACTCACCTATATGGACGCATCTACGTCCAAAAGGTTTCTCTCCCATCGTCGGTAGTCCTGTAGCCGGACTTGAATTGCGGGCGGCCCGGGGCGGGCGGGCTGCGATACTGAGATGCCGATGGATCCCGCCCGCAAGCGCAGGGTGCGCCTCGTTCTGGCACTTTCGGCCGCAGTCCTGCTGGCCGGCGCGCTGGTGTACACGAGCGTCAGCGCCTCGACCGAGGCCAAGACCCCGAGCCAGCTTCTGGCGTCGGCGGCCTCGGGTCGCTCCTACAAGCTGACGGGCAAGGTGGTGGACGGCTCGATCCACCACCAGGGCGCCGCGTTGCTGTTCCGTGTGCGCGATCGCACAGGCACCGCGGCGGTACCCGTCCGCTACACAGGCACGGTGCCCGATCCGTTCCGCGAGGGCCGCGAGGTCATCGTCAACGTGCGCCGGCAGGGGTCGACCTTCGTGGGCGAGCGCGACTCGCTGATCACGAAGTGCCCCTCGAAGTTCACGGCCAAGCCCTCGTGATGGCGACGCTTGGCCGCGCCTGCCTGATCCTCGCCCTCGTCGTCGCTGCATACGGGATCGTCGCCGGCCTGGTGGCATGGCGGACCGGCCGGCGCGACCTGGCCGCCTCCGCACGGCGCGCGGTCTATGCGCTGGCCGGGCTGCTGACGGTCGCCATGGGCATCCTCGAGCTTGCCTTCGTGCGCGACGACTTCTCGTTCGCCACCGTCGCCGGGCACTCCTCGACCACCACGCCGACCTTCTACAAGATGGCGGCGGTCTGGTCCTCGCAGGAGGGGTCGCTGCTGCTGTGGGTCTGGCTGCTCGCGCTGTGGTCGAGCGCCGTGCTGTTCCTGACGCGCAAGCGGATGCGCGACGTCGTCCCGGTGGCCACCGCCGTGCTCGCCGGCTTCGGCACGTTCTTCACCGCCCTGCTGGTCTTCGCGGTGTCGCCGTTCGACGTGCTCGCCACCGTGCCGGCCGACGGAGCGGGGCTCAACCCGCTGCTGCGGCACCCCTCGATGATGATCCACCCCCCGATGCTGTACTCGGGGTACACGCTGTTCACGGTGCCGTTCGCGTTCGCCGTGGGCGCGCTGGTCGCGGGGCGCGTCGACGCCGAGTGGATCACCGCGACCCGCCGCTTCGCGCTCGGCGCCTGGCTCTTCCTGGGGATCGGGATCGTCCTGGGCGCCCGCTGGAGCTATGCCGAGCTCGGCTGGGGCGGCTACTGGGCCTGGGATCCCGTGGAGAACGCCTCGCTGCTGCCGTGGCTCACCGGCACGGCGTTCATCCACTCGATCATGATCCAGGAGAAGCGGGGGATGCTGAAGGTCTGGAACGTCTCCCTGGTCCTGACGACCGGGATCCTGGCGATCCTGGGGACGTTCCTGGTGCGGTCGGGGATCCTCGACTCGATCCATGCGTTCGGCGCATCGACCCTCGGCGTGCCGTTCGTGGTGTTGATCGTCGGGTTGATCGCGCTGTCGATCGGCCTGGTCACCTGGCGGTCGTCGATGCTGCGCAGCGAGCACCGGATCGACTCCCTCCTGTCGCGCGAGGCGGTCTTCCTGTTCAACAACCTCGCGTTCGTCGGGCTGGCGTTCGTCGTCTTCTTCGGCACGTTCTTCCCGTTGATCAGCGAGGCGCTGGGCTCGCGGCGCAACGTCGGGCCGCCGTGGTTCGACCGCGTGACCGTGCCGCTGGCGCTTGCGTTGGTCGGCCTGGCCGGGATCGCGCCGCTGATCGCGTGGCGTCGCGTCACGGTGGCGAACCTGCGCCGCAACTTCGTCGGGCCGGTGAGTGCGGCGGCAGTCGTGCTCGTCGCGCTGATCGCCGTCGGCGGGGTGGCCCACAGGCCGCTGGCGCTGGCCATGTTCGTGCTCGCCGCGTTCCTCGTCGCCGGTGTCGTCCAGGAGTTCTGGCGCGGCACGCGCGCGCGGCGCGCGATGAGCTCTGACGCATGGCCGACCGCGGTCGTCGCGCTGGTGCGGCGCAACCGGCGGCGCTACGGCGGCTACCTCGTTCACACCGGCATGGCGACGTTGTTCGTCGGCGTGGCGGCTTCCTCGGCCTTCCAGCACGCCAACGACGTGCGTCTGCGACCGGGGCAGAGCGCGTCGATCGGCGCCTACGACGTGCGCTACGACAAGCCGACCGGAGCGATCGAGACTCGCGACGGGCGCATCGAGCGCATCGTGCTCGGCGCACAGCTGGCGGTGAGCAAGGACGGCAAGCCCCTGCGCACGCTGTCGCCGTCGCGCGGTTACTACCCCTCGTCGGCGCCGTTCGCGCCGGTCAGCGCGATGTTCGCCGGCGAGGCGACGAGCGAGGTGCGGATCATCGCCGGGCTGCGGCGCGACGTCTGGGCCGCCGTGCAGCCGGAGCTGACTGCGATCCAGAAGCGGATGAAGCTCTACGACCGCGCGCTGGGCCGCGCCGCCTCCACCGGCAAGCTCTCGCCGAACCGCCAGGCGGTGGCGTTCCGCGCGCTGCTGCAGGACGTCGTCGACCGCTACGTCGCGAGCCGGCCGTTCGCCACCTTCCGCCTGATCGACTCGCCGATGGTCGCGTGGATCTGGATCGGCGGCATCGTGGTGTTCGGCGGCGGGCTCATCGCGATGTGGCCGGCGCCCGACGCGGCCCGCAGGCGCGTGACCGCCGGCTACGCCGCGCGCGTCGCCCAGGAGCTCGGCCGGGCTCGCGCCTAGGCTGGGCTGCGCTTGGACCTCCTCGTGGGAATCCTCATCCTGCTGCTGCTCGCGCTCGTGGTGTGGGTGGTCGGTCAGCCGCTGCGCAACGGGGTGTCGGAGGTCGAGGACGCCGAGGCGTCTGAGCGGGCCGAGCTCGAGGCGGCCAAGGAGGCCAAGTACCGCGAGATCCGCGACGCCGAGCTCGACCACCGCACCGGCAAGCTCGACGACGCCGACTGGCGGGCGGTCGACCGTCAGCTGCGCGCCGAGGCGGTCGAGCTGCTGAGGCGCATCGACGCTCTGGGCGCCCAACCGGCCGGCGACGAACCCGCCGGTCGCTAGGATTCCCGGGCGATGGAATCGATTCTCAGCGTCCTGCAGGTGATCCTCTCGATCGTCCTGATCTTCCTGATCCTCATGCACTCAGGCAAGGACGCCGGGCTGTCCGGCGCGTTCGGCGTCGGCACCGGCCAGGGCAAGCTGGGCGGCGGCTCGCTGGTCGAGCGCAACCTCAACCGCTGGACGGTCGCCTTCGCGATCGTCTTCGCGGTCAACATCGTTCTGCTGCTGAAAAAGCCCTGGGCTTAGACGCTTAGAGGGCTGCGGCGTAGAGCGCGCGGACCTCGTCGCGGTCCGCCGCGGGCGGCGTGTTCGCGAGCTCCGGGCGTTGTGCGGCTGCGTCTGCGCAGGCGTCGAGCTTGGAGTCGTCGACTCCGAAGGCCGCCAGGTGCGTCGCGCCAGCGAGCTCGGCGAGGCGCTCGGCGAGGGCGACATCGGCCACGAGCTCGCTGCCGCGCGACGCCAGCGCGCGCATCGTGTGCGGCAGCATCGCCGAGTTGGCCTGCCCATGGCCGACGCCGGCGACGCGCACGAGCGTCTGCGACAGGACGTGATGCAGGCCGTACCAGGACGCGTCGATCGCGTAGCCGGAGAGCAGCGCCGCGAGCGCGAGCGCGTCGCGGTCGGGTTCGTCGGTCGCGTATGCCGCCGCGGTCAGCCGGGCCGCCTCGCGGGCGGCCAGTGTCGGAACCGGGCTCGTCGTGGTGGTCAGCGGCGCCTCGACCGCGTGCGCGAGCGAATTGGCCGCGCTGGCCGCCAGCTCGGGCTCGGGCTGCGACGCGCTCAGCGCCGGGTCGTTGATGACCAGCCGCGGGCGCACGAAGTTCGGAGTTGGGTCGAGGCCCGCGACGTGGCGATGCAGCCACGTCATCTCCGCCGCGCTGAGCGTGGTCGGGATCGCCCCGACGATGCGCCCTGTGGCCGCCGCCAGCGCCTTGGCGGTGTCGATCACGCGGCCGCCGCCGAGCGCGACGACCGTGCCGGCCGGCGCCTCGCGGAAGCGCGGCAGCAGCTCGGCGGCGATCTCGTCGACACGGCCGCCCGGCACGTCGAGCACGTCGCCCGCCGCTTCGACCACGCCGGGCGCCATCGCCCGCGTCCGCTCGGTGGCCAGCAGCAGGTAGCCCTCCCCGAGCAGCTCCTTGGGGGCGGTGTCGACGGTGCCGCGGCCGAAGCGCACGACGCGCTCGCCGTCGCGCCACGTGAACGGCTTCACGCCGAGGGGCCGGTGATCGTCACGCCGTCGGTGGGCCCCGCGCCGTTTCCGCTGGCCTCGACCGAGCCCGTCTTGTCCTCGTTCCACGAGTACGCGTAGGCCGGGTTGTCGACGTCGCGCCACAGCGTCGTCAGCCGCAGCGGCCGGAAGGTGTCCCACATCACCGCGAGCTCGTCGGTGCGCGTGGCGCCGAGCGCCTTCTCCACCGCGCCGGGCTGGGGCCCGTGCGGCAGCCCCGACGGGTGCAGCGTCACGCAGCCGACGTCGACGCCCTTGCGCGCGGCATAGTCGCCGTCGGCGTAGAACATGACCTCCTCGGACTGGATGTTCGAGTGGTGGTACGGCAGCGGGACCGCCGTCTCGTCCCAGTCGAGCATCCGCGGCGCGAACGTGCAGATCACGAAGTTCGGGCCCTGGAAGGTCTGGTGCGCCGGCGGCGGGAGGTGGAAGCGCCCGGCGCGCGGCTCGAAGTCCATCGCGTTGAAGGTGTACGGATAGACGTAGCCGTCCCAGCCGACGACGTCGAACGGGTGGCGGTCGAGCACGTAGGCCTGGAGGCCGTCGCGCACGCGCACGGTCACGTGAAACTCACCATGGTCGTCGCACGTCGCGAGCTCCAGCGGAGGGTGGAAATCGCGCTGGGAGTACGGCGCGTGCTCGAGCAGCTGGCCGTAGCGGTTGCGGTAGCGGTTCGGCGTCTCGATCTCGCCGGGCGTGTGGAAGCAGATCCAGTGCTGCTCGCTGCCCTCGGCGAACTCCCAGCGGTGCGTCGTGCCGCGCGGGATCACCACGTAGTCCTTCTCGCGGTAGGCCAGCGAGCCGAACAGCGTGTGGACCACGCCCTCGCCGCGGTGGACGTAGACGACCTCGTCGCCCTCGCCGTTGCGGTAGAAGCCGGTCTGCTCGTCGACCGGCTTGCAGACCGCCACCTCGATGTCGGCGTTGTACATCAGCAGCCGCCGGCCGGAGACGGCGTCGCCACCCTGGTCGATCGGCCGTGTGTCGGCCAGCCGGTGGACGTGCGTGTCGGGCACCCACTCGTCGCGCACGATCGGCGTGAACGCGCCCACGTCGTCGAGCCGGCAGGGCGAGTTCAGGTGGTAGAGGATCGACTCGTTGCCCGAGAAGCCCTCGTAGCCGAGGACCTCCTCGACGAGCAGCTTCCCGTCGCGCCGGGTCTGGGCGTGGCGCTTGGGGGGCACGTCGCCCATGGAGTGGTAACGCATGGCGTTCTATTAAAGGTTGCCGCGGAGATCCTGTTCGCGCTCGATGGCTTCGAACAGCGCCTTGAAGTTTCCGTCACCGAAGCCGCGGGCGCCGTGCCGCTCGATCACCTCGAAGAAGACCGTCGGCCGATCGCCGACCGGCTTGGTGAAGATCTGCAGCAGGTAGCCCTCGTCGTCGTGGTCGACGAGGATGCCCTGTGCGCGCAGGTCGGAGAGCTGCTCGATGACCGCGGGGACACGCGAGGGGACCTCGTCGTAGTAGGCGTCGGGGATCGTGAGGAACTCGATGCCGCGGCGGCGCATGTCGGTCACGGTGGCGACGATGTCGCGCGTGGCGACCGCGATGTGCTGAGCGCCGGGGCCCTCGTAGAACTCCAGGTACTCCTCGATCTGCGACTTGCGCTTGCCCTCGGCCGGCTCGTTGATCGGGAACTTCACGACGCCCTTGCCGTCGGCGACGACCTTGGACATCAGCGCGCTGTACTCGGTGCCGATGTCCTCGTCGGTGAAGTGGATCATCTCCTTCATCCCGAAGACGTTCTCGTAGTAGGAGACCCACTCGTCCATGTGCTCGACGTTGCCGACCACGTGGTCGATCGCCCACAGCATCCCGGCGTCGGCGCCGCGGTCGCGCGCCTGGTAGCCGGGTAGGAAGGGCCCCTTGTAATCGCTGCGGTCGACGAACGTGTGCAGCGTCTCGCCGTAGGTCTCGATCGTCGCCAGGCGGACCGTGCCGTGCTCGTCGGTCTCCTCGTGCGGCTCGGTCACGCCGACCGCGCCGTGCTCCATCGCGTGGCGGTAGGCGTGCTCGACGTCGGGCACCGAGATCGCGATGACCTTCACGCCGTCGCCGTGCTGGTGCTGGTGGGCGGCGATCGGGGAGTCCGAGCTCAGCGCGCCGGTGAGCACGAGCCGGATCCGGCCCTGCTTGAGCACGTGCGAGGCGCGGTCGCGCATCCCTGTCTCCAGGCCGGCGTAGGCGACCTCGTGGAAGCCGAAGGCGTGGACGTAGTAGTAGGCGGCCTGGGCCGCGTTGCCGACGTAGAGCTCGACGTGGTCGATGCCGTTGAGCGGCATCGGGTCGGCTGCCGTGGCGGCCTCGGGGGCGGTCTTCGGTGTGGTCTCCTGGAGCATGAATGAATGATCCGCTGGTCTGGCCGTGCTTTCAATTACAATTCGTTGCGCGATGGATGCCATAGACGCACAGATCATTGCGTTGATGCGCGAAAACTCGCGCAGGTCGTTCCAGGACATCGGCGGCCGGGTCGCGCTGAGCGCTCCGGCGGTCAAGCGGCGCGTCGATCGACTCGAGGCGGCAGGTGTCGTCAAGGGCTACACCGCGGTGGTCGATCCCGCGGCGCTGGGGTGGGGGACCCACGCGTTCGTCGCGCTGTTCTGCGAGGGGCGGATGTCGGCGGGCGAGGTTCGCGGCGCCGTCGACCAGCACCCCGAGGTCGTCGCGGCCTACACGGTCGCCGGCGAGGCCAGCGCGATCCTGCACGTGCGCGCCGAGGACACCGCTCACCTCGAAGCCGCGCTCGAGCGCATCCGTGACGCCGACGGCGTGGTGCGCACGCAGACCCAGGTCGTGCTCTCGACGCTGTTCGAGCACCCGGTCGCCTGAGCGGCGCGCGGCGCTAGCCGCAGGGCCGGGCCGGCGTGAACGGGTGGGAGACGATGCCGGTGCCCGGGACGACGAGGTAGAGGGTGCCGCGGTCGACGGCGAGGTCGGTCGCGCGGTAGCCCTCGGCGTCGGGCTCGCTCATCAGGTTCTCGTAGGCGTGGCAGCCGCCGGCCAGGCGGTAGATCAGCGTCTCGTTGGGGTCGCCGGTGTGGGAGGCGTCGGCCAGCGCCCACAGCGCGCCGCTCGGCGTGAGTGCCAGGCCGGGGACGTGCGCGTCGCTCTCGCCCTCCGACGCGCCCGCGAGGAACGAGCGGATCGCCTTGCCCGCGATCGTCTCCGAGACGGCGTAGGAGTAGATGTCGGCGAAGATCGCCGCGACGCGCTTGGCGCCGAGGTCGACCGAGCTGACGTCGGTGATCCCGAACTTCGCGACGTCGCGCGGGCGGGGGAGGTGGCGCGGCGTGCCCGCCCCGGTGCGGACGTAGAGGCCCGAGCGCTTCGGGTCGGCGGTTCGGCCCTTGTGGCAGGAGAGGCCGTAGGCCGCCCGACGGCCCCACAGCGACGGCGCGGTGCTCAGCGAACAGTTGCGGATCGCCATGCCGCGGAAGATGGACCGGTGGCCGCCGAGGTCATCGCGGTAGGAGACGCAGTGCCGTGTATCGCAGCGCTGGTAGGTCAGGACCAGTTCACCGTCGCGGTCGTGGCCGAGGTCGATCGTGCGGTAGAAGCGCACGGCCGGCGCGCCCGCGACGCGGGCCACCCCGGCGGCGGTCGACTGCATGAGGACCTGACGGTCGTCCGCCGTGTCGCTGACCCAGACGATCGTTCCGTCGAGCGCCGTGACCTGACGAGCGTTCGGATCCGCGGCGACCGTCGTGTCGGCCGCGGCGGCTGCGGACGGGACGGCCAGCGCGGCGGCGAGCAGGGTGGGGAACAGGCGGCGGGCCACGCTGCACGAACAGGCGCGGCCGGCGGGAAGTTGCGCGGTTCCGCTCGACGAGGAGTGTCGGGCCGTCGCCAGTGGTGACTCCCGCCGGTTGCAAATACCCCAATTGACGTATTTGCGGTCGACGCGGGGCCGTCTAGGTTGCCGCTCTTGTCTGACGAGGCCTCGAACGGCGCCGAGAGTGATGACGTCGCCGTTGTCAAGCGGGTGATGCAGGCGCGCGCGGATGGCGACCTCGAAGCGGTGCTCGCGATGTACCACCCCCAGGGGGCGATCTCGCCCACAGGAGTCTTTGCGCCCCCGGGTACGACCTACTACGGGCTGGCGGGCATCAGAAACCTGATGGGCAACCTCGACCGGCGATTCCCGTCGCTGCGTGAGGACGACGTCGAGATCGCGGCGGTCGGCGACCGGGTCGTCATGCATCTGACGATCACGCCCCGGTCTGAGCGAGCCAAGGAGAACAAGACGCTCACCTGGGTCTTCACGATCGATGAAGGCCGCATCCGGCGAGCCGAGGGCTTCGAAACGAAGGCGGCCGCGATGGCGGCGCTGAAGCGCCCGCTTGCGGTCACCGTGGCCAGACAGTTCTGCGATGCCGTGTGCACGCGCGACGTCGAGGCGATGGTTGCGTTGTGCGACCCCGACGTGCGGGTGTTCCCGACGCGCCGCCTCGCGCCCGCGGGGACCTCGTTCTGGGGACACCACGGGCTGCGCAGCGCGATGAAGTTCGCCTTCACGCGGTTCGAGGGGATCAACCTCGTCCCCGAGTTCCACGAGTTCGGCGATCGCGTCCTCGTGGTCGCGGCGGTGACGACGTCCGACCCTCCCAACGAGCGACAGCAGTCGATCGCCGTGATGTTCACCATCCACGACGGCGCGCTTCGCGTCGCCGAAGAGCTCACCGGCCTCGGGACGTACGTGCCCGCGGACCTCGTGGAGCGTCTCGGCTCACCTCGGGAGAGCGGTGCCCTGCTCACCCGTCGCGAGCGCGAGGTCTTTCGGCTGCTCGCACTTGGGATGACGGGTCGTGAGATCGCGGCTCAGCTGTTCCTGTCTCCGGCGACCGTGCGCACGCACGTTCAGAACGGAGTCGCTCGCCTCGGGGCGAGCACGCGGGTCCAGGCGATCGCCATCGCGGTGTCGCGCGGCGAGATCGTGCTCTAGGCCTGAGCGCCGAGCAGGCCGCTCTGGATGGCGATCGCGATGGCGTGCGCGCGGTTGTGGGCCCCGAGCTTGCGGTGCACGTTGCGCAGATGGGTCTTGGCAGTCAGGGGAGAGATCGACAGCTCCTCGGCGATCTGCTCCAGACCGGACCCCGCCGCGATGAGCGCGAGCACCTGCTCCTCGCGCGGTGAGAGCCGCAGCGGCTCCTGGCGAGCGGCAGGTTTCTTGTCGACGCCGAGCTCGTCCTCCGGCCAGCTGGCCGGCATGAAGACCGCCAGGTGGAGACCCGGCAGCACGTTGGCAAGCAAGGAATAGACGACCTCCAGCACGGCACCGTCGGGAAGGAGCAGGTCGTAGGCGCCGGCAATCTGCCCGTTGCGCCACATCGTGGCCCAGGCATCGACGAGGTTTCCGGCCATGTGGGGCGGCGTCAGGGCCTCGGCACGCAGCGACTTGAGCTCCGCGAGGTCGGCGCGCAGAAGCAGGCGGGTCGCGCGATTGCCGTCGACGATTCGGCGCTCGTTGTCGAGCATGAACATCGGCACGAGGCTCTCGTCGAAGACGCGCCGCAGCTGGCGTTCCTGCCCACGACTGGCCGCGATGCTCCGGCGCGCCGACGACACGCTCCCCGGTAGCTGTTGCGAGCCACTCATGGCTCATAAATCTATCATGCGTACCCTTTGACGCAGTCAGCTGACACACTCGTCTGTCACCGCTACAGTTGCGATCGAGAGCGAGAGGTAGTGGAAAGGTTGGTCGCGATGTCGTCAACCATCGGAAAGTCCCTGCGAGCTGCGCGTGAGCGCCGTGGCTGGACGCGCGAGGCGCTCGCGTATCACGCCGGCGTCAGCTGGGCCGCGATCGCCCAGATCGAGTCCGGCCGTCGCAGCGATGCCCGGCTGAGCACGCTCTCCGCGCTCGCGCGCGCCCTCGGTGTCAGCCTCGACCACCTGGTGGGCACCGAGGTGGGCACACCTCGGCCGCTCCTGCGACACCAGGCGCTGGTCTACGGCTCGGACGAGGAGCTCTTGGAGACGGCGGTTCCCTTCCTCATGGAAGGCCTCGAGAGGTCCGAATGCCCGATGGTCGTCCTGACGCGTTCCCAGATCCGGCTGCTCCGCAAAGCGCTCGGCGACGATGCCGGGCGCGTCGAGTTCGCGGAGTCGGCGCGCTGGTATTCGTCGCTGGCCAAGGCCGTCAGCGGCTATCGCGCCTATCTCGGCGAGAGCCTCGACAAGGGCGCCGTCTGGGTGCGGATCGTTGCCGAGCCGGCGTGGTCGGGCTGGTCGCCCGAGCAGCTCCAGCAGTGGAAGCGCTACGAGACGGTCGTCAACCTGAGCTTTGCCGCCGCCCCGGTGACGTTTCTCTGCGTGCACGACACTCGGACCACACCGTCGGCCGTGATTGCCGAGATGGGATGCACCCATCCCGAGATCGTCAGCGACGGAGAGCTCGTAGCGAGCTCGGACTATCGCGAGCCGGAGGGCTTCCTGATCGGACTCAGCGAGCGCTGACGCGCTCAGCCGGCCGGCTCGACCGCCGGCTCGCCACGCGGCCGTGACTCGGTGCGGACGATCCCCGCGACCGAAGCGAGGATCACGACGCTGGCCGCGAGCATGGTCGACGGGACGTCCTCGCTGAGGATCGCCCAGCCGAGCACCACTGCCACGACCGGGTTGACGTAGGCGTAGGTCGAGATCTGCGAGATCGGCGCGTGCTGGAGCAGCCAGGTGTAGGCGCTGTAGGCGACGATCGACCCCACGACGATCAGATAGACCAGCGAGAGCACGGACTTCGTCGAGAAGTCGCCGAGCGCGACGTCGCCGGGCTGGCCGGCGACGAACGAGGCGATCAGCATCACCGCGCCGCCGGCGAGCATCTGCCAACCGGTCGAGGCCAGCGGGTCGTCCGGCATGTCGATGCGCTGGGAGATGAACGAGCCCAGCCCCCAGGACGCCGCGGCCGCGACGATCAGCAGCGACCCGCCGAGCGGCACGCCCTCGGGGCGGTTGCCGGGCAGGAGCAGTAGGGCGACGCCCAGGAAGCCGACGCCGACGCCGAACAGCGTCGAACGGGAGACGCGGTCGCGGCCCACGCTGCGGTAGAGGACGACCCACAGCGGCATCGAGGCGACGATCAGCGCGGCGAGGCCGGACGGGACGTCCTCCTCGGCGACCGTGACGAGGCCGTTGCCCCCGGCCGCGAGCAGCGTGCCGATCACGGCAAGGCGCAGGATCATGCGCCGCTCGACCCGCAGACGGCTCAGGCCGCCGCGCGCGGCCAGAACGGCGAGCAGCAGTCCGCCGGCGACGACGAAGCGCACGCCGGCGCCGAGCAGCGCCGGGACGGTCTCGACCATCACGCGGATGGCGAGGTAGGTCGAACCCCAGATGAGGTAGACCGCGCCCAGGGCCGCCCACACCCGCAGGGAGGATGCGGGGTGGAGCGGCCGAGGACGGGCCGCGCCGGCCAAGCTAGGCGGCGGCGCGGAGGCGGTGCAGCACGCGTGCGGTGCGACCGGACTCGTAGCGAGGTGCCACGCGATCGGCGCGAGCGCGCAGGAGCTCGACCACCTGGGCGGTGTGCTCGAACGGGTCGGCGACCACACGGCCGTCGGTCAGGTCGAGGGCGGCCACAGGGCGGCCCTTCACCTCGGCGACGAGTGCCCGGCCGCGGAGCGGACGAGCGGAATCCAGGGCGGCGAGGCGGCGCAGTGCGGCCTCGTCGGCGGGACGATCGGCGCGGAGGACCATGTCATGGAGCTGGGTGTTCATTTCGGCCTCCTTTGCGGGAAATTCGTACATGTTCAACGTTCCTTACATCCGTATTGTCGGACGCCGCAGCCAAAAGATCAAATGATGCTTTGCATGATCTGTGATAAGCTGTGCTTATGCTCGATGTCCGCCGCCTACGGGTCTTGAAAGAGGTCGCCGCGAAGGGCTCCTTCTCCGCCGCCGCCGAGTCGCTCGCCTACACCCAGTCCGCCGTCTCACAGCAGATCGCCGCGCTCGAGCGCGAGGCCGGCACGCGGCTCGTGGACCGCACCGCGCGCGGCGTCAACCTCACGGATGCCGGCCGCATGCTGGTCGGCCACGCCGACGCCATCCTGGCGCGCCTGGCCGACGCCGAGGCCGAGCTCGAGGCGATGGCCGGCCTGCGCGGCGGCCGCCTGCGGCTGGTGGCGTTCCCGAGCGCGGGCGCGTCGATCATGCCCGAGGCGATCGCGCGTTTCCGCGAGCGCCATCCGGCGGTCGAGGTGACCCTCGCACCGGCCGAGCCCGACGAAGCCGCCGACATGCTGCGCGCCGGCGAGGCGGACATCGGCGTGACGATCGAGACGACATGGGCGGCGCCCGGCGACGACAGCCTTCTGCGGGCGCACCTGCTCGACGATCCGATGTATCTCGTGCTGCCGGCCGACCATCCCCACGCCGCACGCCGCACGGTTCGCATGACCGATCTCGCTGAAGAGGCGTGGATCCTCGGCTCGGTCGACGCCAGCTGCCCGGACGGGCAGATCCTCGTGCGCGCCTGCAACAAGGCGGGCTTCGAGCCGCGCATCGCCTTCCAGTCAGACGACTACAACGCCATCCAGGGCTTCATCGCGGCGGGGATGGGCGTCTGCCTGATCCCGGACCTCGCGCTGACCAACGTGCGCAAGGACGTGGCCGTCCGCTCGCTTGGCGCCCAGGCTCCCGCGAGGCGGATCTCGGCGATCACGACGGAGAGCGGCTTCTGCTCGCCGGCCAAGCAGGCGATGCTCGACGTCCTCGTCGAGACAGCCGGCGAATGGACCGGCCAGCGCCGCCAGCTCGCGCTGGCGTCCTAGCCCACTATCTCCGTCCGCAGTGTGCCGAGGCCGTCGGCGCCGATCTCGACGACGTCGCCGGGCTCGAGGTAGCGGTCGCCCTCCAGCGGCCCGAGCTCGAGCAGGCAGCCGCCGTTCAGCGTGCCCGACCCCAGGATGTCGCCGGCGCGCAGGCGCGTGTCGCGTCCCGCGTGCTCGACGAGCTGGGGCCAGCTCCAGTGCTGCTCGACCGCGGTCGTGCGCGTGATCTCGGTCCCGTTGACCGTGACCCATGCCGCGATGTCGAGGCGGCCGTCGCGTTGCGGCAGCTCGTCGGGGGTCACGAGCCACGGACCGAGCGAGATCGCGAAGTCCTTGCCCTTCGCCGGCCCGAGCCCGACGGTCATCTCCTCGCGCTGGACGTCGCGCGCGCTCCAGTCGTTGAACAGGGTGAAGCCGGCGATCGCGCCGTCCCCGTCGAGGACCGCGGCGATCTCGAGCTCGAAGTCGAGCATCTGCGTCGCGGCCGGGCGGTGCACGGGCTCGCCGGGGCCGTGGATCGACGCGGGGTTGGAGAAGTAGAAGACCGGCATCTCGTACCAGGCGGGCGGCACGTCGCCGCCGCGGCGGCGCCACCCGGCCGCGACATGGCCCTCGAACGCGAAGAAGTCGCGCACGCTGGGCGGCTCGGGCACCGGCGCCAGCAGCTCGACATCGGCTGCCGCGTGATGCGGCGCCGGCGTCCTCGCTGCCGTCCCCGCGCAGCCAGTCGAGCATCGTCGGTGCACGCAGCTCGACGATCCGCTCGCCCTCCAGCCGGCCGACGCGCGGCGGGCCGTCAGGAGCACGAAACGTGACGAGCCGCACGGCGCGGCAGGTTAGCCGCCGCCCCGCTCGGGGCACGACGTAGGACATGGGTGGATCGGTCTACTTCGCCGGGCTCTTTGCAGTGATCGCGATCGTGCTGGCGATAGTCGCCAGCCCGGTGTTCCTGATCCCTGGTGTCGTCGTCGTGCTCGTTGCCGTGTTCTCGGCACCGATCCTGGCGGCGATCTCGCGGGGTGGCGGCAGCCGACAGGCGAGCGCGATGCCCAGCACCGAGGAGGCGGCCTACGAGCCGGTCGCCCAGCCGGACGAGCGCCGCGCCTAGCACGCGTCCAGGCGATTCACGCCAAACCAGTGCATGGAAGGCCGGGTGAAGGGGCACCACCGTCAGCGGTGCCTTCCGAAGCCCGAGTCGTGGTGGTCGACGAACGCCCCGACGGGCTTCGTCTCGCGCCTTCCGAGGGACTCGGCGCCTGGATGATGCGCCCGGTCGACCGCATCCTGAAGGCGGCCGAGCCCGGGAGCGCCATCACGCTCGACCTCGAGCGAGCGCCGGTCACCGAGCCGCGCCATGTCGCGGCGGTCATGTGGCTCGTCAACCGCGCCGCGCAGCGCGACCTCGGTGTCGTGGTGGTGGCGCCCGACATGATCAGCGCCGAGCTGCTGGCTTTCAGCGGCGTTGATGCGGCTGTGCAGATCGGTTCCCCGCCGCCGCGGTCGCTGCAGCCGGCGGACCAGCCGGTTCCCGTCGCCCAGGAGCAGACTTCGTAGGCATCAGCGCGGCGAGCTCCTCTTCGAGCCAGCCGATCATGCGCCACAGGTCGGGCATCTGCTCGCGGTCGCCGACGATCCCGAAGTCGAGGCTCCCGAGGTAGCTCATCACCGTGATGTTCAGGCCCATGCCGTCGGTGATCACCGACACCGGGTAGTTGGCGACGAGCTGCGCGCCGGCGCAGTAGAGCGGAATCTGCGGCCCCGGGCACGTTGGAGATCACCATGTTCCAGGTCGGCCGGCCGGCTGAGCTGGTCGAGAGCCGGAACGTCAGCCGCGCGGCGCGGGCGAAGACCGCCGGCGGGATGAAGTGGTTGGCGTCCTGGAGCAGACCGGCCGGCAGCGCCTTGTGGCGGCGCTTCATGTCACCCATCGCCTCGTGGGTGAGCTGGAGGCGCCGGACCGGGTCGGCCTCGGAGGTCAGCAGCGGCGCGCTCATCAGCAGGATCCGGTTGCCGTAGGTGCCGACCTGCTCGCCGGTGCGCACCGAGACCGGCACCTGCGCGACGAGCGGATCGGAAGGCAGCTCGTCGTGCTCGATCAGCCAGCGCCGCACCGCACCGGCGCAGATCGACATGACCACGTCGTTGACGGTGCAGCCATGAGCGTTCTTGACCTCCTTGACCTCGTCGAGCGAGAGCTGCCCGAACGCGAAGCGGCGGTGGGCGGAGATCTTTCCGTTGAACGAGGTCTTGGGTGCGACGAGTGCGCGCCCTTCGCGTACGGGGATGTCGCGCCCCGCCGCGCGCCCGGCCCGCGAAGCGAGGCGACTGACGAGCCCGGCACCCGGCAAGGTGCCGAACGGCGTGTCCTCGAGGTTGGGGATCGCGGAGGGCAGGGAGCGCAGCGCGCGCAGCGGGTAGCGCGGCACGCCGAGCACGCCGCGGGCGAGCATCTCGACGGACGACGGTGCGGCCTCGGCCTGGCCCTTCCATTCGGTGACCGCCGGGAGCTTCGGCGCTTCGGGGCCGAGGTCGAGCAGCAGGCCCATGATCTCAGCGCCGGACATGCCGTCGATCAGCGCGTGGTGGATCTTGGTGAGCATCGCGACGTGGCCCGACTGGAGGCCGTGGATCAGATAGAGCTCCCACAGCGGGCGGGCGCGGTCGAGCGGGCGCGAGAAGATGCGCGCGACCTGCTCGGCGAGCTGGGCGTCGGAGCCCGGGCCGGGTAGCGCGAGCTCGCGCACGTGGAAGTGCATGTCGAAGTCGACGTCGTCGATCCAGTAGGGGTGATCGAGCCCCAGCGGGACCTCGACGAGCCGCCAGCGCAGCGGCGGAAGCTGCGGCAGGCGTTCGGTCAGCAGCGCCTGGATGTCGGCGCACGCCAAGCCGTTCTCGGTGGTCGAGGGGTCGAGGATCGCCATACCGGCGACGTGGCCGGACTGGCGTGCGTTCTCGAGCGCGAGGAACTGTGCATCGAGGCTGCTGAGCTGGCGCAAACGGATCTCCTCCTACAAGAGGCCCACAGTCTTGCGGGTTCGCGCGCGTTCAGCGACGGACGAGCAATCGGCGCGTGACGACGGTGGGCGGAGCGCCCGGGACCGAGGCGGTGAGCTGCACCTGCGCGACGAGCCCGCGGCGGCGCCGCAGCGCGCGCTGCAATGCGCGAACGCGGCCGGCCGGCAGCACCAGGCGCACGACGCGCCGCTTGCCGGCGGGCAGCGTGCGGGTCACGGGTCGCAGCCGCACCGCCAGCGACCGGCCACGCCGCACGACCCGTGGCGCGAGCGTGCCGACGGCCGCCACCTTGCAGCGCACGTCGCAGGTCACCGCGACGGTCACGCCGCGGCGAGCCAGCACGCCGGCGGGGCGCGCCGAACGCACGCGCAACCGCGGTGGGGAGGGCGGCGGCGCCTCGGGCACCGGCGTGGGCGGCGGCGCCGAGGAGACCGGCGGCAGGTCGACGCAGGTGGGCGCCGGGACCGCGCCGGGCGCGAGCTCCTGGAGGCGGTTGTTGTCGCTGTCGGTGACGGTGATCGTGCCGCGGCAGTCCACGACGATCGCCGTGGGGTGCACGAACTGGCCGGCGCCGACGCCGCGCGCTCCGAACGCCGCGATCGGGCGTCCGGCGGCGTCGAGGTGCTGCACGCGGTTGCCGCCGCGCTCGGCGACCCAGAGGTCGCCGGCCGCGTCGAGCGACAGGTGGGCGGGCTTGTTGAACTTCCCTGCCCTGGTTCCCGTCCCGCCGAAGCTCGACAGGGTCCCACCGTCGGGGCCGAGGACGGTGATGCGGTTGGTCGCGCCGTCGGCGGCGTAGACGCGCGAGCCGTCGGGGCGGACCGCGACGCCCGAGACGGAGGTCAACGCGCCGATCGCGCCCTTCCACGTCCCGTCGGGCGCAAAACGCGCGATGCGCCCGTTGCCGGTGTCGGCGACGTAGAGCGTCCCGGCCGCGTCGATCGCGAGCGCCGCGGGGCTCTCGAGTCGTCCGGCGCCCGTGCCGGCGCCGCCGATCGTGCGGATCACCTCGCCTTGGCGGCTGAACTCGACGATGCGGCTGCGGCCCTGGTCGAGCGCGTAGGCATTTCCCGCGGAGTCGAAGACGACGTCGACCGGCCGCAGCAACAGGGTCGGCCCGGGCGCGGGGGCGCCCCAGATCGCCTGGACCGACCCGTCGGCGCCGATGACGACGATCCGCCCGTCGATCGAGTCGGCGATCGCGCGCAGCCCGCTCGCGTCGGCCGCGATTCCGAGCGGCACCGTGTACTGGCCCGGACCGCGGCCCGAGACGCCGAACTGGCGCAGCGGCAGCCCGTTGGCATCGGCGATCTGGATGCGGTTGTTGGCGGTGTCGGCGACGTACGTGGTGCCCGACGGGTCGACCGCAAGCGCGCGCGGGTACTCGAGCTGTCCCGCTGCCGGCCCGAAGCCGCCCCACGAACCGAGCCAGGGGTGGGTGGGCGGCGGGCCGAACCGAGCCACGCGGTGGTTGATGTTGTCGGCGACGTAGAGGTTGCCGGCGGCGTCGGCGCCGACGTCGTAAGGGAAGCTCAGCTGGGCGTCCCCGGTGCCCGGTCCCGTCCCGGCGCCGCCGAGCCAGTGCCCGTCGGGCGCGAACAGCGCGATCCGGTGGTTGTCGTCGTCGGCCACCGCGATCTCGTTCGCGGTCGCGACCAGGCCCTGCGGCTTGTTGAGCTCCGCCGGGCCGGAGCCGCGAGATGCCGAAGCTGAACGGCGCCGAGCCGTCGAGCCCGAAGCGTTGGATGCGGTCGTTGCGCGTGTCGGCGACGTAGACGAGCTCGCCGGCGACCGACACTCCGCCACCCGCGCCGGACGCATTGCCGGCGCCGGTCCCGAACTCGAACGCCCCGACCGCGGTGCCGCTGTGGCCCCACGAGCCGAGGAACGTGCCGGTCGGCGAGAAGCGCTGGATGCGGTCGGCGCTGTCGGCGACGTAGACGTTGCCCGCGGCGTCGACGCCGATGCCGCCCACGGCCTGGATCTGGCCGTCGGCCGTGCCGGCGACACCCCACTGGCGCAGGAAGGTTCCGTCGGGCGCGAAGGCCTGGACGAGGTGGCTGAACTGGTCGCCGACGTAGATCGTCCCGTCGGGCGCGACGGCCACCGCCTGCGGGAAGCGGAACACGCCCTCGCCGCGCTGGCCGAGCAGCTTCCAGTCGGCCGCTGCCGCGGTGGCCGGGACCGCTGCGGCGAAGCGCAAGGACGAGCGCGACGAGGTAGGCGGGTCGTACGCTGCCCGGCATGCACGACGCCCTGGGGCCGACGCTGCCCGAGCTGCTCGAGCGCCGCTTCGGCGTGCCGCGGCGCCGCACCCTGGTCGCGTTCGTCGGCTTCGTCGTGGTGGTCCTGGTCATCGTGTTCGCTGTCCAGAAGATCCGCGAGCGCCCGCAGCTGGTCCACCGCGGGAAGCCGACCTTCAACCTTGTCTACAACTCCCCGGAGGTGCGCAAGGTCGCGCCGCACGCCGGCGAGCTGGCGCGGCTGGAGGCTCACCGGCCGCGGGTGACGTGGACGCTCGTCGTCCGCCCGCTCGCGCTGCCGGCCTTCGAGGGCGACCTCGGCCACGCGCTGCTGCCGATCATCGCCGACCGTCACGCCGAGGCGTTGCGGCGGACGGTCACGGGATTCACGGAGCGCGACGAAGGGCGGGCGCAGATCAACCGGCTACCCGGCTACCAGATCGGCTTCCTCGCGCGCGACGGAGCGAAGAAGGTCAACGCCCGTGACGTGATGGTCCTGCCGGCCGACAGCGGCGTGCGGCTCGGTGTGCTGATCAGCTATCGCCAGACGAGCGCGAAGCGGCGCCTGGGCGAGCGCGACCTGGAGGTGGCCAAGCTGGTCAAGAAGGCGCAGCGGTCGTTCACTTTCGGGACGGCGCGGGCGTGAGGCGGCGGCTCGCCAAATGGCTGCGGGGCCGCCGGCTCGATCGTCACTACCAGGCGCGCCTGCGCCAGCCGATCGACGAGGACCTGGCCGTCTTCGCCGCCTACTGGAACCGGGGCTACGCCTGCAATCCGCGGGCGATCTTCGAGAAGGCGCGTGAGCTGGTGCCGGGCCTGCGCGGGGTCTGGGTCGTCAAGCGCAACGGGGTCGCCACGCTCCCGGCGGGGGTGGAGCACGTGCTGCCCGGCACGCCGGAGTACTACGACCTCATCGCACGCGCGAAGTGGTTCGTCAACAACGTCAACTTCCCCAACCACCTGGTCAAGCGCGAGGGCACGATCCACGTGATGACCCATCACGGGACGCCGCTGAAGCGGATGGGCGTCGACCTCCGGGAGGTCCCCGGCGCCGCCGAGCGCACCGACTTCGACGGGCTGCTGCGCCGCTGCGCGCGCTGGGACTACAGCGTGGCGGCCAACCCGTTCTCGACCGAGGTGTGGGCGCGCGCCTATCCCGTGGACTTCGCGACGCTCGAGACCGGCTACCCGCGCAACGACGTGCTGGCCAACGCCGGCGAGGACGACGTCGCGCGGGCGCGCGCGGCCCTCGGGGTGCCGGAGGGCGCGCGCGTGGTGCTCTACGCGCCCACCCGCCGCGAGTACGGCGCCGACGACACCGGCCTGCTCGACCTCGGCGCCGTGGCGGCCGGGCTGGGCCCGGAGTTCGTCGTGCTCGCGCGTTCGCACTACCTCGACCCGGCGATGCTCGCGACGAAGGCGGGCGGCGGCGCGGGCGTGCGCGACGTCAGTGCGCACCCTTCGGTGGAGGAGCTCTACCTGGCCGCCGACGTGCTCGTCACCGATTACTCGTCGGTGATGTTCGACTACGCCGTCCTCGACCGGCCGATCGTGGTCCATGCCGCGGACTGGGACGTCTACCGCGAGCGGCGCGGCACCTACTTCGACCTGCGCGACCAGCCGCCCGGCGTGATCACCGCGACCGATGCGGAAGTTGTCGAGGCGCTGCGATCCGGAGACGCGTGGGGCGACGACGCGACCCGGGCGCGGGCGGCGTTCCGCGCGCGGTTCTGCGCTCTGGAGGACGGCGGCGCGGCCGAGCGCGTGGTGCGTCGCGTGTGGCTCGGCGAACGCGCGGCCAGCAACGCACCCGCCGCCTCGGTCACCCCATGAGCGATCTCGTCCTGGTCGTCGGCGTCGGGCGCAGCGGCACGAGCCTGCTCGCCGGGATCCTCGGGCAGGTCGGCTTCCACATCCCGCAGCCCGAGGTCAACGCCGACGACACCAACCCGCGCGGGTTCGGCGAGCCGCGCTGGGTCGTCGACTTCCATCGCCGGCTGATGCGTCAGCGCCGCGTGACCGTCTTCGACGCGCGACCCGCGGCATGGGAGGCGACGGGCGCGGCGGCCGTCGACGAGGCCGTCGCGAGCGAGCTGCGCGCCTGGCTGAAGGCGCAGCTCGACGAGGCTTCCGACATCGTCGTCAAGGACCCGCGGACGAGCTGGTTCGAGGACCTCTGGACGCGGTGCGCGGCCGACCTCGAGCGTGCGCACCTCGTTCGTGACGATGCTGCGCCACCCGGCCGAGATCCTGACCAGCGCCCGCCGCTGGTACGGCGACTGGCAGACCGACGCGAGCCGGGCGGCCTCCTGGCTGAACGTGATGCTCGAGACCGAGCGCTTCACGCGCGAGACCCGCCGCGTCTACGTCCGCTACGAGGACCTGCTCGCCGACTGGGCGCCGCAGCTGCGGCGCGCCGGCGAGATCCTCGACATCCCGCGGCTGGCGAGCGTCGAGGCGGATCACTTCCCGCAGGTCGCCGAGTTCATCGACCCGGGGCTGCATCGCAGCCGCACGCGCTGGGACGACCTCGCCGTGCCCGCATCGCTGCAGAACATGTGCGAGGGAGTCTGGGAGCGCTTCGAGCTGCTCGCGGCGCCGGATGCCGACGAGCCGCTGGTGCGCGCCGCGCTCGACGAGTCGCGCGCGGTGTACGCCGAGCTCTATGCGGAGGCCGAGGCGATCGCCCAGTCCTCGGCGACCGCGGTCAAGCCGCGCAAGCGGGCGGCCCCGAAGCCGCCACCGCCGGGGCTGCGTGGGCTGCGCATCCGCGTGGCGCGCCGCATCCCCGCGCGGCACCGCAGGCGCGTGCGCAGGTTGCTCGGGCGCTCCGGGTAGGCGGGTTCCGGCCCTCCTGCCGGGTTCAGGGCACCGAGGGAAGGGGGGTGTGGTCAGGAACTTTCGCTGAGCGCAAGTCAGCGACCGCACCCCTCTCCTCGGTGCCCAGAACCCTGCACCCAGGTGGGCGCCCTAGACCCCCGCGAACACGCGATCCACGACGCGCGCGGCCGCCCCTCCGTCATCCAATTCGCAGAACGTGTCACGGAACTCGCGGTAGCGCGGCTCGTACTCCGCCCGCATGCCCTCGAGATCGCGCAGCGCCTCGGCGAGCTGGGCGGTGGTGCGCAGCAGGGGGCCGGGCGACTTGGCCGCGAAGTCGAAGTAGAAGCCGCGGATCTCCTCCTCGTAGGTGTCGAGGTCGTAGGTGAAGAAGAGCATCGGGCGGCCGGTGTTGGCGAAGTCGAACATCATCGACGAGTAGTCGGTGACCAGGACGTCGGCGGCGAGCATCAGCTCGGTGCCGTCCGGATATGAGGACACGTCGCGTACGAAGCCGTCGGAGGTGGTCGGCACGGCGTCGGCGATGTAGTGGTGCTTGCGGAACAGGACGATCGTGTCGTCGCCCACCGCGCGGCGCAGCGCCCCGATGTCGAGGTGCAGATCGAGCCGGTAGCGGCCGCGGTTGTCGATGACGTGGTCGCGATACGTGGGGGCGTAGAGCACCACCCGTTTGCCCTCCGGCAGACCGAGGCGGGTGCGCAGCGCGCGCGTGGCCGCCTCACGGTCCGCACCGGCGAGCGCGTCGTTGCGCGGGTAGCCGGTCTCGAGCATCTCGCCGTGGATCGCGTAGGCCTTGCGAAGGATGGGGGTCGAGAAGCGGTTGGGGGAGAGCACGTACTGCCAGTTGTCGACCTGCTCGTCCCAGTTGCGCCCGAAGCTCCGAACCGTCCCCTGGATCTCGGAGACGTCGAACCCGAGACGCTTCAGCGGCGTGCCGTGCCACGTCTGCAGGCAGACCTGGTCGGGGCGGCGGGTGAACCACTCGGGGAAGTGATCGTTGTCGACGACGAAGCGAGCGGTGGCCAGCGCGTCGAGGTGCTCGCGGCTGCCCTCGCGCAGGGCGGTCGCGCCGTCGGGCACCCGGTACATGCCGTCGCGCACCACCCAGAGGTGTTCGAGCGCCACGCCGCGCCTGACCAGCTCGGAGTGGATCGCGCGTGGATTGTCCGAGTACTGCCGGCCGCGGAAGCTCGAGTACACGACGGCGTCGCGCAGCGGCTCTGTCCGGCGCGCGGCGTAGACGGTCTCGCGCAGGCGGCGCTGGTGGTAGGGGCCGCGCTCGTCGGGCTCGTGGTCGCGCTCGACGACCAGCAGCGCGTGCCCTCCCTCGGTCACGCCGAGATTGAACGGCTTGTGGTTGACGACCGTCGTCAGCGGCAGCTGCTCGTAGAGCCCCTCGTCGAGCATCACCGGCGTGCCCCGGTCCTCGGCGCCGGCGCGACGCAGCGCCACCTCCCAGCGGCCGCGGCCGATCGGCAACACGCCGGCAAGCGTCGGGATCCGCGCGGGCGTCAGCCGCGCCGCGAAGCGCCCGGTCGCCGGGTCGATGTCGACTGGGAACGCGCGCTGGGCGAGGTCGATGCCGGCCACCAGCAGCAGCTCGGCCGCGCCGCCGCCCGGCAGGCGGGCGACGCCCTCGACGTCGAGGTCGCCGTCCTCGCTCCAGCGCGCGGCTGTGATCGTCGCGCGCGCCGAGCGAATCACCAGCGAGGCGTCGCCCTGCACCGTGCGAACGAGGGCGATCTCCTCGTCGCCGCGCTCCCAGACGGCCTCGCGCGTGCCGGTCGCGAGCTCCACCCGCTGGCGGCGGCTGTCGCCGGCGGCAAGGTAGATCTCCCAGTGGATGCCGTCCTCGCGCTCGCCGCTGTGAGGATCGAAGAGCGGCTCGACGTGACTGGGCAGGTCGCTCGGCGCGACGCGCGCGGTGAAGCGCCCGCCCTGCACCTCCAGCGCGACGTCGTGGCGCGACGACCGGTCCGGGCGCAGGAAGCGCAGCTTCGACTCGTCGCCTGCCGGCGCGTGCAGCTTGCCTTCGAGCTCGAGCACGCCGTCGACCATCCGGGCCTCGACGATCGTGGCTCGGTGCTTGCGCACGTGCACGGCGACCTCGGCGGTCGGCGTCGGCGCCGCCCGGATCGCCACGCCGTCGGGGGCGGGCAGCTCGACGGCACGCAGCGGCCGGACCGGGTTGAACACGAACCGCCAGCGGCGTCTGCGCGCGCTGCCGGCCTGCACGGTGACGTACAGCTCCCAGGTCCCCTCGCGCCAGCGGCCCAACCGGCGCAGCCGCCGTGGGTCGAGCGTGGCCGAGAACCCCGACCAGGCGAGATCGCTCGTCCGCTGCTGGGCGATCCCGGTGACGTCGGGCCGGTGCGTCGGCGTGGTGCGCAGGCGCACGCCGCTCGTCGGCAGCCGAAGCCGCACGCGCTGCAGGCGGCCCGGTCGCAGTGCCTTGACCGCGACCCGCTGCGTGTCGCGCTCCGGCGCGCCGATGCCGGGGATGAACACCCAGCCCGAGAGCTCCAGCGCGCTGCCGTCCCAGCGCAGGTCGTCGATCCGCGAGGCGATCGTGAAGTCGTGGTCGAGCTGGTAGACCCGGCGCGGGATCTTCAGGCGCTCGTCCTCGCGGAACGGGAAGTCGCCGTACCAGTGGCGACCCTTGCGCACCGGCGGCGTGTCCTCCAGCTCCTCCTTCTGGAAGCGCAGCACCTCGAGCAGCTCGCGCAGCAGGCGGCGCCGGACGAGGTGCCACTTGAGGCGGTCGATCGACGGGACGCGTCTGTAGGCGTGGCTTCCGACGCCGTCGAGGAACGCGTTGACGCGCTCCATGAACACGGCCCGGTACTCGTCGTCGGCGAGGTCGAGGACGTTGAGGTAGTAGCGCAGGTCGTCGGCGACGACGCTGGCGTCGTACCAGCGCTTGCCGCGGCGATCGCGCTTCTGGGCAAGGAACCGGCTCACGTGCTCGACGGCGTCGAGCCGATCCTCCAGCGCGCGGCGCTCGGCGCGGCGCTGGGTGATCGAGAGGTCCTCCGACCCTCCCTCGCGGATCCGGTAGTAGTAGACGGGCTCGGAGACGACGTCGACCGAGCGCGCCATGAAGTGGGCTGGGACGACGACAGGGATGTCCTCGTGCAGGACGCCCTCGGGGAAGCGCAGGCCGTGCTCCTCCCAGAACGACCGCCGCCACAGCTTGTTGGGCACGATCCGGTCGGCGAGCAGCGGGCGGAAGCGCTTGACGTGGGTCTTCAGGCGGGTGCGCTCGAACGTGCGCGCCAGGAACCGCGCCTGATGCGTCCCCATCGGGGTCAGGCGGTGCACGTTGCCGGTGGCGAAGTCCGACCCGCTTTGCTCGAGCGCCCCCAGCAACAGCGCGTAGGCGGTGCGCGGCAGCGCGTCGTCGCTGTCGAGGAAGACGAGGTACTCGCCGGTGGCGGCGGCAGCTCCCGTGTTGCGGGCGTTCCCGAGGCCGCCGTTGGGCTGGCTGATCAGCCGGAAGCGCGGATCGGCGGCCGCGTACTGCTGGGCGATCGCCGCGCTGCCGTCGGTCGAGCCGTCGTCGACCATGATGACCTCGAAGTCCTCCACGGTCTGGCGGACGACCGATTCCAGGCAGTCATGCAGGTAGCGCTCGACGTTGTAGATCGGCACCACGACGCTGATCCGAGGCACCGGAGCACTCTAGGAGCCGGTTTTATCTCAGCAGCTCGCCTGGCCCCAGCTGTCGCAGGCCACGACGATGTCGTCGTAGGTGCGGACCTGGACCGAGTCGGTGGTGTTCCCGAAGATCGGGTCCGGCGCGTCCATGTGCTTGTTGAGGTGCGTGTCCTCGGTCGCCGGGCCCATGATGTCGACGCGCATCGTCTCGCCCGGTTGCAGGACCGAGTCGGGCCCGAACGGGTAGGCGTGCGGCTTGCTGGTCAGCTGGTAGCCCTCGAGGTCGATCGGGAAGCTGCTCACGTTGGCGATCGTCACGTACTCGCGCCCGCGCGGATGGCCCTCGACGACCAGCGCGTCCTGGGCCGGGTTGTTGCAGGCGTAGCGGCACGGATAGATCATCCAAGCCCGTAGATCGCCCTGGGGATCGAACAGATACGCGCCGTCGCCGAGGCCGCGTTCGTTGTAGGAGATGTTCTCGAACGCCGCGAAGTCGAGCCCCCAGAACATGTCGACATCGGTCGCCGCTCCATGGCCGACGTGGACGCGGATCGACGACAGCGGCGGGATGTGCGCCAGTGGCGGGAAGCGATAGCGGCGCAGGTCGGAGTCGCGCACCCACCAGCCGGCGAGGGAGAGGTCCTTGACCGCGCTCTGGTTCTTGATCGCGATCCACTCACCCTCGGCGTTGACCGCGTCGTCGCCCTCGGCGTCGGAGTTCACCCACAGCTTCAGCGGCACGTCGTCGTCGGGCCCGAGGCCGCAGTAGCGGGTGTTCCACAGCCCGACGCCGGTCGTCGCGGTCGCCGCGGAGAGCTCGTCGTAGCCGGCGTTCCAGGCGTACTCGACCCGATTGGGAAACCACAGCGCCTCGCCGCGCGCGAGCAGATAGCGCCCGAGGTCGAACCAGCGC
Organism: uncultured Actinomycetes bacterium; assembly: GCA_963825415.1. Classification (GTDB taxonomy): domain Bacteria; phylum Actinomycetota; class Thermoleophilia; order Solirubrobacterales; family Solirubrobacteraceae; genus BP-464. Next base: position 23,844 of record CAWGTD010000002.1, on the reverse strand, counting down.
CCGCGGACCTTGAACGCGACCGACCGTCGCAGGCGGCCCCGCGAAGAGCTGTTCGGGTCGATCGCCGCGACCCGCACCACGCCGTGGGAGAGCTTGCGCAGGCGGTCGACCAGCGCGGCGGCCTCGACGGCGTGGCACTCCCCGCGGCGCTTGGCCGCGTCGGCGGGGTAGACCGACTGCTCCATCGCCTGGATGCCGGTGACGCGGATGCGGCGGCCGCCGCGCACTCCGTCGTCGTCGAGGTCGACGGTGAGGGTGTCGCCGTCGCTGACGTAGGTGACGTGGCCGTACTTGACCGAGCAGATCGGTGCGGTCGTCCCCAGCAGACACGGCTCCGTGCGCGCCGCGCGGGCTGCCGGGACGGGCGCGAGCGCGACCAGCGCCGCGAGTGCCAGGGCTAGGCTGACCGCGTGTCGGGGCCTGGCCTTCAGCTGCCGTCGGTGACCGTCCAGGAGGCCGAGATCCTCGAGGGTCGCTGGCTCCGGGTCGCCACCGCCGAGGACGCGCCGCCGGCGCTGACGTTCCGGCGCGACGGCGGCGAGGCGCGCCCCGCGGGCGACCTTGCGGCGATCGACCTTGCCGAGCTCGCGCCGGGCGGTGAGGAGGCCGTCGAGTGGGAGCTCGCCGGCGCCGTCGCGGCCGGCGACGCGCAGGTCCGTGGACGCTGCGTGCTGGCGGTGCAGGGGCGCCCGGTGCGCTTCGTCGTGGCGCGGGCCGACGACGGCAGGGTGCTGCTCGAGGCTCGACCGCTGGCACCGCACGCCGAGCTGGAACACGTCAAGGTCGAGGGCGATTCGCTGTTGCTGAGCGCCACCGCGCCGGATGCGGGCCCCGGTTCCGCCCGCGTGGTGGCGGTGCGGCGCGGCGGTGACGAGGAGCTCGCAGTCGACGCCGTCGTCGACGGCGGGGTGCTGCGAGCGACCCTCGACCTGGTCGCGTTCGGTGCCGCGCGGGCCGCGGAACAGCCCGTCGTCTGGGACCTGCACGTCGAGCGCGACTCGGGCGAGCGGCTGCGGCTGGGCGCCCACCTCGACGGCATCCCCGAGAAGCGCAAGACGGTCGTGTTCCCGACCCGGCCCGTGGCCGGCGGGCTCGAGGTCGGCCCGACCTTCACCGCCGAGGACAACCTGGCCGTGCGCGTGGCGGGCGCGGGCGGCGGCGGCGCGCGAGACGTCGTCAGCAGGCCGGGCCACGAGTCGCTGCGCCGCCGGCTGCTCGGCGGGCTGGCGATCGCCGTGCACCGGCTGGCGCTCGGGCTCGTCGCACGGCTGGTGGGGCGGCGGGCCGGTGAGGCGGCGGCGGCGCAGGACGGCCCGGTGCGGATCCTGCTCACGCACGCGTACGGCTTCGGGGGCACCATCAGAACGACGCTCAACGTCGCCGGCGAGCTCGCCGCCGACCGGGAGGTCGAGCTGCTCAGCGTCATCCGGCGGCGCCGGCGACCGTTCTTCGCCTTCCCCGGCGGCGTGGCCGTGACCGCCCTCGACGACGAGATCGCCGACGGCGGCCGGCGGCTGCTGCGCAAGCTGCCGAGCCTGCTCGTGCACCCCGACGACTACGCCTATCCGTTCTGCAGCCTGCGGACCGACGTGCTGCTCGTCCGCGCGCTGCGGCGGATGGCGCCCGGCGTCCTCGTCACCACGCGCCCGGCCTACAACCTCCTGGCCGCCCGGCTGGCGCCGGCCGGGGTGTGCACGATCGGCCAGGAGCACCAGCACTTCGCCGCGCATCGCCCCGGCCTCGAGAAGGACGTGCGGCGCCGCTACGGCGGACTCGACGCACTGACGGTGCTGACCGAGGCCGACCGGCGCGACTACGAGGGCCTGCTCGCCGGCAGCAACACGCGGGTCGAGCACGTCCCCAACGCGCTCGTGCCGCTCGACGGCGGCCTGTCCGCCCAGACCACGCCGATCGTCGTGGCCGCCGGGAGGCTCAACGCGCAGAAGGGCTTCGACCTGCTGATCCCGGCCTTCGCCGCTGTCGCCCGGGCGCACCCCGAATGGCAGCTGCGCATCTACGGCTCGGGGCACCAGCGCCCGCTGCTGCGGCGGCTCATCCTCGAACACGACCTCTACGAGAACGTCTTCCTGATGGGCCCGACGCGGCGGCTGGGCGACGCGCTGGCGGCGTCGTCGCTGTTCGTCTTGAGCTCGCGGTTCGAGGGCTTCGGCATGGTGCTGGTCGAGGCGATGAGCAAGGGGCTCGGGGTCGTCAGCTTCGACTGCCCGCGCGGACCGGGGGAGATCGTGACCCACGGCCAGGACGGCGTGCTCGTGCCCAACGGCGACGTCGAGGGCCTGTCGCGGGCGATGCTCGAGCTGATCGAGGACCCCGAGCGGTGCCGGAGCCTCGGCGCCGCCGCGCTGGAGTCGGCGCGGCGCTACGAGCCGGCGGCGATCGCGGAGCGCTGGACGACCCTGCTTGGGGCGCTGGATGCGCCGCTAGGGTCTCCGGTTCGCGACCGCGGGATCGCCACGGCTCGCGGGTGAACGCAATGACGACCGGGACCATCGACAGCGACGAGGACCGCGCGCTGCTCGACTCCGCGGTGAAACCCCGTGACGGGTTCTTCACCACCTTCTTCGTCAGCCCGTATTCGAAGTACCTCGCGCGTTGGGCTGCGCGGCGAGGCCTGACGCCCAACCAGGTCACGGTCGCTTCGATGGTCGTCGGTGCCATGGCCGCGGCGGCCTTTGCCACCGGGGAGCGGGTCGGCCTGGTCGTGGGGGCGGTCCTGTTGCAGCTCGCGTTCACGGCCGACTGCGTCGACGGGCAGCTGGCGCGCTACACACAGACGTTCTCGGCTCTGGGGGCGTGGCTGGACTCGGTGTTCGACCGCGGCAAGGAGTACCTCGTCTACGCGGGGCTCGGCATCGGCGCAGCGCGCAGCGGCGACCCGGTGTGGGTCCTGGCGTGTGGGGCGCTGATCCTGCAGACCGCCCGACACAGCTCGGACTTCGCGGTGCTCGACATCGAGGCGCAGCGCCGCGAGCAGCCGGTCAACGGTTCGGTCGCCGGCCGTGTGCTCTCTGGCTGGCACGCCAGCGACCGTGTCTCGCCGCTGGTCTGGATCCGGCGCATGCTGGCCTTCCCGATCGGCGAGCGCTTCGCGGCGATCTCGCTCACCGCCGCGCTGTGGACCCCGCGCACCGTCTTCGTCGTCCTGCTGGCGTGGGGCGGCCTCGCCGCCGTCTACACGGCGGGCGGCCGCGTGTTGAGGATGCTGGCGCGATGAACGACCGGGTTCCCAACGTCGACGTCTACCGCGACGACGGGCCGCTGGCGCGCGTGCTCGGCGGCGCGCTCGGCCGCGTGGGCTTGTCACCGACGCTCCTGCTGGTCGTCGCGGTGGCGCCGCTGTTCGTCGTGGCCGCGATCGAGGGCGCGGGAGCGTCCGACGGCGTCGCGGCGGCGGTCGTCGCCTGGCTGGTCGTCGTCGGCTCGGCATCGGTCGGGCGCCCGCACGATCGCTCGGTGTGGGCGATCCCGGCGCTGGTCCGCCTGGGCGAGTACGCGGCGCTGCTGTGGCTGGCCGTGCTCGCCGGCCGCTCGGGGGCGCCCGCCGCGTTCGCGCTGTTGGCCGCGCTTGCCTTCCGGCACTACGACCTCGTCTACCGGCTGCGCCAGCAGGGGACGAGCCCGCCCGCGTGGTTGGGGGCGCTCGCGCTTGGCTGGGAGGGCCGCGTGATCCTCGCCTGGCTGCTGCTGGTGGCCGGTGGCATCCCGGCCGGCTACTACGTGCTGGCGATCGTCCTCGGCGTCGTCTTCGTGGCCGACGCGGTGGCGAGCTGGGCGCGCCTGGCCGCTTCGCCTGCCGGTTCCGGCGCGTTCGAGGAGGACGGCGGATGATCGGGATGGTGCTGGCGGCCGGCGCGGGGAAGCGCCTGGCGCCGGATACGGACGACCTGCCCAAGACGCTGCTGCCGGTGGACGGCGACCGCACGATCCTCGACGTCGCGCTGGCCAACCTGCGCAGCGTCGGCATGAAGGAGGTCGTCGTCGTCACCGGGTTCGCGGCGAACCGCATCGACGAGCGCGCCGCCGAGCTCGAGCGCCGCCACGACGTGCGCCTCGATCTGCTGTTCAACCCCAAGGCGCTGGAGTGGAACAACGCCTACTCGCTGTGGTGCGCGCGCGACCGCTTCGCGGAGGGCGTGCTGATGGTCAACGGGGACACGGTGCACCCGGCGGCGGTCGAGCAGCGCGTGCTTGCGGCGCGCGGGGACGACGACCTGGTGATCGCCGTCGACGACGTCAAGGAGCTCGGCGAGGAGGAGATGAAGGTCCATCTTTCGGCCGCGGGCCAGCTCGACCGGATCAACAAGTCGCTTGACCCCGCCGGCGCGCACGGGGAGTACATCGGCGTGACGCTGATCGAGCCCGTGGCGGCCGATCGGCTCGCCGAGGCGCTGGAGGCCACGTGGCAGCGCGACCCGCAGCTCTACTACGAGGACGGCTTTCAGGAGCTGGCCGACCGCGGCGGGCGGATCGTCGCCGCGCCGATCGGCGAGGTCGAATGGGTGGAGGTCGACGACCACGCCGACTGGGCGCGGGCACGGGAGGTCGCATGCCGCTGCTGACGCGGATGGTGGGCACGCCGCTGTCGATCGACGTCGGGCCCGGCGCCGTCGATCGGCTGGCGCCGCTGCTCGCCGACCGGCGCATCTCGAGCGGCGGGCACGTCGCGGTCGTGGTGGGGCCGGTCCTCGGCGCGGAGGTCGCCGAGAAGCTGCGCCCGCAGCTGCCCGACGCCGACTTCGTCGACATCGAGGGCGGCACGCTGGCGGCGGCGACCGAGCTCGCCAGCCGGCTGCACGGGCGCTTCTACGACGCGCTGGTGGCGGTCGGCGGCGGGCGCACGCTCGACACCGCCAAGCACGCCGCCAGCCGCCTGGGGCTGCCGGTCGTCGCGGTGGCCACCAACCTGGCCCACGACGGCATCGCCTCGCCGGTCTCCTCGCTTGAGGACGCCGGCCACAAGCACTCCTACGGAGTCCAGATGCCGCTGGCGGTGATCGTCGACCTCGACTACGTGCGCCGCAGCGAGCCCGCCATGCGCCGGTCGGGCATCGGCGACGCGGTCAGCAACCTCTCGGCGATCGCCGACTGGCGGCTGGCCGAACGCGAGCGCGACGAGCCGGTCGACGGCGTGGCGGTGACGTTCTCGCGCACCGCGGCGACCTCGGTGTTGCACCGCCAGGACGGCATCGACGACGAGCCGTTCCTGGTCGCGCTGGCCGAGGCGCTGGTGCTGAGCGGGCTGGCGATGGCGACGGCCGGCAGCAGCCGGCCCTGCAGCGGCGGCGAGCACGAGATCATCCACGCGATCGACCACCTCTTCCCTGACACCGCGGGCCACGGTGAGCTGGCGGGGATGGCGAGCCTGTTCGCGTGCTTCTTGCGCGGCGACGACGACGTGCTGGCGGCGCTCGACGCGTGCCTGGCGCGGCACGGGCTGCCGCGCACCGTGAGCGACCTGGGGCTGACCGACGAGCAGTTCTGCCAGGCAGTGCTGCACGCCCCGTCCACGCGGCCCGACCGCTACACCGTGCTCGAGCACCTCGCGCTTGACGAGGAGGGGGTGAGGGCACGTGTCGGCGCGTTCGCCGCGGCCTTCGGTGGCTGAGCTGCGCGCCGCGACCCAGCCCCCGAGCCTCTTCGCACGGAACAGCGGCGAGCACTGGGCGGGGAAGCTGTACATGCGCCGCGTCTCGCCCTTTCTTGACCCGGGTGCTGCTGCGTGCCGGCCTGACGCCGAACGCGGTGACGTGGCTGATGATCCCGGTCGGGCTCGCCGCGGCGGGCGCGCTGTCGGTTCCGGGGCTCTGGACCGCGGTCGTCGCCGTGCTCGTGATCCAGCTCCAGCTGCTGCTCGACTGCTCGGACGGAGAAGTCGCGCGCTGGCGCGGGATCTCGACGCCGAAGGGCATCTACCTCGACCGGATCGCGCACTACGTCACCGAGGCGGCGTTGCCCGTGGCGCTCGGCGTTCGGGCGGACGGCGGCTGGGACTCGCTCGGCGGCTACACGACGGTCGGCCTCGTGGTCGCCGTGCTGGTGTTGCTGATCAAGTCCGAGACGGCGCTGGTGCACGTCGCGCGGCTGGAGTTCGGTCTGCCGCCGGCGGCCGACACCGCGGCGGTTGCCGAGCCGCGCGGGGGCGGGCTGCGCGCGGCGCGCCGGGTGCTCGGCCGCGTGCCGTTCTTCCGCGCGTTCGTCGCGATCGAGGCGACGTTCCTGGCGCTGGCCGCCGCGGTGGTCGACGCGGTCTCCGACGGCATGCCGGGCAGCCGCGGGCTCGTCGTGGCCCTGATCCCGGTCGCCGCGATCACGGCCGCCGGCCACCTCGCCGCGATCCTCACCTCGAGTCGGCTGCGGTGACGTTCGGCTGCACCGTCCTGACGCGCGGCGATCGCCTCGAAGACCTCGATCGCGCGGTGCGCTCGCTGCTCGCGCAGGAGGGCGTCGAGACGGACATCGTGGTCGTCGGCAACGGGTGGGAGCCGACCGGTCTGCCCGAGGGCGTCCGCGGCGTCGGGCTCGCCGAGGACCGCGGCATCCCGGTCGGCCGCAACACCGGCGCGCGCGAGGCGCGAGGCGAGCTGTTGATGTTCCTCGACGACGACGCGAGCCTCGACTCGCCCGATGCGCTGGCGCGCTTCGCCGCGCTGTTCGAGGCCGACCCGCGGCTCGGGCTCGTGCAGGCGCACGTCGAGCCGCGCGACGGCGGGCGCCGGTCGCGCGACTGGGTGCCGCGCCTGCGCGTCGGCGACCCCGCGCGCTCGAGCGACGTCACCGCGGTCTGGGAGGGCGCCGTCGCGATGCCGCGGGCGGTGTTCGACGAGGTCGGCGGCTGGCCCGAGGAGTTCCGCTTCGTCCACGAGGGCGTCGACCTCGCCTGGCGGGTGATGGACACCGGCCGGCGCGTGCACTACTGCGGCGACGTCGTCGCGCTGCACCCGGCGCCGGGCCCTCCGACCGGCCGCCACGGCTACTCGGTCTACTACGGCGCGCGCAACCGCGTGTACCTCGCGCGGCGCAACCTGCCGTGGGTGCTCGGTGCCGTGTACGTCGTCGGGTTCGTCCTGCGCACGCTCCCCGGCCTGCGCTCGCGCGAGGCGCTGGCCGCCGCCGCGCGCGGCTACCGCGAGGGCCTGCGCGGCCCGTGCGGCCGGCGCAGGCGGCTGCGCCGGTCGACCCTGTGGCGCATGACCCGCCTCGGCAGGCCGCCGGTCATCTGAGCGCTCGAGCGTCGAGTGTCGTTCTTCTCAGCCTAGCCTGAGTAAGTCGACACTCGCGTGCGCGGGGCGGCCCAGGTAGCACCACCTACTACGCTCGGAGCCCGTGAGCAGCACGACCAGCACGCGGTCGTGGGGCCGGCTGGACGACGAGTTCACCAGCGAGCACCACGTCTATCTGCCGCACCGGGTCGGCCTGCCGCCGATCCGGCCCTACATGCGCGAGTTGTGGCGCCGGCGCGAGTTCGCTTTCGAGCTCGCGCGCACCCGGATGCGCGCGCAGCACCTCGACACGACGTTCGGGCGGCTGTGGCTGGTGCTCAACCCGCTGCTGCTGGCCGGGATCTACTTCCTGCTGGTCGACATCATCAGCCGCGGGCCCTCGCGGGGGTCGACCTTCCTGGCCCACCTGATCGCCGGGATCTTCGCCTACTACTTCATCTCCGGCGCGGTGCGCGAGGGGGCGAAGACCGTCACGAGCGGCGGGCGGCTGGTGCTCAACACGGCCTTCCCGCGGACGCTGCTGCCCCTGTCCTCGGTGATCGGCGGCTTCCTGCGCTTCCTGCCCACGCTGCTGATCTACGCGGTGCTCCACGTCGCGACCGGCCTGCCGATCGGCTGGCACCTGCTGTGGATCTTCCCGCTGATCGCGCTGTTCACGGTGATCGCGGCGGGGTTGTCGATGTTCGTCGCGGCGCTGCAGGTCTACTTCCGCGACCTCGCCCAGTTCCTGCCCTACATCCTGCGGATGTGGCTGTACGTCTCGCCGATCCTGTACTTCGCCGAGGAGATGCCCGAGCGCTACAAGTGGCTGCTCTACGCGAACCCGATCGGCACGCTGCTGGCCGCGTGGAGTGACGTCCTGGTCCAGGGGGAACAGCCGCGGGCGATCGACATCGCGACCGGGTCGGCGTGGTCGGTAGGCCTGCTGATCTTCGGGGCGCTGTTCTTCATGTCGCGGGAGCGCGAGTTTGCCGTCCGACTCTGACCCCATCCGCAGCATCCAGGTCGAGAACGTCTCGGTGACCTACCGGACCAACCTCGAACGCCGCCCGACGCTCAAGGGCCGGCTCGTCGGCCGCCAGCAGCAGGTGCGCGAGATCCGCGCGGTGCGCGACGTCTCATTCGAGGTCATGCGCGGCTCGGTGCTCGGTCTTGTCGGCGCCAACGGCGCCGGCAAGTCGACGCTGATGCGCACGATCGCGGGCATCCTGCCGCCGAACAGCGGCCGCATCGAGGTCCATGGGCGCGTGAGCACGCTGCTCGCCCTCGGCGTCGGCTTCAACAAGGACCTCACCGGGCGCGAGAACGTGACGCTCGGCGGCCTCGCCGCGGGCCTGACGCGCGAGCAGATGCATTCCAAGTACGAGCAGATCGTCGACTTCGCCGAGCTCGAGGAGTTCATGGACATGCCCATGCGCGCCTACTCCTCGGGCATGTACGGCAGGCTCGCCTTTTCGGTGGCCGTCAACCTCGACCCGGACATCCTGCTCATCGACGAGGCGCTGTCGGTCGGCGACGCCCGGTTCCGCCGCAAGTCGTTCGACAAGATGCGCGAGCTCTGCGGCCAGGCGCGCACGATCGTCCTGGTCAGCCACTCGATGGGGGCGATCCGCGACCTCTGCGACGTCGCGCTCTGGATGCACAAGGGCGAGCTGCGGATGTGGGACGAGCCCGAGACCGTGATCGACGCCTACACCGAGTTCCTCGGCGTCAAGGAGGACGCGGTCACGATGGAGGACGTCTAGGACACGGAGTCTCGGTGGTTGGGCGTGGGTGGTTGGGCGTGGGTGGTCGGGTGCGGATCGGCCGGGCATCCGGTAGACCCGCCTCCGCCTCCGGCTCCGGCTCAGAGCGTCTGTCGGAGCGTCTCGCCGCCCGTGGCGGCGGCGGCTCCTCGCCTGTACCACCGGTACAGGCTTCGTCGTCGCCCACCACCACGAACGACGGTCCGAGCCGCAGGCTGAGACCGAACTTCCGAATCACGCCACTAGCCGCTGCTGTTGCAGCCGGGCGCGGCGGACACCCGCCACGTGCGGTTCTCGTAGATCGTGCGCCACCCCGCCGGCGGCTTCGCGCGCGGGAAGTTCTCCCGGTAGAAGCGCCTCGCCAGGCGCGTCCGCCGCGGGGCGACGAGCACATCGGCGAGCGGGCTCGCGCGCTTCTCGATCGTGCCCACCGAACCCGGGTCGCCGTGCAGCCAGTAGCGCAGATAGGGGATCGGCCGGTGATCGGTCGCCGACACCCGCCGGCCGCATTCGGCGAACGCCGTGCGCACCGCGGGCGCCCGCGCCGCCGCCCGCAGGTCGCTGTAGAAGTCGCCGTTCTGGTGCGTGCGCCGATGCAGGTCGTCGAGCATGTTGAAGTGCCAGGGCAGCCAGACGATCGAGAACGCGAGGGCGAGCCCGCCCGCCCACTTCCACCGCCGGCGCTCGGTGCCCTCCGGAAGCAGCCGCCAGCCGACGACGGCGAGCCCGTAGAACAGCGCGAGCAGGATCGCCGGTGTGCGGACGTAGCGCCCGATCAGCGGCAGGCCGAAGATCGGGCCGGCGGCGAACACGAGCAGGATCGCCACCGCCGCCGCGATCGGCAGCACGGCCTCGCGGCGCCGGTGGCGCCATGCGAAGTAGAGCCCGATCGGCACGCCGGCGATCACCGGCTCGCGCAACACGAACGCCAGGTACTGGACGGTCCAGCGCGGCGCCTGCGTGACGTGCCGGCGGCGGTCGGCCGTCTCGGCGAGATCCGCGGTGCCGTGCAGCGAGTGCAGCGCGTCGCCCGTCACCGCGAGGTCGACCAGCGCCCACACCACCGGCCCGACCGCGACGAGCGCGACCAGCGCCGCGCGCGCCCGCGGCGTCGCCGCCGAGCGCCACACGTACAGCGCGTAGAGGCCCGAGAGCACCCACGCGTCGGGCCGCAGCAGGCCCGCCACGGCGAGCAGGGCGAGCACCGCCACGCCGCGCCGCGGCCGCCGCACCTCCAGCAGCACCGCGGCGAGCACGACCAGCTCGAACCAGACGTCCTGGTAGCCCAGCAGCGCGTCGCGCTCCAGCGCCGGCCGGGTCAGCACGACCAATGCGGTGACGATCCCGACCGCCGGCGAGAACAGCTCGCTCCCCAGGCGATAGGCGAGCCAGACCGTCGCGCCGAACCCGAGCAGGACGAGCCACAGGACGAGCTGGTCGCCGCCGTCGCCGAACGGCAGGGCGAGCGAGCTGATCGCCGTCGAGAGCGGATGCGGCGTCGGCGCGAACGGCGCGGTGTAGTCCGGCGTGAAGCCATGCCAGACGTCGTGCGCCCACAGCAGGGCGTAGCGCGCGTCGTAATTGAGGAACCACGGGTCGTAGACCAGGCGCAGGACCACGGCGGCCACGACGATCGTTCCGGCGGCGGGGAGCGCCCTCCGCAGCACACCGGGCATCGAGGCCATCCGGCATCTGACGATACCGCCCGATACGTTGCCCGACGCCATGCAGCTCGTGCTCGCCGCAGCCGACGGCCCGCAGGCCGCCGTGCTCGTCGCGGCGGCGGCCGCAGCCGCGGCCGCCCTGATCCTCGAGGCGACGAGGCAGCGGGCGTGGGCGATGCTCGCCGCGCTCGCGCTCGCGGCCGGGGGCATCGCGCTGATCCACCCCGACCTCGGCGGGGCGCGAACCGCGCTGGTGCTGGCGGCGGGAGGCGCCGGGCTGGTGGTGCTGATCGGCCTCACCGTGCTGGTCGCCCGCCGGCCGGAGGCGTTCGCCGTGCTGGTGTTCCTGACGCTCCCGTTCCGCGTGCCCGTCACGGTCGGGGGCACCACCTCGAACCTGCTGATCCCGCTCTACGTGGTCATCGCCGCGGGCTGCCTTGCCCACATCGTGCGCCTCCGCGGCGGCGGCAGCGGCGAGCCGGCGCCGCAGCGCGACCCGCGCCTGCGCCACGTGCAGCTCGCCCTGGCCGGCGTCGTCGTCCTCTACGCGCTGCAGGCGCTGTACTCGAGCGACCTCGAGCAGGCGGTGAAGAACACGTGCTTCTTCTACGTCCCGTTCGCGCTGCTCGTGCCGCTGCTCGCCGAGCTGCGCTGGACGCGCCGGCTGCTGATGGTGTGCCTCGGGGTGGTCGTGGGCCTCGCGCTGATCTGCGCCGGGGTTGCGTTCGTCGAGTTCGCCACCAACCGGCTGCTGATCCCCAACTCCAAGGTGCGGATCGCCAACGACCTCAAGCCGTACTTCCGCGTCAACTCGCTGTTCTTCGACCCCAACATCTACGGCCGTTTCCTCGCGCTGACGATGATCGTGCTCGCGCCGCTGCTGCTGTGGATGCGGCGCGGCCGCTACGTCGGCCCGCTCGCCGCGGTGCTGGCCGTGCTGTGGGCGGGCCTGGTCATCTCGCTGTCGCAGTCGAGCTTCCTCGCCCTGCTGGTCGGCCTCGCCGTGCTCGCCGGGCTGCGCTGGCGCCTCGGCCCCGTGCTGCTCGCCGTGCTCGTCACCGCCGCGGTGGGCACGGCCGTGGTCCTCGCCGCCCCCGGGACCGTCGGCCTCGACACCGACGTCAACCGGGCGAGCGCGGGCCGCGCCGACCTGATCAGCGGCGGCCTCCACATGGCTTCCGACCGGCCGGTGTACGGCTACGGCGCCGGATCGTTCGCGGACGAGTACCGGGCCCGCAAGCACCTGACGTCGCGGCGCGTGGCGGCGATCTCGCACACGATCCCGGTGACCGTCGCGGCCGAGCAGGGAGCGATCGGCCTGGTCGCCTACCTGCTCCTGCTCGGCGTCGCGCTGCGGCTGTTGTTCGCCGGCCTGCGCGGGGCACTGCTGCGCGGGCCGCCCGACGCGGCGCTGCTCGGCCGGGCGGCGGTGGCCGCCGCGTTCGCCGGACTGATCGTGCACACGCTGCTCTACGCGGCGTTCCTCGAGGACCCGCTCGCCTGGGCGCTGCTGGGGGTCGCGGGCGCGCTGATCCGGCCGGCCGCGGTCAGCCCGTGAGAGTGGCCGACGTCGTGCGGAACATCCAACTATGGGTGACCCTGCGGCTGCCGCGCTTCGGCCCGACGACGATCGTCGCCTTGTAGGTCGTCTGCGCCTTGAGCGGCCGGACGGGCAGCAGCCATCCGTTGCCGGGCTGCGTGAGCCCGCCGAGCAGCGCCGAGTCGATGACCTTCGTCGCCACCGGGCCGTCGGGCCCGACGAGCGAGCCGCTGACCAACCGCGCGAGCTTGGACGGCGCGCTCTTCGGCGACGCCGACCACACGAAGAGGTACGGGCCGGTCTTCTTGTTCGCCGGAATGCCGACGCGCCGCTGTGGCGGATAGGGCGCCTCGAAGGCGCGCTGGGCACTCGGGGCGGTGCCGCCGTCGGCGGGGAACGTCCACACCGTGTCGGCGGCCACGCTGGGCGCGCTGACCGGTGAGGTGTACAGGCAGTTGTAGCCGCTCACCTCGGCCGCGCCGGTGCCCTTCAGGCCCGGGTTGTAGACCTGCGAGAGATGGATCGGCGCGTTGCGCCACGGGTTGTGGCGCGCCCAGCTCGAACGCGGGCCGGCGAGCACCGACATGCGCGCGGCGCGGTCACCGCGCTGCGGAGTAGCCCGGGCGTCCGCGCGTCTCGAAGTGGGCGAGGACGTGGTTCATGCGCGAGTAGTGGTCGTGTGCACGGCACGCCGCCGAGCGGCTTCCCACCTCGCGCACCTTCGGGATCCCCAGCGCCGCGCGCTCGCTGTTGAGCTTGGCGACGATCGCGCCCGACGAGAGCGCTGCGGGTGCGGCGCCGGGCGTCAGCAACAGGCCGGAGAAGACAAGCGCGGCGCCGAAGCGCACACGCCGGAGGGGGAACACGGCGCGACACTACGCCCGCGCCCGGTGTGAGTCTAGATTGCGGACAAATGTTCGAAGCTGCTGCTGGGTCCTTCCCCGACAGCGGCGCCGCGACGACGCCATCGGTTAGGCTCGCCGGGAAGTATGCCCGGGGCACACAAGTTCGGCGAGCTCAACGTTGCGGGCGCGGCCGCGCTGGCGATCAGCGATCGGCTGCGCGGGGCCTCCGAGCAAGCGGTCGGGCGCAGCGGTGCGCTGCCCGCCGCGGTGGTCAGCCTGCACCACTACCGCGAGGGGCGGCCCGTCGAGGTGCTCGCGGGCAGCCTCGGCGTCAGCCACTCGCGCGCGGTGCGGGTCGTCGACCAGCTCGAGCGTGCCGGGCTGGCCCGCAGGCGGCCGGACCCCGATGACGGCCGCGTCGCCTCGGTGGCGCTGACGCCCGCGGGCCGGCGCGTCGCGCAGCGGATCCTCGCGGCGCGCGCCGCGGCGCTCGACGGTGCACTCGCGGGACTGAGCGCCGCCGAGCGGCGCACGTTCGCTTCGTTGGCGGCCAAGGTCCTGGGCGATCTCGTCGGCGACCGGGCCGACGCCCGGCGGATCTGCCGGCTCTGCGACTCGCACGCGTGCGGGCACGAAGCCGGGCGCTGTCCGGTCACCCGGGCTGCCGATCGGGCACAGGAGGCCGCCTCGTGAGCGGCGTCGGCGCCGCCGCTGCACTGGCGTGGCGGCGCACGCTGGCGGCGCCCGGCCGCTGGTTGCCGGCGGCGCTGGCGGTCGCGGTGGGAATCGCGTTCGTGATCGCGCTGGCGGGGGCCGGGGTGGTGGCCGGCGACCACGCGGCGCGGCGCACGCTTGCCGCGGTTCCGTCGGCGCAGCGCGCCGTGGTCTTGAACTGGGTCGGCGGCGCAGGCGCAAAGATCGACAGCGGAGCGCGCGACGCCGCGCGGGCGATGGGCGGCGGGCCGGTCACGCGCTCGCTGCTGATGGTGCCCGCACGCTTCGGCCGCAACGTGGTCAGGCTCAGCGCCATCGCTCCACTGGCTCCGTGGGTGCAGCTGCGGACCGGGCGCCTGCCGCGTGGGACCTGCCGCGCGGCACGCTGCGAGGTGGTCGCGCTCGACCGCCCGGCGCCGCCGGTGATCGCCGAGGCGGGGATCCGGCTGGTCGTCGTCGGCCGCGCCCGCCTGCGTTCGGCGGTCCCGCTCGGGTTCACGACGCTGCGCCAACCCGGCGGGCAGCAGCAGCCGTTGCTGCTGGCCGCCGGCGACCCGGTCGGGCTCGACGCGCTGCCGCGTGTGGCCTCGATCTCGCGCACGCAGGCCTGGCGCGCCGGGCTGGCGCTCGCGCCGCTGCACGCCTGGCAGCTCGGCGCCGCGCTCGATCGGTTCGTCGCGGGGCGTACCGCGCTGGACAAGACGCCCGGGCTTTCTTCCAGCACGCCCGAGCGCGCGGTCGCTCGCGCGCGAGAGCGCGCGCGGCGGACCCCGGGCCGCCTGAACGCGGCGGCCGCCACCGGGCTCGCCGCGCTGCTCGCGTTCCTGGTGGTGACGGCGCTCTCGATGCGCGAGGGCCTGCTCGCCGAGGACCGCCGACTGCGCCACGCGGGAGCATCGGTGGTCCAGCGGGCAACGATGATCGCGGTCGAGTGCGCGGTGCCGGTGCTGGCAGGCCTGGTCGCGGGTGTGGCGCTGGGCGTAGGCGTCGTCCTCGCGCGGGCAGAGGCGGGCGCCGTGTCGGCCGGGCAGGTCCTGCCCGACGCGCTGTCGACCGGAGTCGCACCCGTCGGCTGGGCTGTCGCGACAGCCTTCGCCCTGCTCGTCCTCGCCACGTGTCTGCCGGCGCTCGGCGCGAGCCGTCTGGCCGCGGCGGGCGTGATCGCGGCGGCCGCGGGGCTGGCCGGGATGCTGGCGCCCCGCAGCGTGGGCACCACCGACCCGCTGCCCGCGGCGGTCATCCCGATCGCGGGGGTCGCACTCGGCCTCGCGCTCGGGTTGGCGCTGCCCGCGGGGTTGCGCGCGCTGGCACGCGTCGGCCCGGCCCGGGCGCCGCTCGCGCGGGTGGCCGTGCTCCAGCTCGCGCGCGAGCCGGGCCCGGTCGCGGTCGCCGCGGCGGGCCTGGCGGTGGCGGTCGGCCTCGCAGGCTTCGCCGCCTCCTACCGCGCGACGCTCGATCGCAGCCGCGGCGACCAGGCCGCCCATCGCGTGCCGCTGGCGGCGACGGTGCTGCCCGGCCCATCGCTGCGCTCGCCGCTGCGCAGCGCGCCGCCCGCGACCTGGGAGCGGCTGGGGGCGACGGTGGCGCCCGTCGTCCGCCGCGACGCGTTCGCATTGGAGGGGCCGACGCGCTCTCCGGTGAGCCTGCTCGGCGTTCCGGCGCCGGTCATGGCGAAGCTCTCCGCCTGGCGCTCAGCCGACGCGCCCAGCGGCCGTGCGGCGCTCGCGCGCCGGCTCGTGACGAGCGAAAGCGGTCAGCAGGGGCCGCCGGCTCCGGCGGTGCGGCTGCCCGCCGAAGACGTGCCGCTGCGGCTGCGCGTCGCCGTCGAAGGCCCTTCGACGGAGGTGGTGGCGATCGTCCGGCGGCCCGGTGACGAGGTCCTCGACCGGGTGGCGCTCGGGCGGGCCGGGCCGCGGACCCGTGTGCTGGCCGCTCACGTTCCCGCCGTCGACCGCGGCGGGCTGTTGTACGCCGTGGCGTTCGCCGCGACCGAATCGGCCCAGGCGATCGCCGGCCACCAGGGAGCCGAAGGTGGCACCGACACCGCGCTCGGCACCGGCAAGGCGCGGCTCGGCGCGCTGAGTGCCGGTGGCACGGTCCTGACGCGCTTCGCCGGCTGGACCGGCCACGGCGGCGCCACCGGCGCTCCGGCGCTGGTGCGGTTCGTTCTGGGGGCCGAGCCGGCGATCGTCCGGCCGCCGGCGAAGTTCGACCACACGCGACTACCGGTGATCGCCGACGCCGAGACGGCCGCCGACGCGCAGCCGAGCGGTCGCTTCGAACTCGACGTCCTCGGCGTGCACGTCCCAGCGCGCGTCGTCGGAACGCTGCGGCGGTTTCCGACTCTGCGATCCGGCTCGCCGATCGTGATCGCCGACCAGCGCTCGCTCAGCGATGCGATCGACGCGCGCGTGCCGGGCGCCGGCGAGCCCGGCGAGCTGTGGCTTGCCCGGCGCGAGGCCGGCAAGGACCCCGGGCCCGCGGCCGCGAGCGCGGGGCGGCGGCTCGGCCTGCGTGTTCGAACGCACGCGGCGGTGGCCCGCGAGATCGACTCCGAGCCCGTGTCGCGCGAGGTGCTCGGGGCGCTGTCAGCCGCCGCGCTGCTGGCCGCCGCGCTGGCGGTGGCCGGCGTCGCCGCGGCGATCGGCCGCGCGCTGCGCGACGGAGCGCGGCCCCTGTCGGACCTCGAGGCGCAGGGTGTCGGGCCGGCGCGCCTGCGGCGCGTGCTGCGCTACCAGGCGGCGATCACGACCGCGGCGGCGCTCGTGCCCGGAATTGCGTTGGGCGTCGCACTCGACCGGCTGGTCGTGGCGGCGGTGCGCACCGGCGCGCTCTCGACGCCGCCCGACCCGCCGCTCGTCTCGGTCGTGCCGTGGGGAGCGACCGCCGCGGGCGCGGCGGTGATCCTCGCCTGCATCGCCGCCGTCGCCGGCGCCCTGACGACGCGAGGGCTGCGCGAGCCATGAGCGCCGTCGCCTGCCGTGACCTGTTCAAGGTCCACCGGACCACCGAGGGCGACGCCGCCGCGCTGCAGGGCCTGACGCTGGAGGCCGACGCCGGCCAGATGCTCGCGGTCCTCGGCCCGAGCGGGTCGGGCAAGAGCACGCTGCTGCGGATCCTCGCCGGTATCGAGCGCCCGTCGGCGGGGCAGGCGCTCGTGCTCGGCGACGACATCGGGCGGCTGTCGGCTCCGCGCCGTGCGCGCCTGCGGCGTACGGCGATCGGCGTGGTCGACCAGCACGCCGAGCGCGTCCTCCCGCCGGCCATCTCGATCGCCGCGGCGGTCGCGCTGCCGCTGCGCCTGCGAGGCGAGCGCCCGGCGCGGGCGCGGGCACGCGCGCGCGAACTGCTCGAACGGGTCGAGCTCGCCGACCGCGCGGACGCGCTGCCGGCCGAGCTGTCCGGCGGCGAGCGCCAGCGCGTGGCGGTCTGCGCCGCGGTTGCACATCGGCCCGCCGTCGTCCTCGCCGACGAGCCGACCGGCGAGCTCGACGCTGCGTCGGCGCGCGAGGTGCTGGCCATGCTTCTCGGGCTGGCGGCGGAAGGCGCGGCCGTCGTGGTCGTGACCCACGACCCGGTGGGCGCGGCAGTTGCCGATCGCGTCGTGCGGATCCGCGACGGGCGGGTCAGCGAGGAGGGCAGGGGCGAAGGGCGTGCGGTCGTCGTGGGCCGCGGCGGGTGGCTGCGCGTCCCGGAGGAGATGCTCGGAGCGGCCGGGATCGCCGGGCGTGCCCGCGTCAGCGTCGCGCCCGAGGGCGTGCTGCTCGAGCCGGTGCACGGCCCCGCCGCGGCCGCGGTCCCCGATTCCGACGGCGCAGGCCCGCTACATGCCGTGGCGACCGAGCCCGTCGGCGCCGAGTTGCGCGACGTCGCCAAGGCGTTCGGCTCGCGCCAGGTCCTCGACGGGCTCTCCGCGAACTTCCCGCCCGGGAGCCTCACCGCCGTCACCGGCCGCTCGGGTTCCGGGAAGTCGACGCTGCTGCGGTTGCTCGCCGGCCTCGAGCGCCCCGACGCCGGCGAGGTGCTGGTGGGCGACGAGTCGATCGGCGGCCGCTCGCGCGAGTGGCTCGCCGGGCTGCGCGCCGCGCGTGTCGGGGTCGTCTCCCAGGAGCAGGACCTCGCAGGCTTCCTGTCGGCCGTCGAGCAGGTGGCGTTGCCGCTCGCGCTTGCCGGCGTCGCGGCCGGCGAGGCGCGTGCGCGGGCGCTCGTCTGGCTCGCGACGGTGGGCCTCGACGAGCGCGCCGAGCAGCGCGTCGGCCGGCTGTCGGCGGGCGAGCGTCAGCGGGTGGCGGTGGCCCGCGCGCTGGCCGCGGGCCGCGGGCTGCTGCTCATCGACGAGCCCACGTCACGGCTCGACGAGGCCGGAGCCGCGGCGCTGGCCGGCCTGCTCGTGCGGATCTCCGCCGACCATGGCGCGACGGTCGTCTGCGCGACGCACGATCCGCTGATCGCCGACGTCGCGACCCGGACGCTCCCGCTCCAGCAGGACGCCGGCGCCCTGCGCGAGGTCTAGTCGAGGCCTTTTTCGCGCAGCTCGTCAAGCGCGGCGGGCCGCTTGTCCAGCCCGTCGAAGCCCATGCCCGCCAGCACGCCCGGCGCCTTGGTGAACTGGACGTCGCGGTAGTCGACGACCTCGACCTGGTTGCCCCACGGGTCGCGGAAGTCCAGCCCGCGGCCGACGACCTCGATCCCCGCGGCCTCGAGCGCCGCCCGAACGGCGTCCTTGTCATCGACCACGAGCCCGAAGTGCCGGTCGCGGTCCGGCGGTTGCGAGCGCCCTTCGGACAGGGCGATGAACTGGTCGCCGATGTCGACGAACGCCATCCCCGGCACACGGCCTCGGAGCTCGAGCTCGAAGATCGCTCCGTAGAACGCCAGCGCCTCGTCGACGTCGCCCACCTCCAGCGCGACGTGGTTGATCCCGACGAGCCTGGGTTTGGCGCTCATGCGATCGCTGATCGTCGCAGGCTCTACGGTGCGTGGATGGCCGGTCCGAGGCCTCTCGTCCTCCTCGCGGCATGCGCGGTCGTCGCCGCCGGCTGCGGCGGCTCCTCCTCCGACGACGGCGGGAGCGCCACGACAACGACGTCTGCGCCTGGTCCCGCCGGCGTCCGCAGCGCCGAGCACGACGCCCGCGAGCAGCCCGCGATCGAGCTCGAGCCGCAGGGCACCGAGCCGAACAAGGGCACGCCCGGGGCCAACGACGCGATCGGGGGAAAGGTCGACATCCCGATCCGCGGCCGTCGCTTCACCCAGCCCGTGATGCGGTTGAAGGTCGGCCAGATCGTGGTGTTCACCAACGACGACGACGTGCCCCACACCGTCCGCGCGATCGGCGCGGCGTTGCCGCATTCCGGGCTGATCCCGGTCGGCGGGCGCTTCGAGTTCACCCCGCTGCGGCCGGCGCGGGTCCGCTACCGCTGCGTCCTGCATCGAGGGATGACGGGCCGGCTGATCGTCTCCGCGGCCTAGGCGGGACCGGAGCGATTCACCCGGCGCGGTAGCTATGGTGCGTCGCCGTGGCAGGGGCGGTGCAACCACCGAAGTCGCGTGCCGGCGTGGCCTTCGAGGTCGAGCGGGTCGAGCTCGAGGACGGCCGCCTTCTCGTCAGCGGCTGGTGGTCGGGCGTGCGCGGCATGCGCTTCGTCCGGCCGACGCTCGTGGTCGCCGGCCGGCCCGTGTTGGCCACGCTGGAGCACAAGCCGTGGGCGCCCGGGGGAGAGGCGCCGTGGACCGCGGCGTTCCCGTGGGACGGCGGCGAGGTGGACATGGCCGACGTCGAGCTGGCGGTGGCGCCCAGCGTGACCGTGCCGCTGACGCAGGCCGCCACCAAGCCGAAGTCGAGGCCGAAGGCGGCCGAGCCCGAGCCGCCGCCCGCCGACGACGGTGGCCTCGCGCGGCTCGACGCCGAGGCGCGCGACCTGCGCGACCGGTTGGCCGAGGAACGCCAGGCGGCGCTCCAGGCGTTGACCGGCCGTGAGGACCTCGAGCGCGCCCGCGCCGCCGCGGAACGCGAGCGCGACAACGCGCTTGCCCAGCGCGAGGAAGCGGTCCAGGACCGCGAGGCGGCGGTGCGCACCCGCCGCCGGATGGAGGAGCAGCGCGACGAGGCCGTCGGCCGTGTCGCGGACCTCGAGGCCCAGCGCGACGACGCGATCGCACAGCGCGACGAGGCCCGCACCCAGCGCGACGACGCGCTGCTCGCGCACGGGGTCCTGCAGCGCCAGATCGACGCCTTCCGCGCCCAGGAGCTGCGCACCGAGTCCGAGCCCGCGCCGCCGCGCACCGCCACCAAGCGCCGGCGCCGGCCCGATCCGGCCAAGGACGAGCCGATCGGTGTGCGCATCGTCCCGGCGGCACGCTCGATGGCCGGCGACCTCTACCGCCGGACCGGCACCGGCCCGTTCGCGGCATCCAAGTTCGACCTCTGGGCGATCCGCGCCCTCGGCACGGTCGCGGCCGTCTGCTTCATCCTGTTGCTGGTGATGGTCCTCCGGCTCGTGCTCTAGCGCGAATGCGCATTCGGCTCCTCGCGGCGTGCTGCGCGACCGCCACGCTGGTCGCGGCCGCGCCGGCCATGGCGCTGCGGCGCAGCCCGCACGTAGTCGCCCGCGGGATCCCGTTCCCGACCAACATCGTCTTCGACGAGCGCGGTGGGATGTGGCTTACGACCGGCAGCGGCGCCTCCCGGAGCAGCGACGGTGTCTGGTACGTGCCGGCCGGCGGAAAGCCGCGCCACGTGGCCTCGCGCCTGCCGACCGCGCTGGGCCTGCGCTGGGCGGGCGACACGCTCTACGTCGGACACATCACGACGCCCTCCAACGGGCGCGTCACCGGCCTGGAGGGCTTCGACGGGCGGCGCTTCGCGCGCCGCCGCGTCGTGCTCGACCACCTGCGGGTCGGGCGGCACACGGTCGACTCGATCGTCGCCGGCCCCGACGGACGGCTCTACGTCGGCGTCGGGAGCGTCGCGGACAACCGCGGCGCGCCCGGCCGGATCGTCTCGTTCGACCCCGCCCGCCCGGTGGCCCGCCTCGAGGCCACCGGCCTGCGCAACCCGTACGGGCTGGCCTTCCACGGCAGCCGCCTGCTCGTGACCGACAACGCGCGCGACGACCTGGGCGCGTTCCGGCCGCCCGAGGAGCTCAACGCGTTCGACCCCGCCGGGCCCGTGCCCGACTTCGGCTTCCCCCGCTGCTATGACCAGGGCGGGCCCGCCTGCGCGGGCAAGCGGCGCCCGATCGCGAAGTTCCCGGCGCATGCCTCGACCGACGGCCTGGCCGTGAAGGGCGACACGGCCTACGTCGCCCAGAACGGCTCGTCGTTCGACGCCAACCCGACCGGCAGCGACGTCCAGCAGGTCAACCTGAAGACCGGCAGGCGCTCGCTGGTGTGGCGCTCGTCCGTCAAGCACGACCCGCTCGGCGCGGCGATCGGGCCCGATGGCGACCTCTACGTGACGCTGTTCGCCAGCGGGCGCGGGTCGTGCGCTTCGACCTGTAGAGGAGCTAGGCCGCGCTGCGCGGCCGCAGCCGCGTGGTGGCGCGGTCGCGCACCAGCGCCTGCCAGGTCTCTTCGTCGATCCGCGCCGGCTCGGTGCCTGCGATGAAGTCCTCGAGCGCGTCGGCGAGACCCTCGGGGTCCTCGAGGTGGGGGAAGTGCGCTGCGCGCGGCAGCGTGACGAACCGGCTGTGCGGCAGCGCGGCGTGCGCCGCGCGGCCGTGCTCGATCGGGATCGTGCGGTCGCGCCCGCCCCAGACGATCAGCACCGGAACGCCCGCGAGCAGATAGAGCCGGTCGTTGGCGGCGACGCGCTGGCCGCGCGGGTCGATCACGGCGCGCAGGGTGTGCACGAACGCGGCGCGCGCGCCGCGGGTCTCCAGCGGCCGCAACGCCCGGGCGACCGCCTGGAGCTGCACGCCGAGCCCCGAGCCGCGCTCGCGCAACCGCTCGCCCGTGCGATCCAGCGCGGCGGTCACGCGGCGGTCGCAC
This sequence comes from uncultured Actinomycetes bacterium, assembly GCA_963825415.1. GTDB lineage: Bacteria > Actinomycetota > Thermoleophilia > Solirubrobacterales > Solirubrobacteraceae > BP-464. The sequence goes on along the minus strand of CAWGTD010000002.1, from coordinate 2,103 downwards.
GCGAGCGAGATCAGCGCGCCCGCGCCGGGCAGCGCGGCGCCGCGCAGCAACGGGCTGACCTGGCGCCCGAGCCCGCCGCTGGAGACCAGGGCGAGGCGCTCGACGCGCTCGGGGAACTGCCAGAAGAAGACCATCGCCACGCCGCCGCCCAGCGAGTGGCCGACCAGCGTGGCGCGCTCGATGCCCAGCGCCGAGAGCAGGTCGCGGATCACCGAGGCGTGCGCGCCCAGCGAGTAGTCGCCGCGCGGCGTCGCCGAGTCGCCGTGGCCGACCAGATCGGGGGCGATCACCGTGTAGTGCTGCGCGAGCTGCTCGGCGACCGCGCGCCAGTGGCGCGACGAGTTGACCATTCCGTGGACGAGCACCACCGGCGGCCCGCTGCCCGCCACGCGGTAGACGACCTGGTGGCCGTGAAGCTCGATCTCCCATGCCTCGAAGGCGGGCGGCTGGGCCTCAACGAGCTCGGGCACGGGGGTTGACCCTAGCGCCCGGCGGGGTACCGAAAGGCCATGGCAGCGCGCTCGATCTGGAACGGCACGATCACGTTCGGGCTGGTCAACGTGCCGATCAAGCTCTACACCGCGACCGAGTCGAAGACCGTCAGCTTCAGAGAGGTGCACGCGCGCGACGGCGCGAAGATCGAGCATCGCCGGATCTGCCCCAAGGAGGACAAGGAGGTGTCCTACGACGAGGTCGTCAAGGGCTACGAGGTCGCCTCCGGCAAGTACGTCGTCCTGGAGAAGGACGAGATCAAGGCGGCGGCCGGCGACAGAGGCAAGGTCGTCCACCTCGAGGAGTTCGTCTGCACCGAGGACATCGACCCCGTGTTCTTCGAGAAGACCTACTACGTCGGCGCGGGCGACGCGAAGGACGCCTACCGGCTGCTGCACGAGGCTCTGCGGCGCAGCGGTCGCGCCGGCATCGGGCGCTTCACGTTCCACGACCGCGAGTACCTGGTCGCGCTGCGCGCCCTCGACGACGTGCTCGCCCTGCACACACTGCGCTTCCACGACGAGGTCGTCGCGGGGGACGACCTCGACATGGAGGGCACGGCCAAGAAGCCGGCCAAGCGCGAGGTCGACATGGCCGAGCGCCTGATCGACTCGCTCCAGGAGGACTTCGATCCCACCGCCTACGACGACAGCTACCGCGAGGCGGTGCTCGAGCTCATCAAGCGCAAGGCGGCGGGCAAGGACATCGACCTCCTCGAGCAGGAGGAGCCCGAGCACGGCGACGACCTGCTCGCCGCGCTGCAGGCGAGCGTCGGCTCGGGCAACGGCAAGAGAAGGCGAGGCGATAGGCGTGGCGCGCGCACTGTGGAGCGGCTCGCTGAGCTTCGGCCTGGTCAACGTCCCGATCCAGCTCGTCAGCGCGGCCCGCGACCTCGACTACCACTTCAACGAGCTGCACGAGAAGGACAAGACCCGCATCGAGCAGCGGCGCTACTGCTCGAAGGAGGAGATCGAGGTGCCGTGGGAGGAGATCGCCCACGCCTACGACCACAACGGCAAGCAGGTGATCGTCAGCGACTACGAGCTCGGTTCGGTCCAACCGCGCAAGACCCGCACGATCGACATCGAGGCGTTCGTCGACCGTTCAGACCTCGACCCGATCTACTTCGATCATCCGTACTTCATGGTCCCGGCCGGCGACAGCGAGGGGACGCTGCGCGCCTACCGGCTGCTCGTTGCGACGATGGAGCGCAGCGATCGGGTGGCGCTCGGCCGGTTCGTCTTTCGCACCAAGGAGTACCTCGCCGCCGTGCAGGTGCGCGACGGGGCGCTGGCGCTTACGACGATGCGCTTCCACGACGAGGTGCGCCCCACGTCGCCCATCCCCACCGGTGGCAAGAAGCCCTCCAAGCAGCAGGTCGACCAGGCCGTCGCGGTGATCGAGGAGCTCTCGACCGACTGGGACCCAGAGCGCTACACCGACTGCTACCGCGAGCGCCTGCGGCGCGTCATCGAGAGCAAGCGCAAGCGCCGGAAGATCGAGGCACCGCAGCCCGAATCCGAACCGGCGCCGGCGCCCGACCTGATGGCCGCCTTGAAGCGCTCGCTGGAGAACGCGCGCGCGGGCCGCGACGTGCGCACGCCCGCCGAG
>CAWGTD010000001.1:0-68519 GCA_963825415.1 uncultured Actinomycetes bacterium | reverse complement strand
GCCGAGGAAGAAGAAGCGACAGCCGGCAAGCGCTGAGCCGCTCGGCGGCGATTTCAAGCGGTCCGGCGCCGCGGCCGATAGCAGTTATCAGTGCCCGGTCCACGCCTCGTCCTCGCGATGCTTGCCGCCTCCGCCGTCGTCGGCGCGCCGGCGCACGCGCACCCGTACCTGCCGCCGGCCGGGAAGGTCTTCCACGGCGTCGCCGCCGGTTACGACACCGGCGACTTCCGCGCTCGCACCGGTCGTGCCCCCGCCGTCTGGTCGCACTTCGTCGTGTGGGGAGGTAGCTACGGCTACGCGATCCGGCAGAACCAGGCCTCCGGCGCGCGGGTCATGCTCGCGGTCAACACCTCCAAGGGCCAAAACCTGCCGGGTCGGATCAGCCCCGGTGGGATCGCGCGCGGCGAGGGAGACGGCTATCTGATCGGTCTCGCCGCGGCGCTCGCACGCCTCGGCGAACCGTCGTACGTGCGCTTCCTGGCCGAGATGAACAACTGCCACGTCGCATGGAGCTCGCACGACTGCAGCGGTGCGCGGCGCAACGCCGACCATTCGCCGCAGCGGTTCAAGAAGGCATGGAAGCGCGCCTACCTCGTGCTGAACGGGGGGTCCGTCGAAGCGATCGACCGCAGCCTTCACCGGCTCGGGATGCCGGCGCTGCGCACCACCCGCGACGAGCTGCCCCAAGGGCAGATCGCGATGCTGTGGACGCCGATGACCGGCGGCTCACCAATGATCGCCGCGCTGCGGCCGCAGGTGTTCTGGCCGGGGCGGCGCTGGGTCGACTGGGTCGGCACCAGCTTCTATTCGCGCTTTCCGAACTTTCGCTGGCTCGACCCGTTCTACCGGACCTTCTCAGAGCGCCAGCGGCTTCCGTTCGCCTTCGGGGAATGGGCGATGTGGGGCTCGGACTCCGCGGGCTTCGCCCAGCAGCTCTACGGCTGGGTTCGCACCCATCGCCGCGCGCGGATGATGATCTACAACCAGGGCGACAGGTCCGACGGGCCGTTCCGGCTCAAGCGCTTTCCTGCCGCCGCTCGGGTCATCCGCAGGGCGCTGACGGCGAAGGCCTTCCGCTAGCTGCGGGTCAGCGCGCCTGGAGCGCGTCCATTCCCACAGCCGTGGCGATGACGAGCCGGCGATCGAGGGTGCGCTGCGGGTCGCCGCTCACGTCGATCTTGTAGGTGTCGCGAAACTTGAACGCCTTGCGCTTGTTGGTGGCGAGCACCTCGTCGCCGCGCAGGAACACGAAGTGGTACGGGATCGGCAGCCACTCGGCGAAGCCGCCGACGTAGGGGATGAAGCCGATGAGGCGGCGGACCAGGGCCACGGCCAGGCTCTGCTCGGTCGCCTTTGCGGTCTCCGCCCCAGACGCGTCGTAGAGGCGGAAGGTGGAGCGCAGCAGGCTCTCCCCGAAGACCTTCTGGAGCTGGCCGATCGTCTCGCCCCCGGGCCCGGTGATGTCGTAGCGGGCATTCGGATCGAATCGCTGCCGTGCCTTGAGGCGCATCAGCTCCTGCTGCTTGGTCTCGTCGGCGTAGAAGCGGATGTCCTCTTTGAACTTGAAGCGCGCCTGCTCGACGAAGCACACAGGCTCGCCGAGCGAGTCCTCGGGGCCCGGCAGATAGAACTCGTACTGGTTCACGATCGGCCGGACTCGCTGGCGCATGACGAACTGGTCGTGGTCGTTCGGGTTCACGGGCATGAGCATACGAAAAAGCCCCGCGTACGCGGGCTTTTCCTGTGGAGGAGAGCTACTCGACGAAGTGCAGGATCTGGTCGGCGACGCAGGCGGGCCGCTCCGAGCCCTCCCGCTCGAACGTCTGCTGGATCGCGGCGCGGAGTCCGCCCGGGGTCGCGGTGAGCCCGTTCAAGCTGGCTCGCAGCCGTAGGCGCGAGCCGACCGGAACGGGGTCGATGAATCGCACCTTGTCGTACCCGTAGTTCAGCCCCATGGAGAACCCCTCGAAGCTGACGATCTCGTACATGAGCATCGGGCCGAGCGAGAGGGTCAGGAGCCCGTGCGCAATGGTCGAGCCGGTGGGCGTGCCGGCGGCGCGCGTCGGGTCGGTGTGGATCCAGTAGTCGTCGCCGGTCGCTCCGGCGAAGGCGTCGATGAGCTCCTGAGTGACCTCGTGCCAGTCCGAGACCCCCAGTTCGCCGCCGACGGCGCTCTCGAGCCCCACCGGCCCGGTGATGACAGAAGCGGCCATCAGGCCGGTGCCTCCCGCGGGCCGCCACGACGTTCCTGTTGCCGGCGCAGCTCCTGCCGAGCGAGCGAGAGCTTGTGCACCTCATCGGGCCCGTCTGCGAGGCGCAGGGTCCGCAGTCCGGCCCACATGGCCGCCAGGGGGAAGTCGCCGGACACTCCCCCGCCGCCGTGGGCCTGGATGGCCCGGTCGACGATCTTCAGGCAGATGTTGGGGACGGCGAACTTGATGCCCGAGATCTCGATTCGCGCGTGACGGTTGCCCACCGTGTCCATCAGCCACGCGGTCTTCATCACCATCAGCCGCGCCATCTCGAGCTCGATCCGCGACTCCGCGATCCAGTCGCGGACGTTCGCGTTGTGGGAGATCGGACTGCCGAACGTCTCGCGCTCGTCGACGCGATCGCACATCAGCTCCAGCGCTCGCTCGGCGACCCCGATCGCACGCATGCAGTGGTGGATCCGCCCCGGGCCAAGCCGCGCCTGGGCGATCAGGAAGCCCTGCCCCTCGCCGGCGATGATGTTCGCGGCCGGAACCCGGACGTCGTTGAAGGCGATTTCCGCGTGGCCTTCGGTGTCGTGGTAGCCGAAGACCGAGAGGCTGCGCTCGATCTCCACCCCCGGCGTGTCCAGCGGCACGAGGATCATCGACTGCTGCTGGTAGGTGGGCGCCTCCGGGGCCGTCTTGCCCATCACGATCAGGATCCGGCAGAGCGGGTGCAGCGCGTTGGTGGTCCACCACTTGCGGCCGTTGAGGACGTAGCTGTCGCCGTCGCGCGCGATCCGCAGCCGGATGTTCGTCGCGTCCGAAGAGGCCACGTCGGGCTCGGTCATGGCGAACGCGGAGCGGATCTCGCCTTCGAGCAGCGGCGCTAGCCACTGCTGCTTCTGCTCGTCGCTGCCGAACTGGTGCAGGACCTCCATGTTCCCGGTGTCCGGCGCGTTGCAGTTGCAGGCCTCGGGCGCGATCTTGGTCCGGCCCATGATCTCGGCGAGCGGGGCGTAGTCGCAGTTCGTCAGCCCCGCGCCGTGTTCGTCGTCGGGGAGGAAGAGGTTCCACAGGCCACGCCGCTTGGCCTCGGCCTTGAGCTCCTCCATCACCGGTGCGTGCACATGCGGCGTGTCGGCCGCGGCGACCTGCTCGGCCCACACCTTCTCAGCGGGATAGACGTGCTCGTCCATGAACGAGAGCAGACGTTCCTCGAACGCCTTCGCACGCTCGCTCAGCTCGAAATTCATGATGCCCTCCTGGGGATCGCGAGGTGTGACAGGCCCGTCGACGTGCTAAAAACCATCCGACCGGTCGGTCGAGTCGAGAGGATAACGAAGTGCAGCGGCGTCTGTTCACCGACGAGCAGGAGGACTTCCGGGAGAGCTTTCGGCGCTTCCTGGTGGCCGAGGTCGCGCCGCACTACGGCGACTGGGAGCGGGCGGGCATCGTCCCGCGTGAGGTCTTCCGAGCGGCCGGCCATCACGGCTTCATGGCGATGGAGGTCGCTGAGGAATACGGGGGCGCCGGGGTCGACGACTTCCGCTTCAACGTCGTGATCGGCGAGGAAGTCTGCCGGGCCGGAGTTATCGGCTTCGGCGCGGGCCTGACACTGCACAACGACGTCTGCCTTCCCTACGTGACCGAGCTGGGTGACGAGGACCAGCGGGCCCGGTGGCTGCCGGGCATCGTCAACGGTGAGCTGCTCCTCGCGGTGGCGATGACCGAGCCCCAAGCCGGGTCGGACCTCGCGGCCATCAGCACCAGCGCCGTGCCGCACGGCGACGCCTACGTGGTCAACGGCACCAAGACGTTCATCACCAACGGCATCAACGCGGAGCTGGTGATCACGGTGGTCAGGACCGACCGGGCCGAGCGTCATCGGGGCCTCACGCTCCTGGCCGTCGAGTCGGACACGCCCGGGTTCGAGCGGGGCAGGAACCTGGAGAAGCTCGGGATGCACTCGCAGGACACCGCCGAGCTGTTCTTCGCCGACGCACGCGTCCCCGCGAGGAACCGCCTGGGGCGGGAGGGCGAGGCGTTCGGTCAGCTGACCTCGAACCTGCCGCGCGAGCGGATGTCGATCGCCATCGCCGGGGTGGCCTCGGCGCGCGCCGCGCTCTCGTGGACTCTGGACTACGTCCGCGAGCGCAAGGCCTTCGGGGTGCCGATCGCCTCGTTCCAGAACTCCCGGTTCGTCCTGGCCGAACTCCACACGGCGATCGAGGTCATGCAGGCGTTCATCGACCGATGCGTCGAAGCGCTGGCCAAGGGGGAGCTCACCCCGGTCGACGCCGCGATGGCGAAGTGGTGGGCGACCGACCTGCAGGGCCGCGTCGTCGACGCGTGTCTGCAGCTGCACGGGGGCTATGGCTACATGCTCGAGTACCCGATCGCGCGGGCGTTCGCGGACGCCCGGGTGACCCGCATCTACGGCGGCACCAACGAGATCATGCGCGAGATCGTCGGTCGCGAGTTGCTCGGCCGTGAGGTCGCTGCGCCTCGGTCCAGTTGACCGACCGGACGGTTGACAGCGCCCGGCTAGATCTGCAAGCCTCACGGCCCATGAGTCGCGACGAGCCCGATCGCGAGATGCGCTGCGTGGACTGCGGGATGCGGATGTTCTCCAGCAGGGCGCCCGAGCTCGCGCCGGCCCTGGACTGCCCGCGCTGCCGTGGTCAGCTCGCGCTCGTGCCGTTGCCCGCGCACAAGTACTCCTATCCGCGCGTGGTCTCCCTCCCGCGCCAGCCGTACGGGTCTTGAGCGACACAGCCCGGGTCGTCCTCGTCACGGGCTCGTCGAGCGGCATCGGCGCCGCCATCGCTCGCCGGTTCGCCGCCGACGGCGACCGCGTGGTGGTCAACTCGTCTCGTTCCGCGGACGCCGGCGCGGCGCTGGCGGCCGAGCTCGATGGCGTCTACGTCGCGGCCGACATCGCCGATCCGGCGGCGGTCGAGCGGCTCGTGGGCGAGACGATCGACCGCTTCGAGCGTCTCGACGTGCTCGTCAACTGTGCGGCGACCACCACGGTGATCCCGCACGAGGACCTCGACGCCGCCTCTGCGGAGGTTTGGCGGCGCATCCTCGACGTCAACGTGCTGGGCACCTGGAGCGTGATCGCGGCCGCCACGCCGAGCCTGCGCGCCGACGGCGGGGGGCAGATCATCAACATCACCTCGACGTCGGGATCGCGGCCCGCGGGAAGCTCGATCCCCTACGCCGTCTCCAAGGCCGCGGTCAACCACATGACGCTCCTGCTCGCCAAGGCCCTCGGCCCCGAGATCCGGGTCAACGCCGTGGCGCCCGGTCTCGTCGCGACACCGTGGACTGCCAACTGGGACGAGGCGCGCGAGCACGTGCGCGCCACCGTCGCGCTAGGGCGTGAGGGCCAGCCCGAGGACGTCGCGGAGGTCTGCCACGCACTCGCGGGAGCGTCGTACGTCACGGGCGCCGTCGTGCCGGTCGACGGCGGACTGTCACTTCTTTGAGCCAATCCACGACCGATCGAGGAACCGCATGCCGGAGACGATGAGCGCGCGCGAGGGGATCATGGAGCTCTACGCGCGCTACCCCCACGAGATGGACGCCGACAACGCCGACGAGGTCGCCGATTGCTTCACCGAGGACGGCCGGTTTCTCATCAGCGGTCAGGGCGACTTCCGCAGCCACGACGAGATCAAGGAGCTCGTGCTGCGCACCGCCGACGGGCGCCCGCCGCACCTCACGCTCAACGTCTGGATTCGCGAGGTCGAAGGCGACACGGCGCGCTCGCAGGCCTACTTCCTGCTCATCCATCCCAAGACGGGCGAGATCCAGGCCTACGGCAAGTACACCGACCAGCCGGTCCGCTGCCCGGACGGGCGCTGGCGATTCCAGGAGCGGCGGGTGCAGTTCGAGTGGACCTCCGAGGCCTACGCGCGCGAGCGCGAGCCCAAGGCGGTCGAGCTCGAGAACTGAAGCTCAGCGGACCGTGAGGACCACCTTGCCGGTCGCGCGCCGCTGGTCGATGCACTCGAGCGCCTCGGCTGCCCGCTCCAGGGGGAAGCTCTGGCCCACGACCGGCCGCACGAAGCCGCCCTCGATCAGGCGCGCGATCGCCTGGCCGATCTCGGCGTTGACGGGCGGCTTGCCCATCACGTAGCCGCCCCAGCCGGCGCCCACCACCTCGGTGTTGTTGAGCAGCAGCCGGTTGACCCGGACCTCGGGGATGGAGCCGCCGGTGAACCCGACGACCACCACCCGGCCGCCCTCGCGCAGCGCGCGCAGGCTGTCGGTGAACCGATCGCCGCCCACCGGGTCGATCACGACGTCGACGCCACCGCCGGAGATCTCGCGGGCCTCGTCGCGCCACTCGCCGTCACTGCGAACCACATGTTCGGCGCCGGCCTCGCGCGCCACACGCTCCTTCTCCGCGCTCGAGACGACGGCGATGGTCCGCGCGCCGAGCCCACGCGCGACCTGCAGGGTCGCGGTTCCCACGCCGCCGGCGGCCCCCTGAACGAGCACCCACTCGCCCTCGGCCAGGCGGCCGCGCATCCGCGCCGCGAAGTAGGCCGTGTGGTAGTTGAGGACGACGCCCGCACCCTCCGCGTGGTCCAGCGCGTCGGGCAGCGCGAAAGTGAGGAACTCGGGCGCGACCGCGGTCTCCGCGAATGCGCCCAGCACGCAGAAGGCCATCACCCGATCGCCCGGGCGCACCGCCGCTCCCTCCGGTGCCTCGCGGACCACTCCGGCGACCTCGCTGCCGGGCACGAACGGCAGCGGCGGCTTGAGCTGGTATTCGCCGCGGGTCTGGAGCACCTCGGGGAACGACACGCCGGCAGCGTGGACGTCGATCAGCACGCCGCGGCCCGGGGTGAGGGGATGTTCGACCGGCGGGTCGGGGAGCTCGGTCAGTTCCAGACTGTCCGCGGGGCCGGCAAGTTTCGTGATCTGCATTGCGCGCATGGGCGCAGTCAATCGGATTTGGACCCGCCGAGTTGACGCCCCCCGACCGGCTACGTATGCTCCTGCCGACCGGAAGGTCGGTAGGTTCACCCGCCGGAGGAGGGCTCTTGTCGCTAGAGGATGACGTGCGCTGGCTGGTCGAGCGCCAGAAGATCGTCGATCTGCTTCACACCTGGTGCCAACTGGTCGACTCCTTCCAGTTGGAGCGGCTGGTCGAGGAGACCTATGCCGTCGGCGGAATCGACGACCACGGCGAGGGCCCCGTCCGGGGCCGCGACGCCATCCGGGAGTGGTACGAGGATTCCATCCGCAACGTGGCGGCGGTCTCCCACAACATCACGAACGTGCTGGTGGAAATCGACGGCGACCGTGCGCGCATGCGCTCGAACGTCATCACGCTCACCTGGACGATGGCCAACGCGGGCAACGGGCCGCAGCGGCCGATCGACTACAGCCTCTCGCTCGCCTACCACGACGAGCTCACCCGCTACCCCGAGGGATGGCGCTTCGACAAGAAGGTCCTCGTCTCGAACACCTCCAAGGACGGCGACGCGCACGTCCTTGCGTTCGGAGCGCTGCCGGAGACCCAGAAGGGCATCCAGGCCCTGACGCGCAAGCAACCGCCGGCGGCGGCCTGAGCGCGGGTGGGGGCCGAGCGACAGCCCGTGGTGGCGACCGCCGCGCCTGACGACCGCCGTCACCAACTCGTCGTCCGCGCCGCCGCGCTCTTTGACGAGCGCGGCTATCACCAGACCTCGGTCGAGGACGTGGCGGAGGCCTGCGGCATCCGCAAGCCGACGCTCTACCACTACTTCAGCGGCAAGGAAGAGATCCTCTTCTGGATTCACGAGGAGTTCATCGATCTCCTCATCGCCCGCCAAGAGGCCCGCGAGCAGAAGGGCATGCCCGCGACCGAGGCGCTGCGCGAGATCATGGCCGACGTCCTCGGGCTGCTCACGACGCATCCCGGTTACGTCCGGGTGTTCTTCGAGCACCATCGCGAGCTCAAGGGTGAGGCGCGCGCCGCCATCCGGGCCAAGCGCGACGCCTACCAGGCCTCGATCGAGCGGTTGTTCGAGCGAGGGATCGCCGAGGGCGAGTTCCGCGGCATCGAGCCGCGGCTGGCCACGCTCGTGCTGGCCGGCATGTGCAACTGGGCGTTTCACTGGTACGACCCCGGCGGCCCCCTCAGCAGCGCCGAGATCGCCGAGGTCTTCTGGGGCATCCTGCTCGAGGGCTTCCAGAGCGAGGACAGCCGATGACGCTCGCCGGCAAGCGCGTGGTGGTCACCGGCGCGTCGCGCGGGCTGGGGCGCGCCTTTGCCGTCGCCTGCGCGCAGGCCGGTGCCGACGTCGCACTCAATGCCCGCGACGCGGCGGCACTCGAGCAGGCCAAGGCGGAGGTCGAAGCCTGCGGCGTGCGCTGTGTCGCGGTGGCGGGCAGCGTCGCCGACGTGGCCGTCTGTGAAGAGCTCGTCCAGCGGACGGTCGCCGAGCTCGGCGGCGTGGACTGCCTGGTCAACAACGCCGGCATCACGCGCGACCGCACGCTGGGCCGGATGACCGAGGAGGAGTTCGACGACGTCGTCGCGGTCAACCTGCGCGGCACCTGGGCGGCGACGCGCGCCGCCGTGCAGGCGATGCGCGACGCCGAGGCGGGCGGGTCGATCGTCAACGTGGTCTCCAACACCGGATTCAGCGGCGCCATCGGGCAGACCAACTACGCGGCGAGCAAGGCCGGCGTCGCGGGCATGAGCCGCACCTGGGTGCGTGAGCTCGAGCGCTACGGCATCCGGGTGAACATGTTGTGGCCGATCGCCCAGACCGACATGACCCAGGGCCTCATCGAGTCGATGGCCGAGCGCGCGCCGGGCGTCGATCCCTGGGATCTCGGGTTCGGGCCTCCGGAAGCGGTCGCCGAGGCCGTCGTCTTCCTGGCCGGCGACGCCAGCGCCGCGCTCAACGGCCAGGTGTTGACCTTCAACGGCCGCCGCCTCGCGCTGTGGAGTCACCCGCGCGAGGTGGTCAGCGTCCACCGCGACGCATGGTCGGCCGACGCCATCGCCGCCGAGTTCGACGGGCAGCTGGGGCGCCAGCTCCAGCCGCTCTACGACGCGTTTTGACCAGTCTCGGGGTGGTCTTCCCGCAGGTCGAGATCGAGCCCGATCCCGCGGCGATCAGGCGATACGCCGCCGGGGTCGAGGAGCTGGGGCTCGATCACATCCTCGTCTACGACCACGTCACCGGGGTCGACCCGGAGGTCCATCCGGACTTCGTCTCGGTCGCCCGCGGTGGCGGCGCCACGTCGGCCAAGCCCTATGACGTGCACGACAGCTTCCACGAGGTGATGGTGCTGCTCGGGTTCCTCGCGGCCGTGAGCGAGCTGGACCTGGTCTCGGGCGTGCTGGTCCTGCCCCAACGTCAGACCGCGCTGGTGGCGAAGCAGGCGGCGGAGGTCGACGTCCTGAGCGGGGGCCGGCTGCGGCTGGGCGTGGGCGTGGGCTGGAACAAGATCGAGTTCAAATCGATGGGCCACGACTTCACGCAGCGCGGCGCCCGCATCGAGCCGCAGATCGAGCTGCTGCGCCGCTACTGGACCGAGCCCACCGTGCGGGCGGAGACTTCGGAGGATTGGGCGGACGGCGTCGGGATCACGCCGCGGCCGGTGCAGCAGCCGATCCCGATCTGGATCGGTGCCGGCGCGACGCGGCGCGCGCTCGAGCGGGTGGGCCGGCTCGGCGACGGATGGCTTCCGGTCGGGGTCGACCCGACCGCGCTCCCCGAGCAGCTGGACGTCATCCACGAGGCCGCGCGGGCCGCCGGACGGCGCCCGGAGGACATCGGCATCCAGGGCCGCATGGAGTCGGTGGGAGCTCGCGAGGTCGACGAACTGCGAGCCGAGCTGGCGTCCTGGCGCAGCCTCGGCGCCACGCACGTCGCGTTGAACACGATGCGGTCCGGCCTGTCAGGCGCCGACGCCCACGTCGAGGCGCTGGGCCGACTCGTGCCGGCGCTGCGCGACGTCTAGCGCGCGCGGACGCCGCGCATCAGCAGGTCCCACAGCGCGTAGGCCACCTCGCGCGGCTCATCCTGATCGCTCGGGCGGTACCACTGATAGGCCCAGTTGCACGCGCCGAACAGCGCGAGCGTCGCCAGGCGGGGATCCATCGGACGAAACGCGCCGCTGTCCACACCAGCCCGGATGACGTCCTCGACCATGCGCGTGTAGCGCGCGCGTTCCCCGGCGATGTGCTCGCGGGTCGCATCGTCGAGCTCGCGGTAGTGCTCGATGAAGACACGGATGTGGCCCGGGCGGCGCGCGAGCACCTCGAGCGTGTCGGAGATGATCTCCAGCAGGTGCTGGGCGGGCGGCAGGTCATAGGAGCGCCGCTGATCCTCGCGGTGCATCGTCCACTCCAGGAAGTCCTCGTGGATGAGCTTGAGGATGTCGTCCTTGCCGCGGAAGTAGTGGTAGAGCGACGCCTTGCGCAGGCCCACCGCGGCGGCGACGTCCTCCAGGCTGGTCCCGTGGTAGCCGCGCCGGTCGAAGAGGGCCGCGGCCTGGTCGACGATCTCGCGCCGCCGCTCCTCGCCGGGGCCGGTTGCTGACGCCATGACAGAATCCTATCGACGGATGGGTCGGTATGCCAGGCCCGGTCTGTACTGGATGTTTGGAAGCGGACGTGGTAGAAGTCGACCGACGAGTCGGTCGGGAGCTACGGGAGAGATGGAAGACAAGGTCTATTACGAGGACTACGCGATCGGCGAAGTGTTCCGCAGCCCGCGGCGGACGCTGACGCAGGCCGACGTCGTGATGTACTCGATGTTCAGCGGCGACTGGGATCGTCGCACCACGGCGGAGGGCACCTGGGTCGTGCCCGAGATGTTCGCCTTCAGCGTCGGGCTGTGTCTGTTGCTCAGCGCCGGCCGCTACGCCTGGATGGCCAAGAGCTTCATCGCCTTCTACGGGTTCGACGAGCTGCTCGTCCACCGCGAGCTTCCGCTCGGCTCCACGATCTCCAGCGAGGTCGAGGTGGTCGACCTCGTCGAGCGCGACGACGGCCGCGGCATCATCGTCTTCGTCCACCGGACCACCGACCAGGACGGCAACCTCGTCAACTCGACGCGCCACCGCGTCATGCTGGGGCGCGCGCCGGTGGGCCAGGAGGTGGCGGCATGAGGCAGTTCTGGGAGGACTACGAGCCCGGCCTCGAGCTGGAGTCCGCCCGGCGGACGGTGACCGAGACCGACGTGGTCTTCTGGTCGGGGATCGTCGGCGACTTCAACCCCGCGCACGTAGACGTCGTCCACGCCGCGCAGACCCCCTTCGGGCAGCGGATCGCGCACGGCAACATCGCGTTCAACCTGTCGGTCTCGCTGGCCCTCGGCCAGGTGCCCGGGGACTATCGCCCTGAGGGCTTCGTCCGGCTGGCCGGATGGGAGCGCGTGCGGTTCACGGCGCCGGTGTTCATCGGCGACACGCTGCACGCGCAGCGCACGCTCCAGACACGTGAGGACGGGCCCGACGCGTCGGCCGGCGTCCTCGTCTACGACGTGCGCGTGATCAACGACCGCGACGAGACGGTCATGGTGGGCACCGAGCGACTGCTGGTGCGCCGGCGCGAGGCAATCGACAACCAGGAGAAGGCGTGATGGAGACCTTGCGCGACAAGGCCGCGATCGTGGGCATCGGATCCACCGAGTTCGGCCAGGAGTCAGACCGCACCGGCGTGCAGCTGGCGCTGGAGGCGATCGACGCCGCCATCGCCGACGCCGGGCTCGAACGCCGCGACATCGACGGACTCATCCGCTACTCGGTCGACTCCTCGACCTCGGTCGAGATGCTGGCCGCGAACCTCGGTGTGGAGGACCTCGCCTACTGGGCGGAGATCCCGCACGGCGGTGGCGCTTCGTGCGCGGTGATCCAGCACGCGGCGGCCGCCGTGGCCACCGGCGCCGCGAAGAACGTCGTGTGCTTCCGCTCCTTCACGCCGGCCGACTTCCTCGAGGGCGCCAAGCACAACTCGAACACGCTGTGGGCGCGCCACTCGGGTGTGCGCGACTTCATGCGCACCACGGGGTGGAACGCGATGATCGACACCTTCGCCGTGTGCGCCCAGCGGCACATGTACGAGTTCGGGACCACCGAGGAGCACCTCGGGGCCATCGTCAAGGCCTGCCGCAAGCACGCGGCCCTGAACCCGTCGTCGCTGCGGGGCCAGGAGCTGTCGATCGAGGACTACCTCGATTCGCCGTACGTCTCCGAGCCGTTGCGCGAGGCCGACATCTTCATCCTGCCGACGTTCGGCGCCTGCGCCGTCGTCGTGACGTCCGCCGAGCGGGCCAAGGACCTGCGCAAGCCACCGGCCTACGTCATGGCGGCGGCAGCGGCGTCGGGGACGAAGAGCCTGCCCTACTGGGAGCTCATCGCGTTTCGCCGCGGGACGATCACGCACACCCCGTCGCGGGAGGTGGCCGGGCGGCTGTGGGAGATGGCCGGCATCGGCCCCGCCGACGTCGACGTCGCCCAGCTCTACGACTGCTACTCCTACACCGTCCTCGCGCAGCTCGAGGACTATGGCTTCTGTCAGAAAGGCGAGGGCGGGCCGTTCGTCGAGAACGGGCGCATCGAACTCGGCGGGGAGCTGCCGATCAACACCCACGGCGGGCACCTCGGCGAGGCTTACGTGCACGGCTTCACGCACGTCCTCGAGGGCGTCCGGCAGGTCCGTGGCGAGTCCACCGCCCAGGTACCGGACGCCGAGGTCTGCTTCGTCAGCGGCGGAACCCCCAGCGCCACCAGCGCACTCGTACTTCGAAAGTGAGCGTCGCATGAGCACCGAGACCCGCACCCAGGCCGAGCAGATCGCCGCGTCGCGCCCGGCGCCGCGCGTCGCCCCGCGCGACGTCGCCTTCTGGGACGGCTGCGCGCGCGGCGAGCTGCACGTCCAGCACTGTCGCGACTGCGACGAGACGTGGTTCCCCTCGCAGGAGCGCTGTCCCAACTGCCAGTCCACCGACAGCGAGTGGATGCCCGTCGGCACCTCGGGGACCCTCTACACCTACACCGTCATCCATGGCCCGGGGACCGAGGGCCGGCCGCCCGGATTCGAGGAGGCCTACCCCTATGCCGTCGGGGTCGTCGAGATCGACGGCGGGCGCGGGGCGCGGATCGCGGGCAATGTCGTCGGCCTGCCCCTCGAGGAGATCCAGATCGGGATGCGCGTGGACGCGCGGTTCGTGCCGGAGGAGCGCGCGCTCCCCCTGTTCGTCCCGGCCGGGGCGGAGTAGATGGACTTCGAGCTCTCCGACGAGCAGCGGGCGATTCGCGACATGGTTCGCGACTTCGTCCGCAAGGAGTGCAAGCCGGAGTACGTCAACGAGCTCGACCGGGAGGGTCGCTTCCCCGCCGAGCTGTGGGCGAAGCTCGCCGACATCGGCCTGTTGGCCGGCCCGATCCCGGAGGAGTACGGCGGGACCGGGCTCGGGCTGCTGGAGGAGTGCGTCATCGTCGAGGAGCTCGCGCGCGGGATGTTCTCGCTCGGGCTGCTGTACGAGCTCATGGCCTATTGCGGCGCGCGCTCGATCGCTTACTTCGGCACCGAGGAGCAGAAGCAGGCCTACCTGCCGGGGATCGCCCGGGGTGAGGTCTTCTTCGCGTTCGGCATCACCGAGCCCGGTGGCGGCACCGACATCCTCACGAGCCTCAAGACCCACGCGGTCGAACGCGACGGTGTCTTTCGCATCAACGGCCAGAAGGTCTACACGAGCAACGCGGACCAATCCTCGAACATCCTCACCGTCGTCCGCACCGCTCCGGCGGAGTCCAAGAAGACGCACGGGCTCTCGCTGCTGATCGTGCCGACCGACGCGCCGGGGCTGGAGATCCGCAAGATGGAGAAGCTGGGCGGCAGGAGCCTCTCGACCTGCGAGGTGTTCTTCGACGACGTCGAGGTGCCCGTCGAGAACCTCGTCGGCGAGCGCGATCGCGCGTGGGGCCAGCTCACCAAGACGCTCAACCACGAGCGGATCACCGTCGCCGCCAACGCCATCGGCAACGCCCAGGCCGCTCTGGACGACGCCATGGCCTTCGCCAAGGAGCGCGTCGCCTTCGGCCGGCCGATCGGCGGGTTCCAGGCCATCCAGCACAAGCTCGTCGACTCGGCCGTCGAGATCGAGATGGCGCGCTTGCTGATGTACAAGGCGGTCGCCACCTTCGAGGCGGGCCGCAGCGCCTACGCCGAGGCCACCGCGGCGAAGATGGTGGCCAGCGAGGTCGCCTTCAGGGTGGCGAGCCGCGGAATGGACGTGACCGCGGGCCACGGCTTCATGATGGAGTCGTCCATGCAGCGCCACTTCCGCGACAGCCGCCAGCTCGTGCTGGGCCCGATCACCAACGAGATGGCGCGCAACGCCCTTGGGGTGGAGATGGGGCTGCCCCGCTCCTACTGATGGAGCGCCCGCCCGGCAACCTCGGCGACCTGCTGCGGATCGCCGCGGAGCGCTACCCCGACCGGGAGTTCGTGGTCAGCGAGGGCCGCCGCTTCGCGTTCGGCGAGTTCAACGAGCGGGTCAATCGCATCGCCCGCGGGCTGTGCGAGGCCGGCGTGGCGCAGGGCGAGTGCGTGGCGTCGATGGGCCACAACTCGGACGCTCTGCTGGCTCTCTACTTCGCGATCGCGAAGGTCGGGGCGGTCAGCGTCCCGCTCAACACGATGCTGACGGTGGCCGACATGGATGACGTCCTCGAGCGCAGCGGCGCCCGGACGCTCGTCTACGCGGCCGAGTTCGCGCCCCTGGTCGACGAGCTGCGATCGCGGCCTCCGCTGTGGCTGGGGCTCGATGCCGCCGAAGGTCGCGCGACGGCGACCGCCGACGACCTCGGGCAGGAACAGAGCGGCGAAGAGCTGCCGGAGGCGCCGGGAGGGCCGAAGACACCGTCGACGGTGATCTACACGTCGGGCAGCACCGGACGCCCCAAGGGGTGTGCGAAGAGCCACGCCAACCAGATCTGGTCGGCGATCAACTGCCAGTTGGAGACGCCGCGGCGCCGCGGCGACACCGAGCTGTTCACGGTGCCGCTGAGCGGCGTCGGGTTCGCAAACTTCGTGCTGCCAAACGTGATCGAGGGATCGCGGGTGGTCCTCACGCGGTTCGAGCCGAGGACGTGCCTCGAGTTGATCGAGGCCGAGGGCGTCTCGGTCGCGTTCTTCGCCGGCACGATGCTGGCGGCGATGCTCGAGGTGCCCGGCCAGGAGGCCCGCGATCTCTCGTCGCTGCGCCTGGTGGAGACGGCATATCAGCTCTCCGACCGGATACGGCAGGCGATCGCCGACCGGTTCGGGCCGATCGTGCGCTACTGCTACGGCAGCAGCGAGGGCTCCAACTGGGCCGCCCCCGCGGAGATGTTCTTGGACCGCCCCGACTGCGTGGGCTTCCCGAAGGGCCTCGACCGCTACCGGATCGCCGACGTCAACGGCGACGACGTGGCGCCTGGTGAGGTGGGCGAGGTGTTGGTCCACGGGCCCACGGTCATGCTCGGATACTTCGGCGATCCGGAGGCCAGCGGGCAAACGCTTCAGGACGGGTGGCTGCGGACGGGAGATCTCGGTGTCCGCGCCGACGACGGCATGCTGCTGTTCCGCGGCCGCAAGAAGGACATGATCAAGACCGGCGGGATGAACGTCGCCGCCGGCGAGGTGGAGATGGCGCTGGCCCGGCACGACGCGGTTGCGGAGGTGGCCGTCATCGGTGTCCCTCACGACAAGTGGGGCGAGGCGGTGCGGGCCGTCGTCGTGGCTCGGAACGGAATCGAGGCGGCGAGCCTGGAGGCCGAGCTGCGCGCCCACTGTCGCGAGTCGCTGGCCGCCTACAAGCGCCCGAAGGACATCCTCTTCGCGCCCGAGCTGCCCAAGAACCCGGGCGGCAAGATCGCCAAGGGCGAGGTCCGTGAGCTATACGGCGGGCCGCAGTCGTGACGGCGGCGGCCGCGGACGACGTCGTACAGACCTGGGAGGAGGCGGACGGCCGGTCGCGGCCGCCGTTGCTCGTCCTCGAGCCGCTGGCCCAGTTTCTCGACTCCCGCGGCCTCGGCCGAGGTGCGCTGACCGTCTCGCCGATCGGCGAGGGCCGGTCGAACGTCATCTTCCTGATCGGGCGCGAGGACGGCACCGAGCTGGTCCTGCGCCGGCCGCCGCGGCCTCCGCTCCCGCCCAGCGCGCACGACGTTCTCCGCGAGGCGACCATCCTCGACGGCCTGTCGGGGACCGGTGTGCGAATTCCTCAGCTGCTGGCGGCCTGCGACGACGAGACCGTCATCGGCGCGCCCTTCTATCTCATGGAACGCGTCGACGGACACGTGATCGTCGACGACCTCCCGGAGGCACTCGACGATCGCGCCGGGCGCGCCGCGGCCTGCGACGAGCTCGTCGACGCCCTCGTCGAGCTCCACGCCGTCGACTGGCAGGCCACGGCGCTCGGGCAGCTCGCTCGCAACTCGGCCTACGTGGACCGGCAGCTGCGGCGGTTCAACGGCCTGTGGGAGCACAACCGGACGCGCGAGGTCCCCGACGTCGAGCACGTCGCGCGGTGGCTCGAGGACCATCGTCCGCCCGCCGGTCCGGAGACCATCGTCCACGGCGACTACCGGCTCGGCAACGTCATCTATGCCGAGACCGCGCCGGCCCGCCTGCTCGCGATCTTCGACTGGGAGATGGCGACGGTGGGAGACCCGCTGGCCGACGTCGGCTACCTGTGCGCGATGTGGATCGAGGCCGATGATCCCGATCGCGGGATGTACGAGGTCAACGGGATCACGCGGGGCGAGGGCTTTCGGCGGCGCGAGGACCTGATCGCCCGATACGAGCGGGGCTCGGGTCGCGCGGTGGGCGACGTGCGCTACTACGAGGTGCTGGCCCTCTGGAAGTCGGCCATCTTCATGGAGGGCAACTACCGGCGGGCGCACAGCGGGCTCAGCGACGACCCGTATCTCAAGCAGTTCGGCAATGGGGTGCTGGAACTGGCCGCGCAGGCGAGGGCGCGGACGCAGGCGGCGTGAGCAGCACCGTCAAGGCACGGCTCGGAGTGGGGTTGTGGACGATGCAGTCCACGCACGACGCGCCGCGGCCCTTCCCCGAGCTGTATCGCCGGTTCGGCGAGGACGCGGCGCTCGCCGATTCGCTCGGGCTCGACTCCCTGTGGCTCTCCGAGCACCGCGCGTGGTACGACGGGTGGTGCCCGGCGCTGCTGCCCGCCCAGGCGCACGCCGCCGCTTGCACCAGCCGGCTGAGGCTCGGCAGCGCGGTCCTGCTCGCGCCGCAGCACCAGCTCGAGGGACTGATAGACGGCGTCGTCACGCTCCAGCGGCTCTCGGGCGGCCGGCTCGAGCTCGGGCTGGGCCTGGGATATCGGGAAGCCGAGTTCGAGGCTGTCGGCGCATCGCGGGCGCACCGCGGTCGCCGCATGGACGGTTTCCTGGAGCGGCTCGAGGACGTCGCCGCCCCTGCGCCCGTGTGGGTGGGCGGCATCAGCCAACCGGCCGTGCGGCGCGCGGCTCGGTTCGGCCACGGGCTGCTCCTGCCGCAGAGCACGTCTCCCGACTCCGCGCTGCGTCTCGTCGACCTCTACGCCGGCGAGGCGGGCCGGCCACCGAGGATCGCCGTTTTGCGCGACGTCTGGCTGGAGGACGACGACCGGCGGGCGGCGACGTTCCGCGCCCGGTTGCGCAGGCACTACGCCGAGGAGGTGGGTTCGTGGTGGAAGCTGGGCGAGGCGACCGGGTTCGCGGCGCCCGCTGCGGTCGAGGAGCAGCTGGATCGCATGGAGCGATCCGCCGTGGTCGGCTCGGTCGAGGCCGTGTTGGAGGCCCTCATGCCGTGGATCGAACTCGGGGCGGAGCTGGTGGTCGCTCGGGTGAACTTCGACTTCGTCGAGCAGGGAGCGCTCCACGAGCGGATGGCCAGGCTGGCCGAGAACGTGATGCCCGCTCTCGGCGGGGACCGGCAATGAGATTCCTCTTGGAGCCCATTGCGCTCGGGACTCTCGACGACGCGCTCGAAGCCGGCGAGCACGCTCGCCTCGCCGGCCTCGACGGCCTGCTCGTCGCGCCGAGCGAGGCGCTGCCCGCACCGCTCGTCACCGTGGCGGCGGTCGCGGCTCGCATCCCTGACCTACTGCTGGCCGCCGAGGTGGAGCTGGGGAGAGCGCACCCGGTCGAGCTCGCCGAGGAGGCCGCGGTCGTCGATCAGCTCACCCGCGGGCGGTTCATCCTGGTGCTGCGCGGCGAGGGCCTCGTCGATGCGGCACTCGACCAGCTGCAGTCCGCCGCGGTGCGAGTCATGCCGCCGCCGTTCGGGACGAGCCTCGCGATCTGGCTCGCGGAAGCGTCGCCGCAGCGAGCCGCAAGCCGCGGGGTGGGACATCTCGCGTCGCCGAACACCGCCGACGAGGCGTTGGCCGCCGGCTGGGCGCAAGCACCCGCGGCCGGGCGATTCGTTCCGCGTGCGCGGCGAGAGCTCGCGAGCGACCCGGAAGCGTTGCTGCGCCGGCTGCGCGAGGGCCGTGCGGCGTTCGGTCAGGACTGGGCGGTGGTGAGCGGCAGCGCGACGGAAGCCGCCGCCGCTGCGAGATACGCGCGCCCTCGTGTGCGGCTCGTTTCCCTTCCGGCTGGGCTGGAGGAGCACTGGGAGGGACCATTCGCTGCCGGACCAGACTGAACAGTCGGTTGATTTCTCACCCCGAACCAGGCACTCTCTCGGCACGCGGATGTCGGCGACCACTCCCCCCACCAGGAACGCCGGCGGGCGACGGCGCGAGCGCGAGATCTATCGCGCAGCGGTCGAGATCTTCCACCGCAAGGGCTTCTCCGACACCTCGGTGGAAGACATCGCCGAAGCGGTCGGAATCCTCAAGGGCAGCCTGTATCACTACATCAACTCCAAGGAGGATCTGCTGTTCGGAATCCTCCGCGAGGTGCACGAGGAAGTGGACGAGCTCCTTGCCGCGGCACGGGAGCGCACCGAGGCGCCGCCGCTGGACCGCCTCCTCGACTACGTCCACCGTCAAGTCACCTATAACGCCGAAAATGTCGAGAAGATCGCCGTCTACTATCGCGATCTCAACCGGCTCGGCGATGCCCGGCTGGCCGGGATCACGGAGCTGCGCCACGCCCACCAACGCTACGTCCGCGACCTCATCCACCAGGCACAGCTCGAAGGCGACATCGACCCGGGCCTCGAGGAGCCGCTGATCGCGACGCAGGTGTTCGCGTCGATGGGCTGGCTCTACACCTGGTACCGCCGCGGCGGGCCGATCCCGGCGCAGCAGCTCGCAGACTTCACGGTGGAGTTCCTGCGCCGCGCCCTTACGTCGACCTCGCCCTGACCGGGCGACTGCAGGGGCCAAATGCCGCTTCCAGATATAGGGGGACCCATCTGTCTGAACCGACCAAACAGACGGTTGCATTTCTTGGGCGGCCGTTGTAGCGTCGCGCGCATGTCCGGAGGAGAGACGGAGTGAGCGGCGCTGCGCCCGCGCCGGGTTCGGGCGAACCGCCCTCCGCACGGCGGAACATGGCCTACACCGGCCTGCAGTACCGGTTCCTACCGCGCTATCGGGTGATCTGGGTTGCAGCGGTGTTGCTGATCGCGGTCTGCCTGATTCTCGAGCCGCACACGTTCAACGCGCCTTCGCTGAAGATCGAGACGCCGCTCATCGCCGTGTTGGCGATCGCCTCGCTCGGACAGCTGCTCGTCGTGATGGTCGGCGGCTTCGACCTCTCGGTCGCGGCGGTGATGACCTTCGCCAGCGCACTTCTGCTGAAGCTCAGCCACGGTTCCAACGACCGCCTGATCCTGGCTGTGCTCGGGACGCTGGCCGCCTGCATGGCCATCGGGCTGGTCAACGGGGTGCTGACGAGCTTCGGGCTCAACCCCCTGATCGTGACGCTCGCCATGGGCGGCGTCGTGGGGGCCATCACGCTGCTGATCACCAACGGCGGCATCGAGGTGCTCTCCTACAACGTGCCCGCCCGCCTGAGCGACTTCGCCGTCGGCTACGTCGGGCGGATCAGCAAGCTGCTGTTCGTAGCCATGGGCCTCGTGCTGGTGGTCGCGGCGGTGGTGCGCGGAACCCGAGTGGGCCGCAGGCTCATAGCAACGGGCACCAACCCCACGGCGGCACGCGTCGTCGGCATCCACGTCCGCCGCTACAGCATCGGGGCCTACGGATTCGCGGGGCTCATGTACGGCACGGCGGGAATGCTGCTGGCAGGCTTCGTCCAGCATCCCGACCTCAATCTGGGGGCGCCGTACCTGCTTTCGACTTTCATCGTCGTGGCGTTGGCCGGCGCGCTGCTGGGCGGCGGCCCGAGCAGCGTCCTCGGTACAGCGGCAGGAGCGATGTTCCTCATCCTGCTCAACCAGTTCCTGGCCATCAAGGGCCTCTCCGCGGGCGACCAGTCGCTCATCCAGGGGATCGTGCTGATCGCCGCGGTCGCCGCGGTGACCGCGGTGCGGGCAGGATCGCTGCGGCGCGGGTCGGGATTCGGATTTCTCAAGCGCAAGGCGCCCGCCGCGGCCTCGCGTGCGTAGGACCACAACAATCAATGGAGGAGTTGCTGCACATGCAAAATGACCACCCCCGGCGTTTCCGGCTGAGGTCGGGCGTCATCCTCGCCCTGACCGGCCTCGCCCTTTCAGGGACGCTGGCCGCCTGCGGATCCAGTGACAACGACAAGTCGAAGGACCAGGGCAGCTCCGGCGCGTCCTCTTCGCAGAAGTCGAGTGGGGAGACCACTCAGGTGTCCGCGGACGAGCAGGCCGAGCTTCTGACGAAGGCCTTCTACACCGACGAGATTTCGGACCCGAGCCCCATTCTGCTGTCCGCGCTGAAGACCGCGGCCACGCCGCTGACCTCGGAGCAGCAGGACACGCTGCGGCAGTGCATGCAGAAGACCACCTGCGAGACGGGGCAGGGCGACCTCACCCTCGGCATCGCCGATTCGTTCGGTGACATCCCCTGGCGCGTCCAGGCGCGGCTGGAGCAGACCGCCCAGGCGATCCAGAGCGGCAAGGTCGGCAAGATCATCTACACCAACGGCCACGCCGATCTGCAGAAGTCGCAGGCGAACTTCCGCTCCCTGCTGGCCCAGCGGGTCGACGTCGTCTCGGCGTACTACGACTTCGCCTCCGCCATGACGTCGCTGTTCCGCCAGGCTCAGCGCCGAGGCGTGGTCGTCACCAGCTACATCAGCAACATCCCCCACGGCGACGGCGAGAAGGACGCCATCGAGTTCGCGGCCAACCTGGGCAAGGTCGGCGAGGACATGGCCAAGGCCGCGATCGAGGGGCATCCCGGTGGCGGCAACGCCGCCCTGTTCACCGGCGTTCCGGGCAACCCGACCGCCGGGGCCTGGCAGCCCGAGGCGCAGAAGGTGCTCGAGGAGGCCGGCTGGAAGGTGGCCTTCAAGGGCAACACCAACTGGACGCCGGCCGGTGAGCTCTCGGGCGCCTCGGCGGCCATCGCCAAGGGGAAGAAGATCGACGCGATCCTCTATGACGGTGCCGGCCCGGTGAACCTCATGAAGGGGTGGCAGCGCGCCGGCGAGAAGCTTCCCGCCGTCGTCTCGTTCGCACCGGACAACACGTACTACGAGCTGTGGCAGAAGATCGGCCAGCCCGAGGACGAGTACATCAGCAACTCGCAGACGTGGACCGGCCGTGTCGCGGTCCAGGCCGCGATCGACCGCGCCTCGGGGGACGACGTCCCGGGCTCGATCGAGCTGCCCCAGCCGTTCGTCCAGACGGCGAAGGCCAAGGAGTCCTGGGGCCCGACCCTGAAGTTCGGCCAGGCGTACCTGCCGCCGACGTTCGCCGGCGACATCATCACTGAGTTCAACAAGTAGGGACCGGTGGGTGGGCCGGGCCGCACAGGCGGTCCGGCCCTTCACCGGAGGGAGGACCCTTCGCCGTGGAGCAGGTGGAAGAGACGCAGGCAGAGCAGATTGGTGCGACCGCACGCGACGGCGAGATCCTGCGGATCACCGGCGTCACCAAGACGTTCCCCGGCGTCACGGCGTTGTCGGGCGTCGACTTCGACTGTCGCCGCGGGGAGATCCACGCGCTCGTCGGCGAGAACGGTTCCGGCAAGTCCACGCTGATCAAAGTCGCCTGCGGGGTCATGCGCCCCGACGACGGATCCGTCCAACTCGATGGCAAGGAGCTGACGGGGACGTCGCCGCTGGCGGCCCGCAGGGCGGGCATCGTGGCCGCCTACCAGGACACCGCGCTCATCCCCGAGCTGTCGGTGGCCGACAACATCCTGCTGTCGTTCACCGGCGACCGCGGGTTCAACGGCCCGCTGCGTCGCGAGCGCGCCGGGCGGCTGCTCGAGCCCTTCGGGCTTCCCATCCCGCCTGACGCGTTGGTCGCCCAGCTCAGCCCGGCCATGCGCCAGCTGCTGGAGGTCGTGCGGGCCATGATGCACGAGCCCGCGGTGCTCATGCTCGACGAGCCGACCGCGGCGCTGGACGCCGAGACCATCAGGCTGCTGCAGTCTCTGGTCGTCGACGCCAAGTCGCGCGGGACCGCGATCGTCTACGTCAGCCACCACCTCGAAGAGGTGCAGCAGCTCGCCGACCGGGTCACGGTCCTGCGGGACGGCGTACTGCGCGGGACGTACGAAGGCGGCGGCTGGTCCGTCGACGAGATCGTGTCGCTGATGGTCGGCGGCTCCGTCGACCTCGCGTTCCCCAACCGCCCCGGACTGCCGGAGTCGGCGCCAGTCGCGCTCTCCACCCGCGGCTTCGGCGGGCCGCAATTCGGCCCGGTGGACCTGACCGTCCGCGCCGGGGAGATCGTCGGGATCGCCGGGGCGGAGGGCAACGGGCAGCGCGAGCTGGTCCGTGCGCTCGTCGGTCTACTCCCCTCGCACGGGGACACGGAGGTGGCGGGGCGCGACGTGTCGCTGGCGTCGCCGGCCGCCGCGCTGCAGGCCGACATCTCCTTCCAGAGCGGCGACCGCGTGGCCGAGTCGATCTTCACCGAGATGAGCGTGATGAGCAACAGCACGCTGCCCGCAATCGACCAGCTCGGCGAGCTGGCGACGGTACGCCGTCCACGTGAGCGGTCGCTGTTCATGCCCGCGGCGGGCAAGCTGGGCATCGTCGCCGCGTCGCCGGACCAGGCCATCGGCGGCCTGTCCGGTGGCAACCAGCAGAAGGCCGTGCTGGCGCGCGCCATGCTGCACCGCACCAAGCTGCTGGTCATCGACGAGCCGACGCAGGGCGTCGACGCCCGCGCCCGCACCGACATCTACCGCGCGATGCGCGAGCAGGCGGACGAGGGCAAGGCGATCCTCATCAACTCGTCGGACTCGATGGAGCTCGCCGGGCTGTGCGACCGGGTGTATGTCGTTTCGCGCGGGAAGGTTGTCGACGAGCTCTCCGGAGACGACCTCGAGGAGTCCCGGATCGTTCGCAGTTTCGTGGCCGCGAAGGCCGACCTCAGCGTCCGCGAAGACACGGCTCCTCCCGAGGCGCCGCGTGCGCTCACCCGGCTGGGCGGTCTCCTGGGACGCCCATGGATGCCGCTGCTCGTCCTCGCCTTCTTGATGGTCCTGGTCGGTGCGTACGCGGCCTCGAAGTCCGACGTCTTCCTGGAGAAGGACAACCTCTCCAGCCTGTTCTTGTTCGCCACCCCATTGGCGCTCGTGGCGATGGGTCAGCAGGTGGCGCTGCTGACCGGTGGCTTCGACATCTCCGTCGGCGCGATGATGAGCCTGGCCGTCGTGCTCATGTCCTTCTGGGCGACGAGCGGGGGTGTCGGCAGTGCCGCGCCCGACCTGCTCCTGATCGTCCTGATCGGCATGCTGGCCGGGTTGTGCAACGGAGCCGTGGTGCGGGGTCTGCGCGTCAACGCGATCATCGCCACGATCGGGATGCTGGGCATCCTGTCGGGTCTCGCGCTCATCAAGCGCCCGACCCCGGCGGGTGAGATCAGCATCGACCTCCAGGACACGCTGTACACCCAGGTCGGGTTCATGCCGGTGGCTTTCATCGTGATCGCCGTGGTCGCCGTGCTGCTCCAGGTCGTGCTGATGACGACCGGCTTCGGTCTCCGGCTTCGTGCGGCGGGCTTCTCGGAGGAGGCCAGCCGCAGGACCGGAGTAAGGGTCAACGTCGTCAAGGTCGGGGCGTTCGTGTTCTGCTCCGGGGTGGCCGCGCTCGCCGGCATCCTGCTCGGAGCCCAGACCGGGAACGGCGATCCGACCGTGGGCGCCAACTTCGCGCTGCTGAGCATCGCGGCCTGCGTCATCGGCGGCGCGAGCCTGGCGGGCGGGCGGGGCTCGTTCGTCGGCAGCGTGATGGCGGCCGTATTCCTGATGCTCTTGATCAACGTCACGCCGCTGGTCGGGATCAACGACGCCTACAGCCAGCTCATCACCGGCGCGCTGACGATCCTCGCGGTCCTCGCCTTCTCCCTCAGCCGGTGGGCCGGCGGGATGAGGAAATAGGGATCGACGGCCGGCCGTCGGCGAGGGCGAGTCGCGGATGAAGGTCGGGATCTACCTCGATCTCCGCAATCCGCCCGGGTGGCGTCGCGGCTGGCAGGAGCTCTACGCGCAGAAGCTGGACCGCGTCGTCGAGGCCGAGCGGTCGGGACTCGACTCGGTCTGGCTCTCCGAGCACCACCTGTTCGAGGACGGCTACCTGCCCCAGCCGCTGACGTTTGCCTCCGCGATCGCGAGCCGCACTTCGCGCATCCGCATCGGCACGGCCGTGCTCCTCGCGCCGCTTCGGCCGGCGGTGCAGATCGCGGAGGAAGCGGCGATCGTCGATCTCGTCAGCGGGGGCCGCCTCGAGCTCGGCCTCGGGTCCGGGTATCTCCCTGACGAGTTCGCGGCCTACGGGGCAGATCACGGCCGGCGCTTCGCGACGCTCTGGGAGCGCGTGCAAGAGGTGCGCGGGCTGTGGGACGAAGGCCGGACCACGCCACCGCCGGCGCAAGCCCGTCCGCGCATCTGGGTCGGAGTGGGGCGAAAAGCCGCCGCGCGACGGGTCGGCCTGCTCGGCGAGAGCCTGCTGTGGCTCGACCCGGGGATCCTCGACGACTTTCGGGCCGGTCTCGCCGAGGGCGGCCACGACCCCTCCGCCGCCCGCGTGAGCGGCCCGGCCCAGATCGTGCTGGCCGACGATCCCGAGGCGGCGCGAGAGGCGATCCGCGAACACCACGCCTACCAGCAGGGCTCCTACCTCGCGCAGATCGAGCGTCAGCTGCCGCCCGGCGACAGCGCGCCGCTGTCCATGGCCAGACCGCTCCGGCTCTTGGTCGAAGGCGAGCGGGAAGCGGACGACACGCCCCTGCCGCCGTCCCTGCACGTCCTGACGCCCGACCAGGCCGGCGCCTGGCTCGCTGCCTGGCTGCAGGACTCACCGGTGGAGCACGTCTTCTTCTGGGACAGCATCGCGGGGATGCCCGACGAGCTCGCCGATCGCCACGTGGCGCTGCTCGCTAGTGAGCTTGCCCCGCGACTCGCGACCTGCGGAGCGGTGCCCGCGGCATGACCGACGAGGAGACGCTTTCGCTGCTGCTCGCGGTCCACGAGATCCGCCAGCTCGCGTACAGGTACGCGCTCGCGCACGACTCTCGCGACGCCGCCCTGCTGCTGTCGCTGTGGGCCGAGACCGAGCAGCCGCTCGACTGGCCCTACATCGACATCCACCGTGTGCGCAGCGACACCGAGCGGTGGTTCAAGAAGGGCCCGACCACGCACATCGTGGCCAACCACCTGGTCGACCTCACCTCGCCCCACGAGGCCGAGGGATACGTCTACTGCCTCGCCCAGAACGACTTCGGTGAGCAGTTCGTCGACCAGACGATCCTCTACCGCGACGCCTACGTCCGGCGCGACGGGCGGTGGCTGTTCCGCCGCCGGTTGCACCTGCTCTGGTTCGGCCAGGAGCGCGAGCGGCACCCCTACCGCCAGCCCGATGCCGATTGGCCCAGCCACCAGATCGGCCGGGGTGTCGCGCCGGCGTCGTTCCCCACGTATCTGGAGGTCAAGGAGTGCGACCCGTGGAGCTGGGAGCCCCGAGAGGGCTGAGCCGGCACTCAGGCTGCGCGAAGGCTCTCGCGAAACGCCGGATCGGCGAGGGCGCGGAACCTCGCGACGATCTCGTCCTCGGTGGCTCCCCGCCGGACGACCTCGGTGATTCCCGCGTCGAGGGCCTGCCGGGCGTCGCTCTCGGTGATGATCGATCCACCCACCACAACCGGGATCGGTGGCTCCATCCCCTGGAGCCGCTCGACGATCTCCGGCGCGTAGTAGAGGAACTCCCATGAGTGGGCGCTGATGCCCACGATGTCGACGTCCTCCTGCGCCGCGACCTCGGCGATCGTGGCCGGGAGGGTGAAGCGGCCGGTGTAGATGACCTCGAACCCGGCGTCACGCAGGATCCTCGAGACGAGCAGTGCGCCGGCCTCGTGCTGGTCGAGCCCCAGGACGGTGATGAGGGCGCGTGGCTTGCGCTCGCTCAACGCGGGCGTTCCATCCCGCCGAGCGGGTCGAACGGGGCGCCGTAGGCCTCGCGCAGGACCCCGATGCATTCCCCCATGGACGCCTCGGCGTCAAGCGCCTCGACGATCGCCGCCGTGACGTTCCGTCCCTCGTCGCGGCCGGCCGCCTCGAGGTCGTCGAGCGCCGCCACGACCCGACCCTTGTCGCGTCCGCTGCGCCACGCGCGGATCTCTTCGATCAGGGCGTAGTCCGGCTCGATCCGCTTCTCGGCGATGTCGCGCAGGAGCACGTCGTCCTCGGGGGCAAGGCGGAAGGAGTTGTGGCCGACGACGAGCTCGCGACCGTCCTCGATCTCCTTCGCGCGCTCGACCATGGCGTCGGCGAAGATCGCCCGGAAGAAGCCCTGGTGTGACAGGTCGAGGATGTCGCCCAGCTCCTCGATCTCGCGCATCCGCTGCTCGATCCGGCGCTCGAGCTCGTCGGTGAGCGCCTCGACGTAATAGGAGCCGCCGAGCGGATCGGTGACGTCCCCCGCGTGGGACTCGAGCTGGACGACCTGCTGCGTGCGGATGGCGACGAGGTGGGACTCGGCGCTCGGCGTTCGGATCGCCTCGTCGAAAGCCGAGATCTCCATCGCCCGCACGCCGGCCATGGTCAGGGCGAGCGTCTGGCTCGCGCCCCGGACCACGTTGTTGACCAGCTGCTCGGACTGCATCGTGGCGCCCGAGGTGTGGGCGGCCACGTTGATGGCGAGCGACCGGGGATCCCGCGCGCCGAACTCGTCGCGCATCATCCGGGCGTAGAGCCGGCGCGATGCGCGGATCTTGGCGACCTCCTCGAAGAAGTTCATCCGGCAGTTGACGAGCAGCGCGATGCGGGGCGCGAACGCGTCGACGGGAAGTCCCTTGGCGATGACGCGGCGCACGACCTCCCGCAGCTCGATGAACCCCAGCGCCATCTCGTCGATCGCGTCGACGCTGCCGTCGCTGATGTAGTACGTGTCCTCGACGAACGGGTGGAAGCGCGGCATGCGCTCCGTCGAGAAGATGATCGCGTCGACGGCCAGGCGCATGTGCAGCTCGAGCGGGATGTTGTGCGAGTAGCACGTGTCCTCCGAGAACAGCGGCGCGAGGATCATCGATCCCCGCAGCGCGGCCGGGTCGAACCCGAGGCGCTGGGCGGCGAGGAAGAGCCCGGCGGTCCCGAACGCGACGGGCAGGGAGGCGGAGACCGAGACCGAGTCCAGGGGAAGGCCCGTATAGAGCCGCTCGTAGTCGACCGCCCGGCACGCCGAGACACCCTGGTTTCCCACCGAGTGGCGCGCATAGGGGTGGTCGGGGTCGATCGACGCCATCGTCGGCGTGTCTCCGATGACGTCCAGCCCCGTGGCGCCGTGGTCGAGCAGGTAGCGGAACTGCTCGTTGGACCGCTCGGCCCGCCCCTCGCCCGACAGCATGCGAACGATCTGATCGCTGCCGGTGTCGCCGTTGCGCGGCTGCGGCGCGCGGGACCCGCGGGTGTAGGGGTAGGAGCCCGGATCGCCGAGGTCCCGCTCGTAGTCGATGTCCACGTCGGGCGGGCCGTAGAAGAGCTGCAGCTGCACCGCGCCCGACTCAGCCGTGCTCATGGAGCCGCCTGACCAGTTCGCTCGTGTTGGCTTCGTACTGCTCGACCCGGCCGAGCTTGATCTCCTCGTATCCGCGGATCACCTCGGGGGCGGCCGCGATTGCCACCGCGAGATCGTAGGTCGCCTCGCTCACGTGCGGCAGCGTGCCGTCGATGGTCTCCACGTAGTCCGCGACGAGCCGGCGTTCCACCCGGCGCACCTTGGCATGCCCGAAGGGATCGAACGCCGTGCCGCGCACCCGCCGCAGGCGACGGAGGAGCCCGAACAGCGGATCGATGGACCAGCTCGGGAGGGCGAGCTTGCGCTTGAGGCCCATCGCGCGCAACAGCGGCGGGTGCAGCCGGTAGGCGACCTTCCCTTCGGGGAACAGCGTCCGCAACTGCTCCCCGAACGCCGGGTCACGGTGCAGGCGCGCCACCTCGTACTCGTCCTTGTAGGCCATGAGGCGATACAGGAAGAGGGCGACTGTCTTCGTCAGATCCAATCGCTCCGGGTTCGGCTCGGCCGCGACGACGCGGCCCAGGACGTCCAGATACCGGCGCGCGTAAGCGACGTTCTGGTAGTCGACGAGGTCGGCGGCGAACCACTCGGCCTCCGCCGGCAAGTCGCGGCCTTCGAGCAGCGCATCCGCGGCGCGGCGCGCCCGGTCGCTCGGCGTTCGGTCACCCGAGCTCCGCGGCCGGCGCTCTGCCCGCGCCGCATCCACCGCCGCCGGGTCGGCGACGATCGCCCGGCCCCAGCGGAACGCGGCGAGGTTCTTCGCGCCGCCCGAGCCCATCTCCTCGATGGCCTCCTCGAACGTGCCGGCGCTGAAGGGCAGCAGCCCCTCCTGGAAGGCCACGCCGAGCATAAGCACGTGCGCCGGTAGGTGATCGCCGAGGAGCTCTTCGCAGATCGCGTCCGCGTCGCAGCTCACGGTTCGCTCCACCCGCTGCGCGATCCGCGCCTCGAGGAAGTCGGGAGCCGGCATGTCGGTGAACGGCTGGGTGATGACCGTGATCGTGGGCGCGACCTCGCCGGCGACGACGGCCGTCGTCCTGGAACTCGAGGCGCGCTCCAGATGCCGCTTCTCGGCGGCGGCGAGCGGGTCGAAGGCGAAGTACACGTCGCTGTCGCCCGAGCTGACGGTGTTGGTGACCGGGGCGGAGTCGCGCGTCGCGCACAGATGGGAGACGACCGAGCCTCCCTTCTGGCTCAGGCCGGTCTGGTCCAGGCCCGCGACCGACCAGCCGTCCCTGAGGGCGACCATGCCGAGCAGCCGGTTGACGGTCACCACGCCCGACCCGCCGATGCCGACCATGTAGGAGTTGAACGCCGAGCGGTCAGACTGGCGCATCGGTTCGGGGAACTGCTCCGGTGGCTCGGCGGCCTGCTGCCGAGCGGCGGGCGCCTCGCGGACGTCGACCGTCACGAACGACGGACAGTCGCCGTCGATGCAGGTGAAGTCCTGGTTGCACGAGGACTGATGGATCTGCGTCTTGCGCCCGAGCCTGGTGTCGACCGGGATCACCGACAGACAGTTGCTCTTGACCTGGCAGTCCCCGCAGCCTTCGCACACCGCTTCGTTGATGACGACGCGCTGCGTCGGGCGCGGCAGCTCGCCGCGGCGGCGCATCCGGCGCTCCTCGGCGGCGCAGCGCTCGTCGTACACGAGCGCGGTCACCCTCGGCACCGACGCCAGCTCGGTCTCCGCCTCGGCCAGCCGCTCGCGCGGCCAGACCGTCACCCCCGGCGCCCAGCGCGCCTCGCGGCCGTAGCTGTCGGGCTCGGCGGACACGACGATGATGCGCTCGACACCCATCGCCTCGAGCTCGCGGGTCAGCGCCGGTACGCCCGTGCTGCCAGCGACGTCCTGGCCGCCGGTCATGGCCACCGCGCGGTTGAAGAGGATCTTGAACGTGATGTTCACCCGCGCCGCGACACACGCGCGGATCGCGAGGCTCCCCGAATGGGCGAGGGTGCCGTCGCCCAGATTCTGGAACATGTGGTCGTCCTCGGCGAACTGGTGTGCGCCGATCCACAGCACGCCTTCCCCACCCATCGGCGTCAGCGGGAGGATGCGGTGCTCGCGGTGGCGGTCCTCGAGGTAGACCATCGAGTGACAGCCGACACCGCCGCCCATGAGCGCGTCGGCGGGCCCGGCCGTCGACTTGTTGTGGGGACAGCCCGAGCAGAACGCGGGCACCCGGGTCGGCGGCGGACCGGAGAGGGTGGGCAGCTCGAGGAGGTTCGCTTGCGCCTGATCGGCGAGCTCCGGCGTCACGACGCGCTCGGGAAGGTCCGTGAGCCTGCGCTCCAGCCGGCTGCGCAGGACGTCGACCAACCGCTCCGGAGTCAGCTCGCCGTCGCCGGGCACCAGCAGCGCGCCCTGCTCGTCGCGCTTGCCGACGACGCGGGGACGGTGCGAGTGGTCGTAGAGCGCGTCGCGGATCAGCGTCTCGACCAGCGGCCGCTTCTCCTCGACGACGAGGATCTCCTCGAGACCGTCGGCGAACTCGCGCACGGCCACGGGCTCGAGCGGGTAGATCATCCCGATCTTGAAGACGCGGACGCCCGCGCGTTCCAGCTCGGCCGGGCCGAGGCCGAGCCCCGCGAGCGCCCGGAGCACGTCGGCGTGCGTCTTGCCCTGCACGGCGATCCCGATCCAGGCATCGCGTGCAGGATGGCTGATGCGGTTGAGCCCGTTGGCGAGTGAGTAGGCCTTCGCCGCCTCGAGCCGCCCGTTGAGGATCTCCTCCTCCTGCAGGACGCTGACCGTGTTGTTCACCGTCGGCCGCTGCACATGCGCGAACGGCCGCCCGTCGATCTCCAGGCGTGGGAGGACCGGGCTCGGGGCCAGGTTGCCGAGCGCAACGGAGGCGAAGCCGTCGGCCAGGTTCGTGACGACCTTCATGCCGGTCCACAGGCCGCTGTAGCGCGACAACGCGAGGCCGTGCAGCCCGAACTGGAGGATCTCGGGAACGCTCGCCGGCGCGAGCACCGGGATCTGGGCGTCGAAGAGCGCGGCGCGACTGTCGTTGGGCAGCGTGGACGACTTGGCCGAGGGATCGTCGCCGGCGACGACCAGGACTCCGCCGTTCGCGGCCGCGCCCATCGAGTTGCCGTGCTTGAACACGTCGCCGCAGCGGTCGACGCCGGGGGACTTGCCGTACCAGATGCCCATCACGCCGTCGAACGGCGAGCCGCCCATGAGCGGCGCCTGTTGGGTGCCCCAGACGGTCGACGCCGCGAGCTCTTCGTTGACCCCTGGGACGTGGGTCACGTCGTACTCCTCGAGCAGAGCCCGCTGGCGCTCGAGCGCGAGGTCGAGGGTGCCCAGGGGAGACCCCGGATACCCCGACATGACGGTCGCCGTCCTGAGCCCCGCGGCGGCGTCGAGCCGGTGCTGGAAGACGGGGATCTGGACGATGGCCTCGATCCCGGTCAGCAGCGAATCCGCGGCGACTGCGTCGTCCGTGCGCGGAAGGTCCTGCAGCAGGCCCGAGGACGGAGACACCTCTGCATGATCGTGGGTCGCCCCTTGCTGGTCGGGGGCGCCTACAGCAAGACGACCCGATCGGGGGGGCTGAGGCTGGGACCCCCACTCAGCGGCCGCGAGCGGCCGTATCCTCGGCCCCGTGAGGGTCGTTTCGGCAGTCCTGGAGCCCGACGGCGCGGCGAACGACGGCGCTCCACGCAGCCCCACCGCGCTCGCCATCCACGAGGCTGCGCTGCACCTGTTCGCCGAGCGCGGTTACGAGGCGACCACCATGAAGGCCATCGCCGAGCGGGTCGGAATAGGTGCGCCGGCGATCTACAACCACGTCGACTCCAAGCAGGCCCTCCTCCGGGCCATCGTCAAGGGCACCATCCAGCGGCTGATCGACGACGCGCACAGAGCGATCGACTCCACCGATGACGTGCAGGAGCAGCTCCGGCGCGCCGTGCGCTCCCACGTCGAGTTCCACGCGACGAACCGGCTCAAGATGTTCGTCAGCGAGCGCGAGATCACGAGCCTCGAGGAGCCCGCGCGCACGCGCCAGATCGCCTACCGCGAGGAGTACGTCGGCATCTTCGAGCGGCTCGTGGAGCGCGGGATCGCCCAGCGGCGGTTCGATGTTTCCCACCCCAAGATCGCGACCTACGCGATCCTGCAGATGGGCATGGCGGTGGCCGTCTGGTACCGCAGCTCGGGCGAGCTGACTCCCGCCGATGTCGGGGACCTCTACGCGGAGTACGCCGTCCGCATGGTCGGCTGCGGCAAGTCGGTTGACTGAGGACGTCTACGTCTCCCGCGTCCGGGTGGAGAAGCTGCCCGGGGCTGATCGACAGGCCCATCTGCCGTGCGAAGACGAGCCGGTCGTCTACGGAGTGCACTCCGAGATCGCCGACCACTACGGCCTCGACCCGTCCGTGGTCACCCCGCGGGCGTCGACGCTCGACCACGTCGTCGCTGCCACCGCAGCCTGTCTGTCGGGAACGCTGGCGGGGATGTTGCGCGCCCGCAGGATCGACGCGAACCGCGACACGTTCTCCACGGAAGCCGTGGGTCACGTCGCAGTGGACGAAGGCACCCTGGTCATAAGCCGAATCGAGGTGGCCTACGAGCTGACTGCGCCGTCCGAGCACCGTGAGGCCGCCGAGCGGGCCCACCGGCTGCACTGCGACCGGTGTCCGGTGGCAAAGACGCTCGCGCCGGCAGTCCCGATCGAGACGACGCTTCGCTTCCGCGCTAGCCCAGATCCCGGAACGGGAGCGCCTTCCACCAGTGCACGTCGAGCACGCAGCTCGACATGAGCCAGCGGCCGTCGCGACTCTCGTAGCGATTGTCGTAGTCACAGGAGACGAACAGCTCGTCGCCCTCGGCGTTCTTGACGTAGCAGATGGTGTGGGCCTCGCCCGTGGCGGAGCCGTCACCCGTGAAGTCCACGGTGACGTCGGTGATCCAGTGGTGGGTCTCGGGTGACGCGACCCAGATGTTGCGCAGGGTCTCCTCGATCGCCTCGGCTCCGTCGGCCTCGCCGAACACGCCGCCCAGGTTCCAATGGGCGTCCTCGGTCCAGATCGACATGAAGCGCTCCGCGTTCTGGTTGTCGCAGCCGAACGCGTAGCCGGCCATCAGCTCTTTGATCGCCTGCTTGGCCTCGAGCCGGGCAAGGCGTTCTTCGACGGACTGGGTGTCGGGCATCTGTTCTCCTTGTGGCCTTGGTTTTCTGGGGGCGCTAGAGGCCCAGCACCAGCCGCTCGGTCTTCGCGCGGCCGCAGCAGATCATCATCGTCTCGTTCGTCGCTCGTTCGTCGGGCTGAAGGAACGAGTCGCGGTGGTCGGGAATGCCCTCGAGCACCTCGGTTTCGCACGTCCCGCAGGTACCTTCCCGGCAGGACGTCTCGATCTCGATGCCCGCCGCCTCGGCGGCCTCGGCGATCGTCTGGTCGGCACGGACCTGCAGCGTGATCCCGCTGAACTCGCAGAAGACCTCGAACGGCGTTCGCTCTCCGTCCAGCGCGCCGGGCGCGGGGCGGAACCGCTCGAGGTGCAGCGAGCGCGGCGGCCACGCCACGAGCCGCCCCTCGACCGCCTGCAGCAGCGGCTCGGGCCCGCAGCAGTAGACGAGCGCGCCCCGGCGTGACGTCCCGAGCAGGCTGTCGAGGTCGAGGAGCCCGCTCTCGTCCTGCGGGCAGATCGTGACGCGCTCGCCGTAGGTCTCCAGCTCGGAGAGGAAGCCCATCGATGCGCGGTGGCGACCGCCGTAGAGCAACGACCACGCGGCTCCGCGGGCATCGAGCACACGGATCATCGGCAGCAGCGGAGTGATCCCGATACCGCCGGCCACCATCACGTACTCGGTCGCCCCCTCGACCAGGGGGAAGTTGTTGCGCGGCCCGCGCACCCGCAGGACGTCGCCTTCGGATACCTGCTCATGCATCCACGCCGAGCCGCCGCGGCCGTCCGGCTCGTTCAGGACGCCGATGCGCCACGTGTCGGCAGCGGGGTCGCCGCACAGGGAGAACTGGCGCTCCATCT
This sequence comes from uncultured Actinomycetes bacterium, assembly GCA_963825415.1. Lineage (GTDB taxonomy): Bacteria > Actinomycetota > Thermoleophilia > Solirubrobacterales > Solirubrobacteraceae > BP-464. Next base: position 34,229 of record CAWGTD010000001.1, on the reverse strand, counting down.
GATCGGAGATCAGGACGTCGAGGTGGGCGCCCGGCTCCCATCTCGGCAGCGGCCGCCCCGAGCAGGGCGCGAGCTCGAAGGACCGGACGTCGACGGCTTGGTCGACCACGGCCACGACCCGCAGCTCGAACTCGTTCGGGTGCTCGATCACGTGCCCTGGCTCGTGCGGGGCCGCCGGCTGCGTGCTCATCCCGCGCGGTCCTCGTAGATCTGCGCACGGCGCTGCTCGTAATCGGCGCGGACGTCCGCGAGCGACCGGTAGCTGGGATCCGTCGTGTCGCGCTTGGCGAGCGGCCAGCTCTCCGGGAAGAGCTCGCCCGGCTCGGCCTCGGTGACAGTGCGCCACTCGAAGATGATCGTGCGGTAGACGAACCGCAGCTCGCCGTCGAGCTCGGTGATCAGGTCGAGGTAGCGGTTGGCGACGGTGGCCAGCCGGGAGTTCGGGCTTCCTTCGGGGATCGTCGGGCCGTCGTAGAACACCGACGGGATCGGGCCGTCCGCGTAGACGCGCGACCAGGCCACACAGCCGGTCTCCGTGAGCAGGTGACGCGTCTGCGGGTCGACCTCGTGCACGAGCGTCGGCCCGTTGAGGTGTTGCGCCTCGGGAATCGTCCGGGCCCGGGCGTCGAAGCCCGCGATGAACTGCTCGACGGTCCCGGAGTAGAGGCCATGCTCGTCGACGGCCTCTCCGACGAACAGCGATCGCACGAGGTCATAGTCCCGGCGGTCCACGGCCCGCCCGAAGCGCGCGATCAGCTGCGCCGCCTCGAAGTGCAGGCGGACGAGACCCTCGTCGGTCCACCAGCCATCCGCCATCAGGCGGTCCTCTCCAGCGCATCGCGCACCGGTCGGTGGGCTAGGCCTCCGATCACCGCCGAGAGCAGCTGCCACTCGCGCGTCTCGTCGCCGACGAAGATCGGCGAGACCAGCAGCTCGTCGAACCCCGAGGCCAGCAGGGCCTGCAGCCGCTGCCCGAGCTCGTCCGGGTCCCCGCAGATCAGCAGCGCGTCCGCCGCACGGCCGGGGCCGTCAGGAGCGTTCACCGGCACGCCCGCCCGTTCCAGCATCCGGGCGTAGAACGGCATCCGCGCGTTGGCCGCGATGCGCTGCATGGCCGCAGCCCGCGCCGACTCGCGATCGGCCGAGGGCGCCACGAGCACATGGGCGAGAAGCGGGGGCACCCGTCTTCCGGCGGCCCGCGCGCCGGCCTCCAGAGCCGGGCGCGCGACATCGTGCAGATAGCCGGCCGGGCACAGCCAGGGGATCGCGCCGTCGGCGATCTCTCCGGCCAACCGAAATCCGCGCTCGCCGAGCGCGCCGACGAGGATCGGCACGTCCGTGGCAGGCCCACTGGCATGAGCCGACCAGTACCGGCCGTCGTGCGCGACCTCGCCCAAGGTGAGCATCTGCCGAACGATGTGCAGGTACTCCCGCATGCGGGCCTGCGGCCGGTCGAACGGCACGCCATGGGTGTCCTGGACGAGATGGCTGTGGCTCGTGCCCAGGCCGAGCCTCAGCCGCCCGCCCGAGAGGTCCGCGACGGTGAACGCCTGCGAGGCCGTCACGAGCGGATGCCTCGAGAAGATGGGGACCACCGAGGTGCCGAGAAGGACGTCGGTCGTCCTGGTCGCCGCGGCCGCGAGGACGCCGAGGGCGTCGGGGCCGACCGGCGCCTGGGTCAGCCAGACCTGCTCCACGCCCGCCGCCTCCGCGGCCGCGATCCACTCGACCGCCTCCCGCGGCCCTCCGCTGGAGGGCGGGACCTGGAGCCCGATCGCCATGGCGGCGACGGTAGGGGAGCCCACCTCGAATCGGGCGATCGGCGGCGCCGCTTCAACCCGGTCGGGTGGGGGCGAAGGCCGCCGCGGCCCGGCAGCCCCCCCGAAGGGGTCGTTGTGTCCGGAAAATGCTCGGGAGCGGGCCCGCCCGTGCCAAGCTGGCGGGCGCGGCAACCCCGCTGTTCGAGAACGAGAGGACCTGGATGTCGGAGAACGGATCGAGCGCCGGCGCCTTCATCGGTGTGGACGTCGGGGGAACCCACACCGATGTGGCCGTGGTCCTGGGCGACCGGGTGGAGCGCGGCAAGGCCCTCACCACCTACGACGACTTCAGCCGCGGCGTGCTCGCGGCCGTGGAGGTGGCGGCGGGCGAGCTCGGGGTGTCGCTCGCCGACCTGCTCGCCCGGACCAAGCTGTTCATCAACGCCACGACGGTCGTGACGAACACGATCACCGAGCTTCGCGGCTCGCACGTCGGGGTCCTCGTCACCCACGGCTTCTCCGACGCGTTCCGCCTGGCCGGCGGGGCCCGGCGGACGGAGTTCGACGACCAGGTCCAGGTGAACATCCCCGAGCTCGTGGCGCGTACCTCGATCGCCGAGATCGAGGAGCGCACCGACTACGAGGGCACCGTGCTCGTCCCCGTGGCCGCCGACCAGGTCCGCGACGCGACCCGCCGGCTCGTGGAGGAGGAGAAGATCGACGCGCTCGCGATCTGCTTCCTCTCCAGCTATGTCAACGGCAGCAACGAGCTGGAGGCAGAGCGGATCGTCAAGGAGGCTTTCCCGGACCTCTTCGTGACGACCTCGCACAGCGTCTTCCCGGTGTCAGGCGAAACCCGCCGCTGGACCACCGCGGTGCTGAACTCGTTCGTGCAGGACCGAGCGGAGAACTACCTGACCTCGCTCGACACCAAGCTGCGCGACGCCGGCCTGCAGGGCGGACTTGCCTTCTTCCAGGGCCTCGGCGGCGGCATCAGCCTCGAGAAGGCCAAGCGCTACCCGCTCGCACTGCTGGGCTCGGGGCCGGCGGCCGGCGCCATCGGGGCGAACGAGCTGGCCCGGCGCATGGGCCATACCAACGTCCTGCTGGGCGACATGGGCGGCACCAGCTTCGACACCGGCATCATCACCGACAACGAGATCGTGGTCGAGAAGAACCTCGAGCTCGGGCCGTTCAAGACCGGAGTCAACATCGTCGACGTCGTCTCCGTCGGCGCGGGCGGCGGCTCGATCGCCTGGGTGTCCGAGCGCGGGGTGCCGCAGGTCGGTCCGCGCAGCGCGGGCTCGGCCCCGGGGCCCGCCGCGCTCGGCAAGGGCGGGACCGAGGCGACGGTCACCGACGCGATGGTGACGATGGGCTTCATCGACCCGGACCGCTACCTCAACGGCCGCGTTCCACTGCGGCCGGAGCTGGCGGCGGAGGCGCTGGATCGGACTCTCGGCGAGCAGTTCGGCTGGAGCACGGACGAGGCGGCGGCGGCGGTGCACGACCTCGTCGTCGCGAACATGGCCAACGCCGTTCGCGAGGTCAGCGTCGAGAAGGGCCACGACCCGCGTGAGTTCCTGTTCCTCGCCTACGGCGGGACGCTGCCGATGTTCGCGTCGCAGATCGCCGAGCGCCTGGGGATCGGAACGATCGTCATCCCTCAGAACAGCTCGGTGTTCTGCGGCCTCGGCCTGCTCTCGGCGAACTTCATGCTGCGCAACGACCAGTCGGTGGGCTGGGACCTCAGCCGCGCCGACGATGTCGACCGCGTGAACGAGATCACCGAGGCGATGGTCGTCGCCGCGCGCGCGGAGATGGCGGCCGAGGGCTTCGACGAGGAGGCGATCGAGGTCCTGCGGTCGGGTGACTTCCGCTTCCAGGGCCAGGCCTACGAACTGTCGCTCGTGCTGCCCGAGCGATCGCTGGAGCGTGAGGACGCAGAGAACCTCGGGGGCATGTTCCGCGCGCTCTACGAGCGGACCTACGGCGAGGGAACCGCCTGGGAAGGCGTGCCCGCGACGATGGTCACCTACAGCGTGACCGCCATCGGGCGCCAGCAGCGTCCTCGCTTCGAGTCCGCGAAGACCAGCACCGTGACGGCCGAGCAGCCGGAGGCTTCGACTCGCAGCGTCTACCTCCCGAGCGTGCGCGCGCGCGAGGACGTGAAGGTCTATGACGAGCAGCAGGTCGTGCCGGGTGTCAGCGTGGAAGGCCCCGCGATCATCGACGCCCACGACACCACGATCTTCGTCCCGCCCGGAATCACCGCCGCGCGCGACGAGTTCATGAACTTCATCCTGACCCGCTAGGGAGGACCAGTGAGCAAGCCCGAGTACGACGTCATCGCCGCGGAGATCCATCGCAAGGCGCTGGAGAACGTGGCCCGCGAGATGGCGATCACCCTGATGCGGACGTCAGGGTCGCCGATCGTCGTCGAGGCCAAGGACTTCTCGACGTGCCTGCTGGACCGCACGCCCGAACACCTCAGCTTCGCCGCGTACGTGCTCGCGCACCTGGGCTCCTCGCTCGTCGGCACGCAGAAGGTCAGCGAGCTGGCCGCGGACATCGACGTCAAGCCCGGCGACGGCTGGATCGTCAACGACCCGCACACCGCGGGCGCCCTCCATCAGGGCGACGTCAGCGTCATCATGCCCACGTTCTACGGCGACGAGCACCTCGGGTGGAGCTTCGTGAACATGCACGTGCTCGACGTGGGGGGTGTCGGCATCTCCGGCTTCGCTCCGGGGGCGCACGACGTCTGGCAGGAGGGCCTGCGGTTCCCGCCGATCCAGGTCATCCGCGACGGCACCATCGCGCCTGAGTGGGAGCAGTTCATCGCCGCCAACGTCCGCGTGCCGGGCCCGGTGCTCAACGACCTGCGGTCGATGATCGCCGCCAACAACACCGCCTCCCGGAAGCTGACCCAGCTGATCGACGAGTACGGGCTCGAGCGTCACCAGGAGTACTGCGAGCTCAACAAGGACCTCTCCGAGCAGGTCCTGCGCTCGCGCATCGCGGCCCTCCCCGACGGCGTCTACAGCGCGGTCAACTGGAACGAGTTCGACGGCCACGACGGTCCCGACCAGCTCCTGGAGATGCGCCTCGACATGGAGGTCGACGGCGAGGACCTGCGGTTCACGTATTCCGGCGTGCCGCAGATCGACGGCTTCATCAACTCCACCGCGGGCTCGATGCTCGGGTGCACGATGACGGCCATCACGGTGATGCTGGCCTACGGCGACCTGCCGGTGAACGGCGGCCTGTTCCGGCCGATCCACATCGACCTGGGCGAGCCGGGGACGATCATGAACTCCATCCCGCCCGCGCCGGTGAGCGCGTCGCATGCCGAGGTCGGCTCGCACGCGATCAACCTCGTCCGTCACGCCCTCAACCAGGCGCTGGCCCTCAGCGACCAGCCCGGCCTGCGCGGACGCGTGTCCGGGCGCACGGTCGACGGCTTCCCGGCGTTCGCGCTGTTCGGCTCCAACCAGCACGGCGGCTCGTCGGTCATGTTCTACGTCGACGGGGCGGCGGCGACGGGAGGGCCGGCCCAGCCGACCGCCGACGGCCTCGACACCTACGGATTCACGATGATGGCCGGCTGCGGCATGGCCGACGTCGAAACGCACGAGACACAGGACCCGGTGTTCTTCCTCTGGCGCCGGATCACCGCCAACTGCGGGGGTCCGGGGGCGACCCGCGGCGGCAACGGTATGGAGCAGGCCTACGCGGTCCGCCACACCGACGCGATCGCCGGCCCGGTGTGGAACAACCTCGCCGAGGTGCCGCCGCACGGCTTCGGAGGCGGGATGCCGCCGTCGGCCGGCGACTACGTGATCCTGCGCGACACGAACGTCGAGCAGCTGCTCGCCGACGGCCTGATGCCCACCAGCGACCGGATCGAGGCGGTCGACGCGCCCACCCGCAACAAGGTCACCCACCTCGTGCTGGGGCGTGGGGAGGTGTTCCTCTCGCGCAGTGGCGGCGGCGGCGGTCTGGGGGATCCACTGCTGCGCAGCCTGGACAGCATCGCGCGCGACGTCCACTCCGGGTACGTGACCGAACGCCACGCCTTCGAGGCCTACGGCGCCGTGGTCGACCAGGAGGGCAACGTCGACGAGTCGGCCACGGCCGAACGCAGGCGGGCGATCCGGCGCGAGCGCCTGGGCTCCGACCCCGAGCGCGAGATGGCCGAACCGGAGATCGCCGGCGTCTCGGTCCTGCGGGACTCCGAGGGCGCCTGGTCCTGCGCCTACTGCACCAACGACCTCGGCGCGTCGCCGGACTTCCGCGAGTCCGACGCGGTCGTGGCCCGGGTGGCGGCGGTGGCGGATGTCTTCGAGACCCTCGAGATGCGCGTGCGCGACCGCAGCGAGGCGCCGCGCGTGACCCTGACGGAGCACTTCTGCGGCGCCTGCGGCGGCTGCCTGCATGTCGAGACGCTGGTCGAGGGCTGGAGCGTCGACGAGCCGATCGGCGCGGCGACCTCCGCGCGTGTCGAGGTCGGCGCGGCATGACACGGTCATGAGCGGAACGGCCGAGATGACCACCGGGGCCGCCGAGCCCCAGGCCCGGGAGCTTCTGGTCGACGTCGACGCGCACCCCCTGCCCACGCTCGCCGATCTCCAGGCGCACATGCCGGCGCGCTGGAGCGAGTACCTGGACGCCTACGGCATGCGCACGCCTTCGCCCGAGCTGGGCATCGTGCGCGCCCGCTGGATGGGGGCGCGCACCGATTCCTGGTCTCCGTCAGGCAAGCCGCCGGGGGCGGACGTCGACTTCTTCCGCGAGCAGCTCCTCGATCTCTACGACTACGACGCCGTCGTTCTCAACAACATCATGGCCGCGCTGCAGTCGTTCAACGGCGGCGCGGCGCCCCAGGAGTTCACCAACGCGCTGATCGGCGCGGCCAACACCTGGGCAGCCGAGCAGTGGATCCAGACCGACGACCGGTTCTACTCGTCGATCGTCCTGCCGCTGGAGGACGCCCCGTCCGCGGTGGCCGAGCTCGAGCGCTGGGGCGAGCATCCGCGCTTCGTCGGGGTGGTGCTGCCGTTCCGCACCCACGCGCCGATCGGCAATCGCAAGTACTGGGACGTGATCGAGGCGGCGGTCGATCGCGGCCTGCCGCTCGGCTTCCACCCCGGCAACGGGGGCAACATCCCGCTCACCGGGGCGGGGTTCCCGTCCTTCTACTACGAGGATCACACCGGACTCGCCCATGCGCTCGCCACGCAGATGGCCAGCCTGGTCTGCGAGGGGGTCTTCGACCGTTGGCCGGACCTCAGGATCCTCATCATGGAGGGCGGCTGGAGCTGGGTGCCGGCCTACGCCGATCGCTTCGACAGTGCCTGGAGCCTCTTGCGCGACGAGGTCGCCCACCTGCAGCGCAAGCCGTCCGAGTACATCCGCGAGCACTTCTGGTACTCGACGCAGCCGATGGAGGAACCCGAGCACGACCACCAGCTGGTCGAGGCGCTCGACGCCCTGGGCGACACCGACCGGATCCTGTTCTCCAGCGACTACCCCCACTGGGACTTCGACCCGCCCACGGAGGTCGCGCGGCTCGTCCCGGAAGAGATCCGCGAGGCCGTGATGGGCCACAACGCGACGAGGTTCTACCCGAAGCTCTCCCACTTCGAGGACCGCTCCGATGGTGGGCACTGAGGCGCCTACCGGCGACCCCGCCGACCTGACGGGCGGGTGGAAGGGCCCCGTCGTCGATGCCGACGTGCACGTCAACGTGCCATCGATCGAGGTCCTGAAGCCCTACCTCGACGCTCCGTGGATCGAATACGTCGACGAGACCGGTTTCGAGTCCCCGCCCCAGACCGCGACCCTCTATCCGCCGCGGGCGACCACGACCGTCGCGGCCCGCTGGGCCCCGACCGACGGTCGCGCTCCCGCGTCTGACCTCGAGACCCTGCAGAGAGATCTCCTCGACCCGTTCGGCGTCGAGTGCGCCGTGGTCAACTGCTACTGGGGGGTCGAGCAGATCCGCCATCCGGACTTCTCGCTGGCGCTCGCTCGGGCGGTCAACGACTGGCTGCTGGCCGAGTGGCTCGATCGCGATGAGCGCCTGCGCATGTCGCTCGTCGTCCCGGGCGTCGTTCCCGTCGAGACGGCCGCCGAGATCGAGCGGCTCGGCTCGCATCCCGGTGTCGTGCAGGTCCTGCTGCCCGTCCGCTCGTCACGCCTCTACGGCCAGCGGACGTGGCATCCGATGTGGGAGGCGATCGAGCGCAACGAGCTCGTTGCGGGGATCCACTACGGCGGGGTCTCCGACGGCCCGCCGAGCGCCGCGGGGTTCTCGTCCTGGTTTCTCGAGGACTACGTCGCGCACATGCAGGTCTTCCAGTCGCAGCTGACGAGCCTGATCGCCGAGGGGGTCTTCGAGAAGTTCCCGGCCGCCCGCGTCGCGATGCTGGAGGGCGGCTTCACGTGGCTCGGGCCGACGATGTGGCGCATGAACAAGGAGTGGAAGGGCCTGCGGCGGGAGATCCCCTGGGTCAAGCGCCTGCCCTCGGACACGATCCGCGAGCATCTGAAGTTCTCGACGCAGCCGCTCGACGCAGGTGACGGGCGGGCACTGCGATACGCCGTCGAGTGGCTCGGGTCGGACGAGATCCTCATGTACGCATCGGACTATCCACACGGACACGCCGACAGCGTGTCGCGCCTGCTCGACGTGCTGGCACCGGACGCGCACGCGAAGGTCATGCGGGAGAACGCCCGCTCCCACTATCGGCTCTGATGGCCAAGCATGTCGTCGCCCGCGCGTCGGAGATCCCGGAGGGAGGGCGGATCATCGTCGACCTGCAGGGCCGGTCGGTCGGGATCTTCCACGTGAACGGACGGTTCTACGCCGTGCTCAACCGCTGTCCGCACCGCGGCGCGGAGCTCTGCCGCGGCTCCGTCCTCGGGCGTCTCGACGCCGACGTGCCGGGCCACGTCGTGTGGTCCAAGACCCGTCCGATGCTGCGGTGCCCCTGGCACGGGTGGGAATACGACCTCGAGACCGGCCGCTCGTACTTCGACTCCAGTGCTCGCGCGTACCCGATCGACGTCGAGCACGGCGATCAGGTCAACGAGGAGCTCGAGGCCGGCGCCGTCCAGGCCGAGCCCAGGTCCGGCGTGGTGGCCGAGGGCCTCGCGGGTCCTCGGCTGCGTGCTGGGCCGTTCACGGCGGAGGCCTACCCGGTCACGGTCGAGGACGACTACATCGTCGTGACGCTTCCCGGCGGCGGCGCGAGAAGGCGGCCCCGCGCCGAGAGTTCGTCGCAGTGATCCGGCCGAGGGGCGGGGCGCAAGCGCGGCTCGAACGCCTCTACACGGTCGAGGACGTCCATCGCCGGGCGCGGGGGAGGCTGCCCGGGATGGTCGCGGACTTCATCGACGGCGGCGCGGAGGACGAGGTGACCGTCGCCCGCAACCGGGCGGGCTTCGAGGCATGGGCGCTGCAACCGCACTTCCTTGCCGGCGTGGGCCGGCCGGATCTGTCGACCCGGATCCTCGGCACGGAGGTGCGCTCGCCGCTGATGTTCGCTCCGACAGGCCTGTCCCGCCTGGCCCACCGCGACGGCGAGCTCGCGGTGGCGCGGGCGGCCGCGGCCCGCGGCTCCATCAACGTCGTGGGCGTGTTCGGCAGCTACACCCTGGAGGAGGTCCGCCGGGCGGCCGGGCCGCAGGCCCCGCTCTGGTTCCAGCTCTATCTCTTCAGGCGCCGCGACGTCATGCGCGACCTCGTCGAACGCGCGCATGCCGCCGACTACGAGGCCCTGTGTCTGACCGTCGACACGCCGGTCCTGGGGTTGCGCGAGCGCGATCTGCGCAACGAGATGAAGATCCCCATCCGCGTCACGTGGCGGTCGGCGCTCGACGTCGCACGCCGGCCGCGGTGGGCGTTCGAGCTCGCGCGGTCCGGTCCGCCGACCTTCGCCAGCCTGCGCGGAGTGGCGGGGGCCGAGGGCGACGCCGGGCTCTCCTTGATCGCCTACGTCAATCGTGAGTTGCACGACCCCGCGGCGTCGTGGGAGGACCTCGCCTGGCTGCGCGAGACGTGGGACAGAAAGCTCGTCGTCAAGGGGCTGCTGACGCCGCACGACGCCCGGCGGGCGGCCGACCTCGGCGCCGACGCGGTGGTCGTCTCCAACCACGGGGGTCGCCAGCTCGACGGCGTGAGCGGCGCCATCACCGCCCTGCCCGGCGTCATGGAGGCCGTCGGCGAGCGGGTGGAGGTGCTGCTCGACGGCGGCGTCCGCCGCGGCAGCGACGTGGTCAAGGCGCTGGCACTGGGCGCGCGCGGGTGCATGATCGGCCGTCCCTACTGGTGGGGCCTGGCGGCCGGAGGCGAAGCCGGCGTGCGGCGCGTGGCCGAGATCATCGACAGCGAGACCGAGCGCGTCATGTCGCTGCTCGGCCGCCGGACGATCGCGGAACTCGACGGCTCGGTGGTGGCCGCGGCCTAGCGGCCGAACGCCGCGAGCAGGTGCGTGTAGACCGCGTCGCTCGGTCCGCGCTCGCCCCGCGGGAAGTCGGGGGGAAGGTCGTCCGACGCCAGCGCGGGGCGCCGCAGCGACCAGTCGTAGGCGACCTTGCGGTGTGCCACGCGCCACTCGTCGCGCAGCTCGAAGCGGTCGAGGTAGCGCAGGCCGAGGATGTAGTGCTCGGTCGGCAGGCGGTGGTAGGCGATCACGGTGGTCTCCGACATCGCCTCCGGTCTCCGGACCTCCACGAACTGGTCGGTGATCGAGTGGGTCGTGCGCTCGAACATCGGGAGGCCGCGCGGGGACTCCAGGTACTCGAAGAACTGCTCGACGGGCCCTTGGTGCGGCCCGCGCTCGTCGATGGCGTCAGGGTGGTAGCAGGCGCGAATCGCGGTCATGTCGAGGCGATCGACACCGCGCGCGTAGCGGCGCATCACGTCGCGGATCTCCTCGCGGACGAGCAGCTGGTCGAGGTCAAGCGTCATGGGCTCCTCCTGGGTGGTGCAGGGCGGGCAGGACCTCACGCGCCAGGTACTCGATGCGCGGCGCGGCGCTCTCCGGCGGCTCCCCGGGGATCTGCGCGAAGACGTGGACGTCCTCGATCTGCGGGCAGTCCTGCACCAGCGCGCGCACGTGTGACACGGCGGCCTCGGCGTCGAGCAGCACGTAGCGCCCTCCGTTGACGGCGAGGGCTTCGTCGCGGTGCGTCAGCAGCGGGCCGGGATACGCGCCGGTGCGGATGTTGGCGTTGAGCTGCTGGACGGCGTGGTCGCCGATCTGCGCCCAGGTCCGCTCGGGATCGGGCGCCACGACGAGCCACTGCAACGCGGCGATCCGCCCGTCAGCGGGATTCTTGCCGTGTCGTGCGAGGGCCTCGAGGTAGAGCGCCTGATGCTCGTTGCGCGTCGAGAGGAACCCGTCGCCGATCCTGGCGGCGCGGTCGATCGCCGGCGGGGTGACTGCCCCCACGAAGATCGCCGGGGGCGTGGTCGGCACGGGTGTGACCCGCACGTCCGGAAGCGTGAAGCGCTTGCCGCTGAAGGCGACGGACTCCCCGGCCCACGCCTTGCGAGCGATCGCCACGAACTCCTCGAAGAGGCTCGGCCGGTGTCCGAGGCTGCGCCCGAACGCGGAGAACTCGATCTCGCGGTAGCCGATGGCGCAGCCGAGGTCGAAGCGCCCACCGGACACGATCGACAGCACGGCGCAGTCCTCGGCGACGCGCAGCGGGTGGTAGAGCCCGGGGATCATCAGGTTGGTCGCCAGCCGGAGGGTGGGCGCCCGCGCGGCGATGTGCGAGAGCGCGATCAGCGGTGACGGGATGTAGCCGTCGTCGGTGAAGTGATGACCACTGACCCAGACCGACTCGAACCCGAGCGACTCCGCCCATGCCACCTGGTCGAAGACCTGCCGGTAGTAGTCCTCGAACGGCGGCCCGCTGGGGTGGCGGAAGTCGTAGAAGAGCCCGACGCGCGGCTTCATGGCGCGACCATAACGCCGGGTTCGCAGAGAACAACAAACAGTCGTTCGAACACGCGCCACATGGGTGGTGCGGCGATGCCGGTTGATTTTCCTGGGCCCGAGGTCTAGTCTCGACCGAATGAATGGACGTTCAGTAGGTCTGGCGCATCTCGAGGTTGACGAGGACCGTCTTTCCGAAGGGCGCCGCCTGCGAGTCCTCGTCGTGCACGACCACGACGTCATCCGTTCCGGGTTCCGCCTGCTGCTTGGGCGCCTGGACTGGGTGGAGCGCTGCCTCGGGGCTCGCGACCCGGAGTCCGCGATGGAGATGTGGCGCCGTTATGAGCCGCACGTCGCGCTCGTGGATCTGTTCGTCGGCGGCACCGCCGGCACCGAGCTGTGTCGCCGGATGCGCGCCGAGCGGGCCGGTGGCCACGTGCTGCTGATCTCTTCCACGGGCCAGGTCTCCTCCAAGGTCGCAACGGAGGTCGGCGCCGTGGGGTTCGTGCCGACGGGCCTGCCCGCCGATCGCATCGCGCACGTCGTTCGCGAGGCGGGCATGGGCCACCCGATCTTTCACCGTCCAGGCCCGGACGACCTTCCGCTCAGCGAGCGCGAACGCGAAGTGCTCGCGCTGATCGCCGGCGGCTCGACCAACCGCGAGATTGCGCAGGAGCTCTACCTCTCTCCGCACACGGTCAAGGGCCACACCCGCGAGCTGTATCGCAAGCTCAACGCCCGCAACCGGGCGGAGGCGGTCCAGCGCGCCCAGCGCGTAGGGGTCCTGGTGTGACCGCTGATCGCTCGGGCAGCCCGTAAGCCGGGCGCCGTCGGGTATGCTCGCGTTCGACTGACGGGTCGGTAAGTAACGGCGGAGGAGAATCATGGCTGGACCAGGTGCGGTGGACGAGTCCTCGCGCGCACTGACGACGGATGAGGAGGACCTCAAGCGGCGCTTCATCGAGGCGCGGGGCTACTGGTCGCCGCTGTGGGACGGGGTCCTGCGCCTCGACCCCGCGTACTTCGCCGCCTATCTGCGCTACTCCGCCCTGCCGTGGGAGCAGGGCCCCTTGCCGCCCAAGGTCAAGGAGCTGATCTACACCGCGATCGACGCGTCGACCACGCACCTGTTCGAGCCGGGGCTGCGCATCCACATCGACAACGCCCTGACCCACGGCGCCACGGTCGGCGAGATCATGGAGGTCCTCGAGATCGCGTCGCTGCTCGGGATCGAGACGCTGTCGGTCGGTGTGCCGGTGCTGCTCGAGGAGCTGGACGCCGCCGGGCAGCCCGCCGGTACGCCGGAGCCCGACGAGCGCGGCCGGGCGCTTCGCGATCGCTACGTCGCGCTGCGCGGTGAGTGGCCCCGGTGGCTCGACGGGCTGCTGGCCCTGGACCCCGACTTTCTCGAGAGCTACCTCGGCCTGGCCGAGACCCCTGAGGCCGGGGGGCGCCTCACACCCAAGGTGCGGGAGCTGGTCCGGATCTCGCTCGACTGCGCGGTCACGCACCTGCACGAGCCGGAGCTGCGCGCCCACATCCGCCGCGCGCTCGGCCACGGCGCGACCGCCGCGGAGATCATGGAGGTCTTCGAGCTCTCGTCGGTGCTGGGCGTCCACTCGTGCACGATCGGGGTCCCGTTGCTGCTCGAGGTCGCTTCGGCTCATGGGGCGGCGACATGAAGGTCCACGAGCTGATCGCCCAGGCCGTCGCCGCCGAGGGTGTCGACACCGTCTTCGGCGTCATGGGCGACGGCAACATGATGTGGCTCACCGCGTTCGAGGCCATGGAGGGCAAGCGCGTCATCTATTGCCGCCACGAAGCGAATGCGGCGGGCATGGCAGAGGGCTACGCCCGCCTCACCGGCCGCCCCGCGGTCTGCACGGTCACCTGCGGCCCGGGCCTGTCACTCGTGGCGACGACCTTGATCATCGCCAGCCGCAACGCCACGCCGCTGCTCGTCATCGCGGGCGACTCGCCGCGGCGCGACCGTTACTACCAGCAGCGCTTCGACCAGCGCCGCCTCGCCGAGACCGCCGAGGCGGCCGCCGTCGACCTGCGCGACGCGGCCGGCGCCGCCGAGGACGTGCGCGCCGCGTTCCACCTGGCGCGCGTCGGCCAGCCCGTCGTGCTCAGCGCCGCATTCGACGTCCAGGAAGAGGAGGTGCCCGACGGCGAGTACCTGCCCAGCTCCGAGCTCGTCGGGCCGCCGCAGGCGATCGCCCCCGACGCGGACGCGCTCGCCGAGGCGGCGGGGATCCTCTCGGCCGCCGCGCGGCCGGCGATCCTCGCGGGTCGCGGCGCGATCGGGGCACGCGACGAGCTGATCGCGCTGGCCGACCGCACCGGAGCGGTGGTGGCCACGACGTTGCGGGCCAAGGGCCTGTTCGACGGCCATCCGCGCGACCTCGACATCGTCGGCGGGCTGACGTCGGGACGCACCCGCGCGATCCTCGAGCAGTCCGACTGCCTGCTGGCGGTCGGCGCCAGCCTCAACCAGTACACGACGCACAACGGGAGCATCGCGCCGCAGGCGCGCGTGATCCACGTCTCGGTACGGCCCGACGAGGTGATGGACGGCCGGCGGATGCCGGTCCGCCAGCCGGGTGGCAAGCGCCGCGCCGACTGCTACGTGCAGGGCGACGCGCGCCGGACGGCACAGCTTTTGCTCGATGCACTTGAAGAATCGTCCGGCGATTGGACGTCGGTCCTGGGCGAGGTCGACGTACCCGACCTCGCCCAGCCGCCGGTCGAGCTCGCGCCGGGAACGGTCCACCCACGCGACGCGGTCCTGCGGCTCGGCGAGGCGGCCGCCCCGGAGACGCGCTTCGCCATCGGGATCGGGCACTTCTGGCAGTGGCCGTTGGTCTTCCTCCGGGGCCGCGACGCGAGCTCGTACTTCACGGTGCCGGAGTTCGGCGTGATCGGGCAGACGTTCGCGGGCGCGTTGGGCGCGGCCGTGGCCGAGCCCGAGCGCCGGATGGTCCTGATCGAGGGCGACGGCAGCCTGATGATGTCGATCCAGGAGCTCGACACCGCCGTCCGCTACGGCATCGACATCCTCGTCGTGGTCTTCAACGACAACGGGCTCGCCGCCGAGTTCCACAAGCTCGACGCGCTCGGGCTCGACTCGACGTCGGCGCGCATCCCCGGCCCGGACTTCGCCGCCGTGGCGCGGGCGCTGGGCGCCCGCGGCGCCCGCGCGGAATCGGTCGACGAGCTGGGCGAGGCCGTCCGGGAGTTCCAGGCTGAGCGCGGGCCGGCGCTGATCGACGTCCGCATCTCGGACGCGGTGATCATCGACAGCTTCTGGAACGCGTTCTTCGCCGAGGAACGCCGCGCGGCGTACTGACCTGGATTACCGGCCGGTAAGTAAGTAGGGTGGCCGCGTGAACTTCGCCCTGTCCGACGAGCAGCGCGATCTACAGCGCATGGTCCGCGACTTCTGCTCCCGCGAGATCAGCCGCGAGAACCTGCAGCAGTGGGACGAGACCGAGACGTTCCCGTGGGACGTGTGGCGGCGCTTCGGCGAGCTCGGGATCTTCGGGCTGCCGTTCCCCGAGGAGCACGGCGGCGCCGGCGGGGACATCATCGACGAGGCGATCGTCGTCGAGGAGCTGGCCCGCGGGGCCAATCCGATCGCCAACCTGTTCATCGCGACCGTCTCGTTCGGCGGCTACTCGATCCTCAAGTCGGGCAGCGACGAGCAGCGCGCCGAGCTGCTGCCCAGGATGTCCCGAGGCGAGCTGCCCATGGCCCTCGCCCTCACGGAGCCGGCGGGCGGGACCGACATGCTCAACGGCGTGCGGACGCGCGCCCGCCCGACGGATGGGGGCTGGTCGATCAACGGCCAGAAGATCTTCTGCAGCGGGGCGCTGGAGGCGGAGCTCATCGTGGTGGTGGCGGTCACCGACCCGTCGCCGCCGAAGCGCACCGGCGGGATGAGCATGTTCCTCGTCAAGCCCGACACGCCGGGGGTCGAGATCGTGCCTCAGCCGAAGGTCGGCAACCGCGTGCCGCACTCCTGCTTCGTGTTCCTCGACGACGTCGAGGTGGGCGAC
Source organism: uncultured Actinomycetes bacterium (assembly GCA_963825415.1). Lineage (GTDB taxonomy): Bacteria > Actinomycetota > Thermoleophilia > Solirubrobacterales > Solirubrobacteraceae > BP-464. The sequence goes on along the minus strand of CAWGTD010000001.1, from coordinate 18,455 downwards.
GACGCCGTGCTCGGCGAGGTCGGGCGCGGCTTTCACCAGGTCATGCAGACGCTCAACAACGAGCGCATCCTGATCGCGTCGCAGTCGCTGGGCTTCGGGCGCGGAGCGCTGGAGGACGCGGTCGCCTACGCGAAGGAGCGCGTGGCCTTCAACAAGCCCATCGGTCAGTTCCAGGCCGTGCAGCACATGCTTGCCGAGTCCGCGATGGAGCTCGAGATGGCTCGCACGATGACCTACAAGGCGGCGTGGCTGCAGTCCAACGGCATGCCCGCGCACCTGGAGTGCTCGATCGCCAAGTGGGCGGCGTCAGAGGCCGCGGTGCGGGCGACCGAGCGGGGCATGCAGATCATGGGCGGCCACGGCTACATGATGGAGCACGCCATGCAGCGCTACTGGCGCGACGCGCGGCTCTACACCTTCTCGCCCATCACGAACGAGATGGTCAAGAACATGGTCGGGGAGAGCCTCGGGCTTCCCCGGTCGTACTAGAGGCCGCCGATGGTCGAGCTGAGGATGCCGGCGCTCGGCAACGGAGTGGAGGATGCGACGATCACCGAGTGGCTGTTCGCGGTCGGCGAGCAGGTGGCCGAGGGCGAGGCCGTCGTCGTCGTCGAGACCGACAAGGCGAGCACCGAGCTCGAGGCGCCGGTGACCGGACTCCTGACCGCTGTCCACGCCGACGACGGCAGCGAGGTGGCCGTCGGCGACCTCCTGGCCGTCTTCGAGGCCGGATAGCGATGATCGACCTCGTCGGGGATCGCACGTTGCCCATGCTCCTCGACCAGCAGGCCGAGCGCCGGGCCGGCCATCCCGCGGTCGTCTTCGAGGACGCGGGCGGGACCGTCGCCCAGCTGTCCTACGACGAGCTGGCGGAGGCATCGCGGCGCGTGGCCGGCGGCTTCGCGGCGCTCGGGGTCGGGCGCGGGGACACGGTCGTCGTCCATCTGGCCAACTGCGCCGAGTTCCTGCTCGCGGTGTTGGGCCTGGCGCGCCTGGGCGCCGTCGCCGTGCCCTCGAACACCGCCAACGGCGCGCGCGAGATGCGCCACGTCGTCGGGTTCTCCGAGGCCCGGCTGGCCGTCACGTCGGCCGTCCACCTCCCGGCCTTCGAGGAGCTCGCCGCCGACGGGGGGGCGCCCGCGCTGGTCGTCACCGACGCCCCGCGGCCGGGTGACGTGCCGTTCGAACAGCTGGCCGGCGCGCTTCCGCTCTCAGCCGAGCCGCGGCTGGAGTCCGAGGCGCCGCTCGAGGTGGTGTTCACCTCGGGCACGACCGCGCTGCCCAAGGGCGTGGTCCTCACCCATGCCAACTGGCTGTGGTCGGGCGAGCGCAGCTCCCGCACCCTGCTGCTCGACGGCGACGACCGGCTGCTGTCGGCGCTGCCGTTGTTCCACGTCAACGCGCAGTCGATCACGCTCATGAACGCGCTCACCCTGGGCGCGACGGCGGTCTTCCTCGAGGCGTTCTCGGCGACGCGGTTCGTCGACCAGGTCCGCGAGCACCGCGCCACCCACATCAGCATCGTGGCGATGATCCTGCGCACGCTGCTCGCCCAGCCGGAGCGCCCGTCGGATCGGGACCACGCGCTGCGGCGCGTGTCCTACGCGATCAACGTTCCCGATGGCGAGAAGGACGCGTTCGAGCGGCGCTTCGGGGTCGAGCTCATCAACGGCTACGGCCTCTCCGAGGCCATGACGGAGGTGGCGGTCTGCCCGGTCAACGGGCCCCGTCGCTGGCCCTCGATCGGCCGCCCGGTGCTCGATCGCACCGTGCGCATCGTCGACGCCGACGGGCGCGATGTCGCCGCGGGCGAGATCGGCGAGCTGCTGGTCGGCGGCGTTCCGGGGCGCACCCTGTTCAAGGAGTACCTCAAGGACCCCGCCGCGACGGCCGCGACGTTGCGCGACGGGTGGCTGCACACCGGCGACAACGTCTACGCCGACGACGAGGGCTACCTGTACTTCTTCGACCGGGCGAAGGACATCGTCAAGCGGGCCGGCGAGAACGTCTCGGCCTCGGAGGTCGAGAGCGTGCTGCTCGAGCATCCGGCCGTCGCTCAGGCGGCCGTGATCGGCGTGCCCGACCCGATCCGCGACGAGGCGGTCATGGCCTTCGTGGCGTTCGTCCCCGGGACGACGCTCGACGAGACCGAGCTCGAGTCGTACTGCGGTGAGCGGCTGGCGGCGTTCAAGATTCCGACGGTGTGGTCCTTCCAGGACGGGCTTCCGGTGACTTCGGTCGGCAAGGTCGAGAAGAAGCAGCTTCGGGCGCTCGCGGCGGCGGGAGGCGGGCCGGGATGACCGACGACCGGGTCGAGACCGCCCACGCCCGCCTCATGCCATTGGTGGGCCAGGCGGGTCCCGAGGTCCGCGGCAGCATCTCGGCACGCGACGCGCGGCGGTTCGCGGTGGCGGCGGGGGACGGCCAGGAGCCCGGCGTTCCGGCGCTGATGCTGTCGAGCACGCTGGAGTGGGAGTCGGGCCCGCCGCTCGACGATCTGCGCGAGGACGGGACCGGGGTCGGGCGCGAAGCGTGGCTGCCGCTGGAGGGCCTGCGGCTGATGGGCGGCGGCCAGGACCTCGAGTTCCACGACGCGCCGGCCTACGACGAGGAGTTCACCGCGGTGCCCGCCCTCGACCGCGTGGACCTGAAGGCCGGCGGCGGCGGGGCGCTGCTGCTCATGGAGATCGTCACGGTGTTCCGCGGCGCCGACGGCCGCGACCTGCTGACGTGCCGCGAGACGCTGATCGGCCGATGACCGCCGTGCGCCCCGCTGTCGGCGATCGCCTCGAACCGCTCGTCCGCGCTCCCAGCCGCGCGCAGCTCTTCCTCTTCAGCGCCGCGACGTGGAACGCCCACCGGATCCATTACGACCGGCCGTACGCGGAATCGGAGGGCTACCCCGACGTCCTGGTCCAATCGCACCTGCACGCCTGCTTCCTGCTCGAGGCCGTGCGCGCCGCGTTCGGGCCTGTGCGCGTGCGGCGCTTCGGCTGGCAGAACCGCGGGCCGGCCGTCCCGGGCGACGAGCTGACGGTGACGGGTGAGGTCACCGCCGTCGCCGAGCGCGACGGCGGACTCGAGGTCGAGCTCGCCCTCGAGGAGCGAAACCAGCGCGACGAGCTGTGCGTGAACGGATGGTCGACCGTGGTGCTGGGGCCGTGACCGACGTCGCGCGTCAGCTGGAGCTCTACCGCACGATGTGCGTCGTCCGGGCCTTCGAGCAGGCGGGGGAGAGCCTCGTGCGACAGGCCAAGCTCGAGGGCAATCTGCACCTCTCGCTCGGCCAGGAGGCCGTCGCCGCCGGCGTCTGCGGCGCCCTGCGGCGCGACGACCACATCACGACGACCCACCGCGGCCACGGCCATTGCCTGGCCAAGGGTGGGGACCCCGAGCGGATGTTCGCCGAGCTCTTCGGGTTGGACGCCGGCTACTGCCGCGGTCGGGCCGGCTCGATGCACATCGCCGACCCGTCCAGCGGGATCCTGGGCGCGACGGCGATCGTCGGAGGCAGCCTCGGGATGGCTGTCGGAGCCGCGTTCTCGGCCCAGGTCCTCGGCGAGGACCGGGTGGCGGTGGCGTTCTTCGGAGAGGGCGCCGCGGCAGAGGGGACGCTGCACGAGGCGCTGAACATCGCGGCTCTGTGGCGCCTCCCGCTCGTGCTGTGCTGCGAGAACAACCAGTACGCCGAGCTCACCCACGTCAGCCTGCACCTCAGCGCCCGCGTCGTCGACTACGCCGCTGCTCACGGGATCCCCGCGGTGCCCGTCGACGGCAACGACGTCCTGGCGGTGCATGCCGTGGCGACGGAGGCCGTCGACCGCGCCCGTGCCGGCGACGGCCCGACCCTGATCGAGGCGGCGACGTACCGGTGGAGCGGGCACTACGTCGGCGATCCCGAGAGCTATCGCGACGCCGGCGAGGTCGAGGAGTGGCGCGCGCGCGACCCGATCGTGGTGCTGCGGGGCACGCTCGAGCCCCAGGTGGGCGCCGAGGAGCTCACGCGGCTGGCGGAGGAGGCACACGGCCAGATCGACGTGGCGCTCGAGCGTGCCCGCGCCGGGCAGGCTGCGCGGCCGGAGCAGATCCTCGAGGACGTCTACGCCTGAGCCATGGCCGAGCGCAAGTACTGGCAGGCGATCAACGACGCGCTGCACGAGGAGATGGAGCGCGACCCGACCGTCGTGGTGCTCGGCGAGGACGTGGCGCGCGCCGGCGGCGTCTATGTCGCCACGAAGGGGCTGCTCGAGGCCTACGGCCCCGCGCGCGTCCGCGACACGCCGATCAGCGAGCAGATCCTCGTCGGGCTCGCCACCGGCGCGGCGATGACCGGCCTGCGCCCGGTGCTCGAGATCATGTTCATGGACTTCCTGACGCTGGCGTCCGACCAGTTGGTCAACCACGCGGCCAAGGTCGCGTCGATCTCGGCCGGCGAGTTCAGCGCGCCGCTGGTGATCCGGACCATGTGCGGCGCCGGGCGCGGCACCGGGCCACAGCACGGCCAGAGCCTCGAGGCCTGGGTGGCCCACGTCCCGGGTCTGAAGGTCGTCTGGCCGTCGAACCCCGCGGACGCCAAGGGCCTGCTGCTGGCCGCAATCCGCGATCCCAACCCCGTGGTCGTGGTGGAGAGCCTGGCCCTGTGGGGCCGCCGCGGCGAGGTGCCCGATGGCGATGCCGCCGTGCCGATCGGCAAGGCTTCGGTGGTGCGCGAGGGCACCGACGTGACCATCGTCGCGTGGGGCGCGGCGGTTCCCCGCGCGCTCGACGCCGCCGGCTCGCTCGCGGACGACGACGGGGTCTCGGCCGAGGTCGTCGACCTGCGCACGCTGAGCCCCCTCGACGAGGGCACCTTGCTGGCCTCGTTGGCCAAGACCGGGCGACTGGTCGTCGTGCACGACGCGGTGACCGCGTTCGGGCCCGGGGCCGAGGTGGCGGCGCTGGCCGCCGGTCCGGGCTTCGGCCTGCTCCGCGCTCCGGTGCAACGGGTCGGCGCTCCGTTCGCCCCGGTCCCGTTTCCCAGCGCGCTGGAGCGCTGGTACTTCCCCCAGGTCGAGGACGTCGTCGGCGCCGCGCGGACCGCGCTGGCCTAGACCATGCTCCAGCCGCCGTCGACCGGCAGCGTCGTGCCGGTCACGTAGGACCCGGCGTCGGAAGCCAGGAACAGCAGAGCTCCGCACAGTTCCTCGGGGTGGCCCAGACGGTGCATCGGCGTGCGGTCGAGGATCGACTCGTGCAGCTGCTCGTCGGCGAGCAGCGGCCCGGTCAGGTCGGTGGCGAAGAACGCGGGCGCGAGCGCGTTGACCCGGATGCCGCGGCGCTGCGCCCACTGGGCCGCCAGGTCGCGGGTCAGCCCGATGAGCCCCGCCTTGCTCGCCGAGTACGCGGCGCTCGGGAGCTCGCTGCGGCTGATGCCCAGCACGCTGGAGACGTTCACGATCGAGGACCCCGCCTCCATCACGCGCGCGCACGCCTGTGCCATCCAGAACGCGCCGTTGAGGTTGACGTCGATGACCCGGCGGAACTCCTCGGGCGACTCGACCAGCGCCGGCACGGCGTCGGCCGTACCGGCGTTGTTGACCAGCACGTCGACCCGGCCGAAGCGCTCGATCGTGGCCTCGACGACGGCGGTGCAGGCCTCGGGGTCGGCGACGTCGGTGGGGACGGGCAGCGCCTGGCGGCCCAGCTGGGCCACCTGGTCGCTGGTGTCCTCCAGCAGCTCGGCGCGCCGCGCCGCCAGCACGACGTCGGCACCGGCCTCGGCCAGCGCAAGCGCGAAGGCGACCCCGAGCCCGGTGGAGGCGCCCGTCACGACCGCGACCTTCCCGTCCAGGCGGAACTGGTCGAGGACGCTCTTGCGCGGCACCGCGAGGGACACGATATGCTCATCTTACCGAACGGTCAGTCACGCCGATGCCCATACAGCTTTCCTCCGAGGAGACAGCGATCGCGGCCGCTCTGGCCGAGGCCCGCCGCACCGCCACGGCACTGGATGCCGAGCGCTTCCCCGGGCTGACCGTCGAGCTCGGCATGCGGGTCGGCCGTGGGCTCTACGACGAGCTCCTCGCAGCGGGCGCGACGCCCGCGGGGGCCAAGATCGGCGCCACGGACGCAGCCGCCCAGGCCCGGCTCGGCCTCGACCACCCGTTCGCGGCGCCGCTGCTGACGGCCACCCTGCTCGCCGACGGCGCGCGTCTGTCGCTGGGCGAGCTCGTGGCCCCGCTGGTCGAAGCCGAGATCGGGCTGTGGGTCGAGGCCGGCGAGGCCCGTCCCGTGGCCTGCGTGGAGGTCGCCGACTCCCGCTTCGCGTGGGCGATCACCCTGGCGCACGCCCACGCCGACTACGGCTGCCAGGGATGGATGCTCCTCGGCGAGCCGCGCGACGGCGCCCCGACCGACGGCGTCGTGCATGCGGTGGTCCGTCGCGACGGTGACCAGGTCGCGGACGGGGCGGGGCCCGTCGGCGACGCCGAGGCGCGACTGTGGCTGGTCGAGGAACATCTGGCCGCCGTCCCGGAAGGGCGCCCGGCGTTCGTGGCGACCGGGTCGCTGACTCCGCCGGTTCCCCTGGCGACGGGAAGCTGGACGTTCGACTTCGGCGACCTGGGGTCGCTCTCGCTGGAGGTCGCGCCGTGAGCAAGGACGGCCGGCCGCTGCGGTCCCAGGCGTGGTTCGGCGCCGACGACCTCCTCGGTCGCCTGATCCACCGATCGTGGCAGCGCAAGGACGGCGCGCCCGGCGACATGCTGGACGGCCGGCCGGTCATCGGGATCTGCAACACGTGGTCGGAGCTGACGCCGTGCAACGTCCACCTGCGAGAGCTGGCCGACCGCGTGCGGCGCGGCGTGCTGGAAGCGGGCGGCTACCCGGTCGAGTTCCCGGTGATGTCGCTCGGCGAGAGCCTGCTGCGCCCGACGGCGATGCTCTTCCGCAACCTGGTCAGCATGGAGGTCGAGGAGTCGATCCGCGGCCATCCGATCGACGGCGTCGTGCTCATGTGCGGGTGTGACAAGACGACGCCGGCGCTGCTGATGGGTGCCGCGAGCTGCGACCTGCCGACGATCGTGGTCTCGGGCGGGCCGATGCTCGGCGGGCGCTACCGCGGAGCGGTGATGGGCTCGGGCAAGAGCGTCTATCGGCTCGTCGACGACGTCTCCTGCGGCCGGCGCCGCATCGAGGACCTCGAGGATCTCGAGGCCGGCCTGAGCCGCTCGGTCGGCTCCTGCAACTCGATGGGCACCGCCTCGACCATGGCGGCGCTCGTCGAGGCGCTGGGCGTCGCGCTCCCGCACAACGCCGCGATTCCGGCGGTGGACTCCCGGCGCCGCGCACTGGCCCAGGCCGCGGGCCGCCGCGCCGTCGACCTGGTCCACGAGGACCTGCGCCTGTCGCGCCTGCTGACCCGCGAGGCGTTCGAGAACGCGATCGTCGCCAACGCCGGCATCGGCGGCTCGACCAACGCCGTGATCCACCTCCTGGCCATCGCCGGCCGGATCGGCGTCGAACTGAACCTGCAGGACTTCGACGACATCGCCCGGCGGGTGCCGCTGCTCGTGGACCTGATGCCGGCCGGGCGATTCCTCATGGAAGAGCTCGACGACGCGGGCGGCATGCCGGCCGTGCTGCGCGAGCTCGAGCCGCTGCTGCACGGCGGGGCTCTCACCGTGACCGGCGCGACGCTCACCGAGAACAACGCCGACGCGGGCTGCTGGAATCGCGAGGTCATCAGGACGCTCGACGAGCCCCTCCAGGAACGGGGCGGGATCCGGGTGCTGCGCGGCAACCTGGCTCCGGACGGGGCCATCATCAAGGCGGCCGCCGCCTCACCGCGGCTCCTGCGCCACCGCGGGCCCGCCGTCGTCTTCTCGGGGCCCGAGGACCTGCGCCGCCGGATCGAGGACCCGGCCCTGCCGCTCGACGAGGACTCGGTGATGGTCCTGCGCGACGTCGGGCCGCGCGGCTACCCCGGCATGCCCGAGGTGGCCAAGATGCCGATCCCCGCGCGCCTGCTCGAGCGCGGGATCGACGATGTCGTGCGCATCTCCGACGCGCGGATGAGTGGGACGGCGTTCGGGACGATCGTGCTCCACGTCGCGCCCGAGTCCGCGATCGGCGGCCCGCTCGCGCTGGTGCGCGACGGCGATCCGGTGGTGCTCGACGTCGAGGAGGGCATCCTCTCGCTCGACCTTCCGGCGGCCGAGCTTGCGGCCCGGCAGCAGGCGTGGTCGCCACCCACCAGCGTGGCCTCGGGCTACGAAGAGCTCTACGTGCGTCACGTTCAGCAGGCCGACCGCGGCGCCGACTTCGACTTCCTGGTCGGTCGCCGCGGGGCGGAGGTGCCACGGTGCGGGATCTACTGAGCCGCGTCGCGATCGTCACGGGCGCCGGCTCCGGCATCGGCCGCGAGGTCACGGTCGCGCTGCGGGACGACGGCTGGAACGTCGTGCTGGCCGGGCGCCGCCGCGACGCGCTGGAGGAGACGGCAAACCTGGCCGGCGGGACCGACGCGCTCGCCGTTGTGCCGGCCGACGTCACCGACCTCCAAGAGGTCGAGGCGCTCTTCACCGCAGCCGTCGACCGGTTCGGCCGCGTGGACCTGCTGTTCAACAACGCCGGCATCTTCGGCGCGGGCGGCCCGATCGAAGATCTCGATCTCGCCGACTGGCGCGCGGTCGTCGACACGAACCTGACCGGCGTCTTCCTGTGCGCCCAGGCGGCGTTCCGGGTGATGGGGCGCCAGACCCCGCGCGGCGGGCGCATCATCAACAACGGCTCGGTCTCCGCCCAGGTGCCGCGGCCGCACGCGGCGGCCTACACGGCGACCAAGCACGCCGTGACCGGGCTGACCAAGAGCCTCGCGCTGGAGGGGCGCCGGCTCGACATCGCCTGCGGCCAAATCGACATCGGCAACGCCGGCACCGACCTCGCTCAGCCGATCGCCCAGGGTGCGCTCCAGCCGGACGGCTCGCGGCTCGCCGAGCCGCTGATGCAAGCTTCCGACGTGGCGGCCGCCGTCGTGTACATGGCGGGCCTCCCGACGGAGGCCAACGTGCTGTCGCTGACGGTCATGGCGACGAAGATGCCGCTGGTGGGGCGCGGCTGAGCTCAGCCGGCGCGGACGCCGGCGATGAAGATGCCGGCGAACTGCTTCGCGATCGCGTCGATGGGCATCCGCCCGCCGGGCGAGATCCACGTGTAGGACCAGTTGCACATCCCGAGCAGGGCCAGCGCGGCGACGCCGACGTCGTCGACGGCGAACGCCTTGGCCTTGACGCCCTCCTCGATCACGCCCTCGACGAGGTGCCGATACTCGTCGCGCATCTCCGTGAGCGCAGCCCAATGGGGGAGAGCGAGGTTGCCGCTTTCGCGCAGCAGCACCGTGAACGCGCCGCGGTTCTCGGCGATCGACTGAAGGTTGACGGCGACGACACGCTCGATCTTCTCGGCCGCGCCGAGGTCGGACGCCGCGACGGCGCGCAGCTGATCGAGGACGCCGGCCATGAGGCTCAGCTGGATCTCGTAGTGGAGCTGATCCTTGTTCTCGAAGTGGTAGTAGATCGCCGCCTTGGTGATGCCGAGGGCGTCGGCGATCTCGCGCATGCTCGTCGAGTCCACGCCCTGCTGACCGAATAGCTCGGTCGCCGTCTGGAGGATCCTCTGGCGCAGCGGGTCCGGCGGGGCCGTGGTCGTGGACTTCGGCATCGTGACCGACCGGACAGTAACCGGTCCCGCGGAGTGAACTCCGCCCGATTGGGTGGGTCCGGGCCGCGTATGCTTACCGACCAGTCAGACGACTAGCACCCGGGAGGGCGGATGAAGGTCGGGATCGTTGGCGCCGGTTCGATGGGCTCGTTGTTCGGGGGGCTGCTCTCCGAGGCCGGTCACGACGTGTGGCTTGTCGACGTCTGGCGCGACCATGTGGACACCGTGCGCGAGCACGGGCTGCGCATGACCTGCGAGGGCCGTGAACGCCTCGCCCGTCCGCAGGCGACGACCGACCCCGCGGAGGTCGGCGAGGCCGACTTCGTGATGTTCTGGTGCAAGGGCCCGTCGACTCCAACCGCGGTGGCCGATGCGGCACCGCTGATCGGTGAGCGCACGCTGGCGTGCTCGCTCCAGAACGGGCTGGGCAACCCGGAGGTCATCGCGCGTGCGGTGCCGCCGGGCAAAATCGTCTACGGCGTCACCGAGATCGGCGCCACCATCCAGCAGCCCGGCCACATCGAGCTGACCCCGACGGCGTGGGAGGGCGGCGGCGCGACGTACGTCGGCACGTCGGACCCCGCCTCGTTCGGCAACGCCGAACTCGTCGCGGAGGTCCTCAACGGCGCCACCATCAACACCACGGCACGACGCGACGTCGACGCCGTCGTGTGGGGCAAGCTCACCGTGGCCTGCCCGATCGCCCCGGCCGTGGCGATCACGCGGCTACCGATCGGGCTCATTTCGGGGTTCGCCGAGATGGAGCCGCTGCTCGCGGGCATCTGCGAGGAGGTCGTCGCGGTGGCCAACGCCTCGGGCATCCCGCTCGACGCCGAGGCCTCACGCCGCCATGCCTTCGAGGTGTGGAACGCGGTCGGCAACCACGTCGCCTCGATGGGCGGCGACGTGCTCGCCCGTCGGGTCACGGAGATCGACACCCTCAACGGCGCCATCGGCCGCCAGGGCCGGCAGGTGGGAGTGCCGACGCCGTTCAACGACACGATGGCCCGGCTCGTCCGGCTCATCGAGGCCCATTACGACGAGCAGCTGGGCGTGCAGTGACCGGCTCGGCGCGGCGCCCACTTCACTTGCTTACCAACCGGACGGTCGATAGATTCGTCCCTTCAGCCCCGGCTACTGCATGAGGTCGAGACGATGTCTGATGTGATGGAAGCGACAACCGCCGTCCCGAGCGACGTCAACTGGGACGGCAACCTCCACAGCTACCGGCCCGCGCCTGGCTGGGAGGAGCTCATTTCCCCGAGCGTCGAGCTTCACACCGAGGTCGACGCGGACCTCGACCCGGTGACGTTCGAGGTCATCCGCAATCGCTTGTGGACGATCAACATCGCCCACGGCGAGATGCTGACGCGGATCTCCGGCTCGCCGGTGTTCCAGTCGCTCGACTTCAACATGTGCATCATGACCGAGACCGGCGAGATCGCCATGAACGCGCCGTTCCTGCAGTTCATCGCGTCGGGCTCGCCCATGGTCGTCCGCTACATCCTCGAGCGACTCAGCGAGGAGCCGGGAATCGAGGAGGGGGATGTCTTTCTCTCCAACGATCCCTGGATTGGCGCCACCCACCAGATGGACGTCAACATCGTCCAGCCGCTCTTCGTCGACGGCAAGGTCTTCGGTTGGATCTCCAGCGCAGGGCATCAGTACGACCTCGGCGGCGTGGTCCCGGGCGGCTGGCCGCAGAACGCGATCGACGTCTTCCACGACCCGATCGTCTTCAGCCCGTTCAAGCTCGTGGAGCGAGGCAAGCTCCGGACGGACCTCGAGCGCATGTACCTGCGGCAGTCGCGCGTGCCCGACCTCCTGGCGCTCGACCTGCGCGCGCAGATGGCCGGCTGCCGCTTCGCGGTCGAACAGCTGCAGCAGACCTGCGAGCAGTTCGGCGCCGGCACCGTCAAGGCCGCGATGAACCGGATCCTCGACAACGCCCAGCGCTCGTTCGCCGACAAGCTGAGCGCCATCCCCGACGGGACGTGGTCGGAGGTCCGGTACTTCGACGAGAAGCTGCCCGGTGACCGGGCGACCTACCGGATGCAGGTCAACGTCGAGAAGCGCGGCGATCGCATCCGGGTCACCAACGAGGGGACCGACCCCCAGGTCGACGGGCCCAACAACTTCGTGTTCACCGGCTTCAAGGGCTCGCTGATGGGTGTCGTCGCGGTCACGGCGCTGTATGAGCACATGTTCGCCCTCGGCGGCGCCGAGCGCCAGATCGACTTCGAGCCGACGCCCGGGCTGCTGACCTGCGCGGACTATCCGGCCCCGGTCAGCGGCGGCGTGATGAACATCCTCTGCCACCAGGACGCGCTGATGAACATCTTCAGCCGCATGCTGTCGACCGTGCCCGAGTTCAAGCAGGACGTCGTCGTGGCGGGCCCGGAGTGGCCGCTGCTGGTCTTCGAGGGCTTCGACGACCGCGGCAACTACTTCGGCCAGGCGCTGATGGACCCGGTCGCGATGGGATCCGGCGCGCGCTCCTACAAGGACGGCGTCGACACCAGCGGCCCGGCCTGGAGCCCGCTCATCAAGCTGCTCAACGTCGAGGGCAGCGAGCAGTGGTACCCCGTGCTCTACCTGTACCGCCGCGAGTTGATCGACGGCGCCGGCGCCGGCACCTGGCGCGGTGGCACCGGCATGGAGTTCGGCGTCACGCCGTATCGCGCCCAGTCGATCTCGGTGGTGACCAACACCGGCGGCCAGAGCGTGTCGACCCACGGCGGCCCCGGCATCTACGGCGGCTACCCCTCGCCCTCGTCGCGCTATTTGATGGCGACCGGCACCGACATCGAGGACACGTTCGCCCAGAAGCGTGTCCCCGAGCACATCGACGCGATCCAGTCCGACGAGCGCGTCCTGTTGCGCGGCAAGTCCAACGGCACCCCACTCGGAACCGGCGACGTCCTCGAGACGACGTTCACCGGCGGGGGCGGCTACGGCGACCCGATCGAGCGCGAGCCGGAGCACGTCGAGCGCGACGTGGCCAACGGCTATGTCTCGCGCGAGGCGGCGGCGTCGCTCTACGGCGTCGCCGTGGGAGAGGACGGCGCGGTCGACGCCACCGAGACCGACCGGCTGCGTGCGGCCGAGCGCGCGGCGCGCGCCGAATGGCGGCCGGTCGGCGAGATCGCCGACATCGAGCCCGTCGAGCTGTCGAGTGAAGCCACGGGCGACCCCGAGTTCTCCGTCCACGAGTACCTGAACGTGCGCGACCACGAGGGCCACCGCATCCTGGCCTGCAACCGCTGCGACCACGCGATTGCCGACTACCGCGGCAACTACAAGGCAGGCCTGCTGGCGGACACCCAGCCGCTCACGCTGCTGCCGCACGTCATCGACCCGCAGCACTTCCTCGACGAGGACATGGTGCTGCGTCGCTACTGCTGCCCTGGCTGCCAGACGCTCATGTCAGTCGAGGTGGTTCGCCGCAGCGAGCCGCCCGTCAGCGAGTTCGCGCTCGCCTAGTTCCCGCCCCCCGTAGAGAGAGAAGCCAAGGTTCCATGGGTTACCTGATCGGCATCGATATCGGTGGCACGTTCACCGACTGCATCGTCATCGACGACGCCGGCACCGTCACGCTCGGCAAGGCGCCGTCCACGCCTCCCGACTTCCAGACCGGGTTCGTGGACTCGATGCGCGACGTGGCGCGCCGCCTCGACTCGTCGCTCGAAGACCTCGTCCGGGACTCGCGGATCTACCACGGGTGCACCGTCGGCACGAACGCCCTGGTCGAGAGGCGCACGGCGAAGGTCGGGCTGCTCACCACGCGCGGGCACGGCGACGTCATGTTCGCGATGGACGCCGGGGGCCGGCTCACCGGCATGCCTCCGCAGTACATGGCGCACGTGGCCGCGCAGACCAAGCCCGAGCCGCTCGTCCCCAAGGGGCTCGTCGAGGAGGTCGACGAGCGGGTTGCGTTCGACGGCAACGCCGTGGTGGAGCTCAACGAGGACAGCTGCCGCGAGGCGATCGCCCGGCTGGTTGCCGCGGGCGTCGAGGCGTACGCGATCTCGCTGCTCTGGTCGGTCAGCAATCCCGCCCACGAGCTCCGCGTCCGCGAGCTCATCCTCGAGCAGGCGCCCGCCGCGTTCGTCTCGGTCTCCTCGGAGGTCATCCCCCGTACCGGCGAGTACGAGCGGACCGTCGCCACGGTCGTCAACTCGCTCATCGGCCCGGCGATGAGCAACTACCTCCGGGCGCTGGAGGGCGACCTCGTCGAGCTCGGATACCACGAGACGCTGCACATCATGAGCTGCTCGGGCGGTCTGATCGACTCGACCTACTCACGGCACATGCCGTTGCTCACGATCGGATCGGGCCCGGTGGCGGGCCTGATCGGCGCCGGCAAGCTCAACCGCGCCGAGGCCGATGTCGCCGGCGGGGCGACGCCCGCCGACGTCATCACCACCGACATGGGGGGCACGACCTTCGACGTCGGCGTGATCCGCAACGGCGAGCCACTGGCGCGCGCGTCGATCCGCTACGAGCAGTACGAGTACTTCGTCCCGACCCTGGACGTGCGGTCCGTGGGCGCCGGCGGCGGCAGCATCATCCGCTTCGATCCCGACACCGCCACGCTGCGCGTCGGCCCGGAGAGTGCGGGCGCGCGTCCCGGCCCGGCGGCCTACCGCCGCGGCGGCACCCGCGCGACGGTGACCGACGCCGACCTCGTCCTCGGCTACCTCAACGCCGAGTACTTCCTGGGCGGCGACATCGCGCTCGGCACGGACGCCTCTGTCAAGGCCCTGGAGGAGGCAGGTGCGCCGCTGGGCTTCAGCGCGCAGGAGACCGCGGCCGCCGGTGCGCGGATCGTCGACAACCAGATGGCCGACGCGATCCGTCTGGCGAGCGTGCAGCAGGGTTACGACCCGCGCGACTACACGATGTACGCCTACGGGGGGGCCGGGCCCGTCCACGCGACGGCGATCGCCCGCGAGCTGGGCATCACCCGAGTGGTAGTCCCGCTGTCCGATCTCGCCTCAGGCTGGTCGGCGTTCGGCATCGCCTCGGCGGATGCGATCGTCGTGTCCGAGACCGCCAAGGCGCTCAAGCACCCGTTCAGCGCCGATGAGCTCAACTCGAGCTGGAACGAGCTCGAGGACAAGATCCGCCAGGCGATGGAGGGGCAGGGCATCGGGAGCGACATGGTCGACATGGAGCGCGAGGTCGACATGCGCTACACGCAGCAGGTCAACCAGGTCGCGGTCCTCGCGCCGACCGGCGCCTACGACGACGGCTCCAGCGAACAGCTCGTCGCGGCCTTCGAGCGCGAGTACGAGCGGCTCTTCGGTGCCAACAGCGGCTTCTCCGGGGCCGGCTTCGCGCTGACCGCGATGCGCGTCCGCGGGCGGGCCCGGATCAGCGACTTCTCGCTCGCCTCGCGCCACGGCGGCGGCGGGTCGAACGGCGGCAGCCCGCCGCCCCTCGAGCCCAAGGGCGAGCGACCGGTCATCTGGTACGAGCACGGGCTCGAGGCCCAGCCCACGCCGCTCTACGACGGGGCACAGTTCGCGCCCGGCGCGGAGATCGCCGGGCCGGCGGTGGTGGAGTACGTCGACACCACCCTGGTGCTGCGGCAGGGCGACGTCGCCCGGGTGGACGGCTTCGGGACCATCGTCGTGGACGTCGGCTGACGGGTGGCTCCGCAGGCCTACGCGCAGCTCGCGGGGACCGGGGGGACCCGCAGCGCGCTGGGCAGCGCGTTCATCTCGTTGGTCGAGCCCCATCCCGGCCACGAGCGGCGCTACAACCGCTGGTACGAGGACGACCACTACTACTCGACCGGCGCCCTGGCGATGCCGTGGTGGTTCGCGGGTCGGCGCTGGGTCGCGACCCGGGAACTGCGGGCGTTGCGCGCTCCCGCGGATTCGCCGATCGCCGACCCAGTCACTGACGGCTGTTACCTCGGGACATACTGGACCACGGCCGATCACTGGGACGACCAGTGGGCGTGGCTCGGCGTGGCGGTCGCGCGACTGCGCGAGGAGGGCCGGATGTTCGACGACCGCACGCACATCCACACGGCGTTTTATGACCTCTGCGGGGCGGTGCGAGCCGAGCCTTCCGGTCCCACCGAGCTGCACGCGCTCGACCACCCCTACGCCGGGCTGGTGCTCGAGGTCGTCGACGGCGCAGGCGCCGGGTTGGGCGATTGGCTGATCCAGGAGCACCTGCCGCGCCGACTTGTCGACGCGCGAGCCGGCCAGTGCGTCGTCTTCGCCCCGCGGCCGTGGCCCGAGGGCGAGCTGTGGTTCGACAATGCCGAGGTGCCTGAAGGGAGGCGGCTGGTCCTCTGGTTCCTGGAAGAGGATCCGCGGACGGACTGGGCCGCTCGCTTCGGGGACGAGGCAGAACTGGTCGAGACCGGGGGACACGGGACGCTCGCGCTCGTGGCGCCCTTCGTGCCGACCGTTCCCGGAACCGACCGTTACGTGGACGAGCTGCGGTGATGTCCGGACAGCAGGCGCGCCACTACCACTACGCGGCCGCGGACCGCCCCGACGCGCTCGCCGCGCTCGCCGACTCGCCCGCCCACGGGCTCTTCCTCGACCTCGAGGACGGGGTGCTCGAGGCGAACAAGGCCGACGCGCGCGAGGCGGCGCACTCCTTCGCCGAGCAGGCAGCGCACGGGGGGCGCCCGACGCTGCTGCGCGTCAACGTCGTGGGCAGCGAGCACTGGGCGGCCGACGTCGCCCGCTGTGCCCCCCTGTTCGACCGGCTGATCCTCCCGCTGCTGACCGGGCCCGAGGCAGTGGTGGAGGCCCACGCCGCGCTGGCGAGCCTGGAGCGCGAGCACGGCCTTCCGGCCGGCAGCCGCCGGCTCTACGTGCTGATCGAGACCGCCGCGGCGGTGCTCCGGCTAGGCGAGATCGTCAGCGCGAGCCCGCGGATCGACGGCATCCTCTTCGGCCAGGCCGACTTCACCCTCAGCATCGGGACCCAGGGCATCGCGGGCGGCAGCTTCCGCCCGCCCCTGGTGGCCGAGCACGTGCATTCGCTGCTCGTCCTGCACGCGCGAGCGGCCGGGCTCGAGCTCGTCACGCTGCCGTGGGTCGCCGCGACCGATCACGAGGGTCACGTCCGCGAGATGCGCCGTCTGTTCGCCCTCGGCTACGACGCCATGATCGTCGGCTCGGGGGCGGCCGTACCGCGGGTCGACGAGGCGTGGCGGCCGGCCGAGGAGGACCTCGCTTTCGCGCGTGCCGTGCGCGATGTCTACGACCGTGCGGTCGCCGCGGGCAGCGGCTCGGACACCTACGAGGGCTGGCTGGTCGAAGGAGCGTTCGTGCGGATCGCCGATCGCACCCTCGAGCGCGGCGGTCAGCCGGAGTCGTAGCGGGCTGTCAGGTCTCCGAGCTTCCGAGAAGGGCGTCGATCGCCACCCGGACGCGGCGGTTGATTCGCCAACCCAGGTCCGTCCTCACCAGCTCCCAGCGGGTGAACCCCGCGCCGTAGATCGAGGTCTGGCCGTCCTCACGGAGCAGCACGAGCGAGCAGCTCTCGGCCGTCGCCTCGTCGCCGTCGACGTCGACGATCAGGTTGAGCGCGGGCAGATGCATGCAGCGCCCCTCGATCTTCATGTGCATCGTGGGGTCCTCCATGTACTCCCGGATGCGCTCCCGACCTTCCCAGCGCGGGTTGTCCCCGTGGGCGCCGGACGGCGTGCCGCCCACGAGCTCGATGACCGCGTCCTCGGTGAAGAGCTCGACGAAGGCCTCGTGCTGTCCGTGGTCGGCGTAGCGGCCGTAGAGGGCCAGCACGCGCTCGATGTCGCGCTCGTCGAACAGGCGAGCGAGCCGTGCGTCAAGGCCCTCGGAATCCGCCATTGCGCGAATCTACCTCCTCGCCGATGACCACTCCGCCCGACGGACGCCCGCTGGATGAGCTGTTTCGCCTGGACGGCCGAACGGCGGTCGTCACGGGGGCCGCGCGCGGGTTGGGGGCAGCCATCGCCGGGCGGCTCCACGAGGCAGGGGCCAGCGTGGTGCTGGCCGACGTCGATGGCGAGGCCGCCGAGGCCCAGGCACGTGAACTCCAGCGGGCGGGGGCGGGTGAGGCTTCGGCCGCGGTCGTCGACGTGCGCGACGAGGAGCAGCTGCAGGAGCTCGCGGCGACGGCCGTGGCGCGCTACGGAGCCGTGGACGTGTGGGTCAACAACGCCGGGGTCTTCCCGCACATCCATCCGCTGCGGGCCACCCCCGCCGAGATCGAAAGCGTGTTGGCGATCAACGTCATGGGGACCCAGCTCGGGTGCCGCGCCGCCGCCGAGGCGATGATGGCCGGCGGCCGCGGCGGCGTCGTCGTCAACATCTCGTCCGTAGCGGGATTCAGGGGCCGCGGGATCTACAGCGCGAGCAAGTGGGCGGTGCGGGGGATCACCTCCGGGCTCGCGGCGCAGCTCGGCCGGCACGGAATCAGGGTGGTGGGCGTGGCGCCCTCGCTCGTTCCGACCCCGGGCATCGAACGACTGCGGGGTGCCCGCGGATCGCGGCTGCACGAGTCGTTGACGGCACAGCCGGACCGCCCGCTCGGGCGCGAGGCGACCGCGGACGACATCGCCCTGGCGGTGGCGTTCCTGGCCTCAGACGCCGCCGCTTTCATCACCGGCATCACGCTCCCCGTCGACGGTGGCGAGCTCCAGGTTTGAGCGGTAGTGGGGGACGCGTAGAGCGGCCCACCGGCCGGCCACGAAAAAACCCCGCACTTGCGGGGCTTTTCCAGGTGCGCCGAAGAGGACT